>CAWHRL010000001.1:0-1048748 GCA_963831815.1 Vulcanimicrobiota bacterium
CGGAAAAGGTCTTGTCGGATTCGGCGCGGATGAAGTTGTCGACGGTAACGGGAACTGAGTCGCTCATTTCACCTTTCTATATCAGACATTACCCACGTCTTATCGAATAGCGCTTTTTGCGGGCCGTAGAAACGGGCCAAAACTTCAAACGTCCCGTTGGGATCTGTTGGAATCCAATTTGAGCTGTTGCCCGACGGGGCCGTCGGCGCGAAAAATAGATGGTTACCGAGCCATCAGCGTTCTTCTGCAGGTCCGGAGTATTCGAGGATCGGCTCGCCCATGCCACGTTGCGGACGAACGTATGCGTTTAGCGATTGTACACGGTCATCGACCAGTACTGCGACACCGGAACGTTCGCGGGCACCGTCAGGCTATACGTGTTGCTCCCCTCGAACGGTTGGCCGTCTTTGTCCGCAATCGTCATCAGGTAGTACTGGCCCGCTCCCAGGTGCTTGATGCCGACGAAACGTACGCGTACGTGAGGCCGCGGTCATCAACGGGATACACGTCGGGACTGCAAAGGACGCAGACTCCTCTTTGCCAACGTCGCTCAAAATAGGAAGCGCCCAATGCGTCCCCTCGAAGAACGGCGGCGCGAAGAGGGTTACGTACCGGGTCTCAAACCACAGGTGAGCCTGTTGCGCAGCGTCTTTGAGGATCTGCTGCGTTTCTGCGCTGGGATTAAACGGCTTGCCCTTTTCGATCCCGATCGACTTGAGCTGGTCGATCATCACTCTGTCCCGATCCAACCACGGCTCGATCTGCACGATGCGATCCAACGCCTGGAAGTACCGAACATCGTAAGGAATGCTCGCGTCGAACAGGACGTCTTGAACGATTCGACGAACTTGGTCGCGGATGGATTGGCTGCTTGCGACAAGGGGTATAGTTTGACGCGCTTGCCGTAAGCAACGGGGCTACGTCGGCATCGCTGCCGCTCTTCAGGATCGAACGCAGCAGTGCAAAGCCCTGGTACGTCTCCAGCGGCGGCGCGGTGTTGACCGCTCGGTACTTTGCCCTTGTAGCCGGGAGGAAGAATCAGGCACTTACAGCCCTTCCCCTTGTCCACACCGGCCGGCCCGACATCCTCCAAGGGTGTCTGCCAAATATCGTCCACATTACCAGTGATCGAGCCGCCGTCGCTGGGCGGAATCTCAAGGACCATCGGACCGACGTTCTTCGTGTTAAAGAAAGGCATGAGATAGATCGCGTCCGGATTCGGTGTTAGCGTTTGGTTTTTCCAACTCGGGAGAGCCGACCAGTAGACGATCTGGTTGTATGCGCCTCCGTTCTGCACCAGCGCATCATACATATTAGGCGTTGACGGCCGGCATGCCCCAGACGACCGCCTCGAATGCGCGACTACGCATAATGTTTTCGGAGGGCGCTTCCTGAGCCCGCGCGGGCAGGACGAATGCAAGTTCCGATAGCGGCGTGAGCGCTATCGCAAAAGCCGATGCGAGTAGTACGCCCAGTCTTTTCATGATTGCGCCTCCTGGTTCGGCAGTTTCGATGAACGCGTCAGGGTCCGCTTTTACCCCAGCAGACCTATCAGCGTCACGGTGAGCGCGTTGACGTTACCGTTCACGTTGAGGTTGCTGATGATCGGCAAGCCTGGCTGGGTGCTGGTCGTGAACCCGGACGCACCATCCCAGCGTAGAGCACTTCAATGCCGAGGTGCCGACTAAACAGTTGTCCAGCGACAATCATTGGAATGGTTTTTCCGCTTGGCAGAAGCACGGCACCCGCGCCCGCGATCAGGTTGCCGGGAGAGACCCACGCGCCGAGTAGCGTCGGTGAAAGCGTCCATCTTCGCGCCGCGTTCGCGTTAACGGAACCGAACAAGTGCATATCGTAGAGCAACGCGAGGCGGCTCGGCCACGATTTCTCCCCGATAAGGTCGAATGAATATGCCGAGCCTCGTGCGCGCAACGCGGGAGAACCCGCTCGGGAACTCCGCACCGGCGGAAACAGCGGTTATGGTCCCCTCTGCGGGATCGAACTGGATGCGCTGCTTCACGCTGGCTTTCCAATGAGTATCCCACTCACCAGCAGAGGAAACTCGGTCGTGTCTACCCGAGTGTACGTCGGAGGGATAATGTCAACTTGTGTAAACGGTCCAACGCCGATGATAGCCTGCGCCGCCGGATAGCGCCGGACCAGTGCGCTGGTCGCCTCCGAGACGTTCGGCAAAGCACTGCTCGAAATCGAAAGCGTTCCGTTGATCTTAGCGCTCACGTAGCTAGCGGCGATTACCGCTTCGCCCCCAACCACCACGCATGGCGTTGTTCCATACTTGCTGAGTAGCTCTTGCGCCCCGCCGTACGGATGAAGTTCCACCGGCAATTTTGGCGGCTGGACTGGAGACGGAGAGTTGGTTGGGATTGGCGCCGGACTTGGACTGCTCTCAGCACCGGCTCGACCTGGTATGCCAATCCCGAAAAGTATGAGCGCGAAGAGCCAGACCCGCATCTCGCATGCCTCCCCGAGTTCTCACCGGGTTGCCCGCTGACCTTACACCCGATCTCCCTAGGTCGCAAGCACTAGGCCCTGCCAGCTTCGGCAGAATATGTCGCCAGAAACTTCACTTCTGGACGAGCGCGAGCAGGGCGTCCCAGTGCCTCGGATGCGGCACCTTCGCCCCCGCGCGGATGCGCGAGCACGCCGCGAGCGAGAGGCCTGTCGCCTTGCCGATCTCCTTGAGCGAGAAGGGGTCGAGCTTCGGCACGATCTCGCGCTTGAACCACGTCCGCCGCTCCCAACCAGGCACAAGTTTTCGACAATGGTTCGCGTCGAAAAGGTCGATTCGACGCACTATGTTATCGTCCGTAGCCAGTTCTTTAACGATCGGCGCATGCCGATATACGATGCCGTTGTGGGAACCGTTGGACGTGAAGTGTTCGAGAAGTATAAAGGGAACTGACGGTCTTTGCCCTGCCCCGCACGCTCGCGAGGTCGCTTCGCGTTAGGCGCTTAGCATCTCTCGCTGTTGGTCGCCGCTATTCATCATAATCCGGGTCGCTTGCCCACTCACTTTGATCATCGACCCAAACTTCAACTATACGGCCCTCATTCAGCCGACAATAAATGGGTGCCATTTCACCCGTTTGCTCTTTTGGATTCCAAATCGTTATGCGGCCACTTGGGTAGACGCGAACGACCGTTTGATCGACGCCATGAGGCGAAAGATACATGTGCGACAGCACTGCGCTAACGATGTTCCAATAAAATCCGCCACGGCCATCGTTGGGGATGATAATAATGCCGGGGTTCGTTTCAGGCTCGATCTCGCGCGGATTTACGAACCGCCGATCATGCGTTATGAAGACTCGGTCTTGCCGTTTTGCCTCGGCGAGGACTACGTCGTCCGCGGCAGTTCGGAGGCTAATGGGTAAAGGAACCGCGCTGACGCCGAGGCCTTGTAACTTATCGAGAATCCATGCGTCGACGTTGTTGTCTAGCATGAAGCGTGAAGGAGGTCCCTCATCGCGTTCATCTACCAACGGTACCCAGTGAGGCATCGTTCGTTTTTCTGCATCGTGACTTAAGGCACTGCCAAGCCCAAAGGTAGTTCAAATCATAAGCGCACCCCCGCCTCACCCACCGCGCTCGCGAGGCCGCATCGCGCTAGGCGCTTAGCGTAGGCTCGCAGTTGCGCAGCACGGCGCCGATCGCATAGCGCTTAGACGCCTCGCATCAGAGCAGCCTAACCTCGCAGCTGCCTCGCAGTCTCGCAGCGTAGATATCAGCAGCGATGTAGCCCAGCGCCGAGTGGGGCGCCATCTTTTCTCGCCCAACTCCTTGTATGATGTCGGGTAGGGCAGGTCACGCTGACTGACTCCTTGGGTTGTAACCCGCGGGATAGATAGGCGGCCTGCCCATCGCGCCTACAGAGATCGGACGGTATCGTGAGCGCCGCGCTCCGCGGCAGCTCGAATGCACAAGGTCGATCCAGAAGAGGCGCCGTTATTGGAGGCTGCGCACATGGCATCGTTCTTGGGAATCGACCTTTCGAAAGAAACGTTTCATGCGCTTCTTCTCAGCGATCGGAGCAAGGCGAAACGAGTCTTTTCAAACACGTCGAAAGGCTTTGAACAGTTGACGGCGTGGCTTAAGAATCGTCACGCAGCTGACGTCCACATCTGTATGGAAGCGACGGGCGCATATTGGGAGGCTTTGGCCTTCTATCTTCACGAGCTCAAGCATCGCGTCAGCGTGGTCAATCCGGCGCGCATCAAGGCCTTCGCACAAAGCGAGCTGCTGCGAACAAAGACCGACGCGGTTGACGCGGCTCTCATCGCTCGCTTCTGTCGGAGCCAAGCTCCTGAGGCGTGGATTCCGCCGGCGCCAGAAATCCGTATACTGCAAGCTCTGATGCGCCATTACGAGCATCTGAAGATCACTCGAGCGCAGCAGTCCGTGTACGCACAATCTTCAGAGGCAGCCATCGTTACGGCTTCTATTCGGGAAGTCATCGCCACGCTTGACGATCAGATCGCCCAAGTTGAGCGCAAGATTCGCCAGCACTTCGACGACCACCCCGATCTTAAGCGTCGGCGTGACTTGCTGACGTCGATTCCCGGGATCGGTGAGACAACCGCGGGCTCGATCCTTTCGGAGATCCCACACCTCGATCGCTTTCAGTCCGCCAAGGCGGTCGCCGCGTTTGCCGGGCTATCGCCACGAGAACGGCGTTCTGGAACGTCCATTCACGGGCGCCCTCGGCTTTGCAAGACCGGCAACGCTCGCGTTCGCAAGGCGCTTTACATGCCCGCGATCGTGGCTCTTCGCTTCAATCCAACTCTCCGGGTCTTCGCAGAGCGGTTACTAGCCGCTGGAAAGCATAAGCGGCTCATCATCGGAGCGGTCATGCGCAAACTCTTGGTTCTAGCCTATGGCATTCTTCGGTCCGGCGTCGCTTTTGATGCGAATTATGCTTGACGTGAAATACGGTATCTCCGCGCCGCAGCATAGCGGGATAGGGGCTAAGGGCTTTCAAAACAACGACCCATGCGCCCCGGATCGAGGCCACGGCGGCTACGATCGAAGTCGGGGCTAAGCGGGGCCTATCGGGCGCCTTTCAAAACGAGGCACCTCCCCGCCGCGGCGGTCGAGGCCCCGCAAAACGAGGCCCCCGCCGGCGGCCGCTACTACCATCGCAGTTGTTAATCCGTATTCGTATGGGAAGGCTTTTGCGGCTTGGCACTAATCCCAGGGCGTGGCGCGCCCTGTTATCCGAGCCTTCAGTGAAGATAAGCCGTAATGCCCGGCCTCGTCGTTACGGCTGGAATCCAAGCCGCTGAAAAAGAGTCCGATAAATGGGCGGTTCCGTTTGGCGGTGGCGTTTCTAAGACATTTAAGCTTGGCGATCAGTTGATGTCACTCAGCGCGCAATATTACACGTATGTCGCGCGCCCGGTCACGAACCCGCAGACGAATCTGAAAGTCACGTGGAGTCTACTGTACCCCATTAAGCGCGGGATAGACATTCAGGAACTGATCAAAGAGAACCAGTAAGCCTCATCTATCCGCCCCGCAGCCCGGCGCCAGGGAGGGGGCGTACAATTTTAGAGTGGACAGACTGGTAACCGAGGAAAGCCTACGGATGAAGCGGTCTTCAACAGGAAAGCGCAAGCTGGCCGACTGGGCGTTTCATCCGGCGCTGCGGCGGAGCGGGATCGCTGCGCCACTATGGGGATTTGCTCTGGGCATCTGTGTCGGCGCCACGATGCTACCTGGGTGCGCACAATCGCATGTCCAAGTCGCCGGCGGCACCTCGTTAGCTCCGCAGCCGTTGCTGCTTCAGGCGGATCAAGGCGAACGACGTTCGCGCTTACCAAGGCCCGGCATCGATGTAAAGCACATTCCGAATTTCATAATCAAAGTCGACCCCCAAAACGGCAATTCGCCTGATCTCGTACTGATCACGGAAGAGCTACTTCCGGGCGCAGTCATCCCGTGGCATCGCCACTTAGATCAAGATGAGATTGTCTACACAGAAAACGGAACGGTCTACGCGCAGGTGGGTGACCGGACAGAGTCTCTTGGCCCTCACGCAACAATCTTCATCCCTCGAAAAACTTGGGTTACGATCAAAAATAGCGGTCAAACGACGGTTCGACTTCTCGCGGTCTTCAATCACCCTGATTTCGCGCAGTTCCTGCGCTGCACATCAGTGCCTGCCGGTCAACAGGGCCATGCCCTCACGCGGACGCAGGTCGACACGTGTTATCGGTCGGGCGATGCCGAGCACCGCTGAGTGCAGAGCCTTCACGTTTCCGCTTGCAGCTTCTCGTGCAGCGACTCGGGTGCTCCGCCTCGCCGCGCTCGCGAGGCACATCGTGTCAGGGGCTTTGCGTAGCCTCGCAGCTGCGCAGCAGAGCGCCGATCGCGTGGCGCATTGCAGCCTCGCATCATAGCCGCTTAACTCGCAGCAACCTCGCAGTTTGGCGCGCGGCGCTTAACGCTTTGCGGCTTGGATCGCCACGGCTCTGATCTTTGCCGATCGGCAGCGGGGGAGGGGGTCTCGTTTTGAAAGCCTTTAGCCCCTATCCCGCGCCGCCGCGTAGCGGGCATAGAGGAACGAGCGAAAACCGGGCCCCCTAGCCAGCGATCGCCGCGCGACGCCCCTAGCGAAAAAGCCCGTAAAATAGGGGCTTTTCGCGCCTCGCGTCTTGCTGCGGAGCTCGTGTGCATTTTTCAGCGGCGTTTGCAAAACTCGCGAAGCATCGAAAAAGCTATATGGTGTTAGCGCCGGAGTAAAATTGACCCACCCCGCCGGTTGAAAATTGACCCACCTGAACCGATCGCGAACCTCCGTTCGCGATGCTAAACAAGGAGATTCAGGTGGAAGTCGACGTCCTGCACCGACAGGGCAAGGGAATCAGGGCTATCGAGCGAGAGACCGGTCTTGCTCGGAACACCATTCGCGCGATCTTGCGCGGTCTGCACGACGGCCGCTACGGCCCAAGGAGGTCGCGACCAACGAAGATCGGGCCGTTCAAGAGCTATCTCCAAGAGCGATTGGACGCCGCCGGCAAGGTGCAATTACCGGCAACGGTGCTGTTGCGGGAGATCCGTGCTCAAGGTTACGAGGGCGGCATCACGCAGCTCAAGGAATATCTTCGCGAGATTCGGCCGGCACCTCCGCCAGAGCCGATCGTGCGCTTTGAGACCAAGCCCGGATCGCAGCTGCAGATCGATTTTGTCGTGCTCCGGCGCGGCGCGCTGCCGCTGCGAGCGTTCACGGCGGAGTTGGGCTACTCACGATATGCCTACGTCGAGTTCACCAACAACGAACGCAGTTCAACGTTGATCGCTTGTCTCGAGAACGCACTGCACTATTTTGGGGGCGTTCCCAGCCATGTGCTCTGCGATAATCCCAAGACGATCGTTGTCGAACGAAATGCCTACGGCGAAGGGCTCCATCGCTATCACGCTGGATGGCTCGATTTCGTCAAACACTACGGCGTCGGCGTGAAGCTGTGCGCGCCGTATCGAGCCCAGACCAAGGGCAAGATCGAGCGGTTCCATCGCTACTTGCGGGCATCGTTCTTCAATCCGCTGCAAACAATGCAATCCGAGCCGCTCGACGCGGCGCTGCTCAATCGCGAAGTGCGCGACTGGCTGGCCGACGTCGTCAACTGCCGCATCCACGCCACACTCAAGGAACGCCCGGTCGACCGATTCGTAACCGGGCGGCAGTCATTACGGGCGTTGCCATTGCCGTACGCCGGTCAGAAGTTCACGACCAAGGAGCCGCCGCAGATCATCGTACCGATGCCGATCGAATCGTTTCAGCATCCGATCTCGGTCTACGAACTGGCGGCTAAGGAGATCGCCATATGATTGACCTCGAACGCATCGACGATCTCTGCCAGCGACTCGCTCTGGGGACGATGGTAACGCAGCTGCCACACGTTGCCGAAGAGGCGGTCCGCCGAGAATGGAGCTACCAGGAGTTCTTCGAGCGGCTGCTTCAAGCCGAGTTTCGCGAGCGGCAAGAGCGCAGCCGCGTTCTGCTTACCAAGACCGCTGGCTTTCCTGCGATCAAGACGCTGGACCAATACGATTTCACCTTCGCAACCGGCGCGCCCAAATCGCTGCTCAATGAGCTGGCTTCGCTGACTTTCATCGAAAGAGCCGAGAACGTTGTGCTGCTCGGTCCGAGCGGCGTCGGCAAGACGCATCTCGCGATTGCACTCGGATACAAGTCCACGCAAGCCGGCATCAAGACCCGCTTCGTTTCCGCCGCCGACCTCATGCTACAGCTCTCGGCAGCGTATCGGCAGGCGCGACTGAAGCAATACCTACGACGCGCGATCCAAGCCCCACGCCTGCTTATCATCGATGAGGTTGGCTATCTGCCTTTTTCGCGCGAGGAGGCCAACCATTTCTTCCAAGTCATCGCCCAGCGCTACGAACACGGCTCGGTGATCATCACCAGTAACCTTCCGTTCGCGCAGTGGGATACCGCCTTTGCCGGCGACGCGACGATGACGGCGGCAATGCTCGATCGTCTGCTGCACCATGCGCATATCGCGATGATCACCGGCGAGAGCTACCGGCTACGCGAGCGCAAGAAGGCGGGAATCAAACTTCCCGCCGCTAAAACTGCACCTAAGGTGGGTCAAAATTAAACCGGCGACTCGGGCCTAAAGCGGGTCAATTTTCAGCCGACGTTAACAATGGAGTATGGCTTTTTTGCATCGCCTTCGGATGCAGGGCCGAGTGCGATGCATCGGGATTTATCTAGGCTTCGAACGGGAAAAGTTGCTTCCAATCGTCTTTCATACTAATGACGATCCAGCCTTTAGCCTTCGCTTCGTCGTAGAGTGCCTGAGTGAACGCGCCGAACTTCGTGTCCGTGTGCGGACTGCTTGGACCGTAGGCATACTCGCGCTTCTCATCGTCGTGCATCACCAGCGCCATTAGTCGTGCTCCGCTCCCTGACTGTGTGTACTCAAGCATCTGCTGGTCTCCGGTACTGTTTCCAAACGCCGCACGCGGCGGGCGCCCTAGAAAAAGGTAGATGTCTTGCGGTTTGCCTGCAGAGTCGTCGTATAACAACAGCTTAGGAGGGCGCATTAAGACTGCTTTACCGCTCGCATTATGCTCGAACTGCGTGGCAAGCGACGACCCGATGACTTCCTCAGGACTAGCGTCATATACTTTGTCCGCATAGGTCCGTACAAAGGCCTGTATGATTTCGTGGGCGGTTAGCTAAAGGAAGCAATGCCGGCAGAGTGCTCCACAGCAAACCACCCCGCGTACGAGAACCGCCGAACGCTCCGGAGCAGGCACAAAGCGCGAGCAGGGCAACAATAATGGCACTCTGTCGTAGGCGCGGACCGTGCACTAGCGGAGCCCTCTGCGCGTCGGCGAGATATTGCGAAGCTGTGCGGCATCGAGCTAAGGCAGTTTTTTACTTTGATTTTCGCGGTTTGGACTTCGCTTTGCTTGCGGAGCTCTTCCCCTTCAACGCGTCGTACGCTAGGGCTTCCTTAACGAGCGCTTTCAGAGCTCGCGCATTGATCTTGTCGCCCTCAAAAAAGTCGATCGCTCGCCACTTGTTACCCTCGAGCATTGCGTTGAACAGCTTGCCCGGATCCGCAAGCGCCGCGCCGTCAGAGAAGGTCAGTTTCACCTTGCCCTTGTGCGGATTCATGATGCAGATCACGCTGTTCTTGGAGTACGTCGGCGTGCCCATCCACTTCCACTCCTCAACGATCGTCGCGTCAGTGCCGAGGATCAGCTTTCGAAGGCTGGCTATGACGTCACCGCGCCAGTCGGCAGTGTCCCGGATCAGCTTGTCGACCTGTTGGGTAGCGTTCATGTGTTGAAGTCCTTAGGAGCTGGGGAACTGACGAAGACCGATGGGCGTTCCTTCGGGGTCCTTGACGGTCGCGACCAACAATCCTTGGGCGACGTCGGTGATGTCCTGCACCTTCTCTGCTCCGGCCGCGAGGAGGGTCGCCAGCGCCTCATTGATGTCGCTGACGTCCACGTACGCGAGCACTCCCGACGAGCCGCCTTGGGCCGCCTTTGGAACGAGCCCGATTTCCACATCGCCGGCTTTGAAGCCGACGTAGTAGCCGCTCTCAGCGTACGGCTCGGTGCCGAGCAAGGTAGCGAAGAACTTCTTTGCCTTCGGTACGTCGGAGGCGGGGTAAACGATGAGACCGACCTTGTTCATGTGTGCTCCTTTTAGGCGGCGTTTGGCAAGGTGACGAGATCCGGCAATCAGATGTGACATAGACCGGGAGAACGTCCGCATCCTCGCGCCGTCGGGGGAGGGCTGCTAGGATGCACCCGGCACGGTCCACGACGGCCAGCTCTCGCGACGCGATTTCTCCACCAAAATAACGTTAAGAAACGATTATCCACCTTATCAAAGACGCTTGTTCTCCGCGTTGTATGCGAACGGGCGTTCTGTTAGCTTTTAAAATACGCACCTCGCTTTAGGAGAGGGAAAGGTGGTAACAAATTGCGTCGTTTAGCATCGAACATCGTAGTTCTCGCAGCAACATGCGCGTTAGCGGCATGTGGAGGAGCGAGCGGGGGCTCCTCGGTCGCGCCGCTGACATTGCAGAACGCACAAGGCGGATCGGCGGGGTCCGCCGTCACGCAACTCGCGGATGCTGCAGCCCGCCGTAGTATCCCGCCTCGTGCATTCTAAGGTCAAGCACGTCTTCGTGCTCGTTCAAGAGAACCACACTTTCGATCAGATTTTCGGCCTCTTTCCTGGCATGAACGGCCAGTACGTCGAAAATCTCGGCACATATCTCGCCCAAGAAACGGATTGCCAGCCCGATCCCGAGACGGGGGGTTGTCAGCGTCCGTTCTTAATCTCGGCGAATCCAAGCAGTCCAAACTATGTTCCGGATGCGGCCGATATCACGGGTGGCAACAACGGTCGTTTCGATCAAGAAGTGTCGATCGATCGGGGCAGGATGGACGATTTTCTGGTCGACGTCGAAGCGGGACAGCCAATACTCGGGCCGACCCCAAGCCCCCAACAAATCGAGTTGCATAATGAATCGATTGGCATCGAGGACGTGTACGATTGCGACACCGTCCCGTACCTCTGGGACTACGCGAAGAACTTCGCACTCTTCGATCATTACTTCCAGGCTAATACGGGAGACTCGACGCCAAGCAACATTCAGCTCTTTTCGGGTCAGATCGGACAAACGGAGGCCGCGGCGGGCGAGGGGATACTCTCCCAGCCGTTACCCAGCGGCGGCTACAGCGACGGCGTACCGATCTCAAACGACGACAATCCACCCCCATCGCAGTTGCGGTTCCCCGTTACGTCGTATTCGGGAGACGGCAGCACGTTCCAAAGTTATGCAACGATGCCGGTGCTGCTTAACCCGATGATGGATCAAGCGGCGGCAAAGTCAAAAGTCGTCGGCTTCATCGGTCGCGATATCTCTAAGGAGGGGAGATCCCATCGTTCCTCTTTACCGTGGGCATGGTATGAGGAAGGACTCTATACGGCTAACGCGGGTTTCTCCGCGCATCATACCGCTCCACTCTACTTCGACTACATCAATAACGCGCAGTCGGCCTTCGCGAGCAAACGGACGCTGCGCGACAACACGCAAAGCAACGGTTTGATTTCAGACATCAACGGCGGGAAACTTCCGGGATCGGGAGTTTTTTGGGTGAAAGGCGGAAACGAGAATGCGTACGGCTTCGTGCCGGCCGACTCGATCTTTACCAACAACCCATCCGGTAAGAAATATTACGTCGGCGATGACGATCATCCGGGCAGCGGTAGCTCCGATCATCAGGTAGCCGAGGCCTATCTGGCTAAAGTCATCAACGCCATTGCGAAAAGCAAGTACTGGAAAGACTCCATAATCATCGTTACATGGGACGACAGTGGAGGCTTCTACGACCACTTGGCGCCTCCGGGCTTTGGACAAACTTGCCCGCAGGATAGGAGCGGGCCCGAGCAAGGCTACCCGTGCGGCGATGGCGTTCGCTTGCCGGCGCTCGTGATCTCGCCGTTCTCTAAGACCGGCGTTGTCGTTCATGACTTTGCCGATCACGGCTCGGTCTCCAAGCTTATCGAAGCGGTCTTCGATATGCCGACGTTCTCGTCGTTACCGGACGAAGCAAAGGGTGTTTCAGAAGGCTTGTCGCCGGCCGATGGCGATCGAGCAACCTCGAATTTGTTCGACGCGCTCGACGAGCGTAAGCTCCACGGCGGCGGAACGAATCCTCCATCGCTTGCAGAGATTCCCTCGCCGAGCGTCCCGCCGAGCATGAGTTGCTCCTCGCTGAGTATTACCCCGATTCCCAGTCCGACGTCCCTTCCGGCCGGCTATGAGACCGCCGGTTGGTACTTGGCTCAGCAACTTATGGGGAAGCGTCACGGCATGCGGCTTCCTGGGGTCCAACGAAGAGACGATGGCGATTAGCATCCGCCAATAGCGATGCCGGCGAGCCCGATGCGAGTTGCGTCGGGCTCGCCTAATTCCGGGTTTCGGGACTCTTTAACGGAAGAGCGGCGCCATCGGGCGTGACCCCGTTTGCCCGCCGGATTGCAGGGGCGACGATCTGCACCAAGATCACTTGCAGCACGACCGCAGCCGGCACCGCGAGAAATGCGCCGGCGATTCCGAGCAGCAACCCGCCGACGACCGTCGAGAAAATAATCAGCAGAAAGTTCATCTGCACGCGCTGTCCGAAGATGATAGGCGAGAGCACGTTCTGATCGATCACTTGCACGACGGCGAATATCCCAATCACGATCAGCATCTTCGCCCAGCCAACCGAAGCCAAAGCCGCCAACAGCACGACGATTCCCGAAATGACCGCACCAACCATCGGGATTGCTTGCGCCAAGGCAACGATGAATGCGAGCAATAGCGAGTAGGGGACGCCCAAAACTACCAGCGCGATGCCCATCACGACGCCCACGATCGTGCCGTTAATAACGACACCCTGAACGTACGCGCTAAGGCGCTGGCCGATCAGGATGAACGCCTCGCGCCAATCCTGGCGCACGCCGGGCGGAAAAAGGCTGAGCACGAACTGCGCCAGCTCGTCCTCGGCGAGCATCCACGCCAGTGAGAGCAGCAGGATGAGCAATAGGTTCCCTATCGCTTTGCCCACAAACGCCGGCCCCGCCAAAAGGTGAGAGCCGATCAAATTGATTGCTCCACCGGCGTTGCCCGACAACATCGTCGCGATTTGCTGTACGAACTGGTCGCTCTTGATGAATCGCTGCAGCGCGACGAGCCGGTCCTGAAGCGCAGCAAGTATAGCGGGGAGCGACTGTATGAACTTGATGAGTTCCGAAGCTATCGGCGCATTCAAGACGATAACCAGCGCCGTTCCGACGATCAACAAGGCGCCAAACGCCAACGAAACTGCCGCGCCAAACGGCATCCGCGTGCTCAGCCGCTCGACTATCGGGCGAAGCCCGGCCGCGAGTAGGATCGCGGTGAAGAGGAGCAGGAACGCCTCGAAAGCGCCCGCGAGAACCACCCAAACCAGATAAGCTGCGGCGAAAATGGCCGCCGCCAGCACCCAAACGCGCACGCCGAACGTCCCGGGGGGATTTCGGTCTAACATAGGCCGCGCAATCTTCGATACCGGGCCCCGTAAGACTTGTACCTGGGCCGAACTTTTGTCAGTACTTCGGTAGGGCGACCCAGCTTTTGCCCGTCTGAATCTGCCAGCCTTGAGCGTCCCCCGTGCGGCTGCGATATGTGCCGTCGCCGCCCGCGCACCCGCCGCCGGCGCCGAGCGCTTGTGCGCAAAAATCGGCGACGATGTATTTGCCGGTGTATCTGATGCGTTGCGACGTGCAAACCGTCGCCCACTTGGGATAGCTCGACTGACCCCAATCGGAAGCAAGAACTACCGACCATCCGACGATGTCGTCGTGCGCCGTCTGCGCTTTGTATACGATGCAATTATTCAAGCCAAAGATCGACGGGTCGTGACCCCGCACCGGGACGCGAAGGACGCGGCCTTGGAAACGTGCTTGGTCGTCCTTCGACAGTGCAAATGCGACGTGCGGAGCGCAGCCGGCAACGATTGTACCAATGGCGAGCAAAATGACCACACGAGGAAACAGCCTATTCGAATGCATTGTTGCTCCCAGAAGTGTGCGCGTTACTCGTCAGTCTGTACGGGCGCTTCGCCCGGCTGCACGTCCGGTGGGCCGATGGGATCCCGGGGCGGTAACGGTTGGGGAGCGTTTTCCATGTAGTCGATGAGCGACTCATCGCCGTTGGCGGTCCCGCTAGACCGGCCTGCGTCCTCCATTTGCGTATTGCGCGACATTGCATACGTCCTCCAACGGCTTCGTGATGAGCGGACCCGATCGCAAGGGCCTCAGCGTTGGCGGTTCTCCGCCTAGTAGCTGCGCGACCTTTGAAAAGCTCTTGACGCCGAACGTCCGCAGACCAAGGCCGAGCGCGAAAAGCTGGAAATGCTTCCCCATTCATAATACCGTCTGAATCTTGTGTTTCTCCTTAGGCGCCTTAAGTAGAGATGTCACCTTGGATGTAATCTCGAGTTTAGGCGCTCGCTATTGTGCGCGGCAAGACGCGCACGCTTTTATGTGGTTGTGGGGCCTCTTTTTGGCGCTCGCTGGCGCGGCTTACGGGCTACACGCTCGCGGGGCGCGTTTCGGCACCGCCATTCTTCTGGCTTTTGCGGTCTTTACGGGAGCGCTGGGGCTCAGTATCTTTTACGGGTGTTATAGGTGGGCGCCGTATTCGATGGGGCTGGGCGCGCCGGGCGTTTCCGCTGCCGGCGTTACCACGTTCATGTGTCTAAGCAAAAGCGCGTTTGCGACGGCGCTCATGTGGACGGTTATCGTTTTGTCTTGCAGTGCAGCGGTCGGATTAGTCGCCTGGACTCGATTGCGCGCGGGGAACGCGGTTCTTCGCGTGTCGTGCTTTATTGGTGCGGTACTCTTGCTGCTCGTTGCGATCGCCGCCGGTTTCCTTTTATTTTTCGGCATCTCCTGGTGCTTGTCACAACGTTTGTTTTGAGTATGGCGGACGGATACAAGGTCGTTGTCCTCGCGGTAGACCACTTGCGGATGGCCGTTTCGCAGGATCTGTCGTCACGATACTGCCCAGAGAGCAAAGCCGTCTTCTTGACGAGAGTTTTGGCCCTCTTTGCGGTCTTCGTCGCTGCCGCGCTGGCGCTTTTCGTTGCTAACCGCAGGAAGAAGGGCGAATCCGTTCCGCTACTGCTGTATATTGTCGCGTCCGTGCTACTGGCCTTCGCAATCGGCGGCGGTGCGCTGGTCCTTTATGGACTCTCCGGTTGCAGCGGCGCAGCGGCAGAAGGTCTCCTTTGGGATTGGCCATAGCAAATGTCTGCCGTTCGCTCAGCTCCGCTTCACCAGGACGACCGGTGTTGCTAGATACTCCACACCAGCACTCTGCAGAAGGGTCTTTCCCTGACCGTTCAAGATGAACTGCTCGAACCGGCGCGCTACGGCCGGATGAGGAGCGTCGCGCAAATCCACAATCGCGTAAGTGATCTGATCGCTCATCGAAGCCTTGCCGGGGAGCGGCACAAACTTCAGCCCTCTTGCAACGGCCTCCGTCCGGTAGAAGAAACCGACATCGGCCTGACCGGTGTCGATGCGCGCTAGCAGATCCTCCTCTGGGAAGATCTGGGCGTCGTTCTCAGGGTCGCCGAGAATCCGCTGTTCGCCATCGGCCCCGGCGAGAAGTTTCATCGCCTCAACGGTGTAAACACCCTTGGGATCGAGCTTTGGATCGGTCCGACCGATTGCAAGCCCCGGCGTTGATAGTGCGGCGACGATCGGAGTCTTGCCGGCTGCTACGCTCTCGAAGAGCGCGGCATGCTTCGAACTATTCGTCCATCCGATCCCGAGGCTCGTAGACGCAAACGTCTCAGCGTCGAGAACCTTGGAACCTAGCCCTAAGACGATCTTCGGGTCGACGCTGATAAAGATGTCCGGCCGCTTGGCGCCCGCGGAAATGAGATTCGCAAGCATTTTGCTTCCGCCACCCTGTCCCTGAAAGTCGATGTCCTGATTCGCAAGGGCGGCCTTAATTGGGCCCTCCATCGGCGTAACAAGCGATCCCGCGTATAGAACCGAGACTATCTGCGTTGCGGCTAAAGCTGGTAGAGTAAAGAGTACCGCAAAGGCCAGCGTCAAGCTGCATTTCGCCATCTTGATCATTCCAATAATCCTCCGAAGTTCTATGATAGCATCCGGCATACGACTAAGGAAACGTCACAGACGATACCGTAAGCGAATCAGTGCCGTACGAGCCATCGGATACGCTTCGGGGACGTAGCCCGCCGTTCCGTAGTTCCAAGGCACGACCGCATATTGGCCATTATTCGTCGGTACGCCGTTGCCGAGCGTAAACAGGCACTTCTTGCAATACTGCGCTCCGTAAGCCCGTTCGTAGAAGAGGTTCCCGCCCGTGTACCCCGGTGGCCCGATAAGGTAAGGGTTCCCTTGAAGCTGGGTCGGTGTATCGACTCCGAAGAGATTTACGACATCGAACATCGCGGTCAAATGCGGTGAGAGATCGTATTCGAGATGCAGGGACGTCAGGGTCTGCGGCGTCGTGCGCAGCGTATTCGGATCGGCGCCTTCGCTCGTGCCCAGCGTCGTCATGTAAGGATTGGTCTGAGCGTTGAACGGTATTGACGGATTCTTGAGAAAGTAGTAGTTGTAGCCGGGGTTTACAAAGTTATCGTTCGGAACTTGTGTGGGTACGCCATTAACTATCTCCCAAACCATCGTACCGTTGCCGTACGGGTATCCGCTTTCGTATGAAAGCATCGGGGTGACGCGCAGGCGCCGGTGAGCGAAGGTGAACTCGTAAGAAGCGGTCGCCGTGAACTCGGGAATGTAATTGGCGGGAAAAAGATGCCCTGCTAGGATCGCCGCGGCGTTTAGATCGTTGAACGCGAACTGATAGATGCTCGACGAATACGTGCGGTTGGAGTTGGCGTTGAGCGTGAAACCGCCGGCGCTCACCCAAAGCTCCAACCCGTGCGATCGCAGTTGACCGGCATTCGTCGGAACGCCGATGGCGTTCGGGTTTTCGCCGGCGTTGGCTGCGTTGCGAAAGTTTGTCGGCAGCACGTCTATGACGTTCTTCTCGTTCTCGACGAAGTAGGTGAGCCGAACCTGGATAGGTCCTCCGTGTTCGTAAGAGAGCGCGTAATCGTCGGCAGTTTCCGGGGCTAGCGAAAAGCTCGGAACCGAACCGCCGGCATTTCCGCCGGAGTCGTTGCTGCAAGCGCTAGCGGGGACACAGGTCCGTTGGACCTCCAGCGGCAGCGGCGGGGTCGAGGTATGGTCGAAGTTCGCTCTGAATCCGTTGAGATCGGCGAATGTATAAGCTAACGAAAGATGTGGGTCGAGGGCACCATCGCCATAAATAACGCCGTCGCTCGTCTGGGAATGCTGCCCGATGTAACGCAGCGAGCCCATAGTGGAAAAGTGAGGCGTCATGTTCCAGGTGTCGCTAACGTATACGAGATATTGATTTAGGCGCGGCGCAGCTGTAACGATTTGCGGTACGGTCGGCACGATCTGGTAGATGTTACTGGTATTGACATCGTACTGTGCACCTGCGCGTATATCGGTCTTTTCGTTTGCCTGGTCCTCGAAGTCGTAGCCGATTCCATCCTCACGCTGATATTGGGTTGAATACAGCGAGATGACTCCGTCGGAAAAGGAGAGGTCGTCCCATTCAGGGCCGTTCGCGACGGCACCGACCTGGGACTGAAAGAGTTGCAGTCGCCCTAGCGAGTGCGGCCAATCGTGAATCCATTGCAGCTTTTCAACACCATAGGTGCCACGCGCAATCGAGGGCGTGTCGACTTGTGTATTTGGATTCGCGGGTTGGCCCGGAAAGGCAACACCTGGGGCGTTGAAGGTCGACCACTGCTGCCCTTGGTATGGAGTGTCGTACTGCTGATACGCGGCCGCTCCAGTCAGAAACGTAGCGGAGAGATCGTCGCGCGGCGTCGCGGCGTAGTGGACGTTTCCGGCTATCGCGTATTGCGAGCGAGTTTGGAACCCCAGTCCATACGTGCCTTGCTCGGCGGGATAGAATGTATATCCGTCGCCGTATGCAAAATACTCGTTGCCGACCGTTGACGACAGGGCGTATCGCCATTTTAAATCCGGCGTTGCTCCCTGCTCGCTAAACTTCATCTCTCCGAGCTGCGCACCAATACCGTCGGCAATCTCGAACGTCGACTTTGCTGGATACGTGCCAACGAGCGGAATCTCGTTGACAACGCCACCCAACGCGTTTTGACTTTCGTCACTGTAGCCGCCCAACGTCACGGTATTGGCGCTGACTCCGGCGGTACCAAGTTGCGCCCCTACGATGTTTCCGCCCGGCTCGGCGATAAGCCCCTGCGGAACGGGAACGGAGTCGTAGTCGTAAACCGTATCTTGTACTTTTCCACCGCGAACGATGATATTGGCAAATGAGTCCTGTTGGACACCGGGGACGTCCGATATCGCGCCCTGAATCGTGTCGCGCGAGTAGTTAGCCAGTCCCGAGGAAGAGGCTTGTGGATTCGCAGCCTGTGCCTGCTCGCCCTGAACGGTGAAAATGTCCGCGGTGTTTCCGATCGTAAAGGCTTGATTTTTGGCCTGCACTCGAGCGATTTCTTTGAGCGAGGGACGCAAGTTGAACCGAAGCAGCTCGTGCGCTCCGGGCAGCACGACGACGGTCATCGCCGACGGCTCGTAGCCTTTTAGCTCTACGCCGACCGCGTACGTATCCGGAGAAATGCCCAAGATGGTGAAGCGACCGCCGGCATCGCTCGTCGCGGAGTAACGGCCCGTAGGGGCGACCGCGCTGACAAGCGCGCCGGGCAGTGGTTTTCCAGCCGCCGTGAGGACGGTACCTAGAATCGCACCGTTGGTAAGCTCGGCGCCGCGAGCTACCACGGCAGTGAGTATAATGGCGACAAGCGCGCAGAATGAGCGCGTGAGTGTTCGCATCCGTTCGGTCTCCCTAGGGAGATCGCGTCCTGCGCTCTCCCCGGATCTATGCTATGCGATGTCGAGCAAAAATCGAACGGGTGGCGCGCGCAAACCAAGGGAACCATCCACGATGGCTAACGGACCGTGAACGACGTAGAGAACGAATGCCGATCGCTGGACCATTCCAGGCGTCGTACTCTCGCCCCGAAGTTTACGCAGAAACTCTTCGAAAACTTCGGCAACTAAGCCACTGGCACGGCGCGCGGTGCGGATGGCGGCACGCAGCGCATAGTGTACGATCGCACCCATTACCACAAAAGTGACAACAAGTGGCAACGCGTGCGACAGAACGACGGACCGTGGATCGAACGGCGACGAGCCACCGAACCGCGTCTCATACCCCTCCATGGCGACGACGCACAGCACGCTTCCAAAGAGCGACCAAGCCGTATCGACAAAGCGCGTCCGGAAATCGCCGATGCGGGACAGAAGCGGGTCGTCACGGTAAATGCGCGCGAGCAGCACGAATAGCGTCAGCGATAAAGTAACGCCCGCACCGAAAAGCAGCGTCGGCAGAACTGCCTCGTGCTGGTTGTCCCGGAGCGCACCGCCCAGCCAGCCGCTGTTCTCAGCGAACTCGACGCTAACATCCGAACCGACGGCCGTAAGAAGGGCGGTCGCGAGCGCCGCCCAGCCGCGGATGATCGCAAAGCGCATACTTCCTTTTAGCACGGATCGCAACGGTTCGCAAAGGAGTAGAGAATCGCGCGCAAAGGCGGCAAGCTCACTTTTGGCGCGACGGCAGCGTATTTGGTGCGAGCAGGTTGGCGAGTTTCCGGAAGAGATCGACCGCGCCGAGCCCGGCGTTGCCTTTGGCGTCGTACGCGCCAGGACCGTTCGTTGCTTCCACCGCAATCGTCAGCTTCCGTGCCGGCAGGTAGCCGACCGCGCCCGACGCACCGGCGAATCCGAGCGTCTGAGTGATCCAGGGGCCCGAACGTATTACGCCCAGGCCATAGCTCAATTCCGCAGTCGCTTGTTGACAGGCAGGACATCCTGCCTGCGCATGCCCGAAACCGATAAGGCTCGGAGAGATTTGCGCTTTTGAGGACTCCGGCGATAAGAGTTTACCGGATGACACCGCCTCGAGCGAGCGGCTCAGATCGGTGATGCCGGTCGTTTCGACCGCGCCTTCGATCGTCGTCCATGAGGGATTCCAATACGTTGCCTCCTCGTAAAACGGTAGATCCGCATTGATGCCGAGAGTTGCGCGGCGTTCGGACGTAAACGCGTGCAAAACCGGTTGTGGCACGATGGGCGTCGTGGACGCCGTCGTCTCTTTGAGTCCCATCGGTTCCAAAACGAACTGTCGGAGCGCATCGACGAGTGGCATGCCCGCGATCTTTTCGAGGACTCGGCCGAGGATCACGTAGTTAGTGTGCGAGTATCCCCAGTTCGTGCCCGGTGCGAACTGCGCCGGTTTCGAGACTCCGATTTGGATCAACTCTTCGGGTGTCCACTGCCGGAATGGATCGCGGTAGAGCGCGTCTTGGAATTCGTCCTGATAGACGTAATCGGCATACCCGGAAGTCATTTGCGCGAGATCCTTTAGGGTGATTTGGTTCGCGCGCGGAAGGTCGGGAAAGAAGGTGGAGAGCTTGGTCTGAAGCGTGACCTTTTTCTGGTCGACGAACTCGAGGAGCAGCGTCGCCATATACGTGAAGGCCAGCGCGCCGTTGCGAAAGTGCATATCGTCAGTGGCCGGCACGCCGGTCATCGATTCGCCGAAGGCTCCGGTATACACATCGCTAGCGTTCGAGCGCACCTGCACGATAGCGGCCCTTAAATGATTCGCGGTCATGAAATTGCGAACGACCGTTTGGATCGAAGCGGCGGCGGATGCGTCGGCGGCTACCGAGCGACAGGGCAGGGCTAGACTCGCGACAACCGCGACGAGGGCGGCGGCTGCACTCAAGATGCCGCGCGAGGTTTTCATCATCGATGACCTGCGCGGCTGGGTTCGCTCGGCCCTCTTTCCCGGTGAGCCCTCGACCCAACGCCGGACTCGGATCGGCGAACGAGGTTTAAGGTATAGCGTACCCTAACTTTACGAGGTATCGCTTGCTCTTGCTAAGGAGGTCCATGTTATGCGTCATTTTGGCCGCTCGGCGGCGATCGTGTTATTGTTCTCAATCCTTCCGTCGGTATCCGTAGCAGCTCCGGCGTGGGAACCGGCAACCGCGACCAGCGTTAACGCCGGTGCTAGCCCGTCGACGTTTATCGTCCAGGCCTTCGTAACGTTACCTCAGTCCTGCTATGCCGCGAGGATTCGGTCGACCCCGATTTCTCTCCATACACCCCGATCGTTCTATGTCGAACAGCGGGCGCCGTCTTCAGCGTGCAGTAACAAAAGCGCTTATAAGTGCACTGTCGTCAGCCCTGGCTTTCCCTTGCCCATTCCTCACATGATCGAAGTCGTCTCGAAGGGGCCGCAGAAATGGAAGGTTGCAGTCGCCACGGAAGAACCGGCGCCTGCTCCACCCGTCTGTCGGAAGGACTAGGACGACGGTAGCTACTGTGGGGGCATCGCGATCGGAATCATCACGTGCGCGTAGGGCGTATCGCCCCACATAACGTACGGCTTCGTTGGATCGGGATCGGAGGTCGTGGGGTAGCCCAGCGACTTTGCGGCCGACCCGACGATCATGACATGCGGTCCGGTTTTGATCCAGTGATTATCGGAAGTGGCCGTTCTCGCATAGGGATCGGTGTTGCTCGCGCCGTTATCGCCGGCTAGCATGTAAACGAAGCCGATGCTATCGGGTGGTGCGGTATGCTTCATCAACGCCTGCGCCCATAGCAGGGCGTTGGCGTCCAAACACATCGCATCGTAGGGGTCGGCAAGCATGCATGTGAAGCCGTTCGACCCGGTCTGAAGGCTACGCATCGTGCCGTCTTTTTGCATCTGCACGATCGTTGCGCCCTTGACGACGGCCGGAGGCGCGGCGGCTGCAATCTTTGCCATATAATCGGAATCCGACATCGTCGTGTCCTGAGCCGCCGCCGCGAGCGGCACTGAGAGAAAAGCAACTACGAGTCCAAGAGTTGCTGCAACGTTACGCGACATAAGTTACCTCCAAAGGGAAGGGATTCGCACCCCCTTGAGGTGCGACCTTGAAAATGGCCCCCATTTGGCTCGCACCGTTGGTGCTGGTCCCCGAGCTGCCCGTGTGCGCACAAGCCGAAAGAACGGCGCATGCCAGGATCGCCAAAAGACCCTTCATGATCGTGAACTCTACGACGCAATCGTCAAGAGAGTGTCAAGATAGGCCTGTCCGGCCGCCAAGGTCCGTAGGCAACTGGTAAGGTTCGCGGGCCGTTTGCCCCATATACTGCTTGGGCCGATAGGCTCACTTTGTCGTGCGAAGCTGTGTTAATCGCAGGCCGAGTCGCACGCCCGCTGAATCCATCGCACCTCCTCGATCGCGCAAGCATCAGACCTTCAGAAAGGACCTTCGTAAATGGCCACAACGACGAAGCTCGAACGGGACGCCACCGTCCTCGACCCTAAGCACTACACGGTAGAAACCGAAAATGATACTCTCCGCGTGGTTCGCATTCGCTACGGCAGCCGAGAGAAATCGGTCATGCACCAGCATCAGCGCGGGGTTGGCGTCTTCCTGACGGATGCCGACTTTATGTTCACGTTCTCGGACGGTAGAGTCGATCGCGTTCACGCAAAGAAGGGCGATTTCTTGAGCTTCGACGAGCCGTGGGAACATAACGCGGAAAACAATATGGATCAGCCTTTCGAGGCGATTTACGTCGAAGTAAAGTAGTCTACTTCGCCTCCTGGAGAAGCTGCTGAATGTCGATCCCGCGCTTCACCGGCCACAGAAGGCTCCATGATATACGCAGCGTTGTCTGCGGTGCAGCTAGCGGACGCACGACATTTGTGTAGTACAGCAGTGCCAGCTGCATCAGCTGACCGCCGTCCTTAAAGGTCTTTGAAACACCCGCGCCCAGCGGCACCGTCCACTTGGTTCCCGGCAAGCTCGCGTTCGAAGTCATGATCGGCGCGGTCGTGACCGCCCATCCGCCCTTCAGGTTGTAGTTAACGAACGGCTGAACGAGAAAAGAGTTGACACTCGGACGATCGGGTAGACCCGCGACCGACCACAGCTGCGTCGCCAGCGCGCCGAGCACCCAACTCCCCGGCATTAGCAGCGCAACGGCATCGGGCCCGACGGACCACTTGCCGGAACCGAGCGCGTTCGGAGTCGCGGTGGGAAACTGGAAAATCGGTCCTACGGCCCAGATAAGCTGGCCCGGCTTCGTTTTTGGCGCAAAGAACAGCTGCTCTTGAACGTCGCCGAGGCCGAACGTCGAAGGACACCCTCCTGGCGAAGCACAGACCGTTGGCGACTCGGGCGACGGCTGATTCACGACCGGAACGATCGTTCGAGCGATGAGATTCATCTTGTTGCTCAGCATGATCGGGATAACCGGCTGCACGTTGAGGTTGTATTGGAAACGTGTGTACGGGCCGAAGCCGTAGTTAAAGTTGTTCTGGAACGGAACAACAGTGATGTTTCCAACTGGATTCTGCGAGGTCTTGATGATCGCGAGCCGCAGCGCTTCCTGCTGCGCCGGCGTGAGGCTGCTCGCATCGAAGCCGCCGGTATCGGCGTTTGTATCCTCACCCGCAGCCGACGGCGCGGCGGGGCTTGGAGATGGCGACGGTTCGGTCGTCTGCGCGCACGTGCCCGCCGTTGCGGTCATCCAAAGCATCATCGCGGTAACCACGGCTGCGCAAGCGATTTTCGTTGCTCGGTCAGTGGCCATCTCGATTTACGTTTTGATTGGCGCCGGCAACGCCTCCCAAGACTCGGCGTCGGGGACTCAGGCCGGTACGCGCAGAACGGCCTGGCGAGCATGACAGAATCCATCGCGTCAGTGCCGGTCCTCGAATCCGCGCGTCTACGCCTGCGCGGGCACCGCCGCGACGACCTATCGCATTGTGTGGCAATGTGGTCCGATCCGAACGTAACGAAATTTATAAGCGGGCGAGCAGCGTCCGAACAGCAGACCTGGACGAGGCTGCTCTCATACGTGGGACACTGGGTCCTTATGGGCTTCGGATATTGGGTAATCGAAGAGAGGGTGTCCGGCGATTTCGTTGGGGAGGTTGGCTTTGCGGATTTCAAACGTGACATCGCGCCCTCGATGAGAGGTAGCCCGGAGCTAGGATTCGCGCTGGCCTCCCGCTTTCACGGGAAAGGATACGCTACGGAATCCGTGCGCGCGGCGCTCTCCTGGACCGATGCTCATATACCGCACCCGCGCACCGTGTGCCTAGTTAACCCGCAGAATCTGGCGTCGCTGCGAGTGGTAAAGAGGTGTGGCTATGAACCGTTCGAACAGAGCGTCATCAACGAGCAGCCGGTGCTGTTTCTGTCTCGCAATACTCTACCTCGAGAACGCGAGCGCTAGCGATGCGACGACTAACGCAAGGAAAAAGCAATGCGAGTCATTTTCCTATCATCACCTCAGTCGCCTTAACGATGACGACCACCTCGTCGCCGATCTTCAATCCAAGGCGCTCCGTGGATGAGGCCGTAATGGCCGCAGTCATCGTGGCGGGCTCGATATCGACGGCTACTTCTGCCATAACCGCTCCGGTAGACACCGACTTCACGCGACCGCGAAGCTGATTGCGAGCGCTAATTTCCATGGTCGATCCCTTTCGTCGCGTAGGTAGGGCTGGGCGAGATTACCGATCGTGATCTTGCTCTTGCTTCTCAATCGTGCAGAGGTAAGCTCCCTGACCGTAAGGGCCGCCGGCCCCGCCACATGGTATCACCGAAATAAGCTTGTAGCCCGGGGCCGTTCTAAACGGAACGTTGTTCCTAACGCCGTTTTGAACCCCAACGATGTAGCTCTCTTGCCTGAGAGGTCTTGTGTTCTGCGTCTGCGCCGACGCGGTGGTGAGGAGATTTGCGGCGAAAAGTACTGCGACTAGGCCTAGTAGCGCTGGGATGAGAATCGAACGAAAAAGTGGCATTGTGTACTCCTTATCGTTTGCCCATAGGTTTCTTCGCTTAGCTTGCGGGCTGCAATCGTTTCTTCAGGAGCAGCACCATCCCCGCTACATCGGAGATCGTGTCGTATGGGAAACGGGCCCGCGGGTGCTGCGCTCGTTATCGTAGCCCACGCCCTTTGGACGGCTTGGTAGAGCTCCGGATTATTCTTTAGGCCGTACTCGGGATTCTCGTTGGGTTGCGCCATGTATTCGTAGATCGTGATCGTGGGCGTCAACCGAGCGAGATTCACGATCGTCTGATAAAGATCGTCCGCGCGCTTTTGGCCGATTTCAGTTACGTAGACTTGCGGGATCGATCCATCGGCGGCGGCTCCGACCGCGGCACGCATCACATTCATTTCGTGAGGCATTAATGCGGGCGGCACGCCGTAGGGGTGGAAACCGAAACCGCCGATCGGCGGGCTCGGGTCGGCGGCGCGCAGCATCGCGGCCAGCGTCTCCGTCCATGGCAGATCGCTTCCGGAGGTGCCGCTGGTGAGGACTTTGACTCCCAAGCCCGCAACGGTCGGAGCGACCCGCAGGTAGAATGCCGCGTATTCCTTTACGTCGGTAAAGCCGTTCGCACGAAGGTCGGCTTCATTCGCGATCTCAGCGTAACGCAGACAGCCGGGCTCGCGCTGCGTGTAACGCGAGAAAAACTCAGCGACGTTAGCGATGAGGTCCTCGTTGCCGTTCTTGTCGTCACGCGGGCTAGGTACGATGATCATCGCGTGCAGTCCGGCGCCGCAGATCGCATCGAGTTCCCGGTCCTCCCGGCGCCACCGCTGTGACTCGAAGGCCAACCCGTCCGGACGCCATCCGGTGCGCACGTAGGTTGCGTGGAGGTTATCGCGGATATCCTGCAAGACCGCCGCGCCGAAGTATCTTTTGAGATAGCGCGGTCCCTGGCGTCCTCCGACTGCCGGCAACGCGATCCCGAGCTCGGCGATGCGCGGTGTTGCCGTCGCTTGCGGCCGTACCTGCGAGTCGCCGGCACCTGACGCAAAGATCGCGCCGGCAAACGCGACAGCAAAGATCAATTCGCTTTCGCGGCCTCCCTACAGCCGTAGCTTCGACGCGAAACGCATCGCAACCCGTTCGAGCAGGTAAAACGCGGAGCAACCTGAATTCGTACGTCCTGGGATGGAGCTCCCTTAAACCGCCGCGTTAGCGGCTGATGGCTCCTGTCGCACAACATACTTTGACAGGAGCTTTGATTTGCATCACTTCTTAGACACCAATAACATGTGGCTGATAGCGGGCGTCTGGATGCTATTGGCCGCCGTCAGCGCATTCGTCGCGATCCGGGTCAAGATGCCCGCCGCCCTCGTTGAAATCGTTATCGGCATGATCGCCGGTAACTTGATCGCTCTGCGCACCAACGCGTGGATCGATTTCGTGGCAGGCTTCGGCAGTATTCTCCTAACGTTTCTCGCGGGCGCTGAAATCGACCCACTGGTGTTGCGCAAGCAACTGCTGCCTTCGACGGCGATCGGTGCGGCGTCTTTCGGCGCACCGTTTCTTGCGGCGATGGCATTTACATACTTTTTCGGGCATTGGACGCTGGATGCGTCAAAAATTGCGGGCATCGCCATGTCGACGACCTCGGTAGCCGTAGTCTATGCGGTGATGGTTGAATCGGGGCTTGCCGGCAGAGAGTTCGGCCAGTTGATCCTTGCCGCGTGTTTCTTCACCGACCTGGGCACGGTAGTCGCACTCGGACTCTTATTTGCAAACTATAATCTTTGGCTCGCGGCGCTGGCGGCGGCAATCGTTGCGGTCGTGGCGATCGTTCCAAGGTTTCTGCCTCGCGTCATCGATCGTACGCAGCGTTACGTTAGCGAGCCCGCGCTGCGAGTTCTCTTCGGCGTAATCTTCCTGCTGGCGGCGCTGGCTACGTACGCAAAGAGCGAGGGTGTGCTTCCCGCGTACTTCTTGGGTCTCGGATGCGCTGGGCTGATGATGACCTATCGGGACGTAAAGCGACGACTCCAAACGATGACCATGACGGTCCTCGCGCCGTTCTACTTTCTCAAGGCCGGGACTTACATCGAATTCAGCGCCGCGATCGGCGGCGCGGGGCTGATTGCCCTAATGTTCTTTGTCAAGGTAATAGCCAAGATCGTTGGAGTCTTCCCTCTCGCGCGGTACGCGTTTCGGTATCCGAGCTCAAACGCTAACTACCTGACGTTGATGATGGCTACCGGACTCACTTTTGGAACGATTTCTAGTCTATACGGCCTGACTCATCACTACATTAACGAGGCGCAATACACGGCACTCGTAACCGTCGTTATCTTGACCGCGGTCGTTCCGACGGCAATCGCGCAAGCTTTGTTTAAGCCGAGCGAAGAGCCTGAAGAGATGGAGGCTGAGGTGCCATGAGACCTAGCTCCCGAGGATGTTGATCGCACGCGCACCGACTGCGATCACGGTGATCAGCGAGATGATGCTTTGAACTGTCATCATCATCTTCATGCGGGGCGTTAGCGGAAGGACGTCGGTGGGACTAAACGCAGCCGCGGTGTTAAACGCAAACGCGAAGTAGTCGGCGAAAACCGGTCGCCAATCGGCCGGAAAATTATCGGACGGATCTCCGTGCGAGAACGAAAGATCCGCCCTGCCGTGAAAGCCCGCAACTCGGCCGCCGGGGCCGCCCCGATCGACCTGCCAATACGCCAGCGCGAAGACGAGGATGTTGGTCGCCCAAATCGCGATAGAAGTCGTGAGGAGCGTCATGCCGCTTATGTTGGAGTGGGCTTTTGCCATGTCGCGCAGGAGTACTGCGAGCAGAGCGAGCTGGAAACACGTTGCAAGCGGCAGAATGGTCGCCGCCGCGTAGCGCTCGGCGCGCGTCCAGAACGCTTTGTTTCGCGCGAACTGCGCCGCGAGCATCGGGACAGCCATCCCCAAAGCGAGTAGGAACGGAATGCCTTTCGGCAAGAGCTGATAGCGGCTCGGCAGGATTGACAAGATTACAGGAAGTGCGATGAGCGCAATTACCGCAAAGGCGCGAGATTCGGGTCGGGAGTAGTCAGCGTCGCTCGCGGCGCCGGTTTTCATAGATTGCGCTGCAGCCTCCCCGCTGAAACGTGCCATTTCGCAAGGATTTGACTGCCCAAAAACGCCGCGATAAGCAGCGAGACGTTCGCCGAGTCCGCGGTGCGTAACGCGAGTTGCTGCCGAGCGTCGTCCGTGAGACCACCGGTCAGGGTCGCAAAGGATCCGAGCACCCGTAGTGGGCCGACCATGATGAATAAGAAGGCAAAGACCTCACCGAAACCGATCCCCGTGGGCGCCAACGCTCGCACCTCCCCGGGCAGCATCGTACCATCGCTCGCTTGCCTTGTAAATCGGACGAGTCGTTTGGCAACCGAGCACCGGGTTCGAAGGGATGAGTTATGGGAACGAAAAGCCTCGGCACTTACTCATCGGACTGGAGGGATTATGTTTCGCACTATCTTTCAACGATCGCTTCCCGGATTTGTGGCCGTTCTCACGCTCGGAGGTCTCGCGCTTTCGAGCTGCAGCGGCGGAGGCTCTCTGCCGAACACTGCAAATTCCTCGTTACCAAACGCCGCAACCTCACCGTTGCAGTCGCCGTCGCTCCTGAAATCGTTGGAGCGGCAAGAGTCCGCTTCAAGCGCATTGTACGTCAGCGATTGGTTCGGCAAGTCGATTTTCCGCTTTGCGCGCAACGCAGACGGTTCGCTTGCAACTCCGGCCGGCTCGTCGCTCGTGCTATCGTACAACCCCGGCCCGATTGCTATTGGCCACGGCGGCCTCTTCGTCACCGATGAAGATGCCGAGTCGCTTTTCGTCTACGCCAGACACGCCACCGGGTACGACCAGCCGAGGCGAGAGTTGACGCTTCCTTTCGTACCGAGCTGCGTTGCAGTCGATAGCGCCGGTCACGAGTTCGTAGGAGGCTTTACGAACGGCTACGTAGCCGTCTATGCGCCCGGCGCCCAGGGTAACGCCAGTACGCTGCAGCGAATCGCGCTGCCCGACGGTCATTCGGACATCAACGGCGTTGCGGTAGACGCTTCAGGTAACCTCTACGTTTCCGACACGAACGAAGTCAGCGAGTTTTCGACACCCGTCACGAATCCGACGCTGGTGCGAGCGATCGTCGGAACGGGTCAGCAAAACACGCCGACCGGTATGGATTTCAATAACCAGACGGGCGCGCTGTACGTCGCCAATGCGGGCGACAACAACATCCTCGAGTACTCTCGCTCCGCTAACGGCAAGAGCCGGCCGCATCGTACGATCTCCTCGCAGAATCCGCCGTTGAAGGGCCCAGTCGGCGTGGCGCTTGGCGGATCGGTGCTCTATTCGACGAGCGGCTCTAACGTCAACGGACCGCCATCAATCTTCGTCTTCGATGCGTCGAAAGGGCAGCAGACTCCAAAGCAGGTCGTGACGGGATCTTACTTGGCAGTCCCAATCGGCGTAGCTCTCGGTCCCTAGAGTACACGTCTTCAAGAATAGGGCCGGCGTTTGAGCGCCGGCCCTATTTATTTCGCCACTTCGTCAGATGCGATCACGCTTGCGGCTTGAGGTCGATCCTGACCTTTTCGATCTTTCCGGGCACGATTTTCCTCGTGCGTTCCGTCGTTTGTTAAGAAAACGGTGCGACGGCTACATGCCGATCGTCAGCGCGTTGCTCCAAGTCTTGTGAGGTGCTTTGAATGACACATGAAACGTGCCGGTGACGGTTGCCGACGAGCCGTTAGCGTGCGTTTGATTCGTCTTATCGATCACGTTGATGCACTTGCTGTCGCAGAGTTGAAAGCCGGAGAACTGACCCATTGCAGTGCTCTTGGACATGAAATTAGATACCGTTCCCGATACCGTAACGGTCTGGCCGTCATAGGTCGACGGGCTCGCGAGTATGGCTGAGGGTGCGAGAGTCGCCGCGGCCACGGCAATCGGGAGTGCCGCGAGCAGCGCTGTCAAGAAGAAACGACGCATGTTGGAATTCCTCCTCAAGCACGATGGTAGCATTCGAGTCGGAATGTGCAAGCGACCGGGCGCTCCTCTAGCTTCGCTACCCGGGTTGCTGCTCGCTAGCGCGCGTCCCAGGTTTCGGCGCCGACCGGAATCCACAGCATGTTCAGGCGGTAGCCCGTGACGCGATCGCTCAGCCCGATCAGCCGGTCTTCATAGTAGAGCGGGATCACGGGAACGTCGTGATGGATGAGGAGTTGGATCGCATTGAAGCCGCGATCGCGTTGCGCCTGACTCGGCGTGCGCGTTTCGTCGTCAAAGAGCGTTTCGAAACGCTTGGAGCAGTAGAATGAGTGATTCTCGTCGCCTTTGACGGCCTGTACGCAGCGAAAATTCAAAGATTGTTCGGGATCGCCCCCTCCAACCCAGGTCTCGCCGACGATCGTGGCCTTGCCGTTGCGCAGCAGACCGTCGGGACTGAACCAGACGCGGACGGGATTGGCCTTTATCGTGAGTTGCATGCCGATTGCCGCGAGCTGCTCCTGCACGAGCGTCGCGATCCGAACGTTGATCGGATCCTCCGAGTTCACGCCGATCAGGCCGGCCAGCGCAGCGCCGTCCTTGTAGCGAACGCCCTGTCGCATGCGCCAGCCGGCGGCGTCGAGTTCTTGCTTCGCGGCGGCGGCATTGTGTTTGTACGGCGGAATCACAACGCTCTTCCAGTGGACGATCGGCGGTGGAAGAAACGACCCGGCGGCCGGGTATTCGTTGTGCCACGCGGCGGCGAGCGCGGGATAGTCGAGCGCGACGGCGATCGCTCGTCGTACCCGAGCGTCGCGCGTCGGTGCCGTCTGCGTCTGAAGGTAGAGCAGGTGAGTCGCGTTCTCGGGAAACCTTCGAACGCGAAGACCCGGGACGTGCTCCGCCTGCGAGACGTTCTCGGCGGTCAACGTTCCGACGTCCACTGCGCCCGACTGGAGCGCAACGAAGTTGGAGTTTAGGTTCGGGACGATCCTCAAGACGATTTGTTCGAGCTTTGGCCGCGGCCGGTAGTACGGATTCGGTTCTAGGATGATGCGATCGCCTCGAAGCCACGATTTGACGCGGAACGGCCCGGTGCCGAACGGCGCATTTTCCCACGCGGTACCGACGACTTGCGTGTCCGCAAAAGCGTGCTTCGGCAGAATGCCGTAGACGTAGTCGGCCTGCGCGAAGAGCACGTGGACCGCGGCGTTCCACGGTTGGCGCAATCGGATTACGACCGTGCGTGCATCCGGCGTGCGTAAGGAGACGATGCGGCGATACGGTTCGACCGACGTCGAACGATTGCGAGGATCGAAAATGGCCCGGTACGTGAACGCGACGTCGGCCGAGGTCAAGGGAACGCCGTCGGCAAAACGCGCATCCGGCCGCAGGTGATACGTGATTTCGGTTCCGTCCGGGGAGATGTCGCCATTACTACGTGACGGGATGCGCGTTACGAGAATTGGAACGTCGCGGTTATCGGATGAGAGACCGACGAGGGTTTGGCAGAAAAGGGTGTCGAGCGCGATAATCTCTTGGTCGATCGCAACGAGCGGAACGAGCGACGCCGGATCGCCCGCGTAAGCGATTCGCAGAACGTGCGGAGAGCCCGCGCGCACGCCGCCGCCGCGCGTGCACGCGCTCAGCGACGCGACGAAAAGAACAGCGGCAGTGATGAAAAACTTATACCGACGATCGTTCCATCCGGCAGGTGCTTTGTAGCCCGCTACTTCGTTCGATCTGTGATAACATGATAGCGTGCTTAACGTTTCACGCACGTTGGCTCAGGCGCCACCTCCGGGACCAGGCATGTCGGCACCGTCCGGCAGTCAGCAAGTGAATCCCAATAAGAAGAAATGCAAGTCAAAGCCGAACGGCTGCAAGAAGCACAAACAAAACGGACCCCTTCGGCGCTAAATCAGCCTTAAGACAGCCTCGACTCCCAATCCGCGGGAACTTTGCCCTGCGGGCCAGGGACGGGTTGATCTTTGGGATGCGATCGGGGCGGGGCCATCCGCCGGCCCTCCATGAAGTCGCCAGTCTCGTAGCTATAGAACCACGCCTCTCCAGGCTCGAAACTCGCGATAATCGGATGACCCGTAGCACGGTAGTGCTTCGTAGCGTGTTTCCCCAAGGATTGATCGCAGCAGCCGATGTGACCGCACTCGGCACATCTGCGCAGATGGAACCACCAGCTATCCTCCGCTAGGCACTCGACGCAGCCGGTGCCGGAGGGCGGCACGCTCTCATTTATGCCGGCAACTCTTTCGCTCACGATTTTCGAAGAGCTTAATTCGGCAGAAGGGACTCTTTCCTTGCTATTAAGAGAAACAGGCCTGCAAGAGCAGACCTGTCTGCAGCACGACGGTTTGCTTTTAACTTCAGCTAGGGTACTTATACCGCATCACCTTCTGCAGGTTGGTGCCACGAACGATCCCGTGCGAGTGATACGTCAAGCCCCACGAATCGATCGATGACATGTCGGGGAAGATGCAGGCCTCGAGCGTTTGATCGCTCGAGTTCTGGTTGTACCATCCTCCGCCGGCACCGGTGGTGCCACCGAATTGATCCGAGCCCCCCAGATACGAACAATAGCAGGAGGCCGGGTTCCCGTTGCACGACCCCGACGGCGGCGGCTTGAGAATGTAGGCGAGGGCGGCCAACGTCGGCTTGGTTGTGTAGAGCGTGCTCAACAGAATGTTTATCTGGGAGCTGTCTTTCTTGCTGGTATAGGTGCAGAAGCTTCTTTTTCCGGCAAGGAAAAGCAGCTTCGATCCATTACTGCCGTAGACGGGGTGGCGAACTACGACTTCACCGTGAGTTTTCTGACAGTAGGCCGCTGCAGCGGCGTCGGCAGGCTCGACCCCAGCGGGCAGCTCGACGTGAGCGGGCGACGTCAGCGAGGCGAGCGGAGCGGAGGCGGCCTGCGGCGAGGTCGCACCGGTGCTGCCGCCGCAGCCCGAAAATAGAACGGCACCAATTGCCGTTATCGCGGCAAACGAAAGCTTCATTATTACACTCCTTTCAGTAGCCCGCCACTAATAGCATCAATGAATCTGAGAGTCAAGTCAACTCTTGCATGCTCCGCAGCGAGGCAAGCGGCCGCGCGACGTGGCGAGTCCCGCGCTCTTTTTCAGAGTTTCTTCACCATCGCCGCCCAAAATTCGAGGGGCAACCCTTCTCGTCATTCCACGGGTGCGGTTCGAGTCACAGCGGTTCGAGTCACATCAGAAAAGATCGAGGCGTTCAAGGAAAATGGAGCAATCGAACAGGTCACATTTTACCCGTTTGGCGTTTGCTATTTCCGCAGCGCTATTCGCGCTTGCAGGTTGCGGCGGCTCTCAAGTACCCAGCCTTACCTCGAACGGAGCGAGATTTTTGACGACGCCGGACGCGCGGGGACAGGACTTGATCTACCTAGCGGGGACCCGCGCCGTCAGCGTTTACACCTATCCGGAAGGTAAGCTTGTAGGTACCCTCAAGGGTTTATCTAAGCCGGGGAGCGACTGCGTCGACAAGGCGCAAGACGTTTGGATTCCCGATCCGGGCCACGGCACCATGGTCGAGTACGCGCACGGGGGAACGCAGCCGCTGCGCGTGCTCAAAGGCGTCAACGGTATCGCTTGCGCGGTCGACCCGACCACCGGAGACTTAGCGGTCACCGAGGCATTCGACGGCGCCATCTGGATCTTCAAAGCGGCCCGCGGCAACCCGGTACCGTACGATACTCCGACGATCACGCGATTCAACTACTGCGCCTACGACGACAAGGGAAACCTCTTTGCCGACGGTGGAAACGGCGGCGTAGGCTACGAGTTCGTGCTGAGCGAGCTACCGAAGGGAAGTAAGACGCTCAAGATCATCACGCTCGATCAGTTCATTAGCCAGCCTGGGGGCATAGCGTGGGACGGAAAGCACTTGGCGATCGGCGATGCCGCGAAACCCGTGATCTACCGGTTTGCAGTGAGCGGAACGCGCGGCAAGAGTCTCGGCGCGGTCTCGCTCGGGAATCCCGCAACCTACGGTACGCAGTTTTTTATCGATGGCGTAAGGCTTATCGCGCCGAACATGTATCCTTCGAAGAATCAACTGCTCTCAAACGTACTCTTCTACGAATATCCGGGCGGAGGTAAACCGTCTAAGAGAATTCCGGCGGGCCGGAGCAATCCTCGCGGTCTCGCGCTTAGCCTCGCGCAAAGTCCTTAAGGCTTCACCTAAGTAAACGATTTGAAGCGGCCGAGGCCTCGCACGCGTAAAGAGGCGAGCGGCTTGGCGCAGGTTTAGTCTCTCTGCTTCCTAACTATATGGCGCGCGTACCGTTCGCTCGATCGTCAAAAGGAGGCATGGCTGCAGATGCCGGACAATTTCCGTCTCGATCGCCGACGTTTCTTTGGCGCGGCGGCCATGACCGTTGCTGCCGCGGAGCTCGGAATGCTTGGGTCCGCCCAAGCGCAATCAAGCCCGAAGTCGCTGCCGGCGATCGCGCCGGGAGCACACACCTCGTTTGCCTCGCTAAAGCAGGTTGAAGCGGGCGTTCTGAACATCGGATACGCTGAAAGCGGTCCCGCCGGCGGTCCGGCGGTGATTTTGCTTCATGGCTGGCCCTACGACATCCACAGTTATGTCGACGTTGCTCCGTTGCTAGCATCGGCCGGCTATAGGGTTATCGTCCCATATCTGCGCGGCTATGGTTCGACGAGCTTTCTCTCGAGTTCGACCTTTCGCAACGGGCAGCAATCCGTCGTCGCAGTCGACGTCATCAACCTCATGGATGCTCTCAAGATCAAGCAGGCGATCATCGGCGGTTTCGATTGGGGATCGCGCACGGCTGCGATCGTGGCGGCGCTCTGGCCCGGGCGCTGCAAGGCAGTCGTATTGGTAAGCGGCTACCTGATCACGAACGTGAAGGCACAGCAGCAGCCGTTGCCGCCCAAAGCCGAGCTCGGATGGTGGTACCAATATTACTTTTCCACGGAGCGCGGCGTTCTCGGCTACAGCAAGTACCGGGACGATTTCAATAAGCTTATTTGGACGATCGTCTCGCCGAAGTGGCATTTCAGCGACGCGACGTACGAGCGAACCGCCGCAGCGTTTAGCAACCCCGCTCACGTGGCCATCGTTATTCACAACTACCGCTGGCGGCTCGGCCTTGCTAAAGGCGACCCCAAGTACGACGACTTAGAGAACAAACTCTTCGCGGGTCCGGTCATCGCGGTTCCGACGATCACGATCGCGAGCGATTTCGACGGCGCGGCTAAGAGTGGAACCGCCTACAGGGACAAATTCTCGGGCAAGTATTCGCACCGGATTTTCAACGGGATCGGTCACAACGTGCCGCAAGAAGACCCGCAAGCCTTCGCTCAGGCCATCGTAGACGTCGCTGCTTACTGAGTTCCCGTGCCGCGAATGTACGTGAAGGCCGAATTGCCGTTGGTGTCTTTGACCTGGATCCTATCGGTCTTGTGGTTGCCGCAGCTGAGTCCTTGAGGTACGACGATCCAAGCTCCGTTCGACGAGACCGGCGTCTGAATGACCCAGCAGTTTCCGGCGACCGTGTCGGCGGTGAACTGACCCGTATATCCGTCCTCGACTGCCGTCAACGTGAACGACGACGCGATCGATTGCTTGGCGGGGTTTGTGGACGTCCCGTTGGGATTTAGCTGAATAACGTTCGGCATGAAATTGTTGTGAGTGCAGGCCGTCAAACCCAGAGAAGTGACGGCAGCCAGGAAAAGACGACGCACCTCGTTCATACAAAATCCCCGTTTTACGTGCGCTTAGCATAAGATTCGTCGATGTCCTGCCTTCGGGCATGCACTCGTCAGCGTGAGGGGTTTGCGAGCCATCGTCGAACCGGAGCCGCGTTCATGGCCGTCGAGAGTTTGCAAAGGCCACACTTACTGCGGCGGTTGAATCCGTTCGATCTGACGCTTATCACGGTCGGCGCGGTCGTCGGTTCGGGCATATTCCGAACGCCTGCCGTCGTGGCGCAGCGAGCGCATCTGCCTGCGATCATCTTAGGCTGCTGGCTGACGGGCGGCGTTATCGCGCTCATCGGGGCGTTCATTTTTGCCGAGCTCGCCGCGCGCCGGCCGCTGGACGGCGGCCTCTACGGCTATCTCCGCGATGCGTACCATCCGATGGTGGCGTTTCTTTTTGGGTGGACGTTGCTGCTGATCTCGGGAACGGGCTCGAACGCGGCGGCGGCCGTGCTCTTCGCCGGCTATCTCGCACCATTAACCGGCGTGACCCTGGACCCGCGGCTCGTCGCCGTCCTTACGCTCGCGGCTTTGGCGAGCATCAATTTGCTGGGCGTGCGACAGGGAGGTAACTGGCAGAATCTCATCGTCGTTCTGAAGATCGGTGCTATCGGCGCTTTGATCGTCGCGTCTCTGACCGCGAGTTCGCACGCGCCGGCGCACGCAGCTGCGCAGCCGTTCGATCATCCGATGGCGCTAATAGCGGCGATCGGTGTGGCGATGCTGCCCGTTCTCTTCACCTATGCCGGATTTCAGGGCGCGAGCTTCGTGACCGCCGAAACGTTGGAGCCGCAACGCACGATTCCACGCGGCTTGGTGTTGGGAATCAGCATCGTGATCGTCGTTTACGTTCTCGTAAACGTGGGATATTTGCACGTTCTCGGCGCCGCCGGCCTGGCCGGGACGGCGTCGCCGGCGGCCGACACGATGCGTACGGTGGCCGGCAACGCGGGGGGGCGCTTCATAGCGCTTGCGATCGCCTTGTCGACGCTTGGATACTTGAGCACGTGCATGCTCGCCTATCCGCGGATCTTCTACCAAATGGCAGCCGACGGGCTATTCTTCAAACCGGTGGCCTGGATCAGCGCATCCACTCACGTACCGGTCGTGGCGATCTTGCTTCAGGCCTTTATGGCTTCGATCATCGCGCTGAGCGGAACGTACGAGCAAATCATCAACTGGGTGGTCGCGCCGCAATGGCTCTTTATTTTCTTGGGCGCGGGGGCGCTTTTCGTTTTTCGCCGCCGCGACGCGGCGCTGCGCAAACCCGCCACCACCGTCCCCGGCCATCCGATAACGACGCTGTTCTTTATCGTGGTACTGATCGCTATCTTTTCGGCCGAGTTCTTGATCTATCCGCGCGATACGCTTTACGGGATCGGAGTTGAAGTAGCCGGCGCCGTCGTCTACTTTGCCTGGCAGATTCGCGCGCGCTACGGCGTCAACTCGAAAACCGCGCCTTGATTGAAGCTTCCGCCCCGGACGGTCGTGCCGTAGAGGTTGCCGCTGGAATCTTGCGTGAGTCCGTAATACGGATACGCTCCGTCGCCGCTGCTGCCGAAACTATGCAAGACGGTCTCGCTTCTGGACGTTGCGTCGAGCTCGAAGATCGTCCCGCAGTCGCAGGATCCGCCGCCTGCCGAGGTTGTGCCGTAGAAACGTCCGGATGCTCCAATGAGCAGGGTGCTCGTCGGCGAGCTTCCATCGCCGCCTCCCTGGAAGCTATAGAGCACGCGTTCGTGATACGTACCTCGAGCGCGAGCAATCAGTTCGAACACCGAACCGAGACCGTGCGCGCCGCCGTAGTAGGTCGTGCCGTAGAGATTTCCCGACGCATCCTCGATCAAGCCGCCGTAAGGAGAAGCGGCATCCGGAGTGCCTTTGAATGCGTAGAGCGTTTTCAAGTTCCACCGGTTCTTCGAAGCCCGCGTCATCTTAAAGACGGTTCCCGCGCCGTGCGCGCCTCCAGTCTCCGTCACGCCGTAGAGATCGCCGCCGGAATCGACCAGCAAGCGCCCGAGCGACCCGACTCCGCCATCCTTTCCTCCGGTAAAAGCGTGAATCACGCTTTCGTGCCACGTCCGTCGACCGCGAGATATCTCGTAGACGGTGCCTTCGGCATTGGCGCCGCCATCGGGTGTGGTTCCATATAAGTGCCCCTTCGAATCGATGGCGACGCTGCCGCCGGGTCCAAAGCCGTCGTTTCCGCCGGTAAAACTATGTAGGACGTTCTCTGCCGCCTGCGAGGTGAGCTGAAAAACGACGCCGCAGCCGCTGCTGCCGCAAGAACCGCCCGATCCACCTGAAACCGTCGACCCGTAGAGACTCCCTTTGCGGTCGAACGTCACTCCTCCGTACGGAGTCTTTCCCGTGCCGTAGCAGTCGAAGCTGTAAAGCACGCTCTCGTGCCACGGTAAGCTCTTTTGTGGCGCGAGCTTGAAGATCGTACCGCATGCGTATGTTCCCCCGACGACGGTCGTGCCGTAAAGGTTTCCACCGCCGTGGATGACCAGCCCGCTGGCCGCGTCTCCGCCGTCATTGCCGCCGCTGAAACTGTAAAGCACTTGCTCGGCGCTCTTGGTGGAAACGGCACGTTGCCGCTCGAACGGAAGCGTTCCGGCAGGCGCGCCGGCTGGAGATTGCGAGCCGGCGCAGGCGGTCAAGATTGCAGCTGCCGCACAAATACCCAAGGCGTGACGGGAAAGCAAGGATTCGCTCATCGGGCGCGACTTCGTCGCCGGGGCCCTTCATGCTTTTTTTATCAGTTGCCGCCACGATGGCGGGGACTCTCATCGCTGGAGGTTCACGACATGGCCAGAGCATTCCAACCCTTAACGCGGCGAACGTTCCTCGGGAGCGCGCTCGTCCTGCCGGCGCTCGCGAGCCTGCTGACGACCGAGGCCGTGGCCGACAGCCAGAAATCGTCGCAGGCAGCGATGCACTATCAAAGTTCACCGAGCGGAAGCATGCAGTGCTCCGGTTGTAACTTTTTCATCCCCGGTTCGGACGCAAACTCCGACGGCACGTGCAAGATTGTCGACGGATCGATTTCCCCTCATGGATATTGCATAGGCTTCAACGCGAAGTCATAGGGCATCGCTTCAGACTTTTTTCATCTGGCGGTCTTACCGTGCCCTAACAGTTAAATTTTCGCCCGAAGCATTGAGGAGTTTCAATGTCCAGACACCAATTGAACGCACTGCAAGCCTCGGCTATTGCCTTTGTGGTTGCGCTTGCTGCGGGATGCAACGCAGGCGGCCACGCTATGTTACCGTCGAGCTCGCAAGTTGCAGCGGCGCCCGATTCGCGCGACGGAGATCTTGCGAGGAACGGCTCCGTGTTAAAGCAGCTAACTAAGCAAGTCGTTATCGGGTCGACTGTCGATCCCCGCAACGGCGGTCAGAATCCATATGGTTTAACCATCGCGCCGATTACGGCAGGGAAATTCACCAAGGGCGACCTCGTCGTCTGCAACTTCAACGACAAGTCTAACGTGCAGGGCACAGGCAAATCGATTGTGGTCTTACACCCGGTTCCCAAGTCGAAGCCTACTCACGTCTCTTCCGATAAGACGCTCCTCGGTTGCGACGCCTTAGCGCTTGACGATGGCGACACTATTTGGGCCGCGTCTATGGTTGCCAACGACAATCCGGTGCTCGATCCGACGGGCAACCTCATCAGCAACATATCGGGTAAGCCGTTTGATCAGCCGTGGGGACAGATTTATGCCGAAACCAAGGCCGGGTCGCCCGCGTTTTATGCAACTAACGCGGGGACGGGCACGATAGTTCGCATCAATCTCGGAGCTAAATTTACCTACGATACCATCGCTAAGGGCTTTCCAATCAATCATGGAAAACCTGGAACCGCGTTGGCTCCATCGGGTCTTTCGTACGACGCGAGAATCGACACGCTCTACTTCGCGGATGGACAGAACGACACGATCGTTGCATTCAAGAACGTAACAAAGATTCCGAAAGGCGGAATCACAGCCATCCATCGCGGCATGAAGTTCACCGGACCCTCGGCCGCCGACGCTCGAATCGTCTTCGCCGGCAAGCCGCTGAACGGCCCGATCAGCACCGCGCTGCTGCCCAATGGGAACCTCGTCGTTGGAAACACACTCGATCCCGACGGCAAGAACCTGATGATCGAAATCTCGCCGGCGGGCAAGCTGCTCGACGTACGCAACGTCGACACCGGTGCAGCCGGAGCGCTCTTCGGTATCGTCGCAACCGGCACCAAGACCTCCAATACCAAGGTCTATTTCAACGACGACAACCATAACAACGTTCAGGTGCTCGAGCAGTAGCGGTGCTCAGCTCGGCAACTTGAAATAGAGCAAAACCACGTAGAGTACCGTCAAAACCATCGCTTGTGCCGCGATTACCTCCTGCGCTCGGCGCGATCGCAGGAGGTACGCGGCTATTATCGCGACCTCAAAGGCGAGCAAGAATGCCAAGTTCAGCATCGAGTGCATGCGGCCGGTCCTTGCAACCTCTTCGACAATGCTCAGCGCCGGCAAGAAGAACATGAATCCGAAGAACCACCGCCGATTCCGAAAGTACCAATAACCGAGATCGAGCTTACCGTCCTCTTCTCGATCGGGAAGCACGAGGGCGGAGAGCAAGAATAAGTTGACCGGAATTAGCAGCTGAAGCCAAAACGTGCCGAAGTTCCACTGCGGCGTGTGACGAACGCTCCATTCGGCCCACCAGTGCTGCACCGAAATGAAGAAGAGCCACACCGCCCATGCCACCGGCGGCCAATAAAAGTCGATCCGCTCGCGCGCAGTGATCACCGTCGCAAGCCGCGCCAGGACGTTGGCGATCGCAAGGCCCAGCACAATGGAGATCAGGATCGTCAGGTAGTCGAACGCGCTCATCTCGGCGAAGGCTCACGGAACAATGATGGGCCGCTCGAGTTTGTGCGGCCCATCATGTGGTCTGTTCTTCTGTTCTAAGGAAGAGTGGTGCGTTAGTAGCTGTGGACGCAGGATTGAGTGGCGTTGCTGAACATCGGCTGCATCGTGAACGAGTCACTGCCGAACGGGTCGTTTTGGAGATTCGTCCAGGCACAGATGTCGCCGATTTCGCCGTAGCTGCCGTTATACCAGCCGGATGGCGGGTTTGGATCGGTGACCGATTCGCCTTCCTCATGCCCTTCGACAATCGTGACGCCTTCGTCAACACCGCTCTCATCCGAGGGCGGGCTGATGGCGTTTGCGCCGCAATTGCCGCCGGCATCGGGCTGATAGGGCAGATTGGTGTACGAAACAATCTTGCCGTTTTTGGTCGTCGCGCTGTGATACGCGCACCATTGCGTCTTGAACCCGGCCGTGCTGTGACCGGTCGGCGTGGCGACGACATACGAGCCGCTTGGATCGTAGCCGAAATGAGCGACACCTTTTTTGGCTTCGCGCGCTACCTGGAGGTCGGTCGGGTGTTTCGGGACGGCGTCGGTGTTGTCGTCCCAGACTCCGCCTAACTGCTGGCTGGGATTCGTAACATCGATCGTCTTGCCACCCGAGTTTTCGTAGTACTGGGTGTAGACGTTGTTGTGGCCGCTGCCGCCCATGTTGCTCACGTACGTTTGCAGGAGGCTCTCGACGCTGTCGGGGTCGCCGTACGTTCCGTAACCCCATACGATCAAATAGACTTTGGGCGCGACGAGCACCGGACCGTTATGGTAGCTGAACGTTACGTCAGGTCGAACGTTTTGCAACACCCTTTCGCGAGTAGCCATGTAGTGAGGAACGTGGTAGGTGACGCCGTCTTTCTCGATCCAGCCGGAACCCGAAAAAGCAACGCTCTGCGTCTGCTGCGCAACGCCCGTGGCGGGCGTAAGGCCGGCGTTCGTGGCGCACCCTACCATTGCGAGCGTCGCCGCACCGGTGAGCGCGGCTGCGAGCCGGGAGTGGTTATACATGCTTGAACCTTCCGATTTGTAGAGTCAGTTGGGAATCGCTGACGGGGAAAGCCGCACGGTTCATCGCCTGCCTGCGTTGCCCCTGCGCACAAGCGCGTCTACGATTCTTACGCGGAACGATCGACGCGAAACCGGCGCTCGAACACGTTACCGATAAGCAGACCCTATTTCTCGGCCAAGAAGTCGTCGATCACGGTCCGCAGACCCGTTAGGGCGTCGGCGACGCTCTTGCCATCGACCTCTGCGTGTCGTGTCACGGAGTGTCCTTTGAGGATCTGTACCAAGTTGTTGACCTGCATGATTACCAGGGCTATAGCAGTTGGATTGTCCGTACACATCGGAGGTCACTCTCCTTTTGCAGTGATTTTCCGGCAGTGGGACGCCCGCGGCAAGCAGGAACCCGCGCCTCGGCATTTCAGAGAGCCTTATTCCACCGTGGTTAGCGCTCTGTCTCATAAACGACCGGTCGCGGCACTGCGGAAGGCGTTAAGGGTAAAGGTGATCTGATGGCGCGTGTAACCGGGATTGGCGGCGTTTTCGTGCGGGCGCGTGACCCTGAGGCTCTTGGCGCGTGGTACGGGCGACACCTCGGCGTTGCCTACGCAGATGGCTTCGCAAAGCTGGCTTGGGCTGAGGATTCGGACCCGGAAGCATGCACGGTCTGGGCGCCGTTCGACGCTGCGACGGAATACTTTGGGCCTGGACCACAACAGGCGATGATCAACTTTCGCGTTGATGATCTTGACGCGCTTCTCTTAGACCTCAAAGCGGCCGGTGTGCAAATCATTCCCGAGCAAAACGAGGACGGTGCCGGGCGTTTTGCATGGATCATCGACTGCGAGGGAAACCGAGTCGAGCTCTGGGAGCCGTTGCGTCGAAAAAAGCAATAACCGAAGGGCGCTGCGGGCGGAGAAGGCGAGTCCAGGTGCAAAGTAAATGTCATGTAAGCCCGCTTCTCGGGCTTCGGGAGACGCTATGAATACGTTCCGCTTCGGTCGCCTTGCTTTGATCGTCAGCGCGGTTGCTTTGCTGTCAGCGTGCGCCGGATCAGCGATCCCGGTAGGAGGGCCTAGTAGTGTAGCGGCGGGTAACCATGTAGCGAAGGGTGCCAAGACGTTTCACTACTCGGGCCATGAGCAGGCGTTCCTGGTTCCAAAGGGCGTCAGGCAAATCAGCGTCGTAATGCGCGGGGCGGCTGGGGGCGGCGACTCTTTTGGCCGCGGTGGTCGTGTCCACGGAATCATTCGCGTTCGTCCCGGTGAGATATTGTACGTTTTTGTCGGCGGTAAAGCAGACCGCGTAGTGGGCGGTTTCAACGGCGGTGGAGACGCGGGACCAGGAGGGACACGGAGCGGCACCAGCTATGGTGGTGGCGGTGCTTCCGACGTGCGAGCGGGCAGCGATCACCTGAGTGACCGGGTTCTCGTCGCTGCCGGCGGCGGTGGCGAAGGCAGCAGTCGGTTTGAAGCCGGCGGCCGCGGTGGTGGCGAGATCGGAGGACTTGGCGGGACCTACTGTTACGGTGGTTCTTCTTGCATTGGTGGCGGCGGAGGCAACGGCGGCACGCAACGTCATGGCGGGTCGGGTGGTGCGGCCGGCAAGAGCTATGAGCCCGGACAGCCAGGCACGTCTGGAACATTCGGAACTGGTGGGAGCGGCGGAAGCGGTGGATGCTACTACAGCGGAAACTGCAACTGTTACTATGCCAACGGCTGCCCCGGCGCTGGAGGCGGCGGCGGCTACTACGGCGGCGGTGGCGGTGGTGGCGGTGCGGCGGAATACGCAAGCGTCTATGGAGGTCCCGGTGGCGGCGGTGGTGGCGGCTCGTCTTTTGCCAGTTCCAGCGTTGCAGACTTCCGAACTTGGGCGGGCTGGAAGGATGCAACAGGTGACGGATTAGTCGTCTTTAGCTGGTAGTCAAAACGCTGCGGCGATGCGTTCAATTCTAAAGCACTAATAGCAAAATCGCGCGGCTTTCATACCGCGCGATTTGTGCTCGCTTATCTGAGCCTTTGCGGCGGAAGCCGCGCTAATAGAGCGGTTGCGGCTGGGGATCGAACTGCTGCAGGACCGGTGGCAGCGGCATCGGCACCGGCCCGGAGATTGGGTTGGGTACCGGAACCGGGTTGGGTAACGGAACGGGAGTCGGCGCGGGTCCGGAAATCGGATTCGGAATCGGCGATGGATTCGGCCGGCGCTCTTCGTAACCATGAACCAGGGTGCCGCCGAGATCGACGTCGTGCGCGGTGACGTCGACGTTGACACCCTTTCCTTGGGGCGCAAGCGTGGTCTCGATGTTGCCGCCGGAACCGTTCTGCGCGCTGACCCGCAACGACCCGTTCTCTTCGTAAGTGACCGATTCACCGTTGCCGAGCTGCAGCGTTTGTCCGCGTGAGATCGAGAGCGACTGCCCGTAGTTGGTGATTGAAGCCTGGCCGTTGTCGTTCATGCTGATCGTCGTCGCGCCGTTATTCAGCGCGACCGTCGCCGACTGGTTCCACGTGACGCCGTTAGCGTTCGGCGGCGTGACCTGCGTCGAGATTCGAAATCCCCCCGCGAAGGAGTCGGAGTTGAGAAGATCGGGTTGAGAGCTCATATTATTCCATCGAGCGCCGTTAAAGGACAGGTGAGGATCGCCGTCGCTCGCGCCGGAGGCGTTTTGGAAGAAGCGTTCGTTGCCGAGCGGCGGACAGGACTGGTTACCGTACGGCGGACAGCCCCCATTGCCGTACGGCGGCGCGCCGAAGTTCCCGTATGGCGGGCAGCTGCCCGAACCGTACGGAGCGTTGCAGCCGTAACCCATCAGCGATTGCAGCATCTGCATCAGCTGCTGCAACATGCCCATCAGCGGTCCGAATAATCCTTGCACGGATCCCATGCCGCCGTAACCTTCGCCGAAAGGCGAGGGCGTGGGGGCCTCGCCAAGCCACGGTGGTGGAACGATGCGCGAGATGTTGTCGCCGGTGGCGGGAGCAGGGACACCCTGATTGAGGGTGCCTTCGGTGCCGGCCGGCGATGCGAACGAATTGGGAGTGAGCGAGCCGTCAAGCGGCTGAACGTACATGGTGAACCTCCGTCGTAATAGCTGCGCTTCGATCACGACGAGTGCGCGTGTCGACAAGGTAGCCGGCGCACCGTCAGAAAACCGAGTGACGTCATGAGCGAAACGCAAGTGACCCAGCTTACGCGCCTCGAGGACCGCCTGGCGGCGCTCAAGGAGCGGCTTTGACGACGCAGCCAAACGGCGACGGATAGCCGAGCTCGACGAAAAATCGCGCTCGACCGAGTTCTGGAGCGATCCGGATACGGCGCAGCGCGTGATGAAGGAGCTCGCCGAACTGCGCGAGCAGATTTCGTCGCTCGATGCGGTCGCGCGGACGCTGAGCGAGACCCGCGAGCTGCTCGGCCTCTTCGCGGACGATCCGACGGCCGAGCACGAAGCCGATCGCAGCATCGAGTCGGCGGCGGCGAAGATCGAATCGCTGGAGATGGCGGCCAGCTTTAGCGGTGAATTCGATTCCCACAACGCGATCGTCAGCATCTTCGCCGGTGCCGGCGGCGTCGACGCCGCGGATTGGACGGCGATGCTCGCCCGAATGTACCTGCGCTGGGCCGAATCGAAGGGGTTTTCCACTCAAGTCGTCGACGAGTCTCCGGCCGAAGAGGCCGGGTTGAAATCGCTGACGTTCTTTATTCGGGGCGCAAACGCGTACGGATTGCTCGAGAGCGAGCGCGGCGTCCATCGTTTAGTGCGGCTCTCGCCCTTTGACGCGGCACATCGGCGCCACACCTCCTTCGCAGCGGTCGACGTGATCCCGGAGGTCGAGGCCGGTGAAGGACTCGGCATAGAGATCAAACCCGACGATTTGCGGATCGAGACGTTCAAGTCGGGCGGTGCGGGGGGCCAATACGTGAACAAGACCGAGTCGGCGGTTCGCATCGTGCACGTACCGAGCGGAATTATCGCTGCATCGCAGCAGGAGCGTTCGCAAGCGCAGAACCGCGAGGTCGCGCTCAGTGTGCTGCGCGCGAAGCTAGTTGCGCGCGCGACCGAAGAACGCGAGCGAAAACTTGAAGACCTTCGCGGCGAGCGCCAAGCCAACGAATGGGGATCGCAGATTCGCTCTTATGTCCTCCAGCCGTATCAGCTCGTCAAGGACCATCGCACCGGGGTAGAGACGGGAAACGTTGCCGAGGTGCTCGACGGCCAAATCGACACCTTCATCTGGCCGTATCTGCAGCGGCGGCGCTCGTTACAACCGGGCTAGCCGTGCGCGACCGATTCCTTTGGATAGGGTGCCTCGGGTACGCTGTGCTGTTCACCTTTCTAGGCTCGATCAAATACGCGGCGCATCGGAATTTGGTCGACTTCGGAATTTTTGCGCAGACCGTTGCAAGCGCATTCGGCTGTTTCTGCAATCCGATCGAAGGCAGCCACTGGGCCTTTCACTTTTCGCCGATTCTCTATCCGGTCGCAATCGTCGCGACGCTGATCCCGTCGCCGCTGACACTGGTTGCGCTGCAGGCAATCGCGGGCGCCCTCGTCGCGCCCCCGATTTACGCGCTCGTGCGGGCCCGGCGAGACATAACAACGGCGCGCCTCGCCGCGCTCGTCGCCTGGCTCTATCCGCCGCTTGCCGGACTGATCTTCGGCGATTTTCACGAGAACGGCTTCGCTCCGGCAGCAGTCGCGTGGACGCTCTACGCGTTCGATGCCGGTCTCTTTGGGTGGGCGCTGGCCGGCGCGATCGTTACGCTTTCAGTAAAGGAAGACCAAGCGGTCTTCCTGGCGATCGGCGGCGCGCTCGGCGCGTGGTATTACCGCGGGACGAAGGGTGGGCGCGTCGCAGCAGCGATCGCGCTGCTAAGCGTTGCCGTGCTTGCGGTTTTCTTTCTCTTCATCCGCCCGCACGCTGCATCGGCGGTCCAGTCTCCCTGGCAGCCATGGCGCTTCTACGCCTGGAGCGCGGCCGACGCGGGCTCGATCCTCGCGGGAGTTGCTGCGAGGCTAGGATTTCTGCTGCTGATCTTCGTGCCGCTGCTCTTCTTACCGTTTCTGACGCGCATGATGTGGCTGGCCGTTGCGCCGCTCGCCGAAGTGCTGCTATCGCGGATGCCGACGACGTACGTCGTCGGAACGCATTACGCCGGAGCCTGGATCGGCTACGTTCTGACCGCATTTGCCTTCGCCGTGCGCGAGCTGCGGCCGGGCCGGCAGCGCACGGCGTTGTTTGCGTGCACCGCGCTCTGCATCGTCGAACTCCTGATTGCCGATCCGCTCCATCCGGGATTGAACCTGCGCCGGCCGGACGCGCGCGACGCCGCGCTCGATCGGTTCTTGGAAACGCTACCGCCCGATGCAGGCGTGGCAACGCAAGAGGAAGCGTACACGCATTTGGCGCTGCGCGATCCGTTGGCGCGCCTGTTCCCCGAGACGCCTGACCGCTCAGTTTTGGTCTGCTTACTGCTCGTAGACTCGGATTTTTCCGATTCGGCACGCTTGCAAGAGTACGGGAGCACGTTGGACCGGCTAGTGCGCGATCGCCGCTACGTTCCCGTCGCTCGGAGCGGCCGGATCGTACTCTACCGCAGCACCGAAAGAAGCTGCGCGAGCGCATCACCGGCTCGCGCGGGCCAATCGTCGCCGGCGCGAACGATACGATGCGGCGCGGCCCACGGGGCCCAACGGGCGACCTGCAGCGCATAGTCGGGCACCGGCGGAAAGACTGCGACCACCGGCGTTCCGACCATGCCGGCGACGTGCAAGGCGCCGGAGTCCGGCGTAACGATCGCCGCTGCTGCGGCAATCGTCTCTTTCCACGGCTCGAGCTGGTCGAAATAGTCCACGGGGAATCCGGTCGATCGAGCGGTGCGCTCGGCGTACTCGGCTTCGCTTGCGGCGGCTAAGAGATGCGGCGTGCCGATTGCGGCGATGCGGCGAAGCAACTCGACGACTTGCTCGAAAGCGATGCCGAGCCGCTCCCATTTATCGGTGACCTGCACGGCGATCCGTTCGTCGAAGGCGGGTTCGCGTTCGAGCACGAGCGGCCGCAGCGCTGCGAGATCGCGCGTCGGGGACTCGTCGCCGAGGAGCGTTCTTCCGAGGCGGAAGAGCACCTCGCACTCGTGCGGCGCGCGCGGATCGAGGCCCGCGCTGCGATAGATGCTGCCGGTGAGAAGACGGCGCGACCAGAGCGTCTTGAGCGGCTTCCCCCACGGATCGGCAAAGCCGAGGCGAATCGGCGCTCCGACGCTTCCCGCCAAACGATATCCGCCGGGATCTTCGGTCGCGACCAGGACGTGCGAATATTCGCGCTCGCGCAGCTCGCGTCCAAGGCGGTCGATGGCCACGAGGTTCGAACGCGCGCTCGATCGCAGCTCGAACTGCGCGGTGACGATGCTTCGCGCAGCGCGCGCGGCGAAGATGCCTGCATTCGTCTCGCACAAGGCGAGATCGACGGGTACCGCGCGGCGAGAAAGCGCTGCCAGCAGTGGCGTTAACGCGAGAGCGTCGCCGATTGCATCGAGGCGGATGATCAGCACCGACGGTGAAACCTCCGGCATGCCCGTTGATTCCGACCGCGAATTCATAGTTGCCTGCTTGGGAATCGCCGTCAGGCCGTGATCGCGCGCGACGACGTCGTCACCTTCGACCAGCTTGAGGGTTACCGCACGGTGCGCAACTTCGGACGCGTCTCCGGCAGCGCATCGCGTCCGCGCAATCGCCTTCGCTCGACCTTTCGCAGCCTCGGGATGCTGATTGGCTTGGCAAGTGCCGAGTTTCTAAGCGATGCCGAGCAGCTGCGCGCCGAGGCGCTCGAATCGCTGCGACGGCATGCCGAAACGATGGGTGCCAATGCGGTCATCGGGCTTCAGTTTTTCGTCTCTGAGGGTGACGACGGATCGTGCGAGGTGGTCGCCTTCGGGCGCGCGGTATCGGTGGACAAATTGGAGCGGCTTTGAGTGGACGAAGCGGAACGCGCACGCCGGCAGGAACACCTCGCGCAAGCCTCGGCGGTGGCCGATTCCTGCCGCAAGTGCGCGATAGGCTACGAACGGCGCAATAACGTTTACGGCGAGGGCGATCCTTGCGCGCGGCTGATGGTTGTCGGCGAGGGACCCGGTGAGACTGAAGACCAGCTCGGGCGTCCGTTCGTTGGTCGTGCGGGGCAGCTGCTAGATCGAATGCTTGCGGCCATCGGGTTGACTCGCGGCGAGGTCTATATCTGCAACACGGTCAAGTGCCGCGCGACGATACCGGGTCCGAACGGACCTCGCAATCGGGCGCCCGATCAGCAAGAGATGGAGAATTGCCGGTCGTTCTTGGACGAGCAGATCGCGACAGTTTCGCCGAAGATAATTCTCGCGCTCGGCTCGCCGGCCGCGAAATCGTTCCTCGGCCGCGATTTTCAAATAACGCGAATGCGTGGCCGATGGTACGTGGGACCGAACGAAACTCCGCTGATGGTGACCTTTCATCCCGCCTACATTTTGCGTCAAACCGGTGGTGAGATCGAAGGCGTCAAGCGCCTAGTTTGGAGCGATCTCAAAGCCGTGCGTGCTAAGCTCGACGAACCGCCGGCGGAGCCGGTTGAGGCCGAAGTTCGGCAAGCGGGTCTCTTTGAAAGCACTTGACGCATGGCTGCGCGACGTCGTCGAGCGCGCCGGTTTTCGCGACGCTGACGAGTTCGCGCGCCACTACGACTTAAAGCCGTATCGCCTACGCCAGCTCTATCGCGCGGCGACAAAAGAGCTACTCGAAGGGGTCGGCGAGGTGACGGTGCTGCCCAAGGAGCTGCGCGCGGCGCTGAGCGAGCGCGGCGTCGCATTTTCGGCACTCGAACCGGTGGCATTGCAGCGTTCCGGCGACGCTCAGACCACCAAGGGACTCTTCCGGTTGCGCGATGGCAAAGAAGTAGAAGCGGTGCTGATGGAACATCACGGCGATCGCACCACGATCTGCATCTCATCGCAAGCGGGATGCGCTTTCGCGTGCGCCTTCTGCGCGACCGGGCAAGGCGGTTTTAACCGCAATCTCTCGGCCGGCGAAATCTTCGACCAAGCCTGGTTTTTCGCGCGTTCCCTGGCAGCACGTAAAAAACGCATAACCAACGTCGTATTCATGGGGATGGGCGAGCCGTTTCACAATTACGAAGCGGTGATGGAAGCGGTCGCGCTGCTCAACGATCCGCAGGGCTTCGGCCTAGGCCACCGGCATATCACCATCTCGACGGTTGGTCTCGTAGACAAGATCGATCGCTTTGCGGAGGAACACCTGCAGGTCAATCTGGCGATCTCGTTGCACGCGCCGACCGACGAACTTCGCTCGCAGTTCATGCCGGTCAACCGGCGTTTCCCGCTCGCTTCGCTAATGGCGGCCTGCGAACGTTACGTGCGCAAAACGAACCGAAAAGTGTTCTTTGAATACGTGATGCTCGCCGGTGTAAATGACGACGCGGCCTGCGCGCGTGCCCTTGCCGCGCTGATGCGCGGCCATCTTTATCACGTTAATCTCATCCCCTACAACGCAACGCCTGACGCGCAATTTGCGGCGACGCCGGAGTCGAAAATTTGGGAGTTTGCGGCGATTCTCGATAAGGCAGGCGTTCCGGTAACCGTACGTCAAAACATGGGCCGCGACATCGCCGCCGCCTGCGGCCAACTCCAAGCGGAGACGCAGCCCAAGGCTCACGTTGTCGAGCCAACCGCGGGCTAGGGGGCGCTAGAGCTGTTCTGCAATCGGACTGGTGCAAGTTTGGGCCGTTTTTGTCGACCCCGAAGGCGACGCGCTGACTTTCGGCGATGGCCTTGAAGGTCCAAAGGTCCCGCCGGCACGGTAAATCCGCTCTTGGGGAGCGTTCGAGGGCACGCTAAGATTGCAGTATGAAACCGATCGTCTTCGTCGGTCTCGGCTTCGGCGTTGCATTGCTCGCCGGGTGCGGAGGCCCCCAAACCGGCCTCGCCCAGCTCGGGGCCGTGACCCAGGCGGCATCGCCGCGGCTCCCGTGGCTGGCAGCTTCAACGTTCGCGCGTCCGGACGCGCAGCGGTCTTGGATGACTCCCGACGCCAAGAAGCGCGACTTGCTCTACGTCTCGGACGACACAACAGACGACGTCTACGTCTTTTCATACCCCCAGGGTAGGCTGGTCGGCACCTTGACTGGCTTCTCGGCCCCCGGCGGCCCCTGCGTGGACAGTCGCGGCGACGTCTTCGTTCCCAACGTCTTCACGTCTACCATCGAAGAGTTCGCGCATGGTGGTTCGAACCCAATCGCCACGTTGAGCGAGGCACCCGGCGCGTATCCGGACGAGTGTGACGTGAATCGCACGAACGGAGATCTCGCCGTCAGCAACGACGGGAACGCGTTCGGTCAGGTGCGCGGCGGGATCGCAATCTATCGGGCCGCTACCGGAACGCCGTCGATTCACAAGGCGATGTACCATCCGTATTCCTGCGGCTACGACTCCGACGGCAACTTGTTCGTAGACGGCGAGGACGAGTACTTCCAACGTTTTCAGTTCGGCGAACTTCCGGCAAGCGGCAAACGATACCGCAAGATATCGCTGGATCAGTCGATTTCACTACCGGGCGGCGTCGTTTGGCGCGGCAACTCGGTCGCCGTCGGGGACGTGTACAACGCGGTAATCTACCAGTTTGCCATCAGCGGATCGACCGGAACACGGGTGGGAACGACGACCCTGTCGGGTACCTCACTTGCCTGGGATTTCCAACTTGACGGCGGGAAGGTCATCGTGCCGAACTTTGTCGAGCAGAGTGACGGTTCTTCGGATATCTTGAGTTACCGTTACCCGGCCGGCGGCTCCGCCGTGAATGTGATCGGCTCGGGCGTCGTCCTCAATCCGGTCGGGGTAGTGATAAGCCGGGCCCACTAACGGACACCCAAGCCGGCTGTGGGACCAAAAGTCCCGTCGGCTGGGTAAATCCCGCCCTTTAAGAAGCGTTCAAGGGCAGGCTAAAATTGCAGTATGAAGCCGATCCTTTCCATCGGACTCTGCCTCGGCGTTTCGTTGCTCGCCGGCTGCGGCGGCTCGCAACCCGGCCTGATGCCGTCCGGCGCCGGGAAGGAGCCGGTCTCGACGCGCTTGGCCTATCTTGCGGCTTCGACGGTCGCACGTCCGGACGAGCGTCGCTCCTGGATGACTCCCGACGCGAAGAAGCGCGACTTGCTCTACGTTTCGGACGACACGAGCTTCGACGTGTACGTCTTTTCGTATCCTAAAGGTAAACTGGTCGGAACGCTGACGGGCTTTGCGGCTCCCGGCGGCCTCTGCGCCGACAGCCGCGGCGACGTCTTCGTCCCCAACGTCTTTACTTCTACGATCGAAGAGTTCGCGCATGGCGGCACCAGCCCGATCGCCACGTTGGGCCAAGCTCCGCACTCGTTTCCAAACTCGTGCGACGTGAGTCGAACAACCGGAGACCTCGCCGTCGGCGACAACGCCAGCGGGATAGACGGGGAAGGACGCGGCCGGATCGCAATCTACCGAGGCGCCGCCGGAACGCCGTCGTTTCACAGAGCGATGTTCCATCCGTACTCGTGTGGTTACGACTCGGAGGGTAATCTGTTCGTGGACGGTGAGGGCGCCGGCTTCCAGAACTTTCAGTTCGGCGAACTTCAGGCAAGCGGCAAACGATACCGAAAGATCTTGTTGGATCAGCCGATTGCGCTTGCGGGCGGCGTCGTTTGGGAAGGCAATGCGGTCGCCGTCGGAGACGTCTACGGGGCTGCAATCTACGAGTTTTCTGTTAGCGGTTCGAGCGGAACGCGCGTGGGGACGACGACTCTGCCGGGTACCACCATTGCGTGGGAGTTCAAGGTCGACGGCACGAAGGTCGTCGTGCCGAACTACGTCTTTTACAAGCAAGACTCGTCGGACGTTTTGAGCTACGATTTCCCCGCCGGCGGCGCGGCATTGAAAACGTTCGGTACTGGCGTGGTCGTCGATCCTGTCGGCGCGGCGATAAGCCGAGTCCACTAAGCGAGGAGGGCGGCAGATGGCGACGTGGCGTGATGTCCGGCGGATCGCGCTCGCGCTGCCCGGCACGAGCGAAGAGGCGACATCGAGCGGCAATGCGGCCTGGCTCGTCAACAAGAAGTTCTTCACGTGGGAGCGGCCGTTGCGATCGTCGGACCTCAAGGCGCTCGGAGATAAAGCGCCGACGGGGCCGATCTTGGGCGTACGCACCGCCGATCTCGAGATGAAGGAGGTTTTGCTCGCGAGCAATCCGGCCGTTTACTTCACGACACCGCACTTCGACGGCTATCCGGCCGTGCTGATCCGGCTCCCGAAGATCTCGACAAAAGAGCTGAAGGACGTGATCGAAGAGGCGTGGCTCTCGCGCGCCGGCAAACGCGCCGTGACGGCCTTTCTGAAAAAGCGCGGTTAGTAGCGCCGATTACAACCGTTTTTGCTCGTTGCCGCGGATCTGTTCTTCGCGTGGCGCGGTTCCGGTCGGGATCGCGCTTACGCTGGTGATTTTGCCTACGTCGCTCGTTCGGATGTACGGTGGTCGTGGCGTCGAGGTGGCGGGGACGCCGTTATAGCGGGGGTTTTTAGCCCGAACCCGATAAATCTAGGCCGGATGGACACGGCCGCCTCGGCTCAGCGCGTTAGCATGGAGGAGATCACCGCGCTGGCAAAGCGCCGCGGTTTCATCTTTCAGTCGAGTGAAATTTATGGCGGGATCAACGGGTTTTGGGATTACGGTCCGCTCGGTGCCGTGCTCAAGCGCAACGTCAAGGACGCCTGGTGGCGCGATACCGTCGAGTTGCGCGACGACGTCGTGGCCTTCGATTCGTCGATCGTAATGCACCCGCAGGTTTGGAAGGCTTCCGGACACGTCGACGCGTTCCACGACGTCATGGTCGACTGCAAGGTCTGCAAGCATCGCTTTCGGCTCGATCATTTGGCGGATCGCGCGAAGTGCCCGGATTGCGGCAGCAAAGAATCGTTCACGCAGCCCCGCAACTTCAATCTGATGATGCGAACCTTCGTCGGCCCAATGGAGGACACGTCGGCGCTCGCATATCTGCGGCCGGAGACGGCTCAGGGCATCTTCGTCAATTTTAAGAACATCTATCAAACCGCGCGAAAACGTCCGCCGTTCGGCGTTGCGCAGATCGGCAAGTCGTTCCGCAACGAAATCACCCCCGGGAACCTTACGTTTCGTCAGCGCGAGTTCGAGCAAGCCGAGCTCGAGTACTTCGTTCCCGATGACGGCGCAGACATGGAAGCCTTTCGCGAGTGGGTCGATCGACGCAAAGCTTGGTACTCGCAATACGGCATCGATTCAGAGCGACTTCGGTTTTACGAGCTGAGCGAGTCGGAGCGGCCTCATTACGCCAAGGCGGGCATTGACGTCGAGTATCTCTTTCCATGGGGATGGGGTGAGCTCGAATCGATCGCGCACCGTGGCACCTACGACTTGGACGCCCACGTCAAGCTCTCGGGGAAAGATCTACAGTACTTCGACGAAGCGACGAAGACACATTACACGCCGCTCTTGATCGAAAGCTCGGCAGGCATAGATCGCACGGTGCTAACGTTCATGATCGACGCCTACGAGCGCGAGCGCGGGGTCGATCCCAACGGCAAAGAGACCGAGCGCACCGTTTTGCGGTTTCATCCGATGCTCGCTCCGGTACAGGTCGCGGTCTTCTCCCTGGCGCGAAACAAGCCGGAGCTGGTAGAGCGCGCGCGGGCGATCGAGACGGCGCTGCGCCCCAGCTTTCGGACGCAGTACGACGAAGGAAATATCGGTCAGCTCTACCGGCGCCAAGATGAGATCGGAACGCCGTTTTGCGTTACGGTCGATTACGAGACGCTCGGCGACGGCAGCGTCACGGTGCGCGAGCGCGACACTATGCGGCAAGCGCGTGCCGATGCGCAAGGGCTCGCAGCGTTTTTGGGGGAGAGGTTGAAACGATGACGGCGCAGGCCGAGCGGAAGACGAAATACGTCTATTTCTTCGAAGAGGGCGAGACGCTACGCCTTCCGGCGGAACCGAACTCGATGCGAAACGCGCTCGGCGGAAAAGGCGCCGGTCTCGCCGAGATGACCGCCGCGGGTCTTCCCGTGCCATCGGGTTTCACGATTACGACCGACGCGTGCTTGCGCTTCTACGAGAGCGGCGGCACCTTTCCGGAGGGCCTACAGGATCAAATCGAGGCTGCAATGCATCGGCTCGAGGCAAGCACCGGCAAAGGCTTCGGCGCGCTCGATAATCCGCTGCTCGTTTCGGTGCGCAGCGGCGCGCGCGTTTCGATGCCGGGCATGATGGACACGATTCTCAATCTCGGTCTGAACGACCGCACGGTCGCCGCTCTTGCAAAGCTGACCTCAAACGAGCGCTTTGCATGGGATGCTTATCGGCGCTTCGTCATGATGTTCTCGAACGTCGTGTTGGGAATCGGCAAGGAGCATTTTGAAGACGAGATCGCAGCGGCCAAGAAATCGCTCGGCATTGCGACCGACGCCGAGATCGATGCAGCCTCGTGGCAAACTTTGGTAGATCGCTTCAAGTCGATCGTGAGCCGGCACACCGGTCGCGATTTTCCACAGGACGTGAAGGAACAGCTCCGAGGCGCAATCGAGGCGGTCTTCGATTCGTGGCACTCAAAACGCGCCGTCGATTACCGGCGCTTCAACAAAATTCCCGACGATTGGGGCACGGCCGTCAACGTGATGGAGATGGTCTTCGGAAACATGGGCGAGGACTCCGGGACCGGCGTCGCATTCACGCGCAACCCCAACACCGGCGAGCGCGCGCTGTTCGGCGAGTATCTGAGCAACGCGCAAGGCGAAGACGTCGTGGCTGGCATTCGGACGCCTGAGAAGATCGCCGACTTAGCTCGGCGGCAGCCTAAGGTTTACGAGCAGTTCCAAGAGATAGCGACGCGGCTCGAGCGCCACTACCGCGACGTTCAGGATCTCGAGTTTACCGTCGAGCGCGGCAAGCTCTTCATGCTACAGACGCGCAGCGCGAAGCGTACCGCCGAGGCTGCCGTAAAGATTGCGCTCGATCTCGTCGCCGAAGGTTTGATCGACAAACGCCGCGCCGTCGCCATGGTCAACGCGCAATCGCTCGACCACCTTTTTCACGCGCGGATCGATCCCGATCAAGCGTTCGGCGTCGCATGCAAGGGGCTCAACGCATCGCCCGGCGCGGCCGCCGGCCAGATCGTCTTCTCGGCCGACGATGCCGTTGCGTGGAAAGAGCAGGGGCGCAAAACGATCCTCGTGCGGACGGAAACGACTCCCGACGACGTCCACGGGATGATCGCGGCCGAAGGCATCCTTACAGCCAAAGGGGGCGCCACGTCGCACGCTGCCGTGGTGGCGCGCGGGATGGGCAAACCGTGCGTCGCGGGCTGCGACACGCTTCAGATCGATCGCCGTACTAAGCGCGCGAGCCTCGACGGAAAAGAGCTGAGCGAAGGTGATTGGATCACTATTGACGGCACCACCGGGAGTGTCGCAATCGGCGAGCTCGAGCTGATCCGGCCGCCGTCAAAACTGCCGGAATGGCTCGCGACCTTCTTGTCGTGGGCCGACGAGCTGCGCCGAATGCAGGTCTGGGCAAACGCCGACACGCCGGAGGATGCGGTCAAGGCGCGCGAACTCGGCGCGCAGGGCATCGGTCTGTGCCGAACTGAGCACATGTTCATGCAGCAAGAGCGCCTGCCGATCGTCCATCGCATGATTCTCGCGGACACGGCAGAGGAGCGCGCCGAGGCACTCGAGCTGCTTCTGCCCTTCCAGCGCGACGATTTCAACGGCATCTTATACGCGATGGAAGGTCTGCCGGTTACGATCCGGCTGCTAGATCCGCCATTGCACGAATTTCTTCCCTCGCTCGAGCAGTTGCTGGTGGAGACCACCGAGCTGCGGCTCACGGTGGGTACCGATTCGCCCGAGTACCGTACGAAGGCAGCGATGCTGCGACGCGTCCAGCAGCTTCACGAACAGAACCCAATGCTGGGTCTGCGCGTCTGCCGCTTGGGGATCGTCTTTCCCGAGATCTACGAGATGCAAGTGCGAGCGATCTTCGAAGCGGCCTGCGAGCTGAAACGCGAGGGCGGGGACCCGCGTCCCGAAGTCATGATACCCGGGGTCGGCACGAAAGAAGAGATGCAGGCGACGCGCGAGGCGGCCAAGCGTGTGGCCGACGAAGTTCTCGCGCAGCACGGCGTTGCTCTTTCTTATCGAATCGGCACCATGATCGAGCTTCCTCGGGCATGCGTCGTCGCCGACGAGCTTGCCGCGCATGCGCAGTTCTTCTCGTTCGGCACGAACGATCTGACGCAGACGACCTACGGCTACAGCCGCGACGACGCCGAGGGTTCGTTCATTCCCGTCTACCTCGAAAAGCGGATTCTCAAGGACGATCCATTTCAGGTTCTCGACCGCGCAGGGGTCGGCCAGCTGATGCGACAGGCGGTCAAACTAGGACGCGGTGCCCGGGCGGACCTGAAGATTGGAATTTGCGGAGAGCACGGCGGCGAACCGACCAGCGTAGCGTTCTGCGACCAGTTGGGGCTCGACTACGTCTCCTGTTCTCCGTATCGTGTGCCGATCGCCCGTCTCGCCGCCGCCCAATCGGCGATCGGCACCCTGACGTAGAACTTATCGCGCCGGCCGCAGACCAGCCGCTAGAATCTGGGCGCAGATTCGCCGCGCTTCGCGCGCGTCAACGGCGTCCCGGCGCACGAAGATCTTGCGCCAGTAGGCTTTCCCGCTGAGCTTCGCGATGACGTCGGACACCTCACGAGCGTCGAGGGCACCACTCGGTCCGTCAACCCAAACGGTCGCGTCGCCTCCAATTCCGAACGGCAAGCGATGCAAAAGCTGCGCTTGGGTATCGGCCCAGACGTTGGCCTCCCCAAATCGCTCGCGCAGCGCGGCATAGCAGACCTCGAAGGTACTCAAATCGCGCTCCGCGTTGAACTCGGCGGCGAGCGCGTAGATCCTGACGCGGTTGCGAAGCGCGCGGGCCGGCTCGCTGCGGTTGTCGTCGAGCGTGTTGAGCACCCGAAGGTCGTCCCAGCGAAGAAACTCCGCCGCGGAATCGAGTGCCCGCGGATCGGGCCACAGCTCGCGGAGCATGTCCTGCAGAACGCGCTCGAACATTCGAGTCGTGTGATGGAAATAGACCGAGGCAAACATCATGTAGCGCGCCATTACAAAGGACTCAAGAGCGACGACGCCACGCCGGTCGATCCCGACGACGAGCCGGCCGTCGAGCTCCAAAGGTCGTAGCGACGCGATCAACTGCTCGGCGTCGTAGCGTCCGGTCGAAACGCCGGTGAAATAAGAATCGCGCAGCAGATAATCCATCCGGTCGGCGTCGAGGTTCGGGCCGCTTACCAGCTCGCGTAAGGCGGGGTAGCGGCTCGCCGGGTCACCCAAAATCAAACCGAGCACGTCGGAGGCGTCGACGTCGAGCGCGGCGATAGCATCGGCAAGGTCGGGAAGCGCGATCAAATCGATCGTCCGTTGCTCGTGTGCAATCCCCAGCACGCTCTCACAGGAGTGGCTGAACGGTCCGTGCCCGATGTCGTGGAGCAGCAACGACGCCCGGACCAGCCGCCGCTGATACGCCGCGTCGGCCGCAGTGCCGAAGAAGATCGCGCCGTTGCTTACCAGCACGTCGAAGGCTCGCGTGCCCATGGCTAGCGCACCGAGCGCGTGCGTGAAGCGCGAATGCTCCGCGGACGGAAACGCAAGATAGGCCAATCCGAGCTGACGCAGACGGCGCAGCCGCTGCATCACCGGTAGATCGAGAAGTCGCGCTTCCGCTGTGGATAACTCGATGAAGTGATGAACGGGATCGAATATGCGCTTCACGGGGTTACTGGCCACTTGACGCGACGGAAACTTCTCACAGCCTGACGAAAGTCCTAGGTAAGCATCAGTGAAATACGACCAAGACGTTCTTCGTGAAATCCGGGCGCGTGTCGACATTGCGTCATTCATCGGCGGATACGTGCCGCTCAAGAAGCGAGGCAACGACCTTGTTGGGCTCTGTCCTTTTCACGCCGAGAAGACGCCCTCATTTCACGTCCATCCGGATCGCGGCTTCTTCAAATGCTTCGGCTGCGGTGCGGCCGGCGACGTAATGACGTTCTTGCAGAGAACGGAAAACGTCGGCTTCGGCGACGCCGTGCGCGCGCTTGCGAGCAAGGCCGGCGTAGAACTGGAACCAGAGAGTCCGCACGCGGCCCGCGCGCGCAGCGAACGTGAAGCAATGCACGAAGCGAATCGCCTCGCGGCGGCCTATTTCGCGCGAATGCTCCAGGGGGACCGAGGGTCCGCCGCTCGCGCCTACTGCCGCGAGCGCGGATTGGATGCTGCTATCGTGGAGCGATTCGGCCTCGGTTACGCTCCCGACTCGTGGGACGGCCTGGTCGCCGAACTACAGCGCAGTGGCGTCGAGCTTGCGCCGGCCGCTCGCGCCGGACTGGTCAAGAGCGGTCAACGCGGCTACTACGATTTTTACCGTAACCGTCTGATGGTGCCCACCTACTCGACGACGGGAGAGGTGATCGCATTTGGTGGCCGCGCGCTTGGTGATGGCGAGCCAAAGTATCTGAACACGGCAACGACGCCGGTATATACCAAGGGTCATCACCTCTTCGCGCTCAACTTGGCGCGCCGGGCCGCACAGGCCGACCGCACGATCATCGTCGTCGAAGGATACCTCGATTGCATTGCGCTGCATCAGGCCGGGTTCGAGAACGCGGTAGCGTCGCTCGGCACGTCGTTTACCGCGGAGCAAGCGGCCGAGTTGCGCAAGTATGCCGAGTACGTGTTTCTCTGCTTCGACGGTGATGCAGCCGGGAGCGCGGCTGCAACCAAAGCGATCGAAGTAGCGTCTAAAGAGATCGAACACACTGGATCACCGGTCCGGATCGTGCTCTTGCCCCCCGGTGACGATCCCGACAGTTTCGTTCGCCGCGAAGGCGCCGAGGCGTTTCGCGGACTCCTTGAAACGGCCAAGCCCGCGCTGCAGTTCCGCATCGACTCGGAGATCGAAAAGCTCCGGGCCGGATTCGACTCACCGGCGCGCGTCACGCCAAAAGCCGAGGTGCTGATCCGAAGATTAGCGCCGCGTGAGGAATGGGACCGATGGCGCGTCTATGTTGCGGGGCGGCTGCAGGTGAGCGTGGACGACCTTCGGAATAGCCGTTTTCTCGCCGACGCCGCAAACTTCGCACCCGCGAGCAGAGCGGCGTTCTCGCAAAGCCGTCACGTCTCCGCGGCGGTTGAGCCACTCTCTTTTGAACGCGAGGTCCTGAGCATTCTGCTCGAAGAGCCGGCGCTTGCCGCCGAGTACGGTCAACGAATCAGCGCGTCGCGCTTTAGAAACGAGTTCTACGGCCGGGTCTACGAAAGGATCGTGGAATCGGCCGGGACGCTAACGGTGACCGCGGACCTATTCGGCCTCTTTGCCGAGGATCAGGGGACGCTCGACTTCCTCGCTGAGGTGGGGCGGCGCGACCGAAGCTCGGCAGTCCGGTACGGCGGGTCGGAGGAACGGCGCGCGCATTTGGAGCGGGTGGTCGAACGATTGCGGCTCGAAGACGAGCGTCGGAGGTACCGGGAGCTCTCCGACCTGATCGACGATCGGCTGGCGAAGGGAAAGGCGGTCTCGCAGGAGTTGCGCGGAGAGTTCGAGGCGCTCGTCGCGAAGCTGAAGCGGTGAGCACGTAAGGATGAGAACATACGTTAGAAAGGAGGTGAAAGCAAAAGAAAATGGCGCGTAAGAAGGGCGCAGGTCCACCGACCGTTGAGCCGCCGGTCACGCTGGAAGATCTCAAGAAGAAGCTGATCGCGCGCGGGAAGAGTCAAGGCTCGCTGACGTACGAAGAGATCAGCGCGGCTTTCGACGTGCTCGAGGAGATCAGTCCCGAGCAGCTCGAGGAGTTTTTTGAAGAGCTCGCGGCCTCCGGTATCGAGCTGGCCGAAGAGCAGAAAGACGAAAAGCCGGAGACCGAGCGCGAGGAGCCCGAGGAAGCGATCGCCGACGGTCTCTCGCTCGACGACCCGGTCCGCATGTATCTCAAGGAGATCGGGCGGGTTCCGCTGCTCTCGATGGAGCAAGAGAAGTCACTCGCGATGCGGATCGAGGCCGGCGAACTCGAGTCCAGGCGGGACGGTTCGGCCGATTCGAGCATCGTTGACGGTGGTGAAGAGGCGAAGCGACAGCTCACCGAGGCCAACCTTCGACTCGTCGTTTCGATTGCCAAGAAGTACGTCGGCCGCGGAATGCTCTTTTTGGATTTGATCCAGGAAGGGAACCTCGGTCTTATTCGCGCGGTCGAAAAATTCGACTATCGCAAGGGGTACAAGTTCTCTACCTACGCGACGTGGTGGATCCGTCAGGCTATTACCCGTGCGCTCGCCGACCAAGCACGCACGATCCGAATTCCGGTACACATGGTCGAGACGATCAACCGGCTGATCAAGGTCTCGCGCCAGCTCTTGCAAGAGCTCGGACGCGAGCCAACAGTCGAAGAGATCGCCGAAGCGATGGCCCTCACGCCCGAAAAGGTGCGCGAGGTCATGAAGATCTCGCAGGAACCGATTTCGCTCGAAACCCCGATCGGCGAGGAAGAAGACTCGCACCTCAGTGATTTCATCGAAGACCAGGAAGCCGTGGCGCCGGCGGAGGCTGCCTCCGTCATGCTGCTCAAAGAGAAGATGCAGGACGTGCTGCAAAATCTCACCGAACGCGAGCGCAAAGTTCTGGTCTTACGCTTCGGCTTGGAAGATGGTCACCAGCGGACGCTCGAAGAGGTCGGTCAAGAGTTCGGCGTGACGCGCGAGCGCATTCGGCAAATCGAGGCGAAGGCGCTACGTAAACTGCGACATCCGTCGCGCGGCAAGGCCCTTAAGGACTACTGGACGAACGAGTAAGTCGTCACATCCGAGGTGGCACCCGTGTTTAAACTAACGACATGTTCTTGTTTAACCTAGCGACCGCCATCCTGGCGGTGGCTTCGCCTGCTGCGTCACCGGCGCCGCACGAGCCCAAGACGATCATCACCGTCGTCTCTTCACCGTACTGCAAGTCGCTCGCCCAGCATTTCAACAATGCGCTCGTGCCGATGCTCGCGAACGATCGCACGCTCGACGGCGTCAGCGTTCAGCTCGACGACATGAATAATATGTTCGAGGGCCCCAACTACGTCCAGCAGTTTCTGCACATTCGGGATACGCTGGGACACCAGGAAACCGTGCTGAACAATTCGCTTTCGGCGATCCAGCAGGAGATCAATGCGCTTCGAGACGGTTCGACGCTAACGACCGACAAACAAGCGGCAGCGGACATCCACGAAGCCGCGCAAAACCTCCAGACTGCCTACGATCATCAGCGCCAACTCGCGATCGATACGCAGAACCTGTATATAACCTTGCTGCGCTACAATCCCAATCGGCTGCATCCAACGCTGGGCGGCTTCGATCCGCAAGATATGGCCGCACCGGCCAATGCGCGCGACATCAAGAGCTATCTGCGCTTCAACGGCCAGCGCGACATCATCGCGACGAACGAAGACAAGGCGACCGACGTCGCCTTAAACGCCGCACAGACCTTCTGCGTCCAGCAGAAGTAACGCCCATTGACCGCAAGCGCGGAGGGAGGCCCCGAAAAAGGGGCGAAGCGCGGGCTATTCGCTGTTGCGGATCGTAAATTATTGAGACGAAAGAGGCGCGAACGATGGGTCTAAACAACGGCGGCTTAACGCGTGCCGCGACGATTCTCTTTGCGATAACTTCTCTTTGGCTTTGCAGCGGATGCGGGCCCGTTGTTGGAGGAGGCTTCTCCGGCGGCGGGAGCGCCGTACGGACCGCCGTGTCGAACACGTCGCCGATAAGCCACTACATCTCGCACGTCGTAGTCATCGTTCAGGAGAACCGCAGCTTCGAGAACTTCTTCGCAGGCTATCCCGGCGCTAACGCGCCGATGAACGGCTGCGGTAAGAGCGCGGCTCCCGACTCCGGTACCGGGTCTGGGTCGGGTTGCCCACCAGGCGACCAAGTCATACCGTTGCACCAAGTCACCTTTCAGCACGAGCCCAACCTCGCCCACGTGTTCGAAGCCTCCCTCACTGATTGGGACAACGGGAAAATGGATGGCTTCTCCAAGTACGGCTTCAGTCACGACGACGCTGCGTACGCATACATCGAGCGTTCGCAGGTTCAAACGTACTGGACGATGGCAAATCAGTACGTTCTTGCCGATGAGATGTTTCCTACGGAGTTCGGTCCTAGCTGGACGGCGCATCTCACGCTCGTCGCTGGAACCGACAACATCACCCCTACCACTGCGCTGGCGGACTTTGCCACCGGCCATAGCAACTGCAGGGCAGCACCAGGCACCATGACGGCAATCGTTGATGAAAAGCGCGTCGTCCATCACGATTCTGGGCCGTTCCCCTGCTTGGACCAATTCAATACGATCGCACAAGCGCTCGACACTGCCGGCGTTACGTGGAAGTACTACGTTGCAGCCCGCCTGAAGAGCTTCATCTGGTCACCCTTTGCCGCGATCAAGTACGTGCAACAGGGGCCCGACTGGACCAACAACGTCATTCAGCCGCAGACCCAGGTTCTCAAGGATATCTATGCGGGAAACCTCGCGTCCGTAAGCTGGGTGACGCCGAGCCATAAAGATTCCGATCATCCTGGTGCGCACAGCGACACCGGTCCGGCCTGGGTAGCCTCCGTCGTCAACGCGATCGGCCAGAGCCCCTATTGGAACTCAACGGCGATCGTCGTCGTCTGGGACGATTATGGAGGATTTTACGACAACGCGCCGCCGCCGCAGCTCGATTTCCGCGGTCTCGGCATTCGCGTTCCGTGCCTCATCATCTCGCCTTATGCCAAGCCCGGCCTGGTTTCGCACAAGGCATACGAGTTCGGAAGCATACTAAAGCTCATCGAAGAGGCCTTCCCGACCGTGGGAAAGCTGGGCTCCCCAACGCAAGGCTACACCGATACGCGCGCTCGCAGCATGCGAGACATCTTCGACTTCTCTAAGCCGCCGCGTCAGTTCAAACCGATCCCGGCGAAATATCCGGCCTCGTACTTCCTGCACGAACCACGCTCGCTCGAGCCCGTAGATAACGAATAACTAGAACGCGTCACCGTTCGACTCCGCTCAGGGTGACATTTCTCGAATATAGCGCCCGAAGGCGATTACATGGAGTCTTTTTCGGCGTCCGCGCTCGGAGTGACCAGCGGATTCTTATCGGCGAAAGCGCCGTTGGGATTTGGTTTGATCCAAACGATGAGGTCCCAGAGCGAGGGGAAGAGGAAGACGCGCTTCACGTCGCTCGCATTCTTTGCGATTCCCATTTTGACAAGCGTTGCAGCTTGCGGGTCGTCGACGTTGCCGCCGGCGGCCGCAAACTTCTTGGCGCTGGTCGCACCGTAGACTTCCGTCCCGTTAGGTCCGGCGAGAATGTAGTGAACGTGTTCGCGAAACGAGACCCAGCGGTGGTAGTTGACGCCCCAGATTGCTGGCGGCTGAGGAGAGCTGCTCTGAAGCACTGAGAAATCGGCGCCCAGCAGATTGCCGTGCACGTCGTACCAGAGCTGACTGGGTTGCTGCGGGTTCCCGCTCTGCCATTGCAGGTTCGCATAGCTGATGGCCCCGTCTTCGTCCTCGTTGCCGTATCTGAAATAACCGGCCTTAACGGCGTCTGCCGGGGTCGGAAATCGCGCCATCAGATCCTTTTGGATCGACTTTACAAACGCGACCTCGGAGCCCTGGGGCATCGGCGACAGCGTTGCCGTCGGGGCCGGGGCTGCGGCAAATGCTGGAATGGCGGCCAGGACGAAGATCGATACGACATACGTCATTCGAACGAGCACGAGCTTACCTCACTTTCTCGGTGACGGCGATGGAGATGGCGATGGACTCGGCGTCTTTCGGGGGCGTGGCGTTTGACCTTCCGGACCGTAGGGCGTCGCGATCGGCGACACGGGGAAGGTCGCGTTGGGCGCTTCGTTGCCGGCCGATAAGGGAGCCGGCGTGACGATCGCGATCGAGCCGTTTGGCTGCGCGGTGAGCGTCGCCTCGGTGTTCGCGGGAATTACCGAACCCGCTCCCAGCACGAAGTTCTTTCCACTGCGCACTATTTGCCAAAGCGAATAGTACGGAACGAAGATGTCTCCGACCGTGTCTTCGGCCGACACGGTAGATTCGTGCCCCGAGGAAACGTTGGGCGTAAGGTGCGCGATCGGAGTGCGCAAGGGCAGGGAACGCCCGTCACCGAGCGTCAGCGGTTGGAAGAAAATGTCAACGAAGCCGTACGTGTCCGCAATATCGGCCGCCGATGTGTCGACGATGCGAATCTGCGCCGGCGCTCCCGCCGCTGCGACGACTCGCCCTCCGACGACGATCGCATTCTTGAGATGCGCGCGGACAAGCTCGCCCTTTTTCGAAGCCTTCGACGAAATCGGATCGTCGAGCACGAAGAGTAACATCGAGTCCAAAGGCAACGCGTTTCCAGGAGGGGGTGCCGACGGAATCGACGTTCGTTTCGGCATCGGAGTCGGAGGCAATGGATATGCTCCCGCCGTTCCGACGCCGATGGTTACGAATGCAAAGAGGAGCAGGCTCAGGCTGCGCCCGAGCCGCGATAGACTAACTCGCCTTCTGTTTGCGGTCGTTCGCGGCGCGCTTACCCTCTTCGATGAGCTGTTTGACCTTTTGTCCACCTTTTTGACCGATGCGTTCGTAGAAGTTCGGACCATAGCGATCACGCGTGGCTTCGCCGCCCTTCTTTCCACCCTTCTTGCCGATCTGCTCGTAGAACTCGTGGCCGTGAGCTAATTTCGTTGCCAAACCACCCTTGCGGCCGATTTCCTCGTAGAACTGGGCGCCGTACTTATTCTTTACCGTCTCGCCGCCTTTTTGCCCGGCCTCCCGGACGGACATGCCGCCGCCGCGCCTGTTCTGTTCCGTAATCATCCTTTTCACCTTGTGTGTTAAGTGTTTCTTTTGCGCCGCCGGGGGAGGGCGGCAAGCTCGCCGCCAGAGAAGGGCGGCTTCCTCGCTCCATTTCCTACAACGCACGAGGGGGCCCGAAAGTTTGGCCCCCTCATTGAGTCGAGATGAGAACGGCCCGTCTTAGCCAGGGAAGCAAGCTAGCGCCCGGCATTAGAAAGTGCGCTTGGTGTCGAGCAAAATCGTGACCGGTCCGTCGTTGACGAGCTCGACGTTCATGTGAGCGCCAAACTCGCCGTAAGCGACGGGCAAACCGGCCGCCTCGAGCGCACTCCCGGTGAGCCGATAGAGCTCGAGCGCCTGAGGTTCTCTCGCTGCTGCGATGAAGGACGGGCGGCGTCCGCGCCGGACGTCGCCGTGCAGCGTAAACTGCGAAACGAGCAGCACCGCGCCTCCGGTATCGAGCAGGCTACGGTTCATGCGTCCGCGATCGTCGGGGAAGATGCGCAGTCCGGCGAGCTTCTCGGCCATCGCGCGAGCATCGCCCTCGTCGTCGTCGATGCCGACGCTGACGAGCGCAAGCAATCCGCGAGCGATCTCGCCGACGGTGCGATCCGCCGTTCGGACGCACGCACTCGAAACGCGCTGGACGACCGCTCGCATCAGCGTGAGAATATCGACGAAAGCGCGAAGAGTGCGTTCTCGCGGCGCTCGAGCACGCGGCGGTAGAAATAACCGGCCCAATGCGTTCCGAACGGGACGTAAATGCGCACCCGATAGCCTTGCGCCACCAGCTCTCGCTGAACGTGCGGCCGGCAACCGTAGAGCATCTGGAACTCGAAGCGTTCGCGCGAAAGGTTTCGATCGCCGGCGAACTCCTTGACTGCTGCGATCAAGCGGCGGTCGTGGGTGGCAATGCCGGGATAGGTTCCCCGCTCTAAGAGCTCGTGGGCTAAATCGAGATAGTGCGCGCGGATTTCCGGCATGCGTTTGTAAGCGATCTCGGCCGGCTCGTTGTAGGCGCCTTTGCAGAGCCGCACGCGCGCTCCGATGTCGATCGCTTGCGCCACGTCGCCGGGAGTGCGTTTCAGGTACGCTTGGAGAACGATTCCAACGTTCTTGAGCTCGGCGAACGCGCGGGCAAAGACCCGTAGCGTGGCCTCCAGCACCGCCGAGCCTTCCATGTCGATACGAACGAACGGGTCGGGGTTTCGCGACGCCCGCTCGAGAATCGCGAGCAAGTTCGTCAGCGCAAGATCTTCGTCAACGAGCAGTCCCATCGCCGTCAGTTTGACGGAGACATTCGAATTGACGCCGCTCGCCGCGATTGCGCCGAGCATTTCGATGTAGACGTCCCGCGTGTGCAGCGCCGCGCTGCGCTCGAGCACATCTTCGCCGAGGAAGTCGAGCGAGGCCGACATGCCAGCCTCGTTAAGGGCGCGAACCGCCGCCATCGCCGACTCGACCGTCTCGCCTGCGACGAAGCGCCGCGCGAGAAAGTAAAAGTTCTTCTGAAGCACGGGACCTAATGTACCACGCCGCGGCGAAGAATCCAGGCGACGGCGAGCGCGAACGCGGCCAGTACGATGAAGCCATAGCAGAGCGCCAGCGCTTCGCGAACTCCCGAGGCCGAAAGCGTCACGTAGAGCTCGACGGGCAGCGACGTCGGATGGAACGCGAGGATGCTGGTCGCGCCGTATTCGCCGATCGCGCGCAGCCATGCAAACGCGACTCCGGCGCCGATGCTTCCGGCGGCAGCCGGCATGGCGACGCGGCTGAAGATCCGCCATTCACTCGCTCCCAGCGTTCGCGCCGCATCGCCATAGATCGGGTCAACGGCTCCGAATGCCGCCGTTGCGGCGATCGCGACGAACGAGCCGGAAACGAAGAACTGCGCTACGGCCACGCCGAGCAGCGAATCGGGAACGGTCAATCCTCGCGCGGAGAGCCACGCGCCCAACGGCGAGTTCGTACCGAGCGCGTAAATGAGCATCAAACCCGAAGCGACCGGCGGAAACGCGAGCGGCAACGCCAGCACGAAGATCGCAACTGCGCGCAACCGGGTCGACAGGCGTGAGAGGTAATATCCTGCGGGCACGCCGAGCAGGGTGGCAACAAGCGTCGCGCCGCCCGACGCGATAAGGGAAACGCGCAGCGCATCGCCGCCGACCCGAGCGAAGATCCTTACGGCTTCGCTTGGCGGCATCGCGGCCACGACGGCGGCAACGGGGGCCACCACGGCGGCCAGCAGGACCACCGCGGCAAACAGGAAGATCGGGCCCGGCGATGGGCGCATCATGCAGGAAGCTTCACCATCCTGGCGTTACACGCCACTCGTGGGCGCAGCCTTCCTCAAAGTAGTCGTCGTCGCGCTTGCGCTCGCACTCGATGTTTTCGCGGTGAGCGTCGGAGTGGGCGTTCGCGGCATTCCGGTCAGTAGGAAGATCCGCATCGGCACGGCCTTTGCATGCGCCGAGATCACCATGAACATCCTCGGCGCGGGTCTCGGTTTGCTCGCGGGCAGGCTGATCGGCGGTCTCGCGGGCTATATTGGATTCGCCGCGCTCTTCGGGCTGGGCATCTACATGGTGCGGGAGAGCCGGGCACAGGTCAGCGCCGTTTCGCAGCTCGACCTCTCGCGCGGCAGGGGGCTATTGATCGCGTCGCTCGCGATCAGTCTCGATTCGCTCGGGATCGGTTTCTCGATTCTCTACATCGGCGTTCCGATGCCGATCTCGTTGATCGTCATCGGATGCATCTCGGTCGTTGCCACGATGCTCGGTCTCACCGTAGGCCGTTGGCTCGGGCAGTACGCCGAGCGCAACGCCGCGTTCATCGGCGGCGTGTTGCTGGCGCTTACCGGCGTGCTCTTTGCGACGCTCAAGGCGCTTGGTCTCGGCTAGCTGAAGGGATCGGCGTGCGAGTGGGATTCGAGCTTTTCCAGCTTGCGCGCGCGGCCGGCGCAGGCTCGATCTTCGTTGTCGGGATCGGTCGGGACGTCGGCAAGACGACCGCGTTGCGCGCTATTTACGCTGCCGCCTATGAAGCCGGCACTCGGGTCGGGCTTGCCTCGATCGGTCGCGATGGCGACGCAACCCAGGGAAGCGAAACGCGTCCAAAGCCTCGGCTCTGGTTGCGGCCGGGAACGATTTTCGTGACGGCGCGCAGCTCGCTTCCGCGAACACCCGCGGCCGAGATCCTCGAACTGTCGCGATTGCAGAGTTCGGTCGGATCGCTGCTGTACGCGCGCGTTGCGCAGAGCGGGTTCTACGAGCTCGTTGGTCCGCCGACCGCGTCGGGCGTGCATGAAATCGTCGGCGAGCTTGGGGCGCGCAGCGAAATGGTCGTTATTGACGGAGCCGTCGATCGCGTCGCCGCGCTTGCCGGATCGAACGGGGCGATCGTCGTCGCTTGTGGCGCCGGCGCGGCCAAAACCATGCAGGAGGCCGTCGACGAAATCGCTGCGCTGGTGGCGCGGTTGCGCGTTGCGCGCTTCGACGCCGGCGTGTCGTCGATCGAACTCGAAGGCGCTCTCACCGCTGCGCAGGCCGCCGCGCTGCTCGCGGCGGGGGAGACACGGCAGATCGTCGTGCGCGATCCCACCCAGATCGCACTGAGCGGCAGAGCCGGATTGCGCGCGCTTTCGCAGCTGACCGTTCGCTGTAAACGTCCGTTGCGGGTAATTGCGGCGACGATCGCGTCGATTGGCCCGCAACGGTCTTTCGAGCCGCGCGCCTTCGCTGCTGCCGTAGCGAAGGCGACGAGTCTGCCGACGTTTGACGTCTACGCCGCGCGCGCTGCGTGAAGCTGTCGGCATTGCTCGACGAGTCGAGCGCGCATATACTCGGGTTCGAATGGCTGATCGGCGCGGTTGCGCCGGTCTCACCCTATGGCGAGCGGCTCTTCTCAGAGCTGCGGGTTTTCGCTGCCGGGGAAGAGTTGCAGGCCGAAGCACGCGCGCGGACGATAGCCGAGCTCGCTTTGCGCCTCGAAACGGACCGGCTGGAGACCGTGCGCGCCGCATTGCGTGACCTGCCCGATGCGACCGCTGCGGTCGCTCGCGCGTCGATGGGCGACGTCCTCGACGATCCTCACTTTCTCGAGCTGCGCCGTTTCTGCGCAACGATCGGCCGCGTCGACGAACTGCTCGCCGCTCTTTCGAGGCCGCGCATCTCGAATGCAGCAATCCGCGCGGTCGGCACGGCACTGGAGACTGGAGCCCGCAAAGGGGTGGACTTCTATCTCGACGACGCGTTCGATGCGCAGCTCGCCAATGCACGCGATCGTCTCGCGCGCGAGCAAGCCGAGCTCGACGCATCACGCGGCCGCGAGAGCGAGCGCGCTACGCGCGAATTGGGGCGCGACGAGGTCGCCGGCGAGCAGTTTATCGTGATGCGCGACGAGCTGCGCGGCGCTCTTCCTGGCGGCATCAGGGTCGTGCGGGAAGCACCGACATACCTGCTCTGTGCTCTCGAGTACGGCGAGGCGGCGCAGGCCGCGCTCGCGCGCCGCGATGCTGCCGCCGACGCCGTCGCTGCGGCTGAAGAGCGGGTACGCGAACGGCTCTCCACACTGGTGCGCGAGCATGCAGCAGGCTTGGATGAAGCGGCGCGAACTCTCGGCGAACTCGACGTGCTGCTGGCCGCGGCTCGCTTCACTCAAACGCATGAATGCCTGCCGGCGGCAGTAGCTAGCGAAGCGATGCTGGCGTTCGAGCAGGCGCGGTTTCTTCCGCTGGAAACCGAGCTGCTCGCGGCCGGGCGTTCGTTCGTGCCGATCGATCTCGACTTGCACGATGCCGCCGTGCTGACCGGGCCGAATATGGGCGGCAAGAGCGTCTCGCTGCAGACCTGCGGATTCGTCGCTCTCTGCGCCGCATTCGGCCTCCCCGTTCCGGCGACGCGTGCTCGCACCGCGCTCTTCGATCAGATCGCGTGGGTGGGATTAGGACGCGATGCCCAGATCGGTGGCCTTCTCTCGTCGTTTGCGCGCGAGGTAGTGGAGTTGAAGACGATCTTAGCTCGCGGCTCGTCGCGGCTTTTGATCTTGGCGGACGAGTTTGCAAGGACGACGACACCCCACGAAGGCAGGGCGCTCTTGGTAGCGTTGCTCGGGCGTTTGCGCGAACTCGGCGCCTGCGGCATGCTCGCGACGCATCTAGCAGGCATCGCGGCCGCGGCCGGCGCGCGCCACTTTGCCGTGCGGGGACTGCGGGGAGTTCCCCATCGCCCGCCGACCCAAGAGGTTGGCGAAGCGCTCGCCGCGCTGGCCGAAGCGATGGACTATACGATCGCCGAGGTCTCGGGAGAGGAAAGGCCACGCGGCGACGCGATCGCGTTAACGGCGCTGCTGGGCCTCGACCGCGAGTTCGTCGATGCCGCCTATCGCGCGCTGGTAGAATAAGGGAATGGACCCACTGATCATCACCTGCGCGCCGGTCGGCGCGGAAGTGCGCCCCGATCAAACGCCCTATCTGCCGTACACTCCGCCCCTGCTCGGCGAAACGGCGCGCGCGGTGCGCGAAGCCGGAGGATCGATCATCCACGTGCACTGTCGGAACGACGACGGCACGAACACGCACAGCGTCGAGCGCTTTCGCGAAGCCTACGAGGCGATTCGCGCGCAGAGCGACCTTATCGTGCAGTTCTCGACCGGGGGCGCGATCGGGATGACGCCCGAGGAGCGCGCGAGCGTTCTAGAACTGCGTCCGGAGATGGCGACGTTAACGTGCGGCAGCGTGAACTTCGGCGACGACATCTTTGAGAACAGCTTTCCGATCATGCGCGGCATCTTGAAGAGAATGAATGAGTTCGGCGTGAGGCCGGAGCTGGAAATCTTTGACAAAGGACACATCGCCAACGCGCGCAAGCTCGCCCGCGAGCGGCTGCTCTCCCTTCCGCAGCATTGCGATCTGGTGCTCGGCGTTCCCGGCGGCCTCGATGCGAGCGTGCAGAATCTCGCCGATCTCGTTGACAATCTCCCCGACCGCTGCACGTGGTCGGTTGCCGGAATCGGGCGTCAGCAGCTTCCGATGGCGATGGCCGCGATCGCGATGGGCGGTCACGTGCGCGTCGGCTTGGAAGACAACTTGTTCTATAGCCGTGGAAGACTTGCGCGCAACGAAGAGCTGGTTGCGCGCGTCGCGCGAATCGCCGCTGAGGCGGGGCGTCCGATTGCTACGCCCGATCAGGCCCGCGCAATTCTCGGCCTCGCGCAGCCAGCCCAAGCGAGCGTTTAGAAGGCCTTTTCTTAAGACGTTCTAACTAGCAGGGGTCTTGCTCAACTACGTTGTGCGCCGGACGCTTCAAGCGATTCCGCTGCTGCTGGCGATTTCGGTCATCCTCTACGGCATTCTTTACAACATGCCGGGAGGGCCGCTCGCGCCCTACCTGCAGAATCCGCACATCACCGCCGCCGACATCGCGCGGTTAAAGCACAACCTCGGGATGGACCAGCCGGTGCCGATCCAGTATTTGAGGTGGCTCGGTCACGTGCTCACGGGCGACATGGGCTATTCGACGAGCAACTCCGAGCCGGTCTTTCAGGCGTTGATCGAACGCTTTCCCGCGACGCTCGAGCTGATGGGTGCCTCGCTCTTGATCGCGATTTCCATCGGCGTCGGCGCCGGCATCGTTTCGGCAGTCTATCGCTACACGGCTTTGGATTACGCGATCACGACGCTCGCCTTCTTCGGGCAATCGATGCCGGTATTCTGGTTTGCGCTGATGCTGCAGCTCGCGTTCGCGGTGCATGGAATTCCATTACCGGGTGGATATCAGATCCAGCTTCCATCGGCGGGCATCTCGACTAGCGATACATTCGATCTCGGAGACCGGCTCCAGCACCTGATCCTGCCCGCAATCGTGCTTTCGCTGCTGCAGCTCGCCTTGTTCAGCCGATTCATGCGCTCCTCGCTGCTCGAAGTGCTCGGAACGGACTACATGCGCACGGCCGCCGCGAAGGGTCTCTCGTTCCGCACGATCCTGTTCAAGCATGGTTTGAAGAACGCGCTGATACCGGTCGTGACCGTCGTCGCGCTCTCATTGCCCGGACTGTTGGGCGGAGCGATCATTACCGAAGATATCTTTGCGTGGCCCGGGATGGGGCGGCTCTTCTACAACGCGCTGCAACAGAGCGATCTGGCGTTGCTCATGGGATACCTTTTGCTGATCGCCTTTCTGGTCGTCTTTTCGAATCTGCTTGCCGACGTCGTCTACGCGTGGCTCGATCCGCGCGTGAAGTACGACTAAAGGGTACCGATGGCAGCACCAAGCCTTCCTTTACCCGGCAACACCGTTATCGAAGAGGAGCTCCGTTTCTCGAAGGTCACGTTCTGGACGCGCCTGCGGCGGCATAAACTCGCCATCGCCGGCTTGGTCGTCCTCACGTTAATGATCCTGGCGGCGGTCTTTGCCAAACAGCTCGCGCCCTTCGATCCCAATGCGATCGACAACGTACACTGGCAAGGGACGCCGCTTCCTCCGTGCTTCCAAGACAGCACGCTTTGCGGGGGACATTCGCTCGGCACGGACGAGGTCGGGCGTGACTTGCTCTCGCGCTTGCTCTTCGGCGCGCGAATCTCGCTCACCGTCGGTCTCTTTGCGGTGCTCATGGAAGTGCTGATCGGTACGAGTCTGGGCGCTATTGCCGGCTACTACGGCGGCTGGGTAGATTACGCGCTCATGCGCGTTACCGACGTCTTCCTCTCGATCCCGTTGCTTCCGCTCTTGCTCGTGCTTACCGCGATCGTGGCGGCGAGCTCGACGAAAGCCGCTCTGAGCTTCGGCGTGATCGTCATCATCATCGGCGCCCTGTCGTGGCCGACGGTCGCGCGACTCGTGCGCGCTTCCTTCTTGAGTCTGCGCGAGCGCGAGTTCGCGGAAGCGGCGCGCGCGGTCGGCAACAGCGACCGGCGCATCATTTTCCGCCACCTCCTGCCGAATGCCGTAGCACCGATCGTCGTTCAGGCGACGCTCGACATTGCCGGTGTCATCATCACCGAGTCGACGCTCTCGTTCCTCGGCTTCGGCATTCAGCCGCCGACGGCGTCGTGGGGAAATATGCTCGCGAACGCACAGAGCAATCTCTCGATCGCGTGGTGGGCTGCGGTCTTTCCAGGCCTGTGCATTCTAGTGACCGTGCTGGCGATTAACTATATCGGCGACGGCCTACGCGACGCTCTCGACCCGAACATGGGGTAAGAGCCGCCGCTTTGGCGGCGGCATCCCTTTGCGCGGCGTGCTCGCCGCAGGTCGGTTCGCAGCTCGGAGTGCCGTCCACAGCGATGTCGCGGCAATTCGAGGAACCAGGCAGAGGTGAGTTTACCGAAAAGATCCTCTACAGTTTTCCGTTGAATCCGAAAAGGAAGAACCCGATCTTCCCGAACGGCGCGCTGTTCGCAAGCGCCGGCGGTTTTTTTGGCGCGACGTCGGACACTGCGGGCTTCAGAGGTGGGACGGGCGCGATCTTCGAGCTGACGGACAGACTGAAGTTCGAGACCGTCGCGCGGTTCCGCGGAAAGGCCGGAGGAAGGTACCCGTCGGGGCTTGCCGGCGACGCATCGGGCTCGCTCTACGGCACGACTCGCGAGGGCGGGGACGTGGCCTGTTTACCGAGGCTCGGATGCGGGACGGTCTTCAAACTAACTCCGTCGGGCTGGTCATACGTGAGAAGCACCCTGTATCGCTTCGTTGGGGGTTCGGACGGGATCGGGCCGTCCGGCACTCCGATGGTCGGTCCGAATCGCGATCTGTACGGCACGACGGTCGCCGGTGGCGTGACGAACTGCGGAAGCCTAGGCTGCGGGACGGTTTTTCGGCTGCGGCCGGTAAGAGAGCACTACCGCGAGCGCATCCTTTATCGCTTTAGGGGCGGCCCAGACGGAAGCGAGCCGGTTGGCGGAGTGAGCGCGGATTCGAAAGGTAATCTCTACGGTCTCACGGCCAGTGGTGGGAACTGTGAGGATTCGGACGCCGGGTGCGGGACGGTTTACGAACTAACGCCCCGAGGGAGGACTTACAGCGAGGCCATTCTCTACCGTTTCGCCGGTACTGCAAAGCAGGACGGAGCCTTTCCGTCGGCGGCCCTGGTCTTAAGCTCCGACGGAACGCTGTACGGCACGACGCGGGGGGGCGGAGAAAGGGGTTGCCTTCAAGGCTGCGGCACCGTCTTCAAGCTGGTGCCCTCCAAGAAGTCGTACAAAGAAAGCGTCTTGGCTTACTTCGCGCCCGCCCCCCACAAAGTAGGCCGACAACCCTCCGGACTGTTATTAAGCGATGGCGAGCTCTACGGAACTACCGAGCTAGGCGGCCGGCAAACCAACTATTATTTCCCGGACGGGTTCGGTACGGCGTTTAAAGTAAACGCGTTCAGCGGGAGGGTGACGATCCTCCACGATTTTAGCGGACCGCCCGACGGCGCTGACCCGACTGGCGGCCTTGCCGTCAGGCCTGACGGATCGCTTTACGGGACAACGTCGCGGGGCGGCACCGGCCAGTGCGTATTTTATACCGGATGCGGAACGATTTACCGGCTATCGCCTCCAAGGCCGGCGGGGCCCGGCGCCGTACAGGCGGAACCGCATTAGGCCTCCCGTGCGCAAGTGGCGGAATTGGTAGACGCACTAGCTTGAGGGGCTAGCGGGAGCAATCTCGTGCTGGTTCGAGTCCAGTCTTGCGCACCAGAAGCTGTCACCTGAGCCCTTCGACTCGATACGCTCGCTCAGGAGAAGCTCTGTCGAAGGGCGGCACGCAATAGGGCGCTTGGTCGCGCTTTCGAGGCACTTTAGGCCCGGCGTAGCCGGGTTTTGTGTGGCCGGGCCTGAAACAGAATCCTGCCCCTAAACGTAGAGCATGGCAATGGAACTTCTCACGTGTCGCTGACTCGTTTCGCGATTAGCCGCCCGGTGATCACCGCGATGGTGTTCATCGCGCTCGCCATTTTTGGAACAATCTCGTTCTACCGGATTGGCCGGAGCGCGAACCCGCCCGGCACCGACTTCCCGATCGTCGTAGTCTACTCGGGTTATCCGGGCGCCTCTCCTCAGGAGATGGAGCGCCTGATCGTCAAGCCGATTGAAGATCAACTCGACGGCATCGACAACCTCGATCAGCTCAGCGCGACCGCCCAAGAGGGTGTCGCGACGATTATCGTCCAGTTCAAGCTGGGCACCAATCTCGACATCGCCGCCATCAACGTGCAGAGCGCGGTGGATACCGCCCGCGTCTACCTCCCCGCCGATCTCGATCCGCCGACGGTCGAAAAGAACGGCGCATCGCAGCCGCTGCTCGACCTTGCGGTCAGCTCGACGTCGATGTCGCAGACGCAGCTCGCGGACTTCGTAAACAATAAGCTCGAGCCGATCTTCAAAGCGATTCCCAACGTGCAGACCGTCGACGTCCGGGGCGCCGCCGACCGCGAGTTCCACGTCGAACCCGTTCCCGAGCGCCTACTCGGGGCCAACGCGACCCTGGGCGACGTGTTCGCGGCGGTGGCGGCAAACAACGCCAATCTACCTGGCGGTATCCTGCGCCAGCCAACCCAAGAGACGAGCGTTTCGGTGCACGCCGAGATCAATACGGCGCAGGACCTGTTGGGAATTCCGCTCATGGTGCCCGGCAGCACCAATAAGAACATGAGGGTCGGCGACGTCGCCTACGCCTTCGACAGCCACGAAGAGCGGACGTCCATCTCCCACTTCAACGGTCAGCCGCGAATCTACGTCGAGCTGGGGCGGAATATAGCTGCCGACGAGATCACTACAACCAAGATTGCGCGCGAACATATCAAGCAAATCGCGGCGCAGTTCCCGGAAGTGTCGCTGACCGAGATCGACGCGCCTGCCGACTACACTCAAAAGTCGCTGAACGGCGTCTGGCAATCGTTGATCGAGGGCATCGTGCTCACGATGTTGGTCATGCTGCTGTTCTTGCACGCCTGGCGAAACGCGATCGTCATCATGATCGCGATCCCGACCTCGATTCTTTCGACGTTCGTGCTGATGAAAATGTTCGGCTTCCATCTCGACACGATGTCGCTGATGGGACTTTCCTTGATCATCGGTATCTTGGTCGACGACTCGATCGTGGTTCTCGAGAACATTACGCGACATCGAGATCTGGGTGAAGAGCCGATCGACGCGGCGATCAACGGCCGCAGCGAGATCGGCAGCGCGGCGGTGGCGATCACGATGGTCGACGTGGTCGTCTTTTTGCCGATAGCCTTTCTTCCGGGCATCGTGGGCGCCTATCTACGTGAGTTCGGCGCGGTCATCGTTATCGCGACTCTCTTCTCACTATTCGTCTCGTTCACGCTCACGCCGCTGCTCGCGGCTAAGTGGAGCGTGCTCAAGCGCTCTAAGGAACGGCCGGAGTGGATGGAAAAGCTCGGGTCGTTGAAGACGACGCTCCTGCTCTGCGGTGCGGCGGTTTTGGCGTTCTTTATTCCATGGCCGACTCAAGAGCTGCGGCAGATTCTGCCGATCATGATCGTCGCGGTGATGCTGCTGAATTTCTTCGTCCTGCGCTACGAGCGAATCCTGACTTGGTATCGCGCGAGAGCGCTGCCGTACGCGCTGAAGCACGGCCTGTTCGTCGTTTTTGCGTGCACGGTTCTCGTACTCAATGCGCTCACGCTCGCCATGGGCGCCGGGAAGACGACGATTGCGCTCAACGTTGTGATAATAGTCTTTGTCGCGATCTGGCACTTCGTCGGGCTGATACTGCGCCGGAGGATTCCCGAGCAGAACGTTTCGTACCGCTGGACGCCTTCGGCCAATGGGCACGGGCGGGGCGCGCTGCTGATGCGTCGCGGAAAGGACGTTCTCAGGAACGTTCCGCGTGTCTTCGTCCGCTGGTTCTATGCGACCGGGCGCTCGCGCCGCCTGACGCTGGCAACGTTCGCACTCCCCATCACCCTGGCGATCCTATTTCCCTTGCTCGGGCCGGTCAACTTCGATTTCGTGCCGCAGGTGCAGAGCGGCGAAATCTCGATGACGGTCACGTATCCGCCGGGAACGCCGCTGCAGATGACGGCCAAGTACGTCTCTGCTCTGGAAACCGGAATCATGAAGGTCGACGGAATCAAGTCGGTCAGTTCAACCGTCGGACGCAAACCGCAGGGCTGGGGCAACGCGATCGGCGATAACTACGCGAGGCTCGACGCTCAGACGCTTCCGGAGCGGCGCCACGAGACCTATAAGATCATCGATCAGATTCGCAAGCTGGCATATCTCGTGCCCGGCGGCGATTTCCAAGTCTCCGGCGACAACGGCGGCGGCTCGGGAGCAACGATTTTCTACTCGCTCTCGGGGCCTGAAGATGCAATCGCGCCGGGGGCTGAGAAGGTAGCGCGATATCTGCGTGATACGCCTGGTAGCGTCAACGTGCAGACTAGCAACGAAGCGGCTGCGCCGAGGCTCAACGTGAACATCGATGCGCAGAAGGCGGAAGTCCTCGGGATCAATCCGGTCGACGCAGCAAATGCCGCGCGCTTCGCGATAGACGGTGCCGTTGCAACGCGAGTGCGCGCGGAGAACGGCTTGGTTAACGTGCGTGTGCAGTTCCCGCTCTCCGACCGTAAGACCGTCGATCAACTCCAAGACGTCCGCGTGAGAGCGCAGGACGGCACGCTCGTCCCTCTCGCGGACATCGCGAACTTGCAATGGACGAAGGCGCCGCTGCAAATTAAACGCCTCAACCGGCAACGAGTAGTCGACGTCTACGGCGATACGCTGCCCGGCTACTCGCTGGGTGCCGTAACCGGGCCGCTCGAAAAGCAGTTGCATACGCCGGGCTTCCTTCCCGAGGGCGTGCAGCTCACGGCGCAGGGCGACACCCAATACATGAACGAGACGATGGCGAACATGGGCGTTGCGCTGTTGATCTCCTTCATGCTCGTCTACATGCTGATGGTCATCCTCTATGGCTCGTTCCTTGAGCCGCTGATCGTGATGCTCTGCGTGCCGCTGGCGATCATCGGTGCGCTGGTGGCGCTCTCGTTCATGCACCTCGTCGAACCGAATGCCGGGCAATCGCTCAACATCATTTCGATGATCGGCATCATCATGCTTTTCGGATTGGTGGCGAAGAACGGAATCTTACTGGTCGACTATTCGAACACGCTTTGCCGGCGCGGGATGCGCGTTCACGACGCGGTGCTGCTGGCGTCGGCTACGCGATTCAGGCCGATCTTGATGACGACTTGCGCGATGATCTTCGGCATGCTGCCGCTATCGCTCGGCTTTGCCGAGGGTGGAGAGTGGCGGCAGGCGATGGGCACCGTTATCATCGGCGGCTTGTCGAGCTCGCTGATCCTGACGCTCTTCCTCGTGCCCATGGTCTACGAAACCTGGATGGGCTTCCTCGAGCGCCAGGGCGATCAGCGCGCGGTCGCCGCGGAGTTGACGCGTTCCATCAAAGTCGGCGTCGTATGACGCGTTGAAGCGTCGCGCGTTAGTGACGGGCGCCTCCGGCGGTCTTGCAGCCGGGATCGCTCCGGCTCTGGCGTGCGACGGCTTCGAATCGGTTACGATCACCTACCGGTCGAGCGCTCCCGATGCCACCATGAAGGCGATCGAGGCAAGCGGCGCCGGCGCGGCCGCCGCACGGATCGACTTTCTCGATGAGGTCGAGCCAATTGAACGTGCGCTCGAAGGGATCGTGAAGAACCACGGTCCTTTTGACACGCTCGTCCACGCGGTCGGGCCGCTCGTCGTCAAACGCTTCGCGCGCACGACGCTCGACGAGTACCGTGAGATGGTCGACGGCAATTTGCGCAGCGCGGTGCTGGCGGCGCGCGCAACCCTGCCGGCAATGCGCGAGCGAGGTTTCGGGCGCATCGTTTTCTTCGGCATGCTGGGTTCAAGCGAGACCCGTCCGTTTCGCGGCTTTTCGCTCTATCAGGCCGCGAAGAGCGCGTTGGTCGCCTTTGCGCGCTGCCTTGCGATTGAAGAAGCGGGTAACGGCATCACCGTCAACGTGGTCGCACCGGGAGATATTCGGGAGAAGTCGCTCGACCGCGCCCGCGCCTTCGAGCGCGAGGCGCGCAATCCACGCGGTCGGGCCGGGAGCTACGAGGACGTCGCCGACGCCGTGCGCTTTTTGGTAGCGCCGCAGCGCGATTTCATCACCGGTGCGGTAATAGAAGTGACGGGAGGCTTGCAAACCGCACAGGACTGACGCGCGCCCGGCTCGTAAGCTGCGCAGACACGATGGGCGACGAAAGAGAACATCAACCCTTTGCGCTGCCCGGGGCCCGTCCGCAGTACGGGCCCGACAAACTCGTTGCCGTCGAGCACATCGATCTTCACCTTACGCCTGACATCGAGGGGGAGTCTCTCGACGGGGTCTGTACGATGACCGTTAGAGCACTCGACGAGCCGGTCGCGAGCTTGACGCTCGACGCCGTCGATCTCGAGGTTTCAGGCGTTGAAGGCGCCGCGCGTTTTACGCCGCGCGGCGGTACGCTCGAGATCGAATTCAAGCCGGCTCTCGCGCCCGGCGTGCGAACCACCTTCGCGATAACCTATCGCGTGACAAAGCCCCGCCACGGGCTTTTTTTCGTCAAGCCGACCACAGCGCACCCGGAGAAGGTCGCGCACGTGTGGACGCAGAGTCAGGACGAATACGCGCGCTATTGGTTTCCGTGTCTCGATTATCCGCACGATAAGCAGCCGACGTCGACCACGATCGTCGTACCGAAAGGGCTCTTTGCCTTGGGAAATGGCGAGCTCGTCGAACGCCGCGATGAGAACGGCACAACAGTCTTTAGATATCGCCAGGACGTCCCGCACAGCACGTATCTCGTGACGATGGTTGCCGGCCCATTTGTCGAAGTCGCACAAGGGAAGGCTGGAAAGAAAGACGTTCCGGTTTCTTATTGCGTCTTGCCGGCGTGCGAGCGTGACGGCGACCGCTCGTTCGGGAAGACGCCGCAGATGATCGATTGCTTTGAAGAGCGCACCGGAACGCCCTATCCATACGCGCGCTATTCGCAGATCGCCGTTTCGGATTTTATCTTCGGCGGAATGGAGAACACTTCGGCCACGACTCAGACCGACCGAACCCTGCACGACGAGATCGCGCACCTCGACTTTTCGAGCGACCCGCTGGTTTCGCACGAGCTTGCGCACCAGTGGTTCGGCGATTTGCTGACGTGTCGCGATTGGTCGGACGCCTGGCTGAACGAAGGGTTCGCAACCTTCATGGAGGCGGTCTGGCGCGAAGCCGACCTAGGATACGACGAGTATCTCTATGATATCTTCGACGGCCTCGCAACCTATTTGAAAGAAGACGCCGATCGCTATAGCCGCCCGATCGTCTGTAACACGTACATCGTTCCAATCGAGATCTTCGACCGCCACCTCTACCAAAAAGGCGCGGCCGTGCTGCACATGCTTCGCGGCGAGCTCGGCGAGTCGCGTTTTTGGCGCGCAGTTGCATCCTACGTACGCGACAACGCGCAGCGATCGGTCGAAACGATCGACTTCGTCCGCGCGATCGAGAGCGCTACCGGCCGTAATCTACGCGGCTTCTTCAATCAATGGGTCTTCCGCGAGGGCCACCCGAGACTCGAGGTGAGGGTCGGTTGGGATGCCGCGCGCAAGGTCGCGACCGTGACGATCGACCAGAAGCAACACATCGACGAGGAGCATCCGGCTTACGAGTTCGAGGTCGAGCTCGGTTTCGCACCGGCGCCTGCCGAACTTGCGAAAGGCGAGCGCAATGCTTGTGTACCGCACGAGCGGCGAATTCGAGCGCACGTCGAGCGGTCGCACGAAACAGTCGCCGTACCGCTCGACTTCGAACCGCAGCTCGTTCGGTTCGATCCAGGTTCCTTTCTGCTCGCCGACGTCAACTACGCGATCGGTACGGATTTTGCGGCGACCACCCTGCGCAGCGATCCCGACGTGGTCGCGCGCATTCGCGCCGCCCGCGAACTCGCCAAGGATGGCGGCCGTACCGCGCGAGAGGCGACCTGCGCGGCATTCGAGCGTGAGGCGTTTTGGGGTGTGCTTACCGAAACCGCTTGGGCGATCGGCGCTACGCGCGCGCCGTGGGCGCGCGACGTCCTCATCGGCGCGCTTTCACACCAACATCCGAAAGTCGTGCGCGCGGTCGCCGAGGCGCTTGGAAACTACCGGGATGCCGCGGTGGCGAGTGCGCTCATCGCCACGGCGCAGGAGTCTGCGTCGTATTTCGTGCGCGCTGCCGCGCTAACGGCGCTAGGAAAGACGCGCGATCCGCGTGCCTTCGACGTCCTGGCTGAAGCTACGTCGAGGCGCACCTGGAACGGAACGGTCGAAGCCGGCGCGGTCGCCGGCTTAGCCGAGCTGGCCGACGCGCGAGCTATGCCGCTGATCCTGGATGCTTGCCGCGCCGAACGCAGCGAAGGCCTCCGCCGCGCCGCGGCCGGCGCGCTTGGACGTCTTGCCGGACTCGTCGAGAACGAGCGGACGACGGCGATCGACGCCCTCGAGCAGTTGATCGGCGACGAGACCTTTCTGGTAGCGATCAGCGCAATCGCAGCCGCCGAAGCGCTTGGCGACGTACGCCTCCTTCCGGCGCTGGAACGGACCGCGGAACAAGGCTTCGACGGGCGGATGCGTCGCGACGCGACGGAAGCTGCGATTCGTATCAGAAAAAACTCGAAGGTTCCGGCACAGGTGAAAATCCTCCGCGACGATATTGATGAGTTACGTGCAGAGCAGCGTAGGCTTCAGGAGAAGATCGAGACGATCGCGCGGACTTAAGCGCCGCGGGGTAGCGTTCGCCGTGCTACTGGCAGTTGTTGCCGTGGCGGTGCTCGTCGCGCGCGCACATTCGGCTTCGAGGCCGCTCGCTACGGACGTCGTGTCCTCCGCTCGCTCGTCTCAAATTTTGGGAGAGCAAGCTTTGAAGAACACCTCCTGTGTTGCCCAAAATTTGAGAAGCCTCTCAGACGAACGTGCGTGCCCGTCGAGCAGCGCCGCGAGTTCTTGGAGTAACGGCGATCGCAATAAATTAAGAAATGAACTGCAGGGTGTGTTTGTTCCGGCAGTTGACGGTGCGGCCGGATGGAGCCTTGCGGTTATTGGCGGGGATGGGCGGACGATCTTTGACGGTCGCGCAAATCGTGCAGTCGCGCCGGCGTCGGTGCAGAAGCTGATCGTCGCTGCAACGGCCCTCGATGCGCTCGGTCCGCAATATCGGTATCATACGCTCCTTGCGGGGCGCGATACGATCGGCAGCGACGGCGTGCTCGCCGGCGATCTTTGGCTGATTGGGTCGGGCGATCCATCCTTGCAATCCGACGATCTTCGCAACGGCATCGGCGTGCTGGCGCGCAGGGGTCTCCACCGCATTGATGGACGCGTAGTCGTCGACGACTCTGCGCTGAGCGGACCCGGGATCAACCCGCACTGGGCGAGTGACGACGACGGACAGGATTACGCGGCACCGACGAGTGCCATCTCAGTCGACGGCGACACGATCGAGTCCACTCAAGAGGTCGGCGGCGTCGAGCAGAAGGTCTGGACGCCGATGCAGGAGGTTCCGAGATACGTCGCTGGTCGCGTGAACGGAATGCTCCGCGAGCGCGGGATCGTGCCGGCGATGCGGCCGGCGATCGGCGCCGCGCCGCTCGAGAGCGTCGTTCTCTGGGATCACCGGTCCTTGCCGCTCGCGGCGCTTGAAACCCATATGCTGTTCGTTTCCGATAACCACTACGCCGAGCAGCTCCTGCGAACGGTCGGTGAGGAAGCGATGCAGATGCCAAACGATTCCGGCGGAATCGCCGCGGAGCGGCAGTTCCTTGACCGCCACGGGATACCGGCGCCCGGGCTTCGGCTGTTCGACGGAAGCGGGCTTTCGCCGGACAATCGCGTCGCCGCAGGCACGCTCGCGCGGCTGCTCGCCGATCAACAAACGGCGCTCTACCAGCTCTTGCCGCGTGGTGGCAGGGAAGGCACGCTCGAAGATTACGATTTCACGACGGCGCTAGGGCGGGTTCGCGCAAAGAGCGGTCATCTTTCGAACGTTTCCGCTCTCGCTGGATACGTCACGACGCAGCATCACGGCCGGGTGTCGTTCGCCTTCCTCGTTGACGGTTCACCCGGTGATCCCGACGCGGCGATCGTTCGGGCGGTCGATCGTTTGGCGACGTTTTGAAGAGCGCGGCGCCGATTTTTGACGAAGCGCTGCTCGGGCGGCTCGTCGGACGCGCGCTGGCGCGTGGAGGCGACTTCGCCGACGTCTTCTGCGAGCATCGCAGAACGCTTTCGTATCGGCTGCAAGATGGGCGCATCCACGATGCATCGTATGCCGTAACGCTCGGCGTCGGAATCCGCGTCGTCGTCGGGGAATCGGCCGGCTTTGCCAGCTCCGACGACTTGAGCCCACACGCGTTGATGGAGGCCGCCGATGCAGCTTCGCTGATCGCGCATACGGCACCGGACGGTAAAACACGCTCGATCGAGCTCTCCCCGCAGCGGGTCGCGTCCTTTTACGATTGCGAGCCGGCGGACGGCATTGACGCGCAACGCTACGTCGCGATGCTCGAGACGGCCGATGCCACGGCGCGCCGCTACGATCCTCGCGTCGTCGCCGTCAATGCGCACGTTAACGATGAGGTTCAAGAAGTATGGATCGCGACGAGCGACGGCCGGCTCGTGCGGGACTGCCGGCCGCTCATTACGTTCGGCGTTCAGGTCGTTGCCAGCGATAAGAAAGAGCGTGGCTCCGGATACATCGGTGACGGTGGACGGACCTCGCTAGCATTCTTCGATAGCGAAACGCCTGAAGCGCTCGCTTCCGAGGCCGCGCGCATTGCGACGGTCAACGTTTCCGCCGTTGCGGCCCCGGCCGGCGAAATGGAGATGATTGTCGGCGCGGGCGGCGGCGGCGTCTTGCTGCACGAAGCGGTTGGGCACGGCCTCGAAAGCGACTTCAATCGCCGCGGTACGTCGCTTTATAGCGGGCGAGTCGGCGAGCGGGTCGCCAGCGACTTGGTGACGATCTACGACGATGGGAACCTTGACGAAGAGCGGGGCAGCCTCAACGTGGATGATGAGGGCGTTCCCGGCCAGCACAAGGTCTTGGTCGAAAACGGTGTGCTGCTCGGCTACATGCAGGACCGGCTGAACGCGCGATTGATGGGCGTCGAATCCACCGGCAGCGGCCGGCGGCAATCGTTCCGTTTCGCTCCGCAGCCGCGGATGTGCAATACATACATGCCCAGCGGCGATTCGAGCGTTGAGGAGATTGTCGCATCGACAAAGCGCGGGATCTACGCGAAATCGTTTGCCGGCGGTCAAGTCGAGATAGCGAAGGGTGACTTCGTCTTTATGGTCGGCGAGGGCTATTTGGTTGAGAACGGCAAGATCGCGGCACCGGTCCGCAACGCCACCATCATTGGAAACGGGCCGGACGCGATGATGAAGGTCGTCGCGGTCGGCAACGACGGCCGGTTGGCTCGGCGCCACTACACGTGCGGCAAGAGCGGTCAATACGTTCCCGTCGGCGTCGGCATGCCGACGGTGAAGATCGCTTCCATTACCGTTGGCGGAACGCAGCATGAGTGAAGCGGTAGCTATCGCGATCGCGAGCGAAGCGCTCTCGCTTGCAAACGAAGCCGGCGCGCAGACTGCCGAAGCCTCGGTCTCGATTGCCCGCCGCTTTCACGCCGAAGCGCGCGCGGACGTCGTCGCACGGCTCGAAGGCTCGACCGGGAAGAGTCTTTTCTTACGGGTCTTCCGTGACGGGCGAAAAGCCACACTTTCGACCTCAGATCTTTCCTCGGCCGGCTTGCGCGCGGCCGTTGCTCGCGCGGTCGCACACGCCGACGTCGTCGTACCCGACGAGTACGCGGGGCTTCCCGACGAAGTTCGGCGAGGAACGTGCGCAACTGCGCTTAGCCGACTCTCAAATCGGCGAGCGAGACGGCGCCGAGAAAGTAGAGGAAGCGCTCGACCTCGAGCGTTTGATCCGCGCCGCGGATGCCCGCGTCGTTAACTCGAGCGGTTCCCACTACACCGACGCGGTCGGCGTAACGGCGCTCGCCAACTCGAGCGGCTTTGCGGCGGGTTATGGATGGACTCGGGTCGGCCGGTCGACCGCTCCCGTTGCGCTCGACGGCGAGATCAAGCGCGTCGCGCAATACGGATCGGCGGCGCGGCACCTTGCCGACCTCGAAGCACCCGATTCGGTCGCGGCGACCGCCGTTCGACGTGCCGTCGATCTCTGCGGTGCTCGCAAGCCGCCGACGATGCGCGTGCCGGTAATCTTCGAACGCGACGTGGCGGCGTCGCTGCTCGACGACATCTTTGCGGCGGTTTCCGCGGCAAACGTCGCAGTCGGGAACTCCTGGCTGAGCGGCCAGGTGGGAAACCAGGTCGGCAGCGAGCTCGTCACCGTTATCGACGACGGGCGCGTTCCAACCGGTCTGGGCAGCGCGCCCTTCGACGGCGAGGGTGTGCCGACACGCCGCACGCCCGTCTTCGAGCGCGGCGTGCTCAGGTCGTTCTTGTACGACACCTACTACGCGCGCAAACTCGGCGCGAGCAGCACGGGCAACTCGACGGGCGGGGGCGTCGGCCCCAGCAACTTCTACCTGGAACCGGGCTCCCTTTCGCTGCGCGATCTGATCGCGGCGACGCCGCTGGGTGTCCTGGTGCTCGATACGATCGGCTTCGCAACCGAGCATGCCTCGGGGACGTATAGTCGCGGCGCGCGCGGTTTTTTCATCGAGCGCGGCGAACTCGCATATCCAATCGATGAGTTTACCGTTGCCGGAGAGTACGCCGAGATGCTCGCCGCCGTCGACGCCGTCGCTAACGACCTGCGCTTCGACAGTACCGTGGTCGCGCCGTCATTTAGGGTTGCCGAGATGACCGTGAGCGGAAACTAGTACGTGAGCGGCGTCTCTCAGCCGGCCATCAGCCTCACGATGGTCTTGCGCATCGACATGCCGAACGAGCCCGGCGCATTCGGCGTGCTCGCCAACGCGATCGGCGACGCAGGCGGGGCGATCAGCGCCGTCGACATGCATACCGTCGGGCGCACGCGGATCGTTCGTGACGTTTCGATCGGGGCTCCGTCCGAGACGGTCGCCAACGACGTGCGGCGAGCCGTCGAGGCAATCGACGGAGCGCGAGTCATCTTCGCCTCAGATTCCACCTTCCTCGCGCATATCGGCGGCAAGATCCGTATCGACTCGAAGATTACCATCAAGAGCCGGCAGGATTTGTCGACGGTCTATACTCCAGGGGTCGCGCGCGTTTCGATGGCGATCGCCGCCGACCCGGCCAAGGCCTTTCAACTCACCGTCAAGCGCAATACCGTCGCGGTCGTCACCGACGGAACCGCGGTGCTCGGATTGGGAGATATCGGCCCGCTCGGCGCGCTGCCGGTGATGGAGGGCAAGGCGATGCTCTTCAAGCAGTTCGCCGGCATCGACGCCTTTCCGATCTGCCTCGACACCAAAAACGTCGATGAGATCGTCGAGACGGTCGTGCGCATCGCGCCGGTTTTCGGAGGGATAAACCTAGAGGACATCAGCGCGCCGCGCTGTTTCGAGGTCGAAGACCGCCTGATCGAAGCTCTGGACATCCCGGTCATGCACGACGATCAGCACGGGACTGCCGTCGTGATCATGGCTGCGCTGATCAACGCGGCGCGCGTCGTCGGCAAGCGACTCGAAGACTTGCAAGTCGTCGTGTCGGGGAGCGGCGCGGCCGGAACCGCGACGATCAAGATGCTGCTCGGCGCGGGAGTACGCGATGTGATTCCGGTCGATCGCAGCGGCGCGCTCAACCGCACCGACCGCTACGAGAACCCGCACTGGCGCTGGCTCGCGGAGCATTGCAATCGAGAGAACCGCCGCGGATCGCTCCGAGACGTTCTGGAGGGCGTTGACGTATTCATCGGCGTTTCGGCACCGGGCATCTTGCAGCCGGAGGACATCACGCGGATGGCGCGCGATCCAATCGTCTTCGCGATGGCGAACCCGAACCCCGAGATCATGCCGGATGTCGCAGGCCCGGTCGCTGCGGTCATCGCCACCGGGCGCTCCGACTTTCCAAATCAGGTGAACAACCTGCTCGCGTTTCCCGGAATCTTCCGCGGGGCGCTCGACGTGCGCGCGCGGCGGATCACCGAAGGCATGAAACTTGCGGCGGCGTACGCGATCGCCGAGATCGTCAGCGCGGACGAGCTCAACCCGGAGTACGTGATCCCGAGCGTCTTCGATGTCCGCGTCGTCGACGCGGTGGCAAAGGCGGTCGCCGGCGCGGCGACTGAAGAGGGTGTGGCGCGCCGGATGCCGGCTGCCTACGAAGGAGAGGGTTTCAGCGCAAACGTCTGATCGCTCTGAAGGCTTCGCAGAATCGCTGAAGCTCGATCCGAGCGACCCGCGTCCGCTCTACGTGCAGCTCGCCGATCGTCTCGTGGACGCGATCGAAGCGAAACGCCTTGGCCAAGGAGATCGTCTTCCCGCGATGCGCGAGCTCGCGCGTTCTCTCGACTGTGCGCTAGTGACGGTCTCGCAGGCTTACGAGCTGCTGGCGGCGCGCGGACGCGTGATCGCGCGACCGGGGAAAGGCACGTTCGTGGCGACGCCGCCGGATCGCGACGAACCCTTCGCGCGCCGCTGGGAGCCCGACGTCGGACGGTTGGCGCGCGGCGCGCGGCTCGAAGGAGTCATGGAGCACCTGACGCACGCGACCGAACCGGGCGCGATCAATCTGGCATCCGGACATCCCGCGCCCCAGACGTTTCCACTACATGACTTTGCGCGTGCTTTTCATCGAACGCTGCTCGACGATTCCGCCGAGCTGATGCAGTATCGGTCGTCTACGGGCGACCGCGACCTTTGCGCGAAGCTCGCCGAGCTTCTGCAAGGGCGCGGCTGCCGCGCGGCGGCAAGCGACGTCATCGTTTGTTCGGGCGCACAACAAGCGGCCGACATCGTTGCGACGGTATTGCTCGACGAGCGCAGCGTCGTTGCGAGCGAGAGCCCTACCTATTGGGGAAGTCTCGGCGTCTTCGACGCGCGCGGCGTCACGTACGTCGAGGTGCGCGGAGACGAGGACGGCGTGCGCGTCGACGACGTTGAGCGCGTCTTTGCCGAGTACCGGCCACGGCTATTTTACGTCAATCCAATCGCACAGAATCCGACCGGCGCGGTTCTCCCTGCCCGGCGCGCGAAGCAGATCGTCGCCTTCGCACGTCGTTACGACGTCGTCGTGCTCGAAGATCAGACCGGGTGGCAACTGACCTACGACGCGCCGGCGCCGCCGCCGCTTGCAGCCTACGATACCGACGGACGCGTGATCGTTATGGAGAGTCTTTCGAAGTCGATCTTCCCGGCACTGCGCATCGGCTATCTCTACGCGAAGGGCGGCATCGCCGAGGCGCTCGAAGCGGCGAAGGTGCGCGCCGACGTTTTTACCTCGACGCTGACGCAGCGCGCGCTCTGGCGATTTATGGAGAGTCCGGCTTGCGCTCGTCACTTTCGCACGACGCAGGGCGCTTTATCGCAAGCGGCGCGACGCCTTCGTCGAAGCGCTCGCGCCCGTCGCGCGATGGAGTTCGGTGCATTCACCGGGCGCGGGCGTCAACGTTTGGCTTGCGCTGCCTGCCCGCATTTCGACCCAAGCGGCCTTCGACGCGTGCGCGCGCGAAGGCGTGCTCGTCATGCCGGCCGAGCCGTTTTACCCCACGCGCAGCGGGTCGCCCGCGTTGCGCCTGTCATTCGGTCATCTGCACGAAGAAGAAGCGCGCGAAGGCGTCGCACGGTTGGGCCGCGCGCTGGGAAAACTGCTGCCCCTACCGACGTAAACGGCGGCTTTATCTCCGTCTTGCGATGAGGGCTCGTTCTTCGACACGGATTCGCCACGAGAGCAGCGCGGCGTTGAAAAACGAGAAGAGTATCGCAATCTCGACTGCGCCGAAAGCAAACGGCAGAATGAAGATCTCGGCACAGACGACGACGTAGTTGGGATGGCGGAAGATGCGGTACGGGCCACGCCGTACTAGCGGTGCGTCCGGGACCGTAATGATGCGCGTCGTCCAGTACGGCCCGAGGGTGGCGATCGTCCAGACGCGCAAAGGCTGAAGAAGCGCATAGATTCCGAGCAGCCACCAATTCGGAACTGTCGCGGGCGGGATGAAGATCGCCATGCTCGCCAGCCACGCGGCGTGCAAGAGCACGAAGAAGGGGTATTGAACCGCGCCGACCTCGATCCCGCCAAGCTCGCGCAAGCGCTTCGTATTGCGCGCCGAGTAAATCAATTCGAACGCGCGCTGCAGCGCGACTAGGACGAGGACGATCCAGAGGATACTCACCGCACTAGGATGACACCGAGTTTTCCAGCAGTGTGAAGCCGGCGGTGAAACCCGGCCCGAGCGCGGTCACCAACGCGCGCTTCCACGGCACGGAATCGCCGATCGCCCGCTCGAGGACGAACATCACGGTCGCGGCCGACATATTTCCGTACTCGCGCAGCACGTCGCGCGCGGTCCGCAGCGTGCCGGGTTTCAGCTCGAACGCGCTCTCCAAGGCATCGAGAACCTTTGCACCGCCCGGATGGCAGATGAAAGCATCGACGTCCCTTAGCGATAACGAGTAGCCGGCCAGAAAGTTTTCCGCAACGTCGTGAAGTTTCGTCGTTACCAGCTCCGGAATGTCGCGCGAGAAGATCGCCTTGAAACCTGCGCTCGTCACCTCCCAGCCCATCACGTCGAGCGAATCGGGCCAGGTATACTCGCCGCCGCCGACGATGCTCGCGCCTTCGCCCGAACATGAGATCAACGCCGCGGCCGCGCCGTCACCAAAAAGTGCGGTCGCAACGATGTTGCTCTTCGAAAAATCGTCGCGGCGAAAGCAGAGCGCGCAAAGCTCGACGACGAGAAAGAGGACGAGCGCGTCGGGATTCGTCCGCGCGATCGCGGCGGCACGCGATAGGCCGATCGCGCCGCCGGCACAGCCCAGGCCGAAAATCGGCAGGCGCTGCACCGTCCGGCGAAGATTCATGCGTTCCATGAGCAAGGCATCCAAGCTCGGCGTGGCAATGCCGGTCGTCGAGACGACGACGACCGCGTCGATCTGCTCCGGAAGGCGTCCGGCGCGTTCGAGCGCGCGGTGGGTTGCGCGCTCTAGCAGATCGAGCGCCGAGTCAAGATAGACTTGGTTGCGCTCCGGCCACTCGTGCAGTTGCTCGTACCACTCGATCGGCACGCACGAATAGCGGCGTTCGATGCCGGTGTTGCCGAACATGGGAAGCAAACGAACGATCTCGCGCGAGCGCGGACCGAGCGCGTAATCGATTCGCCGCATCACTTCGCTTTGGCCGAGCACGAAAGGCGGCACGGCCGTCGCTACGGCGAGAATGCGCGCGTGCTCGCTCATGACGTGACGTCCCGTCCCCCCAGCAGGGTACCCGCGTTCCGCATGCTAATGCCATACCTCCCGTGTCGTTTAGACCTATTGCTGCGTCGCTATTAGCCGCCGCCTTGCTGGGGGCTGCTGGTCGGCCCGCTCCACTCATTGTGTATTCGTCACCAGCCGGCGTTCGGCCGACCGGTCCCGATAAGATTCATCCTACTATTTCCGTTCTTCCCAACGGGAGAATCGCCGCACCGGCCGGGGCTAGCCTCTTCGTCGGAAGCAATCCGCTCGGCTTGGCGCTTTCACCCGATGGCCGCTACGCCGTCATTTCGAATGACGGCGCGCCTCCCAGTTCGTCGCTTTCGGTCGTGGACACCAAGACCATGCAAATCGCCGGGCAATATCGCGATCCGGCGGCGGCATTTTTCATGGGCGTTGCGGTCGCGCGCGATCCGAGCGATCCGTCCCACGACATCGTGCTCGCCTCGGACGGCGCCGGCGGGACTGTGCGAGTCTTCGATCTGGATGCCGGCGGGCAACTGACGCCTGAGGCCCAAGCCATCGCCTTACCGACCGACGGCAGCCGGCGTGCGTACCCGGCCGAGATCGCGATTGCGCCCGACGAGCGCACGGCGTACGTTGCCGACAATCTCGGTAATGCGGTCGTCGCGATCGACTTAGCCTCACGCAGGGTGGTTCGATCGTTGCCGGTCGGCGATTTTCCGCTCTACGTCGCGGCCGGCAATCACAACATCCTTGCCGCCGGGACCGGTCTTTCGGCCTACGCTCCGGTCGAGCCGCCGTCCGAAGCGCCGCAGTTCGCGGCACCCGCTTTCAATCCGGCGAAGTCCTCATCGCTCACCGTATTCGAGTCATCGGGCGGCGGAGAGATCGGCGATCCCACCACCGTTCCAATGGATGCCGCGCCCGACGGCACGCAAATCGTCGGCGGCGCCGCTCCGGGTGCAACGCTGGTTACCCGCAACGGACAGCTCGCATACGTAGCGCTTGCCAACGTCGATCGCGTCGCGGTTGTCTCGCTGGCCGGCGAGCCGCGGGTCGTGCGAGGATTCGACCTGCGGCTTTATCCCGGCGCGCCGTACGGCGCGGAGCCGAGCGCGGAAGCGCTCAGCCCCGACGGAAAGCGACTGTACGTTGCGCTCGCCGGACTCAACGCGGTTGCCGTACTCGACCCGCGTCGTCCAACGCGGTACCGGTACGGATTGATTCCGACCGCCTGGTATCCGACCGCTCTCGCTCTTTCAAGCAACGGACGTTATCTCTACGTGCTCGATGCCAAAGGCGTCAACGGTTGGGGCATTCTGCAGCGGGTAGATCTCAAGCGCACGCACCTCGTACGAACGACCCTCGATTCGTTGCGGTATACCCGCACGCCCGCGATTGCAAAGTTCAATCCAGTGATTCCGCCGTTGCGCTCGAACAAACGCAGCGAGGCTATTGATCGCGTCGTTTATATTGCGGTCGGAACGCAGAGCTACGACGCGATCTTCGGCGATCTGAAGGACGATGCGGGGAATCCGCATGGAAACGGCGACGCCGGTTTGGCCGTATATCCGGCGAGCGTCACGCCGAACCTTCACGCCCTGGCCCGATCGTACGCGCTGGCCGACAACTTCTACGCTTCCGATCAAGACGTCGAAATAGCGAAGGAGTTTGCAACGGCCGGCGACGCAACGCTTTACCAGCAGCTTCTCGCCGCGGCCGGTGACGCTCGTTCGCCGATGAACGATCGTGGCGACGATCCTGAGGACTACGGGCGCGCAGGCTATCTCTTCAACGCGCTCGCGCGAGCCGGTCTTTCGTTCCGCGATTACGGCGGTCTCTTACGGCTTTCGGGATACGACGCAACGGGTTATCATCTCAACGTGCCGGCGTTGGCGGCACTCAACGGAAACGTCGATCTGGATTATGCGGGTTGGAGTCCAAAGATCACCAACGCGCAACGCGCGAAGACGTTTGTCGCCGACATGCAGCGATACATCGGGAGCGACAGCATGCCGAGCTTTACCTACGTCTCCTTGCCGGGAGAAATCGGTCAAGCCGGCGCAACCGATTCCGATGGCGCGGTCGGCTCGATCGTCGATTTCATCTCTCACACGCCGCACTGGAGCTCGACGGCGATCTTCATCGTGCCCGAAGGATCGCAAGGCGCGAGCGATCACGTCCACGCGCTGCGCACCTACGCTCTGCTCGTTTCGCCGCTGGCGCGGCGCGGTTACGTCGGCGATGCGCACCTCGGCATGGCGAGTGTTCTCAAGACCGAAGAAGAGATCTTCGGACTCCCGCCGTTGACGTTGAACGATCTTCTTTGCTCAGACATGGCTGCTTTTTTCACCGATGCCCCCGCGCCGCAGCCGTATCAAGCGGTCACGACCGGAGGAAGCTCTAAATGACGGCACACACCCACGTTAACTTTGGGCCGCGCTTGGTCGCGACGGCGACGGGCCGGTTGCGCGCCGCCGTGTTGGTGCGTCCGTCCACGGCCATCGAGCAGGCCGAGCCGCTGAGCGGAGAACCGGGAGCGATCTATGCTCGTGCGCTCGAGCAGCACGAGGTGTTCTGCAAGACGCTCGAATACTTTGGCGTCGAAACGACCGTCGTCCAGTCGCACGGACCCGATCCTTACGAAACGGGCGCCGGTGACGCGGCGATTGCTTTCGAAGATGGTGCCGCCTTGATGCGGCTTACTCCGCTTTCGCGCCGCGCCGAGGTCGATCGCATGGAGGCTCAGTTTGCGAAGATGGACGTACCGCTGGCCGGCCATATCGCCGCGCCGGCGCTGCTGGACGGCAACGACGTCATCTTGGCCGGGCAGACTGCGTTCGTTGGAGTTGGTGCGCGCGGTAATCAGCTCGGACGCACCGGTTTCGCACAGCTCGCGAGCGCGCACGGCTATCGCGTCGTCGAAGTGAAGCTCGCCGAGGGCGTCACGGCGTTGCGGGCCGTTGCCGGTGCGGTGTCGGCCGAGACGATCGTGATCGGCACCGGCAAAGCCGATCTCGAGGCCTTTAGCGGGTTTCGTACGATCGAACTCGAGCTGGGCGAAGCGCAGGCTGCCGGCGTATTGGTTTTGAGCGACGACCACGTTATCGCCGAAATTCGTTTCCGAACCGCGCTTTCGAGCATGCGACGTGCGGGAGTCAGCGTTGAAGCGATCGATCTGTACGAGTTCACCAAGCTTGGGCTGACGCCGTCGATGTTGGCACTCGCCTTGCGGCGAGAATAAATCCGCGCATGCGTATCGCCGTTCTTTCCGACATTCACGGAAATCTTTTGGCACTCGACGCGTGCCTGGTCGATCTCGAATCGCAAGGGGGCGCCGACGCCATCGTCGCCGCGGGCGATCTCTGCTTGGATGGTCCGAAGCCGAAGAAGGTGTTGCAAAGGCTCGAGGAGATCGGCGCCGCCTGTATCCGCGGCAACACCGAGCGCTATCTCTGTGAAGACGGCTCCGGCAGGACGTTTTCGTCGGCGGAGATCGCGCAAATCGCTTGGACTCGGCGCGAGGTTGGCGAGCGGTGGCTGTCGTGGACCAAAGAGCTGCCTTTCGCCATGCGCATCGGCGAAGATTCGAATCAACTTTTAATCGTCCACGCCAACCCGAAGACCGACGACGAGTACATTTCTCCCGATGCCGAGGAGGCAGTGCTTCACCGCCTGATCGGCAACGAGCGCGCGACCGCGATCGCCTTCGGGCATCTACACATTCCCTACGTGCGAATGTGGCGCAAGAAGCTGCTCGTAAACGTGTCGTCGGCGGGTTTGCCGAAGGACGGGGATCCGCGCGCCGGCTACGCGATTCTCACCGAACGCGAGGGCGGCTGGCAAGTTAAGCACAGGCGGGTGCCGTTCGACGTGAAGAGAGTCGCAACCCAATTGGCCGATTGCGGGATTCCGGAGAGTGCAGAGCTCATCGCCACCCTCCGCCGCCACCGGTACAAGCAATTAAAACATTTGATTCCATAGCTCCCGCGCCCGCCATCGAGGTCGAACGTCTCGTGAAACGATACGGCGACTTTACGGCGGTAGATGGGATTTCGCTGCGCGTCGAGGCCGGCGAATTCTTTGGTTTCCTGGGGCCGAACGGTGCCGGCAAGACGACCACGATCAACGCAATAGCCGGCTTGGCCCGGACGAGCGGTGGAAGTATTCGCATATTCGGCTACGATAGTCGGCGCGAGTGGAGGCTCGCGCGCCGGCTGGTCGGGCTCTCTCCTCAAGAGTACAACTTCGACCGTTATCTCTCGCTGCGCGACGTCCTGATCTTTTCGGCAGGCTATTATGGGCTGCGCGGAAAGGAGATCGCCGAGCGCGCCGACATGCTGCTCGAGCGTTTCGGTCTGACGTCGCGCGCGCATCTCGAGTTCACCAAGATTTCGGGGGGACAGAAGCGCCGGCTCTCGCTAGCGCGCGCGCTAATTCACCAGCCCAGCCTATTGATTCTAGACGAACCGACGGCAGGAGTCGACGTCGAGCTGCGCCTGGAGCTCTGGCAATGGCTGCGCTCGCTCAACCAGGACGGTCTCACGATCTTTCTGACGACGCACTATCTGGAGGAGGCCGAGCAGCTCTGCAAGCGGATCGCGATCATTCGCGACGGCCGCATCGTGACCGAGAAGCTGACCGAGGAGCTCGTCGCAGAAGGCGCGTCGCTCCAAGACGTCTTCCTGGAGCTGATGCGAAACTGATGTTGCGCAATCCGATCGGCCTTTGGACCTTGGTCAGGCGCGAAATCATTCGCAGCCTCAAGATCATCAACCAAGTGATCTGGCCGCCTATCATCACGACGGTGCTCTACGTATTCATATTCGGGCTGGCGCTGGGAAGCCGGATTCCGGTGGTGCAGGGAGTCAGCTACGTGCAGTTCCTGATACCGGGCCTGATCATGCTCCAAGTGATCGACGCGTCCTACGGCGAGTGCTCCAGCTCGCTCTTTCAGGGTCGCTTCATGAACTCAATCCAGGAGCTTCTGATCGCACCGATGTCGGCCTTTGAGATCGTAGCGGGCTATATCTTGGGAAGCGTAGCCAGGTCTTTCCTCATCGCCGGCCTGATCACGGCGCTCGGCGTGCTGCTGGTGCACAGCGTACCGCGCGACTGGCTGCTCTACGTGTGCGTGATCGCGATGGTCTCGGTCTTGTTCTCGGCGCTTGGACTGATCTTCGGCCTGGTCGCCGATAAATTCGATCACATCGCGATTCTGACGACCTTCATCATCACGCCGCTCACCTTCGTCGGCGGCGTCTTCACGTCGGCGGAGATGCTTCCGAAACCGCTTCAAAAGGTCGAGCTTTTTAATCCAATTTTCTATACGATCGACGCCTTTCGGCGCAGCTACACCGGCGTCAGCTACCTCGCGCCTGCATTCTCGATTGCGATGATCGCGTTGCTTGCTCTGCTTTCGCTCGGCATCATCTTGCGCATGACCGCAATCGGTTATAAACTTCGTACTTGATGATCCTTCTTGCCATCCTGCTTGCGCTCGCGCAGTCGTCGACCGAGCTATCGATCCAGCCATGGACCGGCTCGGATTTTCAAGCCACGACCGAGCGCGCTGCGAAGTACCGTTTGAAGGTGAGCGGCAAACCGAAGACGACGCTCCACTTGCAGGCGCGCGGCGTCGCGCAGGGATGGCTGGCCGCTTTCTGCACGCCGCGTCTCTGCTCGCCGCAACGCGTCGAGCTCACGTTGCCGGAGTCGGGCGCTTCGGTCGTTCAGTTCGAGTTGATCCGCGAATCGGAGAGCGCGCCCGAGCAAAGCAGCGCGACGATCATCTCTCAAGACGGCGCTTCGGTTTACGTCCCGGCCGCATCACGGCGTTAGTAGAAAAGCCCGGATTTAGCGAATCGCTCCTAGCGCTTCATCTAAGTCCGGGCTTTTCGGCGAAGAATGGGTTGTGGCGTTTCTCGAGCTCGAGCGTGGTCGGCGGTCCGTGCCCCGGCATGACGACCGTATCTTCCGGCAGAGTAAAAAGCTTGCTTCGCACGCTGTTGAGGATATCGTCGTAGGTGCTCGCGTCGCCATAGGCTCCGCCGACGCTGGCCGCAAAAAGCGTGTCGCCGGAAAATAGCGTGTCCTTGAAGATATAGCATGACGATCCGTCGGTGTGACCGGGCGTGTGAAGCATGCGAATCGTCGAACCCTCGCCGAAGGGCAGCGACTCCCCGTCGCGCAAACGCGTCGTCTTGCTCGCAAGCGACCCGATGGCGTGGACGTCGAGAGCGTGCATGACGATCTGTGCATGCGGAAAGGCCTTCGCGACATCGGCGGTGGCATCGCAGTGGTCGGCGTGTTTGTGCGTGATCAAGATATACTGCAAGTGGTAATCACCGTCGCGCAAAATGCGAAGCAGGTTTTGCGGGGCTCCTGCCGGATCCACCAGCGCCGCAACGCGGCCGCCCGCGAGGAAGAAGACGTAACCGTTGCTGGGTTGCGGCAGCTGCGGATGCCGGTGCACGTCGGAACGCTCGATCGGGGGTGGATACCAACGCTGTGCGGCGCTATCGGCGAGCTTGCTCGCGTCGAGGCGTAGCACGGTCGCCAACGCGCGCGCTTCATCGTCGCTTGCGTTGCCATCGTCTTTGAGCCATTTCGCGATCGCAGGCGCCGGAACGCCGCTCGCGCTTGCGAGCCGCGCCGTATCGATCCCGGCGCCGCGCATCGCTTTTCGCAAAATATCCCCAAACGTGTCTTCGAGGGGCAGTCGCCCATTGGCCATCGCCCCGCATTTCGACGGAGAGCCGCTGCGGACTGCAACCCCCAAGGCGCGGGCGGGAGGAAACCTTGTCATGCTGAGCGGAGTCGAAGAATTGAATGGAACGCGTCGTCATCATTGGGTCGGGACCGGCGGGCCTTACCGCGGCGGTCTATGCGGCTCGCGCGAATTTGCACCCGCTCGTGTTGGCGGGAGGACTCTACGGCGGCCAACTCATGATCACCACCGACGTCGAGAACTACCCCGGCTTTCCCGAAGGCATCCTGGGTCCGGAGCTAATGATCAAGTTTCGAGAGCAGGCCGAGCGTTTCGGTGCGCGCATTGCAAACGTCGACGCGACGTCGGTCGATTTTGCGAAGCGCCCACTCATCGTGCGCACCGATGACGCCCAGCACGAGGCGGAAACGGTGATCGTCGCGACCGGCGCGAGCGCGCGCTGGCTCGAGATCCCCGGTGAAGAGCGTCTTCGCGGCCGTGGCGTCTCGAGCTGCGCGACCTGCGACGGCGCCTTCTTTCGAGAGAAGCGAATTGCAGTCGTGGGCGGCGGCGACTCCGCGGCCGAGGAGGCGCTCTTTCTCACCCGCTTCGGCAGCCGCGTGACGGTGATTCATCGGCGCGACCGTTTGCGCGCCAGCAAAATCATGGCCGACCGCCTGCAGTCCAACGAAAAAGTCGGCTTTATCTGGAATGCCGCGGTCGAAGAAGTCTATGGCGAAACGCGCGTCACCGGCTTGCGGCTGCGCAATCTGACCGACGGCAGCACGTTTGACATCGAGACTGACGCGCTCTTCGTTGCAATCGGCCACGAGCCGAATACCGGTGTCTTCGCCGGCCAGCTCGACCTCGACGCGCGTGGCTATATCGTCTCGGCCGACGGTAGCGTAACCAACGTCGAGGGCGTATTCGTCGCAGGTGACGTCAACGACCATCGCTACCGCCAGGCGATAACGGCAGCCGGAGCCGGTTGCCGCGCCGCGATGGATGCCGAGAAATATCTCGAGGCGCTGGAGTTTAAAGTAGATTCCTTAGCGCGTCTTTGAGCTCCGGAAACTCGAACCGGTAGCCGAGCTCTTGCGTGCGGCGAGGCAGCGCGCGCTGGCCGCGCAGGAGCATCGCGGCCCCTTCGCCGAGCATCGCCTGCAACGCAAGCGTGGGAACGGGTAATACCGTTGGACGGTGCAACGCGGCGCCCAGCTCTTTCGTAAAGGTCGCGTTCGTCACGGGATTCGGAGCACAGGCGTTGAGCGGCCCCTGCGCGCCGTCGAGCGCCAAACGATAAATGCCGATCAAATCGTCAACGTGTATCCACGAGAGCCATTGACGTCCGTCGCCGATCGCGCCGCCGATCCCAAGGCGGAAGGCGGGCAGCATCTTTGGCAGGGCACCCCCATCGGTGCCGAGCGCGACGCCGGTTCGAACCAGCGCCACCCGCATGCCGAGAGTCGACGCGCGTCGCGCTTCGCGCTCCCAACCGACGCAAACCCGCGCTAAAAAATCATCTCCCGGCGGGCTCTCCTCGACGAACGTCTCCGTTTCGCTCGTGCCGTAGTAACCGACCGCGGATGCACTGACGTAAGCGGTGCAGCGGCGCCGGCGATCGGCGAGAGCGTCGAGAAAGCTGCGCGAGGCGTCGACGCGGCTGGCTTCGATGCGCTCTTTGACGCGGTCGTTCCAGCGTTGCGCGATCGGTTCGCCGGCAAGATTGACGATCGCGTCGCATTGGGCAGCAAGGTCTGCAGCGACATCAGGAACGCGCACGGACGCGTCGACGACGTCGTCGCCGCGGCCTCGCAATGCGGCGGCGAGATGCCTGCCGACGAACCCCGAAGCGCCGAGCAGCAGAACCTTCAAATGCCGCCTACAAAGCAGCCTGGGTTCAGCGTGCGGTTGGGGTCGAAGCGCGCTTTTAGCGCGCGCATCTGCTCGACGGCCGCCGGCGCCGTGCCCCAGACGCGCAGATACGGTCGATGCGGATGTTTGCCGGCGACGACCTGGGCGCGCGATTCAAGCTCGTGCAGAGCGTCGTCGAAGGCTTCGATCTTAGTACCGAAGAGGTGCGGGTCGAGATCGCTCACGCGCAGGACGACGTCGCCGTTGATCACGTCGCCAATCGTCTCGCTTCGCAGCTCAAAGCGTCGCGCGAGATCGCGCAGGCTCCGCGCGCATCGCTCGGATTCGTCGGGAGCGGGATAGAGACGGTACGTTACCGATCGTTCGCCCAGGCACGCAACGTACGCGTCGACGACGCGCTCGAACGCCTCCCGAGCCCCAGCATCGACGATCCGCGTCTCCGGCACGCCCGCTCGTCCGATCGCCGAGCGCAACTCGAGCGTCGCGCGTTCGAGCAACGCGTCGCTGCCCTCGAGCAAGACCAGAATACGTCCCTCCGGACCTTCGTCGCCGTCGATCGCGTGGTCAAAACCGTCGATCCAAAAAGCCGCCGACGGGCGAATCCCAAGCGCGGCGAGGTGGGAGCAGGCGCGCTCGCGCGTCCGTTCGGGCAGCGGCGCGAGAAAAAGACGCGCGTGCGGTGGGGCCGGAATCGTCTTGAGATTTGCTTGCACCAAGACGCCAAGCGTTCCGAAAGAGCCGACGTAGAGCCGGCTCATATCGTAACCGGCGACGTTCTTTACCACCATCCCGCCGGCGCGTGCGATCGTTCCGTCGGCCAGCACGATCGTTGAGCCGATCAGATACTCGCGGACCCGGCCGTAGAGATGACGCCGCGGGCCGAGCCATCCGGCCGCAAGCGTGCCTCCGAGCGTTGCGTACTGCGGCTGCGGAGCGTCGAACGGGACGAACTGCCCCTGCCGGCCGAGCAGCGTCGCGATATCGGCAAGCGGCGTTCCGGCCCGTGCGGCGATCACCAAGTCGGCGGACTCGTTAGCGACGATACCGGTCAGGCTCGCGGTCGCGAGCGTGACGTCGAGGCGTTCGGGAGGAAATCCCATTCCCGTCAGCGTCTCGCCGCCGGCGATCCGGACCTTTTCGCCCGCTCGATCGCAGCGGGCGAGGAGTTTGCTCACCGCTCGCGCGTCCGCGGGCGCTACGCGTTCTTGCGTTGCCTTCATGCCGGCACGACCTCGGGGCAGCGCGCTCCGCTCGGGAAGATCTTCTCCGGATTGAGCACTCGCGCGGGATCGAAAACATCGCGCACGCGCCCCATCGTCGCGAGATCCGCGGTCGAGTAGACTCGCGTCATCGCGTCCCGCTTCTCCCAGCCGATACCGTGCTCGCCGCTGATCGTCCCGCCGAGGTCGATGGCGCATTGCAATATCTCGTTGCCGGTTTCAACGACGGCCGCGACTTGTCTGCGATCGCGCCTGTCGTACATCAGCAGCGGATGCAAGTTGCCGTCGCCGGCATGAAAGACGTTTCCAACGACGATTCCGTTCGCACGCGACGCGGTCTCGACTGCCCGCAAAGCTTGCGGCAACTTACTTCGCGGCACGCAGACATCTTGCGTGTAATAGTTCGGCGCGATGCGTCCGGTCGCGCCGGCTGCACTCTTGCGACCGGCCCACAGCGCTTCGCGCTCGGCCGCGTTACGAGCGCTGCGCCAGGAACGCGCGCCGTGCTGCGTGACGATCGAACGGATTGATGCTTCAGCGGCGGCAACATCTTCTTCGAAACCGGCGTTCTCGACAAGCAGCACGGCCGCGGCGTCGGTCGGATAACCCGCGGAGAAGGCCGCTTCGACCGCTTTGGTGATGACCGCGTCCATCATCTCGAGCGCGGTCGGCAGAATCCCGGCGCCGATGATTGCCGAAACGGCTTCGGATGCCGAATCAATGTCGCCGAAGGCTACGACCGACACGCGCACGGATTCAGGCATGGCGAGCAGCCGAAGCCAGGCGGAGGTGACGATACCGAGCGTCCCTTCGCTGCCGACCAGCGCGGCGGTTAGATCGTATCCCGCGTCGTCGATGCTCGTTACGAAGACTTCGCCGAGGGCGTCAACCACCTCGAGTCCGAGCACGTGATTGACCGTCGTGCCGTAGGATAGGCAGTGCGGTCCTCCGGCATTGGTCGCGATGTTGCCGCCGATCGTCGAGATGCGCTGCGACGACGGGTCGGGCGCATAGAAGAGCCCGCTGGATTCGACGCGGCGCGAGACATCGAGATTGATCGAGCCCGGTTGCACGCGCACGCGCCGGTTGCGCTCGTCGAACTCGAGCACTCGATTCATTCGCGCAAACGAGAGAATCACGCCCCCGGCGATCGGCACGGCCCCACCGCAGAGCCCCGTGCCCGCGCCGCGAGCGACGATCGGTTCACCGAGATCGCGAGCGATCTTGACGATCGCGCAGACGTCGCGGGTCGACTTGGGCAGCACGACCGCCGACGGCAACCCGGCGTCGGTGTAGGCATCGAAGGCATAGACCGCGAGATCTTCGGGCGAGGTCTTCACCGCGTCGCCTCCCAGCGCTTCGATCAACCGCTCGCGGAGCATCGGCAAGGCTTCGCCGGGCTCTTGACAATCACCGGCGCCCGGTGATTCGTTCCGCCGAACTTGAGACCGCCGTCGCCGCGCTCGCGCGCGATGACGTCGAGAGTTTGCCTTCGTTTACCGATTAGTCGTAGAGCAAGTACCTGCGACGCATGGATACGAAATCCGCCACCGAGGGCGTCCACTGCCCAAGAATCTCCTGGACGGACTTATCGGCAAGCAACGCCTGGCGTATGGAGTCGGTGCCCCAGTCGCGATCGAGCCCGTTGACGCTCGCGATATCGATCGCGTGAGGGAAGAGATCGCGAACCGCAACCAGGATCTCGACGGCCGTGCGCACCGCGTAAAAGCGGCGCGGATCGAAGACCATCAACTCAACGCCGGTCAGCTCGTGATCCTTCCAGAAGCCGACGTATGGGGACCAAGCCGCGGGTCGAAACCATACGCCGGGAAGATTGCGTGAGTTCAAACGGGCGGCCAGCTTGGTGCCGTCGATGCCGGCCGTGCCCGCAAGGAAGAAGGGCTTCGTGTAGCCGCTCCCGTTGTTGATGCCGGCACTGTCGAGCAATCCGGTGCCGACGTAAACGATCGTCGTCTGCCAATCCGGAATGTTCGGCGAGGTCTGCACCCACTGCAGGCCGGTATCGGGCCAGATCATCGAGCGTCGCCAACCGTTCATCCGCACGACGCGCAGCTTCGCGCCGATGCCGAAGCGCTCGTTGAAGAGCGTTGCAAGCTCGCCGGTCGTCATGCCGTGACGCATTGGAATCGGATAGAGTCCGATGAACGACTCGTAGGCAGGCTCGAGGACCGGGCCTTCGACGATTGCGCCGCCGATCGGATTGGGTCGGTCGAGCACCCAGAACTCCTTGCCGAACTGGCGCGCACTCTGCATCGCGTAGGCCATCGTGGAAATGTAGGTGTAGGCGCGCGAACCAACGTCTTGAATGTCGAAGAGCAGAACGTCGACGCCTTGGAGCATCTCCACGCTTGGGTGGCGCGATGCGCCGTAAAGGCTGTAGACCGGAAGGCGGGTCTGTGGATCGACGTACGAGGCGACCGAGGCGCCGGCGTTACGGTCGCCGCGGAAACCGTGCTCGGGCGCATAAATCGCCGCAATCCGGATGTTCCCGTGGCTGCGGATCGCATCGACGATCGACTCCAAACGCGATGTGACGGCGCTCTGATTCGCGATAACGCCGACGGTCCGGCCGCCGAGATCGCGCCAGGCGCTGCGCAAGAAAACCTCGTTGCCTAGTTCGATACGTGCCGGCGGCAGCGATTCGGCGCCAATCTGAGCGGTGCTCGCCGCGGCAAAGGCGGCGCCGCAAGCTAAAAAACGGCGGCGAAGCGTGGTTCCGATTCCTTATGAAGGATGCCCGCGTCGTGCGCGCGCGAGAAGAGCGCGCGAACGGCATCGCGCCCGGGCTGCCCGAGATCCACGGTGAACTCATTGACGTAAAGCTCTATGTGCGCGCGCATCACGTCGTCGCTCATCTCGACGGCATGTTCGCGGACGTAAGGCATCACGTCCGCTTCGTGCGTGCGCGCGAAGTCCAGGCTCCGTCGAATCGCGGTTTCGATCGAACTCACCTCGGCGTCGCCGACGTCGTTGCGCACGAGTATCGCGCCCAGCGGAATCGGCAAGAGCGTCATGTTCTCCCACCATTCACCGAGGTCGGCGATCGCAATGAGACCGGCGTCGCGATAGGTGAAACGCGACTCGTGAATGATCAGTCCCGCGTCCACATGACCGTTCGCCACCGCCGCAACGATCTGGTCGAAGCGCATTTGGAGGCTCTTCGGACGCGTCCCAAGCGCCAGCTGCAGCAACATGAACGCGGTCGTGCGTTCGCCCGGAATCGCGATGCGTTTGCGAGCGAACTCGCTAAAGAGCGGCGGCGATTGGGCGGGACGCGCCACCAAGAGCGGGCCGCAGCCGCGCCCGATCGCGCCGCCGGACGAGAGAATCCGATAACGATTCATCAGAAAGGGGATCGCGCCGTAGCTGACCTTCGTCAGCTGGAACTCGCCGCGGGCCGCAGCCTCGTTAAGCTCCTCGATGTCGGCAAGGTGCGCGTGGACCTCCGGCGCATCGTCGAGCAGGCCGTTGGTCAGCGCGGCGAAGATATAGGTATCGTTAGGGCACGGCGAGTAGGCCAGCGTGTACGTCACGGTTGCGACTCGAAGAATGCGTTGACGATGCGCTCCAATCCCGCAATCCCCGCAGTAAAATTCCATCCGCTGTGCTCGCGGTCGCCGCAGCGATTTGAAATTCCGCGCAGTTCGATCGCCGGCACGCCGGCGAGCGCGGCGGCGCGCAGGGCGGCAAAGCCTTCCATAGACTCGACTTGTGCGCCGAGGTCGCCGGCAAGACGGCGAGCCGTCGCCTCGCTGGACGTAACGCGAGCGACGGTCACGCCGCGCAGCACCGGGAAGCCTTTGCCTCGAAGTCGAGCCACTAGCGGCTCAGCGGAGCTCGCCGTTTCGACAAGGTTGACCCCGGCCGGAAGCGCCAGCGGCGCGCCGCTTTCGAGGTTTAGCTCGATCGTCTCGTCGCCGACGACGACACCGTCACCGATGCGGGCCGCACCGTCAAACGCGCCGGCAAGTCCGGCGTTGACGACGAGCCGGTACCGGCTCGACGCCAGCTCCGCGGCAAGGACACAAGCGGCCTCGATCGGGCCGACACCGGTGACTAGCGTTGAAACGTCGTCGCGTGCCTCCCAGAAACCCAGCTCGGCTTCAACGGCGGCGGCCAGCAGAATCACGGCGCGCCGATGAACTTGTGCGTCTGCAACGAGAGGCGAAAGCGTTGCGGATGGGCCTTCGCGTATTCGAGTGCGATCGCAACGTTCGCCGGTTTGTTCCCTTCAGGCTGGAGCAGAATCGTCGGCTTGCCGGCAAAGAGCGCCAGGTGCTCTTCGGGGACGCGGGTATCCACGATCAGCTTGGCTTCGTTCGCACGGCCGGCCATGCGAGGATCGACGCGCTCTTTCGGCGATACGCAGAGCCAGACGTCATCGGGCAGCTCGGTGAAGACCGTGCCGTTCGATTCGATGTGCACGCGGCGGCCGTCATCGCGCAAGGCTTCGATGAGAGCAGGCGTTTCGGCTTGCGCGAGCGGCTCGCCGCCGGTCAGAACGATCATCGGACACTCCCCGCCAACCTCCGCAACCATCGCGACGATCTGCTCGGCCGTTGCAAAGAACTTCGTCGAGTAATCGGTGTCGCAAAAATCGCAGGCGAGATTGCATCCGGCCAGGCGCACGAAGACCGCCGGCGTGCCGGTCCACATTCCTTCGCCTTGAATGCTATAGAAAATCTCGCTCAGCTGAATCACCCTTCGACTCCGCTCAGGGTGACACGTTAAGAGCTACGTCGGAGCGGCGCAGGACGGCGCAAGCCGTGGACGTCTCCCAGAGCACGAGCTCGTCCAAGTTGAGCAGCTTGCCGGCGAGCCGCTTCCAAATCCACAGCACGATGTTCTCGACGGTAGGGTTCTCGATGAACTCGTTGAGGTTTTGGTGATCGAGAAGCTCGAGAACGCGATCGTTGACGACTCGCTCGATGCGATCGAAATCCTCGATCATTCCGCGCGCCGGCCCGCGGCTGCGAAGCGGTCCGCGGACGGCGACCTCGAGACGGTATGAATGTCCGTGCATGCGCGCACACTTTCCCGGATGGAACGGCAGGGTGTGCGCGGCCTCGAATCGGAAGCGTTTGCGAATCTGCGCTTAAAGCTCTCCTTGCGGTCCCATCGCTTCGAGGTGACGCTTGAGCGCGGCCAGGAAGCCGCTGGCGACGTAACCGTCGACGACGCGATGATCGAGCGAAAGGCACGAGTTCATCATCTGGCGGATCGCAATCGAATCATCATTGCGGACGACCAACTTCTTGACGATCGCTTCCATCGTGACGATGCCGGCTTGCCCGGCGTTGATGATCGGCGCGGATGCCCACGAGCCGTTGGCTCCGTTGTTGTTAACGGTGAACGTGCCTCCGGCGAGATCGTCAACCCCCAGCTTTCCCTTGCGGGCCTTTTCAATCAGCTCGGCGGCCGAGATCGCGATCCCCTTGATCGAGAGCTTATCGGCGTGCCGGATGACCGGCACGACTAGATTTGCCGGTAAGCCGATCGCTATGCCGACGTTGACCTCGTCGTTGACGTAGATGCTGGCTTGGTTCGACCCGGATGCCGGTACGAACTTAGCGTTCATCAACGGGAACTCGGCCAGCGATTGGACGACCGCGCGAATGAAGAATGGCAGCAGCGTTAGCCGGTATCCGGTCTCGCGCTCGAAACGGTCTTTCTCGTGCAGCCGCCATTGCCAAACGTCGGTCACGTCAACCTCGACCATCGACCAGGCGTGCGGCGCGGTATGGCGGCTTTCGACCATGCGCTCGGCGATGATGCGGCGAGCCTGCGTGAGTTGAACGAACGTGCCGCGGATCGGTTGTGCGTAGGTTGACGTCCGCGCCGTGCCTGCAGCGGCGGGCGAAGGTGCGACCGAGGGCGGAGCGGCCGGCGGCGCTGCGACGACGCTCCGCGTCGCGGCGAGAATATCGTCGGCGGTGACGCGTCCGTTCGCGCCGGTGCCTTTGATCGCGCCGATGTCGACTCGGTGCTCGCGAGCGAGGCGCCGCACTGCGGGCGACGCGCCGCGCGCCGCGCTCTCCGCCTCCGCGCTTTGCGTTGTGCTCGCCGGTGCTCCGTTGCCCGACGGGGCCTGCACGGGTTCGGCCCGCGCCGTCACCGGTTCGGTAGCCGGAGCCTGGACGGCAGCGGCGGCGCCGGCTTCCTCAATGACGGCAATCGGCGTGCCCGTCGCAACCGTCTCGCCCTCTTTGACGAGCAGCTCGCGGATCGTTCCGGTGACCGGCGAGGGAACTCCGGCGTTGACTTTGTCGGTCGAAACCTCGACGAAGTCTTCGTACTTGTCGACGCTGTCGCCGACGCTCTTTAGCCATTGCGCGACGGTCCCTTCGGTCACCGTCTCGCCGAGCTGAGGCATCGTAATCGTTGTAGGCATTAAAACGTCACCATTTAGAATTTCACCATTTCGCGCATCGCGTCGGCCATCTCAGCCGGCGAGGACATGAACTCTTCCTCGAGCGGCAGCGCGTACCCCATTGCCGGCACGTCCGGACCGCAGAGGCGCCGGATCGGCGCGTCGAGGTGGAAGAGCGCTTCTTCGGCAACCATCGCGCTGATCTCCGCGCCGATGCCCCCGAACTTGTTGTCTTCGTGAATGACCAGCAGCTTGCGAGTCTTCTCGACGCTGCTCAGAATCGCCGTTTTATCCATCGGCCGTATCGAGCGCAGATCGATCACTTCGACGGAGAGACCGTCTTGCTCGAGTTGACGGGCGGCTTCGAGCGCCCAGTGAACGTAGAGACCGTACGAAACGACGGTGAGCTGCGCCCCTTCTTTGAGCAGGTTGGCTTTGCCTAGCGGAATCGTATAATGACCGTTCGGCACCTCACCTTTGATGAGGCGATAGGTTTTCTTGTGCTCCAAGAAGAGTACCGGATCGGGGTCGTCGATCGACGCGTTGAGCAGTCCCTTGACGTCTGCAGGAAACGAAGGCGCAACGACCTTGAGGCCGGGCACGTGATAGAAGAGCGCCTCGATCGATACCGAGTGCGAGAGCGCGCCGCGAACGCCGCCGCCGTACGGCGTGCGGATCACCATCGGACAGGTGTACTCGCCGTTGGAACGATACCGGATCTTTGCCGCTTCGCCGACGATCTGGTTGAACGACGGATAGATGAAGTCCGCGAATTGGATCTCGGCGATCGGCCGCAGCCCCTCCATGGCCATTCCTACGGCGATGCCGACGATCGAGGCTTCGGCGATCGGGGTGTCGATGATCCGCCGCTCGCCGAACTCCTTGACGAAGTCCTTTGTTATCAGGAAGACGTTTCCACGAGCGCCAACGTCCTCACCAATGATCAGCGTACGATCGTCCGTCTTGAGCGCTTCGTAGAGCGTCGCGCGGACGGCTTCGACGTTATTCATCACGGTCGAGTCTGCGCTTACGACTGCCATGGCTGCCAAGCTCCTTCGAAGAGGTGCGCGTAGAGGTCGCTCGGTTTAGGATACGGCTGCGCCTCGGCCGCGTCCGTCGCTTCGTTGGTTTCGCGCAGTACGTCCTTGCGCATCCCGGCGACTTCCTGCGGGCTGACGACTCCGTGCTCGACGAGCACCGCCTCGAAGGCCGGCACGGGGTCCTGCTTGCGCCGCTCCGTCACCGCTTCGCGCGTGCGGTACGTCATGTCGTTATCGTCGGTCGAATGCGCTAAGTAGCGATAGCACGTGCCTTCGACCAGTGAAGGTCCGCCGCCACCGCGCGCTCGGTCCAGCGCTTCCTTCACGGCGGCGTACGTCTCGATCGGATCGAAGCCGTTGAAACGCTTGCCCGGCATGCCATAGCCGGCGGCGCGCTTCCAGATCTGCGGCTCCGCCATCTGCTTTTCGAGCGGCGTGGAGATCGCCCATTCGTTGTTCTCGACGAGCATCACGAACGGCAGCTTGTGAACCGCCGCAAAGTTCATAGATTCGTGCCATTCACCTTCGCTCGTCGTGCCGTCACCGCACGTCGCCAGCACGGCGCGTCCCGTTTCGCCGCGATATTGTATCGCATACGCTGCTCCGACCGCGTGCGGAAGGTGCGCCGCCAAAATCGACGAGAAAGACATCAAGCCGGCCGCTTTCGACGAGTAGTGATTTGGAAACTGACGTCCGCCGTTGTGATCGGGCGCGCGGGCGAAGATCGAGAGCATGATCTCGTACGGCGATAGTCCGATCCCCAAGCAGAGACCGAGATCGCGGTAGTAAGGCGCGAGGATGTCGCTTCCGCGATTAAATGCCATCGCCGCGCCGGCTTGCAACGCCTCGTGCCCCTCGCTGCCGAGGGCGAACGGGACCTTGCCCTGGCGGTTGAGCTGAAAGCCGCGATTGTCGAGCTGACGCTGCAGCAGCATGTTCCTGAAGATCGCGCGCAGCTGCTCGTCGTTGAGCCCATGACGCTCGAGGGTTCCGGTCGCAATGTCGGTGCCAGCCATTCTGTTTGCCTCGCTTGTTACAGCCAGGGATCCCCACGCTCGGCGTAGACCCGCTCGTAGAGCTCCGCCGGCGACGGATAGGCCATCGCTTCAGCCCGGTCGGTCGCCTCATTGATTTCTTCTAGCACGGAACGCTTCAATGCTTCTGCGCCCTGCGAGCTCAAGATCGACTGCTCGATCAGCAGGCGCTCGAAGCACGGGACCGGATCGTCTTTACGGCGCGTCTCAACCTCTTCGCGCGAACGGTACGTGCGGTCGTCGTCGTCGGTGGTGTGCGCAAGGAACCGATAGCACTTTGCTTCGACCAGCGTCGGCCCCGCGCCGGAGCGAGCACGGTCGAGCGCTTTGCCGACCGCCGCGTAGCACGCGATCGGGTCCATGCCGTTGACGACGACGCCGGGAATTCCGTAACCCTCCGCTCGCTTGTAGATGTCGGGCTGCGCCATCTGTTTGGCGAGCGGCGTGGAGATCGCCCATTCGTTGTTTTCGCAGAGAAAGACGATCGGCAGCGAGTGAACGGCCGCGAAGTTGAGCGATTCGTGCCACTCGCCTTCGCTCGTCGCGCCGTCACCGAAGGTCGTCAGAACGGCGCGACCGCGTTCCTGCCGAAACTCAAACGCGTAAGCGGCTCCGACCGCGTGAGGAAGCTGGGCCGCGATCACCGAGCTAATAGTGTGAACGCCGAGACGGCGGCTGGCATAGTGATGCGGAAACTGGCGCCCCGCCGAATGGTCGGCCGCTCGCGCGAAGAGCGAGAGCAAGACCTCGTACGGCGTGACGCCGATGCCGAGCGCAAGACCGAGATCGCGATAGTACGGTACGAGGATGTCCTTGCCGCGTACGAATGCCATCGCGGCGCCGGCCTGCACGCCTTCGTGTCCCTCGCTCGCCGACGCGAATGGAATCTTTCCCTGGCGATTGAGCTGAAAGCCGCGGTTTTCGAGCCCACGCTGCATCAGCATCGTGCGAAGGATTGCGATGAGTTGTTCGTCGGTCAAACCGCGGCGCTCCAAAGCCGGCAGCGCGGTCTTATGACTGGTCATGAGTGGTCTGTACTCGCTCACGGTGCAAGCCAAATCCTGCGCCAAAGGTAGCCAAGCGCGGCACGCCCAAAAAGGAGTGGCCATGTCGTGTAGAGCCGCGGCGTTTCTGATGGCGCTCTGGACGCTGCTCTTGAGCGCGCCCGCGGCGTCGGCTGCTACGGTCGCATACGCTCCGGCGAAGATGACGGTCGCGCAACTCTTCGAACGAAACCGGCATGCGGCCGGCACATTTGAAGCCGGGGCATATCGCATGGTCACCCGCACCGTTTCGCCTGAGGGGGACGTCTGGGCGACGACGAGCCTGTGGAGCGGCGGCGACTATCGCACGACGGTCGAAGAAGGGGGCTTCGTCCGGTCGTATGGCGAGTATCGCGGGCGGCAATGGCATCAGAATCCCAACGGTCTAGTGTTGCCGTCTTCGGACTTCTTTCAAGATGTCGATCCGTTCGTCGTCGCCCTGCGCAAGCCTCAGGGTCAAGCCGGCGTCAAACTACTCGGCGTGACCGGCGATTCGTCGCCGAAACTGGTCGTCGAGGTGAGTCCGGGCAACGGGTTGATCGAGCGGCGGTACTACGACGAGCGAACCTATCTGTTAGATCGTCTCGAGATGACCGATTACGATGGTCACAAACAGGTGTGGCAGTACAACGACTACCATTCCGTTTCCGGCCGCACCGTGCCGCACGCGATAGCCTACGAGCAAGACGGCAGCTCGGTAACGCTCGAGACGACGCTGTCGAGCTGCGAAAGGGTTGCGCCGAGCTCGCTGGATTTGACGATCCCGCAATCGAAACCGCTCTTCGATTTGGGCGACCGCGACTCGGTCGTTATCCCGGCGCGGTTTACCGATAACGGTGTCATCGTCACCGTTTCGATCGGCGGCCGAGGTCTCGACTTCATCCTCGATTCCGGATCCTCGGAGCTGCTGATCGACCCACAGGTGGCGAGCGACCTCGGTATGAGTTCGAGCGGGGCGATGCGCGTCAGTTTTGCAGGCGACTTCACGCTGGCCAACGCGCGCGCTCCCGACTTCACGGTCGGAGGTTTGACCGCTAGGAACGTGGCTTTTTCGACGGCTGCATTTGAGGAGGACCTTCCCAGCCAGCGCGTCGTGGGTTTGTTGGGCACCGACTTCATCGCAAGCGGCGCACTCAAAGTCGATTTTGAGAAGAAGAGCTTGACGCTGCTGCGTTCGGTGCCGCCGGATTTGCAAGCCACAGGATGGTCCGCGCTTGCGCTGCGGATGGATTACGGCGTTCCATTGGTGAAGGCGGCGTTTAGCGGCTTACCCGGCTACTTCGTCGCCGATCTCGGCGCCGATTACTCGACGCTCTACCCGCACTATTTCTCGCAGTTTCCCAACAACATTCCGCGTGGCACGCCGGATCAGGAAGAGATGGTCACGCTCGGTGGTAAACCCTTTGGAATCAAGCACATCACGATGAAGCGGCTGCTTCTGGGTGACTGGGTCCTTTGGTGACGTGCAAGTCGTCGTGCCCTCCGCGCAGTACGCTCAAGATCGCGATTATGACGGCTTGATAGGGCGCGATACGCTCAGCAGCTTCGATTTGATCTTCGACTACGCCAACGACCGCCTTTGGTTCAGACCACTTGACCTCGGCAAGTAAGACCGCAGCGCCGCAAGGCGAGCTCGTCGAGTACCGCCGTCACTTTCACGCGCACCCTGAGTTGTCGATGGAAGAACACGAGACGGCCGCGTTCATCGAGCGCGAGCTGCGCGGTTTCGGGTTCGACGAGATTCGCATCGGCGTCGGAAAGACCGGCGTGCTCGCGACCCTGCGCGGCGGTAAGCCGGGGCTCGTGACGCTCTTGCGCGCCGACATGGACGCGTTGCCCGTCGCGGAGCTCAACGACGCGCCGTATCGCTCGTGCAACGGCGGCGTCATGCATGCGTGCGGTCACGACGGACACATGGCGATGCTCTTGGCCGCGGCCCGCGAACTCTATCGGCGCCGCGCCGAGGTTCCGGGCACGCTCGTTTTCTGCTTTCAGCCAGGGGAGGAGGGCTTCTCCGGCAACAAGCAGATGATCGACGACGGGGCGCTTGAGAACCCGCACGTCGATCGCACCTTTGCGCTCCATCTTTATAGCGGGCTCGAGGCCGGAAAGGTCGGCATTCGCGACGGTCCCTTCTTCTCGTCGTCCGACCGCTTCGACATCGAGCTGATCGGCGAGGGCGGCCACGGCGCGATGCCGGAGAGGGCGATCGATCCGATCGTCGGCGCCGCCGAACTCGTGTCGTTACTGCAGACGATTGCGAGTCGCGAGGTGGCCCCGCCGCAGCCGGTCGTGGTGACGGTCGGCTCGCTTCACGCCGGTACGACCTTCAACGTCATCCCCGAGCGCGCCCAAATGCAGGGCACCGTCCGAGCCTTCGACGACGCGGTGCGCAAGACGCTACCCGAGCGCATCGAGCGGCTCATCGCCGGGCTGTGCAGCGCAATGCGCCTCGAATACAAATTCGAATATCACTGGGTATATCCGCCGACGGTCAACGATCCCGCGATGAATGCCGTCGTGCGTACGGTCGCGCGCGAAGTCGTCGGCGCCGAGAACGTCGTCGACCCGCACGGGATCGTGATGTGGTCGGAAGATATGTCGTTCATGCAGCAGGAGCGGCCCGGCGCGTACTTTCTGATCGGGTCGAGGGGCGAAAACTTGGGGCGGGAGCCGCATCACAACGCGCGTTTCGACATCGACGAGCGGGCGCTGACCGTCGGCTTCGAGATGATGGTCGCACTCGGACTGCATGGATAGCGCGACGGGCGGCGACGCCCGCAAGTACGTCATCGTCGGCAACGGATTCGCGGGAACCACCGCCGCCGAGCAGTTGCGCAAGCACGACCCGTCCTGCGAGATCACGCTCTTCGGCGACGAGCCGTACACGCTCTACAATCGCATCTCCCTTCCGCCCATGCTGCGCAAGCAAATTCCCGAGGCCAAGGTGATGATCAGAAATCTTGCGTGGCACGAGGAGCACCGCATCGATCTCAAGCTGCGCACGCACGTCGACCGCATCGTTCCCGAGGAACGGATCGTCCAAGTAGACGGCAAGTCATATCCGTTCGATGCTTTGCTGATCGCGACCGGCGGACGGCCGAATCCCACCGGCAAGCCAGGCTCCGAAGGCGCCGCCAACCTCTATGCGTTTCAGTATCTCGACGATACACGCGCGATCTCGGAGCAGATCGATCGTAGCCGCGCCGCGGTCGCGATCGGCGGCTCGTTCATCGCCTACGAACTCGCCGAGGCGTTCGCGTCGCGCGGCCTCGAAACGCACTGGCTTATGCGCGGTCCGCGCGGCCTGCACCGAATCATCGACGAGGAGGCGGGCGCGCTGCTTCACGAGGCCGCCAACGCCGACGGCGTATACATGCACTACGGCGAGGAAGTCGAAGAGTTCATACGGTCGAACGGCGCGATCACCAAGGTACGCACGAGCAGCGGCAACGAGATCGCCGCCGAGTGCTACGCATACGGCTTCGGCCTCGCGATGAACACGGAAATCTGCGAGGGCTCCGGGATTCACACAAGCAAGAACGGGATTCTCTGCGACGACCATTTGGAGACAAATATCAAGGACGTTTACGCGGCCGGCGACGTCGCGGATTTCTACGACCCGATCCTCGAGATCCGTTACCGCATGGGGACGTGGAACAACGCGGGCGCTCACGGTAAGGTCGTCGCACTCAACATGATGGGCGGCAGCGAGAAGTACCACGACGTGCCGGAGTACTCGTCGCTGCTCTTCAAGGGTCAGACGATCACGCAGTTCGGGCTTGGAACCGACCTGCGGCCCGATCTCGAAATCGCGCGCAAAATCGACCGCGAGAAGAAGTGGTATCGCGCGCTCTTCTTTTGGGAAGACCGGCTCGTCGGCGGGCTGATGCTCGGCAAAGGCAACCGCGCCGGCAAGCGCAAGTACGTAGAAGCGATCAAGTCGAAACAGCGATTCCCCAAGCCGGAGTGGAACGCCATGCTCGACTGGACGGCCTAGCGCCGTCCTTTGGCATCGCCCAGCGTTTCGCTACGCGTGCTGACGGCAAATGAGTGGCGTCTCTTCCGCGAGCTGCGCTTGGAAGCGCTTCGCGAGGCTCCTTATGCTTTCGGATCAACGTTCCAGTCGTGGCAGGGCGACGGCGATACCGAGGAACGGTGGCGCGACCGGCTTACCAACGTGCCGTTCAACGTCATCGCTTATTTCGAGGGAGTTCCGGCAGGAATAGTGAGCGGGACGACCTCTGAGCAGGAGAACGAAATCGAGTTGATCTCGATGTGGGTAGCGCCATTTGCGCGCGGCCAAGGCGTCGCCGATTCGCTCGTTGAGGCCGTGGTCGACTGGGCTAGAGGCAGTGGCATCCAGGGCGTATCGTTGCGAGTCATGGAGGACAACGCCCGCGCGTGGTCCTTCTATCGGCGCAAGGGCTTCGTTGACGACGGTGCGGCGCAAAGCGCGCCGGACGGACGCCCCGAACGCCGAATGCTCCTGCGCTAGTCGCGCTCGACCGCCGCTTTAACGGACGCGGCAAACTCGTCTACGTCTTGCTCGGTCGTCGCCCAGTGCGTCATCCAGCGGACTTCGGGCCGCGATTCGTCGAAGACGAAGAAGAAGAACTCGCGTTGGATTCGTTCGATTGCAGCCCGGTCGAGGGTTGCAAAGACGGCGTTGCATCGAACGGGACGCGTCACGCGGACGCCGCTTATCGTTCGAACGCGATCGTAGAGGCGCGCAGCCATCGCGTTGGCGTGCGAAGCGTAGCGCAACCAGCGGTCGTCGACGAGCAGCGCATCGAGTTGGACGGCGAGGTAGCGCATCTTCGAGGCGAGCTGCATGGACTGCATCTGCACGAACGGAGCCGCGCCGCGGTGGAGATTGGGATTGAAAAAACAGATCGCCTCGCCGAGCATCAGGCCGTTCTTGGTGCCGCCGAAGCTGAGCACGTCGACACCGCAGTCGACCGTCGCTTCGCGCAGCGTTACTCCCAACGCTGCAGCGGCGTTGGCGATGCGGGCACCGTCCATGTGAACGATTAAGCCGCGCGCGTGAGCGAAGTCGCTAAGCGCGCGCAGCTCGTCGAGCTCGTAAAGACCGCCGAGTTCGGTCGCCTGTGAAACCGAGACGACGCGCGGTTGAGGAAAGTGCACGTCCTCTCCGGCGAGCAGGTACCGGTCTATATCGTCCGGACCGATCTTTCCGTCGAGCGTCGCAACCGGAATGACTTTCGATCCGCTGAACCGCTCGAGCGCGCCGCATTCGTCGGTCTGCAGATGGGCCGTCGCAGGAGCGAGCACCGCCTCCCACGGTCTCAGTAAGGAACTGAGCGCGGCGACGTTCGCGCCGGTCCCGTTGAAGGTGAGATAGGCCTCGGTTCGCTCGCCGAAATGCCGTTTGAAACGCTCGATCGTCCGTGCGGTCCACGCGTCCTCGCCGTATCCGACCGCATCGCCGGCATTGGCCTCGACGATCGCCTGCAAGATTTCGGGCGCGATCGGGGCGTTGTTATCGCTCCCGAAGCTGCGGCGCATTGAAACCTCCATGGGTCTTAGCTTGCGTGAGAGCGGCCGGTAGAACCTACCGTCAGATGCGGCGGCGCTGGGAAGCGATGCGTGGCAAAGGTCTGCACTTGCGCGAGATCGAGTGCGGGAAGGCGGAGAGCGCGCTGCTCTGCGTCGACGCCGGGGATCCGGCTTTGCCGGCGATTGCGATCGCGGCGGGAGTGCATGGCGACGAGCCGGCGGGCCCGTGGGCGTTGCTTGAGCTGGTCGAGACCGGTGCGTTCGACCCATCGTTCCGCTATCGCATTTGGCCCTGCGTTAACGCGAGTGGCTTCGTCGCCGGAACGCGCGAGAACGCCGACGGCTTTGACGTCAATCGCACCTTCGACGGCATCGGCGGTTCGCGCGAAGCAAGCGCCGTGCTTGCGACCAACCGCGGGCTAAAGTTCGCGCTCTCGCTTGATTTGCACGAAGATTGCGATGCCGTAGGATTCTACTGCTATGAGTACGGCGGCGGCGAGATCGGACGTCGCGTAATCGGCGCGCTTGAACTGACCGGCTTCCCGATCGACCCGCTTGAAGCGACATTCGATCTCGCCGGCCCCCTCGACGACGCGCATTGCATACGCGACCGCGGGCGCATCGTCGCCGACGCGGCGCACGAGCTGGCGATTCTTGGCGGGCTCTCCTACTCGATGGCGATCTCGCGCGGGGCCGCGCGCCACGCCTTGACCTTCGAGACGCCATCCGCGGCGCCGTGGCCGACGCGACTTGCGATGCACCGCACTGCCGTGCTCGCGGCGATCGCGGCGCTTCTTAAGGAGTCGGCTTCCGTGCCGTTTAAGTAGCGAGCGATGCCGCAACGCGACCGATTGGAAGTTGACGTCCTCTTCGTTGGCGCGGGCCCCGCCAGCTTGGCCGGGGCGATTCGGCTCGGACAGCTCGCGCAGGCGGCCGGCCGCGCACTCGAGATCTTGGTAATCGAGAAGGGCGGGGAGGTTGGTCACCACGGGCTCTCGGGCGCCGTAATGGATCCCCGCGCGCTCGACGAACTGCTTGCAGGCTGGCGCGAGAGCGCTCCGGTGGAGTCACCCGTGACCAGCGATCAGCTTTGGTTTCTCACCTCGCGTGGAAAGATCAAGGCGCCGTTCACGCCGCCACCGCTGAACAATCACGGCAAGTACGTGACCTCGCTGCAGAAGCTCTGCAAATGGCTAGGCGATCGAGCCGAAGAGACCGGCGCGCAAGTCTTCCCCGCGTTTCCGGGGCAAGAACTGCTTTGGCACGAGAATCGAGTGGTGGGCGTGCGCACCGGCGACAAAGGGCTCGACCACAACGGCACGCCGAGATCGAACTACGAGCCGGGTGCGGACATTCTCGCCAAGGTCGTCGTTCTCGGTGAAGGCCCGCGCGGGACGCTTGCAAAACAAGCGGCGTCGCGTCTGGGTCTTCACGAAGGACGCGAGCCGCAAGTCTACGCCGCCGGCGTCAAAGAGCTTTGGCAGCTTCCCGACGACCGTTTCAAGGCAGGCGCGGTCATTCATACGCTCGGCTATCCGCTTCCGCCCGAGACTTTCGGCGGCGGATTCATCTACGGAATGGCGGGGAACGTGCTCGATATCGGCATGGTCACGGGGTTGGATTATAAAAATCCGACGACCGACCCGCACAACGAGCTGCAACGGATGAAAGAGCATCCGGTCATCGCGCGGATGCTCGACGGCGCGAAACTCGTTCGATACGGCGCGAAGGCGATTCCCGAGGGTGGGCTCTTTGCGATGCCGAGACCCTACGCCGACGGCTTGCTGATCGTCGGCGACTCGGCAGGTTTCTTGAACGGCATGCGCCTCAAGGGAATTCATCTCGGCATGAAATCGGGCATGCTCGCCGCCGAGACGATCTGGGAGGCGATTGCGGCGGAAAGCTTCGACAGCGCGACGCTCGCGTCGTTCGAGCGCCGTTTCAAAGAGTCGTGGGCTCACGCCGAACTGCGCACCGCGCGGAACTTCCATCAAGGCTTCCATAACGGATTGCTGGCGGGCTTGATAAATGCGGGTCTCTCGACGTTTACCGGCGGTGCGGGGTTCGGATTCAAAGATAAATTGCGCAGCGAGCCGGGCTATGAGCGCATGGTGAAAATGGGTTGGGAGCCGCCGCAAACACCGCGCGCGCCGGTTGACAACGTGCTGACGTTCGATAAGCTGACCGACGTCTACAACAGCGGAACGATGCACGAAGAGAATCAGCCCTGCCACTTGATCGTCTCCGATACCAACATCTGTCGCGACCGCTGTACGGTTGAGTACGGTAACCCATGCCAATACTTCTGCCCGGCGGCCGTCTACGAGCCGTTGTTCGAGAAGAGCGATGGAAAGTTCGAAGGGCGCCTCCAAATCAATTTTACGAACTGCGTCCACTGCAAGACGTGCGACATCGCCGATCCCTATCAAATCATCACGTGGGTGCCGCCTCAGGGCGGCGAAGGTCCCGTCTATCTCGGGATGTAGATGAGCCGTCGCGATGGCGACGTGATCGTCGTCGGTGGCGGGCTGATCGGTCTTGCGATCGCGTTCGAGCTGGCCGAACGCGGTGCACTGGTGCGACTCTACGACCGCGCAGAACCCGGACATGCCGCATCGTGGGCCGGCGCCGGGATGCTCGCTCCGCACACCGAGCGCATCACCGACGCGGCGTTGTTGGCGCTCTGTGCCTCATCGCTCGATCTCTATCCGGAGTTCGTGCGGCGCGTTGCGGCGCAGAGCGGCATAGATCCGCAACTGCGCCTCGACGGCGTTTTTTATGCAGCCTTTGATGCCGCCGGACTCGATGCGCTCGGGCGTCACGCCTGTGGGTTGGAAGCCCGTCAGGTGGAGTGCGACGTCCTCGATCGTTCAAGCTCGCTCGCGGCCGCGCCGTGGCTCGGCTCGCGCGTTACCGGCGGCGTTTTGGTGCGCGGCGAAGGTCAGGTCGACAATCGCCGCCTCGGGCGTGCGCTAACCGCAGCCTGCGAGTCGAAAGGCGTGCGCGTCGAGCGAGCTGCCGCGATAGCGGTGCAATGTGACGACCGCCGCGTGCTCGGCGTGCGCACCGGGCAAGGATTCGCCGCAGCGCGGGCAATCGTCAACGCATGCGGTGCGTGGGCGGCTGCGCTCGGTGGGGTGCCGGAGTCTTGCGTCCCACCGATAGAGCCGGTGAAGGGCCAAATGCTTGCGCTGGGGGTTCCAAGCGGATTCGTCCGGCGCGCGACGTGGGTTCCGGGCGCATACTTGGTGCCTCGCGAGGACGGCCGTTTGCTCGTTGGGGCGACGGTAGAAGCGACGGGCTTTGACGTACGCGTTACCGCCGGCGGCATCCACGAGCTGTTGCACGCCGCGCTCGCTGCGGCACCATCGCTCGCCGAGTTTGCCGTGACCGAGACATGGGCCGGCTTGCGACCAGGAACGCCCGATGGGCTTCCGTTCCTGGGAGCGACGCCGGTCGACGGCTTCTTTTTGGCAACCGGCCACTATCGGAACGGCATTCTGCTCGCACCGGCTACGGCGCGGCTGATCGCCGACGCGATTGAAACCGGCACGTCCACCGGCCTCGAGCCGTTTTCGCTCGGCCGGCCGGGCACGGAAGAAGCACGCGCAGCCCGAATAACGCACGCATGAAGGCCACGATCAACGGAACGCTTCGTGAACTCCCCGACGAGCTGACGGTCGGCGCGCTGCTCGAGCTGCTCGGTTCGTCACGCCGAGGCGTCGCGGTGGCGTGCAACGATCGCGTGGTGCGCCGCACCGAGTACGATCTGCGGCACCTGCGAGATGGCGACCGCGTCGAGATCATCGTGGCGGTCGCGGGGGGCTAAGGGCAAATTCCCATGACGAGCGATAGATTGCGAATCGGCAAGTACGAGCTTGACTCACGTTTGATCGTCGGAACCGGAAAGTATCCTTCGATGGAAGTGATGCGCGCCGCCCACGATGCGAGCGGCGCGGCGATGGTGACGGTCGCGATTCGGCGCATCAATCTCGACGATGCGCTGGGAAAGACGCTGCTCGATTACATCGATCGCGACCGCTACACGATTCTGCCGAATACCGCCGGGTGCTATTGCGCCAAGGAGGCCATCCTGACGGCACAGCTCGCGCGCGAGCTGCTCGAGACCGATTTGATCAAGCTCGAGGTGATCGGAGACGCGCAGACACTGCATCCCGACACCCGCGAGACGCTCGACGCTGCCGAGCAGCTCGTGAACGACGGCTTCACGGTGCTGCCGTATATCGGTGACGATCCGATTGCATGCCGACAGCTCGAGGAGATCGGCTGCGCCGCCGTCATGCCGCTCGCCGCGCCGATCGGCAGCGGGCTGGGCGTCTGCAATCCGTATTCGATTCGCATCATTAAAGAACGAGCCGGCGTTCCGGTCGTCGTCGACGCAGGCGTCGGAACCGCCTCTGACGCGGCGATCGCGATGGAGCTTGGTGTCGACGCGCTGCTCATGAATACGGGGATCGCGCGCGCGCGCGATCCGGTGCTCATGGCGGCGGCGATGAAGCACGCGATCATCGCGGGACGCGCCGCATATTTAGCGGGGCGAATGGAGAAACGGCTTTATGCCACCGCTTCGAGCCAGATGCAGGACCTTATCTCAACACAAAGCTGACGGCAGGTCATCCTTCGACAAGCTCAGGATGACACGGGTGCGTTAAGGGCCGACACTCCAACTCCAGGCGTTCCAGAAAGTCGAGCCGCCGCGCGCCGGCGCGACGCCGTGCACGTAGGTTCGGTAGGCGTCCGGAATTCGGACTTGCCAGAGCGTGAAGATTGGAAGCTCCGCCGCAATCGCGCGCTGTACGACGGCGTAGTCGCCTTTGCGCCGCTTGCGGTCAACCGTCGTCAGCGCGTCTCGAATCGCTGCATTCGCGCGCGCGTCACACCAAAAGGAGTAGTTGAGTCCGGCAGGCGGTACCTCGTCGCAGGTCATGTTCCATGAATCGTCGGGGTCGTTGCCGAGCACCCACCACGCGTCGTACGAGATCTGGTAACGTCCGCCGGCGAGCACGCCGCCCTGCCCTGCGGGGCCGTAAAACATCCCGCTGGGGTACTGCTTGATGGTCGTGCGTACGCCGACTTTGCGGAGATCCTCTTGAACGATCGCCGCGACGAGTTGCGAGCCGTTGACGATTTGCGGTGCGATCGCGAGCGTTACGTCGAGGTGGCGTCCGCCGAGCAGGCGCTTCGCGGTGGCTGGATCGTACGGAATTGCCGGCGTTGCGGCGTCGTACGCCCAGCCGGTGCTCGATTGATCTGCATCCACGATGATGCCGCTTCCGTGCGTCGCGGCTTCGATCAGCGTTCGCCGGTCGATTGCCATTGCGATTGCCTCGCGAACATCGGCGTCGCGCATCGTCGGATCGCGCAGATTAAAACGCAAGACGTGAAGGTCGGCGACCGGCGTAAGCGCGATGCGAATGCCCGGAATCGGACGGATCTGCGGCAAGAGCTGCGGATCAACGTCGAAGTAAGCATCGGCTTCGCCGGTCCGCAGCTGCTGCAGGCGAGTGTTGGGGTCGGGGACGATCCGATAAACCAAGCCGTCGATCTTTGGCTTGCCGCGCCAATAGAGTGGGTTAGCCGCCAGCGTTATCCGATCGCCCCGTAGCCATTGGACGACTCGAAAAGGCCCGGATCCTACCGGGCGTTCGTCATAAGCGACGCGATTGAGGTTGGAGTAGCCTTGTAGAAGGTGTGCCGGCATCAACGCGCCGACACCCTGCGGACCGAAGAAATACTGCACGAACGGCGAGAATCGCCGGCGTAGACGAATCACCACCGTGTAGTCGTCTGGCGCTCGAATCGCTTGCACTTCGTCGTATCCGACTCGGGTCGCGACGTTGTTTGCCGGATCGACGATCGCACGGTAGGAGAAGATCACGTCGCGGGCGGTCAGTGGAGCGCCGTCTTGCCAGCGGACGTCTCGCCGTATCCGATAGGTTATCGTCCGTTCGTCACGCGAAATCTCGCCGTTCGCAAGCGTCGGTACGCCGGACGCGATCTCGGGAATCTCGTTCCCTTTGGCATCATTCTCGATCAGATATGACATATAGAGGTGACTGAAGTTGAGCTCATCGGCTTCGTTGGAGAGCATCGGATTGAGGGAATCGGGTTCGCCTCCCAGACCGGTGAAGATCAGTTGCGAGCCAGAGGTGTGCCGGGTCCCTGCGCGCGAGCAGGCTGTTAAGCAGAGTGCCGCCGCCAGCGAAAGCGCGACGAGCGCCTTCATCGTTTGCGTCCTACCACAAACCAATGGGAGGCGCCCGCGAGCGGACGTTCTCGATGCGCCCACGATCCGGCGACGTCGTCGACGCCCTGTTCTTGCAGCGACTCGATTTCGAAGTACGGCTCGAGAAGTGCGCGTAATTGGTGGCGATCGAAGAAGGCGTGTGGGACGCCACGCTCATCCCCGCCTTCGGGGGCGAACGTCGAATCGTCGATCCGTTCGCCTCGACCGAAGCGCAGGTCGCGCTTCGAGCCGAAGGTCGCAAATAATAGCCCGTCGGTATCGAGGCGACTTGCAATCACGCGCACGCGCGCCTCGATCGAGCGCGGCACTCCGTGGAGCAGCCCGTGGGTCGAGAGAACGGCATCGAATCGCCCCGCCAGAGCCGAAACCGTCGCTTCGGAGGCGGCATCATCGCGGATCGCGACGACCGTGAAGCCGGCGCGGCGCAGTGCGTCCCCGTTGCGGCCGCTTCCCGCCGCAAAATCCAAAACGCGGCTTTCGGGACGAAAGTGCAGGCGTTTGATAAGGGCCGCAGCCAAAGGATGGGGCGCGGAGATCACACGCACCGTTTCTAGAAAGGCAGAAAGAATGCTTGGCGAAGGAGACCGACTCCCAGCGGTAGAGCTGCTCGACGATCGAGGCGCATCGGTAACGACGACCGACTTGCTCGGCGGCCCGCTGGTTCTCTATTTTTACCCTAAAGACGACACTCCCGGCTGCACGAGCGAGGCCTCGCAGTTTCGGGACGAGTACGAACGCTTCAAACAGAAGAACGCGCGAATCGTCGGCGTTAGCCGCGATTCGGTCGAGTCGCACCAGCGATTCAAAGAGAAGTACTCGATTCCGTTTACGCTGCTTGCAGATACCGAGTCGGAGCTCTATAAGGCATTGGGCGTCAGCGCGCGTTCGACGTTCCTCATCGACGATGAAGGTCGCATCCTCAAGGTTTGGCCGAAAGTCAATGTAGACGAACACGCCGAAGAGGTGCTCGCATCGCTGCCATAAGGCTGCGCGTCGTCGGCTCCAGTCCGGCGATGCCGCGGCCGGACGGCGCCTGCAGCTCTTATCTCGTGCAGACCGGCCGCGCCGCGGTGCTGTTTGACATCGGCAGCGGCGCTGCAAGCAAGCTGCAGCGAGCGATCGAATACGGACGGCTCGACGCGATCGTGATTTCGCACATGCACGCCGATCACTTTTTCGATCTCGTTCCGCTTCGCTATGGGTTGAACTACGGCGAGACTTCGAGGCCCGGCCGGTTGCCGCTCTGGCTCCCGCCCGGCGGCCGCCGGGCGCTCGAAGCCCTTCGAGCCGCCGTTTCGGTCGACGCGCCGCCGGATTTCTTCGAGAGCGTTTTTGCGATCGAGGAGTATGACCCCGGCGCCGGTTTACAAGTCAACGACGTGCACCTGCGATTCTGCCGCACGCGGCACTACGTCGAAGCCTACGCGATACGGGCCGAGTGCGGTGACGCGAGCCTCACGTATTCGGCCGACACGGCGCCTTGCGACGGCGTCGTGGAGTTGGCTCGGCAAGCATCGCTCTTTTTATGCGAAGCGGCGCTCGGACTTGGTGCCGAGGAAGGCGAGCGCGGGCACTCTTCGGCGGAAGAGGCAGGCGAGATGGCGCGTCGGGCAGACGCGAAGAGGCTGGTGCTAACGCACTATCCCAACGGGGACGCTGGCGCGCTTATCGATAGCGCGAGTCGCCGTTTCGCGAGCCTCGTCAGTGCTGCCGAGGACGGCATGGAGATCACGCTCTAGACTGTACGCTAGTTATCGAGCTTGGGTTCCTCGTCCGGGAGCGAGAATTGGATCATGGCGCGCACGGGCGCAAGGCCGCGGCTAATTACCGCGTAAGGAGTCACCCTCATGCCGAGCTCTCGTAAACGCGCGGCGGCCGCGAGAAGCTCGCGTCCGTTCGTTACGACGTCTTCGAGCAGCAGCACGTGCTGCCCGGCTTCATACGGACCTTCGACGTACTCGTTCGCAAAGGCGCCGTAGGCCTTGGGCTTCTTGCGCACGGCCAGCATTGGGATTCCGGACATCTGCGAGACGACGGTTGCGATCACGACGCCGCCGAGCTCGGTGCCTGCGACGAGATCCGGATTGAGCTCTGCGATGATCCGCGAGAAGAGGCGCGCGATTCGGCGCAGGACGTTCGGATCGGAAAAGAGCCGGAATTTATCGATGTAGTAGTCGCTGCGCGCTCCACCCGCCAGGACGTAATCGCCCCGCGTCAGCGCCCGTTCTAAGATCACTTTGCGCAGCCATGCGAGCTCGGGAAGTCCTATATGCTCCACTGCCATGCGTTCCAGGATTCGACGACGGGATTGGGATCGAACCCCCGAAAGTCCACGCTGACCGGCTCCATCTGGCGAAGCCAATATACGAACAGGGCTGGATTATCCCGGGCCAGCAGCTTTTGAATCTGATAGTAAGCTCCCATTCGTGAAGGACGGTCGTATCGCGTCAGAGCGATTTTTTGAGCCGCCTGCATTTGGGCGTTGCAGTAGCGAGAATAGTTGTAGCCGCCCGGCGGGAAGTTCTCGCACGTGTACTGCGTGCTATCGTCGGGGTCGATACCTGCATACCACCCGGAGACGCTCAGGTCGAATTTTCCGAGTTGCAAGATGCCGCCCATGCCCGCGGGCGCGAAGAGCACGTCGGCCGGGTACGACTTCACCTCGGTGTCGATGCCGGCTTCGCGAAGCATCGCCTGAACCTCCACAGCTTCTCTGCGGCGCGTCACGCTCGAGTTATTCGTCACGAGTACGAGCGAGAGCGGCTCACCGTTTTTCCGCATGATACCGTCGGGTCCCGGCGCCCAGCCCGCTGCGCGCAGCAAGGTCCGCGCCTGCGCGGGGTCGTGCGGATAAGAGCGAACCTGGGGATTGAAGGCCCACATCCAATCCGGAATGTCGGCGGTTGCCGTCGTCTGCGTTCCAAAGGCGAGTGTTCGGACGAGCTCGTTTTTGTCGATGGAATAGGCGATCGCCTGCCGGACGCGATGATCGCGTAGAAGCGGACGCGCGAGGTTGAGCTGGATGTACGCGTAGCCATTGACATTGACCCAGGCGATTCGAGCGTCGCGCAGCGTCCGTAACGCGGGGTAGTTCTCGATCGACGCCTCAAAGATATAATCGATCGCGTGGGTCCGCAACAAATTAATCGAGGTATCCTCGTCCGGAACGCTTCGTATCTCAATTCGATCGAGGCCCGGCCTCCCCATGAAGAACGCATCGTTTCGCACGAAGGAGATGTGGTCGCCGTGCGACCAGCGGACGAACTTGAATGGTCCGTCGCTCACCGACGGCGCGCTATTGAATGGCACCTGGTTGAGATTCGCATAACGCGCAAGAACGTGAGCGGGCGCGATCATGTACGGTTGATCGCTTTCGGCGAAGAACGTGTCTACGAACGGAGAGAACGGCCGCTTCAAGCGGACGACGACGGTCCCGGGGTTTGGCGTCGCGATGCCGGCAATGTCGTCGTAACCGTGCCTCGAAACGACGTTGTTATTCGGATTCATGATGGCTTGCCAGGACCACTTGACGTCCTGCGACGTGACCGGGAGGCCGTCGGTCCATGTCACGCCTTTGCGCAATCGATAGGTGATCGTCAAACCGTCAGGGCTGATCCCGCCGTTCGCCTGCGTGGGGACTTGCGCCGCCAACATCGGCAGCGGATTGCCTTTCGGATCGGCGCTGACGAGCGGCTCGAACATCAGCCGGTCGACGAAAACGTCGGCGGTGTTCGAATTGAGCAGCGGATTGAGGTTCTTGAAGTCGGTCGCGATCGCGACGCGAAGAACGCCGGGCTGGGTCCACGAATGCCGCACCCCCGCGGCGGTCTCATTTGTCGCCCTCGTGCAGCTCGCAACTGCCAGCGCCAAGAGCCAGACGCGAAACGATCCGCAAAGTCGTTTCACACCGCGGCTTTTGGAGCGACCCGGTTTCCCGGCACCGGATCGTAGCGCTCGTGACGCCAGCTGTACGTGCCGCGCCCCTGCGTCGCGGTGCGAAGCTCGGTGATGTAACGCGAGAGCTCGACGGCCGGGACGTATGCTTCGACGACATCGAAACCGCTTCTGTCAGCGGGGTTCATTCCTAGAATCTGACCGCGCTTGCCCGTGAGTTGCTGAATCACGGTCGAGGTGTAGGTTGTCGGGACGATGACCTGCACGTGCGCGACCGGCTCGAGCACGACCGGATTGCACTTGGGAAGCGCTTCGCGAACACCCATACCGGCGGCTGTTTTGAAAGATTGCTCGCTCGAGTCGACGTCATGATACTGACCGTCAAAGAGCGTCACGTGCAGATCGGTGACCGGATGGCCGCTCGAGCCGTGCAGGAGCGCTTCGCGAACGCCTTTTTCGACCGCTGGAATGAACTGTCGCGGAACGACGCCGCCGACGATCTTATCGTCGAAGGTGATACCGGCGCCGCGTTCGCGCGGCTCGAAGCGCAACCAAACGTCGCCAAACTGCCCGTGGCCGCCGGTCTGATGCTTGTAACGCGAGTGGATTTCGGTTCCGCTCGTGATCGTCTCTTGATATGGAATCGTGGGCGCGGCAGTCGCGACCTCGACTTTGTATTTGCGCGCCAGGCGCTCAACGGCGATTGCGACGTGCTGCTCGCCGCTTCCGAGCAGCAGCAGCTCGTGTGTTACGTCCGCACGATCTAGCCGCAGGGCCGGGTCTTCATCAACGATACGCGCCAGCATCTGCGAGATCTTCGCCTCGTCGATGCGCTCCTTTGGTTTGATTGCTACGGCGAAGACCGGCTCGGCGACGGGAACGCGCGGCAAGAGTGTTTTGTGGCCGTTCGACGTGAGCGTGTCGCCGGTCGCAACCGAATCGAGCCGCGCGAGCGCGACGATCGCGCCGGGGCCGGCCTCCGCGATCGCCTCTTGCTTCTTACCTTGGAGCCGGTAGAGTCCGCCGAGCCGTACTCTTTCGTTGCGTTTGGTGACGTTAGCGAGCGTCGCGTCGGCTTTGATCGTCCCCGAGAGAACGCGCGCGATGGAGAGCTTGCCGCTTTGCGGATGAATGGCCGTTTTTATGATCCGCGCGACGGCCGGAGCGTTCGGATCTGGTGCGATCGGGCGACCTTCCGCGTCGGTATGCGGGGCCTGCGCCGGTGACGGAAACCACTTTTCGATGGCTCGCACGAGAGCCGCTACACCCGCACCGGCACCGCCCGCGGCCACCAGTACCGGAACGACTTGATCGTGCGAACATTCGACGCATAGATCGCGCTCGATCTCGTCGAGCGGCGGCTCTACGCCTTCGAGCAGCACTTCCATCAAATGATCGTCGAAGTCGGCCATGGCTTCGAGCAACTCCGCGTGTAGGCGCTGGGCACTCTCGGACGCGTCGGCAGGTATCGTTTCCTGCTTCTCGCCCGATGAGTCGGCGCCGAACCGATAGGCAGTCATTTCCGCGAGATCGACGTACCCGCTAAAGTGCTCGGCGTTCCCCAGTGGCAGCTGCTCCGCGACGACGTGCCGGCCATACGCACTCTGCAGCGCGGCGAGCGTCTGCAAAAAGTCCGCGCCGGGACGGTCCATCTTGTTGATGACGAAGATGTGCGGCATTTTCGTCGATTCGAGATGATCGACGATCGCCTGCGTTTGGACGATACGCCCCGGATCGGCCTCGACGACGACGACGGCGGCATCGACACCCACCAACGCTTGCTTCGTTTCTTCGAAGAAGTCGATGAAGCCCGGTGTGTCTAGTATCGTGATCTCAACGCCGTCTGCCGCCGTATGCGCAAAACCGACGGTGGTCGACTGAAGGTGGGCAGCGTCTTCGGGCTCGTGGTCCGTAACGGTCGTGCCGTCGGCGATCGAGCCGCGCCGTCCGATTGCGCCGGTGTGCGCAAGGATCGCTTCGACCAGCGTCGTCTTGCCCGCGTGATGGGGTCCGACGAAAGCGACGTTCCTAAGGCGCTCAATATCCCCCAATGGTTCTTCCCCTGTAGAGATGAGGTGCTAGCGGCGTTTTGCCGCGGGCTTCTTCTTTTTGACGCTCTTCTTCGCGTACCCGGCTTTGCGCGATTTTGGCTTAAGGGCGCGACGCGTCGCAGGCTTCTTTGCGGCTCGCTTTGCGGCCGGTTTGCGCGCAGGTGTTTTGCGTCCGGCCGCCTTGCGAGCGTGCGGCTTGGCCGGAGTTTTCTTGGCGTTGCGCGCTTTTGCGGCCGGCGGCGCCTTGCCTTTTTTCTTCTTGGGCGGCTCGGCCGGTTTGGCCATTTTGGCTGCCTTCGCCTTGCTTGCGGAGGAAGACGACTCTGCGCTGCGCCGCGAGGTGCTCGCGCCCAAGGGTGCGGCGGGCCGTTTTGTCACGCGAGCCGAGGCGCTTGGGCGTTTCTTCGGCCCGATCTCTCGCGCAGTGCGTCCACCTTGGCGGCCGGCCAGCTCCGCTTCTTCGGGAAGACCGAGCTCGGCGCGTCCAAAGCCGGTAATGCTGCTTCCCGGCGCGCTCGGCTGGCGGCGCGCCTTCGCCTGAGCTTCGAGATGTTCGCGGGTCGCCCGAAGCGCAACCCGCGCCAAACGCCCACCGACCGGAAAAACGAGTTCGTTGATCCGCGCGTCGTCGAGCAGCTTGAGCGCCTGATCGAAAGCGTTACCCTGATCCTTCGGGCTGTGCGCGTCCGAGCCGATTGCAAGTCCGACGCCGCGGGCTTTCGCCTTTCGCACCAGCCGGGCGTTGGCCTCAAGGTACTTCTTCCTTCGCTCCTCGGGGTGGTTGCGGTAGAGAAAGCGCGTATTCACTTCGACCGCCAAGCCCCGGCGATGCGCCACGTCGAGCATGCGATCTTCATACTCTTCGAGCCGCTTGTTTGCGGGCCACTTGCCAAACGTCGCCGGAACGTAAAAGTGACCGACGATATGGGTGGGAAGTTTCTCGATATCGTCGAGCAGCTTGGCGATGTAGAGCTCCCAGAGCTTATCGACGCCGACGACGTCGTAGAGTCCGCTGTACTCCTCGCTGTCGAACGGCCAAAGCCAATCGGCTCCCTTTTCGGGATGCTGGATTGGGACGAAGTGAACCGAGCGTATGATGCCGTCGGGTCGCATCGCTTCGACGATATTCTGCGCGTCGGGACGGGCCCGCGGATCGTTATCAATCTCGGCCCCGATCGAAAAACGCATCCCGCGCCGCAGACCTTCCGAAACGATTGCGGCATGCGCGATGTCGACGCCCGCCGTTTCGGCAGCTCCCAGCAAGTCGCCGGCCTGAGCTAGCTTGAGCGCCCGCCGAACGGTGTTGACGGCCCCCGGATCTTCGAACGTCAAGTAGTTGACGTGGTCGGCGACCATCAAAAAGCGCGGCGACGCGCGTCGGCAGGCGTGATAGAACCAGAGAAAGAGCATCCGCGCCGAATACGCGATCGGACGCTCCTCGGTATAGGGCCGGTGTTCACCCTTCGCGTGGCCGTGGACGTCCGGAACGGCCGCGATCCGAGGATCGCTCACAAGAACGTACGCGCCGAGGTCGCCACCTTCGCTAAAGTTGGCGTCTAGCCTCGGTAGCCCTCCATCTGGAGAAGACGAGCTTTCATCTCGAGACCGTAGTAATAATCGTGCAGATCTCCGGTTGAGTCGACGACGCGATGGCACGGAAAGAGAAAGGGCAGCGGATTTCGGGCCATCACTCGGCCCACCGCGCGCGCCGCTCTCGGCCGGCCGATCTGCGTCGCAACCCAGGCATAGGAACGCACCTCGCCGGGCGGAATACGAGCCGCGGCGCGAAGCACGGCCTGCTCGAACGGAGTCAGGTCGCTGATGTCGACGAGCGTGTCGTCGACGGTCCACGTGTTGAAGAAACGGTCGATCGCGCGAACGAGCCAAGCTGGTGCGTCGCCGCGCACGACGCGGCGGTGCAGACGACGCTCCGCGCGATCCACCACGTCATCGGGCGCGTCTCCCGTGTCGAGGCTCACGTATGCGATTCTCTCCGACTTGAACCCGACGTAGAGCCGGCCGACCGGCGTGTTCACCGCTGCGAGCACGATCGGCGGATAGAGCTTCCCTTTGAGCGCGGCGATGTGCTGAACTACTTTCTTTGCCAAGTCGCATGACGGTTGCGGCGGGGGCAGCGACGAGAGGCAGTATGCAACGCCTTCGTACTGCTCGTACATCTCCTGACACGATGGACAGGCTCGCAGGTGGCTATGGACGGTCTCCTTGAGCGAGGCTTGGCACTCGCCCCGGAGCTCGTCCCAGAGCGCTTCGACGTCACGACATCGCATGCAGGGGGACTCCTTCGGTGGCAAATCGTCCGATTTGCGGGCCGAGAATGCGCCGCAGAATGCGCACGGCCCGATGGACGTGGGATTTAACGGTGCCGATCGGTTGATTGAGAATCTCGGCTATCTCCGGATGGCTGCGCCCCTCGATGAATCGCAACGTCGCGGCGGCGCGAAGATGCATTGGGAGCTGCAGCAGTGCTCGCTCGACGAGGGCGATCTCGGTATTCTGCTCGACGATCGCTTCGGGTTGAGGCGGCCCCTCGTTCGATTCGCGTAAGATCGCGTCGGGGTCGGCGAGGGCGTCGAGCGCGACGTTCGACGGCCGCTTGCTGCGCAACCGGTTGCGCGTCACGTTCAACGTGATCGTGTAGAGCCAGGGCTGGAGCCGGAGGTCGGCTCGCTGCTCGGGGGACATTTTGCCGAGTGCGCGGTAGGCGCGGACGAAAGCATCTTGGACGATCTCTTCGGCATCCTCGCGGTTGCCCGTCATGCGAAGCGCAAAGCCGTACAGCCGCCGCTGGTAGTCGTCGACTATTCGCTCGAAATTCGCCACGCTTGGGCTAAAATCGGCCGGGGGTCGCGTCGTCGCGGTCCTCCCTGGCGTCATCGCTGAAGGCACGTATACTCCCGTGAGGAGTGGTGCGAGCGCGCTCATACAGTGCCCCGGACCACCACTGTCAGGGCCGTGGTTTCACACTCGCGCTAAAAACTCCTGAGGGACCGGAGGGGTTTTCGCGCTCGCTCCTAAAGCTGAGCCATGCCGCTTCGCCCGGGCGCCGGCCCGAAGTCAGCAAAAACCGCTTCGTCTCACTAGGAGAGGAAGCGGTTTTTTTGTTTTCGCTCGAGTGATTTGAAAGGTGCAATCCATGCAGCAAGCCATCGAGCCCACGGAGATTTCGCTGGATGCGTACACGCTGTGCAGCTTTCTGCCCGATATCAACTCCGCGCGAGCCCTACCGCTCGCGCTCATCGGGTATCGCCAGGGCGAGGATCCGTGGTTCGTATGGCTCGTTCCGAAAGAGGGGGTCGATCCCGCCGGTCTTACCGAGGATCCCTACTATGCAAAAGTCCTACTCGACCCGCACGGGTACTTCAAGAAGAAGCTGGCAAAGTACGTCGAGAAGACGGGCTGCGTCAAACGCGGCATCGAGATGCTGATCGACTGTCATCAGAATCACCTCGCGTTCACGCCGCTTACGGAGTTGCGGGAGCGGCCGTTCCGGCACCCGTTGCAAGTGGAGCTGGTCGGGGCGTTTTAGCAGCTCGTATCGAGCGAGTATACGTGATGCTCACGGGAACCGAGACCGAGGTATGGCTCTGGGCGAGCCGGGCCTTGAGCGTCAACGTCACGTTTAAAGCCACGAGCGTCCCGCTGTCGAGCGCGTAGTAGGCGAAGCCGTCCATACGCATGCTTCCGGAGACCAGCGTCCGCGCAGAGCCGGGCAACGGTCCGGTCATAGCACCCGCCGCCTCGAAATTCACCGCAACCGTCGGGCGGCCGTCGATCGGACCGCCGGTAGCGTGCCGCAAAAACCCTTGCAGAACCGCTTCCGCGCCCAGCGGTGAGGTCGCGGAGAATGGTACGCGGCCTCGCAAGGCCCGCAGGTCTCGAAGCGTCGGGGCGTCGAGGCGTACCGCGAACGGTTGATTGAGAATCGTTAGAAAATCCGGATCGTCGTCGACCCGGTCTTCGAACGTGCCGTCCGGAAGAAGAACCTGGACGAACCGAGCTTCAGCCCGGCTTTCTCCGTCCGGTCCGTTGCGCGTGTATTGCGCTCGCGCTTCGAAGCGCAAACCCGCACCTTCGCGGCGCACGGTTAGACCCTCGCTGCCGGCATACGAGACCTTCGAAGACGTCGCGGCCGATTCGATGCGGTACAGGTCTTCGCCGGACGCGTCGTACTGAACGTCGGCGCAGACCGGAGCGATCACCGCCAAGAACGCGGCAACCAGGACAACGCCAACTCTTATTGCGGGCTCCGTTTCTCCCGAGCGGGGACTTTATTTCTACAGTATCACTCGCTGCAAGAGCGTGCCTCGCCGAGTTAGCCCCAGCGCAGCGCAGCGCGACGTCGTGTCGCGAGGAAGAAGCGAATATCGGCCGTTCCTTCACAGACGACGACCGCCTCGGCGTCGGCAAAAGTGCGACCGTCGATGTCGACGGTGAAATCACCCTTTGCGAGGCCGGCGAGCGTGCGGTGGACGCTTCGCGAGAACTTGTCGTGCGGCGCTCTCGAGCCGATCGCTTCCCGTACGGCAAACGCGAGCAGGTCGCGGACGCGCAACGGCGTCGCAAGCGCGAAGGCGCTCGAGCCGCCGATTGCGACGGCGTGGAGGTCGAGCGGAACCTTCACGCGGATCATCAGCGCTCATTTTCTGCCGCATCGAGGAGCTGCCTGCTGGTGGGGATAAATGAGTCGGCCAATGTCCTTCGGGAACGTGCCGCCCGACATGCTGGCTGGTGCAGTCGAGAAGATTCTCGCGAAAATGGACGAGACCCATCTCGCCGCCTTCTACGAACGCGAGCTTCCGATGCTGCCGTCAGACGTCGTTCGCGCGTTCGTCGAAGCGCTCTTCACCGCGTTTCGCGATCGCGGAGAATCCTCGGAAGACGTCGCCGAAGGTGCCGGCACAACGCTCGATGCCATCGCAAAGCGGGACTCAGCTGCCGTCAGCGCACTGGTCGCGTACGCGCGCATCAATGCCGACCTGTTAAGGGAGGCGACGACTGCTTTTGTCGAACAGCGGCCCGACCTCATCGCAACGCTTCCACCGTCGCTGCGCGAGGCATTGGCCGAGCGACTGACTCGGAGCACCCCCCTGCCCTGAGCGTCCTGAGCTTGTCGAAGGACGAAGGATGAGCGAGCGACGACGTCGTCGTTCCGACGACGAGTCCGGCGGCGGACTGCCGCTCTTTCCGCTCGTCTTGGTCGTGATTTTGGCGGGATTGCTGTTGGGTGGCGGCCTCGCGCACTTTTTTGGCGGCTCGAAGAGCGCGCCCAGTGCGACGCCGATACCGCTTGCTGCGCTTCCCTCACCTGTTCAAAGACCTGCGCCGATGCCGGCTGCGCGGGCCACCGTAACGCCGGAGCCGACGAGATCCGCAAGCCCTACGCCCAGGTCCTCAGCGCCGGCGAGTCCGACGCCGAGTGCGCCGCCGGCAACCGCGACAGCCGCAAGCGTGACGACGTCGAGCCCGCATCCGAAATCGACGCGAAGCCCGACGCCGCACGTAGTAACGGCTCCGACCATCGCCCAACTGACAGAAACGCCGGTTCCGAAAGCGACTCTATTCCCCACCTCAGCGCCGAGCAAGCCGCGTGCCGCGCCCACGTTATCGGCAGCGCCGGCCGCGCCTGCGGCCGGCGACCGTGCCGCGTCGGTGGTCCGCTCGTATCTCGGCGCGCTCGCGAGCGGCGATAAAACGAGAGCGGCGTCCTATCTCGCACATGGAACTCCGACCGAGACGTTCATGACATCGGATTCGCATATCGAATCGATCCGTTCCGCCAACGTCGGGGCGCAGCAGTACCAAGTGACCGCCGACGTTCAAACGACGAGCGGTGAATACTACGTCACGTTTACGGTCGAGCAGGGCCCGACGGGGTTACAAATCACCGACCACTACTCAATCAAACCGCAATAAAAGGCTCTCATTTAGCCCAGGGCTTTGTCAGCTCGGGCCTCGATTACCCGTTGTAAACTTCGGCCCTGGCTTTCGCGCCCTGAACTAAATTAGAGCCTTTTAGACTTCGGCGCCGAGGCCGGTGGTAGCGCGAACTTGCAGTTGATCGAACATCGCCTCGGATTCGCGGTCGCGAGCGAGCAGCGTTCCGATGATAGCCCCGGCGAAGCCGATTGGAATCGAAACGATGCCCGGATTGTCGAGCGGAAAGATGGCGCGATCTCCCAGCGTCACTGGGCTAAGCGCAATCAAAGCTAAGGACGAAACCAAGCCGGCGAGCATGCCGGCGATCGCGCCCACGCGCGCAAACCGCCGCCACCAGAGTGCGAGTAAAATGACGGGTACGTTTGCGCTTGCGGCTACAGCAAAGGCGAGCCCCACCAGAAACGCGACGTTGAAACCGCGCAGCGCGATCGAGAGCGCGATCGCAAGCGCGCCGAACACGAGTGCCGTCGAGCGAGCCACGAATAGGTGCTCCGTTTCATCGCCGTGGCCGTCGCGAACGAGGCTAAACCAAATGTCGTGTGCGAAAGCCGATGAGGCAGTGATCGTGAGACCGGCAACGACCGCCAAGATGGTCGCGAACGCGACGGCAGCCACGAACGCCGCGAACAGCGAGCCTCCAACCTGCTCCGCGAGCAACGGAGCGGCAAGATTGCTATCGGGCGTGGGAACGATGTAGCCGTTCTCCCTGAGCTGTGCGTTGAGCCCATCTTGCTGCTGCGCGTGGTGGGCGATGTAGCGGATTGCTTGCCCCGCATACATCCGACGCCCGATGTGCTCCTTACCGACGATCGTCGCGGCGCCCAAGCCCATGAATGACGTAGTGAGATAGAATATTCCGATCAGCACCATCGCCCAAGCGACCGAGACTCGGGCAGCCTTCGCCGACGGCACCGTGAAGAAGCGCATCAAGATGTGCGGGAGCCCGGCCGTTCCCAGCACCAGCGCGAGGCCCAGCGAGACCAGATTCCATGCACCTAACGCGCCGTGGAAGAGCAGACCCGGCTGCAGCAGATTCGAAGCGTTCCCTGCCCCCGGCACGGTTGCCGCTGCATGTAAGAACTCCGCGAACGAGAAGTGAAAGTGCCGCAGCGCGAGCACCGAAAGTCCGAGCGCGGTGGCGAGCAGCATGCCGCCTTTGATGATCTGGACCCACGTCGTCGCGAGCATCCCGCCGAAGAGCACGTAGACGAGCATCAGCACGCCGACGGTAACGATCCCCAAGACGTCTCCGAATCGCGGAAGAAGTAGGTCCACCAGTGCGCTTACCCCAACCATTTGCGCGATCAAGTAGAAGAGCGTGATCACCAGCGTTGAAAGCGCCGCAATCGCACGCACTCCGCGTCCCCGCAAACGGAACGACATGAGGTCTGCGACGGTGTACTTGCCGGTGTTGCGCAACGGCTCCGCAACCAGCAACAGGACGGCCAAAAATGCCACCAGCCATCCGACCGAGTACATAAACCCGTCGAAGCCATAGAACGCCACCAACCCCGTAATCCCGAGAAACGACGCTGCGGAAACGTACTCGCCCGCGATCGCCCAACCGTTTTGCAAGCCTCCGATACGGCGATGAGCGGCGTAAAAACCGCGGCTCGTTCGACTCTGCCCCGAAGCCCAACCGGTCACTACGAGCGTGATGCCCATGAAGATCGCGAACATCACGAGTGACGGCTGTGCTGTCACGATTGTGAGTCTAAGAGCTCGTGCGTTTCCCGCCGGCGGATCTGAGCGGCTCGGAGATCGAATCTCCGCGCTCGCCGCAGATACAGCGCAAGCAGGATCCAGGCCATCGCAAACTGCGAAAGCGCAAAGCAATATGCGAGGGTCAACGGTCCGACGACGGGCCGGCTCATCGTATTCGGGAACCACCCGACGGAAATGGGAAGCGCCAGATAATAGGCGATGAAGAAGATCGTCGCCGGGATCACGAAGCGGCGTCGCGACCGCACCAGCCCGCGAAACTCGGGCTCGGCCGCAAGCTCGTGCCAGAGTGTCGGATGAGCGCGGTGCCGCACTATTCTTCGTCCGGCCAGCCGGCGAGCTCGCCGATCGCGGCGCTCTTAAGGACCCGCAGTCCTAGCATCGCACACTTCATACGCGTGGGGCTTATCCCGATCCCGACGTCTTCCAGCACGACGTCTTTTGAGAGCGTAGCGACGTCGCTGAGCTTCATGCCTTTGACCCGCTCGGTCAGCATCGACGCGGAGGCTTGACTGATCGCGCATCCTTTGCCGGAAAACTTCACGTCGCTAACGACCCCGTTGTCGACCTTCAGCTCGATGCGGATCTGATCTCCGCAGAGCGGATTCAGGTCTTCCGCGGTCGCGTCGTAGCGCTCAAGCCTCCCGAAGTTACGAGGATTGCGATAGTGATCGAGGATGTAGTCGCGATAAAAATCATCCACGGCGCCGGCCGCTAAATCCCGAAGACGTGCGCCGCTTTTGCGAGCCCGTCGCAGAGCACGTCTACGTCGGCCTCGGTATTGTAGATGTAAAACGATGCGCGCGCGGTCGCCGACCATCCCATCTTGTCCATCAAAGGCATCGTGCAGTGGTGCCCCGCACGTACGCAGACCCCCTCCGTATCCAAGATTGAGGCGAGATCGTGAGCGTGAACGTCGGCCAGGTTGAACGAGATAACTCCCGAGACGAGCTCCGGATCGCGTGGCCCGTAGATTGCCAGACCGCGCCGTTCGAACTCCGAGAGCCGCTCCAGCGCGTAGCCGGTCAGTACTCGCTCGTGCTCTCGAACCCACGTCATTCCGACGCTTTCGAGATATTCGATGGCTACGCCGAATGCGATCGCATCGGCGATGTTGCTCGTCCCCGCTTCGAACCTGCGGGGCGGCTCGCTAAACGTCGTACGATCGTAGCCGACCTTGCGGATCATGTCGCCACCGGATAAGAAAGGAGGCATAGCCTCCAACAGCGCGCGCTTTCCGTAGAGCGCTCCGATCCCCGTCGGCCCGAGCATCTTGTGACCGCTGAAGGTATAGAAATCAACGTCCAGCGACTTGAGATCGACCGGCAGATGCGGCGCACCCTGAGCCCCGTCGACGAGAACGACCGCGCCGGCGGCATGAGCGCGCGCAACGATCGTCTCGAGCGGAGCGATCGTCCCGAGCGTGTTGCTGACGTGCGCGCAGGCAACGACCTTACAGCCGTCGAGCAGCTCGTCGAGATCGTCGAGCACGTAGAGGCCGCGTTCGTCTACCGGGATAAAGCGAAGTTCGGCGCCCTTCCGCTCCGCCAGCAGCTGCCAGGGCACCAGATCGGAATGGTGTTCGAGTTCGGTGAGCAGAATCGCGTCTCCCGAGTGCAGATGCGTTTCCCCCCAGGAGTAGGCGACGAGGTTGATCGCTTCGGTGGTATTGCGCACCCACACGATCTCGGAAGTCTCCGCTCCGACAAAACGAGCAACTTTGACGCGCGCCTGCTCGTATTCCGCCGTCGCGCGCGCCGCAATCTCGTAGACGCCGCGATGAATGTTCGCGTTGTACTGCTCGTAGTAATCGACCAGCGCTTGGATCACGACCCGCGGCTTTTGCGAGGTGGCGGCCGAGTCGAGGTAAACGAGCCGCTTGCCGCGCGACGTCGGTCGCTGCAGAATCGGAAAGTCCGCGATGATCCGCTCGACCTTCGCTTTGTCGCCGTCGGTTTGCCGATCGCCGATAGGCGCCGTGCGTATCGCTTGCCTCACGACAACTTCGCCCTTAGCGCCGCGCGAATTTCCTCGCGAAGACTCGACGAAGGAAAGCGCTCGATCGCGGGTTCGAAGAAGCCCAACGCGATCATACGCTCCGCCGCCGCGCGCTCGATGCCGCGGCTCTCCATGTAGAAAATCTGTTCGGCGTCGATCGCGCCGACCGTTGCGCCGTGGTAGGCCTTGACGTCGTTGGCGCCGATCTCGAGAGCAGGTACGGAGTCAACGTGAGCGGTCTGCGAGAGCAGCAGCGCGTCGTCGCGCAGCCGCGCGTCGCTTCCTTGTGCGTGCGGTGCGATGCGAATGTTCCCGAGGAAGCGTGCCTGGCCGCGCTCGCTCGCAGCGGACTTAACGAGCGTCTCCGACGTCGCTTCGCCGGCCAGATGTTCCACCGTGCTGACTAGATCGACGTGCTGGGCGGCGCGCGGAAAGAAGAGCGCCGTCAGATGCGCTTGCGCCCCGGGCTCTTCGATCGATACCCGCACGTCGCCGGCAGCGAGATCGGCGCCGAGCTCGGCCAGACACCACGCGATCCGCGAATCGCGTCCGGGTCGCGCCGCGCGGTTCGAGATCACGCGCGCACCGCTGCCGGCTTGCTGTAAGGTCGCGTAGGTCACGTCGGCGTGCTCGGCGCTCACGATCTCGGTAGCGCCGCACAGAAGAGCTCCGGCGCCGGCCGTGACGCGCTCGACGAGGGTGACGCGCGCGCCACGCTCGATTAGCACGACGGTCCATGGAAAGATCGCAGCGCCGGGCCGCACGTCGTAGCGTATGACGATTGGCTCGTCGCAAGCGTGGTCCGCAGATACGTACGCGAAAACGCCGAGGCCCGCAAAAGCCTGCGTGAGTGCGCCGAACTTGGTCGCCGCGATGCCGGTCGAGCCGAATGCGCGAGCGAAAAGCTCGGGATGCTCGCGCGCCGCGGTCGCAAGATCGCAAAGCAGGACCGAGCGGTCGCTGCTTTCGACGCTGACGCTCGCGGGGCCAACCTCAATCGCTTCGGGGTCCGGGACGATCGCTTCGAAATCTACTCGCCAAAAATGCCCCGGCTTCTCGCGACCGCTCGCCGTCGAAAAGAAACGGTCGAGCGCGCGCGTTCGCGTTTCGAGCGAAAACAGCGCGGCATCGAATGAAGCGAGCCGCGAGTAGAGTTCGCCGGCCGGCGGGGCCGAGGTCAGCGTGCTAAGCAATCGCGCCTGCGCCCAGCGCCGTCGAAGGGCTTGTCTCTTCGCGAATCTTATCGTACCCTTCACGCTCGATGAGGTGGGCGAGGTCATGACCGCCGGTCTTGACGATACGTCCATCAATCATAATGTGCACGACGTCCGGAGTCACGTACTGCAAAATGCGCGGGTAGTGCGTGATGATGAGAAAGCCGGCGTTTCGCCCTTCGTCGCTCGCGCGTAGCGCGGCGATCGAGTCGCCGACATCCTTTAGCGCATCGATGTCGAGCCCCGAATCGGTCTCGTCCATGATCGCGTATTTCGGAGCGAGTACCGCAAGCTGCAGCATCTCCAGCCGCTTTTTCTCGCCGCCGGAGAAACCGTCGTTCAAATAGCGCCCCATAAAGGACGGATCGATGCCAAGCTGCTCCATCTTTTCGAGAAGGAGCGCGCGGAACTTCGCCGGCGGAAGATCGCCGGGGCGTTCGGCCTGCCGCGCTGCGTGCAAAAAGTTGGCGACCTTGACTCCCGGAATCGCGGCTGGATACTGAAATGAGAGGAAAAGGCCGGCGCGCGCCCGCTTGTCGGGGTTCAAGGCCAGCAGGTCCTGACCGTCGAGCTCAACGCTCCCGGTGACTTGGTACGCAGGATGACCGGTAAGCGAGAAGGCAAGCGTCGATTTGCCGCTTCCGTTGGGACCCATCAGGGCGTGAATTCGTCCCGGCTCGACCGTCAGGTCGATCCCCTTGAGAATCTCGTTGCCGCCGATGCTGCAACGCAGGTTTGAGATACGTAGACCTTGCTCGGGCATGCGATTTATGGTAGCCGAGGCTCTCTTAGAAAGTCAAGGAAAAACTTTACTATCTCGGCTATTTCGTGCTAGGATAACGCGGTAAATGCACGCCGATCGCTTCTTTCAGACGACCAGAGGAAAGATCGTCAGCGAACTGCGCCGCCGCGGCTCGGCTTCGGCGACCGATTTGGCACGATCGTTTGGGCTCTCTCCGAACGCGGTCCGCCAGCAACTGATGGTCCTCGAGCGTGATGGACTCGTCGCCGAGACCCCCGTCAGGCGCGGCCCCACCAAGCCCACCTACGAGTTCTCGCTGACTCCCGACGCCGATAAGCTCTTCCCGCAGGCCTACGACAAGATGCTGACCGCCGTCTTACGCGAGCTTCGAAGTCAGTTTGGTACGGAGGGAGTCGAGCAAGTCTTCGCGGGCCTCTCGCGGCGGGCGATCGACCGGGCGCGGCTATCGGTGACCGCCGACGACCCCGAGCAGAAGGTGGCCCAGCTTACCGAGATGCTTCGCAAGACCGGAGTCGTCGCCGAATATAGCTTGATCGAGGGCGGCTTCGCGCTGCACGAACACAACTGTCCCTATTCAAACGCGGCAAAAGAGAATCCGGAGGTCTGCCAGGTGATCCACCACGTGATGGACGAGACCCTGGGCGGGGCGCACACGCAGACCGAGTCGCTCGCACATGGCGGAAAAGAGTGCCGCTTTGAGTTACATCCCACAGAGACGGTGAGTTAATATGGATTTTCCGAAGTTTCAACGATTGGTCGAAGAACGCAGCGGGTTCCGCACGATGGAGAACGCCACCGCGAGCGGGGAGTACTTCAGCGATTCATGCGGCGACATGTACAACTTCTTTTTGAGGGTTGGGCCGGGCGCGGTTATCGAGGATATATCGTACTTCACCACCGGATGCGGATTCGGAACTGCGACTTGCAGCCTCGTCGTCGGGATCGCGAAAGGAAAAACGATCGATGAAGCCGCCGCAATCACGGCGAGCGACATCGAACGCGAGCTCGACGGGTATCCGGAGAAGAAGAAAGATTATCCCGAGCGCGCGCTTGAGGCGCTGCAGGTAGCGCTCGCCGACTATCGCGGCAAGGTGGCGTCCGGAACGGTGCCGGACTTCGCGACGATGCCGCGCGCGGCGCAAGCCGCTGCTTACGCACAAGCCGCTCCATCGCCGTCATCGAACGGCGCCGACGCCGGCAAACTGATCATCAACCTGCGATAGCGCCTTCGCAGCTGCGCACCGCAGCTCACGGCACCGATCCGTGGCCCGGCGTCGCACTTCCGACCATTCGGCCCCATAGGGTGCCGTGAAGAGCCTCATTTGGAAGACGACATGCCGATAGCGCTGTCTGATGCGCCGCCAAAGCTTTTGCCTTTGAGGTACAAGCTGATCATTGATGGGAAGCCTGTAGACACATACACGGTCGGAACCAAGTTTTTGATGGACTTGGGCAAACTAGGAAGGACGCGAGCTACCCACGCGCTTGAAGTTTATCCGCTCGATACGGTGCCGAACAGCACCATGACCTTCAGCTGCGTCACGATAGCCTCTAACTAAATCATGGCTAGGATTTCGTCGACGGTTCCCACCTCGCCAATGCGTGGGAAAATGATCCCAAGCGCGCGAGCGTGTGCCTCGGCCACCGTATCGGTCATCGCGTCGGATGCGAAGGTAAGGTTGTACGAGCGTTCCCACGCATCGCGCGCCGTCGATTCGACACCGATGCTCGTCGAAATTCCGCACAGGACGATGTTCGTGATGCCGCGGCGGCGCAGCTGCAAATCGAGATCGGTCCCGTAGAACGCGCCCCATTGACGCTTGTGAATCAGAATATCGCGCGCGGCGTCGGCCTTCAGCTCGTCGGCGTACTCAAAGAAGTTCGAGGGTAACGTGCTTTGCGGCGGCGTGGACTCGGCGCGTGTCTTGAGCGCGTCGGCTCTGCCGGGAGACCAGCCGACACGGACGAGCACTACCGGGCGCCCTTTCGCGCGAAAGGCATCGGCGAGGCGCACAACGTTTAGCAGCACATCGGAGGCCGGATGGACCGTCGGCCTCGTAACGATGCCTTTTTGCATGTCGATGACGACGAGCGCCGTGTTTGGATCGAGGGTCGTTATAGGCATAACGGGACAATCAATTTGACCTCGTAGCGTGATGTCTTGCGTGAGGGGTCGGGGAGCGATTCGAAGAGCGTCAAGGCTTCGACTTCGAGGCCAATGGGCGGAAACTCGAGGAGCGTAAGCGGCCGCTTTGACTCCTTGACTCGCGCGATCGTCACGTGAGCGACCGCATCGTCCTTGAAACTGAAGCCGAGTCGCGCGTAGGCACCGCGGACGTTTTGCGCGAGCTCGCGAAACTGCGCGCCCTGCTCGCGCGCGCCGACGTAGACCACGCGGGGCCTGCGTTCGTGCGGAAAGGCGCCGAGCTTATCGAACGTTACGGCGAAATGGTTTGACAGCGCACCGGCGGCGGTCAACGTTGAAGCCACTTGGTCGCAGCGACTCGGCTCGACATAGCCCAAGAATGCCAGCGTGACGTGGAGCTTTTCCGGCGATTCGTATTTCGCATCGAAGCCCGTCTTATGCAGTGCCTGCGAAAGGGCGACGCATCGCGCGCGGGCTTCTTCATCGAGATCGATTCCGATGAACAGCTTACGCTTGCGCGGTGGCGCGTCAAACATTGACTATGTACGGATTCGAGCGCCGCTCGATTCCGATCGTGGTGAAGGGCCCGTGGCCCGGAACGACCTGCGTGGCGTCGTCGTAGGGCAGCAGCTTGCGGCGAATCGAGCCGACGATATCTTCCATGGACGTGCCGCCGAGGTCCCAACGTCCGATCGAGCCGGCAAAGAGAGTATCGCCGGTTAAGAGCGCTTTTTTCTCGCCGTCAGCGACTTCGAAGCAGACGCTGCCGGGCGTATGACCGGGGGTATGCAGAACGCGGCAGCGGACCGACCCCAACGCGATTGCATCACCGTCGTGAAGCTCGGCATCGAGTGCGACGACCGGCGGCGAATGCTTCAGGCCGAGCCATCGGGCCTGGAGCTCGAGCGTGCGATAGAGCGGCAGATCGGCCGGATGGAGCATTCCCTGCGCTCCGGTAAGCTCTCGCAGGCGCCCTAAGTCGCCGATATGGTCGATGTGCGCGTGCGTATGAACCAGAAGCTTGGCGTGCCAGCCGCCGCGGATCAGACGACCGATGACTTCGTCGACGCCATCGCCGCCGTCGACGACGATCGCATCGCCGCTGCTCTCGTCGGCCAGAATCGTACAATTGCAGGCGAGCGGACCGACCGCGAACGTCTGTGAAATCATCGGAACCCTTTACTCAACGTGGATGCCGAAGTCGTGGAAACCGCCGTTGAAGTATCCGAGCGGCGAGCCCGGTCGCGCGCTGCAAGAGATAACGTGACCGATCAGTATCGAGTGCGATCCGAACTGATATTCGTGCGCGAGCTCGCAGTCAAAATGTGCGATCGTGCCGCTCAGAACCGGGGCACCGGTCGCATCGGTCGTATAACCGATTTCGGCAAACTGACGCTCCCGAACCTTGCCCGAGAAATGCTCGGCGAGCACGCGCTGGTCGCCGGCGAGCACGTTCACGCAAAAAACGTGCGAGCTCGAGATGAAGAGGTAGCTGCGAGCTTCGCGATTGATGCAGATCAGCAGCGACGGCGGGTCGAGCGAGACGCTCGAAAAAGCGTTAACTGTGATGCCGCGCGGCTCGCCTTCCTTTAGCGTGGTAACGACCGTGACGCCGGTCGGTACGCGGCGCATGGCGTGCCGAAAGGCTGCCGCGCTCGTCATTGCCGCCGCGCACCAATACCGACGCCGAACGGCAGGATCGTGGCGTCGAGGGCGGGGTGGTTGAGAAACCGCTGCAAGAAGCCATGCGCCGTAAGACAATCGTTGAAGATTGCGAGGCCCGAGAGCTTGAGCATGGGGATGACGATCTCGAGGTACGCAAGGTACTCGTCTTTATTTGCGGCTACGAAGACGACGTCGAGATTGCGATGGGGAAAATTTTCGAGAAGCTCGAGCGCCGGTGTGTTGACGACCTCGATGTAATCGTCTTCACCGGCGCGGCGGAAATACGCGCGTGCGACATCGGTGCGCCCCACGTCAGGATCGATCGTCCAAATCCGCCCAGCCGGCGGCTGCGCCAGCGCCATCCAAAGCGTCCAGTAGCCGTACCGCGTTCCAACCTCGAGAATCCGATTCGCTTGCATCGCGGTGACGATCGTGGAGAGGAGGCGCCCGGTTACGCGCGCGACGATTGGGATGCCGTCTACGCCGTCGATCTGTTCGAGCTCGATCAAAAGCGGATGCGGCGCGCGATGCAATGCATCCAACTCCCGCGCACGCTCGTCCGAAATCACCAAGCTCGCTTTGGGCGCGCTGGGACTACCGACCTGCGCGCTCTGCCGCTTTGACGACGTTTCGCAACAGCGCGACGTTCGTAACGGGGCCGACGCCGCCGGGTACCGGCGTGATCGCGCCGGCGACTGTGACGGCGCTTTCAAAGTCGACGTCTCCGCGTAAGACGCCGTCGACGATCGTGGTTCCGACGTCAATGACGGTCGCGCCCGGCATCAAGTCGCTTCCGCGTATCAAGCCGGGAGTTCCGGATGCAACGACGACGATCTCCGCCATCTTGACGTATGGCCGAAGATCGCCCGATTTGCTGTGAACCATCGTGACCGTTGCATCCTCTGCGAGCATCAGCAATGCGACCGGTTTTCCCACCACTATAGATCGTCCAATCACTACGGCAGGGCGGCCTCGGAGCGGCCAGTGCGGGCTGCGTTCGAGCAGCAGCATGACCGCGGCCGGAGTCGCCGGCACGTACTCAGTTCCACTGCCGAACGCCAAGTGGGCCTGGTTCGTCGGATTCGTGCCGTCGACGTCTTTGTGAACCGGAATGGCGTCGGCGATCTCGCGAATCCGAAGATGCGGCGGAAGCGGCTGCGCCAGCATGACGCCGTGGACGCTTGCGTCACCGTGGAGGTCTTCGAGTCGCGCGCGTATCTGCGACTGCGTAGCGCGTTCGAGGAGCCGATCCACGACCACGCCGACGCCGACTCGCTCGCCGGTTCGTTCGAGGTTTCTCACGTAAGCAAGGCTCGATTCGTTCTCTCCGACGAAGACGACGACGAGCTTGGGAGGAACGCCCGTCTCGCGCAACGAGCCGGTACGCGCGATCAGCTCCGTGCGGAGATCGGCCGCTAGACTTCTTCCGTCGAGAATCAAGGCAGGCACGCCGTCGCCGTTTCGTTTGCCGAAGGATAGGAACCTCGGCATGCCGCAGTTCGGGAGACTAAATGTCGCGTTATCTCGTCTGGGCGGTCGCGGCGGTGACGTTGGCGATCGCTCTTTTCGTGCTGTGGCCCTTCGTTTCGCCGACAGCGCACTCGAACGGGCCTGAGAGTTTGGCGGGCGAAGCCGCGCCGGTCTACAGCTTACGCGACGATCGTGGTGCCGCCGTCTCTCTCGACCGGTACCGCGGACGCGTCGTTGTGATGAACCTATGGGCTTCATGGTGTCCGCCGTGCCGCGCAGAGATGCCCGATCTTCAGCGGCTGGCAAATGCATATGCCCGAAGCGGGCTCTCCATCGTCGGCGTAAACGAAGGCGAGTCACCGCAGCGCGCCCGTACCTTTGCCGATTCGCTAGGCATTCATTTCCCGATTTGGATCGACAGCGGTCAGCAGTACGGTCGCACATACGCGGCGCTCGGACTACCGACAACCGTTATTCTCGATCGGCGGGGAGCGGTGGTGCACGGTTACGACGGCGCGCTCACCTTCGCGCAAATGGAGTCGGCGGTCCAGCCGCTGGTCCGGATGCATTGAGTGGGTTGCTCGTGGCCGCGCTGGTCATCGTTGGTGCGGTCGCTCTCGAGATTCTGCTTCCGGGGCAAGCGGTCTATCATGCCGGATGGTACAATGTAGCGCTCGGTGCGGTAGTCGCGGTCGCGCTTATCGCCGGGCGGCGGCTCTTTCGCCGAGCGACCTCATCGCGCGCGCGGATTGCCGTTGCTGCGGTTGCACTCGGTGCGGCCATCGCCGGATTCGCGGGCATCGCGAGCGGACTACTGGCACCCGATAATCAAACCGTCATCGGCGCGCCCGGAGCACGCGTCGCCGTGCAATCGCTCGGCGTTCTCGCCTTTCCACTCACGTCGACCGACGCCCGGACGAGCGGCTCGGTCACGCTCGTTCGCCCGCTCGGAGGACCAATCGCGATCGGAGAGCGTGCACGGGATGCGGGTAACTTCATCCTGCGGACGATCTCGCGCAGTGTCGCTTACGTCGAAGCGCGCGATCTGCGAGGGAATCGCTTGACGATCACGCAGCCGGAAGGCGCGGCGTTTCTGTCGCCCGTGCTGTTGCTCGAACATCGTCAAACGATCGCCGGGATAGATCTTCCTTACGATTCGTTCAACGTTCCGGCGGCACGGCGAGTCGTCAAAGCGGTCATGTTCACTCCGGCGCAGGCGGCGATGTTGCTGCACGGCGGCGCGAACTCCGGCGAGGCGGCCGTCCTCTTTGCGGTTGATGACGAGAACGAACGGCCGTTGCCGCACGCGATTGCGCTGAGCGCGGGAGGGCGAGCTGCGCGCGCCGGCGGTCTCTCGTTGCGAGCGGTCGTCGCTGCGTATCCAGCGGTCGAAGTCGTCGCGGCTCCCAATCTCTTTGCGACGGTCTTTGGGACGCTGCTGATGATTGGCGGCGTAGTCGGTCTACTGACCGGCGACGATCGCGCGAACGTTTCGCAGCACGATGCTGCCCTGCGACAGCTCGACGCCCTTGGGCGGTAAGACGTAGATCGCCGTCAACCGCGTCGCCTGCGTATCGATCGGAAACCGCACCGCAACGCGCCGCCAACCCGGTTCGCCGAGCTGCGTCGCATCGAGCAGAACGTCCTCGTTGATTTCGTTGCGCACCGAAACGCGAACGCGTCCCTCGCTCCCGTCGTCTTGCACGTCGAATGCAACCCCGATCGTCCCAGGCGGCAGTGGAACATCGCCCTGTGCGTAGGCGGCGCGCTCGCCGTTTCCAAAGGCGAACGTTAGCCGCACGCAGCTTTGACAGCCGGCGCTCCTGATGACCTGGCCCGCCCCGCCTCGGCGCGCCGTCAAAAAGTAGGCGCGGTCGGCAAACGGTAAGGCCACCTCGTGCGAGCCGACCGTCACGCGCGTGCTCGTTACGGTCGTGCCAATTCGCACGGTGACAGTCGCGTCACGCGACTGTGCATGGAATCGGCCCCCCGCGTCTATCGTGCCGGTGGTGGCGGCCCAGTGCAGGACGGCCGGGAGCGCCAGCGCGTACCCACGAGCGTCATAGGCGCGCGCTTGCAAGGCGATCGCCGCATTTGGATCGACGTTCGCCGGTGCAGGCGCGATCTTGCTGCGCGCCGGCGCGCCGTCGACTTCGATCGGAACGTCGCCCGTTAGTCCATCATCTCGCAGAATCAAGTGACCGCTGCCGGGAGCGAGTGCGACGAATCTTCCATCGCGAAAAAGACCGATCCGCGAAGGCAAAACGGTTGCGCTCGGCACCCGGTTGGCTGCCGCCACGTGATACGCGGCATCGACGGCGGCGACCCGCAGCGGGATCTCTGCCCCACTGATCGCGCGCACGACGCCAGGTCGAGCGACGAGTCGCACGGCCGGCCCTATTGGGGCCGTGCTATAGACGAAGAGTCCGTCGGCAACGGGACGTTCCTTACCGTCCGATGGCGAGTTTGCAACGCCGGCATCGGCGTCGCCTAAGCGGCGAACGACAAGCGTAGAAGATCCGCCACCGTCGAAGAGCAAGCCTTCGGTCGCGCCGAGCGAGCGCATCAGCGAGGAAAACTCTCGACGGGTGACGCCGACGCTCACCTCCGGTTGTCTGCCGTCAACCTCGATCAGAAAGAGCCGGCCGTCGGAAGCGATCGCGGCGCCGGAAGAGGGCGTGCGTTTCGAGTTCTCCTCGGGATACGGCGCGTCGGGATCGTCGTACCACTGCCCGTCGTGAAGGATCAATGCGCCGCCGCCAACCGCGGCCGCTATTGAGGCGAGTCCAAAGGGCGAGAGGTCTCCGCTGGCGGTTACGGTCGAATTGACGTCGGGAACGCCTACGACGCCGTAGTCGCTCGGCCCGATCGCCACATAATAGCCGGGGGGTTGCGGACTGAGATTATCGGCGACGCCGGTCACGCGATAACTCGTCAACGGAGGAGCACCCTCGGTTGGCGCGAGTGAGACGAGCGTGACGTTCTCCTGCGGGCCTATGCGACCGTAAGACGGGGTCAGCAGAGAGAGCCCACCCTCCGGACGCGGCATGCCGTCGATGGCGTCGAGCGGCATCGTGCGCTCCGCGATAACGATCTGTCCCGCGAATGAAAACTCGGCGATGTGCGGCCACCCGTCGCGCGTGATCGCCAGAGCGTAGCGCTTGTACGGAAGCTGCAGCAGGGTGCCGTTGCGCACGACCATGTTGACGGGCCGATTCGTGTTGCCGATGTCGAAGAAATCGGCGTTGATCCCCGCAACGGCACGCGTGCGGCGGGCCATCGAGCCGATCGTTTCGCCGCGCGATACGAGCGAGTCGTTCGCCAGGACGGAGTCGAGCCGTACGTCGCTTCGATGCGGCTCCACGACGATGACGTGAACGGAGATCGGGCCGCTTACCGTTTCGAGCTGATAGTCGGCATATGCGATTCCGGGTGCAACGCTCTCTACCGACGGCGCCTGCTCGACGATTTGCGGAAACGGCGCGCTCGGATCTATGCGAGCGGGCAGCTCACTCGAACGCGCCGGCGTCAGAGTGGCGACGAAAAAGACGAAAAGAGCGCCGATCGCAAATCTCATTTTGGATGCCATACTGCGACGGCGAGCGGGTAACTTCCGGTCGCAAACGGAGCGCTCGCAACGCGGTGCAGCGTGCGAGCGTCAAACGCGTCGATCTCATTTGCGCCGGCGCAAGGGACGTAGAGGCGCCGGCTCGCCTCATCGAGGGCGGGCTTCCAGGGCGTCGAGCAAGTTGACAACGGCGACCGTTTCGGACGCAGCGTGCGCGCGTCCAAGAGGTCGATTTGGTCGGTGCTTTCGTCCGTCACGAAGAGCGTCTGCGTAGCCGAGTCGAGCGCGACGCCGATGGGGAAAGCCAGATTTTCGCTGCGCGCGATCACCCGCGGCGTCGGCGTCTTCAGCCCGAGGGCGACGGCCGAGCCGGGTGCGCCAAAAAGCGAGCCGGTACTCTCGTTTGAAATTGCATAGAGCACCGTGCCGTCGGAGGATAAAGCGAGTGAGAAGACGCGGCTGACGGCACGGAACTTGCGCACGACGCGCATCGACCGTGCGTCGACTTCGGCGACGGTTCCATCATTTGCATTGGCCACGTAAACGAGCTGACGCCGCTCATCGACGGCCAGTCCCTCAGCGGTCGCTCCCGTAGTTACGCGTGCCACGCTTCGATCGACGCTTATGCGCGTCAGCGCTCCGTCGCCGTTCACGTCGCGGTCCGTAACGAAGACGGCACGTGTCGTGCGATCGATCGCAACTTCGTCCCCGAGCACGACCCCGCCGATGCGACCGACGGTCCACGGCGCGAGGGTCCCCAGCGTCAGCGCGCTGCCCTCAGTGTCGGGGACTGCTATTTTGCCGAGTGGGTCTACCGCGACGTCGCCGGGAGTCCCGCCGGTGGCGAGCACGCCGAGCACCGAGAAATCGCGCGCCCGATGGAAGATGACGCCGTCGTCGTAAGAGGCGACGACGATAAGGCCTTCGTTTGTTGAAGGTGGTCGCGCGATGCGCACTCTCGTCGCCGCTAAGCCGGCCTCGTTGCCCGCAACGATCAGCGCGCTCCCGACGCCTGGATTGGGAGGGACCTCGTAGAGGCCGCCTGGCGCGATCCGTCCGGGCCCGAGCACTACCGCTTGGTAGGGCGGCGAGAAGCCGTCGATCCGCAATGGTATCGTGCTTCCGGGGAAGTACGGCCAGGCCGTCACCTCGATTCTTCCGGTCGCCCGATGCCGGTTCGGAGCGCGCGCCGCGGTGGCGTTCAGTACGATCAACGCCGCAAGTAGCAATGCCAAGCTGTGGAGTCGTTTCACTTCAGGGTTCGAGCAGACCGATCGGCACGAAACAGTCTATCAGCGGGGAGTGTCATCGAGAATCCTCGCGACGCGCTCGAGCCCTTCGCGCACGTCGCTCCCCGGTGCGACCGTTGTCTCCACCGTTTTCCGCGGATCGAGCGAAAAGCTCGCGAGCCGGTACTCGTCAAACGTTCCGGCAACGACCGCACCGTCGGGATCGACGGCAAACGCACGTCGCGTCGAGCGATCGAAGACGACGATGTAGAGACGCAGCTCGAGCGCCCGAGCGCGCGCGATGCGCTCGGACCAGGGCGCACCGATCTCGGTCGTCCAGCAGACCAGCGAATAACCGGCGCGACTGAAAGCGACAAGCCCTCCGGGATCGAGTACGAGTTCGTCGTCGGCCGATGCGACCGGGAGCATGCGATCGAGCGCTGCGAGCCGCTCCCCATCGTCCGGCGAGAGGGCGCAGACGTCGTCAAGGAGCTCGATCCGCTCGTCGATGTCGTCCGGAAGCGGATCGAACGAGATCGCAAGGCGTACCGTCCGATCGAACCTGGATTTGCGAGCTTTCACCTCCGCAAGCGCCGTTCGACGTGGGAGTGCGTCGCGAAATGCAATCGATGCAACGAGTGTTTGCGGTTCGCGCTCGCCCGCGAGCGCGACGATCTCTCCACAGGAATCGACGATCTGGCTCTTCCCGCAGTACGCGACCATACCGAGCTCGCTGCCGCACTTGTTGGCAGCGACAAACGGTACGCTGTTTTCATAGGCTCGGACGCGAGCGAGCAGATCGGCTTGAACGTTCTCAAGTGCTGCCGGATCGCGTCCGCTCGTCACCCAAGCGGTCGGCATCACCAAAGCGTTAGCGCCGCGGTCGACCAGTGCGCGCGCAATCGTGGGAAGTCGCCCATCCGCGCAGACAAGCACGCCGAGCGCGCCGATAGCCGTTGCGATCGGTTCGATTCGTTCGCCCGGTGCGAACCAGCGCCGGTCGAAGTGCCATAAGAAAAGCTTGTCGGCGCGCCCCGCAAGCGAGCCATCGGCATCGATGACGAATGCGCCGTTTCGAAGCCCGGTGTCGGTTGATGCGGCAGCGCCCGTCACGATCACCGTGTGCGTGGCAAGCGCGACGTCGCGCAGCCGCTCGATCGCACGGGCGATCGCGCTCTCCTCGGCAAGCCGCGAGCCACCGAGAACGTACGCGGGAAACGTGGATTCGGGTAACACGACCAAGTCGGCGCGCGATGCCGCTTCGCTCGCCGCCTCTATTATGCGATCGAGCGTCAGCGGAAACTCATCGCGGTCGTGCGCTCGAAGCTGCACCGCCGCTGCGCGAACCGAGGCAATCATGCTGGCGACTGGTTCGCGGCTCGAAAAGGTATGCCCTTACGCTGACGTCGAGGAGGCCGCGAGCGCTCGATTGCAAAAGCTTTGCTTCCCAGAGGGCTACACCGCTACGAGCCGAGCCCGAAGGAGATGTTGCCACACGTGAAACGCATGCTACCGACGTCGCTGCTTGCGCTGCTTGTAGTAAGCATTAGTTTACTCTCGGCCATGCCGCAATCCGCCGCGGCTCCGGCGGCTTCGCCTAAGCCGGCTGCGAGCCCGTCGAAGAAGAAGGACGTTTGCGGCGCGACCAAGAGCAAATGGGCCCATCTTCAGTGCGAGGAGTATAACGACTCCGCGCCCGGCGACGAATATTTTGGTCGCATGAAGATCAGTTATCTTGGGATCGATAACACGTATAAAGACGGCTCCATCAGCGCCGGCGCTTACACAACCGACCCCAGGCTTATCGCGAAACTCGACTTTGCCACGGAAGCGCTGCGCAAATGGGCAGCAAAATATCCAAACGATCCGCAACTCGCGCGATCCTACTTCCTGGGCGTTATTACGCTGCGCAAGGTCTACACCCAGGGCGAGCAGCAAACGGCGTGGGAGTTCACGCAGCTCCTCATCAAAAAGTACGGTAACACGTACTACGGCAAGACGATGAAGTCGACCGTCGCGCAAGGGTACACCGAACATTGGTTTGCGCTCGCGCAGCTCTGTCCGACCCCGCTGCCGACCGGGGTGATGCCCGAAACGACGCCGGCCGCGACTCCGACGCCGTCACCGGCTCCGGGCCATCCGGCGATCGATATCATCACGCCGCCATGCGTGCAACCGTCGCCGCAAGAGGTCGACACGCCCGAGGCGTCCGCGAGTCCGGCGCCGGCTCAGAGACCGTCGCCATAACGAAAGCCCCTGCGGTCTGCAGGGGCTTTCGATTTCCGCGTGGTCGCGCGCGAGGGTTACCAGTGACTGATCTTCAGACCGATACCCGCGTACGGACCGCTTAGAGAGAACCCGATCGGAGCTGCACTCTGATTATAGCCACGGTCACCCAAGAATCCGGCTTCGAAGAAGACCGGGACTCCGGGCAACGAGTAGCTGACTCCGATGTCGTACTTCAGGATGTCGTAACCGACCTTGAACGTGCATCCGCCTCCGTTCGGGTTTCCGCACGCGAGCGGTGTGCTCGAGTAGTTGCCGTTGACGCCGAAATAGTAGACCGCGCTTCCGTAGAACGAGAAGTCGCGATCCAGATCGGGCAGCTTTTCTAGCCCGACACCGGCACCCTCCATGTTCGGATAACCGTAGTTGTTACCCCACGCCATATATCCGCCAACCAGATAGATGCGTGGCTTGAGGATGCGAATGCCGAGTCGCGCGTCAAAGTCGTAGTTGCGGCCGATGAATGCCGCAACACTTGACGAGCCGAGGCCACCGATCGTGGTGACGAAGCACCCCGGATCGCTGGCACCGCCGCAGTTATGTTGCCAGTTCCATTGGCGATAGTCGACCTCGACCATGAACGGAAGGCTCATGAGCGGGGCTTCGACCACACCGTGGATCCGGTACGAGAAGCCGCCGTTGTTGTTGCCGCTGTTCGCGCCGGGAACGAACTCGTTGTAGACGCGCGGCGAGATTATGTAGTCGCCGGCGACGTAGACGTCGTAGAACGGGCGAGGCGTCGGCGTCGGCGTCGCGACCGGTGGCGGTGGCGGCGGCGGCGGCGGCGGACTCGGCGGCGGAGTCGCCGGGATGTAACGTACGACGACGAGACGGCGATCGGGTACCCACAGAACGTAGGCGCCCATTGCCTCCGAGATGACTCGGACCGGGACGAGAACGGTGCCCTGATACATTTCGGGCGGCACGTCCAATGGACGAGACTCACCGTTAATGATGACTTCCGGCTTGCCGACGGTCACTTTGACCTCGGCGCCGGCTTTACTAACCGTTGCGGTTTGACTTCCCGCGTCCCACGACACAGTCGGGTATGGCGGGCCCATTTGCTCGAACATCGAGCGAAGCGGAATTAAAATCGTTCCACCCCGCACGAGCGCCGCGAGAACGCGGCCCCGCTTTAGAATATCGGGCTTGGTGTAGACGTGATGGTCGTTGTAGAGAATCGGATACTGACCCGACGGCGGGGACCCGAAGTTCGCCGGCGGAGCAGCCGTCGAGCCCTGGTCCTGCGCAATCGCGTTGGTTCCAGTGTTGCCATGCGATGCTCCGGGCTGGGCTGCGACCGCGGTAAATCCGAGACCGACTGCCATAAGCAGGGTCAGGATTCCAGTGCTCAGTCGCTTCAATCTGTCCTCCTAGCTGTGAATTGAGCTTTGCCCCAACCGCCCTGACCCTGCGGGCCTGGTCGGTGAGTGCCTTTCGCGTCCTTTTCGGGGACGGACGATTGCCTCCCCTGCAGTGAGAGCCTTGGAGTTTGCCGGTTTTCGGCCGACTCGCTAGGTGAGCTTTTCGCGCAGTTTTGCCAAGAACTTGGCCTTTTCGATGATGTACCGCTCGTGGGTACCCTCGGCTACCGCTTCTTGCTCGTCGAAGACTTGGACGGCGAAACTCACGCGTGGCCCGTCGAGCATCACGACTTCGACCTCGGTACGAATGATGAAGCCCACCGGCACCAGCTTCTTATGCTCGAGATCGATGTGCGTTCCCAGGGTGATTTGACCCGCCTTTAAAATCGGCTGGACGCAGTGGATCGCGGCGCTCTCAACCAACTGAACGAGCATCGAGGTGGAGAGGACGTCGACACCCTTGTTCCCGGCCTTCTCGGCAGTCATCCACTCCTCGACGCGGCTCTGAAGACTATACGAGCGGCCGATGTCGAGTTTCGCGCTCATGCCCCCGGGAGATACGCCTTGCAGCCGACTACCTCATGCCGAGGTTCTAGGAACCTGTAGGCGCCGACGGCGGTTCTTGTGAATCAAAGGCCAACGCGCGCCGTATAAGAGACCATGAAGGACCGACTTTTGGAGAGATGCTCAGGATGACAGTCCCTTCCCTCAATTTGAAAGCGACGCTCTTGGGGCTTGCCGCGCTCGGCGCGCTCCCGCTTCTTGCCGGCTGCGGCAGGAAGGCGCCGCCCGCAACGCCACCGCTGATGGTCGACGCCTCACCGGCGAGCCGTCAGAATATAGCGACGTATCTGCCGCTTGACGGGCAGATCGCCCCGCTCGAGCAATCGACCCTCGCCTTCCAGCAGAACGGCACCATCCTCAAGATCAACGTCAATATCGGCGACATGGTGCGCAGGGGCCAGTTGCTCGCGACCATAGATCCGCGGACGCTCCAAGCGCAGCTGGCCCAGGCACAAGCGCAAGCGGTTCAGTTTTCCGCCAGTGCACAGGGCTCCGTGGTTGGATATCCGGTGCAGGTACAGACCAACGAGGCGGCAGTCCAGACCGCGAAGGCTTCACTGGCGAACGCCAAGCTCGTCTTCGATCAGAACAAGCAGCTCTACAAACAGGGCTACGTCTCTCAAACAACCTTGCAGCAATCGGAGGCAAACTACGTCCAAGCCCAACAGACGTATAACAACGCTGTCGTGGGCTTGCGTAATAACGCGGTTAGCGCGCAAAACGTCAAGGCACAGCAAGCGCAGGCCGTTTCTGCAGCGGCGCAGGCACAGTTGCTCTCCACACAGCTTTCGCAGACCTATCTCTACGCGCCGTACGACGCGGTCGTAGCGAATCGTCTCGTCGATCCCGGCGCATTTGCCTCTCCGTCGCAGCCGGTTCTCCAGGTTGCCCGCGTCGACAAGGTTTGGATCAACGTCAACGTGCCGGATGAAGATCTGTCCTACGTTCACCCTGGAATCTTTGTTACGTACCAGTCGAACTCGTTGCCGGGACGTACGTTTAGCGGTCCGGTGCAAACGGTCAACTTGGTTCCGACGGCCGGCACGCTATCGTATCTCGCGCGGCTGCAGGTGCAGAACCCCGGCTTCGTTTTGCGCGGTGGGATGCTCGTCACCGTGACGGTGACCAAGGCTCGCGCCGCCAATGCGGTGGTCGTACCGCGCAGCGCGGTGGCCCAGACGCCGAGCGGCGGCAACGTCGTTTACATCGTCGCCGACAACAAGGCACAGGCCGTTCCGGTTCGCGTCGGCGTCCAAACGGACACGTTGTCGCAAGTCATCAGTCCGCGGATTGCGCCGGGAACGATGGTGGTAACGACCCGGCCGGACGCGCTCAAGGACGGAAGCGTCGTTGCCGTGAGCAATGGGAACGCGCCGCCGGCCTCGAACGGCACGGTTCACTGAGAATGACGAGAAGCAAGTTTTCTGCGCGAGCGTTCGTCGCCGCACTCGCGCTGGGTACCCTTGTGACCACGGTGGCTCACGCGCAAAATGCGCCGAATCCCGGCGGTCTAGTTCCCGGCGTGCAGATGCCGTCGCCGATGCCGCAACCGACGATCAGCGGCACGCCGCTTCCTTATCCGGCATATGGAACCCCGGCGCCCGACGTCGAGCAGCTCACACCAAAGAAAGGCGTACCGCAGTCGATTTCACTCGCCGACGCGATCCGGATCGGCGTCGCGCTTTCGCCGACCTTTGCCTCGCAGAATGCGGCGTGGTACGCGATTCACGCGAAATACACCTCGGAGAAACAAGCGCTCTATCCTGGGATCAGCGCCAACGCCCAAGCCGGCAGCGAGTACAACAATGGAACGACGAGCAGTTCCTCGTTCGGACCGCGCCCGTCGAGCAGCCCGATATCGGGGCCGAGCCCTGCGGCGGCGTTCGGGCTCGCCACGCCGGCGCCGTACTCCCAGTCGAGCGTCACGAACGAGTCCGCCACGATCACGGTCACGCAGTTGATCTATGACGGCGGACACACGATCGCCGGGATCCGCTCGGCGAAGGAAGCCGACATCGCCGGACGCGCGACGCTGCTGCGTCAACTTCAAACGCTGGCGCTGAACGTCGCCAACGCGTACTTTGCAGTCCTTGAAAACAATGCGACGGTAACGGCCGATGCGCAGCTCGTACACGAGTTTGAGGTCAACGAAGCTTCGGTCGCCGCACAGATTCGCAACGGCGCCGCCGCCCGCTCGGATATTGCCGCGGCCCAGTTTCAGACCGCGCAAGCGCGCGGAAATCTCGTCACTGCACAGGGCGCGGCGATCGGTGCGCAGGCGACCTTTGCAACCACGCTCGGTCTCGACGCTGACGCGATGGTCGTGCCAAAGCAGCTGATGGCCCAACCCGCGGCGCCGAATCCAAGCTACACAACTTCACTCAAGCGCGCGTTGATCATGCGTCCCGATTACATTGCGGCCGCTTACACCGTGCAGTCGAATCAGGAGAACCTCCGCTTTACAAAGCTCGCCCGCTTCCCGACGCTCGCGGCGGCAGCGAGCGACGGCGTCGCGAGGCAATTCCTCGACTGCTTCTCCACGACCGTGACGGATAACAAAGGCATTGTCACTCCGGTCTCTGCGTGCCCGGCAGCTCCGCCTAGCTGGTCCAACACGAAGACGCTGGGCCTCAGCCTTAATATTCCCATCTACGACCAGGGCGTTACGAACTTCAACATCGCGCAGGCCGCCTCGCAGCTCGATCAGGCGATAGCTTCGTTCAACCTGACGAGGCTTACGGTCGAATCCGACGTTCGTTCGGCGTTGGCGACCTTGATCTCGTCGCGCGCGTCGCTCGTGCAAGCTCGCTCCGAGTTGACTTCCGCGCAAGTCTCGCTGGACGCTACACAGGCTCAGTATAGAGTCGGCGCGACCACGATTCTCAACGTGGTAACGGCCGAAGCAAACCTTTCGACGGCCCAGTCGGGGTACATCACCGCGCTCTACGGCGTGCAAACGGCCGAACAAAACTACCTGTTCGCAATGGGCATCAGCGACGTCCAAATTTAGGGGCCGGCCTGGCCTAGGGCGACGAACTCCCAGCACATGATTCCTCGGGCTTCCGAAACGCCGGCGACGATTTCGGATTCCGTCAACGCTGCGATCCTCGCAATCTCGGAAGACCGTCTGACGGGCTTTCAGACCGATCCTTTCGGCGCGATTGCGCTGCGCAGCGGCATTCCCGTCGAAACGGTCATCGAGCGCGTCGTTGCAATGCTCGAGGCGGGCACGATTCGGCGCGTTCGTCAGACGCTGCTCTCGACGAGCCTGGCGAGCGGCGCGCTCTGCGCGTGGGAGGTTGCGCCGGAACGGCTCGATGCAGCGTTCGAGTATATGTTCAGGGAAGATCCATTCTCCGGACATGTCGTCATTCGCACGACCGATGCAGTCACGCCGGGCAGCAGCTACCGGCTTTGGACGACGCTGAAAGTGCCGCAGGGATTTTCGCTGCAAAAACACGCCGATTGGGTGCGCCGGCACGTCGGCGCCGAGCGCTTCCGGTTGATGCCGGCGAAGATGCTCTTCACGCTTGGCGTCGGGCACGTCCGCCGCCGCGGCCTGGAACCAGGAGCTCGCGCCGACGAGCCGGCGCGCCCGCTCGAGGCCGCGGTCGTGAAGCTCTCCGAACTAGAGTGGCGGGTGCTGACCGCGCTCAAACGCGAGTTTTCGCCGCACGAGATCGCGCGCGACCTTTGGCGACCGCGTGCGCTCGAAGCCGGCGTCGAATTCGAAATCTTCGTTTCGGTGGCTCAAGAGCTCGAACGGCGAGGCGTGATCGGCCGCTTCTCGACCTTCCTGGAGCACGTGAAGCCGACCGCCGGTAACGAACGCGCGACGCGCTATAATGCGCTCTTTCACTGGGCCGTTGCGCCCGGACGTGAGGTCGAGACCGGCTGCGAGGTAGGTCGCCACTACGTCATAACCCACGCCTACTGGCGCGAAGGCGGCCCCGAGTTCCGCAACGTCAACGTCATGGCGGTCGCCCACGGCATGGAAAAGGCGGTCGTGTTGGCGCATAAGGCCGCAATCGACGCGCACTTGCGGGAAGCCGGCATCGATTTTGCATATACAAACGTCTTCTGGGGCGGCCGCAGCGAGATCAAGCCGTCCGAGATCGTGCCCGCCGCGTATCGCGAGTTCTGCGCGGCTCACGGAATCGACCCGGAAACGATGCGCGCCGGCGACGGCGAGGGAGGAGCGTCCGCTTGAAGCGAGGAGCCCGTCGTGCTGTCGCGGCACTCGCCGCGGTATGCGCTCTTGGCGGCTGCACGAAGGTGAGCAACGGCACGACGAGCGTTGGTTCCAATAGCTGGACGATTCCGGGGGTGCTGCGCTTCTCCGAGTTCTCCGATCCGAAGAATCTCAACCCCGCCCTCAACTCGGCGACGCCGACGCTCGATCTCTCAATGTTCATTTTCTCTTGGACGGTGCGGTACGACGCCAACGGGCGCCCGGTTCCCGATGCGATCACCGAACTCCCGACTGTGGCCAACGGCGACGTGAGCAAAGACGGCTTGACGCTGAAGTACAAGCTTCGCCCGAACATCAAATGGCAAGACGGTCAGCCGTTGACCTGCAACGATCTCAAGTTCACGTGGCAGGTCGTGATGAACACACACAATAACGTCATCACGACCGACGGCTACAAAGACATCGGCAGCATCGACTGCAGCGATCCGCACGTCGCCGTCGTTCATATGAAGAGACTCTACGCTCCGTTCTTGCAGCAGCTGTGGAGCGTGAACGGCAACGCGCCGATACTGCCCGAGCACCTGCTCGCAAAATACAACGACGACAAGGGGTCGTTCAACACCGCACCTTACAACTCTCTGCCGATCGGCAGCGGCCCGTTCAAAGTCGTTGCGTGGAATCGCGGACAGGACGTTCGTATGGTCGCCAATCCGGATTTCTACCTCGGGCGGCCGAAGCTGAAGGAAGTGATCTATAAGATTCTTCCCGACGAGAATACCGCGGTGACGCAGCTTCAAACGCACGAGTTGGATATGCTGGCGCTGGGAACGGGCCTCAAATGGCCGGAGTACGCGGGGCTGGCAGCGGACCCGCGCAATGGCTTGAAAGCGATTCGAGTCGATGCCTTCGCCTGGGAGCACATCGACTTCAATTTAAGGCATCCGATCGTCGGCGACGTTCAGGTGCGCCGAGCGCTCGCGTATGCGACGGATCGGGGCGAAATCATCAACAAGGTCGCGCACGGCTCGGCTATTCCGGCGAATACGGATCAGCAGCCTCGCTACTCGTGGGCGTACACCGACGACATCGTGCACTATCCGTTCGATCCCGCCAAGGCCAAGGCGCTGCTCGACGCGGACGGTTGGAAGGTGGGACCGGACGGCATAAGGGTCAAGAACGGTCAGCGTCTCGAATTCACGCTGAGCACGCAAACCGAGTCCACGATCGGAAAGGCGAACGAGACGGTCCTCCAGCGGCAGTGGCGCGACGTCGGTGCGCAGGCCGACGTCAAGAACTATCCGACCAGTCAGTTCTTCGATAACTCGACGAACGGAATTCTGGAAGGGGGACACTACGATGTCGCGCTCTTTAGCTGGATCGGCGCCGCCGACCCCGACGATAGCGCGATCTACTCGGGCGCCAACCTAGCCCCGCACGGGCAGAACGCGATGTTCTGGACCAATCGCGCGGCAACCGACGCGATGACCGACGCCCTCAAGACGATCGATCAGGCGCGAAGGAAACGCGACTACACTGTCGTTCAGCAGCAGCTCGCACTCGACGTGCCGACCATCATTCTCTTCTTTCAGCGTTTTCCGTTCGTCTACAACACCGACCTGAAGGGATTCGATCCGTCACCGGTCATTACGGCTTTCTGGGATCCTTGGAACTACTCGATTTAGGGAGCGGCGAGAAATGAAAAAAGAGTCTTTACACGCAGTCGTCCTTTTCGCCGCGCTGGCGGCGTTGTGCTCATGCACGAAGACGGGAACGGTGGCCGGGCCAGGCGGCCGCGCTAACGCTTGGACTCAGCCGCACGTGCTGCGTTTTGCCGATGCCGGAGACGTCAACACGCTCAACCCGCATCTCGGCCAGTTCGCCGACGTCGGCTATCTATCGTCGCTGACGATGGCCTGGCTGGTGAAGTGGGACTTGCACAACCGCGCCTATCCCGAGCTCGCAACGCAGGTGCCGGATCAAGAGAACGGCGGCGTGAGCAAAGATGGGCTGACGATCACGTATCACCTACGCAGGGGCGTGCGGTGGTCGGACGGCGCGCCGTTCAACGCCGACGACGTCGTTTTCTCGACGCGGGTCGTGCTCAATCCCGCCAATAACGAGATCGGACGGCTCGGATGGGATCAAATCACGAAAATCGACGAGCCGGATAAGTTCACCGTCGTCTACCATATGCGAAAGCCGTACTCGCCGTTCGTCGAGACGTTCTTTTCAAGCGCCGGCGCCAATCCATGCGTTCTCCCCAAGCACCTGCTGGCGCAATATCCCAACATCAACCACGTTCCGTACAACTCGCTGCCGGTCGGAATTGGGCCTTTCAAATATGAGCGCTGGGATCGCTCGCAAGACGTCGTGCTCGTCCCCAACCCGCTCTACTGGCGCGGCCAGCCAAAACTGAAGGAGATCATTTACAAGATCGTTCCCGACCGCAATACGGTGCTCTCCCAGCTGCAGGCGCACGAGCTCGATCTGTGGCCGACCACCCCGGGGGCCTATCTCGGGCGCGTGCAAGCGATCCCGGGCGTCTCGGTTCTGCGACAAGCGGGCTATTACTTCGGTCACCTCGACTTCAATACGACGCGCCCCCGCGTTCGCGACCCGATTGTCCGCGAGGCGTTGCGGATGGCGGTAGATCGGCGCACGCTTCGGGACAAGATCGGGCGCGGCGTCGGGATCCTCCAGGAAGTCACGACGCCGCCTACCGCGCCGTATGCCGTGACCTCCATTCCGATGGCCCCGTTCGACATCACGCGGGCCAACGCGCTGCTGGACCGAGACGGCTGGAGTCGCGGCCCCGACGGCATTCGTCAGAAAAACGGCGTGCGGCTTTCCCTTGACTTCGCGACCTCGGCCGGGACGCCGGATGCCGACGAGATGATCGAGCTGATCCGTTCGACCTGGAAACAGATCGGGGTCGACATCACCGTCCGGCACTATCCTCCCAACCTGATGTTCGCCCCGACCGCGGACGGCGGCATCATCTATTCGAACGATAAGTGGGACGTGGTGACGTTTCAATGGTCGAACGAGGCGATCGGCGATTACTCGCCGATCTATTCGTGCAAATCGTTTCCACCGAACGGCCAAAACAACATACGCTGGTGCAATCCACGCGCGCAAGCCGCGATCGATGGGCTCTTCGGTCACTTTCAGCAGGCGCAGCGCAATGCCGACGTTCTCGTCGTTCAACAGGAGCTCGACCGGGACGCACCCACCATCGTGACCACTCTGCGCGAAGACGTCTACGGCCACAACTCGGACATGAAGAACTTTCATCCGAACGCGATCACCCCGTTCGACAATATGATGGATGTCGATATATAGCAAAGGCAAGCAGAGCGCAGCCGAGCAGCGATAGCGCGCGCAGCAGCGCCCAGGCCGGAACCGGCGCGAGCAACCCGCTCGCGCCCTGCTCGGCGGACCAGACGGCCGCGATCGATGCGCCCGGCGGCGCGTGAAAGGCACCGAGCGGACCGGGCCAGACCGGTAAGGGATTCTGAGTCGCCAGCCAGGCCGCAACGACGAAGACTACCGCGAATGCGGGCGTGACGAAGAGCGCGTCGCGCAACTGCGATCGTTGCCCGAGAGCACCGAATGCTGCCAACGCCGCCATCGCGAGCAACGCGCTCTGCGCGATGCCGGTCGGCCGCTGCGCGAGGCCAAGCCAGTCGACGCATACCAACAGCGTGCCCGCGAGCGCGAGCGCGCGGCTCGTTTCGCGCGTTCGAAGCGCGCACCAAATCGCGGCCGGGTAAGCGACGACGAGATCGTGTTCGTGAACGAACCCCGCCACGAACGGTATCAACGCCGAAAATGCCGCGAAGCGCGCGAACGGGTTGTCGACGCGGCGGGCGAGCTGGACCGCGGCGACGATCGCAAGAACGGCGAGGCCGGCGTCGACGAAGCGTGCCGCTGCGGGCGTCGTTCCGAGGCCGCGAGCGATTGAGAACGCGGTAATCTGGATTGCCGAGAATCGTTCAGTCCAGCCGTGCGCGACGATGACGCGGGCGTATGCGAGCGGCCACGCGTAGCCGTAGTAGAGCCAACCGATCGCGTAAGTAATCGCCGCGGCGAGGAGCAGCGCGAGCGCAACGCGACCGCTGCGAAGCCGAGCGATCAGTCCGAGCGCGAGGTTTGGCTGCGCGAACGCAACGCAAGCCGAGATCGTTGCGACGAGCAATGATCGTTCGGCGGTGATTGCGACCAACACCGCTGCGAGAAAGGCCGGCAGCGCAATCTGTCCGAGTGCCAGGTCGCTGGTGATCGGACCGAATCCGATCGCAAGCGAAAGCGCCGCCAGGAAGGGCCCCGGGCCGAGCGTTGCTTCGCCGGCGTAGAGCACGGCTGCGACCAGTCCAAAGAGACTCGCCATCAGAATCGCCGACCAGCAAGCCGCGGCGATCTCGTATGGCAGCCGCGCGAAAAGGTTCCATACGGCTAAGGTGGCGGGCGGATTGACGAACGGCAAGATCTCGTCGCGCGCGCGTTCGACCCCCGCAACGGCACGTTCGGCCTTCCAAATCGCTCGGCCGTACGGATCGTCGTGCGCGATCCACGCCGAGCCGGCCGCCCAGTAGGCCTCGAAGTCGCGCAAAAATGGTCCCGGTTGGGGCGCAGGACGCGCCGCAAAGAGCGCGACGGCGATACACGTCCACGCAATGGCGAGCAGAACGTTGCGCGTCACCAACCGAATGTGCCGCTCGCCTGCGGTGTTGCGATGACGTGCGACTGCGCCATAACGAAGAAGAGTCCAAGGACCGTTGCAAGATACCAGAGACTGACGCGAACGCGCGCGCTCAACGTCATGCTCGCAGCGCGCGGATCGACCTGACCTCTCCAGGCAGCGGCCATGGCCGGCACACCGAGAACGCCGATGATGACGACAAAGAGCACCGGAACGTGCATGAATATTGCAAAGGCCACGAAGATCAGGAATCCGCCAAACCACAACGGTGGCCAGATCGCGCCGATGATTCGTCCGCCGTCGAACGGGGGCACCGGAATCATATTGAAAAGATTCAAGAAAGCGGAGAGATCCGCAACGGCAAACCAGAAGCGGTCTTGTTTGATGTCGCCGATTGCATAGCAGGCTGCGGCGAGTCCCAAGCCGACGAGCGGCCCGGCGAGGGCGATGTATGCGTCTTGCTCGAGATCCGCCGGAACCGCCCCGGCGGTGAACGCGCCGAGCAGCGGAACGAAAGCGGGTAGACGCGCCGGCAGGCCGTAGGCGCGAAACGCGAAGTAGTGTCCGAGCTCGTGCGCGAGCAAGAGCAGCATCAGGACGACTGCCAGCTTCCAGCCGAAGATCACGACGTAGATCCAGAGTGAGAGCAAGAAAGTCCAGCTGACGGCGAACAGCTTCGCTCCAAAGAGTAAGAGAAACTTGAACTTGAGCGCAAACGCCACAATCGCGGCGAGGAGCGCGCCGATGCCGCTGCGGCGTCGCACCGTCTTCGGCGGCTCGGGTTTTGGCTCGGTCGGCGGGAGGTATTCCACGCAACCCTCTTCAACCGCATCGCGTGCCGGTCATCGTGATCGTCGGCGGCGGTTTCGCAGGGACTTCGGTCGCCCTGCGGCTCGAACGGCGCCTGCGGCCCCAGGAAGCGGAGATCGTTCTGCTGAGCCGCGAGAACTACACCCTATTTACTCCGATGCTGCCGGAAGTGACCTCGGGCGAGCTGGAAGTGCGCCACGTCGTCACGCCGATTCGCGCCCAGTTGCACCGCAGCAAGTTCGTGCTGGCCGACGTCGACGAGCTCGACGTCGTCAATCGCACCCTAAAGTATCATCACGTGCTCACGCACAAGAACGTCGTGCAGTCCTACGACCATGTCGTACTCGCACTTGGCTCGTCAACCTCCGACTTCGGGCTCCCCGGCATCGCCGAGCATACGTGGTCGTTGAAAACCCTGGAGGATGCCGATGCGCTGCGCAACCACTTGGTCTGGCTGCTCGAACTTGCCGATACGATCGATGACGACGCTCGGCGAGACCGGTTGCTACGGCTCGTCGTCGTCGGCGGAGGCTTCACTGGAGTCGAAACGGCCGGCGAAGTCGTCGAGCTCTTTCGCAGCGTGATGCGATTCTACAAGAACTTGCAGATGGATCGCGTGCGGGTCGTCCTTGTCGAAGCCGGGCCGACGCTTCTCGCCGGTCTTCCGGCAAAGATGGGTGAGTACTCGCGCCGCGTACTGGAGCGGCGCAGCGTTGAGGTGCTTACCGGAGACGGCGTCACCGGCGCCGACGAACACGGTTTGACGCTGCAGAGCGGCCGGCGCATCGAAAGCGAAACGATCGTCTGGAGTGCCGGCGTCAAACCAGCGCTGACGATTGCGAAAGAGCCTGCGCTGCCCAAGACGAAGCGGGGTGCGATTGAGACGGCGCGCGATATGAGCGTGCCGGGATTCAACGGGGTGTGGGCTTTAGGCGATTGCGCTTCGATTCCCGACGGCGAGGGCGGCCGCTATCCGATGACGGCTCAGCACGCGATTCGGGAAGGGCCGCGTCTTGCCGACAACATCGTCGCGATCTTGCGCGGCGCGCCGACCAAGCCGTTCGTCTACCGAACGCTCGGAATGATGGCAGCATTAGGAGGGCGCAAAGCCGTCGCACAGCTTCCCGGTAATCGCGTCATCACGGGATTCGTTGCGTGGTTCTTCTGGCGCACCTACTATTTGTTCCGGCTGCCGGGACTGGATCGGAAGCTGCGCGTCGCGTTTGATTGGACGCTCGATTTGGTCTTTCCGCGCGACACCGCCGAGTTGCGCTTTGGGGAACGAGAAGAGGACGTTCGATCGGGGACCGGGAGCTAGGCTGGGAGCACGACCCCAAGAGAAAGCGCCCGGCGCGCAGAATACTCGCTAGATGCTTCGCGAACCGATCGAACGCCTGATCCGAGATCCCAAAGAGCTCACGCGTGAGGTGAGTTTTCCGGATCCGGCGCAAATCCGCATCTACGACGAGACGCTGCGCGACGGCGAACAGATGCCGGGCGTCTGCTACACGCCGGCGCAGAAACTGGAGATCGCCAAAGTCTTAGCCGGGGTTGGCGTTCACGTGATGAGCGTCGGCTTCCCGGCCGCGTCGGAGGGCGACCGCCGCACGCTGCAGCTGGTCATGGGGGCGAAACGCCGCGGCGAGCTCGGCGATGTCGAGATCGTCGTGATGTGCCGCAGCAATCGCGGCGACATCGACGTGACGGTCAAGACGTTGCGCGATGCCGGGGTCGATCCCAGCGAGGTGACGTTCTTCATCTTTACCAGCGGAAGCGATCTCCACCTAAAATACAAGATCGGCAAAACGCTGCTGCGCTATGAGGGACGGGAGGAGCGAGAATGGCTCGAGCTGCCGCTCTCATTCTATCGCGACGCCAACATCCGCTTGCAGTGCGATGCGATTGCGCACGCCCGCGGATGCGGAATCGATCGAATCGAATTCGGCGCGGAGGACGGGAGCCGCGGCGACGTCGACTACTTCGTCGAATATTTCAAAGCAGGTCTAGAAGCGGGCGGGACTCGCCCCGCGTGGCCGGACACGGTCGGCACGCTGACGCCCGAAGCGACTCGCTGGTACTGCTCGCGTATCGTCAAAGCGCTGCCCGAGGGGTTGCCGATCGTCGCGCACCTGCACAACGATTACGGACTCGGCACGATCAACGCGATAACGGCGACGTCGTGCGGCTTCAAAGTCATCTCGGTGACGGCGAACGGATACGGCGAGCGTGCCGGTAACGTAAAGCTCCACGAGTTCGTCGTCGCGCTGCGCGTGCTCTATGGCATCGAGCTGCCGGGCTTCAAGTACGGCAAGTTGCGCGAGCTGGCGCGCTTCATGGAACGTATCAGCGGCATTCCGCTGCAACAGCACGAGCCGATCGTTGGTGCGAAAGTCTTCGCGCACGAATCGGGGATTCACACCCAGGCGATGTTGATCGACCACCGCATGTACGAAGCGGTCCCCGCAGAGCTGGTCGGCGGAGTGACCAGCTGGGTCTTCGGCAAACATACGGGAGCCGCGCTGGTTGAAGATACGCTTCGACGGCAGCGCGAGCGCTTGGCGCGCGCCGGAGTCGAGCCGACGACGGAGCTGGCACATCGCGTGACCGACGAAGTGAAACGCCTGCGCGAAGAGCGCGCTGCGTCGAGCACGAGCGAAGAGGCGATCGAGCTTTACGAAGTTGCAATGCGACGGCTCTCACTCAACGAAGACGACGTCGTCGAAATCGCCATCGCGTTGGGCACCCCGGCCAAAGCCTCATAACGCGCGGGCCGACGCCGCTTGACAAAATGCCTTGCGTCACCCTGAGCGTAGTCGAAGGCCGCTCGTCGCTTCGCCCTCCAGGCTCCGCTCCTGCTGCTCCGCCTCCTCGCTCTCGCCATCCATGGCTTCGCTCGTCGGTCGGAGCCTCTTCGGCATTACGTCAAGGGGCGACGGCCCCGCACGTCGCGGGGTTACTCTATGAGTTCGATGCGGTTGCCCAAGGGATCGGCGACGTAGCAATGGCGACGTCCGTCTTCAAAAGGCTCGCCGTCTAGAATGGTTATGTCGTGCGAACGAAGGCGCGCGACAAGACCAGCGAAATCGCTGCAGACCAATGCCGGATGGGCCTTGAGTGCCGGAAGACAAGTCGAAATCGACACCGACATGAACGAAGACCGTGTCGCTTCGGGAACCAGACGCCGCCGCGTCCGACGAGCTCAGGTGGCTTTCTCAGCTTCCGACATGTCCGAGAAGATCGCGGTAGAACGCGAACGTGCTTCGTTCTCCATGCCGCTGGCATCGCAAGTCTGGACATGAGCGATGCTCTTGAAAGGGGTGTCGCTCAAGCCAAGGCTGCCGAGACGCCAGGTGGCGACGAAGGCTTTGAAGACGAACCGGAAAGCTATCGTGCGTAAAGCGTACGCTGCGCGCGCCGGTTCGCTCGAAGCCGGGAATCGTTGCGACTAGGTGCGCTTGGGCGGCGGTGACGAGCTGCACGTCAAGCGTTAGCGGCGGCTCGAAGCGATAGGGCTTGGCCTGCGGTGGCGTGCTCTCACCGCCTCTTCGGGCGGCGCTGCCGAATCGCGCGCTGCGCGGATGCCGGCGTCATCGAGTTGGCGGCGAAATTACCGATCGATTCCTTGACCGACCACGCCGCACACCCAGGGCATCTGCGCTTGCACGCCTTCGACGGTCGTTCGGTCGCCGCTGACGAGCAAGAGCGGGACGCCGTAGTATCCCAGCAGAGCCCGCGTTGATGGTCGCCTCGCTGCAGCGGATCGCCGTTAATGCGGACCTCGTAGATGACCGACGGCGTGTACGTATGGCACAAAACGGCGTCGGCGTCGCCGGCGGCGCCATGGTATCCGACGAAGAATGCGCCGTCGAATCCGCCGTCGGCATCTTGCACCATCGAGAACGGTTTGCGGTTGCCGAAGATGACGCGCACGTCCGCCGGCAGCTCGTCGAGCAAGAAGATTGCGCATCGGTCCGTGCGAGTCGTTGACGAGCACCTCAGTGGCACCGCCGGCGCGCGCGCCTTCGATCGCGCCGACGACCTCTTGGGTGTAGTACCGGCGGAAGATCGCATAGTCCGGATGTGGTGTGCGAGCGTCGACTTGTTGCCAAGCGCAGACGCCTGCCACGCCCTCCATGTCGCTCGAAATGTATAGCTTCATCCTTCGACTACGCTCAGGATGACACGACTCCGCCCATGGTGACACAACTCACGCGATTGGGTCGGCGGCGGCGGCGATGCGCGTTGCGGCGATGAAGGCTCGAAGCAGCGGCGGGTACTGGTCGCACGCAAAGCGGACCGTGCGGCCGCCGATTCGATCGAAGCCCGGCATTAGTTCGATGAAATCGGCGTGTTCGACGCCGGCGGTTTCGATGGTTAGCTCGAACGGAGGATCGAAAACGAATGGTTTTGCCGTGGCGATGCGTCCCATGGCCTCGCGCGCGCCGGCATGGATCGCCTCGCGCGCCGCTTGCGGCGTCAGTGAATTTACCGCCGAGAACCCGATCGCGTCTTTCACGGCAACGCCGACGGCCCACGGCATCGCACGCGCAGCCTCCTTGACGATGACGCTATCGCCGGTGACGAGCACGACCGGGACGCCGTGACTTCCGGCCAACGCAGCGTTGAGCAGTGCCTCGCTGCATGGAACGCCGTTGACCGCGACGGAGTAGATCGATCCGCTGAACGTGTGCGAGAGCGTCGCGCAGTCGCCCGCCTTGGCGTGGTACCCGGTGAAGAATACCGCATCGGCCGGTGCGTCGAAGCCTTGCATCATGCTCCACGGCTTGGGAGCGCCCGAGATCACCCGAAGGTCGTCGTCACCGGGTAGTTCGTCGAGCAGCAAATTACGCATCGACCAGTGCGAGTCGTTGACGACCATTTCGCGCGCGCCGCCCTCTCGCGCGCCCTCGATGGCAGCCCGAACCTCGCCGGTCATATGGCGCCGGAAGATCGGATATTCGTGGTCGTCGCTCGGATCGCACTGCTTCCACGAGCAGACGCCGGCAGTTCCTTCCATGTCGCACGAAATGTAGATATTCACGCGGGTTACTCTCGCAGAGCGTCCCGCGCTTGCGCGAGACCGGTCTGGGCCGCAACGTTGTGCGGATTGGCGCGCAGCGCGCGGCGGTAGAGCGGAATCGCATCCGCGAACTTATTTGCCGCCAGATACATGTCGGCGAGCTGCGTGAGCGCGACGTCGTCGTTGGGATGCGCTGCGATCCGCGCGCGCAGCGTCTGGAGCTGTGCGACGACCGGCGCCGGGGGGCCGCCTTCGACTGCGTTTTGCGATCCTTGGGACTCGAGCTTCGCGCCCGTCGCCTGCTGCGCCGTCTTTCCGAAGACCGAGCCGGTGACGCCGAATCCAACCGATACGAGATATGCCATGACGCAGAGAAAGACCGCCGCGACGATCGCAACGATCGGGACGTACATCCGCGGCGGCAGACCACTCGAACCGTTCTCCGGCACGATGGTTTCGTTGGACGAAGGTGGAAGCAAATCTTGCGTGATCCCGAGCGCATTGCCGACCGAAGCGGACCTGCAGTTGCTCTTTGCGCGGCTGAACTACGAATTCTTCAACGGCGAGGCGCCGGATTGCAGGATCCGCTATAACGAGCGCTTCTCGAACGCGGCCGGGCGCACTACGTACGGCAAGCAACCCCTTACGATCGAGCTTTCGCCCAAGCACTTCCGGAAATATCCCGAAGCGCTGACCGAAACGCTCCTGCACGAGATGATTCACGCTTGGTGCTACGCGAAGTTTCGAGATACCGGACACGGTTCGCGGTTTAAACGTAAGCTGCGCGAGTGCGGCCTCAGCTCGATCTACCACGAACTCGGCAACGTCGCTCCGCTCAACGAGTCGAACAAAAGGTTCATCCTGCGATGCGAGCGCTGCACCTTCGAAGTGCTTCGGCGGGGACGCCCGCGGCGGCCCTCGAGCTGCCCGCGCTGCAACAAACGTCGCTTTGACGAACGCTATCCGCTCGCGGTCTACGAGATCGTCGAGATACGCGCCACCGGAACGACTTTTGACGGAATCCAGGCCGCCCGGAAAGGTCGCGACCGATGACGAACCTCGAGTCGATGCGTACCGAGAGCGATTCCATGGGTAAGATCGACGTGCCGGCCGACAAATACTACGGCGCCCAAACGGCACGTTCGCTCGTTCACTTCGACATCGGCGATGGCACGTGGCCGCGCGACGTCATGCCACAGCAAGCCATCAGAGCGATGGCCGTGCTGAAGAAGGCAGCCGCCATCGTCAATCACGATCTTGGTAAGCTCGATGCCGAGACGACGCGCTTAATCGTGCGCGCTGCGGATGAAATCGTCGAGGGCAAACTCGACGCGCACTTTCCGCTGCGCGTCTGGCAGACGGGTTCGGGCACGCAGACGAACATGAACGTCAACGAGGTCATCTCAAATCGCGCCATCGAGCTGGCGGGTGGAGAGATGGGCTCGAAGAAGCCGGTTCACCCCAACGATCACGTCAACATGTCGCAGTCGTCGAACGATACGTTTCCGACCGCGATGCACGTAGCGGGCGCGCAATCGATGGCCGCGATGCTGCCGGCGGTGGAGGCGTTGCGCGACGCGCTCCACGCGAAGGCCAAGGGATGGTCTCACATCGTCAAGGTCGGGCGCACGCACCTGCAAGACGCGACCCCGATCACGCTCGAGCAAGAGTTCTCGGGTTACGTTACTCAGCTGGATCGCGCGATCAGAGCTTGCAAGGAGGCGTTGAATCCGCTCTACGATCTAGCGATCGGGGGCACCGCCGTCGGCACCGGACTCAACGCCCATCCCGAGTTCGGCGATCGCACTGCTGCGAAGATCGCCGAGCTAACCGGTCTCCCTTTCCGCTCGCATCCCAATAAGTTCACCGCGCTAGCCTCGCACGACGATTTTGTCTTTGCTTCGGGCGCTCTCAAGATGCTCGCGGCCGCCCTGATGAAGATCGCCAACGACATCCGGTGGCTTGCCTCGGGTCCGCGAGCCGGCATCGGCGAGCTGATTCTGCCCGAGAACGAGCCGGGTAGCTCGATCATGCCGGGTAAGGTGAATCCAACCCAGTCGGAAGCGATGACGATGGTCTGCGTTCAAGTCTACGGTAACGACTTGGCAATCGGTTTCGGCGCGTCGCAAGGAAACTTCGAGCTGAATGTTTTCAACCCGGTGATCATCTACAACTTCCTCCACTCGACGAGGCTGCTGCGCGACGCCTGCACGATGTTCCGCGAGCACGCCGTCGAAGGGCTCCAAGCGAACGAAGAGCAGATCCGCAAGTATCTGGAAGAATCGCTGATGGTCGTCACAGCGCTCTCGCCGAAGATCGGCTACGATAAGGCCGCCGAGATTGCCAAGAAGGCGCACCACGAGAAGACGACGCTCAAAAAGGCTGCGCTCTCGCTTGGGCACGTGAGCGAAGAAGAGTACGATCGCATCGTCGTCCCTCGCAAAATGACTTCCCCTGGTTAACTTTCCAAACGCACTCCTATAGTTGGCGCCAGACGAGCGTAACCGCGGCGGTTACCAGCGCAACCGCGACAACGATCAATAGTTGAGGCGATCGCAAACGCAACGAAAGACGCGCCCCGATTGGGCCGCCAAGCAATCCGCCGGCGACGAGCGGCAGAACGTCGCGGCCGACGATGTCGCGCTGCAAGACGTGAACGACGAGGCCGACCGGCGACGTTAGCAAGATCGCGAACTGCGAGGTGGCGCTGATCGCATGTACGGGCAGCTCGGAAAAGTAAAGGAAGGTCGGCACCAAGATGATGCCGCCGCCCAGCCCGAAGAGGCTCGAAAAAATACCGACGATGAAACCCAGGCCCAACGCGGCGCGATAAGACATCCCCTTGATTTCCGTTACGCGCTCCTGCTCCACGCGGCCGGCCATCCGTCGCTCCGCATTCCACGCCATGTCGACCGCCACCGCGACGAGCAGAACCGCGAGAATCGTATCGAAAAGCCGCGCCGAGATATGAAACGAAGCGATCGCGCCGAGCACGCCACCGGGGAGGCCGCCGGCCGCGATGAGCCACCCGATCTTCAGGTGAACGCGACGTTGCAGCAGGTAGGTGAAGGCGCCGCTCGCGCTGTTGGCGACGATCAGAACGAGCGACGTGCCGGCCGCGTAGGCGGGCGAAAATCCTAAGAAGATGCGCAGAATGGGAACCAGGATGAAGCCGCCGCCCAGCCCGACCATCGAGCCGAAGACGCTTGCGACGAATGCGGCGCCGAAGAGCTCGAGCGCTAAGCGCACGTCGCGCTAAGGATTTACCAGCACATTAGCCCGCGCGCCCGAGGTAACGGCGGTCGCGGGTATCGATGCGAATAACATCTCCGCTCTCGACAAAAAGCGGGACTGCAACCGTCGCGCCGGTTTCCAGCTTGGCCGGCTTCGTGGCATTGGTCGCCGTATCGCCTTTGAATCCCGGATCGGTTTCGACGATCCGCAGCTCGACATGGGCCGGCAGGTCGATGCCGATCGCCGTGCTATCGTGGAACTGAACGTCTACAACCATGCCGTCCTTCAAGAAATCGGCAGGATCGCCGATAAGATCGCGTTGCAGCGTGACGTTTTCGAAGCTCTCCTGATCCATGAAGTGGTAGCCGTCGGCATCGTTGTAAAGCATCTGCATCTGTCGATTGTCCACGATGGCGCGCTCGAGCTTCTCGCCGGCCCGGAAAGTCCGCTCCAGCGTCGTACCGGTCTTGACGTTCTTCATGCGCGTGCGGACGAACGCCGATCCTTTTCCGGGTTTGACGTGAAGGAACTCGATGACGGTCCAGAGCTGGCCGTCGACGACGATGGTTACGCCGTTGCGAAGATCGTTTGACGAAATCATGCGTTCCCCACAGTACGGGCTACGACAAGCTAAGCCCTGGCAGGACGCGGCGGAGCCCGGTTACGCGCGCGGTCGCGAGAGGCGAATCGGGCCTTCGGTTCCGGCGCGAACGCGTCGAATGTTTTCGCGGTGCATTACCAGGATTAAGAGGGCAGAGAAAACTCCGTAGAGCGCTTCGGGCAGCGAACGGGTAAAGAACCAAATTGCAAACGGTGCGAGCGCGCTGCCGAGCATCGAGCCGACCGAAGAATAACGGGTGAGCGCGGCTCCCGCGAGCCATCCGCCGGCCGCCACCAGCCCGGCGGGCCAGCTCATCGCAAAGATCGCTCCAAAAGAGGTCGCGACTCCCTTACCGCCCTTGAATCGAAGCCACGGTGAAAAACAATGGCCGAGCACCGCTCCCGTTGCGACGAGCGCGGCGATGATCTGTGCGGTCGGCGGCCAGCCTTCCATATCGAGGCGGTTCCGAAAGAAAACGAGCGCCGACAGCGTGGGTGCGAAACCCTTGAGGGCATCGAGCAAAAGGACGGCGATCGCGCCGGTTTTGCCCAAGGTTCGTAGCGCGTTCATCGCGCCGATGTTCCCAGAACCTTGGTTGCGAATGTCGGTGCCATAGAAGAGCCGTCCGATGAGATAACCGAACGGAATCGACCCGATGAAGAAGGCACCCGCGAAAGCCACGATCGGGATTGCGGTCAGGAACAAAAGCAGAAAGATCGCCGTTGACCCCGGAAGCCCGACATCGCTCACGAGCGTTCGTCGTCCCTCGTGCGGGGGCGAAACTGGAGCGTCAAGGGAACGCCTTGAAAGTCGAAGTGCTGCCGCAGTGTATTTTCCAAAAAGCGTTTGTAATGCGGTTGCACCAGATCGGGATCGTTGCAGTGAAAGACGAACAGCGGCGGATGCGTCCCGGGCTGAGCGGCATAGTAAATCCGCAGAACCTTACCCGCGTGGCCCGGCGGCGGATGGGCGAGAACTGCCCGGCGCACGATGCTGTTGAGCTGCGCGGTCGGAATGCGCCGATCGAGGTTTTCGGCAACTTCGCTGACGACCGGCATCAGGCTTCCCAAGCGACGGCGCGTCTTTGCCGAGAGAAACGCGATCGGCGCGAAGCCGGCAAACGGAATCAGTTCCCGCACGACCCCTGCCAACTCGTTCTGGCTGATCTCTCCAGCCTGCTCGCGGACGAGGTCCCACTTGTTACCGACGATGATGAGCCCCTTGCGCTCTTCGATCGCGATGCCGGCCAGGCGACGATCTTGTGCCATGATGCCGCTCATTGCATCGAAGACGAGCAGTGCGATGTCGCATCGGGAAATCGCCGCCAGCGATCGCAAGGCGGCGTAGTACTCGATTGCCCCGTGCGCTTCGGGTTTCTTGCGCATACCTGCGGTGTCGACCAGACGAAATGGTCGGCTCTTCCATGCGAACGCGGCGTCGATCGCGTCGCGCGTCGTGCCGGGGCTCTGCGACACGAGGGTGCGTTCTTCGCCGAGAAGCGCGTTGACAAGCGAGCTCTTTCCGACGTTGGGACGGCCGATCACGGCCAATGCGAGCTCACCATCGACTTGCGCGTTACTTACTTGTGGCGGCAAGAGTTCGACGATGCGATCGAGCAGGTCGCCCGTACCTTCGCCGTGGATCGCCGAAATCGCGACCGGCTCGCCGAAACCGAGACCGCCGAACTCGGCCACGACGGAGGCCGCAGCATTCGGTGACTCGGCTTTGTTGGCCGCCAGCACAATCGGCCTGCGTTTTCGTCGCAGGATGCCCGCGACGTCGTCGTCGAGTGGATGAAGTCCGGTTTGGGCGTCGACGACCATGAGTATGACGTCGGATTCGTCGGCGGCAGCTTCGGCTTGCCGGCGCGTGGCGTCGGCAAGCTCCGCGCCGTGCGCCATATCTGCGTCCGGATCGATGCCGGCCGTATCGACCAGGCTGAAGATCGAGCCGCGCCAATCGCAGAGAGCGTAGAGCCGATCGCGGGTAACCCCCGGGGTATCTTCGACGATGGCGAGCCGGCGGCCGATCAGACGGTTGAAGAGCGCGCTCTTACCGACGTTCGGCCGTCCCACGATTGCGACCGTCGCCGGGTGGAGCATTCCGGTCATTTCGCGAAAGGCGTTCTTCGAGCATGCCCAGCGTCTACATCGAGACTTTCGGCTGTCAGATGAACGAAGCCGATTCCCGGTACATTGCCGAACGTGCGGTTGCGGCCGGGTACACCGTCGCCTCCGCGCCGGAAGAAGCCGACGTCGTTGTCCTCAATACCTGCACGGTGCGCGACAGCGCGGAACGGCGCGCGTATGGCCGGATGAATCACCTCAAGGCGCTCAAGAGCTCCGAGCGCGGAGTGCGTTTGATCGTAACCGGATGTTTGGCCGAGCAGGACCGCGACGCAATGCGCCAGCGAGCGCCCCACGTCGACGCGGTTTTCGGGACTCGGGAACTGGTGCAGCTCGGCGATCAGCTCGCGGCCTGGCAGCCTGCCCTTCGACAGGGTCAGGATGACAAAGCTGACGGCGCTACGGATAACATGCTGCACTTCGCGCTGGGTGGCACGCCGGATGGGTTGCCGGACGCGTTCTCGCACCTGCGCGCCTTCGTAACCGTGCAACGCGGCTGTTCGTACTTTTGCACGTTCTGCATCGTGCCGCAGGTACGGGGACGTTTCGATCACCGTCCCCAGGCTGCCATCATCGAGGAAGTGCGCGCTCGCGTTGCTTCAGGAGCTCGTGAGATCATGCTCGTTGGCCAAACGGTCAATGCGTGGCGCGATCCGGCCGACGGATCGGATTTCGGCGATCTCTGCAGGGCGATTTCGCGCCTTCCGGGCCTCGAGCGTTTGACGTTTATCTCGCCGCATCCGAAGGACTTCCGCGAAAAGATCCTCGACGACCTGGCTGCGATCCCGCAGCTCAATCCGCGGATCCATCTCCCGCTCCAATCGGGAAGCGACGCGATGTTGCGGCGAATGAACCGCAAATATACGCTGGCGCAGTTCCAACACGTCGCCGAATCGATTCGCAGCCGCTTTCCCGAGTGCGCGATCACGACCGACATCATCGTAGGCTTCCCCGGAGAAACCGAGGACGATTTCGAAGCGACGCTCCGATACGTCGAGAGCGGAGTCTTCGCAAACGCGTTTACGTTCATTTATTCGATCCGCCGAGGGACGCCCGCCGCGCGCTGGGAACAGGTGCCTCGAGAGACAACCCTCGCGCGCTTCAGGCGCCTCGTCGATGCGCAAAATCGCGTGACCCGCGCGTATCACCAAATGAAAGTCGGTCGAACCGTGCGCGCTTTGATTGTCGGCGACTCCAAGAAAGACGCAAGCCGGCTCACAGCCAAGACGCCGGACAACGTGACGATCGTCGCGCCTAAGCCGCCCGACTATTCGGATGCGCCCATTGGAGATGCGCGTGCGTACGCTCGAACGCCGTGGCTCGACATCGCGATAGAGACTGCCCACGTCTGGGGTTGCGCGGGAAGCGTCGTCGCGCGAGCCGAGCGGTACTCGATGTAGCCATCGGCGTGGCCAAGTTCTCGCCGATGTTGGAGCAGTACTTTGGGATGAAGACGAAGCATCCCGAAGCGATCCTGCTCTCGCGGGTCGGCGATTTCTACGAAGCCTACGGCGAAGACGCCGAGACGATCGCGCGCGCGCTGCAAATCGCGCTGACGAGCAAGGAGGCCGGAGGTGGTCAGCGCGTGGCAATGGCGGGCGTGCCGCACCACGCGTTAGCCGGGTATCTCGCGCGGCTCGTGCAGCAGCGATTCATCGTCGCTCTGGCCGAGCAGCTCGAAGTTCCGCAGCCCAACCGTCTCGTGCGCCGCGACGTCGTACGCTTGGTAACGCCCGGCACGCTGATCGAGGAACAGTTTCTCGACGGCAAGCAGAATAACTATCTCGCCGCGGTGGCCTCCTTTGGCGAGACGCTCGCGCTCGCTCATGCCGACGTTTCGACCAGCTATACGGCCGCGACGGCGATCGCCGGGGACGACGCGTACGACGAGCTCTTGGCCGAACTGGCACGAATCGGACCCGCCGAAATCGTTGCCGACGTCCCGGCCGACTTGCGCGCCATCATCGCAACCGCGGTCGAGTCCATCGGTGCGCGCCTTGAAACGCCGAGTCTGGGCGTAGTCGAAGCCTGCACGCGCGAGACGTTCGCAGGCTTTTCGATCGACGAATCGCTGGCGATCCACCGGGCCCTCGAAGCGCTCGCGGCATTCGTCAGCCGCACCGGCGTTACCAACGGCGAACGTCGACGCGACGTTCCGACGCTTTACCGCCGGCACCAGTTCTTGGTCCTCGACCCCGCGACGCGCAAACATCTCGAACTGACCCGCGCGCAGGGACAGAATCCGCGAGCGACGCTCCTGGCAACGCTGGATGCGTGCGAGACCTCGATGGGGTCGCGAATGCTTGCACGCTGGATACTGGCGCCGCTCGTCGATCGAGCGGCGATCGCGGTTCGTCAAGACGGTGTCGAAGCGCTCTTTGCCGAGCACGCTCGGCGCGACGGTATCCGTGAGATTCTCAAGGGCGCGTTCGACCTCGAACGGATCGCGCAAAAGGTTCGCTTTCGGCGCGCGACCCCGCGCGATCTGGGTTCGCTGCGCCGCACGCTCGAAATCCTGCGACCGCTACGCGCGGCCGCGTTGCCGGCGTTCGCGTCCTTGCTGGAACGCGTCGCCGATTTCGGCGACGTGCTCGACGACGTACGGGCAACGCTCGTCGACGAGCCTCCCGCGCAGATCGGTGATGGAGGCGCGATTCGCCCGGAGGCCGACGCCGAGCTTGCGGAGTGCGTTGCCCTTCGCACGGACGCTCGTTCGAAGCTCTCCGAGCTGGAACAGCGCGAACGCGAACGGACCGGCATCAAGACGCTCAAAGTGAAGTACGCCAGCCCGTTCGGTTACGCGATCGAGGTCAGCCGAAGCTACACCGGTGTGCTGCCCCCCGAGTACGTGCGAAAGCAAACGCTGACGAGTGGGGAGCGTTACGTTACACCCGAGTTAAAGGAACTCGAGCTCGCCATTTCTACCGCGCAGGCGCGGCAAGAGCGGCTCGAGCGCCGGCTCTTCGAGGCGTTGCTCGAACGCGTCGCCGAGCGCGCAGAAGAACTCGGAGAGGCGGCCTGCGCGATCGCCGAGATCGACGTGCTGACGTCGCTCGCGAAGTGCGCGGCCGAGAGGGGCTACGTGCGCCCGAACTTCGTCGAACAGAGCGTCGTCTCGATCGAGGAAGGCCGTCACCCGGTCATGGAAGCCGTTTTGCACGCAAGATTCGTACCCAACGACCTCGATCTGCACGTCGGCGAACGTCGCTTCGTGCTCTTGACGGGGCCGAACATGGGCGGCAAGTCCACCTATTTACGACAAAGCGGGCTTCTCGCCATCATGGCGCAGATCGGCTCTTTCGTGCCGGCAAAAAAAATGGAGCTGGGCGTCATCGATCGGATCTTTACGCGGATCGGTGCAGGCGACGATCTCGCTTCGGGACAGTCGACGTTCTATCTAGAGATGGCCGAAGCGGCAAATATTTTACGACGTAGCACCGAGCGCTCGTTGCTCTTGATCGACGAGGTCGGACGTGGCACCGGAACCTTGGACGGGCTCGCAATCGCCCAAGCGATCTGCGAGTTCCTGCTGGGACTCGAAGCGCAGGCTCCGCTCGTGCTCTTTGCAACGCACTTCCACGAGCTATGCGCGCTCAGCGAACACTGGAGCTTGGTGGCAAACTATCACATCACCGCGGTGGAGAACACCGCGCGTGGAGGGGCGCCGGTCTTTTCGCATCGCGTTCAGCCCGGCAGTTCGTCGCGCTCCTTCGGAATAGAGGTTGCGCGCATGGCCGGATTACCAGATGCGGTCGTCGAGCGGGCACAAGAGATCGCCGACGCCTTGTCGGGACAGGCCGACGTCGAGGCGAGGGTTCCGCTTCGAAAGAGACTCTCCAAACGTGCGCCGCCGGAGCGTCAGTTGCCGTTGCTATCCTGAGCCGCCGCTGAGCGTTCTGCGAAGGGATGGCTCGCGAGGCGACGGAAGGGCGGCTTGATGATTTCGTCGATCCGGCTTGGCCTCCGCCTGACGATCGCGGTCATCGCATACGCGATCGTTACGCCGTAGATTTCTCTCCGGACCGTCGCAACGAGCTCCAGAGAGCGATCCGCTTTGGGGGACTTTCATGTTGCACAAATGCTGGTTTCGTAGCGTAGTGATCGTGATTGTTGTGGGCGCGTCGCTCGCAGCGGGGCTCTTGCTCCTGCGCGGGCCGTTCCGTCAGCAGATCGTCGGGCAGACCGCCCAGCGCTCCTTCGGTCAACTAAAGCTGAATCTGCTGATCCTCGGTTATCAAGCCGACGAGGCGACGACCGACACGATCGTCGTGGCGCACCTCGACGTTGCGCGCCGCACCGCGACGTTGGTATCGATCCCGCGCGATACCTGGGTTTCCGTCCCAAGAGCCGGCTTTACCAAGATCAATGCGGCGTTTGCGTTTCGGCGGAGCGCACGTCACCGCAAGGGTCGCGAGCAAACTCTTAGGCGGAATTCCGATCGACGCCATCGTGGCGTTGCAACCGGAGGGCGCGGCAGCGCTGGTGGACGCGATGGGAGGTTTGGACGTCAACGTCGACGAGGCGATGGATTACGACGACAATAACGGCGGCCTGCACGTCCACCTTCAGAAAGGGCGGCAACATCTCACCGGCAGCCAAGTGGCCGGATACGTCCGGTTTCGCCACGACCTCGCCTCTGATTTCGGCCGCGTGAGGCGGCAGCAACAAGTGCTCAAACTGATCATGAATCAATTGAGCGAACCGCAGAACTGGGCGAAGTTGCCCGCGATTATCAAGCTCGCGCGCAAGCAGGTCAATACGACGCTCTCCAACGCACAGCTCGTTTCGCTTTTGACCGTCTATCGGAATGTACCGGACGAGAACGTACGTTCCTTTACGTTGCCTAGCAAGCTGGGTTGGGTCGGCGACGCCTCGGTAGTATTTGCCGATCCGCGTTGGGCGAAGCTTATCGGCACGGTGCTCTTCGGGCAACGGGATCCACCACAGGACGAGGTGCTGGTTGCAAACGCAACCGGCAATCTCGAACTCGACCGAACGATCGTCGGCGCGTTGCGCGGGGCCGGCTGGAACGTCCCGACCTTCGTCGACACGAAGGTAAAACGCAGGAGCGAGGTCGTCGGCAGCTCGCCGGCAGCTTTCTCTCTTGCGAAGGCGTTCGCGACGGCACTTCGGCCGGGAACCAAAACGGCGCTGGTGCTCGGTGCCGATCTAGCGCCGGATACGGAGTGATCGCGGTGCCGGCGAAACGAGGCTAGCCGAACGACGGAAAAACGATCTGCACGGTAAAGAAGAGCGTCAGCGTGCCTACGATAGCGACGGTCGCCCAGGCGATCAGGTTGAAGGCGAGGTTATTCGTCCATGCGCCCATCAATCGCTTATTATTGATGAGCAGCAATATTAGTACGAGAACGATCGGTAAGAGCGTGCCATTGAATACCTGCGAATAAAAGATGATGGCGAGCAGCGGCGCGCCCGGCGAGATGACGATGGCGGCGCCGATCACGATGAGAGCTAGGTACAATGAATAAAAGATCGGCGCGTCGCGAAAGCGGTGGTCCACACCTCGCTCGAACCCGAAGGCCTCACAAACGTAGTAGGCCGTAGAGAGCGGCAGAATCGAGGCAGTAAAGACCGCGGCGTTAAGCAATCCTAACGCGAAGAGCAATGCGGCAAACTTCCCTGCAAGCGGCTGCAGCGCGACGGCGACGTCGCCGACGTCCTTGACGACGATGGGGTGTACGGCGTGAAGGTTGTGGACGTAGATCGTTGCGGCGCACGAAACGATGATAAAGTACGCAATGACGCTCGCCCAGATTCCGCCGGTCGCCACGTCAATTCTGGAATACGGGTAGTCGTCTTCACGCACTCCTTTGTCCACGACGGCAGCCTGGATGTAGAATTGCATCCACGGCGAGATGGTCGTTCCGATGACCGCAACGATCATCAGCACGTAGGCCTTCGACGCGCTAAAGTGAGGAACGATGGTCTGACGCAGCACGTCGTTCCAGTTTGGGTGCACTAGGAAGGCGCTGACGATGTAGGCCACGTAGGCAAAACATAAGACAAAGAAGATGCGCTCGAGGCTCTTCGCGGTTCCTCGCGTAACGGTGAGAAAAACGAAAATCGCCGCGCCCAACACCATTGCGATTTTGAACGCTTCGGCATTTGGAACTTGTAGATAGCCTCCAAAGATCGGCGCCGACGAGGCCACCCCTGCGAATTCGGTAGCGGTGTTTCCGACGTCGCTGAGCACGAAGAGAAGAAGACACCAAAAGGTTACCTTGACTCCGAAGTTCTCTCGAATCAGGTCGGCTAAGCCTTTTCCAGTGATCGCGCCCATCCGCGCGCACATCTCCTGCACGACGATCATTGCGATCGCCATCGGAATCAGTAGCCAGAGGAGCGAATATCCGAACTGGGCCCCTGCCTGCGAATAGGTTAAGATGCCGCCGACGTCGTTGTCGGCATTGGCGGTGATGATGCCGGGCCCGAGGATGGATAGAAACATGACGACCGAACGCCAAACGTTCGGGCGGGCAACGCGCCTGGGGGAAGCCGACGCCATATTCCGCTCGTCGTCTCTCGCCGCTAACTGACGAGGGCTCGCCAAAAGCTAAAGGTTCGGCTTGAATCCTGACCTTGATTTGCGCGAAGCGAATCGTCGTGGATCGCTTCGGTCGCGAGCTGGGCTCGGCCGAGAATGCCGACCAGGAATGCCAGTACCTTCTTCATGACACCTATCTCCCGTTTTTAAAAATCTGCCGCGCGCAGCCAACGAGCGCAGCAGCAAGCGAACTCGCTTATCGCGAGCCGCCCGTACGAAGTATTACTTGGCCCGTCGTCCACCGCGTTGCCTCACCCCCTTTCCGTAAAATAAAAAACTGTCGCTGCTCCTCGCAGGCCGACAGTTTGAGAAACTCCGCGCGGCGGGCCGCGCCAACTCCCTCAGTGTCGAGCTTTAGCACTGCACAACTCAGGTCCCGTTCCCTTCCGCGTCACGCCGAGCGGAGTCGAAGGGCGAAGGGCCAGCCGCATTAGATTTCGCCTTGATTCGGCGGAGTCTGGTCACCCGTTGGGGTCTCTCGACCTTTCCGGGTAGCGGCATTTCTTCATGCAGACGCCTCACCTAACGAGGAATCCTTAACCAGGATACTCCCGGCCGAGGCTTTGTCAACCCCAAGTCGCGAACTGCTCGTCGTGGCAAGCATTCGCGAACTCGATGCAGTGACGATCGGTCAGATCGCCGCAGGCGAGATTATCGATCGTCCGGCGTCGGTAGTAAAAGAGCTCGTTGAGAACGCCATCGACGCGGGTGCCGGTCGCATCACCGTCCATGTCGAACGCGGTGGACTCGATCTCGTCGAAGTTATCGACGACGGAGCCGGAATTGCCGCGGGGGATTTATCGCTCGCGCTGCGACCGCATACAACCAGCAAGCTGCGAACGACCGAGGAACTCGAATCGATTGCTTCGCTGGGCTTTCGCGGCGAGGGGTTGGCCTCCATCGCCGCGGTCGCGCGAACGGAAATCGTTTCGCGCGAAGCGGATCGCTCGGTCGGGGCGCGAATCGACGCGCACGGCGAAGAAATCGGCGTCGTCGAACCCGCTGCGGCGCCGGCCGGCACCGGCGTGCGGGTCGCAAGACTCTTCGAGAACGTGCCGGTCCGACGCGAGTACCTGCGTTCACCCAGCGCCGAGTTCAACCGCCTTTCAGCATGGCTCTCGACGTTTGCACTCGCCTACCCCGAGCGCACTTTCTCGTTGCGCCACAACGGCAAAGAGGTTTGGGTCATGCCGGCGAGCAGCAACGAGCGCGAGCGGCTTGCGATGGTCTTCGGACGCGAGGCCGCGCACAGCCTCATTCCGCTCGACGGCGACGCGGCGCGTATGCTCGCGGGAGGATTGCGCGGTTACGTCAGCACCCCGGGGAACGATCGGCCCGACCGAAGGATGCAGGTGCTCTTCGTCAATGGCCGGCTACTGCGCAGCAGCATTTTGGCCGGCGCGTGGACGAGCGGGTATTCAACCTTTGCGATGATGGGGCGCCATCCATATGGCGTCATCTATCTCGAACTTCCGCCCGATCACGTCGACCCAAACGTCCATCCGACCAAAAGCGACGTTCGGTTGCGTTACGGCAATCAAGTCTTCAGCGTCGTGCGCCGAGCGATCGCCGCGACGCTGAACGATCACGCCAAGATGCGGTTTGCCCAACAGATCGGAGGTGCGCGCGAAGCCCTCTCCTTCGCCCCTCCCGGCGATGGCCCGGGCGCTGTCGCGCTCTTCGACGACTCAGCCGAGGAGGCAAGAGCCGTCGCGGGCGGTGGCCTGCGCATCATCATGCAACTCAACCGCACGTTCGTACTTGCCGCCGATGCCGAGGCGCTGCTCTTGGTCGATCAGCATGCGGCGCACGAGCGAATCGCCTACGAAGCGATCGTAGCCTCCGCGCAAAGCCGCCTCTCGAGCGAACCGCTGCTCGTTCCGCAGGTCGTCGAGCTCGATCCCGAACGCAGCGCGGTGCTCGATCGAGCGATCGAGTTCTTACGCGAAGGGGGACTCGAGATCGAGCCCTTCGGCGAGCGAACGTATCGAATCGTCGCTACGCCATCGGGGTATGGCGCTCACGCGTTCGATCTCGCCGGATTCATCGACGATTTGAGCCATGAACCCAAACAGCGCGACGTTCGCGAGCGCGTCTGGGCGTCACTCGCCTGCCATTCGGTCACCGTTGCGGGTGAACGGCTCGAAGCCGACGAGATGCAAACGCTGGTAGAGCGGCTGCAAGCGTGCGAAAACCCGATGCATTGTCCCCACGGGCGCCCCACCATGATACGCCTCGGCCACGACGACATCGCGCGCATGTTCAAACGTGTCTGAAGAGCCTAGTAGGCAACCTCCTACCGTCCTAATCATTGCCGGCCCGACAGCCGGCGGGAAAACGGAGCTGGCCATCGCCCTCGCGCGGGAGTTTGATGCAGAGATCGTCGGCGCCGACTCCCGGCAAATCTATCGAGGTATGGAGATCGGTACCGCCGCGCCGACCCAAAGAGAACTCGACGAAGTGCCGCACCACCTGGTAGGATTTCTCGATCCGCACGAGCGCTATTCGGCGGCGCGCTACGCGGATGAAGCGATGGCCGCGCTTCGAGCGATTTGGCGGCGCGGCAAACGCGCGATCGTCGCGGGCGGCACCGGCTTCTACATTCGAGCCCTGATCGGGGGAGTGGCCCTCGCGCCGCAATACGACGAAGGGCTGCGCGGTCGGCTAGCCCGTGAAGCACTGACTCATTCGCCGGAGTTCCTCTATGATTGGCTGCAGCAGCACGATCCGGTTCGCGCCGCCGCCTTGCAAACGAACGATACGTACCGAGTGCTGCGTGCGCTCGAGATCGCGCTCGCCGCGCCCGGGGCGAAGCTAAGGGATCAGCCCCCACAGACGCTGACCAGCGAAAGCATCCCGCATCTGCTCGTTTTTCTCGACCTGCCTCGCGAGCTCGTCGACGGGCGAATCGCTCGACGCACGTCGCTCATGATCGAGAGCGGCTTGGTAGAGGAAGCGGAGCGAGTCGGCTGCGCTGCAATCGCAGCGGATGCGGTCGGCTATCCGCAAGCGTGGGCATATTTGCGGGGCTGGAGCACGAAGGTCGAGCTGCGCGCGTTGCTCGAACGGGCGACGCGGCGATACGCGCGCCGCCAGCGAGCCTGGTTTCGCAGTGAACCGTCGACGCTGTGGATCGAACCGCAAGCGGTCGGAGTCGCGGTAAGGGAAAAGCTCGGATGGTCTGCGAAGCGCGCCGGAGGGGATTCTTGATTAATCCGATGCACGTCACGAAGATGCACGGCGCACGCAACGATTTCGTCGTCGTTGACGGGCGCGCAGCGCCGCTGCGCGACGTAACGTCCTTCGCTCGTTGGGCGTGCGACCGGCGTGCCGGGCTCGGCGCCGATGGTGTGATTCTCCTCGAGACGTCGCAGCGGGCTGCCGTGCGCATGCGCACGATCAATGCCGACGGAACCGAAGCCGAGATGTGCGGCAACGGCATCCGTTGCGCCGCTCGCTGGCTCGACGAATCGGGCCAGGGTGACAGCATTGCATTCGAAACGGATGCCGGCATCGTTCGTACCGAGATCGTTGCCCGAGAACCCGAATATTTGGTTCGAGTCGCTATGGGACGCCCGCGAATCGCGTCAGGCATCCCTTTTTCGATTCCGCTCGCGACCTTCGTCGATTTGGGAAATCCGCACGTCGTCATCTTCGCAAGCAACGTTGATGCGCTCGATCTTGCCGGGTTGGCGAGAGAGTATCAGAACGACCCGGCTTTCCCGAATGGCACCAACGTGCATCTGGCTTCGCCGCTTCGGAACGGCTCGTTGCGCGTTCTTCACTGGGAGCGTGGGGTGGGATTGACTCAGGCGTGCGGAACGGGCGCCGTGGCCTGCGCTGCAGTCGCGGTGAACAAAAAGCTCGCCGTATCGCCTGTAGAGGTCTTTGTTCCCGGCGGAAGGCTGGTCGTCGAGTTTGACGAGTCCGGAGCGGCGCATTTGATCGGCCCTGCGGTACGAGTCTTTGACACGGAGGTGAACGTTGGCGTCGCTGTCATGCCGTAGCGGAAACGCCGTTGGTTTGGCCTCTTGCGACGAAGGCGGCGCGATCTCGTACGATGCGCGGCTCGTTCCGCTTGCCGACGGCGGGATAGTGCGCGAGGCGACGCTCGACGAGTTGGTTCCCGCTCCCGATGCGACGCTGGAGATGCTCTTACCGGAGCGTCGCCCGCTGACGACGATCGGTCCGATAGCAGGGCGCACCGCGATGGCCGTCGCGTTGCCGTCGGGATACACGCGTCTGCTGCTGCCGGCGTATGCCGCGGATCGGAGCGCGCCGGCGCTGCCGCTCTTCGGGTATACGTTCGCCTGCGTCGTGGAGGATCGATTACACGTCGCGGCGATGCGGACGGACGAGGGGGAGGCGTGGGAGCCGCGCCGCTTCGACCAAGGTGAGCTCGAAGGGCTCATCGCACGGCGCCTGGCACGCCGGCCGCAGAATCGCGTACTGCATCAGGTTGCGCTCTGCTCGCTCAAGTACGGCTGCTTTACCGCGCAGAACGTTTTCTTGCAATGCGGCGAGGCGGCCTTGCCGGTTTCTCCGAGGTGCAACGCGCGTTGCATCGGTTGCATCTCCGAACAAGAACCGGACGCCGGCGTCCCTTCGCCGCAAGCGCGCATCGCCGACGAGGCCGCTGCGCAAGAGCTTGCGGAGGTTGCGATCGATCATCTCGAGCGGGTAGAGGACGGGATCGTCTCGTTCGGTCAAGGCTGCGAGGGCGAACCGCTCCTACGCTCGATCGCGATTGAGCGGACCATCGAACGAATTCGTGGCAAATGCTCGAACGGCACCGTCAATCTCAACACGAACGCAAGCCTGCCGGCGGCGCTCGAGCGCTGCATCAACGCTGGTTTGCAAGCCGTACGCATCAGTCTCAACTCGTTTCGACCCCGCGTATACTCCGCATACTATCGACCGCAGGGATACGATCTTGCGCACGTCCTGGAATCGATTCGGATGGCGATCTCGCGCGGTCTGCGCGTGAGCTTGAACCTTCTTACCCATCCTGGCGTTACCGACGACGCAGAGGAAGTCGCGGCGATGGAGGCGTTTTTATCGCAGGAATCCGTTGCGATGGTCCAGACGCGCACGCTCAACATCGATCCGGCCGTTTACTTCGAAGCGGTCGGCCGTCCGCGCACGCCGATCGGCATGCGTCAGGCGATCGAACGAATTCGCCGCCTAGCTCCGGTAGGCAATTTTACGCATACGCACTAGTGAGCGCTAGCCCGTGACGATCTGGCAGATTCTGATCGTCGTCGCACTCGGCGTTGCGTACGGTCTCATCGAGCCCGGGCGCTTAACGTATGCGTTCGGCCACGCCACGCTGTACGTGTTTCTTCCCGCGCTGCTCTTCGAGGCAGCGTGGAATCTGAACTATCGAGCAATCGTGCGCCAGTGGGTCGCGATTGCGACGCTCGCCGGGCCAGGCGTATTGTTGACCGCGGGGCTCGTTGCGGGCGCGCTATCGATCGTTCGCGTGCCTCTTGGACCCGCGCTGTTGACTGGCGCGATTCTCAGCGCGACCGACCCGATCGCAGTGGTGGCGATCTTTCGGCGGTTGAAAGCCCCGAAGACGCTGATAACGATCGTCGAGTGCGAATCGCTTTTTAACGATGCTGTGGCCGTCGTACTCTATCGCAGCGTGCTCGTTGCGCTTGCGTTGGGAGCGGCCAGCGGAGGTGCGATCGCGCTAGTGGCGGTCGGCACGCTGGTCGGAGCCGTCGGGGGAATCGCGCTTGGCATCGCCATCGCATTCCTCCTGGCGAGCCTGCTGCGCCAGCGCGCAGATGCTGTGATTCAAATAGGCGCGACGATGATCTGCGCGTACGGCGCCTATTTTGCGGCCGACGCTCTGCGGCTTTCGGGCATCTTCGCGACAATTGCGTGCGGCATCGCGCTTCGATATTACGAGCGCTCCTGGATCACGCTGCGGATCGCGGATGACGTCAACCGTTTCTGGGACGTTGCGGCGCTGCTCGCCAACGTGCTGGTCTTCTTTTTGGTCGGTGCCGCCTTGGAGATCGGTCGTGTTGCGCAGGAACCACTCTTTGTGGTGGCGTGCATCGTGGCGATCGCGGTAGCCCGCGTCGTCGTTGCGGGGCTGCTCTTGCCCTGTCCGTATCCACGCGAATGGATCAACGTGATCCGCGTCGCGGGAATGCGAGGCGCACTGTCGCTGGCGCTTGCATTGGCGATTCCACTCGGTGTGGCATACCGCAACGCGATTATCGACGCGACGTTTGCCGTCGCGCTGGCCACCTTGACGGCAGCCAGCCTTACAGTCACTTCGACGGTAAAACGAGCGGTTGCGAGCCGGAGGTAATCAACCGTGAGACCATTGGATGCTTTCGGACTCGCTGCGGTCAGCGCGATGCTCGTTACTTACGCATTGGAAAAACGGAGCCCGTGGTTTATCCTCGGGTTTGCGGTCGCCTGCGCCTTGGGTTCGATCTACGGCTTCCTGCAAGGAGCTTGGCCCTTCGGGATCGTTGAGGGCGTGTGGGCGATGGTCGCGCTGTGGCGTTGGCGACATTCGTTGGACACGTCCGTTTAGAACGTCATACCCCGCTGGAGCTCGAAATGCTCGGCTATTGGGCCGAGCAGATCGGCCGGAAGAAATGTCAAAGCCCCGACCAATAGGATCACGCCGACCAGCAGCGCGACGAAGAGCGTATTGTCCGTTCTGAACGTGCCCACATGCGAAAGGTCGTTCGTCGGCCTCGCCGCGAGCGACCCGGCGAGGGCGAGCGTGGGAATCATCACCAGGAACCTTCCGCCGAGCATTATCAATCCGGTCGCGATTTCATAGAAGACGTTCGCTCCGAGACCGGCGAAGGCCGATCCGTTGTTTGCCGCACCCGACGCGAATGCGTAAAGCATTTCGCTGAAGCCGTGCGGCCCGGAGTTCCCGAGCGTCGCCGTGCCCTGCGGTATGACGACCGCGACCGCGGTCGCAAAGAGGATGATGCACGGAAAGGTGAGCACCGCAAGCATTGCAAACTGCACTTCACGCCGTTCGATCTTCTTTCCGAGGTACTCGGGCGTGCGTCCTACCATCAGACCCGCCAAGAAGACGGTGACCACCACGAAGACCAACATTCCGTAGAGGCCGCTGCCCACGCCGCCGAAGATGATCTCCGCTAGCTCGAGATTCAGCAGCGCGAAGAATCCTCCGAGCGGAGTGAGCGAATCGTACGCAAAGTTCGACGATCCCGTGCCCGAGTCGGTTGCAACCGCAAGTGAAAGCCCGGCGTTGACGACGCCAAACCGCACCTCTTTGCCCTCCATGTTACCACCGTGAACTGCCATGGCGTGGACGATTGGATTTCCAGCCTGTTCGGAGAGCTGCGCTCCGACAAACGACCCGACGCCGAGCACGAGCATCGTGACGAGCAGCGCTCGGCCCGCACGCGCGTTACCGGTCATCCGGCCGAAGAGCAGTGGAAAGGCTGTAGAGATCAGCCAGATGGCTAAGAGTTCGAGTAGATTCGAGACGCCGTTGGGGTTTTCGTTCGGCGACGCCGAGTTCGCGCCGACGAAGCCGCCGCCGTTGCCGCCCAGCAGTTTCGGCGCTTCCTGCGATGCGATCGGGCCGCCGGTGATACTCTGCGCGAAGCCTTCCGCATTGGTTACCGCGAGGTAGCGCGAGAAGTTTTGAGGTATACCCTGCGACGCGTAGAGTAGCCCGAAGAACGCGCATAGCGGCAGCAAGACGTAGAAGAGACTTCGCACGCAATCGACCCAGAAGTTCCCGAGCGTCGCGCTGTTTCTACGCGCGAAGCCTCGAATGACGGCAATACCCGCGGCCAGGCCGATCGCGCCCGCCACGAAATTGAGCCACGCCAACGCCGCCATCTGCGAGAGATAGCTCATAGTGCTTTCGCCGGAGTAGAACTGCCAGTCGGTCGTCGTGACGAAGCTGACAGCGGTGTTCCAGGCTATCCACGGAGCGACGTTCGGAAAACCTTGGGGGTTGAAGAAATGTCCGTGCCACTGCTGGGTACGCATGACTGCGTAAGCGGCCAAGGTCGTGACGAGCGATAGCGCGATCGCGGCGAGAGTATACTCGGCCCATCCCATTTCGCGCTTGGGGTCGATGCCGCAGCATCGGTGTAGGGCCGTCTCGCCCCACAGGTGCAGACGCCCCTCGAATACCGCATGCAAGTACCGCGCGAGCGGCGAAGCCGCGACCAGGAGCAGCGCCAGGAAGACGACCGCGTTCAGCCAGGCCACCAGAACGCAATTATATGAGGATCATCGTGCCTGCGGCAGCGTCCTAACGGATGATCCGATCAGATCCCGAGCGGATAGGCCTCCTCACCGTGCAGCGCGACGTCGAGCCCGTGCTCCTCGGCAACCTCATCCACCTTGACGGGCGTCACCAAGTTGATCAACCATAGCATCGCATACGTAAAGACGAAGGCCCAGCTGCTGCAGACGACGGCCGCGACGAACTGCTTACCGAGAAACGCGGGATTCCCGCGAAGGAGGCCGTCGGCACCGTTGGGGTCCCACAACGTGGACGCGAAAACGCCCAGCAGGACGATGCCCAAGAATCCACCGACTCCGTGTACGCCCCAAACGTCCAGCGCATCATCCCAGCCGAGCTGATTCTTGAGAGTGACCGCAAAGTAGCAGAGGACTCCTGCGGCGATTCCGATGATCACCGCCGTCGTGGGCGAAACATAGCCCGCGGCCGGCGTGATCGTTGCGAGGCCGGCGACCGCGCCGGTCAGCAAACCGACGAATTTCGGCTGACGTCCGCGAGCCCATTCGACGAAGAGCCACGTAATTGCCGCGAACGAGGCTGCAATATCGGTGTTGAGAAATGCGGAGGCCGTCACCGAATCGACGCGAAGCTCGGATCCGGCGTTGAAGCCGTACCAGCCGAACCAAAGCAGACCCGTCCCTAGTGCGATGAGCGGAACGTTGTGTGGTCTGTTGTCGACTACGTGACGCCTGCCGACGTAAAGCACGGATGCCAGGGCCGCAAAACCGGCCGAGGCGTGCACGACGAGACCACCTGCGAAATCGAGCACTCCCCACGTCGCGAGCAGGCCATGGGGACTCCACAGCATGTGTACGAATGGAAAATAGACGAAGACCAGCCAGAGGGTTAAAAACAAGAAGTACGCTTTAAACGTTACGCGATTTGCGAACGCCCCAGTGATCAGCGCGGGGGTGATGATCGCAAACATCATTTGATACGCGATGTGCGCGACTAGCGGGATGGCGGCATCGTTCCCGGTAAACATCGTATGCAGCGTCACTCCCCGTAAGAAGGCGTACGTCCCCGGGTTGCCGATGATGCCGTGCCAGTCCGCCCCGAAACTTTCCGAGTAACCGAAGGCGAACCAGATAACTGTCGTCCATCCGAGCGACATAAAGCTCTGCATCATGATGGTAAGCACGTTCTTGCGCTGGACCAGCCCACCATAGAAAAACGCGAGCCCCGGAGTCATGAGCATGACAAGACTCGCGCAGAGCAGCATAAAGCCGGTGTTCCCGATATTGACGGTAGTACTCATAGCGTGCGCCGTTAGGCGCACGCTATGTTTTTCCCGCTCGCGAGCTGGTTCGTGAGGCTAGTTCATGAAGGAGAGGCCGGCTCCCACGTAATGCTGTTTCTGGCCGTTGATTAGCGTCGGCGAGAAGCCGTACTCGACGTCGAACTGCAGGTGGCCGCCAAAGTCGCGCTGGTAGACGAAGTCGAAAAGGTTCTTCGAGCCAAGCCCGGGACCCGCCGCGGAGAAATAGGCGTACTCCGCAGAGATCTGAGACGGGCCTCCCGGCAGCGCCGCGCTGAGCTCCAAGCTCGGAATGAAGGCAAAATACGACTGGAACGCGCCGACCGAGTTTGCCGCGCTCAACGCGTTGAAGCTAAGCGTACCCGCGAGGCTGAACTCCGAATTGATCGTGTAGGCCCCATTGAAATCGCCTGTGAACTCGGCGTTTCCAGCCGTGAAGGCGTGACTCCCAGTCGGATAGGTAATCGCGCCGTACACGCCCCAGTCGGCTTTCGAGTTGAAACCGAGTTCGTATTTCGTGGCAAGAGTCACGTCGCTCGATCCGCTCACCCGCGGTCCGCCGACCGACGACGTTTCGGCGCTCGGAAAACTGAACTCAAAATCGAGGTGAGGGTCGGCGGTACCGACTCTGAGCACCGACTGCGGGTAAATCGCATTGCTGCCGCCTCCGACTCCGGTGAACGTCGTGTTCGTATAACCGTTCTCGAGCAGAAAATGGCCGGGCCGCACCGTGCAGACGCCCGTCGATACCGTAGGGCGATTCACGATCGAGAGGAGCGACCCGCACGGGTCGCTAGGCGCGCTCGGCGTCGGTGACGGCGAGGCGATCGGCGAAGCCGAAGGCGAGGGCGTTTGAGCGCTCGCGCCGCCGGCGCCGGCGGCGAGTCCCCAAACGAGAGCCGCTCCGGCGAAAAGCGTTGTACGATTCATGGCGCTGCCATTATAGAACCCAACGGAAAAATCCAGCAGCCGTCACTCGGATCATCCATCCGGCTATCCTTTCGGATCATCCAAACGACGGGTGGCACGCGTGCCTAGCGTCGGCTATGCTGAGCGCGTGCTCCTGGAGATTGGAATCATCGCGCTGTCAATCGTCTGTTTTGTCGTCCTCGACCTTTACGTCCTCGGTTGCGAGAAGGTATAGGCCGTGGGCTTCGATGACGCGCTCGGCCTCGTACTTACCGTTGCCGGACTGGCCTATCTCGTTTTTGCCATGCTGCGGCCGGAGAGGTTCTAGATGACCGCGATCGGATGGGTACAAGCTCTCGTCTTCTTTCTCATCGTTCTCGCGCTGACCAAGCCGCTGGGCTTGTACATGGCGCGCGTCTTCCAAGGCGAGCGCACTTGGCTTAGCCCCGTGTTGGTTCCGTTCGAAAAGCTGATCTACCGTCTTTGCGGCGTTCGCGAAGGTGAAGAGATGACGTGGTACGCCTACGCGCTTTCGATGCTCGCCTTTTCGCTGATCGGTCTCGGTTATCTCTACGTCTTGCTTCGCACGCAGAAATGGCTGCCATTCAATCCCGCGCACGTCGACAATATGACGCCGGACTTGGCGTGGAACACCGCGGTCAGCTTCACTACGAACACGAACTGGCAGTTCTATTCCGGCGAAACCGCGATGAGCTATCTCTCGCAGATGGCGGGCCTGGCTTGGCATAACTTCGTCTCGGCTGCGGTTGGCATCGCGCTCGCGGTTGCGGTCGTCCGCGGTCTGGTGCGCACCAACGTCAAGACCCTCGGCAACTTTTGGGTGGATCTCACGCGCTGTTCGCTCTACGTGCTGCTTCCGATCTCGATTGTGGTCGGACTCTTTCTCGTTTCGCAAGGCGTACCGCAGAACTTTCACGCGTACCAAAGCGTAAAGTCGATCGAAGGCTTCGCTCAGACGATTACGGGCGGCCCGATGGCCTCGCAGGAAGTCATCAAAGAGCTCGGCACCAACGGCGGCGGGTTCGTCAACGCCAACTCGGCGTCGCCGAATGAGAATCCGACGCCGTTGAGCGACCTCGTGGAGCTGCTTTTAATCTTCTCGCTGGGGGCCGGGCTGACGTACATGTACGGCAAGATGGTCAAAGACACGCGCCAAGGCTGGGCGATCTTCATAGCGATGGCAATTCTCTTCTTTGCGGGTTTCGCCGTCGCGTACTGGGCCGAGGCAGCCGGGAACCCTATCGTCCATCAGTTGGGCGTTGCCGGTGCGAACATGGAGGGCAAAGAGTGCCGGTTCGGCATTCCGGCGTCGGCGCTCTTTGCAACGGTCACCACCGACACCTCGTGCGGTGCGGTGAACTCCATGCACGACTCCTTTACGGCGCTCGGCGGCCTCATTCCGTTGGTCGACATGCAGCTTGGCGAGATCGTTTTCGGCGGCGTCGGCAGCGGTCTCTACGGCATGATCGTCTTCGTCGTTTTGACCGTGTTCATTGCCGGTCTGATGGTCGGGCGAACGCCCGAATATCTTGGAAAGAAAGTCGAACGCCGCGAAGTCCAGTTTGCGATTCTGGCCGCCCTCGTTACGCCGGTACTTTGCCTCGTGCCGACCGCGATTGCGGCGGTACTGCCGGCCGGCTTGGCGACGCTCAATAACGGCGGCCCACACGGCTTTTCGGAGATCCTTTACGCCTTTACGTCGACCAACGCGAACAACGGCTCTGCCTTTGCGGGGTTGGGTCCGAATCTTTTCTACAACCTGCTGACCGGCGTCAACATGATGTTCGGCCGGTTCGCGGTCGCCGTGCCGGCGCTCGCGCTGGCGGGAGCGCTCGCCGGTAAGAAGTCGGTCCCCGAAGGTCCGGGCACCTTCACAACGCACTCGGGCATCTTCGTCGCGCTGCTCATCGGCGTGATCGTGATCGTCGGAGCGCTCACATTTCTACCCGCCGACTCGCTCGGTCCGATCGTCGAACATCTGCTCATGCTGCAAGGAAAGACGTTCTAGGGATGGTCATTAATGCTTAGTCAGCGGCGCTTGGAGCGACGTCCGAAAGCTCGCCCGCTTTTGGACCGGCCGATTCTCACCCGCGCGTTCGCGGACTCGTTCGCGAAGCTCGATCCTCGCTGGCAAGCGCGCAACCCGGTGATGTTCGTGGTTGAGGTCGGTGCGGCGGCGACGACGATATTCTTCGTCCGCGACCTTCTGCGCCACACCGGCTCGCCGGGGTTCGACTTTGCGATCGCCGCGTGGCTTTGGTTTACGGTGCTATTTGCAAACTTCGCGGAGGCCGTCGCTGAAGGGCGAGGCAAAGCCCAAGCCGAGGCGCTGCGCCGCACGAAATCGGACACATTCGCACGCTTGCTGCGTGCCGACGATACCGAGGAACGCGTCACAAGCACCAGCCTGCGCAAAGGCGACCGTTTCGTCGTCGAGGCGGACGAAATCGTTCCCGCCGACGGGGACGTACTGGAAGGCGCGGCGACCATCGACGAATCGGCGATAACGGGCGAATCGGCTCCGGTCATCCGCGAGTCGGGCGGCGATCGTAGCGCGGTGACCGGCGGCACGCGCGTGCTCTCCGACCGCATCGTCGCGCGCGTAACGGCAGATCCGGGCGAAAGCTTCCTCGATCGTATGATTCGCTTGGTAGAGGGCGCGCAGCGGCAGAAAACTCCAAACGAGATCGCGCTCTCCATTTTGCTGGCCGGCCTTACGATCATCTTCCTGATTGCGGTCGCCACGCTGGCTCCTTTTTCGCTTTACGCCAACACCCACCAAAGCGTCACCGTTCTGATTGCGTTGCTCGTCTGCCTCATTCCGACGACGATCGGAGGACTGCTCTCGGCAATCGGCATAGCGGGTATGGATCGCGTGATGCAGCGCAACGTCTTGGCGATGAGCGGTCGCGCCGTCGAAGCGGCCGGCGATGTCGACACGCTTTTGCTCGATAAGACCGGAACGATCACACTGGGCAACCGCCAGGCCGTCGAGATCATGACGTCTCCCGGCATTGATGCGCGCGATGCGGCGCGTATTGCCTACCTCTCCTCGCTCGCCGACGAAACTCCGGAGGGACGTTCGATCGTCGCGCTCGCGCAGCAGACCGGCGCGCGCGATGGCGAGGCGCCGGCCGGATCCGTTTTTGTTCCGTTCAGCGCCTACACGCGCATGAGCGGCCTCGACCTCGCCGACGGAACGAAAATTCGCAAGGGCGCTCCGGATTCGGTGCTTGCCTGGATCCGAGAGGCCGGCGGTAATCCGTCGAGCGACCTCACGCCCACGATCGAACGCATCGCTCGCAGCGGTGGAACGCCGCTATTGCTCGCTCGCAATACGCTGATCGTCGGCGTCATCTATCTCAAGGACATCTTGAAGCCGAACATGACCGAACGCTTCAGCCGGCTGCGTGCGATGGGGATTCGCACGGTGATGATTACGGGCGACAATCCGCTTACCGCAGCGACGATCGCCAAGGAAGCCGGCGTCGACGACTTTCTAGCCGAGGCTACTCCAGAGACGAAGATGGAGCTCATCAAGCGCGAGCAGGGTTCGGGGCGGCTTGTTGCCATGACCGGGGACGGCACGAACGACGCGCCGGCGCTAGCTCAATCCGACGTCGGGGTGGCGATGAACTCCGGGACGCAAGCCGCAAAAGAAGCCGCGAACATGGTCGACCTCGATTCCGATCCGACCAAGCTGATCGAGATCGTCGAAATCGGCAAGCAGCTCTTGATGACGCGCGGCGCGCTTACCACTTTTTCGATCGCCAACGACGTAGCGAAATACTTTGCGATTCTGCCGGCGATGTTTGCGATCGCCTATCCTGCAATGGCCGTGCTCAACGTCATGCGCTTGACGACGCCGCAGAGCGCAATCCTCTCGGCAGTGATCTTCAACGCCCTCATTATCGTCGCCCTGATTCCGCTAGCCTTACGCGGCGTACGATACGAACCCAAGGGCGCCAACCGCGTTCTCTTCGAGAACGTGATGCTCTATGGCGTCGGCGGGATCATCGTGCCATTCATCGGCATCAAGGTAATCGATATGATCCTTGCGGCGCTTCATCTGACATAGGAACGCAAAAAAAGCATGATTAGCCATCTGGGCACGTCTCTGCGCGTAACGATCGTTTCAGTGATTCTGTTGGGGCTGATCTACCCGCTGGTGATGACCGTGCTCGCGCAGGTGATCTTTCCGCGGCAAGCCGAGGGCTCACCCGTTACGATCGACGGCAGGACGGTCGGCTCCGCCATCATCGGCCAGCTTTGGAGAAAACCGCAGTACTTTCATGGCCGGCCGTCGGCCGCCGGCAAAGGTTACGATCCCACCGCGACTGGCGGAACGAATTTGGGGCCGACGTCGAAAAAGCTGATCGATTCGACCAGAGCGACGATCGCCGCGCTGGAGAAGGAGAATCCCGATGCGAGCGGCTTGCCGCCAATGGATTTAATAACCTCCGGCGGCAGCGGCATCGACCCGGACATCACGCCGGAGGCGGCGTACTGGCAAGCGCCGCGCGTCGCGAAGGCGCGGCAAATGAGCCTTGCGGCGGTTCGAGCGCTCGTAGGACGGCACGTGCGAGGTAGAACGTTCGGCTTTCTAGGCGAGCCGCGCGTCAACGTGCTCGAGATTAACCTCGCCCTGGACGGATTACAGCCGCAATAGCCTAACGTTCTATCCGGTCTCGCCAACGGCGGTTCTTGTCAAAGGCAGTGTGGCGGTCAAGTAGCCGATCAGGTGTTAAAGGCAGTGTCACCTGAGCGGAGTCGAAGGGCGACACTGCCCTCCTCTTGCGCTCCACTTGCTGCCGCGCAGAATGCACAGCGATGAAGACTTACTACGTCTACATGCTGCTCTGCGCCGACGGATCATTCTACGTTGGAATTACAAACAATCTTGAGCTGCGGATCGGGCAGCATCAGTTTGGGATCGATCCCCGATGCTATACGTTCAAGCGCCGGCCGTTTAAGCTCGTCCACTCATCAGACTTCCATAACGTGGACGAGGCGATCGGTTGGGAGAAGCAGCTCAAAGGTTGGTCCCGCGCCAAGAAACTTGCGCTAATCGGGAGTGACTGGAAGCTGATCCACGAACTTGCTGAATGCTCCAATCAAACCGCTGCGAGGTTTTACTCGCCCGTGTCGTCCTTCGACTCCGCTCAGGATGACACGGGCGTGGTTCGCGCTCGAGACGACGAAGTTTATCCCGAGCAAAGACGAGGGGGTCAGGGTGACACTGCCCTTCGACTCCGTTCAGGGTGACACTGCCTTTGACGACGCCCGCTTTGACGGCTGACCGGCTACTCGAGGGTGACACTGCCTTTGACGACGCCCGCTTTGACGGCTGACCGGCTACTCGAGGGCGACACTGCCTTTGACGACGCCCGCTTTGACGGCTGACCGGCTACTTGAGGGTGACACTGCCTTTGGCGGCTGACCCGCTACTCGTCGGAGATGACGGAGGCGTCTGTTGCATTGCCGGGTGGTTGAAGAACGAGCAGTTCGCGAGCTCCGGCGTCGAGCAATCTGCGCGGAAATGCCGGACGCTGCGGCCAACGTGAAGCATGTTGCGGACCCGCTACCGCAATCGTCGTTTCGGGACGCGACCGCGCCACGTCGAGCAATGCTTTCGGCACGTCTTCGGCAACGAGTTCGATCCACTCCGTGTTGGTCTTACGCGCTTCGGCCCGGAGCTTTTCGACGATTACGGAATCCACTTTTTCGCGCGGCGCGTTGACGTGAGCGATCGCAAACTCAATCGCAAGACGCGCCGCGACTTTGCCCGCGCGCGCGACCATGGTGAGATCGACCTCGCGCGAACCGACTGCCAGCAGAATTCGCTCGAAGGGCGACGTTATTCGTTCGCGGTGGCGAGCGCGGAGCGCCTCGCGGAGTGCAAGCTCGCGCAGTGCGAAGAGATTTTCCGTGCGAAAGAAATTCGCGAGCGCCGCTTCGCAGCGTTCGGGCGGATAGATCTTTCCGTCGCGCAACCTCTGGCGTAGCGTCTCGGGCGTGACGTCGATGAGGATCACCTCGTCGGCGAGCGTCAGGATTCCGTCGGGCAGCGTTTCCCGGACGATCGTTCCGGTCAGCCGCAAGACCGTGTCGCCCAAACCTTCGAGATGTTGGACGTTGAGCGTCGTTATCACGTCGATGCCCGCGCGGAGAACGGCCAGCACGTCGTAGAAGCGCTTGGGTGCAATCGAGCCCGGCGCGTTAGTATGCGCGAGCTCGTCGATCAACGCGACCTGAGGCTTTCGCGCGATAAGCGCATCGCGGTCGAATTCGCGGTAGGTCATACCGTTGACCGCGACGACCTTCGGCGGGATGACCTCCAAACCGTCGAGCAACGCCGCCGTTTCCTTCCGCCCATGTGTTTCGACGAAGCCCACCACAACGTCGATGCCATCCGCGCGAAGCTGGTGCGCGCGATCGAGCATCGCGTAAGTCTTTCCCGCTCCGGCGGCGGCGCCGATGTAGACGGTGAGCCTTCCGTAACCTACGCGCAGACGGTCCCCGGCGGTTTGCGAGTACGGCGAGCGCACCGGATTCGCACCTAGATACGTTTGACCCGCGCCGACAATGAAAAGGTCGTACGGAAGCGGCAAGTTGGCGAGCTTCGCCGCAATTCGACCGTGGGGAAGCGCCACGAGCGACGCCCGTAGCGCGTCGCCGGGCAAACTTGACGGATCGAATGTTTCGTGGAGCATCTCGCCGCCCAGGTCGCGGCTGATGCGCTCGAGCGACGCGCGATCTACGCCCGCAACCGCAACCACCTCGAGTCCAAGGTCGAGAGCCTGTGCGATCGCCGCCGTCCGCTTGAGGTACGCGATCTGATCGACGTTGGGGTAGACGAAGGCGGCCGCCATGGAGGTGCGGCCGTCCCTTACCGCCGGGAGCGTGAGGCTATCCACGGTGCGCAGCAGCAGCTCGCGGAGCATGTAGAGCGTCTGCTCTTTGAAGATTCCGTTTAGCGCACGCTCGATGTCCGCCTCGTTAACGATCTTCCCGGCCCTTACGCGGCTCTGGAGCAGGCGGGGCGAAACGTCGAGCGCTACGACCTCGTCAGCGGCTTGCAGAAACGAGAGCGGGATGATTTCCCGCACCGGGAAGCCGATGAGCGACTCGACCGCCGGCGCCACGTTTTCGAGATGCTGAATGTTGAAGGCGCCGATGACTCCGATGCCGTGGTTCTTTAGCGCGAGCGCGTCTTGCCAGCGCTTCGCGTTCGTCGAATCGCCCAGATTGTCGTGTGCGAGCTCGTCGAGAACGACGACGTCGGGCTTTTCGCGCAGCGCGGCCTCGTAATCGAAGTCCTCGAAGACGCGTTCCCCGAGCGTGACCCGCCGCGGCGCAATGCGAGGCAATCCCGCGGCTATGCGCTCGAGCTCCGGACGTCCCTTCGTCTCAATCCATCCGATGGCCACGCGTTTGCCGTCCGCAGCAAGGCGCCGCGCGTCTTCGAGCAGCCGTCGAGTCTTACCGGAACCGGGGGCGCTGGCGACATAAACGACGAGTCGCGGGCGACCGCCGATTTCGCGCAGCAGCTCTTCCGCTCGCGCCGTGCGATCCATCGCCGCCAGCCTTCTCCGCTTCAGGCAAGGCGCCCCCGCCGGTCGGCCCGAAAACGCGCGTGCGTGGCTTGGCTTTGTTACGGCTTACTCGCCCTCGCCTGGATCGTCGATCTCGTGACTCCGCAGCTTTTCATTGCGGCGATCTTGTTCAACGGACCGATCGCGCTCAGTAGCCTTGCGCTCCAGAGCAGACTGACCACCAACCTCGTGATCGTAGCCGAAATTGCGAACGTCGTCGCGGGGTACGTCAACGGAGTTCAAGCCGGCTATCATTGGGACAGCATCGCGATCGGAGACCGGCTGCTCCTTGCCGCGTCTTTTGTGTTGGTCGGCTATTTGAGCGTCAAGACGCAGGAGTACGCTCGCGAGGCGGGAGTCTCGGCGGGGCGCATGCGCCAAGTAGAGATCGAAAAATCGCTTCGTGAGGCGACCGGCCGCGTGCGCGAAACGCTCAACGTCGAGCTCGTGCAGCGCGCCATTACGCGGGAATCGCTCGTTGTGGTCGGCGCTTCAAAGGCGACCCTCATCGTGCGCGAGGCGCCCTTCGGGCCGTCGCTGGTACTCTCATACGCGGACGGCGACGCCGATATCTCGGTCGAACGGCGCGCGCTCACCGCCGAGATCGCATCGTTGGTGGCCCGAGCGGGCGAAGGAGACGGCGCTTTTCGAGTTACGAACCACGACCTGCTTGGGCGGCTGACGCTCGGCGCGCTCGGGGCGACCGAGGCGATTGTGACACCGATCGCAACGGGCGACTCGGTCGAACACGTGCTGATCGAGTCGGTAAGCGCAGGCAAGTCGTTCGGTGGCGATGCGCTCACGACGACGCGAGCGTTTGCGGAGCAGGCATCGATGGCGCTCGACCAAGCACATCTCTTCACTCAGTTAGGCGCACGTAACGAGGAGATCGCCCGGCAAAAAGACGAACTGACCGAACGCAGCGACGTGATTCGCGACATCGTTTATGCTTTGGCGCACGACCTGCGCACGCCGCTGGCGGCAGCGCACGTCACTATGAATCAAGCGCTTTCCGGCGCTTACGGCGAGCTTCCCGAAGGGTATCGGGAAATCCTCAAGACGGCGCTCGCGGCCAACGACGATCAGCGGCGGATCGTCGAAACGCTACTGCTGGTGGCACGATACGAAGCGGGCGAGGCATCGACTGTGCGCGAGCGGGTCAACGCCGCCGACCTGGTCGTTCGCATCGTCGCCGAGCTTCGGCCAGTCGCCGAAGTCAAAGGGGTGGAACTCCAAGCCGACGTGCCGTCCCATCAGCTGCCGGCGCTCGGAGATCCGCACGAGATCCGCCGGGCAATCGCAAATCTCGTGGCGAACGCGATTGACGCGACGCCGCGAGGCGGCCACGTCGCGGTGCGGGACTACGCTTCGAACCAATTCGTCGCGATCGTCGTGGAAGATGACGGCTACGGCGTTCCGCCGGAGCGCCGCGAAGGGCTCTTTCAACGCTTCGGAGCAGGTCATCCCGGTGCGGGCACTGGGCTGGGCCTCTATATCGTTCGACGAATTGCGGAAAAGCATGGCGGGAGTGTTACGTACGCGCCGCGAGAGCCGAGTGGGAGCACCTTTACACTAATGCTTCCGGTGGCGAGCGAGTGACTCCGTAAGAGTGGGATCCAGCGATCGAATTCGGGTGGTCATCGTGGAAGACCATGCGTTGACTCGAGCCGGCTTGCGTACAGCGCTGCAGAGCTCCTTTGACGTCGTTGGCGAAGCTGCGGACGGTTTGACGGGATGGGAAACGATCGCGCGCGAGCGACCCGACGTGGCGGTCATCGACATCGGGATCCCGGCGCTCGACGGCGTTGCGCTGACGAAGCGCGTCCGAGCCGAACTACCGAGCACGCGTGTCGTGATCGTGACGATGGTCGACCTCGAAGATGAGGTGCTCGCCGCGTTAGCCGCCGGGGCCGACGCCTACTGTCTCAAAAGCTCGGAACTAGAACGGATCGCGGAAGCGGTTCGTATCGCCAGCGAAGGCGGCGCGTACTTCGACCCTCGAATCGCACACGTCGTGCTGGCGCGTTTCGCGGCAACGAAACCAAGCGATGCTCGATTTTCGCCGCTAACCGAGCGCGAAACCGAGATCTTGCGCTTGATTTCGGAGGGACGCGCGAACTCGGAGATAGCTGGGAGCCTCCATATCGGCTTGGGTACCGTAAAAGGTCACATTCGCGACATTTTGGAGAAACTATCCGCGGCCGACCGAACGCAAGCCGCGGTCGTTGCGCTGAAAAAGGGCTATATCTAGTCAAGCACCAAGTACGGCGCGGATTCGCTCGGCTGCGCCGTTCTTCACGATCACGATCATCGCATCGCCGGCGCGCAGTGTGGTGTCGCCGGTGGGGATTTCGAGGTCGCGATCGGCTCGATCCACCGCCACCACCACCGAGTTGTGCGGAAAGTCGATCTCCGCCAGGCGCTTGCCGTCGACCGGCGACTGCTCGGGAATCGCCACTTTGACGAGCTGCATGTTTCCTTTACCGAAGAGGTGCATCGTCTCGAGCATGGAGCGATACTTCGAGGCGTTCACGTGCTCGTTGAGCACGTCGAGGATGAGCTCGGTCGATGAGATGACGATGACCGGATCCTCCGTGTCCAGTGAGTTGAAGATCAGCTTGTTGGCCGGATTATTGACCCGCGCGATGCAGCGAGCCTTCGATTTTCTCTTCGCAAGCAGGACCACGACGAGGTTATCTTCATCGTCGCCGGTGTCTGCAACGACGACGTCGGCTCGGCTCACGCCTGCCGCCTCGAGAACGAGCGGGTCGCAACCGTCCCCGACGACGGCTACTTGCCGGTCGATTAGGCGCTCGAGCATCTTCGCTTTGCGGTCGTCTTTCTCGATCACGACGACTTCGTGACCTTGATTGAGCAGCGCCCGCGTCAAGTAGGTTCCGACTTTGCCGCCGCCCACGATGAGGATGAACACGTCGCCTACGCCGTCACTGCCGTGCGGGGAGCGGCTTGAGGAAATCTCTGCGCGAAGTCGCTGATTGCATTGGGAGCGACCACGGCGCTCAGCTCGTCGCCTTCCTCCAGCACCAAGTCGTTCGAAGCGACCACCACGTCGTGCATGCCACGCCGAACCGCTGCGATTCGGATCCGCCCCGTCTCCTCGATCTCCGCAACGCGCTTACCGGCATCGCTGCGCCCCACGAAGACGCAGAGCGACGTGAGTTTGCCGAGATCGAAGTTCTGTGCGTCCCACGGAGCTTCGATCAACACGTCGCGAATCAACTTCGCACCGACGGTGGTAGGGCAGACGGTTTGCACGCCCAGTTCCCGGTACATTTGCCCGCGCGGTGGATCGTAGATACGCGCCACGATGCGTTTTATTTTGAACATCCGCTGCGCGATGAGCGCAGCCATGATATTGCGGTTGTCGCCGTTGGTGACGGCCACAAAGCCGTCAGCGCTCGCGGCGCCGGCGCGCTTGAGGACGTCGTAATCGATGCCGGTCCCGACTACTTCGTGTCCGGAGAACTTCGGTCCGAGACGCTTAAAAGCGGCCGCGTTTTCGTCCACAACGATTACTTCGTGTCCGTCGGAGTCGAGCAATTTCGCGAGAGCGGATCCGACGCGTCCACACCCTACGATCACGTATCTCATCGGTTACAAACGGGGTTCAGGAAGCTCTCAGTTAGACCCTGGTTTTTTAAGGTGGCCCTGAGTAAGCCGCACAAAGGAAGCGGGCATGGTCGTGTGAAAGCTACGGGCTCTTCGGGGCGTGGCTCAGCTTGGTAGAGCGCTTCGTTCGGGACGAAGAGGTCGCACGTTCAAATCGTGTCGCCCCGATATCCTCTCCATTACCTTGTCACCCGAGGCCCCGTCATCGGGAGCTTGTCGAAGGACTAAGGGCTGTCGAAGGGTCACTTGTTCTCGAAATTTAACCCGGCCGCGCGGCGCGTGCTTCGCATCGCCGAGCAAGAATGCCGAAACCACAGCCACTATTACGTAGGTGCGGAGCACCTGCTTGTGGCGTTGCTCGAGGAACGCGATCCGTCCATGCTTCGCGCGCTCGATGCCGACGGCATCGACGTGCCGGAAGTGCACGCCGAGGTTCGGCGAGCACTCGGTACCGGCGAAGACCGTCTGTGGGAAGGCATACTGATCACGCCGAGGCTGCGCCGAATCGTTGCGCTGGCAGAAGAGCGGGCCGGAGAACGCGAGGTCGGACCATTCGAGCTCTTCGAAGCCTTGCGCAGTGAAGGAGGCAGCTCGGCAGCGGAGATTCTGCGGCGGGCGGCTTCGCGAAACACGGTCTCGCCCGTAGAGTAACGAGCTTCGTGGAGCACCTCCAGCAAGCCGCAGTCGCGTTGATCGACCACTACGGCTACGTGGGCCTCTTTGTAGGCCTGGCCTTAGGGAATCTCGGGCTGCCGATCGGCACCGAGATCGTCCTCCCGCTGGCCGGCGCGCTTACGGCGACCGGCCATCTGAGCAATCTGTGGCTCACGATCGGCGTCTCGGTTGCGGGCGAGTTGGGCGGAGGCTCGGTCGGCTACGCCATCGGGCGGTTCGGCGGCGTGCCGCTTATCGAACGCTACGGAAAGTACTTTCACTTCACGCACGAGCGATTGACGGGCATGCATCAATTCTTCGAGCGATGGGGAACCTTTGCAATATTCATCTGCCGTTTTCTGCCGGTTTTGCGCGGAATTGCGGCGATCCCGGCCGGCATCGCGGAGATGAATATCGCGCTCTTCTACTTGTGGACCTTTCTCGGCTCGCTGATCTTCTGCTCGGTCTTGATCCTGCTCGGAAGCGCTCTCGGAGCGCATCTCGACGCGGTGCTGCCGCTCTTACGGCGCGGCGGTTACGTGGCGCTGGCCGTCGCAGTCGCTGCGGTGGTTGCGACGATCTTCATCGTCCGCGCGCGCGCGCGTCCCGCCCGCACGGGGTGAATTCGCAGATCCCGGACGCGCCCGGCGTCTATCTGATGATCGGGCGCGACGGCGAAATTCTCTACATCGGAAAGGCGATCTCGTTGCGCAACCGCGTGCGATCGTACTTTCAAGAGGGCACGCCTCACCATGTGCGCACCGCCGCGATGGTCGCGAAAGTGGCCGACGTGCGAACCATCATCGTCACGAACGAAGTGGAGGCGCTGATCCTCGAGGCGAACCTGATCAAACGCCATCAGCCGCCGTTCAACGTCCGGCTGCGCGACGACAAGCGCTATCCATACTTGAAGGTGACGAACGAGTCGTTTCCGCGCGTCGTCTTCACGCGTTTCGTTCGAAATGACGGCGCCCGCTACTTCGGCCCGTACACCAACGCACACGGGCTGCGCGAACTGGTCGATCTGGTGCGTACGGTCTTCCCGCTGCGCACCTGCCGCGAGCCGATCGACGGGCGGCGCAAGCGGCCGTGTCTGCAGTATCACATCAAGCGCTGTCTCGCGCCGTGCGTCGGCTATCAGACGGAGGAGGATTACGACCGCACGATCGACGAGGTCGTCCTCTTCCTCGAAGGTAAACAGGAATCGCTATTGGCGCGTCTCCAGCGCGAGATGACCGAGTCCGCCGAGCACTACAATTTTGAGGCCGCAGCGCGAATCCGAGATCGCATCGTGCAGGTGCGCCGCGTTACTGAGGGACAGAAAGTCGTTTGGAAGTCGCGCCTCGACATGGACCTGGTCGCAATCGCGCGCGCGCAGGGGCAAGCCTGCATGCAAGTCTTTCTCGTGCGCGGCGGCAAGCTGATCGGACAGGAGCACTTCATCCTCGAGGGCATCTACGAGCAATCGGACGAAGTCCTTATCGGCGAGTTTCTCAAACAGTTTTACACCGCGCGAACGGCCGGCGCTCCGGACGAAAAGGCCCTCTCGACGGTGCGCATCGCGCGCGATAACCAGGCGCCGGTCCCCGAAAGCCGCCGCTCGAGCGCGAGCAGCGCGGCCGCGGTCCCAAAGGAGTTGCTCGTCGAGCGTCTGCCGGAAGAGCGGCCGACGATCGAAGCTTGGCTCACCTCGATAAAAGGGCAGCGCGTCCGCATCCTGCAGCCCAAGCGCGGCGTGCGAGCCGAGTACATGCGCCTCGTGAAGAAAAACGCCGAGCAGAATCTCAAGGCGTTTCTCGCGCATCAGGAAGTGCAGGAGACCGCGCAGGCACGCTCGCTCACCGATCTCGCCGACGCGCTCGAACTTCCGGAGCCGCCGCATCGGATCGAATGCTACGACGTGTCGAACATTCAAGGAACCAATCCAGTCGCGTCGATGGTCGTCTTCGTCGAAGGCCGGGCACGCAAGAGCGAGTACCGGAAGTTCAAGATCCAGTACGATCGCGGCCCCAACGATTTCGCGATGATGCAGGAGACCTTACGCCGGCGTCTTCGCTACCTGCGCCGCGAAACCGACCGCATCGAAACGCCGATCGAACGCGAACTCGCGAAGAAAGAGAAGTTCAACAAGAAGCCGGACCTGTTGCTCATCGACGGCGGGAAAGGACAGCTCAGCGCCGTGGTCGAGGTGCTTGAGGAGCTCGACATGACCGGGCTGGTCGTCGCGGGACTAGCCAAGGAGCACGAGTGGCTCTACGTGCCCAATCAGTCGGAGCCGATCGTTCTACCCGCGAACTCGCCGGCGCTCCATCTCATTCAGCGAATTCGGGACGAAGCACACCGCTTTGCCGTCACGTACCACCGGCAGCGCCGGGCAAAATCGATGACGCAGTCCGCGCTCGATGCGCTCGAAGGGATAGGGCCGGTTCGCAAGAAGCGAATACTAGCGACCTTCGGGTCAGTTGCAGCGATCAAGAGAGCCAGCCTCGACGAGATCGCTGCCGTCAAGGGGATGACGCCGGCGCTGGCGTCGCGCGTCAAAACTGCGCTAGGAGAGTGACATGCATCTGCTAATCCGTTTCATCGTAAATGCGATCGTCTTATGGCTGATAATTTCGCTGGTTCCGGGCTTCCATAATGCCGCGGGAGTATCGGGGTTCGGGGCCTACAGCCTTTGGACGGTCGTCTTACTCGCGCTCATCTTCGGCCTCGTCAACATGTTGATCGGGCCGATCCTTCGCCTGGTCTCGCTTCCGCTCACTTGGTTAACGCACGGACTCTTCACAGTGGTCATCGACTGGGCGCTACTCGGACTCGCCGTGTGGATCACGCCCAATGTCAAGGGCGGGTGGCTGCCGACACTCATCGGTGCCATCGTCCTGGCGCTGGTCGGCACCGTGATCGCCACGATGGGCGAACCCAAGAATCAGCCCGCCTAGGGCCAGGCCTAGGAATCCGAGCGCCGGCCGCCACGAATCCTGGCGGCCGGCCTTTGTGTTACAATGTGTGTCACCCCGAGTTTGTAGAAGGGGTGCCGCGGGGCTGAAATAGGTTCGACAGGAAAGCCGTAGCCGGCGTCAGCAGGCGGAGTTGCGAGCACTCCTAAAACGATCGCAACGGCAATATCTGCCAATAACGAATACGCACTGGCTGCCTAATCTAGGCTAGTCACCGGACGCAGAGAGTCGGCCCGAACCGCTCTGCCCTCCGGTCACAAACTCGGGCTGGCACGCGCGCGTGATTCGACGCTCGTGCGAGATCAAGAATCTGCAGCGGACGGTAAGCCACGCTTCGAGGCGTACGTCTGAATAAGACAAAGTCGAAGCTGAGCCTGGAGAACGCGCCGGTTAGACTTCTTGGACTCGGGGGGCGGTACCCCGACAGCTCCACCATTTTCCCTCTTCGCTAAGCGATGCAAAGATGAGATCGTATACACTCGCGTTTCTTGTTACGACACTTTTGAGTTCGGCGTCCAGCCTGGCGGCCGAACAACAGACTTGGCTCGTGGACCCGGTCCACTCGACCGCTCAATTTACGGCACGCCACTTCGGCATCGTGCCGGTTATCGGAACGATTCCGATCGTCAAGGCGTCAGTGCAGCTGAGCGAAGGTTCGCAGATTCCGAGTGCCGTTTCGGCCGAGCTCGACGCGGCGAAACTCGACACCCACAACGACCGACGCGACGCCGACCTGCGATCGGATCATTTCTTCAACGCGGCTGTCACGCCGGCTATTACATTTGCGAGCACGAAGATCGAGGGCAGCGATCCCAACAACTTCACGATTGCCGGGGACCTCACGATGCGCGGCCAGACCCACCCCGTACAGCTAAACGCCAAGGTGGTCGCCTCGGGGAAATCGCCGCGCGGCCGCCCGATTGTCGCCTACGCCGCCACGGCGACCGTCGATCGCACTGAGTGGGGCATGACGTTCGGCCCGATGGTCGTCGGCAATAAAGTCGATCTCTCGATTAACGTTGAAGCCGACGGTCCGAGCGGCGAGTCGCCGCACTCATAGGGAGGACCCCTCACTCGTAATCTGGCGCGAAATAGCTGCTGCTTCCGAAGCGATGACGGATGAAGAACTTTGCCGGGTAGGGCGCCTCGATCTTTACGAATGGGCGCGGCTGTTGCGAGAAGTCAAAGGCATCGGCGGCGGGAGAGGTGGCGCGCTTGTCGGCGGCAGAGAGCGTTGAAAGGCCGTAGAGATCCTCGGCGAAGCGCAAGACGCTCGCCGTTTCGTACGGCACGTGTGAAACGTAGTTCTTCTTCGCATAGGGCGAGATCACGAGCAGCGGAACGCGGAAACCGTTGCCGTCGTAATCTTCAAACGGCGGCGCGACATGGTCGTAGAAACCGCCCCAATCGTCCCACTGCACGAAGATCGCCGTCGAGTCCCAGAACTTACTCTGGCCGATCGTGTTCACGATCGCCGAGACCCAGGAGGGGCCGTATCCGCCGCCGCACTCGAGATGATCCGACTCCGGACACTCGGGTGTGATCCATGTGAAGTTGGCGAGGTAACCTTTGTGCACGTCGGTGATGAATCTCCAATTCGGGGAGACGACGTTTCTCCCCCAGTCGCGGCCGTAGAAGATGTGCCTAACCGCCTGATAGGCGGACCACGTTCCGCCGTTACCGCCGGCGTCGTTGCCGTAGCGCACCGCGTAGAAGCGCCAGGACAAGTTCGCTTTGTCGAGTTCGTCGCCGAGCGTCTTGTAATCGAAGCATGCTTGCTGCGCCGGACCGCCGGTGCGCCGCTGGGTGATCGTCGCGACGAAATCGCCCGAGCCTCCCTCGCAGCCCCAAGCCCCATAGGGTAAGTCGACGCTCGACTGCGCCTGCGCTGCGATAACGTACTGATGCGCAACGAAGCTCTCGTCGAGCTGGGATTGAAACATTCGATCGGCGACGACCCACTCGCGCGCCATGTCGAAGTACGGCTTCGACTCGGCATGCGGCACGTAGACGTACTCTGGATTTTGCGGGCCGCCGTAAGCGCCTTCGTTATTGAAGCCGTTCATGCGGCAATTCGTCCCCGGCAGGCTCCCGGTTCCGTTGCAGGCCGCGAACATCGCGTACGCCGAGTGATCGATGACGTATACGTTCTTCAGCGACGAGGGCTGCAGCGAAATCGTCTGACCGCTTGAGTTCATCCCGCTCGAAACCGTATTTGCACCGGGATAGCCTTGGAAGAGATTATCGAAGCTACGATTCTCCTGAACGACGTACACGACGTGCGTGATCTTTCCGGCTCCGCTGCCTTCGAGCGCGCGTAGTGCCGTAGTGCTGTGCATGTATGGTAACGACGATTGCGAGCCGGTCGCGCAGCCCGCGAGCGCCAAAAGCGAGAGAACTGCTACATAGCGAGTCGACATAGCGAACGCTTCCGCAACATGTCGTTTCCGGCCTGCGGGCTGTTAGGCTGGTTCTTTAATCCTCCAACCCATGATCAGCAGCCAAAGCATGAAGATCAGTTCTCCGAAGAACGTGACGAAGATGAAGTCGAGGTTCGCATTTGGAAGGAGGTACGGCTGCAACGGATCGATGATCCAGCCCAGTCCGTTGATGACCAAAATTACACCAAGCCACTTGGGAAGGTATCCCGACCGATAGATCAAGGCGCCCACGAGTAACAGATGGAGCGCAAAGACGACCAGACTCATCGACCACTCGTATCGAAACGAGTGCAACAATAGCGCGATCTGAGCGTGGAGCGGACCCGGGCCGAAGAGCGAGAGGTATTCCGGCGTCGTCACCATGCGATAAACCGTCAGCACGTTAAACGAAGCGGCCAGCGCGACAGCGGTAAAGATCAGTCGGAACAGGGCCGCAAGCAGCGAGACTGCCTGGTTGACTGGGCGCAGCAAGAAGTACAGCGCCCACGCTATGACGACGTCACCGATGAAGTTGATCAAATAGCAGAAGAAGATGGCAAGGAAGAGGCCGGGATGCGCGCCGATGTTCGCCACGGTCTGCTCGATGTGTCCCGGAATGACCAGCTTTGGATATAGGGTAAACTCGGCGTACGAAACGGGATCGAGCAGATAACCGAATCCTGCAATCAGCGCCGCTTGTCGTAAGGTCAAGCCTTCACTGAGATTCGGCACGACCTTCCAGTTGCGCGGTCATGCTATTTGCTCCTCGTTAAGCGCGTGATCGAATGGCGTGGAGAAACAACCATGGCGATTACCATCAACCAACGAACGCCGGTCAGCGATGCCGACCTGCTGGACCTCTCGCGACGCAATCCCGGGTATCAATTCGAGCGCCGAAACGACGGCGGACTGATCGTGACCCCGACGGGAACCCAAGCGGGGCTTCGAAGCGTCGAAGTCCTTCGGCAGCTCGCAGAGTGGAGCCGCTCGCGCGCGGCGGGACCGGCATTCGACTCGCCGACAGGTTTCCGTTTGCTTGACGGATCGGTGCTGTCGCCCGATGCCGCATGGGTCGCGCCGCGCGCTTTGTTCTCGAAATGCCCGCGATCTACGAATAGCGTCACCGCGGCGCCCGGCTTCCCAGCGTAAAAGTACGAGTTTGGTGGCATGGTGTTGCGGCTCTGGACATCAAAGATCCTCAGCGAATTCTCAGCCGAGCGACCGATTTGAATCAAAGCTTCTCACTGCGATAGCTTTTGATTTTCTTTCTATTGCGGTCGCACGTAGAGGCGGAGCAAGCTTAACCTCGAGGTGACACTTCCAGTCTCCATATTCGAGGTTAAACGATAACAATGAAACTCTCTTCCCTGCGGCGTTCGCTGAGTCTACTTGGCCTGCTTGCTGTTTTCGCAAGCCAGGCGGCCGTGGCGACGGCCGGGACGCTCGGCGGGATCTCCGGCATCGTCAGCGACGCAAAGACCGGGGCACCACTGGCGGGCGTGCGGGTAGAAATCAGCTCCCCCTCGCAAAGCCTCACCGTAACGACGGACGCCCACGGTCACTACATCGCCTTCTCTCTGCAACCTGACGACTATACGCTTACGCTGGAGAAGACCGGCTACGATAGCCGGGCCGTCTCCGGATACAGCGTCTTTGCCGATCAGACTCAGCAGTACGACTTGAAACTCAGTCCCGAGTCGGCAGGGTCAACGCCGGGTTCACTCTAGACTCATAGGCACAGAGCTCCGCGCACGGCCTCCCAGTTACGAGGCCGTGCGCGCGCTGCGCGACGCGCGCTTACAGAATCTCGGCCTTGACGGTCACTTGAAAGTTCACCGACCGCGCGATGAAGCATCGCCGGTGCGCCTGTTCGTGCAACGCTAGCGCCTTCGATCGATCGCCGTTATCGCCGAGCCTCACCGACGGGCGAAGCTCCGCTTCGACGAACTGCCCGGATCCGTCGGCGTCCTCTTCCATAACACCGGACGCGTCGTCGCGATATTCGACGACTGTTATTCCGTTGACGGCGCAGAGGTGCAAGTACCAGAGCATATGGCACGACGTAAGACTCGCGATCAGCAACTCCTCGGGGTTGTAGCGACGGGGGTTGCCGCGAAACGCCGGATCGCTCGAGGCCGCGATCTCAGGCTTCCCTTCGGCGCCGATCGTGTGATCGCGAGAGTAACTTCGATACGATTTGGTGCCCTCGCCGTCCAGCGGCGCCCAATGGACGCGCGCGCGGTAGGTGTGAGTTTTCACGTCGGGCGGGCTTTCACGCTGATAACATCATAGCACGCGAGCGAAGGAGCGCCGGCTCGGCGCAGTCAAATAGGCTCTGCGCGATAAGACGTTTTCGCGGAAAGGAACGGTGGTCATGGCCCTCTCCAAACGCGTATCCGCCGAGTTCCTCGGCACGTTTTGGCTCGTATTCGGTGGATGCGGAAGCGCGGTTATTGCTGCGGGATTTCCGACGCTCGGCATAGGATTCGCGGGCGTCGCGCTAGCCTTCGGTTTGACGCTCTTGACGATGGTCTATACCATCGGACCCATCTCCGGGTGTCACATCAACCCCGCGGTGACGTTCGGCCTGTGGCTCGGGAAACGGTTCCCTGCGCGCGACGTTCTCCCGTACTGGTTTGCCCAGGTTATCGGCGCGATCGCCGCCGCCGCGGTTCTTTATTGGATCGCGAGCGGCAAACCGGGCTTTGTGGCCGGACAGTTCGCTAGCAACGGCTACGGCGCACTCTCACCGGGTGGCTACGGTATGGCCTCGGCGCTGATCGCGGAGATCGTGCTTACGTTCTTCTTTCTTATGGTGATTCAGGGGGCGACGGACCGGCGCGCTCCAGCCGGCTTCGCCGGTTTGGCGATCGGGCTCGTGTTGACGCTCATCCACCTGGTCAGCATTCCGATCGATAACACTTCCGTGAATCCAGCGCGTAGCACTGGGCCGGCGCTCTTCGCGGGACCCGCAGAGCTCTCGCAGCTGTGGCTCTTCTGGATCGCGCCGCTGATCGGCGGCGGTCTCGCCGGGCTGCTCTATCCCGCGCTCTTCGGAGAGAAAACTTAACTTCAGCGCTTTCCCAGCGCGACGAGCACCTTCGGCGGAACCAAACAGAAGAGGGTCCCCGTAGACGAGGCGGGGTCAAGAAATTCGATGCCGGCGAGCGCGGCTTTCTTCAGCTCGACGCTCGCGCCGCCGATCGCTCGTCCAATCGTCACGCTCATCGACGGCTCGTGTCCGACCAGAACGATCGCCTTGGCGGCTCGATAATGGCTGCGGATCGTCCCAAGCCGTTCGAGGTTGAAGCCGCCGGCGAGACGTGGATCTTCGACGAGCTTGGTACGCATGTTGAGCCGCGCCGCAACGATCTCGGCGGTCTGTTTTGCGCGCAAAAGCGGGCTCGTGACGATCCAATCGAGGTCGAGCGAAAGGTCGTCGATCGCTCTAACTTCGTACTCCATTCTCGCGCAACCGTCGCGAGTGAGCGGCCGATCGAAGTCGTTTCCGCTCCACGATTCGGGATCGACCGCAACGCCATGCCGTAGGAAATAACACCTCATCGGGACCACTACGGCGGCAAAAGGCCTGCGCCCTCGCCGCTATGAAAACGGCGCGGATGAGCAAGACTTGGCAGACCCGACTCATTCATCCAAGCGCAAAGGCGCCGCAAGGTTATCGGGCGCTCTCGACGCCTGTCTACCGTGGCTCGACGACGCTCTTTTCATCGGCAGCCGCGGTAACCGACGAGTGGGACCAAGAGCGCGTGGGCTATACCTACGGGCTTTACGGGACGCCGACCTCGCTCGAGCTCGCGGCTCGCATCGGCGAACTCGAGCGCGGCCGGTACACGATTCTCACGCCGGGCGGTCAGTCGGCGATCTCGCTCATCGACTTTGCGCTGCTGCAAACGGGCGACCACGTACTCGTACCCCTGAGCGTCTATCGCCCCAACCGCAGACTCACCACCTCGCTTCTTTCGAGATTCGGCGTCAGCGCGACGTTTTACGATCCGCTCGCAGGTTCCGAAATCGCATCGCTCATCGGCGCCAATACACGCCTGGTATGGGTCGAGAGCCCGGGTTCGGTCACGATGGAAGTGCAGGACGTACCGGCGATTGTCGCGGCGGCACACGCGAACGACGTTATCGTCGCGCTCGATAACACGTGGTCGGCGGGCCTTCTCTTCGACGCGTTCGCGCACGGCGTAGACATTACGATGCAGGCGATTACCAAATATATCGGTGGGCACAGCGACCTGCTCCTCGGCTCGATTACCGTTCGCGATGCGTCGCTCTACCAAAGGCTCGGTGCCGCACGTCAGGTGATCGGTTCTGCGGTCTCGCCCGACGATTGTAGCCTCGCGCTGCGCGGACTCCAAACGCTCGGCGTGCGTCTGGCTGCCATCGAAGACTCGGCATTCAAAATCGCAAGCTGGCTCGCCGAGCGTCCGGAAGTCGCGCGCGTGCTCCATCCGGCGCTTCCGTCTTGTCCGGGCCACGAGTTCTGGAAGCGCGATTTCACCGGGTCGTCCGGCGTCTTCTCGATCGTGTTCGCACCGGGGCCGACGCGCGAGCAGGTCTTCGCCTTCGTCGACTCCCTCGAGCTCTTCGAAATCGGGTACAGCTGGGCGGGAACGACCAGCCTGGCCGTCGCGTATACGATCGCGTCCGCGCCCGGCAGGCCACCCTACGGTCACCGGCTCGTGCGCTTGAGCATCGGCCTCGAGTCGCCGAGCGATCTCATCGCCGACCTCGAGCGAGCCATGCCGGCGCTACGAGCCTAGCGTACCCGCAGCAGTTGACGAAGAGGGCGTCGGCGAACGAGTGCTCCATTCGGAGGTAGCAGAAAGAATGAGAACCGTCGGCTTCATGTTAGCGGCGCTGGCCGCGGCACTCGTCGTGCCAAGCGGTCACGCATCGGCGCAATCCGCGACGCGCACGTTGGTCTTTCGGTTTGGTTTCAACACAAAGGTCGCAAGCTCTGGGAACGGAACCGGCACCGAGACGATCGTGATTGGTCCTGCTAGCGACGGCGGCGTTACGATCAAAGGAACCGACGAGTGGTGGAACACCGTTCGGCCGCGCGCTACGAACACGTGCGAACTTCATCCAAACGGCGGCGTCTCGTGCACGCAACGTCCGTTTGCGCTGTCGCCCATTCAGCTAACGCTCTTTCCGTTGTTGGCGCAGAACTTTTTCAATGAACTTAACTCGAGCGGCACGTCGAGTTGGAAACACTCTTATCAAGTAAAAGCGGCAATCGTACCCGGCGCATCCGGATTTGCAGGCGATCTTACCACCTGGAATTGCAGCTACCAGCTGCACGGTAAAGGCCCGATTCCGGAGGGCAAGGGCGCCATTCTGATTCAAACCCAAGGCACACTCGCTCAGCAGGGTGGCCGGTACCTGAAGGCCACCTCAAAGCAACACATCTCGTATGACCCGCTCAACAAGGTTCCGCTGGCCGTTTCCGACACGCGCACGCATATTCCCATGCGGAGCGTGAACAGCAACGACCTCGTTCAAGCGGAGCTTATCAAGGATTCGCAGCCTCACGTCCATTAGGAGCCTGCAGAGTAAAGGTCCCTTCGGCAATCGGAACGCATTGGCCGGCTATCCGCACGCGGTCGCCGCGATCTTCGACCCAGAGCTCGCCACCGCGCGATGATAGCTGACGCGCGAAGAGTTGGGACTTCTTTAGCGAGTCGGCCCAATACGGCGTCAGCACGCAATGGGCCGAGCCGGTCACGAAATCTTCGGCGATGCCCCACTTCGGTGCGAAGTAACGCGAGACGAAATCGCAATCGTTTTCGAAGCCGCGCGCCGTGACGATCAGCGTCGAGAACGGCAACGCCGCGATCGCGCCGATATCGGGTCGTAAGTCACGCACCTGCGCCGCGTCGGCGAGAACGGCCATGCCGCGATCGGCCTCCCACAACTCGATCGGCCGCACGCCGAGCGCTTCCGACACGAGCTCGGGATCGTGTCGCTTCCGTAGCGGCAGCGCGGGGAAGTCCAGCGCAAGACGGTGACCTTCGCGCTCGACTTCGAGCCGGCCGGCGCGCGAACTGAAGGCGACGCCGTCCTCTGCGCGCCGTAAAATATCGAGCAAGACGTAACCGCTGGCCAGCGTCCCATGGCCGCACAGCTGTAACTCGGCGCCCGGCGAGTACCAGCGGATCTGGAAATCGCTGCCATCGGAGACGAAGAACGCGCTCGCGGGAAGGTTTGTCTCGGCGGCGATCGCGAGCATCGTCGCATCGTCGAGCCACCGTTCGAGCGGAAAGACCGCCGCGGGATTACCTCCGAACGGCTTGCTGCTGAACGCGTCGAGCTGGTAGTAACGCAGGTTCAAGGCGCTACTTCGCTAGGCTGATCGTCGCGGCGCTCGGATTCTTAAAGAGGCCGCTGCCGATCGTCTTTTGTGGAGCTTGGCCTCCGGGATAGTTCCAAAAGCCTGCGTCGTTATGACCCCCGTCCGGACCGTCCGGCCCGATCAGCGTCGAGGCATCGATCCAAAACCCAACGACGTTCACTGCGCGTTTGAGGCGGATCGCGCGAACCAACTTCGCCTTCGTCCCCGCGACGGCGAAGTCATAGATCGTCGAGGCTCCATCGCTCATCGCAACGTACTTACCGTCCCACTTCACACCACCCCAGCTCGAGAAGCTCTGGGTCAGGTTGATGCGCTCGAACTTCTTCTGGCCCTTGCGCAGTTCGATCAGGACGAAACCGTATGTATCGTTGAGGCCGTCGACGAACAGGTTTCCAGAGCCGTCGTAGCCGCAAAAGAGATAGGCGCGGACGTTGGGATCCTCGTAGAACTTCGGCGTCGTTTTTCCGGCAGAAAAGATCGCGAGGTTGCCTCGGTTCGTCCCCTTTGGGCCGTAGTTCGCGACGGCAAGGCTGCCGCTCGCCGGATCGACCGAGCAATCCGTAGGCAAGAAGCCCTTGTCGTGGTAAGTTGCGATCGGACTCGATCCGCCATGCGCGTATTCTAGAATATTCCGCGCATTCGTGTTCGTAACGTAGACGTTCCCGGCGGTGTCAGAACACTCGCGCACCGGTGAATAGAAACCGCTCAACGTACCCACCAAGGAACCCTGCGGGTACGAAAAAACGTAGACCTGGTTCGTTCCCACGTCGGAGATGTAGAGAAGGTCCTTGTTTTTGGCAGCCGGGGCCATCCACGAGCGCGCGATCTTCGCTGCACTCACCGGCGGCGCGCCCGCCGGCAAGCTCGAACCGCACGCGGCCAACGCAGCAGCCGTAGCGCATGTAAGCGCGTACCAATGATTTCTCATGCGAGAACGTCTCTTCGGGGCCCGCGGAGTCCGACCTGGCGCCTGCGATTTTTTCGCTAGGCCGAGCGACTAACCCGCAGATATGAGCGCCACGGAATCGCACGGTGCGTTCGTCGAAAACGTAGATCGGCGTCGACGCCTACGCCGCGCTATCCCCGAACTGGCTCGTCTCCAACGCACTCGTCGGTCTTGCCCTCATACTGCCGCTTCGAATCCGAGCGCTGAGGCTACTCGCTATCTACCGGCAGATATGATGGCCGCTGGTGCTCGAAGAAACTCCGCGAGAAGCTCGACGGAATCCGAGCGAACTTTCGCGGAGGTTTCGAAAAATTGAAGCAATCTGAGATGCTCTTTGCGCGGGCGTCGGTCGTCCCGAGGCTCCCGAGTTCAAAGGTGTCCTCGGTAAACCGCAGGATGCTTCCGAACTCGTACTGCGTGTGCGAGATGTAACTTTGGCTTGAGGTGCCGGCCTTCGCGTAGGGCGAAACGACCAGCATCGGCACGCGAAACCCCAGGCCGCCCCAATGATCGAAGAACGGCGGCTTGGCGTGGTCGTAGAACCCGCCCCAGTCATCCCAGACGATCACAATCGCGGTCGAGTTCCAATAGCTGCTCTCGCCGATCGCGTTGACGATGCTCGCTACCCACGATGGCCCGGTGTCGCTTCCCGAAGCGGGATGGTCGGAGTTGGCTTTGTCGGGAACGACCCACGAGACTGCCGCAAGCTTCCCGTACTTGATATCACTGAAGATCTGGGTGTTGGAGTCCGTAACGTTGGTGCCCCATTCGGAGCCGTAGCGAACCGCCTTGATCGCCTCGAAGGCGTTCCAAACCGCTCCGCTGTTGCCTTTCACCGGTGGCGAGTAGTAGGTCCACGAGACCGACTTTGCGTCGAGCAGATCGCGCACCGTCGCGTAGGTGAGACATGGAAACGGGCCTTGATCGTGCTTGTAGTGCAGGGTCGAGTTGATGTATTCGAGCAGATCGGTCTTAACGCCGGGCGGGGCGTCGCATCCCCATGGAGCCGAGCTGGGGTAGTCGACCAAACTCTTCGTCTTCGCGGGATTGAGGATCGTGGCGCCCGCGATCAAGTCCTGGTGCGCCGTGAAACTTCCGCTGCCTTGCGTCTGGAACATTTGGTCCGCGAGAACGTACCGTTGTGCAAGCGTCCAATACGGAGCGATCTGCTTGGGATCGACGTACTGGTAAGGAAGGGTATGATTGCCGCCGCACTTGCCGTTTCGCAGTGCGAAGCCATCCATTTTGCCGCCGTCGTAGCTTTGCAGGAACCCTTTGTAGCCGTGGCCGGGATCGCAGAACTGCGAAAGCTTGGTTTCTTTGAGCGGAACGTAGACGTCGCCGCCGGACGACTCCATTAGGCCCTGAGTCGCTCCGTCGGCGCCTGGATACGTCGCAAAGAGGTCGTCGAAGCTGCGGTTCTCTTGAATGACGACGACGATGTGTTGGATAAAGTCGCTGCTGTTTTTCTTGTGCGTTGGCGGCGTACTGCGAGCCGGCACCAACCCGGCGCCGCCGCTACTTTGACCGCCCCCGCAGGAAGCAAGGCAAAGGGCGGCTGCAATCATTGCCCATCGCCCCAAACCCATCCGTAGCATCATACCAGCCCTCCGAAAAGCTTCAGACCTCTTTCCCTTCGGCGGGCCGCCTACCCGCCTACGTGTTTACTCCGATGCGCCGCGTGCCCGGGAGCAAATCCCAAAGCCGCGACGGCGCTTGCCGCGAAGGCGAGCAGCGCCGAGACGATCATCGCGCCGCGAAAACCGGCGAGATACGACGAACCCACTGTAACGACGACGCCAAGGGCGGCAACTCCAATCAATCCCGCGGTACGCGCGACCGCGTTGTTGACGCCGGACGCGACCCCCGAATGCTCGACGCCGACCGAATCCATTACCGTCGTGGTGAGCGGCGCGACGAAGAGCGCGCCGCCCAACCCCAAGATGGTTGCCGCGGGGAAGAATGTCGTCCAGTAGGAGCCGTCCGTGCCGGGTAGTGCGTACGCGAGGAATCCGAGGCCGGCGAGTATCGAGCCGAACAGCAGCGGGGTTCGCGGACCAATTCGCGTCACCAGACCTCCCGACCAACGCGATGAGACCACCATGATGAAGATGAACGGCAATAACGCGGCACCGGCTTGCGCCGGCGAGTAATGATGGACGTTGATCAGAACGAATGGCACGAAGTAGAGGCTCCCGCCGATTGCCGCATAGAGCAAGAACGTATAGACGTTCGCTACGCTAAAGGCGCGCGATGCGAAAAGGTCGGCTCGCAGCATTGGGTCGGGCGTGCGCCGTTCGAAGAGCACGAACGCGACCAGCACGGCGAGCCCCGCAACGGTGCTCCCGATGGCCGATGCCGAGGCGCGACCACCGTTGAGATCGATCAAGCCGTAGACGAGCAGGCCTAAACCGACCGTGGCGAGCGCGGCGCCGATCACGTCGACCTTACGATCGGACGACTCGTCGCGGCTTTCGGGAACGCGCAGGGCCAGGATCAGCAGCACCGCGACCGCGAGGGGGACGTTGATCACGAAGACGTATCGCCATGAAAAGCTCTCGGTGAGCCAGCCGCCGATGACCGGACCGGCGGCCGAGGTCAGCGACGAGAATCCCGACCACAGGCCGATCGCGCGACCGCGCTCTTGCTCGTCGTACGAGGCGCTGATCAGCGCCAAGCTTCCCGGCGTCGAAAGCGCCCCGCCGATGCCCTGGACGCAGCGCGCGACGATCAGCACCGTAATGTCGTTCGCGAAGGCGCACGCCAGCGACGCTAGGGCGAAGATCACGATGCCGACCCCGAAAATCAGCTTGCGTCCATAGATGTCGCCGAGCGCACCGCCCGGCAGAATCAGCGCAGAGAGAAAGAGAGCGTAGCCTTCGATCACCCACTGCGTTTGGGCGGTCGTCGTGTGGAGCTCATGCTGAATGACGGGAAGTGAGACGTTGACGGCCGTGCTATCGATGAAGGTCATCGCCGAGCCGAGAATCGCCGCAACGAGCACCCACGCCGGATTCACACCGCGGCCTTCCAGCAGTTGCAGTCGCTTCCTATCCGGCGAAGAATATCGCTGCGTGAGCTCAATCCTCGATCGTCCGTTACGCAGCGCAATTTTCGCGGCGGCCGATAGCGCGCTGGTGCGCCGCGCCGTCACGCGCTACGGCATGCGTTTGGGGGCGCGGCGCTTCGTCGCCGGAGTGAGCGCGGCCGAGTTTCTGCCGGTTGCGCGAGCGGCGAACGCGCAAGGCTTTGCCGTCGCCGCGACGATGCTCGGCGAAAGCGTCGGCAGCCGCGAAGAGACGGTCGCGGTGACCGCTGAGTACGAGCGCCTGCTGCGCACCTTTGGCGAAGAAGGGCTCGATGCCAACGTCGCATTCAAGCTGACGCACGTTGGACTCGACATTGACTCCGGGCTCGCGTACGAGAACGCAGCCCGAATCGCCGCCGCCGCACGCGAGAGCGGCAGAACGGTTCGCATGGACATGGAGCAGTCGCGCTACGTCGATCGAACGCTTGTCGCTTACCGTCGCCTCCGCGAACGCTACGACAACGTCGGTTTCGTACTGCAATCTTATCTTTATCGCAGCCAGGCGGATCTGGCGGCATCGCTTGCATTGGCGCCGAACCTCCGCATCGTGAAGGGCGCGTATCTAGAGCCGGCGGACGTGGCATATGCTCGCAAACGCGACGTTGATGCGGGCTATCTAAAACTCGCCGAGCTGGCGCTTTCGCACGACGGCTATACGGCGATCGCTACGCACGATCCGAAGATCATCGACTGGGCGATGCGATTCGCGGCGGCGCGCAGCCTTCCAAAGCGTGGACGCTTCGAGTTTCAAATGCTCTACGGCATCGCCACGCCGCTCGCACGGCGTCTCGTCGCTGCCGGTTATCGCGTGCGCCTCTCGATCCCGTACGGCGAGTACTGGTTCCCGTACTTGATGCGCCGTTTGGCCGAACGGCCCGCCAACCTCACATTTTTCATCCGGGGCATCTTTACGCGATGATAACGGGCATCTGGGCGGCGGTCTTGACTCCGGTCGGCCCCGATCTCTTGCCCGATGCGTCGACGGCGGTGCCATATTACCGGGAGCTTCTGCTGCGGGGATGTGACGGAATCAATGCGCTGGGAACGACCGGTGAGGCGATGTCGTTGAGCGTCGACCAACGCTCGCGATTCATGGATGCGCTTGCGTCGAGCGACCTGCCGATGGAGAAGACCATGGCCGGCACGGGGGCTGCCTCGCTGGGCGATGCCGCGCGTTTAACGCGCCACGCGTTCGAATGCGGCTTTGCGGCAGCGCTCGTCATGCCGCCGTTTTTCTACCGCGACGCATCCCACGATGGCATTGTAGCCTTCTTCGATGCGCTCTTTGAGCGAGCGAATCCGCCCCGAAAGAGCGTACTTCTTTACAACTTTCCACGCATGAGCGGCATCACGTTTTCCCCCGACCTCGTCGATCGTCTGCTGGCGCGCTTTCCCGAAACGATCGCCGGCATGAAAGACAGTTCGAACGATGCGCGCTTGCAATCTGAGATCCTCGCGCGTCATTCCGACCAGCGAATTCTTCCCGGCTCAGAGAGTAACTTGCTCGAGGCTAAAGCCCGTGGCGTCGCGGGCTGCATCTCCGGGAGTGTCGCGCTCTGGCCGGAGCTTGCCCGAGCGGCCTTCTCTAGCCCAGAGCAAACGCAGGGCGAGAAACTAACTCGCTGCCGCGCAGCCTTAGACGGGGTACCGTTCATTGCCGCGGTGCGTTATCTCACCGCCGTCGCGCGCAGCGATCCAGCGTGGGAACGCGCGCTGCCGCCGAACGTGCCGTTAACCCCGCAACAGCGGCGCGCTCTCGCGCGACTGCAGGGAGAATGCAGTTAGGTTGCCGCTCTGATCCGAGCAGTAGACCCAGCCATTCACGACGATCGGGCTCTCCCAGTGGACCGGCCCGATGCTCTTCGCGTAATTTGCGCTGCTCCACAGCTCGTTGCCGTTGAGCGCGTTGAGAGCGACGATCTGACCGTTGAACGCCGCAAAGACCATGCCGTCGGCGACGACCGGCGAGCTTCCCTCGCCGTCGCTGCTGCCGCCGCTCGTATGCCAGATTTCCACGAGTTGACTCTGACCCGACCCGTTGGTCTTCAAGCGATACGCCGCGACGAGGTCGGGGAACCCCAGAAAGATCCAAGCGTTATTCGACGCATCGTTCCAGACGGCCGGTGTCGAGAATAGACCCTGCGGCAAGTCGATGAGCTGCAGCTCGTTGCCCACGCCTGGAAGCGCCGCACGGTTGACCAACTTGAGCACGGCGTCTTTCCCGCCTTGCACGAGCATCCACGGAGTCTGGCTCATCGGCTGCGCCGGCAAGAGCGCCGGTGAGGTGCTTCCGAGATCCACGTCGCCGTTTTGGAGCTGCTGGTAGTTGGTCGGCGTGTAGCTTCCCAATAGGTTCGACAAGTCGGCGCTCAGCGATAGCACCGAATCGCCGTAGTTGTAGCCGCTCTGGTTGGCGTCGAAGTCTCCGTTTCCGGTGGCGGCGTAGATGCGTCCGTTCATCGTTGAATCCGGATCGACGACGGCGCCGCCGCGCGCCCAAATTCCGGAGAGTTGCGACGAGCACGTGTGCGGACCGGGTAGTTTACGTTTGTTGCTGCAGAGCGAGTTGAAGACCGTCGCGCGGCCGGTGGTCAAATTGATGCTGACGACGTGCCCGTCGTATGGCGGCGCGTCGCCGTCGTATCCCGACGTCGTCGCGTAGAGATAGCCGTTGGCGACGTTGAGCGGCGATTCGACCGCCTCGCTGTCCGGCATGCGCGTGACGCGCTTGGGGAAACCGGCCGCATGAATCTCGTGGCCGTTAGACGCGTTGAGTTTGTGAACCATCCCGTCGACGCCGGGCGCGTAGATCGCCTTGCCCGACGGATCTGCGGCCGGCGTCGAGTGCGTGTAATGCGGACCGCTCGTTGTGAACTTCCATACGATTTTGCCGGTCATCGCTTCGATCCCCAGCGTCACGCCGCCCCTGGTTGTTTGAAAGAGCATCTTCCGGTAAACGCGGCCGACGCGCACGTGCTGCACCAGAATCGGGGTCGAGTCGGCGACGCCGGTGAGCGCGATCTGCCATCGCTCGCGCAGGTTGTGGACGTTTCGAGGCGTCAACGTGGTTTCTGCGGAGTTGAAACTGCTGCGTGCCGGATCGAATCCGAAGACCGGCCAATCAACGGCACGTGCCGGAAGCAGCGTCGCAACGATCAGGCCGGCGACGACGGCCGGCGTGGAGAGCGATTTGGCCATCCGGCTTGGTTGGCTGCGGCGGGTCCGCTCCCTTTCGTCGTCTAAGACCGTACGGTGTCGAATAGCTCCGACTTGACGCCGCCGGTCGAAAACGTCATCGTCGACGTTCCCGGCTGGCAGCAAGTGCGACCGCGCATCCCCGACACGCAGCAGCGCCGGACTCTCGAGAAACGCCGCAGCATTCGCGAGGTCGTCTTCGGCGTGCAGGACGGAATTCTGACGACGCTGGGCATCATCACCGGCGTCGGTGTCGCCGAAGGCGATCGTGCGGCGGTTTTCATCAGCGGATTTCTCGCGTTGCTTGCGGGCGCGCTCTCGATGGGCGTCGGCGAGTACCTTGGACGAAAATCCGAGCGCGAGGTTGTTCGTGCAACTATCGACCTCGAGAAACGCGAGATGGCCGCCGATCCGCAGGGCGAGTTCAGCGAGCAAGTTGCGTTCTATAAGCTCAAGGGTTTCAGCGCCGAAGAGGCGGAGATGATCGTGCGGCGCCTCACGCAGCACCCCGACATCTATCTTTACGAGATGGTGCGCGACGAGTTCGGCATCGATCCGCGCGAAGCCGAAGACCGAGGTTTGCGGGCGCCGCTCGCGATGAGCGGCTCGTATGCACTCGGATCGCTCTTGCCGATCCTGGCCTATATGCTACCGCTCTCGATCGGTGCCTCGACGCTCACGGCGCTTTTCTTTGCGCTCGCCGGTCTCTTCGCCGTGGGGGTTTACGCCGGAACCCTGAGCGAACGAAATCCGGTGGGCAAGGGTTTCGAAGTTGCGCTTTATGGCTGCGGGGTCTTTGCGATCTCGTATCTTGCCGGTCACTTCATTCCGCCGCTCTTCGGGCACGCTCCGGTCTCGGTCGGGGGCTGATGCTGCCGGCGCTCGCACACGCGTTGCTTGCCGGCATCGTGCAGGCGGCCGCGTTCCTTTGGGACAGCCTTTTCGGATTGATCTTCGGATTCCTCATTTCCGCCGTCGTGCAAGTGATGCTTACGCCCGCGACGATGCATCGCTATCTCGGTCCGGGCCTCAAGGGCCTGCTCTTCGGCACCGGCTTCGGCATCATCTCGTCGGCCTGTTCGTACGGCGCGGCCGCGGCCGCGCGCGGCTTCTATCGCAGCGGCGCCGACGTTCGCTCGATCTTTGCGTTCCTGATCTCCTCGACGAACATGAACGTCGCGATCGTGATCCTCTTTTGGTCCCTGCTCGGCTGGAGGTTCGCGTTTGCGGAGTTCTTCGGTGGAATGATCATCATCGCCGTGGTAAGCGTTGGGTTCACGCTGCTCTTTCGGACCGGCGAGCTCGAACGGCTCCAGCGCGAACAGACGCGCAGCGCCGAGCCTTCCTGTCCCGAGCATGCTGCCGGAGAGATGCGCCGCGACTGGGGCGCGGTCGCGGCGACCGCGGTCGCAGACGTTCGCATGCTGCGGACGGAGTTGATCGTGGGATATCTTATCGCGGGCTTTGCCGCGGCGCTCGTCCCGCCCGGCTGGCTCTCCAGCGCGCTGCACGCCGTAGGCGCGGTTCCGTACGTCGGTTACGTGTTGCTGCTCTTCGTTGGCCTGTTGATTGCGGTGGCAACCTTCGTTTGCTCGATGGGAAACGTCCCGATCGCGCGGTTTCTCGCCGACGCTGGAATCCCGCTCGGCGCGAACACGACATTCATCTACGGAGATCTGTTAATTCTTCCGCTGATCGCAATCTACCGCAAGTCCTTCCCGCCGCGGGTCACCTGGACGTTCGTTGCGCTCTTCACGGTCGGCGCGATGCTTGCGGGCGCGATCATGGAGAGGCTGATCGGCAGCACGACCGGCGGCGCCTCGATGGGTTCGATGTCGCTCAACGACCGCTTCACGCTGATCTCGAACCTCATTGCGATCGCCGCCGTCGGGGCGGTCGCAATCGCCGCGCTTGGGCGCAAGCAGACCGCGAAGCGCTAGTCTCGTGACTCCTGAGACACGACACTAGCCCCGCTCACGCCGGCTCGTGCGGAACGGCGGGTCGTCGTTATCGTACCAATCCATCGCCTTGTCGTAGAGAAACTCGAAGTTCTCGAGTGAGTACGGATTGTTGCGCCGGCGCAGCTCGAAGTAGCCGCACTTCTCGAGCTGCTGCCACATCTCGCGAATGAGGGGCCCGCAAAAATCGGCCATCAAGACCGTGTCGAGAAGGCCGTGACGTGCGTAGGTTCCGATTTTCTCGAACGTGCTCGCTATCAAAAGCTCCGGATGAGCGGTTTCGTCCAGCGCATGAAACGGGAGCAGGATTTCCGCGCGGTAGGCCTCATCCTTCATGCGCTCCGGGAGCTCATTCTCTACGAAGAGACGCGCCGCGCGGAACTCGGGCGTATCGAACTCTGCATAGGCCTTCATCGTGCCGTCGAGCTGGGTCGAGCGCCTGAAATGTTCGAGCTGCTCGCGAGTGAGCCGAATCTGGCGATAACCGACTGCGACCGTCGCGGCGATGACGACTGCGGTGACGGCGGTTGCTATTGCGGTTATCGCCTCCCAGATCACGAAATTCGCTAGTTCGTGTCCGGCGGCCGATAATCCGGAGGCTGGTGCAGGAAAAAGCTCTCATCGTACTTCGATTTGATGGGGACGAACTTGCGGGGCGGTTTCGAGAAGTCGAAGCAATCCTTTTCGGGCGAGGCGGCACGCATATCGCTCGCAGCCAACCGCGGCAAGTCGAAGCGATCTTCGACGAACTTGAGGATGCTGCCGTGCTCGTAATTGGTATGTGAAACGAAGCCCTTTTTTGCGTACGGTGAAATGATGAGCAGCGGTATGCGGATCCCTAGCCCGTCATAGTCGAGATACTTGGGCGGTTTCCGATCGTAAAAGCCGCCATAGTCGTCCCAGAAGATAAAGACTGCTGTTGAACTCCAAAACTGTGACTCGCCAATCGCGTTGACCAGCGACGCGACCCAAGACGGTCCGGTATCGGAGCCGGACCCTGGATGGTCGGAGTTCGCGTCGATCGGCGTGATCCAGGTGACGTCGCGCAGATTGCCGGCCTTGACATCGTTCAAGAACTGTGATGGTGGAGTTATCACGTCCTTATCCCAATCGCGGCCATAGCAGATGTGCTTGATCGCCTGGTACGAGCTCCAGATGCCGCGCCCGCCGTACGATCCCCCCGGCGAATCGCCTAGGAGGGTCTTACCGCACGTTTTAGCGCCGTTATGTGGTGGACCCAAGGGGTTCGCATAGAAGGCCCAAGTGTGACCGGTGTCGTCGAGCTCGTCACCAAGCGTTTTGTAGTTGAAGCAGTCCGTGATCGCGCCACCGTACGCGCGCGGCGGATTTTTCTTTATCCAAGGAATCGTATTGGGTTTACCGCCAGGGCAGCCCCAGTTTAGATCATACAAGGGATAGTTGCTCGTTTGTTGCGCTTGGCCGGCGATGATGTACTGATGCGAGACGTAACTGCTGGCATCAAAGTTCGAGGCGTACATCTCAGCGCCCAAGACGTACTGCCTGGCCATTGTAATATACGGCAGCGTTTCGTCGTGGGGAACGTAGCTGTACGGTGGGTACTTGATCGGGCAATGCGGGAAACCGGCTTGATCGCATTGCCACGTCTCTTTATCGAAACCGTTCATCCGGCAGTCGGTTCCGGGGATCTTTCCGGTGCCGTTACACGCAGCAATGAATCCCTGAGAGTTGTGCTCGAGGTCCCATTTCGTGGCCAGCCCGATCGGCTGTAGCGTGACCTTCTGACCCTTCGAGTCCAAGCCGTATTTAGCTGTTTCTGCGTTTGGATAACCGTAAAAGAGGTTATTGAGGCTGCGGTTTTCTTGAACGACGATGACGATGTGCTTGATCTTATCGAGTGGGCTTTGGTTCAGCGGAACGATCGTCGCTTCACCTCGCTGCAGACTCGCTACGGGAAGCGCGGGCGACGAGCCGTTTGTGCCGATACCCCGGCAGCCGGCAACTGAGAAAACAACGGCAGTGAAGGCGAGCGTTCTGCTGTAAAAACGAATGGAAAGCATCGGGCAGCTCCTTTCCTAGTTCGTGTCTGGCGGGCGATAGTCCGGAAGTTGGTGCAGGAAGAAGTTCTCGTGGTACTTCGATGTGATCGGGACAAACTTGCGCGGCGCCTTCGAGAAGTCGAAGCAATCTTGCTCCGGCGACGCGGCGCGCGAATCGCTCGCCGCCAAGCGCGGCAGGCCGAAGCGATCTTCGACGAACTTGAGGATACTGCCGTGCTCGTAGTGCACGTGCGACACCCACCCCTTTTTCGCGTACGGCGAAATGATCAGGAGCGGTATGCGGACGCCTAATCCATCGTAATCGACATACTTCGGCGCCTCCTGATCGTAGAAGCCGCCGTAGTCGTCCCAGAAGATGAAGATCGCAGTCGAGCTCCAAAATTGCGACTCGCCGACCGCGTTGACGACCGAGGCTACCCACGAGGGTCCCGTATCCGAATCGCACCCCGGATGGTCGGAGTTCGCGCAGTTCGGCGTGATCCAGGTAACGTCGCGCAGATTTCCAGCCTTGACGTCGACCAAGAACTGCGAAGGCGGATTGATCACGTCGTTCTTCCAATCGCGACCATAGCAGATGTGCTTGATCGTTTGGTACGAGCTCCAAATCCCGCGCTCGAGATACTCGTCTTGGGCACCCTTGCCGCACGTCTTGGCGCCCGGACCTACCGTGCCTAAGGGGTTGGCGTAGAAGGCCCAGCTATCACCGGCGTCGTCGAGCTCGTCGCCGAGCGTACTATAGTCGAAGCAGTCGACGACCGGTTTGGGCGAGGGCGTCCCGCGCGGGGGATTTTTGGCAACGCGCAGGACGGTATCGGTGGGTCCGCCGGGGCAGCCCCAGTTCGCCAACGGATACTCGGTCGTCTGAGCCGCTTGGCCGGCGATGATGTACTGATGCGAGACGTAACTGCTGGCGTCGAAGTTCGAGGCGTACATCTCGTCGCCCAATACGTACTGATTGCCCATTGAAAAATACGGCGCGGTCTCGGCGTGCGGCACGTAGCTATACGGTGGATATTTGATCGGGCATTTTGGCTGGCCAACCTGTCTGCAAGTCCACGTCTCGTTGTCGAAGCCGTTCATCTTGCAATAGGTGCCCGGAATTTTTCCCGTGCCGTTGCAGGCGGCTAAAAAGCCCGAAGCATTGTGTTCGAGGTCCCATTTCGTCGCGAGCCCGATCGGCTGCAGCGTTACCTTCTGATTCTTTGAATCGTAGCCGTACTTAACCGTCTTGGCGCCGGGAAACCCGTAAAAGAGATTATTGAGGCTACGGTTCTCCTGAACGACGATGACGATGTGCTTGATCTTGTCAATCGGTCTACGCGCGAGCTGAACCGGCCCTGCGCCCGGTCGCAACGTCGTGGGAACGATCGGCGAGGAGCCGCCGGCCGTGCCCCGGCAACCGGAAACCAACAGCGCCGCCGCGGCGAATGCAATCGTTTTAGTGCAAACAGGAATGGAACGCATTGGACTCCTTATTTAATCGCTGTCGGGGGACTGATCGTCGGGCGCCGCGTCCAGAAAATAACTCGCGGGATACTTGGCTTTGATCGGCACGAACTTGCGCGGAGGCTTCGAAAAGTCGAAGCAGTCCTTTTCGGGCGAGTTTGCGCGCATGTCGCTACCGCGTTTCGTCAGCCTCATAAGGCCGAAGCGATCTTCGATGAACTTCAAGATGCTGCCGTGCTCGTACTGGACTTGCGAGACCCACCCTGGCTTTGCGTACGGTGAAATAATGAGAAGCGGAAGGCGGAAGCCGAGTCCATCGTTGTCGGAGTAGGGCGGAGGCACAGGGTCATACAAGCCTCCAGGATCATCCCAAAAGATGAATATCGCAGTCGAATCCCAGAACGGCGATTCGCCGACCGCGTTGACGACCGACGCGACCCACGAAGGGCCCCTATCCGACCTGTTGCCGGGATGGTCGGAGTCGCTATAGCGCGGCGTCACCCAGGTGACCGACCGGAGGTTACCGGCCTTGACGTCCTTTAGGAAATTCGAAGACGGCGAGATGACGTCTTTGTCCCAGTCGCGTCCATAGCAGATATGTTTTACCGCCTCATAGGCGCTCCAAATTCCCGCGATCCCCTTATAGACGTCGGGGTTTTGCTTGCCGCAATTTTTGCCACCGGTGGCCTTGACTTGCGCCGCATAGTAAGCCCATGACACATTCTTGTTGTCGAGTTCGTCGCCAAGCGTCGTCAGATTCCAGCACGGAACCACAACTGGTGGTGTGATGTGGCGATTCTCTTCGAGCTTGTCCGTCTTGTTTCCAGGCCCGCCGGGGCAGCCCCACTGCCCCGCCGTCGGATAGTTTGCCGACGAGTTCGGGTTTAGGCCCGCAATGATGTACTGGTGCGAAATGAAGCTGCTGATATCGAAATTGGAAGCGAACATCTGGGCCGCTAAGACGTACTGCTTCGCCATGTCGAGGTACGGCAGCACTTGGTTGTGCGGTACGTAACTGTACGGGGGATACTTAAGGTGACACTTCGCGTGACCCGGCTTGCCGCATTGCCAGTACTCCTGGTCGAAGCCGTTCATCCTGCACTTAGTGCCGGGAATTTTTCCGGTACCGTTGCACGACTGAAAGAACGTTGTGGAATTGTGCTGGAAATCCCAGTTGGTGGCCAACGGAATTTGCCCGATTGGAATCTTCTGACCCTTCGAGCCGTAGCCGAACTTCACCGTCATTGCGCCGGGATAGTCGTAGAAAAGGTTCTCGACCGTGCGGTTCTCTTGAATGACGATGACGATGTGCTTGATCTTGTCGAGCGGAGTTCGATGCATCGGGTCAATCGTGACCTTGCCTCGCTGCACACCCGCAAATGGAATCGTGGACTCCCGGCCGCTCGCGCCGACGCCGCGGCAGCCGGCAACCGACACCATTGCTGCGGCAAACGCAAGCGTCGTGATGGAAGAAGGAACGGAACGCATGGGAGAAGCTCCTCGCTAGTCGTCGTCGGGCGGCCGCGCATCGAGCGGTTGGTTCAGGAAAAAATCTAAGTCATATTTGCTCTTGATCGGGACAAACTTTCGCGGACCCTTCGAGAAGTCGAAGGTGTATTTCTCGGGCGAATTAGCGCGCGTGTCGCTGGCTGCCAATCGAGGCAGCCCGAAGCGATCTTCGACGAACCGTAGGATGCTGCCATGCTCGTAATGAGTGTGAGAAACGAATCCTTGCTTCGCGTATGGTGAGATGATCAGCAGCGGCAGCCGGAAGCCGAGCCCATCGTTGTCGACATAGTCGGGCGCCGCGGGATCGTACCAGCCGCCCGGATCGTCCCAGAAGATGAAGATGGCGGTTGAATCCCAGAACGGCGACTTCCCGACCGCGTTGACGAGCGACGCGACCCACGATGGACCCGTGTCCGAGCCGTTGCCGCCGTGATCGGAGTTTACGTACGTCGGCGTTACCCAGGTCACCGATCGGAGCGCGCCGTTTTTTACATCGGTCAAAAACTGCGTGGACGGCGAGATGACGTCTTTGTCCCAATCGGGACCATAGCAAATATACTTGATCGCCTGATACGCGCTCCAAAGCCCCGCCCGGCCTTGGGAAGCGTCCGGCCCGTTACCACCGCAGTCGTATTTCTTGGCAACACCTTTGACCGGCGACGCATAATATGCCCACGAGATGCCTTTTGCGTCGAGTTCCCGACCGAGCGTCTGCGGCTTCCAACACGGAACCACCTTCGGCTTTAGAGTGATTACCCGATATTTATAGAGCTTATCGATCTTATCGGTTGGTCCGCCGGGACAGCCCCAAAGGCCATCCGGATAGTTCACCGTCGAGTCCGGGTTTATCCCCGCGATGATGTACTGGTGCGAGATGAAGCTACTTATATCGAAGTCCGACGCGTAGAACTCGTCCGCCAAGACATACTGGTGCGCCATGTCGAAGTACGGCTGCACCTGATCCTGTGGCACGTAACTGTACGGGGGATACTTATCCTGGCACTTTGGCCGCCCTATCTGCCGGCAGGTCCAGGTCTCGTTGTTGAAGCCGTTCATGCGGCAGCCGGTGCCGGGAATTTTCCCGGTGCCGTTACACGAGACGAAGAACGCCTTTGCGTTATGCTGCAAATCCCACTTCGTCGCGATAGTGACGGGCTGCAGCTCGATCTTCTCACCGCTCGAGATGTGGCCGAACTTCGTCGTCTTGGCTCCGTGATAGCCATTGAAGAGGTTGTTCAGCGTGCGGTTCTCTTGAATGATGATGACGACGTGCTTGATCTTATCGAGCGGGCTTCGATGCAGCGGATCGATCGCCGCTGCCTCACGATGCGCGACTCCGAACGGAATGGGTGACGAACCGATTGCGCCGGCGCCCCTGCAACCCGCGATGAGGAGTGCGGCTACTGCAATAGCAAGCAACCGGCTTCCGAACGAAATACCTCCCATCGCGGTTCTCCTTAACGGCAGGGTGACCGAGTTTAATAGTATGACGGAACCACGCTTACTTCCCCCGCGTAACGCCGCGCAGTCAAGATGACGTTGGGCACCTCGGTGACTGGAGTCACCGTCCGGCAGTCTATTATGAAAGAAACGGCGAAAGAAACGAGGTGGATTCCGTTTTGCTCTGGGAGGCAAGGCAAGATGAATTCTTGGATGCACGCTACGCTCGATGCACGAGCACCATAGCGCCGATAAAGAGCTTCTTAAGCGTTTTGGTGGCTGCTGCAATGCTTTTCGGATGCGGTGAATCGCAGACGACCTCACCCTTCGGCGCATCGCCGCAAGGCGTCAATCGCAGAGCGTCGGGAACGTCGCCGATCGCGCACGTCGTGTTGATCGTTCAGGAAAATCGCAGCTTTGACAACTTTTTTGCGCTTTTTCCGGGCGCCGATGGGGCGACGCGCGGCAAGGTAAAGGTCAAGCGGCACGGCCGTTACGTGGATCGATGGGTGACGCTCGAACCGCACAATCTGGTGATGGGGAGCGACATTCAGCACTGTCATGCTTCATTCCTAACGTCATACGACAACGGCAAGATGGATGGCTTCAACCTGATTAACTTCGGAGTCTGCCGTAGTTCGGGAAAGCCCGTCGGTACGGCCGTCTATCAGTACGTCGAGCAAGACCAGATCAAGCCCTACTGGGATATCGCCGAGCAGTGGGTTCTGGCCGATCACATGTTTCAAACACAAGGGAGCGGAAGTTTTATCGCTCATCAAGATCTGATCCGCGGGGCGACCAGTATCAACCCAACCGAGAGTCTGATAGACAACCCAACCGGCCAGCCCTGGGGCTGCGACGCCGGTATCCATGCGGTGACGTCGCTGATAACGGCGAAAGGCAAGTACCTCCGGGATAAAGGCCCGTTCCCATGCACGAACAAGTTTCCGTCGTCGTCATACTACGCGACGTTACGCGATCTGCTCGATGCAAGAGGCGTCTCTTGGAAGTATTACGTCCCTTGTTTCAGCGTAGCCAACGGCTGCGCGCCTAATAAACGCTGTCCCGACTGCGCCGGCGACCTACTCAATCCGTTCGACGTGATCGCTTCGGTACGTTACGGATCGGAGTGGAGCGCGAACTTTGGAATGCCCGCGACCAAGATCTTCGACGATATTACCGGCGGCACGTTGCCGGCGGTCTCGTGGGTGATTCCCGAGGACAACGAGGACGATCATCCCGGCGAACGCGTCGACAAAGGTCCGTCGTGGATTGCCGGCGTCGTGAACGCGCTCGGCGAGAGCAGCTACTGGAACTCGACTGCGATTTTCATCGTCTGGGATGATTGGGGCGGGTTCTACGACAACGCCGTGCCGCAGCAGTTCAAGGATAACCTCGGCGGCCTGGGGTTCCGCGTTCCGTGCCTCGTGGTTTCGCCCTACGCGATCGCCGGGCAGTCGAGCCAGGGCGGCTACGTCTCGCACGCGCAATACGAGTTCGGCAGCCTGCTACGCTACATTGAGGATAACTTCGGCTTGGGAGATCTCAACACGACCGACGTAAGGGCCAACAGCATCGGCGACGTCTTCAACTATGCGCAGTCGCCGCGCCCGTTCAAGCACATCAAGTCGCAGTATTCGATCGAGTACTTCGAGACCGAGCCCCACACGGTCCAACACGGCGATCCCGAGTAGAGGGCCGCGCTAGCCCGCTTAAGGATCCTCGTCGCCGAAGCCTTGAGACGATCCCGGTTTGAACGGCGGCGCCTTAATCGGCACGAAGGCGCGCGGCTGCCGCGAGAAATCGAAGGTATCCTTCAGGTCGTCGGCGCGGACGTCCGTTGCATTCAGCGAGCCTTTCGGAATGCCGAAGGCTTCCTCAGAAAAAGCCAGCAGACTTCCGAACTCGTGCTGCACTTTAGAGACGTAGCCTCGCTGCGTATACGGTGAGATGACGAGGAGCGGCACGCGAAAACCGAGCTCGTAGGCATTGTAGAGCGGCGGCGGGACATGGTCGTACCAGCCGCCCCAATCGTCCCAAACGACGAAGATCGCGGTCGAGTCCCAATACTGAGAGGTGCCGATTGCGTTGACGACCGCAGCGACCCACGAGGGCCCTTTCTTGGTGCCGTGCCTGCTGGCATGATCCGACCACGTATCGGCCGGCGCTATCCAGGTCTCGCCCGCTAAGTTCCCGCTGCGAATGTCGGCTAAAACCTGCTGCGACTGAGTGATCACGTTCGCGTAATCCTTGCCGTACCGCACGTGCCGAATCGCGTCGAAGGGGTGCCACAGACCCGGCCCCGGTCCATCCTGATAATAACGCCACGAAACGCCCTTTTCATCAAGCAAGTCCGTGAGCACCGGACGGTCCAAGCACGGGAATAGGGTCGGCCCTTTCAAGCCGCTGTCGATCCCGATGGTTGGCACCACGATGGACGGTTCCGAGTCGCAGCCGCCGGTCTTGCGATGCCCGGTCTTGCTATCGTAAGGATTGTCCATTACGCGGTACTGCGCGATCGATGGTTCCGTGGCGGTGCCGCTGACGAGATACAAGTGTGCGGGAAAACTCGGCCCTTCGTTGGCTTCGAACATGCGGTCGCCGAAGGCGTACTCCCGTGCCATTTCGTGGTAGGGGCGCGCCTCGGATTCAGGCGCGTATCCGAACGGGCGTAAGCTGTCGCTTCCGCGCATGCCGGCGTCGAATCCGTCCATCTCGCCGTTGTCGAAATCTCTGAGGAAGGACTTGTGGGTGTGGCTCAGATCGTACGGGGCGCTCAGTGAGATCGGGCGCAGCCGGACGCGATTTCCGCGCGAGTCGACGGCATACTTTGAGATGTCTGCGCCTCGTACACCTTGAAAGAGATAATCCGGCGTGCGGTTCTCCTGGATGATGATTACGACGTGCTTGATCGGCGTAGGCAGGGATGCTTCAACGCCGTTCTGGCTCGCGCCAATCAGCGGTTGGTCCCGATGCCTCTGTTGAACGGTGCTCCCCGCAGGGAGCATCGGCGCGGGCGTGCTTCCAGAACAGGCAGTCAAACCAACGGTCAGCAGTGCTGCGGCGATCCATTTACCGTGAGACATCAGGAAGCTCCTTAATTGGGATGGCCGCGCTGCAGCCTAGCGTATGCAAGAGCGTAATCGTTGTTCCTCAGAGTTTGCTGGAACGTCACTCGTGCTTCGACGGAGTCGTTACTCCGGCATGCGGGTCCTTCTTTCGGCGCTCCCGGCGGCCGCTCTCGTGCTCTCCGGCGCCGGCACTAGCGACATCGGTACAACCCTCCGCTCGGTCGCCGCTCAGTACTATTCGAACGCGGGTCAAATCGCCATTGTCGCCGGTCGGGAGACGACGATGGATTACTACGAACGCCTTGTCGAAGACGGTGTACTCTTGCGCGAGCCTGCGCCCGCCCATTATCCGCCCGTTATATGGCGGCAAACGGCCGAGGCCGCGTCGGAGCTCGACGTAAGCCTGGCCGTGCAACTGATGCAGCGCTCGTATCGGCCGATGACCGCGATTCGAGGTCTTGGCGAGACATTGTTGCGCTCGTCAAAAGACGGAACTATGCAACCGGTCGCCGTTTACGTGCCGTCGAGCTATTCGCCGCAGCACCCCGCGCCGCTCGTGATATTCTTGCACGGTAATCGGCAGGCCGAGTCCCACTTGCTGGCGCCGCAGTACGTTGCGGACTTAGCCGAGCGGACCGGCACGATCGTCGTCGCTCCCTACGGACGCGGCGCCTTCGATTTCGCCGGCTCGGAGAGCGACGTCTACGACGCCTTCGGCGCGGCGAATGCGGCGTTTGCGATCGACCCCCACCGGCGTTACCTCGCCGGGTACTCGATGGGCGGCTTCTCGGTCTTCCGGCTCGCGCCGCTTCACCCGGACGATTGGACGGCCGTGATGTCGATCGCGGGATCGCTGCTGGTTTCTCGGGCGCCGCACGTTACCGCAGCCTTGTCCCGGGCACGCTTCTACATCTTAACCGGCGCAGGCGACGATAACGTGCCGACGGCCTATCCTACGGCTACGGCAATCTTTCTACGCGATGCCGGACTTGCGGTAACGTTCTATTCGCAGCCCGACGGAACGCATTCGCTGTACTCCCTGCGACCGATTCTCTCGCAAGCCTGGGATGAGATGGAGCGCGGCATCGTGCGCTCGCCGCAGGGGCTGACCGGGGCACCAAACCTGCCCGAAGCAGTAAAGTAAAGCGCGCCCTTGCCGGCTCCGCAATCTATCCGCGGGGGTCGAACGTTTACCAAGGGCAGTGCAGAACCCAGACCGCAACGAAGGAAGGCGCCGTGGAAGACGCAGGCCGGCTCATGGAGCGAGTGCAGGCCCGTGACGCCGACGCTTTCGAGGCACTCTACGACCGGTATCACCGCCTCGTCTATGGGATCGCGCTCCGCGTGCTCTCCGATCCGGCTGCCGCCGAGGACGTTACGCAGGCGGTTTTTTTGAAGCTCTGGAGCAACCCGGTCCTCTTCCACGATGGCAACTTCGGGGCGTGGATTGCACGCGTCACTCGCAATCGCGCGTTCGACGTCGTGCGCGGCCGCGCGTTGCGCGCGGAAAGCGAGTTCCCTGACTCGCTGCCCGTGGACGACGTGCTCGAGGACAGAGCGCTCGCGCGGATAAACGGGGAGCGCGTACGTGAGGCGCTCGGGCAGCTCCCGCCCGAGCAGCGCGAGCTGATCGAGCTCGGATTCTTCGGCGGCGCGACGCACGCGCAAATCGCGCGTCAGACCGGATTGCCGCTTGGAACGATCAAGACCCGCATCAGAAACGGTCTGCGAAAGCTGCGCAGCGCGCTCGAAGGCGCGGTGACGGTATGACGTCGCACGACGAAATGCTCGACGACGTCGCCGCATACGCGCTCGGTCTCCTTCCGGCATCGGAAGCGGCGGCCGTCGCCGATCATCTGAAGACTTGCGAGAGCTGTCGCGCCGAGTACGATTTCCTGCGGCCGGCCGTAACGGCGGTGGCTTATTCGGCCGAAGCCTGCAACGACTCAAGCATCGGCGCCGCCGTCGCGAGTCCGCTCCTCAAGGCGCGAGTGATGAAGCGAGTACGAGCCGAGGCGGCTCGGCGCGCGCAGCCTACCTGGCCTGCGTATGCAGTGGCCGCAGCTTGCCTCGCGATTGCAATTCTAACCGGACTGATCGACATATCTCTCAACGATCAACTGAAACGCGATCGCGCTCAGACCATCGCGCAGGCGCAGACGATCGCAGACCTCACCGCACCCGATTCGCAACGCCGTCGGTTCGCCGGTGGCGAGGTAGTGAGGCGCGGGGATCGGCTCTACATCGCGATGCACGATCTGCCCGCCGTGCCCGCCGGGCACGTCTACCAGGCGTGGACGATTGCAAAAGGCGCGAACGGCGTGGCACCCTCGATAACGTTTGAGCCGGCCGCCGGCGGAGCCACGGTGGTTCGTCTGCCCGAGGCCGCGACGACCATCGCCGCGGTGGCGGTCAGCGTCGAACCCGAGGGTGGTTCGAAGCAGCCCACCACCAAACCGATCGCGTTGGTGCGCATCTAGCGGCCGGAGGCGGCCGCAGGCAATCCAAAAGCCGGGTTCACCCGTTTCCTCCCAGGCTGACGCTACAGGGTCGGCTCAGAAAGGAACTCATGAAGAACCCGCACTTGATTGCCGCGCTTGCCGTCGTCCTTGCCGCCACCGGAACCGGCATCGCGTCGGCGAAGCTCATGCCCGACGTCGTCGATCAACCGACTCGCTTTTCAGGATCTTGCTGCATTTTTACGGGCGCTCCATCGCTCGCCCTCACCCTCTCCATGGTCGAAGCCGGCGGCGGACCGAGCAGTTTCAGCACGGTCACGCTGCTCAAGACGTTGACCGGTCCGCAGTTCGACGCGGAAGTTGCCAAGCTAACGAACCAATATGGTAAGGCGCAGGTTGGGCAGTTTCTCAAGACGTTCGACTTCGTCGTCAACGATTCGTTGAAGATCGTCACCGCGAAGAAGATCGCGCTTCCCAGTCAACCCGACCCGAATCCGAAGGACGGCGCGGCTCTCGCCGGCGCGTTGTGGGCCGCGGGTCAGTCTGGTCAAGGGTTCAACGTCGAAGTAATGCTCGACCGGCTCGTTTCGCATCCGATTCACATCAAAGTGATGAGCGACATCGACGCCAAGTACGGTCTCGCTGCCGACGCGCAGTACCACGCGATCCTCACGACCGCGATGAAAGACCTGGCGGCGGCCTATCATCTGAGCGCCTCCGGCCAAACGCAAAGCATGTAAGGAAGCAAGGAAGGGCGGGAGAACCCACCGCGACGAAGGCGCAGCGCATGCGACCACATCGCGCGGCTCTCTCCGCCCTTCTTGTTCTATCGTTTCTACTTGCGAGTGTGCCGCGCGAAGCGATCGCGTCCAGCGGATTGGCATGGGATTCGGTCACGAAGATCGCGGTGAATGCCGATCCGGCCACGCTTGCGCCCGGTTCGTTCGACGGCGACTTTGCGACCGCGGCCGCGGTACAGCAGCCCGAACAGAGCGGCGGCGGCATTTTCAAGCAGATTCACCAAGCGATGAGCGAAGGCCAGAGCATGCAGCAGATGATGAAGAACGGCATGGCCGAGCATCATTACGTCGCGGGTTCGAAAGATCGCACGGATCGCTTGTTCACGCAGACCGCGACGATCGTCGATTGCGCAGCGCGGACGACCACGACCTTGGATTTGCGCCGTAAGACGTACAAGGTCGTTTCGATGGATCAGCCCTCCTCGCCGGGTTCCGGCGGAACGTCGTCGCCGGGCCGAACGTCCGACAACGATACTCGCGTCGCAATCTCGGTGACGAACACTGCGCTGGGTGCGCGCAACGTGGGCGGTCAGCCGACCGACGGTTATAGCTCGCAAATGACAATCACTGAGACCAGCTCTTCGGGCCAATCGCAGACGCAGAACGGCAATCTCCGGGCCTGGTACTCAAGCTTTGCAAATCCAGTGCCGACGTGCTCCGGCGGCTCGCTGATGACGGGCGGCCGAGCCGCGGCCGCGATGGCCGGATACATGGGCGCCATGCGTGCGCTCGCGTCGACCGGCGACCCTCGTTTCAGCGTTTCGCAAAGCGGTCCGCGTCTGCCGCTGGGCAGGCTCCCGATGTACGACGCGATGACGTTCGGCGGGCAAGGTCAAGCCGCAACCTTCGTCACTGAGCGCGGCAACGTTCGCCCGATCGATGCAAACGATCCGATCTTCAGTGTGCCGGAGGGCTTCACTCAAGAGCAGTAACCGCGGTGCTGCGCCGCGATGCGGGCGGCCATCGCCATGATGGTCAACATCGGATTCACGCCGCTCGACTGCGGAAAGACCGACGCGTCGGCAACGAGCAGGTTTTCGTAGCCCCAGACGCTCCCGGCGGGATTGACGACCGAGTCGGCGCGGCTGGCGCCCATCGCTGCGGTTCCCATCTGGTGCGCAGAGAAAACGATTTGCCGGTTCGGAGCGACGCCTATTTTTCTCAGCCGCTCCGCGAACTCGTGACCCCAGGTCCGCGACCATTGCGCTCGTTCGATTTCGATCGGCCTCGTATGCAACGTCATCACGCGAACCGCGCCGGCCGCAAAGGCGAGGTCGACGATGCCGGCGAGACCCGCAAGCATGTTCTCACCGTCGAAGCGAGAGACGCGATAGCGAACGTACCCTTCTTCGTCGAGATCGACCGAACCGGGATCGCGATCGCGAGTCAGCGCGAAAAGCGTCGCGACGTTGCGCATGCGTCCCATCAGCTCGGTGTGACGTTCGCGGCCCTCCCACGGCAGTGCCGACGCCGCCAATCCCGGATGTGCGGGCGCGACCTCGACCTTCGCACCGTAGTTGCCGGAGCGATAGTTGAAAGCATCCGAGTATGCGCTCTGCATGGGGCCCTTCCATGGCTCGATCGCGTGGTCGAACTCCGCAATCGCCGCCGCCACTGGATGCAGGAAGAGACGCTTACCGAGCAGTGGATGAGTAATTCCGCTACGCGCGAGAATTCCTGGCGTGCGCAGCGCGCCGGCGCAGACGACGATGAGATCGGCCTCGACGCGAAAGTCTCGCACGTCGCCGGGGAGGGGGCCGTGCTGCTGCGCGACTACGCTGCGTGCGCGGGTACCTTGCGTTTCGATGCTCGACGCCAGCGTATTTGCGTAGATCGATCCGCCGGCGGCGCGCAGATCGCGCAGAAACGTGAACGCGGTCGAGCGCTTCTTGGCGTACGCGCAACCGAAGCCGCAGTAACCGCATCCGTCGCCGCAGTCGGGCGCCGCATTTCGCGGCGATGCGCCGGCGTGAAGACCCAGAGCGCGAGCTCCGTCCAGAATTACCTGATTGTTGGCGTTGTGCGTGTTCGCCGGTTGAATATCTAGCCGGTTTTCAATCTCCCCATAATGAGGCTCGAGCTCCGCTCCGAGACGGGCGATGCCGCAGGCTTCGCTCCACTCCAGCGCGATCCGGTCGGGAAGACGTAGCGACGTGCACCAGTTTACGGTCGTCCCGCCCCCGACCGTGCCGCCGGCCATAATAGCGATTCCGAGATCGCTGCTCGAGGTGAGGCCGGCGTCGAGATAAAGCTCCGACGTCATCAACTCGCGCTGCGTGAAGTCGGGCGCGTCGAACGCGCCGCCGGCTTCGAGGACGACGACGCATTTGCCGCCACGCGCAAACGCCGACGCAACGACGCCTCCCCCCGCGCCGCTGCCGATAACGGCAACGTCAGCGCGGACGCGTTCACCATCGCGTGCAATCCCAAGCGGTAACGGCGTCGAGCTCGCGCAGGCATCGTCTCGCGGACCGGGATAGCCGATGCGCTTCCAGGTTGGATTTCGACTGCCGGGCTCGCTCTCGGCATAGGCCAGAAAGAGCGCGAGCCGCTTCAACGCGGCGAAGCCTGCGCGGAGCTTCTCAACCCGTGAGTTCGCGAGCACGCCCAGCACGGACGCCCTCGTAGCGTCGCCGGCTTTCATCGGCAGCCATAACAAATCGAGGAGCTGGTACAGCTCCCTTTGACGTCGCGGCGTCAAGCCGTCAATGGCGCGCGCCGCGTGCTCGGCGACGCGCTCGACGCGTGCGTCAATCGGCACGAAAGTCGCGACGACGCTGCGGAGCGTCGCTAACCGCCGAGCATCCATTGTGCGATTACCTCACAATCAGCATAAGGATGGAGCTTTCGCGACCTCGATCAACAGGACGAGCCTGCCGAAAAACGAATCGCAGCAGCTATGAATACGTTGACGAATCGCGCAATTATCGGCATCTTCATGTTTTTCGCGACGGCGGGTGCGGCCGGCGCCGCGGCACCGACCCCGTCGCCCGCGCCGACGGCGGCACCACCCCAGAGCGCCGCGGAAACGCAGTTCGTGGGCGGCGTAAGCGCCGATCTCCAGAAGCGCTTCGCGACGACCGCGGCGGCCGCTGCGGCCGGTTATTTCCGATATACCGACGAGGACCAAACCGGCGCAATTAGCTGGGTGAACACGAACGACTGGCAGAGCGACATGAGTCGTCCCAGCCAATTGTGGTACGACGTGAACGGTCGTCTGATCGGCGCCGACTTCTCGGTGCTGCAGAGCAACTCGCCCGCGCGTCCGAACGTCTGGGGCATCTCGCCGGCTCGCTGGCTCGACTTTTCGCCCGCCCACGTGCACTTCGCCGTCAAAACGCCGACCGGGCTGCAGTACGGCGGCGTCGGCGATAAGACAATGGCGAAGGTTGGAGGATCGGTAAACAGTCCGACCGCCGCCGACATCGTAAACGTTGGAAAGCTTCCACGTTGGAAAGTTCTTGGAATCACGGCGCCGCAAAGCGCGTCGGACGTTGGATTTGTCTTTACTTTCCCGGCGATATGGGATCTCCAGGTCTGGTTGGTGCCCAACCCGCTCGGCGCGTTTGCCGAACATAATCCCAACGTCGTTCCGAGCGCTAACGCAAAAAATATGGATTAAACTATCGATCGTTACCAGGTGATAACGATTTCACCATTCCCGCGAGACGCCGCTCCGCGCCGATTCGAGATGTGGGTCGCGCTGGGCTCAACGTACGACGAGGCGCCCCCGCCGCCACCGCCACCGCCGACTCCGCTCGTGCTCCACGATCCGGCGCTGCCGCCACCGCCGCCGTAATAACCGCCGCCGCCGCCGCCGCCGCCGTTCCCGCTGTCGGTGTTGCCGCCGCCGTCTCCGCCGACGCCGAGTTTGCCGCGGTCACCGTGTGCGGAAACGGGAAAGCCCCCACGGTGAACGCTGCGGCCTCCTTTTCCGCCCGAAGTTTGGGTGCCGCCCCGTCCGCCGGAACCGTTCGGACCACCATTGACGTGGCGAAAGCCACCTCTTCCGCCGGCCAGACCCCCACCGGCTCCGCCTAGGCCGGCCGCGTAAGATCCGCCATACCCGCCGGCGCCGCCACCGCCGCCCGCAGCCACCACGCGATTGCCCAAACCGATACCGTTTTCGCGCACGTCGGACGCGCCGCCGCCGCCGCTGCCGCCGGCTGCGCTACCGCTGCCGGCGATGCCGCCCGTGCCGCCACCATTGAAGCCCCCGGTGCCGCCGACTGAGCCGCCCCGCTCGCCGCCGCCGCCGACGAAGATCGCCAACGTCTCACCCGGCGTAACGGGTATCGTCGCTTTGACCAAGCCGCCCTTGCCGCCGGTCATGCGGCGCAGGGTCGTTCCACCGCTCGCCCCACCGGCAGTGACCGTGATCTGCGTCACAGCGCTGGGAACCGTGAAGTCTTGCTGCGTACCCGTGTAATAAAAGCGCGCAACGTTGGTTGCGTGTTCCTGCGAGGGGGCCAGCCTGGCCGGAGCGGTGTCGAATGGAAGAGTGCCGCATCCCGACAGCATCGCGGCAGCGAGAGTGAGGCTCAAAGCTCTCTTCATCGGTTTGCGTCCTCGCTTTCTACCAACGCTTTCGTTCGCCAGTCGAAACGAATTGCCAGCATCCGAATGACGAACGTGACTGCAATCGCCGCCCAGGCCGCTTCGCTTGCACTCAGGTTGGTCTCCTTCACGAGCACGACGAAGAGCGAAACGCCGGCCAGCGCAGCGAGCGTCAAAATCTGTCCGGGCAGCATCCAAACGCGATTGACCAAAATGTCGCGCAGCAAGCCTCCGCCGACGGCGTTAACGACGCCGACGAAAATCGCCGCAGGAATTGAAAGCCCTATCTGCAGCGTCAGCTGCGCGCCGACGCACGCATAGGCGCCTAACCCCAGCGCGTCAACGGTGTCGAGCACGGCGCGATAGCCGCGCGACGGTTTACGCCCGCCGGCCGCGACGCTTCCTACGGTTCCGACAATCGCGCCGCACAGTATGAGGATGATATAATCAGGACCTTGAATCAGGACGGGGACGTGCTGCAAGAAGATGCCATCGCGCAGCAGACCGCCGCCGGCCGCGGAAACCAAGGCCATCACGAAGATTCCCGTGTAGTCGTAGCCATAGCGCACGCCCAACCCCGCGCCGGAGACCGCCCACACGAAGGTGGCGCCTAGATCGAAGAACGGCGAGAGCTCAAACTCTCCGTGCAAGGCTCATGCCGCCGGACCGGCAGCCTCGTAGATCGTTTGGCCTTCCTTGATGGTGTGCACGACGCGGACGTTTTTGATCTTCCATGAGCACGCACTATTCGCACCGGCTATCAGGTGTCATCTTCCCATTTCATCAAAGGCCTATCGACGGCAAAACGCGTAGGTCGCGCGATGGACACTTCGCTTACCGCCGTACAGCCGATTTCGATCGAGGCGGTCGAGGCGGCGCGAGCGCGCATCGCCGGTACTATCGTGCGCACCCCCCTGCTCGAGTTGCAAGGTACGGATGGCCCTAAGATCTTCCTAAAACTCGAAAGCCTTCAGCCGATCAACTCGTTCAAGCTGCGCGGAGCCGCTAATGCGGTTGCGATGCTCGATCCGCAGAGACGCGCGCTCGGTGTGTGGACGATCAGCGCCGGCAACGCCGGTCAAGGCGTGGCGTACGCCGCACGCAAGGCCGGCGTGCCGTGCACGGTGCTTGCGATCGAAACCGCGCCGGAAACGAAAATCGCCCGCATGCGCGCGCTCGGCGCGAAGATCGTCAAAGCTTCGTACGACGCGTGCTGGGCAGCCTTGGAGCGCCGAGCCTATCCCGGCATCGAGGGGACCTTCGTTCATCCGTTCGACGACGACCATTTCATCGCCGGCAATGCCACCGCCGGCCTCGAGATCGTCGAAGATCTGCCGGACGTCGCGGCCGTCGTTACCGCGATCGGCGGCGGCGGCTTGATCACCGGAATCGCTTCGGCCTTGCGCGCAAAAAAGCCGAACGCTCGGATCTTTGCCGCCGAGCCCGAAACCGCGGCGCCGTACGCGCGGTCGCTCCAACTCGGAAAGCCGTCGGTCTTCGAGGAGTGGCAGCCGTCATTCGTTGACGGCGCGGGCGGCAAGAGTGTCTTTCCACGCATGTGGAAGCGGATGCGGGGCCTCGTCGACGGTGCGATCGTCATCACGCTCGACGAAACGCGTCACGCGATGCGCGTGCTCGCCGAACGGTCGCGCGTGATTGCCGAGGGAGCCGGCGCACTGCCGGTGGCTGCGGCACTGAGCGGAAAAGCCGGCGACGGTCCAATTGTTGCGCTGGTCTCCGGCGGCAACATCGATCTCGCAGCGTTCTGTGATGCAGTCAGATGACGCCGCTCGACCTGCGAGCGCGCGCGCCGCGTTCCACCCGTGAGACGATGCTGGGCTTCTACTTCTTGCCACGTACCGTTGACAAGCTGCGCGCGGAGCTCCCAGGCGGCAATGTCGGGCCATACCTCAACCACGATACCGGATTTAGCGCATACGTCGTTAGACGGCTGGGATTGGACATGGACGAGTTCCGCCGCGCCGTTGGCGAGGCCGTCGATGAATCTGCCGTGGTTGAATGGCTCGCTGCACGGATCGATCCCGCGACCGCAGCGACTCTGAACGCGAAGCTGGAAACGTTTGTAGTAGAGCGGATGTCGCCCGAAGATCAGGTTCTCGTCCGCGAGCGCCATCCGGTGATGGCAGAGCGGCCCGAGCTTTCGAAGATTCTTGACATTCTGGACGCCGACGACCGGCGTACCCTTGGATAACGGGAGCATTTATGCAAAAGATTACGCCGTTGCTCTGGTTCGGTCGCCTCGCCGAAGAAGCCGCCGAGTTTTACGTTTCGATATTCAAAGATTCGAAGATCGATAACGTTAGCCGTTACGAAGAAGGTGGGCCCGGCGAGCCGGGCGCGGCGATGATGGTCGAGTTCACGCTCCAGGGACAGGACTTCATGGCGCTCAACGGCGGCCGCAGCGAGAGCGAGGCCGACGATGAGCCAACGATGCCGCGCGGGTCGATCGCACTCTTCATCACCTGCGAAACGCAGGCCGAGGTCGACCGTCTATGGGACTCGCTCGGCGAAGGCGGCGAGATTATCCAGTGCGGCTGGCTTAAAGACAAGTACGGCTTCACTTGGAACATCGTTCCGCAAGGTCTCGCCGAACTGCTGGGTGCTGCGGACCGCGAGAAGGCGCAGCGCGCGATGCAAGCCATGCTTGCGATGAAGAAGCTCGACATCAACGTGCTGCGCCGAGCCTTCGACGGCGCGCCCACCTCTCGCGGCTAGCCCGCCGAGAGCATCACGCGGGCCGCGTTCCAGCCTGCCGCGCCCATAACGCCGCCCCCGGGATGCGTGGCGGCGCCGCACATGTAGAGTCCCCGAATCGGCGTCTTATACCCGGCATAGCCGGGTACGGGGCGAAACGCGAAGAGCTGGTGCAGCGGCATCGCGCCTTGAAAGATGCTGCCTCCCGTCAGACCGAACTTCTCTTCCAGATCCACGGGCGTAAGGATCTGCCGAGCGATGACCGAGTCCTTGAAGCCGGGCGCATAGCGTTCGACGACGTCGAAGCAACGATCGGCATACTCGTTGCGCAGCGCGTCGGTCCAGGGTCCGCTCTCCAGACTGTACGGCGCGTACTGCGTGAACATGGACATCAAATGTTTGCCTGGCGGCACGACCGTTGAATCGAGTGACGAGGGCATCGTGCACTCGACGACCGGCTCGCGCGAGAACGAGCCGTATTTGGCATCGTCGTACGCACGCTCGATGAAGTCCTGATCGGGGCAGAGGTGAACCGTGCCGAAGTGCTGCGGTCCCGGCTCGTGTCCGGGCAGCGCGGTGAAACTCGGGAGCCGCTCGAGCGCGACGTTGATCTTGCACGATGCGCTGTCATATGAAATCCGCCCAATCGCGTCGCGGAACTCCGGCGGCAAGTCGGCGCCGTCGACGAGCCGCTCGAACGTTACGCGACAATCCACGCCGCTTACCACGCGCTTGGCCGCGAACTCCTCGCCGTTGGTCAGGGCGACGCCGGTTACGCGGCCGGCGCGGGTAGTGATTCGTGCGACCTCGGTATCGGTGCGGATATCGACGCCAAGGTCTTTGGCCGCGGCCGCGAGCGCTTGGGTCAGACCACCCATGCCGCCGCGCACGTAGCTCCAAACGCCACGTTTACCGTTGGTCTCACCCATCACGTGATGGAACAGAACGTATGCCGTTCCGGGCATCGAGGGGGCCATGAAAGCGCCGATGATCGCATCGGTTGCGATCGTGCCTTTCACCTCTTCGCTCTCGAACCAACGGTCGAGAATCGGTCGCGCGGCGCCGGTGAGCACCTCGATCGCTTCGCCCATCCCGGGGCCTAGCCGCTGCAAGGCGCGCCCCATCTTACCGGCCTCGAGCAGCTGTCGCAGACTCGGACGCATGAGATTCGGCGGAACCTGCGTGAGCGTCGGCTCGACGACCGAGGCGACGCGCTCGAGCATCGCTTCGTACTTCGGATAGTTCTGTGCATCGCGTTTACTGAACTTCGCGATCTCGTCGGCGTCTTGCGCGAGCCCTCGTCCCAGCATCAAGTACCGCCCATCAAGGAATGGCGAGAACGATGCCGGATTTCGCTCGATCGCTTCAAAGCCGTATTCCGCAAGGCGAAGATCGCGGATAATCTCGGGACGAAAGAGGCTGTTGACGTAGGCTGCCGTCGAGACCTTGAAGCCGGGAAAAACCTCTTCGGTCACACAGGCTCCGCCGACGACGTAGCGCCGCTCCAGCACTAGCACGCGCCACTTTGCGCGCGCGAGGTAACAGGCCGTCACCAGCCCATTGTGGCCGCCGCCGACGACGATTGCATCGTACTTCAAATGCTTAACCTCAGACTGAAATAGGCGTTAAACGGCGACATCAGCGAGCTCGTCTGATCGTTGTACGTTCCGAAGTACGGCTGGTACGGATAGCGCAGGAACGTCTGCACGTTCGCGCCGGGATTGTAGGCGTTGCCGACCGGCGGCGTGGACGGGCCGCCGACGAGATTCGTATAGAGGCACGTCGAGGAGCTCCAGAAATAGGTAAACGGCGTGTGCTGACCGCCGAAGCAGGTCTGCAGCAAATTCGCCAGCGTGACCGAGGCCGTGACCCGCGGCGTAAACTGATACGAGATCTGCAGGTGACCGAGGAGCTGCGCCGGCTCGCGGAAGGCGCCGATCGCGTCGAACTGCCCGGTGTAGGGATCGGGAATCGAGAGCGTCGCCGCGCAGCCGGGATCGTTTGCGTTGTACGGTCCGCCGCCGGCCGCCCCGTACGGATAGCGTGGATCGCCTGCAGTCGAGCCTGTCAGTGGTTTGCCGCACCCCGCCGCCGGATTGATACCTGGCGTGGTTAGCGGTGCGCCGTAGCGATTGCCCGCCACGTACTGGAACGACGGAGTGATCGTAAACTTGTTGTGCCTGTAGTTGAGCAAGAGCGTCGCCACGTACGGATAGTTGTAGGCGTTGACGCCCGATCCGATCGGGCCTGGGAAGATCGAGAAGGGCAGATACGAAGCCGAGGGGTCGAGGAGCGAGAAGGCCGGCGACTTCCAGTAGGGATTAGCAACGTCGCCCGGTTGGCACGAGAGGTCAGGTTGACCGCGAGGCGTGTAGCAGGGCGCCGCGTACACCCCGCTGGTAGTGTAGCTGCAGAGCGATTCGCCGAACTGCTTCTTGCCATACGCATTTCCGCCCGGCGCGCAGGCCTTCGTGTACGCGTTGTATTGCGCGATGCCGGAGTTGATCGGGGAGAGCACGCTCGTTCCGTTCGGCAGCAGGCTGTACTTAACGGTCGCATATGTGTATGCGAACGAAAGCTGACCTGCAAAGCCGTTTCGGCTGAAGTCTCCTTTGTCGACCTGGAGCTCGAAGCCCCTCGACGTTTGATAGCCTGCATTGACTCCGGAGACCAGTCCGGTCGTGTAGTTGATGTAGAAGTTCTCAATCTGCGCCTGCGTTTGGCGCAAGAAAGGACTAAGCTTGAACGACATATCGGTGCCGGGAAAGTGGTGCTCGATCGACAGGTCGCTGTTGTACGAGATCGAGGGCGCGACTTCGTGCCCCGGCGTCGTGTACCCGAGAGCGTAAAACTGCGTCAGCGTATCGGGGAGGTTCTGCTGCAGGCCGTTGTACTGCTCGTAGGCCGCGCTCGGCTGTTCGTTGTACCGACCGTAGCTCGCGCGCAGCACCGTGTTCGGGTTGACGGTGTAGGTCATGCCGAACCGCGGTTGCGGAATGTTGTAATCGAAGGCACCCGGGACGTTCTGCACGTTCGCGTTGACGTATTGCTTGCCGAAGGCCGAGCAGGGGCTCTGCGAGTTAGTGCTCCAGCCGGATGCGCCGAGCAGCGAGCTGCGATCGATCAGCGTCAGCGTCCTGGTGTTAAAGCACGTGTCCTGATTGAACGCATCGAACCAAAAGTTTCGCGCGGGGCCGGTCACCGTGTTCGCGCCAACGTAGGAGTAGTTGTCGACCCGCAGACCGAGGTTGAAGAAGAGTTTGTCGCTCGGCCGCCATTGATCGGTAAGCGAGTACCCGGTGAAGTACGGCGTGACCGTGTTGTTCAACCCGTACGCGCCGTTTTCCACGACGTAGTAGGCGCACGGGCCGCCTCCGCAGCTCGCGCCGCCGATCGAGCCGTTCGCCGTCGGGTTGCTGAGCTTGAGGAACGTCGGCAACAGGCCGTACGTAACGCCGCTGCCCTGACCGTCGGAACATGTGGTCGGGACCGTATACGGGCTTCCGCCGCCGCCGTATAAATGGTAGCACGTACCGCTAAACGGTTTGTTACGATTGACGAGGACCGCAAACGCGTTGCCGTAAGAGTAGCCGAACGCAAACGACTGCTCGTTGTAGATTCGAGCGCCGGTCGAGGTCGTGTACGACGCTTCGGCTTCCAGCAAGTGCTGCGGGCTGAGCTGGTCGGTATAGGCGAGGCTCACGCCGCGCGTGTGGTTGTTGATCTCGTAGTCGCCGGAGTCGTAGTAGGCGTACGACTGGAGCGACATCATCGGTCCGTTCTCGATCCAATCCGAGTAGTACGTATAGCCGTAGAGCCGCAGGAAGGCGTTCGAACTGAAGTTCTTCTGATATTGCAGCTTCACGATCCCCTGGCCGTTGTAGCCCCGGTCGCGCTGGTTATTTGGGTCGGGAATCGGGCCGTCGAACGGATGATTCGGCGAGGACGGATAAAAGTACGGCGTCACCATTGAGGTGTAGTTCTTGGGGAGGAAGGTGCCGGTTGGGCCTTTATACTGCCACGTGTCGAGATAGTAGGGCGGGTAGACCCCGACCGAGTTGATCCAGTTGTAATAGCCTTCGTCGTTGACCGAGCTCAGGAACGTCGTAAAGATTTCGTCGTTGTCGTAGAGCAGCTGGACGTCGTCGCGCAAGCCGTTGTCTTTGTGCGGAATCCCGATGTGAAGGTTCACCACCGTCGTGCGATTGGCGACGTTTGCGGCATTGATCGTGCCGAAACCGATCGGACCGAGAAGCCAGCCCGGCTGACCGTTGAGGCCTACGTTCGGCGCGCCGTTGGTAAAGCACGACGAGAGATGCGCGAGGGAGCCCGAGCCCGGGCTGGGACACTGAGCGACCTGCGTGCCGAACTCCGATGCATACGAGGCGCCGCCGAACTGGTCGACGTAGCGGTAATCTTGATTGTAACCGCCGATGCCGAGGTAGTAGGAGAAGTTCCGGTCGGGCGTCGCGCCGCCGACTTCGACGTTCGCGCTGTGGTAAAAGATAGTCGAGCCAAGAGTGAAGTTCGCGGTGGCGTATGCGGGAAAGGTTCCCGTTTTGATCACCTGGTTGACGAAACCGGCGAGACCCTGCGCCTCGGCATTTGCGGGCGTGGCGCCGGTGTAAACCTGCAGTTCGAGCTGTCCGAGCGACGAGAGTGAGCCGGACGGATAGTTATCGAAAGCGCGGTTGACGGGAATGCCGTCGAACTCGTAGCCGACCTCGTACGCATCGCCCCCGCGTACGTGAACCGATTGCAAGTACCCGTTTTGATTTGCCGGCACGTATGCGCCCGGCACCGACGCAATCGCCGAATAGGCGCTGTTGAGCGCGCCGCCGCCTCCCAGCACCGCCGTGCGCGCCTGCTGGGCGGCGTTGATCGAGTAGATGTCGGCGGTCGTCCCCGGCCTGACCAAGCTCGCTGCGCTGCGCGAGGTGACGCTTGCGATTGTCCTGAGCGCAAGCCGCATGCTAAGGGTAAGCGTCTGCTGCGCGTCGGCGAGCACCGCCACGCCGGCGTACGATAGCTGATCGTAGCCGCTCTTCTCTAGCGAGATGGTGTACTCGTCGGGTGCGAGCGAAACGAACGCGAAATGCCCGCGTGCGTCGGTGGTCGTGCTTGACGATTGCGAAGGGCTCGTAACGGTGACCTTGACGTCTGCAATCGGAGTCGTCGTTCCGGCGACGGTGACGATGCCGCTGATGCCGCCGGTCGTCCCCGCTCTCGCGTAGGGCGTTAATGGTGCCACCAACAGCGCCGCAACAAACATGGTCATCCTGACCCTTCGATTCGGCCTGCGGCCTCGCTCAGGACTGCGCGGAGCCTGGGCTGAGCGAAGTCGAAGCGCGCAGCCGCTAAGGAAGTTGAGCCTGTCGAAAAATGACTTCATTGACACACCTCCTGCTGTTTATCCGATGCCAAATGGTGCGCCGTCAGAAAGGCGCGATAGGCCGTCATCGCTTTTTCGAACTGCGCGTGAATCGCTGCCGCCTCTCGTACGTGCGGCGGCAAGGGCGGCCCTTGCGAAAGCGCGACGACACCTTGCAGAATCGTCAAGCGCTCGCGCAGACGGTCCGGCGTGAGCTGATCGTCTTCCGAGTTTATAACCCCGGAGGTGAACGTCGAGTAAACCGGAGTTGTCGCGATAGGGCAACGCGTCCATCCGGTTGAGCGCAACGTCGATCGCGCTCAGCTCGTCGTCCAACGCCTTCACGAACTGATAGCGTTCGAGGTATTGCCCTTGTGTCCAGGATGCCCGCGGATCGGGACGCACCTCCAGCGGCTCTTCAGTCTTCGTCGCTCCGGTCTGCAGCAAGACCGTGTAACGCCCCGGAACGACGGCCGGTCCGCCGCTGCCGCGATTCCATTCGCGGGCCCGAACCCACGGCACCGGCGCGGTCTCGGTCAGATCCCAGGCCGTGCGCTTCACGCCTGCATCGCTCGGCGCGTCGAAGCACCGGACGCGCCGGGCGTTCGCGTCGAGGACCTCGATCTGCGTCTGCTCGCGCGACGGGAGGTAGTATGCGATCGCGGCGCCGGTGGGCGGATTCTCGCCGGAGTACATTCCGGAGGCCAAACAGCATTCGTCCGGATGCGTTCCGTAATAGGTCGTCCACCAGCGATACCACGTATACGCGGTTTGCATCGGAAAGAGCGCGGGCGTCGCGACGGCGGCCACCTTGCTTAGGCCCGAAATCGCGCCGATATCGTCAAGAATCCAAAAGCCGCGCCCGTGCGTCGCAACCATCAAGTCATGGCGTTGTGGTTGAATCCGCATGTCGTGGACCGCCGCCGCCGGCATGTTCAGACGCAGGCTCTGCCAATGCGCGCCCCGATCGAGCGAATACCAAACTCCCTGCTCTAGGCCCGCATAAAGCACGTTCGGATTCGCCGGGTCCTCGCGCACCACGTGTACGTACTCATCGCTCGGCAAGCCGTTGACGATCGTGCGCCACGTTGCCCCGGAGTCGTCGGTCTCGAGAATGTAGGGTCGCGGATCCCCGATTACGTGCCGATCGATCGCGACGTAAGCCCGCCGCGCATCGGCGCTCGAGGCTTCGACGGTATCGACTCTGCCCCACGGCGCGATGCCGGGCGGCGTTACGCTCTGCCAGTGCGCTCCGCCGTCCGTCGTGAGCTGCACTAATCCGTCGTCGGTTCCCACCCAAATTCGCCCCGGCTCGAGACGCGACGGCGCGATGTCGAAGATCGTGTCGTAAGACTCTGCGCCTGAGACGTCGGTATTGATCGGGCCGCCCGCGACGCGCTGCTTGTCGGGATCGTTGCGCGTGAGATCGGGGCTGACGATTGTCCAGGATCGCCCGCGATCGCGCGTCGCAAAGAGCACGTTTGCACCGTAGTACCCGATCGTGTCATCCGCAGCGGAGCGAGCGCCGGCGAGCGGAGTCGAAGGGCCGCTAAATGCGATCGGCGCTTCCCAGTTCGAGCGAAACGGCAACCCCGCGAGGGCGCGACCGTTCGTATCGGTGTCATCGGGCGTAATGTCGTAGTTTTGACGCGAGTTGAGGTCAAAGATGCCGAGCTGCCCGTTAAGCTCGTTCACGCCGACGTTCCAGATCGACGACGGGTCGTTGGGCTGCGGCCAAACCCAAGAGCCGTCGCCGTCGTTTCCGACGTCACGCCAATCGGAGTTCTGAATCCCTAGCGGACTGAGCGAGTCGGAAGGCCCGCAATAGGAGTCATTGTCTTGAATCCCACCGCAAACGCGGTACGGATTCTGCTCGTCGTAGCCGATCCGATAAATCTGCGCCAGCACGACGTTGAATCGCCAATCCCAGATCTTGCCGCCATCGATCGAAATCGGCGCGCCGCCGTCATCGGCCTCGATGATGCGACGCCCGTCGCGCGAGATCCATAAGCCGTGATGGTCTTGATGGACGGCGCTCGTGACGTCCTGATAGGTCTTTCCGCCGTCAGTGGTCTCAATGAGGTCTTCGGAAGAAAAGAAGACACGATCGGGATTCGACGGATCGACGGCGAGCCTGCTCATGTAGAACGGCCGCTGGTTGACGAGCGTATCGCGCGTGATCAGCCGCCAGTGCGCTCCGCCGTCATCCGATCGCCACGCCACGCCTTCTTTCGACTGGATCACTGCATAAACACGCTTCCCTGCGACACCCAAACCGATCCGGCCCATGTCGCCGCGCGGCAAGCCATTTCCGCGTAACTCGCGCCATGTAACGCCGCCATCGACGGACTTGAAGATGCCGTCGAGCGGACCTCCACTTGAAAAATTCCACGGAACGCGTCTGAACTGCCAAACTCCGGCGAAAACGACGTTGGGATGGCCGAGGTCGATTGCCACGTCCGAGGCGCCGCTCGAAGGGCCCAGATAGAGCGTGCGCCGCCAGATTCGTCCGCCGTCGGTCGTTCGGTAGATACCTCGCGCGGTGCTGTCGCGATACGGATTGCCGACCGCCGCCACCCAGACATGCTGCGAGTTCCCTGGATCGATCGCGATTTGCGCGATCGCCCAAGTGTCGCGTAATCCGAGGTTGCGCCAATGTAAGCCGCCGTCGTGCGTGACCCAAACGCCGTCACCGTAGGAGATGTCATTGCGCAGGTTCGGTTCGCCGGTTCCGACCCAAACGGTGTTGCGATGGCGGGGATCGATTGCAATAGCACCGATTGCACCGACCGCGTCTTTGGGCCACGCGCTCCGCCATGTCAATCCTCCGTTGGTCGTCTTCCAAACGCCGCCGTCGGCGCCGCCGAAGTAATAGAGGTTCGGATCGGAATCGGTTCCGGCCACGCCCGAGGTGCGACCGCCCGCGACCGCCGGTCCGATGTTTCGCCATGCGAGCCCCTGCAGCGACGGCATTGCAACGCCGGCAGCGAGAAGCAGCCCCAGCGTTTCCCTACGCCTCCATCAGGCTGCGGTAGTAGCGGTCGAAGGCGCTCAACAATCCTTCGGCACTCGAGTACGGACCGGGTGAATACGCGCGCGAGTGCAGCCCCAGCTGCATCAACTCGTTGACGTGCCAATCCTGGCGATTCGTTAGATCCCAAAAATCGACGGCATCGCTCGGGTCGAAGCCTGGTTGCGCGATCGTCTTCGGATCGAAGAGGAAGGCGCAGACGACTTCGGTCCGATCCGGCGCGGACGGCCTTAGATAGTGGACCATGACGTAGTCAGGATGCAAGCTCAAAAGCAATGACGGAAAGATCGTGTAGTAGTAGACGCGGTCGAGTTCCACGCCGTCGACGCTGCCGAGCGGCGGCCGCGCGCTTCGCTGCCCGGTCAGCGTGAGTGCCGTTCCGGACTGACGAAGCTCGGAGTATCCGCCGAGAAACGGCCCCTCGAAGAGATCGTTGCGCCCGCTATCCGAGGGTGAAAGCTTATCGAGTTGCGGGTGTACGAGCGGGCAATGGTAACACTCGGAGTAGTTGAGAAAGACGAGTTTCCAGTTGCACGCGAGCTCGTAGGTCAGGCTTCGTGCAGTTTGCAGCTGGCCGATGTTCCAGCGGGAGAAACGCCCGATCAACGGAGCAAACATCTTCTCGAAGGGAATCCTGTCATCCAAATTTACAAAGACGAAGCCTTCCCACAGCGCCACACCAGCTCTCTTGAGCGGGTACTCCGCGCGCTCGAATCCCGAAACCTCGGCCATGTTCCGCGCGACCTTCAACTCACCATCGAGCCCGTACGTCCAGGCGTGGTACGGACACTGAATTGAACCTTGAAAACGTCCCGAGGTGGCTTCACAGAGGCGCGAGCCGCGGTGCCGGCAGACGTTGAAGAATGCGTGAATAAGGCCGTCCCTGTCGCGCGTGACGATCAGGTTCTCGCCGCCGCGCTCGACGGTAAAGAAATCACCCGGCTGTGAGATCGTTTCTTCGCGCCCGACGCAAAGCCACTCGCGAGCAAAGATGCGTTCGCGCTCTCGCGCGAAGACTTCGGGTGAGATGTACCACGAAGCCGGCAGCGTCTTTGCGCCGCTTTCGACGTTCGGTCTCACAAAAGTCTGCATAACACTCTCCAATTCTTCAATTGTTCGAGGGGCTGCGCGAAGCGCAGTCCTGAGCGAGCCTGAGCTTGGCGAAGGCGAGTCGAAGGGGCGACGAGGCGAAGGGTTCTATCCCGTTTGACGGAATCCGCCCGTAACCATCAGTTTGTTTGGCTTTTTGGTAAATCTAGCAGTGAAACCTTCGGAAAATATTACGCTTGAGCCATCTCTTCCGCGGGAAGCCTACTGGGACGCCGGCTTCTATGCGCGCGAGCAGGAAGCGATCTTTTGGGACGAGTGGTTTTATGTCGGTCGAGCCGACCGCTTCGAAGCCATCGGCGCCTATCGCGTGCTCGACGTCGCCGGCGAGAGCGTCGTCCTCGTCCGCGGCGAGGATGGCTTCCACGCTCACCTCAACTTCTGCCGGCACCGTGGGAGCCGGCTTCTCTGCGGCGAGGGCACCGTGCGCGCGATCCGCTGTCCCTATCATTCTTGGACGTACGCGCTCGACGGCCGGCTCATCGCATCGCCCTTCGTTCCCGACGAAGCCGTGCCGCTGGAGTCGCGGCGGCTGCATCGCGTCGCTGCGCAGGAATGGCAAGGCTTTCTCTTCGTTCACCTTTCGCCGGAGCGTGCCGTAAGGGCGGGCGCGGACCTCGCCTCGCAGTTGGGCGCGATTCCGGAGCGGCTCGCGCGTTATCCGCTGGCGGAGCTGAACGTTGCCCGCACGCTTCGCTACGACGTCGCGGCGAACTGGAAAGTGATGCTGGAGAACTATAACGAGTGCTACCACTGTGCGGGCGTTCACCCGGAGCTTTGCCGCGTCGTGCCCGCCTTCAAACGGGAAGGAGGCGCGCAGCTCGACTGGGATCGCGGCATCCCCCACCGAGACGGCGCGTGGACTTTCACGGCAAGCGGCACGAGCCATCGGACGCCGTTTGCAACCTTGAGCGACGATGAGAGAGTGCGCCACAAGGGCGAGCTGATCTATCCGAACTTCATGCTCAGCCTCGCTGCCGACCACGTCGCGGCCTTCTCGCTCTGGCCGAAAGGGCCGGCGGCGACGACGATCGTCTGCGATTTTCTCTTTCACCCGAATGAGACGAACAAGCCCCAATTCGACCCCAGCGACGCTGTGAACTTTTGGGATCTGGTGAACCAACAAGATTGGCGAATTTGCGAGAGCGTTCAGGCCGGCATGCAATCGCGAGCCTTTCATCACGGCTACTACGCGCCGATGGAGGACGCAAGCCTCGACATTCGCCGTTACATCGCTGCCCGCCTGAACGCACCGCGATGACCAAAGAGTACGACGTCGTCGTCCTTGGGCTCGGAGCGCTCGGCAGCGGTGCCGCCTATTGGCTCGCGAAGCGTGGTCAGCGGGTGCTCGGCCTGGAACAGTTCGAGCTCGGACACGCGCGCGGCAGCTCTCATGACTGGTCGCGTATCATTCGCCTCTCGTACTTTTCGCCCGCCTACGTTGCGCTCGCGAAGGAAGCCTATGCAGCGTGGGAGTCGCTCGAACGCGATGCTGGCGAGCAGCTCGTCTTCAAGACGGGCGGACTCGATATCGGCCCCCGTGACGGCGCGATCCCGCTTGCAAACTACGCGGACTCAATGCGAGCGTGCGACGTTTACTTCGAGCGGCTCGATGCGAGCGAGATTCGCAGACGTTGGCCGGCTTGGCGCATCGGCGACGAAGTTCATGGGCTCTTCCAACCCGACAGCGGCATCGTCGCGGCCGACCGGGCCGGTGCCGCGCTTCGACGCGCTGCGTCGGCACTGGGCGCAACGCTACGCGAGAACGCAGGGATAACTGCCATCCACGCCGGCGGCGGCGAGATCGGCGTCGAGGCCGGCGCCGAGCGTTACAGCGCCGGCCGGCTCGTCGTCGCCGCGGGCCCGTGGACCGACCGGGCACTGGCGCACTTCGGAGTCCGCATCCCCTTGGAAGTGACCAAGGAGCAAGTCACGTACTTCAAAGCGCCGGGGTTGCAAAGCTTCGCGTTCGGCGAGTGGCCGATCTGGATTTGGATGGATGATCCCTCCTTCTACGGCTTTCCGGTATTCGGCGAGCCCGACTCGGTCAAGATCACGCAAGACGCGGGCGGCAAGGCGGTAGATCCCGACACGCGCGGCTTTGAGGAAGATCCGGAGATCACCGCGCGCGTCACGGGTTTCCTCCACCGCTATCTGCCCACGGCGCTGGGACCCATACAGCGTTTGAAGACGTGCCTCTACGCGATGACGCCCGACCGCGATTTCATTATCGATACGCTTGCGGAACATCCAAACGTCAGCGTCGTCCTCGGGGGGGGTCACGCCTTCAAGTTTGCCTCCGTCATCGGCCGCATTCTTAGCGACTGGCCGGTTGCGACGCTCGATCTATCCGCGTTCAAGATCGACCGCCCGATTCTGCAAATGGCCGACCCGCCCAAGACCTACATGCAGTAACGCTATTCGCTGCCGCTGGGCGCAAGCAGTTGAAATGCGCCTTCGGATGCGACCCGCTCGCCGGGTTTGACACCCGAGGCAATGTCGGCGGTCGTGCCGTCTTCGTGGGCGACGCGGACTATGCGCTGGACGAACGCAATGCCGCCATCGGGTCGCCGTTGCTGCACGAAGACGACGTCCACGCCTCGCTGAGGGTCGGCGACCACGGCGCTCTGCGGAATCAACAAGCCGCGAACGTGCGCAACGGCTATTCGCGCCCGGACCGCCGTTCCCGCAACCGAACCAGCCGATCCTCCCGCCACCACCACGGTCGCCGTTTGCGTCGCCGGATTGACCGCCGGAACGATCGCGCTGACGTGACCGCGCGAGTCGCTTTGCGACTCGGCGACGCGCAACGAGACCGGATTCCCGACTGCGATGTGCGCCGCGTCGGTGCCGGGGACGTTCAGGGTAACTTCGTTCTGCGGCGGCCCGATCGCGAGAACCGGCTTAGTCGAATCAACTGCTTCGCCGGTGCGATGAAAAACTGCCGTGACGAAACCGCTCGTAGGTGCGGTCAGCGTAGCTTGGGAGAGCGAAAGTTCCGCCGAATCGGCACGCGCATTTGCGGCGCGGACCTGCGCGGCAATCACCGCCGGCTGCGATCCGGCGCTGCGAAGATCGGACTCTGCCGTGGCCACCGCGGCTTGGTCGGCGGCGAGTAGGGCGCGCGCCGCTTCAACGTCCTTGAGCGCGTCGACACCGGCAGCATACAGACGCTGCGCGCGGTAGACGGCAGCTTGGTCGGCAGTCACTCGCTCGCGCGCGGCTTGCACGCGATCGCGGGCCGCGCTGACGGCCGCGCTCGGAACGCTGCCGCCGCGATAGCCGGCCGCCGCAGCCTCGGCTTCGGCCCGCGCTTGCGCGGCGTCGAGTCCGAACGCACGCGTGTCAAGCGATGCCAGCCGTTCTCCGGCCATGACGTGGTCCCCGACGTGCACGTCTAGCCGCTGAAGAATTCCGGGATTGGGAAATGCGAGTTCGGTAGTCGTGCCGGCCGGGGCGCCAACGTAGCCCGTTTCATCGAGAATGACCGCGTAATCCCCGTAACGCGCGGTTGCAACGGCGACCGCTGGAGTCGCGACCGAGGCCGGCTCATGTCGTTCGCGGCGCACGATCGCAATCGCGACAATCACAACGATCGCAGCGGTGGCGATCGCGGTCGCGATCCAAAATCGCCTAACCATTGGCTTGCCCGAGAACGAGATTCAGCGCGGCACGCGCGCGCGCTTGTGCGTAGAGCGACGAAATCTCGTTTACCAGCGCTTGAACGTAGGTTGTGCGCGCCGCCTCGACGTCCAGACTCGACACGGCACCGCTGCGATATCCAACTTGGGTTGCCGAAAACTCGGCCTGCGCCGCCTGCAAAGCACGCTGCGACGCCAGCAGAGCCGAGGTTTGCGCCTTATACGCGCGGACTGCTGAGGCTACCTCGAGCGAGACCTTGCGCTCGACTTTTTGGAGTTGCGCGCGCGATTGATCGAGCCGCGCCTCCTCGGCGAGCACGCGGTCGTGCGCCGCGCCGGTAATCGGAACTGTGACGTCAACGGCAGCGCTGGCCCCAGAGACGGGAATGCCGGTGTCAACGCCTCTAGTGTATCCTCCCGAAAGCGTGACTAGCGGCCATCCTGCCCGACGAGTGACGGCGACTGCGTGCTCCTCCGCTTCGACGTCCCGGCGGACCGCCGCCACGTCCGGCCGGGCTGCGAGCGCCTCGCGCGCCGCGGTCGCCGCGTCAACGCTCATCGGCGCAATGTCGAGTTGAGTGGTAACTTTTGATTGCAAGACGCCATCGGGCAAACCGGTTTCCGCCGCGAGGGCCGCGGCTGTATCGTCGGCATCGGCTTGGGCGCGTGCGAGATCGCCCTGCGCGGCAGCGACGGCAACGGTCGCGCGCACGACGTCGAGCCTCGGCGCGTCTCCGGCCGAGAAGCGGAGATTCGCAGCGCGCAGCTCGGCGTTTGCGGCAGCGAGTTCTTGACCACGCGCGTTGAGCGCGGCCTGTGCCTCGAGGGCGCCATAATAGGCGGCGATCACGGCAATTTGCTCGTTTCGTTCGGCGTCGGTCAAACTCAGTCGGGCCGCGCTGAGCACCGCGTTCGCCTGCGCAACCGCCGGCGAGTACGCGAAGAGATCGCCGAGCATCCAGGCAGCGCCAACGGTCGTCAGGCGTTGCGTCACGACGTTGTTCGTGGCGCCGGCCTGCGGTACTTGAGCGTAGTTTGCAGTCAGCGCGGGTCCGTACGTTGCTTTGGCCTGATCGTAGAGCGCTTGAGCCTCTTGAACCCTACCGCGCGCGATGGCGACGTCCGGCGAGACGGCGAGGGCGCTGCCTTGTGCGGCCTGCAGCGAGAGATGAGCGTAGAGGAGAACGGCAGAAACGGCGGCGTTCATGCAGCTTCTCGCTTTCCGGCAAAGCCTGCGTAGAGCACGGGAATCAAGACCAGTGTAAAGGCAGTTGCGGTCGAAAGCCCTCCGATCACGGCAATCGCCAGCGGCTGCTCCATGGCCGCTCCCGCGCCAAGGCCGAGCGCCAAAGGCAATAGGCCGCCGATCGCTGCAAAGGTCGTCATGACGATGGGTCGCAGGCGCATTCGGCCCGCCGCGACGAGTGCGTCTTCGACGGAATCGCCGGCTTGGCGTCGCTTGTTGGCGGCATCGATAAGCAGGATGCCGTTCTTTACGACGATGCCGACGAGCAGCAGCAGACCCATGAACGACGAAACGTTGAACGGCGTGCCGGTGATCAGCAACCCTAGCGCTACACCGATGAGCGCGAGCGGAATTGCGGTGAGAATCACAAGCGGCAGACGGTAGGAGCGGAACGTCGCGAGCATCACCGTGAAGACCAAAATGACGGCGAAGAAAATGACGCTCGCAAACTCGCGAAACGACTGCTGCTGTTCGCGGTACTCTCCGCCGATCGAAGCATGGTAGCCGGCAGGAAGAAGAACGCTTGAGACGGCTCGCTCTACCCCGGAGACGACCGATGACAGGCTCGCACCGGCAATCGTAGCGGTGGTTCGCATAACGCGGGCTCCGTTTATTTCGTAAATCGCCGTGGACAGTTCTGCGGGCGAAACCCGGGCGAGCGAGGGCAGCGCGACCGGGCCGCTCGGCGTCGACACGGTAGGCCCGTCTTCGCCGAGCGGCCTACCTGCAACGAAAACGCGCACGGGAATCAGGGTAACGGGACCGGGCAGATCCGAAGCCACCGTTCCCTGCGTCTTGGCAGCGAGCGCTCGCGCCAGCGAGCTTTGCTGCCACTGCAGGCTCGCCAAGGCGCGGGCATTCGGCGCGATTCGAATCGTCGGATCGGTGTAGACGATGCCGGGAAATACGTCGGTGACGCCTGGAACTGTCGCAATGGCGTGCGCAACGCGAGCCGCCGTCTTTACTAAGACCGTTTGATCCGGACCTTCCAGCGAAATCTCAAGCGGTGCCGGTACTCCCGATATGTCGTTAATCGTGTCTTCAAGGATCTGATGAAAGTCCAAAGACGCGGCCGGTATTGCATCGGCAAGCTCGTTGCGTAATCGCTCGCTGACGACCGAATACGATGCGCGCCGATTTTGCGGCTTAAGTTCGATCCGCAGTACGCCGGCGTTTTGAGGAGTTGGGGAGAAGCCGTTGGTGTCCAAGCCCGTCCAACGACCGACCGCTATAACCGCCGGGTCCGCCAAGATGAGCTCCTCCATTCGTCGCGCCGCCATGTCGGAAGCCTCCAGACTCGTACCAACCGGGAGCCGGTATCCGATTTCGAACTGACCTTCGTCGAGTCTGGGAAGAAAATCGCTCGGCAACCGCGTCAGGATCGAGACCGTGACGAGCAGGACGATACCCGCGGCAGCGTAGACGACCGGGCGATTTCCTAGCGCCCATCGCAAGAGCCGATCGTAGCGCCGCAGCACGCCCCAAACCAAATCGCGTCCGCTCGCGCTGTGTTCTTCCGGCCGGCCTAACCACGTCGCGAGCACCGGCGCGAGAAAGAGCGCGAGACCGAGCGAGACGATCAGCGCCGCGGAGAGTGTCAGCGCAAGGGCCCGGAAAAAGAATCCGCTCACCCCGGTGAGGAGAGCCAGCGGCACGAACACCACAAGCGTCGTGGCAGTCGATGCCGCCATCGCCGGGCTAATTTGTTGCATCGATAGGGCGACCGTAGCGCGCATCGTCTCGCTCGGCCGTTCGCGCCGGTTTCGAGCTATATTTTCGATGACGACGATTGCGTCGTCGATGATCAAGCCCACCGCGACTGCTAGGCCGCCGACGCTCATGAGGTTGAGCGTTTGGTGAACCTGGCCCATGATGAAGATTGCGACGGACATCGCGATCGGTATGGTGACGGCGGCGACGAGCGTCATTCGAAGATCGCGCAGAAAGATAAAAATAACCAAAGTCGCGAGCAGCGCGCCGACGACGATTGCGTCGCGGAGCGACGCCTGCGATTCGTTAATTAGCGTGGTTTGATCCCAGAACTTCACCAATTTCACGTCGCCGGGCAGCAGCTGTTGCATCGTCGCGGCGCGCTGCGCGATGGCGTTTGCCATTCTGACCGCGTCTGCTCCGGGGAGCGCGTAAAAGCTCAGAATGACGGCTCGCCGGGCGTCAAAACTGACCTCGTCAGCCGGAGGCGCGACACCCAAGCGAACGCGCCCGAGCGCCTCGATCGGGACGGCGCCCCCGTGAGTCGTTGGTACCATTACCTGCCCAAGCGTCTCGGAGCTCTTGATGCCCGCATCGACCACGAGGACGTCGCGAACGTAGTGAGCGTCGCGTAAACCGACGGCGGTCACGGCCGTAGCTTGCGCGAGTGCGGTTGTGACCTCGTCGGCAGTGACGTTGTATAACGCGAGCTCCGCCGGATTGAGTTCGACATGGTACTCTCGGGCGGGACCGCCGGCAATCGTCGCCCGTGCGAGTCCCGGCACGCCGTAGAACCGCGGCAGCATTGCCTGCTGCGCGAGCTCGTTTAGGAGCGTTTGAGACATCGTTGCAGAAAACATCGCGTAGGAGACGACCGGCTCGCTGTTGGGGTTGATGATGTTCGCTTGTACATCGGTTTCCGGCGGAAGTTTTGCCCGTTCCTGAGATATCGCCTGATCGACATAGGCGAGATCGCCCTGGACCTGAGTATGCGAGTCGAACTCTACGACGAGTTCGGAGTTGCCCTGGGAAGAGGTTGCCAGCACCCGCGTCACCGACGGCAACCCCTGAAAAGCGCGCTCGAGCGGCAAGGTCACCGCGACTCTCACTTGATCTGGGGGGAGGTTGCCCGCATCGGCGACCACGTCGATGCGCGAAATCGTCATCGTCGGAAAGATGCTGGCCGGGATCGTAGCGTACTCAATAATACCGAGTACCGCGAGCACGGCGACGACGAAGACGATCAGACGCTCGTGGCGCGCGGCGAACGTTCCCAATCCCACCCTAGAATCTTACGACGATAGGCTGACGCGAACATGAACGGTCGGTATCCAGTCGGTGAGTCGGGACAGCCCGGCAACCGCCAGGCACGCCCCGGGGGGTCTTACCTCGGAGAAGTGGATGATTCCGACCTCGTCACCCTCGAAAAGCGCGCTATGAGTGCGCAAGCAGACCTGATCGTCGTTGCGGACGCGATTCATGGTGCCGGTGATTCAGTTCCGGCGCAAGCCCTTGCGGTCACCGGCGATCGCTTTACTTACGTCGGTTCGGTAGCGGGCGCGCTAGCGCTGCGCGGACCGCAAACCGCGGTGCTCGACGCCGGCACGCAGACCGTGCTTCCCGGAATCGTCGACGCACATCTGCACCTGACGTACCTTGGGCTCAAGCTGCAACAAGTCGATCTCGACGAATCCGGCTCGTACGATGAGCTCGTCGAGCGAGCCAAGGCATTTGCGCAACGCTCCTCGGACGAGTGGATCCTTGGCAGGGGATGGGATGAGAACTTTTGGCACGGCGACGCCTTTCCGTCGCATGAAGCATTAAGCGCCGCGATTCCCGACCGCCCGGTCGCGCTCGCTCGCGTCGACGGCCACGCGCTGCTTGCAAATGCGCGAGCGATGGCGATCGCCGGCGTCGAGGAATCGACGGCGGATCCGCCGGGCGGCCGCATCGTGCGCGCGCGCAACGGCAAACCGACGGGAATCTTCATCGATGCGGCGATCGATCTGATCTTCGATAAGGTCCCAAAGCCGTCGCACGAGCGGCTTGTTCGCGCGACACGCGCGGCGATCGCCGAGTGCAACCGCTGGGGGATCACCGCCGTCGCCGAGCCGGGCTGCGACGAGGCCGTTCTCGCGGCGCATGCTGCGCTGCTTGCCAACGACGAGTATTCGATCCGCAACTATGTCATGCTCGACCATGACGCGTCCCTGATCGAAGCGCGCGCGCGCCGGGGAATTGTGGACGCAGCCTTTAACGGCCGGCTCTGGGTTCGCGCGATCAAGCTCTACGCCGACGGTGCGCTTGGCTCGCGCGGCGCCGCCCTGCTCGCGCCATATAGCGACGACGGCCAGAATACCGGCTTGATTCTCACTCCTGGGGAGCGGATAGAAAGCGTAACCGCCACCGCGCTGCAAACGGGATTTCAGGTCTGCGTGCACGCGATCGGCGATCGCGCCAACCGGATGGTTCTCGATGCCTACGAGCGGGCGCTGGGGGGAGCTGCGCCGGGTGCCGATCCACGCCTGCGAATCGAGCACGCCCAAGTTGTCGCGCGCGAAGACGTCGCTCGCTTCGCGAAGCTGGGGGTCATCGCGTCAATGCAGGCGACGCACGCATTGAGCGACATGGCGTGGGCGCGGGCGCGGCTAGGTCCAGAACGAATTCTCGACGCCTACGCGTGGCGCTCGCTGCTCGATGCCGGTACGATGGTAGCAAACGGAACCGACGCGCCGGTCGAATCGCCGAGCACGGCGCGAACCTTTTATGCCTCGATCGCTCGCGGTGGCTGGTATCCGCAGGAGGGAATGTCCCGCAGCGAAGCGCTGGCGTCCATGACGATCTGGGCCGCCCGCGCGAACTTTCAGGAAGGCATCATCGGCTCGATAGCTCCCGGAAAATTTGCCGACTTCGTCATTATCGACCGCAATTGGATGACGGTCGAACCCAACGAAATTCTGCAAACCAAGGTGATCTGCACGTACTTCGGCGGCCGCCGAGTTTATGGAGCGCCTCTTACGGAAGCTTAACGATCGCCGGCGGCCGTGCGGGTTGCAAACCTGCCGGCGGAGACGCCGATCACGATGCCGGCGACCAAAAAAAGCGCGACGGTGCTTGCCATGTTCGCCGGCTCTCCTCGGGCGGCGACCGCGAGTCCTGCGAGGATCATCGGCGTGGTTCCGGCGATGCGCCATATTCGAAGCGCGCACGATTTTGCGACCTCGGGCGCGAGCATGCTGCCGCGGACGCGCATTCCGATCACCAACAAAAGCGCCGCGGCGACCCAATACGCGGCCAAGCATCCCCAGTAGAGCTCGTTAGCAACGACAACGTCGCGAGCCGTGCCGTGTTGAAATGCGCGTAGCAAGACTTGCACCATGAAGATCAAAAGCACGATCAGGGCGAGTTTTGCGTAGTTCAATAGCACCGAGAGACGCGTGGGCACGAACACGTAGCGAAAAGTCCAGTAATGCGAGCCCCACATCGAGCAGACGAATGCAAACGTCCAGGCATACGCGACAAACCAGGTTGAGTTCGTCAGAAGGTTTCGAGCGTGGTTCGGAACGATCAGGCTCAGCGCGAGCATCGCGAGGCTGAACCCGATGACGATATCGCCGAACGCCTCCAAGCGTCGAACGAAATACTCGTCTCGATCGGCGCGCTCGCCGTGCGGCCCGTGCACGCCAGGCGCTTTCGACGAAATGCTGGCGGGCACCCCGAACCGTCTTTCGCCCTCCGACATATCCGGCGTATGCCGCGATCGCGGGCAAACGCGAATCGGCCGCGATCAGGTAGACGATTGCTCGCACTGCGAGGGCTCGTCTCTCGCCCCGCGAATCGGCGGCGCTTGTGCGAAAAATCATTGTGGCTTTGAGCCTCTGTCTGCTTGGTGCTGTTACCCTTACCGACGAAACGCCGGCCAAACCGTTGCGTCACTTGGAGTACGCCTTTACCGTTCATGAGGAAGGCGTCACAGAGTATCATTTCAACGGCATCGGAGTCATTCCGGGTGCCGGCGTGGGAGGCGGCGCAACAAGCGACGGTGGGAGCGGAACGATGTACGTCGACGTGCTATCGGTCGGCTCCGACGGCGCGCTGAGCGTGAAAGTCTCCGAAGACGTCCTCGACGAGGCTCGGCCTAGGCAGGCTTATACGTGCGCGGTTTACGGCAACACGACGGTGCTATGTCCCTCGGTGCCGGCTCCGAGTGACGCGGAATGGGTTTTGCTGAGCTATCTGGGAAGGGAATTCGTCAATGCGGCGCCCTGGGACGCGCAGCATCATTGGCAGCGCAAACTCGATACATCCGAATATAAACTCGTCGAGGATTTTTCCATGAGCGACAAACTCGACGCGAATCTCGTGCTGATTAGCGAAGAGAAAAAAATGGAGATACACAACGGCGGCTTCGGCACGCGGACGGATAGCGTCCAGATCAGCTACGATCGCTCGATGGAGGTTCCGAGCGCCATTCACGACGACGTGGAATCAATAGAGAGAAACGGGTCAGGTCACGAAGCCTTTGACTTTAAGCTAACCGCCGATTCGTTCGCCAAGAAAACCCCGTAAGCTAGCGCCATATCTTTTTGAGCGCCGATGCCTTACACGCGCCGGCAGTACATGGAATACCGGTGATGTCTTCGATCGTCCGCAGCGTCGAGTAGTGAGTGATGGGTTGATCGTACTTCCCGGGCTTGATCATCGGGCCGATCAGCAGGGTAGCGATTTGGTTCTTCCCATTTGAATCGGGATCGGCCTCGTCCCACGTTATGATGAAGAGCCCGTTATGCTTCTTGTCGTACTTAAGAATCGGCGGAAGATTGTTCTTCAGCCAGGTGTCGCCCGTTTGCGTGCTGCAGTCGTGCATGTCGTTGCAAAGGTTCGGCACGACGATCGTCAACGTCGGAGGCGGCTCGGGGAAACCATTGTAGACGAGATTCGACGTCGAGGGGACGTTGCTGAAGTTGACCCACGGATTGTGTTTGCGCGCGTACTCGCCCGACGAGCAGCCCGTATAACCATCATACGGCATCGACTCGGAGTATCCATCGAACGTTTCTCCCGCGATCATGAGCTCTTCGCCCGCGTTGACCGTGCCGAAGGTCTGAGGGCAAGAATCGTCGGTGATCCCCTGCGTCGAGCCGGAGAAGAGCGCGAGATAGTTCGGCTGACTCGGGTGGGTGATCGCGTGGCTGTTCGTCATGAGCGCGGCTTCCGGCACCAGCGTGCCGTTGATGTACGGCGCCTCGGAGTTGCCGATAATCAAATCATAATCTCGATTTTCCATGATGACGACGACCACGCTGCTTGCATGCGGTCCGGCCGTTCGCATTCGCACGCTCACCGAATGACTTTGCGCTTGCGCGGCGCTTGGGATCGCCGACCCGAATCCCAAGCAGCCGGCGAAGAGTGGCAGTGCGACGGCGCAAAGCGCGAACGGAGCGACGGAAAGGGCCGCCTTTGGTTTTGTGACCATGTGCTTGATTCTAGGGGTTCTAGCCGAGCGCAGCAAGCGAGGTAGCAAAATTAATTTAGATCGAAGGCCACGCTCAGATTCGGCGCTTACCGTGTGCTTATGACGCCGGAACATCTTGAAGCTTCCATCAAAGCCGCTCAACGCTGGGCTCGCAACGAGATAGAACGACTCGTTTACGACGGAACGCGTCCGGTTTCGGTCTGCGCTACGGTCGAAGCGGCGACGCGCGAAGCGGCCATCGCCCGCGGGAACGCGATCGCGCACACGTCGGAGATTGCCGAAATCGAATCGGTATTGACCTACGTCAGCGAGTGCTTAAGCGCGGAGCTTTCGCACGAGGAGCGTCCGGCTGCTCCTTCGCCGTTGCATGAATGGGCACTACAGCGCTTCACGAGGTGAATTAGTAACGCCGATCGCTATGCGAGAAGCGCGATCGGCGGCAGAGGTGGGCAAGTTAGGTTCCCGAATCTGCGCTCATGAGGTTCTTACGCTTTGCGGTCGCCGTTTGTGCCGGCCTGTTCTTCATTGGACTTGAGGCGGCGCCGGCGTGCTCCGAGGAGCTAACTGTAACGCGCGCGACGTTAAAGAACGGTCTGCAGGTCGTCGCAGTACGCGATCCACTCGCTCCGGTGGCGATGGCGATGCTGAACTATAAGGTCGGCGCAAACGAGCAGGACTTCGCAGGGCAAGCGCACGCGCTCGAGCACATGATGTTTCGCGGGAGCGAAACCCTTTCGCAGTCGCAGATCGCCGATATCTCCGAGCTGCTCGGCGGCTACTCGGATGCCGATACGCAGTCGGAGGTCACGCAGTACTTTTTTATGGCGCCCTCCCAGTATCTCGACGTGATCCTGCGCATGGAGGCCTCGCGGGCGCAGAATCTGCGACTCGCGCAATCCGACTGGGACATCGAGCGCGGCGCGATCAAGAACGAGGTCACCCAGGACTACAGCGACCCGGCAGGCCACCTGTTTCTCAAGGTCGATCTCGCGATGTTTGCCGGCACGCCGTACGGCAACGACGGGCTCGGCACGCTGCAATCCTTCGACACGCAAATCAACTCGCCGCAGCTGCGCGCGCTTTACAACGCTTGGTACCATCCCAACAATGCTATCTACGTGATCGTGGGCGACATCGACGGACCGGCGACCGTCAAGCTGGTGGACAAATACTTCGGGGCGATCCCCGCGGCGCAGCTGCCGGCGCGGCGCCCGGTTCGTCTAGCGCAGCTGAAGCCTCAGACGATTCGAGTCGACAGCGATCAGCCCTATACGGTGGTAGCATTAGCCTATCGATTTCCCGGCTATCGAAGTAAGGATTACGCAGCCGGACAGATCCTCGAGAGCGTGCTCTCGAGCCAGCGGTCCGACCTTTTCGGGCTAGTCGCTTCGGGGAAGGCGCTGCAAGCAAACTTCCAGGATTTCGACACCCATCCGCTCGCCGGTTCGGCGGCCGCAGCGGTCGTCGTTCCGGTCGCGACCAAACCGGAGGAGGCGCTCGCGATGCTGCGCGGCGTGATGGATCGCTACCGCCGGGACGGCGTTCCGGCCGCGCTCGTCGATGCGGAGAAGCGGCGCGCGATCGCGCAAGCCGAATTCAAAGCCAACTCGATTCAGGATCTCGGTTTTCAGTGGAGCCAGGCGGTTGCCGTGGAAGGGTTGTCGTCGCCTGACGATATTCTCAGCGCGATCCGCGGAGTTACGGTGGCCGACGTCAACAGAGTGCTGCGCTCATACGTTGTTGCGCAGCACGAGATCGTCGGAATCGCCGCGCCCAAAAATGCCGCCGCCGCGACGTCCGCAGCGGCGCCGGCGCCGGTCGCAAACGAGAACAAGCCGACGCTCTTGCACCACGACCCGCTCCCGGAGTGGGCGCAGCAGGCGTTCGCGAACGTCACCGTGCCCGCGTCGACGATCAATCCGGTGGATACGACGCTTCCAAACGGCATTCGGCTAATCGTCGTGCCGGAACGGGTCTCGCGCACGGTCGTCGTGAGTGGTTCGATCGATACGAACGAAGCGATGCAGGCGCCCCCCGGTAAAGACGGCGTCGCAGACGTTACGTCGGGACTCCTCCCCTTCGGTACGACGACCTATAACCGTCTCGCATTACGCGAACAGCTCGATGCGATCTCAGCCGAGGTCACGGCCGGGACGGACTTTTCACTCACCGCGCTCTCTAAGGATTTCGATCGTGGCGTGCAGCTGCTCGCGGACGAAGAGCTGCACCCCGTATTCCCGGCATCGGGTTTCGCAGCCGTCAAAGAAGAAGAGCTCGGTTCCGTGAAGGGCGAGATTGCGTCACCCGAGCACCAGGCTGACGTCGCGCTCAATAAGGCGCTCTTCCCGGCCGACGATCCCGAGCAACGATTTGCCACGCCTCAGAGCGTCGCTTCGGTAGCGCCCGGTGACGTCAAAGCGTACTATTCTTCGGTCTATCGCCCCGACATGAGCACGATCGTCGTCATCGGCGACGTCGATCCGCAGCGAGCACAGGGCGTCGTCACAAAATACTTCGGCGATTGGAAGCTCAGTGGTCCAAAGCCCGCCGTCTGGCCGCCGGCGGTGCCGAACAACCCTGCCGGCAGCGTGGTCGTCCCGGACAAGGAGCGCATTCAGTCGGAAGTGCAGCTCGTGCAAGCGCTATCGATCACGCGAACGGATCCCGACTATCCCGTCGTCGCGGTTGCCAACGAGTCGTTCGGCGCCGGCGGGAGCTCGATTCTCTTTCACGACGTGCGCGACGTTCACGGATTAGTCTACGACGTCCACACGGACGCCGACTTCGGAAAGAATCGTTCGACGTTCGCGATCCATTTCGAGTCGGCCCCCAGCAAGATCGAGCAGGCTCAGTCCTTGATCATGGCAGACCTCAACGCGCTCTCGACGACGGGGCTGCAGGCCGACGAACTGGCCCGCGGCAAGGCCGCGCTCGTCTCCGGGGTGCCGATGCGCGCGGCGAGCTTTAACGGCATTGCCAATCAACTTTCGCACTATGCGGAGTTCGGACTGCCGCTCGATCAGGCGACGATCGACGCACGCAGCGAGATTGCGGTGAGCAACGATCAGATTATCGCGGCGGTGCACAAGTGGCTGCGGGCGAACGATTTCGTGCGCGTGATCCTTGGCCCGGCCCCGTAAGCCCGGCGCTTGTTTAGGCCTTCGGCTCGACCTTCGCGCTGGTCATGGCGTCACCGCGACGTATTGCGTCGAGCGCCTCGAAGCCCTCGGTCATCTGACCGAAGACCGTGTACTGTCCGTCGAGAAAGCGCGCGTCGTCGAGGCAAATGTAGAACTGCGAGCCGGCGGAATCGGGCGCAGACGCGCGCGCCATCGCAACGGTTCCGCGCAGGTGCGGGCGGGCGTTGAACTCCGCCTTGAGATGGTATCCGGGACCTCCGGTTCCGTCGCCTCGGGGGTCACCGCCTTGCACCACGAAACCCGGTTCGACTCGATGAAACGTTAGCCCGTCGTAAAAACCGCAGTCGGCGAGCTTGATGAAGGCCGCCGTGTGGAGCGGTGCATCGTCCGGAAAAAGCTGGAACAAGATGTCCCCGCGGGCTGTCGCAATTCGCACGTGCGATCGGCGGGCGCGCTCGGTGAGCTCGCCGATCTCCGGTGATTGTGGGGGAATGTGGCTCATCTACCCATCCTTCACGAACAACGACGGTTGAACCCCTCACGTCAAACCGCTTCCTCTATTCGGTTTTTGGGCCCGAAAGTGCCGCGACGGCCAGCGCTTTGCGACGACCAACCAGATAAATCGCCACGCCGCCGAGTATCATCGCTGCCGTCAAGCCGATGACCTTCACGACCGCGAGCACTTTATTGGGATCGTCGTCCGCCGGAAAGCCGGCGAAGACGATCGCCGAGATCGTCGTGCCCAGGCCGATCAGCGCAGCGATCGAGACGGTCCACTTCCCACCGGGAATCGGCACCATTTCGGGCGTCCATCGTTCGACCCGAAGCTTGAGTGCGGAAGCGAATAAGAAAAGAAACGGCACCATCGTTATTACGACCGTCGAACTCACCAAGACGTCATACGCGCCCCGCACGCTTGTGCCGCCCTGGCCGAGAAAGATAAAAATCGCAGCGATGCCCGCCTGCGTGATGAGTGCGGCGACGGGTGAGCCCCAACGGGGATGCAGGCGGCCGAAGCCTTCGGGCAGATAGTGATCGATGCCGGCTACGAACGGTATCCGCGCCACGGCGCCAAGCCACGCGCCGCAGCTTCCAATGCAGCTCAATGCCACGAGCACCGCTGCGATCGGCGTGATGACGTTCCAGCCCAATCGTGTCGCCACGCGCTCGACCGCCTGCATGACGCCCGAAGACGGATTAACCTCGTGCGGCAGCATCGCCGCCAAGAGACTGATCGTGCCGAGGATATAAATCGCGGCTATCGCGGGCGCGGCAATCGCCAACCCGAGCGGAATCGTCCGGCGCGGGCGCTTGATCTCGCCGCCCATGAAGGGCATCGCTTCGGGCCCCGTCCACGCAAATGCGATCACCGACCAGAAGATGATGTCCTTAACGTGCAAGCCCGGCCGGATCGACGCCCCGTTGATCGGAGTCGCGGAGCCGAACTTCCACCACGCGAGCCCACCGAGTGCGATCAGCAAGAGCGTGACGAGCCAACGCGAGATCGCGCCGGCGTTGTTCAGCCACTTCCCGATCGAGAGCCCGTAAGCGTTCACGATCGTTGCGAGCGTCAAGCCGGCCAATGCAAAGATGATGTAGTACGCGGGGGAGGCCGAAAGCGCACTTACACCGCTTCCGCCGATGAAGAGCGCGTTGCCGGCCGCGAAGTAGAGCAGGGCCGGAAAGTAGGGAAGATTGCTCGCCCAGTACGTCCAGCCGGTGATGAATCCCGCAAACGGCCCGAAGGCGCGCTTGCTCCAGACGTACATGCCGCCTTCCTCGGGATGATGTGACGAGAGGAAGACTACGGCGATCGCGATTGGCGCGAACATCGCAAGCCCGCCGATCAGCCAGACGGATATGGAGCTTGCTCCGGCTGCCGCCGCGGTCGCGACCCACTGCAAGTTCGAACCAGCGACGACGAAAAAGAGAACGACATCGGCCAAACCCAGCGTGCGCCGAAGCTCCATGTCTGCGCGGGTTCAACGCAGACATCGGGATCGCCCACCCCGATCGTCACCCGAAGCGAAGGAGGTGGGCGATGTAGTTATGCGATTAGTACGGGCGACCCCAATGTCCAGGGCGCCATTGCCATCCGTTCCGATCGTGTGCCCAATGTCCGGCGTGCCAGACTGCGCCGGTGTACGGCACTGTGGCGTAGTATCCGTGCGCCCAAACGTAGCGATATCCGTTCCAGCGCCAGTATCCGTCGACCCAATAGTATCCCGGTCCCGGCGCGGCCGGAACCGTTTCGTAGATCGGCGCGGGCGGCGCGCTCTGCACGTAAATGCCGCCATAGACCTGTGCGGCGGCGGGGAGAACTGCACCCGTAGCGATCGCTCCGCCGAGCGCGCCTGCTAGGAGAACGTTTCGTAAGTTCATCATGTCTTCCTAATACCACCGCATGGCGGTTGCGCTCTCGGGAGACCGATTAAAGCATCATTCAGATCCGATGAGAGTCGAGCGCCTGCATCAATTGCTCTAGTTCGCTCCAGAGCGCCTGGCTGCGATCGACGAACCCTTCACGCTCGTTTTTTAGGTGCCGTTGGGTTGAAGGCATTGTCGCCGGCAGGATGGCGAGCAGAACGTCACGATCGTGCGCCTCACCGAGCGCATCCTGCACGAGCGCAAGCCTTTCGGCGATCGTTTCAAGCGACGGGTCGAGTGCTTGAAAACGTTCTAGCGCGTAGCGCAACCGCTTGCCGGCAATCCGAAAATCGTGCAATCCTCGTTTGTCGCGCCGTACGAGACCGGCCGTTAACGCGCGCGCCTCACGCAAGCGCGTCTGCAAAACGCGCACGACGAGCTCCTGCACGTCCTCTACGCCTTCAAGCTCGACTCGTTGAGGCTTCACGTTTAAGGTCTCTACGGTGCTAAGTGCATGCGCCGTAGCTCTTTGCGCGCTTGCCGTGTCGCAAGCCGTTCTTGTTCTCGCAATCGCTCGAGCAGCGGGTGGGCTATCTCGGCTTCGTCGCCATCGATGCTGTTCTCGAGCAGGCGCAGAATGATCGTCGCGTCGCGCGCCGCATCAGTCGCGGCGGCGGCACGTTTCACGCGGCGACGAAGGCGCTCCAAGGGGGCAAGTTCTGACACGTCTTCGAGCAGCGAGCGAAAACGCCGCCCCGTCGTTCGGACGTCATGCAGATTCTTCTCGCTCGGTTTGGCAATGAAGCGGCAACGGGCGCGTTCTAAGGCGCGTCGCTCGCTGCGAACGGTCTTCGCGAGCCACTTCATCGCGAGAGACGGCCTCATACGCGGCGGTTCGACGGGGGTATTTCGAGCGACCTTCGCGAAGTGTAAATTCCGACGTGAGATCGCCGCGCTTACCCGTCCTCATCGCGCTTCTGGCAATCGTCGCCGCCGCAACGTGGTACTACTATTTGCAACGGATGCCGAGGAGCGGCGAGACCCTCGCAGTCTACTATACGAAGCTCGATGGAAAATCGCTCGGCGAGATGAGCGTCTCACTGCGACCGAGGCAAGCCGGTGAGAGCGCTGCCGAACGTCTGCACAATACCGCGTTGTATGCCGCGGTTGAGGCGCTTGCCGGTCCCCCGAACGCGACCGACGCCATTCGGTTTCCACCGGGGACGCGCGTGCTGGGCGTTGCCGTCAACGACTCTACGGCTACCGTAGATCTCTCAAAAGACGTCGAGCGGCAAGCCGGCGGATCGTTCGGCGAGAACGGCGAGTTCAAAGCGCTCGTCTATACGTTGACCGGCATCCGCGGCATCAACGCCGTGCAGGTAACGGTTGACGGCACGCGCCTGGAAACGTTGCCAGGGGGACATCTTGAACTTGATCAACCGCTTCATCGCTCGGACTGGTAACGCCGGCGCGGCGGCCGTCGCCATGCTGCTCGGCACGTTGCCGGCGATTCCGGCGCTCGCCGACGCGCCGATAACGGCGCAATATCAAGGGCAATCAATTCGCTTTTCGCACCTCTCGTCGTCGACGGGGGCGCTCGCGATCGGGGTGAACGACCCGGGATTTGCGGCGCTGCTACGGAGCACCGGTTCGGTGCTGACGTGGAAACCCGGCGAGCGTTACATCCTCATAACGACCTCGGAGCCGACCGTCGTAAGCTTTGCGATCGGCGATCGCCGCTACGACGTTGGCCCGATCGCGCTTCAGGCGAGCATCGCGCCATACGAGCGCGGCGAGGAAGCATTCCTGCCGCTCAATGAGGTGCTGCGTTCGCTCGATCTCGCGCTCCGACAAGACGGCGCCGGTAAGGTGCTTCAGCCGCAGCTCGCCACGCTCGACGTACGCCAGGTGAATGATCTCGTCGTACTCAGCGTTCACGGTGGGGCTACGCTCCATCCCCGCGTCGTGCGCCAGACCGGTTCCGAGGTCGTCTATGCTTTCGACGGCGTCGGCACGACGCTAAGCGGCACGCGCCAGATCAATGCCGGCGGGGTGCGCAGCGTGCAGGTTCAAAGCTCCGGCGCCGTGCGCGATCCGACGACGCTCGTGACGGTCGAGCTCGAAACAGGCGCGACCGTCCGACCCGTGCAGAACACCGCCGATCGCGACGTCGTTCTTTCGTTCGGCAGCAATTCGGCAGCTCCGCAGCCCGTCGCTGCAGAATCGCCGACTCCCGAACCCGCGCCCTCATCCGAGAATGGTCAAGCCGGCGCACCCGCTGCGAACGGAGCAGCGCTCGTGACTTCGGTGACGGCGCAGGCCTCCGCAGGCGGAACGACCGTCGCGGTCGCGGTCACCGGAAATGCGCAGTATGAATGGCACCGTCTGCGCGATCCCGACAACCGCTTCTGGATAGACGTTAAGACGGCGCAGCTTCAAGGATCGCCGATCGAACAGGCGCAGCAAAGCCCACTCGTTTCGATGCGCGTTCGCCAACTCGATGCGGCGACGGTGCGGATCGCACTCTCGCTCGACGGGCCTAAGACGATTTCGATCAACCCGTCGGCGACCGGCTTGGCTATAGAGATCGGAAACGAAGAGGTTGCCGACGCAGCGCGTTCCGGAAGCGGCAGCGTCGGCAACGTGATTTCGTCAAGCCCGCAGACGACCGCCATTGTGACGCCGGCGCCGCTCGATAATGCGTCGAGCCAAGCGGGCCCGAGCAACATGACGACCTGGAAGTTCGGTCCGCGCAGCAGCTACGTTTCGACTAACCCGCGCCTGATCGTCATCGATCCCGGGCACGGCGGCAGCGACCGCGGAACGATTCACGGCGGCGTTTCCGAGGCCGATCTGACTCTCGACATGGCCAAGCGGCTACGTGACATTCTCGTCGCGCGCGGATGGCAGGTAAAGCTAACGCACGAGACCGACGTCGACGTCTACGCACCAAACGACAGCCCGCACGACGAGCTCCAAGCGCGCGTCGACGTTGCGAACAATGCCGGCGCGCGGCTTTTTGTCAGCATTCATGTGAACGCGTTCATTAACTCCGGTCCCTACGGAACGACGTACTATATCTCCAAGCCCGATGACACGGCGCTGGCGAGCGCCATGGAAACGCACCTCGAATCCGACGGAACCAAGGACGACGGAATCGTAAAGAGTCACCTGTACGTGACGTACCATACCAAGATGCCGGCCGTGCTCGTCGAAACGGCGTTCCTCTCCAACCCAAACGACTACGCCCTGCTTACCTCGGCAGCGTGGCGCCAAAAAGTGGCGCAAGGGCTTGCCGATGCAATCGCTCAGTACGCGCAGCAGTATCCCGCATCCAACACATCACAATGATCCGTGTCATCCAGTAGTGATAGGCCTCTTTGACTCAGGCCTAGGCGGCCTTACCGTCTTGACGCGCGTTCGGGAACGCTTGCCGAGGGCCGATATCGTCTTCTTCGCCGACCAGGCGCACGTGCCGTACGGCGATCGTACGCATGCCGACCTTCTGCACCTACTGCGCGCGAATCTCAAGCGCTTCGACGAGTACGGCGCCGACGCGATCGTGATGGCCTGCAATACCTCCTGTGCGATCGCGGAGCGCTATGGCTGGCCGCCGTCGCGAGCACCGGTCCTCGACTTGATCGAGTCTGCTGCGATTGCCGTCGAACGGGATGGATTTCGTCGCGTCGGCGTCGTGGCGACGGCCGCCACCGTGGGAGCCGGCTCCTACGGGCGTACGCTGCGCGGCCGGATCGCCGGCATCGACGTCGTCGAGGTTCCCGCGCCCGCGCTTGTTCCGCTCGTCGAAGCCGGTTCGATTGAGGGAGAAGCGCCGCGCCACGCCGTGGCCGAGGTTTGCACGCACCTGCCGCTGGATCTCGACGCGCTCGTCTTCGGATGCACGCACTATCCCGTGCTGGAAGAACACTTTCGCGCAGTGCTCGGCGGCGACGTTGCTTTGCTCGATCCCGCGGCCGTTCAGGCCGAGCGGGCTGCGAATCTTCTTGGCGATCGCGCAGGCGGCACCGGGAGCACGACCTACATTACCAGCGGCGACGAAACGGCCTTCGTCGCCGGCGTTGCTCGGTTCAGCGAAGCGCGAAGAGACCTACAACCGCGCTTCCCAAGATGAAGAAGACCGGATTGATTTGCGTCCGATTGACCGCGACGAACGTCGCCAGCGCTAGCAGGGCCGTGAGCCACCCGTTGATCGCGCTTCTTCCGAAGATGATGAGTCCGCCGACCGCTAGTCCGATCGCAACCGGCGCGAGACCTTTCTGAATCGACGCACGCCACGGCCAGTTTTCGAGGCGGTTCCAGATTCGGCCGACCACGAACGTCAGCACGCCGGTCGGTACGAAAAAGGCGAGCGCGGCGGCGATCGCTCCGACGATCCCGGCGACGAGCACACCGATTGCGGCGACCATCATCATATTCGGTCCGGGCGACATCTGTCCGACGCTATAAATGTGGAGGAGCTGCTCGGCGGTCAGCCAGCGATGGACCCCGACGATCTGCACCTTCATTTCCGGGAAAGCCGCCATCCCGCCGCCGATCGTCAAGAACGAAAGGTAGGCGAAGACGCGAATCAGTGCAGGGATTTGATCCATTGTTCCGTCTCCTCGTGCGGTCGCTCTTTAGCCCCGTGCGGGCGATAGGTGATTATCGCGAACGTGCCGACTGCGAGCAGCGTGAGCGGTACCCCGACTTTGAAGTATGTGATGCCCAAAATGCCGGCCATGACGAAAACGGCGTCGTAAACGCCGTGCAGCGACTTCTTGCCGATCTGAAACCAGGTGGCGCCGAGCAGGCCGGTCGCCGCCGCGGCGACGCCGCGCAGCGCGGCGTTGGCCCATGGACGCGCGTGCGACTCCGAATAGACCAGTCCGGCGGCGGTCATGAAGATGAAGGCCGGCAGACAGATGCCGAGCATCGCCAGCGTGGCGCCGGGCCAGCCGCCCAGGCGATCGCCAGCCAAGATTGCAACGTTCGTCGCGTTGAGGCCCGGCAGCGAGTTGCTGATCGAGGTCAGCTCGAGAAACTCCACGTCGTCGAACCATTTCTTCTTGCGGACCAACTCCTCGCGTAGATAAGCCACGACGCCGCCGCCGAAGCTGATGGCTCCGATCGTTAAGAACGTGGAAAAGATCTCGTAGGCGGAAGGCTTCTTATTCACGGCCCGATCCTCTGATTGCGAGATACGTGACGATGTCCCAAGCATTTCGAATGCCGATGAAGATTAGCGTGACGACGCCAGCCCCAACGGCAAACAACCCTTTGACCGATACCATGGGAAAGGCGATTGCGCCTGCTGCGACGACGCAGTAGGCGACAAGCGGCGCGACGACATACCAGAACCAATCCTCGAGGTCGGCGGTGTACGCGCTGAGTCGCCTCGTCCGGAACATGACCCGCGTGACATATGCGAGGCCATAGACGCCGACCAGCGCCACCGAGATCCCCGGCAGAATCAGCGAATGCCATGGCGCGCATAGAATCGCCGAAATCAGAAACGCTGCGAAAAAATGCATCACGATCGGCGTGCTGAACGTCCCGATTCCGTCCTGTTTTCGCGGCCCTTCCCAGGCAGTCGTCAAGCTGATTACCACGAACATCAAGCCGGTCAAGGCCGCAGCCGACGAGCCGGTCATGACATAGAAACTGGACCACGCGCCCAGCGAAGCCGGTGCGTCAGGCATTTGCAATCTCCATGGCCGCCCGCCGGCCGGTTTCGAATGCTCCGTTCACCGTGCCGGCTTCACCCGAGGTCGCCGTCGCCTCGCCGGCAAAGAAGATCGTTCTATCGAGCGATCTCGCGAGCACCGCGCGAGATTCATCGCCCCCGACCGTGACGTAGCTATAGGCGCCGCGCGCGAGCGGATCGCGGCTCCAGTCGTGCGTGATCCCAGATTCGAACTCGTTGCTCGCAAGCTTCGGCTCGCCCAACAAGCGGCCGAACCCGTTGAGCGCGTGTTCGATACGCTCCGTGTTCGAAAGGCCTTCGATCGCGATCGCCTTTGGGCCGCCCGCCCACGCGACCACCAACCGGCTTCGCACCGGAAGTTGCGTCCAATAGGCTGGAAACGGGTCGGGCTCGCTACGGAAGAACGCGCCGTCACGGTAACGCTGACCGTGAATGCGTTCCCAGAAGGCCGACCGAAACGACAGCGTTACCTTCACGACGTGACCCGTTTCGATGTGTCCGAGCGCGTCGCGCTTCTCAGGCGGGAGCTGCGGATCGAATGCGACTGCCGTCTCGTCGCCACGACGGCGCAGGACGCTGGCCGGAAGGGTAACGATGGCGTTGCGCGCCGTTAGCGTTCTCGACGTTCCCTCGAAATCAACTGAATCGACGACAACGTTGCCGGGGCGCCACGAGACTCGTCGAACGGTGGTCGAAAGGCATATTCGAACGCCGGCAGCGACACAATCGTCGCGCATTTGCTCGAAGAGCTGTCCGTAGCCTCCGATCGGACGGGCAACGGTAGAATCGACGCCCGATCGCCACTCTTGCGCAATCGCGCGCGCGCTCGCTCGGGCCGGATCGGCCGCGTCGAATCCCTCGACGAAGGCGCGCGCGGCAGCTGCGACTTGGCGCGCTGCCGGGTCTCGATCGAAGCGTCGCAAGAACTCATCCACACTCTGGTCGCCGGCGAGCGCGAGCGTTGCGTCGAAGACACTCGCAGCTTCGGCAAAACCGCGCTCCTCGCGTTGCAGATCGCCGCCCTTGGAACGCGCCCATCCGTCGCCGTCTACGGCGACGGTCGCGATTCCGGCATCGCGCAGAAGGGCAGTCGACTCTTGCGCGGCGCCGTGAATGAACTCTGCGCCGAGCTCCGCCGGTGTCGTCGAGTGGGCGATCGGATGAGACCAGACGCGCCCGCCGACGCGATCGCGCGCTTCGAGCAGCATCACGCGCATTGGCCGCCGCGCGAGACTCCGCGCCGCGGCCAAACCCGCTGCGCCGCCTCCGATGACGATGATATCTGCATCCACCTAAGAACCTTCAGTGTGCCGAGAGCAAGCCGACGTGAAAGATGGAGAAGAAGAACGCGGTCGTCGCCACCGCGAGCGCAGCCCCGGCGAGAACCTGCATGAGGCTATGTGCTTTCAGGTAGACTCGCGCCCAGCAGACCATCGGAATCAACACCAGAAACGGAAGTGGCTGACGGCCGTAGAGCAGGGTCAGCGCCGCCAGCGGAGCCGTGATCCCGAGCGCATGCGTGCTGATCTTCCAGTAGCGGGTGATGTACTGTACGATCAGGGTCGACGCCAGATAGCCGAGCATGGCGGCGATCATCAGGCGCGGCGCGTGCATGAGCCAGAGCACCGCCACCCCGAACGCGTCAAAGATAACGAACGCCGAGAAGACCATCTCGCGTTGCTCCCGCACCGACATGTCGAGGTCCGAGATGCGATCGGTCGCATAGAGCCAGAAGACGTAGAGCATCGGACCGAGCGAGACGAAAAACGTCGAGACGAAGAGGAGGCGCCAGAACTCGACGGTCTCTTTGGCGCCGATATGCGCGAGAATCGCGAAGAGCGCGAATGCGGTCAGGAACGGATTGAAGATCGTCGAGAGGCTGCGCGCGAGGTCGCGCCAGATGCGCCGATTTTTGATCGGTACGACCGCTTTGAGCGGGTCGTCGAGCCTCCCTGAGTCGGGCACCATGCGGTCTTCTAAGATCGCCGTTCGACTCCGCTGCGGGCCAAATGCAGGCGCGCGGGGGCCGGCGGTCGTAGAGAAGATGCCGCGATGCACCCTATCCTATTGGTCGCGGCGGCCGCTCACAAGGCCGTACCGGCGGCCATTCCTACGGCATTGCCGCCGGTAACGCCGGCGGTCCAGCCACAGACCTGGTTCGCCCAGCACCTGCCATGGCTCACGCACGGACTCGCCGGTCTCTTCATCGTTTCCTCGCTTGCGCTGATCGTGCTGCTCGCGGTCCAAACGACCAAGCAGGAGGGGCTGACCGGCTCGATCGGGGGACGCGTCGAATCGGCTTATCGCGGTCGCCTCGGCGCCGAAGAACAACTCAAGCGCGCGACCGGAGTCGTTGCGGTCTGTTTTGTGGTGTTCGGATTCATTCTCTCGCTAACGGGCATCTGACGCACTAGGAAACGAGTGCCGCTTCTCGAGGTCGCCAATCTCCGGACCACCTTCCGCACCGAAGATGGGCCCGTTACGGCCGTGAACGGCCTTTCCTTTGCGCTCGGGGCCGGCGAAACGCTCGGCATCGTCGGCGAATCCGGCTCGGGCAAGTCGGTGACGGCGCTCTCGATCATGCGGCTGCTGGCGCGTAACGCTAAGGTCAGCGCCGATCGCATCCTTTTCAACGGCGAGAATCTGCTGGCCAAAAGCGAAGCCGAGATGCGGCGGATTCGCGGATATAAGATCGCGATGATTTTTCAAGACCCGATGACCTCGCTCAATCCGGTGCTGACCATCGGCGAGCAGATCTCGGAGGCAGTCCGCCTGCATCTGGGCTTCGGCAAGCGCGAGGCGCGCGATCGCGCGGTCGAAGTGCTGAAAAAAGTTCGAATTCCGTTGCCGGAGAAGCGGCTTGGAGATTATCCGCATCAGTTCTCAGGCGGAATGCGCCAACGCGTGATGATCGCGATGGCGCTCTCATGTAACCCCGTGCTGCTGATCGCCGACGAGCCGACGACCGCTCTCGATGTGACGATTCAAGCTCAAGTGCTCGAGCTGATGGACGACCTCCAGCGCGAGACTGGGGCGGCGATTATCCTCATCACCCACGATCTTGGGGTGGTGGCCGAGTTCTGCCGCAACGTGCTGGTGATGTATGGCGGCAACATGGTCGAATACGGTAACGCCGACCAGATCTTTAGCAACCCGCGCATGCCGTATACGCAGGGCTTGCTGGCGTCGCTCCCGCGCCTAGACGACAGCGAGCGACGGCGTCTGGAACCGATTCCGGGACAGCCTCCCAACCTGTTGCGCTTGCCGCCCGGTTGCGCCTTCGCTCCGCGCTGCGCCTATCGCATGCCGATCTGCGCGAACCCGGTTCCGCTCTACGATTTCGGCGAAGGGCACGTGGCGCGTTGTTACCTTTACGACGAGCGGGCGCGCGACGAGCGGCCCGAGTCGGCCCAAGAGTTCCCCTTCGTTCCTTCGGGCGCCCGGTCGTAAATGAATAACGGCGCGCTCGTTCAGGCGAAAGAGCTCGTCAAGTACTTCCCAATCTACGCCGGCATCATGTCGCGTCACGTCGCCGACGTCCGGGCGGTCGACGGCGTCGACTTCGCAATCGAGGAAGGCGAAACGCTCGGCCTGGTCGGCGAGTCCGGTTCCGGAAAGACCACGGTTGGACGGTTGCTTTTGCGTCTGCTCCCGGCGACGAAGGGCGAGATTCTTTTCGAAGGCCGCAACGTGCTCGCGATGAACCGGACCGAGATTCGTCGTCTTCGCAGCTCGATGCAGATTATTTTCCAAGATCCCTTTGCGTCGCTCAATCCGCGCATGACGATCCGCGAGATCATCGCCGAGCCGCTCCAGATCCACGGCCTCGCGTCGGGAAAAGAGGTCGAGGAGCAAGTCCACGAGCTGCTCAGACTCGTCGGGTTGCAGCCCTACCATGCCAACCGCTACCCGCACGAGTTTTCGGGTGGCCAGCGCCAGCGCGTCGGAGTCGCACGCGCGCTCGCCGTTCGGCCGAGATTCATCGTCTGCGACGAGCCGGTTTCCGCGCTGGACGTATCGATTCAAGCGCAGGTGATCAACCTGCTCGAAGAACTCCAGGCCAAGTTCAAGCTCACCTATCTTTTTATTGCCCACGACCTCTCGGTCGTCCGCCACATATCCACGCGAGTCGCGGTCATGTACGTCGGCAAGATCGTCGAGCTTGCCGACCGTGAGGAGCTTTATCAGAACCCGTTGCATCCCTACACCCAGGCGTTGCTCTCGGCGATCCCGATTCCGGACCCGGCGGTCGAAAAACGCCGCAAGCGAATCGTGCTGACCGGCGACATTCCGTCGCCGGTGAATCCTCCGGCAGGCTGTCGTTTTCATACGCGCTGTCCCGTTGCATTCGACCGTTGCGTCGCCGAGGAACCACCGTTACGCGAATACGCGCCGAGGCACTCTGCAGCGTGTCATTGGGTCGAGGAGCACGGCGGGAAGGCTCCGGAACTGATATAAAATGAAGAACGGGTGCTCGTCGAGCGCCCGTCTTCTTTCCTGAACTAAAGCGTTGCGAAGGCTACTTCTTCTTGCGCCTCCGGCGGACTGCTTTGCGCACCGCTCTCTTGCGAACGGTCTTCCGGGCTACTTTCCGGCGAACAGCCTTACGAGCTACTTTCCGGCGAACTTAGCCTTCGCGGGCTACTTTCCGGCGAACGACCTTGCGGGCTACTTTCCGGCGAACCTTCCTGCGAACGACCTTACGGACCACCGCGCGTCGGACGACCTTACGAGCCACTTTGCGGCGGACTTTCTTGCGAACCGCCTTGCGAACCAACGCCTTGCGAACCAACGCCTTGCCGACGGCCTTTCTAACAGCCCGCTTACGACGTGGTTTCGCTTCTTCCGACGGCGGCGGGCCGCCGTTCATTGAATCCGAGTCCATTCATTCCTCCTCGTCCCCGGGGACGATAAGCGTTAGTGGACAGCGCTCTGTCGGCGCTTTTGAGCGCATCATAGAGGATTTTTTAAAATGATGCAAATTTGTACGCACGCGCGCAGCGCGCACGTGCGCACGCGAGTCAATCCCGAGCTTGGCGCGGCGCAACGCAGTCGAAGGACGAAGGAGCGAAAATCGCCCAATTTGCCGCCCTCTTGACCCCGGCGGTATACTAAGCCCCGTGAAAAAGCCCCTAATCATCGTGGAGTCTCCCACGAAGGCGCGGACGATCAAGAAGTTTCTGCCCGCGCGCTTCACGGTGAAAGCATCGGTGGGGCATGTACGCGACCTTCCGAAGAGTACGCTCGGCGTCGACGTAGAGCATAATTTCACGCCAAAATACCTTACGATTAAGGGCAAAGGCGACATCATCAAAGAGTTGCGAAGCGCGGTAAAAGGCGCGACCGACGTCTACCTCGCGACCGACCCCGACCGCGAGGGCGAGGCGATCGCCTGGCACCTGGCGGAGCTTCTGAAACTGCCCCATCCCCACCGGATCGAGCTGCACGAGATAACTAAAGAGGCGGCGATGGCGGCGCTTCGCGATCCGCACGTGATCGACATGGATCGCGTCAACGCGCAACAGGCCCGGCGAATTCTCGATCGGCTCGTCGGCTACAAAATATCGCCGCTGCTCTGGTCGAAGGTTCGCAGCGGCCTGTCGGCGGGGCGCGTTCAATCGGTCGCGGTGAAACTGATCGTCGACCGCGAACGCGAGATCGAGGCCTTCGTACCGAGGGAATATTGGACCATCGCGGCCTTGCTGGAACGGATCACCGCAACGGAGACGCCTAACGTCCCGGCAAGCTTCACCGCCGACCTCGTCACGCATCGCGGCGAGAAGGTAGAGATCGGCAACGGAACGCAAGCCGACGCGATCCTTCGCGCGCTCGAAGGCGCCGCTTACGGCGTTTCGGCGATCAAGCGTCGCGAAGTTCGCCGCAATCCGCCGGCTCCGTTTACGACCTCGACGCTCCAGCAGGAGGCCTCGCGCAAGCTCAAGATGCGCGTTCGTCGCGCGATGCAGGTCGCCCAAGGCCTCTACGAAGGCATCGATCTCGGAGGCGACGAGGGTACCGTCGGTTTGATCACTTACATGCGGACCGACTCAACGCGCATCAGCGATCAGGCGCGTGAGGGCGCGCGAGAGTTCATCGTTGGTGCTTACGGCCAAGAGTTCGCGGGTGCCGGCCGGCATCGCGTCCGTGAAGGGGCTCAGGACGCACACGAAGCGATTCGGCCCACCTCGGTACTTCGCACGCCGGAGCGACTTGCCGGACATCTCAAGCGCGAGGAACTGCGTCTCTACACGATGATCTGGGAGCGTTTCGTGGCGTCGCAGATGGCGGCCGCGCTCTTCGATCAGACGGTCGTCGACGTCGCGGCGGGTGAATACGGTTTCCGCGCGACCGGGACAGTGATGCGATTTGCCGGATTTACGCGCGTCTATGAGGAGTCCAAGGACGAAGCGGCGGACGCCAAAGGGCGCGTTCGCCTGCCGGAATTAAATGAGGGCGAGGCGCTCGAGTGCCGCAAGCTCGACCCGAAGCAACACTTCACGGAGCCGCCCCCGCGCTACACGGAAGCGGCGCTCGTGAAAGCGCTCGAGGATAACGGCATCGGCCGGCCGTCGACCTACTCGACGATCGTCGAAACGATCCAGGCTCGCGGATACGTCACGCAGCAGGAGCGGCGTTTCATCCCCACCCCGATCGGCACGGCGGTCAACGACCTGCTCGTCGAGCACTTTCCGAAGATCGTCAATCTCGACTTCACCGCTCGAATGGAGGGCGATCTCGACCGCGTTGCCGACGGTCACGAAGATTGGGTCGGGCTGCTGCGCCGCTTCTACGGCCCGTTCGAGACCGAGCTCGAAGAGGCCGAGAAGAAGTTGCCGCGCTTGGAGCTGCGCGACGAGCCGACCGACGAAATCTGTCCGGCCTGCGGCCGCCCGATGGTGATCAAACACGGACGCTTCGGTAAGTTCATTTCGTGCAGCGGTTATCCCGAGTGCAAAACGACCAAACCAATCGTAAAGGAGACGGGCGCGGCCTGTCCCAAATGCAGCGGCGCGATCGTCGAGCGACGTTCGAAGAAGGGGCGCGTCTTCTACGGCTGCGCGAACTATCCAAATTGCGACTTCATATCCTGGGACGCGGTGGTACCAGAACGTTGTCCCGTCTGCGGATCGCACGTTCTCGCCAAGACCAAGCGCGGCGGAGTCCAGCAGCTTCAATGCGCTGCCGACCGCGCGCACGACGTTACGCGGCTCGCTCCCGCCGTGGGGTAACGTGGAACGGTTGACCGTCGTCGGCGGCGGCCTCGCCGGCTGCGAAGCGGCGTGGCAGGCTGCGCATCGCGGGGTCGACGTCGATCTCTACGAAATGCGCCCGCTGCGTAGCGGCCCCGCGCATAAGACCGGCAACCTTGCCGAGCTCGTCTGCAGCAACTCGCTGCGCGGCGCCGCGTTGGAGAATGCGGTCGGGCTGCTCAAGGAGGAGCTTGCGCGCCTGGACTCGCTGATCGTCACGTCGGCGCGGCAGACGTCGGTGCCGGCCGGCGGCGCGCTGGCGGTCGACCGGCAAGCGTTCTCGGCACTAATCGAGTCGCGTATCGCCGCCGAGCCGCGGATTCGCATCCATCGTGAGGAGGTGCGCGCGATTCCGCTCGATCGTCCGGCGATCGTCGCCTGCGGACCGCTGCCATCGGAAGAGTTTCTAGCAAGCCTGGATGCGCTGCTCAAAACTTGTGATCACGAGCGGAGCCACCCACCGTGTCATCCTGACCGCAGCGAGCCCCTCGACTCCGCTCGGGATAAACTCCGTCGAAGGGCGAAGGGCGAAAGGAGGCTTCATTATTACGATGCGGCATCGCCGATCGTCGCGGCCGACTCGATCGACGAGTCGCAGATGTATCGAAAATCGCGGTACGAGAAGGGCGAGGGCGACGACTATCTCAACATTCCGCTCGACCGCGGCGCTTACGAGCAACTAGTCCGCGATCTTCGTACGCTGGAGCGCCACGCGGCGAAGGACTTCGAGAAGACGCCCTACTTCGAAGGGTGTCTGCCGATTGAGGAGATGGCCGACCGCGGAAATGAGGTGCTGCGGTTCGGTCCGCTCAAGCCGGTCGGCCTGCGCGATCCGCGAACCGGGCAGACTCCGTATGCGGTCGTGCAGCTTCGCAAAGAGAATCGCGAGGGCACCGCGTTCAATCTGGTCGGCTTTCAGACGCGCCTCGCCTGGCCGGCGCAGCGCGAAGCCTTCGGCAGACTCCCCGGCTTGCAGCACGCCGAGTGGCTGCGCTTGGGCGTGATGCACCGCAACACATTTATCGACTCGCCGCGCCTCCTCGATTCACGGCTGAAGCTGCGAGGTAGCGACGCGCTCTACTTTGCCGGCCAAATCACCGGGGCGGAGGGATACGTCGAGGCGGCCGCATGCGGCGCCATGTCCGGCATCGCCGTCGCGCGCAGCATGTTGGGTTTGGCACCGATCGAGTTTCCGCGCGAGAGTGCTCTCGGTGCGGTGGTCGCGCACCTGCAGAATCGCGAGAGCCACGATTTCCAGCCCTCTAACGTCACCTGGGGTAACTTTCCGACTTTTTCAGCGCCTGCGCCCTCGGGCGGAGCGGATGAGAAGATTGGGAAGCGGGAGAGGCGACGCAGACTTGCCGAGCGTGCGCTCGCGGCGATCGAGACGCTGGCCGCTGAAACCCTCTTAGCGCCGTCTGGGTACTGACGCTAGCATGAGATCCACGACCATCCTGGCGGTACGCCGTGACGGCAAGCTTGCAATAGCGGGCGACGGCCAAGTGACACTCGACAAGACGATCGTCAAACACGGTGCCCGAAAAGTGCGCAAGGTTTGCGGCAGCAAGATTTTGGCCGGTTTCGCCGGTTCTGCCGCCGATGGCATCGCGCTGTTAGAGAAGTTCGAAGCGAAGTTCGGCGAGTACAAGGACCTCACGCGCGCCGCCGTCGAGTTGGCCAAGGATTGGCGCCAAGATCGCGCCCTGCGCCGTTTAGAGGCGCTCATGATCGTCGGCAATCCCGAGCATCTCTTCTTGCTTTCGGGGACGGGCGACGTGATCGAGCCGGACGAAGGCATCGCGGCAATCGGCAGCGGCGGAGCCTACGCGCAGGCGGCCGCAGCAGCCCTTCTGCGTAACACCCAGCTCGATGCGGCCGAGATTGCACGCAAAGGCCTGGAAATCGCGTCGGAGATCTGTATCTACACCAACGCCGACATTACCGTGGAGACCCTTCCGTGACCAGCTCCCTCACGCTCGATCCCGCTCAGCTCACGCCGCGGCAAATCGTCGAGGAGCTCGAAAAACATATCGTCGGCCAAGGTAAGGCGAAGCGGGCCGTCGCGATTGCGCTGCGCAACCGTTACCGGCGCGCTCGAGCGCGAGAGGACTTGCGCGACGAGATCACCCCGAAGAATATCCTCATGATCGGCCCGACTGGCGTCGGCAAGACCGAGATTGCGCGGCGTTTGGCCGCCTTGGTCGGCGCTCCGTTCGTCAAAGTCGAGGCAACCAAATATACCGAGGTCGGTTACGTCGGCCGCGACGTGGAGTCGATGGTCCGCGATCTCGTGGACGCTGCGATTCGCACCGTTACCGACGAGCGCCGGGAAGAAGTGCGTGAGCTCGCCGCGTCGCACGCGGTAGAACGCGTCATCGATTATCTCCATCCCGAGACGCGTCCGCCCTCGGCGCAAGGGCAAGGAAATCCGTTGGGTGCCGCGCTCGGATCGATCTTCGGCAGCGGCTACGGACCACAGCACGCGCAATCCGGCCCAGCCGCCGCAGTCTCGGCCGACGCCCAGCGCGTGCGCGATCAGACGCGCGGCGAGATCGAGCGCGGCTTTTACGACGTGCGGTTGATCGAGATCGAGGTTGAAGAGACGCCGAGCTTGCCGATCGGTGTTATCGGCGGCAGCCTCGACCAGGGCGGCGACCTCGGCGAGATGCTCGGTGGAATTCTTCCGAAACGCCGCACGAAAAAGCGCGTTACGGTCGCCGAGGCTTTACGCATTTTCGAACAAGAAGAGGGCGCTAAGCTGATCGACATGGATGCGGTCAAACGCGAGGCGCTGCGGCGTGCCGGCGAAGACGGAATCATCTTCATCGACGAGATCGACAAGGTTGCGGGATCGTCGCAGATGCGTGGCGGCCCCGATGTTTCGCGCGAGGGCGTCCAGCGCGATATCCTGCCGATCGTTGAAGGCTCGACCGTGAGCACCAAGCACGGCCAGATCAAGACCGACCACATCCTCTTCATCGCGGCCGGCGCTTTTCACATCAGCAAGCCGTCGGATCTCATTCCCGAGCTGCAAGGGCGCCTGCCTATTCGCGTTGAGCTCGATTCGCTTACGGCCGAGGACTTCAAGACGATTTTGACGCAGCCGAAGAACGCGCTCGTAGAGCAGTACAAGGCACTGCTCGCTACCGACGGCGTAACGCTTGAGTTTTCACCCGACGCGATCGATCAGATCGCAACGTTCGCGATGCGAGTGAACGAGCAGACCGAGAACATCGGGGCGCGCCGCCTTGCGACCGTCCTCGAGCGCGTACTGGAAGACGTCAGCTTCGACGCGCCCGAATCGACCGGCCGCGTCGAGATCGACGGCGCCTACGTCCGCGGACGTCTCGCCGACGTCGTGGCGAACGCCGACCTTTCCGGGTACATTCTTTAAGGCATTTCACATTAGGTCCGGCAGGGTCCGGACGCGAGGCAGAGGATGTTGTACGTCATGAAAAAGCCAATTGGCGCTCTCTTCGCTCTTTTCGCTGCAGCCGGTGCGCTTTCAGCGTGTAACGGCAGCTACAACAATCCAGCTCCGCCGCCGGGAACCGGTTCTAACTGCAGCGGTCCGCCAAATCAACTCGAGGTGCTCTATCCGATTCCAGGAACGAGAAAAGCCTCGCCTGCTTTGGGAAACGTCTACGTCGCGACCAAAGGACAGTTACCGCCGAACAACAGCTATAATTTCTTCTTGACGCAGTCGAACGGCCTTACGACGTTCACGGGGCTCTTTGCCGGAATCAGCAAGTCTCAAATTCCAACTCCCCACGCGACGCCGTCTTATTCGGGTGCGATCTACTACGCTTCGGCGATCGCGGGGCCGTACGGATCGGGTTACATAATCGGACCGAATCAGTCGGTGAGCCTCCTCTGGAACATCGCCGGCTCGGGCTGCACGCCGCACTTCCTGGTGACTTCCTTCCGCACTAAGGGCGCAAGTCAGTAGGGGCGCGGCCTTCGTAAGGTTAGCGGGCGGCGAAGCAGAATAGCCGCCCCCGATGCCGTACGTCCGCGAGATTCTTACCGAAGGCCACCCGACGCTGCGCAAAGTCGCTAAGAGAGTCGATCCGAGGGAAATTCGGGAGCCGCTCTTCCAGCAGCTCATCGACGACATGTTCGAAACGATGTATGCGGCGCCGGGTGTCGGACTGGCCGCACCGCAGGTCAACGTTTCCAAGCGGCTCTTCGTGATGGACGTACACGACGACGAGCACGAGCCCGCGGTCGTCATCAATCCAAAGCTCGAAAGACTCGGCGAGGAGATCGAGCTCAAGGAAGGTTGCCTTTCGGTGCCCGGAATGGTCGGCGAAATCGTTCGCAGGACGCGAGTGGCGGTGACCGGCCTCGACCGTAATGGTGAAAAACTTCGAATCGAGGGTGAAGGGCTGCTCGCGCAATGTCTTCAGCACGAGATCGATCACCTCGACGGCAAACTCTACGTCGACCGCGCGCGGAACCTGCGCCCCGTGGTCAGCGAAGAAGAGGAGACGGAAACGGCGGCTCCTTGAAGACGCTCTTTTTCGGAACGAGCGCCTTTGCGCTACCGAGCCTGCGCGCGGTCGCGGCGCGCACTGAACTCGCCGGTGTCGTGACGCAGCCGGATCGCCCTGCCGGTCGCGGACAGCGGCTCACGCCAAGTCCGGTCAAGATCGCCGCGCTCGAGCTGGGCGCCCGAGTTTATGAACCAGTGCGGCTGCGCGCCTTTGCCGACGAAATGCACGGCGAGAAGTTCGACCTTTTTGTGGTCGCGTCATACGGGAGAATTCTTCCGCAGGCGCTGCTCGATCTTCCACGTCTCGGCGCGCTCAACGTGCATCCGTCGCTCTTGCCGAAGTATCGCGGCGCGACGCCGATTCAAACCGCGATCGCCAACGGCGAACGCGAGACCGGCGTGAGCATCATGCTGATGGACTGCGGACTCGACACCGGCGATCTCGTGCTCGTCAAACGGATCCCCATCGAGCCGCAAGAGACTTACGGCGAGCTGCACGAGCGGCTCGCGGCGATCGGCGCCGACCTGCTGGGAGAGGTGCTCGACCTTGCTGCTAAGGCTCCATTGGCACAGACGCCGCAGACCGGTGAGGCGACCGTGACGCGCCCGATCGCCAAAGAGGATCTCGCAATCGACTTGAGCTGGCCGCCGGAGCGAATCGTGGACAGGGTGCGCGCGTTTTCGCCGAACCCCGCGGCGCGTGCAACGCTCGACGGCGAGACCGTCAAGATTCTGCGCGCGCACGTCGCACCCGACGGAACGCTGTCCATCGACGAGCTGATCGCGCCGAACCGAGGAAGGATGACCGGCGCCGAATACTTCCGGAGCCGGCCCTAATGGTCGAACGATGAACGCGCGTGAACTGGCGCTCGAAGTCGTGCGCGACGTCTTTCCGCCGCCGGGATCGCGTTCCATCGAACGAACCGCGCAAGCCGCCTTCGATTACCGCGCCCGGCGAGCGCAACTCGGCGAACGCGACCGGGCATTTGCGGCCGAACTCGCCTACGGCTCGATCAAGATGCGCCGCGCTCTGGATTGGCAGCTCGAGCCTTTCATCGGCGAGCGGCTCGGTCGTCCCGAGCCCCTCGAACCCGCTCGGGGTAAACTTCGTCAAAAGATCCCGGACGCAATTCACGAGATCTTGCGCCTCGCGACGTACGAGCTCGTCTACACACGCGCCGACGCGCACGCGACCGTCTTCGAGTTCGTCAATCTTGCCAAGCGGCACGCCCATCGCGGCTTGGCGAATCTCGTCAATGCGGTGCTTCGCTCGTTGCTGCGTGCGGAGCCGTCGGTGCCGCGGAGAGAGTCGTTCGAGAGCGAAGATGAGTACTTGGGAACACGCTACTCGCTGCCGACCTGGCTCGTTCGCCAGTGGCGTGAGGTATTCGGCGACGCGCTCGAATCGATCTGCGCTGCCGTAAACGAACCTGCGCGGGCCGCGATCGTCGTCAACTCGCTCAAGGGCTCGCCGCACGATGTGGCAGATCGCCTTCGGGCAGACGGCATCGAAACGGAGCGCTCGGCGTACGTGGCGGAGTCGCTCTTGCTCGGACACGGTTTAGCAGGGCGCACAAACGGCGACGGTCTTTGGTGGCCGCAGTCGGAGAGCTCGGCGATGCCGGTCGACGTGTTGGGAGCGCAACCCGGCGAGTCGATCCTCGACGTTTGCAGCGGACGCGGCAACAAGGCACTGCAGATCGGCGCGCGTCTTGACGGTCAAGGGGCGCTTTGCTGCATCGAGCGCGACGAACGCAGAGTGGCGATTCTGCGCCGGCGCCTTGAAGAGGCCGGCATCGCCGCCGCGCTCGTCACCGGCGACGCGAGCGCCGAGATCCTGCCGCCCGACCAACGCTTCGATCGCGTGCTGCTCGACGCGCCGTGCTCGGGGACCGGCGTCGTCGGCCGCCATCCCGAGGCGCGCTGGAAGAAGCAAGGCACCGACGGCGAACGCCTCGCGCTGACCCAGCGAGCTTTGCTCGAGCAGACCAGCCGTTACGTTTATCCGGGAGGAGAGCTCGTCTACGCAGTCTGTTCGACGGATCCACGCGAAACGACTGAAGTGATCGATTGGTTCTTAGCGCGACAAGACTTCGAGCGCGGGCTGGTACCCTCCGGGTACGCCGGGCTTTTGACGCGAGACGGCGACGTGATCGTACCGCCGGGTATCGCGGGGCGCGACGGTTTCTACATCGCGCGAGTCGAGCGGCGGGCGTGAGCTTCTTCGCAAAGATCGAGCAGTTCTGCGCTGGTTTGATCGAGCGCGCTTTTGCCAAGACGTTTCCCAGCGACCTCGAACCCGCGCAGATCGCACGAAAGCTCGTCGCGACGATGGAAGCGCGGACGCGAGACGATGACGGCGAGCTCCACGCCCCCGGCTCGTATGCGGTCTACGTGAGCGACGCCGATTTCGAGCGACTCGTCAAGCATCAAAAGTATCTCGAGCGAGCATGGGCCAACCTCGTACGCGACCTCGCGGCTAAGGTTGGAGTGCGCCTCGAGGGCGGCAAGGCTCGCGTCACGATGGCGCCGCGCTCGAGCGTTCCGCCCGGCGCAATCGAAATTGAGGCCGGCGGCGCAACCCTCACTTCGAAGAGCTTTCGTCTGCGCACAGTCGAGGGCGTTCCACCCGGCGAAATCTACTCGATCGAAGGTACATCGCGAATCGGACGCAGCGACGACGGCGAGATCGTGCTTCTGGATCCCAGCGTTTCGCGCGCGCATGCCGTTGTCCAAGTCCGCGCCGGCGAGGCAATCGTCCGCGATCTCGGTTCGACCAACGGAACCTATCTGAACGGCAAGCGCATCGAAACGGGAACCTTGCGGGATGGCGACGAGCTGCGTTTCGGAAACACGCGCATGCTTTTTGAGGCGACGTGACCGAGCTGCTGGGTGCGGCCGCCGATTTCGAGCGGCAGATGCGGTTGGGCTCCCTTGAAATCATGGCTGCGCTGGCGCTCGTCGCCCTGCTCGCGGCGAGGCCGCGCATTCGTGCCGCTGCGGATGTCGGGGCGCTCACCCCGATGCACGTGGACTTGGAGATTCTCGACCACGGCACGCGTCGCAAGCTGCACCTGCAGCCTCCGTTCGTACTCGGACGGACTCGCGACGCCGACATCTTTCTGCACGACCCCGAAGTGAGCCGGCGGCACGCGCGCTTCGAGACGAACAACGGGGTCGTCTACGTCGAAGACCTGCAAAGCAGCAACGGCACGTTTCTCAACGGACGCCGCATCAAGGAAGCGATCGAAGTTCGTGAGGGCGACGAAATTGACGTCGGAACGACGCGACTCGTCGTAACCTCGGTGCGCCCAGACTGATCGCAGTGTTGCTCCGGCGGCTCGCGCCGATGGCCGGTGCGCTCGGGGTGGCGGCGCTGATCCTTCATTTCGCGCCGCCGCACGCGATCGGACCGCCCTGGATGCTCGCGCTGCTCGCGGGGCTGGCAATAGTTTGGGTACTCTGGCAGCCGGCTGCGATGGTGCGCGATGATGCGTTGCCGGCGCTGGCGGTCGTGCTTGCGGCGTTCGGACTGGCAATGGTCGCCCGTCTTTCACCGGCGCTCGCGCAGCGGCAGCAGCTCTGGATTTTGGTCTCGCTTTTGCTGGCGATCGCATGCGCGCCCCTCTTCACGCACTTCCGGCGTTTTGCGGCGTACAAGTATCTCTGGGTCGTCGCGTCGCTCGTACTCTTTGCGCTGTTGCTGCTCTTCGGTCAGGAAGTCAACGGCGCACGGCTCTGGATTCGACTCGGGCCAATCCAATACGAGCCGATCGAGCTGATCAAGCTCTTCATCGTGCTGTTCCTGGCGGCATATTTGGCCGAAACGGCCGACGTCATTGCGAATGCGCGTTGGTGGTCGCTGCGCGCTAACGTCAAGTATCTCGGGCCGCTCTTTATCGGCTGGGGCGCGTCGATGGCGATTCTGGTCGTCCAGCGCGATCTCGGCATGGCGACCCTCCTGCTTGCGACCTTCGCTGCGCTGCTCTTCGTGGCGACGCGTCGCGTCGACATCGTGCTCTTCGGCGCGCTGCTCTTCGCGCTGGGTGCCTTCTGGGCAGTCCATCACTACCCGTACGTGCAGACGCGCATCGCCGTCTGGCTCAATCCGTTCTCCGATCCACTCGGCGCCGGTTACCAGTCGTCGCAAGCGTACTACTCTCTCGCGGCTGGCGGCTTGGTCGGCAGCGGATACCGGCTCGGCCATCCCGAATTCATTCCGGACGTTGCAACCGATTACGTCTACGCCGCCGTTGCCGAAGAGTTCGGGTTGATCGGCGCGCTCATCGTTTTGGCAATCTTTGTGGACGTCGTGCGACGTATCTTTGCGACCGGACTTGCGCAGCCGGATCTTTACGCGAAGCTTCTGGCTTCCGGCCTCGCGGCCACACTAGGCTTTCAGGTCATCATCATCGTCGCCGGGGTCATCGGGTTGCTACCATTGACCGGAATCACGCTGCCGTTCATGTCGTACGGCGGCAGCTCGCTCGTTGCAAATTTCTTACTCGTCGCGCTCGTTTGGGCGATGAGCGCGCGACCGCGGAGGAGTGTATGAAATTCACCATCCTGCTAGCGCTCGCTTTTGCGATCGTTGGGTGTGCTAAAGGCGGGAACGGCTCGACGGCAGCATCGGCCTCAGCCGCCGCGGCGAAGAATCCGGCCTCGGCGAGCGACGGCGCCGTCATCTATATGGCGAACTGTTCGAGCTGTCATCAGATCAACGGCGAGGGCGTGCCCGGCGCGTTTCCGCCGCTCTCCGGCAACCCCGTCGTTACGGGCAATCCGGCCGCGGTGATCACGATCGTCAAGAACGGACTCGAAGGACGGGTAGACGTCAATGGACAGGCCTACAGCGGGGTTATGCCTCACTGGAAAGGGCTGCTCTCCGACGAGCAGATCGCCGCAGTCATCACGTACGTTCGTACCTCGTGGAAGAATCGCGCCTCAGCAGTCGGCGCCGCCGACGTCCAAGCAGTAAAGTAAGTCGCGTTAAATGGTGGCGAGTTTAGCGGGCTCGAGGCGTTCGCCGAACTCCCGCTCGAAGAGCAGCTCGACGAACTCGAGCATCGCGGGATCGCCGTGGCGCAGGCGGGCGCGCGTCGCGCGCGGCCAGGGTGAAGCGGGATCGTTCGCTTCGACGTACGCGCGCAGGGATTCGGCGAAATATTCATCCACGCCGGTCGCCGCGTACGGCGTGACGAAGCTCGTTGCGTTGGCAAAGAGCGCACGGACGTGCGGATCGATGCCGCTTCGATAGACGCCTCCACCAAGTGCGCAGTCGAGCGCGTGCCCGAATTCGTGCGCCACGGTCATAGGGCTGCGAGAACGCAAATAGAGCGCGCGCTCTTCGACGACGAAGAGCCCGGCCGGCGGCGCCGGCCACGCATCCACGTCAATTCCTAAACGTGCGAGCGCGCGCGAGGCTTCGCGATAGTGCTCGCCCGGGTGCAAGAGCATAACGCGAATGCGGCTGCGCAGCGCATAGACAAGGGCGCCGCGCCCAAAGCGCAGCAGCGTTTCGAGCACCGCCATCTCCGCGGGACGCCGCCGGTCGCATTCAAAGAGCCGGCGCGCAATAGCAAGGGCGTCCTGTTGCATCGGCGCCATCGTCGCGCACGAAGCTTTCCTCTGGGTGGCGACGGCATTTCAGACTTTTTTCATCCCTCCGGCCTAGCGTGAGGAGGCCACTCATAGCCACTGACTTAGGAGGTTTTTTATGGCTAATTTACCCCCACAAGCGCGCGGAAGACTCGGCTTTGCAGCGATGGCCGCGCTCCTTGCCGCCGGGTGTGCCCAAGGCGGCGGTGTGACGCCGGGGCAGTCGGCAGGCGCGGGGACATCCGGCTTTAGTCGTACCGTGCCGGCGAGCGGATCCTCGATTCTCGCAACGCTCAAAAGACAGGTCGTCATCGGCTCAACCATCGACTCAAAACACGATCAGCTCAATCCCTACGGGCTGAGCGTCGCTCCGACGACGGCCGGCGATCTTACTGCGGGCGATCTGGTCGTCTGCAACTTCAATGACAAGACCAATCGCCAGGGCACGGGCTACACGATCGTCGCACTGCATCCACACCCCGGCGCGAAACCCCGGCTGATCTCCGATGCGAGAAGGCTTCGGGGGTGCGACGCGCTGGCGCTTAGTCCGGGAGACTTTATCTGGGCTGCAGCGTTCAAAGCGAACGACAACCCGGTAATTTCCGCTTCCGGCGCCGTCGAAACCAATATCAGAGGTGGACCATTCTACCATCCCTTCGGGCAGATATTCGCGCAGCCGACTTCGGGCAATCCGGCTTTCTATGAAAGCAACGCGATCACCGGAACCGTCGTGCGTATCAATCTGGGCTCGCCGTTCACCTTTGACGTGATCGCAAGAGGGTTCGCAGTCAATCACGGTAGGCCGGGCAGCATTTTGGGGCCTTCCGGCCTTGCCTACAATCCCAACGGCGACATCCTCTACGTCGTCGACGGCACCAACAACACCGTCGTTGCCCTCTCGAACGTATCCAGCATCCCGAGCAACGGCGTCATGGTCGCGAAAGACGGCACAAGCTTTACAGGCAAAGCAGCCTCCGACGCGGCCTTAGTCTACGCCGGCCGACCGCTGAACGGTCCAATCAGCTCGGCGCTCTTATTCAACGGCAATCTGGTCATCGGAAATACGGGCAACCCAAGCGGTCAAAACATCATGGTCGAGCTGTCACCGAGCGGCCAAGTGTTGGACGTGCGCAACGTCGACAGAGGAGCCTCCGGCGCGCTCTTCGGGATGGTCGCCACGGGCACGGATGCCTCAAGCACGAGGCTCTACTTCAACGACGACAACGACAACAATCTTCAAGTGTTGGAGCCGTAAAGTTTAGAAATATCTTCGTGTCGTAGCATTCCTAGCTACGTACAGCGGCGGCGCTTCGGCGCCGCCGCTGCTTTCGATAGAGACGCGCTATCGCGACTGAGTCCTCCGCATCGCCGCCATCGTCGGGGCGAAGCTTGCTCTGATATGACGGGGCGTTTCAGAGTTTTTTCATGCCCCTGGCCCACCGTGTATAAGGCAATAAACTCACCCCGTGGCTTTGGAGGTTCTTATGTCTATCTTACGGCCTCAGATGCGAGTGAGAATAGGCTTTGCCACTATAGCCGCGCTCCTCGCCGCAGGGTGCGTCCACAGCGGCGGTATGCTACCGGCCCCGCCGGCCGGCGCCGGACCGTCGACATCTAGCCGCATCGCTCCCATCAAGGAATCCTCGGTTCTCAAGACGCTCAAGAAGCAAGTCGTGATCGGCTCGACGATCGATCCAGAGCTGAAACAGCTCAACCCCTACGGGCTGAGCGTTGCGCCTACGACGGCCGGCCATATTAAGAAGGGTGACCTCGTCGTCTGCAACTTCAACGATATGGGAAACGTGCAGGGAACCGGCGTTACGATCGTCGCGCTTCATCCCAAGCCCGGCTCTAATCCGACCCTTGTGGCCGCGAGGAACACGCTGCTGGGCTGCGACGCGCTTGCGCTCGGCCCTGCCGACGATATCTGGGCGGCTGCGTTCTCGGCCAACGACAACCCGGTGTTTTCACCCTCCGGTAAAGAGGAGACCAACATCAAAGGGAAGCCGTTCGATCGTCCATTCGGTCAGATTTTCGCTCAGCCAACGTCGGGAAATCAGGCCTTTTACGAAAGCAACGCCGGCGATGGGGCCATCGTGCGCATCAATCTCGGCTCAAAGTTTACGTACGACGTGATCGCGAAGGGCTTTGCGGTGAACCACGGCAAGCCGGGCGGCATCTTTGGGCCTTCAGGTCTCGCATACGATCCGAACGGCGACATTCTCTACATCGTCGATGGCACGAACAACACGGTCGTTGCCTTCTCGAACGTGTCGACTATTCCGTCGGGCGGAATTAAAGTCGGAAAGGACGGCAAAACCTTCTCCGGTCCAAGAGCGTCCGACGTACGCTTGATCTTCGCCGGCAAGCCGCTTAACGGTCCTATCAGCTCGGCGCTTCTAGCGAACGGCAATCTCGTCGTCGGTAACACCGGCAACGCAAGCGGCCAAAACATCATGGTCGAGCTCTCGCCGAGCGGAAGAGTGATGGACGTGCGCAACGTCGACAGAGGGGCCTCCGGTGCGCTTTTCGGCATGGTCGCCACTGGTACGAGCGCAGCGGATACGAAACTCTACTTCAACGACGACAACCATAACAATCTGCAAGTATTGGAGCCATGAAATACACACATTTCTTCGCCGTCGCAGCATTCCTAGCTGCGTGCAGCGGCGGCGCTTCGGCGCCGCCGCTCTCTCCGTCAAGTTCGCTTACAGGTTTGGCGAGGCACGGGTCGCCAAACGGTCGGACTCGGTAAGATACTGACCAGCAAGAGCGGTGGTCAGATTTTCGGTTTCGACATCAATCAAAACGGAAACGACGGTTTGATTGCGACCGCAACCGATGTTGAGACCTTCGACCAAGATACCGGAAAGATCGTCAAGTCTTTTCCGAAGCACCTGCCGTACGGAACGTCGTATAGCGTCGTCAATATTTCGACCGGCGACGTAGGGCTCGTCACGCGCTACGTCGAGCCGAAGGGCTCGATCTTTGCGGAGCGCTTTTTTAACCGCATGAACCCCGTCACGGCGAACAAATTTACCGGCAAATGGACGCCCCCGGTCAAGGACATCCAAGTAGAAGCCGCCGGACCAAACCAAACGGCGAAGACCACTGCGATCTTCGCGATCGAGCTAAAGAACAACGACATCCCGGACGTTTTCGGGTCGAATATCGCGGAAAACAAGTTCGGAAAGGTCTTCCATCTCGACGCGAGCAGCTTTTCGCTGGGCGATCAGCCGCAAGTCGCGCAGGATACCGCGACGAATCAGGCGGTGATTGCGACCTCACCGGATGGCGGAAAGGTCGGAGGCGAGGCGCCGATCAACGTATTGATAAACCTGCGGACCGGAAAACAGACGCAGTTCACCGGTCTGAATAACGGTACGTTCGGTGCGGGATTCGTCAACGGTCTGGCCGTTGATTCGACCACCGGCATTGCAGCCACAACGACCGAGCTCAACGCCCAAGTCGAGTTTTACGATCTCAAAAAGCAAACTGGAACTGCCGTCCAGCTTCCGTGCACCGGTCCGACGTCGCAGGGAAACAGCGGCGCCGGCATCGCGAACGATCCGGTGAACGGACTCTTCTTGGTGACCGATCCGTTCTATTGCAACGGTAGCCAGGGCAGCGCGATCGTCGTTTACGACGAAAAGGGGAATCTCGTAGAAGCGATCACCGGTTTTAAGCTCGCCATCGCGGAGCCGGCGCCGGTCATCAACCCGAGCAAACGGATGGGCTGGGCTTTCGGCCCGCAGTTCAGTCAGCTCCAGCAGTTTTTCTACTGAGATTGCCTTAGAAGCGTAAAGCCCGGGCGATCGTTGCGCGCAGGCGGCACGACTCGAATCGTAATGGCGTCGCGCCGCCTACCGTCGCTGGCGACGATCTCCCACGTGCCGAGGCGCAACGGCCAGAACGCGGTGTCACTCGCGTCGAGCGAGAGCGGCGCGCCGCCGACGCTCCAGTGCAGCACTTCGCCGGCGCCGGTGGCCCGCAGCGCGAGCTGCTGCTCCTGCGCGGCCAAACCGCTTGCGGCGTTGAGCACGAAGACGTCGCCGTCATGGGGAGCGACGATCCGAACCCCGGCCACAACGTCGGCGCGCTTCGTCGCGGCAAGGTCGCGCGGCAGAACCCATTCTTGAACGATCCCCGGACAGCGCGCGCTTGGCGCGTGGCCGGTCGTCGTGCAGATCGCGGTGCGAACGAAGCCGTGCGGCGACGGGAAGGGTGGTGGGTCGTCCTTGCGTTCGTACAAGTGCAGCATGATGCGGTTCCAGAGCGGGCCCGCGCCGGTAACGCCGGAGACGCCGTGCATCGCGCTGCCGTCGAAGTTTCCGACCCACGCGCCGACGGTGTAATCGCGCGTAAAACCGACGGTCCACGTGTCGCGGAAGTCGGAGGACGTGCCGGTCTTCACCGCTGCCGGAAAGGGCATCTGGAGCACCGAGCCGATACCGAACGATTTCGCGCGCGCGTGCGGATCGGCGAGCATGTCGGCTACCAGCTGCCATTGCGCGGTTTGACCGACGGTCTTCGGAAGCGGCGTATCTCGTGCAACAAGCGTCAGCGGAACAAACTCGCCGCCCCGCGCGAGCGTCGCATAGGCTTGCACGAGTTCCCAAAGACTTACCTCGCCGCTGCCGAGCGTCAAACCGAGACCGTAATACGATGAAGGCTTATCGAGGTGCGCAAATCCGAGCGCATTCAGCCGGTCGAGCAGCGTTCCGACCCCGAGCGACGAGAGCACTTGCACCGCGGGTGTGTTGAGCGAGTTCGCTAACGCGTAGCGTACGCGAACCGGTCCGCTGAAGCGACCGCTGTAATCGGCGGGCTGATAGAGTCTGCCGCCGGGTATCGAATATGCAGCCGGCGCGTCGGAGAGGATAGTCGTTGAGTGAATCGTGCCGCGCTCGAGCGCCAGCTCGTAGGTGAAAGGCTTGAGCGAAGAACCAGGCTGGCGCAACGCCTGCACGCCGTCATTACGGCCGAGCACCTCGTCGGAGAAATAATCTGGCGAGCCGACGTAGGCGAGTACGTCGCCGCTGCGGTTGTCGACCACGAGTGCTGCGCCGTCGGTGACGTGGTAAGCTTGCAGCGCGGCGATGACGTCTTGCGCCTGTGCCTGCACGAAACGCTGTAAGCTCTCGTCTATAGTCGTCCGCACTCGCCCCGAACCTTTACGGTGGCCGGCGAGAAAGAAGAGCGCATGCGCGGCGTCTGCGATTCCGCTCTCATGGCGTCGCACACCAAGGCTTTCGGCGACGGCAACCCGGGCGTTCGCGAGTGTGATCTGACCCAGCTCGGCCATGCGTTGCAAGATAAAACGCTGCCGCTCGCGCAGCGCCGCCCAGTCGCGGTCCGGCGCGAGGCGCGCCGGGTCGTTGGGAATCGCGGCCAGCAGCGACGCTTGCGCAAGATCGAGATCGCTCGCCGGCTCGCCGAAATACGTGCGCGCCGCGGCCTCGACACCGTAGACGTTTCCACCCATCGGAACGCGATTGACGTAGGCCTCGAGTATCGCGGATCTACTAGAGACCATCGCAATCCGCTCGGCCAACCAAATCTGCGAGATCTTGGCCCGAATCTGCGAGGATATGCCATCTTCTGTCATCCTGAGCTTGTCGAAGGATGACTCATCTATCAACCTCGCCAGCTGCATCTCAATCGTCGAGCCACCGCTTTTTGACTCGCCGTAGATCGCAAGATCGCGCGCTGCACGCACCAGTGCGGGAACGTCGACCGCGCCGTGATGCCAGAAGCGCGCATCCTCGGCCGCGACTATCGCCTCGAGGAAGTCCGGCGAAACCGCAGCGAGCGGCACGTTGACCGCGTGCGACGAGTCGGCGCCAAGAACCGTCCCGAGTACGCCGCCGTTGCGATCGGTGTACGTCACCGAGCCTTGTGACGGAGTCAGTTTAGCGGCGTTAATGCCAGCGAAGCAGAGCGTTACCATCGCCGCCAGCACGCAGCTTGGAATCGCGAAGGCAAAGAGTTTCATCGACGGTTGGTTTTGTTCGCTCGCGCGCCGAATCGCGCCTGGCAACGAACGATTTGCCATTCGAGAGCCCTAGGAGTACGCAGGCTTGCGCCTAAGGGAGTGCCGAATGTTCTACGCACTGGAGTCGTTGGCTCCGCAGGACCTCTTTGCCGGATATCGCGCACGGATCTTTCACGGCAGCGAAATCACCTTTGCGGTCGTGGAGATCGAGCCAAACGCGCCGCTTCCATCGCATAGCCATCACAACGAGCAGGTCGGGCTCCTCGTGCGCGGGGAGCTAACGTTCAACGTTAGAGGCGAGACGCGTGCCGTACGGGCGGGCGAAGGTTGGGTGATTCCGGCAAATGCCGTGCACGATGCGACCGCGGGTCCGAGCGGCGCGATCGTGATCGAAACCTGGTCGCCGCCGCGTGACGATTTCCGCGAACTCGCGACGCTTGAGCCGCGTAAACCCGGCTGGCCCGACGCTGGCTAGGTGACAGAGCGTGAGTGAGACGGGCCGGCCTCGCCGTCCAGCATTAATTTGTTCGTTACTGATCGCGGTCGGGGTTAGCGCGTGCGCGAACCCGGCCGCCAACGCGCCGAGACTCGCTGCCGTTGAGGCGCTGCCGAAGCCGTCGCTGCCGCCCTGGATCGCTTCGATTTCGCCAACCGGTACGGCCGATACGCTGGCGCAAGTTCGCGTCATATTCGGTAAGCCGGTAACGGCGGTAGAAGCGCTCTCCGGTGACGGTCCGCGCGACGTGCTCAGCCACGTCAGCATCGCGCCGGCGCTGCGCGGGCATTTCACCGTCCTGACCCCGCGGATGATCGGCTTTGTTCCCGATCAGGCGCTGCCGATCGGAACGCGCGTCCGCATTACGCTGCACGCCGGTCTACACGATCTTGACGGCGACAGACTCGACCAGGACCTTGCGTGGACCTTCGAAACGGCGGCGCTGAGCTTTACCAACCTGCCGCAGCTTTCGGCCCCCGACGACGAGGCGACGCCCGGTCCGGTAGACGTCCGCCCGAAGCTCCAGCTGACTGCGAACGCCGCGGTCGATCCCAACTCGCTGGCGGATCATACGCGGCTGCTCGGTCCCGGCGGCGAGCGCGTCGGGGTGACGGCTGCGCTCGAGACGCAACCGACGCCCTACCCAGGTACGAATGCGCAAGAGCTCTTCGATCCCTCGCTCAACAGCTGGATCTACGATCTACGGCCGACGCAAGAACTGCAACGCGCGACGAAATACGCGCTCGCCATCTTCCCGGGCGTCGAACCGCTCTACGGCAACCGCGCGACGAGCGCCGGATTCGAAGGCTCGCTTCGAACGTTCGCACCGCTGGCAATCGTTCCGACTCCGCAGCCCAGTCCCAATAGCGGAGGCCGTTTTGCCGACGGCGATCCGATCATCGCTTTCTCAAACAAGCTCGATCCCGGCTCGGTCGCCGGCGCGGTGACGATCTCGCCGGCACCGGCTTCACTGAAGAGGCTGATCGGCGTGCCGGAGTATCAATCGAATGCGATCGTCATCGATCCCTACGCGCTCGAACCGGACCGGACGTACACGGCGACGGTCGCCGCAAGCGTCAAAGACGTCTTCGGTCAAACGCTCGAGCGCGAGCAGCGAGTGGCGATTCGCACCTCAGGCTTCGCTCCGGGCGCATGGGCTCCGGGCAACACCACGACGATTTTCCCGGCGGGCGCGCCGATCGCGCTCAACTTCTACGCTACGAATCTTCCCGGCAATCGGTATCAGGCCGCGTTCGGGCGGATGGCGCCGCTCAAGCTGCTCGGAGCGTACGACCCTTGGTCGGCGCTGCCGCCGTACAAGCAGTGGCCGGTACAAACCTTGCAGGGCCCCAAGCGCAACGTGCAGAGCGTCGTCCGCGTTCCATTGCAGGCCAAGCTCGGCGGTCCGTACGGCTCACTCGCATATGGCTTCCGCACGGCACTCGACCCACCCGACTCAACCCCCGGGCTCAACGGCATCGTGCAGCTGACGAACCTCGGCGTCTTCGCGCAGTGGTTTCCTTCGCACGGGATCGTGATGGTTGCGCACCTGAGCGACGGTTCCCCGGTACACGCCGCCAACGTCACAGTCTATCGCATCGACGAGGATAAGAAGCTGCCGCCGCAACGCTGTGCATCGGGGGTGACCAACCCCAACGGCGAGCTCGACATTTCCGGCCTCGACGTCGAGCGTTGTTCGGTGACGGCGCAGGCCAATCAAGCACCGAACCTGGGCGTCGTCGTTACCGAGCGCGCCGATCTCGCGACCGTCACAATCTGGGACTACAGCGGCATCGCGCGCTTCGACGTCAACGGGGGTTGGACGAGCGGCGCACCGCTCTCGCGCGGCACCATCTTCACCGATCGTCTGATGTATCAGCCGGGCGAGCACGGCAAGATCACCGGCATCGCGTACTACGCCAAAGGCCCGGCGGTCGTCGCCGATGCCAACGCGACGTACAGAGTGAAGTTGGTCGATCCAAGCAATAACGAAGCGCCGCTCGGCACGGCGAAGACCGACGCCTTCGGCGTCTTTTCGATGCCGGTCTCGTTCTCGAAGCAACAGGCATTGGGGTACTATACGATCGACGCCAGAGGGTCGAACGGCAACGATATCAGTGGATCGCTGCGCGTGGCTGAGTTCAAGCCGCCGAACTTCAAACTTACCTTGACGCTGGGCGCGACATCGGCCACGGCCGGTTCGAGCGTACGCGCTAAGGTTTGGGCGGCATACCTGTTCGGCGCTCCGCTGCAGGGTGGAACGGCGCACGCCTACGTGACGCGCGATGTCGCGGCCGTTGCACCCAAGGGTTGGGACGATTTTTCCTTCGGCCCGCAGTGGTACTATCCCGAGCAAACGCCGTCATTCGATACCGACGTGCTGCAGCGCGACCTCGCGCTCGACGCGCAGGGCACGACATCGCTCGACGTCGGCGTGCCGCGCGACCTGCCGTTCCCGATGACGTATCGCGTCGAAATGGAGACGAGCGATGTTTCGAACCTCTCGGTCTCCGACTCGCAGAGTTTTCTGGCGCTTCCGTCCGACGCGGTAATCGGTCTGGCGTCGGACGCCGTCGGCAAGGCAGAGAGTCCGATGACGATTCGGGCGATCGTCACCGACGCGGATGGGAAAGCTATTGTGGGACGCGGCGTTCACTTCGAGCTGCAGAAGATGACCTACGTGTCGGCGACGCAGGAAGAAGAAGGCGGCGAGAGCGCGCAGCAGGCAATCAAGTACGATACCGTAGCGGCCGCCGATGCAACGTCCGGTGACAAACCTGTCAGCGTGCAGCTCGCGCCGCCCGACGTTGGGTCCTATCGAGTCCTTGCGAATTTCGCCGGCGGGCGCTCCCGTGCGAGCTCATCGAGCATCCAGATCTTCGCCTTCGGACCGGGAGAGGCCGACTGGGGCTTGAGCGATCCGAATGCGGTCGCCGTCAAGCTCGACAAGAAGCAGTATGGAATCGGCGAGACGGCAACGGCGCTGGTCGCCTCGCCGTACGCGAAAGCCGACGTTTACTTCGCCGTAATACGCAACGGTACGCTTTATCGCACGACACTGCACGGCGTCAGCGGCGCGGTTCGCGTCAACTTTAAAGTAACGCCGGCGATGCTACCCAACGCCGCCGTCCAAGCCATCGTCATCCGCCGCGCAAGCGCCGCTTCCAAACGTGTCACCCTGAGCCCCTCGACTCCGCTCGGGATAAACTCCGTCGAAGGGTCGTCGAAGGGCGCCCTTCGACAAGCTCAGGATGACACGTTATCGCTAACCGGGATGGCCGGCTTCAACGTCGATCTCGCCGACCGCTATCTCAAGCTCGCAATCGCGCCGCAGGAAGCGACCGTCCATCCGGGCAGCACCCAACGCGTCGCTTTCATGGTGACGACGCGCAACGGTGCGCCGGTGCAAGGCGAGGTTGTCGCGATGGTGGTCAACGACGCGATCCTGCAGCTTTCCGGCTACCGGCTGCCCGATCTCGTTCAAACCGTTTTCGCACAACAGCCGATTGCCACGATCTTCGCCGATAACCGCGAGAACGTCACGCTGAAAACACAGACGCCGCCGCTCGAGAAAGGTTTCGGTTATGGCGGCGGCTTTCTGGCCGGGGCCGCCAGCACCCGCGTGCGCGCCAACTTTCAACCGCTTGCGTATTATGGGGTTCTGCGAACTGACGCGAACGGCCACGCAAGTGCAAGCCTCACGATGCCCGACGATTTGACGACCTGGCGCGTGATGGCCGTGGCGCTCCAGCACGACCGCCCTTCGGCTCCGCTCAGGACAGCCGCACATTTCGCTACCGCCGACTCGACGTTTGTGTCGAATCAGCCGCTGATCGCCAATCCGCTGCTGCCGCAGTTCGCCCGGCCGCGCGATCGCTTCGATCTCGGGCTCTCGATTGCAAACCAAACGGGTGCCGGCGGCGCGCTCGATTTGGTGTTGAAGCTGAGCGGAGCGCTGGCGTTCGCGCAAGGCGATCCGCAAGCGCAACGCGCGAGCGAACAGGTCGCGACCGGAATGCAGGCATTCCGCTTCCCGGTCGTCGTCGGAACGCCGGCGCCGACGGCCCTGCAGGCCAATGCAAACCTAGGTTCTTACGGCGATGCATTCAACGTTCCGTTCATTGCGAGCCAACGTGAGAGCACCGATTCGGTGATCGAGAGCGGCGCGACGCAGAGCGAAGCCTCAATACCAATCGCGCTCAAATCGGGCGGCACGCTGCAAATCACGCTAGCGAACTCGGTAGTGCCGCAGTTCGTCACGCCTTCGGAGCGCTTCATGAACGACGACGCCTTACCGCTGGCCGACGAGTCGGCGTCGCGCCTGATCATCGCAAGCGCGCTCAAGCAACTTCGCGGCCCCTATGGGTTGAAACTCTCATTCGATCCGGACGCGGCGAGCGCGTCGAACGCGGCGCAGCTGCTCTCTTATCAGCGTGAAGACGGCGGCTTCGGTGGATTTGCGGGAGCCAGCGAGAGCGATCCGTTTGCGACGGCTGCGGCGGTTGAGGCCATGTCGTTTGCGCGCGCGCATGGAGTTCGCATAGATTCGGGCGCAGCCTCGCACGCGGCGGCCTTTCTCGCACGCGTCCTCGCAAACCCGGGTATCTTCAAATGGTGCGCGAGCGACGCGACTTGCAAGGCGCAGCTGCGCTTTGCGGCGCTCTGGGCTCTTGCGGCGCAAGGACCGCCGCGGACCGGCTTCCTTTTGGAGATCGTTGCGCAGTCCGGATAATTTCGACAGCGCGACGCAGATCCGGCTGGCACGCTATCTGCTGCGCGCGCCCGGATGGCAGAGCCGCGGCGCCGCGATGGCGTCAAACCTGCAGCAAACGCTCTACGTGACCGGACGTTACGCCGTCGCGAATGAGTCCACGCGTTGGGCCTGGCGCGGGTCGCTGGTGCAGGCGCAATCGGAGATGCTGCAGCTCATGCTCGAACGCAACGCACCTGCCGAGCAGCTCGACGGCGCGGTCCGCGCGCTCGTCGCGCAACAGTGCCGGTGCGGCTGGTTGACGAGCAACGACACCGCGTCCGCCGTTATGGCGCTCTCGGCGTACGCGGCTACCGAAAAGCCCGCACCAGGCACCGCGATCGCGAGCGTCGGCGATCGGACGATCGGCACCGCGACGTTCGGCTCGACCGCATCCTCGCGAACGTTTACCATCGGTGCCTCATCGGTGCCCGCAAACATGCCGTTACGTGTCACCCTTCGACAGGCTCAGCGTGAAACGAAAAAGTCCAGGGCGCACTACATCGTTCTCTACACCTACCCCGTTCCACCGGACGCAGCGGGCGAGCTCGCCGCTTTCCGCGTGATGCGCATCTTAAGCGATCCCAGCGTCGCAACGTCGGGGAAGACCGCGCCACCGCTTGCGACGATGGACATCGCAACCACGCTGCCGGTCTCGGTTGCCGCCGGGCGCGTCTTCGACGTGGGCGTGCGCACGATCGTCGATCATCCTGTCGACAGACTCATCGTCGACGACCCGTTGCCCGCAGGCTTCGAAGCGGTCGACACGGCGTTTCGCACGACACTGCAGGCGATCGTTCCGCAAAGTAATAGCTGGCAGATCGATACCAGCCAAATCTATCGCGACCGCGTCGTCGCCTATGCGTCGCATCTCGAGCCCGGCGTTTACGAGCTGCACTATCTCGTGCGGTCGGTTACTCCGGGAGCCTTTGCGTGGCCGGGCGCACACGCGTATCTTAGGGACGCGCCCGAGCAGTTCGGCCGCAGCGCGGGCACGACGTTAAATGTGACGGAGTAGCTGTTGACTCTCTAGTGGTGTAAAAGGATCGACGCCATGAGCGTGACCGAAGATCCCAGGATGAGCGCCGTCATGCGCCATTGAAGGCCGTCGATCTTGGAATCGGTAGCGTTAAACCGCGCCTCTACCTTTTGGTCGAATCCGTCAAGGCGCCGATCGATGCTGTTTAAGCGGTCGCTGACCTGGTGGTAAGAGCCCTCCAGGCTTGCCATGCGAGCTTCCAGCGGCATCGCGCTCATCGCACCTACTTTACCACCTACGGTGAGCCGCGGAAAGGGCCGCCGATGTTCGAGCTGAAAGCTTTGCCCGCGCATATTGGCGCGAAGCTTCCAGCAGGCGATAGCGCGGCTCGCCGCTCTCGAGTTCGGCGACGACGAGCGATTTATCTACCAGCAACGCGATCAGCCCCAGCACGTCGCTGCTGGGAATGCCGTCAGGCTTGCACGCGGCGGTCGTTTCGTCGAGCGTAGCGCCTTTGTCGAACGCAGATAGGCGCTCGAAGACTCGTCGCTGAGGTTCCGAGAGCAGATTGTAGCTCGACTCGATCGATTGACGCATCGTTTGGCTCTGTTCGTCGGAGAGCCGCTCGGCGAGCGCTTTGACCGAGAGGACGTTCATGCGCCCGGCCTCGAGCTCGATCGCAAGCGGAATTCCGTCGAGTTGCCGGCAGATCGCCGCAACGATCGCGCCGTTCTCATCGCTAAGAGTAAAGCGATGGTTGACCGCAACCGCGCGATCGGCAAAAAGCGCGACGGCGTCGGCTTCGGGCAGCGCGGGTAACCGGTACGCATACTCTCCAGCCGCGCGCAGCGGCTCGCGGCTCGTTGCCAGGATTCGTAGCGCCGTCGTTCCGGTCAGCAGGGCTTGCGAGGCTCGCGCGACATCGTCGATCAGGTGTTCGCAACCGTCGAGAATCAGAAGCACCGGCTTGTCTTTCAAGACAGCAATCAACATTTCGAGACACGAACGTTGCGCAACGTCCTGCACCGACAATGCGGTCGCGATCGTGGCGACTGCCGATGAAGCGTCCTCGACCGGTGCAAATGGAACGAAGCAGATCGAGAGCTCACGGGACTCGGCGAAGGCGCTCCCGACGCGTAGCGCCGTCTGCGTCTTACCGATGCCGCCCGCTCCGGTCAACGTAACGAGGCGGCGCTCGCGCAGAAGCGCCGCGATCTCGGTAATGTCCGTCGTCCTCCCAATGAAGCTGGTCAGCGCGATCGGCAAAGGAAAGGTTCCGGCGTCGGGCCACGGACCAACGGTTATCGAAGCGCCGCTCTGACGCCGTGACGAGACGGGTCGAGCCGCAGTTTCGAAGATCGCGCGTTGCTCGAGATCGAGCGCCAGGGCGTCGGCCAAGAGCGCTAACGTCTCGCGCTGCGGCGTACGCCGGTAGCCCCGTTCGAGCGCACTGATTCCCTCCGAACTCACGCGCGCGCGCTCGGCTAGAGCCTCTTGGGAGAGCCCAGCGGCTAGTCTGTACTGTCGGAGGAGCGTCCCAAAGTCCGCTGCAGCTACGTGCCCTCGGTCCTCCATAGGCCAAGCGAGCTTCGCCCAGCGGTGGGTAGCTTCCCTAGTAGACGGCGTTGGGTCCGTCCACCGCGCTTGACGGATATCCGTCGTCCGGCAGGGTGAGCGACTCGACTAAGGTTCCGCTTGGATAATCGAGCACCAAGATGTTTCCGCCGAAAATTCCCGGCGGGCTTTGGGTCACAAGGAAGAGCAGCGTGTTGCTCTTATTGATCCTAACCTCGATCGGCAAGCCGGGCGAGAAGTCGAGCTGCCTCGTGATACGCGTGTACGGCGGATCGATTATGTCGAGCGAGCCGGCGGCGTCGGTGACGATAAGGTTTTCGTTCTTGTCGAGAGCTATTCCATCGCCGCTGTAAAGCGTTACGCCCAGCGGCGTTGCATCGCAGCCGGAAAGACCGCGCTTGTACTCGAGAATCTTCGGCCCGGTAACGACGAACACGTCACCCTCTCGGTCGACCGCAACGCCGTCGGCGCCGCTCGTCGCATCGCCGCCCGTCGCGCAAGTATGGATCGGTACGTTGCTTCGCTGCACATACTCACGAACCGAGCCGGCCCCGCTTTCACCCAGCGGACTATCGGCCTCGTAGACGTTGCCGTTCCGATCTACGGTGACGTCGACCGGAGCCTTCATGCCCGCGTTATACGTGAAGGCCGGCAACTCGGCGTGCGGTACGTATTCCTTGATGTCGGCGGCGCCCAAATCGGCGACGTAAAAGTTCCCTAGCTCGTCGATGAAGTTGCCGGCCGGCATGACGATCTTTTTCTTGAGCATCCCGGCGTCGGCGTAACTACCGTTCCTCAAGATGTCGATCCGCGGACGAATGCCGTAGCCGCCCGTGTCGGAGACATACAGACCGGATAGCCCAGGATACTTAGGCCGAACGTCCTCCCGAGCGCTCGAGGGCGACTGCGTCGCAAGGGGGCGCGCATCAGCGGGCGTCAGCATGGAGGAGGGTCCTTGCGAAGCCGTGCAGCCGGCAAGCAGCGCAACGAACGCGCACGCGACGGCAAGGCAAGAGCCAGGACGCTTCACGCTCCAATGGTGTCGCAGGCCGCCGCCTGCGGACAGACACACTCGTACGGCTTATCCGTACATCCGGCGGGTTGTGCAGCTAAGGATGCTGCCGACCGCAGGCCGAAGGTATGCAAGACGATGCAGGAAGGCGCCCGCGCATCCGGCTCGTCGGACTTCGGGACGCTACTGCGACGCTATCGCATCGAAGCGGGGCTTTCGCAGGAGCAACTCGCGGAACGCGCCCGGCTTAGCTTCCATGGGGTCAGCGCTCTCGAGCGCGGGTTTCGCCGCACGCCCCAACCCGAGACGATCGCGCTGCTAGCCGGCGCGCTCGCGCTCGACGACCACCAACGCGCGGCGCTGGAGACGGCGGCCGCGCGTTCGACGTTACCCCGTCGGCGAAGCGAGAACGTCACGGTTGGCCCCTGGCTTGAGGCCGCGCCTTCAAAGCTGCCGCTCTCACTAACCAGCTTCATTGGCCGCGATGCGGAACTCGAAGAGATCGCCGAGCTGGCGCATGGAAACCGGCTGGTGACGATCACCGGGGCCGGCGGCATCGGCAAGACGCAGACTGCGCTACGCGCCGCGATAATGGCTGAGAGCAAGAACGGGGACGTGCACTTCGTCGCGCTTGCAACGGTCAGCGAGGCGCCCGCCGTCGTTGCCGCAATCGCGTCAGCGGTCGGCGTGCGAGAAGCGCCGAATCGTCCGCTTCTCGAGACCCTGCTTGCGGATCTCAGGAATCAATCCGCGTTACTGATACTCGACAACTGCGAGCACGTTCTGCCGCAGGCTGCGACCGTCGTCGAGACACTTTTGCAGAGCTGCGCGAACCTTCGGATCTTGGCCATCAGCCGCGAACCGCTCAAGGCCGGCGGCGAGCGCGCCTACTCTCTCCGATCGCTAAGCGTAGACGACGGCTGCAAGCTCTTCGCCGATCGCGCTCGAGCCGTTGACCATCGCTTCGCGCTTACCGATGAGAACGCGGCAATAGTTGAGAGAATATGCCGGCGCTTGGACGGAAACGCGCTGGCAATCGAACTCGCCGCCGCTCGAGTCAACGTGCTTTCGCTCAACGCGCTTGCGGAAAATCTCGAAAACCATCTGAGCATACTCGACGCCGGCGAGCGTACGGCGCTGGCCCGGCAGCAGACCATGCGCGCCACCATCGAATGGAGTTACGGTTTGCTCTCGCCGCGAGAGCAGCGGATCTTCGAACGTCTCTCGGTTCTTAAAGGCGGCGGTACGCTCGAAACTGCCACGACGGTTTGCGCGAGCGACGATATCGCGGAGGACGACGTACTCGACGCCATAGTATCGCTTGTCGATAAGTCGATCGTGGCGGCGGAGCTCGAAGGGGTCGAGCCGCGTTATCGGCTTTTAGAACCGTTTCGAGAGTTCGCCCGCGAGCGGCTCGCAATGCGCGACGAAGAATGGACCGGGTTCCTGCAGAGGTAGCAGCGAAGGCATGCACATGAAACGGGCAGTCATTTCGTCGCTTTGCATGCTGGCAGCGACGATCGCGATCGCCGGTTGTAACTCCGGCGGTACTTCAAGCCTACCCGCAACGGCGCGGCAAACCGCCGCTGCGGCGGATCCGGTCCCGGAGTGGCAGGCAAAACATCTCGCGCAGGCCGTCTGTCGGCCGGCTGGCCCCGGCGAAGCCCAATGCGCCGCGCTCGTGATGAACGAGGGTGTCGGACCCGCCACCGCTCCCGGCGGATGGGGACCGTCAGATTTTCGAGCGGTTTACAAACTGCCGTCGTCGAGTAAAGGCTCCGGGGAGATCATCGGCATCGTCGACGCCTACGACAATCCGAACGTCGCGTCGGACCTTGCGCAGTATCGCACGACGTTTGGAATCCCGCCGGCGAAGTTCTTTAAGTACAATCAACTAGGCCAGCGGAGTCATTATCCGCAGGGCGACAAAGGCTGGGGCTTCGAGATCGATCTCGACGTGGAGATGGTCTCGGCAGCTTGTCCCAAGTGCACGATCTATCTCGTCGAGGCGATGAACAACAGCCTGCGCAATCTCGGGCGAGCCGTCGAGCGAGCAACGAAACTTGGCGCGCACGTCGTCAGCAATAGTTGGGGCTGCTACTCAACGGGCTGCACCTGGAAGACCAGCGCCTTCAATCGTCCGGACGTGACGTATCTGGCCGCTTCGGGCGATTTAGCTTACGGCTCCTATCCGCCGGCGCAGTTCGCAAACGTCATTTCCGTCGGCGGCACCGTGCTTGCCAGGAGCGGTTCGCATTACAGCGAAACCGTTTGGCGCGACACCAGCGGCGCCTGCGCACCGAATATTGCGAAGCCGGCGTGGCAGCACGATCCCGGTTGTTCGCAGCGCACCGCCAACGACATCGCCGCGGTTTCGTTCAACGTAGCGGAGTACGACAGCTATTCGTACGGCGGCTGGGTTCGAGCCGAGGGGACGAGTGCGGCGACGCCGCTGCTCGCCAGCGCCTTCGCGCTCGCCGGTAACGCCACAAAGCATTACACCGGCGAACTCTTTTGGACGCTGTCGAAAAAGAAGCTCAAAAAAGATCTGCACGTGATCGGCAGCGGCAGCAATGGGTGTCCCGCAAGTTTACAGGGCAGTTACCTTTGTACCGCCGGAACGGGCCAGTTCGGAACGTACTCGGGACCGACGGGCTGGGGGACGCCCAACGGCATCGGCGCGTTTTAACTTGGAAGCGTTGTGGCGGCGAAGGGCGCCGGGCCGGGAGCCACGGAAGCCGCTGTTGCACCGCGGCGAGCGTTACCACCGCGCACCCGCCCAGAACGAACGCGATCGAGTGCGGTAATCTCGCCGCCACGCAACGAGCGTGCGGCAAATAGCTGAAGAAAGTCTGAGCGGGTGGCGGGACGAGGTCAGGTCACTTCGGACAGTAGAAGTTGGCGGACGCCATTTTCGTAATCGTGATGGTCAGTGAGGTTGCGTTAACCCAGTAAACGAAGACCTTGCTGCCGTTGCTCCCGGTCTCCGTGACGTCGATGGTGAGCGGCGATCCGCCCTTGACGTTTTTCTGCCAGAAGTTGTTGACGTGGCAACCGTTGCGGTTTACGGGAAGCCTTGCCGAGGCGCAGATCGCGCCGGGTTTGCACGCTGCGTCGGGTTGGATCGGATTGGCTTCGACTACCCCCGAGAGAGGCGTCATGCCCGCAGCCATGGCCGGATTGAACGTGATTGTGGATAAAACCAGTGAGAGAAGGAACATCGTTGTTGTGTAATCTCCTATGCGACGGTATACGAATGTATACGAGTAGGATAAGCTCAGACGTTACGGATGCTGGCAAGCAGGCGCGGTCTTTTGCACAACTTTTAATTCCCGGCCGGGCGGAAAACGTGTCACCGCAACCCTTCCCGTTGATATATTATTTTTAATAGGGTATGCTCGGGCTCTCGCATTCGCTTGCTCCCAAAGCTACGATACGTAAGAGGAACAAGGAGGCCATATGAGCGTCTATCGTGCCCCGCTGCGGGACATGCAATTCGCCCTTCGCGAGCTCGCCGGAATCGACGAGCTTTCCAAACTGCCCGGCTGCGAGGAGACACTCGACGTACTTGACTCGGTGCTCGAGGAGGCCGCGGGCTTTGCGGCCGGCGTTCTCGACCCGCTGAACCGCAGCGGCGACACGGAGGGCTGCACGTGGAGCGAGGGCGAGGTCGCTACCCCGCGCGGCTTCAAGGAAGCGTATAAGAAGTTCGCCGACGCCGGCTGGATCGGCTTGCCGGTCCCCGACGAGTACGGCGGTCAGGGCCTTCCGCAGATTATGCTCGGACCGACGCTCGAGATGTGGAACGCCGCAAACATCGGCTTTGCCAACGGTCCCTTGCTCAATCAGGGCGCGATCGAAGCAATCGAGCTGGTCGGGTCGGACGAGCAGAAGCACCGCTTCATTCCGAATCTCGTCTCCGGCAAGTGGACCGGCACGATGTGCCTGACCGAACCGCAAGCCGGCTCGGATCTCGCACAAGTGCGGACCCGCGCCGTTCCGGAGGGCGACCACCATCGCATCAGCGGGACGAAGATCTTCATCACGTTCGGCGAGCACGACATGGCCGAGAACATCATTCACCTCGTGCTGGCGCGCTTGCCCGATGCGCCGGAAGGCACGAAGGGCATCTCGCTCTTCATCGTGCCGAAGTTTCTCGTCAACGACGACGGCACGCTCGGCGAGCGGAACGACGTCGTCTGCGCGAGCATCGAGCACAAGCTGGGCATCAACGCAAATCCGACCTGCACGCTCAACTACGGCGAGAAGGGCAGCGGCGCCGTCGGCTATCTGGTCGGCGAGCCGAACCGCGGGCTCGAGTACATGTTCATCATGATGAACGCCGCCCGCTTTTCGGTCGGCGTGCAAGGCATCGCGCTGGCGGACCGCGCCTATCAGAGCGCGCTCGAATACGCGAAGGAGCGGGTTCAAGGTCGCGACCTTAACCCGGGTTCTAAAGCGCCTGAAGCGATCATCAAGCATCCCGACGTACGCCGGATGCTCATGGTGCAGAAGGCGACGATCGAAGCGATGCGCGCGCTCGCCTACGTGACCGCGGCCTCGCTGGACTACGTTGCACGCCACCCCGACGAGAAGGTTCGCAAAGAGCACAAGGCCTTCGTCGAGCTGATGATTCCGGTCGTCAAGGGTTGGTGCACTGAGAGCGCCGTCGAGCTCTGTTCGACCGCACTGCAAGTCTTCGGCGGGATGGGATATATCGAAGAGACCGGCATCGCGCAGCAGTATCGCGACGTCCGGATCATCACGATCTACGAAGGCACGACCGGAATTCAAGCGCTCGACTTGATTGGGCGCAAGCTGCTGCGCGACATGGGCGCCGCGGCGACGAGCGTAGGCAAGAAGATGGAGGCCGTCGCGAAAGAGTGCGCCGCGCATTCCGACCCGACCGTCAAACGGATCGGCGAAGCGCTCGGTAAGGCGCTCGCGACGCTCAACGAGACGTCGCAGTGGATCGGGATGAACGCGATGGGCGATTTGAATAAAGCCTTTGCATGTTCGGTTCCGTACCTGCGTTTATGGGGAACCGTCGCCGGCGGCTGGCAGATGGCCCGCGCGGCGCAGATCGCGGCGGCAAAGATTGCCGCTAACGATTCCGATGCGGAGTTCTATCGGGCGAAGCTCGCGACGGCGGGCTTCTACGCGTCGCACGTGCTCTCGCAGTTTGAGTCGTTCAAGCGGCAGATCATGGACGGTTCGGGCGACGTGATGGCGTTGACCGAGGCACAGTTCGATCTCGATCGCAAGATCGCCGTGAGCGTATAGCGGTGATCCCGGTTGCGCCTCATCCGCGTGACGCCGGCGTTGCGATCATCACGCTGAATAATCCGCCGGTTAACGCGCTCTCGTTTTCGTACTGCGCCAAGCTGATCGAAACGCTCGAAGCCGCGCACGCCGACGATGCGGTCCAGGCGGTCGTGTTCACCGGTGCAAACGGCCTATTCAGCGCCGGCGCAGACGTCAATGACTTCAATCGAGAGCCCCCGCCCAACGCGGTTACGATTCGCGACGTGATCGCCGCCGTCGAAGCGAGCGTCAAAGTGCACGTGGCCGCGATCGACGGAAACTGCTTGGGCGGAGGTTTCGAGCTATCGCTGGCGTGTGATTACCGCGTCGCGTCGCCGGGCGCGAAGCTTGGGCTGCCGGAGATCAAGCTCGGCCTCTTGCCGGGTGCCGGCGGCACGCAGCGCCTGCCGCGTTTGATCGGCGCCCGCGCCGCGCTCGAATTCATGCTCAAAGGCTCGTCGATTTCGGCCGAGCGTGCGCTGGAGCTTGGGATCCTCGACGAAGTCGTACCCGACGTCGTGGAGCGCGCCGCGGCGCTCGCGAAAGGACCGAAGCGTCGCATTAGCGAGCGCCAAGCGATCATCGCCAAGGATCTGCCGCCGCAATCCGGGCCGTACGTCGTGGCGCAAGCGCACAAGATGGTCCCGCCCGAAGATAACGGTGGTTTTGCCGCGCATAAGCTGATTGACGCGGTGCAAGCTTCAATCGAACTGCCGTTTCCGTTCGGCGTCGCTCGCGAAGCGAGATTATTCGACGAGCTCGTGCGCTCCGCGCCGTCGCAGGCATTGCGCCACATTTTCTTTGCCGAGCGTGAGCTGGCGAAGGTTCCCGGCTTGCCCGACGCCGCGCCGCAGGACGTTGCCAAAGTGGGCGTCGTCGGGGCGGGCACGATGGGGAGCGGAATCGCGATCGCCTTCGCGCAGGCCGGCATTCCGGTCGTCGTCGTCGATAGCAACGACGAAGCCGTCGACAAAGCGCGCCAAACGGTGATGGGCATGTTCATGTACCAAGTGCAGAAGGGGCGGTTAACGCAAGAAGAGGCTTGGAAGCGCGGACAGTCGATTCGCTTCACCGACGACTGGAGCGAGCTTGCGGATGCCGACGTGATCGTCGAAGCGGTGTACGAGAATCTCGACGTCAAGCGCGAGGTTTTTCGCAAGCTCGACGGCATCGCCAAGCCCGGTGCGATCCTCGCTTCGAACACCTCGACGCTCGACATCGATAAGCTGGCTGCAGAGACGAAGCGGCCGGATCGGGTCGTGGGCTTGCACTTTTTCGTGCCGGCCAACATCATGCCGCTGCTCGAGATCGTTCGCGGCGAGAAGACGTCGCCGCAGACGATCGCAACCGCTTTCAAACTCGGCAAGGCACTTCGCAAGAAGGCCGTGCTCTCGGGCAATGCCTTCGGGTTCATCGGAAACCGCATGATCTTCGACTACGTGCGCGAGGCGAACGCGCTTGCCGAAGAGGGCGTCACGCCGGCGCGGATCGACGCCGTTATGAAACGCTTCGGCTTCCCGATGGGGCCGTTTGCGATGAGCGATCTCTCCGGCCTCGACATCGGTTTGGCGGTCCAAAAAGCGCGCGGCGGCGACGCGCTTGGTCGCACGGACGTGTTGGAGCGGCTGGTCCAGATGAAGCGGCTCGGACAGAAAACGATGGCGGGTTATTTCAAATACGACAAGTCGGTCGGTAAAGGGCGCGAGCCGATTCCCGATCCCGAGGTCGAGCAAATCTTCGCCGAAGAAGCGCGCAAGGCCGGGATCGCGCCGCGCGAGGTAAGCGACGACGAGATCCGCGACCGGCTCCTGAACGCGCTGGTCAATCGCGGCAAGCATCTGCTCGAGGAGGGCGTCGCGCTGCGCCCCGGCGACATCGACATCGTCTACGTCTACGGCTACGGCTTCCCGCCGCATCGCGGCGGGCCCATGTGGTACGCACACGAAGGCGGCGTACGGGAACTCGCGCATGCGTGAAGCGGTGATCGTCTCGGCGGCGCGCACGCCGATCGGGCGCGCCTTCCGCGGCGCCTTCAATCAAACCGAGGGCGCGACGATGGCGGGGCACGTCGTCAAGTATGCGATCGAGCGCGCTTCGATCGATCCGGCAGAGGTCGACGATGTCGTCATGGGTTGCGGTCTGCCCGAGGGCACGACCGGCAACAACATCGGGCGCACTGCCGCGCTGCGCGCCGGCTGTCCGGTGACGGTGCCCGGCGAGACGGTGAGCCGGTTCTGTGCTTCGGGGCTCGATGCGATTGCGATCGCTGCGAAGCGCGTCATCGCCGATGGGGCCAAAGTAACGATCGCGGGCGGCGTCGAGTCGATCAGCATGGTGCAGAACGACGTCCACGTCCGCTTCCTCACCGAGGAGTGGCTGCTGCGCCACGCGCCCGATCTCTACACGCCGATGCTCTTCACGGCAGACTTCGTCGCGAAGAAGTATCAGGTTTCGCGCGAGCGACAGGACGAATACGCACTGCAAAGCCAACAGCGTACGGCGGCCGCGCAAGCGGCTGGACGTTTCGACGCCGAGATCGTCGCGCTGCCGTCCTGGAAGTACGAGCAGAATAGAGAGAATGGCGCCGTGACCGAACGGCAGATCGAGCTTGCGAAAGACGAGGGTAACCGCACCGACACGACGCTCGAAGGGTTGAGCGTGCTCAAAGGCGCCGTTCCTGGGGTCGCCGATACGACGATCACCGCGGGAAACTCGTCGCAGCTTTCAGACGGCGCGGCCGCCGTCGCGATCGTTGACGGGGAGCTTGCGCGAAGCCGAAATCTCACGCCGCTTGGGATCTACCGCGGCTACGCCGCCGCGGGCTGCGAGCCGGGCGAAATGGGGATCGCGCCGATCTACGCGGTGCCCAAGCTGCTAAAAGCGCACGATCTCACGATCGACGACATCGGGCTGTGGGAACTCAACGAGGCCTTTGCGGTGCAGACCGTCTACTGCCGTGACACGCTCGCAATCCCGAACGACCGCTTCAACGTTGACGGTGGCGCGATCTCGATCGGGCATCCCTACGGAATGAGCGGTGCGCGCATGACGATGCACGCCCTCATCGAGGGCAAGCGACGGGGTGTGAAATACGTCGTCGTTACGATGTGCGTTGCCGGCGGCATAGGCGCCGCCGGCTTATTTGAAATCCCCTAGAGCTGCATCTAAATAAGCTTCCCTAGGATTTGGCGGAGAAGGCGCTGCACCAGCCGTTCGGGCTGATCGAACCGTCGACTATTTTGCAGGTGCCGTTCGCTTTGGGTGAACTTCCCGGAATGTAGAACGTGCACTGCGAGCATTTCTTGCCGTTGTTGGGTGTGCTTTGGTATTTAAATTGCGCTTGGGAGCCTTTGGCTTGGGCAGTCGTCGTTTCCGCGAGCAGCAGACCGGCGAGGGCCGGCAGCACGACGGCGTTGGCGACAAAGGAGCGGCGCGTCATGCCGGATTTGGACTCACTCATTTGCGGTGATACCTCCGGTCGTACAGCTTGGCGGAGCAGCCTGGGTCATCCCTCTCACGCCGCCTTAATGGTAAGCTAATCGCGAATCGATGCTTTTTGCGCACCTTTTCGGGTTCAATAGTGCAGAGGGGAAAACAGCACTATATGACTAGCAAATGGATCACTAGCTTGATTTCTGGGGTTGCCCTGCTAACGGTGACCTTTTCCAGCGCCCTTCCGGCCTCGGCCGAGCAGGCGCCCGATAAAAGCGGCCCCGGTGTAACCCGGGTCAGCGTCATCCAGGGGTCGGCTGTCGTTCAACGTGGCGACAGCGGCAAGCAGGTCAGCGCGGTCGTAAACGCGCCGCTTCTTCCTGGCGATTACGTTTCGACCGGGCAGACCTCCCGAGCCGAGCTGCAGTTCGACGGTTCGACTGCGGTGCGCCTGGGAGGCAACGTGCAGGCCCGCATTACCAACGACGATCCGAATAACCGCCAGCTCCAGCTTGCGGACGGCACCGTCGAAGTCGGTCTCACCCGCGACGCCGGCAACGTTCAGATCGACACGCCTTCGGTCAGCGTCCGGGCTGCACGCGCGGGCGACTATCGCATTTCGATCGGCCACGACGGCTCGAGCTGGGTGACGGCGCGACGCGGCGAGGCCGAAATCGTTACGCCTCAACAAACCTACACGCTCGATTCAGGGCGAACGCTCGTCGCTCGCGGGTCGGCTACCGATCCGTCGATAACCTACGCGACGGAAATCGGCTACGACTCGTTCGACGATTTCAACGCAAAACGCGATCAGACGATGGTCGCAGCGATCGAGGCGAGTCCGAACCTCAATCCCGATATCGCCGGCTACGACAATCTTGGGACCTACGGCCAATGGCAAGACGTCGCAGGCTACGGCCAATCCTGGGTTCCGAGTCAGCAGCAGGGCTGGTCGCCCTACGGTAACGGGAATTGGAGCTGGGAAGACGGCTACGGCTGGACGTGGGTTGGCGCAGAGCCTTGGGGCTGGGCGCCCTACCACTATGGCAACTGGTACTATGCCAACGGCTACGGCTGGGCATGGCAGCCGCCGGCCTACTCCGCGTCTCCCGCGTGGTCGCCCGCGCTCGTCGGCTTCTTCGGTTTCGGCGCGACCTTCGGTGGACCGGGCTTTGGCGTCTCGGTGGGCTTCGGCTACCCGAATATCGGCTGGTATCCGCTCGCACCCTTCTGGCCGTATAACCCGTGGTATCCCGGCTGGGCGTGGACCGGCTTCGGATGGGGCTGGGGCGGCTTCGGCTGCTGCGGCGGCTTCGGCGGAACGCGGGTCGTCAACGTCACGAACATCACAAACATCTACCGTAGGTTCCCGCATGGCGGCATCCACGGAACGATGGTCGGGAACTTCCAGCGCGGAGCAGTCTTCGGCCATACGTTCTCGGTCGATCCGCATCGGATCAGCGGCCGGGTAGGAATGATTCACGGACCGGTGGCCGTGACGCCGAGCCGCGACAGTCTCGGCTTCGGCGGCCGTGCGGTTAACGCGCCGGTAACGCTCTCGAGGAGTTTCGACTCGCCGCGATTCGCTTCGGTAAACCGAGGGCTCGCAACGCGAAACTCCTTCGACGAACAACAACGATCGGTCTCACGCGCGATCGAGAGTAACCACAATAACGCACCCGTAAGCCGCGACAATGCGACCCTCTCTCACGGCGCGGATACGGCACGGCGCGACGGGGCGCCATCAACCACGGCGCGGCACGATGGCGCACCGTCGACTACGGCACGGCATGAAAGCGGACCGTCCGATTCGTGGCAGCGCTTCGATCAAGCGCGCGGCGAGCAGTCGGGTCGAAACGGCGCAATCACGGCGCGCTCGGATCGCACCGACACGGCGCGCTCGGGGCACACCGAACCGGCTCGTACCGACTCAAACTCGTCACGTGCTCCCTCGAGCTCGTGGAACCGGTTCTCGCAAGACCGCGGTAACGTCTCATCGTCGAACGACCGTGGTTCGTCCACTCGTGGCGATTCGTTCGGGCGCGGCGACTCTTATTCGCGCGGTGACTCGTCTTCGCGCGGTGATTCGTCCGGGCGCGAGTCGAACGGAGGCTCGTTCGGACGCGATTCATACGGGTCCGATCGCAACGCCTACAACACGAGTTCGCACAGTTCGTATCCGTCGTACGCGCGCGGTTCGTCTGGTGCGTCGTCGGGCCACAGTTCGTATCCATCGTACGCACGCGGGTCCTATGGTTCGCAGCCGTCCTACTCGCGGGGCTCCTACCCGTCGTACTCGCATGGCTCGTACGGTTCGCAACCCTCGTACTCGCATGGCGGATACTCGGCCCCGCATCCGTCCGGCGGCGGCGGCGGTGGCGGTGGTGGAAATGGTGGCGACAGACCCCACAGCGGCGGTGGGGGCCGGCCTCCACGCTGAGTTCGATTAGTCTATCGAAGCAAATAAGGGCGGCGCCAAGGCGCCGCCCTTTTTCTTGCAGAAGTCTGCGTGAAATCCGCCTCGGAATCTATTTAAGGAGACCGACTCAATGAACACGGCACGCTTCGCTCCCGGCGCCGCAGCGCTCTGCCTGGCACTGGCCTGTCCTATGCCCACGACAGCGCAGAGCTCGTACGTCGCTATGTCGATGGCCGCGCAGGTGACGACGCACCCACTCCAAGTCAACGGCTGCAATCCGGAACGCAACGTAAGCTACAATTATTCGGGCTACACACCGGCATTCTATCCCTATGGCTACGGATACGGCCGTTACTGGGGCTGGCCGTCCGTCTACGGAGCGAACTACTACCAAGCCCCCGTCGAAAACGATCCGACCCTCGGCATCGACTACGTCAACGTCACCCAGCACGTGATGAAGCAAATCGAGTTCGGGTTGATCGTCCGGGGCAGCCTCGTTGCAGAGGTCAAGGACGTGGGGACCTTCTCGCCGGGCGCAGAGATCAAGCATAAATTCGGTCTGAGTCCCAACGTTTTTCCGATTCAGACCAGCTACGCAAAGTGCGTCCCGCTGAAGATTGCATTCGAGGACGGCTCGCACTGGAAAAATCCGCATTTGCCGGCGTACCGCGCCAGCATGTATGGGCACCCGCCACACGAGTAAGTCAAACGTTACGATGGCACAAGATCTCTCTGCAGTACAAGCGCGCGACAACGTTTGGGAGATGGCGCAGCGCCAGCTCGACGAAGTCGGAATGCTCATCGGGTTGAACGAGTCGCTTCACGGCTATCTCCGTCAGCCCAAGCGCGTGCTCGAAGTCTCCATCCCGGCGCGGATGGATAACGGCGGCTTTCGCATGTTCACCGGATACCGCGTGCAGCATAACCTCTCGCGCGGGCCCGGCAAGGGCGGGATCCGCTTTCATCCCGACGTGACGCTCGACGAAGTCAAGGCGCTCGCGATGTGGATGACTTGGAAATGCGCGCTTGGTGAACATTCCGTTCGGCGGAGCGAAGGGCGGCGTCATCTGCAATCCCAAGGAGATGTCGCTCCAAGAGCTCGAGAATCTCACGCGCCGGTTCACGACCGAAATATCTATCATCATCGGTCCCGAAAAGGACATCCCCGCCCCCGACGTCTACACGACGCCGCAGATCATGGCGTGGATCATGGACACGTTCTCGATGCAGCACGGCTACTCGATTCCCGGCGTCGTCACCGGAAAGCCGGTCGCGATCGGCGGCTCTGCCGGGCGCGACAAGGCGACCGCGCGCGGCTGCATGTACGTGGTCGACGAGGCGATGGAGGCGCAAGGAAAGACGATCGAGGGCGCCCGCGTCGCAATTCAGGGATTCGGCAATGCCGGAATGTACGCAGCGCAGCTCATGAGCCAGCACGGATACAAGATCGTCGCCGTCTCGGACTCGCTCGGGGCCGTGTCGAACGAGCGGGGTCTCGACATCGCACAACTGACCGCGCACAAGTTCGAGACGGGGTCGGTCGTCGGATTCACCGGCGGCGAGCGGACCGACAACAAGGAAGTGCTCGAGTTCGATTGCGACATTCTGGTGCCGGCCGCGCTCGAAAAAGTCATCACGCGCGAAAACGCGCCGCGAATCCGGGCGAAGATTGTCGCCGAAGCCGCAAACGGGCCAACGCTGCCCGAAGCCGACGACATTCTCTTCGAGCGTGGGATCATGGTCCTACCCGACATTCTGGCGAACGCAGGCGGCGTGACGGTTTCATACTTCGAGTGGGTGCAGGACCTTCAGGCGAATTTCTGGGAGGAGGACGAGATCAACGAGCGCCTCAAACGCAAGATGACGCGCGCCTTCCGTGAGACCCACGAACAGGCGAAGCGGCACGGCGTATCGATGCGCAAGGGAGCGTATTGCGTCGCGGTAGCTCGAGTCGCCGAAGCGACGAAGCTGCGCGGCCTCTACCCCTAAGGGCAACCGGCTCGTACGCAACTCGGTTTCTTCGGCGGCGACAGCCGCACGCTAATCGACGACGAGAATGGCAGAATCGTCTACACGCCGGCCTTCGCGGATACGTCGACCGCCCGACGCTGGTTCGAATCCCTACGCGATGACGTAACGTGGCGCAGCGAGCGCCGGCGCATGTACGATCGCGACGTCGACGTGCCGCGGCTCGTTGCCGGTTACCGACTTTCGGATCGGGACCTTCCGCCGGTTCTCACGGAGGCATCGCACCGCGCCGTGGACGTGACGGGGACGCCCTTCAACAGCGTCGGCTTGAACTTCTATCGCAACGGACAGGACAGCGTCGCGCCCCACAACGACCACCTTTACGAAATCGCAGCCGGCTATCCGATCGCGCTGATCTCACTCGGAGCGACGCGGCTGATGACTCTCCGCAGCAAAGCGAGGCCGCGCCGCATCTTCGATCTCGACTTAGAAGATGGAAGTCTTTTGCTGATGAGCTACGAGACGCAGAAGCACTACGACCACGGCATCCCAAAGACGCGCGCCGCGGTTGGGCCGCGCATTAGCGTCGCTCTACGCGTCCGACCTTGAGGGAAGCTCTGGTTGCGCGCATCTCGTTGTCGCCTCAGGCCTCGTTTACCATAGTAAACTTCGGCCAGCGGCTCCTGGTCTGAACGAGAGCCTCCCTGATAGAGTTAAGGTGTAGCGGCGGGTGAGGAAGTAATGCCGTAGACGGCCTCGGCGGGGCCGCAAACCTGGCTCGAGTTGAGCTTGAAATCCACCAGCTGCTCGCCCGCTTCAGTAGCTGCGGTCCCGACGACCGTCACCGGCACGCCGGCGGGAAGCGCGAGCCGATTGTAGAGCATATCAGTCTGCCGCGTTAGCGCATCGATTGACCGATCGGTGAGATTGTCGTTGAACCACTTGCACCCATCGACCGCGCTTCGAAGCCCGGTAAACGTATAGACGATCTCTTGGGCGGACGCAGTCCCGGCTGCGAGGGCGACGATGAGGGCGAATGCGGCGAGGGCGGCGGATTGGCGCTTCATTTGGTCTTGATACTACGCGCTGATGCGGCGCCCTGTCAGCTCGGCGGCAGCGGCGGCCAGCAAGCGTCGTACGTCATCGTCACTCGTCTGCTCGAAATTTTGATAGTAGAGACCGACCGCATGAAACGGCTCGGGCGTAGCGACGCAGACAACGCGGTCGACCACGCTTCGGAGGCTCGCGCAGGTGCGGGGCGCCGCCACCGGTACGCCCGCGACGATCGCCGCTGGATTACGTTCTCGCAGCGAGGTCGCGGCCGCGCGCATCGTTGCGCCGGTGGCGAGCCCGTCGTCCACGACGATCACGATCTTGCCGGCTAGGTCGGGGTGGGGCGAGTCGCGATAGGCGCTCTCGCGCCGACGAAGCTCGATGATCTCGCGCCGAACGACGTCCTCGAGCGCGGCTTCGTCGATACCGAGCGTTGCGATTAAATCCTCATCGACGACGCACGTTCCGTCGCTTGCGAGCGCGCCCATCGCCAGCTCCTCGTGACCCGGAACGCCGAGCTTGCGGACGACGTAGAGGTCGAGCGGCACCCCAATCCGTCGCGCGACTTCGTAGCCGACCGGCACACCGCCGCGCGGCAGCGCCAGCACGATGGCCTGAGGATCGTTCGCATAGTCGGCGAGCTTCTCGGCGAGCTGCCGCCCAGCGTCGGCACGGTCAGCGAAGATTTGCACCTTACTCGTTACCCACTATCTATTCGGGGACACCGCCGTTGCGCTCGATAATCTCGCGGACGGCACTCTCGCCGGAAGGCAGCTTCCCGCAACTCATCACGGGCGGAAGGGGCGCGGCCTCGAACTTATTCGGCCTTTGCGTGAAGTCGAAAACGTCCTCCATCGACGCCGCCGTCGCATCGGTCACTCCGAGCGAGCCAAGGCCGAAAGTCTGCTCCACCAACTTCAGGATGCTGCCGAAGTCGTAGTGCGTGTGCGAGATATAGCCCGGCTTCGCGAACGGCGAGATCACGATCATCGGAACGCGAAAGCCTAAGCTCGTGTAGTTGATTTGCGCGGGCGGCGCGTTGTCGTACCATCCACCCCAGTCGTCCCAGATTAAAACGACGGCAGTGCTCTTCCAATACGCGCTGGTGCCGAGCGCGTTGACGACCTTCGTCACCCACCAGGGCCCGCCGTTGCAGCCGCTAGCCGGGTGATCCGAATCGGCAAGCGACGGGACGACCCATGAAACGGCCGGCAGCGTGCCGGCCTTGATGTTCGCGAAGATCGTCGTGTTGGGCGTGCTGACGTTCGTTTTCCAATCCGGACCATAAAAGATCTTTTTGATGGCGCGGTAACCGTTCCAGACCGAGCCAGAGAAGTCGGCGTGAATGCCGAACGCCACGTCTACATAGTACCGCCAAGAAACGTTCGCTGCGTCGAGCAGATCCGCCATCGTGGCATACGTAAAGCACGGCCGGGGCCCATTGGGATTGTAATGACCGTTCCGCGCGAGTACCGGCGTATGCGCGCCGACGGGAACGTCGCAACCCCACGGCATCGCGTCGGGCTGGTCGGTCAGCGATTCGCGATCGTTGAGCCGCACCGAACCGGAGATCAGCATTTGATGCGCGATGAAGCTCGAGGCCGTCTCGGTGAAGAACGTTTCGTCGGAGAGCGCGTACTGCTTCGCCAACCTCCAGTAGGGTTCGCTATCGGAACGTCTGACGTACGAGTAAGGGTAGAGCTTGGCCGGGCGACCACCCTCGACCTCACCGAGGTCTATCAGATCGAAGCCGTCGTCCCGGCAAACGTTCGACGCGTCGGGATCGCACTCGATCTCGAAACATTGGTGGCTGTGACAGATGTCCTTGCCGCCGAACCGCGGCAATCCTTGTGCGAGCTTGCGCGGCTGCAGCGGAATCTCGTGAGCCACCTTGCACCAACGCGGCCCGGCCTCGCAGAGGCCTTGCATCGCCGTATTGGCGCCGGGGAAACCCGCAAAGAGATTATCGAAACTGCGATTCTCTTGAACCATGATGACGATATGCCGGATTGCGCTTGTCGCAGGCGGTCCACTAGGGCCCGGTACCGGCGTCGAGCCGGCCGAACCGCTGCAACCCGCCGCCACGACGGCAACGACGAGCGCCAGAAGCGGCTGGAGCCGCGGCACTATTCCGGCACGCCGCCGTCGTGCTTGATGATGCGTGCCGCGTCGCTGGGATTGGTTACTTGCGTTGCGCAGGGCATGTGGTGCGGAAGCGGCGCCGGCTTGAAGGCGTTGGGCGTTTGGGTGAAGTCGAAGACGTCCTCCATCGAGTTTGCCGTCGCGTCGTCGGTTCCGAGCGAGCCCAAGCCGAAGGTCTGCTCCATAAGCTTGAGGATGCTGCCGAAATCGTAGCGCGTGTGCGAGATGAAGTTGGGCTTCGCGAACGGCGAGATGACGATCATCGGCACGCGAAATCCGAGGCTCGTGTAGTCGGTCTGCGCAGGGGGCGCGTTGTCGTACCAGCCGCCCCAGTCGTCCCAGAGCAGAACGACCGCGGTGTTATTCCAATACGGACTGGTGCCGATCGCATTGATCACCTTCGTCACCCAATACGGGCCGCCGTCGCAGCCGCTCGCGGGATGGTCCGAAGTGAAGAGCGTCGGTATCAGCCATGAGACGGACGGCAGCGTGCCGCCTTTGATGTCGTTGAAAATATTGGTGTTCGGTGAGCTGATGTTCGTTTTCCAGTCGGGCCCGTAGAAGATCTTATGAATCGCCCGGTAGCCGTTCCAGACGTCGCCCGAGAAGTCGGAACTTTCCTTGACCGCCGAACGCGTGGTCAACGTAGAAAAGCCACGATACTCCCTTTGCGTCGAGCAAGTCGGCCATCGTGCCGTAGCCGAAGCACGGGAACGGGCCGTTCGTGCGCACCGTTCCGTTTTTCAGAATGATGGGCGTCTGCTTGCCGGGCGGAGCGTCGCATCCCCACGGCTGGGTGGGCGGCTGATCGGTCAGCGATTCGTTCGCGTTGATCTTGACGCTGCCGGCGATGATGATCTGATGGGCGATGAAGCTCGACGCGGTGTCGTCAAAGAAGGTTTGGTCGGCGAGCGTGTATTGGCTTGCGAGATTCCAGTATGGCTTGGTCTCGGCGCGATCGATATACGCGTAGGGATAAAGCTTGGCCGGGAGTAGCTGTCCCGATTGACCGAAGCGAATTAGATTGAATCCGTTGTTTTGACAAACGCCCTGGCTATTTGCGCTGCACTCGACCACGAACGCGTGGTGGCTGTGATCGATGTCCGTTCCGAAGAGCGGACCGTTGCCCGTGGCGAGTTTGATCGCGCGAAGGTTGACGATGTGCGATCCCTTGCACCACCGATTCGGTGTGCAGGCACCCTGCATCGTAGTATCGGCGCCGGGATAACCGGCGAAGAGGTTGTCGAAGCTTCGATTCTCTTGGACCATGACGACGATATGCTGAATTGCGTTTGACGGGGGTGGCGCGCTGGGGCCTGGCGCCGGCGTCGTGCCGACCGAACCGCTGCACCCCGCTATGCCAAGGAGCGCCGCAGAGAAAATTAAAGCTTCCGACCGTTTCATGATACCTCCAAAACGCGGTGTTTCGCCGATAGTTCGACGCAGGAAAACATAAAATCTTGTCGCAGCCCTGCTTGCACGCCTTAAAATCGGAGGATAGATGCGATTCTCCAGTATTGCTGCGGTGACTTTGGTTACCGGTTCTGCGGGCTCGCGGGTCGCACCGAGCGCGCGACGGCGGATCGTCGCGGGGGCTATGACGGTAATGCTGGGCTGCATCATTGCGCAGCCCGCGCGTGCGGTCGAGACGATCCCGTTTACTGCCGTCAACGGCGGTCAGATCGAGGTGCAGGCTTCGGTCGACGGCCGGCCGGCGGTGCCGATGCTCGTCAATCTCGGTGCGGGCGTCGACATTTTCTCGAGCGATCTCGGCCGGCGGTTCGTCGCGGTCAACGGGAAATACGTAAGTCTGCGTCTCACCGGCGAACGCGTAGACCTGCCGATCGGAAAAGTCGTGACGCTCGCGCTCGGCAACGTGGGAATCGACGCTCCGCACGTTGGCATATGGAAGGGCCTCGACGGCACGGGGATCGACGGTCTAATCGCAGCGACGGCCTTTCGCAACGTCGCGACGACGTTCGATTTTCGCAATCACCAGGTCGTGATCGAAGACGCGCAGAGCTTTCCCGAGCGCATCCGGCCGGACGTGAAGATTCCGCTGATTCTTCAAGACGATCTGGGAATCGCGCTCGCGCTGTTTGCGCGCTTCGACTTCGGGGGCGGCAAGACTGGGCTCTGCGAGATAGATACCGGCTCCCCAGGAATCACTCTCGACAAGACGTTTGCCGCGTCGATCGGACTCAATCCGAGCGACGCGCAGGCGCGCATCAGCACGATAGCACTCGCCGGCGCGCCCGAGACTGCGATTGCTGGACCGACGGTGAAGTTTTCAGACCTGATCTACGACTGCGATGTTGGAAATTCGTTTTGGGAGGGTCGAACCTTCACACTGGATCTCCCCAACCATTATATATACGTGTCGACCTCCGGATAAGGGAGCAGTAGACAGGCAGCGTTAAGGGCTTGGAGGCATTGGGTAGAGGGCAAGTATGATGGTACCGGCGAGCGCGCCGCCCGCGCTGACGCAAATCGCGCAGCGGTATCAACAAACCAGCCGCGGCGTCGTTGCATTTCGGATGCATCGAACGCTCGACGTACACGGTGCGTTCAAAAGCCGGCATGAGGATATCGTAATGCAGGCTATTTACCAAGACGGGGCGACGGTGAAGGTACACGTCAATAGTTATACGATCGACGGACATTCCGCGAGCGCATCGGACATTTCCTCGCTCGAGGAATCGTGGGAGCATCCCAAGCCAAGCGACGTTTTTGCAGCACCGTTCGATCCGAGTCATGTCGATGCGTACGAATATCAGCAGAGCGGACCGTCGACGATCGACTTTAGCTCGAGCATCCACGATGCGGGTCACGGCCGAGGCAGCTTTACGTACAACGCACAGAACGATGTCGTTTCGGTAACCTACCAACCTAACGCGTTGCCGCCGCATGCAAGCTCCGGCCAGATTACCGACCTTCGTTCCGAGGTGCTGCCCGGGTATTGGGCCATCACTCAAGAAACACAGCAGTATAAAGGAAACTACGGGCCGTTCCCGGCAGCAGGAACGCTGCAGGTCGCGTTTTCGAATTTCCGGCGCTTCCCCGATCTTCAGAGTGCGGTGCGCGCCATAAACGCTTAGGCAGGCTTTGCGCGGCGCGTACCTAACCCGTGACGCCGGAGGAAAATGCCGAATGCCCGACTTTCTGAAGACCCTGTTCGTGAATCCGCCCACCTTCGAAGGCTACGATGGTGGCGCCGGCTCGCGCTATCAGTGTCGTCGCGAAGTGCGCTCATTCTGGTATCCGACCTGGCTCGCGCAGCCCGCGGCGATGGTGCCGGGCAGCCGCCTAATTGATGCGCCGCCCGACGGTCTGTCGGTCGATCAGGTCGCGCCGCTCGCCAAAGAGTACGAGCGCGTTATCGTACATACGAGCGCCCCGTCATTTAACAACGACGCGCGGTTCGCTGCGCGCATGAAGGAAGAGAATCCTGACGCCGTGGTCGGCATGGTCGGCGCGCAGGTCAGCGTTCTTCCGGAAGACTCGCTCAAGGGCGCGCCCGCGGTCGATTGGGTGAGTGTCGGCGAGTTCGACTACACCTGCGTTGACGTCGCGTCGGGTAAACCCTTGAGCGAGATCGATGGTCTCGCCTACCGCCGCAACGGAGACATCGTGCGCACCGCGGAGCGTCCGACCATCACCGATATGGATGCATTCCCTTCGGTTCTCGACGTGTACCGGCGCGATTTAACGATCCCTAACTACTTCAACGGCTACCTGCAGCATCCGTACCTCTCGCTCTATACGGGGCGCGGCTGCAAATCGCGCTGCACGTTCTGTCTCTGGCCGCAGACGATCGGCGGGCATCTCTACCGCGTGCGCAGCGTCGAGAGCGTCGAAGCCGAGATGGCGCGGGCCAAGGAGCTTTTCCCCGAGGTCAAAGAGTATTTCTTCGACGACGACACGCTGACCGACAACATCCCGCGCGTCGAGGAGATCGCGCGCCGGCTGGGTCGCATCGGAATCACCTGGTCGTGCAACGCCAAGCCGAACGTGCCGCGAGCAACGCTCGAGATCATGCGCGCGAACGGCTTACGGCTCTTGCTCGTCGGCTACGAGTCGGGGAACCAGCAGGTGCTCAACAACATGAAGAAGGGCACGCGGGTCGATATCATCCGGCGTTTTTCAAAAGACTGCCGCGAGCTGGGCATCAAAGTGCACGGCACGTTCATACTCGGCATGCCGGGCGAGACGCCCGAGACGATCCGCGAGACCATCGACTTCGCGTGCGAGATGGATCCCGAGACGATCCAAGTCTCGCTTGCCGCCCCGTACCCCGGTACGTATCTCTACAAGCAAGCTCAAGAGAATGGCTGGCTCGAGGCGCCGCAGGGCGGCAACGCGCTGGTTGACACGCACGGCGTTCAGCATGCCGCACTCAACTATCCCGGCCTTAACTCGACGATAATGTTCGAATCGGTGGACGAGCTCTATCGCCGATTCTACTTCCGTCCGCGCAAGATGTTCTCGCTGCTTGGCGGGATGATAGGCGACCGTCAGGTGATGAAGCGGCGCTTACGCGAGGGCGTCGAGTTCTTTCATTTTCTGCGCGAGCGCAAACGCGAACAACGGGAGGCGGCGCGTACGGCCTGAACGGGTGGTAGCCGACGGGTAGGGCTCTCGGACGTACCGAACGTACCGAACGTCCCCCAACCCCCGTCTGCAAGGAGATCTACCATGGCTGCACGTTGGTCTCTCATTCTCGCGTTACTCGTTGCCGCAACCATAACGGCGTGCGGCGAAGGCTCACGAACTCAACAACTTCCGAGCGCCGCGAACGCTTCTTCAGGCTTCGCCGACGCCGGAGGACCGAACGAACCGGGCAGCACGCTCGTGCCGGATCACATCTTCGTCATCGTTATGGAAAACCATAGCTTTGACGACATCATCGGCGCGACGGACGCCAACGGATACCACCTTTTCGCTCCGTTTCTCACGCAAGCCGCCCAGACGGATCGGCTTGCAACGATGGCATTCGGCGTCGCGCACCCGAGTCTGCCCAACTACTTGTCGATGATCGCGGGCAACTACTTCGGCGTGCACGACGACAACGGAAGCTGTTACGCACCGGGTCCGCCCAGAGGCTGCCACAGCTTTACGAATAAGAATCTCGTCGATTCGCTCGAGGCCGCGGGCTTGACCTGGGCTTCGTATAACGAGTCGATGCCGCACGCTGGCTATCTCGGGCAAGAGTATCCCCACAACGGCGACGGACTCTACCGGCAAAAGCACGACCCGTTCGTGTACTTCAAAGACATCGCCACGAATCCCAAGCGACTGGCGAACGTCCAGACGTTCGTAAATCTTCAGAGAGCGCTCAACTCCGGTAAGCTTCCGAATTTCTCTTACATCGTTCCGGACGAGTGCCACGACATGCACGGTTCGGTCCCGTATTGTCCCGGTCCAACGAACCGTTTGATCGCCAAGGGCGACGCCACCGCGCAGAAGCTCGTTCAAGAGATCATCAGCTCGGGGGCATTCACGCAGCGATCGTTGCTCTTCATTACGTGGGACGAGGGCGATAACAACTTGGGCTGTTGCGACGCTCCGCCGTTACAATCGGGCGGGCACATTCCGTTGATTCTCATCACTAGCGTTACCGGCGCCGTCAGGTCGGCGCGGCTTTATAATCACTACTCGCTGCTGGCGACGATCGAAGCGGTTTGGAACCTTCCCAAGCTCGGATACACATCCGATCCGCAGAAAGTAAAGCCGATGCTGGACCTGCTGCCATCGCAGTAGCCAAGACGCCGTTGGTGGGCGACCCTCTACACGCGCCGGTGCCGAGCCGCAACTCCGGCATCGGCGCGCCCGAGCGATTGACCGAACGTACGTTCGCATGATAGAGTCGGTATCGTGGAGATAAAGAGCGCGCGGTGAGCTGGCTGTCGCGCCTGCGCTCCTCGCTCGGACGCGCCCGCGAGAGTTTCGCCGCCGTCACGCGGCTGGGCCGCCCCGAGCGGCCGCTAACGCCCGAGTTCTGGGATGAGCTCGAGGAGACACTGATCCTCGCCGACTTCGGCGTTCCTGCGACCCAAAAGGTCGTCACCGGCCTGCAGACCGTCGCGCGGCAAGAAGAGTGGAAGACGGCCGATCGGCCAGTGGCCCGCTTCCGTAAAGACGTCGAGCGATTTCTGACGCTTCCCGGCGAGGAGCTGCGGTTCGATCAAAAGCCGGCGGTCATGCTGATTGTCGGCGTCAACGGCAGCGGTAAGACGACGACCATCGGCAAGTTGGCGACGCGTTTGCAGCGTGAAGGGAAGCGCGTCTTGCTCGTCGCCGCCGACACGTTTCGCGCGGCCGCTGCCGAGCAGCTCGCGGTCTGGGCCGAGCGCAGCGGCAGCTCGATCGTTCGGGGAGCCGAAGGCGCGGACCCGGCCTCAGTCGTCTTCGACGGTGTCCGCGCGGCGAAGGCGCGCGGCGCCGACGTCGTGCTCGTCGATACGGCCGGCCGGCTGCAAACCAAGACGAACCTAATGGAAGAGCTTAAGAAGATTCGGCGTGTGATCGAGCGCGAGCTCGGCGAGCCGCCGGCCGAAACACTGCTCGTCGTGGATGGCACAAATGGGCAGAACGCGATCTCTCAAGCAAAACTCTTCCACGCCACGACCGAGCTCACCGGAATCGTGATTACCAAGCTCGACTCGACCGCGAAAGGCGGTGTGCTCGTCGCAATCGTGGACGAGGTGGAGGTGCCGATCAAGTTCGCCGGTTTGGGCGAGGGCGCCGACGATCTGCGCCCCTTCGTGCCGGCGGAGTTCATCGACGCGCTTTTTGAGAACGAACAGAATGCCACCCACTTGGCACAGGCGCGTGAGAGCGTGATATAAGGCAATGAAAGAAAGGAATCAGATGGCAGCAGAAGACGAACGGCAACTCGCCCTCACCAACGCGCTCGCTCAGATCGAGCGACAGTTCGGTAAAGGCTCGATCATGCGAATGGGTGACTTCCAGGAACGCATGGCCTTCGAGGTCGTACCGACCGGCTCGATTGCGCTCGATTTGGCGTTAGGCGTCGGCGGCTTACCGCGTGGGCGTATCGTCGAGATCTACGGTCCCGAATCGAGCGGCAAAACGACGCTCGCCCTCCACGCGATAGCCGAAGCACAGAAGACCGGTGGGACGGCCGCCTTCGTTGACGTAGAGCACGCGCTCGATCCCAACTACGCCGCCGCGCTCGGCGTCGATCTCGATAACCTGCTCGTTTCTCAGCCGGACACCGGCGAACAGGCGCTGGAAATCGCCGAGATGCTCACGCGCAGCAACGCCGTTGACGTTGTCGTCATCGATTCGGTCGCCGCGTTGGTGACCCGCGCCGAGCTGGAAGGCGATATGGGCGACGCGCATGTCGGTTTGCAGGCACGTTTGATGTCGCAAGCCTTGCGCAAACTCACCGCCGCGATTTCACGCAGCAAGACGGTGATGATCTTCATCAACCAACTGCGCGAGAAAGTCGGCGTGATGTTCGGCAATCCGGAGACCACTTCGGGAGGCCGCGCGCTGAAGTTCTATGCGTCGATCCGCCTCGACGTCCGAAAGCTCGAAACGATCAAGGTCGGTCAAGATGTGGTCGGCACGCGCACCCGCGTTAAAGTGGTGAAGAATAAGGTTGCGCCGCCGTTCCGTCAAGCCGAGTTCGACATCACCTACGGCCACGGTATCTCCAAAATGGGCTCGATCCTCGACGTCGCGCTCGATCAGAACATTGTCGGCAAGAGTGGATCGTGGTATACGTACGGCGAGCAGCGTATCGGCCAAGGGCGCGAGAACGCGAAGGCGTTCCTCGAAGAGCACACCGACCTCGCAGCCGAGATCGAGGCTAAGATTCGCGAAGCGCTCGGCAACGTGGCCTCAACCAACGGCAAAGCTCCCGCCCCTGTGTCATCCTGAGCCTGTCGAAGGATGATATAAGGCCGACTCTATGCCATCGACTGCGTACGCTGCCGCGCTGGCCTTTCTCGCGCGGCAGCGTACCACGGAGGCGCGGCTGTGGCAGCATCTGGAGCGCAAAGGTTTCGACGATGAAGCCGCTCGTGCGGCGATCGAACGTTGCAAACGCGAGCACTTTCTCGACGATCGGCTCTACGCGAAGCTCTACGTCGAGGGAAAGCGCAAGCCGGTTGGCAACGAGCGGCTCGTCGGCGAGTTGATCCGCAAGGGAATCGAAGGTGACGCTGCCGCCGAAGCGGTCGCGTCGCTTGAAGACGACGAAGGTTCGCGCTGTGCGGCGGCCTTCGAGCGGTTGACGAACAAGCACTCGGCGATCAGCTATCCATCCGCGGCGCGCCGCTTGGAACGGCTTGGATTTCCTGCCGCCACGATCTACCGCATCTTGCGCAATCACGCTTCGCGCTTCGGTCCGCTCGCCGGACTCAGCGTCGACTGATAGCCCCCCAGCCGGCTTCGAACGCAATAGCCTTCGGGCGATCGGTAAGGAGTAGGAGTCCAGGTCCCATTCGGAGCGTAGGCGGGGCACTTGTCCCGCTATGTCGACGCAGACGGTTGTCGTGGCGGAAGACGATTCGGCGATTCGCGACCTGCTGGCGCATCATCTCGAACGCGAAGGTCTGGCGGTCATCGGCGTCGGGGACGGACATGCCGCGCTGCGGCGAGCGCGCGGCGCGGCCGATCTGCTGGTGCTTGACATTGGATTGCCGGGAGTCGGAGGCTACGACGTCATGCGAACGCTTCGCCGCGAGGAGCGCAGCCTGCCGATCGTCGTACTCACCGCACGCAACGATGAGATCGACCGCGTCCTCGGCTTTGAGCTCGGTGCCGACGATTACATCTGCAAGCCATTTTCCGCTCGTGAGGTCGTGGCTCGGGTCAAGTCGATTCTTCGGCGCAGCGGCCGCGCGGTTCCCCAGCCGAGCCCGGTGCTGAACTTTGGGCGACTCGAGATCGACGCGCGGGCTCGCGAGGCGCGCGTCGACGGCACCGACGTCAAGCTTAAACCACGCGAGTTCGCGTTGCTGATGGAACTGGCCGGCAATGCCGGCGTCGCGCTTTCGCGCGACTGGTTGCTGCAGCGGGTCTGGGGTTTCGATTTCAACGGTGACGAACGCACGATCGACGTGCACGTCCATCGCCTGCGTGCCAAAATCGAGGAGCCGTGGCAGCTGCCGCCGCTGCTGCGAACCGTTCATGGATTCGGGTATAAGTTCGTACGTGGTTGAGACGCTCGACCGGCGGATGTCGCCATCCGCGCTCGCGACGCTCGGGCACGAGCTTCGCACGCCGTTGACCTCGATACGAGGGTACGTCGAGATGCTGCTCGAGGGCGATTTCGACCCGGATACTTCGCGCCGTTTTCTTCAAACTGTCCGGCGCGAGGCGCTGCGGCTCAGTCGCCTCGTCGACGGGATGCTGGAATTCTCGATGCTCGGTGTCCCGACGCAGGAGAGCTGCGACGCCTGCAACGTTGTCGAACAGATTCGCGCGACCATCGAAATGCTCTCGCCGATGGCCGCGGCGCGCTGCGTGACGATCCGAGCGCAGCTTCCTGAAGCGGCACTCGCGCGGGTCGACGGCGACGCCTGCGTTCACGCGCTTGCTAATCTCGTCGAGAACGCGGTCAAGTACGGCGGCGAATGCGGAATGGTCGCCATTTCGTGCCTGCGCGAAGAGCGCTTCGTCGCGATAGCGGTAGACGACGATGGAGGCGGCGTCGCTCCGGAATCGCGAGAAACGATCTTCGCGATGGGCGTGCGCGGCAACGTGGCGGGCCGATCGGGTCGTGGAATCGGACTCGCGGTCGTTAAAGCGATCGCCGAACGTTGCGGCGGCGACGTTCGGGTCGAGCCATCGCAGCTCGGAGGCGCTCGCTTCGTCCTGCGGTTTCCGGAGGGTTAACGCGAAGAACGCGAGCTTCAGAGCAGCAAACTTCGACCCAAAACTCCGGTAAGTTGATCCTGTGCTGCCAAGGCGGCATCGCGCGCGATGCCGCTTAACGGACGAAGGCTATCAGACACGTCCCACGCCAGATCGCGGGCGGCGCGGACGTTCCATATTGCAAGAAAGCGCCCGATTTTGCCGGTGTCCTGCGCCGCCTCGCCGACTATTCCAGTCGCGAGGTATAGCAATGCCTGTGGAAGGACGGCTTCCAGAAGTCCGTTCACATTTTCAAAGTCATCGTGCTCCGGGCTGTCCTTGAGCGGACTAAGGTTCATCTCGGTGTCGGTCTGGAGTAGAGCTAGCGCGAGATCATGATTGATATGAGCGTTCATTCCCGCTAGAGCAAACTGAATTCGATCGATCCCGCCGGTAAAGCGTGACTCGAAGAGCGCTTTCCAGGAGTCGGGAACACTGGCTGAGTGCTGTAGCCAATCGGCGATGGCATTGAAATAGAGTTGAGCGAATACGACATCGAGGCGGGTGAGCCAGAACGGGTCCTCCCAGCCATCTGGTGGAGGATGCCCGTCCACCTGTTGCGTTACGTTCAGGTAGAGCAGGTTGAACCATTTGAGACCGTCGCTGCTCGCCAGTGCGTCGTTGATTGCCTCCATCCTCGCTACCACATCCGCAATCGTAATCGCACCAGGTCCGTTTACGATTTGAAGTAACTCTTGGTCAACGGAAGAGAGGTTCATCGAGCGATCCTTCGGGGCAAGTGATCTTCGACTGATTGTTCTACGTTCTACGCTACCGATCTTCGCGATCTTCACGCACAACGCTCGAGCAACTTTAACGGCCTATTTGAGATCAAGATTAAGCATGGCGAACTGATCGATGGAGGTCACAGCGCCCGCTGGGCCTACGGATAGCGCCAAGCCCAAGGGCAGCGTCCCTTCTCAACGTAGGCGTGCGACAATCTAGCGTCGAAACACACCGCCAGTTGAGGTGAGCTCATCAGAGCCATCGGCTTTGCTCATTTCCGAGAGGGCACGCAATAAATGGCGACAAATGAGTGGGGTGCGAGCCGCTAGCGAACTTCGATTCCGATCTCTCCGGGAAAGAAGTCGAAGCCGGCGACGAGAACGAGGGCGTCGTCGCGTCGAGCGCGGAGCCGCCATCACCGCGCGCCTTGAGCCTTTCGAGCGCATAACGCCGAAACGGTTCCAACAGCCGATATCTGGGCTCACTTCCATAGAAGTCGGCAACGACTAGCGATTTGTCGATGAGAGATGAAAGCAGGTCAAGCATCTCATCTTCGGCGACATCTTCGTCGCTGCATACCGTAACTGCATCCGCTAGCGTGCAGCCTCGGGAGAAGACCGAGAGACATTCGAATAGCCGCCTCTCCGGTGCCGCGAGTAAGCTGTAACTCCACTCAATCGTCGCGCGTATGGTTCGTTGCCGCGGCGGGGCCGTGAGCGGGCCGCCGCTAAGAACCGAAAGACGATCGTCAAGCTTCTCGCTGAGCGCCTTCAACGACAGAACGTTCATTCGAGCGGCGGCCAGTTCGATTGCCATAGGAATGCCATCCAGACGGCCACAGAGCTCGCCAACAATCGGCGCAGTTTCGTCGGTGACTGCGAAGCGATGATCGACGGCTCGGGCGCGATCGCTGAACAGCTCCACCGCATCCGTTATCCTCAGCGAGGGTAGCCGGTACATGTGTTCGCCCGCGGCCCTGAGCCGTTCGCGGCTGGTCGCAAGAACTCGAACACCCGGGCACGCGGCCAACAAGCTTTCGGCAGCGATAGTCGCCTCGATGACGACTTGCTCGCAGTTGTCGAGGATCAGCAGCAGCGTTTTGTTCCTGAGATACGCCAGCAGCGTCTCGAGCAGCGAATGATCGGGCAGCGTTTGCACGCCGATTGTCGCCGCGATCGCCGTCATGACCATCGAAGGAATATTAACCGCGCCGAGCCCAACGAAGCAGACGGCACCACCAGCGGCATCGCTTAGCGCCCGCCCGATCTGTAACGCCGTCCGCGTCTTGCCGATGCCTCCGGCTCCTGTAAGAGTAACGAGGCGGTGCTCGCGAACGAGCCTCGCGATTTCTTCGAGCTCCACCGCGCGCCCGATGAAGCTGGTCGGTGCTTGCGGTAGGGCTGAAGTAGTCGCTTTGGGCCAAGGGCCGACTGGAACGGAGTTCCCGCGCGGGCGATACCCTCGTCGCGCCGCGGCTGCCTCGAACGCCAGGAGGTCGTCGTGGTTCAGCTTTAGCGCCCTTACCAAGAGCGTGAGCGTTTCACGTTGAGGCGTGAGCCGATAGCCGCGCTCCAACGCCCCGATGCCGTTGGTGCTTATGTCGGCGCGCTCGGCCAAGGTTTCTTGTGAGAGCCCGGCGGCGTGCCGGTAGTGCCGCAGGAGCGGCCCGAATTCTGACAAGGGAGCATCTCGGCCTTAAGTGGGGAGGTGACGAAACTGACCGCTCACGACGAAAGCATGGCCGCCTTGGCTAAATGGAGGCTAAACGATCCCTTTGCCGATTGGCTCGCCGATGCGGGAAGTCGCGAAAACGGGCGCCGAGAGGGTCGAGCGGCCTTCTGCCGCCGCTGCCCGCCTCAGCCCGCGATAATGACCGGCTTGCAATGCGGCTCGCGTGCCAAGCTTTTCGTTATAGGCGGCACGGCAGGCCAGCTCGATTTGGGCGTACGCCCGATCGGCGTCGAACGGGATGTCGTGCGCCCGCTCTTCGACTGCATCCAGCGCGCTCCGCAGAAGAGGCTCCGAGTCGCCGCTTCCTAATCGTGCCGCGACGCGAGCCCGCGTTACCTCAAAGCAGATGTTCCATGGGTAAATCGTATGCCCGCCATCACCGGCGAGCGCCAGAGCCACCTCGGCGTCCTCGGCATCACCCGAAGAGTCTCGCGACAGCAGCGCCTCAATTCGGAGCGCTGCCAGCGTGCGGCGCTGCGCGGGCAGCGCTTTCCAGTCGCCGTGCGCTTCCATTCTAGCGGCGATGTCGAGCGCGTCATTCCACCGAGCCTCGACCAGAGCAACGATCGCGGTCATCAACTGATTGAAGAAGAGCGCCGGTGGCGAAGTGCGGTTGGCCATCGGGGCCGCTCTTGTAAGATCGCGTTTTGCATCCGCATAGCGTTCTCGCACGTACGAAAGCACTGCGATGAGATCTAAATGCTTAGCCATTGCAGCTTGCCCGCAGCGCTGCGTCAGCTCGAGACTGGTCGCCGCCAGCCGCGATGCGTTTTCAACCTTCCACCCAGCGCAACATGCGAGCAGTAGCTCTCCCACAGCGGAGTGCGCTCGAGGCCAATCGGTTGCAGCGAATGCGAGCTCGTACGCCTCGGCACCCAAGGCGAGTGCTGAATCCCTTTCATTTCGGACTCGTGCCACGGCGGACAGTTCGACCAGCGACGTCGCCAGCAAGGAAGCGTCGCTGAGGCCGCGACCTATCTCCGCTGCTTCCTCTAAGTCGTGGGCTGCCAGGCCCCACTCGCACGCCCACTCGTTGCAGCGTGCTCGCGTGATAAGCGCGCGTCCTAGATTGATGCGAGAGCTCGAGCCGCGTTCGAGTCCAACGGCTAGATCCGCGTCCTCCAGTGCCGCGGTTGTTTCTCCCACTGCAAAACGGGCGTCCGATCTCATGCAATAGAGAATTGCGAGTTCATCGTCGGCCTCAGCCGATGCTTCAAGCCCACGCAATGCGCGAATGGCTTCATCGCACGCTACCGTACAATCGAGAAAGGCGCTGCTTTCGAGCGCACCGCGAGCAGCCCGGATGGAAGCACGGCCGGCGCCTAATACGTCGCCGGCGGCAAGCAAGTGTGAAGCGATTCGCGCGGGTGCATCACGCTCGTGAGCGCGCAGCAGTAACTCGGCGAAGAGCCGATGCATGCGAACGGCTCGTCCGGCGTTGAGCAACGCGGCCGACACTTCGCGGATGAGGTCGTGAGAAAATTCAAACTGCGGCCCAACCTGCGGCTGCCGAATAAGGCCGAGCGCAAGCAAGTCGTCCAAGGCGTCCAAAAGCGCCTCCTCATCCAGGCTTAAGACAGCGCCGAGGTCGGCTGCCGTGGCAAGCGGTTCGACCGCGAGGGCGCCGGCAACGGTTCCGGCAACGGGGCCTCGGGCGAGGAGCCTTGCTTCGATGAAAGCGCGGACGCTGCCCGGCAACGGGAGCGATTCATCGAAATTTGTCGGTAACGTTCCACGTTCTCCGCCGGCGCCTTAAAGCACCACTCTCAACCAACGCTTCGAGTAAGCGCACGATGTAGAGCGGGTGACCACCCGTGCGTTCAAAAAGCTTAGCGGATACCTCCGATAAGTCGGACCCGGCAGCTTGACGGAGAGCGGCTTCGACGTCAACGCGACTTAGCGGCCCGAGCGCCAGTTCAAACGGAGCGTACCGCTCTAAGCGGAGCCGTAGGCCGGCCAACGCTTCGGGGCGGCTGGCGACGACGAAGCAGTGTCTCTCGACGGCCGTTTCCAACAGGTTCAGAAAAAGCAACAGCGCGTCTGCAGCGAGATTCTGCGCGTCGTCTATGACGACGGTAAAGGGCCTTGTTGCAGCCGCAATAGCTTCAACGCATTTCTCGAGGTTGTCTCGCTCGGTTCCGTTGCAAACGATCTCGATCAATTGCAAACGATGTTCGGACGCGATCCGGCTCGTGTGAGCCAGCAGCGTCGACTTCCCTATTCCCGCGTCGCCGTAGACGAGCGTAACGCTCCCCTCCCCGGCCGAACATTGCTGAAAACGCTCTGCCAGGAATCGCAGTTCGCGGTCGCGCGCAACGAATGGAATTCGCAGTTCCGACTGAGCATCGTCGCGTGGGCGCCGTAACCCACCGAACCGCACTTCGAATCCGTCCGAAGGCGCTGTTCCAACTTCTTCGAGAGCGCGCCTACAGCGTTCGACGAGAATAGCAGCCGCCAAGGTTTGGCCTGCCTTCAGTTGTGATTCGATCAGGGTCGCATACGCCGTTTCGTCGTATGGGTTTCTTCCGATCAGTTGTTCGGCCGCGCTCACGCTGCCAAAGCCTTTGGTAGCGCGGCTTAGCAGCGTTTCATAAGCTAGGGAAATGCGCTCGCGCTCCGTCACTGCCCAGTCGTCGAAGTCTCCTTCGAGGAAATCGCCACAGTAGAGCGAGAGCGCTTCCTCTGCGGCTGTCGAGTCCACTTTTTCGGCGAGTTCCAAAAGTCGATCGACGTCGAAATCGACGGCGGCGTGCCAACGGATGACCGTACGATCCGTGCGTATCACGTCATCGGGATTTAGGTCAGCATTCCGAAACATGCGGCGAATCGACCACAATGTAGCGTTCAAGTTATCGCGGCCGCGCTGCGGGTCAAAATCGCGCCAAAAGACTTCGAGAAGCTGCTCGCGCGAAACGTCCGCTGCGCGATGCATAACGAGGTATGCAACCAGTGCGCGAGCCTTTTTCGTCGGCAGCAACGGTAAGCTCCGGCCATCACGCGTCACGGCAAATTCACCAAGCGCCTTCAGCGTAAGCGACGCCATAGTCTATGATACCGCGCGGGGCGGGCGCACCGCAAATCCCCGCACAGAAGCCCAAAGTCCGTGCGGCTTTTGGCCCGAACCACCGCAGGATCGCAACGTCTCGGGGGAAAGCGAGACCACATGGCCGCTCGCTGTGCTGTACAATGCAGCGCGAGCGGGCAAAATGGGCAGATAGGATGAGACCATTGCGGATAGCAGTGGTTGTGCTGCTATCGGTCGTCTTTCATTGTTGCTCCGTAGTTTGGTCGTTTCGAAGGACCAGCGCCCATAGTTCGAGCGGCCTGGAGACCATCCAAGATTTTTTGGCCAGGACGTCCGTGGCGCGACACCGGAGCGTGCCGTCCGGTTGCCTCAAGAAATGCAGGATAATGACGTCCTTGCGTTCGTTCTCGTTAATTGCGCTTCTCCGATCGTGAATCGCCAGTCAAACGCAAGCGTTGCTCGCGAGACTAAATGGAGACTAAATGGTCGCTCGATGGGTCGCCGAGGATAGCCTGCGAGGTGAGGACCCCAACGAGTACCCTCACCTCGCTGACCGAATCTCGCGAGATCGACGCAGCTTTCTTTAGAGCGACAGTTTGCCGATCTTGCCGGTTCCAGATTCCGTGAACCAGATGTTTCCGTCGGGGCCTCCGATAATATCCCACGGCCTACTCTGGGGCGTAGGAATATTGAACTCGGTTACAACGCCCCCGGGAAGAGTCACTTCTGCGATCTTTCCGGCATGAAACTCGGTAACGTAGAGGTTGCCGTCGGCGCCGAGGGCGATGCCCACCGGATTCGCGCCGGCCGGCAGCTGAAACTCCTTGGTTATGTTGCCGGCAGTCGTTACCCGCGCGACCTTGGCTGCGAAGCGTTCGGTGACGTAGAGGTTTCCGTCGGGGCCGGCGACGGCGTGCACTGGGCCGCTGTTTTTAGGAAAAGGAAAGGTCGTAATCACGCCTGAGGTCGTGATGCGGCCGATTTTGTCGATCCTGCGGTTAAAAGATTCGCAGAACCAGAGTGCACCGTCCGGGCCGACTGCGATTCCGTAGGCCCCGTTGCCGTTTGGCGTCGGAAACTCGGTGAGCGTGTCACCGGACGAGCTACCGGTGATTTTGCCGATTGCTCCTCTGCTCTCAGTGAACCAAATACTACCATCCGATCCTAACGTGATATCCCGGGGGTCGCTGTAGTTCTGCAGCTCGACCACGCGGTTCACGACGCCGTCAGGCGTCATGCTTATGACCGCCCCGTATCGGTCCGGAGCGCCGCGCGCTTCCTTGCGGTAGGTATGAATGCTCCCGGTAGTCGCCCAGAGATTGCCGTCCGAGCCCGTCGCGACGTATTGAGGAAACGGCGCCTTACCTTTTATTTTGAACTGGTCAGTTACGTCGCCGCTTGTCGTGATGCGACCTAGTTTGCCGAGGCCGCGCTCGGCAATCCACAACGCCCCATCTGGACCCGTCGTAATACCAATAGGGAATGTCCTCGGCCTCTTATCGAGACTCGGTATTAGGTATTCGTTGATAGTGCCGTGAACCGGACTCCCGGCTGAATCGCGACTCGCTCCTGCCGCGGGCAAGTTAGGGTTCGAGGTGGAGCTCCCGTTGCATCCAGCGGCCGCTAGCGCCGCTACACATGCCGCCACACCATAAATTCGTGTCCTTTGCATAATATCTCCAGTTAAGCTTTCAAGGATCCGGCAAACTGAGGCGCGCTTTTTCCGCGTGGGATCGCCGGCTATAAAAGCATGCTGCTGGGCGCTAAATGGCGCCTAAATGGGCGGCCCGAGGGCTCGGGTTACTCATCGCGCAGTTCCAGGGAATCTTCCGGCTGTGCCGCAGCACGTACGTGTTGGCCACCGATTCGAGCCCGAGGATAAGCGACGTTGATCCCTGCTGCGGACGTTCTAGCCACAAAAAATTTGCGCACAACGAATTCGAGATTGGGATTGACGTAGCGATCGCGCTGGCCATCGGCCTCGCTTCAATTGTTCATCCTCGCGTCATCCGCCTGATCGACCGCATCTTTTTGCCCGAATGCGGGGCGTTGCCCCCGTTGTTGCGCGGCTTGCAAGCATCCACAATGGTGTCGGCAATCTGGAGGGCCCGGGCTGATCGCTCGGATTTCCGGGCCCTTGGCTTCTCATTTCGCTAAGAGCGTGAGTTTGCCGATTTTGCCGACTAGCGACTCGGTGAACCAAATATTTCCGTCGGAATCCGGTGCGACGATCCAGGGCCCGCTCTTGGGGGTGGGAGGATCAATCTCGGTAAGGAGCACTCCGGCCATGGTCACCACGGCGATCTTCCCGGTCGAGAACTCAGCAACGTAGAGCTTACCGTCTCCTCCGACGGCGATCCCCTTCGGAGACGATCCGGCTGGGAGCTGAACCTCCTTTAAGATCTTGCCCGAGCTTGGGGATACCTTAGCTACCCTCGCCGTGCGGAACTCGGTCGCCCAGAGATTCCCGTCGGGCCCCGCGACGATGGTCGCGGGGCCACCCTTCTTTGGAAACGGAAAAATAGTAAACGCGCATCCTGGCGTTGATGTTGGTGATGGTGTGATGCGGCCGATCGCGTCATTGAACGTTTCGGCGAACCAGAGGTTGCCATCCGGCCCGAGAGCCAGCCCGTAGGCCGGATGCCGATGCGGAATTTTACATTCTGTCAGCTGCCCCGCCGTTGTAACGATCCCAACGTACCCGCTCGCCTCAGTAAACCAGAGGTTTCCATCAGGCCCCGGCGTGATCGAGCGAGGATCGCTGTACATCGGGAGGCTTGTCGCAGTCTGGACGCAAGAAGGGGTCATCATGACGACCGCGCCGTAAAGGTCCGGCACCCGATTGCTTTCCTGCCGGTATGTGCGGGTGCTGCCGGTGACTGCCCAGAGGTTGCCGTCCGGCCCTGTCGTGACATTTTGTGGGAACCGCGCCTGACCCGTCACTCTGCACGAGCGGGTAAATTGGCCGTCCGTGGTGATGCTTCCGAGTCTGCCAAGACCCCGTTCGGCGAACCACATTGCGCCATCCGGACCCAGTGAAATACCAATCGGGAATGTTTTTGGCAGCTTCTTCTTAAGGCGGGGTATCGCATACTCGGTGATGTTGCCATGCGATGGCCTGCCGAGAGAATGGCTTCCCGCACTTTGCACCGGCAAGCCAAGCGTAGCGTTTGGCGTGCCGCCATTGCTACATCCCGAGGCCGTTAGAATTGCGACACACACCACCGCGATAAAAATACCCGGTCGGCTATCAGGTATCTCCATTTTCTGCTTATGGTTCCTCCGTAGTTTGTCCGTTGTACTTTCATTCATTTCGAAAGACCAGCGCCAGGGCGTCGGGGACGCGGCACCGGAGGGTTTCCTCCCGCCCTCTTCGGTTGCCGCAACGATCGTGAATCGCCGGTCAAACGCAAGGATGGCTCGCGAGACTAAATGGAAACTAAATGGAGTCTTCGAAGGGCCGCCTACGGCTGGAACGAACGCTAGGCCATGCGCGGACGTTCGATCGCCGCCATCGTACTATCGGCACCGTTATTGACTGACGGTGCGTTCGCCATCGCAGGGACGACCGGTGCGATCACCGGAACCGTTGTCGCCGCGAGCGGAGGTGCGCCGATCGCCGGGGCTCTCATTTCGGCCACGAGCCCATCGCAAGCCGCGACCGTAACGACCGACGACTCCGGACGATTTTCGCTGCTTTCGCTCGCTCCCGATACTTATACGATTGCCGTTTCCAAGCCCGGCTTCGTACGGTCGGCAACGGCCGGTGTATCGGTGTTCGCCGACCAGGTCCAGAGCTTGCGATTCGTTTTGGTCGCATCGCCCTCAAGACCATCGCAACGGTCAAGACGCGCTCGTCGATGGACGTCGTCCGGCCGGGAACGACGACGGACGTGTATTCCGTGAATGCGACCGTGACGCAGGCCGTGCAAGGCGTCGGAGGCGGCGGGAACTTGAACAACGCCTATTCGGCGATCGCGATCGTCCCCGGCACGTTCGTGCCGCCCAACCAACAAGGCTGGAATCAAGCCGTCTATATTCGCGGCGGCAGCTTCGATCAGGTCGGCTACGAGTTCGACGGCGTGCCCGTGAACCGGTCACTCGACAACTATCCCGGCGGAACGGTCGGAACGCTCGGGCAGCAGGAGCTTCAAGTGTACGCGGGCGGAGGCACCGCGGGCGAAAGCGCCAGCGGCTTAGCCGGCTTTATAAACCAAGTAATTAAGACGGGCACCTATCCCGGGATACGCCTCCGTCAACGCCGGCATCGGAACGCCGTCGTACTATCACAGCCTGCAGTTGGAAGCCGGAGGCGCGTCGCCTGACCGTCTGTTTTCCTACTATGTCGGGCATCGGCGGCTACAACCAGACGTACCGCTACTTCGATCAGTTTAACGGTGCCTCGCTCGGCAACGCGTGGGGCGTACCCGCGATCGCTAACAACACGTCGAATCTCACAAACCTTCCCGGAGTCTATCCGACCTGCGGGTTCGTGCCGCCCAGCGGCGCGGGATTCTACGCGGGCCCGAACGCTTCGCCGATCTACGATCCGTTTTCGCTGCAGCCCGGACAACCCGGATACCTTACGCTTCCGCGCGGCGTTCACCGCGATCCGGGATGCTATCAAACGATTTCCCCGGCCTACGCCAGCTACTCGAACATCAGCGATCGTGAAACGGTCGTCAACGTCCACGTCGGAATACCGCACCGCCGCGACGGCGGGCGCGACGACGTTCAGGTGCTCTATAACAACCAAGCGTTGCTCGCTCCGTTCTACAGCTCGGAAAACGACATGGGGCCGCACTTGATCTATCAGCTCAATCAGCTCAACCTCTATCGCAGCAGGCTCCCGCTTTCGCGGGCGGTGCCCGCGGTCTGGGGCGATTTCGTGACCTGGCCAACCGGCACGTACTTTGGCGAAAATGCGGCGAACGTGCACGCGGTCCCGTACTTCGCACCGTCGAGCCCGGGCGGCCGATGCGCCAACGTCACGCCGGAGGCGGCGCCCGGCACGCCGCCGGCGCTTCCCGGCGCCTGCCCCGGCGGGGTCTACTCCGCCATTCCTTCGGACACGCGCGAGACGTTTTCGAACGGCGCATCGATCTTCAAAGCTGCAATATCAGCACAACATCGGCGCGAAGGCGTACGTTCGGGTATACGGCTACACGTTTTATTCCGATTGGTTCGTGCACGGCCCTACGACGTTCACCAGCGACCTAGAGGGTCTCGGCGCCACCGCGTTATGACTACGAGTTGAATTCGCACACGCGCGGACTGGCCTTCTCTTTTGCCGACCAACTCAACTCCGAACACCTCTTGACGTTCGACGCCAACTACACGACCGCCACGACGCGCAGAGCCACAACAACACCAACTTCACCAATGGGCTCGATTCGATCGCAACCAACTATACCAACGGCGTCGAGTGCTTCAATCCGTCGAACGGCAACCGTGCTCCGTGCAACGCGGCATCGAGCAGCGGGACGTTCGCTCGAGCCCGTACGGCCGGTCGCCGTCCCGGTGCCCGGGGCGTCCTGGCAAGTCACGTATACCGGCAACCGAGGGTTTGAGAGAGAAATCGTTCCGGAGTTCACGACGCTGGCGCTCTTGGATCGCTGGAACCCAACCGACAGGTTGAACGCCGAGTTCGGTCTGCGCGGCGCGGTTTATCGTTATCTGCTGGGCAATACGCCGAGCGACGGCCAGAACTTTTGGTATACGGCCGGCCAGCATGAGTTCTGCTACAATCCGGTGACGTTGCAGCCCTATGCCAAGCCGGCACCGCCGGCGAGCGGACTGCCGTCAACGCTGTTCGTCGGCTTCGACTGCCCGATCGACACGTCGATTCTCGCGCATCCGGTTCAAACCGTGCACCCCGACGGGAAGAACGGCCACTTGCTCTTGAGCAATACGCTACGATCCGACGATGACCGATACTGCCCTGACCCCGACGGATCGGCCTAACGTACACGGCGAGCAGCAACACGGTGCTCCGGTTCTCCGCCGGCCGCTACGCGCAGCAGCCGCCGACCTATCAAGTGCAGTATCAAGCAAAGCAGAACAACCTGGCGTATCATGCTCTTTCAGGCTTTCTGGCAGTATGGGTTCACGACGCCGCGCCACGACACGGCCGTACAGTTCTCAAATAACTACGACGCCTCGTACGAGCATCGGTTCAACGGCACGGACGCGTCGATCAAAGTTTCGCCGTATCTCCGCTACGCAACGAATCAGATCTACAGTATCTCGCTTCCGTTCAGCGCGACCGGCGGCCTCAACAGCGGTACCGAACGCGTCGACGGAGTCGAGCTACAGTTTACCAAAGGCGATTTTTCGAAAAATGGCCTTTCGTTCTTACTTTCCTATACCTACACCAACTCGGCCGAGAAATGGAACGACTACGCCGGAACGTCGATCAACCCAATCGATCCGTTCAACCAGGACATTGCAAACTTTAACGGCTTGACGAAGGCGGGCGGCGGCGCCCGGTGCTACGAAAGCGACCATGCCGGAAACGTTCATCCGGACCCCACCTGCAAGCGCCATCGGAGGCGCGGCCTATAACGCGCCGATTTGGAATCCGTACTACGCGATGAAATCGCAGCCGTTGCTCGACCGCAACGGCTGGTACCCGGTCGGTCTCGCTTTTCCATATCTTTCGCCCAACGTTCTCAGCGTCGTGGTCAATTACAAGCACGACCAGATTCGCGATCACGCCGGCGTTGACGCTCAATCAAGGCGTTCCGTACGGAAATCCCGCCGATATCCTCGGGATCGATCCGCGCACGTGCAAGAAAAACTCGCACCTTATGCTCGGCGGTATCGCCACGTCCAATCCCAATCAAGCCGACTACACGACCTGTTCGCTCGCGGACACGCAGAGCGGGACCTCACCGGGCAGCCTCTTCATTCCAAATCCAGCGACCGGCGTCTTCGACGCCTTCGGCGCCTTTCGAGCAGCCGTCGCAGCTTAATCTGAGCCTATCGATGTCGTACGACCTTACGCCGAGCGTCAAAGCCACTCTCTTGCTGGCAAACCTGTTCAACGCATGTTTCGGAGGATCGCAGACGCCGTGGACCAGGCAGTATCCGCCGAATTACTATACGTGCGGATACATCAGCAACCCGTACTACGTTTCGAACTTTTACAATGGGACCTCGCCGAACGACCGCGCCGCCAACGGCGTGGCGCTCAATCCGGCGTTCGCCCAGCCCTACATTCCCGGATGGGCCGACGAGAACGTGTACGTGCTCCCCGGTCCCGTTCAACGCCTACCTGCAGTTCAACATTACGATCTGAGCGACCGACGTCATGGATGAATGGCAACTAAATGAGTCGGGTGTGAGCCGTTAGCGAACGTCGATTCCGGCCGGTCCGGGATAGTTGTCGAAGCCGGTATTCGATCCGGCAATGGTCTGGAGCGGCGCAACGTTGCCATGTGCTCCGGCGGCATAAACGAATATGCTGTGGTCCCCCACGTCCGTAACATAGATCCGGCCTCCGGGCCCTAGCGCGATCGCGTCGGGGTTATTTAGCTGGGTCTTGGGGCCGGTGAGTGTCTTTACGTCTGCTACGTAGCCGTTCGCGCCGGGAGGGAACCGAAGAACGACGCTCGCGCCGTAACATCCATAATATCCGCACTGCGGCGAATTCCCAATATAAATGGCGCCCTTCGCGTTTACGGCAATACCAGCACCGGGGTTGCTCATCCACTGGCTCCGGATGGTCCTGGCAGGCGCGACGTCGCCGCTTGCGCCGGGGGCAAAAACGAGTATATCGTCCTCATTATGATTTTGGACGTAGATATTGCCTTGTGCGTCCACGGCGATGCCGGTCGGGAAACTGAGCGTGGTCTGCGGGCCGCTGATAGTTTGGATTGGCGCGACATTGCCGTTCGCGCCTGCGGCATAAACCGTTATGCTGCATTGGCCATAGCCTCCGGCGTTGTTCACGACGTACGTGAGGCCGTGCGGGTCAACCGCGATGTCCCATGCATAGGACAGACCAGTGTTCGATCCGCTGATGGTTCGGATCGGCGCGACGTTACCGTGCGCGCCGGCCGCGTAGACCAAGATGCTATCGTTTGTAGATACGTAATCTACAACGTAGACGTTACGAGCGGCGTCCACGGCGAGATTCGCGATACGTGGGTCCTTCGTTTTTAGACCGCTGATGGTCCAGATGGGTGCGACGTCGCCGTCCGCGCTGGCCGGGTAGACGTTCACGCTTCCAGTGGCGCTGTAGCTCGGTAAGACGGCGACGTAGATGCACTCCGTGGTCCGGCAAGATTTGGCACGGTGACGCGCCGATCGCTCCGCGCCTCCGGACGGCGCAGCCACGCCGGGCAGGTTTGCGGTTGAGTTGGGGCTTACGCCTCCGCCGCCGCAGCCGGCAACGAGCAGCGCGGCGAGGCACCCACTGGCTTTAATGACCCGTGGTTGTTTCATGATCGTCTCCATTTCTTTTCTCAAGTTAGCTCGTTTCGAACGCCAGCGCGCAGAGTTCGTGCGTTTGCAACCCACCACGATCTCTCGGCAGGGACGGTCGGTGACGCGCCACTGGGTTTTCTCACGGCTCAGGTTGCTGGCCATAACGGCAGCATGGTCTGCCCGGCTAAATGGAAACTAAATGAGCCTCTCCACGCGAGGTGCGGTTTATGGTGAGGTTACCGTCACGGTAGCTGCGGCTTCATAGCCTTGCCACCCAGCAATCACTTTATATACGCCCGGAAAAGACGCCCAAAAAGTCGCCTCCTTACCACCGTGCTTCGCTTTGAGCGAACCGCCGTACGCTCTCCAGGCGGCCTCAACGGCTCTCCCGCGGCCGCAATGACTGTTACGACAACTTTTGATCTCGTCGTGAAGCCTGATATGCTGGTTCAGCTTGACGGTTGCGCTCTTAGGTAGAATGACGAATTCGCGGTATTTGCAAAAAGAATAGCACTCCGGTTGGACGAGTGCCCGCGCAGGCGCGAACCCGGATTTCGTCGGTGGCAACGAGGATGCGTCCCAGGTGGTCCGCCCGCTGCACCCGATGAGTCCTGTAGCGGCGAAGAGGAGTGCGCCGGCAAGGGAAAACATGACCGTGTGCGGTGCGAAACGCCGCAGAGAGCCGCTGACCTGTTTCATATCCATCTCCGTTTCGTCTCTCAAGTTTTGATCGATTTAAAGGCCCAGCGCGTTTCGCGCGTCTGTGACCATCCGCGATCGTTGGCAAGGGCGGTCGGTAACGCAGCACCGTTGGTTCTGCCGCGGCTTCCCGGACTTACTGGGCATGACGGCAGCATGGTCTGCCAGGCTAAATGGAGACTAAATCGGAGGCCGCCGACATGCAAAATGCAGGGCACCAGTAAGGAAGAGCCGCCCGCGTTCGCGAGCGGCTGGCTGTAGGCTACGTGTGGGCAACGGGCTTTGTCCTTTTCGGCGCCCCTAGGCTAAGGCGACAGTGAGAAGACCGTGCCCCAGCCCCTGGCACCACCTTCGACCGTCGTGCCGTACAGCGTGCCGCCGACCTTGGTCAGGCCGCCATATGGGAGCGCGCCGTCGCTGCCGGTTCCGAAGCTGTGGAGCGCCGTTTCCGTGCCGGAGGTCGTGATCTTAAAGGCTGTGCCGCAACCCGAGTAGTGGTCGTAGCAACTACTGTCTGCACCACCATGGCCAGTCGTGCCATAGAGCGTGCCGCCAACGTTGGTGAGGCCGGCATACGGGAGCGCGCCGTCGCTGCCGGTTCCGAAGCTGTGGAGCACCGTTTCCGTGCCCAAAGTCGTGATCTTAAAAGCCGTGCCAAAGCCCGCACCACCTTCGTAAGTCGTCCCGTAGAGCGTTCCGCCAACGTTGGTGAGTCCAGCATACGGTTTCGCGCCGTCGGGGCTATTTGCGAAACGGTAAAGCACGCTTTCCGTGCCGGACATCGTGATCTTAAAGACCGTGCCCCAGCCATAGCCCGCACCACTAAGGGTCGTGCCGTAGAGCGCGCTGCCGACCTTGATCAGGCAGCCAGCAACCGGGTACCAGCCGTCGCTGCCGGCTCCGAAGCTGTGGAGTACGCTTTCCTTACCGGAAGTCACGACCTTAAAAACAGTGCCTTTGCCGTAGGCACCACCATAGCTAGTGGTGCCGTAGAGCGTACCGCTGACGTTGGTCAGACCGGCAGATGGGGCGGCGCCGTCGGGGCTGTTTGCGAAGCGATAAAGCACGCTTTCCGTGCCGGACATCGTGATCCTAAAGACTGTGCCAAAGCCCGCACCACCTTCGTAAGTCGTGCCGTAGAGCGTGCCGCCGACATTGGTCAGACCGGCAGATGGGCCTGCGCCGTCGGGGCTATTTGCGAAGCGATAAAGCACGCTTTCCGTTCCGGAGGTCGTGATCTTAAAGACCGTGCCGCACCCACGTCCCGAATCGCAGCTAGAGTCACCGCCATAGAAAGTCGTGCCGTAGAGTGAGGCGCCCACCTTGGTCAATCCGTACGGGCCAGCGCCGTCGGGAATATTTGTGAAGCTATAGAGCACGCTTTCCCTCTGGACCCCCTTTCCGATCCGGTGCGACGCGTCCGGGCTCGACACGTGCTGCGAACGGAGCGATAGCGGCAGGTCCGCACCTGGCGCCGCCAGCAAGGGCGCGAACGCGGATTGCGTCGCAGGTGGCCCGCTGCAGCCAAATAATGCAGCAGCGGCGGTAAAGAGGAGGGCACCAGCACAGAAAAACGTGACCGTGTGCGGGGCCAAGCGCCGCAGAGAGTCGTGAATCTGTCTCATAACCGTCTCCATTTCTTTTCTCGAGTTAGCTCGTTTCGAACGGCCAGCGCCCACAGTGCGTGCGCTCGCGCGACCATCTACGATCTCATAGCGAGGACGTCCGTAACCGCTGCTGACTGCTGGCCACGGTAAGCATCGGCTCCATCGCTAAATGGAGACTAAATGGCCGGTCTGATGGGTCACCTAGCTCGCCGAGCAGAATATTTGGCACGAAAAATGGCGCGGATGCGAATCGCGGTGGTTACCGGCCTGGCCGCTTGGGCACTCTTTTTTAGCTTGGGGACGATACGTGGAACCTTCTGGTTGCACCCCAGCGCGTACGCGGTGACAACCGACTCGAGCCTGAGAGTCGTCGACATTGATGCTTGTTGCGGGACGCTCGGGATCCATCTTGGAGATCGTGTTGAGGCTCCAACCTCACTTGAAGGCCGGCTCTACCTGCAGAATCTTCGTCTCCTTCCGCGCGGACAACCGGTTGCGCTCCAAGTGCGGGGGAAAAACGGTTCCCGCCGAGTCGTCACCGTGAGCGACGTAACGATCGTACCCAATGGAGCCACAACCGCTTACTACTTCGTCGGGGTAATCATCGATCTAATTTTCGTCGTTGTGGGTTCCATCTTCGTATTGCTGCGCCCGTCCAAGATGACCTGGGCATTCTTCTTTTACAGTATCGCCACAATGCCCGGTCTTTATTTTGCCTATTATTGGCTGCCCGCGTGGTTGGACTACGGTGCAAGCGTCTTCGCCGACGCGCTTCGATCGTTCGGTTACGCGGCTTTCCTCGTCTTTTGCGCGCGCGCTCCGGACGATCGAGCGTTTGGGAACTGGCGTTATCTCGAAGCGATCGTGGCTCCAATCGTTTTTGTGAGCTTGCTTCTCTGCAACGCCGTCATCGAGCTTTCTATTCTCGGCTTCCTCCACGGCGACCGAATCGCCAGTAGCGTTCAAGTGTGGAATTTCGGATGCGACGTACGTTCTCGGCGTTCTCGTTCTGATTGCTACATTTTGGAGAGAGCGCGGCGTCGAGCGTAACCGGGTTGGCTGGATCATCGCCGGCTTTACGATCGCATTTGCAGCAAGAGGCGGGGCCACGTTCTCGGATCTGTATGGTCCATTGTATGTGCCTGGCATATCAACGTGGCAACAGTTTGTGCCGCTAGTATTTCAGATCGCAATACCGTTTACGGTCGCCTATGCGGTCGTGCGTCACCGGGCGTTCGACGCAGGATTCGTCGCAAACCGTACGCTCGTGTATGGTGTATTTCTATGCGCAGGATTCGCCGCCTTTGCACTGCTTGACATTCTGGCGACGAAGAGGTTCGCGCACAATCAATTCGAGGTTGGAATCGACGTAGCGATCGCGCTAGCCATCGGCCTCTCGCTCCAGTTCGTTCATCCTCGCGCCATCCGCCTGATCGACCGCATCTTTTTGCCCGAGCGCTATCACGCCGCTATCGCGCTCGATAAGCTTCGAGCGACGCTCGGTTTTAGTCGAAACGACGTCGTCTCACCGGATCGGGCGCTTGAAACCGTGGCGAGAGAGCTGATGCTCTCTTCGCTAGCGATCTTTAAGAAGACGCCGGACGGCGGTTTCGTGCGGTACGCTGCCGCCGGCTGGCCAAAAGGAACGGCATGGCATATTTTCGCCGGAGATCCGCTCGTGCAATCGTTTGGCGACAGGGCGCACGTTGGTTCAATTAACCGAAGAAGATAGGCTGCGCCTTAAAGTCCCGCCGGAACCAGGCCGGCCGGTAGTCGGAATGTCGTTGTCACCGCAAACCACCGGCGGCAGCCTGATCCTGGTCGGAGCGCACGTCAACGGCAGACGACCTGACCGGGACGAGGCCCGCAGGATTGCCGAGCTGCTGCACGAGTTCGGCAGAATCGGCACCGAGATGGAAGCCACACGTTCCCCCGCCGCCGCCTTACGCAGCCTTTCGTAGTCTCATTTAGTCTCCATTTAGCCGAGCAGACCATGCTGGCGCCATGGACAGTGATCCCCGGAGACAATTCCGGCGCACATCGGCCCGTTTTTGCTGCGAAGGAGGCCCCAGATGCTGAATGCGACCCGACGCCTCGGTCTATTAAGTACCACGCCCGTCTTGGCAGCGTTCGCCTTCCTCACATTCGCAGGCTGCGCCGGGGGAGGACCGCCGCCCGCCACCACCTCGCAAGCGGCGGGCTTACCCTTGCGGAGCCTCCCAGCCTCTGAGAGAAACGGGCGTGCGCCCAAGAAAATCTACGTCGTTAATGCCGGAAACAGTACTCTGACCACCTACAACTATGATGGAACGCCGACGACCCCGACCATCACCGACTCGATTAGCGACCCACAGGGCCTGGCGGTCGACCGCAACGGGAAGATCTATGTCGCCAACTATGGGAGCGGCTCAATAACGACGTATGACCGATTTGGAGGCCGAACGACGCCGACGATCTCCGTCGCGCACGCCAGCGCAGTTGCCGTAGATACCAACGGCAAGATTTACGTTGGGCAGAGTGACCGCGTGACAACCTACAACCCCGATGGATCTCCGACGACTCCGACCATCCGGGTCAATAACGGCCACGCTTATATCCTTGGCGTGGCGGTCGACGCAAACGGGAAGATCTACGTGACCTACTGGTGGGATCATATCACACATTGTGCTTATGGTTGTTTCTATAAATTTTACAGCAAGTTGACGACTTACAACCCGGATGGGTCGAAGACCACCCCCGCCATCGGGCTTATTGTTGAAGAAATTGGATCCGAAGAGTCAAGCCACGTGGTTGTCGGAGGCCCTGCGATCGACGCGAACGGTAAGATCTACGTCGTCAAGACTTATTTCAACACTTTGAGCACTTACCGCCCTAACGGATCGCCGACGAAACCAATCATCCCCGGGTTATCCCGCCCGCAGGGCGTTGCGATCGACGCAAATGGAAAAATCTACGTGACGAACGTCGGCAACAATACCCTAACGACCTACACCCACCATGGACCTCCGACCACGCCGACCATCACTGGGTTGGATGATCCCACGGGCGTGGCGCTGCATTGAGGCAGCTCATTGCGTCGGTTGACCCCAAGCCTCCACGGTTTGGTAGGCGCGGCGGGACGCTAAGCATAGCTTCGAGCGCCGCGATCAGACCGTATCGTAGCATTTCGCGTGCCGACGCTTCCCTGGTGAGCCAAATGATCCATCAAGGCGGACCTCATTTAGTTTCCATTTAGCCTGGCAGACCATGCTGCCGCTATGGCCAGCCGTCCGGAGCCGGGTGACACCTCCGGCGCGCGTTACCGACGCACCCGCCAAGAGATTGTGGAGGGTCGCAAGCGCTCGAACTGTGGGCCTTGGCCGTTCGAGGCAAGCAACTTGACAGAAGAAATGGAGACGATTGTGAAACGCACTTGGATCATCCTCGCCGGTGGATGCCTCGCCGCGCTGCTCGTTGCCGGCTGTAACGGCGTCAGCCCCAACTCAACGACAAGCCCGCTCGGTGGGGTGGCGCAGAGTGTGATCAGCGTACCAGGCATCACCCCTCACGGGTGCGGGCGATTTGACGTTCGCCCGAAGCACCGGGCCATCCGTGTAAACGTTCGACTTCCTCTTTACGCCACGATGCCGTTTCCTAGCTACGTGGCATGCAATCGAGAGCCGGTGGATGCCCATTGGAGGACTTCGCGAGGCGGTAGAATTCAGCCGTCGTACGGGGTGGAGGCGATCTTTTACGCCGTTCGGCCGGGTGTGTACCGCGTGCGTGCTAAGTATAAATGGTTCACAGCTGGAGCTACGGTGACGGTTACCTCACAATGAACAACTCTTACAGGCTGTGACGCTACGCGAGCCTGATGTTCCGACGGAAATATCGGGTTCACCGAGTTGGCCACCGGCAAAATCGGTAAATTCTCGATCTAGATAGTGCGAAAGGATATTCCAATTGCTTACGATCCGACGTTTTGATATCGCCAGTGCGGCGCCGTTTTTTGCAGCATGTGCCGTCATCACTTCCTCTGGAGACGTGATTGTCGTCACGCCGACTATCTCCGGGTTGGATTTTCCTACGGGCGTGGCGCTGCATTGAGGCAGCTCATTGCGGCGGCGAGTCAAGCCACGCATCGGACGGCATTAACCACCATTGGAGCTTGCGTGCCTCACCGCTAACTGGAGACTAAATGGGCACTCTGATGGGTCGCCCGCCTCGCCGCGCAGAAGGATTGGCGCCTAGAAATGGCGCGAATGCGAATCGCGGTGGTTACCGGCCTGGCCGCCTGGGCACTCTTTTTTAGTCTAGGGCCGCTACGTGCAATGTTCGGCTTGTACCCCGGCATGTACGTGCTGACCACCGATTCAAGCCTAAAAGTCGTCGACGTTGATTCTTGTTGCGGGACGCGCGGGATCCATGTTGGAGATCGTGTTGAAGCTCCCACCTCACTTGAAGCCCGGCTCTATCTCCAGAACCTTCGTCTCACTGCGCCCGGACAAGCGCTTGCGTTCCAGGTTCGCCGCAAGGACGGCTCCCGCCGTCTCGTCAAGATGAGCGCCGGGACGATGGAACCCGATGGAGCAGCCGAAATCGCTTACTATTTCGTGGGGCAGATTATCGACCTGATATTTGTTGTTGTGGGCTCGATTCTCGTGCTGCTGCGTCCGTCCAAGATCACCTGGGCATTCTTCTTTTATTGCTTCGCAATAATACCCGGCCTTTTCTTCGCCTATTTTTGGCTGCCCGCGTGGCTGGACTACGGTGCAAGTGTCTTCGCCGATGCTCTACGCTCGTTCGGTTACGGGGCGTTCCTCGTCTTTTGCGCGTGCGCTCCGAACGGTCGAGCGTTTGGGAAGTGGCGTTATCTCGAATCGGTCGCCGCTCCGATCGTTTTTGTGAGTTTGCTGCTCTGCAACGCCGTCATCGATCTTTCTATTCTCGGCTTCCTCCACGCCGACCGCGTCGCCAGTCGCATTCAGGTGGACATTCTGTACGCGACCTACGTCGCCGGCTTTCTCGCACTGATCGCTACGTTTTGGAGAGAGCGCGGCGTCGAGCGCAACCGGGTTGGCTGGATTATCGCCGGCTTTGCGATCGCATTTGCAGCACGAGGGGGGGCGAGTTTCTCCGATCTGTACGGCCCACTGTTCGTACCCAGCATATCATCGTGGCTCCAGCTTATTCCCGAAGTACTTCAGGTCGCGATACCGCTTACGGTCGCCTATGCAGTCGTGCGTTACCGAGCATTCAACGCGGGATTCGTCGCAAACCGTACGCTCGTCTATGGCCTCTTCCTATGTGTGGGGTTTGCCGCGTTTGCACTGCTCGACTTTCTGGTCACGAAGATGTTCGCGGACAACCAATTCCAGGTGGGAATCGACATAGCCCTTGCGCTGGCCATCGGCCTCTCGCTTCAGTTCGTTCATCCCCGCGCCATCCGCCTGATCGACCGCGTCTTCTTGCCGGAACGCTATCACGCCTCAATCGCGTTGGATAGGCTTCGAGCCACTTCCGGTTTTAGTCGAAGCGATGACATCTCCCCGAATCGTGCGGTCGAGACGGTGGCGAAGGAGCTGATGCTCTCCTCGCTGGCGGTCTTCAAGAAGGCGCCCGATGGGGGCTTCGTGCGGTACGCCGCGGCCGGCTGGCCCAAAGGAACGTCCTGGCATATCTTCGCAGGAGATCCGCTCGTGCAATCGTTCGGCGCTAGGTCGCGCGTGAGACCGATTAACGAGGCGAATACGGCGCAGATCAAGCTCCCGCCGGAACCGGGACAGCCAACGGTAGGAATGTCGGTGTCGCCAGGAGCGGCCGCCGAACGTCTGATACTCGTCGGCGCACACGTCAACGGCACGCGGCCGGATCGCGACGAGCTGCGCGGCATTGCCTCACTGTTGGGCGAGTTCGGCATGGGGCGGCCGGGGAATGGACCGGCCACTCATTTAGTTTCCATTTAGCCCCGCGGCCCATGCTTTGCTCGTACCGAGTGCCTCGGTACGATCAAGCACATATTTGGGACCTAAATGGAGACGATCATGAAACAACCTCGGATCATCAGCGCCGGCGGATGCCTTGCCGCGCTGCTCGGTGCCGGCTGTAGCGGCGGCGGCGTAAGCCCCAGCTCAACCGCGAACCTGCCCGGCGTAGCCGCGCTGCCCGGCGCGATCACGGTCGGCGCAAGGGGCAGCAGCCCGGCCAAATCCTGCCTGACCAAAGAGTGCATCTACGTCGCCGCCTTTCAGTACGGGAGCCGGCCTGATAGCGTGAACGTCTACCCGGTCAGCGCGGACGGCGACGTCGCGCCGCTGTGGACCATCAGCGGCCCGAAAACGAAGATCGGGCGTATCGAGAACCTCGCCGTGGACGTCGATCGTAATATCTATGTTGCAACCGTCGACAGCATCTTGGTCTACGCGCCCGGCGCGCACGGCAATGTGGCGCCGGTCCGAACCGTTAGCGGCTCGAACACGGGTCTGGCCTTCCCGAGCGATGTCGCGGTTGACGCGCACGGCATCACGTACGTCGTGAACGACGACGTCTACGGCAAATACAGCGTAACCGTCTATGCCGCGGGCGCGAACGGCAATGTCGCGCCGATCCAAACCATCAGCGGCTCGAAGACCATGCTAAATTCGCCGACAGGCATCGCTGTGGATGGACAAAGCAACATCTACGTCCTCGATTACAACTACATACTTGCTTTTGCCGCAGGCGCGACCGGCGACGTCGCTCCTGCCAGGAAGATCTGGAGCAAGTGGATGCACAAATCCGCCGGCATTACCGTGAACGCGCAGGGCGCGATCTACGTCGGGAACTCGCCATCGTGCTCCTATTCGCCACCCTCGTGTTTGGGCGTCAGCTCGGTTTTTCGGTTCCCTGTCGGCGCCAACGGTGAGGTCGACCGCATCAAGAGAATCGCCGGCTCCAAGACCCGGTTGAGTAGCCCCCTGGCGATTGCGCTAGGACCAAAACGACGGAACTACGTTACGGACGAAGACACGCTCAGCATATACGTCTATGCGACGGGCGCGCACGGTAACGTTGCGCCGATCCAGACCATTGCCGGACCGAATACCGGCTTTGACGTGCCAATCGGAATCGACGTTCGCTAGCGGCTCAGACCGGGCTCATTTAGTCGATGCGCACCTGCCGATCGGTGGTCGTCGTGGCGGGCTCAGAGGCCTCGACTGCAGCTGGTGTTAGGGGTCCCAGCCCTGGCACGGGAGCCATTTGTACGTGTCGTTACTTAGGTCATATACAACAAACGACGTCTGCGAATATCGGCTTCCGTACCGAAACGGTGAATCGCCAAAGATGCTGGACGTCATATCGGAGACCGGCAGTGAATCACCATACGGCATCACCGTCAGCGAGAGTCACCTCTTTGTCGGCGCCGGAGGGATAACGCGCCGAACGCGTCGTAGATAACAGTCCGTGGCAGTGTCCCGGGTTCCGTTCGCGCACGCGAGTGAAGCTGAGTTGGCGCGCCTGTTCGATTTCTATCGAATCCCCTGGGAGTACGAACCCCGCAGCTTCCCGATCGCCTGGAGCGAATCAGGCCGTCCGGTCGAGTTTTTTACGCCGGATTTTTATCTTCCCGAGTACGACCTTTACATCGAGGTCACGGTCGCCAAACCGGTCCGCAACAGCCGCAAGAACCGCAAACTTCGGTTGATGCGCTCGCATCATCCGCGCGTCAACGTGAAGCTCTTCACCCGTCGCGACGTCGAGCGCGTCTTCTCCCGCCTGAAGCGGGCCTCGTGATCGGCGACCCGCTCTTCGATTCGGAGTCGATCGCGGGCCGCGTGGCCGCCATCGGGGCGGCGATTTCCGAGGACTATGCGGGTAAAACGCCCCTCATGATCGGACTGCTGACGGCAGCCGCGACCTTCCTTGCCGACCTGGCGAGAGCGGTCACGATTCCCTGCCACCTGGATTTCATCGCGGTCAACAAGTATGGCGACGGTGACGGCATCGTCTTGGAGAAGGACGTGGGGATCCCGGTAGAAGGCCGGCACGTCATCCTGGTGGACGATACGGTCGATACCGGCCTGACGCTGCAGTACGTGGTCAAGACCCTGCTCGAGCGCGGGCCTGCTTCGCTTGCTGTCTGCACCCTACTCGACCGCCCACACAGGAGAATCGCAGACGTTGAAATCAAGTACAGGGCCTTCGAGGTCCCCGATGTCTTCGTCGTGGGGTACGGCCTCGATTATCTAGGGCGCTATCGGGAGTTGCCTGCGTTGTATGCACACGGAACGTGGCCCGCATGACGGGCCGATATCTCGTCGCTGCCGCTTTGACTGCGGTGGTTTTCGCGTTTGCGCCGGTGTTGAAGCCACTTGCGGCCTCGGCGCTCGAACTGCGCTCGATCGAACAAGCAGCAGCCGATTACCGTAGCCCCAACGGGCATCTCGAAGAGATGTTCCGCGCCGCCCTGCTCGATACGAGCCGGCTGGCTCAGTACGCGCCCGACGGGACGGCGTATATCATCACCGGAGATATTCCGGCCGAATGGCTCCGCGATGCCAGCGCGCAAGCGCGTCCCTACCTTTTCTTTGCGAAGGACGATCCCGACGTCCGCGCCCTGCTGCGCTCGATCATCGCTCGCATGGTGAAGTACCTGCAGGTCGATCCCTACGCGAACGCTTACACGCTCGACTATCGCGTCTGGGAGCAGAAGTTCGAGCTCGACTCGCTCGCCTACCCGACCGCCCTGGCTTGGAGCTATTGGAAGACCACGGGCGACGCATCGATCTTTACCGGAAACTTCTCCTCAATGCTCGACGGCGTGCTCGCCACGATGGAGCGCGAGCAGAACCACCCACGCGACTCGCGTTACACGCATAAGGAGCTCCCTAACAACGGGACGGGCAATTCGGTCGGCTACACCGGCATGATCTGGACGGGCTTTCGGCCTTCGGACGACGCTTGCGAGTACAACTTCTTGATTCCGTCGGAGATGTTCGCGGTCGTCGCGCTCGGCGACATGGCCGACATTGAGCTCAACGTCTACCACAACGTCGTCAAGGCCCGCCAGGCCAAGGCGCTACGCGACGAGGTTCAGCGCGGAATCCAGACCTACGGTCTGGTGCTGGTACCGAAGTACGGCTATATCTACGCTTACGAAGTCGACGGCCTCGGTCACGCGATTCTCACCGACGATGCGAACATCCCGAGCTTGCTCGCCGCACCGTACTTCGGATACACTGCGGCAAACGATCGCTATTACGAGAATACTCGCCGATTCTTGCTCTCGCAGGACAACCCGTCGTTTTATCAGGGGCACGTCGCGCGCGGCATCGGCAGCTATCACACGCCCGAACATTATGTCTGGCCGCTCGCGCTGATTATCGAAGGAATGACCGCCACGGCCGGGTCCGAGAAGCAGGACGTGCTCGGCCAACTGCTCGCGAGCGATCCCGGCGATCATCTGCTCCACGAATCCTTCAATCCCGACAATCCTACGCAGTATACGCGCCGAAGCTTTGGCTGGCCGAACGCGTTGTTCTCCGAGTTCGTCATGACGCAGTTCGAAGGCATCGCCGGGATCCCGATGGGGGATACCGCCGACCTCGAGTTCAATACCGAGTAGGGGGCTACGGATGATGCGAAATGGCGTAACGGTGCTCGTGCTGGGCGCCGCGCTGATGACACTCTCGCTTGCGTGCGGATGTGCTTTGCGTAGCTCGAGCTTCACGCCTCCAGTGCAATCAACCGAAAACTTCGACGCAGCGAGTGCGGCGTTCGCAAAGGACCTGTTCGTAACCGACAAGAGCGCGGTCGATGTCCTCGCCAACGGAGGCTGGAAAAGTGTCGGTAAAATCGCTAAGGGAAGCCACCCATGGGGCGACTGGGTCGATAAGGAAGGCAACCTCTACGTCACCAGCGTGACCGACAGCCACGTGGGCATCTCTGAGTACAAGCCCGGCAAGACTAAACCTACGTTTACGTATTCCAAGGGCATGAAGACGCCGCTAAGCATATCGACCGACGGGCAGGGCCACGTCTATGAGGCCGACTTCCAGGGCTTCGTAATCGAATATGCTCAGAGGCAGCATCGCGTCGTCAACAAATGCGTGCTGACCGCCGGCGATTACGTGACGGGCGTCGCCGTCAATGCGAGCGGTGCAGTCTTCGTCGATTACACCACGGGTCTGCTGGACGGCGGCATCGTCGAGTATCCGACCGGTCTGCACGGCTGCCATCAAACCAAACTCAAGGCCAAGCTCTCCTATCCGTACGGGATTATCGTCGACGCGCAGGGCAATCTGGTGGTCGCCGACTCGGAGGTGGGGAAGGTGCATATCATCGCCCCGCCGTTCGACAAGATTACCAAAACGTGGAGAACGATCTTTTACCAACCCGTTCACCTGACAATCGATACCACGAACTTGCGGGCGTTCGTGACTGAGATTGGTAAAGACGTCAAGGTCGTCGGCTATCCGGGTGGCAAGGTCTTTGAGACGCTGGATTCGTCGCACGGCCTTAATACGCCGTACGGCGCAGTCGACGGAGAGAACTTCGTTCCTTGATCCGTGGCCGCTAGAGCAGATGTACTCATCGGGCTGCAATGGGGTGACGAGGGCAAGGGCCGGATCGTCGACCTCTTTGCAGCCGACTATGACGTCGTAGCCCGATTTGGCGGCGGAGATAACGCTGGGCATTCGATCGTGGTCGGCGAGCGAGAGCTGGCGCTTCGGATCGTTCCGTCGGGCGTCATGCATCCCAACGTCGAGTTGTTCGTCGGCGGCGGAACGGTCGTCAACCTGCAAACGCTCGTTGAAGAACTCGATGCGCTGGCTGCCATCGGCGTCGACACGTCGCGCGTGAAGATATCCGACCGCGCGCACGTCGTCTTTCCGCACCACATCGAGCGGGATAAGGCAAGCGAAGCCGCTCGCCCGAACGCGATCGGAACGACCGGACGCGGGATTGGACCCGCTTACGTCGATCGCGTCGCGCGGACGGGCATCCCGTTCGGGGACCTGCTGCAGTCGGAGGCTGCGGGCACGATGAGGCGAGACGCGGAACGGTTGGCGAGGCACGTCGTCGACGGTGTGGCTTACATTCACGAGCGGCTTGCGCAAGGCAAACGCGTGCTGCTGGAGGGCGCACAGGGGTCGCTGCTCGATATCGGATACGGCACGTATCCTTTCGTGACAAGCTCGCATACGATCGCCGGCAGCGCGTGCACGGGCCTCGGCATCGGTCCGGGGGCGATCGGGCGCGTGATCGGCGTGCTCAAGGCGTACTGCACGCGCGTCGGTGCCGGCCCGCTCCCGTCGGAGCTGCACGACGAGCGCGGCGAGCTGCTGCGCCGGCAAGGCGGCGAGTTCGGCACCGTCACGGGCAGGCCGCGTCGCTGTGGCTGGCTCGACGGCGTCGCCGCGCGATATGCGGTCGCCCTCAACGGCTTGACGAGTGCGGTCATTACGAAGCTCGACGTGCTGACCGGCTTCGAAAGCGTCGGAATCGTTACGGGATATCGCCGCAACGGCAAGCCGGCGGAGTTTGCAGATGCCGGTAAGGCTGGGCTAGAGATCGAGATCGAGGAGCTGCCGGGCTGGAGCGAACCGATTCACGAATGCCGTCGCATTGGCGATCTGCCCAGGGCCGCACGTTCGTACGTCGAGCGAGTTCGCGTGCTGTTGGGCGTTCCAATCGAGCTCGTCTCCGTAGGGCGAGAACGCAGCCAGCTGGCTCGCTGAGACGAGCCGGCGGGAGTTCTCTTCAATATGCCGGCCCGGTTCGATTTTCGTCTAGCGCCGCTGCTCGACCACCGAAAGCGAGTCGAAGAAGAAAAGCAACGCGAGTTTGCCGCCTGCCGGCGCGCAGTCGACGAATGCAGGCGCGAGGTCGAGCGGCTTGGCGGGCAACGCCGCAGATCTATCGAGCAGCTCGCCGGTTCCGCGCGGACGCAGTCTGCGGCGGAACTCCGGTTGCGCGACGCGCACCTTCGTCGCGTCGAGCTCGCGATAAGCGACGAGCGGCGTCGGCAGGGCGAGCTTTGCGTCGCCTCCGAGCGTGCGCGTGACGAATTGATCGCCGCGAGCCGGGAGCGGCGCGTCGTCGAAAAGCTCAGGGAGCGGCGTCTTCGCGCGTTTGAGGCCGAAGCTGCACGTTGCGAAGAGCTCGAGCTCGACGAGGCCAACGCCCGTCGCCGCGAGAAGTGCCGCGCGTGATCGCGCTCACGCGCCCCAACGGTCAGCCGGTCATGCTGAACTGCGACCTCATCGAGTCGGTAGAAGAAGACGTCGAGACGATCGTTACGCTCACGACCGGGAACGTCGTCGTCGTGCGCGAGCCGCTAGAGGAGATCGAACGAAAAGTCGTCGCGTTCAAGCGCGAGATCTACGCCGCCCAAGAGCACCGCGAGTAGCTCGTCGTGCCGTCGAGTTTCTGGCCCCTCTACGTTGAGAAGCTCGCGATCGTGGCGCTCGTCCTCGCCGCGCTTTATTTGGCCGCGCGACGGCTGCGTCAAACGAGGCTGTTCGCGCCTTCCGGACGGTTGGTGAACGTGCTGGAGTCCACGATGCTTTCCCAGCACGCCGCGTTGCACGTCGTGAGCGTCGGATCGCGCTGTTTTCTGATCGGGAGCGCCGCCGGCGGCGTCACGCGGCTAGCGGAGCTCGCGTCCTTCGACAAGCCTGTCCTGAGCGAAGCGCGTAGCGCCGAGTCGAAGGGCCCAGGATAACAAGGTTGGCGCCAGACCAGGATGACAAGGTAGGCGCCAGACCAGGATGACAAGGTGGGGGCTAGACGTTGAAGTAGCGGAACTGGCCGACTTTATTGCCTGCGGTTTCGATGAAATAGATCTGGCTATCGAGTCCTAGCGTGAGCGACGTCGGTTCGGCGTTCGCGGTCGGCACCGGATAAAACACAACGCGGTGTCCGCGCGTGAAGAACTGACCGATCCGGTTCTTGGCCGTGTCCGTGAAATAGAAGTTTCCGTCCACACCTTGGACGAGGGAGTTGGGGGTCATCGCGCCGTTGAGCGGATACTCTGCGAGCAAAACCCCGGCGGTCGACATTACTCCAAGCATTTTCCGCTTTTGCTCGGTGAACCAGAGGGCGTTATCGTTACCGGGGGCGATTCCGGCCGGACCCGAGCCCTTCGCCAATTTGTATTCGTTCAGCGGGCTGCCGCTAATCGGGAGGCGTCCAATGCTGTCGGTGCCCGGCTCGGTGAAATAGAGCGCGCCGTCGGAACCGTTCGTGATGGTGAGCGGTTGCGCGTTCCCGGTCAAGGGGTATTGCGTGAACCTGACGTGCGGCTTGACCCTGAGTTGTTGCACGCGCCAGATCGAGTTTGTTCCCGGATCGGTCAACCACATGTTCCCGTCGGAACCGAGCGCGATTCCAACCGGCCTCGCGGCGGGATCGGGCAACGTGTACTCGACGTACGGCGGCCCGGTGACGGTAATCTGCGCGACGCCGTGGCGGTTCGCTTCGGTGAACCAAAGGTTGAGATTGGGGCCTGGACCGGAAGCGATGCCGGTCGGACCGGCGTCCGCCAACGGGGTAACGTTCTCGGAGATTCTACCGCCGCCACCGAGCCGTCCGACCTTGCTGGGGCGGTTTTCGGTGATCCAGAGAAAACCATCGGCTCCCAACGCGATGCCGAGCGGCCGGCTCGAAGCGGTCGGAATCGGGTATTGGGCCGTGACTCCGGGGGTCGGGGTCGGACCGGGGGTTGGCGTACCGCTCGTAACCACTGAGTATGAGCTGCCGCATGCAGCCAGAAAGGCGGCGCCAAGTAATGCAAGCGCAACGCGGATCGTCGCCAACAAATGCTTCTCCTTGGGAACGTTGGGGATTAACTCAGCCTCCCTTATTGGCAGACGGTTTCGGCTTTCCCCCAGCATACGTGGCGGGCGCGCCTTCGAGGCTCGGCTTTTAATCCTAAATAATTAGTTGACAAGCCTACAGGGGCGGAGTATTATGCAACTAAATCTTTAGTAGAACCGAAGGAGGCACCCATGACTCGCAAGCTGGACCTAACGACCTCGGACCTCGCTCTGACCGCCCGGACCCGGGTAAGAATGCCCGAAAGCTTTGCTCCGGCGCGGGTCTTCCCGGGCTGGGGACCGGACCTGGGGCGCTAAGCGTGGCGCGCCGGCGATCCAACACCCTCACTGAAGCCGAGCTTCGGCTGATGGAGGTTCTATGGCAGCTTCGGGAAGCGACGGTCGCCGACGTAACGTCCGCACTGCCGCCCCCACCGCTCGCTTACAACAGCGTTCTGACGACGATGCGGATTCTCGAGCGAAAGGGGTACGTCGCTCACGCGGAGGCCGGACGCGCCTTCGTCTACCGGCCGCTCGTCGCGCGCGAGGAAGCAGCCGGCCACGCCGTCGGGCACGTGCTTTCAAAGTTCTTTGACAACAGCGCGGGCACGCTTGCGCTACGCTTGATCGAGACCGAACGTCCTTCAAACGATGAGCTGCAACGGCTGAAAGCCCTGATCGAACAGTACGAGGAGCCGCGAAGTGAGTGAGTTGTATCAAGGCTTCATAACGTTTGCGAGTGCCCTCTCGGCAATCGCGATCAACGCGCTGTGGCAGGACGCGCTCCTCGTCCTCTGCGTGTGGCTGTTGCTGCGCGCCTGGCCGAAGCTCAATGCGGCCACGCGCTACACCGTTTGGAGCGCGACGCTCGCGGCCGCCATCATCGTGCCGGTTGCAACGACGCTCGCCTTCTTTACGCCGTCGCAGCCGATTGCGACGACGCACGTTGCCGCGACCGTGCCCCTGCGCAGCGTTTACGCGCACGTCACCTCCGCGCCGCGGCGAGAGGTTCGCGGCGCGGCAACGTCCGCGTCGTCGCAGGAATCCTCGCGCTTGCCCGGACGGCTGCACGTTACGGTACCGGTACCGGCGGCTTTAGGGATCTTTGCGCTCTGGCTGGTTCTCGCCGGATACGCGCTGGTAAGGCTCGCAATCGGCCTGCGGCGGCTCGAACAGCTCAAGCGCGACGCGCTCCCGCTTCCGATCGAGTACCGCGATGCGATGCCTCAATGGTTGCGTGCGAACAAGGGTGCACGCGACGTGCGGCTTTGCGTTAGCGATGATACCGACGTGCCGGTTGCGGTCGGGCTCTTCGACGCGATGATTTTGATACCGCACTCGCTGCTCGACCGGCTCTCCGAACCGGAAGTCGATCAGATCTGTTTGCATGAGCTCGCGCACTTGCGCCGTGCCGACGATTGGACCAACGGTCTCCAGCGCCTCATCAACGCGTTGCTCGGATGGAATCCCGCAGCTCAGTTCGTCGGACAGCAGCTCGACCTCGAGCGCGAGGTCGCGTGCGACGACTGGGTCCTCTCGTTCGTCGGCCGAGTGCGGCCATATGCGCTCTGCCTTACGAAAATGGCGGAGAGCGCGTCGTGGCCACGGCATGCAATCCCGGCCCCGGGTGTCTTCGCCACACGCAAACACATTTCGCTGCGCATCGAGCGTCTGCTCGGCGCCGGCCGAAACATCGCGACGAACCTTGCGATCGGGCCGGCCGCGGCGGCAGTCGCTGTGGTCGGTGCGATCGCTGCGGTGATCGCGCTCGTGGCACCTTCCGTCGCCGCGCCCTGCGTCGGCCCGGTTCCGGTCGCTTCGACGAGTCAAAGCGCAGCCGTGCCGGTACCCTCGTTGAAACCGAAGATCATCTATCTGCCGGCGCCGCACGTCTCCGGCCCCGCTCACCCGGCCGAGGTCAAAAAACAGGTTGTCGTGGTCGAAAAGCAGGTAACCGTGCCCGAAACGCACGCGAAGGTTCCCGAAACGAGTGTGAACGTTCCCGAAACGCGTGTGAACGTTCCCGAAACGCATCTGATGGTGCCCGGAACGCGGCTCACGATTCCGAAAATGACGATTCACGCGCCGGGTGTCGACTCGGCTCAGCTCAGCCACGAGATCTCTCAAGAGATCGATCGCAGTATGAATGTCGCCAATGCCTCCGCGAAGAGCGCTTATGGCAAAGCCGTCTCGCAGGCGCTCTCATCGGGCATTGCCCAATCGTCCAGCGACGGCGGACGCAACTGCAGCGGGTGCGATTATCGCCGCGTCGATTGGTCGGGACGTGACCTGCGCGGCGTCAACTACGAAGGCGTCGATCTCAGTGGGGCGCGACTCGTCGGCACGAACTTCTCCGGGGGCAACTTCAACGGGGTCGATTTCAGCAAAGCCGACCTGCGCAACGCTTCGTTTCGCAACGCCCATTTGATCGGGTGCGATTTTACTGATGCCGACCTCAGCAGCGTCGATTTCAAGGGAGCGCACATCAATGGCTGTCAGTTCACCCGCGCGCGACTGACTTCGGCCGAGATGCGCGACGTTTTGAATACCTGCAACGGATGCGATTTCAGCCACGCCAACATGAGCGGGTTAGACCTTTCGAACGTGCGCGCGAACGGCGACGACTTCTCGCAAGCGGATCTTCGCGGCGTGAACTTTGCGGGCGCGCAGCTTACCGGAATGGATTTCAGCAAGGCGCGCCTGGACGGCGCAAATTTCGTGGGAGCGACGCTCAGCGGGTGCGACTTGGGCGGCGTGGACCTGACGCACGTCGACCTTTCGAGGACGAAACTGATCGGCATGAATCTTCCGAACGACCGAAACCCCAAGCGATAAGTAACGGGCGCGCGGCGGGTAGCGCGCTCCGTCAGAACCGACCTTTAAAAACGTCTCGCGATTGGGAGGCCCGGTTTCGTGCGCCCAATCGCTGCCAAAAAGTGGAGGGAAGGGAAGAATGATAGCGCTGATTCTGGCCGTGATCGCCGGGCTCCCGACAAACTGCACGGGATGTTCGTTCGCGGGCCGCGACTTGCAAGGCACGGATCTTGCCGGCGCATCGTACGTCGGCGTCGATTTCGCGCGTACGGATCTTCGCGACGCGAACTTGCAGGGCGCCAAGCTGGTCGGGGTCGATTTTCGCGATGCCGACCTGCGCGGCGCGGACCTGCGCAATGCGAATCTTACCGGCGCGGATTTTACGGGCGCGCGGATGCATGGTGCCCGTTTTGGATCTACCAACCTAACGGGCGTCGATCTCCGCGACGCGACCAATGGCCTCGACGACGCCGATCTCCGAGGGCTGCTGTGGCGATGCGTCGGTTGCGACGCCCGCGGCGCCTCGCTCGCCGGGCACGACCTCTCCGGTATCTCGATCCTCGGAAGCGATCTGCGCGACGCAAACGCTCGCAGCGCGCGGTTGGCGGGCGCCGATCTCGAAGGAGTGGATTTCGTCAACGCGGATCTGCGCGACGCCGATCTGCGAGACTCGCGGCTCTGTTCGCGAAACGAAGACGGGCGAATTGGCTGCGCCGATTTTCACGGCGCCAAGTTGCAGGGTGCGAATCTGCGCGGAGCGTTGGTCTGCACCGGCGGCCGCGAGCCGCGCACCTGTGATCCGATCGACGCCGCAATGCTTCGGCGCATCAGCGGCTCCAGCTTGGACGGCGCAATCCTCTGATGCGCTCCCGAGTTTGCACGCTGCTCTGCGCGGCTGCAATCGCGGCCACGACCGCACGCGTCCTCGCCTACCCTGCAGTTGCCGTTCCGAAATCGGCCGATCCGTCGCTCGACCCGAATGCGGTCGCAACCGATTGGGCGCAGGCCGGCAGCGTGCAGCTCGGCTGGGACGCGGTTCACTCGCGTCCGGCCACCGAACCGACCAAGGCTTGGATCACGACCGACGGCCAAGCGCTCTACTTACGCTTCGATGCGACGCAGCGCGAACCCATTACCGCTGTGCAGCACACTAACGACGTCGGCCAAGGAAGCGACGACGCCGTCTGGGTCGACTTGTGGCCCAACGGCATCAGCGGTTACTTCTATCAGTTCTACGCCACCCCGAACGGCACGCATTACGAATACTCTTCCGAGAACACCGGTTATTCGCCGAATTGGGAGTCGCAAGGATCTGCGCATAATGGCGGTTACACGGTTACGATGCGAATTCCGCTCGACGTGATCCGCAACGCACATGGCGGCGTGTGGAAAGCGCAGTTCGTGCGTTACGTGCGCGCTACGGGCGAACAACAGGTCTGGTCGTACAACGCAGTTCAGATGCAGCCCGACAGCTACGGGAACGCCGACTACGCCCACGCCGGCAGCATCACGGTGCCGCAGCTGAGCGTCGGCTTCGCTCGCCCCAAGCCGCGCGCCGCAATCTACGCGCTCGGCGAGGCGGCGAGCAAGACGATCGGCGGCTCGACCTCCCGCGTCGGCGCCGATCTCTCGATTCCGATAACGCCGACCGCATCGTTCTATTCGACCTTTCATCCCGATTACTCGAACGTCGAGCTCGATCAGCAGTCGATCGCGCCGACCGTCTTCCAGCGGTACTACAACGAGGTACGGCCGTTCTTTACACAAGCCGCGAGCTTCTACAATCAGTTCAACTGCAACGCCTGTCAGAACATTCAATCGCTCTACACCCCTGCGATTCCGACGCCGGCGCAAGGGTATGCAGTCGAAGGGAAGCAGGGTCCGATCGGGTTTGCATCGTTCGATGCGATCGGCGACCAGCGTAACGATTTTGCAAGCGCGCTCAATTACACGTCGCCGGGCACGAATTGGTTCTCGAGCGTTCAGCACGTTTCCGTGAGCATGCCGGGGTTCATCGATAGCACAACCGAGGCCGGCGTCGCGTATTCCGATCTCAAGCATTTCAACGCGTACATGAACTACGGCGACAACTCGGGAACGAACGTTCTTGCACCCGACAAGAGTCAGTATTATGAGTTCGGCGCCGGCTGGTCGAACCAAACGTTTGGATTTTTCGGCGCGACGCGAAAGATCGGGGAGTACTACAACCCGACGGACGGCTTCATCTCACATCCGGGGATTGCGGGGTACGCCATGTACGTGGCAAAGATATGGGATTTCGACAGCAACGATAGCCTCGCATCGGTCGGCGCCTCGGGATTCGTCGACCGGTTCCAAGGGCCGTTGTATGGCATCGCGCAGAGCGATAATCAGCTTCTCGTGGATATCTTAACGAAGCACGCCCTCGACCTTCAGTTCTTCACGGGCTCGAACTACTGGCGCTTCAACGACCTCTTGACGCCGATCTCACAAAACGGCGGCTTTCAGTTCACCTACGACAGCGGATTGCAGACCAACAATCCGGGGCAGTTCCCGTATCACGGCCCCTCGTCGTATCCGACCCAGATAGCCTATAATGGGGGCCGGTACGGAGCCGGCCGCCTCGACACGTGGTTTCGGACGACGACGATTCGAGTCGGCAATCGAGGCGCGCTTACGCTGGCCGTCGACAGCACCGATCAGTCGATGCCGTCGCCGCAGACGGACAACATTCAGTGGTTCGAGAGCCTAAGCTATGCCTATCAGATCAGCACCAATTCGTCGTTAGCAATCGGGTTGCGCCGCGTGATCGGGAATCCGCCGCTTCCCAACGGCGGCGGCGATTGCATCGGGGATTGCTCGAACGTCTCGGTCGCCTACCACCTGCGGCTGCGCAGCAGCGAGCTTTATCTCGCCTACGGCAATCCCAACGCGCTGACGACTGTGCCGCAAGCGATCTTCAAGGTGATTTTCTATGCAGGCGCGGCCAAAGGGACGTAAAATCAAGGGGCATGCGTTTATCGGCTTTTGCGTTCCTGATGCTCGGACTTTCACCAATCGCCGCAGCCGCAGCGGGCCCGGTCCAACCGGAGGACCTCTTCAAGATCACGTTCTTGAGCAATGCGGTCATCTCACCCGATGGCAAGCACGTGCTGGTCGAGGCATCGCGGATGAACGGTCCTAAGAACGGCTACGACCGGACGATTGAGTTGGTCGACGCGTCGAGCGGAAACCTGACCCATAACGTGACGAAGAAGATCGGTGACGGCGATTACGCGTGGATGCCCGACGGCCGCAGCTTCGTCTTCGTACGAACGGTCGAAAAGCAGAAGCCGCAACTCTACCGCTATACGCTGGCGAGCGGCGAGATCGTGCAACTCACGCACATCAAGCAAGGCGTATCGTCGCCGGTCGTTTCGCACGCCGGGGACCGGATCGCACTCAGCGTGACCGATACCGACCCGGCACATGACGCCTACGTCGATTTTGCCAAGGCTGGTTTCACGCCGAAGGACGCGCAGAAGAAGAGCGACATTAACGTCATCGACCAGCTCTTCTTTGAGACCAACGGACAAGGCTACACCTATCGCGATCACCAGCACATTTGGACCGTCGCTGCCGACGGTTCGCATCCGGTGCAGCTAACGTCGGGGCGGTACGCGGAAGGATTCGACGCGTGGTCGCCCGACGATCGGACGATTCTCTTCGATTCGCTGCGGTACGAACCGGTCGACGCCGGGCCGAACGATGTCTATACTATCCCCTCGACAGGCTCCACGATGCAAAAAGTGGCGTCGCCCCTGCCCGCGAATTTCGGGATGTTCTTCGGAAACGGCGGGCAGCGGGTCTATTACTTGAGCGGAGACGTGAAGGACTCGGCGCAACTGCCGGCGCTCGTTTCCGCGAAGCCGGACGGTTCCGACCGTCTCGTGGTCGCGCAGCACGATACGGTCAGCTGGGGCGATACCCTGCTCGCCGACATGAAAGAGGGCGGCGGGCTCTGTGGATCGCCGCTGCCGGGCGGCACGCAAGCGGTACTCAACGTGGACGGCCCGGGCTATTCGAATTTGCGGACGGTGGATCTCTCGAACGGGTCGATGACGGACGTTACCCCGCCTAAGGGCGAAGCCTGGTCCTGCAGCGTCACGACCGACGGCAGCAAGGTCGCCTATCTCTACAGCGACTTCTTGCACCCTGCCGACGTCTACGTCGCCGACGTCAAAGGCGGCTCGCCGCCCTACGGCTCCGCTCAGGGCAGGCAGCTCACTAACGTGAACGGCGCATATCTCGCGTCGGTGACGCTCTCAAAACCGCAGGAGTTTAGCGTCAAGGATCCGGCCGGCAATACCGTGCAGGCGTGGTTCATGCCGGCAACGACCGGTGCGCCGGGTGAAAAGCACCCGACGCTGCTCGACATTCACGGCGGTCCGGAGACACAGTTTGGCGAGACGTTTTTCCAAGAGTTTCAACTCTATACCTCGATGGGATATAATGTCGTCTTTGCCGATCCGGCCGGAAGCACCGGTCACGGTTACGCGTTCGAAGAATCGCTTGAAAATAACTACGGCGACGCGATGTTCCAAGACGTGCAAGCGGTGATGGACGCGGCGGTACGCCGTCCGGACGTCGACGCTTCGCGACTTGGCGTGCTCGGCGGATCGTACGGCGGATACGCAACGCTCTGGGTGATAGCGCACACCGACCGTTATAAGGTAGCGGTCGCGGAGCGCGCCGTCAGCAACCTGCAGAGCGAGAATCTAGCCGCAGACTTTGCGGCGAAGAACGGTCTGGGCGGCGGCTACTACACGTGGGGGCCGCCGTGGGACCCGGCGAGCAGCGCTTACGCCAAGTTCTCTCCACTGACGTACGTCGAGAACGTGCACACGCCGGTCTTGATTCTTCACGCCGATGAAGATACACGCGCGCCGATAGACCAGACGCTTCAGGAGTTCACGTCGCTGAAAATCCTGGGGCGAACCGTTGAATACGTCGCGGTCCCCGATGAGAACCACGACCTCTCGCGCACCGGTTCGCCGATCCATCGGATCGAGCGCTTGCACCTGATCCTCGACTGGTTGCGCCACTACCTTTGAAGCGCTCGGCTGAGGCGCTTGCCGTCACAGGCAGGTCTCGCCGGGCGTCCTAGCAGTAGAGAGGTTTAATGTTGCGAGCGGTCGTCGCGCTTATGGTTGCAGTGCTCGCGGTTGCGGCTACGCCTACGCCGCCGCCGACGATCTATCACGTCGTCACGCGACCGCTGTGCGGCGAACTGCACGAACACATCGCGCCCGCGATCGGCATGATGCTGCAGAACGACTCGACCATCAAGAAGAGCCCGGCTCTCTTCAAGCAATACAATGAGGCCAGGCTCTATAGCAGCGGTCCGTCGACGACGACGGCCGGGAACGATCCGGTCACGCGCGACCCCGGCGGCGGCTCGAACCCCGCGCAGAACATGGCGCTGCAGGGAATGGAGAACCTGATCCGCCCGATCGCCAACAACATCATCGCGATTCAGACGGCGCTCGATTCGCCCGCGCTTCGCACCGGGACGGGACGCCCTGAGGACGACCAACTACTGCAAGACATACGCGAGAAGCTGTTCAAAGCGCTCGCCGCGCAGAATGCCTCACTCGACATTATCAGCGGATTCGTTGACACGCAGCAGATGGCCGACTTGCAGCACGCCGGCGAGGAGTATATCAGCTCGATCAGCCAGCCAGATACGTCCGGCGCGAAGATCTCGACGCCGGCGCCGAACCCGCTCGAAGCGAACCCGAACTACGCGGGACTCCCGCCCAATCCGTACGACATCGACTTGGCGAATGTCCCAGGTTTGACGCTCGGTTACAATCCCGTGACGCGACTGCTCGACGCGCTTGCGTGGACGATTGACGCGACCGCGACGCGCGAGAACGATGCGGCGAAGGCCGTGATGTCGAGCGCCGCGCTTTGCAGCAACCAAATTCCGACGCCGGCGCCCTCGCCGTAGCTACGGCTTGTACGTAAAGCCCTGAATCGAGGCCGCACCCGTCGTGCGGTCTGACCAGACAACCCAGATCGTGCCGGTCTTCGGATCGATAGCGGTGGTGTGCACGCCCTTCGCGATCGGAAGGCTCGCGAGAAGCTTGGGATCGGTCTTGCCGTCGTAGGAGTAGAGCGTGATGCCGCCTCCCGCGCAAGCGAGCCATGCGCGCGACGGATCCCAACTGCATTGATCGACCCGCGACGGATAGCTCACGCGGTGCAGAAGTTTGCCGGAGCGGTCGAAGACGGCGAAGACGTCGTTTTCACCTGCGACAAGCAGCGCGTGATCGGCGGCATCGTACTGCAACGGATGGTTGCTTTTTATAAATGGAGTCGAGATCGAGCGCACGACCTTGAATGTTGTGGGATCGATGACGGCGATGCGGCTCACCGACGTATCGTCGCTCGAGATATTCTGGTAGACGTCGTGGGTCTCGGGATCGACTTGAACGTATTCGGGCTTGTGGCCCGGCAGCGCAACGACCGCGATCTGCTTGAAGGTCGCCGCATCTATCACAAAGATGCGCGTCCCGTCGTCTTCGTCGGCGTAGATGCGTCCGAGGACTGGGTCGTAGGCGATCGCATCGACGGGGCCGTCGACGGCAACCGTTCGCAGAATCGTCTGCGCGACCGGGTCGACTTCGCTGACGGAGCGCCCGTCGCCGTTTCCGGTAAAAACGTGGCCGGTCTTGGAATCGACCGCGACGCCCGCCATCGGTCCGACTTTAACGATGCCGATCTCTTTGCCGGTGGCGGCATCGGCGATCAGCAGGCCGCCGCCGCCACCGTGCGCGGCGTAGACTCGTCCACGCGCGGCGTCCACCGCGACGTAGTCGAATCCGCCACCCGGCGTGACGGGTTGAGGTTGCGCTATTGGAACGATCGGCATGTTCGATCCTCCGGCGGCAGCCGTTCAGAATCCTGTCCTAGCGAACCCCGAATGAGGCTCGCTTACCGTTACGAGCAGCGGAGGTAGTCAACGGCTGACGACGTATGCTCTCGGCGTGCACAACGTAACCGAGGCGCTGCGGCTGCCGTCGCCCGCGCCGCGCCCACAGGCGCTTGCTTTCGACGGCGAAAAGCTCTGGATGGGATCGATCGAGACGGATCGTTTGTACGCGATCAATCCTCTACAATGGACCGTCATCGAAGAGGATAAGGTTCCGGGCAAGCCCTGGGGCATGACGGTTCTAGGAGACGAGCTGCGCATCGTCTGCGGCGTCGGCGAGGAAGACGATCGCGTGATTCGCCGCTTCGTTCCGGGGCATGGATTCAAGACGCAAGATTCGATCGAATGTCCCGATGCGACCGGGTCGCAGCTCAGCTATGACGGACGGTACCTCTACTTGAGTCAGTGGTACAATCGCCGGATTCTCGGACTCGACGACCGCGGCAATATCGTCCGGGAGATCGCCGTTGCGCATCAAATTTGCGGGCAGTGCTACATGGACGGCAACTTCTACCTCGTAACGACCGATGACGAAGAGAGCGGCGAGTATTTTCTGACGCGCGTTTCCGCGAACGGCTCTAATGCGTCGGAAGATCTCGCGCGCATCCCGTTTGCGGCGCGGTCGCTTGCCTTCGACGGATCGAGATTCTGGACGAACCATCGCGAAGCAAACCAAATCGTCGCGTTTGACCGCTGAGCGATTCGCGTCGGACGATCCGTACGCGCGGATCGCCCTTGCGGCGCTAAACGCACTCTTCGGCGAGGCATACGCCCGTGAGTTCGGGATCCAGCTTTGGGATGGAACCCGCGTGCCCGGCGCCGAGGCCGAGCGATTCGTCTTGCGGGTCAATCTGCCGGGCGCGCTACGGGCGGCTTTTACTCCTCCGCTCGATCTTTCAGCTGGACGCGCCTTCGGTGCCGGTTTGCTCGACGTCGATGGCAACCTCGAGCGCGCCGTCGATACCCTCCATCGCGCGAGCGCGGCGCTGCGCGGCCTCGCGATCGTCCGGCTCGTTCGCTTGTTGCGGCGGCTCCCGCGAATCGCCACGCCGTCGTTGCGCGAGGCGAAGCTTCGCGGACGAGTCCATTCGCGAGCTCGAGATCGGGCCGCGATTGGCTTTCACTACGATCAGCCCGCAGAATTCTATCGCAGCTTTCTCGATCGCGAGATGGTCTATTCATGCGCATATTGGGACGACGGTGTCAACTCGCTCGACGATGCGCAGTCGGCCAAGGTCGACTACGCCTTACGCAAGCTGCGGTTGCGTCCCGGCGAACGTCTGCTCGACATTGGCTGCGGTTGGGGCGCGCTCGTCATCCGCGCGGCGCAGCTCGGAGCGCAGGCGCTCGGTGTCACGCTGAGCCGTCCGCAGCGCGACGAGGCGCAGCGGCGAATCGCGGCGGCCGGCGTCGCGGCGTTTGCGCGCGTTGAGTTCCGCGATTACCGTGAACTGCGCGGCGAACGTTTCGACAAGATCGTCAGCATCGGGATGTTCGAGCACGTCGGCCGCACAAAATTTGCGGAGTACTTCCGCGCGGCCTACGACGCGCTGCGTCCGGGAGGATTGTTTCTCAATCACACGATCGCCGATCAGACCGGCGAGCGCAGCTGGAAATCAACGGGATTTATGGGGCACTTCATTTTCCCCGACGGTGAGCTCGTTCCGGTCGCGGATGCACTACGCTTTGCCGAGCGCGCCGGTTTCGAAGTACGCGACGTTGAGAACCTGCGCGAGCATTACATGCGGACTCTGCGCGCTTGGCTTTCGAATCTGGAGCGCAATCGTGAGGCCGCCGTCGCGGCAGCGGGTGAGACGAGCTATCGTCTTTGGCGACTCTACCTTGCCGGCAGTGCGCAAGGTTTTTCCGTTGGCCGCCTAGGAGTCTATCAATCGCTCCTAGCAAGGCCCAACGACGCCGGCTCGGTCGATCTGCCCGCAACGAGACGTGATTTGTACACCCCCATGGTGTCATCCTGAGCCCTTCGACTCCGCTTCGACAAGCTCAGCGGCGCTCAGGACAGGCTCGTCGAAGGATGACTCGCATAGAAGAACGTGATGCGCGGTCGTAGCTCAATGGATAGAGCACCAGGCTTCGAACCTGTAGGTTGGGGGTTCGAGTCCCTCCGACCGCGATTAACACAGAACGCGGGCTAGAACGGCAAGTTTGGGTCTGCACAGAGCGTGAGCGGATCGGCGAGCACCGCGTCGCGTTGGTAGTAGGCGGCGGCAGCGATCATCGCCGCGTTGTCGGTGCAATACTTAGCCGGCGGGACGAACGCGGCGATTCCGCGGCTCTGCGTCCACGCGCGGAACGTGGCCTGCAAGGCTGAGTTTGCGGCAACCCCACCTGAGAGAACGACGGCGTTATAGCGATCGCGCTCGTAGGCGGCTTGCAAACGGGCCATCAGCACGTCGACCACGGCGGCTTGAAACGATGCGGCAACATCCTCTGGTTTGGCGTCGCGGCCGGTCTGCGACTCCAAAAAGTAGCGCACCGACGTTTTGAGCCCCGAAAACGAAAGATCCAGCGAGTCGCCGCCCGGGCGATGACGCGGAAAGGCGTAGGCGCGGGCGTTGCCGCGCTGTGCCATCGCGTCAAGCGCCGGTCCGCCAGGATACGGTAGGCCGAGCAGACGCGCAGTCTTATCGTAAGCTTCGCCCGCGGCGTCGTCGTGCGTCCGCCCTAAGACGCGCATGCACGTTGCCGATTCCACCTTAACTAGCTGCGAATGGCCCCCCGAAACGAGCAGCGACAGGAACGGATACGGCGGCTCTTCGTCGCGATCGAGGAAAGGCGCGAAGACGTGTCCATGCAGGTGGTTGACGGCGTAAAGCGGCCGCTGCAGGGCAAACGCGTAGGCTTTGGCGGCAGCTACGCCGACGACGAGGCTGCCGATCAATCCGGGGCCGGAGGTAACCGCGATTGCGTCGACCTGCTCGAATGAGGTCTCTGCGCGTGCGAGCGCATCTTCGACCGCCGCCGAGAGTAGCGCCACGTGCCTACGGCTCGCGATTTCCGGAACGATGCCGCCGTACTTTGCGTGAAAAGCGTCTTGATTCGTCGCGACGCTCGAAAGAACGCGTGACCCGTCGCGCACCACCGCGGCCGCGGTGTCGTCGCATGACGTTTCGATCGCTAACAGAAGCACGCACTGCGATTTGGCGGTTGGAAGGAGCGCGCCTCCAAAGCAAGCAATCGACTTCGTCGTGGCTGCGCGAATTTTCGGTTCTGGCGAACGCATCTCAGTCTACGAAGTTGACGACACGGATCTCGCTGTCGGCAGCACGCTCGGCGGTCCGAAGGGCGCGATCGTCATCAAAGCCTCCGGCGCGATCGAGAAGTTTTATTCCAGCGATCTGGGCGTCACCCTGATGAGCGGTATCTCGATCCAGTTTTGGGACGGTCCGACCGGCGCCGCACGCCCGAAGATCGATGGAACGTTTGGGATTCATCCCGACTTTCAGGAATACGCCTATCGCATCGACGACCGCGTCACCGTCGTGGAGAAGCTCTTTCTGCTTAACACCATGCCGGACGGAAACCGCGTGGATCCGCTGATCGCGTACATGATGGTGGAGATTCGCAACGAGTCGCACGAAACGCGCGATTTCGATAGCCTGATGGGGGCACTGCTTCGTGGCAACACCACGCGCGACGTGCATGCGGCCTACGCTCCCGCAATTCGAGCTGTGGTTGCGACAAATGCGTCGGCGCGCAACCAAGGCCGCGCGATTGGTTCGTCGAGGATTCCGTCAACCTTCGAGGTGACAACCGACCACGGCAAGCTAAACCGGCCGCATTTTGCGGGCAGGCTATCGAACCGTGTCGAGCGTCGCGCCACCGACCCAATTGCGCTCTTCCACCACCGGCATCATCTGACTCCGGGCGTGCGGCGCCGGTTTTGGTTCACGCTCGCCGGCTCGCCGGAGGGCGCTCGCGGTGCGCGCCGCGTTTATGCCGGGGCTCCGGCAGCGCCGGCCGCGCTTGCCGAGACGCGCCGTCACTATGAAAAGGTTCTGGGGCGCACCATCGTCGTCACTCCGGATCCCACCGTTAACCGCGGCGTGCTCTGGGCTAAAGCGAACATGTTGCGAACCCAGCTCTATGCGCCGACCGGCTGGTGCTTCGTCAACGACCCGACGCGTACCAACAACAGCGTTGGGCGAGACACCGCCGCGTTCGCGTTGGGTTCCGACTACGTAACTCCGGATTTTTCGAGAGAGTCACTGCGCTGGTATCTTCGCAACGCGGAGCGAAGCGGAAAGATTGTCGAATATTACGACGTCCGGACGGGCGAGCCAAGCGATTACGGACTCAACGTCAACGACGATACGCCACTGGTCATCATGGCGCTCGGCCATCACTACCACGTCTCAGGTGACCTCGAGTTCTTACGCGAGGGCTACGCGGCTGCCAAACGCGCGGCGGAATATCTGCTGACGCAGCGGGACGCGCGCGGGCTCATCTGGTGCACGGCGACCAGCACCGCGGACTGGGGGATCGTCGGTTGGCGGAACATCATCGACGACTATCGAATTTCGGGAGCCTCGACCGAAATAAATTCAGAGTGCTATTTGGCCTTCGTCACGATGGCGGCGATGGCCGATGCCCTCGGGAAGAAAAAGGACAAGCAACATTTCGCGCGCGAGGCGGGCGACCTACGCGCCGCGATAAATCGTCACCTTCTCGATCCAGAGACCGGGCTTTACTATTTAAACATCGATGTCGACGGCACGCTGCGTTCGAACGTGACCTGCGACATGCTTTTCCCTATTATCTGCGGCGTGGCCGACCACGACACCGCTGCGCGCGTCATCAGCCGTTTGAGCGTACCCGCGTTTTGGACCGACGCCGGCATTCGGACCGTGCCCCGTGACGACCTCGAGTATAACCCGATTCAGAGTTGGGGATTGCTCGGCGGCGTTTGGGTCGGGATGACGTTCAACTTCGCTCTCGCGGCCGCGCGTTTCAACTCCAGCTTCATGGCGTATGCGCTCGGCGCCAGTTTCCAGCACTATTCGCGCGATCCGGGACGTCACAACACGGTGCCGGGTCAGTTCTCCGAGTGGCTCCACGGCGAAACCCTGGCGAATCAAGGCATGATGCTCTCGCCGTGGTATCCGCCGCGCTACGTGTGGGCGGCGATCGAAGGTGCGTGCGGTCTCGACGTGCGCGGTGAGGCGATTGCGTGCAACCCGCGGTTAGCCCCGCAGTGGAAGTGGATTGGCGCTCGCAACGTGCCGGTTCGCGGCAAGACGCTGACCTGGTTTGCGGTGCGCCTTCCCGAGACGACACTCTACACGAACTTCGGATGCGTTACCGGGTTGCGTCTTCAAACCTACGATCGGGACGTCACGCCGATGCTGCAGTTGGGTGACGACGTTACCGAGATCGCGCTCCAGCGCGGCAGAGACTACGTGATCTTCATGGGAAACACCGCACCGCGCACCATTACGACGCCCCTTCGGTTCGCACGATCGCTCAACGGCCGCTACCACGTGCGTTACTTTACCAGTCTTCTCGGCGAGTGGGTGAATCGCGAAAACGTCGAAGGCCGCGAGCTCGTTCACGGCTTAGCCGTTGACGTGGACGCGCTGGGATTTTGCGTCATCGAGCTTCAAAGGCTGAAAACCTAGGTACGCCCGCCGGCGATAGACCTCTAACGCTTGCCTTTCTTACGGGTCGCGGCGGTCTTGCGCGCTGGGCTTTTGGCGACGCCGGTGCGCTTTCGCGTGGCAGGGTGAACTCCAAAATCTTGCGCGGACGTTTCGGAAAGGTCGACGCCGTAGTGGTTGGCCGCTTTTTTGATGTTTGCGAACGCGAGCGCGCGATCGCCGTCGGAGACGCCGATCACTTGATCGAAGCGCGCGGCGGCGTTGCGAACGTGCCGCGCGTCGGTCAGCGGCTCTTTGCGCTCCTTCGGAAAGGCGTAAACGCTAGCGGGGAGATCGCTCCGACTGGTCAAGCGGCCGTGCTTTTCATGAGGTTTCCAGGTTGCTCTCATGAGACGATGATACCCATAAACGGCCAGAAACCGGCAGCGGCTAGCGGAAGACGAAAAATCGGTCGAGCTTCGCCAACATGAAGATGCGGGCGATATTCGGCGCAACGCCGAGGAGGGTCACGGGACGCTCTTCGCGACGCAATCGCATCGCGGTCACCACGGTGAGGAACGTCGAGTCTACGTAGGTAACTTGGCGCATGTCAATCGTGACCGGCGCGCCGTTGGTAATTAGAGCCAAAGCGGAGGAGAGCTCTTCCTTTCGAGCGAGATCGTATTCGCCGGATAATGCGATATAGCGCGGCCCCGAGGCGGTATTCTCCATCATACGAGGATGGTATACCCCCAAAGAGCGCTTTCTACTAAGGCACCGGCTCGCAAGCCCCAATAACGGGCAAGACGGCGCGGACGTGCGTGCCGAACCTTGGGAGCTGCTCCACGGTGAGCTGCGCGCCGAGTTTCGCGATCAGCCACAACCCACGACCGCGCTCGGTTAGCGGATCGGCTAGGCCCCGCTCGGCGCCTGTATAGCCCTGCCCGCGATCGATCATATGGAGCACCGCGTTACCGCGCCACTCGAGCGCAACGTCGATCAATCCGCCGGCGTGCTGCGCGACGTTCGCGGCGAGTTCGCCGAAGATCAGTTCGGCTGCACTCAAGTCGCTACCCGGCTGCGCCTCGGCAGCAAGGCAGGCGAGAAACTCGCTGCGCGCATGGCGAGCTGCGCGACTGTCGAGCGAGTCAACCGTCCATCGCCGCGCTTGGACGAAGTTGAGCAGCAGGATCGCCACGTCATCGTGCGATTGATCGCGCAGGCAGAACGCCTCGAGGAACTCGGCCGGATTCTCAACGTACCCGATAGCGTCGCTGCGCAGCGCCTGACGCACTAGCCGCTCTCCGGAGAGCACGTCGCGCGTCGCCTCAGTCAGCCCGTCCGTGAAAAACGCCAGGAGCGAAGCGTCGCCGATCGGATTCGTTCGAGCCTTATGCGAAGGCCCGAACGAACGAAGGCCGAGCGGAAGCCCGTCGGCCCGCAACTCTTCGAGCGAACCGTCGCTGCGGCGTAAGAACGGGTACGGGTGGCCCGCATTGGCGTAGGTAATGGTGCGCCGCCTGGCGTCAAAGATGGTGACAAATGCGGTGGCGACCGAATCGGGGTAGCGTCGCAACAAAATTCGTTCGGCTGCATCGAGAATTCGAACCGGGTCGGGTTCGTACATCGCAACGACGTTGATTGCGTGGCGGAGCTTTCCCATCACGATCGATGCTTCGAGTCCGTGCCCGGTGACGTCGCCGACGGTTAACAGCACGCGTTGCCCGTCGAGATCGAAGGCATCGTACCAATCGCCGCCGACTAACACTCCGGAGGCCGCCGGACGGTAGACGGCGCTCAGGGTCGCACCTTCGACGGTTGCCAGTCGTGTCGGTAGCGTTGCCTGCTGCAACGTTTGAATCAGCCGCCGCTCGCGAGCAAAACTCTCGGCGTGTTCGAGTGCCAGAGAGGCACGCCGGCCGACCTCTTCGATCAGCTCGAGCTCGCCGGCATCGTAGGTGTGCAGATTCGAGCAACAGATGAGCGCGCCAAACGTAGTGTCTCCGGCGAGGAGCGGTACCATGACCCACGATCGCGGCGGTGTCGATTCGTAGAGTGGACCGCCCGCGAACTCGGCGCGATGTCCGACCTCCGCAGTCTTTCCGATCATAATCGAACGACGCTTGTGCAGCGCAACGATAATCTCTTGGGCCGCGTCTTCGCGAAACGGCGCTTTTGTGCCCAAGGCGGCGAGCACACGAATTCGCCCGTCGGTAACGGTGGCGGCGACGGCGTAATCTGCAAGACGTTTGCAAAGCTCGTCTAGCAAGAACTCGAGCATCTTTGCGCGATCGAGCGTGGTGAATAGTCGTTCGGTGATCCGCGCCAAGAGGCGGAAACGATCGGTGGCGCGACGTTCACGCTCGAAGACTCTGATATTCTCAAGCGCCGTGGCAAGCTGCCGAGCAACGACGGCAGCGACCTCGAGATCGTGCGACGCAAAAGCGCTTAATCGCTCCGATTCGAGAAAGCTCAGCGTGCCGATGCAGCCCGCGCCAACGAAGAGCGGCACGACGATCGTCGAGCGGGCCACCTGCGTCCTCCCGATCAACAACGGCTTTCGCGTCCGCGCGACTACCTCGGCGTCTTCTGTGAGTGTCCCGGCGCTGATCTGCCGAGCGCTGCGGCGCACGGCGATTCCTTCGACTCCCATCGAGCCGTCGTCGCCCAACGTGTGGACGGCGCAGAGATCGCAGAAGTGATCGACGGCGGTCTGGACGAGGCGATTAACGATCGTCGCACGATTGAGCGACGACGCCAAAACGGCGGCAGCTTGAGAGATGAATCGTGTGCCGGCCTCGGCCTGTCCGTCGGTTTCCGCCGCAATCCCCGACCAAAAGAGCACGGCATCAAACTCGTCGAGAACCGGGACCGCTCGCATAAGAAACGTGCGCGGAGCACTGCCCGCATCCCGGACGTGGTAGATGGCACTGAAGCGTTCAGCACAACGAGCAGACTTATGCCAAAGCTCTTGAATTTGTTCGACTTCGGTCTCGTCCAGCTCGCCGGCGCCGACCGGCAGGGACGGCCGGCACGGTACGATACGGGTGACGTTGCCGCCTGCATCGGCTTGCCAGAGCACGTCGGTCATGCGCGCCATGACCGACCGAACGGAATCGAGCTTCGTTTCGCCGGAGTCCGATGCGCGTCCGTGCGGGTCTGGCTGCCTCATGCGATACCGGACCGAGTACGGGACCTGCGGTTTAACGCCGGTACGGTCGCGTACACTACCTTACGCCTGCGAACGATCGGCTCACGTCCTTTCAGGTCTTCGCGAGGAGACCGCTGCGTCTTGCCTACGAGCTCAATATGGCAAGCCGCGTCGAAAAAAAGTCTTGGTTCGATTAGCCCAAGATCGGGGTAGACTGGCTGCAATATGATCAAGGGAGCTTCGTTGGAGGTCAAATGGTAGGGATACTGTGGACGATCATCGTCATACTGTTCTTCTTTTGGTTGATTGGGTTCTTGCTTCACGTTGGCGGAGGGCTCATTCACATACTCTTGGTGGTCGTCCTGATATTGGTGATCGTGAACCTGGTCACGGGACGAGGCCTGCGCGTTTAGCGCCGTAGTGCTGAAGGAAAGGAGTTTCTGAGATGCCGGCACGCAAGAAACCGAATTCACGCAAGAAGTCCGCGCGAAAGTACGGACCGAAGGCGCAAAAGAAAGTCGAGCGAGCGATGCACGAGATGAAGACCGGCAAGCTCAAATCGGGCCGCTCGGGCAAGAAGGTAAAGAGCCGCGAGCAAGCCATCGCGATCGGCTTGAGCGAGGCTCGCCGCTCCGGCGCCAAAGTACCCAAACGCAAGCGGTCGTAATCGTCTGGGCGGCTTTGCGCAGCAGCGCGCGATTTGCGTCGCCGCCTTGCGCGCAGCTTTTTGCTAGCGCCAGTTCGTACGACGTCGAGCTCGGCCTCCGGGGAGGCCCCCTTCTGTACTGTTCCTGACAGACGGGCCGCTCCTGGAGGTGTAGGCTAGAGGTCTATGGATCAGGCTGAACCCGCGGCAATTTCGCTGGGCGTGACCGTCGTTGCGCTCGACGGCGAGTTCGACCTGGCAGACCGGCAGCGGCTGGCCGATGTGTTCGAAGTCGCCGTGCGCGACCCGGTCGTGATTGTCGACTTAAGTCGTACCGCCTATATGGACTCGACGGCGCTCTCAGAGTTGGTGAAGCTGCGAAATTACGTCGCACAGCTCGTCGTGACGCAACCGACCGGGTCCGTTTTGCGGCTTTTCGACGTGGCTCATATCGCGGGTCTCTTCGAGATGCGCCCAAGTCTTGATACCGCCCTCGCCGAACTCGACGCCGGCGACGACGATACCAAGTGCATAACGCTGGTTGGGAGGGAGCCTCGCTCCTAGGCGGCCGCTGCCGGAGCCTCGAGCTCGGAGGCGTTCGAAAGCGCGCCGCGGTCGGTTGTGATGCAGCCGCACGCGTGAAGCGCGCGATCGAGCAAGACCTTCGAGTTCGCGTCGTCGCCGCAGATTTGAACGTTAGAGCCGGATTGCGGTATGTGGATCAGCGCCCGGACGATTCGATGGGTATCCAGCTTGCGCGCCAGCATTTCAGCGCCGCTGCGGGAGGCGCTTCCGCGTTCGTCCTCGACCGCATCGACAATTATCGCCTCGGCGCCCGAGCCCATGGCCGTCACTGCCCGATCGATCTGCCCGCGAGGGACCGCCAGGACTAGCAGGTCGGAGCACATGGCCTGCCGATACGGGCTCTCCTCGCGCACGCCCACCATGGCTGCGGCGCGCTTGGCGCGCTCCAGACCGGCCGGGTCGGCGAAGGTAACGTGGTGGCCCCCGCTGCGCATCAGCCGCCCGATCGCCGTTGCACGCTCATCAGAACCGACAATTCCTATTCTCATACTGAAGCTCGTACCCGGGGATGGTGTGAAGAATCGCAGGCGGGCGCCGGCCCGGATGAAACGGCTGGTGACATTCACGGGTTTAGTGTGATAGAATCGCTTTCTGTGCCCTTTGCCAGCGGCGACGGTGGGAACCCTTACGTGACGACGTGAGACGCGTTTTCCCTGCGTAAGCGGCGGCAGCGGCGGGCCAGACGGAGTCCCTTCCTTTGAATCTCATCGACGTCAACAACTTCGACGCAATGCGTATCGGGCTGGCATCGCCCGAGCAAATTCGTGCTTGGTCGTTCGGCGAAGTAAAGAAGCCCGAGACGATCAACTACCGCACGCTCAAGCCCGAGCGCGACGGTCTATTTTGCGAGAAGATCTTCGGCCCTACCAAAGACTGGGAGTGCCACTGCGGCAAGTACAAGCGAATCCGCTTTAAGGGCATGATCTGCGACCGCTGCGGCGTCGAGATCACGCGCGCAAAGGTGCGCCGCGAGCGCATGGGCCACATCGAGCTTGCGACCCCCGTCAGCCATATCTGGTATCTGAAGGGCGTGCCCAGCCGAATCGGCATCCTGCTCGACATGTCGCCGCGCCAGCTCGAAAAAGTCATCTACTTTGCGGCATATGTCGTCATCGATCCGGGCGATACGACGCTGACCAAGCGCGAGGTCCTCTCCGAGCAAAAGTATCGCGAGGCGCGAGAAAAGTTCGGCAATCGCTTCAAGGCCGGCATGGGTGCCGAGGCGATTCGCGAGCTGTTGCGCGACCTCAACCTGCGCAAGCTCCAAGAAGACCTTCGCAAAGAGTTCAAGGAGACGAGCGGACAAAAGCGACTGAAGGCGATCAAGCGCCTCGAAGTCGTCGAAGCCTTTCTTTCAAGCGGCAACCGTCCGGAGTGGATGGTGCTTGCCGCCGTTCCGGTCATCGCGCCCGAGCTGCGACCGATGGTTCAGCTCGACGGCGGCCGTTTCGCTACGTCCGACTTAAACGATCTTTACCGGCGCGTCATCAACCGCAACAACCGCCTCAAGCGGCTGCTGGAGCTCAACGCGCCCGAGATCATCATCAAAAACGAGAAGCGGATGCTCCAAGAGGCGGTTGACGCGCTGATCGACAACGGGCGTCGCGGACGCCCGGTGACCGGTCCGAATAATCGTCCGCTCAAATCGCTCTCCGACATTCTCAAAGGAAAGCAGGGCCGGTTCCGACAGAACCTGCTCGGTAAACGGGTCGATTACTCGGGACGATCGGTTATCGTCGTCGGTCCCACGCTCAAGCTGCACCAGTGCGGCCTGCCGAAAGAGATGGCGCTGGAGCTCTTCAAGCCATTCGTAATGAAGAAGCTCGTCGACCGAGGGCTCGCGCATAACATCAAGAGTGCGAAGCGGATGGTCGAGCGCGTGCGCCCAGAGGTCTGGGACGTGCTCGAAGAGGTCATCAAAGAGCATCCCGTCCTGCTCAATCGCGCGCCGACGCTTCACCGTCTGGGGATTCAGGCGTTCGAGCCGGTGCTCGTCGAGGGCAAAGCGATCCATCTGCATCCACTCGTGTGTACGCCGTACAATGCCGACTTCGACGGCGACCAGATGGCCGTGCATCTGCCGCTCTCCGCGGGAGCGCAGGCAGAGGCGCGCATTCTGATGCTCTCGTCGAATAACATCCTGCTGCCGGCATACGGCAATCCGGTTTCGATTCCGACCCAAGACATGGTTTTGGGCCTCTACTACCTGACGTTCCATCGCGACCAGTACGCGGGGCCGGCGAAAGCCAAGATTCTCGACGAGTACGAGCGCGTCGAACGGGCGACGAACAAAAACGCGCCGGCTGCCGACGCGCCTGGGGCCATCCCCACGTTCTTCGACGGCAAAGAGGCGATCACGGCCTACGAAACCGAGCAGATCGGCCTTCAAGAGTGGATTTACGTCCGCTGGAAGGGCAACTTGATCAAAACGACGGTCGGTCGCGCGATCTTCAACATGGCCTTCCCGGAGAGCTGGAATCACGAGTACGTGAATCAGATCATCGACAAGGGCAGCTTGCGGAAGATCATCACGGATTGCTATCGCCACTACGGCAACTCCGAGACGGCACGCTTCCTCGACGCGATCAAAGACCTTGGCTTCCACTATGCGACGCTCTCAGGGACGACCGTCTCGATCAACGACGTCATCGTTCCGCCGAATAAGGACGAGATCGTCGGCAAAGCGCAAGACGAGGTCGACGAGCTACACCGGCTCTACGAGCAAGGCTTCATCTCGCAAGACGAGCAGTACAACAAGACGATTGACGTTTGGTCGAAGGCCTCCGACGAGGTCACGACCTCGATGCAGGCCTCGCAGAACCCGCTCAATCCGGTCTTCATGATGGCGACCTCGGGCGCGCGCGGCTCGATCGCGCAAGTCAAACAGCTTGGCGGAATGCGCGGACTAATGTCCGACCCGTCGGGACGAATTCTCGAGATTCCGGTCAAGGCATCTTTGAAAGAAGGGCTGACGGTTCTCGAGTACTTCATCTCGACGCACGGCGCACGTAAGGGTCTGGCCGACACGGCGCTGCGGACGGCCGACTCGGGCTATCTGACGCGACGTCTCGTTGACGTAGCTCAAGACGTAATCATCCGCGAGGAAGATTGCGGAACGAGCAACGGCATAACGGTCAGCGATATCCGCGTCGGAAAAGAGATCATCGAACCGCTTACCGATCGCATCATCGGACGACGCGCGGCCGAGGAAATTCGGCTCGATCCCAAGCGTCCCACGACCGCGATCGTCACGCGCAACCAAGAGATCGACGAGGAGAAGGCCAAAGCGCTCATTGATGCGGGTGTCGCCGAGGTAAAGATCCGTTCGGTGCTCGCCTGTCAGTCGAAGTACGGCGTCTGTTCGCTCTGCTACGGCCGCGATCTGGCGGCTGGAAGCCGCGCGGACATCGGCACGGCTGTCGGCATCATCGCCGCACAGTCGATCGGTGAGCCGGGAACGCAACTCACGCTGCGGACCTTCCACACCGGCGGCGTCGCGACCGAAGACATCATCACCGGTCTGCCGCGCGTCGAAGAAATCTTCGAGGCGCGCAAACCGAAGGGGCAAGCGACGATCGCCGAAGTCAGCGGCACCGTCAGGCTCGGGGACGAGAAGAACAAGCGGCTCGTTTTCGTGACCGATGCGGGCGGCGACGAACATGAGTACGAAATCCCACCGGGCACACATTTGCTCGCGCAAGAGGGGCAGCACGTCGAGCCGGGCGACCAGCTCAACGAGGGTTCGCTCAACCCGCACGACATTCTGCGCGTCAAGGGTGAGACGGCGCTTCAGAACTACCTCGTTCAGGAGGTGCAGAAGGTCTATCGCTCGCAAGGCGTCGACATCAATGACAAGCACATCGAAGTGATCGTTCGCTCGATGTTGCGCAAGGTGAAGATCGTCGAGGGCGGTGATACGACGCTGCTGCCGGGTCAGCTCGTCGAAGCGGCTCAGTTCCACGAGGCAAACGAACGGATGAAGGCGGCCGGCAAGGAAGTCGCTAGCGCAAATCCGGTGTTGCTCGGCGTCACGAAGGCCTCGCTCGCGACAGAATCGTTCCTATCGGCGGCGAGTTTCCAAGAGACGACGCGCGTGCTGACCGATGCCGCGATCAAGGGCAAGTACGATCCGTTGCTCGGGCTCAAGGAGAACGTCATCATCGGCAAGCTGATCCCGGCCGGTACCGGAATGTCGCGCTATCGCAACGTTGACATCGTGCCGGAAGGGCAAGACGTCGACGACGACGGACGGCCGCGCCACGAGTACGAGTTGCCGTACGCCACGATGACCGCCGATGACGCGGCACTCGCCGAAGTCATGGGCGGCGGCGGAAACGGCGACGGGATGAGCCGGCTCGTCACTGCCTACGAACGCAATCGCGAGCCGCTAACGGTGCAGTATGAGGGCGAGTACGAAGACCACACGAGCCCCCATGCCGGTCCGAAGAAAACGCAGTACGACCGCCTGAAGGGCATCAACCCCGAAGACCTGTAGCGCTCGGTACTCGCTCGAGTAAGAGAACGGCCTCGCAAGTGTGGGGCCGTTCGACTTTATCGTGGGGTTCATGCTTTTCGCCAAACGGAGCCGACGACGGTTGCGTGGCGCGTCGCGAGCGAAATGACGGCCATCACGACCACGTTGGCGACCAAGCCGACGAAACCGGGGTTGAGTCCAAGCGGGCTGATGTTGAGCGCTGCGAGAGGCACTGCGACGACGAGTCCGGTCGCGATGCCGCCGCCGACCGCCCACGCGGTTACGCGGCGCGAGACGAACGTAGCCACGACACCCGGTGCGAATTGCGTGATGCCGTTGTAGTAAAGCAAGAGAAGCTCGACGACCGTCTTGCCGGCGACGAGCCACACTCCGAGAGCGAGCGCTGCTACGACTAGAACCAAAATGCGCGTCAATTGTGTCTGCGCCTTGTCGCTGGTCGCAATGCCGAAGGCGTCGGCAGCCACGTTTTTCGTGATCACGCTGGCACCGGCAAGCAGCAGCGCGGAGGCCGGGACGAGCGCTGCGAGCGCTCCGGCCGACGCAACGAACCCGAGAACCCATGAAGGAAAGTAGCGGGCAACTACCAGGAGGAACGATTGGTCGACATTCGGACCCTTTAAGCCCGGAACGATCAGTGCTGCCGACAGTCCGGCGAAGATCATTAGACTCAAGAAACACTGATAGAAGGGCAAAAGCATCGCATTGCGACGAAGCGAATCGCCGCTGCGCGCGCTATAAATGGCATTGAAGGACTGCGGGCCCATGAAGAAGCCGATGGCTGAAAGCAGCACGGTAGACACGAACCAAATCGTTCCGTGGTAGGCGCTTCCGAGTGGAAGAACGAGCATGTGCGGGTGAGTCTCCAGCATTCGCGTGAACATGCTGCTCGGCGAGCCGAAGAAGCGGACCGGAATTGCGATTCCCGCAAAAGTTACCGCTGCCAGGACCAAGACGTCTTTGACGATGCTCGCCCAAGCCGTGCCGCGCAGACCTGCGCTGAAAACGAAGAGCGCCAAGATCAAAAAGGCGACGCAGACCGCTGCCGTCGCATTGAAAGCGCCGTAACCCGCAATTCGCAAGAGAATCTGCAAGCCGCTGAGTTGAATTGCGACGTAGGGTACGATCATGACGAACATCAGAATCGCGGCGCCGACGCCGAGCCAGCGGCTGTTGTAGCGCGTTTCGAAGAAGTCCGGCCCGGTGAGCAGATTGGCGTCTTTGCCGACCTTCCAGACCAAGGGAGTTATAAAATACGCCATGATGTACGCGCACGTGCCATAGGCCATCACATAGAATCCCGGCGCGCCTTGGGAGTACGAGAGTCCGGCGATGCCGAGGAACGTGAAGGTGGTGTAGATCTCGCCGGCCAGCAGTACCCAAAGAAAGATCGTGCCGAAAGAGCGCCCGCCCACGATATACTGCTGCGGATCCATCCTGATGCGGCGCACGCTCAGCAGCGCGAACGCGATCGTCCCGAAAACGACGACCGCAACGATGGTCAGGGCAACCGCGGCGCCGCTCACCAGTGGCGATCCAGACGGCCGATCGTCCAGAGGAAGCCCGGCGTGAGCACCACCCACGCCACGATCCAGCTGAGCAGAAAGGGTATGCCGAAGATCCGTGGCTCGACCCGATTGACCAGCGGGATCGCTATGCTCAGCGCCGACAGCGGAATAGCTGCCAGCAGCGCCCGCAGCAAAAGAGCCAGCGATGGAGGGGCGGGCCGCATGGCGGCGCATTTGCCACGCTATGCAGCAACGTCCTTCATATCTCGGCCCGGTCGTCGTCATAGTGCTCGTGGCAGGCATCGCGCTTTGGATGGCGAGCGTTTACAACGGGCTCGTCACCTTAGGCCAAGCGGTCGACGCCCAATGGGGACAAGTCCAGAACGTCTACCAACGACGGGCTGACCTCGTTCCCAACCTGGTGGCCACCGTCAAAGGCGCGGCCGGCTTTGAGTCGAGCACGTACGAGGCGGTCGCCAGGGCGCGCGCCAGCGTCGGTCAGCTTGCGCCGGGCGTGGTGCAAAACGCCGTAAACAACCCGCAGGATTTCGCAAAATACGCACAGGCGCAGGATACGCTCGGCGCCTCGCTCTCGCGATTGCTTGCGGTCGTGGAAAACTATCCGCAGCTCAAAGCCACCGAGAACTTTCAAACGCTTCAGGCGCAGCTCGAGGGCACCGAAAACCGCATCGCTTTCGAACGCAAGAAATATAACGATGTTGCTCGCGCCTTCAATACAAAGCGCGACACGGTTCCGACGGTGCTTATCGCCGGCATGTTCGGCAGCCGCTTCAACGAGAAGCCCTACTTCCAGGCGCAGCCGGGAGCGGCTCAGGCGCCGGCGGTGAACTTCTCTCCATGAACCGCGAGCAGCGCGATGCCATCGCTGCAGCGATTCGTGATGCCGAAGATGGCACGACCAGCCGGATCGCGGTCCGCGTCGTTGGGGACAAGGCGGTCGATGCGTTCGGGCGCGCAAAGCACGAGTTCGAGCGCGCCGGGCTCCACCGGCACGAGGCGGAAAACGCAGCATTGATTTTGGTCGCGCCAAAGGCGCGCCGCTTCGCGATCCTTGGTGACCGCGCGCTGCACGAGCGAGTCGGCGACGACTTCTGGAACGACTTGGTGAAGAAGAGCCAACCCTACTTTGCGCGAGGCCAGCTTTTTGAGGGGATACTCTACGCCGTAGACCGGATCGGCGAAGCGGTGCACGAGCACTTCCCGGAGACCGCCGAATGATCGCGGCACTCGCGTTTACGTGGATGCTCGGCGTCGCAGCCGATTTTAAGATCCCGCCGACGCCCGATCACTACGTCACCGACAACGCCGGCGCGCTCTCGAACGCAACGCGTGCGTCGGTCGAAAACGAACTTCATGCTTACGAGACGGCGACGGGGCATCAGGTAATCGTCTGGATCGGGCAAACGACCGGCGACGTTCCGTTGGAGACGTGGACCGACGAAACCGCCGATCATTGGAAGATCGGCCGCCGCGGCCACGACGATGGCGCCGTGCTGTTTCTCTTCATGCAGGATCACAAGATACGAATCGACGTCGGCTACGGTTTGGAGAGCGCCCTCACCGACGCGGACTCGTCTCGGATCATCAGGGACGTCATCAGACCAAGCATGCGCTCCGGCGACGTCGACGGGGCCGTGTCGAGCGGCGTCGCCGCGATGCTTACCACGATCTCGCCCTCGTACAAGGGTGTCACGCCGCCACCCGGAGCCGCGACTACGGCGAGCACAAATGCGACGCTCTGGGTGGTGATCGCGATCGTCGTGATTTTCATCATTTTTCCGATCCTCATCCAACTGCTGGTAATGCGACGCGTGGGTTATCTCGTTACGCGCGGCGGCGCGCGAGGAGCATTCCTTGGCGGCGCTTTTTCTTCGTTTGGCGGCGGCGGGGGTGGAGGCTTCGGCGGCGGATTCTCGAGCGGAGGGGGTAGTTTTGGGGGTGGCGGAGCTTCTGGCGGCTGGTGATCGCGTGGCCCGATGTTGAGCCTAGTTCTGGGGGCTTCGCTTTTTACGTACGACGTGCTGATCTCGGCGGGTCACGAAGGGCGCCCCGCTAGCTGCGCCCATTTTCCGCAACACCATTGCAACCTCGGTGCGCAAGGCGAGCGAGCTTGGACGCCGGTCGTTGCCGACGCGGCGACGCGGATTCTGCGCCGGCACGGCGTTACCGTCGCGCGATTGCCGGCCGACTTCGAGGGCACGTATCGCGTGGGCGCCGCCGTCTTCATTCATTTCGACGGCTCCGATCCGCCGTGCGGCAGCACCGCCTCGATCGGCTACGCGTATCAGGCTGATGCTTCGGCCGCTGCCGCGTGGCGCACGCTCTACGGTTCGTATTGGCCGTACGGATTCCAACCGAGTAACTTTACGGCGGGACTCCGCGAGTATTACGCATATCGGCAGGTGGACGCGAGCGACGCGAGCATGGTGTTGGAACTCGGCGAGATCACCTGTCCCGTGCAGCACGCTTGGCTCGAACCACGCTTGCACTGGGAAGGTGCGCTACTCGCGTACTTCCTGAGCAAGCTTGTAGGAAAAGGTAACGTTCCCAATCCCGGCAGATACTAGGAGATGGGGATTTTACGTCTTGGCGGTTTTACCGCAGGCGTATTTGCCGCGGCCGCATTAGTCGCCGGCTGCGGCCAATCGCAACCGCCGGTCGTTACGTCCGGTGCAGCATACCAAGCCATGCGCCAAAGCGACGTGAACGCTTCGAATTATAAATCGCTCTATAGCTTTGAAGGCCCACCCGACGGTGAGGAGCCGAGCGCGGGCCTCACGGGTTTCAAAGGCTTGCTCTACGGAACAACTTCGCTGGGCGGATACAACGGTTCTCCGTGCAACGCGTGCGGCACCGTCTATACGATAATGGTTACGGGCAAGGAGCGGGTGCTTTACCGATTCGCCGGACCTCCGGATGGCGAATTCCCCGGCTCGAACCTATCCGAAGCCAACGGCGTGCTTTTCGGTACCGCATATTCCGGCGGCAGCAGTAGTTGTTCGGGTCATTGCGGGGTAGTCTTTAAAGTAAATGCGTTGGGCAAGGAGCGGATCGTATACGCCTTTACCGGTCGATCCGATGGATCGAATCCAAAGGGCGACCTCCTTTGGACGAGCAAGCGGTTTTACGGCACCGCTTCAACGGGAGGTTCGGGCCACGACGGAACGCTTTTTTCGTTGGACAGCTCGGGCAAATTTCGCACTCTGCATGCTTTTACGGGAGCCCCATACGATGGTGCGGAGCCGCTCGGGAACCTGGTGAAGTTCGACGGCGCACTCTTCGGGGTTACCGAGATGGGCGGTGAGGACGACCTCGGCTCGATCTTCAAATTGTCGCCGTCGGGCACCGAAGCGGTCGTTCACAGCTTCAACGGGATGGATGGCCAGTATCCCGTCGGTTTGGTCGCGTTTAACGGATTACTTTACGGCGCGACCTCCGCCGGCGGTCCGGATAACAAAGGTACTCTGTTTTCGACGGCCGCCAGCGGCACGTTTAATATCGTGCACGGTTTTCTCGGTCACCCCAAGGGCGATGGAGCGTTTCCAATGGCGCCTCCCACCGTCGTTAACGGCGTACTTTACGGCACTACTCGCGGGGGCGGAGCCCACGGCAACGGAACCGTGTACGAGCTGAACCGCGCGGGATCCGAGGCAGTGCTTCACAGTTTTGGGAAGCTGCCCGACGGCGTCCACCCATTCGCGCCGCTCGTCTTTTTCGAGGGCCTGCTGTATGGAACCACGGAGAACGGCGGCTCCTTCAATCCGAACGGCACCGTCTTTCAAATTCTGCCATAATGGTCGATCTGTTGCAGCGTGAGGAGCGTAGCGACGGCGGGGCTGCCGCGCCGATCGAGCGACCACGTTTAGTCGAACGATTGGCGGCCTCGGAGAACTGTCCGATCACCCTCTTGATCGCTCCGGCGGGTTATGGCAAGTCGGTCGCGCTTCGGCAATATCTGGGCACGATACGAGAGCCAAACGTTCGTTTCGCATTGCGCGCCGAGCACGTAACGCTGCTTGGGTTTCTGCGAGGCTTCACGGAGTCGCTGCGGGAGAGTGCGCCGCACGCGATAACGTCGCTTGCCGGTGCGTACGAGCGAAGCACGGGTTCGGCAAAGCGTGCCGGCGAGCTGGCCAGTTGGTTGCACGCGCACCTTGAGTCATTCGCTGGGGTCATCGCCATTGACGACCTCCATCTTGCCGACAACGATCCGGAAGTCGCACGGTTTTTGACGTTGCTGATCGAGCGCACCAAGGGGAAAATCCGCTGGATTCTCGCGTCACGTTCGACGACCGGCCTCCCCGTCGGCACCTGGCTTGCCTATCGCGATGCGGACCTAGCTATCGACGAACAAGATCTGCGGTTCACCCTGGGCGAGGCGCGCGAGGCCGCACGCGGGCTGGGGCTGGCGATCCGCGACGAGGAGCTTACCGAGCTACTTGCGCTGACTGAAGGGTGGCCGGCGGCAATGACGTTCGCGCTGCGTACGTCGACCCGGTCGTCGGACTTGCGGAACGTCTCGGCGATTACTCGCGAGATGATCTATCGACTGCTCGCTGAACAAGTCTACACCGCACTCGATGCCGACGAGCGCGGTCTGCTTGAAGTCGCGGTTGTGCTTCCGGTCATTGACGTAAGCGTGCTCGAGCGAGCAGGATTCGACCGCGCCCTTACGATTGTCGAACGCCTTCGCGAACGGACGGCGTTTATTTACGAAGAGTCGCCTGGCATTTACCAGTGCCACGACCTCTTTCGCGATTTCCTCCGTCGCGAAACCGCGCTCACGGGAAAGCGCTCGCAGCAGACGGTGCACGACCGGGCTGCACGTGCACTGGAAGCCGGTGGTGACGTCGAGCACGCGATCGTGTCGTACGTTGCGTCAGGCTCTCCAGGCGACTTGGTGCGGCTGCTCGAACGCCATGGTCTCGATCTGTTGGAGCGCGCTCGCGGCGACGTCGTCGCGCGTGCAGTCGAGGCGCTCGACGAGAAGACACGCCGCGAGAACGCTTCAGTCCTGGCTCTGCAGGGAGCCTTACAGGCAATAGCCGGCAAGTTCGCTCGAGCGGAATCCTTGCTTCGTCGCGCGATCTCCCGGGCAGGTGACGACCGCGATCTCGTGGCGACGACGAGCTTGCGCCTTGCTTCATTAATTGGAAATCAAGGACGAGACGTGCGCGACATTCTCGACTCTGTAGCAGGCGATGAAGAGCAGCGACCCACGTACAGAGCCGAAGCCCTGTCACTGATAACGGCAAGGCAAGCGATCTCGGGGGACCTGTCCACCGCGAGAGCGGCGATTGAAACAATCGAAAGTCTATTGCCGGAGGTCGATGTTGAGGCTGCGCGCGCGCGGATACTCCACCACCTTGGGATCGTTAATCGGCACGCGGGTGACATTAACGGCGCATTTCAAAAGCTGACGCAGGCCAGCGACTTAGCGTCAGAACTCCACTTCTTCAGCGTCGCGAGCCGGACATACGCCGTCCTTTCGAATCTATCGTTGCACGAGGAAGACGATGTCGAGCGGCAGCTCCAGTATGCGGAAGCTTCGGCAGACGCGGCGAGAAAGGCTGGCGACGCGTTTGCGCTTCAAACGGCACTGCTTCAAATGTTGAGCGCGCGCATGCGAAGCGCCGACGCCAGTCGGAGTCTTGCCATCGAACAACAGTTGGCAGGGCTTCGGACAGACGACTTGGCTAGCCGCTATATTACATTGTTTAGAGCAGTCCGGCTCGCCTGGGAAGGGCCGATTCGGCGAGGCGCACGGGCTATTATCAACGTGCTGGGCGGAAATGCCTTTCGGTGTCGATAACGGATGCTCGGGCGCTCAATATGGGCTTTTTTTGGCCCTCGATGGCCGTCGAGACACGTCAGTCGCGCAGGTTAAGGCGGTGCTAGATAACGTGTCAGGTCGTACGGCTTCGGGCCGATTCGATCGCCGAGCAATAACGATGTGCCAGGTATTTTGTGTATTAGCCGAGTGCGTTAATGGACGGCTAACGAATGCCGATCACATCCTGCGGCGCTTGACTGCCGATGACGCGATCCAGGATGTCGCGGTGAAAATCGCCAGAGTATGTCTGCGGGCAGTGCGGGGCCGGAGCGGAAGTGGATTACCAGATTCGTAACGGATTCGATCAAGAACGCCTAACTGAGCTTGGGTATTGCTGATCGTCGCTCGTCTGCTCGGCGCGGTTTGCCAAAAAATGAACGAGTTAGCCGCGGTAGACGAGCGCCCAGCATTGCTTACTCCGTCGGAGCGCGATGTTCTTCAGTATTTGGCTCAAGGGCTTGTGCCAAAGGAAATAGCGATTGAAACTGATCGCAGCGTCCATACGGTAAGAGTGCACATCGCAAGCGCAATCGCGAAACTCGATTGTCATGGCCGATTGGAAGCAATCAACGTGGCTCGCCTGTATGGATTGATTTAACGCAAAATGGGCTCGCCTCGGACCCAGGACTAGACGGGCGCGCATGCGTACACTCCCTCATCTCTTTTGCCGTGTGGGGAGGTAAAATGCTTAGTCTGCTCGTCGCCCTTTTCATCGCTCTGGCTATTACGCCACCCGATCCCTTCTAACTCAAAAACGCCTCAAGGCGTCCTTTTTCCTGGGGCGCCGTTGTGCGCCACCCAGTTGGCACTCGTCCATGTCAGGATCGGGGCATGGACGAGTACTTTATTGGGGCCGGGGCGCTCCTGACCTCAGGGCCGTCGGCGACGATCGCTGGGGCCACCCTCCATGCCCAGCCTGCTCCGGGATTGGCCGGGCAGCTCCAGGCAGCGCTGGTCGACTTTGAGGCCGCACAGCTTGGTCAGCTCTCGCGCATCCTTATAGTAGCGGCCGGCTGGAGCGGTGCCCGGTTCCAGGCGGAGGTCGTCCGCAGGCTGGTGGCCACGCGCGAGTGCGGGCTTGGCGAGGTGATCGCGACCCTCGCCGAGGCAACCGGCGCGCCGGAGGTTCACGTTTTTGCGCACTGGGTCCCTGACGAGGCGACCAACGCTTTTTTGGCCGCGCGAGGCGTCCAGGTTCTGTCGCATCCCCTCGAAGCTATTGGACAGGCGGCGTTGGTCTCGGGTCAGCGTTTGGAACGCTGGCGTTGCCCGGTCCGCGCAGCTTAGCTTCATTGAACCGGACGGCCGTTCAGGTGCTTCCAAGGGTGAGAACGCACGATGCAGCGTAGAAATGCATATGCCCAATGCCCGCGTTGCGGTTATAGACGACGACCGCATGGTGCGCGAGATGTTAGAACTGGGACTCTCCCGCGAAGGCTACGAGGTGCGGACCGCCACGGATGGCTTGGCCGCTCTCGAGCTCGTCAAGGTTTTCGATCCAGAGCTCATCGTCCTCGACATCATGATGCCGAAGATCGACGGCGTGACGCTACTGCCGCGGCTGCGCGAGATCACGCAGGCGCCGATTCTCATGCTCACAGCCAAAGGCGGGACCGAAGACAAAGTTCGATCCCTTAGCTCGGGAGCTGACGACTATCTCGTCAAGCCGTTCATCTTCGAGGAACTGATCGCGCGCCTTCAGGCGAAGCTGCGACGACCTCAGCTGATCGAGGAGAACGTGTTGCGGTGGCGCGACATCTCGATCAACCCCGCAACGCGCGAGGCCTGGCGCGGCAAAGAGCCGCTCGAATTCACCCAGCGAGAGTTCGACCTGCTTGAAGTCTTTATGCGCGAGCCGCGGCGCGTCTTCAGCAAGGATCATCTGCTCGAAATCGTTTGGGGGCACGACTTTGAAGGCGGCCCGAACATCGTCGAAACCTACATTTCGTATCTGCGTGCAAAGGTAGATCGCCCCGGCGAGCCGGGTTCGTTCATTCGAACGGTGCGCGGCGTCGGATATGGCCTATCTCAATAACACAGGCCTCGTAGGGTGAAGCTCGCAGCGCGACTCTCGGCCCTATATGCCGTCCTGCTCGGCGTAACGGTCCTGATCGTCATCCTCGCCTCCTCGATCGCGCTCGTCTTCGAGCTTCAGCGGTTTTCCGGCGACGTGATGGTCGCCAAGCACGAGGAAGCTCGCATTCTCGTCGATCAGTACCGGCGAGAGGGCATGTCGCTCGCGCAAGCGGCGCCCGATATCGTCAACGCCTTAGGCGGAATTGGATTGCGCGTCACCGTCTACGACTTGAAGGGGCGGTATCTTGCCGGCGACAAGACGCTGCGCCCCAAGCCGCTCGCTGGAGTGCTGGCGGCCGGCGGAATGCAACATTTCATCCCGCCGTCACTGCGCGGCCCTCAGGTCACGACGATCCATTCGTCGCACGGAACCTTGCGGGTCTATACGTACCGCGGGGGCATTCCGCCCGTGCCTCCTGACCCGACCCGACTCGAACCACTGTCGCTCACTTACGTCGAAGGCGGCTACGTCGGTTTCGAGAAATCCTTTCCGCTGTTACTCGTGTCGCTCGTTCCGTACTGGCGGATCGTGGTGACCATCGCGCTAGCGGCAATTCTGCTCTCGTGGTTTGTTGGCCGGCTCTTCGCGCAGCAATCGCTGCGCCCGATCAATGAGGTGAGCGATTCGCTGAGGGCCTTGGCCGACGGCGACTATGCTCAGCGCCGTTTCGTTATGGCCGGGGGTGACGAGATAGCGTCGCTGACGGCCGCCTTCAACGACGCGGTCGCGAGCGTTGCGACCGCGATCGATCACAGGCGCCACGCCGAAGAGAGGATGCGCCAGTTTGCCGCGGAAGCGTCGCACGAGCTTCGAACTCCGCTCACCGTGATTGCCGGATATATCGACGTGCTGCGGCGTGGCGCGATCGAAGAGCCGCGGATCGCGAGGCAGATCCTCGCCACGATGTCGCTCGAGAAAGAGCACATGCGCGGCTTGATCGACCGGTTGATGCGCTTGGCACGTCTGGATTCGGAGGCCGCTCCTCAGATCGAGCAAATCGATGTGGCGGAGCTGCTACGCAGCCAGTGCGAAGCGGCGCGACGACTGGACGACCACCGGATGATTGACTACAGCGTCGATAACGTCAAAACGATCGAGGCCGATCGAGGCGAGCTTGGCGAAGCCGTCTGGAACGTGATCGAGAACGCGCTGAAGTATGCGCCAGACGCGCCGATTCATCTGCGCGCCGCGCGGACGAACGGTCACGCCGTCATCACCGTGCGCGATGAAGGTCCCGGGATGTCGGAATCGGAGCGTATTCACGCCTTCGAGCGATTTTACAGAGGTGACCGGCGCGGTGAAATCGCCGGGACAGGCCTCGGCCTAGCGATTGCGAAGCGCGCCGTCGAGCGCGCCGGGGGCGAGATCTCAATCGATAGCGCGCCCGGTCAAGGCACCGCCGTAACGATTACAATCTAAGCGTTCACAGGATAGCTTCAGGCGTTTTGCGCGAGCGTTTTCTATAATCGTTCGGAGATGTCGCCACGACGGAACATAGCAGCCGTAGTTTCGCTGCTTTTGCTATTTGCGGCAGTAACCCCAAGCGCCATAGCCCAGTCGGAATCCGGCGAAATTGACATCGTCGTAGTCGACGCATCTACCAAGCAACCGCTCGAACTCGCACGAGTGCTGCTGGACGGGCCGGTAATTGCTTCGGAGATCACAGGAAAGAACGGCAAGGTCGTCTTCACCGACGTTCCCGACGGCATCTACCGAGCCCGGATCGTGCGAAGGGATTACACGAGTCTGACATCGGCCTCGTTCGAAGTGCTCGACGGCCGAATCGTAACCGTTTCGTTTTCACTCGCCCTGGCAACGGGCGGCTTGAAAGTCATTGGACAAGTGACGGCCAAGGCGTCGGCGACCATCTCCTCGACGAGCATCGATCAGAACTCGCCGCAACGACGGCTTTCGACCGATTTAGCCGACGCGCTCAACAAGCTCTCGGGCGTAACGGTCTCGACTTCAAGCGACGACAGTGACGCGACGCAAACCATTTCGCTCGAAGGTCACGACCCGTCGCAGACGCAGCTGACGCTGGATGGCATTCCGCTCAACGCTCCGGGATCGACCGGAAACCTCGGGGCTTTCGCGACCGATCTCTTTGCGGGCGCGTCGGTACATGCGGGCGCGACGCTCGGTGGCCTCGGCGGTTCGGTGAACTTCAGCACCCTGCAGCCGACGCTGAGCTGGATATCCCAGATTCAGATCTCGACCGGAAGCTATGGTCGCTACAACTACTCGATCGCCGAGACCGGATCGGACGGAAAGCTGGGCCTAGCGGTGCAGACGGTCAACCGGCTCAATCCAAGCCTCGTCGACGGAGATCTCTATACCGACGCAAGCGGCCTCGATTATGTCCACGACGGCGACAGCACGATCTCGGGAAACATTCTCTCGGCGCGTTACGAGTTCGGCGACAACAACTCGCTCAGCGGCATGTTCATGAACTCGACGCGAAACACAAACATCGTCTGTCTTCGCTACAACGGCGATCCGGCGACGACGCTGCCGTGCGGCTACGGGCCGAACAACACCGACAACAGCAACGTACAGCTCTACTCGCTCTCGGATAGCGCGCTGATCGGAGCGACGCAGCTTCAAGCGTCGCTGTTCTCACTCGACTCGGGCAGCGTCTTGAACCAGCTAGCCCGGTACGTCAACGGCGAGCCGGCGCCGACGGGTTTCTCGAGCGCTACGCGGTCGACCGGTTACGTTCTCAACGCGACGCTTCCCGCCCAGCAGCGCCACACGATCTCGTTTCAAGCCTATGGAACGTCGTCGCAGTTCACGACGACGCCACTAACACCGGAGGCCGAAGAATTCTACAACGGCGCCGACACGACGCAGTACGACGTCGTACAGGCCACCGACACCATTCACTCGAGCGATAAGCTGACACTCTTTGGATCGGGCGGGTTCAGCGCCGCGACGGGCAACACCGGCATATCGGAGTTGGGCAGTGTCGGCGCGACCTGGCGGCCCACCACGCGCGACACATATAGCGGATCGTTTACGCTGGGCGGCGCGGCCGCGACGGCCGGGAGACTCCAAGTGCTCAGCGATCCGGCATCGCTGCGTTTCGACTGCGCGGGGAAGGTCGCGTTCGGCAACGCACCCGGTGGAGAACCGCAGAACAGCTCGTCAAACTCCGTGCGAGTCAGCTACACGCACCAACTCCACGCCGGTAACGTTTCGCTCACGCTCTACCGGCAAGTGCAAAACGGCGTTCTACTGCCCGTCTACGTCAACGGTTACGTCTTAAACCAGCTGGGCGCATTGCCGGCGGGCTATCTAGAGGAGGTTGCGTCGGTTTATAACTCGCCCGCAGGCTGCAACGGAGCGCCATTGACACCTTTTATGCCGCAGCAGCTCTACATGATGACTCCGGTCGCGGGCGTGCAGCGGCTCTACCAAGGCGCCTCCCTGACGGGATTCATCACGCTGGGCAATCTCGTCGTCGAGCCGTATTACAATCTCACCGGCGCGCAGGCGGCATCGGATAGTTATCTCTTCGCGAACCCATGGTCGATCACGATCCCCGGAGAACAGCTCCCGAACGTACCCCTGCAGAAGGCGGGAATCGTTTTGGATTACAAGGCGCCTCACTCGATGCTCGAGTGGCTGGCGGACGCCCAACACGTCAGCGCAAACAATCCGAACAATCTCCCCGCCTATACAACGTATGACGCGGGCGTCACCGCGCAGCTCACGCGTGGAACGCTCACGTTCGCGGCGACAAACATCACCAACGCGTTCGGCGGAGTATTCGCAAGCCCGGTCAACGCGGTGCCGTTTACGACGGCCGGCGGTGATGTCATCGCCAACATCGCGCGCCCGCTGACGCCGCGGACGTATTCATTGACCTACTCGGCGAAGTTCGGACAGGGCGCGTCGTCGCAGACCGCCTCGACCTTTAGACCGCGCGGCGGTGGTGGAGGCTTCTACGGCGGAGGACCCGGTGGCGGTGCGGGAGCAAGCGGACCTGGCGGTCCTGGCGGTCCTGGCGGCGGCGGACCGGGCGGGGGCGGCCGCGGTTTACAATCGCTCTTCTCGCCATTGCCGCAGACGCCGCCGGCCGATCCGTTCGCCGTGCCGGCCAATCCGACGACCTGCAGCAGCGAGAATGGGACGAAAGCGCGACAGCTCGCGGCCGAGCTCAAGGCCTTCGTCGCGCAGATCGAATCGGCGCGCACCGCGGCCGGCTATCCAGCGACGATGCCGGCGCCGGCACTCAGCGACGCAACGCTCACCTATCACGGCCTCGGCACGACCTACGCGATTGCGATAACGCCAAAAGGCACGGGCATTCTACGCGCTCTCGCGGGCTGCATGTCGCTCCACATCGCGCGCGCCGACGACGTTGCCCAGCGCAAACTCTACGCGTCGGCGAGCCCGCTCTTCTTCGTGCCGCAACTCAACTTCATGCCGGCGGTCGGCCTCTACTTCGTTGCACGCCAACCGCAGGCCGGTCAGGAAATGTTCCGCCTCTACAAGCTGCCGGCGACGCCGCCGAAGGATCCGTTCGAAATTCGCACGTCGTCTTCGTGCGTCGGCGAAGTGCGCAACCTCGCGTCACAAGCGCTCACGGAGCTGAAGGGCCACTTCGCAAGCGGCGCCGCGACGCCGAGCTGGACGATCACGCCGCACACCGCAAAATCGGGAACATGGTACGAACTGCAGCCCGGCGATGCGACGGTTATTCCGGCAATGATGATCTGCGGACGCGTTGCCGCCACGACGGCCGCAGAGCTCACAGCGCGCGGATTCGATGGCAAGCCCATTCCTGAGCTGAACTATGCGCCGAGTCTGGGCATCTACTTGATTCGCCCCACCACTGTGCGTTCGTCGCCGTCTCCCGCGCCGTCACCGTAACTTTTCGACTCGGTTCCGAGACACCAGCGTCGCTACGGACTCCGGCGAGCGTCCCTGGAGGCGGGCGCGCTCGACCATTTCGCGCATGCGCGGATGCTCGCCGCGTATCGTTGCCACCCACGATTCGAAACGCGGCACGGCCTGGCCGGTGCGGAAGAGGAAGTACCAGACGTTCATATCGCCCATCAGGGTAAAGCGCCGCTTAATGTCCTTGCCTAGCTCTTCGTACGATGGGAACGAATGCAGATACTGTTCGAAGCTGCCGTACTGGCGTTCGGCTTCGAGCATCGCGACAGCGTCGGCGATGGTCGCGCGAACCTTGCGAGGCATGCGTAAGACTCCCGGCGTTTCCAGCACGCGCTCGACGTCGACGTCGTCATACGCGGCGACGCGGGCGGGGTCGAAGTTAGAGAATGCCTCGCGGTAAGCGTCCCAGTGTGCGGCGATTTGCTTCCAGCTCACGCCTGCTTGGAAAACTGCCCGCGTCATCACTTCGAAGTAGTCGGCAAGCGAGGCGGGCTCGATCACGTCGGGAATCGTTTCGGCCACGGTGTGGCCCTTCGCCCTTCGCCCTTCGACTCCGCGCCCTTCGTCACGCTCAGGACGCTACGCTAATTCCGTGTCGCTCCGCTTAGGATGACAAATGGGGAGGCAGGGACCGGCGTGGCCGAGGTCGCAGAAGCGCCCACACAATGTTACTCTCGTCACGTGGTCGGATTCTCGGTCCCCCCGGGTTTAGAAGCCCACACCGTCGCAGAGTCTAAGGAGTTTCTCGTTTCGTGTACGTTGATGAAATGCTCAACTGTGTAGACTGTGGACGCCAGTTTGTCTTCAGTTCGGGCGAACAGCGCTTTTACGAGCAAAAGGGTTTCCAGAACAAACCGAATCGCTGCCCCGATTGCCGCCAAGCGCGCAAGCAGATGCGTTCGAGCGGCGCTGGAGGAGGAGGCGGCGGCGGCGAGCGGACCGGGCGGCCGCGCGAGATGTTCACCGCGACGTGCAGCAACTGCGGCGGAGTTGCCGAGGTGCCGTTCAATCCTCGCGGCGATAAGCCGGTCTATTGCCGGGATTGCTTCGCATCCCGGCCGTCGTATCGCTGAAGTAGTTTACCCTAAAGACTCTTACGACGCCGTCGTGATTGGCGCCGGCCACAACGGGCTGGCGTGCGCGGCGTTATTGGCCAAGGCTGGGCGCTCCGTTGCGGTCTTCGAGCGCCGAGATCGGCTCGGTGGCGCTGCGATAAGCGAGACCGACATCTGGCCGGGCTACACGGTATCTACCGCGTCGTACGTCTGCAGCTTGCTCGATCCGTGGCTGGTCGAAGAACTCGGCCTGCGCGAGCGCGGCCTTACGTATTATCGCAAGGATCCCTATGCCTTCTCGCCGCTGCTCGACGGGCGATCGCTGCTCATGAGCACCGACCGCGAAAGCAACGCGCGCGAGATTGCGGCCTTCAATTCACGCGACGTCGCCGGCTACGAGGCGTACGTCGAGCGGACCGATCGTTTGGGCAGAGCGCTCTTCGACTCGTTCTCCGACGACGATCCGAGTTTCGAGCGCTTCGATTCGCAGACGCAGACGCTGCTGCGCGGATCGGCCGCCGATCTGGTCGAGCGCTACGTTCAGACGCCGGTTCTCCAAGCGGAGTTGGTCAACGACGGACTGATCGGTACCTACCTCGGTCCGCGCGATGCAGGCACCGGATACGTCCTCGCACATCATCTTGCCGGGCGGTTGCTGGGAACGCAGGGAGCATGGGCGTACGTGCGCGGCGGCATGGGTTCGGTCTCCCAGACGCTCGCTTCGGCCGCGCGTTCCTACGGCGCCGAGGTTTTTGCGGACGCGGCAATCGATCGTATCGCCGTAGACGACGGCCGAGCGTGTGGAGTCGAGGTTGGGGGAAAGACTGTGCGGGCTCGCGCGGTGGCGTCAAACGCGCATCCGCGAACGACTTTCTTCGAGCTGCTCGACGCATCGCTCTTCGATGCGGCGTTCTCTGCCAAGGTCGAGGAGTGGAAGAGCGTCGGTCCATCGCTGAAACTGAATTTAGCGCTCGGCGAGCTACCGAACTTCACGTGTCGCCCCGGAACCGATCCGCAGGCACATCATTTCGCGACGATCCACGTCGCGCCGTCGATCGCGTATCTCGAAAAGGCCTATTCCGACGCGCGCCGCGGCGGCGAAAGCGAGGAGCCGCTGATCGAGTGTTTCCTTCAGACGCCGACCGACTCGTCGCTCGCGCCGCGCGGCAAGCACATCCTCTCGATCTTCGCGCAGTACTTTCCGTACGATCGCGCCGACGGCTGGCCGGAAGGCAAGCGCGAGGCCGCCGCTGAGAAGATCGTCGCAGTCCTGGCGCGCTACGCGCCGAACCTGCCCAACGCAATCGAGTGGCGCCAGGTGCTCGCTCCGCCGGATTTGGAGTCGCGCTTTGGTTTAGTTGGCGGACATATTTTCCATGGCGAGTTGCTGCCGGGTCAGATCTACCAAGATCGGTTCGCGACGCGTACACCGGTGCGCAGCCTCTATCTGTGCGGGTCGGGCGCGCACCCCGGTGGGTGCGTAAGCGGCTTTCCCGGCAAACGCGCGGCGGGTGCGATCTTACAAGATCTTGCATGAGGGTTCTGATCGGGGCGGTCGCGGCGTTGCTCTCGCTCGGGGCGGTGTCGAGCGAACGATACGAAATCGATCAAGCCCGTTATTTCTCGAGCCCTTCGGCCGAGGCGGCGAGCCGCGCGACGCTCACGGCAGAAGCCGGCGCCTTCATAGCATCGGCGACACCCGAGCGTGCGGACGCAATGCGGCGGTGGCTCGAAGAGTACGACGCATTGCTCGAGCGCTTGGAGCGGCACGATATCTACGTGTACCTTCGCGCCGAAGAGAACGATAGCGATGCCGCCGACGCTAAGGCCGACGATGCGCTCGGCCAGCTAGAGGATCGTCTCAGCGATCGAATCGTGGGGGCGGCGCAGCAGCTCGGTTCGTCGCGCATCGAGGCGATGTCGCGCGCGGCATCGCTTGCTCCATACCGGTATCTTCTCGAGGGTTCGCTGGCGAGCGCCGCTCATCGGTTAAGCTCGGCGCAGCAGCGGGCGGTCGATCTCGCCGTCACGCCGGTCTTAGATGCCACGGCCGCAACCTACAAGCGGCTGCGTAAGTCGTCCGATTCGATTGCGAGCCATCAAGAGGCCTATGCGGCGCTGCTCATCTCGATTGCGGCTGCGCGAAATGGTGTTGCGCGGCTGCGCGGATTCGACGGCGCTGCTGAGGCTTCGTACTTCGATAAGACGATCCCGCGCGGGTCGGTCGAGCGAACGTTGACGGCCGTTCGCTCCTCGAACGCCTATGCACGCTATCGAGCCGTTGCGGTGCTTGCGCCGAAGACCGGTTTCTCACCGGCGCCACTTTCAATCGCGGACGCGATTCCGGTCATCCTGGCTGCGGAGCAGCCGATGGGCGACGAATACACGAGCGCCTACGCCGCATTGCTCGATGCAAAAAACCGCCGGCTCGAGATCTGCACCGCTTCAGAATGCGACGATACCGGCTTTTCGCTCGGCTTCGCCGGATTAGAGTCGGCCGTCTATTTCGGCGGCTACGCCGGCTCCGTCAGATCCGTGCGTGCCGTCGCTCACGAGTCAGGCCATGCGGTTCATCGCCAGTTCATGAGCCGCAACCAACCGATCGCGGCGTATAACCTCGGCCCTTCGTTTATGTTCGAGTCGTTTGCGATCTTCAACGAGCTTCTTTTTCTCGATCACCTCTACCGGACCGCTGCTAACGACGAACAACGGGCGTACTATTTGAACTATTTTCTAGACGATGCGACCTTCCAGGTCTTTGGCTCGGCACAAGAGACGGATCTCGAGAGCGCGATCTACCATGGCGTGGACGGCGGCTCGGTTCGCAGCGCCGACGACCTGAACGCGCTGACGGTTAGGGTTTTCGCGCAGTACGATCCGCGCGCGGCCGAGGATCCAACGACAACGCTCTACTGGGCGCGAGACCGGCTCTTTTATACCGACCCACTCTACGACGTCAACTACCTTTACGCGGGACTGCTCGCGCTGCAGTACTTCACGGACTTCGAGCGCGATCCGGCCGCGTTTTCGAAGCGATATGTCGCGCTGCTCAAGAACGGGTTCACGAATACCCCGGCGACGCTGGAGAGGCGATTTCTCGGCATCAATCTCACCGATGAGACCGGTCTCGTCGCAGCCGCGGCGGCGATGATAGACGCGCGGTCGGCCGCACTGTCGAAACTCTACGGCAACGCCCCGTCGACAAAGGCGGGATATGCTTCCTGGATGCAAGTTACGTGGAAACCCGTACGCGACCCGGCGCACGCGGTGCGTGCCAAGCTGCCGGAGAGCGCGTTCGCATTCCCAGACGAACGGAAAGAACCGCTCACGGATGCCGGTCACGTTCGAAGCGCGATTGCGCGCTTCGGCGAGGTTCAGGGAGTCACCGACACCGAGCGCGCCCAGGCCTTCGCCAACATCAGAGCCGCCGCAGAGTACTACGGCGTAACGGTCAGCCCATCGAGCTGGCGCGACTTAGTAGGATAGCCCGAGGAGCGAGGCTCTCAGTAACTTTTAGGCGGAATCGCCGTAGAATAGCGTATGAATAAAAGCATTTTAGCGCTGGTGCTGGCGCTCGGCGTCGCGCCGCTAGCCGCGCTCGCGCAGGATACGAACGCCCCGGCCGCACCGACGGCCGATCAGCAGCAAGCGATGCGGCAGACCTTCGAGCAGTTTGGACAGCAGGAGAAGCAGCTCCACCAGCAGATGCGCTCGCAGATTCTTTCCTCGCTCAGCCCGGTTCATCTCCGCGCCGTCGCGGCGACGATCGGCGACCTGGCGATCGAACAGAGCCCCGATCCGCAGGCCGCGGCCAAGCGGCTCGATCAGATCCTCTCGCCCGCCGAGCGGCAACGAATTCTCGCTGCGCACTCGTCGTTTTCGCAGCAGAGCCGTCAGCTCGACGAGCAGATGCGAACCCAGCTGCAGAGCGAAATGCCGGCCGGACACGCGAACTGGATGGACCACGGTCCGAACGGCGCGATGTCCCAGCGCATGCAGTCCGACGCCGGAACCGTCTTGCTGATGGTGCTCTCGCCGCATCCGATGGTGGGGATGATGGGGATGGCTCACGGGCCCGGCATGATGCATATGGAGGGCGCGCCGCCTCAATAGGGTACAAGCGAGGGCGTGACGCCTAGCTCGTGGCAGCGCACGCTCTGGCTAATGGTGACGGTGCAGGCGTTGATGTCGTTCGCCTTCTCCGTCTCCGGCCCGTTTCTGCCGCTCTACATCATTCAGCTCGGCGTTAAGCCGATCGCGGCGGTTTCGGCCTGGGCCGGAATCGTCGCGTCGATAAACTTTCTGGCTGCGGCAATCTTCTCGCCGGTCTGGGGCGGCATCGCCGATCGCACGGGTCGTAAGGCGATGGTCGTTCGCTCGTGCCTCGCGATTGCGGTTTTTACCGCGCTGATGGGTTTCGTGCAGAACGTTTGGCAGCTCTTTGCCGCACGCGCCTGCATGGGGATCTTCAGCGGCTTCTCCGCCGCCGCCATCGCGATGGTCGGCACGCAAGTACCCGAAGAGAGCCTCGGGTTTTCGCTCGGGCTGGATGACGACCGGGCAACTCGTCGGCGCACTCTGCGGTCCACTCTTCGGCGGATTTCTCGCCGACCGTCTGCAGGATTACCGCCACGTTTTCTTCGCGACGTCGCTCGTCGCGCTGGTTGCCGCGTTAGTCTGCATCGCCTTCGTGCGGGAACGGTTGTCAAACCCGAAAAGAGCGGGCCGCGCAGCTCGTTCTTCGCTAACCTGCGCGAGGTCGCGACGCACCCACGGCTCGCGCCGATGTTCGTGGTTGTAATGCTCGCGCAAGTCGTCGCCTTCGGCGTACAGCCGGTCGTGCCGCTCTTCGTGCGCGAGCTTGTCGGTAATCCGGCCTGGCTTGCAACGGCAGTCGGACTGGCCTTTGCGGTTACCGGCCTGGCCGATCTGGTCGCCTCGCCTTTCTTGGGGAAGCGAAGCGATCGCATCGGCTACCGCCGCGTGCTGCTCATCTCGCTCTGCGGCGTTGCCGCGCTCACGATCCCGCAAGCGTTCGCGAGCACGATCGGCGCGTTTATCGGGTTGCGTTTCGGCGTGGGTTTGTTCTTAGGTGGAGTGCTTCCAACGGCAAACGCGCTAATCGGCCGAATCTTTCCGCGCGAGCGGCGCGGACAGGTTTACGGTATCACGTCGAGCGCGACGTTTTTGGGCATGTTCGCCGGACCGTTGCTCGGCGGATTGATTGCGGCGCGCTTTGGCTTCGAGGCGGTCTTTCTGACGATCGGTGGTATGGCGCTTGCGAATCTCGGGTGGGTCGCGCTCAGCGTGCGGACGTCGCCGACGGTCGCACCGACTCGATGAACGCCCGGACCAGGGATTCGATACCCAGGCGATCGGCGTCGCTGAAGCGCGCGTGCAGCGGGCTGTCGCAGTCGAAGACGCCGGCGAACTCGCCGCCGATGAAGAGCGGCACGACGATCTCCGAACGCGAGGCTGCGTCGCAGGCGATATGATCGTCGAACGCATCAACGTCGTCGACCACGAGCGTCGCGAGCTTCGATGCGGCCGCGCCGCAGACGCCGCGGCCCGGCGGTATTCGCGTGCAAGCCGGGCGTCCGCAAAACGGTCCTAGCACGAGCTCTTCAGAGGGGGTTGTGAAGTAGAAGCCGGCCCAGTTCACCAAAGGCAGTTCGTGAGCGATGAATGCTGCGAAGTTCGCGGCATTGGCGATGAGATTGGTTTCTCCGTCGAGTAGTGCGTGGAGCTGCTCTTCGAGCTGCTCGTACGATAGGTCCGACGTCACGGCGAGTACGGGTCCCGCTTATAGACGGGCGCGTGAGCGCCGTCGACCGTTACCTGGTACCAGGTTTGAGACGTGCGCTTGTGAAGCAAGTCGAAGCGCTCACCGTTGCGAGCGACATGCGAAACGGCGACGGTATAACGCAACGGCTGGTTTGGAGCGATGCGTGGAATCGCCTGCGCGCGAACGAGGTACGCACCGCGTCCGTCAGGCTCGTTGAGTAACGTCGCGGTGCCGTCGGGATCCACGACGACCGAGCTGCCTTGATCGACGCCGAGCGCAAAGACGGTGCGCGCATCCGGTAGCAGACGATCGTTGAGAATGCGCGCGAGAAAGACGACGGTGCGCCCAAAGCGGTTGCGCGCGACGAAGTGGGTGTCGGTGATCGTGCCGGCGAGCGCCGGCCACGCGAAGAGTCCGGTCGTGAAACTGATGCGCGCCTCCAAAGGATTTTTGACGGCGTCGCTAGTGGTCGTCTCTTCGTTGCGGCGATCGCCGGCAACTGAGTCATAGACCACGGCGCCTTGAATTGCCAAGCCGGCGCTTCCGCCGCCGACGACTCCGCCGCGCGCGTAGACGCGTTTGACGGCGGCCATCAGCTCGCTGTCCTTCCATGCGACGTAATGCGCTTGATCTCCGCCGGAGAAGTAGACCGCGTCGGCCCGGTCGACGATCGGCGCTACCGAATCGACCTGCGCGCGCGAGGCGCACGGCGGAATCAGCACGGTTTGCACCGATGCGAAGTTTCCGTACTGCCAAAACGGCTTATCGTAGATATCGGAATAGGAGGCGCGCAACACGACAACGTTGCCGCCGCGGCGCGTCGCGTCGCCGGTAATGCGCCGATGAAGCCAGACGATCGAAGCGCTGGGCGATCCGGTGACGCCGGCGCCGTCGAGCAGCAGCCCAGGACCGTGAAGTTGCGGCGTAGGCACATAGGTGCCGTGCCGCCCGAAAACCGTGATGGAGCAGGCGAGCGCGACGTGCAACACGCAGCAGCCTTGTTCGCGGCGGCACGAAATTCCTTATAGCGACCTCGGTCAACTTCACAACGTGCCGAGCAGTGCGTTTGAAAATCGTGCGGAGCGTTCAGCGCGCGTAGTCCGCAAGGTGATTGCCGGCGATCACGACCGACCACGCCTCACGCGAGACCGTGATCCCGCCGGAGTATGGCTGGCTCAACAAGATAATGAGTCCGAAGAAGAGCCCGATCGAGCCCGCCAGCAGAGCGGTCATGGACATTTGCTTGAGGTAGCTGCGTACGCCGAAGAAAAAAGTGAAGGTGACGACGAAGATCGCTCCTAAGACGAGCGCCTCCAGCATTCCGGCCGGCAAATGACTCGAAGATTGTACGATGCGTAGTCTTCGGCTGTCTCCGATGCTGCGTAGGCTGCCGAGCAGTGAGTCCCGCACCGCAGCGCCCTCGAGAACTTGAGCTGGGCTCGAGTCTTTCGTTGAAGGCGGGGGCGCTGTCACGATGCGCACTGCTCGTGCGAGCAGTTCACCGGTAGCCTCGTTGCCTTCGGTACTCGGATGAGACCAGTCTTCGCGTTTGACGGCAATTGCGTATTGTGCGATGAGCCGCTGAACTGGGCGCCTTTGCGACGGCGGCAACTCCGCCGCGTAGTTAAAGGCGTCGGCTACGTATCCGGCTTCGAGGTCGGATGTCTGCTGCGCCGTCGAAAAGTTCGTCCAGACCGCTCCGACGAGAAATCCCAAAACCACCGAGTAGAGAACGCCCACCACACCCACTAAAAAGCCCGCTACTTCGTGATGTTCGCTGAGTTTTTCGGGCGGTGGTAAGAACCGCCGAACGAACGTGTGGGTCAGAACTCCGACGGCCGCGAAGAGAATGGCGAATAAGGGCAGCGTGATCACGGCAGGAAAGGGCGAAAGCCAGACCATCGTGGGAGCGTTTTGACGGCGAGCGGTGTTAATGCCTTTGATAGAATTCTGAAGAGGAGTCAACGGTTGTGAGTTCGTTGGTTGCGGCACTCCTTCTCGGTATCGTGGCGGGGCTGCGAACGCTAACTGCTCCGGCCGTGCTCCTGCTCTTACGAGGCGGCGGTTGGGCGTCGTACGTTCTTGCCGCAGGTGCGCTGCTGGAGTATGCGGGCGATCTCAATCCCAAAACGCCGCCTCGGACCGCGCCTGTCGGCCTCATCGCGCGTTTATTAAGCGGCGGATTTTGCGGATGGTGGTTGACCGCGCCCACCGGGGCGTCGATCGTTACGGGGGTGTTGCTTGGCGCTTGCGGCGCAGCCATCGGGGCCTATGGCGGCCTGTGGGCGCGCAGGCTGACGATCTCGCTGATCGGGCGCGTGCCGGCAGCGTTGCTCGAAGACGTGGTAGCGATCGCGGCGGCGGTTGCGATCGTGACGCACGCAGGACAGCCGATCGTTACGCCGTGATTATTTCTGCTCGAGGTGGCCGCCGAACTCGTAGCGCATCGCCGAGAGCAGCTTGTCGGCAAACTCGGCGTTGCCGCGGGAGCTGAAGCGCTCGTAAAGCGCCTCCGTCAGCACTGGCGCGGGGACCGCCTCGTCGATCGCCGCCTTGATCGTCCAGCGGCCCTCTCCCGAATCGGAGACGCGTCCGTCAAACGCTTTGAGCTGCGGATCTTGCATGAGCGCGGCCGCGGTGAGATCGAGCAACCACGACGCGATGACGCTGCCGCGCCGCCAAAGCTCGGTGATGTCGGGTAGATTGAGGTCGTACTGATAGTGCTCGGGGTCTCGGAGCGGGGTGACTTCAGCGCTCGCGACCTGTACTTGTTTGCCGATGTTCGCGTTGCGCAGAATGTTGAGCCCCTCGGCGTAGGCCGCCATCAGCCCGTACTCGATTCCGTTATGAACCATCTTGACGAAGTGGCCGGCGCCGCTCGGGCCGCAGTGCAAGTATCCCATCTCGGCGGTGCCTCCGGCCTTCTCGCGCCCGGGCGTCCGCGGGATGCTGCCCCGCCCCGGCGCGAGCGCCGCGAAGATCGGGTCTAAGCGTTTGACTGACGCGTCGGGGCCGCCGATCATCATGCAGTAGCCGCGCTCGAGTCCCCAGACTCCACCGCTCGTTCCGACGTCGAGGTAGTCGACCCCCGCCGGCAGCAGCGCCGACGCGCGCCGAATGTCGTCGACGTAGTACGAGTTTCCGCCGTCGATCAACGCGTCGCCTTTGGCGAGCAGCGGCGTCAGTTTCGCAATGCTCTCGTCCACGACCGCAGCGGGCACCATCATCCAGACCGCGCGCGGCCGTTCGAGCTTTTGCGCGAAATCTTCCAACGTAGAGGCTCCCTGCGCCCCATCTGCCGCGAGTGCTTTTACCGCATCGGGATTAGGATCGTAGCCGACGCAAGCGTGTCCCGCGCGCATCAGCCGGCGCACCATGTTCGCGCCCATTCGGCCCAAGCCGATCATGCCGAGCTGCATATCCGACGGTTCCTCCTACAGAAACGGCAGCGCCGCCAGTCGAACGATGCCGTAGATCAGTGCGATCAGGCCGACAGCGATGACGATTGCATGCCGAGGGTAAATCATCTTCGTACTCACGCCCGCCAAGAACGAAACGGTGGCGAAAATCACCGTCAAGAGCAAGAACTCGTCGGCGTGATGGTTCGCCTCGAGCGCCGCGCTGAAGTTGGCAGAAGCAAGCGCGGTGTATCGCAGCGAGGCAGCTCGCGCGCGCAGCGAGTATTGCGGCATTACAAACGGCGACGAAGGTGCCCTAGGATTGGTAAAAGGCTTTGTCGCGAGCCAGGCATTCATGGCCGCGCGCATCTCGGGCCGCAAGCGCCGGTTAACGAACTGGGCGTCGCGCAAGTTGCCGGCCTCAACCGCGTCAATATAGTGGAGGAAGAGGTTGACGTCGATGGCAGTTAACGCGAGGCTTCTATCGGCGGCCTCGGCGGATTCGATTCGGCTCGCATTTGTGACGTTGTAGAAGCGCGCCTGCGCTCCGCTCCAGCGGGCCGACTGGTACCCCGAAAGCGCTGTCAAGACCGCGGCCACCGAGATCAGGGCGACCCCCGCGATGTCGACGAACCTGTCGACGCGATTACGCACTTCCATCTCGTCGAGTCCTTGTACGCCCGTTCGAGCTTTTCATTCCGCGCTATGTCCCTTCTCAGAAGGGACGGCATCTTTGGCTTGGAACCCATACTCGTCTATGCATGCAGACAAGATCGTAGCGATCATCGCGCTGATTGCGCTGACGTTTGGGGCGGGCCTGGAGGTCAAGCGCGAGCACCTCATTGAAAATCTCAAAAACGTCAGCTTGCTTGTGCGAGCACTGCTTGCGAACTTCGTGATCATTCCGCTCCTGGGAGTGCTTCTTGCCAAGCTCTTCCATCTGCCGCCCTTCGTCGCCACCGGGTTTCTCTTGATGGCGATTGCACCCGGGGTCCCGTTAGTTCTTGCGTCGGTAAGAAAACGGGGCGGAAGCCTCGGGTTCGCGGTCGAGCTTGCCGTTGTCCTACCGTTGCTCTCGCTCGTGACCGTTCCGCTGACCGCACATTTCGTGTTACCGACGGCGGTCGCGGGGGAGCTCCCACTGCGCCAGGTCGTCACGACACTGCTGCTCTTCCAGGTGCTGCCGCTGCTGATCGGACTCATAGTAGCCAGGCGAATTCCGGCAATAGCGCCACGCCTCGTGCAAGTTTCGCGCATCACCTTTTTCGTCACGATCCTTTTGGTGCTCATCCTGCTCGTTCCCAAGTTTGTGAGCGCTGTAGCTTTGGTTTATGGGTCGAACGGCATGCTGGCGATGCTCTGCCTGGCGGTCCTTTCGATGATAACCGGCTGGTTGCTGGGCGGCCCGGCTCGCGAAGACCAGCGGGTGCTTGGAATCGCGACCACGCTGCGCAACATCGGCTTCTGTTTGGTTATCTCGACCTCGAATTTCCGAGAGCCGCTGATCATCGCGAGCGTCATGGCCTATTTGTTGATTCAGTTCGTCGTGGTGACGATCTTCGGTAGAATATTCGTCCTGCGCACCAAGGCGGCTGCCGGATGACGCCGCTGATCTATTCGCAGTTCGGGCTCGCGACGCTCACGTTTAACGACTACATCTCGTTGATCGCAGCGGCGACGAACGCGTTCAACGGCGCCTTGCTCGCTCGCCGTCCCGATCACTACAGACACTTCACCATCATCGGCGTTGTCATTTTGGCATATGCCGGCGGTATCGGCGGTGGGATCGTGCGCGATGTCCTGGTCAACAAGATCCCGTCGGCGCTCGCCAATCCATGGTTTCTGATTGCATGTTTGGCGGCGGCGTGCCTGGCTCTGCTCATCGAGTTCAACAGCGAACAGAAGTTCAAGGACGGCCTCTTTCAGTTTATGACCGCGTTCTCGCTGCCGTGGTACGCGATCGTGGGAGCGCAGGCGGCCCTTCACGCGCATCTCGGCTACTTCGCGGCGGTAATTATCGGGATGATCGCAACGACGGCTGGGCGATGGATCATTGACACGGCCTGTCTCGCCGTCCCCAAGCAGCTCGTCCGCGGCGAGTTCTTCATGACGGCGGCGGCGCTGACCGGAATAGCCTACGTTGTCTGCGACGGTGGGTTGGGATTGTCACCGACGGCGGCGACTGGTATCGCATTCATCGTCGGTTTCGGCTTCCGCCTGACGGCCCAGACCTTGGGCTGGGAAGAGTGGGAGCCATGGGAACCCGAGGAACTAACCGGGGGCGAAAAGCAGCGCAAGACGCTAGGCGAAGGATTGCACGCCGAGCTGGGACCAAATGGTAAGGACGCATGACGAATTCAAACGGCAAATCGAAGGTGGTTCAGCGGGAAATCCTACCGATTCCGGATCAGCCCTACGCGGGATTCATTGCTTACGATGCCAAGGATCCCGACTCGAAGTTTGCGCCGATCGAGCCGTTGCTGCCGCCGAAAGCCGCGCCGAACGTGCTGATCGTGCTGATTGACGACGTAGGCTTTGGCGCCTCGAGCACGTTCGGAGGGCCCTGCCAATCGCCGACCGCGGAACGGCTCGCGAAAAACGGATTGCGCTACGCGCGTTTTCACACGACCGCGCTCTGTTCGCCGACCCGGGCCGCGCTTTTGAGCGGCCGCAACCACCACGCGGTAGGCATGGGAGGAATCACGGAAATCGCAACGTCGGCTCCCGGCTACAACTCGATTCGGCCCAACTCAATGGCGCCGTTGCCGGAGATCCTTCGACTCAATGGATACTCGACGGCACAGTTTGGAAAGTGCCACGAGGTTCCGGTGTGGGAGGCGAGTCCGGTCGGGCCGTTCGACCGCTGGCCGACGGGCTCGGGATTCGAGTATTTCTACGGCTTCGTTGCCGGGGAAACGAATCAGTGGTACCCGTCTATTCATGAAGGCACGAAGATCATTGATCCGCCGAAGACTCCGGAAGAAGGCTATCATTTCATGGAGGACATGACCGACCGCGCAATCGCATGGGTGCGTCAACAGCGGCTGCTGGCGGGCGATAAGCCGTTTTTCATGTACTTCGCACCCGGCGCCACACACGCGCCGCACCACGTACCCAAAGAATGGGCGGACAAGTACAAGGGGAAGTTCGACCAGGGTTGGGACAAGCTGCGCGAAGAGACGTTTGCACGACAGAAAAAGTTAGGCGTCATTCCGCCGGATTGCGAGCTGACGAAGCGGCCCGACGCGATTCCGGCCTGGGATTCTCAAACCCCTGAGTTCAAGCCCGTACTCGCCCGCGAGATGGAAGTCTACGCAGGGTTCTTCGAGTTTGCGGACCATCACGTCGGCCGGCTGATCGACGCGCTCGATAAAATAAAAGCGCTCGATAATACGTTGATCTACTACATCATCGGCGACAATGGAGCCTCGGCCGAGGGCACGCTGCAGGGAACCTTCAACGAAACCATCCCATTCAACGGCATGAGCGCGCTCGAAACGGCCGAGTTCCTCACCCAGCGTATCGACAAGCTCGGCGGCCCCGAATCGTACAATCACTATGCCGTCGGTTGGGCGCACGCGCTGGACACGCCGTATCAGTGGACGAAGCAAGTTGCATCGCATTGGGGCGGCACGCGCAACGGGACGGTCGTCCACTGGCCCAAGGGGATCAAGGCGAAGGGCGAGGTCCGGCATCAATTCCACCACGTGATCGACGTGGCTCCCTCGATTCTCGAGATCGCCGATCTCACTCAACCGTACATGGTGAACGGCGTCGCGCAAGTGCCGATGCAGGGCGTGAGCATGGCATATAGCTTCGACGATGCGAGCGCTGCCGAGCGCCACGAGACGCAATACTTCGAGATGTTCGGGAATCGCGGCATCTACCACAAGGGTTGGACGGCCGTTACCCGCCACCGAACGCCTTGGCTCATGACCGAAGTGGCGCCGCCCTTCGACGACGACGTCTGGGAGCTCTACGATACGACGAAGGATTGGTCGCAGGCGCACGATCTCTCGAAGCAGATGCCCGAAAAACTGCACGAGCTCCAGCGCTTGTGGCTGATCGAGGCGACGCGCAATAACGTCTTACCGATGGACGATCGCGGGAGCGAACGGTTTAACGCAGATCTGGCCGGGCGGCCGGTACTAATTCGGGGAACGTCGCAGGTGCTGGCCAACGGAATGGGCGGGCTCAACGAAAACGGCGTCGTCAACGTGAAGAACAAGAGCCACTCCGTTACCGCACAGGTCACCGTACCCGACGGGCAAACCGCAAACGGCGTCATCATTTCCCAGGGCGGCATCGCCTGTGGCTGGATGTTTTACGTCAAGGACGGGAAGCTGACGTATCTTTATAACTTCGTCGGACTCCGGGACTTCGTCGTTACCGCCTCGGAGCAACTGCCCGCGGGAACCCATCAGGTGCGGATGGAGTTCGCCTACGACGGCGGCGGTCTCGCGAAGGGCGGTAACGTCACGCTCTTCATTGACGGAAAGCCCGTCGGAGCGGGGCGAATCGAGCAGACGGCGCCGATGGTCTTCTCGGCCGACGAGACGTCGGACGTTGGGGTGAAGCGAGGCTCGCCAATGACGCCCGACATGCCGCCTGAAAAGAGCGAGTTCAACGGAACGGTTGACGCCGTCGTCATTGAGGCTCCAGGCGAGAGTCTCGACCACTTACTTTCGCGCGAAGAAGTGCTCCAGATGATCGTCGCGCGGCAGTAAGGTCATAGCCCGAAGATAAAGAGCGTCGGCTTCTCGGTCACTTTCCAGGCGACAAACGAAGTATTTCCGGCGGCCGCCGCGACGTACTGCTTTCCTCCGGCACGATACGTGATGATTCCGCCCGCCATCGCGTTCTTCGTGTCGTAGCGGTAGAACACTTTACCGCGTCGCGTCGAGCGCTAAGAGATTACCGTTGAGGTCGCCCGTAAAAACGATCCGTCCGCCGTCGGAGTAACGGCTGCAACCGTCGTGATTACCTGGTGCGCGCGACTCATTTTGCCTCCGGCACGTAGGGTATGTAGCGGTAACCCGCGTCGTGGAGTTTGTGCAACCGAGTAAAAACCTGCGGCTTTGGATCGAAGAATACGTTCAAAAAGGACCAGAATCCCCCGTAGCTTCTCTCCTCAGCGAGATACGCTTCGATGTTAACGTGGTCCATGAGCCGCCGACCCACCGCATTGATCAGCAGGCCGCGGAACCCGGTCGGCGTGAGGGCGGCGCCGTACCGGTCCCGCGAATACGTGCGCACCCGTTCCAGTGGATTGCGCAGCCACTTGATAGAGGAAACATAAGTCAGCAGCATCTCGTTCCAAACCGCCGTATGGTTCAGCCGAACCGCGCCGAGCTCGTGCCCGATAAGGAAGGAGATGACATCGAGCGTCTTCTCGTCGTTGATGTCGAAGATGATTTGATGAAGGACGATGTAGGTCTCGCGCCAGGACGAGAAAGTTTGTGAGTAGGGCTGGATCGAACCGCTGGTGAGAAAAAGCTCGGGAGTCTCCTTCATGCCCAGCCGCCGGCAGTGGTCCTTGAGAACGGCATAAACCCAGGGAAATTGCTGGTCCGAGAGGCGCACGGAATTGCCGCGAATCGATGCTTCGCGCCGATTTCGATTCAGCACTAGAAGCGGAATGCCGATCAGCGCTGTGATTGCCACGACTCGGAGAAGCGTGATCTCCTTGTTCAAGAAAGCATGGCCTTTTAGCCAACCCGGCTGAAAAAAGATTAAGGCAATCGCGATGCCCATGAGCAGAAAATTGCCTGCGACCGACGCAAGAAAGATCGGACGCTCCCACGGATCCCGCAGCACGGCCTCGTCGATGGAATCAGAAGTAATGGAGCGAGCCCTCCATTAGAATCGTGAATGGGCCTTCGTTGTCGGAACGCCCATTCTTAATCTTCGATCACTCCGAGCTACGAACCGGAGTGCGCGGCGACGGCTTTTTGGATTTGCTCCTTGACCGCTTCGAGGTTGAACGAGGCACCTTTTTGCATCGGCGGGTACTCGATCGCGCTCTCCGCGGCCTTCGCTACGACCTCTTGCACGAGAACGAAGCGCCAGAAGTTGTAAGCGAAGAATGAGTAGTAGTTGAGCGAACCGGTCATGCCGGTGCGTTCGAACGGATCGAGCCGAATGTTAGTGAGGATCGGCCAGTCGACCTTAACAGTGCCGCCAAGCCAGCCGCCGGGCTGGTCGATGAAGCGATACTTGTAGTCGTTGACGCGCACTGCACCGAGCGTACCCTCCGCGAAGTAGAAGATCTCGTGCCGGTTCGATGGCCCTTTCCCGGTGATGAGGTTCATTTGATTGTAGCCGTCGAGATGTACCTTGTAGCGTGCGATCACCGAGCTGCTTACCTTTTTTGAGCTCGTCGACAATATTCGGGTTTCCGGCGGCAGCGACGAACGTTGGGAACCAATCGAGACCCGAGAAGATTCCGTTCTCAACTTTTCCGGCCGGCACTTTACCCGGCCACCGCAGGATGCAGGGCGAGCGGAAGCCGCCCTCGAGCACGGTGCCTTTACCGCCGGCAAAAGGCGTTTGGCCGCCGTCGGGCCAGGTGAAGTTCTCGGTCCCGTTGTCGGTGGTGAACATGACGATCGTGTTCTGCGTCGAGACCGGCATCCTTGAGCTTCTTCATGACCGCACCGACGATATCGTCGAGTTGCGCCATTCCAGCCTCGGATTCGACCAACCATTCTCGGCGTTGCGCAAGCCTTCGATACTTCGGCGGAGAGGTGGGTGACGACGTGCATGCGCGTGGGATTGAGCCAAACAAAGAACGGTTTGTTATCCGCCTTGGCTTTGTCGATGAATTTCAGCGTGTGATCGAGGATTTCGTCGTCGACGGTTTCCATGCGTTCTGGGATAGAGCGTTCCACAGTCTTCGATCTTTTGTTTTCCGACCTTACCCCAGCGCGGGTCGACGGTTGGGTCGTCTTTGTCGGTGGCCCAGGAGTGCACCATATTGCGCGGGCCAATCTTATCTTTGAGATCTTGCGGATAGTTGGGGTGCGCGGGGTCCTCCATCGCATCGAGATGATAGAGATAGCCGAAGAACTCGTCGAAGCCGTGGAGCGTAGGAAGATAGCGATTTAAATCTCCAAGGTGATTCTTGCCGAACTGTCCGGTAGCATATCCCATCGACTTGAGCGCGGTCGCAATCGTCGGCGCTTCGTCGGGCATTCCGACCGTCGCGCCGGCCTGACCTACGGTCGTCAAACCCGTGCGAATTGGGAGCTCACCGGTGATAAAGTTCGCGCGGCCGGCGGTGCAGCTCGCCTCCGCATAGTAATCGGTAAATCGCATCCCTTCAGACGCGAGCCGATCGAGGTTTGGGGTGCGGCTGGCCATGATTCCCTGATGGTAGGCGCCGATGTTGAACCAGCCGATATCGTCGGCCATGATGGCGACGATGTTGGGTTGGGCGGGCATACTGTATTCCCTTCTCGCATCCTGGCGAGGTAAGTGTGGAGTTTTCAGTTTACAACGGGGACGGGAGGAATTCAGCGCTCAACTCGCGCCTCCTCTCTGCGCATTGAATGACCGCTTAAGAAGCGACGAGGGCCGACTGTCAGCCGCGCTTAAGGATAGGGAGCCATGATCGAGGCGGTGCGCGACACGATGGTCCGGATCGACGGCGGAACCTTCCTGATGGGTTCCGATCGTTTCTATCCCGAGGAAGCGCCGGTCCGCGAGGTGCCGGTCGGGGAATTTTGCATTGACGCGTACGCCGTCACCAATGCGGAGTTTTCGAAGTTCGTCCGCAAGACCGGATACATCACGGTTGCGGAGCGCGATTTGAACCCCGCCGATTACCCGGGGGCACCCGCCGAGAATCTGGTTCCCGGCTCGCTCGTCTTTCACATGACCGCCGGGCCGGTCGATCTCCGGGACTACTCGCAGTGGTGGTCGTGGGTTCCGGGCGCATCTTGGAAGCACCCCGAGGGACCCGGCAGTTCGGTCGATTTGCGGCCGGATCATCCGGTCGTGCACGTCGCATACGAAGACGCGGAAACGTACGCGCAGTGGGCCGGTAAACGACTGCCGACCGAAGCGGAGTGGGAGTACGCGGCTCGCGGCGGATTGGACGGCAAGGACTTCGTTTGGGGCGACGAGATGGAACCGGGTGGAACACCGGCCGCCAACACGTGGCAAGGCCAGTTTCCTTGGAAGAGTGACGCGCGTCGCGGGCCGGGCACAATGCCGGTCGGACGATTCGCAGCCAACGGATACGGGCTTTACGATATGGCCGGCAACGTATGGGAGTGGACGAGCGATTGGTTTGTGAGCGATCGCACCGCCGTGGAATCGCCGTGCTGCGCCGGCGACGCGCGCGAACGCAGCTACGATCCCTGCCAACCCCAAACGCGCATCCCGCGCAGAGTGCTCAAGGGCGGGTCGTTCCTCTGCTCGCCGAGTTATTGCTTACGTTTTCGGCCCGCGGCGCGCTCGCCGCAAATGATTGATACCGGCATGTCTCACCTCGGCTTCCGCTGCGTGCGGAGTTAGGATTTCAGCCTTGAGCAAGAACGGAGAGAAAAAGATCGCGACTCCACTGGTTACTCATCGTGAGTTCAAACTGCTCCTCAAACCGGAGAAGTTTCCAACCCGGCGAGCGGTGCTCGAGTTCAACGAGCTGCTGCGCCAAACGGCCGAGAAGCTGGGCGTGCATTACGAGCCGGTCGAATCGCTCGACTCGCAGCTGCGGATCGTGCAGTTCTACGATACGAAGAACCAGGATCTCCGCAAGAACAAGCTGATCTTTCGCCGCCGGCAGCTTCGCCAAGCGATGTGGCCCGACGAGAGCTGGGAGCTCACCTTCAAGTGCCGCACGCCCGATTACGACAAGGCAGCGGCTTTCGACACCGACACTACGATGTCGAAACTGCAGAAGAAGAAGTTCAAGGAGGAGCTTATTCGCGGCGATGCGCCCGGCACGATGGTCAGCATCTTCTCAAACAACGTCATCGTCGAGTATCCGGAGATCCCGGCGGAAGCTCCGCTCTCGCGGTTGGCTGCGGCTTTGCCACATTTGCGCACCCTGGGTCTCGACATGGAGCAGATGCTTTCGATCGTCGGCGATGCAAAGGTGTTCGAGCTTCAGTCGACGCTCGGCACCCTCTCGTTCGGTGTGGGATCACGGCGCATGCGACGCTGGCGCTTTGGGCCCGTCCGATACCCGACCGCTTCGAACCCTTGATCGCGGAGTTCGGCTTCTCGACGCACGTTCTCGGCAAGGGCGACAAAGAGCAGAAGGGGCAGAAGGCGGCCGACGATTTCTTCAAGGCGTTGCAGGGCCCGCTGCACGACTATCTTGCCGACGGGACGACGAAGACGGCCTTGATCTACGGCGACGAGGCGAGCTAAAGCACCTTAGCCAGAAAAAGCGCGCACGACGCGGTGACGATGGTCGCGACGGCTGCGCCGCCGGCAGCAAGCCAACCGCCGATGCGGTTTTCGCCGATAAGCGGCGCGATTGCTTGCAACCGCGAGCAGGAGCCAGAGCGTGAGCGGCGTCGCCAAACCGCCGGCAACCGAGGCCCAGTAGAGCAGCGCGATCGGTGCGATTCCCGCATACGCAAGTGCCGTCGCAAATGCAAGCGAGCCGATCAGAACGGCGTAAAAAATGGGCGCCTCGTTCAACGACGCGTTCAGGCTTCCGCGCCAGCCGAACGTCTGCGTGACGACGTAAGCGCTGGTCGCAGTAAGGATCGGGACTGCGATTCGCCGCCGAGGCCAGCAGTCCAATTGCAAAGAGCGCCGTGGCCCACGGCCCGGCCAGCGGCTGCAGGGCGATCGCGGCATCGGTTGCGGTTTGCACGCTCGTATGCGTTCTGCCCAGCGTCGCCGCCGTCGCGACGAGGATGAAGAGAAAACAGATTCCGGGCGCAAGCGCTCCCCACGCTGCGTCGGCCTTCATGGTGCGCGCCTCCGACGGCGCCGTTCCGCGTTCGGCAACCTCGATCGACTCCCAGTAGTAGACGTAGCTCGTTAACGTCGTGCCGAGCAACGCGAGCGCGCCGGTCACGACCGGCAGCGTAAAGTCGAAGTGCGGAACGATCAGCGAACGCAAGAGCGCTCGCCAATCGGGTTTTGCTAAAACGGCGCTGATGCCGTAGCAGATGAAGATGAATGGAAGGTACGACAGTAAGCGTTCGATGCGCAAATACGAGCGCGCCAAAAGCAGCCACGCAGTGCCGGCGGCAAAGGGCAAGACGAAGATTGCGCGCGGCAGGCCGGAGAGCAGCTTCAACGATTCGGCCCCGGCTACGAGGTCGGCAGCGAGCGTAAACACGTTTACGGCGACGACCGCGACGAGCGCGAGCAAAGCCCATCCCAAGCCGTAATGACGGCGGATAGCGGCTTGAATGCTCGTTTGAGATGAGCCGACCGCCGCGGCGATGCTCTGCACGACGGCAATCATCGGAAATAAGAGCACGACGAGCCAGGAGAGCATATATCCGGTCGCCGCGCCGACGACCGTGAGACTCGCTACCGTCGTCGGATCGGCGTCGGAGGCGCCCGCAACGAAACCGGGCCCCAGTGGGCCCTTTTTCACTCCGGGTCGCGGTGATGCGCTTGCATCCGCGCGTCAATCGCGTCTGCGAGCGGCTGAAGCACCAAGTTCACTAGAATAATTGTGACGGCGCCGGCAGCGGCTTCGGCATAAAAACCAAAGCCGGCCAGAGCACCGATCGCGGCGGTCGCCCAGACGGTCGCCGCGGTGTTGAGCCCGACAACGCTCAAGCCAGATCGCAAAATAACGCCGCCGGCAATGAAGCCGACGCCGGTAACGACGCCGGCAATGATGCGCGTGCTGTCAGTCGCGTGGAGCGTGTAGTCGAGCAGAGCAAAGAGCGCCGCACCGACCGAGACCAAACTGCTCGTATGCAGACCCACCGAACGGTGACGCCACTGACGCTCGAAACCGATGGCGATCCCGAGTATCGCCGCGACACCGAGTCGCGCTAGGAACGCTTCGATCGTCACAAGTTAAAGGTGTAACCTAGCAGCGGGCCCGCCATCGTCAGCTTTTGTACGTGCGAGGTGGGAGGGAATCCGTAATAGTTCAAGGTGCGATAGAGAGCGATCAGCGTTTGACCGTGATTGAATGTGTATCCTGCTCCCGTATAGCCTTCCCACGTCGAGTTACCTAACTGTCCGATCGCCGTTCCAGTGTCGATGTAGTACGGCACGAACCAGTGATCGTTGAAAAACGCTTTGCCGCGCAGACCGAAGATGACGTCCTGAGTGATCAGTGTCGGCCGCGATGTTACCCGAGGGCGCGAGAATGCCTCGCCTGCCGATCGTCGCGGAATAGCCGAAACTGAGGTCAGCCGGAAGCCCGCGCATGCCGGTGATGATGCTGAGATCGGCGTTGTGGCCTCTGGCGACGGTAAAGCCGGCCGCAACTTCCCAGATCGACGCTCTCAGACGCGCATTCGCGTCAATGCTCACGGGGATTTGAACTCTTCCGAGCGGGCCGGTGATGGTTCCGGAGGCACTCGCGCTGGTAGTAGCGTTTACATAGATATAGTCGCCAAAGAGATCGACGTTGCCCTTGCGCACGTCAAATGCAAACATTGCGGCTGAGTCGAGCTTCGAGAGATAGTCCGCTGGGCCGACCTGAAAGCTGGTCTGCAGGACGCCGCCGCCATGGCCCCGTCTTCGCGGGAGCGTCGGAATGGAGAATTGCAAGTTCTCCTTCAGCGTCGGTGCCCAGATGTAGGGCGCTAGCGTGACGTGCAAGTTACCGTCGTACTCGCGGTCCATGAAAGTCGGAGTGGACGTTTCGGCCGGCGCCGGCGTTTCTTGGGCGCGAGCAATCGCCGTGGCAGCCGCAAACGTCAGGACCACGACGGCTACCGAGCAGAGGTTTTTGACTATATTGATATAGCGGTTTTTAACTACATTCATAACCTGGCAAGGGCTCCCTTCGAGCGGATTCGATGAACCTACCGGGTTTTTGTGTCTATCTACGACGCGCATCCTGCCACGACGATCCGGCGTGTGTCTCACTTCGATCTCGAAGATTCGCCGGATCGCAACTTTGAAAAACCCTTTACTTTGTCTTAACGTTCGAAGGCGCTATTTGCAGCGACTTTCGACCTGTGAAGAGCAAGGGGGAAGCAATCGTCTTCGTGAACTCCCTGGGCTCTTCGCGCCGCGAATTTTCAATGAGTCTGTTTTCAGGAAAGTGAGCTCACGCCATGGCTGACAAAAAGCCTAATTTTCTCATCCTTTGGGGCGACGACATCGGCATCTGGAATATCAGCAAGTTCAGTAACGGTATGATGGGATATCGCACGCCCAACATCGACCGCGTCGCCAACGAAGGCGCGCTTTTCACCGACTACTACTCGCAGCAGAGCTGCACCGCCGGCAGAGCGTGCTTCATCGCCGGCCAAAACCCGATCCGTACCGGCCTCACGAAGGTCGGCATGCCCGGCGCCACCGTCGGTCTTCAGACGGAAGATCCCGACGATCGCCGAGTTGCTGAAGCCGCAGGGCTACGCCACGGGCCAGTTCGGCAAGAACCATCTGGGCGATCGCAACGAGTTTCTGCCGACCGTGCACGGTTTCGATGAGTTCTTCGGCAATCTGTACCACCTAAATGCCGAGGAAGAGCCCGAACTGCCCGACTATCCCAAGGATCCCAAGTTTAAGGAGATGTTTGGACCACGCGGCGTGATGCATTGCAAAGCGACCGACGTTGACGATTCGACCGTGGACCCACGCTGGGGACGCGTCGGGAAGCAAACGATCAAAGACACCGGTCCGCTCACCAAGAAGCGCATGGAAACCATTGACGAGGAGATCACGGCGCGCGCTCTCGCATGGATGGAGAAGCAGGCCAAAGCCGACAAGCCGTTCTTCCTCTGGTACAACTCGACCGCCATGCACTTCAGAACGCACGTCGCCGAAAAGAATATCGGTAAGAGCGGCCAGGATCCATATAGCGATCGAATGGTCGTGCATGACGAGCAGATCGGCATGATGCTCGACAAGCTCGACGAGCTGGGAATCGCCGACAATACCTTCGTGATGTACTCCACCGACAACGGACCCGGAGAACGATACCTGGCCGGACGGAGCCAACACGCCATTTCGCGGGCAGAAGGACTCTAACTGGGAGGGTGGCTGGCGCGTGCCGTCATTCATCCGCTGGCCCGGTAAGATCAAACCCGGTTCGGTCTTCAACGGCATCGTCTCGCACATTGACATGTTTCCGACGATGTTGGCCGCCGCCGGGAATCCGGACGTTACGAAACAACTGCTCGACGGGTGCAAGGTGGGCGACAAGAAGTTCCACGTCCATCTCGACGGCTACGATATGGGCCCGTACTTCATCGGGACAGGCGAAGGAAAGTCCGCGAAACGCCATCGTGTACTTCAGCGATGACGGCGACGTCATCGCGGTCCGGGTCGGCGACTACAAGTTCAACCTTGTCGCTCCAACGCGCCAACTCGATGGATCAGTGGGCCGAGCCGTTCGTAAAGCTTCGCTTGCCGCATATCATGAACTTGCGGCGCGATCCCTTCGAGCGGGCCGACTTCAACTCGAATACGATACTGGGATTGGGTGCGTCAATCACGTGCCCCAGATGTACGCTGATGCAGGCGGTGGTGGCGCAGCAGATCGCGGATTTCGAAAAGTTCCCGCCGCGGCAAAAGCCCGCATCGTTCAACCTCGACTCGGTAATGGAACAGGTGAAAACGCCGCACGGCTAACATCTCGCGTTCCAAGACGGCACAGGCGGTGGGTGACTTTTACGAAAGTCACCCCTACCCGCCGCCGGTAGACGATCTCGAGCGCGTACCGTTCGCGGCTGGAACGATGCTCGGCGGCGCGCCGAATCGCATCTCTTCTGGCCGGCCGAGCCATATCGCGACGACCGTAGCATCCTGGTCGCCGGCTGCGGTACAACCCAGGCTGCTCACTATGCACTGCGTTGGCCGCGCGCACGCGTCGTCGGAATCGACGTCAGCGCGAGCAGCATCGCATATACGCAAGATCTGAAAGCGAAACACGGTCTCGACAACCTCGAGGTGTTTCAGCTCGCGGTCGAGCGCGTCGGCGAACTCGCGCAGGCTTTCGATCACGTCGTCTGCACGGGCGTTCTGCACCACCTGGCGGACCCCGATGCCGGTTTACGCGCGTTGCACGACGTGCTCGCGCCGACCGGCGCGCTGCACCTGATGGTATACGCGCCGTACGGCCGCGCGGGCGTCTATATGCTGCAGGATTATTGCCGGCGGCTTGGGATCGGGTGGACGGACGCCGAGATCGGCGATCTCGCGGCAAGCCTCAAGGCGCTCCCGCCCGACCATCCGATCGTACCGCTCTTGCGCAAATCACCCGACTTTGCGAGCCGAGCCGGCATAGCCGATGCGCTGCTTCACCCTCAAGATCGATCCTACTCCGTGCCGCAGCTGTTCGAGTTCCTCGGGCGCGCCGAGTTCGTCTTTGGACGCTGGGTACGTCAGGCACCATATCTGCCGTGGTGTGGCGCGCTGTCAGGCTCGCCCCACCAATCGTTGCTGATAGAGCTATCGCCCGAAGAGCAGTACGCGGCGATCGAGCTTTTTCGCGGAACGATGGTCCGCCACGCTGTGGTGGCGTATCGGACCGATTTTCCGGCGGAGCTTCGGCATGTGGATTTCGAGAGCGATGCGTGGCTCGAATATATTCCGATTCGCGTGCCCGACACGATCGCGGTCCGCGAACGCTTGCCCGCGGGCGCCGTAGCGGTTCTTATCAATCGTAACCATTCGTATACGGATCTCTACTTGCCGATCGACGCGCGTCAAGAGCCGCTGCTGGCCGCTGTTGACGGGGAGCGCACGATCTCGCAAATCTGCGGCCAGTTCGAGGACCCCAGCTTTGCACGCGACTTCTTCCAGCAGCTTTGGCGCTGGGACCAGATCGTATTGGATGCCAGTCGCGGTGGGCGCGACTAGCCGCCACGAGGGGTAGGCGTTATACTAGGGAGAAGAGGCCCCGGGTGAAAGCCCGAGGCGCTTTGATGAAGGAGAAAATCATAAAGTGAAACGTCTTGTTTTATCAGTCTTATGCGGCGTTGGAATCGCCGCAACGTCGGTCGCTGCGGCATTCGCCGCACCGCCGAGCCTGACCGGTTCTTGGAGCGTCCAGCAAACCGGCGCCAACGGATCGACGCAGTCCACGATAACGATCACCTCGTCTGGTGATAGCTTCGTCGGTAAGCGTGCGGATGGAACCGGGTTTACCGGCACGTTCGTCACCGACGAGAAGATCAACGGCACGTGGCACGGTCCCGGCGGAGCCGGGTGGCTGACGATCTTTGTGACCCCCAACGGCCACAGCTTCAACGGCACCTGGGGTTACAACGGCCGCGCCGCCAACGGCTCGTTCATCGGCAATAAGGTGCTGCCGCCCTCGCCGTTGTCAGCGGCCGGAACGTGGAACGTTACGGGTGCGGGCGGTCAAACCGCGTTCGTCGGTAAGATGACCTGCAAGCAATCCGGTGCCGCCGTCGTCTGCCTCTCTGGCGGCGTGACGCTCAACGGAAAAGTGACCAGCGACCCGCGCAAAGTCAGAGCGACATTTAATATGGGTGGCGCGTCAGGCGTCTTCTCGTTCTGGTTCAACGGGGACAACAACAGCTTTAACGGCGTGTGGTGGAGGGGCGACGGTACGGGAACGCCGACAGGCCGCGTGGTCGGCCAGCGCTCGCTGGGAGGCTAATCGGCCGCTGCTAGCTTGGAACTAACGGCGTGCCGGCGCCGTTTCTAAAAGGCTAAGGGGTGCGCCGCCGTGGGAGATCGGGGATGCGATCGCTCGCAACGCGCGCCCGTAGCACGGAGATTCGGAAGTCAGTCACAATCAAAACGGGCCTGCTTAAGTGCAGGCCCGTTTTTGCTTGAAAGGTCCCGGTCGGGTCCCCCGTAATATTTCGGCCGGGACCTTTCATTTCAGCAACTAAAGCTCTTTCCCGAGGTCACTTTGGTCTGCCGTAGCTGCTGACGTAAAAGAAACGCAGCAATCTCACGAATCGTTCCCTACTCTACGCGTTTGGCGTTCGATTCGGCACGCGCACTAGCCAGTACTCAACGCTATCAAGAACGATGCGCTTACGGCGTTGGCTTATCTGCGGCGAGAACATCGCTCCATCGTCTTGGTAGTACAGCAATAGCCACGCCAACAATCGCGCTCGATCCGAAGGTGTGAGGTGCTTGATGGCCGCCTTCACGGCCGTCGCGTCGCGAGTGGGGTCGCCGTAAGGGTCGCGGTCGTACTGAGGCGGTCGAGCCATGAGGCGAACATCTGTTCGCCTCATGGCGAGCCGAGCCTGCGCGCTGGCGTGGGCCGTTCGATCGCTAGGCGGTCACGGCGAGATCGAACCGATCGAGGTTCATGACCTTTTCCCACGCGGCGACGAAGTCGCGCACGAAGTGATCGCCTTCGACCGCGTAGACCTCGGCGATCGCGCGGAGCTGCGAGTTCGAACCGAAGATGAGATCGCAGTTCGTGCCCGTCCACTTGGTCTCGCCGGTGCGACGGTCGCGACCCTCATAAGTGTAGTCGCGCCCGGCCGGCTGCCACTTCGTCGTATTGTCGAGCAGGTTCACGAAGAAGTCATTGGTGAGCATGCCCGGGCGTTTTGTAAAGACGCCGTGCTTTCGACCCTCCGGCGTTCGCGCCGATAACGCGCAGCCCGCCGACGAGCGCGCTCATCTCGGGAGCGGTTAGGGTGAGTAGTTGCGCGCGATCGACGAGTTGCAGTTCGGGCGAGCGCGAGTGTTCGCGGCCAAGGTAGTTGCGGAACCCGTCAGCCGTCGGCTCCAGGACGGCGAAGGAATGCGCGTCGGTGTTCTCTTGCGTCGCATCGGCGCGTCCCGGCACGAAGTTGACCTTCACGTCGCGACCGGCGCTTTTCGCGGCCTGCTCGATCGCCGCACAACCGCCAAGAACGATGACGTCGGCGAGCGAGACCTTCTTGCCGCCGGATAGCGAAGCGTTGAAATCTTTTTGGACTCTCTCGAGGACTTGCAGCACCTTCGTCAACTCTGCGGGCTGATTGACGGCCCAGTCCTTCTGTGGCGCGAGACGAACGCGCGCACCGTTTGCGCCTCCACGCTTGTCGGTACCGCGGAACGTAGATGCCGACGCCCATGCGGTCGTGACGAGTTGCGACACAGTGAGACCCGAGGCAAGAATGCGGCTCTTGAGCGCGGCGACGTCCTGCTCGTTAATTAGCGGATGGTCGACCGCGGGTACGGGATCTTGCCAAATCTGCTCCTCGGCGGGCACCTCGGGACCGAGATAACGCGAGATCGGACCCATATCGCGATGCGTCAGCTTGTACCACGCCTTGGCAAAGGCGTCGGCAAACTCTTGCGGGTTTTCGTGGAAGCGCTTCGAGATCGGCCCGTAGATCGGGTCGACTTTTAAGGAGAGGTCCGTCGTGAGCATCGTTGGGGCGTGCTTCTTCGACTCATCGTGTGCGTCGGGAACGGTGGCGGCGCCGGCATTGTCCTTGGGCTTCCACTGATAGGCACCGGCAGGACTTTTCGTCAGCTCCCACTCGAAGTTGAAGAGGTTGTCGAAATATAAGCTGCTCCACCGTGTGGGCATCTGGGTCCAGGCGCCCTCGAGGCCACTCGTGATCGTTGCATCACCGTTGCCGCTACCGAAAGTGTTGCGCCATCCGAGGTTCTGCTCTTCAATGCCGGCGCCGGCCGGCCCAAAGCCGACATACTGGCTGGGATCGGCGGCACCGTGCGTTTTGCCGAAGGTATGTCCGCCGGCGATAAGCGCGACGGTCTCCTCATCGTTCATCGCCATGCGTCCAAACGTCTCGCGAATATCAATTGCCGCGGCAAGCGGGTCGGGGTTGCCGTTCGGACCTTCCGGGTTCACGTAGATCAGCCCCATCTGGACTGCCGCGAGCGGACGTTCGAGATCGTGCTCGCCGGTATAGCGCTTGTCGGCGAGCCACGTGTCTTCCGGACCCCAGTCGGTACTTTCGTCGGGCTCCCACGCGTCCACTCGGCCGCCGGCGAATCCGAACGTCTTGAATCCCATTGATTCGAGCGCGCAGTTTCCGGCCAAGATCATGAGATCTCCCCACGAGATCTTGCGGCCGTACTTCTGCTTGATCGGCCAGAGCAAGTGGCGCGCTTTGTCGAGATTCGCATTGTCCGGCCAACTGTTGAGCGGCTCGAAGCGCTGCTGGCCCGAGCCGGCGCCGCCGCGGCCGTCGCCGATGCGGTACGTCCCCGCGGCGTGCCAAGCCATGCGAATGAAGAGCGGTCCGTAATGACCGTAGTCGGCCGGCCACCAGTCCTGCGACGTCGTCATCAATGCAAAAAGGTCCGCCTTGACCGCCTTGAGCTCGAGGCTCTTGAACTCACGCGCGTAGTTGAAATCGGCACCCATCGGGCTTGACAGTGCAGACGGCCGATGAAGCAGCGATAGGTCCAACAACTCGGGGAACCAATCGATGTTCACTCGCGGGCGGAGCGGTACGTGCCTTACGGGACATTTGCCCTGGTCGGCGTCCGACAGTTCGGCGATCGTGTTTTCCATCTCGTGCTATTTCTCCGATTCCGGTGAAAGGTGGGTCGTTTCGGTATTCGTGGGAGATTCCGTGGATTCAACGAGGGAGGCTCGCAGACCGGCATTGCGTGCGCCGGACCGGCGAGCAGGCGGCCAGACCCGTGAAAGTGAATGTCACTCTCACAATGGGCAGAATACTGCCGCACGCGGCTGCCGTCAATAGGGGCAAACCAAACGCAACTACGCGTAGCGCGGGAGGCCCGCAGCGCCGTATGATGCTGGCCAATACGCCGTCGTCCGTCCGGCCGTCGCTGCCGAAAAACTATCAGCTTATCTACGAAATCGTCGAAGAGAGCGGGATCGGTCGCCACCTTACTTCCTCGGAGATCTACGCGAAGGCGCACAAGCGGCGGGCCGGCATCGGATTCTCAACCGTCTATCGCGGTCTCGAGCGGTTGCGCGATCTCGGCTTGGTTTCCGAGCTCTACCTGCCCGGCGTCGACGCGGCGACCTACGAGCCTTCGGGGCCGCGGCACGCCCACTTCCGCTGCAGCGAATGCGGCGAGATCGAAGACGTGGCCTACGCAATTCCGACGCGCACGATCAAATCGCTCGCGCTCCAGCACGGCTTCAAGGTCGAAAGCGAACGCGTAACGTTCGAAGGCCGCTGCGCGGCTTGCGGCGGCTCCTAGTTAGCCGTTCGCCTTTTCCGGCTCTACCTGTGGTGACCACTCGAAAGTTGCGTATCCATCGACTTCTAGGCCGGCCGGCCGGAACTCGGCCCGATCTTCAAGCACCTCGTAAACTTCTTTGCTGACCAAAAGAGTGCCGGGCATCGCCTGTTTTTGCATATGGCCCGCGATGTCGATCGTGTGCTCGACCAAGTTTTCGACTGCCGAATCATCGAAGATAACGACTTCGCCTTCGTTCACGCCGCAACGGACATCGAACTTACCCTTGAGGCGGTTGCGGCGCTCGTTGAAAGCCGGCAGTTGCCGCAGAATGCTTTGGCCGGCTTTAATGGCATCCGAAAGATTCAGAAAGCAAATCATCGCGCCATCGGGCGTCCAAGACTCCTTCCACGCTCGCGTGGCTTTAAAAATACGCCGCAGCATGTCTTCGTAGGCGCGAAAAGTCGAGGTAACCGCGATATTGGTTTCGCCGGATTTTATCGCGGTCGAGCCGACGACGTCGACGGAGAGGAAGGCACAGCGCCTGCGTTTGGCGTCGCTTAGTGCCGCTTCGATCTCCTGGTATTCCTTGTAGAGTTGCGCCCGCGCTTTCTCCGATTCGACCGTGGTTGCTGTCGGCGCGGCCTTCGTCTTGCTTGCAGGCGAAGGTTTGGGTGAGAGAGTTGCACGGCGTGCGACGGCAAACAGACGATCGGAAATCATCATCACTAAGTAGATGACGGCCGCGAGCAGTAAGGGCGCGAACTGTTTTGCCTGGAGAGGCAGCAAACCCGCCACGCCGCCTACGATCGGGTCTTCGAAACGGTGGAGCTGCACGAGCGGCCACGCGCGCGCGATGCTGAGGCGAAAGAACTCCACCGTAAAAAGAAGCAACGACGCTAAAATCAGCAGATTTAGTATAAGGTTGACGACTCGCTGCACTCTGTCGAGCACAACCGACGCGCTGCCTGCGGTTCGCACGGAGCAAAAGTTCTTGCCAGGTGGCGGGTAGGGCCTGCTGCATGGAGGGCCAAGCCGCCTTGGCGACTATGCATAAGGCCATCGTCCGGCCGCAATCCCGAGGATCTGACACGCTGGCCGTATCTTACTAGCTCTGAGGTTTCCTCAGCGATTCCCCTATAAGATTCTCACGCCCTAGGAAGTCTGCAACGATCCACGCGACTCCGGCTATCGCAAACGTCTCGATGCCTTCACTCCAGTTCCGGTGCAATTTCGGGTCCGCGACCAGAATGGGAATCCATATCGCAACTCCGAACACCACGAGCATCAAAGACAGAAGGCGCGCGGCGAGCAGCGACTTGTAACCTACGACAAGCGCCATGCCGGCAAGCCCAAACGCAATCGTCGTGGCGATGGCCCAAAACATCCCGTTCGGCGGAATCCATTTTGGGACCAAGCTGACCGTTCTGGCAAGAAACTCGACTTGTTCGATCGCAAACGAGATGTTGCATAGGCCAAACAGCATCACTGCGCCCCTGCACAGGGTCGCGGCATAGGGCAGGGAGGGCGATGCCAATCCATACGCAACCACTGCTCCCACGACGAGAGCCAGTTGATAGAAGACGTTTCCCCAGCTCGCGTAGACCCCCGGTTGGGCAACGATACCCGGCACGAAGGTAAGTGAAATGGCGAGATACACGATGCCCAAGACGACGGCGCCTAGCGCAAGGGTCTTGCGGAACAGCAGCGCCGTCCCGCCGATTATCTGCGCGACCGAAGTCACCACAATGAAAGCTCCGCTGCCCGGTAGCTGCCAGTTCGATATCAACTGACCGTGTAGAACGAGGCCGGCGACCCCCAACAGCAGCGCCGCGCCTCCAAAAACGTAACGCCCCATGGCGTTCGAAGCGCAGCGCCGAGGTGGAGTGTGACGGTTTAAAAAAGGAAGATGGCAGGCAAACCGCGGCCAGCTTTAGGATAGCGGTCGTACCATGTTGACCGTCCCCGCGCTCCTCGCAATGCTGGCCGTCGAGTCCCCGAGCCCGGCTCCGCAAGCCGGCGCGACGCCGGCTCCAACGAGCGGCAGACGCGATCCATGCGGCGGTGCACAAGAACTGCTCAAGAAATATCTCGCCGCGTCTCCGTGCGTTTTCGTTGCGGGTCAGGCGAGCCTACAGGCGACCTATGCCACGACGAGCATTCCGGCAGACGTCGTTCTCGATCTGGGCGGATCGACTCTACCGGCGAGAGCGAATCGGTCGGCGATCGCCTATCCGGGAGCTCTCATCAACGTCGGCATATCCCAAAATGCGCAGATAACGATTCTGCCGCCGTCCTTCTCGCAGCTGTCGAGTGCGACGCGCGGAACGCTGGCCGCGGGCGCTACCGACATGGAGTTTTGGTACAAGCAGCTGGTCTATGTCGATCGCGCTCGCGGAATTCTCGGCGGTTTGCTGCTGACCTACGAAGCCCCGACGGGATCGCCGGGTCTCGCGGCGCCTGGGCCGGCCTACACAATCAATCCACTCCTCAACCTGGCCACGAATCGAGCGCGATCGATGGGGGTGAGCCTCGCCTTCCCGGTATCGAGCTTCGCCAGCGCGTCATCCTCTGGGATCACGCGTGAATGGAGTTTCGCTCCGCAGGCCGTTCCCTTTTGGCGCTCGCCCGGCGGCACGCTGCTTGCGCTCGTCGTGTCTCACGACTTCACGACCAACGCCACCCCTCTGCTGCTCAATACTGCCCAGCTCGTTACTCGGCAGTTTCAGATCCAAGCGACCTATGGTGGCGTCAACTCGGCCGTCGATCTCGCGAACCCGCTCGCAGGCGTCACGCGGGCGCAGGGAACGTCGTATTCGCGCACGCTGACAATAGGAGGAAGCTACATGTTCGGAACCAGCGAGCTGTGACGGCCACGACGGCGGAGTTGAATTGTTGCGTTGCCGCGGAGGCTAAGAGGTCCGCGGGAGCTTCTCGAGCGCCTCGGCGGCGTAGCGCCTGCGCCGCGGCCCTCCTTCCGATGCGTGAAGGAACTCGATTTCAACCTGCGAGTCAGGATGTACTGCGGTCACGATCGCTTCCTCGTCCTCGCCCCTCACGACGACATGATCACCGAGGCGAATCACCTTGTAACTCCATAACATCTCCTATGCGATTTTACCGCCAGTAGGCGCTTCTAGCGCAGCGCTCACAACCCAGCCCGCGCTCGTCTAGGCTACCGCATTACACGCACAAGAGCAACTACTGACGCGGATCGGTAGCTTGTTTAAGCCGGGGATCGCTCGATGGATGTGCTGAAGTTATCCGAGATGAAAGTCGTTTTGATCGATCACCATAGCGCACGATTCTTTGAGCGCGCATCGGGAGGCCGCCTCACGGAAAGCGAGCATCTCGAGCCCCTAGACCCGCACGGGTTCGAACGACACCTAGAACACCGTAAGGAATCTGATTATAAAGGGCAGCGTGTCCCCGAAGCAGACGAGTTCTACGAGCGTGTCGCGCAGCGGCTAAGCAATGCGCCCTCGATCCTCCTCCTCGGCGACGGGACGGGAAAAAGCAGCGCATTGCGATACTTGCTCGCATATCTCAAACAGCGGCACAAGGAAATCTCCGAACGCGTCGTCGCAACCCAAGATGCGGACCTGTCTGCGATCTCGCTCGGCGAGATTGAGCAAATCGCTCGACGCTACCCGCGCTAAGACAGCGCTGAGTTACGGACACGTCTGCGCCGTCGGTTTTACCAGAGAAAGCTCCGGTGTCACCGTTGTCGGGAACGGCCTATTGCCGCCGGACGACTTCATGCAGTCATACGAGAGCATGTACGCCATGACGGCGGCGTAGTTTGGCTTCGAAAGCGATCCGGGTGCGTTGAGCGGCATCTGCTGCGCGACGATGCCGTAGATCTGCGCCACGTTGAGATTTGCGTGAGCAAATCCTGGGCCAGTCAGCGCAGGACCGGCGACGCCTTGCAAATGCGTGCCGTGACACGAGAGGCAATATTTCGCGTAGACCACCGCTCCAGTCGCCACTTGCGCCGGCGTGTAGGGTACCGTCGCCGTTGAGACGGAACCGCTCTCGGTCTTGCCGCCCGCTGCCACTGTTACCTCCGGTTGTCCCGCTGCGTCATTGACCGCTGTTTGCGCGGCATTCAAACTGTACGCGACGACGCGCGCGCCATGCGAGGGGGGAAGGTTTGGCGTTTGCTGGTTGCCGGCCTCGCCTGCCTCTACGACCAAATACTCGTGGCCGTCGCTCGCGCGGTATGCTGAGATAGGGGCCAGGTCTCGTGCCCCGGCCCGCCCGGCTGTGCGACGGTGTGCCAATCCCAAGGCCCGAGCCATCTTGCGCGCTAAACGCGCTGACCAGGCCACTGCCCCCGAGATCGCCGCCCGACGTGCCGACGATTACCTTATCTTTGTAGACGTAGGCGGCCATCGAATACCACGTATTGCTCGTATCGTGGCAGGCGGGCACGTTGAAAACTTGCTTGCCCGTCGCGGCGTCGATAGCAAGATGACAGTCCTGAGTTACCAGATAGAGGCGGCCATTCTCCAAGCCCACGCCACGGTTGACCGGATATTGCAGCTCGTAAGCAGGGCTATAGGGGAAGGCCCATTTCAACGCCCCCGACGTCCCATCAAGTGCAAGGACGTTATCGTGCGAGGTCGAGACGTAGACGGTGCCGTTCCAAACGATCGGGGATGCCTCTTCCTCGCCATTGTCTTTCACCGCCGTGATCCAGGCCTTCTTGAGCTGCGCGACGTTCGCCGGTGTGATCTCGTCCAGACCGGTCAGGCGATTTCCGGGGTATGTTTTCCCGGGGATATCCAATTCGCGTCGTTTGAGGACGCTGCGAGTAGCGCGGCCGAGTCCGACGGTGTATTGTTGCCACCGTTGCCGCCTGAACACGCGGCGAGTAAAAGAATAACCGAGGCGCTCGCGAGTCCGCGCAATGACTACCCACCGTCGCGCCCTGGAATGCGCCCCCCGCACCGCCCCTCTGAGAGGAAGAGTCCGTGCCCCGGGGCATATTAGGACCACGGGCCTGGGATGTATCATGGTCACCGTCACCGGTTCAAAAGTGAGGCGCATATGTCGATTCTGTCCGACGTAAAGGAAATACAGGCTAAAGTACGCGAGGCGATGGAGAATGGTCCGGTCACGCCGTACTACACGTTGCCGCTCGACAAAGTCTATGAGGTGCTCAATGCGGCACTAGCGTCGGAGATCATTTGCGTGCTGCGCTATAAGCAGCACTATTACATGACCACTTCAATCCATCAGGAGCAGTTGCAGGGGCTCTTCAAAGAACACTGGCAAGATGAAGAGAAGCACCTGGAAATGATCGCCGATCGGATCAAGCAACTCGGTGGTGTTCCGAACTTTGACCCCAACGGCATCGGCAAACGGGCCTTTTCATCCTTCGAGAGCGGCCACACGCTAGCCGATCTGCTCCGGGAGGATCTGCTCGCCGAGCGCGTCGTGATTAAAATCTACGGCGACGTCATCAAGTTCTTCGGCAAAGAAGACCCGGTGAGCCGGCGCATGTTCGAGGGGATCTTGAAGGACGAAGAAGATCACGCCGACGAGATCGCCGACCTGCTCTACACCGTCGATCCCAAAACGGGTAAGACCGCTGAGCAGTTCAGCGGCGATTCGGTTAGCAAACCTTTTAAGGGTTAACTCAAGCTCAGGCGAGCTCGACACTGCGCGTGAGCTTCTCGTGCGGCCCGCAGCTTTGAACTGAGGAGAGATTATGGATCGACGCACGTTTTCGGTGACCCTTGCTGCGGGAGTTGCCGGGTCGTTGCTCACCACCGTGAAGGCTCGAGCCGCTGCCGGCGTTCGCAACGTCGTGTTGATTCACGGTCTCTACGCCGACGGATCGAGCTGGTCAGAGTGCATCGTGCGCCTTCAAGCTGTAGGCATGAACGTCACATCGGTTCAAAATCCACTGACTTCGTTCTCCGACGACGTCGCGGCCACGCGTCGGGCCCTCGCGTTGCAGGCGGCGCCAACGGTGCTCGTGGCTCATTCGTACGGAGGCATGGTCGCAACCGAGGCAGGTGTGGCACCGAATGTAACGGCTCTCGTCTACATCGCCGCTCGTGCGCCCGACGCGGGCGAAGACTACACGGCACTCGCGAAACGATTCTCAACTCCGCCAGCGAGCGCTGGCCTCGTTACGTCTGACGGCTTTTCGCGTTTGAACGAGGATGCGTTCCTAAACGATTTCGCAAACGGCGTCGATCCCGTGAAAGCGCGCGAGCTCTATGCCGTTCAAGCGCCGAATGTCGCCACCCTCTCTGCCACTGCTCGGACGACCGTTGCGGCCTGGCGTGTCAAACCTTCGTGGTACGCTGTGTCGAAGCAGGATCGGACGATCAATCCAGACTTGGAGCGCTTCATGGCGGCTCGCATGAAGGCTACGACCATCGAACTCGAGTCCGGTCACCTGTCTCTGGTAAGCCACGCGCCAGAAGTCACCGCGCTGATTTTACAGGCGGCCGGACGCGGCTGATGGTGGCTTGGGACTGAAAAGGAGATACAATGGACGATTCACGACGCTACTGGTCTCAGGAGGTCACTGAGGGAGACCGGCATGATGTCGGCGGCGGGGTGTTCGCCAGCGGTTCGGCTGCCGAAATCGCCGAGGCCGTCATCGCGGCTGCACGGCGCGAAGGATCACAGGATTCGGTCGAGCGCCGCGCGATGGGAAAACTGACGTTCTACGAGAATCGCGCCGGCACAAATCTAAGCGACGAACGTCGAGCGGTAATCGAGGAAGCGAAGAAGCTGGTTCGCGAGCAGCTCGGTTAGCTCAAGCCGGAGGGAGATGTGATGAAAATCACCGTTCCGCATGTTGAAAGCGCATACCCAGCCTCGGAGTTCGCGCATCTGGTCGCCCGTTTGTCCGATCGCGGGCGCTCGTGAAAATACTCTGTACAACCGATACCTCGGACGACGGTTATCGAGGTCTTGAGGTCGTCGCCCAAATTATCGACCCAAGCGCAATCGACGAAATTGAAATTCTCATGGTGACCTGGCCTGCGCGCGAATCGAAAATTTGGGATAGAGCCGAGGCCTTATGGCTCGTCGAACACGACTTGCATCAAGCCATGGAAGTTGCGGTCGAGCGACAGCTCCAGCGGTTTGAAACCCTCCTTCACGGATGCGCAAAGCGAGTCGTGGCGGTCAGCGACGCAGGCGAGCCAAGCGCCACGGTCTTGGAACATGCCGCTTCCATGAATGCAGACCTGATCTTGCTCGCTATCACAACCGACCCTTCAGCTACCGCTGTATGAAATGTAGCGTCGAGAGTTCTCGCCAATGCGCATGTACCGGTCGTCGTCGTGCACGGAACGGCGTCCTCGCTCTAGTCGTCTCGCGATCACGCTTCTTCCAGCGCCTTCTCCTCCGAGCGAAGCAGTTCGTTGTCCGGTATGGCGCAGAGCGCATCTTTCGTTCCCTGGAAAAGCCCTCGCGAGCACTTGTCCAACGCGCCCGCGTAGATAGCGCTACTCTTTTTGCGGCTTTGGAATATACCGGAGCTCGTCCGGTTGAAAGCGGTGTTCGACCAGCTCGCCGTCAGGCTTCTTGTAGCGAACGACGACCGATCGCGTATCCACCTCGATCACTTGACCTTCGATTCCAAGATTTTCGATCGTCACGCGATCACCGTATCTCAAGTGTGACATAATCTTCCTTACTGATGCAGCGACAGCCGATGCTCTTCCGAAATTGAGCGCAACGTAAGACGCGCGTGGGCTAGAACGAAACCTTTGCACTCGTTCCCGGCACGATCTCGGTGAACGTTCGCTCTTCGCGTAAGATGAGTTTGTTCTCTTGCGCGAAGGCGAAATTCGCGCGTCCCTCGTCATCGTCTCGAAGCCGGCGACGATATTCTTCGTACGAGGCGAGGGAGTCGAACGCAATCAATCCCCACGCGATATCGTTAGTGCCTTCATACGGCAAGAAGTAGCCGATAAGGTGCCCTCCGCAGCGAGGAATCACGCGTCCCCAAATTTCGGCGTACCGTTTGAACGCCTCACGTTGAAACGGGTCGATCTGATAACGGATGAAGCACGTAATCATGCTCGCGAACTCGACTGCCAATCTGCCGAATTCCTTCTTGAGACAATTGGCGGCGATTCCCGACGCGGAGCTAGGTTGCCGGGATACGCAAACGCAGAGTATGAACAGTTCGGCATAACGCGTAAACCCTACGGAACAATGGAGCTACGAGAGGTTGCTAGCTGCTCTTCGTCAAGCGCTCAGTGAAGATGAGATCAAGCGACTTGCGGCCGAAGGCGCCACCCGCGCCGGGCACTTTCGGCGGATAGCAACCGAATGGCAACCGCGAGCCCCGGCGTAAGGGGGGTCGCAGGCGAGACTAGGCCTCAGAAGTCCTGTAAGATAAAGACGAATGACGTGCGCGCCCGTAGCTCAAACTGGATAGAGCAGGGGACTCCTAAGGACCGCCAGCTCGATTTTCAAGGGGTATAGAGCGGCACCAAAAGCTAGTATTGACAGGCTTTTTAAATTCGGCGGGCACCGAGAGATACGGCTAGATTTCATTCGATGGCCTACGAATGGCCTACGCGGTTTCTCGCTCGCCGGATGACGCCTCGGTCATCCGCCCGGCCGAAAACGCCGCCAGCGCCCCGCAATCGGCTAGAACGCAGCGGTTCCGAGGCGGGCGCGCGCCATCGTTGACGCCTTACGTGCGCGAGTGTGCGCGTTAGGCCCGCAGCCGTAGCCGCCCTCACGGTCTGACCTCGGGGTGCGACGCCTCAATAATCGCGGTTCGAGACGTTAATCATGCTCGTCTGCTGCGTGCCGCTTCCGAACGTCTCATTGGCACGTTGCACGAGGTCGGAGGTTGCGGGAACCGTAGGTTTCGGCGGCGGCGCTTCAATTGCGCGATGCTTGTTGGCCGGTCGCCCGCAGCGGCGGCATACGCCGAAGTAGTGGTCGTCGATGAACGTTTCGCATTGCTGCTCTTGCGAATCGCCTTGCGAATCGTCGGCGGCGATCTGCGCCTCGACGTGCTGCTCATAGGTCAACTGCGCTTTGATATACTTGGGCGACCTGTAGCGGAATTTTTTCGCAGGCTGCACGGGCGCATCGCCACCCGCACGACCCTGTTCCGCTAGGTAGCGATCACGCAAGCGTCGCGCTCTCGGCGGGACGTTCTCGCCGACGTGCAGCCATATAAGTTTTCCGTCTTGCCGCGATTGTCGCAGTATTCCCGAGCGCCGAAGCTCCGGTCGAACTTCATGCTCCCAAGAATGACGCGAGCATCCGGCGGCGCTAAGAATCTCCGAAAGCTCGGCAGGTGTGAGCAAACCGCGATCTTTGAACTCCGCAAGCGCAACGCGAAGGGTCTGCGTCGATGGCTTCACGGTACGCCCCCTTCGTTTCGACATGGCACACTTGCTGCTGCTTGGGGTACTCGCACCTGTCGGCGGGCGTTGCTCGCACCCGTAGCATCCGCTACTTCACGCGTCGCCGCAGCGCCAGGCGCCCGTGCGGGGCTTTGCCTTTTTTATCGCGGTTGCCCATAAAAGCGGGTTCGCCTATCAAAGGTGGTACGTAGTCTAGGGGGCAGTATCTAGATTGCCTACCAAAAGGCGTGCGCGATGGCTGGAGGACGACCGTGACTACTAATCCCCCAAGTGAAATCCAGACCCTTATCGAAGATCATATCAACGGTTTCAATACCCAGAATGCGGAGCTTTTCGTCCACGTTTTTGCTGACGACGCGATCATCATTGACGGCATCGCACCCTATCGCTGGTCGAATCCAAATGCGCCGGCCAATTGGCTTGCTGACGTAGAAAAGTGGAGAAAGAATTTTGAGGTATCGTACGAGCACCTGTCGTACGAGATGGGGTTCTGGAATGTGGAGGGGCCTTACGCCTACGCCGTTATAGCCGGAACGCTCACGGTAACGATTAAAGGCCAAACCGTCGCCCGGACGGGCACCCTCGCATATACCTTTTCAAAGCATGGCCAGGAGTGGAAGATCGACGCACAAGCGTGGGGGCGCACGTCGTAGAATTACGCAACGGAACGGTGCCGCGCTAGGCGGCGGTTTCGGTCGTCATCTTCGAGGCGAGGATGCGGCGCACGGTATTCGCGTGCCAAGACGCACCTTTCGGCGGGACGTATCCGGCGCTCGTCAGCGCGTCGCCGATAGCGCGCAGCGAATTCCCCGCGTCGTGCATCGAGCGCATCATCGCGAGCGCCTTTTGCTCCTGCGGTATCGGAACGAGTTTCGAGCCCTCGCGAGCGTAGCCGAACGGCGTCGGTCCATAAACGGTGCGTGCGTTGCGCTTCACCGCCAGCGCTTCGCTGGTACGCTCGGCGATTCGGTCGCGTTCAAACTGCGCGAAGCTCCCCGAGACGTTCACGAACATTCTTCCGCTGGCACTCGACGTATCGAGCGATTCGGCTGCGCTGCAAAGCTCGACGCCATGCTTCTCGACGAGTGCGATCAGGCTCAGCGTATCGGCAAGGTTGCGGCTATAGCGGTCGAGCTTCGGCGCGATCACGCAGCCGATCTCGCCCTTGCTAATGGCCGCAAGTAGCGCCTGCATCGCGGGCCGGTCGAGCGACGAACCTGAATAGCCGTCGTCAATAAACTCGCGCGCAATCGTGCGTTCCGTGGCCGGTGCGTAGCCCTGGCAGCGTGCGCGCTGCGCCTCGATAGAAACGCCATGCTGCGCCTGCTCGACGGTGCTGCAGCGATAATATGCCACCGTAAGCCGTTGCGCTTTGGGTCGTCGTTTAGTAGTGCGTCGCACCTTATTTGCCTTTCGTTCGTAACGTACCGCTCCTTAGGTAACGAATAAGCACGCGCAAACGTTCCGCATTGCGCGGCGCATTCGTTCGCGTGCGTTAAATGTGGCGCGCCAACTTCGCGATCAGTAGCAAACGCGAATCGCGTTTGCAGCGGTCACGCGTCACGTGGTGGCGCGCGTCGGCACGCTCGACGGCGTTGCGCCCACCTTCGCGTGGCGAGGAATACGGGTCGGCCCCACGCGTCCATAGAATTGGCTTAGACCGAGACGCCCAGCATTTTTTAAATTTTTTGGTAAAGCGGTTGCGCGGAGCAACTACGAGTCGCGCCCGCAACAGGCCTGTCGCTCGCGGCCTGCTCGCGCATTCGTGCTGGTGGAAGGTTCTGCATCCGAGGCATTGGGATGCACTCACCGCTTTGATTGAGGCTGGTTCTCCTTCATGGTAAGTAAGATAGTCAAGATGAATATTGAAAATGTTTAAGGTTGAAGGCCTTTCGCAAGCCGTGGCGCACCGGTTGGCAAGAGATCGTGCGCGAGAGCTTCACATTTAGCTCCGGCCAACTCATTTGGGCGCTACGCGTCTCGGAAAGGGGAATAATCCATGCCCGCTTCACGCAAAAAGTTTATCGAAGGAACGGCCCTCCTTGGGATGATAAGTCTACTTCCCGAAGTTGCGATTGCCGCCACGGGCGAGAGAGCGGTCGTGCTTACGTTATGGGCAGCGACCAAGGACCCCGATGCATTCGATAGGTATTACATCACGACGCATGTTCCCTTAGTCAAGCAGCTTCCCGGCCTTACTTCATACGAGATCAGCAAGGGCCCCATTACGCAGGAGGGGTCACAGCCATCCCCTTACCACATGATCTCAATAATCGGCTTCGACTCGATGACCGCCCTCACTTCGGCGATCGAATCGCCTGCAGGTAAGGCGATGGTCGACGACTTGAAGAACTTCGCGGCAGCAACAAGCGCAATATTCTTTTCCGCGATTCCAGCTTGAAGGGTGCATGATCTTCCGTTTCGTCTCGGCGTGAGAAGCGTAAAGGATGCTTATCGGTCCATTTGACCTTTAGCGCAGCCTCGCCGAGAGTATCGGATGCCACGCGCGCCCAGCTATACGCGAGCAGCCGACGTGCGTCGTCCAATCAGCACCGCACCGCTGGGAATCTGCGGCGTCACGGCCGATGGCGCTGCTTGGCGCGTTCGCGGTGCGTCAGAGATATTCGCTCGCCGGATTCGCGCGCAAGGTGGAATGCACGCCGTTGGCGTTGCGGCATTTCTTCGAGGCGCGCAGTCCCCGGCTAGAAACCGTCGAGCGCGTTTCAACGGCGCTCGGTTTTACGCCGGTCGTGGCGCGCGTGCTGATCGGTGCGCTCGACAAGCGTGACGCCTATGTGCTTCGAGGCAAGGTCGCGGGAGCGGTACGACGGCGCGGCGTGCTCTTCGACGACGTGTTCGCGGCGCAGGACGCGCTGATCATTGCGCTTGACGCGGCGACGATCGAGCGTCGATATCGGGCGCTCGAAGCGTTCGAGCTTGCGCGGGTTGGGCTCATCGAGCCGCAGGGCGGCGCGGCGGCGCTCGCACCTGAACTCTTTGCGCTCGCCGATCTTCTCGACGTAAAACTTGGTACGTTCATCGCCGACTCGGTACGGCGCAAGGCGCGCGATTTTGAGCGGTGCGCCGTGCGCGCTTGGGTGTTCGAGGCGTTCGCGTTCTCGCCGCACGATGGCGCGGTGGTTGAGAGCATCTTTGCTCGCTACATCGGCGAAGGGCCAAAAACGTCGCTTCACGCGCTGGCGGCAGCGCAAGCCGCATACAGCGCGAGCCGACCCGTCGAGGCAAACCGCTCGGTCCGGTATCCGCGCACGGCGTCTATCGGTTTTTCGTGCGAATGCTCGGGTGGGCCGAACGACTCGGTCTGATCGGGCGCAACGTCGCACGGCTGGCGGAAGCTCCGCATCGTCCGCAATCACAGGTTCGAGCGATGACCGAGAGCGAGGTCGGCGCATTCCTTAGCGCGATCATCGGTTCGCGTTGGGAGCCGTTCTTCGTGCTCGCGATGGCGACGATGATGCGCCGCGGCGAGCTAGTCGCGCTAGGATGCGATGCGATTGACTCTGAGGTGGCGCGCCTCATCGTGCGCCGCGCGTTCGGTGAGGACCGCAAAGGCGGGTGGTTCCTGAAGTCAACCAAGACCGCGCGCGAGCGCGTCGTCCCGCTCTCGGCGCGTGCACTCGACGCCCTCCGCCGCGTACGAGCGCGCACCGCTGCCGAGAAGCTCGCGGCCGGTCCCGCCTATCGCGATCACGGCTTCGTCTTTTGCGACGAACTCGGTGCGCCGTACCATCCGAACGCGGCGACGAAGGCGTTCAAAGCCGCTGCGCTGCGCGCCCGTATCAGCGGCGTCAGCTTGCACTCACTCCGCCATACTGGAATCACTCTATCGCTCGGGACGGCATCGACGTCGGACGGTTGCGACCCTGGCCGGGCACGCCAGCCCGGCGATGACCCTCGACCGCTACGGCCATGCGATCAGCGGACTCGCCGCCAAGGCAATCGACGCCCTCGACGCCGCGCTCGACCACGCGCAGAGGCGGCGTGCGGGCAGCGAGAACCGGGGCGCGTAAGCGGTGAAGCGAAAAGGTGTGGCCCTACGAATGGCCTACGGCGAGGGCAACCGGGCCCACGCGCCGAACGGCCGATGCGGCGAAAACCCTTGTAAAATAAGGCGAATCAGAGATATTTCACCGCAGATCGTCTGTGTTTGAGGACCATAGCGCAGCCTCTAACCGGTCGGATTTTTGAACACGGTGATGTCGGGAGCGGGCGGATTCGGATGTTGCTTTAACGTCGAGTAGTAAGCCTCTACCGCTTTGAACGGACCTTCGCCGGCCCATCCGAATAGCGCGGCGACGTTCAGGTCTTCGTGCGGGTCCATCTCGATATTGAACAGCTTTGGATAACCGGCCATTGGTGCGCTCGCGGAGAACATGCCGGGCTGTCGTTGCGGGCCGATACCAGTCGGATAAACATCCGTAAAATAACAGCGCCACTGCTTCCAGCGTACCGCGAGCAGATCAGGCCCAACGAAACTCAGTAAAGAGTCGCGCTGGCCCATCGCGCTCTTCCCGAGGAAGACATCGGTCTGATCGACGCCGTCAATCGGTCGATCGGCGGGAATCTTGCTTCCGATGATGCTCGCGAATGTCGGGAAAAAATCCATGATGGAGAACATCGCGTATGAAGTCGTATTCGGTGCAATCCTTCCCGGCCAGCGAACGATACAGCACGTGCGAATCGAGCCTTCAGTCACCTCGCCGAGCTCTCCGCGGAATGGTCCGGCATTGCCCATATCCGGCGTCCCGTCGTTGCCAAACTCGCGAACGGTCTCACCGCTGGGGCCGTTATCGGACGCAAAGACGACGATCGTGTTCTCCTCGATTCCGAGTTGCTTCAGTGCATCGAGAACCTCGCCGACATGGTAGTCCCCTTCCATCAGCTTGTCGCCGTAATTTCCGATGCGAGACTTTCCCTTGAACTGCGCCGAAGGTAGATTTGGTGCATGGCCCATCGAAAACGGAAGATACAGGAAGAACGGTTTTCCGGCCGTGTGCTGGCGCGTCATATAATCGATCGCTTTAGCCGTAAGCTCGTTGTCGATTTCGCTTCTCACTTCCGGCGTAAATGGCTTTACGCTCGTTAGAGCGCCGCCAACGGTGCCCTGCACGATCTGCGGTCCTTTTGCCGCGAGCACGTCACGCGGCGCGTCAATCGATTTTGTCATCGCGATTGTATCGACGTACGTGCAGGAATCCCACGAAATGTCCGGTGGGATCCCATAGAATTCGTCGAATCCGTGAGCCGTAGGGAGACTCTGCGGCGCGCTGCCCAAATGCCATTTACCGTAAATTGCGGTGCTGTAGCCGGCCTCTTTGAAGATTTCCCCCAATGTCACGGCCTTAGCAGAAAGCGTGAAGGCGCTTCCCGGGACGCAAATCAGCGAAAGTCCATTACGAATCGAATATTGCCCGGTCATAAGTGCGGCGCGCGTCGGCGTGCACGCGGGCTCTACTAAGAATTGAGTGAGGCGCAGTCCTTCCCGCGCGAGTTGGTCGAGACGCGGCGTTGGCGCACCGCGCAGATCGCCCCCGCCATACGATCCGAGATCGCCATATCCAACGTTATCAGCCAAGATAAAGACCACGTTGGGCTTGCTGCTGGACGCCGTGGGTGAAGCGGTCATACCAAACTCCTTTTCTTAAGCCGCGAAGGTACCGCTATTGCTGAAGGGCAGCCGGCAGGTCACTGGTCCCCATCACATAGTTGACCCCGATAGTAAACAAGCTCGGGCTAGCGGTTGTCGTTGCACTAACGAGACCTTGGAACGGCGCGGTTGTGGTTACCGTGCGGGAGAAACCTCCGTAGGCGGCTTCAAGTTCGAAATGCCGCCCGAAGAGTTGACCGGCACTGAAGACGACCGGCGTGACATTGGGCTGAAAGTTGTGCTCGACGAGCAGCGCCAAGAGTGTGCCGCCCCGCGACTCCCAGTACGGCAGAGCCTCGGGAGCGAGGCGCCAACCGCGCAGAGTCTCACCGGTCGAGTGGTCTGCTACGGTCACGTTGCTCAACGGAAGTGTCAGCATGAGGCCGAAGTTGTGCGGCAGCGGCTGTAGAGTAGAGAGGAGTGAACGAGTACGAGGGACCGGGGGCGCGCAACGCAGGCGACCCGCTCGGAGCGTGGTAGGCTACGTCGAAGCCGAGAAGCGCAAACGTCTTCATGTTAACGTACGCGAGTTGTTTGTATTGAAACGTCATGTCGGTGGCGCCGGCCACAAGAGGGCTATTCCCCGACACACGCGACGGTCCCAACGAGTTGACTTGAACGAACGAAGGTGGCGTGAATACGATCTCCGCTCTTGGCAGAACACCGATATACACGGTTGAAGCCGGCAGGCCGAACGCACGGGCTGCGGTTGACAGACTCACCGCGCGCGACCCAGACGGCAGGTTGACATTGATCTGCGAATTAACCGGGATGTACGCGCTCCCGTACTGCGCGGTAATCGCGGCTTCGCCAGCGACGAAGACGCACGGCGTCTGACTGCCGATCTTATTGAGAAGCTCCAATGGCCCACCGCACGGATCGAAGTTCGGCGGTATTTGCGGGACGGCCGCCGCGGGCTGCGTCGGTCCTGACGACGGTGGCGTAGATGGTTGCGGCAGCGCCTGTGCCCGCCCCGTTAACGGTGATAAAGCGGCTAATAGGGAGACGGTTACTCCGCAGGTGATTCGCATCGTTCCCATAGACGCGCGAGGTCGCCCGGACTGAGCAACGTCGCCGATCGAGCTCGGCGTCAGCGTTTTTTGCCGCAAAGCACTCCCTTCAAAAACAGTCGCAGCCCGGGTGCTAGGCCCTTACCGAACCGCACTCGACACTTTCATCCGAGCCCGTGTTGTGCGTTAGAGCCCGAAGATGAAAAGCGTAGGCTTACCGGTTACCTTCCACGCAAAGAACGACGTATTGCCGGCCGCCGCCGCTACGTATTGTGTTCCGCCCGCGCGATAGGTAATGACGCCGCCGGCGACCGCGTTCTTCGTGTCGTACCTGTAGAGGCTCTTTCCGCTTGTCGCGTCGAGCGCTAAGAAAGTGCCGTTGAGGTCCCCGGTGAACAGGAGGCCACCTCCGGTCGGAGTGACTGCCGCGATCATCGGGGTCGCCATCTTGATATGCCACCGCGCTTTGCCGGTTGCGGGATCGATCGCCGTGGTCCAGCCGTACGCCTTCGCCATCGGGTCGGGTATAGGGATGCCGCCGCCAAAGGCGGCAGCTCCCGATGCGACTTTCCCGGCGGCGTTGATATTCGTGATGCTGGCGAGCTTCGTAAGTTTGACCGTCACGCACCAGTCGACCGAGTTGACGTAGACAAGGCGTGTCGCCGGGTGCCAAGCGGCGCCGTTCCACTCCGAGCCTCCGGTCAAGCCGGGACAGAAATGCGTTCCCTTCGTTGTAATAGGAGCGTCGGCGTTTGCGATCGTCGTTGTAGCGGTTTTTGATAGCAGCTTACCGCTCGCGCGATCGATCAGATGCACCAGACCGTCCTTGCTGGTCACGGCGAGAAGCTTCTTGCCGCCGGCCATGTCGAATTCCGCACTGCCGGTTGCATCCCAATCGTGATCGTCGTTTGGTTGCGTCTGATACGACCAGCGCAACTTTCCGGAACTCGCGTCGAGCGCGACGATGCCCGTCGTAAACAGATTCGCGCCGGGTCGCACGTCGGCATTGTAGTCGGGCCAGGGATTGCCGACCGGCGCAAAGATGGTGCCTGACTTCGGATCGAGCGTAAAGTAGGTCCAGACACCGCCGCCGCCATGCGATGCTGTGGCGGTTTGCTTCCAGGTCTTAGCACCGGTTTCGTTTTCGATCGGAATGGTGGAGAACGACCAAACCTTCGTTCCATCAGCTACGCGATAGGCCGCGACTTCGCCCCTCACGCCGACGTCGCCGCCGGCCACGCCCATGAACACGAGATCGTGCCAAATCAGCGGCGCCGCCATCGCCGACGCGCCGGTGCTCGAGTCCATGATCTTGCGGTCCCAGAGCAAGTCGCCGGTTTTGATGTCGAGCGCGATCAGGTGACCGTCGGTCGTTCCGCGGATGACGCGTCCGCCGCCGATGGCGACGCCCTTGTTATTGGCGCCGGCCGCGATGTCGGTCGCATCGTATTGATAACTCCAAATCTTCGCGCAGGTCCGGCCGTCGATCGCGAACGTACCGTTCGTCGTCGTGACGTAGAGCGTACCCTGGTACGCGACGGGGCTGCCCTCGAACGAGCCTGCCGGCGAGAGTTCGACCGAACAGACGGGCTTAACGCGCGAAACATTTGCCGTCGTGATATCCGAGAGCGCCGAATAGCGTGCGCCGCGATAGCCCTTTCCGTAGGTAAGCCAGTCGCCGGCGTCTGCGTCGGAGTTGTCGAGCTCTTGCTGCGACGGGGCGTCGCTTGAAGGCTGCTTGACCACCGTTGGGGTGGGCTTAGCGCTGGCGCTAGTCCCCGCCGCGGTTGCTGCGCCCGGCGCCGAGGCTGGAATGATACGCGTGATATCGTAGTGGCCGATGATTGGCAGACGGCCCCGCGGGGAAGCCATTTCGCTGCAGGATGAAGGCTACAAGTGAGAGGGACTGCGCACTTGACAGCGTTGACGGAGCGTTCAGCGGCATCTCCGTGTGGATCGTCGACCACAATGCGCTCAATGGCTTTCCGCGATACCGCAGGAAGAACTGATTCCCAACGAGCGCGGGCCGGCACCACCTTGAAGACTTGCTCCGTGGCAGACGGCACATTTTTGCTTGAAGAGTGCGGCGCCTTGCGTGGCCTGTTCCGCGGAGTACCATCCTTCGCTGCCTACCGAACCGGCAATCGATCGGTTAGCAGTCGTGCCGCTGGTCGATCCAGTCGCCGTTTGCGATTGAGAGCCGCTATTACATAAAATAAAGCGAATCACGTGCGCGCCCGTAGCTCAAACTGGATAGAGCAGGGGACTCCTAAGCCCAAGGTTGCCAGTTCGATTCTGGCCGGGCGCACCAACCTACATTACTGAAAGTAAAGCGGTGCTTGCGCCGATTGCGAATTCTTCCCGCAGGTATATTTGCCGGTTAGAGTGGCGGGGCCGGAGTACTTCGGTCGTGCGCGGTCGACGGCGTAAAGAACAAATCCACCATCGCTCGTAAGCTTGATCGAAGCCGAAAAACTGTCAACCGTCTTTTTCCCCGCCCTGATCTCCCAGGCTAGCGTGCACTTTCCTTTATAGCTAAGATCCGTGAACGATAGCGCGTACTGCCACGTCGCTGCAGTCCGCACGTAGCTCGACGGTCCGGTCAGGCCGATGGTGTCCTTGCTCGACGCGCCGCTCACGCAGCCGATGCACGGCACTCCACCCTGTGCCGGGCCGTTGGAGACGAAGTTCATCAACGTAGCGGGGGACCCGGCGTCAGGCGTAACCGAGAGCTTTCGAAAGACTTCGTAGTGGGCGCCGGCTTGCGGAGCGTTGTCGAGGCCGGTCGCAGGCACCGTTGCACTGTTCCCCGTGCCCGAGCACGCAGCGAGCGCAGCGACAAGTGAAAAAAAGAAAACGCGCCGGATATAGGCGATCATAAAAGTCTCCCGTAACAGCAAGGACGAAGTCGCTCCCTTCCGCGACCTCGACGACGCGTCCTCGGTCCATTAGCTCCACTTACAGCTCGACTCCGTAACGAGCTGTATGGCTTCATCGCGAGCAGATCGCCGCGATCGTCGTAGACACATGCGTGCTTTAGGCTCCTTGCGTCGCCCGCCAGGGAACCATGCCTCCCCGCCCTGTCACGCTGCGGAGGCGGCAGGGCGCGACGTCGCTGCCGGGAAAGTGCCAGCTTGCTTGCTTAGACCTTGCGGAAAGTTATTGCGGGGCCGACCCCGGTGTGCTAGCATAAGTCTTCCTAACGGACCGGCGGTCCGTTTTATTCATGTTGTGGTAGACTACTGATGGCAAAGAAAGAGACACGCGTGATGGTGGTCCTTGCCTGTACGCAGTGCAAGCGCCGCAACTACAACACGCAAAAAAATAAGGCAAAGACGACGGACCGGCTGGAGCTCAGCAAATATTGCCGCTTCTGCCGCTGCCACAAACCGCATCGGGAGACGCGATAGGGCGGTAGCTCAATTGGTAGAGTCCTGGTCTCCAAAACCAGTTGTTGCAGGTTCGAGTCCTGTCCGCCCTGCCACATTTCGGAAGTGAATCTTTGGTGAACGAACAGCAAAAGAGAGCAGCCCAATCGCTCGCGGGCGGTGACTTCGTCCGCGGCGTGATCGCGGAACTACGGCGCGTCACATGGCCGACTCGCGAGGAATGGATTTCGGCGACGATCCTGACGGTCGCGCTGGTGGTCGGCATCGGCCTCTTCACCTTCGTTCTCGACCAGCTCTTCGGCTGGCTCTTCAGCGTGATCCACCCGGCAACGCAGGGCCTACAGTAACCCGGCACGTTATGTACGACACCGAACGTCCAGAGCTCGGCACCGACGAGCCGTTGGTCGAAGAAGCGGTCATCGACGACCGCAAGATGGGCGACCTCTCGGGAGCGACCGAGGAGCCGCTCGCGGAGCCACTGCGCGACGAAGCCGTCGCCGAATTGCCTGCCGCCGATGCTGTAGCCGAGATGCCCGTCGAGGAAGCCGAGGGCGAGGTGCCGGGTGACGAAGCCGTGGCCGAAGGCGCGGTCAAGCCCAAGGACAATCGCAACTGGTTCGTGGTGCACACCTACTCCGGCTACGAGAACAAAGTCAAGGCGAACCTCGAGCGGCGCATCCACTCGATGGGGATGCAGGACAAGATCTTCCGCGTGCTCGTCCCGATGGAGGACGAGGTCGAGTTCAAAGACGGCAAGCGGAAAATTACGCCCAAAAAGGTCTTCCCCGGTTACGTGCTCGTCGAAATGATCATGGACGACCAGTCCTGGTACGTCGTGCGCAATACGCAGGGCGTCACGGGGTTCGTCGGAAGTCCGGGCCCGGGCGAGAAGCCGGTTCCACTGCAGGATAAGGAAGTAAAGACGATCCTCAAGCAGATGGGCATCGAGGCTCCGAAGCTGAAGATCGACTTCAAGAAGGGCGACCGCGTAAAGGTCACGTCCGGACCGTTCTTCGACTTTACCGGTGTCGTCGACGAGATCGCGCCGGAGAAGGAGCGCCTGCGCGCGCTGATCTCGATTTTCGGCCGCGAAACCCCGGTCGAACTCGAGTTCTTCCAAGTAGAGAAAGTTTAAAAGTTTAGCCGATCGTAAACCCCAGCGTTCGGTTTAGCCCAAGGAAAAAGTGGGGGAGAAGCGGCGTCGCTTTGCCGCTTCGAACGAGGACCGCCCTTCGACTTCAGCGCTACGCGCCTCCGCTCAGGATGACAGCAGCGCAGCGTGAGATCGAGGGCAGGAGCGCGACAGGAGGTCGCGCGACGAATGTGTCCGAGTTCGAACGTGGCAAAGCAAAGCCGCAGTCGAACAGAAGGACACAATGAATGGCTAAGAAGGTTGTGGGCAAGATCGGCCTGCAGATTCCCGCCGGCAAAGCGACGCCGGCACCCCCCATCGGTCCGGCACTCGGACCATACTCGCTCAATATCATGGACTTCTGCAAGCAGTACAACGAGCGTACGGCATCGCAGGCGGGCATGATCATTCCGGTCGAGATTACGGTCTTCGAAGACCGGACGTTCACGTTTATCACCAAAACGCCGCCTGCATCGTTTCTGATCAAGCAGGCACTCAAGATCGAGTCGGGCAGCAAAGAGCCGAACCGCAACAAGGTCGGCAAGCTGACACAGAAGCAGCTCGAGGAGATCGCGAACGTGAAGATGCCCGACATCAACGCCAACGACATGGACGCGGCTAAGAAGATCGTGGCCGGGACGGCGCGTTCGATGGGCGTCGAGGTGGAGGCGTAAGATGGCGCAGCATCACGGAAAGCGTTTCAAGACGCTCGCTGCCGCTTACGACCGGCGCCGGCTTTTCTCAACACCCGAAGCGGTCGCGGTCGTCAAGAAGAACGCGAACGCGAAGTTCAACGAAACCGTCGAGGCCCACGTTCGGCTAGGCGTCGATCCGAAGAAGAGCGATCAGAGCGTGCGCGGTACGGTGTTGCTGCCGCACGGAACGGGACGCACGGTTCGGGTCATGGCCTTCGCCAAGGGCGATAACGCGAAAGCCGCTCAAGAGGCAGGCGCCGACTTAGTCGGCGATCAGGACCTCATCGATAAAGTCAAAGCCGGATTCACCGAGTTCGACGTTGCCGTTGCGACGCCCGATATGATGGCGCAAGTAGGCAAAGAGCTCGGGCGCATCCTCGCACAGAAGATGCCGAACCCCAAAGCCGGCACCGTGACGCCGAACATCGGCGGTGCGATTCGCGACATCAAGGCCGGCAAAGTAGAGTTCCGCCTCGACAAAAGCGGCATTATCCATACGATCGTCGGGAAGGCGAACTTCGAGGAAGCTGCGCTTATCGAAAACGTTACCACACTGCTCGATGCAATCGTTCGCGCGAAGCCATCCGCCGCGAAAGGTACCTACCTTCGCAGCGTTACGCTCGCAACCACGATGGGACCGGGCGTGAAGGTCGATCCAAACCGAGTCAAGGCAACGGCCTGAGTACGTTACGCCTCGGCACTCGCCGCAGCGGCGCTGATGCTCGCCGGCTGCGGCGGCGCGCGGTCTGGCGCGTTTCCGCCGCTTTCAGCTAGCTGCACTTGACAAGGGAGTGCGTCGTTCGTAGCTGTTCCGCTGACCGGACTGAACAGTAAAGCACCATCGCGCGGCCGGTGTGGAGTGGGAACGACGAAGTGACCGACCGACGTCAAGAAGTCTTGCGACAAATTGAAGCGGCCGGTTCACTGCGTTTCTTTTAGCTTTGCGGACAGACCGTGCCGTTCAACTCAACGCCGGAGCCGGAGTCCTTCCCTGGCGTCACCTTCTGCACGACGAAGGCTTTTACGGGCGACGCGAGCTTCATGATTTTGGTCTGCGTCATCGGCGCTACGGTGATTTGTGCGGACTTGTCGTTGAAGGGCCACACCTTGACCGACGACTCGTGCAGATGATTCCACACTGCAAAGCTCACGTATTCGTTGGGGCGGTAGGCGTGTACGAGCACGCCGGGCTTATCAGCGCGCAGCAGGTTCTTGTCCACGAAGAACCGCTTGTACTTGCAGGTGTCAGCGAGCGGCGCCGCCTGCTGTTGGAGCATCGATGTCGACGATGGGAACGTCGGCGAGGTTGGTGCACCAGCGCAGGCAGCGAGGGCTGCGAGCGCGACGAGAGCGAGAAGTGTACGCATGAATATTCCTTTCGGTCGAAACGGGCTTACCGCACGTCTAGCAAATAGGCGTGCAATTAGCGTCCTCTTCGCCTTCGGTTAGCCCTTTACATGCAGGGCGAGATAGCCGAATGTTGCGGTGCCAAGCGAACAGAACGCGAACGATCCGCAGAACTCCGCCGCGGCACCGTAGGCGACACGCTTGCCCTGCTGTCCCAGGTTAAGAAGCGGCGCTGTCCAAAGGCTAAAACTAATGTTTCTCATATTGCTGTTCTTTCATTTGCTGGCCGTTGCGATGCTATTCGCGGCCGTGGGCATCGAGCTGGCGGTGTACGTCGCATTGCACCGGGCTCAAACGGTAGCGCAGGCGCGCGCCGCACTCTCGAACGGTCCTCTCATCGGGCCAATCATGGGATTCGGCGTCTTGTTGCTCGTCGCTATGGGCGTCGCGATGGTGTACGTGGGCGGCTTTGGGTGGCAAGCTTGGGCGATAGTCGTGTTCATCGCGACGATTGTTTTGGCGGTAAACGGCCCACTTACGAACGGCAAACGCGGCGAAGCGCTGTATCGCTTGGCGCAGAACGCACCCGACGGTCCAATCACCCCCGAACTCGAGACCGCGCGAGCGGATCGCGTGCTGAACTACTCGGTGTTCATGACCGCGTGCGAACTGATTGCGGCGCTGTACATCATGTCGAATAAGCCCGGCCTTGCCGGCTCGCTCCTGACGGTTGCGATTGCTGCGGTGGTCGCCCTTTTCCCGATGGCCCTCGTGACGCGAAAGAAGGACGGCCCGAGATCGAACGTCTCCGCGTAGTGGTTAAGTGGCCGGTCGGCATCGCAGTCGCTCCGTGCGTAGCCAAGGATGGGGTAGATGCGCGCCTCGTTTGAAATCGCTTAGCTCCGAATCGCGTGACGCGTAACGGTCACCCGAGTCATGTGCGATGGCTTGCCCGTGGTGGTTGCTAACCGCTCGAATCCCACCTCTCTCGGGCGTACGAGCGAACCTGACCGTCCGTCGGGTTGAGCTTCAGCCGCGAAGGCCTGCGGGCTGGGCGCGCGCAAATGTACGGCTCGGCGTGGAATTGTTGCGGTTTTCCGATCTCGAATGTCACTATGGGGCGCGCGAAGTATTCTCGAGTCTTAGTGGAGCTTTCAACCACGGCGAACGCATCGGCCTCGTAGGCCCCAACGGCGCGGGGAAGTCGTCGCTCTTGCGTCTTCTCGCCGGCGTCGACCGGCCATTCGGCGGCACCGTCGTACGGGCAAAAGGCATGAAGCTCGGGTATCTCGCTCAGGGCGTTGCCGACGAGACCGAGTCGACGCTGCAGGACCTCGTCGACGCTGCGCTGGCTAGAGCGACGCACGAAGAGTCGGGCGTGCGCAACAAAGTGCTGCGCACCATGCTCTCCGCATTCGGCTTCGCGCCAACGGAATACGATCGTCCGCTACGCTCGTTTTCAGGCGGCCAGCGGGCGAAAGCAGCGTTAACGCACGTGCTGATCGACGAGCCCGACTACCTGATTCTCGACGAACCGACTAACCATCTCGACGTCGCGACGATCCGCTGGCTCGAATCGTTCGTCTCCAACGATCCCCGCGGTTACATCGTCGTTTCGCACGACCGCTACTTTCTCGACCGCATAGCTACGCGCATCTGGGAGATCGAGCGAGGGCGCTTCCACGCCTACGCACCCGAGCGGCCCGCATACACCGCGTACGTCGCAGCGAAAGAGGTGCGCCTAGAGGCGGAGCGGCGCGAGTACGAAACCTTCGTTGTCGAACGCGACAAGCGGCGCAGGACAATCGCCGGCCTGCGAGCGACGCACACCTCCTCGGATTACAGCCAAGTGCGCAGTCGCGAGAAGCAGCTGGCGCGCATCGAAGCGACAACCCGAGCCCCGTCTCCGGCGGCTCCCGAACGCCAGATCTCAGTTCGCCTGCGCCCATCGCGGCGCGCTGGCAGCGGGTTCGCCTTCGAAGCCCGGGGCTTGAGCAAAGCGTACGATCAACAGCTCTTCAGCCGGCTAGCGATCGACGTCGAGCGCGGAGAGCGCCTCGGCATCGTCGGTCCAAACGGCTCCGGAAAGTCGACGCTTCTGAAGATACTCACCGGCGCAGCGCAACCGGATTCCGGATCGGTTGTCTTCAATCCCGCGGCGCAAGTCGCGTACTTTGCCCAGAATTTCACACGATCAACTCGACGTCCAGGAGAGCGCGCTCGCAGCCGTGCTGGACGGCGCTGTGCTGACCCCGCAGGAGGCGCGCGGACTGCTCGGCCGCATGCGTATTAGCGGCGATGCCGCCGATAAAGCCGTGCGCGATTTTTCCGGTGGCGAGCGGCGCCGTATCATGCTGGCACGACTGATGGCGCGCGCGGCCGACATCTTGCTGCTCGACGAGCCGACCAACGATCTCGATATCGACAGCCGCGAAGCACTCGAAAGCGTCTTATGCGACTACGAGGGAACGATCGTCGTCGTCTCGCACGATCGCTATCTTCTGTCGCGCCTGTGCGATCGGGTATTGTGGCTTGAACGGGGCGCGTGGGGACTCATCGACGGCGGTTACGACGTGTACGAGGCGGCCCAGCGCGAGCGCGACAAAGCGGCGATTGATCGCGCGGTCGAAGAGTCGACCGTGCGTCTCAAGGCGTCGCGTCAAACGCCGTTGCGCGTACGCTCGCAGCTAATGGGGCAGATCGAGCGAATCGAACGAGAAATCGGAGGCCTCGATGCGCGCGTCAACGAGATCGAGCTTCTCTTCGAGTCGCCCGAGATCTATACCGACGCGGCCGGATCAAGGGCGTTGAGCGAAGAACTCGCTGGACTAAAAATGCGCAGTCGGGAGCGCGTCATCCAATGGGAAGCGTTGCTACATCAACTCGAAGAAGTGACGGCCACGTAACGAGCGAGAATTAGACGATTTTTTGGTCGCGCCAACGGGAATCGAACCCGCGAATCGGAGTCCCGGCCGCTCCCGTCGAATACCGGATAGTCCTTTCTTGTACGGTTATTCGCGTTTTCGAGTCCCGTCTAGTCCCTGGTCGTACCGACGAGTTTTGCGGAATCCGTAGATCGCCGTTAGATTCTGTGTCCGGCGTCAAGAGTCAAGAGCGCTGTGACGTCGCCCACACCCAATGTCGGGATCAAAGGGCCGCTCGGACTTGAGGACACCGTAAGCCAAAACCAGGAGGCGGCGCATCACTGCAGCGACGATCTGCTTGCCGTGCTTGCCCGAAGATCGCAATCGATCGGCAAAATCCCGAAGGATGGGATTGAAACGGATCGCCGCTACAGCTGGCATATATAGCATCCGCCGCAGATGAACGTTTCCAGCCTTTGACAGCCACGAAGCCGATACCGACTTTCCCCGATCGAAACTCGCGCGGGCAAAGCCCGGTGAACGCCGACAGCGCCTTGGCATTCCGAAACTCGCTGAGGTTCGGCAGCGGATTTGTACGTCGATCTCATCGATCTGGCGATCAAGGAAGACAACGTCGCCTCGATCGACGAGCGTACGTCACTCGAGCCGGGTGCGCCAAGTCGATTTGACTCCTGAACGCGCATTTGGTCGAGCGCTACGCGCCGGCGCGCTAGCCGGTGCAAGCGCTGCTGCACCGGACTAGGCGGTTCCCACGGCGCCGGGTGCATTGTTACGCAGTATCGTGCGATCAGCGCTGCGTCGGCCTTGTCGGTCTTCGTTCGAGAGAGTTCGCTTTGACCGAAGGACTTGATCGCAAGCGGGTTCACGATGCTCACGACATGACCGTGCGCGTGCAGATCCGTAGCGAGCTCCTCGCTCCAACCACCGGTCGCTTCCATGCACGCGTGCACTCGACTGACATGACGGTTTGAAAGCCAGCGATGCAATTTTTCGAAACCCGACGCGGAATGAGGGAAATGATTTGTATGAACCTGATCCTTAACGCTCAGTGCACAATGGAACTCGAACTTCCCAACATCGATGCCAAGAACGGCCAAATCCACGGCAACCTCCTTACCGCGGTAGCGTCGACCAGTCTGACAGATACGAGCTGTTGCCTTCGCGGCACGCCCTGGATTCCGTCCGATCATCACCTACCGCACGAGCTACTCGGGCACCAATCTAACGGGCGGGCTCTCGGCCCAAGACGACGTCGGTGTCACCGAGCACTGGTAGGATCATTCGATCCAACCGCCGGAGAACCGGCCCGCCGAACATATCAGACGACCGCTTCTTGTCGTGCAATGTTCGGAAGCCGCGTCCATTGCGACACGAAAGCCACAAGACGGGTTAGTGGTTTCAACCGCGCCGCTTTAAAGCTTCACCTTGAAAACCGTCCCACAACCGAAATCGGCGCATGTGTGATTGGCAAACGCGGGCGTCGTGCCGTAGAGCCAGCCGTTAACGTTGATCAGGCTCGCCCCGGGCTCTGCTCCGTCGCCGAACCCGTTGAAGAAGTGCAGAGCCGTTTCCTTGCCGGATTTCGTGACTTTAAAGACTGTCCCCGCGGCGTCGTTGTGGTCGCCCTTGAAGCTGTAAAGGCCGTTTCGTTTCGAGCCCGTGTGATCGTCATGCTTTTCGGCATGTAGAAACGCGGCCAAGTTCTCCCAGTAGATACCGGCCGCTGCATTACGAGTGTGAACTCCCACTGCCTTGCTCCTACGGAGCCAGGTCACAAGCTGCTTGAGCTACTCGAGTTGTGGGACGATCTACAACTGGAATTCACAGCAGATTCGAAACTTGACTGGGCTTGCTTAGCTACCTATGCTTACTTCAAATGAGATCAAGCTGGACGAAAGAGGGGATCAAGCGATCGTGGATAGCGAATTATTCGAGAAGGGTTTGGAAACGCGGAGACAGGTGCTCGGCGCGAATTATGTGGACGCAAACCTTGCAGGCTCCGATGCCTTCATGATGACGTTTCAACGCGCCGTTACGGAATTAGCGTGGGGCTATGCGTGGAGCCGTCCCGGACTTGATCGGAAGGCACGGAGCATCCTGACTCTTGGAATTCTAGCAGGACTGGGGCGCTTCCAAGAACTAGGCATTTACACGAATGCTGCGGTTGCGAGCGGTGTAACGATCGACGAGATTACAGAAGCTTTGGTTCAGATAACCGTCTACTGCGGGACGCCCGCGGGCCACCAGGCATTTTTGGCCGCGCATGAAGCTCTAAAGTCCACAGAGGATTGAGCTTCACATCAATTCACGCCGGTTGATGACGGCGATCCCGATACCCCCATTGCGCGTGTTGCACGCGACGCCTAGTACGTCAACTTGCCGATGTTGTTACCGACGAACTCGGTAAACCAAATGGTGCGGCCTGATCCGGTCGTTATGGAGATTGGATACGCACCAGGCGTGGGAATCGGAAAGTTCTGAAATTTGCCGTCACTTCCGAGGCGTCCAATCCAACTCTTGTATGCCGTCGGCGACTGGTCTTCGCAGTACCAAACCGCTCCGTCGGATCCTAACGTGACCGCCCAAATATCCTTATGCTTCTCCTTCTGAAGGTACTCCGTCAAATGTCCGTCGGTCGTGATACGAACGATCGCCGAATACCCCCTGTCCGTTCCCACCTCGTTGAACCATAGGTCGTCGTTCGCGCCCGCGACGATACTGCTAGGTAGGCTGAACGGTCTTGCATCGTACTCCGTAATCTGCCCGGTCGTCGTGATCCGTCCGATCTTGCTCACGCCCGATTCAGTGAACCACACGGCACCGTCCGGACCGAGGGTTATGCCGTATGGCCCGGAGTTAGGCGTTGGAATTTTGTACTCCGTGATGACTCCGCGCGTCGTAATGCGGCCGATCTTGTTGCCTTCGTTTACGCTGTAGCCCTTCTCCGTGAACCAGAGCGCGCCGTCTGCACCGGTAACGATGTTGACCGGGTCCGAATGTTGCTCCGGCAGCGGGTACGTCGTAAACTCTCCACTCGTCGTGACGCGACCGATCGCGTTACCGTTTTGCACCCCACCGCCTTCAGTAAACCAAAGAGCGCCGTCCGGACCGTTCGCGATCCCCCAAGGATCGTTGGTTCCATGGCGGTAGCCGGTCCCCGGAATTGCGTATTCGGTGACGACCCCTTCCTTTGTGATTCGGTCGACATAGTTCGGGACGATCCCGTCGCTTATGTTCGTGATGAACCAGAACGCCCCGTCCGGGCCTTTAGTAATGCTGACCGGTCCCCCGCCGGCGAAGTCGCTGTACTCGATAATCCGTGCGTGCAGGTCGCGCCGGCCTCCGTGAAGCATGCCGCGACTGGCGAAATGGCGAGCGGCCGTTACCGCAGGAATAGCGCTATCTTGCCTTACTGCTGCCGAGCATCCCGAGAGACAAGCCCCGCCGTAAAGAGCGAGCGCCGCGAGTAGTAAAGCTGGACGACGCACGAGTCGTACCTCCTTCCTACGTGTTCATGGCCGCGGGTCCGGGTCCCGCAAGGCCGGCATATCGCCGACGCGCTTGCACGACCTGCGCCATGCTGCCGCGACGACGTTGCTGGTCGCCGAAGTTGACGTTCGCACGGTTGCGGGGCCTTCTCGACGACGGCGCCCCAGGCGATACCCTGCGCTCGCAACGCCGTGCACAGTGGCGGCTTGAATTGGAGTGGATGCTACTACAAACCATTTCCACCCATTAAATGAGAGCTGCTGACAGCGATTCTGTCGGGCCGCGAAAAGCATGAATCCACGGTGATCGACGATCCGTCCCGTAAACGAACGGTTTTGGGACGCGGGTATCTCGCGGCACGCAACCTGGACGGAGAAGGCGAGTGCGGGCGCAAAGTAAATCCCAAGTAAGCCCCGGTTCTCGGGCTACGGGAGACGCTGTGAATACGTTCTGCTTCGGTCGCGTTGCTTTGATCCTCAGCGCCGCAGCGTTGCTGTCAGCATGCGGCGGATTATCGTCGATGCCGGTCGGACGAATGCAAAATACAGTCGTCGGCGATCAGACAGGGACGGGTTCCAAGACCTACCGCTACACGGGTCGTGAGCAGATTTTTATCGTTCCCGCGCTTGTCACAAAGCTCACGATCGTCGCGCGTGGCGCGGCTGGCGCAGGCGGGGAGCCCCGGCCGCGGCGGTCGCGTGTTTGCGATTATACGCGTTCAGGAAGGTGACAAGCTGTATGTTTTCGTCGGGGGGAGAGGCTCGGCATTGGGCGGCTTTAATGGTGGCGGAAGTGGAGGCCGAGGCGGTCCTCTCGGAGTTCATTCTTTTGGCGGCGGCGGTGCGTCCGACGTGCGAGCGAACGGGAATGCTCTCAACGAGCGCATCCTCGTCGCTGGCGGCGGTGGCGCACAAGGTGGATTTACAGGCTCCGGCGGCGAGGGTGGTGGTGAGATCGGAGGAGCGGGCGGCAGCGCTCATTACTACGGCCACGAAGGCGGTAAAGGCGGCACCGGAGGCAAGCAAAGTCAAGGCGGCTCGGGTGGTTTGGGCGGTGGCCACGGGCGATTCTTTGGAGCGACCGGTCACTCAGGTATGCTTGCTGCTGGCGGCGAGGGTGGTCGCGGCTGTAAGCGATCTGGATGCGATGGTGGTGGCGGCGGCGGTGGTGGCGGCGGCTACTACGGAGGTGGTGGTGGAGGCGGCGGCGCTATTGCCGGTGGTGCTGGCGGCGGTGGCGGCGGTGGGTCGTCCTACGTTGAACTGACTGCCATTAGATCGCGAATGTGGCAGGGCTGGAAGAATGCAACAGGTGACGGATTAGTCGTCTTCAGTTGGTAGATCATCCACAATCACTCCGCACAGAAAGTGGTAAATGAGCGTTATAATGCTGGGGTGCCCAGCCATGCGCTCTACGTACCTTTCCCGTTTGCGACGATAGCGATCGTTGCATCGCTCGTAGCTCTCTTAGTGGTTCTTGCTAGACCGCAGAAGCGATGATACAAGGCTACGGCGCGCGGCGCAAAAGCAGTCTATTAAACGCACAAGGCGCGTCGCGACGAGGCCGTGGTTCATGTGCTTTCCGATCGCGCAAAGGCGATGGGCGCGAGTGTCTCGCACGGCTCAAAAGTGCGCAGTGGGAAGCTTGTAACGCATAGGCGGCATCGGAAATCATTGACAACCTTGCGGTAAGACAATCGCATTAGCTGTGCTTGCCGCGCCTTCGAGCTAGGCATGAAGCAAGCTGGCGTCGAAGCGCTCTACTAATCGAGGAAGATACGTCTACGCCCTCGGGCGCTTCGCTGCTTTTCGAGAGGCCTAATTATGAAAAAATTCTATAGATTCGCAGGCGCAGCCTTTGCGGCAGCCTTCTTCACTGCCTGCGGCGGCGCCAACCAAAACTCTCCACAGACATCTCAGGTGCCGAGCGGGCGTTCATCATCGCATCAACTGAAGAGAAACACCTCGGGATGCATCCCGATTCAAGATTCGACCGGTGCAAGGTATACGGCGGCGCAGACGGGCGGCGGGTATTATATCGATGTCGAGTCTTCCTCGACGCCCTGCACAATCGGGATCTATATCAACGGCTCGAATGGTCCCAAGACCCTGAGCTATGCGGCGGTCAACGGGCCGTTCAACATAGGGATCTATTTCGACACCGCCGGCGACGGTGCGTCACTGTCGTACGCGTCAATCTGCCTCCACGGCTCCACTATGAATTACGATGGCTGCGTGTTGGGGGGCAGAATCCGTAGTCCCGGCACCGGACTCTACATTCGCAAAACGCCACGAATCTCGGTCGCCTACACGGAAATCGACAGTTACACGGCTGGTTTCGCCACCAACCCGTGCCCAAACAAAACCAACAAGATAAGCGTCGACTATACGAGCATTACCAATACGATGTATCCGTGGTCGTATGCCGGCGGAGAAAACTCCTTTCTCTTCGACTCGCCGAAACCGAAAAGTAACTGCAAGGGGGGCAGCATCGGCCCGGGCCCATTCCACCTATAAAGGGACGGAGTTAAACGGCGACTTAGAGGTCACTGCGAATGCTACTCGCCGCGGGCCGTGAAGAACGTCCGCACGCTTTCGCGGCTATGCTACTAAAGACGATTTCTGTCCGTTAAACGAGAGTTAGGTGCGGTGGTTAAGGGTTGCTGAAGGGTCAGCCGTTGCTTGTGTCGCGCTGTAGGGGCACAAAAATAAAGCGACGGACAAACGGCCAAGCAGCTATGCACGCGCCGACCGCGAGCCAGCGCAAAGGAATTACGATGCTCTCGCGAACCGCATGGCCGACGGCGCGAAAATGACCGAAGACGAGGCCGTTTGAAGCAGCGACGAAGTTCTAGGGCCGAAGTACCAAGAGGCGGTACTTAAGTCCCATATGGTCGATGTCGGTCCGCGCGAGATGGATCGACTTCGCTTCCGATGATCGCGTGATTGGTGCTAGAATCGAGGTATGCCCGCTTAGCACGGCGGGCGACCGTGCAGGTACTTAGAGACGCAGTACTTGCGTTTTTCGGAGGCACAATGATGAAGCATTTAAGAATGCGCGCATGCACAATTCTTTGCTGTGCACTTTTAGCTGCGTGCGGCAATAATAGTTTCTCCTCGCTGACCTCGGTTGTACCGTCGGCTGAAAGGCCGTCGGCTCCAGCGCAGAGGGTAGCGCCCGGCAAGCCAGCCGCCGCGCTCAGCGAAAATGTGCTTTACCGGTTTAAGGGCGGGATGGACGGCTCCAGTCCCCAAAGCGCGCTGATCGACGTGAACGGCACGCTGTTTGGGACAACGCTCTTCGGCGGAGGCTCCAACTGCATCTCCTCCGGTGGGGGCGGCTGCGGGACTATCTTCTCGATCGATACATCCGGTTCGGGATACAATATTCTCCACCGTTACCCGGATAGCGGCACGGGCGGGGCCGGGCCATTAACGCTGACCTACGCGAATGGCCAACTTTACGGGACAACGCAAAGCGGCGGAGACTTAAGCTGCAACTTTACCGGTTACGGCTGCGGAACCGTCTTCACGATGGATCCGTCCGGCGCGTCATATAACGTTCTCTACAGCTTTGCCTCTTTGCAGGACGGGCAGTTCCCCGCGACCGCACTTCTCGACCTAAAAGGCATCGCTTTACGGAGCGACAAGCTTAGGCGGCAGCGGAACGTGTTACTTCACGAGCGGCCTCGTCGGATGCGGTACTCTGTACAAAGTGAACGTTTCATCGGGTAAAAAGCGCATTCTTTACAACTTTCACGGAGACTCTCAGGGTCGCAAAGACGGCTACTTTCCTGCCTCGTATGGTCTGATCGATCTGCACGGCATGTTGTATGGCACAACCGTCGCCGGCGGAGTACAGAACTGCGGTGGCGAAAGCGCTCTAGACGGTTGTGGGACGATCTTTAAAGTACGCCCGTCGGGGGATAGCTACCGTGTCGTCTATCGCTTTAAAGGAGCTAATGGCAGCGGACGTCCCAACAATATACTCTACGTGAACGGCACGCTCTACGGCACCACCGCAACTGGCGGAAGCTCAGCGTGCTTCTCCCAAGGGTGCGGTACGCTCTTCAAGTTTGACATTGCGTCGCGTCGATCTGACCGTTCTCTATCGCTTTAGGGGCGGCAACGATGGCTGCAAACCCAAACAGCCTCCTCGCGTACGTGAACGATGCGCTCTACTCGACTACGGTTGCCGGCGGGGACTCGCACTGTCAAGGTTACCGCGGCGGCGCGGGGTGCGGCACCGTTTTCAAGTTCGATCTTGCCTCGGGACGAGAGACAGTTCTTTACCGTTTTAAGGGAGGAAAAGACGGCGCAATACCATTTAGCGGCGTCATCGAAGTAAACGGCGCGCTCTACGGCACCACGGCCAAGGGCGGCAGAAACGACAACGGCACCGTGTTCTCGCTCTCGACTTAAGGCATTAAGGAAAACAAAATGCAAGTGCTCGCGATGCTGCTAGGCCTAATGCAACCACAGGTAGCGGCCGCGTCATCCGGCCCCTTATGGCAAATCGGCGATCCGGCTATTACAGCAAATACCGGGCAATGCGGAGTTGCAACGTACCCGACCCCCACGTCTGCAGACTTTTTATTGGTGAAGAACGCCGGTTGCATGCGCAATCAGCTAAATCCAATCGGCAATGGCGGCTCTGGCGTGTTTCTGCTAAACGCCGGTCAGACATATACGTGGAGCTTCCAAACCGTTACCCGCATGAGGGTCGATGCAGGCAAGTACACGCAGCGGCTGGTTTGGCAGATACACGACTACGCTTGTGGTATGTCGCCGGTTACGGTGCTCGGTATTCAGAACTTGGCCGGCGGTCAAAACGGCCAAACTTGGTACCTCGAAAGCGGCAACGGCACCGAAACCGTGCCTTACGTCGAAGGCGCAACTGATACGTGGAAGATCACGGCCTTGATCTCATCGAGCGGCACGGGACGCCTCCAGGCATGGCATAACGGAGTGGAGTTTGCCGACGGAAACGGGCGAACGTTCGCGTGTGGCGCAAAACCTTGGTTCAACTTCGGTCCCTACATGTGGGACTGGACCAATCGAACGGCTGTCTCGAGTTTGACTCAGGTTGGCATCTTGTTCAAGTACATGCAACTGACCAGCCCTTGATAAGCCACCCGTAGGCTTCAACTCGAAAACGGTTCCATGTCCGCTCGCGCCGCGCTTTCCGTCGTGCCCAATAGCCAGCCACCGGGGTAGACGGTAAGACCCGCGAATATGACGGTTGGGTTATCGCAAGTCACCTTCCGTTGGCACGGCCTCAGCGACCCACACTCGATGGGGCCTTTTTTATCCATGCTATCAAAAACCATTTCTACCCGGCAGGCGGAAAGTATAAGAACGGATTCGTGGGCGACGTCGGTTACGAGATTACTGTAACGAACTCGAAGTAGGCGAGATGGGTCATCCTTCGACAAGCTCAGGATGACACTACTATGGCGTAGCGGTAAAAGGCTGCGCGTTCGTGGACGAAGAGTTGTCTGGCGAGTACGTTCAACAACGGCGCCATCGGCGCGTCGGTTGCGCCCATTAACGTGTACTTCAACGCGCAGTTGAAGATCTAAGGGGCGCTAGGGCGGCGGCGTCAACTGCGGGTCTGGGGCGATGACGTTTTTCGGAGGCGGCTTGGCCGTCTCGCTGGTCGGCTCGGCGCAGATGTTCTTTTCGGCCCGGTCGGTAGATGCTTCGAGCACGTCTCCTTTGGCAACTACGGCATCGTGCGCGTGAACGCCGAAGCTCAGAAATCCGGACCGGACACCTCCGACGAACGTTTTCTCGAAACCAACGTGGATCGTATCGCCGCAAAAGTTGACGATGTCGTCTAGATAAAAATCGACCTCTTGAGAGGTTGTTGTCTCGAATTGCCGTTTCGTCTGGTTCGTTTGCGTGTCGTAGTGGCCCTCAGCCAGATCGCCCGGCTTGGCGATAACGTAGCCTTGATAGATGACGTCCTGGTCGACGGCAAACCTGACTCTGTGCTCTTCCTGCGATGAGCCGGACGCTCCAACCCGGACTTCCTTCGTCACCAGAACCGGCACGATGACGCCGCGTTCAACGGTCACCGTCGCAGTAGCAGCCGGCTGCGGCGACTCGACTGGCGCCGGTGATGTGACTTGGGCCGGCGACCTCGAGGCACTTAGGCCCAGCATACTTATCAGAAAAAGCACGCTGGAGAGCGACCGTTTTAGCATCCTCAACCTCCTAACGGAATGCCGTTCCGTTCGTTGAGGCTGGTTCGCCAAGCAAGCGTCCGGAGCGTGGCGCCGGGGCGATCGTCCATAGCCCTCTTTCTTCGCCGCAGCGTTTCTTCACACAGTCTCTCCACACAGTTTCTCACACGTTACAAATCCCTGATTGTCGGCCCATCCACGGACTGGTACTATGAATGAACCTAACACGAAAGTCGGAGAGGAGATGAAATGCTTTTACGGGGACGCCTATCACTGCGCTCTATTTGCAGTGCGACCGCCGTTACGGGAGCGCTTGCTTTGCTCGCCGGCTGCGGTGGATCGCAGCCGCAAATGACGCCGCAGGGGTTCGCTCAAGGCAACGGCTCGGCGGCTTCGCATTCGTTGGTACCGGCAGCAGCGTGCCCGCCGGCGAAGGGTGGAGTCAGCGTGACGCCGTGCAGAGTGGAACTGAATGCTTCGAACCCGGGCCCAATTGCGCTCACGGTGCAGACGCCTGGCGGTTCTAAGGGCACGATCAAAGAGCACGATCTCTGCGGGGCTTTGGGCATCGCAACGATCAGTGGCTCGGGAGACTCCTGGAGCGTGACGGCCGGTTCGACGGCCGGCAAGTGTCGAGTCAGTTTCGCGTATTTTAATAACGGCATGAAAGTGGGTTGGGCTCGAGCCGTCGTCACCAACTCGATTTAGTCGGACCGTCGCTAAAATTAGAGGAGAAGTAAAATGTTTTCACGTCGACACCCAACAATGCGCCTCGTGTGGGGCGTTCTGGCTTCGGCCACGGCCACCGCGATAATCGCCGGCTGCGGTGGATCGCAGCCGCAAATGACTCCGCTGGGATTCACGCAAACAAACAGCGTCGCAGCAGGACACTCGTCGATAGACCCGGATAGCCGGCCTTGTCCGCCGCAAAAGGGCGCGGTGCGCGTTACGCCGTGTAGGGTGCATCTAAAAGCTTCCAACCCGGGCCCCGTGACGCTAACATTGAAAACGCCACATGGCTCGAAGGGAATGGTCAAAGAGCACGACGTCTGCGACAAGCAAGGCATTGCGACGATCACCGGCTCAGGAGATACCTGGACCGTAACGGCCGGTCCGAATCACGGCAAGTGTCTCGCAAACTTCGCGTATTTCAACAACGGACACAAAGTGCAGTACGGCCGAGCTTTTATCCGTAACAAGACCTAATCAGGAACGGCAGCGCCGAGGGCGCGCAGCTGCGCCTCAAGCCTGCCGATGCGGGCGCGGGACCTGTCGGCGTCGATATGATCGTATGCCGCTCCCGCGCCCCGTGTGATAGCGTGCAGTAAGTTACGCTCATCCGCCGTGAGCGGTGTGCCGTTGCTTCGCGGTCCGTAAAAGACGAAGCCGAAGACGGCGCCTCGCATCAGCAGCGGAACGACGAGCGAGGGCGTCTTCGAGCCGCCCGGCAAGATCGTTTCAGCGCGCGGCCGTCCGTCGAGCGCGATCGGCATCAGTTCGGCGCGCAGCTCGACGATTAGCGGATCCTCGGCGTCGATGGTTTCGGTTTCCTTGCGCGTCCATCCGCAGTCGGCGGTGCGCACGAAGGCGCCGTCGTCGCCCGTTGCGAGGAAGAGTGCGGCCGAGGTGAGGCCGAGCACCCGAACGGGCTCGTCGACGAGGAACTCTACCAGCGTTTTCTCCGAGGACGTATTTGCCAGAGATCGCGCGGCGTGACGCAGCGCCTCCTCGGCGCGTCGCTGATCGCGGAAGAAGAAGGAGTTCAAGAAGTTCTCAACGCGGCCGTGCAGCGCGTTGAGGGTAAAGCCGATTAGGAGTGCCGCGGCCAGGCTGACGTAAATCGCCGGACGCGTGCTTTCGAAGATCTGTTCGGCCCACCATTCGATAATCGCAAAGATCAGGAGCAGAACGGCAGTAATGCCGCCGTAAATCGCCGCGCGGCCAATCGCAAAACGAAAATCGACGACGCGCTCGGAAAGGAATCCGTAGACGACGAAGATCGATCCCACGAGCCCGAACCAGGGCAGCAACGCGACGGTCCAATCTTGTAAGTTTAGCAACGGAATCGAAACGTTGCCGACCAGCATGTTAATTACGTTGGTGATCGCCCAAGTGAGATCGAGGATCGGCGCCAGCGCGATACCGGCGACAACCCAGTAGACGCGACCGCGCGGAATGCCGGTCGCACCCGAGGCGATGTAGGCCAGCCCGGCGAGCACGACGATTAGCAAGAGCGCGTCTGAAAGGCTCTGGAATAAAAGCGTCGGACCGGGGAGGCCGTATTGCTGATAGACCATCCAGACGATCGGATCGACCCAAATGAGGAAGACGATCAGTGAAAGGGCGATCGCGCTGCCCAGCAGCCACGGCCAGGCGCGGCTCGGACGTCCGTAGAGTCGCTGGGCGAAGATCAGGATCATCAGTTGACTAGCCGGATAGACCACCTGGGCGGCGAGGTAACTCGTGAAGTTGATCGGCCAGACTGCAAGGTCGAGTGGAAGCTTGTTCACCTTGACCAGCATCAGCATCGTGTAGATGTAAAAAGCGAGTGTAATTGGGCGCGGGCGCACCAGGAAAAGCGCGCTGGCTAGCGCTAGCGAGAGGAAGAAGCACAACGGCGTCCCGACGTACCGCGTAAGCGTTGCTCGCGGAGAAAAGTCGGGCGAGCTCGCCACGACTTTTGTGTGGAACGTTTGGCCGTCGCGCGTTACCTCGACGGGGATCGTCTTGTTCGCGTGGGCGCCACCGATGAGGGCGAAGCGCTGCGGTCGGGTCAATACCTGTAGATCGATCCGATCGCCCGTTTTGAGCGCGCCGGCGTTCGAACCGGCCGGAGTCTCGATGGTATCGTCGTTCTGCTCGAAGAGCACCGGAAAAGTGCCGAGTTGAGTCGAGTGCCCTACCACTAAAACGAAGACGACAAGCATCAAAACGGTGCCGACCGCAACGACGGCGAGCGACAGCCGATCGCAAAGGAAGTTTATCGCCGCCGTTAGGCGGCCGCTACGAGAATGCGACCCAGCCGGTACTGACGTCATAGATTCCACCTATCACCTGCACTTCGCCGGCCTCAACTCGTTGCGAGATCACGCTCGAGGCCGACGTCACCGCCCTGACGTTGATCGCAACGTTCTGCACGATCGCGTTTTCGAGCCAATCGCCGGGAAAGCCGCGAGCCGCTTGCACCGCCGGCGTGACGGCGTCGACGATTCCTTGAATATGGCCACGCTGGCCAATGCCGTCGCGCACGTAGGCGAGGGCGGCGGTAACCGCTCCGCAGCCGCCATGGCCGAGAACGACGATCAGCTTGACATTCAAGGCGTCGACCGCGAATTCGATTGAACCAAGGTTATCGTCGTTGAGGAAATTGCCGGCGACCCGAACGACGAAGACCTTGCCGGGAACTTGATCGAAGACGGTTTCGATCGGCACGCGCGAGTCGGAGCACCCGAGAACGACCGCGAACGGCTGCGCTTTCGCGAAGTCGCCGACACGCGGGCCGTACGGCTTGGATTGCGGGGTCCCGGCTAGAAACCGCGCGTTGCCGGCCTTGAGTAGTTCGAGCGCTTCGGCGGAAGTAACACGGCTGGCCACGCCGGCACAGATTCGCGTTCCGACCGGCGTTGCTTGCTCGCCACAGTCCACAGGAAGCGTCCCCAACCCCTTGCGGTCCCCGGCAATCTTATGGTAGTGTGACCGTTGGCTCCAAAGACCGTAGCCGGCCGCAAGGCCTTAATTTCGAGTTCGTTTTGGCCGAGGCGCGAAGCGCCGACGTCCGTAGCGAAGTCGAAGGATACCGAGGACGCATTAGGATGGGTTTTGGCATCGCCCCGGCGATGCGAGCTTTGAATGAGGCGCCTCGAATGGGGCGCTTTTCGTTTCATCGCCGATCGCTATAAACCGGAAGAACAAAACGCTATGCCGACCGCTCGAAAAGAAGCATCCGTAGGAGAACTCATCGAGAAGCTCGCCGGAGCGAAGAGCCTCTTCTTGACCGATTATTCGGGGTTGACCGTTTCGGAGATCACCAAGCTGCGCGGGGAGCTCCGTAAGGACGGAAACACCTACTCGGTCGTCAAGAATACGCTTTTCAAGATCGCCGCAGGCGATCTCGCTAGCCGTCTCGAGAGTTTTCTTGCCGGCCCGACCGGAATCGTCTTCGCCGGAGTCGATCCGGTGGCGCCCGCTAAGGCCCTCAAGACGTTCAGCGACACGGTCAAGCGCATTGGAATCAAGGCCGCGTACATCGACGGCCAGATCGTGGACGCGAAGCAAGTCGAGAAACTTGCGAAGCTTCCACCGAAAATCGACCTCATTGCAAATCTCGTCGGCACGCTCGCCAATCCGCTTCGAGGGCTCGTTACCGTGCTCTCGGGGAATCAGAGCGGCCTCGTGCGGGTGCTCGATCGCATCCGCGAGCAAAAAGCCGGCGCAACTTCAAACGCTTAGATAAGGAAACGACCTACCATGGCAGTTGCCGAACTCATCGAACAGATCGATAAGCTCACCGTTCTCGAACTAGCGGATCTCGTCAAGCAGCTCGAGGAGAAGTATGGCGTCTCGGCGGCCGCGCCGGTCGCAATGATGGCGGCCGCGCCGGGCGGGGCAGCCGCACCAGAGGCCGAGAAGACCGAATTCGACGTGATTCTCTCCGAGATTGGCGCCGAGAAGATCAAGGTCATCAAGGCAGTCCGCGAGCTCACGAGCCTTGGCCTCACCGAAGCCAAGGCGTTCGTCGAAAGCGCGCCCAAGGCCGTCAAAGAGGGCGTCACCAAAGACGAAGCCGAGCAGGTCAAGAAGAAGCTCGAGGAAGCCGGCGCCAAGGTGGAGATCAAGTAACGCCGCAGGCGAATCAGGGTCTCCCGGCGTGGGCGCAGCTGCTGCCGCTGGTCATCGTGGTGGTGATCCTCGCCTATCGCCTGTTACGTCCGCAGAAGATCAGCGTGACCCGCATGTGGGTCACGCCGATTATTCTCTGCGCCTTGACGGCCTGGGTGATCTACGTCAACCAGGTGTTAAATCCGGCTGCGCCGCTCGAGATCGCGCTTGGACTGATCGTCGGAGCGCTGGCCGGCATCCCGTTTGGCATTCTGCGCGGGATGCACACCGAGGTGCGCCCGACCGAGCGCCGAGGCGTCATGTATCTCGGCTCGTCATGGGTCACACTCATCATCTTTGCGGGAGCGTTCGGGCTGCGCTACGCCATCCGAGCGTTCATGCCGCTGCACGGCAGTCTCTCGGCTACGATCGGGGACGGGCTGCTGGCCTTCGCAATCGCGTTCATCGGCGCGAGCTACGTGGTAATTTTTAGAAAGTACGAGTCTCTTCAGAACGCGTAGGTCGCGCTCGCAGACATACCTATGCGAACCGCGACGGTTTTCAGCTAGGGGTGCGCGCGAATGGCCGCCGGCGTGAAACCCGTTAGGCGCTTCATGCAGCGCGCCATGTGGCTTTGATTTGCGAATCCCGCCTGGAGGGCGACGTCGCTGAGCGGGAGCTCGCCGCGCACGATCAGGTCGCTCGCATGCTCAACCCGCCTTTGAATGACGTATTGGTGGACGGGCAGCCCGACCGATTCTTTGAAGATTACTTTAAAATGCGATGGGCTCATTCCGATGACTTGGGCGAGTTGCGCGAGTGACAAATCTTGAGCGAGGTTGTCCGCAATGTATTCGAAGACGCGCCGGAGACGGCGCTGCGAGAGCTTCGAGTCAATCCGCGGCATTGCCGCCGCGACGTAGGCGCGCAATAGATGCGATGCGAGAGCGAGACCGAGACTGTCGCCGTAGAGGCGCCCGAGCGGCTCGGAGGATTCCAGCTCGGCCTTGACGGCCCAGCCGATATGCTCGATGCGCGGGTCGCGCACGTGAAGTCGCGGCGCGATCGCGACACGATCGGGATCGACACCCATCGCATCGGCGGCGCTGTGGAGTAAAGCCGGGCTCAAGTACATCGAAAGCTTGACGGTCGCCGTTTCAGTCTCCCAGACGCGGGGCACGCCCGGCGGAACGATCTTTACGTCACCGGGAACCTGCAAGCGCCGCAAAGTTTCGCCGTTGCATCGGCTGGTAACGAGCAGTGGCCGTCCGATCTGCATGCTGACGTTTTGACGAACGAACTGCTGCTCCGAAAAGCCGGCCGTCGCGTCGTAGAGAACCGCCTCGAAGCCATTCCAGTGACGGTCTTTGCTGCTCGCGCGTGCAGTAAAGACCATCTCGCGGTCCTCGTGCCGGCTCCACGCTCGCTCCTGCCACATGCCGAATTTAGGTTAACGCGAACGGGCGGCCGAACCTGTCGCCAACGGCTCAGAGTGCGGGGTGGAACCATCCGTCGAATCTAATCCGCCAAGTCCTTCCGCCATCGGTTGAGGTCTGCCATAGTTCCTCGACGATCCGGCCGTGGCGACTCCAGGTGCCGCGGTTAAGCCGCGGCTTGCCGTTCACGTAGTCCGCGCCTTCGAGAACCATCCGACCCTGCCGCAGTCCTCCGTCGAGTGCCAGCACAAAGCCCGCGTCGTCCATGAAGTCTTGACGCCATTGAGCGCGGCCGCGGTCGTAGCCGCTCAGCCCGATCCCGACGCTCGGACCGTTCGCGTCGTGGTACTCCTCGTAAATAACGCATCCGCCGAGGCGCTTGCTGACAAGGTCGTGTCCAAGGAGTTTGCCGTGCTCGTCGGTGACGCGCCAGCTGCCGACCCAGAAATCAAACTGATGGTAGATCGCTGCATCGCAAGCCGCGAACGAGCGTGCCGGCAGCGCTGCGAGCAGAAAGGCGATTAGCGCGAGCGATCGGCGCATTGACGCGTTTGACTCTAGCATACCGCGGCTTCACCGACGCGATTTACGATGATTTATAGTCCGTTTGTGTTCTAGATCGTCCGAACGTGCGCGACAGCGCTGCGAACGAGGGCTACGCTTACCTCACATGCTTCATTGGAGGTTTACATGCCAAGCCGAGTCATAGTCTTTCTCTTTGCCCTGTCAGCCGTAGGCGGCTGCGGATCGGGGAGCGGTGGCAACGCCGTCCTTCCAAGTCACGCCTTCTTTGCCTCGGGTTCCGGCAGTGGTTACAGCGTAACTATTTTGCCTTCACTGGGGGGCACGAATAGTGCTGCGAACTCAATCAACGGACGCGGCTGGCCGATGGGAACTTCGTTCCTGTCCGGCAACACGATCATGCACGCGGCGCTTTGGCAAAACGGCAGCGCGATCGATCTAGGGACCTTGGGCGGCCCAAATAGTGCGGTCGAGTGGCCGGTCGAGAACGATCGCGGGTATATATCGGGCATCTCGGAGACGTCGAAGAAAGATCCGCTAGGCGAAAGCACGAGCTGGAGCTGCCACGCGTTCCTGCCCGATAACGGCAGCTCGGGCGATACGTGCCTCGCGTTCGTGTGGCATAAGGGGCACATGCACAAGCTGCCGACGCTCGGCGGAAACAACGGGTACGGCGCCGGAATGAATGAAAACGGCATGATTGCCGGTTGGGCCGAAACGAATAAGCACGACTCGACCTGCGTCGCGCCGCAGGTTCTGCAGTTTCTGCCGGCGGTATGGGACGCAAACTCGCGAAAGGTCAGAGCGCTCCCTACAATCACGGTACGAGGAAAGACCGATCCGGACGGCGCGGCTACCGCGGTCAATCGTCGAGGTGAGGTGGTCGGCATCTCGGGGATCTGCTACGAAGCCGTTGGAAGTTTTACTGCCCAACACGCCGTGCTGTGGAAGAGTTGGAAGCCGATCAATCTGAAGACGATCGGTGGACGTTCGTGGAACACGCCGACCGCGATCAACGACAGCGGGCAGATCGTGGGCTTTCTCAACCAACGCGGCAGAGCCGACCGGCACGGAGATCCCGATTTTATCTCGGTGATCTGGACTGACCCGAGGTCTGCTCCGACGATCATCGGAGCGTTGCCGGGCGACTCGCTCAGCGAGCCGACTTCGGTCAACAATAGCGGCGTAGTGCTGGGCGTTTCGATCCCAAGCTCCGACGTTTACGTTTGGCAAGCCGGCGCGATGACCGATCTCACAAAGCTCGTGCTCCAGAGCTACCCCCAACTGAAGCTCGTGAGCGTCGGTGGCATCAACGACCGCGGCGAAATCGCGGGGCAAGCCTGCGAACTGGTCAGCGGCGTCTGCCCGTCATCGGGGGCGACACTGGTAACGTTCCTAGCGACGCCGAATATGTAACGCTATCGTGGAGTGCTCCATCGTCGAACTCCGACAGTACACCCTGCATCCGGGGCAGCGCGACGTGCTGATAGAGCTCTTCGAGCGGGAGTTTCTGGAGCCACAAGAACTGGCCGGCATGACGTTGATCGGCCAGTTCCGCGTGCTCGGCGACGCGGATCGCTTTGTGTGGTTACGCGGCTTTGCCGATATGGAGACTCGCGCAGCAGCGTTGGCGTCGTTTTATGGCGGCCCCGTCTGGGCGGCCCATCGCGCCGCGGCCAACGCGACGATGATCGATTCGGACAACGTGCTGCTGCTCCGGCCGGAGCATCCGGGCTCGGGCTTTGCGATAGCGCGTTTTGAGCCGTTTCCAAGCAGCGCCGCGGCGCCAGCCCGCTCAACGTACGTCGCCAGGATTCGCCGGCTCGGGGAACCGGCGGATCGCGAGACCGTCACTGGTACCGAGCGAACCGCCAGCGCCGTCGCTGCGGCGAACGCCGGGGGCACCGCACTGGCTTGGTTCGTGAGCGAGCAATGCCCGAACAACTATCCTGCGCTTCCCGTGCGCGAAGGTGCAAACGTAATCGTCTCTTTCGCGTCCTTTCCAAATGCGGAGCAGGCCGACGAGTACGTGAACAACTTACGGCTGCTAAATGGTTCGTCGGAGGTGCTGAGGCTCGCGCCGACGCCGCGCTCGCGCTTGACTTAAGATGCGACGAGCAGCGACATAAGCGGGGGTTGAATGTCGCGATGACCATGCAGGATTCGCACTACGTAGATGTGCCCTACTCCGATGCGATAGAAGACGACGTAGGGTAATACGGGAAAGGAGCGGATCGCTGGGCCGAACTCCGGGCGAAGCCTGCCCACGCGCGGATTCCGCGCGATTAGTCGCTCTAACGTTTCGGCCAGACGGTTCAGGAGTTGCTCGGCGATCTTCTCGCTGGCGTGGTCGCTGAGATGTCGCTCGATTTGGTCGAGGTCATCGGTCGCCCTGGGACCATATCGGATTGTCACGATTTAGAGCCGCGCCTCGCTTCTCTTCGTTTTGCAAGCTCCTTACGAACTTCCGCTCCGTTAAACGTTCTGCCGGCCGCGATCGACGCCTCACCCTCGGCTATGGCATTCCGCAGCCACTCGAGTTTTCTCGCCTCCTCCTGCATCAAGAGTCGAAGGCCGTCGCGAACGACCTCGCTTGCATGAGCGTATTCGCCTGAGGCCACCTTGGCGTCGACGTACGCTTCAAGCTCCGTTGGGAGCGAGATATTTTTCGTACCCATGGAGGCACTCTAGCAGCCTTGGCGTTTTTTGCCAAGGCCGGCGTTTGAACGCGCCGCGTTCGCGGTTAGCGCAGGAAAGCGACCAGTAGCAGCGCGACGATGTTGAGCACCTTGATCATCGGGTTGATCGCCGGCCCGGCGGTGTCTTTGTAGGGATCGCCGACGGTGTCACCGGTGACGGCAGCTTGGTGCGCGATCGAACCTTTGCCGCCGTAGTTGCCTTCCTCGATGAGTTTCTTCGCGTTATCCCAAGCGCCGCCGCCCGACGTGAACGAGATCGCGACGAAGAATCCGGTAACGATCGAGCCGACGAGGATGCCGCCCATCATCTGCGCGCCGGTATCGCCGGGAAGCAGATTGAAGTACGAAAGGAGCACAACGATTACAGGCACGCCGACCGGAATTAGCGCGGGGACGATCATCTCGCGCAGCGCGGCGCGCGTGACGATGTCGACGGTCGTGCCGTAGTCGGGCCGCGCGGTGCCTTCCATAATGCCGGGAATCTCGCGGAACTGACGGCGCACCTCTTCGACGACCGCGCCGCCCGCGCGGCCTACAGCTTCCATCGAAAGCGAAGCAAAGAGATAGGGCAAGAGTCCACCGATGAAGAGACCTGCGAGCACGAACGGATTGCCGACCGCAAACAGGTTGCGCACGCCTTCGATGCACTGCTGCGTTTCGTTGACGCCGCACTTGTGGTTTGTCAGCTGCTGAAGAAATGAGGCGAAGAGGACGAGCGCGGCGAGCGCCGCCGAGCCGATCGCGTAACCTTTGGTGACGGCTTTGGTCGTGTTGCCGACGGCGTCGAGCGGATCGGTTACGTTGCGCACATCTTCCGGCATCTCGGCCATCTCGGCGATACCGCCTGCATTGTCGGTAATAGGCCCAAATGAGTCGATCGCCACGACGATGCCCGCCAACGAGAGCATCGCCATCACCGCAATACCCACACCGTACACGCCGGCGAACGAGTAACTGACGAGGATGCCGAGGACGATCACGATGGCGGGCAGGGCCGTTGCCTGCATCGAGACGGCGAGACCGGCGATAATATTGGTCGCGTGTCCGGTAATTGAAGCCTTAGCGATGCTCTGTACGGGCGGGAATTGCGAGCCGGTGTAGTACTCGGTGATGACGGTGATCAAGCCGGTGATCAGCACGCCGATGACGGCGCAGATGAAAATACCGGTCTCGTTGACGATCGTCTGACCGCCGAAAACCTTGGCTGAGACAAAATAGAAGCCGATCAGCGAGAGCGCGCCGGCCACGATCATGCCGCGATAGAGTGCGCCCATGATCTTCGCGCGCCGCACCTGTCCGAGTCCGACGGCGATCACGCCGATAATCGACGCTACGATAGAAACCGCGCCCAGCAGCAGCGGGAACGTCACGGCTTGCGGAAGCTTGTCGCCGAAGAGCAGGTTCCCCAGCAGCATCGCAGCGACGGTCGTGACACAGTACGTCTCAAAAAGATCGGCCGCCATTCCGGCGCAGTCGCCGACGTTGTCGCCGACGTTGTCGGCGATTACCGCGGGATTGCGCGGGTCATCTTCCGGAATCCCGGCCTCCACTTTGCCGACCAGATCCGCACCGACGTCGGCGGCCTTCGTGTAGATGCCGCCACCGAGACGAGCGAAGACCGAAATGAGCGAGCACCCGAAAGCGAGCCCGACCATCGCGTTAAGCGTCGTCGCGGTGTCGCCGTTGTTGACCTGTTGGAGGATGGCGTAATAGCCGGAGACGGCGAGCAATCCCAAGCCGACCACGAGCATGCCGGTGACCGAACCTCCGCGGAACGCGACGTTTAGCGCGGGCGTGAGCCCTCCTCGCGCAGCTTCGGCCGTGCGAACGTTCGCCCGCACCGAGACGATCATACCGATGAACCCCGCGGCTCCCGAAAGAATCGCGCCGATCAAGAATCCGACGGCAGCCTCTTTGCCCAGCGTCGGCGCAAAGAGGATGATGATGGCCATGACGATCGCCACGACGGCGACGGTGCGGTACTGGCGCTGGAGGAACGCCATAGCGCCTTCCTGGATCGCTGCGGCGATCTCGCGCATGCGCTGGTTCCCTGCCGGCTGCGCGAGCACCCAGAATGTCAGGGCGATGCCGTAGAGCACCGCGAGGACGCCACCAATGAGCCCGGCCTCAATCGCTGTTTGTGCGGTCATTTAAGTCCTTATAGGTGAAGCAAAAAACCGGCCCGGCAGGCCGACCGGCCTGCTTACTCCGACCGGTCCCGCAAGTCCTATCCGTCCCGGGAGTGCCCGGCGGAAGGAAGAAGGCCCTCAGCGATGGGCGCGGTGGATTTCTTGGTGGTGGGGTGCGGACCGGCCGGAGCGACGGCGGCCCGAGAGGCGGCGCGTGCCGGAGTCGAGACGCTGGTTCTCGAGCGCGACGCGGTGGTTGGCCGCAAGCGGGTCTGCGCCGCTGGACTGCGCCCGGGTTTTTGCGAGACGTTTGACCTGCCGCGCGAGATCGTGCATTGCGATACCCCGCGGCTCGCGCTCTTCAGCGCGGAAGGGGACGAATACGCGATCGCTTTTGGTCCGGGCCATACGACGACGCGCGAGGAGCTCGATGGCACGATGGCCGATCTCGCGGTGCGCGAGGGCGCGCGGATCGTCGCGCAAGCGCTTTTCCGGACGATCCGCCGCGAGCGCAAGGGCTTCGTCGTCGAATACGCCGATCTAGCGGCCGGCGAGCGACGTACGATCGAGACGCGCTGCGTCTTCTTCGCAGTCGGTGCGACGGCGCAGCTCGAGACGGAAGACTTCGGCAAACTCGCGATGGCGCGCTGGCGCAACGGATTGCTGACGACGCTGCAATATCGCGTCTACCTGGACCGCCCGGCTGCGGAAATCGCGTATCGCACGCTCGAGCTCCATTACTACGCCGCGCGCGACGGCCGGCAGATCGTCGCGTGGATGTTTCCGAAACGGGATCATTTAGCGATCGGGCTGGGCGTGATGGGAAAGATCGCCGGCGAGCCGCTGCGCGCGGAGCTCGATGCATTCACGGAGCGCATCCGAGCGCGGCTCTATCCAGGCGTGAGGGTGCGTGCGCTCAAGACCGAGGGACATCTGCTCTACGGCGGATTTCCGAGGCCGAGCGTCGCCGACGGCGGCGCAATGGTCGGCGGGACCGCGGCGGGCTTTGTTGATGCAACCAACGGAGAAGGCATTTTTGAAGCGGCGCTGAGCGGCCGCTTTGCGGCCGACGCCGTTTCACGTCATCGAGCCGACGCCCGCCGCGCAGCCGAGCACTATGCGTCGCTCGTTGCGGGGCGTTTCCGGCGGCGGCTTTGGCACCGCGTGAAGATCATGCACTACCTCGAAGCGCGCCCGCGCCGATTCGGCATACTCTTCCAACAGCTCGCAGCGACTCCGCGTTTGGCTGAGGTATTGCTCAAAGACGATTGCGAACGAACGATTCGCGACCGTCTCTATCTATACGGGCAAGGTCTGCGGTTCGGCGCGCGTTCCTTCGCGTAGCTCACGTGCGCCGCCGCAGCCCGTTAGGTCCCTGCAGCGGCGCAATTTCGCCCCTAAGGGTTCGACCTACTGTTCGAGCTTGTGAAGGCTGTTATCGTTGATGTCGGTGTAGTAGATCGCGGTGTTGCCGTCGTTGCTGCCAATCGCGTAGACGCCAAAGATAGCGGCGGTCTTGCTTTTGTTGAGAACCTTGGTGGCGAGCACCTTTCCCGAGGTTGTCAGCTCGACCAAGCTGTTGCCGTGCGCGTTTGCGACGATGAGGTTTCCGTTTGGCAGAAGCGTCATTGCAACGGGCACGTCGAGCGGCGCACCGGCCTTGATCAGCTTAGCGCAGCTCGTCCTCGGGTACTTGCATTTGAACGTTTTACCGCCCCTTTTCACGACGATTTCGCTCGGAACGAGCAGTGAAGTGACATCGTTGATCGATACGACCGTGTTGTCCGGGCCGTCGGCAACAAACAGCGTGCCTTGATGCGGCGACATGAACGCGAGGCCTGACGGCCCACGCGCGCTCCAGCCGGGCTTCTTGTTAACGGCGAATCCGGAGACCACTTCAGTCGGCGTCGGATTGCCGTAGTAGTTGACGCTAAAACTCACGATGCCGCCGGTCTGCGCATCGCTTGCATAAATGTACTCGGCCGAGTAACCGCATTGCGACGCTCCGCCGACGCACGCGCCATCGACGAGGGCGAAGGGCGCTGCCAGCGGCTTACCCCATGTTTTCTTGAGTTTACCGGCCGGCGAGTATTGGGCTACGACCTTGCTCGAAAAGGCGCTCGTATAAACGTCGTCGTTGGCCGGGCTGATCGAATCGTCGCTACAACCTTCGGACTTCGTATTCTCCGTGAAGGTCGCCGGTTTCGATCCCGGTGTCGGATTGAATACCTCGACCGTTGTTCCTTTGCCGGCGTCGCCCGCCTTGTTCTCAAAGTTACAAACGAGGATCTGCCCCTTCTTGAGCCTCTGATAACTGCTCGTAACGACCGAAATTCCGCGCGGACCTTTGTCGCCGTTCTTCGGATCGACACTCGAACCGATGACGACGTCTTTCTTGAGTTTTTTTAGGATTGATGTCGTATCTTCGGGCAACGCCGCGTCAGGCGTCGTAGCCAAAAGGCGCAACGCGGAGCCGGGCGCGTTGTAGGCGCCCCCTGGAACCGCTCCGTTCCCGCCGCATGCCGGCATGGTAAGAAGCGCACCCATAAGGAGAAGCGCCGCTTGTCTATTTGAGAATACCATCGTCAACCTCGCAAGTAGCTTTGTTGCTTTAACGAAGTCTGTTCTTCAAACGTGCCATTGTGCTCGCCCTGCACGAATAGGGAACCGGCGTCACTTTCCGGCGAAAGATCGCTACCCAACCGGCCGGACGCTAGCGCGAGGGCTTTCCATCGAGCGCCTTGCGGGCGATAGAGGAACGCCCTTAAACGCTGTATTGTTCGTCGGTGACTTTTCCAGCCAGTCGACGTTCTTGCCTCGAGTCACTTCATCTGCTGGTGCACGAAGAGATACGACAGAAGAAACGCGGAGGCGGGGTCGCGGCGCGCTCGCGTCAAAAATGTCCGCGTCCGGAGGTCGCAGTATGTTACATTTGCGCATCGTCAGCGGCCTATTTGGCGGCATCGTATTGCTCGCCGGTTGCGGGGGAAGCACGCTGCTTTCGCCTTCATCCATAACTGCCGCCGCTGTTCACGTTCCAGCGGGCCTAAAAAGGTTCCACTTTACCGGCACGCGCCAAACTTTCATCGTGCCGGCCGGTGTGAAGAAGCTCACGATCACCGCAATGGGGGCGGGCGGCGGCGGTGGCACCTCCGGCGCAGCAGCCGGCGGGAGGGGCGGGCTCGTCAAGGCCACGATCTCGGTGACGCCGGGAGAGAAGCTCGGGATCTTCGTTGGCGGCGCCGACGGCGGATTTAACGGCGGCGGCCGAAGCGGCGTGGGTATTGAAGGCGGCGGCGGTGCCTCCGACGTGCGACAAGGCGGAGACGAGCTGACCGAACGCGTGCTCGTCGCGGGCGGGGGCGGAGGCGGCGGCACTCCCTGCTACGGTAACTCCTATTGCACCGGCGGTGGCTCAGGCGGTAACGGCGGCGGCAAAGTCGGCGCTAACGGTGGGGCCGGCTTTGGCGCCGAGGGTGGCGGGCAGGGCGGAAGCGGTGGAACGCAAAGCGGCGGCGGCGCGGGCGGCTTTGGAGGCGGAGCGGGACTGCACTGCTTTGGCCGCGTGGGCAAGACCGGCAAACTCGGCGTCGGCGGTCGCGCGGGCATCAGTCTTTGCGCCGGGAACGGCGGGGGCGGCGGGGGCGGCTATTACGGCGGCGGCGGCGGCGGAGGCGGCGGTTACGCGCCGAGCTCATTAGGGTTCGGCGGCGGTGGCGGTGGCGCAGGCGGTTCGTCCTACATCGCGCTCAGCGCGACGCACAAGATGAACAAGCAGGGCGGCGGTTCTGCGAGCAACGGCAAGATCGTCATCGATTGGTAGTGCGAGCTTCTTTTGGAAGCCCTCCGGATCGCCGCAGCAGGTTTCACCGCCGCTCTTGCAGTTGACGTAGATGTTAGGACGACGCTATGAAGATGCCTCCGGAATGAAGCTGACGGTGCGGTTTTCGTTGCGGATGAGATATCCGATCGCTGCGAGTATGAAGCCCAAGCCGAGCACGCTCGCGGCGACGACCGCCATCGCACCGGCATAGTTCGGCGCGCCGCTGGGGAGCGGGATCTTCGTTGCCAGCACGGCTTCCATCTGGGCGATGCTCGCGGCAATCAGGTTCCCGAGCTGGTACGTGAAGCCTGGGAACGTGCCGCGGACGTCGGCGGGCGAGAGCTCGTTGAGATGGGAGGGAATGACGCCCCAGCAACCTTGGACCGCGAACTGGATCACGAAGACGCCGAGTGCGAGGGCCGCGACGCCGGCGCTAAATATCCAGAGCGGAATGGCGAGCAGGCCGAAAGCGGAGCAGAGCATTACGACCGCGCGGCGGCCGATGCGCTGTGAAAACGCGCCGAAAAGCATCGAGCCCACAATCGCGCCGAGCGCTCCAACGATTGCAAGCAACGAGGTCGTTCCGGGCGAGAAGCCGTGCTGCTTCTGCAAGAACGTCGCGTAGAGATCCTGAGTGCCATGCGACATCCCGTTGAGAGCAGCCATGAACGCTATCGCATAGATGAAGAGCGGCCAATGCGCGGCGATCGATTTGAACAAGAAATTGGGGGCGAGCGCGACGCGTTGCGCGCGGCCGGCGAGCCAGGCGGGCGATTCGGGAACGCCCGAGCGAATGTAGAAGATCAACACGGCGGGCAGCGCACCGATTACGAAAAGGCTGCGCCAATCCCAGTGGGTGAAGGTGAAGACGAAGTAGTAGACGGTAGCCGCCAGCAGAAAGCCCCACATGTAGCCGCTTTGAAGGACGCCGCCGATGAATCCGCGGCGCTCGGGCGGCAGCGATTCCATCGTGAGCGCCGCGCCCAAACCCCATTCGCCGCCCATTGCGACGCCGTAAAGAGCGCGCAGCACCAAAAAGACAGCGAAGTTCGGCGAGAACGCGGTCAGCAGCTGAATGACCGAATAGCACGCAATGTCGATCATAAGCGGCGTGCGGCGCCCGTAACGATCGCCGAGCCAACCAAAGAGCAGCGCGCCGATCGGCCGGCACGCGAGGGTCAACGTAATCGCGGCCGCGACCTCGGCTACGGTACGGTCGAACGTCGTCGCGATGCGCGTGATGACGAACGTTAAGAGAAGAAAGTCAAACGCGTCAAGCATCCATCCGAGGAAGCTCGCGATGAACGTTCTACGAACGGCGCCGGTCACGAGGACCGGTTAGGGGGAGCTGCTAGGTGAGGTCGTCGGCGATGGTGTCGGTGAGGGCGTCGGCGTCGAGCCCGGCGGAACCTGAGCGCCGTACATTGCGAGCAGCCAAATCTGGGTGTGCCGCACGGATACCTTCGGCACGTTGAACTGGAACTGAACCGTGTTACTGGTCGGCGTCGTAAACTTTTGATAGGTCCCGAGAATCTGATCCAAGCGCTTTCCGTGAAGGGACGACTCGTTGTAGAGCTGGAGCGCAAATACGCGGCCGCTATACTGCATTGCCGGAAGCGTGTATTGTACCGTCGTGCCGCCGTTGAGCACGAAATCCATGTTGCTCTGTAAGCGGATCGCAACGAGCGGCGTGACGTGCATGAACATCGCGTTGGGATTGGTCATGTTCGGCACGTCGCGCGGCAACGGCTCGACCTGGAGCGTGATCATTCCGGCGGGCGTCGGCGTCGGCGCGGTCGTGTCGGAGCTGTCATCGCTATCGTCGTTGCTGTCCGCGGACGGCTGCGGAGAAGGCGTTGGGCTTGCCGTAGGAGGCGCCGTGCTCTTCGCACCCGCCGAACCGCTGGGCCCCGGTGACGGCGCTGGAATGTTGAAGGCCACCGTGCAGTTGTACTCCTGATTGAACTGCTGCACTAGCGGACACTTCATGCCGGAAGGGCCCTGCCCGATCGGGTATTGCGCTTCGTTTGGCGCGAGCGTCGCGCCAGGATTCGTCAGTTGTTCTTGGCCGTTCATGCCGACGTTTGGACCGGCCATTTGATTGCCGTTTCCGCCGTTGAGGCCGCCTTGGCCCGGCATCCCTCCACCGGACATCGAGCCCGGATTGGAAACCGGCGGCGCCATCTCTCCGCCCATGCCGCCCATGCCGCTATCTAAGCCGCTGCCCTGGCAGGAGCCCAGCATCAGAGCAAGTGCTGCGAAAACTACGCGAGCATCAAACTTCATCGTTTTCACTGCTTCGCCTCAACGGTTGTTCGTAGTTCGTCGACGAATGACTCGATCGCAATCGTGCGCTTCTCGTCGACGCCGCGCTGATTGACGTTCACGGTACCGTCCAAAACCTCTTGTTTACCCGTTACCAAGATGTACGGCACTTTCTGGGTCTTCCAGTGCCGGATCTTGTATCCGAGCTTCTCGTTAGTTTCGTCAAGCTCGACCCGAAAGCCCGCCCGTTCAAGCCGATCAGCCACCGAGCGGGCGTAGCTCAGCTGATCCTCAGAAATGGGGGCTAGTACGACCTGAATCGGAGCTAGCCAAGCGGGGAATGCGCCACCATAATGCTCGAGCAACACGCCGAAGAAACGTTCGAGCGAGCCCGCAAGTGCCCGGTGGATCATTACGGGGCGGTGGTCCTGGCCGTCGGCGCCCCTGTATTTCAAGCCGAAGCGAGCAGGCAAAACAAAATCCACCTGCACCGTGCCGAGTTGCCAGTTCCGGCCGATTGCGTCACGCACGTTGACATCGAGTTTCGGACCGTAGAATGCGCCGCCGCCCTCGTCGATTTCGAAGGGAAGTTGGTAGCGTTCCAACGCTTGACGGATTGCGTCCTCGGCGATTGCATCGGTATCGCCGCGGTCTTCCGCAGCTCGACTGGATAGCACGTAAGTGATTTCACCGAAGCCGAAGGCTTGCATCAGGTGGCGCGCTTCCTCCAGCGTTCGATCGAACTCGCCGCGCAGCTGTTCGGGTGTGCAGAACAGGTGCGCGTCGTCAACGGTAAAACCGCGGACGCGCTCGAGCCCGTGCAGCACGCCGGACCGCTCGAAGCGATAGACCGTTCCGAACTCCGAAAGACGCAGCGGCAACTCGCGGTAGCTGCGAAGCCGGCTGCGGTAAATGAGGATGTGACCCGGACAGTTCATTGGTTTGAGCCGGAAGTGCTGACCCTCGACGTCTATCGGACCGAACATGTTCTGTCCATAATTCTCAAGATGACCTGAGATTTCGTATAGACGCTCGTTGACCACGTGCGGCGTGACGACCGCCTGGTAGCCACGCTGACGCAAGCCTTTCTCGATGAAATCTTGGATGATGCTGCGGACGACCGCGCCCTTCGGATGCCAAAAGGCGAGGCCCCCGCCGGCTTCGGGTTCGATCGAAAAGAGGTCGAGCTCTACCCCCAGCTTGCGATGGTCGCGGCGCTGCGCCTCTTCGACACCTTTGAGATACTCGTCGAGCTGCGCGCGATCGTACCATGCCGTGCCGTAGATCCGTTGCAGCATGCGATTGCGCTCGTCGCCGCGCCAGTAGGCGCCCGCCACGCTCGTCAGCTTGAAGGCGCCGATGGCTCCGGTCGAATCGGCGTGACCGCCGCGGCAAAGATCGGTGAAATCGCCGATGGTGTAGAGCGTGATCGGCTCGCCGTCGGGAATCTCGCGAGCGATCTCGGTCTTGTACGGATTTCCCGCGAAGGCGTCGACCGCTTCGGCACGCGCCACCTCTCGCCCGGTCATCGGGTAGTCGGCGGACACAATCTCACTCATCCGCTTCTCGAGCCGCTCGAGGTCGGCCGGCGTGAACGGCTCGGCGCGGTCGAAGTCGTAGTAGAAACCATTCTCGATCGCCGGACCGATGGTGGGCTTGGCGTCGGGGAAGAGGTCCTGGACGGCGTAAGCAAGCACGTGAGCGGCGGTGTGGCGCAGCTCGGAAAGCGAAGGCGGGCGATCGTCGATCATCGGGCCGCGCCTTCGTCTATTTCCCCTTCGACTCCGCTCAGGGTGACGCAGTGGCAGCCGCTAAGGTGAAACGGCGGGAGGCGCTCGGGTGACACAGTGGCAGCCGCTAAGGTGAAACGGCGGGAGGCGCTCGGGTGACACGGTGAGGCGCTAAGGGCGAAACGGCGGGAGGCGCTCAGGTGACACGGCGGTCTTAACGTGGGGTTAATCGGGCTAGCTTAAAACTAGAGCGTACCCATGCTGATGAGGAGTATTTTTTTGTGAGAGGATCGATCGTTCGTTCGCTCATTGCGGCCGCTGTTACGGTCGCGCTGGCGCTCCCCGCGGCTGCGGCGACGCAGCTGACCGGAGCCGGGTCGAGCTTTGACTACCCGTTCTTTTCGAAAGCCTTCTACATCTATAGTCAGAAGAACCCCGACGTCACCGTCAACTATCAGTCGATCGGCAGCGGCGGTGGCATTCAGCAATTCACGGCCAAGAACGTCGATTTCGGGGCGACCGACGTGCCGATGAACTCCGAAGAGCTGTCGCGGGCGGCCCAACCGGTGCTTCAGATACCAGTAACCCTGGGCGGAGCGGCGATTGCCTACAACCTGCCGGGCGTGACCGCGCCGGTCCGGCTCACCCGCCAGGTCATCGTCGACATCTATCTCGGAAAGATCCTCAAGTGGAACGATCCCCAAATCGCCAAGCTGAACAAGGGCGTCAATCTTCCGGACATGCCCATCGTGGTCGTGCACCGCTCGGACGGATCCGGCACGAGCTACATCTTCACCGATTTCTTGAGCCACGTCTCGCCGGAATGGAAGAGCAAGGTGGGTACCGGAAAGAGCGTGTCGTGGCCGGCGCCGAGCGCCGTCGGTGCCAAGGGTAACGAGGGAGTCGCCGGTCAGGTTCGCAGCACGCCGGGTGCGATCGGCTACGTCGAGCTGGCCTACGTCGTCGAGAATCATATGGCGGCCGCGCTCTTAGAGAACCGAGCCGGCAAGTGGGTATCGACCTCGGAGGCAACCGTGGCGGCAGCCGCGGCATCGAAGCCGGAGGTGAGCGCAACAAACTTCTCGATCGTTGACGCGCCGGGCGCCAACTCGTATCCGATTTCGGGATACTCGTGGGTCGTCGTCTACAAGAAGCCGGGAGACCGCGCAAAAGAACTCTACAACGTTCTTTCGTGGCTGGTCGGACCGCAAGGTCAGGCGAACGCGAAGTCGGTAGACTACGTGCCGCTTCCGGCGAACGTACAGAGCGCGGCCTCGGCGACATTGAAACAGATGGAACACTGATCTTCCGTCCTTCGACTTCGCTCAGAGGATGACAGAGGAACCGCGCTTTCGGCGCGTAGCGCGTTTCGTTAGCTTCGCCGACCGCGGCTTTGCCACGGTCGTCTACGGCGGGAGCATACTGTTTGCGTTGCTGATCCTCGGGCTCTTCGTCGAGCTCGTGCTCGGCTCGTGGCCGTCAATCCACGCGTTCGGCCCTTCATTCATTTGGAAGAGCGCGTGGGATCCGGTCGCGAGCAAGTTCGGCGCGTTGCCGATGATCTACGGCACGGTGGTGACGTCGTTCATCGGAATCGCCTTGGCTGCATTCGTCGGTATTATGGCGGCTGTCTTTCTCGCGGATTTCGCTCCACGCTGGCTGGCGGCGCCGCTCTCGTTTCTCATCGAGCTGCTGGCGGCAGTGCCGAGCGTGGTCTACGGCCTCTGGGGTCTCTTCGTGCTCGCGCCGTTCGTGCGTACCGACATCGGGCCGGCGCTGCAGAAAGTGCTGGGCTGGACGCCGCTCTTTGCCGGTCCGATCTACGGCGTCGGTTTACTGACTGCGGGAATCATCCTGGCGTTGATGATCGTTCCGACGGTCACCGCGATCTCGCGCGACGTTATTGCAGCCATCCCGCGCGATCTTCGCGAGGCATCCATGGCTCTGGGCACGACGAAGTGGGAGATGGCGGTGCGGGTCGTGTTGCCGGCGGCGCGTGTCGGTATCTTTGGCGCGTGCGTGCTCGCGCTCGGGCGCGCGTTGGGTGAGACGATTGCTGTGACGATGGTGATCGGCAACCGGCCGCAGATCTCTGCATCGCTCTTTGCGCCCTCATATACTCTTGCAAGCGTCATCGCCAACGAGTTCACCGAAGCGACGACCAGCATTTATATCAGCGCGCTAATACAACTGGGCTTGATCCTTTTTGTGGTTAGTATTGTCGTCAACGCGCTCGCACGGCTGATGATTTGGAGCGTACGCGGATCGACGTGATGGCTGCATCTCGGCATTTAGGCAAACGGCGCATCTACGGTTCGCTCGGCGTCGCGCTCGCGCTGGGCTGTGCGGCGCTCGCGGCCGGCGCGCTGCTGGTGATTCTCGGTTATGTCGTCGTTCAGGGTGCCGGTGCGATCAACTGGGCCTTTCTCACGCAGCTTCCGCACCCGGTCGGCGTGCCGGGCGGCGGCGTCGGAAACGGCATCCTGGGATCGGTCATCGTTATCGGGCTCGCCACCGCGATGGCGGTGCCGATGGGACTCTTAACCGGGATCTATCTGGCGCTCTTCGGTCGCGGCGCGATTGCTGAAGGGTTGCGATTTCTCTCCGACGTGCTTTCCGGAGTGCCGAGCATTGCGATCGGGCTCTTCGCTTACGCGGTCTTGGTTGCGCCGCTGAAGCATTTTTCGGGCTTCTCGGCTTCGTTTGCGTTCATGATGTTGATGTTGCCGCTACTCGTGAGGACGTCGGAGCAAGCGATTCGCTCGGTGCCGCAGACGGTGCGCGAAGGCGCGCTGGCGCTCGGCATGTCGAACTTCCGCGCGACGATGAAGATCGTGCTTCCAACAGCGCGGCCGGCGATCATCACGGCACTCTTGCTGGCGATCGCGCGCGTGACGGGAGAGACGGCGCCGCTGCTCTTCACGGCGTTCGGCAGCCAGTTCTGGGAGGCGAACCCGAACCAGCCGATGGCGGTGCTGGCGCTGCAGGTTTTCAACTACGCGATCTCGCCGTATCCGAACTGGCAGGCGCAGGCGTGGGGGGGAGCATTGCTGTTGGTTTTGGCCGTTTTCGCGTTGAGTCTCGGCGCCCGATTCATGCTCAGCCGCACGATGCGAGGGCTCGAGAGTTGAGCGCCATCGTGGTTGAGTCCCGTCCGGACGTGCTGGCTGCTGACGATTTGAGCGCCTACTACGGCGAGCGCAAAGCAGTCGGGAACGTAACGATCGGGTTTGCGCGCAAGGCGGTCACCGCGTTGATCGGGCCATCGGGTTGCGGGAAGACCACGCTTCTGCGCTGTTTCAATAGAATCCACGAGGTCGGCTTCGACGCGCGGGTCGAGGGCAGCGTACTCCTCGACGGTCAGGACATTTACGCGGCCGACGTTGATCCGATGTCAATCCGGCGGCGCGTTGGAATGGTCTTCCAGCGCCCGAATCCGTTCCCGACGCTTTCGATTCTCGACAATGCGCTGGCGTGCGCCGGCAAGGGGCTCAATCGCCGTCAGAAGGTTGAAGCCGCCGAGCGCGCGTTGCGATCGGCCGCGCTTTGGGATGAGGTGAAGGATAAGCTGCGCACCAGCCCACTGCGGCTCTCGGGTGGACAGCAACAGCGGCTTTGCATTGCACGCGCGGTCGCGGCCGAGCCGGAAGTTTTGCTGATGGACGAACCAACGGCGTCGCTCGATCCGATCGCTACGGCCGTGATCGAGGAACTAATGGCGAAGCTTACGGACGAGTTCACGATCGTCGCTGTGACTCACAACATGCAGCAGGCTGCCCGCGTCTCGGACTTCACGGCATTCATGCTTGCCGATGAAGACGGCATCGGACGGCTAATCGAAATCGACGAAACCGCCAAGCTCTTTACGAAACCGAGCGATCGGCGGACCGAGGATTACATTACCGGGCGATTCGGCTAGCGCCGCTTAGCCGCTTCACGAGCCGGTGGGCTCCTCGTTTACGGTTTGGTAGCGGCGACGACTCTCACACAGTTTATCATACTCTTTTCCCTACAGCTTGCTTACGATGCTCTCTCCCGCGTGCAGGCCGTCGCCTTTTGGGGAACAGGTAGGGAACAGCCAGCATTGAAAAGAGGCGGACACCGTGGTTATTCGTTTTGACTGCGCCGCGCTTGGTGCACTTTTACTTGTTACGCTTCTGCAAGGTTGCGCATTTGCGCCAGGCGGTAGCGAGCCCGCAGGTTCGCTTCCGCTCGCGCGCGCACTTACGGTTCCGCAGACGCTGCTGCCGAGCGAAAAGCCGGACGTCAGATCGGGCGGCGTTTGGATGTATACGGCGCAGCTCTACGGTGAAGATTTGGCGGTCTATAAGCGAAAGGGTCTCGCGTTAACGTTTTACGCCAGCCTCGGCAAGGACGTATCTGCACCGCAGGGTACGGACGCAACCGCTAACGGCTGGTGGTACGTGGCCAACAGCGGTCGCTCCAACGTACTGGTTTATAAATCGACCAAGAGACGGTCCGACAGGGCCGGTCGCCAAGCTTGACGATTCGACAGAGTTTCCCGTCAACGTCAACGTGATCCCGAGCCGCCGGCTCGTTGCGGTCTCGAACTACGAGACGGTTGGCGGCGGGCCGGGCAGTGTCAGCGTCTATTTGAACCGGCATAGAAAGCCTGCTCGAATCCTGAAGATACGGCAACGACCCGATCGAAGGAGCAGGCGTCGCGATCGATCACAACGGAAATTGCTACTGGAGTTTCAACGACTCCTAACACGCACACCGGCTCGGTCGTTGAGTTCGTCGATTGCAGGGGAGCCGGCCAGGTTGTCGTTCCGACGATTGCATCCGCCGGCGGAATCGCCCTTCGACCAACGCGACGATCTTTACTACGTCGACAAAACCGCGGGAGTCTATCGCTGCAATAAAACATCGCGGTGCACGCTCTTCTCGACAGGCTTCGGTCTTCCGGTCAACATCAATTTCGACGTAAGGCAGAAGCACCTGTGGGTCGCCGATGCCAGCGGTTACATTGACGCGGTCGATGCGACGACGGGAAAGATCGTCTATCAGAAGGCGGCCGAAGGAGGCCCGACCGATCCGCCGTTTGGAATCGCACCCGCGCCCGGCGGGTAGAGCGCAACGCTCGAGTTCCCTGCACTCCTCAAGCAGTTTCGCGTAAAGGCTGGCCTTTCGCAGCAGATGCTGGCGGACCGCGCGCTGATCAGCGTGCAGGCCGTCAGCGCGCTCGAGCGCGGCTACCGTAAGGTTCCCTATCGCAAGACGCTAGAACGGCTCGCCGATGCGCTCGGACTTCCAGAGGATGCCCGCGCGGCGCTCGAGCTCTCGGCCCGGCGCGCCCGCGGCTCGCGCTCGCCGGAATACGAAGTTCACGCGCTCCACAACCTGCCGCGCCAGCTAACCTCCTTCGTCGGGCGGGACGAAGTCGTCAAGGAGATCGCACAGCTCGTTACGACGGCACCGCTCGTCAGCATCGTGGGGACCGGCGGCGTCGGGAAAACGCGCGCAGCCATCGCGGTCGGAATGGAGTTGTTGGAGCGATTCCCCGACGGCGCGTGCTTCGTCGCGCTCGCACCGCTGCGCGAAGCATCGCTCGTCGTGAACACGCTGGCTGCGGCCTTACGCGTGCAGGAATCGCCGAACCGCCCGCTCCTGGTGACGATTCTCAGCCACCTGGCAGACAAGCAGCTTTTGCTCATCCTGGACAACTGCGAGCATGTCAGTCGCGCAGGTGCGACGCGCTGCCGCCACGCTGCTGCGAGATTGTCCGCGCGTCAGCGTGCTGGTTACGAGTCGCGAGCCACTGACAATGGCCGGCGAACGCGTTTATCGGATTCCACCGCTGGCGGTTCCGCGCGCGGCAGACGTTTCGCCGGAGGAAGCGCTGACTTACGGGGCCGTTACGCTACTGGCCGATCGCGTTCAAGCGGCGGACGGTCGTTTTCAAGTGGTGCCGCAGAACGTCGCGGCGATCGTCGAGATCTGCCGGCGCTTGGACGGGCTTCCGCTGGCGCTGGAGCTTGCGGCTGCGCGCGCAACGGTGCTCTCGCCCTGGCAAATCGCTGCGCGACTCGATCGAGTTTTCGACCTTCTGGCCGGAAACGGAAACGCGGAGGTTCCGCGCCATCAAACCATGCGCGCGGTGATCGATTGGAGCTACGCGCTGCTCTCATCGCCGGCGCGCACCCTTTTCAATCGGCTCGCCGCGTTCGCGAGCGGCTTTACGCTGGAGACCGCAACGGCGGTCTGCGCCGATCACAGTCTTCCGGCCGACGACGTATTGGAATCGCTCTCCACGCTTATCGCACAATCGCTCGTGGCCGCGGACTTCTCGTTCGATTCTGCGCGCTATCACCTGCTCGAGGTCACCCGTCAATATGCGCTGGAGCGAGTCGTGGAGCGCGGCGAACGTGCGGTCCTCGCAGGCCGTCATGCGCTTGCGTTTCTCGAGGTAGCAAAACGGCTCGATCGCGATTGGTCGACGGCTCACGAACGCACCTGGTTCGAAGAAGCCGAGGCCGAGTTGGATAACTTTCGGCAAGCTTTGAAGTGGTCGCTGGCGGCCCGGCACGATCTCGAGACGGGACGCGTTCTCGCAGCCGCGCTGGCAAGGATTTGGTATTCGCTTTCACCACTGGAAGGCCGGCGCTGGGTACGCATAGCGATCGAGTCGATCGACGACCAAACGCCCGCGGCAATCGTGGCGGAGCTGCACATTGCGGAGGCTCGACTGTGCGGCGCACTCGGCGAGTATGCGGCGTCTCACGATGCCGCCGAACGCGCCTTGCGACTCGGCGAGGCGCTGGACGACTTCCAGATCGCGCGTGCACGAGAAGTCTTCGGCAGCGCGCTAAGCGCGCTCGGGCGCGCAGGGGAAGGCGAGGCCGTGCTGCGGGCGGCGCTGGCCACCGCAAGGCAGCTAGAAAATCGCGCGCTCGAGGCGCTCCTTCTCGGTGACCTCGGAACCGCACGCAGCCGGAGCGGCGACATCGAGGGTGCGCGCAGTTACTACGCCGAGGCACTCGCTCGTTACATGCCGCTCGGGCTCGAACGTCCGGCTGCATCGATCGCCGGGCACTTGGCGGAAGTGGAGTTTGCTGCCGGCGACGCTGCCGCAGCATTGCAGCGGGCTGAAGAGGCACGGGTTGGGCATGAAGCGACGCACAATCGCCGTTCCGTCGCAAACGATCTGTGCAACATGGCGGCTTATTTGGTAGCACTCGACTGTTTTGACGACGCGCGATCGCACGCTACTCGGGCGCTGGCGGCTGCGCGCGACGTCAAGGCGACGGTTTTGACGGCATATATTCTCCAGCATTTTGCGGCGGTCGGAATATTACAGGGCGCGTCGGATGCAAAGAATTCGGATTCGTTGGAGCGCGCGGCGATGCTGATCGGTTTCGTCGATGCGCGGCTTGGAGCGCTCAAAGCGCAGCGCGAATTTACCGAGCGCCAAGAGTACGATCGAGTTCTAGCAGCGATAGGCGACCGATTCGGAGAGGGAGCCCTCGAGCTCGCGGCGTTGGGCGCTCACTGGAACGAAGAAAAGGCGATCGCCGTCGCGCTGGAGCTCTAACGCGGACCATCAACGGTTCGAAGACGACGATCGGCGGCGCAAACTACTTGGCGTTTGGGCGCTAGCGCATCGCCGTGCCACGGCGAAGATAGGTCCCGATGCGCAGAGGGGCGCTTCGACTGGTTGAAGCGCCCCTACAGCTAGCCCGAGGGTTGAAGCTTAACGCTCCAACACCTGAAGATTGTTGTCGTAGCGCAAGCGAGCGGGAATGCTTGCTTGGCCGCCTAATGCGAACGTATGTTGGCCCGCGTAACGACCGATCGCTTGTATCAGCGTCCGTGGCGAGTTGAAGATGCCGACGCGGTCTTTGCAACGTACGCGAAGCCGCAAGTCATGCGGTGGATACCCGGTGGCGTGTGGGACCGTAGCCAGACCGAGAGGTTCGTGGCTCGCATGGTCGAGGTGCACGAACGGCAGGGTTTCTGCATCTATCCGGTTCTGCGCAAAGAGAACGACCAGATCATCGGCCATTGCGGGCTAAACAATCTCGAGCGAGGTCCCGAGATCGAGATAGCCTATCTTTTTGACGAGCCATACTGGGGTCAAGGCTTTGCCACGGAGATTGCGGGCGGTGTTCTGGAACGCGCCTTTCAAACCGGAGACGTCGAGCGCATCGTGGCGGTGGCGTTTCCGGAGAACGTTCGATCTATCGCCGTAATGCAGCGGGTCGGCATGCGGCCGATCGGCATCGCCCGCCACTTCAATACGGACGTCGTTAAGTACGAGGCTCTTCGGAGCGCGATTACCGACCGGGCGCGTCACATTATGTGAGGTGGTCCTACGTACGGGAACTCGGCGAGCAGATCGCTATGGGGTTGGATCCCATCTCCAGTGACCTTCCCATTCGTGAGCACCGAAAGGAAGTGATCGACGGCGTCGTCGGTGAGCGCACGGCCGTTGCTCGGGTACGAGGCTTGGCGCCCAGGTTGATACGGCAACATGTCAGGCAGCAGGGTGGCTGCGGCCCGCATCGCATTCTCCGGCGTATACCCACCTGCGTGTTCGAGCGAGTGCGCGAAGAGGGCGACGAACTGCGCATCCTTCGCCGGCTCTCCGGCAAGATAAGCGCTTTTGTCATCCCCGGCAAGGAAAGGTTCCTGTGAGGCCCGTGCGCCCCGGTCCGCCTGAACCCAACTTCCGGAAGTACCATCCAACGTGCGCGCCCACAGACTAAGACTCCCGGACCCCAGCTTAGAGTTGGGCACTTCCAGCACGATCGAACAGACGTTTTTGTCGGCAAAGAAATCTTGCCCGGTGAAGTTAAAATTGTCGAGAGCGCCCATGACGTCGAAAAAAAATGGATCGCTTCGCCAGCCCGCAAAAAAGCGGTAGTCGCCGGCGTTCGTGACGATTGGTTCGTGCCCCGTCGAGACTGGCGCGCCTTCGAGAATAACCTCGCCGTCGTCGGCTTTGCGGTCAGACCGCGTTCCATCAATGCGACGAAGAGTCGCAGTCTGCCCACCTCCGTTTGAGGCCGCGAAGCGCACGCTGAACGCAATATTCACAACGGCATCGCCGTCAGTGTCAATCATCAGCTCGTACATCGCGTTGGTCGCGAACGGTTCCGTAGTGGTGGGCCCGGTTGGGTTAAACCCGACCGACGGGTGAACGTCCATAATCAGGATCGTTTTGCCACTATCGCCTGTCTTCGGAAAAACAAACAGGTCGGTGAAGTCCAAGCGCGCGTCCCCGTGGGGAAACGCAAACTCGGGACCCGAGTAATGGTGAGACATAAATCAAGCGCCGCTGCGCACGGACCGGAACGTTGCGCGGACGTCTTCCGAGAAGAGTTGCGGCTGTTCCCAGGCCGCGAAGTGGCCGCCCACGTCGTGCTTCTTGTAATAGACGAGCTTTGGATATGCTTTTTCGGACCAGCTCTGCGGTGCGGCATAGATCTCATGTGCAAAAGCGCTGACGCCGGTCGGAATGGTGACGCCCTTGACGTCGAAGAAATCGAGTTTATTCTCCCAATACAGGCGCGCCGACGAAATGCCCGTCTTCGTCAGCCAGTACATGGTAATGTTGTCGAGCACGTCGTCACGCGAGAGGCCGCCGGGGTTTCCGGCGAAGGCCGGCGCGATCATCTCATAGCTGTCCTTGTCGTGATCGAGAATCCAGGCCGCCAGCCCGACCGGCGAATCCATCAACCCGTAGAGCGTCTGTGGGCGGTTGCTCATCTCGCCGGCGTAGCCCACATGATGCGCGTAGAAGTCCTTGAGCTGGTCGAAGGCGTGCAGTTCGTCCCCGGAAAGGCCGGCCGGTGCCGGGCGGCCCGCCTTGGCGGCAGCCAAAATGTCGGCGGGTACGGTACCCGGCATGTTGCTGTGAATGGCTAGCACTTGCGCCGGCGCCAGTAGCGCGAGTTCTTGCGTGACGGCAGCGCCCCAATCGCCGCCTTGGGCCACAAACTTCGGATAACCAAGGCGCTCCATCAGCACAACCCACGCCTTTGCAACTCGCACCGGGTCCCAGCCGAGGGTCGTCGGCTCGGGTGAATAGCCGTAGCCCGGAAGTGATGGAATCACCAGATGGAATGCGTCCGATGCGCTCGCACCGTGAGCCGTGGGATTGGTTAGCGGGTCGATGATCTTCGTCTGCTCGATGATCGAGCCGGGCCACCCGTGCGTGACGATCAGCGGCAACGCGTTTTCATGCTGCGAACGGACGTGGATGAAATGAATATCCTGCCCGTCAATCTCGGTCACGAATTGCGGTATCGCATTGAGCTTTGCCTCGCATTTGCGCCAATCGTAATCGGTCGCCCAATAGGTAGCGAGCGCCTGCGTTGTCGCCAACTGCACGCCCTGCGAATCGTCCGAAACGAGCTCCCGCGTCGGCCAGCGCATCGCCTTAATGCGCGAGCGCAGCTCGACAAGCTCCGCTTCCGGAACGTTAAGCTTAGGAAACGCGCGGACGGCGGTCGTTCCGCCCGCGGTTGGTTCTTGCACTTGCGTCATATTTCCAGTCCTTTCAGAGGCGTTTTTACTTGCAGTGGATCGCGAGCAGCCGGCCATCGCCAGCTGCGCAAAGGCAACGCTGATGGTCGCCGAGCTAATGAAACGGCGGCGATCGACCGTAAAAGGCTCCGGAGCGCGGGTGAGCATCGTGGCCGAGGTCCTTTCTGAAGAAATCGTACTGCCGCATGTTACATCTCCAGAATCGTGTGGGGAATCAATTGATAACAAGCCAAGCGGGCAAGTGTCAAGCCTTCCGACGGGTCATCTTAGCTGCGCCTGCAGGCCGGTTGGATGAAACGTTGTCGGCGTAAAAAAACAGCGAGCCCGCACTGCGAGCTCACTGCCTTTCCCCTGCGCGCTTGAGGATGACGCGTCTTATTTCCTTACTATAGTGCTGACGGCCGCGCCGATCGGTTCGACGAAGGGCGCGCTGTTGTTGTAGCTGGTCGGCGAGCCGCCGGCTTCATATGGCCAGCGGTTCGCGGTGGTCGGCGTGTAGCCGCAAGACTCGTAGTCGGGCCCGGTGACGTACTTCTCCCTATCGGCGGCGATTACGCCCTGCACGAGGTCGCAGACCGATCCGCCCTCATAGTTGGTGAGATTGGTCGTGGCGGTGATCGTTCCGGTCGAGCCGGCGATCGAGACCCAGTAGATGCACGATGAAGTCGTGCCGCCGCAGGCTTGATCGCCTAAGGCGAGATAGTTGCCGACCTTATACCACTGAACCATACCCGCGGTGCCGAGCGTACCGCCGGTGAGATTAATAAGCTGCGTATTGCTGCTGCCGGCGGGGAGTTCTGCCAGGTAGCTACTGAGTCGGCTAGCATTTGTGCCGTCGAAGAAGAGGTTGCCGCTGGGGTCGTAGCCGGCAAAAAAGTATTCGTAGATGCTCGGGTTGGAGTACGCCGTACCGCTGCCGGAAGCGTTTGCGAAGACCATGACGTCGCCGGGGCCGCTCACGCTTTCGATGTTGGTGACGGCGAGATCGCCATTTGACTTATTGACGGCGCAGCCGGCCGGGAATTCATTAGATACGGGCAGCGTTTTGAGCAGGGTTCCGGTACGCGAGTAGAGCTCCATCTCTTCTGCCCCGGTATTGGCGATCCAGATGTTGCCGCTAGCATCGGTACAGGCGCCTTCCGGGAAGTCGAAGCCCGTGAGCGTTCCTTTGAGCGCCATGCTGGGCAGCGAGAAAATGAAGACTTCACTGGCGCCATAGTCGGGGATGAAGAGCAGGCGCGGAGCGCGTTTCGCGTCGGGCGATACCCACGATTTGTGGTGGTCCGGCCGAATGCGCGCGGGCCCGACCGCCGGCACCGGAACCACTGCGTGGTTGGCGGCGTTGGGCGCCGTCGGTGCTAGGATGGACGATTGCTGTGTGTTGTTGCTGGTACACGCGGCGAGCATGGCTGCGACCGCGCAAATGACTAACGTCTGTCGGGTCATAGTTGCCACCTTTCGTCTAGTGCGAAACCACGGGCTGTGAGCTTCAATCGGCAAGGGCGCAGACCTTCGGGCCCCGGCGTCTTGTACGTGGCGCCGCGCGGAGGGCTAGGTGTATGCTTAGGGTGGGGTGCCCCCCTTCGTAAAAGGAGATCCCAATATGCGATTTGCTACTTTGGCGGTTATTGTCATCGCCGGCTTTGCGGCCTTCACGATTGGCCGAGTGACCGCGCCGGCGACGGTGCAAGCCGCGGTGCCTGCCGCGACGAGGTTTTCGCACTTCGAGTGCTACACGGCGCAGCTCCAAGGATCGTTTAGCGGCGCGGTCGTTGCGCTGACGGACCAGTTCCAGCGGTACAGAACCAAAGTCGGACCGGCTCAGTTCTTCTGCACGCCGGTCGCGAAGCACGTAATATCCGGGCCGAACATGCAAGTGCCGCAACCCGCTGACCATCTAACGTGCTACCAGATTCAAGGTCCGGCCATCCAGCAGACGCGACCCTTTGCGAATCAATTCGAACGGGGTAACGTCACGGTCGGTATGCCCACGCTTCTGTGTTTGCCGACCAATAAGCAGGGCTGACGAAACAGCCGGGAGGCCCGCATCCTCCGTCCTCGAATTTGCAGGGACGGAGGATGCGACTGTGTTTGAAGGTCGGGTAGCGTTGGTTACCGGCGGGGCTCGCGGAATCGGTCGGGCCATCACCGAGTGCTTGGCGCAAAGCGGAGCATCGGTAGCAGCGGGGTATAGCCGCGACCGCGAGAGCGCGGAGAAGTTCGCACAGCAGATGGCCGAAAAAGGCGCGTCGGTGTCGATCCACCAAGGCCGGGTCGACGACTTCGAGGACTGCAATCGCGTGGTTAAGGAAGTGATGGACCGCTTCGGGCGCGTTGACTACCTGATCAACAACGCCGGCATCACGGTCGACAAAACGGTTCGCAAGATGACCGTCGACGATTGGCATCAGGTGCTCAACGTCAACTTGTTGGGCGCCTTCCAGATGACCAAGGCGGTGCTCGAGCATATGATCGCGCGAGGATCGGGCCGCATCGTCAACATCAGCTCGGTCATCGGGGAGACGGGGAACGTCGGGCAGGCGAACTACGCTGCGTCGAAAGCGGGCTTGTTCGGCCTTACCAAAAGCCTCGCGCTCGAAATGGCGCAGCGAGGCATCACCGTGAACAGCGTCGCGCCGGGGTTCATCGAAACCGAGATGGTTGCAGCGATTCCGGAGGCTGCGCTCGCTAAGGTCGTGGAGAAGATTCCGCAACGGCGGCTGGGCAAGCCCGAAGAAGTCGCGCGCGTCGTTCGCTTCTTATTAGAGGACGATTCGAGCTACATTACCGGCGCGGTCTACTCGATCAACGGCGGCTTGGATATGTGACAGCCCTGGCAAGCGAAGTGGCGAGGTGCAGGCGGGCGGGAGGTTTCTGAACAGGGCGTTGGGTAAATCTAGCGCGTGGATAGTTTACCTCTCGAAGGACGCATCGGAATTGTAACCGGGGGCGCCCGCGGCATCGGCGGCGCGATCAGCACCGTGCTCGCCGAGGACGGAGCGACCGTGGCGGTGCTTGGGTTGCCCGAGGACCAGCCGCGCGCGCAGAGTCTCGCGGCCCGGTTAAACGGAGCGGCGACGCGCGTACATTTCTACGAGACGGATGTCGGCATCTACGCCAGGTGCAAAGAGGCGGTGGCGGCCGTGCTTGCCGAGCACGGGCGGATCGATTTTTTGGTGAACAACGCGGGAATCACCCGCGATCACACGGTCCGGAAGATGACGGTAGAGGAATGGGAAGCGGTTCTTCAGGTCAATCTGTCGGGACCGTTTTTCATGATCAAGGCCGTACTTGACACGATGGTCGAGCAAGGCTTCGGCCGGATCGTCAACATCAGCTCTGTCGTCGGCGAGAGCGGAAACTTTGGGCAGGCGAACTATGCCGCCGCGAAAGCCGGCTTGATCGGGCTGACGAAGACCGTTGCCCTCGAGGTCGCCAAGCGCGGGATCACCGTCAACGCGGTCGCCCCCGGCTTCATCGACACGGACATGACGCGCGCCATGCCCGTGCAGGCAATCGAATCGGCGATCGAGCAGACTCCCGGCCGCCGGCTGGGGCGTCCGGATGAGGTAGCGCAGTTGGTGCGGTTCTTGCTCGACGAGAACTCCGGATACATTACCGGCGCGGTGTACAATATCAACGGCGGTTGGTACATGTGAGCGTTGACGAGAAAATCGCACCTGAGGAGCTAAACTACGGCATCGACGTGACCGGGCTCGACCCGGCATCGCTTACCGATGCGTTGCGAGCAGTCGTCGCGGACGTCATGATGGACCCGATGCGGATGAGTACGTGGCTGACCGGTTTCGTGCTCGCCGAGCAGAATGTCGGGCTCAATATGCTGCGCCGCTTGGGAGGTCAGGCGCCCTTCGACACGGGCGCTTCGCGCCCGGCTCAGGATGACACGAAGGCAGCGGACAAGCGGTTTGCAGAGCCCGAGTGGAGCAGCAACCCGTTCTTGGCCGGCGTCGTAGAAGATTATCGCGCCCGCACGCAGGCGGCTATGCAGCTCGTCGACTCGGCACGCCTTCCCGAGGCAACGCGCCGCAAGGCACGCTTTGCGATGCAGCTGATGTGCGACGCGTTCTCGCCGAGCAACGTGCCGTGGCTCAATCCGGGCGTTGTGAAAGAGGCGACCGAGAGCGGCGGGATGAGTCTCGTTCGCGGGCTTCAGAATTTCTTGGACGACGTGGAGCATAACGGCGGCTATCCGCGGCAAGTGGACAAGGCAGGATTCGAACTCGGCGTCAACATCGCGGCAACGCCCGGGCGTGTCGTAATGCGCAACGACTTGATCGAGCTGATCGCCTACGACCCGCAGACGCCGCAGGTCCATGAAATTCCGCTGCTCTGCAGCCCGCCGTGGATCAACAAGTATTACATCATGGATTTGGCGCCGGGGCGCTCGTTCGTCGAATGGGCTCTGCAGCACGGGCATCAGACGTTCATGATTTCTTATCGGAATCCCGACGAGTCGATGTCGAACTACAGGATGAGCGACTATCTGCGGCACGGCGTGCTGGCGGCACTCGACGCCGTGCAAGAGATCACCGGCGCGCCACGCGTGAACGTCGCGGCACTCTGCCTCGGCGGCACGCTCGCCCTAGTCGCGCTGGCCTACTTGGCGGCGCACGGGCAGGGCGACCGGATCGCGTCGACGACGTTGACCAACACGCTCGTTGACTTCAGCATTCCCGGCGATCTTGGCGTCTTTACAGACGAGGACACGATCGCGCGACTCGAAAGTCGCATGCGCGAGCGCGGATATCTCGAACCCGCGGAGATGGCGCGAACCTTCGACTGGATGCGTTCGAGCGATTTGATCTGGTCGTACGTGATCAATAACTGGTTCAAGGGGAAGCGGCCGGCTGCGTTCGACATTCTGGCATGGAACAATGATTCGACGCGGATGCCGGTCGAAATGCACTCGGAGTATCTTAGAGCCTGCTACCTGCACAACGCGATCGTCAAGCCGGGCGCGTTCGTGGTTGACGACACGCCGATCGATTTGGGGCAGATCGTGACACCGCTCTACGTGCTCGGCGCGGAGAACGATCACATTGCGCCGTGGCGTGCGACCTATCTCACGACCCAGCACGTCGGCGGCATGGCGAAGTACGTGCTGACCAACGCGGGGCACATCGCGGGGATCGTGAATCCGCCGGGCGGCAAGAAGACGTGGTACTACAGCAAACCGTCGGCGACGCGCGGAGAGAGCGCGGATGCGTGGCTCGAGACGGCGGACCGGCACAACGGATCGTGGTGGCAGGATTGGGCCGAGTGGGCCGAGGCCTACGGCGGCGCGATGCGCGAGCCGTATCATGTCCCCGAAGGCGAGCCGGCCCCCGGGCGATACGTGCGCAACGAGACGGGGCCACCCTTTGGCACGAAGCTTGAGGCGCGGTCGTGAGCGACGAGGAGAAGGGCGTAGGCTCAGCCTGGCGCAGCCTCGGCGACTTCATCCGGGGCCAGCGCGAGCTGGCGAATCTTTCGATGCGGCAACTCGCGGAGATCGCGAAGATCTCGAATCCGTATTTAAGCCAAGTGGAGCGAGGACTCTACAAGCCTTCGGCCGACGTTTTGAAGAGCATTGCGAACGCGCTTCACATTTCGGCCGAGACGATGTACACGCAGGCTGGGCTGCTCGACGATTCCGAAAACCGCGATGAAAGCCATCACGGCGTCGAGCACGCCATCAAGATGGATCCGCGGCTGACGACCGATCAGAAGGAAGCCATTATCCGGATCTATCGGAGCTTCGTCGGGCGCGAATAGCGCTACCTTAAGTCTAGCGATGTAATGGGCGTTATATTGTACTGCTCGATTTGCGGGGTGAGCTTCGTCACGACCCTCACGTCGCCCTGAGGGCCTATCGCGAGATGCGTGGGAATCGTGTGGTCATCGAACTTCGTGTACGGCGCGTCAATTTCCGACTGTAAGCAGATCGAACCGGCCCGCCGGTACGTAGAACGTTCGGTAATTCTCTATAGTCATGCCGGGATCGAGCGCAGTGTCCTGACCCGTGAATGAATTTCCCAACTTCGTGAGATAGGCGCTACTGTAAACGGTTACTCGGGGTGCGGCGCCCCGTCGTGATCCCGCTTTCCGCCAAAAAGCATCACTGTTTTTCGTTCAGTCCGAACGGCGTCGCGTTCCTGTACCCAACCAGAGTCGGGTGGCGCCGGGCGCACAAAAGATACGGGCCCGCCGAAGCGGGCCCGTAATCCATGACCAGAATGTAGCCGAGGCTACTTGTTGCTGATGGCCGCGCCGATTGGCTCGGAGAGCCCGGTGCCGTTGAAGTTGGTCGGCGTGCCGCCGGCCGGGAACAACCAGCGATTCGCGGCGCTGGGGGTCGAGTCTAGGGTGATAGTGCCGCCCGCAAAGAACCGGCCTCGCGGACCCATGGTTCCTTGGTCAAGGTCAAACGCCGTCCCGCCCCCGGAGTCCGACAGGTTCGTGACGCCCGTGATCGTTGCGACTCCACCCGAAACGGTGGCCGAATATTGGCACGATGTCGATCCGCCGTTGCATTCCTGGTCGCCGAGGACCACGCTGCTGGTCGCGGGGTTCCAGTTGACGCCGCCTGGGAAGAACAGCGTGGCGCCACTGACGCTGACGTTCGACAGCGAGCTGCTGCCGGCCGCAAGCTCCATGAGCGCATATCCTGCGCTGCCCGCTCCGTCTATGTAGAGGTTGCCGCTATTGTCGTAGGCCGGGAAGAAGAACTCGGTCACGGTCGGATCGCTTAAGATCGTCGGCGTGCCCGTGGCGTTCGCGTAGATCGCGATGTTGCCATTGGTGGTTGAGCCAAAGATGTTCGTGACGGCCAAATCGTTGTTCGCTTTATTCACGGAACAGCCGACCGGGAATTCGCTGGGATCGCTCAAGGTCTTGAGGATCGTGCCAGTGCGTGACAGCTGAATCACCTGGGCCGTTCCCGTGTTGGTTACCCAGACGTTTCCGGACGCATCGTCGCACATGCCCTGCGGCTCGCTGAAGCCCGTGAGCGTCCCCCTGAGCACCATCCCGGGCATCGAGTACATGTCGACATCGTTGGTCCCACTATCGCTAATGAAGAGTATGCGCGGCAGGCCCCTCGCATCCGGCGATATCCAGGACTTGCGATGGTCTTTGTGGACGGGCTTGGACACCCGCGAAGTGAGCGAAACGTGCTCGTTCAGAGAACGTACGTGTCCCGCCGACGAGTTATTCATGCCCGTCGAAGGCGCTAGCGCCGACGACGGCGACCCACCGCCGCTACATGCGGCAAGCAGGGCTGCGGCCGCTGTTACGCCGAAGGCGTACGAGGCAGGCCTAGAGATTCTCATCAGAACTACTCCTTTTTCTTTCATAAAAAGTGCAAATAGGAATCGGGTCGCGGAAGTCCCGTTGCCCCCGCGCCGGGGATGACTATAGTGCTCCTTTCGGCGGTTTTCTCCCTTCAGGCCCAGGCTTTATTTCCTAACAACCCCGTGCCGATTGACCCTGCCCCCTCTGGCAACCAAGGACGACGGCCGCCGGAGCCGGCCTGCGGGAACTTACCTGGTAGAAAATTGGCGGGTAGCTCTTGACGGGCACAGCGGGTGCTTGGTATACTTAGCACACCAGAAGCATACCGAGAGGAGAACCAGTTTCCACCATGACCGTCAACGTAGCAGAGTACATGACCAAGTTTCAGCAAGAGGGTCTTGCTGCGATCAAAGAGACCCAAGACGCCAGCCTGAAGGCGATGAACTCGTTCAGCGAGCTCACCAAGCAGATGAGCGAGAAGCCGGGCAGCGTGCCGGCTTTCGAAAACATTCCGTCGCCGACCCAGCTCGTCGAGCTTTCGTTCGGTTTCGCGAGCCAAATGCTTGAGCTGCGCAAGGCGTTCACGATGCGCGTCGCCGAGATGTTCGTCGAGACCCAGAAGCAGACCGAAGCGAACTTCAAGGCTGCAGCCACCGTCGCCAACAAGCCCCCAATCAAGTAAACCGTTCCACCCCTCTATCGAACCTGACCGCTCGGCGAATGCCGAGCGGTCTTTGTTATGCGTCGCCAGAAGGCTGCGCGCATGAACGCCGCAACGAACATCACGATCGGCAAAGCGCTGAGCGTGAGACGCCTTGGTTTCGGCGCGATGCGCTTGTGCGGGCCGCGGATTTGGGGATGGCCGCAGGACCGTGAGAATGCGCTGCGCGTCCTGCGGCGTGCGGTCGAGCTGGGCGTCGAGTTCGTCGATACGGCGGATGCCTACGGGCCGGATGTAAACGAAGAGCAGATCGCGCAGGCGCTCTATCCGTATCCCGGCGATTTGGCGATCGCGACGAAGGGCGGCGCGACCCGGCCCGCACAGACCCAGTGGCAGCGCGACGGGCACCCGTCGCACTTGCGAGAGGCGTGCGAAGGAAGTTTACGGCGCCTTCGGCGCGAGTGCATCGATCTCTACCAGCTCCATGCCGTCGATCCGAACGTTCCGTTCGAAGAACAGATCGGCGCGCTGCGCGAGCTGCGCGACGAAGGTAAAATTCGGCTGATCGGTCTTTCAAATGTGGATCTAGAGCAGCTGCGGCGGGCCGAACGCATCGTCGAGATCGCTTCCGTACAGAACAATTACAACGTCGGCAATCGCACCAGCGAGCCGGTGCTCGAGCATTGCGAGCGCGGCGGGATGGCGTTCATTCCGTACTTTCCGCTCGACGGTGGAGACCTTCACACCGTCGAGGCGCTGATGCCAATCGCGCAAGCGCACGGGGCGACGATTTGGCAGATTGGGCTAGCGTGGCTGCTGGCGCGCTCGCGCGCGATGCTGCCGATCCCCGGAACCTCGTCGCTCGAGCATCTCGAAGAGAACGTCGCGGCGTCGCGGATCGCCTTGAGCCAAGCGGAGCGGGCGGGGCTAGACCGCATCGCCGCTGCGTAAAACGTGACGTAGGAGAAGCGAGCGAGGCGCGAAAGGTTTCCGCTTTCACTCTACTTCTTGCGGGAGGGGTTTATGCACGTATCTTTGCGTCGGGCCCTCGTAGTGGCGGCGCTCTTTGGAGTTGCCGGATGCGGCGGCGCCATATCCCAATCGTCATCGTTGCCCTCGCAGGGCGCATCTGCATTCGTCCATCGCGGCGTTCCGCTCTTGCCCCCCATGCGCTACCACGCCGCGCGGCCGGCAACGGGCTCGGGGACGTATCCGCTCAAGAACTCGCTCGTTTTCGAAGGTGACCAAGAAGAAGCCGCCATCAACGTCTACGTAACCAAAGACCTGCAGAGCAATCCGGCTCCGATCGCGACGATTCACGTCGCAGCCGGGTGCCCGTACGGCATGGCCCACGATAAGAGCGGCACGCTCTACGTCGTCGACAACTGCGGTGGAAACGACGTCGAAGAGTACCCGGCCGGCTCGACCACGTTGTCCAAGACGATCACCAACGGCATCAGCAATCCGCTCGGGATCGCGATCGACAAGCACGGCACGCTCTACGTGAGCAACTATCCCGCCACCATCACCGTCTATCCCAAGGGCAGCTCGACGCCGTCGGAGACGATCACCGGAGGGGGATTGACGGATCCGTTCGGGCTCGCGCTCGACGACAACGGAAACCTCTATATCGCCGATTTTGGCATCAACGCCGTTTTAGAGCTTCCGGCCGGCGGAACCAGCGTGACGAATCTGAACCTGCAAAACGCCGGCGAACCGATTGGTCTCGCCTACGATTTCAAGCACGGTTATCTCTGGGAGACGACCGGCACTGGGGACACCGTCAATGTCTACAACCTCGCATCGTCGACTAGCCCGTTCGAAACGATCCAGGGTGCAGAATACCCGTACGCGATCAGCCTGCAAAAGGGCGGGCACTATAAGCGCGAAGTCGTCACCTCGGATGTCGACACGCACGACGTCTACGCTTACAGACGGGATCAGTATTCGTCGTACGCAACGCTCACCAGCGGCGTCGAGCTGCCGACGGGCCTGCTCGTGGATAAGCTTTTCTAAGACTTCGCCGGTCCAGCTCTAACTGAGACGAGCCTGCTGCGGCGGGCTCGTCTTTTTTGTTACAGGATGCCGTGATAGGATATTGACGTATGGCAGAGTTTCGCTACCATGTTGTCGACGTGTTCACGACCACGCCCTTGGAGGGCAACGCGCTGGCGGTCTTTGCGGATGCGTCCGGAATCGACGACGCGACGATGCAGCGGGTCGCACGCGAGATGAATTTGTCAGAAACGACGTTCGTTCTTCCAAGGGAGTCGGAGGGTGACGCGACGCGCGTACGTATCTTCACGCCTGCGAGAGAGCTGCCGTTTGCGGGCCACCCTACGATCGGCACCGCTTATGTGATGAGGATGCTCGGCATCGTTGCGGCCGGGGCCAAGCGATTTGTGCTGCACGAGAACGTCGGTCGGGTGCCGATCCGAGTCGACGACGGCGACGACCCGATCCTGTGGCTGACCACACCGCCGATTACAAAGCTTGCGAACTTTCCGGCCGAGGCCTGCGCGCGGGCGCTGTCACTTTCCAGCGAACGTCTCGCCGCGGGCGTGCCGTGCGAACAGCTTTCAGCGGGGGCTCCGCTGATCTTCGTTGCGGTCAAGGATCGGGCGGCCGTGGACGACGCGGAGGTCGACAGCGCTGCCTTTGCGACACTGATGCGCGAGAGCAAGGTGCCGTCGCCGATCTTCGTTTTTGCCGCCACGCAACGCGGTGCATACTCGCGGATGTTCGCACCCGTGTTGGGAATCGTCGAAGATCCGGCGACCGGTGGCGCCACCGGTCCGCTGGCGGCCTTCATGATGGCACACGGTCTCGCTGCGCGCGCCGACGGCACGCGTTTCGTTAGCGAACAAGGCGTGAAGATGGGTCGCCGAAGCCTGTTGCACGTTTTCGTTCACGGCGACGGCGGCAAAGAAGGCATCGAGGTTGGCGGTAACGTCGTGCCCGTCGCGTCGGGGACCATGCGATTACCATAACGAAAGCGACGAAGCGGTTGACTAGCTTGTAGTACGCGGCGCGCGGGCTAATGGTTTCGGCGGGGTCGAGCCCGCAGTACGACGAATCGCGGTAGTCCCCGAAGGAGGAGACGCCGGAGTGGTTTCGTTTCGCTTTTGCACGCGCGCAACATTAGTATGTCTCGCCGCGGTCGCGCTTGCGAGTTGCTCGGCTTCGCAGGGCTCGTTGCCGTACATGCAAGACGGTGCACCAATACGAGCGCTCAACGGCACCGGCGCCGGCAAGATCACGCACATCGTCTACATCGTGCAGGAGAACCGAAGCTTCGATAATCTCTTTCAAGGCTATCCGGGCGCGGATACGGTCTCGAGCGGTAAAGTCTCCAACGGTCAGACCGTCAAGCTTGCGCCGGCGAGTTTAGCCGCATTTTACGTGATAGATCACTCGGCGCAGGCGATGTTCGCCGCATGTGACGGCACCGGGAAGCTTCCGGGTACGGACTGCCGGATGGACGGCTTCGATCGCGAGGCGGCGTACGGCGGACCCAGAGGCGTCCAGTATCCCGAGTACGTTTACGTTCCGCATAAAGAGTCGAAGCCATACTTCGACATGGCGCACCAAGGGGTGCTCGCCGACCGGATGTTTCAATCGCAGCTGGACGAGAGCTTCGTCGCGCATCAATACGTCATAGCGGCACAAGCCGCGTCGGCCGTGGACCTTCCGTACGGTGCCTGGGGCTGCGAAGGAAGCGGCTACGACAAAGTCGCGACGATGACGAAAGATCGCTCGGTTTACGGACCGACCGAACCGGCCTGCTTCGATTACCAGACGCTCGGCGACGAACTCGACAAGGCCAGGCTCTCGTGGCGCTTCTACGCCAGCCGGTACGGCAGCGCGTCGAGCGGAACCGGCGGGGATTGGTCGAGTTACCAAGCCGTAAAGCACATCTACCACGGGCCGGATTGGAAGAAGGTCATCTCGCCGAACTGGAAGTTCATCATCGACGTGCGCAAAGGCGAACTCGCGAACTTCACCTGGATCACGCCGGTCTGCGACGACTCCGACCACGTCAACTGCCCGAACGGCTACGGGCCATCGTGGGTGTCGGCGCTCGTCAACACGGTCGGTAAAAGTAAGTTCTGGGACTCGACCGCGATCTTCATCCAGTGGGACGATTGGGGCGGACTGTACGACCACGTGCCGCCGCCGTACGAAGGCTACGACAGCCTAGGTTTTCGGGTGCCGCTGGTCGTGCTCTCACCGTATGCCAAGCAGAACTACGTTTCGCACGTACAGTACGAAACGGCGAGCGTGCTGCGCTTCGCCGAGGATCTGTGGGGTCTCAATCAGCTCGCCGCCGCCGACAAACGCGCAAACTCGCCGGCTGCGGATTGTTTCGACTTTTCGCAGGCGGCCCGCCCGTTCGTGCGTGTCAAGGCGTCGCTGCCGCCGAGATTCTTCATGCACCAGTTTAAAGACGACTACTTCGCTCCCGATTACGAATAGGCGGGCAAGCCGGCGGGTACCGAGGGCAAGCTGACGAACTGAGCGCTAGCTCCCTACACATAGACGTTAGGAGACGCACATGCGAAAATCGTCACGCCCGATAGCTTTAGCGCTCGGGCTGTCGCTAACACTCGCGGCATGCGGTGGACAGAACTCGTCGCTGCCCCGGATGCCGACGAACTCGGGCGCCGGCACCAGCAACGAATCGGCGCCGCGAGCCGCCGCGCCGGACAAGCCCTTGATCTCCGTTCCGAAGCTTTCGGGAGAGCTCGCGTACAACGATGCCGGACGGCGCGCGGCGAACGCGCCCGTGAGGGTTTCGCTGACGTTGAGGTACAACCATCAGGCCGAGCTCGACCGGTTCGTTGCAAAGGTCAACGCAGCCGGGCTCGGCGCTCGCCGGCAGTTCCTGACGGCGAGGCAGTTCAACGATTACTACGCGCCGACCGTGGCGCAAGAGCAGCGAGTCGTGCGCGCGCTCGAGCGTGCTGGTTTCAAGATTGAGAAACGCTATGCGAACCGGACGATCGTCGCCGCAACGGCCAAGAGCGCGCTCGTCGAACAATTTTTCACGACGGAAATCCACACCGTGCAGCAAGGGAAGTACGGAGAGCGGTACACCAACGTCAAACCGGCAATCCTGCCTTCCGAGATTTCGAAGTTCGTGCGTGACGTTTCGCTCGACAACCTGATCGTCGTACGGACCGTTGCCGATCAGAGCGGCGTGGAGAATGGACGCACCGCGCCGCAGTTTCGGACCGACTCGCGAGGGCGGGTCCAGCTTCCGCTTTCAGGTGGAGGTGGGATCAAACCGATGGATTCGAGCGGGAACCTGGTCAACGGCAACTTTGCCAGCGGCTCGCTCAACCCCGGATGGATCAACGAAAGCACGAGAAGCCGCTACGTGCAAGTGACGACGGCACAGGCGTATCAGAGCACGTACTCGGCGTTTGAGGGATCCCTGCAGCCGCCGGAGATCAACGGTTGGGCGTCGATCGCGCAGCTGGTGAAGGTCCCATCCAGCGGCGTGCTGAGCTTCTGGGTCTACCAGGGCTCCAACGAAGGCCAGATGGATTACGGCACCAAGTACGCTTGGCAAGCCGGCTACCTGCTCAACCAGAGCGGTTCGATTCTCACAACGTTTTACAAGACCGTCAACAACACGAACGGCTGGATGAACTATCAGATCAATCTCAGCGCATACGCGGGACAGACGGATTACATTTATTTCGGCTGTTTCGGTGACGGCTACAGCCAAACGTACGTCTACCAATACGTTGACGACGTCGCGTGGGTAGGGTCGCCGACCCCGTCTCCGACTCCGCAGCCGACGGCAACCCCTACGCCGACGCCAACCTCGACTCCAACGTCGAAGCCGACGGCAAGTCCAACTCCCACTCCGAAGCCGACATCGACGCCGACGTCGAGCCCGACGTCAACGCCGACGTCCGGCCCAACGTCGACGCCACCAAGCGGATGCAACAACGCCGCGCCCGATAACGGTCCGCTCACCAATTCGAGCGGAACGCTTGCGACCGGCGTCGCAAAACCATTCGACTTCCCGGTCCAACACGGATGCAACGGCGCCGGGTATACCGCGGCAATCGCGATCGACGACCCGGTCAACACCAGTTATCTCGCCAAGTACTTATCGGCGGCGGGCGTCACGCAGACGGGTTCGGTGACCAACGTAGCCGTGGACGGCGGCGGAAGCGGTGACGACGCGGAGACCGATCTCGACGTGCAGACGATCTCGGGTTTGGCTCCGGGTGCCAACATCATCGTCTACGACATGGGATCGCTGGGCGACCAACAGATCGAAGACACCTACAATCAGGTGCTCAACGACGGAAAGGCGACGGCGGTAAACTCGTCGTTCGGCGGATGCGAATCGAGCGACGTTTCGTTCGCCGATTCCACCAACGCGATCGCAGAGCAGGGCGCCTCGGAAGGTGTCGAGTTCTCGGCGTCGAGCGGTGACTCGGGCAGCAACGAGTGCGGCACGAAGGGCGTCAGCGCACCGGCCGGCGACCCCTACTTCTCATCGATCGGCGGAATCAACTTCACCGATAGCAGTCAGGGCATTCTCGAGACCGTTACGATGGGCAGCGCCGACGGAGATTCCGGCGGCGGCGGCGTGTCGACCGTCTTCGCACTTCCAAGCTACCAGAGCGGGATCACGGGAATGATCACGTCGGGGCGCAATCAACCCGACATCTCGCTACCGTTCTTTCCGGTCGCGGTCTATACGGGCGGCAGCTTCGGCGAGTACTTGGGCACGTCGTGGTCTTCGCCGGCCTCGGTCGCGCTGATCATCGAAGCCAACGAACTCCACTCCAGCAAGCTCGGGTGGGTTGACCCGACGATCTACAGTCTGTTCGCATCAACGGGGTACAGCACGTACTACACGCCCTGCACGTCGGGCAATAACGGCGCGTACTCGTGCAACGCCTCGCAGTACAATCAGGCTGCCGGCATCGGAGCTCCGAAAAGCTGGGCGCTCGCCAACGCCTTGTAGCAAACGGCCAGGGGTGCGCCGCGGCGCACCCCTTTCTCTACGCGAAGGAGCGTGCGTCGCTAGAAGTCGTCGTCGGGGTCTCCCGGCGAACCGGGATGCTTGAGGAAGTATGCTCGTGAAAAGGGCGCCGCAATGTGGTGGAACTTCGACGGCGACTTGGAGAAGTTGAAACAATCGCCGAGGTCGTCGGCACGTACGTCGGTCGTACCGAGCGATCCCAAGCCGAAGGTTTCCTCGGTGAACTTTAAGATGCTGCCGAACTCGTGTTGGACCGTCGAAATGTAGTTCAACCTTGCGTACGGGGAGATGACGATCAACGGAACGCGGAATCCGAGCTCGTACGAGTTGTACTGTGCCGGCGCAATTGGGTCGTACCATCCGCCCCAGTCGTCCCACGTGACGAAGATCGCCGTGCTATTCCAGTACCGGCTCTCGCCCACCGCATTGACGACAGACGCGACCCATGAAGGACCCAATCCCATGTTAGAAAGGGCATGATCGGACTCGGCTGCCGTGGGCGTTACCCAAACGACGTTTGCCAGCCGTTTGTGCGAGATGTCCTTCAGCACTTGCGATGGTGGCGAGACGACATCGGTTGCAAAGTCGGGGCTGTTGAAAATAGGTGAGATAGCGTCGGGTGCATGCCAGAGTCCCGGCCCGGGGGCGGCTTGATAGTAGTGCCAGCTTAGCGATTTATTTTCCACGAGCTGGACGAGGGAGTTTCGGTTAAAGCAGGGATAGGCCGTCTGATTTTCGTTGCCATACTGATCGATCAGCGTAACCGCCGAGCCAGCCGGCGAATCGCAGCCGCCGGTCGGGTTTCCATTCGGCGTCTTCGGGTTTTCCGAAGCCCGCAAGGTCGAACCGTCGGCGATCGTCGAGGTGCCGCTTACAAGGTACTGATGAGCCGGGAAGCTAGGCCCCTGATTCGTTTGGAACATTTGATTTGCGAACGTGTATTGCGCAGCCATGTCGTAGTACGGCTTGACCTCAGAGGGCGGAACGTAACCGTACGCCCGCAGGTCGCGCGCAGGGCACTGCTTGGGCTTCTTGCAGTGCGAACTCTCTAAATCGAATCCGTCGAGGTTCCCGTTCGCGTATTCCACCTCGTATGCCGGATGTCTGTGACTGAGATCGTAGGGCGCCGTCAGGGATATCGGCTGCAACTGGACGGTCTGCCCTTGCGAGTTGAGACCCGTTTTGGTCGTATTTGCGCCCGGAAACTCGTTGAAGAGGTTGTTAACGGTTCTATTTTCCTGAACGATAATCACGACGTGCTGGATTGGTGACGACCCCGTCAGAGGCCGTACAGCACGTACCGGGTGCTTCTGCGACGCCTCCGTGCTCGAAGCAGGATTAGGCAACGAACGCTGCGCCGAAGACGGCGTGCCAGGAGCAAGATTTTCGGCGCATCCGGTGAGCGCCAATAGAACAATAAGGGCCGAGCTCCGCGTCCCATTCATGGTTTCGCACCTCCAGAAGCTTGTTTTGCTACCTAGGCCAAGTCTATACGTGTTGCAATCACCCGGTCAATACAGTTTGCGACGAGTTTTCCGCAAAGATGATTTAGGTGCGTTATTTTTGTCAATGAAGCGATTGTCTTGCGTTTCATGATGACACCGGTAAAGCATGTGCTTACACGCACACCGTCAGTCTCCCCGGATCCGCGGAGACGTCGAACGGTCGCAAGGGCTAGTGGTCAGCAAGGCTCGAGATAGTGTGCAGCGGTTTAGGGCGACTCTTGAGCTAGGCCAAGGGCGAGCATAGTTGTCGCAGACGAGGCGAGTGCGCGTAAGGCCGTGTTATTCCCGCTGTCTTTGCAATGCGTTGCACGCTTTGCAAAGCAAAATAAGCGCAAGAGTCAAGCGATGTGCGGGAGAACGAGTTGCGAAAAAATCGAAAGGACAGCGCATGAGTCCAAAGAAAGAAGCGCGGACCGTGACGGCTTTTAACCATCAATCGCATTCGCGCGTTCCAAGGCAGGGATGAGATATTATTTCGAGGCGTTTGAGAAATACGCCGTCTTTTCGGGTCGTGCGACCAGAAGAGAGTATTGGGCTTTTACGCTTTGGAATGGAATTGTCGTCGCACTCTTAGTCCTAGCCGCAGCCGATCCGAAGTTCGGTGGCGGTACTCGGAGCAATGCCCGAGTCGTCGCACAAGGAGCGACGGTCGTATATTGGTGGGTCTCACTGCTACCAGCACTCGCCCTTGCAAGTAGGCGGCTTCACGACACGGGCCGCAGTGCGTTCTGGATGCTTGTTCCGTTTCTCGGCGGCGTCGCTTTAGGCATCGCTAGAGATGCTGTTCCCAAAGTTCAAGTCCTCGCATTGGCTGTTGCGGTTGTCGCGTTCCTAATCGTCTTTGTGTTTACGGTTCAAGATAGCCAACCCGGTCCAAATCACTTTGGTCCGAATCCAGAAGGCGTGAACCCTGGCGCTCTGGAAGCCACGCGGTAACGTTAAGGAGATCGCCAATTACGATCGGCGAGTTTTCCATGTTTTAAAAGAGAAAGGCTTCGCATCTCCGCCGCGCGGCTACGTAACCCAACGATGGTCGGGTGCTGGCAAGAGGCTTACGACTCCGCCGCAGAACTCGACGCACGGTTTCTGTCTGAATTCAGCTATTGCGCGAAGAGCTCTACCGCATCCAAACCATTGTTTGTGTCGTTAGCTGGGTCGCCGTTAACTAAAGCGATTTTTGTTCGTCTCGACGTGGCCGTAATCGTCGTGCTGAATTTTCGCCAAACCTGAGTGGTGGACTTCTGAGAGTTCGTCGCGGAGAAGACGTGGCGCCCATTCACTAGGACCTTTACGGTGCTGCTCACGCCGAAGATCCCGGTCGGATCGTAGACGTTTCCAATCCAGAAGACGAGCTTGTACTTCGCATCCGCTATCGTGGCCACGGTTTGGCTAAGTCCTGTCGCGGTCTGTGTGAGGCCGGTCAGGTCGACGAATTGCTTACCGGATTTCGCCGGGAAACTGAAGCCGTTTTGCGTGAACGTACCGCTAACGATGCCCACGTTACCGGTTGCGCCGACGACGGTCCACTTCGAAAACGTCTGCCCCGTTGAAAACACGTCGTAAGACTTCGAAGGCACGACCGGCTTCTCGAAGCCGCCGTCCTTGAGCAAATTCGTCGCCCCCGGTTTCGCGCCTAATGCCCCAGGCAAGGACCCTGGGGTGACAGAGGCGCTGTATCTCGATTGCGTGGAGCCGATCGTCGGAATACTCGTGCCGTTGTCACTCGCGCACGCGACCACCGCCAGAGTAGCCACTGAACTGGCGATAAGGCTGACCACTCGTCTCATCCGGACCCTCCTCCGACGGCGCCTAGCGGGCGTAGCCATTCGTGCGTTCGCAGATATCTTCGCCGGAATGCACTTCTTATATAAGGAGGGCGGGGTACCCCCTGCCTTACCATTTGCCCAACCAAAACCAGCCGACCCATTACAGGCGCCTGGAAAGTGTCGTAAAATTAGGCTGAAATGGTGGGCGGTACATGGATTGAACATGTGACCTCTTCCGTGTCAAGGAAGCCACGAAGAGATGCCCTTTTGTGGCTAATTAGCGGAAAGTCCAATAAAACAGGCATGCCTCGGCTAGGTCATTACCGCCATATCCGCCATATCGGTACCAAGATTCGGTACATTGCCCAACCAGTTGCCCAACCAGCTTCCCGCCAAGGCTGAGGAAGAAGGCCCGGGCGAAGGTGTGAGTCGCGCGGAAGCCGACAAAGGTAAGGGCTACGAACGGCACCCGGGGCGCTCCCGAGACGCTCCCGGCGAGGGAGCCGGGGCTCCGAGCATGTTTTGGGAAAGTTCCATGCAGGCCGTTGCCAGGGCGGGGACTGTCAAAGCGGCGAAAAGAGGTGTTCTTCGAATGTTCCGGGTTGCTCGCGCGTCACGCCTCTTTGCGCACTAAGCTTAGCGTTCGCTATACCGGCGCCGGCTGCGACTCGCGCTCTTCCGGCAATCGTTTCGCGACCTACGCTAGCTTCTAGCCAAAAAGTGCTATATTTAAAGCCCTCTCAGGGGAGGGGACTGCTCGCTTTAGCGCGAGCCGACCAACAAATACCGCGGAGCGTAGCGTACAGAGCAGAAAGGCTCCCACCATCGCAGAGATCTTTTTAAGCCCACATAAATGTCGGTCTGTCACCCACTTATTCGACGAGGAATGCGACCCAAATGAGCAACGGCAGTCTCGCGACCAAGCTTTGGACAAGCGGCGTGGATCGCTTTGCAGCATGACCCATGCGGCGGTGTGGCGGGACGGATGCGGGACGGCCTTTGCGGCGGCGCAGTGATTCCTAATATTTAGCCATACCTGTCAGTTAAGGAGAGAGCGCATGCATAATCGCAAAGAAGAGCCTCGGCAGAGACGCATCGCGGGCGTTCCCGCAGGGCGAAATATCTCACCTTTCGACCAGACCTATTACAACAATGGGCCAGTTCTGAAGTGCCCGCAGATCTACGCTGGGTTCTGGGGGCTCGACTACTACGAAGATTCCTACTATCAGGGCCTTCAAGCGCGGCTAACGCAATTTCTGCCGGACCTTCTGAACAGCACGTTCATGAACGTTCTAAGTCAGTACGGAGCCGGGTATGGAGCCGGCAGCGCCGGAGCGTTAGTGCAAGCTCACAACCTAGCCGTTACCGGGACGAATTTTCTCGATTCGGACATCGCCAACTGGATTCAGATTCTCATCGATTTTGGCGTTTGGCCAGACCCGAGCAGTCAGTACGACATGGCTTGTGTCATCTTCCTTGATGACACCATCCAGGTGAACGATCCAGGGTTCTCGGCAGGACCGATCGTGATGTGCGAGCCGTTCGGGGATACGGCCTTCGGATACCATTGGTACTTCACGACAACCTCCGGAAAGAATTTGCCGTACGCTGTGATACCGGCCCTGACGGATAATTGTCTGCAAGAGAGCTGTCCGAGCGATAATTACTGCAATTTGCATTTAAGCCAGTCGCAGCAGGACCGCATCACGATCACGACCAGCCACGAAGTGGCCGAAATGATGACCGATCCTTTCCCGTTCTCTGGATGGGTACCGGAGATCGGGGATCCGTGCGGGGGTCAAGTGTCGAGCATTACGGTCGGTTCGAATACGTGGGCCGTTCAACCGATCTTGAGCCAAACTGATGGCGGCGCTTGCGAGGCGAGTCAGCCAAATCCGCTGCCTCCGCTGGGTCCAACTCAGGGGGAATCGGTCATGCGAGCGATCGCGTCGACGGCGGAGTTTAACCGGCTATTGCCACTCCCCTCGATTACCGTAGACCCGGAGTCCAAGTCCGTCAGCTGCTCCGAGGTGGAACTGCGCCATTACCTCAATCGCGTGACCGGACCACTCCCACAAGCCCAATTGCCGGCCCATCTTCCGCAACTCTTGCGCCAGGCTGCCGACCATATCGAGGGAAGACACCACCGCAAGAAGGCGGCCAAGAAGAAGTAGCCCGCTAACAACAACCACGCTTGTGTGGGCGACGTGGGTGTTGATGGTCAGCATATTCATTGCCGTGTTTATCGTAAATCGCTGACCGGTGCGTTGCTGCCTCCGTTGCTACCGGTGCGAAAATCGACCCCTCTCCCGGCAAACAAAAAAGGCCCGTATCGCCTTATTTAAACGGGCCTTTTCAGACTTGGGCGGTACATGGATTGAACATGTGACCTCTTCCGTGTCAAGGAAGCGCTCTCCCACTGAGCTAACCGCCCGTCGCGCCGAGTTTTTCGCAATTCGGCGCGGCGCACCTTCGGCGGCCGCGTTTGACAAGTCGTTTCCCATCGTGATAGAGTGGCGCGTATTACTCGCTCGTCAGAAGGAGGTTCGATGATCCAGATTCGTCAGCTTTCCTCCACCACTCCGCTGAATCGGTGTGGGGTCGACGTGCGTTTTGGCCTTTCGTCCTTGTCAAGTTGACTCGAGCTCGCGCTAGCGAGCTTTTCGAAGGACGAAGGCCTCCGCAGATCGACCGGAGGCCTTTTCAATTTTGGTTTCCGCACTTTCATAATGAGGTGAATCATGGAACTTTGGCTAGCGGCCGAAATCCGGATTCGCCGTGACGAAGCCTTGGAGAACGCCCGCCGCAGCCGGTTACTCCGACTTGCCGCGAGCGGACGAGGTTCGAGGGTTCGCATTCGCATCGCCGACGGTGCGCAGGCGATAAGCGATGCACTGGCCGCGCTGGCGCGCAGCTTGCGGAACGGTGAAACCGCGTAACGGCTATGGGAGGGCGTCCCCGACATTGGTGTCGGCGCCCTTCCATTCTTTTTCGAAGCGCGCGTGGGCCGCTGCGGCCTGCGTGCTTTGGCCGTTGGCGGCCAGCGCTTGCGCAAGGCCGAAGAGTGCGCGCGGATCGTTCGGGTAGGCGTCGAGCGCTTCCGTGAAGGCGGCGATCGCCCCGGCCGAGTCGCCGTGACGTAAGCGCAGCGCGCCGAGCGCCTCTTCGGCAGGGAAGAGCGGTATCAACTCGCCGGAAAAGGTGGTCTTCTGGTTCGCGAGGCTGCGCGCGATCCAGTTCTCAGCTTGCGCGTATTGACCGTCCGTTTCGGCGAGCCGCGCTTCCAATAGCTGCGGCAGATACCCTCGCGCGAAGCCGGCTGCGGGAATTCCCGCTGCGAGTTTCCGACCTTCGGTCACGTGTCCCAGCTGCAGGGCCGCAAGTCCGCGAACGCTCGCGGCGCTGAAAGCATTGTTGTCCGCACCATAAGCGCTTTCGTAGCGACCGAAGCGCAACGCCGTTATCGTGTCGAAATCTGCTGCGAACACCGACGTCATCCGCGCAGCCCATCGCCGCGCAGCGCCGTAGTCTCCGAGCATCATCGCCGCAGAGTACCCGACGAGCACGTCGTGCTTCTCGTAGCTCTGCACGTGCTTCGATCCACCGTCGTCGTTTGCGAGTGCGTTCATTAGCGTGACGGCGCGTTCGCTAGAGGCAAGTGCCGCCGCGTAGTTGCCGGTCTCGATCCAGTAGTGTGCGGGCATGTGCGCGAGGTGCTCGGCCTGAGGTGGAAAAGTTGCGGCGTCGAGGCGTTGCGTGCACGGCAGCGCGGGCGTGCGTTCTTCCGCGAGATCGTAAAGATGTATGCAGAGATGGTTGGCCATTGGATTCGCCGGCTCGTCGCGGAGCACGTCGGAGACGAGCGCCATTGCTTCCCGCGACTCCTCGCTTGCGAGAACTCCCTGGTGCCAGGTTTGGCCTCCGTGCTCGAGCAGCGCTTCCGCTGCCAAGAGCCGCGCGTTCTCGTCATGCGACGATTCCGCAAACGCGTCCATCGCTGCGCGATACGCAGCGTCGTCGGCCGCCCAATCTGCAAATTTCCCTTGATAACGCAGCGCCATGATTTCGATGAAACGCCGATCGGTCGCGGATGCGCCGGCATCGAACGACGTCGCCTTTCGAATCGCCTGCGCAGCGAGATCAAAGCGTTCTTCGGTCTGCGGCGTGTTTAAGTCGGGACCATTAGCGAGCGCGATTCCCCAATAAGCCATCGCGAGGCGTGGGTCGAGCTGCGCACTCTGCGCGAAGGTTCGCGCCGCTGCGCCGCCGTTGTACGCATAGTAAAAGAAGAGGCCCCGATCGACTGCGGTCTGTGCGACCGGAACGGTTGTCGACACCGGCAGGTGAACGGAGGTTGCCGCCGAGAGTGTCGCAAGAACGACCGCAAAGAGACTCACGCCGCGCTTTTCCACCGCCGTTCCGCGTACTCCGTGCTGGACAGCATCAAGCAGGGTAGGGTAACATGGCGTTTTGTCCAAGGAGCCGCTACCGGTACGGGCGCGTAGCTCAGCGGGAGAGCATCCGCTTCACACGCGGGGGGTCGCTGGTTCGAGCCCAGCCGTGCCCACCACCAAGCCGGCGGTGCCGGTCTTGGCGCTGTAGCTCAGTTGGTTAGAGCGTCGCCCTGTCACGGCGAAGGTCGTGGGTTCGAGCCCCATCAGCGTCGCCAGCTTGGTCGGGCGCATCGCAAAAAAGCGGTGCGCCCGACAACGAAATCGAGCCAAGGTAGCTCAGTTGGTAGAGCACGCGCCTGAAAAGTGCGGTGTCGCGCGTTCGATTCGCGCCCTTGGCACCAGATCTAGCGAGAGGCCCGGGTAGCTCGGGCCTCTCGCCTTGCCGGTGAGGCGCAACTGCCACCGCTACTGTGCCATAACGCCTGGCACTCGACCGTGCTATCTAGTATCCATGCCGAGGCCACGCTTGCCGGATTGCGGAAAATGTGGCGCCGTTAAAGTCTCTTTAAGGAATGGGGCGTCCCGCTGTCTCACGTGTCACAACCGACGTGGACGCGAATACTATCGAAACAGCGCGCTGCGACGCCAGAAGCAACGGGAGTCCTACGTCTTAAGAAAGTACGGCTTATCGATGGCGCGCTTGGAAGACATTCTACTTAGGCAGGCCGGCCGCTGCGCAATTTGCTCTCGGTATTGGCGACACTGTGCGACCGCGAAGAGAGTGCTGCATGAGGTGACGTTTCTTCAATACCTATACGTCGACCACAATCACGGGAACGGCAAGGTGCGCGGCCTTCTCTGCAACGCTTGCAACACCGCAATAGGGCTCTTTGAAGAGGACCCTGGCCGCCTTACCGCCGCGCTGGGTTATCTCGGCCGAGAATATCGCGATGGCGTCGTCGACTTCTCTGCGCCCTAAAGGTGAAGGTCTGAAGGGGGCAACCGCAGGGGCGTCACGCCTTCAGCGTGCGGTTGAAGAACTCGACGGTGCGGCTCCATGCGCTCTCGGCGGCCTCGCGATCGTAGTGGCCGAGCCCGCCTTGGCCGGGCGCACCGGTGTTGTAGAAGCCGTGTTTTGCTCGATAGCGATAAAACTCGGGCTTCCGGCCCGCTGTCTCTAGTTTCTGCTCGAGCGCGTCGACAGCAGCGGGGCCGTAGTACTCGTCTTCGAGCGCCCAGTGGCCCTGAAGCGGAATCGAAATCTTCGCCGGGTCGCCTGCTTCGGGCGGTGGAAGCCCGTACCAGGCACTGATGGCATCAAACGCGCCCGGCTGCATTGCGCCAAGCATTGCCAACGCGCCCCCGATGCAGAATCCCATCACGCCGACGCGCTTTGCGCCGCGTTCGCGCAAATAGTGCGCGGCGCCGACGGTGTCTTGCGTAGCGGCGTCGGCGAAGTCGAGCCCTTGTACCAAGTGCGTCGCTTCGTCGGGTGTAACCGCGCTACGGCCGCGGAAAAGATCGGGGACGAGCACGCTAAACCCTTGCGAACTGAGCCGATCGGCCGTCGCTTTGATGCGATCGTCGACGCCCCACCATTCCTCCAGCATCACTACGCCCGGCGCCGCGGGCTGCGACGCCGGCGAAAGATAGCCGGGCCCAATCTTGCCATCGGGTCGCGTGAACTCGACCATCGATCCCATCAGCGTTGCTCTACTACGCCGACCTCTTCAGAGTCCTGGCGATCGAGATTCTCGACCCGCTCGTTGAGCAGCCATTCATTGGCCTCGCGAATGTGCTCCGGGCGCACCCGGCCGGTGAACCACTCGTAGAGCAGTTCGTCGGTTGGGTTGCGCTGCAACGCGTCATCGAACTCGTCGGTCGTAACCCGCCAGCGTTCCATCATACCCTTATCCATCGGACAAGGGTAAACGTAGTCGTGTATCGTTCCGGCAGCCGACGCGCGCCCTTTATCGGCTGCGCGAAGCAACCAAAGCGCGTCGCCAGTGACTTCGCGTCCGCGCCGTGGGAAAGTCTTTCCATCTCGAAAATCGGTAGGCATAGCACCCATAATGCGCACGAGCGGTAGCGGGTTGCACGGGAAAGCCAGCGAACGGTGCGTCGTAATGCAAACCCAGCTGGTGATACCGCGCCACGAGCCGCGCTGGCACGCTTCGCTGGCGATTTTGGCGGCGGTGGCGCTCTACGTCACGCTGCCGCCTCGTTTGACGATCGGGCCGACCTGGGCGGCCCCAGTGCTCGTGCTGGTGCTGCTGATTCCGTTATCGATTTTCGCGCCACGCCGTCACAGCGAGACGCGAAAGACGCGTTTCTGGAGCATCATCCTCATCGCGATCGTAAACTTCTTCAATCTCGCTTCGGTGTTGCTTTTGATTGCGTCGTTCTTTGAACCGGCGAAGGCGTCCGCGGCCCACGCCGGACTACTGTTGCGCACCGGCGCACAGATCTGGTTTACGAACATTCTCGTCTTCGCGCTCTGGTTTTGGGAAATTGACGGCGACGGACCAGATGCGCGGGCTCACGCCAGCGCCGCCACCGAGTTTAGCAATGCAGACTTCCTTTTTCCGCAGATGCAGATGACGATTGCGAGCGGCGGTGCGTCGAATTGCATAGATCCGCTTTGGAAGCCGCAGTTCTTTGACTACTTCTACCTCGCGTTCACCAACGCGACGGCCTTCAGCCCGACCGACGTGATGCCGCTGAGCGTCTGGGCGAAGGCGCTCATGGCCTCCCAGGCGCTGATCTCGCTCATTACGATCGCGATCGTGCTGGCGCGTGCGATCAGCTTGATCGGCTAGCGAGCCCATCTCTCGAGAACCGAGGCCGCCGATCGGGTGTTGTAGGACGCAGTATGGAGCGGCTCGAATCGGCTCTCCCGCTAGGCGGGTATGATGTAATGGCAGCCTGCGACCTTCCCAAGGTTGATGCGTGGGTTCGATTCCCACTACCCGCTCCAGACTTGGGAGGCCGCGCTTCCCGGCGACGTAGCCAAGTGGTAAGGCAGGGCTCTGCAAAAGCCCCATTCGGCAGTTCGAATCTGCCCGTCGCCTGAAATCTCTCTCCCATGAAGCGGATCGCGATCGTCGGGGCGGGCGCTATCGGCGGCTTTCTCGCGGCGGCGCTCTCGAGGGCAGGCCTCTCCGTGGCAGTCGTTGCGCGCGGCGACCACCTGGCGGCAATCCGCCAGGGTGGCCTGCGCGTCCAAAGCGACCTCGGAAGCTTCACCGCTCCGGTCGAGGCCGGCGACGACCTTCGCGAACTCGGCGACTTCGACGCGCTGCTGCTGACGTTCAAGGCGCACCAGTGGCCCGATTTTCGCGCGCAGCTCGAGCCGTTTGCGCCCGGCACGGCGAGCATCGTCACGATGCAGAACGGACTGCCGTTTTGGTACGTGCGCGAGCCGCCCTTGCGAAGCGTCGATCCCGGCGGAGCGATCGGGCGGCTCTTCCCTGACGAACGCGTGATCGGCGCGGTCGTACACGTTTCGGGTGAGCTCACCGGCCCCGGCTCTATCCGGCAGAGCGGCGGTCTGCGTTACGTCCTGGGCGACCCGCACGGCGGTATCGCGGACCGCGTCGAGACGCTTGCCGAGGTTTTTCGCCGTGCCGGCCTCGCCCCCGAGGTCGATACGAATCTCCGCGAAACGGTCTGGCTAAAGCTCGTCAACAACGTGGGGCTCAATCCGACTAGCGTCCTGCACGGCATGAAGATCAGGCCGATGCTCGCCGATCCCAGCGCGCGCGCGCAAGTGCATGCGATGATGACCGAAGCTCTGCACGTCGGGCAAGCGATGGGTGTCGTTTCGTCGCTCGACGTTGACGCGCGGGTCGCGTATGCCGCGCGGCTAGCCGACGTCAAGACGTCCATGCTGCAAGATTACGAGCGCGGCCGCCCGCTCGAGCTCGATCCGATCCTAGGAGCCGTCGTCGAGCTTGCCGCCAGGTATGGCGTGCCGGTTCCACGGCTGCGCGATGCATACGATCGGCTTAGACGATTGGCGCGGGCCGAACCGATCGCGTGATAGCCTCGAGCGCAAACTCTCCTGAGATCGCCGCGCTTAGCGGCGTCGGACCGAAGACCGCACCGCTTTTTGGCGAGTTCGGGCTCGATACGGCTGCCGCGCTCTTGGATCATCTGCCGTTTCGTTACGACGACCTTCGCTTTCCGACGCCGGCGATACGACTTGGCGAAACCGGTTGGGAGGAGAACGCGGTCGGTCGCGTCGCCGCCGTACGGGAGCGGCGCGTCCGCGGCCTCGAGATCGTTGAGGTCCGGCTGCTCGACGACGACGGAAATCCTTTCGTCGCGAAATGGATCGGCCGTAACCGTTTCGTCTACGGTCGTTTTCGCGAAGGGATGCGGCTCTTCGTTCGGGGTCGCGTGGAGCGTACGTTATCCGGCGCGGTCGTCAACGTATCACATTACGCGCAGCTCGGCGAAGACGAAGAGTATTACGGGGAGCTCGTTCCAATCTATCGCGCATCGAAAGAGCTCGCCAGCCGCAAGATCGCGGCGGTCGTAAAGAAGAACTTTCCGCGATTGCTGGCCACCGCGCCGGCCGATCCGTTGCCGTCTGCGCTTGCAGCGTCTCGCGGATACGGGTCGCTCGAAGAGGCGTACCGAGCCGTCCATGCCCCCCGTTCGCCTGAGGAGGCGGAACGCGCGCGCGAACGGTTCGTGTTTGCGGAGTTTCTCGCGCTAGCAACCGCGGCGGAGTTGCGCCGAAGCGAGCGCGAACGCGATCATGACGCTCGCGCCTTGCACGTTCCGGCGGCCTTACTCGAACGCTTCGAGAACACGCTGCCGTTTGAGCTCACCGGCGCGCAGCGCCGAGTAGTTCTCGAGATCTGGCGCGACATGGGCCGCGACGTCCCGATGAACCGGTTGCTGCAGGGCGACGTCGGCAGCGGCAAGACGCTCGTGGCAGCAGCCGCAATATTGTTGGCGGCGAGCAACGGCATGCAATCGGCGTTAATGGCGCCGACCGAGCTGCTTGCGTGGCAGCACGCAGGCAAACTCGCGCCGCTGCTCATGCCGTTCGGAGTTACGCTCGAGGCCGTTTTTGGAAGTCAGAGCGCGCGCTCGCGTGCAGCCGCCGTCGCGAAGCTCGCGGGCGGGGAGGCGTCGGTTGCGGTCGGCACGCACGCGCTGCTCACCGAAGGCGTCGACTTCGACCGGCTGGGTCTTGCGATCATTGACGAGCAGCATCGCTTCGGCGTCGAGCAACGCGCCCGTCTGCGGGCTAAGGGCATCTCCCCGCACACCCTCCACATGACGGCGACGCCGATTCCGCGCACGCTCGCGCAGACCGTCTATGCCGATCTCGATCTGTCGATCGTTGACGAGCTCCCACCGGGGCGCACGCCGATCGAGACGTTCGCGGTGCGAATTAGCCGCCTCGGACGCGTCTACGAATTCGTGCGCAAGACCGTCGAAGACGGCCACCAAGCTTACATCGTTGCGTCGGCGATCGACGAAGGAGAGGGGACGGTCACAAGCGTCGTCGCGGAGGCCGAGCGGCTCAAACGCGACGTCTTCCCGGATCTGCGCCTGGGCTTGCTGCACGGCCGCCTTCCTTCGCGCGAGAAGGAGGAGATCATGCGTCGTTTCGTCCGAAGCGATCTCGACGTGCTGGTTTCGACGACCGTCGTCGAAGTCGGCGTGGACGTGCCGAACGCAACGACGATGATCGTCCTTGACGCGCAGCGGTACGGTCTCGCGCAGCTCCATCAGCTTAGGGGCCGGGTCGGGCGAGATGCAGCGAAGTCGTATTGCGTGCTCGTCTATCCCGACGATGCGGGCGATCGCGAGCGCCTCGAAATTTTAACGCAATCTACCGACGGTTTCAAAATCGCCGACGAAGATTTGCGCTTGCGAGGTCCCGGCCAGCTTGCCGGTACGGTGCAATCGGGCGTGACGGATCTCCGGCTCGGCGACGTCATCCGGGACTTCGACGTTTACCGCGCGGCGAAGGAGGCTGCCGGAAAGATCGTAGAACGCGATCCGAATCTCGCCCGCGCCGATCACGCCGGCTTGCGAGCGGTTTTGGAGGCCCAGCCAAGCACGCGTGCGCTGCTGCTCTCGTCGTGAGGGTTATGCGTTGACGACGCGAATAGCGACTACTGTGAAAAATCGCGTTGTTTTTGTTGCCGCGCTGACGCTCGCGACGGCGTTCGCGCTTCCCACCGCCACGCGAGCGCAAACGCCCGACGTAGCGCGCGCGACGCTCGCCAACGGCCTGCGCGTCGTCGTGGTGCGCAACACGCTGGCGCCGGTCGTTACCCTGATGCTCAACTATGAGGTGGGGTCGGACGAGCAGTGGATTCCCGGGCTAGCGCACGCAACCGAACACATGATGTTCCGCGGAAGCCGCACGCTTTCATCGTCGCAGCTGATGGACGCGATCGACATTACCGGCGGCAATTTGGATGCCGACACTCAAACCACCGTCACGCAATATTTTTTCACGGTGCCGTCGCAGTATCTCGACATCGCGCTGCGCGCTGAACGCTCGCGCGCAAGCGGCCTGTTGATGTCGCAGAATCTGTGGCGGCAAGAACGCGGCGCGATCACGCAAGAGGTGCAGCAAGACAACAGCATCGCGCTCTACCGCCTCTTCATCAAAATGCAGTCGCGGCTGATCGGCGGAACGCCATACGCTAAGAACGGACTGGGGACGGTCGCCGATTTCGCGAGGAACGTCAACAGTGCGCAGCTGCTAAAGTTTTACCGGGAATGGTATCACCCAAATAACGCGATCTATGTGATCGTCGGCGACGTCGATCCGGCCGCGACGGTCACGCGCGTCAAGGCGCTCTTTGGCGACGTCCCCGCGGCGAAGCTGCCCCCGCGCGCCCCGGTGCGGCTCGCACCGCTGCGCTCCGCAACGTATCACGATTCGTCCGATCAAGCGTACACGGGCGTGTTGCTCGGCTATCGCTTTCCGGGCTACGACAGCCCCGATTTCGCCGCGGGAGAGATACTTGGCGACGTGCTCTCGAGTCAGCGCAGCGCGTTCGGCGGTTTGGCGTTTACCAATAAGGGCGTGCTCGCGTCGCAGTTCTTCACGCAGCCGTTTCCAAGAGTCGCCATCGCGCTGGCTGTTGCTGCGGTGCCGGTGTCGACACCGCCCGAGACGATCGATCGGCAGCTGCGCGCGATCGTAGCCGAATATCAGAGGACCGGATTGCCGGACGACCTCGTCGAGGCGGCGAAGCTGCGCGAGATCTCGCAGCTCGAGTTCAGCGCCAACTCGATCGAAGGTCAAGCTCGCGAGTGGAGTCAGGCCGTAGCAATCCAGCGCCTGTCGTCGCCGAACGATATGATCGCGCAGTTCGAGAAGGTAACGGTCGGCGACGTCAACCGCGTGTTGCGCACCTATCTCGACAACCAGCGCGTGGTCGCCGCGTATGCCGTTCCAAAGAGCGCAGGCGCCGCGAGTCCCGGTGGCGCTATGGCCAAAGAGAACAACGAGATTCCACCGACGTCGCACGAGCCGCTGCCGGATTGGGCGCAGCAAGTGCTCGCGCATCTGCAGGTGCCCGAGCAGACGCTCGCGCCGACGGATATGACGCTCTCCAACGGCATTCGTCTGATCGTACAGCCCGAGCACATTTCGCATACCGTCGTCGTGGAAGGCCAAATTCGAAACGACCCGCAGGTGCAGCAGCCGCCAAATCAGGATGGCGTCGCCGCCCTGACGGAAGGGCTTATGCCGCGTGGCACGACGACGTACGGCCGAGTCGCCTTTCAAGCCGAGCTCGACAAGATCGCGGCGACGACCAATCCCGGAGCCGATTTTGGTTTGAGCGTTCTCTCCGCACACTTCGAGCGTGGCGTGCAGCTCTTGGCCGACCAGCAGCTGCACCCGGCGTTTAGTGCCGCCGACTTTTCCATCGTGCAGCAGCAATACGTAGGCGGGCTGATGGGTGAGGCGACGACGCCCGATCACCTGGCCGAGGTCGCTCTCAACAAGGCGCTCTTCCCAGCGGGCGATCCGGCACAGCGCTTCGCGACGCCGAAGGGCGTCGGTGCGCTGACTCTCGAGGACGTAAAAGCGTGGTTTGCCTCGGCTTACCGTCCCGATCTCACGACGATCGTAGTGATCGGCGACACGACGCCCGAGCAAGCTAAAGCGATCTTCGAGCGCTACTTCGGCGCGTGGAAGGCGTCCGGACCCAAACCCAACGTCGAACCGCCGCCGGTGCCTGCCAACGCGCCGGCGCAGTTAAACGTTCCGGCGACGGGGCGGGTGCAATCGTCGGTGCGGCTGGTCCAGACTCTGCCGTTGGTGCGCTCCGATCCCGATTGGCCACAGCTGCAGTTGGCAAACGCCGTGCTCACCGGCGGCTTCTACTCGTCGCTGCTCTACCACGACTTGCGCGAGATCCATGGATACGCGTACTCCGTCGGCAGCCGTCTCTCGGCGGGGAAGGTGCGCGCGACCTTCCGCGTGACGTACGCGTGCGATCCGCAGAATATCGTACCCGCACAGACGCAGGTGCAGGCGATCTTGACGCGACTGCAGCGCGAGCCGATCGAATCCGACCGCCTCCTGCGCTCGAAAGCGTTGCTGATGGGCGAGGTACCGATTCGCGCCGCGAGTTACGATGGCGTCACCGCTCAGCTGCTCGGATATGCAACAATGGGACTGCCGTTGAATCAGAACATTCTCGACGCGCAGGCCCAACTCGGCGCGACGGCGGCGAGCGTTCAGGCGGCATTGGCGAAGTACGTGCGCCCGAACTCGTTCGTTCGCGTCGTTACGGGTCCGGCTCCGCCGTAGGCCCACGCCCCGCCGCGTCGAACGCGCCGATGGTGGATACAGTCCGCGGGATCGGCTTCGATCTCGACCATACGCTTGCGATCGACAATCGTCTCGAGCGAGTCGCGCTGCTGCGGCTGCTCGATGCGCTATTAAACGAAGGCGGCCGGCCGGTGGGGACGCTTGCCGACGAGATTGACAGCATTGACGACTTGCTGGCGCGCCAGCGCGCCGGGGAGTTTTCGATCGACGACGCGGTCCGCCGCTTCGTCGCGCAGCAAGGTCTCGAACCCGCCCGCCGGCATGTCGAGTGGTTTCGTAGAGCTGCCGTCGAGATGGTTCCCGAGTTCGTCGTGCCGCTTCCCGGCGTGAAGCCTACGTTGGAAGCGCTGCGCGAACGCGGAATCGCGGTCGCCGTTTTAAGTAACGGCTGGGATCCGCTGCAGTCCCGTAAGGCCGAACAGGCCGGCTTTGCGGGACCGATCATAGTCAGCAGCGAGATCGGTTGGCTAAAGCCCGCGCCGCAGGCCTTCGAAAAACTTTTGCGTACCCTGGGGACTGATGCTCGACAGACTTGGTACGTCGGCGACGACCCGCGATGCGACGTGGCAGGCGCGCAAGCGCTCGGGATGCCGGCGGTGTGGATTAATTGGGAGCGCAAAGAGTATCCGCCTGCGCTGCATCCGCCCGAGCACACCATCCGCGAGTTCCAAGAGTTGCTGAAGCTCTTGCCCGAACCGGTGCGCGCAATGTAATGCGGCGGCTCTTCATCGTAATCGCGGTTTGGACGCTGCTCGGTGCGGCGGCATCGGCGCCCACGAGTTACGACCAAAAGCTCATCGATCTCGATCGCAACTACACGATGTGGTCGTTCGAGCAGAATCCGACCGGAGCGACCGATGCCGGGATTCACACCTACGACACCAAGCTTGCGGACTACTCCGCTGTCGCTCAAGCCACGCAGATGGTGCGGTTGCGAGCCTATCGCAACCAGCTTGCGGCGCTGCTGCCGCCGACCGGAGCGAGCGCTCACGATCGCGTCGACTATCTTTTGGTCCGGGCCGATCTCGAAGGCGACTGGTGGGCTCGAACGGTTTTGCGTTCCTTGCAACGCAATCCGAGCGTTTACGAAGGCGAGTGCAGCAACGGCATCTTTTCGATCGTTAAACGGCAGTACGCTAGCGACGAAGTACGCGTCCGCGACGCAATCGCCCGTCTGCGCGCCTGCCCGCACGTCCTCGACCAGGGGCGAGCGAATCTTACGCAGACGGTGCGCGAGTTCGCGCAGATCGCGTCCGAGGACATCCGCGACGGCGACTCGCTCTATACGACGACCCTAACCGAAGCCGCACGCGACACGTCGCCCGAGACGCAGCGCGCCTTAGCGCAAGCCCAGTCGGTAGCGCTGACGGCGCTGCACGCGTATCGGGCCTGGCTCGACGGGCACATGTCCAGCTTTCACGCCGGCGGCTTTGCCGTTGGACGCCGACAGTACGATTGGTTTCTCCGGCGCATCCTGATGCTGCCCTACGATTCTTCGCAGGTTGCCGCGATCGGGAGGACCGAACTGGCGCGCGATCGAGCGCTGGAGATGTGGGAGGGCGGCCGCGACGCGCAACTTCCGTCACCGTCGCCGGCTCCAACCTTCGCGACGAAGGCCGAGTTTCTCGCGTACTACGAGCAGAGTCTTACCAAACTCATCGCGTTTCTCAACTCGCATCAAATCGTCACGGTCCCGTCATATATCGGGCCCTTTCACATCGTCGAGGTCCCCAAAGCACTTGCAGCGACGTATCCGGGCGGTTTTATGAATCCGCCGTCAATGTTGGGAAGCGACCCGCAAGGCTTCTATTTCGTGCCGGATTTTAGCGCGAGCAATCAGAGTTTCTTCGTGCAGCAGGCACGCCAGTCGGTGCTTCCGCTGCTCGGTCACGAAGGCATTCCGGGTCACTTCATGCAGTTCACCTACGCATATCACAATCCTGACTTCGTGCGCCACGTTCATCAGGACAGCGTCTTTTCGGAGGGCTGGGCCTTTTACGGGGAAGAGATGCTGATGCGGGAAGGACTCTACGCCGACGATCCGGGCGCGCGCAAACAGGTGATCCATCTGATGCGCCACCGGGCGACGCGAGTGGGCGTCGACGTCGGCTTGGCGACCGGGACGATGACGCTGCCGCAAGCGATCGCGTACTTCCAGAAGAACGCGGGCATAGACTACGTCACCGCTTACGGCGAAGGCACCCGGTTCGCGATGGGTCCGGGTCAAGCGATCGACTATCTCCTGGGGAAGATACAGATCGAAACGCTGATCGGGTTGGTCGCAGACCGTGAGGGCGCCGGTTTTACGCAGCGGGCCTTCCACGACCGGCTTCTTTCGTACGGTTCCGTCCCGTACTCCACCGTTGCGTACGAGTGGCTCGGCGACGACAGTTGGCTGCGCCCGGCGTTAACGCCGCTCGCGCCGCAGGAGTTCTGAGACGTAATGCCCCCGCGAATTACCGGTGGCTCGCTCGGAAGCCGAAAACTTCGCTCGCCGAAGGGGACGCACGTCCGCCCGACACCCGGCCGGGTCAAAGAGTCGCTCTTTTCGATCTTGGTGCAGCGGCTCGAGGGAGCTCGCGTCCTCGATCTCTTTGCAGGCACCGGCGCGATCGGCTTTGAGGCGGCATCGCGCGGCGCCGCGCGCGTGGTTTCGGTCGAAGCACAACGCGACGTTGCCCACGCTATCGAGGAAGCCGCAAAAAATCTCGGCGTCGACAAGGTCGTAACGGTCTTTCAGGCACCGGCGGAGCGTGCACTCTACCGCTTGGAAGGACCGTTCGACATCGTCTACCTCGACCCGCCGTACGCCGAGCCCGTTCCGCTGCAGCTCTTTCGGCTCATGCGCGAACGCGGTCTGCTGGCGCCCGACGCGATGGTCGTCTACGAGCATGCGGCCAAGCGGATCTTGCCGGAGATACCCGGGTATCGCTCGGTTCGCGAAGAAGTCTACGGCGATGTCGCTCTCGCCTTTTTGGCGCCGGAATCTTGACGAACGGTAAGCTGATGCGCGTCACGCGCGCAGTTTACCCGGGATCCTTCGACCCGCCGACCAACGGGCATCGCGACGTCATCGAGCGCGCGGCCAGATGCTTCGGTGAGCTGCTCGTCGCGATCGTCGTCAATCCGCAGAAGCGCGCGCCGATGTTTTCGCTGGAGGAGCGCGAAGAGATGCTCAAAGCCAGCGTCGCGGGGTTGCCGAACGTCCGAGTCGAGCATTTTCGCGGGCTGCTCGCCGATTACGTGCGCGCCGCGCGCGCCGACGTCATCGTCAAAGGCTTGCGCGTCGTCTCCGATTTCGAAAGCGAGATGTCGGCGGCTCTGATGAACCGCTCGCTTTCGGATGTGGATACGCTCTTCTTAATGTCTGACCAGAGGTACTCGTTCGTCAGCTCCAGCCTCGTCAAAGAGGTTTTCTTTCTCGGCGGCGAGGTCGCCGCGCTCGTCCCTGAACCGGTGCTCCGCGTGATGTCGGAGAAGCGCACAACGCTGCAACGGAGGTAGCAATGTCGGTCTATCGCGTCCTGGATAAGCTAGAAGCCTACGTTCACGAGGGAACGTGGCTGCCCGCCGGCTATCGCATTCTCTCGGAGGAACGGCTGCTCGAGCTGCTCGAGAAGATTCGCGCCTCGCTGCCCGAAGAGGTCGGGCGGGCGAAAGTCATCGCTAAGGATCACGAACGGATGATGCGCGTTGCGCAGGAGAAGGCGCAGGCGATCGTGGACGAGGCCGCGAGCAAGCACGAGGAGCTGGTCGACGAGAACGAGATCGTGCAGCGCGCGCGTACTACGGCCGACGTGGTCCTGCGTGAGGCCGAAGAGCGGGCGAGCGAAATTCGCAAGGGCGCCGACCGTTACGCCGGCGAGGTGCTTGCCGAGATGGAGAACCGTCTGGCCGGCGCGATCGGCGCCGTGCGTAAAGGACGCGATTTCCTCGAGCAACCGCGCAAGGTCGCCGATCAACCGCTCGCCGATGCAGCGGCGAAAAGCAAGCGTGAGGCGTTCGACTTGCAAGCTGCCGCGGAGGAAACGGCTGCGCTAGAATCCGTCTAGGATTCGCCGCCTCGGGGAATAAGGCGGGGCATGAAACATATAGCAATCGGCCTCGCGCTCGCCGGCTCTCTGATCGGCGCCGCACTCGCGGATCAACCTGGGGGTATCTCGGGTACGGTCGTGGACGTGAAAACGGGACAGCCGGTGTCGGGTGCGACGCTCTACTATTATCGGGCTCCCTACCTCGAGAACGGACCCAACCACATCATGACGTTGCAGACGAATCGCCACGGCTTCTTTAGTGACGTGACGCTTCAGCCGGGCAAGTACATCATCATGGCGAGGTTCCCTAACAAAGTACAAGGCTGCGCCGTTGACGACGTTATGGGCGGCGAAGTCGCGCGAATGAAGATTGAAATCGGTCACGACGCCATCATGTGCAGCGGACCCCGAGTACATCCGTCGCTCGTTGATCCAAACGCTACCGCGGACGTCTACCGAATCTAAACCGGCGGAGCTTGAACGTTATGCGCGAAGGCTTCCAAGCGGGCGCGATCGATGGCTCGCACGCGCCCGCGGTCGAGTTCGAGCGCGCCCTCATTCTTTAGACGCAAGAGCGCGCGTGCGGCCATGTCGCGCACCGTGCCGGCCGCTGCGGCGATCTGAGCCTGCGAAAGATTTTCGACCCCAGGAAGACCGCGCGCCATTCCGACCGACGCGCGCGCGTAGCCGAGTAGAAACTTTGCGACACGTTGTAGGACGTGGGCAAAGGCGAGGTCGGCGATCGTGTCGATCGAGCGACGTCGCGCCTGCGACGCGGCGATCAGGAAACCCAGTGCAAGTTCGGCGTCGCCGCGGGCCGCATGTATCACCGCTTCGCTCGGCAAGGTTACGATCGTTGCGTCCGTCAACGCTTCGGCGCGCGTCGTTGCGCCGCCCGTGTCGAACGTGCCGCTTTCGTTGAGCGTGTCGTGCGTGAGCCGCTCGCCGATCGTGTGGGTCTTACCGTCGGGCGAGAGCAGCGTGTAGATAATCTTTCCACTCTTCACAATACCGAGGTACGGCCAGGCTTCGCCTTCGTCGAAAATCGTGTCGCCGGCGCGGTATGCGCGCTCGCTCATCTGCGCGGCGAGCTCCTTTAACGTGCCGGCCTTCGCCGACGTAAAGGCCGCGACGTGAGCGAGGAAGGCCTCACCTTCGGCGTTTTCGTCAATTCGTTCGAGTCGAACCGTCCAACGGTTTCCCCCCAGGTTGCGCGCGTCCCAAGAGAAGCGACCGGGGCGAAGCTGCGCCATTTCATTGCGCAGGGCGCGCGGGTCGGTCTCTTCGTTGATCTCCAGCGCGCTGCCGATCTGCAGCTTATCGAACGCTTCGATGATCTGCTCGGTCTTTGTCGCGGGCAGAAGCGACCGGGCGTCGAGCGCAGCGGCGGCGGGTCGATTTATCGGCATACTCGGTCCGTCTTAGTGACGGCGCGGGACCGAGCCTGCCGGGACGCGCGAGCCAGTGCGAGAATACTTGGCGCGCTATGAATACTTCATTCCAGGACTCCGACATCGTCGTCCTCGCCGGAGCGCGTACCCCTTTCGGCAACCTCGGCGGCGTACTATCCGACCTTACCGCAACCGATCTCGCCGTTGCCGCGGCCGAGGCCGCAATCGCACGCAGCGGCGTGCCGCGCGAGTCCATCGACGAGGTCGTCTTCGGAAACGTCATCCAGACGAGCGCCGATGCAATCTATCTGGCGCGCCACGTCGGATTGCGCACCGGGTTGCCCATCAACGTGCCCGCGCTGAATGTCAATCGCCTCTGCGGCTCGGGTCTCCAGGCGATACTTTCGGCCGCACAGTCGCTGGCGCTCGGGAGCGCGACGTACGCGCTGGCGGGGGGCACCGAGAACATGAGTCAGGCGCCGCACGTCGTGCGCGGCGCGCGCAAAGGGTTCCGCCTAGGCGAAAACGTCGCGTTCGAGGATTCACTGTGGACCGCGCTCATTGATTCGTACGGAAACACGCCGATGGCGATCACCGCGGAGAATCTGGCGAAGAAGTACGGTGTGTCGCGCGAGGAGAGCGACGCGTTCGCGCTCGCCAGCCAAGAGCGCGCGCTCGCCGCACAAGGGAACGCTTATTTTTCCGAAGAGATCGTGGCGGTCGACGTTCCGGGCCCGAAAGGCTCGAGCGTGCGCATTGACAAGGACGAAGGTCCGCGGGCGGGATTGACGATGGAGAAACTCGGCAAATTGCCCGCGCGCTTCGTGAAAGACGGCGTCGTCACGCCGGGTAACGCGAGCGGCATCACCGACGGCGCGGCCGCCGTCGTTCTAACGACCGCGAAGCAGGCGAAAGCCGACGGGCTTCCATGGTTGGGACGCATCGTATCGGGCAGCGTGGTCGGCGTCGATCCGGCATTCATGGGAATCGGCCCCGCCTTCTCGATACCCGGCGCGTTGGAGCGCGGCGGCATCGGGATGAACGATCTCGCCGTTATGGAGATCAACGAAGCCTTCGCGCCGCAAGTCATCGCGTGCCTGCGCGAACTCGGCAATGATGGAGCGAAACTAAATCCGCACGGCGGCGCGATTGCGCTCGGACATCCGCTCGGCGCATCGGGCGCGCGACTTGCGCTTACGACCCTTCACGAGCTGCGCGAACGCGGCGGCGGCTTCGGCATCGCATCGGCCTGCATCGGAGGAGGTCAAGGCATCGCCGCGCTCTTCAGTGTGGAATAAAGTATGGGACGCGCTCGCCGCTCTGGTGATCGCGCTTGCCATTTGGAAGATTCTCGTCGCACCACGCCTGTTGAGCGCTCCCGGGAATCATCCCGCGCCGCACGCCGTCTACACGCGTCTCGACGGCGCCCCGTTTAAGGTTGCCGACCAGCGCGGTCACTCCGTCTTTTTAGAGTTTTACGCGAGCTGGTGCGAGCCGTGCAGAATCGAGTTGCCGCTAGTAGAGGCGTGGAAGCGTAAGCATCCCGACGCGACGATCGTGCCCGTTGACGTCGGCGAAGGGCGTTCGGTTGCGGCCGAGTTTGCGCGCCGGCATTCGCTCGGTGACGTCGCGCTCGATCCGCAAAACAGCGCGCCGGCGCTGTTCGGCGTCCAAGGCTTTCCGACGATGGTCGTAATTGACTCAAAAGGCGACATCCGCGCGAAATGGGAAGGGCTCAACCCCGCCATCGCCCTCGCCCTAACCAACGCCCAAAATCACCTCTAGCTGTCTACCAGTGTCACCCTGAGCGGAGCGCGCTCCTACATTGTGTCATCCTGAGCGAAGTCGAAGGACGAAGGACGAAGGACGCACGACGAAGACCGTATCACCCTGAGCGGAGCGCGCTCCTACATTGTGTCATCCTGAGCGAAGTCGAAGGACGAAGGACGAAGCGCGAACGACGAAGACCGTATCACCCTGAGCGGAGTCGAAGGGGGACACGCCTCCAACCTCTATCACTCCGAGCCTGTCTTTGTCACCCTGAGCCCTTCGACTCGCTACGCTCGCTCAGGACAGGCTCTGTCGAAGGGTGACCCGCCTCAACCGTGAAAGCCCGCTAACCGGAGGGTGTGGGCACGGTTTGACCTCAACGAGTTGTTGGTTCAGAAATCGCATGGACCGATCGTCTCGTCCGCGATTACCGTTTTGCAAGACGCCCGCTCGCATAGCGCTCAAGATATCTTGGAGCTCGCCATCAAGCAGGGTTTACTCAGCAGTGAAACGACGCCGAAGTACGTCTACACCTCACTCATCGAGTACATCGCGCGCGGCAACGGCAACGGACGCAAGTCTGCAATCGTGCAGAATGTCGATCGCACGTTTCGAATCAACGAGCCTCCCGACGAATGGCCTGCGATTACACAAGAACCCGCGCCACAACCCTCGGCGGAGGTAACGGCGCTAATCGAGCGACTCGCGCGGGCGGTAGATGAAGGCCCGCCCGCAACCTTCGAGCAGTCGGTCTGCGACGCGTTCCAAATGCTCGGCTTTGCCTCGACCGACGTCGGTTGTCTGAAGGCCCCTGACGGTTACGTCGACGCTATGCTCGGTTCCGCTGAGCTATCGTGCGATGATCGAATGCAAATCCGGCGACGAAGCTCTCAACGATCCTAGCGTGTTCGAAGCCGCGAAATTCAAAGAGCCATACAGCGCACAGTATTGTGCATTAATCGGACGAGCCTTCTCCGGCGAAATCGAGCTGGTGAAGGAGTTGCAGAATCACGGCGTCAGCGCCTGGACGGTTGACGATCTCCAGCAGCTACTGAGGATCGATGCAAACCCGTTCGACATCCGCCCGCTCTTCGAACCAGGATTCGCCGCCGATGGACTCGACGATCTGCTCTGGGAACGCCGGCGCGGCCGCGCAAAACGAGTGCGCCTCATTGCTGAGGCGATCGTGCGCACGGTGCGCGCCGCGCAGACAGCCTACGGCGGTGCCCCCGCCGAGGCACCGCACATCAACGAAGAGACCGCCATGCTTCTCGTCAACGAGGACCTCATCGCGCAAGGCAGCGCTGCGACCTGCGACCGCGAGGACGTGCGCGCAGCGATCGAGCACCTCGCGAATCCGCTCGTGCGATTAGCAGTACGTGACCCTGCAGACGGCAGCATCGTCGTGATCGCCAATTAAGGAGGCTTCAGCGGCTATGCGGATCGACAGCGCATGCTCCATTTGCAGCGGGTATGATGCTAATTTGTTTCTGCCCCACCTGTCAATACGTGACCGTGCCGCTCCAGGTATCGCTGTAGGTATTGGACCCGAGTTCTGTTATGGTCAGCGTGCCGCTGCCCGCGGCGTTTTTAAACTTTCCGGTTCCGCCGGTCACAGAAAAATTGCAGGGGAATGTAGAACACGGAGCTCTGCCGTCTATTCGATTAACGCTGAGCGAAACGCTAATCGTGTTGGCGGGATGGCGAAAGCTCGCTAATGTGGCTGTGCCGCTCCAAGGTTGATTCTGGCATCCTCCATTCCGTTCCCGAAGCTTGCCCTGCTCGCTGCTTGCGTGAATAAACGATGCGCTTCCAGTACCGCTAAAACTGAATTGGCTGAGACTTAGTCTGCAGACGAGAGTATAGTGACCCGAATATGCGCCACTGAACGCGCCTCCGGCCGAGGGCGCGCCGCGAGTCGCTCGGTCGTTCATTTCCGTAAGTGACGTTGGCGCGATCGATGACTGTGACCCGCCGCAACCCGAAATCAACGTAGCCGCTACGCAAATACTTAGCGCGCAGCGGCTTGGATTAAAACCATTCATCTGTGTTGCTCCTTTCGCCAATATCCGCAGGGTCCGTCGATCGGTGTTCCATCGGTCTACCTCACGCGTGGATCATAGCATCTCTGGCCTATACAAGCGGCCCCGGGCGGCGAGGCGGCACCCGTCACGATTCCATTTTTGCGTCGCTCCTTAACGAACAAAGCGCAACGGTTACGGCTAATCTGAGGCGCGGCCGCGATCTCGAGAGCCATCTCAGTGATCTCAGCTTACTGCTCAGCCCCGCAACCGGCTAACGCTATCCAATCGCAATGGTGATGAAGCTCAGGCGCTTTGAGATTCCATCCATCGTCTCGTCCCCCCGGCGGGCGGCCTTCTTGCGGCCAGCTCGTCCCCTGCCCTAGGCGGTCGACGTTAACTCGTCGTTGTTTCGGAACTGACGAAGAACGCGAAACTGTAGCGATGGCGTTACTTCTGGCCGGCCATGATCGATTTCCCGGCTTTGGTTTGATGGGCGTAGCCCGTAAGGGTTGCGGAGAGAAACGCCCCATACGGCGCACGCGGGCCGCCAACGGCGATAGTGCCATCACTACGGCCCAATACCTATTGGCCGGCGACGAGTTTGCGGCGTTTCATCGTTGCGGTCGGATGAAATCTGGCACCATTACGCCGGCGGGAGCGTCGCGATCGACACTATCGACCCGGACGGCCGGCACCAAGAGCTTATCATCGGGGGCGGCAAGTGCTGGTACGCAGCGATTCGGCCCGGCGTATGGTTCGCCGCGCATCTCCTTCGACCCGGGGAGTTACGTGCTTGTCGGCTGCGACGTCGCGCGCGGTTTCGAATTTGCGGATTTCGAAGTCGGATCGCGATAATCGGCTACTTGGTGCGATATTGCGTTATGGCGTCAGCGAAAAGACTACGCCGCCGCCATAACGCCCGCCGCGCGCCGTCGTGCCGAAGAAGCGTCCGCTTTTGTAGGTTAAAGCGGCCTGGGGACCGTTGCCACCGGTTCCCTTCTGGAAGTCGTGTAGCACTTTTTCCTTGCTGCCGACCGGGACGCTGAAGACCGTTCCGCAGCGGCCGAAGTAGTCGGGGGGACAGTCGTTCGTGCCGCCGCCTTCGGTTGTACCATAAAGCCTACCGCCGACGTCGACTAGGCTTCCCTGGGGATAAGCGCCATCGGTTCCGCTGAAGTTGTGCAGCACTTTTTCCGATCCGCCTATGGTGATGCTGAAGACCGTTCCACAGCCGTCGCTGGCGCAGTTTTTCCCGCCACCTTGTGTTGTACCGTAAAGCGTGCCGTTAACATCGAGAAGGCCTGCAGAGGGCCACTGGCCATCGTCCTCCCCGAGGCTATGCAGAACTTTCTCCGAGCCGCCTGTTGTGATCCTGAAGACCGTGCCATAGTTGCTTTTGCCGCCGCCAAATGTTGTCCCATATAGCGTCCCGCCTACGTCGGTTAGGCCTGCGGCGGGATACCAGCCGTCGTACTCTTCGTCTCCGAACCTGTGCAGCACCGTCTCCTTGCCGTCCGTAGTGATGCTGAAAACCGTTCCACAGCCTTCCGCGGCGCAGCCCGTGCCGCCGGCAAACGTCGTACCAAAGAGCGTGCCGCGCATGTCTATGAGTTCTGCGGAAGGACTTTCGCCGTCAGGCCGCGCGCCGAAGCTGTATAGCACCTTTTCCTTACCGTCCGGCGTGATGCTGAAGACCGTGCCGTCACCGTGTGTGCCGCCTAACGCGGTCGTGCCATAGAGCATGCCGCCTCCGTAAATCAGTCGTGCGGCGGGGTTACGGCCATCTTTTTTGTCGCCGAAGTCATGCAGCACTTGCTCCTTGCCATCCATGGTGATGCTAAAGACCGTTCCACAGCCGCCGTAGTAGTAGGGGCAAGAGTTCGTACCGCCGCCTGCAGTTGTGCCGTAGAACGTGTCGCCAACGCGGATGAGGCCATTAGGGTCGGCCCCATCGCGATCCGCGCCGAAAGTGTGCAATACACGATAGCCTTGACTGGCGCCGGCGGGACGCAGGCTAGTGTCGTTTGGCGTGTATTGGAGGCGCGAAAGTTCCGTCGTTTGCGAGCATGCCACGATCGCGACGCAGCCGGCGAAGAGCGCGCACACCTGCATGCCTGAGGTCTTCATCTGCTGTACTCCTTTCGCAGGACGCCGGCGGAGCAGACTCTTCCGTCGCCGCTCAAATGAATCGTAGCACTAAGGCCGTGATCTTGGAACCCGCTTCAAGCGCGCGACTCCGTTGCTTGGCTTGTACAGCGCCGGTGAGAACGCTATCCGTGAGTCGATGGCGCCTCGTACGCTGGATTCGCGAAGTAGAGGGGGCCTACGATCTGCGGCGCCATCCCCGTCGCGTAGGCAAGAACGCGATCGACGTTTGTTTCTAAAGCGGCGATATCGTCGCGAGTAAGCGTCACAAACCAGGCGTTGGAAAAGCTGCGCTTTTCCCCGGCGACCGACACGCGCACCGTCAGCGAATAGCGGCCTTCCTTCCAGAACATCTGCTTGAGGAGCTCCGCTTTGGCGGTGACGTAGAATTCTTCGGCGCTCGCATCCTTGAAGGTGTTAAACATAAAAATAGCAGCGGTGCCCTGATCTGAAAGGTCTTGCCCCTGAGCCTTTGCAGTGAGGTACGGCTGCCACGCGATGAGAAACTTGTTTACGATCAACTCGATCGCATTTCGATCTACCTGGCTAAGAAAGTTAATGTCGAAAAGTACGGTCGTGTCGGCAGAGAGCTGGAAGGGACACCAAGGACTCCCTTCCGTGCGGTCTACGTAGCCTGCCGCATCACTCTCCATTTTGCGAACCCTGTTTACGAAGGCTAAGAGCTCGGCACTGTCGCCGGCTTGGCAATTTGTGATGTGCAGCTCCATTCGCGTGATGACCGATAGGGCGTTTTCGCTTTGAATCGTGCCGGCTATTCCAGCGGTGGGGCCTAAAGCCCCGAAGCCAATATCGGGAAACCAACTTTCGTACAGGTTGACTTTGCGCGCGCGGAAGTAACTCCGGTATATCGCAATGGCCAACGGCTGTATCGCCCCAAGGACGGCAATTGCAAACGTAACCCAGAGTATTAACGGAGGTGTTGACGAATCGGGCAAGGCGTCCCCTTTTCCGGCCTACTTACCTTTCCAAGTGGGTTTGCGCTTTTCGAGAAATGCGCGCGTACCTTCCTTGATATCTTCGGTGTCGACGAGCGTTCCGAACTCGAGTGCCTCGAGCTCGAGCGCGTCGTCGATCGACAGATGCGCGCCATTGTTGATGGCCCGTTTGCAGGCAGCGATCGCGAGCGGCGCCTTTGAGGCGATCGTGGTTGCGATGCGTTTCGCCTCGTTCATCAGTTCGGCCGCCGGTACGACTTTCTGCACGAGGCCGATGCGCAGCGCCTCCTGCGCGTCAATAATCTCGCCCGTCAAACAGAGATACGAGGCCATGCCTTTGCCGACGCGGCGCGTCGTTCGCGCAGTGCCGCCGTACCCGGGAATCAATCCCAGGTTGACCTCGGGCTGTCCGAACTTCGCGTTCTCGCTGGCGACGATCACGTCGCCGGCCATCGCTATCTCGCACCCGCCGCCGAGCGCAAAGCCGTTGATCGCCATGATGACGGGCTTGCTCATACGCTCGATCTGCCGGGTGAGGGCCTGACCGCTACGCGCTTGCGCTGCGCCGTGGCCGGCGGAAGCGAGCGCGTTGAGCTCGGAGATGTCGGCACCTGCGGCGAAGGCCTTTTCGCCGGCGCCCGTTACGATGACCGAGCGAACGCCGTCATCGCGTTCCAGCGCGGCGAGCGCCGACGAGACTTCCTTTAAGAGATTCGTGCGCAGCGCGTTGAGCACGCCGGGCCGGTTAAAGGTGATGACGCCGATCGGCGCTTCGATTGCGACGAGAATATCTTCAAATGTCATATAAGAAAACCTTATGATTAGATAAAGCCCGCAGGTTCCTTCGTTGCGTTGCACGGAATGGCCCTTTGACCTATACTGAGGACGAAATTTCACTAGGGAGGTTGCGGTGGCGGTTAGGACGGCGTATCACGAGGCTTTGGAGGCGACGCGGCTCGACGTCGTCCGGCTTGGAGCGCTCGTCGGCGATGCGATCCGCGTTGCGGTCGATGCGCTCGACAATCGCGACGCTTCGGCGGGCGCGCGCGTGGTGGCCGGCGACGATGTCGTCGACGACCTGCGCCGGCGCGTCGAGTCGCACTGCATCGAGCTGATTTGGCGGCAGCAACCGGTTGCCGGCGAACTGCGGGAGATCGCCGCGATGCTCGAGATCGCTACCGACCTCGAACGCGTCGGCGACTATGCCGTGGATATTTCGAAGAATGCGATCAAGCTCTCAGACGTTCCGATGCGTCCGCAAAAAGTGGAAATCGACCGCATCGCGAGCGTCGCGCACGCGATGCTGCTCGACGCGATGCGTGCTTACACCGAGCGCGACGCGCGCCTTGCGAGCGACGTGATCGATCGCGATGACGAAGTCGACAAGCTCTACAAGCGCAGCATCAAGTTACTTCAGGGAGAGATGCAAGCCGATCCCGAGATCGTCCGCCCCGGCACGCGATATCTCTTCGTGTTGGCGTCGCTCGAACGCGTCGGTGACCGAGCCGGCAACATCGCCTGGCACACGAAGGACATGATCGGCGCCGAGTGAGCACGCCGCTCCCGCGGGCCGATTTTTCCGTCACCGAGCAATACGTTTATCTCAACCATGCGTCGGCAGGCGTACTGCCGCGCTCGTCGGTGGATGCCATCGAAGCCTTCGTGCGCGACCACGCGCATGCCGGGGTGCTCGGAACCTTTCCGTACGATCTCCGCATGCCGGAATATCGCGAACGGATCGGGCGTTTCATCGGATCGGAGGGATCGCGAATCGCGATCGTTCCGAATACGAGCGCGGCCGCAAACGTGATCGCCGCCGGCCTCGAGTGGGGATCGGCTGACGAAGTCTTGCTCTGCGACAACGAGTTTCCGGCAAATGCCGTTCCTTGGATTGCGCTGCGGCGACACGGCGTCGACGTGCGGCTGCTGCAGACCGCGCGCGAGCGGCTGACTCCCGACGTTCTTCGCCGCGAGATCTCGCCGCGAACGCGCCTCGTCGCGGTTTCTTGGGTCTCGTACGCCGACGGTTATCGCCACGACTTGAGCGGTCTTGCGGAGGTCGCGCATGAGTCGGAGGCACTCTTCTGCGTTGATGCGATGCAAGGGCTCGGCGTTTTCCCGCTCAACGTCGGAGAGATCGACGCCGACGCGCTTCTTTCGGGCGGCGCGAAGTGGATGCTCGGCCTGCACGGCGCAGCGATTCTCTATCTGGGGCCGCGATTTGACGAACGACTGCAGTTAGCCATGCCGGGTTGGCGCTCAGTCCGGGACATGTGGGACTTTCATAACTACGATCAGCCGTTCTCGCGCGACGCGATGCGCTTCGAATCCGGCACGCCCAACCTGATCGGCACGCTCTCGCTCGTCTGTGCGATCGATCTCTTCGAACGCTGTGGGCCGACGGCGATCGCGCGGCACGTTCTCGAGCTGACCGACCGGCTCTGCGACGGTTTGCACCGACTCGGAGCGCACGTATTTAGCTTACGCGGCGAGGGCATCTCTTCGGCGATCGTTACGTTTGCGTTGCCGGGGCAGGAGAGCATCGCGCTCGGCCGAGCCCTGGAGAATGAAGGAATTGTGACGACCTATCGTGCCGGCGGCATTCGTCTCTCGCCGCACGGATATAACACCGCCGAGGAGATCGACTTTATTTTGGCTGCGCTGGCAGAGAAGAGCCGCACGGAAGCCAAAGTATAACTGCGATGATCGCGACATTATTAATTGCGGCACTGACGGGTACGCCATTCCCGGCGCAGGCTACCTATCGGTATACCGGTTCTATGGCAGGCCAGAGGGTCGGCTCGTGGTCGGTCAGCGTTACGCACGACCCTGACCAGACGCAGATCGATGAGACCTCGTCGGCCTCGATCTTCGGCATGCCGTTGGCAGCGACGGCTTCGCTCGTCTTAGGCCCCGACTATGCGCCGACGAAATATAACGGGGCGTATCACACCCCGAACCAGAGTCCGAACGTGAGCGTCGTCGCGACGTCGAACTCGGCTACGGTCGTGGGAGCGCTGTCGACTGAGCCTAGGCAGATTGCGCTCGCTCCGAACACGCGGCATTTCGTTGTCATCGAACCGGGCTTATTGGCCGGTCTTTTCGCGCTGCCGGCGCAGCTCGAAGCTTGGAAGGACTCGAGCGTCACCTGGATCACGCCGGCAACCGCCCAGGCCGAGTCGCTCTCCGCCAACCCTACGCCGTCGGCGGTGCGTCCGGCGGGAGTCGCGGCGCAAGATGTCGTGCTCGCGATCGACCGTCCCGTTGCGCTCACGATTTGGTACGATCCGGGCACGCTCGTTCCCGACGAGATTACCGTGCCGTCCCAGAACGCGATTCTTACGCGCGTACGATCCTGAACTCAGCCGGGTCGAGTCCGGCGGCGTCTTTCGAGTCGAGCGGAAGATCGCGCAGCAGACGCTCCAGGATTCCCAGACTGATGCGATGCCCGATCACGAGCGTCGCGTGGTGAGATCGCAGCCTCTCGGCGAGCGGGCGAAGCCGGGCCGCTGCAGCTTCGATGCTTTCGCCGCCGGGCGGCCGAAACGCAACGGGGTTCTGTCGTCGCGCCGCGAGTAGCTCGGGGGCGCACTCCTCGACCCATTCCAGCGTATGGCCTTCCCATTCTCCAAAATCGACTTCGCGCAAGGCAGGCTCGATCTCGAAAGGGAGCTGGGGCACGGCGATCTCGCGCGTCTCCAAGCAGCGCCGCATTGGACTGACGAGGCAGCGTTCGAAGTCGAACGATGCTAACGCTTGGCACAGCCGCTCGCTTTGTGCTCGACCGTGCGCGCCTAACGGCACATCCGTTGTCGAGAGAAAGCGCATCGCGAGGTTATCGTTGGTAGCGGCGTGCCGGCAGAGAACTAGGCCATCAAAATTACGAGCGTGTGTGCCGCTAGGCACGGACGGACGACGTCAACACGGCGTCGGTCATCCCGTGGATTAGACGCTTGTCGGCCGGTGCGATCGTCGCGAGTACGCCGCCGAGCCGCACGCTCTCTTCGCCGGTGACAAAGTAGTACGGGCAGAGCCGCACGCGTCCGTCGTACTCGCGAACCTCATCGGCTTCGCGATCGAGGTACGTCTGACGCACCAGCTTGCCTTTGTGAAAGCGCTGCAAGATCCAGGGCGTGCGATCGAACGACCCAAGCGCCGTTTCTATCGTCGACGTCCACTCCTCGCGCGTCAAGTCGTCGCCGATTTTAACGCCCCGCGAGCCCCACGCGAGTTCTGAGAACCCGGATGGCTTGACGACATACGCGCGCTCGCTCTTCGGCAGAGCGATCAGTTGCCGGAAGTCCGAGATCGGCGCGCCGCCGGCTTCTAATCCCGCGATGACTCCTTGCGGCGGCATTTGGCGCGGATCGATTACCCACGTCTTCGGAAAGAGGCGCTGCAAACGCTCGAAGGTCTCGTTGCCGAGCTCGCTGCGCCAGAGCGACGCAAGCGCGTGATGGTGAAAGAGCGCGAAGGCGAGCTTCTCTTCGAGCGTCGCTTTCGGCGGAGGCGTCATCTTGACGCGGTTATGCCGGGCGGCGTAAAGCATGAGCTCCTGTTTAGGAACGTTGAAGAGGTCGAAGAGCTCGAAATTGCGGTAGATCGCGTCGAGTCTGGATTCGCGCCCGTCGTCGTGCCGGATGAAGAGCCCCTCTTCGCTGAACGTAATCTCTTCGGGGCGCCGCAGCCACGCGTCGGCGAGATTCAGACGGCGCACGGCCGCGGCGAGCCAGGCCATTTCATTGCGGTAGTCGGCCGACTCGTCCGAAACCACGATCGCGACGGTCGGGTGCTCGGCCTTGGTTGCGTTGCGCAGCATCTCCGCGAAGCCGATCGGAATACCGTCGTCTCCTCCAAAGCTTTCGATGCCGAGCTCACAGTACGCCTCGGTCATCGCGCCGACAAAGCCCATGCCTCCGGGGATGCTGTCGAGCTCGGTCGCGACGAATCCATCTCCCGTGACAATGAGATCCGGGCGGATGACGCCCGGGATCTCCTGTTTGAATCGGTTCTGGCGCGCGAGCTTGACGACTTGCTCGGGCTTTCCGTGATCGAGATACTCGGCAATGAACGCCGGCGCGGTTCCGCGGACGCTGCGGTTGTAAAGATTGTTGAGAGCGCGATAGAAGCGCAAGAGCTCGACGCCGAGGAGTTCGATCTCCTCGGCTTGGGCCGCGGACAATGCAAACGGCTCGGGGCTGACGCGCCAGGCGATACGTTCGTTTTCATCTTGGACCCGGAAGAGACCGGGCGGTATCGCTTCGTAAAGGTGGTGCGCTTGCTCGCGAGCCGTGAGGTTCGGGTTCGTCGCCGTACAGGGCATGGTGAGGGGCAGACTCCTCTATCGACAGCCGTCGGGGATCTTGGAATTGTTGTAGGCAATGTAGCGCCGCCGCATACGCCCCCATAGAGTCTCCGGGCCGCTGCTAGGGTTGCATCGGGTCATTTTATGGTGATCGCGCCGGGCGTTAGCAAGGCGCCTTCGAGCCGCACCAGACCGCTGGAGTAGGCGAGGGTCAAGTGCAACGTCCCGGTTAGTCCCAGCTTGGTCAAGTCGAGGCTCTGGATCACCCGAGAGACGCGCTCGCCGGCGATGAAGTGAAGTTGGAGCGAGAGTTGCAACGCCCCGCGTGGTCCCGAGTAGGAGGCGGCTACCGGCACGACGAGCTCGTCGGACCCGTTCGATCGGACCGCACCACTGACGCAGTAACCGACCGCCACCGGCGCGCCTTCAACGGTCAGCGCTTCTTGGGTGCAGGGTGAGGCGGCGGCCGCGAGCCGAACGGTGCCGGCGACCGCGACGATGAAAAGCGTGAGCACTCGCATCATGTTGAAAATCTGCAGAGCGAATTCGGTACGGACCGAAGGGGGACCCGTCGAAGAGAGTGCCGCCATGCAGATTCGCGTGCTCGCGTTCGCACGATTGCGAGAGCTGCTCGAAGCACCGGAGGTAAGCCTCGCAATCCCGGAAGAATCCCGCGTCGCCGACGTCTGGACCGCGCTCGTCCGGCAGTGCCCGCCGCTTGCTAAGGAGCGCGGCTCGACCCGGGTCGCTCGCAACGGCCGGCTCGTTTCGTTCGAGGAAACGCTGGCCGACGGCGACGAGCTTGCGCTGTTACCTCCGGTCGGCGGCGGATAACGATATCGAGGTGTTTCGCATCGTGCGCGAGCCGATCGAACCAAACGCGCTCGAGACGGCGATTCGGGCCGGTGACGGCGGTGTCGTGACGTTTCTCGGCATCGTGCGCGATTCCGACGATGAGGGCAAGCCGGTCAGCGCTTTGGAATACGAAGCTTTCGAGCCAATGGCGCTGCGCGAGTTCGAGATCATCGCGAGCGAAGCGCGCGCACGTTTCGGCGACGTGCGCGTGGCAATCGCTCATCGTGTCGGCGAGGTGCGCGCGGGAGAGATATCCGTTGCGGTGCTCGCGTCGGCAGGCCATCGCGGCGCCGCGTTCGAGGCGTGCCGATATGCCATTGACGAGGTCAAGTCGCGCGCGGCGATTTGGAAGCGCGAGCTCTACGCCGACGGTAGCGCGCGATGGCGAGCGACGAACCCCGGTGGCTAAGGTCGAGCTCTTTCGCATCTCGGCGCAGCGCAATCCGGTCGCAGTGCTGTGGTACCAACCCCGCCGTCCGCGCGGCGTCGCCGTGATCGCGGGGCACGGCTATTCGTCGAGCAAACAGAATCTCGATTTTCTTTGCTCGTTTTTGGCCAGCCACGGTTTCGGAGTCTACAATCTCGATTTCCCGGGACACAAACTCGGCTCGAGCGGCGGAGAGCTTCGCGGCGTGGACGACTGCATTGACGCGATGACGGCGGTTCTGCGGTTCGCGCGGGACCGCGGCGACGAGCAAGCTTACACGCTGGGGCATAGTATGGGCGGAATGACCGCGGTCTTCACGGCCGCCCTCGAGCCCCGCGTCGTGGGAACGATCGCGATCGCAACCGGATATGGACGGCCGACGTCGCTAGAGACGCTGCGCCGAGTCGGGGTCGCCGATTTTCGCTCGTCTTACGTCATCGGTGTCACGTTGCCCGAGCTCGTCGCCGGCGTCGACCGGCGCTATGGCGAGCTGCTCGCGCGGCTCGAGGGCCGTCCCGCACTCTACGTCGCGGCAAATCACGACGCGATGGTCAGCCTCGGGAGCGTCAAAGAGCTTTACGATCGCGCGCCGGAGCCGAAATCGTTCGCGACGATCGAGAGCGACCATACCTATGCCGCGGAAAACGCGCGCGCGACCGTGTTAGAGTGGTTGAACGGCCGCCACGAGCCGGCAGGTTCACTACAAACGTGAATGCGCGCGAGCTTAGACGATACAGCCGCCACCTTCTGATTCCCGAGGTAGGCTTACCGGGACAAGAGCAGCTTCGCGGCTCTCGGGCGCTGGTCGTCGGTGCGGGCGGTCTCGGATCCCCGGCATTGCAATATCTTGCAGCCGCCGGAGTCGGGCGCATCGGCGTCGTCGACGACGACGAAGTCGACGAAACGAATCTGCAACGCCAGACGATCTTCAGCCAAGCCGATGTGGGGCGAAAGAAGGCTTCGGTTGCCGCGGAACGGATCCAAGCGCTCAATCCGCTCGTCAACGCCGACGCGCTTCCGATTCGTTTCGATGCGACGAACGCTCGCGAACTCGTCCGGCTTTACGACGTCATCCTCGACTGCACCGACCGTTTCGAATCGCGCTATCTTATCAACGATACGTGTTTTTTAGAGAAGCGGCCCGATGTCTACGGATCGATCTTTCGTTTCGACGGTCAAGTGAGCGTCTTCCGAGCACCCGATGGCCCCTGTTATCGGTGCCTCTATCCAGAGGCGCCCCCGATGGAGAGCCGGCCGACCTGCGCCGAAGGTGGCGTCCTCGGCGCGTTGGCCGGAATTGTCGGCGCGTGGCAGGCGAGCGAGGCGCTGAAGCTGCTGCTGCGCATCGGTGAGCCGCTCGCCGGACGGCTCCTGCTCATAGATGCTCTGGGCGCGCGCGTGCGCGAGGTGCGATTCGCGCGGGATCCGCAGTGCCGGCTCTGCAGCGCAAGCGCGACGATCTCCGAACTCGCTTCGGATACGTATCGCGAACCTGCCGTCGATTCTCCGGTCGCCGAGATCGAAGCCGGTGAGCTCGACGCGGCGTTGCGTGACGCGCGCCTCTTGGACGTCCGCGAGCCGCACGAGGCGGTGCTCGGAACGATTGAGGGCGCGATCCGCCTGCCGGCCTCCCAGCTCGAAGCGCGAATGCACGAGCTCGATAGCGCGTCCCGCTACGTCGTCGCCTGTCGCGTTGGCGCGAAGTCACTCTGGGCGGTGGGACGTTTGCGCGATGCGGGATTCACCCGTTTACAGCACCTTCGCGGCGGTCTACTCGCCTATGCGGCACGTCACGCTGAGTTTGAATTTTTCTAAAGAGGCGAATCCGCGCTTCGCGCTCCCCGCCCCCCGTCGTCCTGAGCTTGTCGAAGGACGCCGGGGCCCCCGGCCTTCGGCCCCCGCGCATATTTGCGAGTTTCGAATGGCCCTTCGGGCCACCGGTTACTTTCAGCGATGAGATGCAAACCGTTCGGCAAGACCGGCGTCGAGCTGCCGGTTATCGGGCAAGGCACTTGGAATATGCCCGAGAGCGGCGCGCATTTAAAAGAAGCGCAGCGCGCGATCCGGCGCGGTGTCGAATTGGGGATGGTCCATCTCGATACCGCCGAGATGTATGGCGCAGGCCGCGTCGAGGAGTTGCTTGGGGAGGCGATCCGCGGTATCGATCGTGAGAAGCTTTTCATTACAACGAAAGTTCTGCCGAGCAATGCAAGCTATCGCGGAACGCTCGCCGCTGCCGAAGCGAGTCTGCGACGGCTTCGCGCCGATTACGTCGATCTCTACCTCTTGCATTGGCCGGGGTCGCATCCGCTGAAGGAAACGATGCGCGCGTTCGACTCGCTTCTCGAGCAAGGCAAGGCACGTTTCGTCGGGGTCAGCAACTTCGAGGCCGACCCAATGATCGAGGCGGCCTCCTATCTGCAGACCGGGTCGCTGGCCTGCAATCAGGTGCTCTATCACCTCCGCGAGCGCGGTATCGAACACGAGCTGATCCCTATGGCGCGGCGGCATCAGATCGCGATCGTCGCTTACACGCCGTTTGGGCGGGGCGCCTTCTTGCGGGCAGGCGCCCGCCGCCGCGAGAGCCTCGAGCGGATCGCCCGCAAGCACGGCGCGACGCTGCGTCAAGTAGCGCTCGCATTCTTGAGCCGCGAACCAGGTCTTTTTGTGATTCCAAAAGCCGCGCGCGTGCAGCATGTCGAAGAGAATGCCGGTGCAGCAGAGCTCGAGCTCGACGCGGATGACGTCGCGACGATTGACGATAGCTTTCCGCGGAGCCGCCCCGGGCCGCTGGCAACGTTATGACGACGACGATCGATCCGGCTAAAATCAAGCAAGGCGCGATCCGAAAGGCGCTTGCGCTCGGTGCGGGCGCGGTACGTGTTGCACCGGCTTTGCCCGACGAAGAATCGCAGCGCCGAATGCAGGAATCCTTTTCGCGCGGCGACCTCTCGACGTGGGGCTACGGCGCCGAGTACGCTCGGCGAGCCAGCGATCCGGGCGAGCTTTTGCGGGGCGCGCGCAGTGTCGTCTGCATCGCCGTACCGTATGCGACGTCCCAGCCGCAGCGACGCGCCCCGCTTCAGGGGCGCGTGTCAAACTATGCGTGGTCGTCCGACTACCATCGCCGGCTGCGCGCGCTCTTGGGGGCGGTCGCGGAAGAAATCGACGCAGCCGCAGGCGAGCCGGTCACGGCAGTCGCGTGCGATACCAAACCGCTGGCGGAGCGCGCCTTCGCGGCGCGCGCCGGCATCGGGTGGATCGGCAAACATACGAACCTGATTGCTTCACAGCTCGGATCGTTCGTTTTCTTGGGCGAGATCGTTACGACGCTCGAGTTGCCGCCGGACGGAGCGCTGCGAAAAACTTGCGGCACCTGCGCACGCTGCGTCGAGGCTTGCCCGACGCAGGCGTTGCGCGGTGACTATACGATCGATGCGAACCGTTGTATCTCGGATCTGACGCAGCGAACCGATGCGATCCCTGCTGCAATGCGCCCGCTCGTCGGGCAATGGATTTGGGGATGCGATATCTGCCAAGTCGTTTGTCCGCCGACACGTCGAGCGGGAGAGGCCTCTTCGGACTGGGCGCCGCGCGATCGCGGTGCGGCGAGCCCCGAGCTCGTCGAACTGCTCGCGCTTCGCAGCGGCAGCTTCAAGCGCAAGTACCGCGGCACCGCAATGGGCTGGCGCGGTGCGGCCGTCTTGCGGCGCAACGCGGCCGTCGCACTCGGCAACTCCCTCGACCGCTCGGCGGTTGGCGCTTTGATGGAAAGTCTTAAAACCGACCCGCATCCGATGGTGCGCGGTCACGTCGCCTGGGCTCTGGGGAGAATCGGCTCGCCGCGCGCGCTCGCGGCCCTGCGCGAACGGTACGCCGGAGAAGAAGATCGTGAGGTGCGTGCCGAGATCGGCTCCGCATTGGAGGCTTTCGCATGATGCTGCTCGCGGCTGCGACGGCTGCCACGCTGCTGGGCCGTATGGAGGCGGTCAATCCCAACCTCCATGCCTTCAGCGCGACGCTCAACGCGCACGTGGTGATGCGTTCGTTCCCGTTCCTGACAGCCGATCTCGCCGGGACGTACTACTACCAAGAGCCGGACAAGAATAAGGTCGTTTTCACCTCCGGCGTCCCCCTGGTCGCGCAGCAGTTCGATAAACTCTACGCGCACATCGATAGCCCCAAGAAGTGGAACGAACTGTACAACGTCTCGCTCGTCTCCGACGACGGCAAGATCGCGCTCTTCAAGCTGGTGCCGCGCAAACGAGGGACCGTAGAGGAGATTGATGCGTCCGTCGACGACAAAAACGCTACGGTGACCTCGATGCGCTGGAACTACAGCAACGGCGGCTACGCCGAGATGACGAATCGTTACGGCAGGGTTGACGGGAATTTCGTCGTCGAGGCCCAAACGGGACGCGTGCAGGAGCCGGGTTACGCCGCCGAGATCACGTCAACGATCGGCGGATACAAGATCAATCCGACGCTCCCCGACAGCATCTTCGAGAATCAATGACCAACATCTCACTGATCGACGGTTTCAGCCGGCCGATCACCTATCTACGTGTTTCGGTCACCGACAAGTGCAATCTGCGCTGCATCTATTGCATGCCGGAGGGCGGCCTGCCGTGGTTGCACCGCGACCAGATCCTCAGCTACGAAGAGATCGCGCAAATCGTGCGCGCCGCCGCATCGGTCGGGGTTCGCGCGATCCGGCTTACCGGCGGGGAGCCGCTCGTCAGAAGAAATCTAAGCCGATTGATCGCGACGATTGCCTCGATCCAAGGGATCGACGACATCGCGCTCTCGACCAACGGGTTGCTCCTTGAAGAGCAGCTTCCCGAGTTGGTGGCGGCCGGGCTGCGTCGCATCAACCTCTCGCTCGACACGCTACAAGCGGACCGTTTTGAGGCAATCGCTCGGCGCCCAGGCCTGGATGCGGTCATGCGCGCGATCGACGACGCGATTTCGGCCGGTTTGACGCCCGTAAAAATCAACTGCGTCGTGATGCGCGGAAAGAACGATGACGAGCTGGCCGACTTCGCACGGCTCACTCGCGATCGCCCGATCTTCGTTCGATTCATCGAAGTCATGCCGGTGATCGAAAACGTCGACTTGCAGCGCGACGCTTACGTTTCGTCGGATGAGATCTTGGAGCGCATTTCCGCGATCGGCGACTTGCAGCAGGTGATTGGACCGGCAGGGAACGGCCCGGCGCGTTACTTTGCGTTGCCCGGCGCGGCTGGTGCGATCGGCGTGATCAGCCCGCTTTCGCACGACTATTGCGAACGCTGCAACCGCGTTCGACTGACCGCCGACGGGCGGCTACGTCTCTGCCTGTTCGGCGACTACGCGCTCGACTTGCGTTCGCCGGTGCGAGGCGGTGCGACCACTGACGAGCTTGCGTCGTTGCTTCGCTCCGCGATGCTGATCAAACCGGAGCGCCATCATTTGCGCCTCGGCGAGACCACGTCGCGCATGCGTGCGTTCTCCGAGATCGGGGGCTAAGTGACGCGAGCCCGAAACCGCAATTGAGGGTATGCTACAAAAGTAGCATGCCAGCGGACGGCCGATAGCGGTCACACCTCTGGGCCGAGCGGCGTTCGGAGAATAAGAGGAGAGTCGAATGGATGCGATCCGGGTGACGGATGACCGCCAGGCAGTCGCGCAGACGCGAGCCGAGTCGCTCGTGCTCGAATATCAGACCAAGCTGGCGCGGTACTTGCGCCGGATGGTCGGCGACACCGAGGTCGCGCTCGATTTGACGCAGGAGGTCTTTCTTTCTGCCTACCGCATGCTGCGGGCAGACCCGGCACGAGAGCTCAGCGCTGGTTGGCTCTATCGCGCGGCGACGAACGCGGGAATCTCATTTCTGCGTCGCAAGAAAATTTTGCGCATGGTGCCGCTCGACCGTGAAGTCGATCGCAGTGCGTGGCGAGTTGACGAACGAAGCGCTGCATCGTTGGACCTGCAGGCCGCGCTCGCGCGGTTGGCACCGGATCAGTCGGCCGCGTTGCTCTTGACGAGCTATGCGGGATACTCGTCGTCGGAAGCCGCGACGATCCTCGGCACGACCTCCGACGCTGTGCGCCAGAGAGTCTGCCGCGCGATGCGGGTTTTGCGCGTGATGATGAAGGAGGATTCGGAGCGATGATGAGTCGAGCGGATTGCTCGCGGGCCGAGGCGCTCGCGGGGGCAATCGCGATTGGCGAAGCGGGCGAAGCCGAACGTGACGCCTACCGCGCCCATCTCGCGGAGTGCGCGAAGTGTCTGCGCGAGCTCGGTGGGGAGCGCGAAATCGAGCGAGTGATGAACGCCGTCGGCCAGGCGCGAGACGTCGAATGCTGGGAACCGGATCTGCGCTCAACGCTCGCGCGGCGGCCTACCTCACATCGCGTGTTGGCTTTGGCCGGCGTGCTCGCTGCGTTGGTGGTAGCCTTTTTTGTGCTACGGCCGATGCCGGCGCCACGAGCCGGCGCCCCGGCGCACACGCTTTCAGCGCAAGAAACGCGGGGGCTCGCGGCCCTCGGTACGCAGACCGCACCTGCGCGGGAGGGGCGTGCCGAGTCGCTGGCGGTCGGCGCGGCAACCTTTTCGACGACGTTCGACGTAACGGTTGACGGACGAGGAGCTCCGGTGCGCTGCACGATTACGAAGAGTTCCGGCGATCGCGCGTTCGACCAGGCGATCTGTCGTGCCGCCATGCGCGCGCATCACACAGCGCAAACGCCGGCGGTATCACTCACCAAATAGCCGGGGGAGCGCGCGGCTCTACCGCAAAACCGGCCTGCAATGGCCGAGCCGCCCTTCGTCTATCGTTTCACCAAAGACCTGCGTCTCGACGACCATGCGGGCTTAGCATCGGCCGCGGCTCGCGGCAGAGTTTTGCCGTTGCTCGTGATCGACCGCGCGCTCGAGCGGCGGCTGCGGCTCTCGCCGCGCCGTGCTGCCTTCTACTGCGCGGCCGTCGGCGCTTTGGCCCAAGAGTTGCGGGAGCGCGGCAGCGCGCTCGTTGTTCGCCGCGGCGAGCCGGAGAAGCTCGTTCCCGCCTTGGCGACCGAACTCGGCGCAAGGGGCGCCGCTTGGAGTTCGGCGTACGACGCGACTGGATTGCAGCAGGATCGCCGCCTCCAATCCGCGCTCGAGGAATCGGGCTTCGAGGCGGTCATCGTACACGATGCACCCGCGGTGGCGCCGGAAGAGAGCGCTGCAGCGCGCAGCGCAGCGGGCGCGGGTTATCGTGCTTTCGCACCGTATTTTGAGGTCTGGTGCGATCTCCCGGTCCCCTCCCACGAGCATCCGTTGCTATTGCGATTTTCGGATCAAAGCGCTCGCAGCGGGCCGCTTCCTGCGTCCGAAGAGTTCGGCGACGCCGATTATGAGGTCGCCGCCGGCCCGGCGGCGGCGAGAGATCGCCTCGAAGGTTTCTTGCGTGAAGGCGTTGCTCAATATGCGGCTGCCGCAGCCGTGCCGTGCGACGACCGGACCTCGCACTTGTCGGCCCACCTCTCGTTTGGAACGATTTCCGCGCGGACGGTCGTTCGTTCCGTGCGGGAACGGCTCGGCGATCCGTTTTCGCTTAGCGAGGAGCGCCACTCGTTGCGGCTCTTTTTGCGCTCCCTCGCGCGTCGCGACTTTTTCATGCAGCTCTCGTGGTTCTACCCTGCCACCCAGGACGAGCCGTTGCAGGAGAAGATGCGCGACTTTCGCTGGGAACGTTCGCATCCGGCGCTAGAGAGTTGGCGTGCGGGCTCGACCGGCTATCCGCTCGTTGATGCCGGAATTCGTCAGCTCCATGCGACGGGATGGATGCATCCGCACGTGCGTGCCGTCGCCGCGTCATGGCTCTGCTTCGATCTCGGCGTCGATTGGCGGATCGGGCGTGAAGAATGGGATCGCTGGCTCATCGAGGACGAACCCGCGCTTGCCACTGGCAACTGGCAGTGGATCGCTGGGATCGGCGCCGACATGGCGCAATACCCGCGCATTTATAACCCAGAGCGGCAGCGGCGGCGATACGACCCGGCCGGCACTTACGTGCGCCGCTGGGTGCCCGAGCTCCAACATGTCCCGCTCGAGTCTTGGTACGGGCGGCGGTCAGATTCGCAACAGCTCGCGCTCGGACTCTATGCCCGCGATTCCTACGGCAAACCGGCGATCGATCACGGCGTCGCGGCGCGTGCCTTTCTGCGCCGCTATCGAGCCTTCAGGTCGGCCGAGGTTTAGTCGGCGGCCTTGGGCATCCGCTCGTCGATCCAGCTCGTGACGATCGGAATCCGTACGTCGTCGCCGTTCCAAGTCTTGATACCGTAGTAGACGCTGGCCACCAGAAAGAGCGGTGCGAGAAGCGGCACGAGCACCCAGGCTGAGAATCCAAGGAACGGCACCTGCGCGAGCAGCGAGAGGAGTCCCCAGAAGCCGAAGAAGCCGACGTTGAATCCCAGCGCCTGGAGCGCTTGCCGCCGCAGATTGCGCGATTGCTTACGATCGAGAAGCGAGATCAGGGCCAACGGCCAGAGCGGATAGCCGAGGGCAACCAGCGCGCGCGATTCGACAGGATCCGGGGCGACCGCGACGGTCGCCGGGCCGCGGACGCTCGCCGGCGCGGGGCGGGGCGGCACTTGGCCGGCAATTCGTTGTCTCGTCGCGGTCGCCGCCTCTACCTTGGCGGCCAGACGACAACTCGGGCAACCGCCGGTTTCGTCGCGACAGGTTGCGCAGACCGGCTTACCACAACCGGCGCAAGGGGCGACCGACGGTACGTTCGAGTGAAAATAGCAGTCCATGTGCGTTCTCCGATCCTCCCGGCATCATTGCCACCATCAAGTACCGGAGTGCGCTGGGGGAGGTTTCATCACATTGCAACGGCAAGAGCGTGAAGCGCCAGCGATGACCCGCCGTTCGATTCTGCTACGTTTGGCGCGCGAGGCGCGTCCCTACTATCCACGTCTAGCACTCGCCATGACGATGGGCGTGCTTGCCGGCGTGCTCTCGATCGTGCCGCCGCTGGCGTTTCGGATCATCATTAATCAGGTGCTCGTTCCCCTGCACGGTCGGCCGCCCGACTTGAAAGCGCTCTACCTGGCATTGGGTCTGACGGCCGTCGCGCTCATCCTCGGTAACTGCGCGATCTACGGTCAAACCTACCTTACCGCCTGGAGCGGTCAGCATCTGGTCGCGCGGCTGCGCGTGTACCTCTTCGAGCGCCTGTTGAGGTTGCCGCTCGGGGAGTTCGACAAGTGGCGTCCCGGCGAACTGATCGCGCGTTTCTCGACCGACCTGCAGATCATGATCGACGCGGTCAGCGTATCGGTTCCGCAACTCGTCGTCGCTCTCGCCACGTTCATCTCGTCGTTTGTGACGATGATCTATCTCGATTGGCTGCTGACGCTGTCGCTGGTGCTCGTCGCGCCGATCGTTTCGTTTGCCGTTTCAAACTTCCAGCGTCTGATCTCGGCAAGCACCCATCGCGCGCAGCAACGAATAGCCGACCTCACCGCAAACTTGTCGGAGATTCTTGGCGGTCAGCGAGTCGTCAAGTCCTTCGGACGCGAAGAGTTCGAAGTAGGCCGCTTTCGCAACCGCAACGACGACTTCTTCGGCGCGTATATGAAACTGACGCAGTTCATTCAGACCCAGCCGCTTGTCATTTCTAGCATTATGGTGGCGGCCGTAGTAGCGATTATCTGGCTCTCGGTCCGCGAGGTCTTGGTGGGCCGGCTCGATACCGGCAAAGTCTTCATGTATTGGGGTCTGCTGGTTAACTTGATGAACCCAATGAATCGCGTTGCAGCCTTTTTCGGAGACATCAGCAAGGCCGTCGTCGGGGCCGGGCGCGTTTTCGAGTTGCTCGACCTTCCAATCGAGGTACGGGATCCGCCCGGCGCCGTTGCGCTCACCGCTGTCCGCGGCCAAATCGAATACCGCGACGTTACGTTCCGCTATAAACCCACCGACCCGCCGGCACTTCGCGACGTCAACGCCACGATCGAAGCTGGCGAGATCGTCGCGTTCGTTGGGCCGTCGGGCGCCGGCAAGACGACGATCGTGAATCTCGTGCCGCGCTTCTATGCACCGCAAGAAGGGAGCATTCTACTCGACGGCATCGACATCGCCGACGCGCGCCTCTCCGACCTGCGCAAGGCGATCGCGATCGTGCCGCAGGACGTACAGCTTTTCCGCGGCTCGATTCTCGAAAACATTCGCTATGGCCGGATCGAGGCAACGGATGCGGAAGTTCGCGCGGCCGCTCGCGACGCCAACGTCGAAGAGTACGTGCAAGGCTTTCCAGATGGTTATGCGACTCAAGTCGGAGAGCGGGGCGTCCGGCTCTCCGGCGGCGAGCGCCAGCGCATCGCGATCGCGCGGGCCGTCCTGCGCGATCCGCGCATCTTGATTCTGGACGAGGCGACGAGTGCGCTCGACAGCCACTCGGAGGCGATGATTGAGCAGGCCCTCGACCGGCTCTTGCCGGGCCGCACGACGCTGATCATCGCACATCGGCTCTCGACCGTGCGACGCGCGCACAAGGTGCTCTTCATCGAGGCCGGCAGAGTCGTGGAGATCGGCACGCACGACGAGCTGCTCGCTAAGGGCGGCGCTTACGCACGCCTGCACGCCGCACAATTCTCATTTAAGATGCCTTAAAAAGGTGACCGGGCCGGCGACGAACAATCAGGGGAGGCTTTCACTCCCAGAAAGGAACTCTACTTGAACCAGGGATTTACCGTCTGGCTCACTGGTCTTTCCGGCGCGGGCAAGAGTACGATTGCCGAACGGCTCGCGCCCGAGCTCAGTGCTCGTGGTTGCAGCGTTGAGGTGCTCGACGGCGACGAAGTCCGGACCCACCTTTCCAAGGGCCTGGGATTCAGCCGCCAGGACCGCGACATCAATATCGGACGCATCTCCTTTGTCGCCTCGCTGCTCGTCAGGCATGGCGCCGCGGTAATCACCGCCGCGATCTCGCCGTACGCAGAGGCGCGGGAGGAAGCGCGACATCGCATCGGCAGCTCGCAGTTCGTCGAAGTTTACGTGCGTTGTTCGCTGGACGAGCTCGTGCGCCGCGACGTCAAGGGCTTGTATAAAAAGGCGCTGGCCGGCGAAGTGCAGCATTTCACCGGCGTCTCGGATCCGTACGAAGCTCCGGAGAGACCCGACGTCACCGTCGACAGCGAAGTCGAAACCGTCGAAGAGAGCGTTTCGAAGATCCTCGCCGAGCTTGCGAAGCGGGGTTACCTGCACACCGACGTTAAGGCGAAGGCACTATGATCGATCCTCACGGCGGAAAACTAATCAATCGCATCGCCGACTCCCCGCAGGCGGAACTGGAGTTGCGGGAGGGGGCGAAAGGACTTCGTGGTCTTACGCTAACCGGTCGCGAGCTCAACGATCTTGCATTGATCGGTAACGGCGCCTTGAGCCCGCTCACGGGTTTTATGACGCGCAAAGATTACGAAAGTGTCGTTCCCACGATGCGGCTTGCAAACGGGTTGCCGTGGAGCATTCCCGTTGTTCTTGCAGTCGATCGCGACGAAGCGCCGACGCCGGGTACCCGGGCGGCGCTCTACGACGGCCAAGGTGAGCTGCGCGCCGTCATCGAGGTCGAGGACGTTTTCGAATACGACAAAGGAGACGAAGCGCGCAACGTCTACCGCACGGAAGACGAAAAGCACCCCGGCGTCGCTGCACTCTACGAACGCAAAGACGTTCTCATCGGCGGCCCCGTTTCGGTCCTGCCGCGCGAGCGCGATCCCGAGAGCCTGTCTCCCGCGCAGACGCGCGCCGAGTTCGAGCGCCGCGGCTGGAAGACGATCGTGGGTTTTCAAACGCGTAACCCAGTGCACCGCGCCCACGAATACATTCAGAAATGTGCGCTCGAAATCGTGGACGGCTTGCTGCTGCATCCGCTGGTCGGAGAGACGAAGAGCGATGATATTCCGGCCGACGTACGGATGCGCTGCTACCGGGCGCTGCTCGAGAACTACTATCCGGCCGACCGCGTGCTGTTGAGCACGCTACCTGCAGCGATGCGCTACGCGGGTCCGCGCGAAGTGATTTTCCACGCTATGATGCGTAAGAACCACGGCTGCACGCATTTCATCGTGGGTCGCGACCACGCCGGCGTCGGAAACTACTATGGAACCTACGACGCACAGAAGGTGTTCGACGAGTTCACTCCGGCCGAGTTGGGGATCATGCCCCTCAAGTTCGAGAACAGTTTCTACTGCCGGCGCTGCCAGTCGATGGCTTCGAAGAAAACCTGCAGTCACGACTCCGAAAACCATGTGACGCTAAGCGGCACGCAAGTACGAGCGATGCTACGGGAAGGCCAGCTGCCGCCGCCGGAATTCTCGCGGCCGGAAGTTGCCCAAATTCTGATCGAAGCCTCCCGCGAAACCGCCTCCGCTTAGCTGGGAAGGCCCGCTTCAGCGCATCCGTTGAGTTGCATCTGAATCAGGCTCCCAGCATATCGTTGTACCGGCCAAGGAGGGCACCCATGCTCGTACTCAGCCGTAAGGCTAATCAATCGATTATGATCGGTAGCGACATTCGTATCGTCGTCGTCGGCGTCGACCGCGATCAAGTGAAGCTGGGAATCGAGGCGCCGCGGCACGTGCCCGTGCACCGCTTGGAAGTCTTCGCTGAAATCAACGGCGGTGACGCGGCGATCGCTGCGAGTACGCTTGCGCCGGTAGGAAAAGCAGCCATCGAGGGAGATATAGTCGGCGATGCGGACCGCAACTGAAACGGATCGCAAAGCTTTCCCGTCGCCTCTGGCGCTCTGGGATCGGTGGGCGGTCGGCTTGTCCACCAGCCTGCCGAGTGCTTGGAAGTTAGCCCTGGTGATCGACCGGGACACGGCCGGCAGGCCGTTGAATGTTGACTTAGGTTCCCGTCCGCCAAATCCAATCGAACTCATCGAGGTAGTGACTCGGCCATGACTATCAATTGGAGCTTCGTTCTCGTCGGATTCATCGTGGGTGCCTGCACCGCGTACAGCGGTGTCGGCGCCGGCGCTATCACGACGCCACTGCTCATTTTTCTAGGCGTAAACACCGATAAGGCTATCGGCTCGGACCTGCTGTTTGCTCTCGTGACCCGAGTCCTCGCGATGGGCACCCACATTCAGAAGGGGACCGTACAGGTATCGGTGCTCTGGCGGCTCTCGATCGGCGGCCTTCCCGGTGCAATCATCGGCGTCATAGCCAGTGCGTATTTGCACCGGCTGCTTAACGTCCATCAGCTCGAGCACGTGCTGCGAATCGCCGTCGCTACAGCGTTGCTCGTCTCGGCCGCCGGAATCATTTTCAACCGCAAGCTCGCCGGTGACGCGTCGAGCGGGTCGGATCAGCAGCTGCCCACGCTGCGCTTGGCCTTGATCGGATTCTTCGTCGGTGTAACGGTTAGCATTACATCGATCGGAGCCGGTTCGCTGACGCTGCCGCTGCTGCTGCTCGTGGCGCCGGTCGTTGCGTTGCGGCGACTGGTGGGAACGGATCTGGCCTTCGCGGTCGTCGTGCTCGTGCCGTCGCTACTGGGTCACTGGAAGATCGGCGACGTCAACGTCCCGATCGCGGTTTCGCTGCTGATCGGCTCGGTTCCGGGCGTATTCCTCGGGTCGTACTTCGTGACGAAGCTGCCGGAACGTTGGTTCCGCGGTGCGCTCGCCGGCCTGTTGGTCGTCGTTGCGCTGGCGCTACTTCCGATTATGCCGCACGCGAAAGGCTAACTCTCCGGCTCGAAAGAGACTCTCGAAGGTGCCGGCATCGCTCCACGCACCGTCGAGGACGTCGTAAGAGAGAAGGCCTTCGGCGATGTAGCGGTTGTGTACGTCCGCAATCTCGAGTTCTCCACGCTGCGAAGGCGTCAGCGTTCGTATGAAATCGAAGACCCGGGCATCAAACATATAGACGCCGGTGACCGCATAGCGGCTCTTCGGCTGGGCGGGTTTCTCTTCGATCGCGACGATTCGATCGCTATCGAAGACCGGGACGCCGAAGCGCCCGGGATCCTCGACTTCTTTGAGGAGGATGCGGGCGCCGGAACTCTGCGCTTCGAAATTGCGGACGTACGGTGCGATGTCGTTCTGCAAGATGTTGTCGCCGAGAATCACGACGATGCGCTGCTTTTCGGCAAAGTGCTCGCAGAGACGGAGCGCGTCGGCGATGCCGCGCTCGCCTTCTTGATAGGCGTAGTAAATGTTGTCGAGCCCGAGTTCCGCACCGTTGCCGAGAAGGCGGAGAAAGTCTCCCGCCGAGTTGCCGCCCGTTACGATCATGATCTCTACAATCCCCGCGCGAGAGAGGGTCTCGAGCGGATAATAGATCATCGGCCGATCGTAGACCGGAAGCAGATGCTTGTTGGTAACCTTCGTCAGGGGCCGCAGGCGCGACCCGAGGCCGCCGGCCAGCACTACGCCCTTCACTTTAATGCCACGCGGACTGTCGCCGCGTGGGCCCCCTACGCTCTTGCATTTGCTTCCTTTAGCGGGCGCCACCAGGCTTCGTTGTTGCGGTACCAATCGATCGTTTGGGCGATGCCGTCTTCGAAGGAGATTCGCGGGCTCCACCCGAGCGCGCGCAGCTTTGCCGAGTTCACCGCATAGCGGCGATCGTGCCCGGGGCGATCTGCGACGTGCTCGACGTGCATATCCATCGATCGCCCGCAGCGTCGCAAGAGCTCGCGCGTCAACTCGAGATTCGTTCGCGGCGTCGCGCTTGAAATGTTGTAGACGCTACCGATCTCGCCGTGTTCGAGGACGCGCAGGATAGCGCGCGCGTGATCGTCGACGTGGAGCCAGTCGCGAACTTGCAAACCGTCACCATAGAGCGGGACCGAACGGTCCTCGATCAGATTCGTGACGAAAAGCGGTACGATCTTCTCCGGATATTGATTCGGCCCATACGTGTTGCTGCCGCGCGTGACGACTACCGGCGAACCGTAGGTCGCGTGATAGGCGAGAACGAGCAGATCGGCCGCGGCCTTGCTGGCCGCATACGGACTGCGTGGGCGCAGCGGATCGCTTTCGACCGATTCGCCGGATGGCACGTCGCCGTAGACTTCGTCGGTCGAAACTTGAAGAAAGCGCGGAATCTCGCGCTCGCGAAGCGCCTGCAGCAACACGAGCGAGCCGAGGGCATCGGTTCGCAGAAACGACTCGGGTTCGGCGATCGAGCGATCGACGTGCGTCTCGGCGGCGAAATTGACGATCGCATCGACGCGGCCGTCCAGCGCTTCGCGCACGGCGCCAGGGTCGCAAATGTTCCCCCGTAGGAAGCGATAGCGCGAACTCCCCTCGACGTCCCGCAGGTTCGCCGGGTTTCCCGCATAGGTCATCGCGTCGAGATTGAGGACCTCGAGCCGCGGCCGCTCGCGCAAGGCAAGCCGGATGAAATGAGAGCCGATGAAGCCCAGCCCGCCCGTGACCAGCCAGCGCATTTCGCGCTCTACGAAGACGGTTTCGCCGCAACCTGCCCGGCCGGACCGTCCAAGAGCGCGCGCAGCTGCGTGCGCGAGGTTAAGTCGAAGCGATCGAAGATCGCCGCGATATGCGTCTCGACGGTGCGCTCCCCAATGAATAACTGCGCGCCGATCGCGCGATTGCTCATGCCTTGGGCCGCAAGTTGCGCGATTTCGGCTTCGCGCGGCGTGAGCCGGCGAGTGCCGGCGCGATGGCGAGCCCGCCGGCGGCCGGCTTCCAAGTCGCGCGCGTGGCGGAGGAAGCCATGCTGCCGGTAGAGGGCGAGCGCCTCCGAGTAGCGCCCGGCGAGCTCCAGCGCCTGTGCCTGCTCCCAGGGCCATCCGATTCTCTCGAATTTGGCGGCCGCATCCATTGCCAGGGGTTTTGCGGCCTGTTCTCGCTTGATTCGCGCGACGCGGGCGTCGAAGAGCGTCAGGTGGGCCTTGGCTGCGAGGTGACCGGGATCGGTTGCGGCGCCGGCGAGTAGGCTGCGGGCTCGTTCGCGCTCGTTAGGGTTTGCGCTCTTGGCCAAGTCGTCCAAAAGCCAAAAGGAAAAATCCACCGTATGGAGCGTTCCAAGCGCGCGCGAACGCAAGGCTGCGGCTTCATCGCGCAGGCCGGCCGCATCGTAGTAAGCTGCGACGCAACCGGCGAGCAAGCCGATCCGCTGTGTCTCGCCCGAAGCAAAGGCAAGTTCCAGCGCTTGCGGCGTCGCAAATCGCGCGGCCGCGTCGTCGTCGTCGCAGTAATATGACAGCCGCAGACCGAGTGCGGTTCTTGACGTTTGCGTCATCGCGATGCCGGGCGGCAGTTGGGCATCCTGATGCTGGCGCCCGCGAACGGCGGCCAGATCGCCGGCAAGCAGCTCCGCGAATGCCAACCCCTGGATGGTCGAGGCTCCGACTTTTCCGAAGTCTTCGCTTCTTACGCAGCCTGCTGCTTCGAGATAGGCCGCGCGCGCGCGATCCATCCAGCCGGTTGCCATCGCCCGGCTTGCATAGTTGTTCAGCGTCCACGCGAGTTGTTCTGGATCATCGAGCTCACGCGCGATCGAAACGGCTTCGTCGTAGTCGTCGAAGGCTTCCAGCAGCCGGCCCAAGGTAGCCGCGATCAGTGCACGCACCATGCAGGCATTGCGCCGCTCCGTCGCCGGATGCTCGCCCGGCGTTGCTTCGGCGGACGCCAGGTACGCCGTCGCAGCATCGTTTCTGCTCTGGAGTGCTTCAAAGTGCGCGAGCGTGACGTACGCGTCGTAGGCGACCGGGCCGCGCTCGCCGCTGAGCCGCAGGGCGCGTCGCGCCGCCGCTGCGGCGGCTTCGGGCTTTCCGCTCTCGTAAATCCGGCGTGCCAGCTTAATCGCGCGTGAGGCAGCCTGCACTCTCTGGCCGGCCGTTTCGTAGGCATTTACCGCGCGCTCGGCATACGCGCAGGCCTCGTCCACCTCGCCGTTGATCGAGAGCGCGCGTGCTAACTTGTCGCACAGCAGCGGGTATCGGGCATCGCCGCTGCTCGTCGCCTCGACTGCGTCCCGATAGGCGGCTTGGGCGTCGCGGTGAGCGTTGCGAGCCATCGCAGCATCGCCGGCGCGTTCGTACGCCTCGCTCGCGTGCTCGCGATTGCCGGCCGCGCTCCAGTGATACGCGAGGTCGAGAGGATCGGCGCCGCGTGACGCTGCCAAATGCTCGGCGACTTCGCGGTGAATCGTTTGGGTTTGAAGCGCGAGCAGTTCGCGATAGAGGATCTCGCGAGTAATCGCGTGCCGAAACGTAAAGGCGCCGGGGCTTTCGCGTATTTCGCGCACGAGTTGTAACTCGCACGCGTTCGTGAGTACCGCCGCGACGGCGGCGTTCGAGGCCGCACTGACTTGCGCCAGAAGTGCTGCGTCGAAGCTGCGTCCGATCACTGAAGCGTACAACAAAATACGCCGCTGGGCGTCGTCAAGTTGCTCGAATCGCGCGAGAACGCCGGCACGGATGCTCAGCGGCGTCAGGTCGGGCTGGGGCTCTTGTGGCGCCATGGCGGCGCTGGTGACGAGCTCTTCGGCGAAATACGGCTTGCCTTCGGCGAGCGAGCAGATGCGCTCGATTGCGCGCTCTCGGACCGAACTTGCATCCGGCCAGATGCTCGAGACCAGTCGCCGAATCTCATCGCCGTCGAGCGGTGGGACCGCGAGGGTAACGGCGCCGAGGCGGCTCAAGCGATTCAACGCTTCGCGTCGAGCGTGGTCGCGCTCGAGCTGCTCCGACCGGACCGCACCGAGAACGAGCAATTGCGAGCTCGCGAGCCGCGGCATGAGGAAAGCCAAAAACTCAAGCGTTGCAAAGTCGGCCCACTGTAAGTCGTCGACGATCAGCACCAACGGCGTCGCGGCCGCGGCCTTGAGCAACTCTACGGCTTGCACGAAGGCTCGATACCGGGCCGGCTCGGAGCTTAACTGCGAAGGCTCCGACCCATGCGCCTCAAACGGCTCGGGAATGCGCAGCGCGGCGCAGGCCTCCCGCAATGGCGCAAAGGGCGGGCAGAGCGACTCGAAGCACGTCGCCGCGGCGAGCTTGGCGCCGGCGGCCAGGACAAGCGACGAAAACTCATCGAGCAGGCGCGTCTTTCCGACTCCCGCCTCGCCCCACAGCAGCGCGACAGCGCTCTCGCCGGCCGTGGCCCGGCCGTAGAGATTCTCCAGCTGGCGCAGCTGCGCGCTTCTCCCGATGAACGGGCTGCGAATGGAGCCCGGCGTTCCTCCGTACACCTCCCGATGCAAGCCGTAACCTCGCGTTGCTATGGTGGGAGAAAGCCTTTTCTGTTTTGGAGGACGACACCTTGACCACAACGGCACTCCCTTACGACCCCGCGAAGTTCGAAGCCGCCATCGGGCGCTTTTTGGGCGATGTGGGCGCCGTGGTAACTGCAGCGTCGGTGCTGATCGGCGATAAGCTCGGGCTGTACAAAGCGCTTGCAACGGGCGGAGCGCAGACCTCGCCAGAAGTCGCCGAGAAGACCGGGACGCACGAGCGCTACGTCCGGGAATGGTTGGCAAATCAAGCCGCTGCCGGCTATATTACCTACGATCCCGTGACGAAGCGTTTTGCGCTTCCAGCCGAGCACGTTCCGCTCTTGGCCGACGACGAGAGCGAGGTCAATATGTGCGGACTCTTCAGTATGGGCCAGCCGCTCTTCGCCGACGAACCGAAGATTGCCGAGGCGTTCAAAACCGGTAAAGGCGTGGGCTGGCACGACCACGATGCGCGTCTTTATGCCGCGACGGACCGTATCTTTCGTAACGGCTATGCCTCGCATCTCATCGCGCAGTGGATTCCGGCACTCGACGGAGTCGAAGAGAAACTGCGCACGGGTGCGCTGGTTGCCGACGTAGGTTGCGGCTATGGCAGCTCGACGATACTCATGGCGAAGGCCTACCCGATGTCGACGTTCGTCGGCTACGATTATCACGAGGCCTCGATCGCCGCAGCTCGGGAAGCGGCTCGCAAAGCCGGCGTTCGGGATAACGCACAATTCGAAGTAGCCTCGGCAAAAGGGATGCCTGCACGGAGTTTCGATCTGCTCTGCTGCTTCGACTGCGTGCACGACATGGGCGACCCCGTCGGCTCGCTTGCGCACGTCCGTGCCGCGCTAAAAGCGAACGGTACGCTGATGATCGTCGAACCCTATGCAGGCGATGCGTTGGAAGAAAACCTGACGCCGATCGGGCGGATTTTTTACGGAGCCTCGACGATGATCTGCACGCCCTCGTCGCTCGCGCAGGAGGTTGGCTTTGCGATGGGTGCCCAGGCCGGCGAAGCCCAGATGCGGGACGTAGTGAAGAAGGCTGGATTCACGCAATTCCGCCGTGCCGCGCAAACGCCGTTCAACATCGTCTACGAAGCACGGCCGTAGTCCGCGCGCCCGCGGGAAAGCTGGGAAACTGCCGCGGCCGCCATGCGCCGCGGCAGTTGCTTGCCTGCTCTGCCGCTCCGCGAGCCCTTGGAGAGCGATAGACCTCGTGATATAATCGCGCGGTTGTCTATCACTTCCCCCGCACGGAGGCGGGGTGGCGATGGCTCCACGACGCGGCTGCGACGCCAGGGATGGGCGGCGGCCGGGAGCCAGAAAGGTTAACCTATGACCGTCGTTACCATGCGGGAGCTCTTGGAAGCGGGCGTCCATTTCGGCCATCAAACGCGCCGTTGGAATCCCAAGATGAAGCCATTCATCTTCCAGGAGCGCAACGGCATTTACATCATCGACCTGGCGCTCACGGTGCAGCGGCTGCGGGAGACGTACGAAGTCGTAAAGCGGCTCGCGCGCGAGGGGCGCGTCATACTTTTCGTCGGCACCAAGAAGCAGGCGCAGGACGTCGTTCGCGAAGAGGCAGAGCGGGCCGGCACGTTTTATATCAATCAGCGATGGCTCGGCGGCACGCTGACGAACTTCGCGACTATCCAAAAACGCATCGCGCGCCTGCGCGAGCTCGAAAACATGAAGATGCAGGGCGACTTCGACCGGCTTCCCAAAAAGGAAGTCGCCAAGCTGCAGGACGAGATGAACCGGCTCGAGCGATTTCTCGGCGGCATCAAGGATATGCATCGGCTGCCTGACGCCCTCTTCATCGTGGATCCGAAGAAGGAGCGGATTGCCGTTCTGGAGGCGCGCAAATTGAAGATCCCGATTATTGCGGTGATCGACACGAACTGCGATCCCGACGAGATAGACTACCCGATACCGGGCAACGACGATGCGATCCGCGCCGTCAAGCTGATGGTCGGCAAAATTGCCGACGCCATCATCGAGGGCAAGACCGAGACCGAGAGCTCCTATGACGAAGGGGGCTACGGCCCGCCGGCCGAGGAACTCGAGGATGAGGCCCCGGTAACGATGGCGGAGGCCGGACGTTGATTTCCTATCAACCCAAGCCCGAAGAAATCAAAGCGCTCCGTGAGGAGACCAGCGCGCCGATGATGGACTGTCGCCGGGCTCTGCTGGATGCTGCCGGTGACGTCGCACGCGCGAAGGCGCTGCTTCTCGAACGCGGCGCGGCGCAGGCTGCCAAGAAAGCCGAGCGGACGGCAGACGAGGGTACCGTCACCAGCTACATTCACGCTGGAGGCAAAATCGGCGTACTCGTCGAGGTCAATAGTGAGACCGACTTCGTCGCGCGGAATCCGAAATTCGCGGACCTCTCCCGCGACATCGCAATGCACATCGCGGCGATGTCGCCGCAGTATCTCGACCGCGACAGCGTTCCGGCCGACGTGGTCGCGCGGCTGCGCGGCGAGTTCCGCGCCACGGTTCCGTCTGGGAAGTCGACGGAGGTGGGCGAGAGAATCGTCGAAGGGAAGCTGACGAAATGGTTCGAGGAGCACTGTCTGCTCGATCAAGCCTTCGTCAAAGACGATTCGATGAGCATCAGCGAATTGATTTACCGTTCGATAGGAGCGCTCGGCGAGAAAATCCGCGTGCGCCGCTTTACGCGATACGCCCTTGGCGAGTGAGCTGCGTGGGCCGCGATTCTCTCGCGTGCTGCTCAAGATTTCGGGCGAGGCGTTTAGCGGCGATGGAAACGGCGTAGACGTCACGACGACCGATGCGATGGCGCAGCAGATCGCCGAGGTCAGTCGAGCCGGCGTTTCGATCGCAATCGTCGTCGGAGGTGGGAACATCTGGCGCGGCAAGGTCCACGAGGAAGCCGGTATGGACCGAGCGACGGCCGACTACATGGGGATGCTTGCCACCGTGATTAACGCTCTGGCGTTGCAGGACGCGCTCGAGCGAATTGGCGTTGCGTCACGCGTTCAAACCGCGATCGCCATGCATCAGATCGCCGAGCCGTACATTCGCCGCAGGGCGATTCGCCATCTCGAAAAGGGACGCGTGGTCATTTTCGCAGCCGGAACCGGTAATCCGTATTTTACCACCGACACGACCGCGGCTCTGCGAGCGGTCGAAGTGAACGCCGAAGCCATTCTCAAAGCGACGAAGGTAGACGGGATCTACACGGCGGACCCGAAGAAAGATCCCCGCGCAACCCGATTCGAGCGCCTCGATTATATGGAGGTTCTGCAACGAGGTTTGGAGGTTATGGATTCGACCTCGATGGCGCTCTGCATGGACAACGCGCTTCCGGTGATCGTTTTCGACATGTCCGTTCCTGAAAATATCCGGCGCGTGATTTGGGGTGAGGCGATCGGTACGTACGTCGGGCGGCGCGAAGCAACGCCGGTGGGAGGCGCGTAAGCGTGGCAAACGCAGACTTCAAAGAAATCGAATCGCGAATGAACAAATGCGTCGAGGCGACGCTCAGCGATTTTAGCTCGATTCGCACCGGGCGCGCGGTCCCCGCTCTTCTCGACCGGCTGATCGTCGAGGCCTACGGCCAATCGGTTCCGATCAAACAAGTGGCCGGCGTCTCAACGCCGGATTCGCGAACCCTGCTCATCACGGCCTGGGATAAGGGCCTGGTTGCGGCAATTCGCAAGGCAGTTGAGAAGAGCGATCTCGGCCTGACGCCCAACGTTGACGGCACGGCAATTCGGTTGGCGATTCCGCCGCTCAATGAAGAACGGCGAAAAGACCTCGCCAAGGTCGTTAAGAAGAAGGCCGAGGACGGGCGCGTGGCCGTGCGCAACGTTCGGCATCGAGTCCACGACGAGCTGAAGGCCCAGCTGAAGTCGCACGAGATCACCGAAGACGACAACAAGCGCATGCAAGAGACGCTGCAGCGGCTTACGGATAAGTATGTCAAGGAAATCGACGCCTTGGTAGCCGCCAAAGAAAAAGAGATCATGGAAGTGTGAACGAGGAGTTAATACTCGCGCCCGAGGTGCAGGCACGGCGCGTTCTACGAGACCGGCGGATCCGCTTGCAAGTACTCGTGCCTCACGGTCCCTGGATCGGCTGCGGTATCTTGCGCGTCCTACGCGTGAAGTTGACTGAGGCTGAGCGTAGCGCAGCTCTGAGCGAGGCGCAGGGCGCCGAGTCGAAGAGCGACAGCGACGTGGAGCTGATCGTCGGTTACGAGTCGTACGAGTCGTGAGCGCCTCGCTGGCAGTCGGCGTACGGCCCAGCCTCGATACGCGAGGCCTGCCGCGGCACGTTGCGATTATCATGGACGGAAATCGCCGCTGGGCTAAGGAACGAGGCCTGCCCGCGATCGAGGGGCACCGACGGGGCATGATTGCGCTCCGTCGGGTTACGCGCGCCGCGAGCGACCTCGGCATTGACGCGCTGACGGTTTACGGTTTTTCGACTGAGAACTGGAATCGCGACGCGCGAGAAGTCTCGCTGCTCTTCGAGCTGTGCGTCTACTTCGCGCGCAACGAGCTGATCGAGCTGCGGCGCAACAACGTTCGCGTACGCGTGATAGGAGAGTGGGAATCGCTTCCTGCAGCGCCCCGCGGTGCGCTCGCCGAACTACAGGCTCAGACCGCCGCGAACACCGGCGTGCTATTAAGCCTTGCCGTGAACTATAGCTCGCACGCCGAGTTGGAACGGGCGGTTCGAGCGATCGCCCGCGACGTGGCCGGCGGCAGGATTACCCCGGAAAGCATCGACGAAGCGCTGATCGGGCGGTATCTGTACACGGCCGATTTGCCGGAACTCGATCTGCTCATTCGGCCAGGCGGCGAGCGTCGGCTCTCGAACTTCCTGCTCTACCAGGCCGCATACGCGGAGCTCGTCATGAGCGACGTCTACTGGCCGGACTTTTCAAAGGATGATTTCGTACGGGCGTTGATCGAGTTTCAACAGCGGGAACGACGCTTCGGCGCGACTTGACCGAACGACGTATCGTCGTCGGTCTGATCCTGGCGGCGGTCGGTCTCCTGTGCGTCTTCTTCCCGTACGCGTTCTACTTACTGATCCTGGCGATCGGGCTTGCCAGCATCTACGAGTTCAACTATCTCTGCGCCATCAAGGGGCAACCCCTGGAGTACCCGGTTGCCGTGCTGGGTGTTTGCGTCTACATCGCGATGGCCGTCTTCAACCTGCTGCACAAGTGGGAGGGCCTGCTGCTCGCCGCGATCGTGATCGTCGCCTTCGCGATCGGCATGTACGGCGAACAGAAAGGATACTTTGCGCGCACCGCCTACACGCTGCTCGCGGTTCTCTACATCGGCAAGCTGCTGACCTATTTCGTCTTCATCCGTCAGATCGCCGGGAATGGGATGTGGCTCACGATTTACGTGATCGTTATAATCGCGCTCACGGACACGTTCGGCATGCTGGTCGGCAAGAGCGTCGGCCGTCATTCGTGGACGAAGATCTCACCGAATAAGACGGTCGAAGGTTCGATTGGCTCGCTGGCGCTCGTGACGATCGTTGCCGCTTGTGCCGGCTGGATTCCGCAACTACACTTGCAATGGTGGCAAGGCGCCGCGCTGGGATTCGCGACCAGCGCCGCTGCGCAGGTGGGCGACCTCGTCGAGTCCGCCTTTAAGCGCGATGCCGGCGTCAAAGACGCCGGCGCGATGATCCAAGGTCACGGCGGCGTTCTCGATCGCTTCGATTCGTACTTATTGGGCGGCGTCGGCTTCTATGCAACGCTGCACCTGTTGGGAATTCTCCAAGTTCAGTAAGCCGATGCGTAAACGGGTCGCTATACTCGGATCGACCGGATCGATCGGATCGCAGGCCCTCGACGTGGTCGCGCGTCATCCCGATGAGTTCGAAGTCGTCGGGCTTGCGGCAGGACGCAACGTCGAGCTGCTACGCGAGCAGGCGCGCGCGTTCGGTGTAAGCGTCACGAGCACGGCCCAGGAGGGACCGGCCGGCTTGCATCGGGTAGCAGTCGAGAGCGGGGCCGAGATCGTGCTCGCGGCGACGGACGGGTCGGTGGCGTTCGAGGCAATTTTCGCTGCGGTCGAGCGTGGTATCGACGTTGCAGTTGCAAACAAAGAGTTGATCGTCGCAGCGGGCGCGTTGCTCGTCGAGGCAGCGGCACGCAGCGGTTCACGCTTGCTTCCGGTAGACAGCGAGCACAGTGCGATCTTCCAGTGCTTGGTTGGCGAGGAACCATCGAGCGTCGCCGCGATCGTGCTCACCGCATCGGGTGGCCCTTTCCGCGACGCGCCGCGGGAGGCGATGGAACGCGCCGAACTGGCGGCAGCGCTCGCCCATCCGACCTGGCGAATGGGAATCAAGAACACCATCGATTCGGCGACGATGATGAACAAAGGTCTCGAAGTGATCGAGGCCAGTCGCCTCTTCGCGATGGAAGGAGACCGCATAAGGATCGTCGTGCATCCGCAATCGATCGCGCACGGCTTTGTATTTTTTAAGGACGGGAGCGTGAAATCACAGCTTGCCGCTCCCGATATGCGGGTTCCGATCGGCTACGCTCTAGCGTACCCCAAGCGACTAGCGTCGTTTGGGGGATCCAAAAATTTTACAGGCGCTTCGCCTGCCGCTGCGCGCCCCCCACAAGCAGAGCTCGTGGGGTCCCCCAATTGCGTTAGCGATGACGTGCTTGCGTGGCTCGGGGCAAAAGATGGAGAACGGGTGCTCCGATACGATTTCGAGCCGCCCGACTCGGCTCGGTTCCCTTGCATCCGGCTCGCATACGAAGCGCTGGCCGCCGGCGGGACGCAGCCCGCCGTGCTCTCGGCTGCAAACGAAGTTGCCGTCGGAGCGTTTGTAGAAGGGAGAATCGGATTCGGGCAAATTTCGGAGGTCATCGAAGGAGCCTTGGAGCGGGCGAAATCCGAGGAACTTACCCTGCACCGGGTAAGGGAGGCCGATAGGGAAGCGCGCGAAAGCGCCGGGGAGATCGTGAAAGCTATCGAAAGGTCCGCTCGTTGAGTCTGCTAGCCGTCGTCACCTTCGTCGGATTTGAAAAAGTCCTCACTTTTCTCGTGATGCTTTCGATCCTGATCGTTCTGCACGAGCTCGGTCACTTCGTGCTCGCGCGGCGCAATGGGGTTCGAGTCAATGAGTTTGCGGTCGGTTTTGGCCCAAAGATCCTAGCGTGGACGAGTAGCCGCTCCGGAACGCTCTACACGCTGCGAGCCTTACCGATCGGCGGGTTCTGCGCGATGGAGGGCGAGGACAACCGAGTCTCCGAGGCGCAGCAACAACGCGAATTCCTCGCCGGCGGAGAGGCCGGCGATAGCAACTTTCAGGCGAAGCCACCGTTGCGGCGACTCGCTATCGTGTTGGCCGGACCTTTATCAAACTTTCTGCTCTGCTATTTGATCCTCTTAGTCGGAGCGCTGGCGTTCGGGGTCGCCGGCGACCAGGCGCAACCGGTGGTCGGTGAGGTATTGCCTGGATCACCGGCCGCGATTGCCGGCATACGGCCCGGCGACCGCATCATCGCGATCGACAACGTGGCCGTCACCTCGGGCAAGCGACTCGTGGACACGATTCACGCGGCGTACCACAAGCGGCTCGATCTCGTTTACGAGCGCAACGGCACGCACTACGAAATCTACGTCACGCCCGTCCGCTGCCCGGCGCAAGTCGGAAAGAGCTTTGGTTGCATCGGCTTCCAGCCGGTACCAGCCTACGAACGGGTTGGGTTCGCGACCGCCGTGCGACAAAGCGGCGAGGAGTTCGTTGCAATCGCGGATCAAACGCTGGGGGGGATAGTGCTTCTCGTAACGCAGTTCGCGAAGTACGCTCCCGAGATCGCGGGCCCGATCGGCATGGGCCAGGTCGCCGCGACGGTTCAAGATTGGGGATGGGGGCCGTATTTCTCGCTGGCTGCGACGATCTCGTTTGCGCTTGGGCTCTTCAATCTCTTGCCGATTCCGGCCCTCGATGGTGGGCGGGCGGCATTCATCGTTGCGGAGCTTATTCGCGGCCGGCCGGTCGATCCGGAAAAGGAGGCGATGGTCCACATCGCCGGTTTCGCAGCACTGATGGCGCTGATCATGTTGGTCGCTTTTCACGATATTGTCCGCATTGTCAGCGGACAGGGGATCATGTAGCGCAGATGCTGCGCATGCGACGCAAAAGCAAACCGATCTTCCTTCAGAATAAAACCGGAAAGCCGGACGCAAAGAGCGTCTGGATCGGCGGAGATCACCCCGTGGTCGTGCAGTCAATGACGACGACCGATACCGCAGATGCGGACGCGACTTTGGAGCAGATCTACGGGCTCACGATGGAAGGTTGCGAGGTAGTCCGCGTAACGGTTAAAGATCCACCGGATGCCGCCGGCCTGCCGGCTATCGTCCATCGTTCACCGGTGCCGATCGTCGCGGACATTCACTTCGATCACAAGATGGCGCTAGCCGCAATCGAGGCCGGCGTTGCGAAGCTGCGATTGAATCCCGGCAACATCCGCGACGCGAAGAAGGTCGCGGAGGTGGTCGAGGCGGCCAAAGCCCGCTCGATTCCGATTCGGGTCGGTGTGAACATGGGTTCGCTCGCGGCGGACCTCGAGAAATCGCTCGGGCACACAGCAGAGGCGATGGTGCTCTCAGCGTTGCGGCACGTCGAGATCTTGGAAGAGCACGGGCATTCCGAGATCGCAATTTCACTCAAGGCGCACGATGTCGCGACGACGGTAGAGGCCTATCGGATGATGGACGCGCGACTTCGCGAGCGGGGAACACCCTACGCGCTGCACTTGGGCATTACCGAGGCAGGTTTGTTACGCGACGGAACGATCAAGTCGTCGATCGGACTTGGGATTCTACTCTGGGAGGGAATAGGCGATACCATCCGGGTCTCGTTGGCCGACGATCCGATCGAAGAGGTCCCGGTTTGCTGGGGCATTCTAAAGTCGCTCGGATTGCGGGAGAAGGGCTTTGAGATCACGGCGTGTCCCTCGTGCGGGCGTGCCGAGATATCGGTGCTCGAGCTCGGGCGCGCCGTAGAGGCGATCGCGAAGTCGTACAGCGCTCCGGTGAAGGTCGCGGTGATGGGTTGCGTTGTCAACGGCCCTGGCGAGTCGAAGATGGCCGACGTCGGTGTCGCCGGCGGAAAAGGCAAGGGCGCGATTTATCGCGCCGGCGAGCTGGTCGGCACCTACCCGGAGAGCGAGCTGCTTGGAATGCTTCGCTTGGAGATTGAAAAGGTAATCGCCGAAAAATATCCGAGTTACCTTGAAGAGATCGGTGGCGCTCGATGATTCGGCGAGCTGCGCAACTCTATGGGGCGCTCAGTTCGCGGGGTCTCGTAATCATCGCGGTCGCCGCGCTTGCAGTTTCGGTGCTGCTCGCGCTTTCGCGGCCGATCGTGATGCTCGTCGACGGCGAACGGGTTGACAGCGACGTCGGGCCTGTTACGATTTCAAGCTCAAAGGCGTTCGTGCCGTTGCGCTCGATTGCGGATGCGCTGGGAGCTGAAACGGTCGACGATCCCAAGACCGGGACAGTAGACGTCGTACTCGGCGGTCAATCGTTGCGCGTTCGCGTCGGCGAAACGCGCGCGACCCTCAACGGCATCCCGTTTACGCTCAAACACGCGCCCTTCCGCGTACGCGGCCGGGTCATGATCGCACTCGACGCGGTTGCACGAGCGCTTCACGTACGCGCAAAATACGATGCGCGCGACGCACGGATCGAGGTCGTCACGCCCGGCATCGGTCAGGCCCCAAATCCGCAAGCTCCAGCCGCGCAATAACCGCCGTCCCATAGCGTCATCCTGAGCTTGTCGAAGGATGACTCGACGCTATCGAAGGTGCCGCGCCGGCACGTCGAACTCGGACACACTCGTCGCGCGACATCCTGTCGCGCTCCTATCGTCTGCCTCGCGCCTCCCGTCCTCCTTGCTCCGGCGCCCGGTCAGACGGTCCTCGTTCGAACTGCCGCCGCGGCATCAGCACGACTATGTCGCAGTCCGCTGTGTGTCATCCTGAGCGGAGTCGAAGGATGACTCGACGCTATCGCAAGCGCCGCGACGGCATAATTCCCGTCCAGGCTTAACTACGGCCACCAGGTACCGTGGCTCGGTGCTTTCCATTTGCCTCCGTCGGCAAACGTCACTCGCCAAACCTCGCAGTCCGGCCGGTCACTCAAGGGACGTGCAGAGACGATGGAGCTCTTGTGCGCGTGCGGAGCGATAGACGTCTTACGCGTACTCCTCGAGACCGGCCGGCTCTTCGACCGGCACGACGTCCGCCGGATTCGACTTTCGGAAGCCGTAGGCGAAGAAGAAGACCAGACCGCAGAGCATTGCGACGATGAACCACGTCCAGGTCATTCGGGAGAGGCCGAAGACCGCGAGAAAGAGCGAAAAGACGATTCCCAAGATTGGAAAGAGCGGCACAAACGGTACGCGGAAACTGCGCGGCATCTCGGGGCGGCGCTTGCGCAGATAGAGTACGCCGGCGCAAACGACCGAGAACGCGACGAGCGTCCCGATGTTCACGAGATTGAGCAGGTTCGTCAGCGGGACGATCAGAGCGAGAATCGCGACGGCGACGCCGGTAATCAGCGTCGTGATGAACGGGGTCTTGAAGCGCGGATGCACCGCGGCGACCACCGGCGGGAGCATCCCGTCGCGCGCCATCACGTAGAATATTCGCGACTGCCCGAGTAATGATGCGAGCGCGACGCTCGTCGTGCCGGCCAGAACGCCGATCGTAATCACCCAGCTCAGCGCCGGCATATGGAGAGGCGCCAGCGCGTAGACGAGCGGATTTTTGATCGGCACCTGCGCCCACGGCACGGCGCCGACGAGCACGATCGCGGTCGCGCAGTAGATCACCGTGCCGATCGCAAGCGCCCCGATCACGCCTACTGGAACGTCGAACTGCGGATTCTTGCACTCTTCCGCGGTCGTCGTCGCGGTGTCGAAGCCGATATAGCTGAAGAAGACGAACGCGCTGATCGGGATGATGCCGTACGGCTGCGACGACTCGGCGATACCGCCGAACGGACGGAGCTTGCCCCAGCCGACCGGATTGAAGTTGTGAAGGTTGGCCGCGTGAACGAGAAACGCTCCGGCTATGATGAAAATGATGAGCGCCGAGATTTTGAGCACCACGAAGACGTTATTGGCGGTTGCCGACTCGCGAATGCCGACTGAGAGCAGGATGCTCAGGCCGATCACGAAGAGCGCCGCCAAGAGATCGTACTGCGAATGCATGAGATCCCAGCTCGACGGCAGCCACCACGCGCCGTGGATGATGAGATTTGATTGCTGCGCCCACGCAGGTAACGCGACGGTTCCCTTAACGACGTCTTGAATCGCGGCCGAGAACTGCTGCGCGACGGGCGCCGCGCTGATGCCGTATTCGAAAATCAGTGCGAAGCCGATAATCCAGGCAAAGAGCTTACCCATCGTCGCGTAGGCGTACGTATAGGCACTTCCGGCTACCGGTACCATGGCGCCAAGCTCGGCGTAGCAGAGCGCCGCGAAGAACGACGTCAAACCTGCGAGCAGGTAGGAGACGATAACTGCCGGTCCAGCGCCTTTGACGCCGGTTCCGATCGTCGTAAAGATGCCGCCGCCGATCATCGTGCCCAGACCGATCGCGATGAGATCCTTCGCCGTCAGCGCGCGCCGAAGAATCTTTCGCGTGCCAAGTTCGCGCAGCTTCTCGGCGTCGGTCGTCGCAAAGAGCTCGGAGAAGAACGGCATTCGGTCGTCGGTTACGCTCTACTCCTGCGGAGGCCTGCCGGTCTGATTCCAGATGTGCTCGGGAATACCGAGTGTGTCGTTGATCCAGCGCGCCCAGACGAAGAGCGCGTCGGAGAGACGATTGAGAAAGCGCAACGCGTCACGACCGGGCTCGTCCCGATCGAGAAGTGCGACCAGAAGGCGTTCGGCGCGTCGGCAGATCGTTCGCGCAAAATGGAGCGCAGCACCGGCAGTCGATCCGCCCGGATGGATGAATTTCGTCAGCGGCGGGAGCTCTTTTTGCGCCTCGTCAATCGCGCGCTCGAGCGCTCGTACGTCCGCGTCGCCGACCGATACCTGGTCTTTTTGCCGATCTTTCGGCAGCGTGGCAAGCTCGCTGCCGAGATTGAAGAGCTCGTCCTGCGTCCAGGCGAGCCACGCGTCGAGACGTATCGCCCGTGCCTGCTCGGGGAGCAAGGGGTGTAGTGCCGCGCGCGCGACCCCAATTGCGCTCGAAAGCTCGTCGAGCGTACCATACGCCTCGATGCGGAGGTCGCTTTTCTTGATACGGCCGCCGCCGACCAATCCGGTCGTTCCCCGATCGCCCGTGCGAGTGTAGATCCGCGCCTGCTTCGCCATTGGGTGGCTATGCGCGACGGGGTTTCAAGTTCCCCGCGAAGGCCGTTTCGGCGTCGCGCGCGAAGCGGGGCCGGTCATGTCCGAAGCACTCCGCGCGGGCGTCGTCAAGGAGATTCCTCCGAAGGCGCCCGACCTCTCCGCATGGTACACGGCGGCCTGTCTCAAGGCCGAACTCGTCTCGTATTCGCCGGTGCGTGGATGCGTCGTGCTTCGTCCTTACGGCTTCGGGCTCTGGGAGAATCTCCAGAAGCACCTTGACACGCGGTTCAAGGCGACCGGTCATGAGAACGCATATTTTCCGCTCTTCATTCCGGAGAGCTTGCTAGTTCGCGAAGCCGAGCACGTCGAGGGTTTCGCACCCGAAGTAGCTTGGGTAACGCGGGGCGGAATCGAAGAGCTAACCGAGCCGCTGGCGATCCGGCCGACCTCCGAAGCGATGGTCGGAACGATGTACGCGCAATGGATCGAATCGTACCGCGATCTCCCGATCCTCATCAATCAGTGGTCAAACGTCGTACGTTGGGAGAAGGCGACGCGGCCGTTCCTGCGCACCATGGAGTTTCTGTGGCAGGAAGGGCACACCGCGCACGCTACCGCCGCGGAGGCTCGCGACGAAACGCTCAAGATTCTCGAGCTCTACCGGGATTTCACGGAGAACGTGGTGGCGATTCCCGTCTATTACGGTCGTAAGAGTGCCGCCGAGCGTTTCCCGGGTGCAGTCGAGACGTTCAGCATTGAAGCCCTGATGCCGGACGGCAAGGCGCTCCAGTTGGGAACTTCGCACGATCTGGGGCAGAACTTCGCCAAGGCGTACGACATCAAGTTCACAGATGCCGATCGCGCGATCAAGCACGTCTACACGACGTCGTGGGGCATATCGTGGAGAATGCTCGGCGGTCTGATCATGGTTCACGGCGACGATCGCGGGCTGCGAATCCCGCCCAAGATGGCGCCGGTCGAGGCCGTGCTGATACCGATCGTGCGTTCCAACGACGACCGCGCCGTCGAGGCCTGTCACTCACTTGCCGCGCAGCTGAAGGAAGCAGGTTTTCGCGTGCGAGTCGACTCGCGCGACGAGCAGCCCGGCTGGAAGTATAGCGAGTGGGACCTACGCGGCGTGCCGGTGCGAATCGAAATCGGCCCGCGAGACGTCGACGCAGGCACCGTCGTGCTCGCTCGGCGCGATCGCAGCAAGGACGAACCCGGGCAGCGGCAGAGCGTCGCACTCGCTCAGGTCGCGCAGACCCTACGTGAGCTGCTCGACGACGTTCAGGCTTCGCTCTACGCGCGCGCGAAAGAGATTTTGGCCGACCACACGTTCGTCACGGAGGATCGTGTCGAGTTTCTACGGCTCTGCCGCGAGCGAGCCGGAATGGTCGACATCGCTTGGTGCGAGCGACCCGAGTGCGAGGCCAACGTGAAGGCGCTCACCACCGCGACGACGCGCGTCGTGCGGCCGCTAGAAGGAGCCAACCTGGTCTGCGTCGCTTGCGGCGAGCCGGCTAAAGCGAGGGCATACTTTGCGCAATCTTACTAGGCTTGCGTTCGCGGCCGGGCTCGCGGCGATCTTTACTAGCGGGCCGGCCGCGGCCTACGCTCCGAGCGTCGCGCAGCTCGATGCACAGGCGCGCGCCGCCGGCAATCGCATCGACCTTGCCGAACGCATCGGCGACGCGATCTTCGCGACGCCGTGGTCTGCGGAAGTTAGCCAGATCTCGGCGAACTCGCTGGCGGACCATCTTATCGTTGGGATCCGCGTTTGGGGAGTAAAATTTCACCGCCCGATGACGCGCGACGCGTTCGCATCGGAGATCGCCGGGCTCGCGCAAACCACGTTCGCGGTCGTTCCGTCGACGGAGGAGATCGATCTCTGGGCGAGCGTTCCGATCGCCGTGACGAAGGGAGAGATCGTAAACGGCGACCTAGCTAAACCGACGTCGCGGACGGTTTTCAGCATTACGGTGCCCCGCGGCGAAAGCAGCGCGTCCACTCGAGCGCGAGTGCGCGCCGGAAGCGACGGCGTCTTCTACGATTCGCAGTGGGCTCGGTCGACCTTTAAAGAGGAATCGTAGTGCATCGGAAGACGACCCTGCCCAACGGTCTGCGCGTGTTGACCGAAACGATGCCGGCGGTGCGCTCGGCCACGGTCGGCGTGTGGGCAGACGTCGGTTCGGCCGTCGAAACCGAAGAGCGCCGCGGAATATCGCACTTGGTCGAGCACATGCTTTTCAAGGGAACGCAGCGCCGCAGCGCGCGTCAGATCGCCGAAACGATGGACGGCGTCGGCGGAAATCTGAACGCGTTCACCGATAAAGAGACAACCTGCTACTATGCAAAGGTCATCGATCGCCACGTGCCGCTGGCTCTCGACGTGCTTGCCGACATGTTTCTGCATTCCGCTTTCGATCAGCAGGAGCTGGCTAAAGAGCAAAAGGTCGTGCTCGAAGAGATCAAGATGTACGAGGACTCGCCCGACGACCTGATACACGACGTCTTCTTGCAGACGATGTGGCGCGGCTCCAGTCTCGGTGAGCCCACGATCGGCTTCGCGGACACGGTCGTGCGCGTTTCGCCGGCCGACTTGCGCGCGCATATGCGCGATCACTACGCGCCGAATTCGGTCGTGGTCGCGGCTGCCGGAAACGTCGAGCACGACCGGTTCGTGGAACTGGTTTGCGAGCAGTTCGCGGAGTTCGAGGGCGCCTGCGAACTGCCGCAGGCGCAACGGCCCGCCGCAACCCCGGCGCCGAACATTCGGTACAAGGAGAGCGAACAGGCGTACGTCGTGGTGGGCACGCCCGGCATCGACATTCGCGACGAGCGGCGTTACGCGCTTTCTCTACTCGACACCGTGCTTGGGGGCGGCATGTCGAGCCGGCTCTTCCAAGAGATCCGCGAACAGCGCGGCCTGGTTTACAGCGTCTATTCGTTCCAGGCGGCTTACCGTGCTGCCGGCCTCTTCGGCGTTTATGCCGGCACTTCGGCTCGCAACGTACAGTCGTGCATTGACGTCATCCTCGAACAGTTCGCACGGGTTCGCAACGTAACGATCGGCGACGACGAGTTCCAATTGGCGAAGGAGCACATTAAGGGTAACCTCACGTTGACGCTCGAATCGACGTCGAGCCGCATGATCCGGCTCGTCCGCAACGAGTTCGCGCTCGGCCGGCAAGTCACGCCCGAAGAGATCGAACGCCGAGTCGATGCGGTCACGGCACTGGACGTGCAGGAACTCGCCCGCGAGCTGCTGGTGGACGAGAACCTCGGCTTGTGCATCATCGGTCCGATCGACGAGTCGCAAATCGTCTGGAGCCGGTACGCCGCATAGCGTGCTCGCGTCTGCGCTGACGCCGCACTTATGGTCGGGCAAGCTTGTCGGGGCGATGCTCATCACGTTCGTCGTTCAAGGCGTGACGATTGGAGCCTACGCCGCGCGGCTCGCCGGCGTGCAGACTAAGCGAATAGCGACGTCAATCTCGCTTTTCAATCTGTTAGTGACCACGGGACGGCTGGCAAACCTCTTCATGGCGTTCTTCATCGGACCGCTTTCCGATCAAGCGGGAAACGCTACGGTAGAGGTCGCGGTCTGGCACCACGTCTTCGAGCTGCAGCTTCGGCTCGTGGTACTGGCGGGCACGCTGGGAATGGTGGGGTTTTCGCTGCTCTTACCGATGTTCACCTACCTTTTCCGGCGCGGCGTACGCTCGTTTGAAGCGCGCGGTTCTATTCCACATTCCTTGATACGACTCGCATCGCCGGCGGTAATCGTCGACGTGCTCAAGGCGGTGCGCCTACCCCGGCTCGCCGAGCTGCGCGCCTTCGACTGGCGCCTGTTGCCTAAACGTTTGCTGATCTTTAACACGGTGGTCATGTGCGTCTACGCGATCGGCGTTCAAGCGTCGTACCTCGCCTCGGTTCTCGATCCGACGGTCGCGCGAACCGCCATCGGGCTGTCGGGCGTCATTAACGGGATCGGAACCATCGCGTTCACCCTTTTCGTCGATCCGACGTCGTCGCTGATCACCGATCAGGCGATCCACGGAAAGCGTACGGTCGAGGAAGTCCGCTCCATGGTGTTCTATTTATCCCTCACGGCGATTCTAGGGTCTCTAATCTCACAAGCCATTCTCTACCCGGCCGCCGTGCTAATCAAAGTGGTCGCACTCTTTGCCATGCATGCACACATCTAGAATTCTCGCCATAGCCTGTGGTGCGGCGCTCCTGACGGGATGCGCGCGCCCGATCGAGCGCTGGATCGTCGATACGCGGGTCCATCAGGGCGACGTGTCGCTTTCGGCAGGCGATGCATCTGATGCCGAACTGGCCTACCGGCTCGCGCTGCGGGTCAATCCGAAGGACGCGCGGGCGCGCGCGGGATTCGTGCAGGCAACCGCAGAGCTCGCACAGATCGAATATACTAAAGGAGCGTTCGACGATGCGACGACGACGGTCGCCGAGGGCCTCGCGGTCGATCCGGAGAGCGTGCGCCTCGCCGCCCTCAAAGCGACGATCGGCCAGGCGAAGCTCGAGCGTGAAATCGTGCTCTCGAACTACCCGACTTATCGTGCCGCGGGTCTCGAGCTTGCGCGTGCGTACAAGCAACTCGATGCGACCAACGCGCTCCTCCTGCGAAACTTGAGGCGCTTCGGAAACACGTTAGACGCAAACGAGCTCGTGGCTGCCAGCAAGCGCAGCTACGAACTGCAGCTGGAGCTTGCGAGGAATACGAACCGGCTGATCCTCTACCGCCAGCTCGTTACTTCGGGCGTGCCTGAGGCGCCCCAGTCGACTACTTTCGGCGCCGGTTCGCTCTTGCCGCTACCCTGAGATCGGAAGCGGCACAGCGTGATCAACTGGTTGGGCACCCTCTCAACCTTGCAGGCGGGAGTCGTCGTGATCGGCGCCTTCGTTCTCCTCTCGCTTGGGATTGGGTATCTCGTCGCGCGGTTCACGTCGGTCGAGGTTCGAACCGCGCACAACGACCGCGCTGGTTTCATTCTCGCGGTTATCGGCGTCATTTACGCGGTGCTGCTCGCCTTCGTTGCAGTCGGCGCGTGGGAGCGGTTTCAGCAGGCCGAGGCGCGCAGCTACGAGGAGGCCAGCGCGCTGGCTACGATCTACCGCGACGCCGATTCGTTCCCCCAGCATGGCAAGCTGCGAGCGCTGCTGCGCGCGTACGTCCACTCGGTCGTGGGCGACGAGTGGCCTCGGCTGCGCCAAGGGGGAAGCTCGCGCGTTTCGGATCAGTTGCTTGAAGCGACGGACCGGAGCGTTCGCGCGCTTCCGGTCAGCTCGTTTGGGCTGCAGGCGATCGACGCTCAAATGCTTTCGGCGATGGACGCGGCGCTCATCGATCGAGAGAGCCGTTTGACGCTGGACTCTACCGGCATCAACGCGGTGATGTGGGTGGTGCTCGTGCTGGGCGCCTTCGTAACGGTTGCTTTTACGTATCTCTTCGGCTTTGACAAAACCGTCATGCAGCAGCTGATGGTAGGAGGCCTCAGCCTCATGATCGGCTTGGTGCTCTTCCTGGTTGTATCGCTCGACTATCCGTTTCGCGGCAGCATCGCGGTCGGACCGGAGGCGTTTCGTGCCTTGCTGGAAACCTTCAACTCTCTGGGCCGGTAACGCGGCAGCGCCCATTAGCACCTAAGAACGCTCTCCCGGATCCGGCGCGTTCGGCGCGTCGAAATTCGCGCCAGAAGCCGTCGGCTTGCGGCGAGACCTTGGCGGGGTCGGTCTCGTAGACCGTCCATCCTCCCGCGCCGAACATCGGAAAACGCTGCAGCCACGCGCAGAGCTCCATGTTGAGTCGCAAGCGGTTATCTTCGATCGAGATAAAATAGCGCGCGCCCTTGCGGATCGCGCTCTCTTCGTCGAAAGGAGTCCACAGGGCGGGGTCTTCCTCCCATCCAAATCGATCGATGTAATACTGCACGTCTGGGCCGTAATGGCCGATGACGATCAACGCGTTTTGGGGCAGGATTCGATCGAGAAGGAGCGCGTTTCGGTAGGCCTGTTTGTTGTAATCGTAGTAAGCGGCAACCGGTGCGCGGCTTTCGACGAGCGCGGCGAGGGCGAGAAGCGGCACGATCGCGAGCAACGCGTACCGCGCTGCCGGTGCTAGCGCCTCGGTGCGTACCGCGGCGCAAAAAGTGCCGGTGACGCCGCCGATGACAAGCCCGAAGAGCGGCAGCAGGGGGAGCATGTAATAGTCGACGCGTTCGACGGTCACCACGACATAAAGGTAGATCAAGCCTCCGGCCAACCAGCCCCACAGCATAGCTTTGCCGCGCGCCGGAATCCACGGCAACGCGATGAAACCGACGATCGCAAGCGCGAAGGGAAGGCTGCCGGCAAGCGTACTGCGCAGCATGCCGAGAACCTCGCGAAGTTGCGTGAGTTTCGTTGCGAACCCCGTACCGCTCGTCAGCGCACCGCGAAGCGCCGGAAGGACGTGCAGGCGCGTGATCCCGCTGGCCCAATGCCATTCCGCGTACGAGTCGACGCGTCGATCGTAGAGCGCTAGGACGAGCAGTGGTACTGCGAACACGATCGTGACCGAGAGCGGCCGTGTCGGGCGCCCGGAGCGCAGGCGGGCGACGAGCAGCCCGAGCAACGGCACCAGAGCCAGGGTCGCAACCGGTTTTGCGAGATAGGCCAGCGTGAGGAGAGCGGTCGGGCTCGCTAAACCGAGCAGCGAAAGGTCCTCATCTTCGTCAAAATAGCGAGTGGCCGCGTAGAGCGCCGCCGTCAAGAAGAAGACCATCGCGCAGTCCGGCATGAACGTTCGGCCGTAGTAGACGCTCCCGGGAAAGACGGCATAAAAGAACGCCGCAACGAGCCCGGCCACCGCGCTGCCGAACAGCCAGCGCGCGAAGTATGCGAGCGTAGCGACGGTCCCGAGGCTAAAGATCAGTGCGATGATGCGCCCGAAGATCTCGTGCACGCCGAAGACCTTGTAAAGCGAAGCGGCCAGAAACGGCACGATTTGAAGCTCGAGCTCGACGTAGTTTGGCGGTGGTCCGTTGTAAAGCGTCTGTGGGTACATGATGTTGAAGCGCAGCCGCGCGAAGTTTCGCGCGACCGCCGCCGTGTCGCCCTGACGCCAGCCTGGATGGTCGAGAATGAGATCGTGTATCCCGTGAACCCTCAATACCAAAGCAATAAGCAGCACCCCGATCAACCCCACCCACCAATAAATTCTCAATCGCTGTGCCTTATGGAGCATGTGTTGTCTAAGCGGCGCGTGAATGCGCCGCGGAGCTATGGATGGTCCGCACGAGTATCAATTGAGATGCCGAAACGTCCAATACTTGTTGAGGAAGAAGTTGACGAAGACTCCGGAGAGGGTTGCAACGAGCCAGGTCGTCGTGAAGTGGTGAAAGTTCGCTCGCGCAGCAATCGAAAAGACGATCCCGCCGAAAACCAGCGCGATCGTCGAAACCGCCAGAAACTGCAAGCCTTCGATGAAGGGATTGCGTCGCGAACCGAAAGTCCAGATGCGATTCAGTATGTAGTTGGAGATGCCGCCGACCATGAAGCCGATCGCGAAATCTACGAACCACGAGAGAGACGTCGTTTTCTCGAGGACGTGTGCAACGATGAAGTTTAGGACCGTTCCAGAGGCTCCGACGATTCCGAATTTGAGGAATTGCCGGACGCCGCGTCTACGCAACCCAGTACCAATCGGCGAAGAGAACCGTAAAGAGCCCCAGTAGCGGCAATGAGAAGGCAAGAATTACGTTGTTGACCCACGGACGCTCGCCCCAGCGCGCGAGGATCGCGAACATCGGGAAGAGGACGAGCGCGAACCGCGGCATGGACATTAGGTTCGAGGTTGACATCGGCACGAGGATCGACAGCGCCATGTACGCGATGTACGATGGGCGCAGGCTGTGCCAACCGCCGACCAAGACAGCTATCATGAGCAGCGTGAACCCAATCTCGAGCGATTGGTGGGCGGCAAGCTGCGCGCTCGATCCATGGATCAGCTTGCCGAAGGCATTTTCGACGCTGACCCACGGCGGCGCTAGGCTGCGGTTCCAGTGAACCTGGACGTGCGAGAAGTAGAGCGGATCGGCTCGAAGGACCCAAAGGTAGGCCATGTAGAGGGCGAGGCCGAGTGGAATGAGCAGACCGGCCGCGAGATCGTAGAGCGTCTTGAGGCGCAGCGAGCGATCTTGAGCCGACCACTCGATGACGAAGGGCACAACCAGAAGAACGCCCTCGACGCGCGTAAGCGCAGCCAGGCAGCCGAAAACTCCCGCGAACCACCACCGGTGTGCGCGCATGTAGTAGAACGACCCGACGGTTAGCATGAAGAAGAGCGACTCGGTATAGACCGCGGTAAAATAAACCGAGGTGGGAAAAATCGAGACGTAAAAGATCGCGCGCCGCGCTACCGCGCGATCGTATTCGTGCTCGAGCAGTTTGTACAGATAGAGGAGTCCGAAGAAAAAGGAAGCGTTGGAGATCAGCAGTCCGGCGACAAGGTGATTGCCGGCGAGAGACCCCACGATGCGTATCAGCAATGGATAGAGCGGGAAGAACGCCATGTTGGTGCCGCGGTAACCCTTCGTCGCGATATCGAGATAGTGAACCGCGTCCCAACGACCCCAAACCGCAAGGAGAACGTGCGAAGACTCTTGGACGTGCGTTCCCGAGCGCTGTCCGATGATCACTGCGGCCAGCTCCGCAATGACGATGATCGCCGCACGCGTTGCGGCAAAGTCGATCAGAACCTCGCGCACCGTCTGATTGAATCGCGCCGCGATCAGGACCTTGCCCACGCACGCAAGCGTGATGGCGGCGAGGAATAGCCGCGCGCCGTGCGTCAGCTGCGGCGGTAAGAAGAACGTGAGCCAGAGAAGTACGAATGGAAGCCACGTCAGCGCGTCGTAGCGTAACGAACGAACGAACGTTATTCTTGCTCGGCGCGAAGAGTAGTGCGCGTAGCCGATCCATAGCGTCGCCGAAACGAGCAGGCCGGCAACCAAGCCGGCGAAGAGCCCGGCCTCGCTGAGGAAACCGTGATGGTGCGGGACGACGAGTGCGTACCAGCCGAAGAATCCCAAAGTGAGACCGGCGCACGCAACCGCACCCATCGCCGGCCAGCCGGCCGCGAAGATGTCGGCGAAGTGGACGAACCGGGAGTGCAAAGGCCGCGAAAGTGTGGTACCGGCGAACACGCCGGAACGACTTTAACAGGAAATACGCCGCTTCCCTTTGTAGCAGGCCAATGAATGCCTCGATCTGTTATGCGAGCGGTGCTGGACCATCCGGTTCATTCGCTCGATTTCGTGAAGGTGACTGAGAGTGCGGCGCTCGCCGCGTCGCGCTGGATGGGTCGTGGCGAACGCGACGCGGCCGACGGTGCGGCGGTCGAGAAGATGCGGGAAGCGTTGGGGGATATGGAGATCGCCGGCCGCATCGTCATCGGTGAAGGGGAGCGCGACGAGGCTCCGATGCTCTATATCGGCGAGGAGGTGGGCACCGGGGGAAAAGAGGTCGACATTGCCGTCGATCCGGTCGAGGGGACGAACCTTGTTGCCAACGGTCTGCCGAACTCGATCGCGGTGATGGCGATTGCCGAGCGCGGCGGCCTGCTGCACGCGCCCGACACGTACATGAAGAAGCTGGCTGTCGGCGCCAAAGCGGCGCCGTACGTGCATATCGATGCGCCGGTGCGCGAGAATGTCGAAGCGGTCGCAAATGCGCTGGAAAAGCCGATCAACGACGTTTGCGTGATCATTCTCGATCGCCCGCGCCATGCCGAACTGATTCGCGAAGTGCGCGCGGCCGGGGCTCGAATTCGGTTGATTTCAGACGGGGACGTGGACGCATGCATCGCAACAGCGATCGACTCCACCGGAATTCACATTGCGATGGGGACCGGCGGCGCGCCCGAGGGCGTGCTGGCGGCCGCCGCCATCAAGTGCCTTGGCGGAAACTTCATGGGGCGGCTCGAGCCGCGCAATCAATCTGAGACCGACCGCGCGATCGAAATGGGCTTTGGCGATATCGAGCGCATTTTGGAGCTCGACGACCTCGTCCGCAGTAATGACGTGATCTTCTGCGCTACCGGCATCACCGACGGGGACTTAGTTCGCGGCGTTCGATTTTTCGGAAACCAGGCGAGGACGCATTCGATTCTCGTTCACTCGAGCGGGACGGTCCGGTTTATCGAATCGACGCATCGGCTCGGCGCCCGCCCGCACGGGCGGTAATGCCGGATCGGGCTCGCCGCCACGACCTGATCGTCGTTGGTGCCGGTTCGGGGGGTTACGCGGCCGCGCGCACCGCACGCGACGTCGGCTGCGACGTCGCGCTCGTCGACAAGGGACCGCTTGGAGGGCTCTGCATTTTGCGCGGCTGCATGCCGAGCAAAGCGCTACTCGCTTCGAGCGACGCGCTTGCAGATGCACGCGAGGCGCGCGCGTTAGGCATCGAGCTGCAGACGCTTGGCGCCGATATGCCCTTCATTGCAAATCGGAAACGCGAGCTGGTACGAGGCTTCGCCGATTACCGGATCGAGGGAATCGAGGAGTTCCCGCTCTATCTCGGGCCGGCGCGTTTCGTTTCGCGAGGGCAGATCTTGATACGCGAAAATCTTTTGCTCGAAGCGCCGAAGTTCATTATCGCCACGGGAAGCATCGTACCACCGGGCGTGCTCCCGGGCCTTTCCGAGACCGGTTACATTGACAGCGATGGGGTGCTCGATCTCGAACGGATTCCCAAGTCTGTCGTCGTGCTCGGCGGCGGCTATACCGCCTGCGAGCTGGGTCAGTTCCTAGCGCGCATGGGGGCGAAGACGACGATGCTCATTCGCAGCGGACATCTGCTGACCCATAGCGACGACGACGTCGGGGTTGCGCTCACGCAGTATTTTCGGGAAGAAGGCATCGACGTGATCGCGCATTCGTCGCTGGTCAGCGCGGAGCGCCGCGGCGCCGAAAAAGTCGTGCGATATCTTCATGGCGGCGTAGAGCGCGAGGTCGCCGCCGAGGAAATATTCTACGCGCTCGGCCGCGCCCCCGATACTGAGGGGCTCGACCTCAATAAGGCCGGCGTCGAGGTCGAGCCGGGAGGCGGGATCGTGGTCGACCGCGGCCTGCGCACGAGCAATCCCAACGTGTATGCGGTCGGCGACGTGACGGGAGAGTACATGCTCGTGCACGTCGCGATCTATCAAGGCGAGGTCGCTGCCCGTAACGCTTGTCTGAATCTAGACGAGCGCGCCGACTATCACCTGACGGCGGCCCACACCGTCTTTTGCGATCCGCAGTTCGCCGCTGTGGGGATGAGCGAAAAGGAACTTGCGCGCAAAAACGTCTCCTACGTTCGCGGACGCTACGATTTCGCGGAACACGGAAAGGCGCAATGCTTGGGTAAGACCAAGGGCTTCGTGAAGATGATGGCGGATCGCAACGGCGGCCGCATTCTCGGTGCAGCGGTGCTGGGAGCGCAAGCCTCGGAGCTCATTCACGAGATCATCGTGGCGATGACGTTTGACGCGACCGTCGATCGCTTCATGCGCATTCCGCACCTCCATCCCACGCTCGCGGAGATTTGGACCTACCCGGCCGAGGAGTGCGCGGCGGAGCTGGGCCAGAGGATTCCGGGCGACGAGCAGGTGGAGCTGGCGACGAGTCTTACTGGTGAGTGACGCGCCGCTGCATCTGCGCGTAGCGTTGCTGCAGACCAAGCCGGCGAAGGGCCAGTATGCCCGAAATCTGGCCGACGCGCAGGACGCATTCGCGCAGCTGGCCGCCGATCCACCCGATTTGGTCGTGCTTCCGGAAGCCGGACTGACAGGCTATTTTTTGGAAGGCGCCGTCTACGATCTGGCGCTTTCGCCGAAAAACTTCGCACGCGACCTGGCGCGCGCGTGGCGGGCTGCCGGTGGGAAAAGAGTCGACCTCGCGGCTGGGTTCTTCGAGAACGAAGGCGGGACGTATTATAACAGCGCGGTCTATCTGGAGGTCACGCCTGACGGCGAGCAGATCGTACACCTCCATCGCAAGATATTCTTACCCACCTACGGCGTTTTCGACGAAGAGCGTTTTCTTTCACGCGGGCATCGAGTCGGCGTGTTCGAAACGCGCTTCGGAAAGACGGCGTTACTAATCTGCGAGGACGCGTGGCACGCGATCGTTCCGACCATTGCCGCGGTAAAAGGCGCGCGAGTTCTGATCGTTCCCAGCGCTTCACCGGGGCGCGGCATCGAGGGTGACGGCGAGGGCGAACTCGAGAGCGTTCGCCGCTGGCGCGACATACTGCGGTTGGCAGCGATGGAGCACGGAGTCTACGTGCTTTATGCGGGCCTTACCGGATTCGAGGGCGGAAAGGGAATGCAGGGATCGTCATGCATCATCGACCCCCGCGGGCGTATCCTCGTGCAAGCTCCGGCATCCGAGCCCGGTATCGTGCGCGCGGACCTCGATCTGCGCGAGATCGATCTTGCGCGCGCGAGATTACCGCTGCTCGGCGATTTGGAAGCGGTGTTGCCGGATCTGCTGCGAGATGACGATCTTCCTCTACCGAGAAGTCGATATGACGCTACCGATCTTTGAGCCTTGCCCGTCGACGGGACCCCCAGGAATCGATCCCGTCGTTACGACGCAGTGGCTTGTCGCCTTTCTACGTGACGAGCTGAGAGCACGTCGTGGCATCCCGCGCGCCGTGGTCGGTCTCTCGGGCGGCGTCGACTCGGCGGTGACGGCGTTTCTGTGTGCGCGCGCGCTCGGTGCGGAGAGCGTTTATGCAATTCGCATGCCTTATAAGACGTCGCACCCTTCAAGCTTGGACGACGCGAGGCTGGTTGTCGACGCGTTAAACGTCCCATGCACTACGATCGAAATCACCGCTGCCGTAGACGGATACCTGCAGTTCGAGCCGGAGGCCGACGCACGGCGCCGAGGGAATGTCATGGCGCGCACGCGGATGGTCGTGCTGTTCGATCAATCCGCGAAGCTCGACGCGCTGCCGATCGGCACTGGAAATAAGACCGAACGCCTTTTAGGTTACTTCACGTGGCACGCCGATGATACGCCGCCCGTAAATCCGATCGGGGATCTCTTCAAGAGCCAGGTCTGGGAGCTCGCCCGGTATCTCGGCGTCCCCAAGCGATTGATCGAGAAGGCTCCGACCGCAGATTTGCAGGCAGACCAAACGGACGAAGCCGACCTTGGAATAAGCTACGCGCGTGCCGACGCGATCCTCGCGCAACTCTTGCTCGGCTACTCCGACGCACAGCTCGTCGAGCACGGATTCTCTCCCCAGGAAGTAGCGCTGATTCGCGGCCGCGTCGATTCGACTCACTGGAAGCGCCACTTGCCGACGACCGCGATGCTCAGCAGCACCGCCATCAACGAGTTCTACCTTCGCCCGGTGGACTATTAGTCTCTTATGTGTCATTCCGAGCGGAGTCGAAGGGCGTTCTTTCCGGTAAGCCTGAATCTCGAAGGTCGCGCTTGCGTCGTCATCGGCACGGCCGACGACCGCGAAGCGGTCGAAAAGGCCGCCGCGCTCGAGGAAGCCGGCGCGCAGGTGCGTCGAATCTTCGACCCGCAGAATCTGCGCGATGAAGACGTCGCCGACGCCTTCTTCGTCATCTCGACGCCGCAGGACGCCGCGCTCTCTGCCCGGCTGCGAACGCTCGCGGACCGGCATCGCTTCCTGCTCTGCTGCATCGATCAACCGCGGTTCGGTTTCGTAGCGATGGCGGCAATCGCAAAAGCCGGCCCGGTGCGCGTCGCAATTTCGACGGCCGGTCTAGCACCTCGAGTAGGCAAGGCGCTTAAGAACGCGTTACAGCGGGCGATGGACGAACGGTTTGCGCGTTTCATCGAGATCCTGGCTCGCCGCCGCGAGCAGACGCGCGCGGCACATCCCGAGCCGGATGAGTCGAGCCTTCGGCGCTCGGCGATGATCGAGGCGGCCCGGGGATTCCGGGCCGACGTGCGCTTCGAATATCCGCACTGGTTTGACGAACGCGATGCCGAGCGTTGAGCTTATTGCAGTCGGTACGGAGTTGTTGCTCGGGCAGCTCCTCGACACCAACACCGCCTTCATCGCGCAGCGCTTGGCAGAGAACGGTATCGACGTTCATGCGACGCACGCGGTCGGCGATAACGTCGAGCGGATCGCCGCCTTTCTTCGTTCGGCACTAGGACGCGCGGATGGCGTCGTGACGACCGGCGGCCTCGGCCCGACAGTAGATGACCTTACGACGGAGGGGGTCTGCAAGGCGCTCGATCTCGGAACCGAGCTCTACGAACCGGCGCTGCGGCAGATGGAGGAGCTCTTTGCAACGCTCGGACGCCCGATGCGGGAGAATAACCGCAAACAGGCCGAGCTTCCGCGCGGGAGCCGTCCGTTGGACAATCCAAACGGCACGGCGCCCGGGTTCATTGCCTTCGGACGCGACGGAAAGTTCGTCGCCTGCATGCCGGGTGTGCCGCGCGAGATGAAGCCGATGCTCCTCGAGCAGGTCGTGCCGTTCTTGTGCGATCGCCTGGGGAGCGGCGAAACGATCCGGACGCGCGTTCTTCACACGATCGGGCTGGGCGAATCGGAGATCGACCATCGCATCGCCGATCTCTTTCGATCTTCCCAGAATCCAAAGATCGCGGTCCTCGCGCACGATTTTCGAGCCGACGTCAAGATCATGGCCAAATCGGCCTCCGCGGCGTCGGCGGAGGCGATGATTGCACCGTTGCAGCACGAGCTCGAACACCGATTGGAGGGTTTTGTCTTCGGGTGCGACGACGAGACGCCCGCCAGCGCGATTCACGCGTTGCTTCAATCGCGCGGACGAAAGCTCGCAATTGCCGAATCGGTTACCGGCGGACGCATTGCCTCGGCGTTGACGAGCGTCTCCGGATCGTCCTTGCGTTTTCTGGGCGGCGTGATCGCTTACGACAACGTGGTGAAGATTGCCGAACTTGACGTTCGAGCGGAAACGATCGCGCGAGTAGGCGCCGTTAGCGAAGCGGTGGTGCGAGAGATGGCCCGCGGCGTTCGCAAGCGCCTTGGGGCGGATGTTTCGCTCGCTACAACCGGCATCGCCGGGCCGACCGGAGGATCGGCGGAGAAACCGATCGGTCTGGTGTGGGTCGCGCTCGACGACGCGGACGGAACTGCAAAGGCCTGGCGCTACCAGTTAAGCGGCGAGCGCGAGGCGATTATCGCGCGTGCGACGACGATCGCGTTAGGGAGCCTTTGGCGGCATCTGAAGAGTCAGACCTCGTAGCCGATCGCGGCAAGGGTTTCTTGCGTACGAAGTGCCTCCGTGAAGCTCGGCAACGCGTTCGGTTTGCCTTCGATCTTCCCGACGAACTCGTCGTAGAGCTCCATTAAGGGCGGGACGTTTGGACCGAAGCTTGCAAAGAGGCGATACGGTGAGGGTTTGCACTGCAGTTCCTCGGTTTCGTCGCCGTCTACGGCATAGAGCGTAAGGTCGAGTATGTCCGCTCCGCTCGCGACCGCGGTACGCTTCTCGCCGTGGACGGCGGACGTATACGATTCGAGAGCAGTTGCTCCGTCGGCGCAGAGCCGCGCGACGAGACCCTCGCCGTAGTCGAGCAGCCCGAAGCCGGCGTCGTCGACGCTCGACTCGAAGCTGCCGAGCTCGTCAACGCGTTGCGGATTCGCCTGCCGCAGAAACCCGGCAGCCTGCAAGGGTGGTCGGCCTGCGAGCCAGTTGGCAAGATCGATCAAATGGGAGAGTATGGCGCCCGTCAAGCCGCCGCCCCGCTCGCGTTCGAACCACCAGCCGCGGGGACGTCGCTCGTGACGGCGCAACGATGCGCGAAGAAGCGTGAGCTCGACGTTTCGAAGCGGATCGAGATGCCCGTTGGCGACGAGCTCTTTAAGGGCAATGGTTTCGGGAACGAACCGAAACTCGTGGCAGACCCCGCAGGCGACATCAACGCTCTTCTCGGCCTCGACGAGCGCCACCGCATCGGCGACCCGCAGCGTAAACGGCTTTTCGCAGAGCACGTGTTTGCCCGCAGCCAGCGCTGCAAAGACGTCGTCGCGATGCGCGAAGGGCGGTGACGCAACGGTCACGGCATCGAGCTCGCAATCAGCGACCATCTCGGCGCACGACCGAAACGCGTGCGGAATATTCGCTTCTTGAGCAATGCGCGGTGCGCTCGATGGCGATGCGATCGCGACGACCTCGAAACGCGGATGGTTGGTCAGCGCCGGAAGGTGAGCTCTTGCTCCGAACCCGGCGCCGACGATTCCGATGCGATAGCGTTTCACGGTCAACGTCCCGGCATAGTGTGAGCGAAGAGAAATGCCAAGGTGTCCGACGGCCGCCCGAAGCCCAGAAGAACCCCGGCCAAAATTACGATCCAAAACGCGACTCTAGAGTTCATGACTTGCAGCACCTTTCCTAATGGCGGTTTCGAGAACTTCGACGGCGCGATCGAGCTGCGACTCCTCGATGGTCAGCGGCGGGCTGATCGCGATCGTGTCACCGGCGACGCCGGATTGCAAAAAGATGACGCCGCGCCCAAGCGCTTCTTTAACGATCGCAAAGGCCGTTGCGGCATCGCGAAGCCCGACGCCCCAAAAGAGGCCACGTCCGCGCACGTCGATGACGTTCCTCTCCCCGCGCAGCGCATCGAGACGCAAGCCGAGCCGCTCGCCAAGTCGCTCCGCTCGCGCCGGAAGACCCAAGCGTTCCATTTCATCGATCGTCGCCAGTGCAGCCGCACAGCCGAGCGGATTTCCGAGAAAAGTAGATGTATGCAGCGCTTCGCCGGCGGAGAGCGGCCATGCATCCATGATCGCGGCTTTTCCGACTGCCGCGCTGATCGGCACGCCTGAACCCATGGCTTTCCCGATGCAAAGAATGTCGGGCACGATGCCGTCGCGGTTCACTGCGAACCAGTCGCCGGTGCGCCCGAAGCCCGTGTAGATCTCGTCGGCGATCATGACGATGCCAAAGTCGTGGCAAACGTCGCGCAGCGCGGCGAGGTAACGCGGCGGAGGAACGATGCAGCCCGCGCGCCCCTGGATCGGCTCGACCACAATGGCGGCCAGGTCTTTGGAGGCACCAAGCGCCTCACGGGTCTCTTTCGCAGCTCGGTCGCCGTCCGATTGATCGCGGCTGCGAGGGAACTCGAGCAGCAGCGGCTCGCTGGCAAGCGCGCTTGCAAAGGGTGCGCGAAATCGCTCGATGCCGCCGACGGTCAGCGCGCCGAAAGACAGACCGTGATAGCCGCCGCGAAACGCCGCGAAACGAGACTTTCCGGTCGCGAGCATTGCGGTTTTCAGCGCGGCTTCAATCGCCTCCGATCCCGTGGTTGCAAGAAAAAACCGGTCGAGTGCTTGCGGAAGAATCGTGATTAGCCGCTCGAAGAGGCGCACGCGAATCTCGGTCGGGTGTACGTCGCCCATCCCGTGCGTTAGGCGCGCCGCTTGCGATGCGACCGCCGCGGCGACTCGAGGGTTGCAATGGCCCACGTTGGCGACGCCGAACGCCGCAGTGCAGTCGATGTATTCATTGCCATCGACGTCGGTTACCGTCGCGCCGCTTGCAGATTCCCAAAAGACCGGAAAATCCTCGGCGAGAAACGTGACGTTGCGCTGCTCGTAACGACGCAGACGCCGCCCCAATGTCGCGCTTCGCGGCCCGGGTACCGGGCTCACGTCTCGTTGCCGACCCAGCGCACGAACTCGGCGATCCGCGGCCGTCCGCCGTGAAAGGCGCCGGCCGGCGGCGCTTGGAGCGTCCCTAACTTGGCCACGCGCGCCGCTCTTAAGCGCGTTGCCAACTCGAGCAGATCGGGCCGGCTCTCCGTGACGGCAAGCGCTTCGATCGAGACGCCGTGGTGCTCGAAGTATTCGGCGACCTCGTCGACGCTGTCGACGGCGCGAATGCCGATTACGCGCGGCAAGAAGAGCGGCGGTTCGTCGAAAGGCGGATCGAGGACGGTAAGGTAACTCGAGTCACGATCGAACGTAGCGCGCTCGGCTGCGCTGCGAAAGGCGGCCAGATCGCGCCGGGCCGCGATCCGCAATGCAGTGGCTGCGTCGTGCGGTGCGAGAGGAAACGCGACCGCGGCCCTTTGCATCTCGTCAGCCAGCATCTCTGCGAATCGTTGCGGGGAGATGACGGCGCCGCGCTCGACGAAGAGAGCGTGCAGCGAAAGACAGCCTTCGCTCTCGTAGAGCGAAAGGTCGAGCGCCGCCGCCTCTGCTGCCGCGCGTGCGTCAGCTTCGTGCTCGAGCGTTGCGCGCGTGACGAATCCCGCGCTCGCTTTCGACCCGTAGCCTATAAAACGCGAGTGCGGCGATAGTGCCGTCGCGATTTGCGCGAGCGTCGCATCGTTACCGAAGGCAACAACGGCGTCGAACCCGGTGAGTACGGAAGCGTCGCCATCGCCTTTCCAGATTTGCGCCGTCGCGCAAGCACCAAGCTCGGGAAGCGTCTCGGCTAAGGTTTCGAAGAAGGCTGCCACGAGATGATCTTCACGGTCTTTGACGAGCACCTCGCATTTTGCACAGAGCGCGAATACGGCCGGAAGAATCGCGACGCCGATCGTAGTGCGGCTCGACACGATGCAAACGCGACCGAGAGGAAGCGCGCGCGTGAGCGGACGGCCGCTGCGCTCGACGAAGCGATCGAGTACGTCAAGGCTGCCGAGTTCGTCGGTTATCACCGCTTCGAGCCGATCTCGGCGAAGCGTGCCGAAAAGGCAGTCGACCGCATACTCGACGGTGGGAAGCGAGTATCCGGTACGTGCGGCGACGGCATCTATGACGCTCGCACGGCGTGCCAAGCTTCGTGCGTTCCAACGAGCAGCCGCGGCATCGATCGCGCCGATGATTGAGCGCACGGGTTTCTTAACCATCGTTTCATCTCTTCAGGAGTGCGTTGCGGGACTCCCCGAGGTTCCAAGGTGCGGCGCGGCTAAAGGGTGGCGCAATGCGCGGTTGCTGGTTTGCCCGCCTTTTCTTTGCGGTGGTCGCTGGGTTTGCGGTAGCCGGCGTGATGGCGGGCACCGCGTGCACTCGCTGGGGACAGCCGGGCCCGACCGTCCCGATGGTCGGACTGATCTCGGGGCTATTCGTCGATCCCAGCACGGGAAGCGATACGAGCGGAAACGGCAGCAGCCCGAAACCCTACAAGACGCTGACCAAGGCCGTCGAGGTGCTTACTTCGGCGAAGAACTTAAATCCGATGGGCGTTACCATCACGCTTGCGAACGGCGACTACAACGCTGCCAACGGCGAGAAGTTCCCGATCGTCATCCCGACCAACGTGAGCTTAACCGGAGTAAGTTTCGGCACGGGGGTCAACAACGGTGCATTCATCAACGGTCTCGGTGAGGATACGATCTTCGAGAATCTCGTCCACGCACCGCGGCGCTCGGCCTATGCGACCTTGGAAATCGCGGCGGGCACCGTGAATGTGAGCGACCTTTACGTCGGTGCTTCCACGCTTTCGCTTCCGGGGTCGCGCGCAAGCTACGTCTCGCTCGACAATCTGGCGACGATGATCGTATCGACCTCGAGCCTCGGCGCGGGGATCACCTCGGCGCTGCCGAACGTCGGCGGCGTTCTCGTCGCGGGCGGTTCGTTTACGTGCCACTCCTGTCTGATTCGCGGGCACGAGTTTGGGATCGGCGCGCTTACGGTGCCGATTGCCACGGCTTCGCCAAGCACCATCACACCCACGGTTGTTTTGGATCGCTCGAGCGGCGATGCACAGATCACTGCCAAGGTCGTCGCGATTCTCACCGACGGCAGCGTAAACGTTACGACCCAAGAGCAGACCTTCCAAGCCGGCCAGTTCGCCTTCGCCGATGCGCTGGCGCCGGTCGTTCCCGTCACCATTCGAGGCGCGGTCGACTTCGGCGGCGGAGCCGGGAGATCGACCGGTGGAAACAACTTCATCGGCGCGAAGCGCACCGAAATTTACGTCACTCGCAGGAACGAGACGGTCAGCGCGCTCGACAACGTCTGGAATGCCAGCCAGCAGCGGGCGAACCGGTTCGGCCAATACCCGCGAACGAAAATTTTCGCAGCGGGCGCGATCGGGAGGAACGTCACGATTCTCCACGCTGCGGTCGGCTCGACCGTGACGGTTGGTCCCGCACCGGTGCCGACCCCGCCGCCGTCAGGGACGCCCTCGACGTCGCCGACGGCGACCGCAACTTCGACCTAGCATGATGGATACGCTGGAGAAGATTTACGCAGCAAAGTCTGCGCTGCTCGAACAAGAGCAGGCACGCGAGCCGTACGAGGTTTTGCGCGAACGCGCGCTGGCGCGGATGGGTGAGCGTCGCGGGTTCCTTGCCGCGTTGCGCAACGCTACGGGTGGGGCCATCGTCGCCGAGATCAAACGGGCCTCTCCTTCGAGCGGTCTCATCGCGCGCAGCTTCGACCCCTCCGCGATTGGCCGGGCTTACGACGCGGCCGGCGCCGACGCGATCAGCATCTTGACGGAACGCGACCATTTTCTCGGCGAGCTCGGCTATATCGATGAGGTGCGCGCGGTCACGCTGCGGCCGCTCCTGCGAAAAGACTTCATGTGGACGCGCTATCAGATTGCGCAGTCGGCCGCCTACGGCGCGGATTGCGTGCTCTTGATCGTCGCCGGCATGGACGACTCCACGCTGCGGGAGTCCATGGCCGAAGCCGCGACGTATGCGCTCGACGTGCTTGTCGAAGCCCACGACGAAGACGAGCTGCGCCGTGCAATCGAGGCAGGGGCGCGCCTAGTGGGCATCAACAACCGGAATTTACGAACGCTGGAGACCGATCTCGCCGTGAGCGAATATCTGCTGCCGAAGGTTCCGCCCGAGATCTTTGCCATTACGGAGAGCGGAATGCGCGACGCGGCGGACATCGCGCGCTTACGGGCTTCGGGTGCACGCGGCTTCCTGATCGGTGAGGCGCTAATGCGGACGGAGGATCCCAGGTCGTTGATCGCCGCGCTGCGCGCCGGCGCGCGCAACCCGGCCGTCGCGTCCCTATAGTAAAAAGAAGAGCCCCGCGCCGACGAGCGTGCCAAGCGTCGCGACGAACGCCGGAGCCGAACGCCTTCCAAGCGATGCGGCTGCGAGCCCACCCAATCCGATACCGACGATCCCGGTTCCCGGGTAGATTTCGCCGTGCTGGAGATAGCAGGTCAGCAATACGCCGGTTACCCCGAAAAGGAAAGCGATAAGAGGGGAGTGCCGGCGGTCGAGCGCGACTGCAATCAGCAGCAAAATCGCGATGGCGAGCAACGCGTGGAGGCGTTCGAATGGCTCTCCGGCCATCCCGATTCCCAGGAAGAACGCCGCGATCGCGACGGCAACCAGCTGCGTCATGGCCGAGCCTTCGCGCCGCAGCAAGCAGGCCCCGCTTGCACGTTTGCTGGTAGTATAGCGTCATGACGACGACAGCTACGAAACCCATCCAAGAGATCGCCCCATTTCAAAACGAGCGCGTCAAGGATTTCAAGGATCCGGCGGACGCTGCGGCGATGCGCTCCGCGCTCGAGGCTGTGAAGCGGGAGCTCGGCAAACACTATCCGCTCGTAATCGGCGGCCGCAAGATCGAGACGGAGAAGAAGATTCTGTCGCACAATCCGGCAAACCCAGACGAGGTTGTCGGCGCGACGAGTGCGGCCTCCAGGCAACAGGCTAGCGAAGCGATAGCAGCCGCGGCACGTGCGTTCGAGTCGTGGCGTCGCTTGAGTCTGCCCGAACGCGCGGCCTACATATTTAAAGCGGCCGAGCTCTTGCGAGCACGGCGTTATGAGTACGATGCCCTGCTCGTCTACGAAGTCGGAAAGAGCTGGGTCGAGGCTGACGGCGACATCGCCGAAGCGATAGACTTTCTGGAGTTTTATGCGCGCGAGGCGCTCCGCTACGCGCAGCCGCAGCCGGTCGTTCCGCTCGAAGGAGAACGCAACGAGCTCGTCTATATCCCACTCGGCGTCGGTGCGATCATTCCGCCGTGGAACTTCGCAGGAGCGATCATGATGGGAATGACCGCAGCCGCGATCGTCTGCGGGAACACCGTGGTCGTTAAGCCGTCGAGCGATTCGGCAGTGATCGCAGCGTGGTTCGTCGATCTATTGCACGAAATCGGTGTGCCGCCGGGTGTCGTCAACTTCGTTCCTGGTTCGGGCAGCGAGATCGGTGACGTGATCGTTACTCATCCGCAGATTCGTTTCATCTCGTTTACCGGCTCGAAGGAAGTTGGGTTACGCATCAACGAACTGGCCGCGAAACCGCAGAAGGGGCAGAAGTGGATCAAACGCGTCATCGCCGAGATGGGCGGTAAGGACTCGATCGTTGTCGCCCAGGACGCCGACCTCGACGCGGCGGTGGAAGGCGTCGCCGTTTCAGCCTTTGGTTTTCAAGGACAAAAGTGCTCGGCCTGTTCGCGTGCAATCGTGGACGAGCGAGTCTACGATACATTCGTCGAGAAGCTGCAGCGGCGCGTTGGATCGATTACCGTCGGCGACCCCAGCGACCCCGCGAACTTCATGGGCCCGGTCGTCAACGAAGGCGCTCTCAAGTCGATAGAAGGATACATCGAGCGCGGCTTGACCGAAGGACGTCTAATTGCGGGCGGAAAGCGCGTCGGCGACCGCGGCTACTTCTTGGAGCCGACCGTCATCGCCGACGTTGAGCCGACCGCAACTATCGCGCAAGAGGAAATCTTTGGGCCGGTTTTAGCGGTCATCAAGGCCAACGACTTCGAAGATGCGCTTGCGATTGCGAACAACACCGAGTTCGGCTTGACCGGTTCGCTCTATACTTCCGATGAAGCAAACATTAAACGCGCGCGCGACGAGTTTTTCGTCGGCAATCTCTACTTCAATCGGAAGAGCACCGGTGCGATGGTCGGCGTTCACCCGTTCGGCGGCTTCAACATGTCCGGCACCGACAGCAAAGCCGGCGGCCGCGACTATCTGCTGCTCTTCATGCAAGCCAAGACGATGTCACGCAAAATCTGATGACGGCAACTTAGCCGGTTCCGAGATGGGAAACCAGCTAAGTCGGAAGTTGGCGGTAACAAATTTCCCATTTGTTACCATCGGCATCTTCGAAGAACGTCGCGTAGTAGAGCGGCGTATATTCGGTGCAGACCTGGGCCGGCTCGAAGGCCGCCGCGCCGGCCTGCTGGGCAAGGCCGGCCAAGCGGTCGACCTCGGCACGGTCGGCGGCCCGTATGGCGATGCGGGTTCCGTTCGGGCGGTGGTTGGGGTCGAGATCCAGGCCCAAAAACGGCGCCGACCGGTCCTCGCCGGGACGGTAGTAGCAGATGGATTCCGCGTCTTCGGCGATGCGGCTGAAGCCCATCGCCGGGAGCAGGGCGTCGTAAAGTCCCCGCACCTTCCCAAGATCGCTGACGCGCAAGTCAATGTGGTCGAACAACATGATAGCCCCCTTAAAGCAAGCAATCGGTCGGCAGGATTTGTGAAGATTTGGTGAGTGCTCGAAGATCGCTGCAACCGGCCAGCCAGCGGCTGGGTTTCACCCCCGGTATCCCGATTTGCGGAGCGGTCAAAAAGCCGTACCAACGCTTTCCTTGACACGCTCTGTGCGCGGCGATATGATAGCCGTCGTGCCTTGACCGACAGGGGTCGGTCGGGCGAACCCGTACCATCCATAAGAGACTTGGCACCCAGCGTAGTCGGCCGACTCGCTTTAGGGCGCCACGGGTTCGGAGTCGTTCCTTGAAAACTGAACAGTGCAGCAAGCGCAAAAGTCTGTGGGTCTCCGGCCATTTTTGGTCGCGAGATTTCGTAACAAATCTAAGAGTTTGAGAGCCATTGTCAAGGCTCCATGATTTTATTATGGAGAGTTTGATCCTGGCTCAGGACTAACGCTGGCGGCGTGCCTAACACATGCAAGTCGAACGGGGTAGCAATACCCAGTGGCAGACGGGTGAGTAACACGTGGTCAACCTACCTCTGTGTGGGGGATAACTAGCCGAAAGGTTAGCTAATACCGCATACGATCGTTTCGGGGCATCCCAGAGCGATGAAAGGAGCAATCCGCACGGAGAGGGGACTGCGTCCCATTAGTTAGTTGGTGGGGTAACGGCCTACCAAGACTCCGATGGGTAGCTGGCTTGAGAGAGCGACCAGCCACACTGGAACTGAGACACGGTCCAGACTCCTACGGGAGGCAGCAGTGAGGAATTTTCCGCAATGGGCGAAAGCCTGACGGAGCGACGCCGCGTGTGGGACGAAGGCCTTCGGGTCGTAAACCACTGTCGAAGGGGACGATAATGACGGTACCCTTGGAGGAAGCCCCGGCTAACTACGTGCCAGCAGCCGCGGTAAGACGTAGGGGGCAAGCGTTGTCCGGAATTATTGGGCGTAAAGCGCTCGTAGGTGGATCGGCAAGTCCGCAAGCAAAGACCCGGGCTCAACTCGGGAATCCGTGTGGAAACTGCCGACCTTGAGGGAGTCAGAGGATGATGGAATTCCCGGTGTAGCGGTGAAATGCGTAGATATCGGGAGGAACACCAGTGGCGAAGGCGATCATCTGGGGCTAACCTGACACTGAGGAGCGAAAGCTAGGGGAGCAAACGGGATTAGATACCCCGGTAGTCCTAGCCGTAAACGATGGACACTAGGTGTAGGTGGTATCGACTCCATCTGTGCCGCAGTTAACACAATAAGTGTCCCGCCTGGGGAGTACGGCCGCAAGGTTAAAACTCAAAGGAATTGACGGGGGCCCGCACAAGCGGTGGAGCATGTGGTTTAATTCGACGCAACGCGAAGAACCTTACCGGGGCTTGACATCCTGCGCAATCCTAGGAGACTAGGTTTCCGGGCAACCGGACGCAGAGACAGGTGCTGCATGGCTGTCGTCAGCTCGTGCCGTGAGGTGTTGGGTTAAGTCCCGCAACGAGCGCAACCCTTGCCGTGTGTTGGTCGCAAGATCTCTCACGCGGGACCGCCGGTGACAAGCCGGAGGAAGGTGGGGATGACGTCAAGTCAGCATGGCCCTTACGTCCCGGGCTACACACGTGCTACAATGGGAGGGACAACGAGTCGCGAACCCGCGAGGGCTAGCTAATCTCACAAACCCTCTCTCAGTTCGGATTGAAGGCTGCAACTCGCCTTCATGAAGTCGGAATCGCTAGTAACCGTAGATCAGCTACGCTGCGGTGAATACGTTCCCGGGCCTTGTACACACCGCCCGTCACGTCACCTGAGTTTAGTGTACCCGAAGCCGCCCGTGCAACCGCAAGGAGCAAGGCGTCTAAGGTATGCTAGGTAAGGGGGACGAAGTCGTAACAAGGTAGCCGTATCGGAAGGTGCGGCTGGATCACCTCCTTTCTAAGGAGTACATGTCATCGGATCGTGCTTGCACGATTGCGATGGCGTACGAAAACCTTAAGTCGACCACAGATCCCTTCGACTCCACCTTCGACTCCGCTAAGGATGACAAGGAGGATGACAAGGGTAGCCTATTGCCAAGGAGTCTATCGATCATCTCGATCGTACGGCTGGAGGCATGAAGCATATCGCGTTTCGCCTGCACTGTTCAGTCTTGAGGGAACGAACCTCGCCCGTTTACCGACGCTTCGAGCGTTCGGTCGACGGTCGGATCGTTTCTGAGATCCTTGAAAACTGTATAGAGAAGAACTTTCATGTGTCGTGTCAAGCGACACATAAAAGCGGCCTCTTTCGACAGGCTCAGGAGGACACCGTCATCCTATTCTTAGGATGACATGGGTCGTTCTGCGCTCGAGAAGGGGGTGCAATTTTGCGTTAGTTAGAAAAATAATTAAGGGCATGCAGGTGGATACCTTGGTTCCACAGGCGACGAAGGACGCGCCAAGCTGCGAAAAGCGTCGGGGAGCTGCTAAGAAGCTATGATCCGGCGATATCCGAATGGGGCAACCCCCATGCCGTCATGGGCATGGACGCCACGATGAATTCAATAGTCGTGAGCGAGCGCACCCGGTGAACTGAAACATCTAAGTAGCCGGAGGAAAAGACATCAACCGAGATTCCCCTAGTAGTGGCGAGCGAACAGGGAACAGCCTAAACCGTTCGTGTGCAAGCATTCAGGCGTTGCACGAACGGGGTTGTACGACAGCCGTTTCGGAGCTGAATCTCCGGACGCGAGTTACAAAATCGATCGTTAGTAGAAGCCGGCTGGAAAGCCGCACCATAGAGAGTGAAAGTCTCGTAGACAAAAACAATCGATCTCGCGGAGCTGTTCGTGAGTAGGGCGGGGCACGGGAAACCCCGTTTGAAGCTGGGAGGACCATCTTCCAAGGCTAAATATTCTGTGGAAACCGATAGCGTACTAGTACCGTGAGGGAAAGGTGAAAAGAACCCCCGGAGGGGAGTGAAAGAGAACATGAAACCGCATGCCTACAAACCGTGAAAGGCCCATGCGCAAGCAAGGCTGATCGCGTGCCTATTGAAGAATGAACCTGCGAGTTACTTGTAACGGGCTTGGTTAAGGTGTTGAGCCGGAGCCGTAGCGAAAGCGAGTCTGAATAGGGCGTTCGTCCGTTGCAGTAGACCCGAAACCGAGTGATCTATCCATGGCCAGGGTGAAACGTGATTAACCTCACGTGGAGGCCCGAACCTGTTGTTGTTGAAAAAACATTGGATGAGCTGTGGATAGGGGTGAAAAGCCAATCGAACTCGGAGATAGCTGGTTCTCCCCGAAATAGTTTTAGGACTAGCGTTGTGTGTTAACCCGCGGGGGTAGAGCACTGACAGGGCTAGGGGTCTTACCGGATTACCGAACCCAATCAAACTCCGAATACCGCGGCGAACTGCGCAGCAGTCAGACTGTGGGGGATAAGCTCCATGGTCAAAAGGGAAACAGCCCAGATCAACAGCTAAGGTCCCTAATCGATGCTCAGTGGTAAAGGAAGTTCCGTCGCTCAGACAACTAGGAGGTTGGCTTAGAAGCAGCCACCCTTGAAAGAGTGCGTAATAGCTCACTAGTCGAGTGATGGGGCGCCGAAAATCCAACGGGGCTCAAGCATCGAACCGAAGCTTTGGGATTACTAAAATAATCGGTAGGGGAGCGTTGTGGCGTAGGCCGAAGCACGACCGTGAGGACGTGTGGACGAACCACAAGTGCGAATGCAGGTATAAGTAGCGATAAATGCGGGTGAGAACCCCGCACGCCGGAAGTCTAAGGTTTCCTGAGCAACGTCAATCGTCTCAGGGTGAGTCGGGAGCTAAGCCGAGGCTGAGAAGCGTAGGCGATGCACAAGCAGTTCATATTCTGCTACCACCGACGACCGTTTAGACTTTGCCGTACAGTGTTCAACAAATCCCCGCGAGGGATTTTTGATCGAGCGCTAGGAGCGCCGAGGGAGCGGTCTATGGACCGTAACCGAGGTGCGACAAATGCGATCGACAAAAAGACACGCGGCGTTGGATACCGTTCGACAAAGTCTATGAGCCAAGGGGGTGACGCAGGAGGATAAGTCAGCGCGCGGATGGATGTGCGCGTCCAAGCTGGTAGGCGGTGCTGTAGGTAAATCCGCAGCACGTAACGCCGAGAAGCGAATGCGAGGCTCTTCGGAGCCGAAGTGATTGACTCCACGCTGCCAAGAAAAGCCCCTAGGTAGATCGTAGGTGCCCGTACCGTACACCGACACAGGTAGACTGGCAGAGCATGCTAAGGCGACGGGAGAATCCCTGTTAAGGAACTCGGCAATTTGACCCCGTAACTTAGGGAGAAGGGGTGCCTCCTTTGGTCTAGTGTTTACCACGAAAGCTGAGGGAGGCGGCACAAAATAGGCCCAAGCGACTGTTTAACAAAAACACAGGTCTCTGCGAATGCGAAAGCAGACGTATAGGGGCTGACTCCTGCCCGGTGCTGGAAGGTTAAAGGGAGTCGTCAGCGCAAGCGAAGCGGCAAACTGAAGCCCCAGTAAACGGCGGCGGTAACTATAACCGTCCTAAGGTAGCGAAATTCCTTGTCGGGTAAGTTCCGACCTGCACGAATGGAGTAACGACTTGGGCACTGTCTCGATGGGGAACCCGGCGAAATTGCAGTACCAGTGAAGATGCTGGTTACCCGCAGCAGGACGGAAAGACCCCGTGAAGCTTTACTGTATCCTGATCTTGGGTTCTGAGATTGTCTGTACAGGATAGGTGGGAGCCGATGATCCGGCGGCGCTAGTCGTCGGGGAGGCAACGTTGGGATACCACCCTGATGATCTTGGGATTCTAACTAGCCGCCGTAATCCGGTGGTAGGACATGGTCAGGTGGGCAGTTTGACTGGGGCGGTCGCCTCCTAAAGAGTAACGGAGGCGCCCAAAGGTTCCCTCAGGACGGTCAGAAACCGTTCGTACAGAGTGCATAGGCATAAGGGAGCTTAACTGCGAGACGGACAGGTCGAGCAGGTGCGAAAGCAGGGCTAAGTGATCCGGCGGTTCCGAATGGAAGGGCCGTCGCTTATCGGATAAAAGCTACTCCGGGGATAACAGGCTTATCTCCCCCAAGAGTCAAGTAGGGCTCTCCATCCGAGTGATCGGATGGCAAACTCATTGCTCATATCGGTGGAACCATTTTCGTGGCAACACCGAGGGAAGAACGTTCGCCGCCAGCAATGGCGGGCTAAACCGTAAAAGGCATGCTTAGCGGACGTTCCCTGTAACGACTTCGCGCGTTCGAGCGCGAGATGGATGTGCGGCATCGGTTTCCGGTGCAAATCTATCGCGTCCATAATACGCAATGCTCTCGAAAGAGATGAAGGTATAGTCTGCGCTGCAAGTGATTGCAGAACGCCACATCGACGGGGAGGTTTGGCACCTCGATGTCGGATCGTCGCATCCTGGGGCTGTAGTAGGTCCCAAGGGTTGGGCTGTTCGCCCATTAAAGCGGTACGCGATCTGGGTTCAGAACGTCGTGAGACAGTTCGGTCCCTATCCGCTGTGGGCGCAGGAGATTTGAGGAGATTGGACCCTAGTACGAGAGGACCGGGTCGAACGAACCTCTGGTGAACCGGTTGTTCCGCCAGGAGCATAGCCGGGTAGCTATGTTCGGATCAGATAAACGCTGAAAGCATATAAGCGTGAAACTGACTCCAAGATGAGATCTCAATCCCGCAAGGGTGAAGAGTCGTGGTAGACTACCACGTTGATAGGCCGGAGGTGGAAGCGTCGCAAGGCGTGGAGCTGACCGGTACTAATCGCTCGGATATTTTTAAACTAACGAGTGCGCGCGTCGCGACACTGAAAGTTCTTCTCTGTACAGCTTTAAATCTTCCCGGCGCGATCGGCTCGAGCTCCGGCTCGCCATCGCGCTCGGGGACCAAGGATAGAAAAGGTTTCTGGCGCCCATGGCGGTGGGGTCCCACCCGTTCCCATCCCGAACACGGCAGTTAAGCCCGCCAGCGCCGATGATAGTCGGGCCGCAGGGCCCCTCGAAAGTAGGACGGTGCCAGATTTATTCGGCGAATGAGCCCGCTGTTCTATACGGCGGGCTCTTCGCTTTGCCGGCTAATGTCGGAGTTTAACGCTTAATAGACTGCGTTCGGTCCGTCGATCGCATCGCTCGGGTTGTAGACGCCGTCGGAGAATCCGAGCGTCTTCCTGATCTTTCCGGTTGCAAAATCGATGACGTAGACAGCTCTCTTGTTAGGGTCCGCGACAAAGGCGAGCTTATTGCTTTTGCCCAGCGATACGCCGAACGGATTGGTGAATCCTGAGCCGATTGTGCGAGTTACGCCCGAATAGGGCGGATCGATAACGTCGACGGCTTGCGCGCCAATATCGCAGACGACGAGGTTAGCGTTGTTGTCGATCGCAATGCCGCCCGCTTCCTCGAGCCGAACGCCGAGCGCCGTTCCGTGACAGCCTCGCAGGCCGCCCTTGAACTCGACGATCTCTGCGCCACCGCTGCTAAAGAGATTGTAGGCGAGGAAAACGTCGTGGGCACCGTCGACTGCGACCCCTTCGATGCCTCCAGGTGGATAGAACTGGCAGGTGTACTTGGGCGCGTCGCTGTGCTGCGGATACTCGCTCACGTGTCCGTTAACGCCGTTGTCGTAGTCGCCTTCGTATACGTTGCCGGCGGCGTCGGTGGTAACCGCGGCGGGGTATTCCATTCCGGCGCTATACGTGAAAGCCGGCGTCGTGTCGTTCGGCGCGTATTCGGTGATGTTGTCCGCGCCTGAGTTGGCGACGTATAGATTGCCCTTCTTGTCGATCCAACCCCCGTTGGGATGATTCACGCCGCTCGTAATCGTCGTGTCCGGAGCGTACGTGCGGTTCTTGAGCAGCTCGACGGCGTTCGTTCCCAAATCGGTAACGTAAAGATCCTTGACGCCGGGATAGATATTCCGCACTGCGTCAGTAGCTGGGAGCGGCGGTGGGCTTGTTTCCATCCGGCCGCCGCAGGCGGCGAGCACGGCGATACCTATCGTGGCGGCACTCACGGAAATCGTCCGACGCGTCACTCGATTTGCTCCTTTCCTAGCTCGCCGACCGTATCGCCCGATCGTCTACGTAGCGTCTAGTTCTCAGACGGCACGATTGCAGTCGGTCCCCGTGCGTGCAAAAACTGGGCAATTAGGCCGGCCGGTGTCGAATAGTGGGGTGTAGCGGAGGACGAACATGAACGATCTGCAGACGATCGGCTATACGAATGAAGAGGAAAACAAGTACGGCTACCTTAGCGTGGTCGACATCCCCGCAGAGGTCGTAGCGCACGAGCCCTGGTTCAATCGAACGCTGACGACCGTCAACGATGCGGTCGTGCGGCTCGGCATCTTCAAGGGCGAATTCCCTTGGCACAAGCACGACGACCAGGATGAATTCTTCCTCGTGCTCGACGGCGAGATCTATATGGACACGGAAGCGAACGGGTCGGTCCTCTTGCAACGTAACCAAGGCTTTACGGTGCCGAAAGGAACGATGCATCGGCCGCGGTCGCCGGAAAAGTCCGTGGTGCTCATGGTCGAACGGATCGGCATCGTGCCGACGGGAGATTGAGTCCTGAGTCAGCAGAAAAGAGAGCACTTTTGGGGACGCGGCGCTTCCGATTGGATCGCGCTGCAAGAGCCGCTGCACCGGCCGCTCTACGAGGCAATTCTCGACGCGCTCGATTTGAAGCGGGGCGGTACGCTGCTCGACGCTGGATGTGGAAGCGGCATCGTGAGCGTGCTCGCAACGGAGGGACGAGTCGACCCTACCGGCTTGGACGCGTCGCCGGCGTTCATCGATGTCGCACGCGAGAAGTGTCCGAGCGGGCAGTTTCTCGTCGGCGATCTCGGGCACGACCTGCCGTTCGACTCGGAAGCATTTGATGGTGTCGTTTTTTGTAACTCGCTGCAATTTGTAGCGAACCCGGCTGCTGCGGTTCGGGAGACGGCGCGAGTTTTGAGGCCCGGCGGCCGAGTCGCAATAGCGGTTTTCGACATCGAGGCAAGGTGCCAAGGCAGCACGCCCATCAGCGCGATTCTATCGCTGCTTCCAAAGCCGGATCCGGGGGCTCCCGGGCCGTTTTCGCTCTCCAACGCGGAGACGTTGGAAGCGCTCGTTGACGACGCCGGCCTTCGGTCCGAAGGCATCCACACGGTCGAATCGCCTTGGCGTTATCCCGACTTAGAGACGGCGCGTCGGGCGTTTATGTCGGCCGGACCTTCGCATCAAGCGCGCGAGCTCGTCGGGGAGGAGAAGCTGCGCGAAGCGTTAGACGCCGCAACGGCGCCATTTCGGCAGCCGGACGGAACCTATCTGTTGCAGAACTCTTTTATCTTCGTCGTGGCGCGAAAGAGCGAACGCGCCGAAACGTAAAAGGGGAGGAGCTCAAAATGTTTGCAAGGTCGCTGACCGCCGTATCCGTCGTCATCGTGGCGGGTTGTTCATTTGCCGGTAACGCCCAGCCGAACAACGCGTTTGCGGGAGCCGGCATGTTACCGCAAGTGAACCAGCGTGGGAAGGGTGCACAATGGGTTAGCTTCACTCCTCACACCCTTGGAGCGCTCTACAGCGCGATCGTACTCGGACCCGATAACAACTTATGGTTTATCGATGAGAACGCGGCGAGCTTGGTGCGGATCACTGAAAGCGGGTCAAGCCAGGAGTTCTCGATCGAGAGTGCTGTGAGCGGGAACGCCGTTTCGATGACGGTCGGCGCAGATAAGAAGTTCTATATCCTCGACGAATCGTCGAACGTCGTCCGGGTTACCGACAAGGGCGTGGCGCAATCGTTCCCAATCCCCAGCGGCGACGCGACGTCGATCGATGGGTTAGGGCTCGGGCCGGACGGAAACGTCTGGTTCGCGGAGTTCAACCACATCGGCAAAATTACGCCAGCGGGTAGGATCACGGAGTTTGCCTACCCCAGCGGATATTCAACCAACCAATATGGGGGCGTGACGACCGGCTCGGACGGTAACGTGTGGTTCGCCGAATCTTCCAACAACGCAATCGGCCGAATCAATCCATCCACAGACAAGATCACGATGTTTCCGATATCCGTCACTTGTATCCCAGCGCCCGTCATCCTCGCAAACGACGGCAACGTGTGGTTTGCATGTCTCACGAGCTCGCCAATGATGGGCCGCATTACGCCGAGCGGCAAGATCGCGACCTTTGCAATCGGCGGGACGTTCAGCTCCAACGAAACGGAGCAGTTTTGCGCACGCGGCCCGGACGGAGACCCGTGGTGCGCAAGCGGAAATGACGGCAACATCTTCCGTGTGAACTCAAAAACGCACAAGGTGACGACGTTTACGCCCCCGCTCGGCTCAGGCGTGCGTCCCGACGCGCTAGCGACCGGCGCCGATGGGAACGTCTGGGTCGACACGGTCGGCGGCGAGATCGACGTGCTTGTGACGAACCCGATCACACTCTCGCCGCGCAAACTCACGTTCTCGGCGCCCGGTCAGCATCAGAATCTGTCGGTGAGCGAAAGCGGACACAGCAGCTGGTCGGCAAAATCGAGCAATACCGCGGTCGCGACCGTCGCCCAGGGTGGTTCGGCTTCATCGTTCAAGGTGACTTCGGTCGGTGCGGGTACGTGCAGAATCACGATATCGGACGGCACCGGTAACAGCGCCTCCGCCAAGGTTACGGTGATGTAATTTAACCGGCTCGGTACGTTTGCGGCGCCGCATCGTTCCAATCGGAAATTGAGTCCGGGAGAGGAGCAGAACGCAAAATGTTTGCAAGATCCCTAGCCATCGCGGCCCTTGCCGCCCTTGCGACAGCTTGTTCGTTTGCCGGTAACCCGCCGCCGGGCATCGGAACCGCAGCAGACACGACGAGCGTGCCGCAGGTATCTCAGCGAGGGAATGGCGCGCAATGGGTTACCTTCACTCCACACACGCTTGGAGCTCTCTACAGCGCGATCGTACTCGGACCCGATAACAACTTATGGTTTATCGATGAGACCGGCAGAGGTTTGGTGCGGATCAGTGACAATGGCTCGAGTCGAGAATTCTCGATTGCAGGTGTGGCGCCGGGCAACGCCGTCTCGATGACGGTCGGCTCCGATAAGAAGTTCTACATCCTCGACGAGTCGTCGAACGTCGTCCGGGTTACGGATAAGGGCAAAGCCCAATCGTTCCCGATACCCAGCGGCGACAATACGTCGATCGACGGGTTGGGGCTCGGACCGGATGGGAACGTCTGGTTCGCGGAGTTCAACCACATCGGCAAGATTACGCCAGCGGGTAGGATCACGGAGTTCGCCTATCCGAGCGGTTATTCGACCAACCAATATGGAGGCGTGACGAGCGGGTCGGATGGTAACGTTTGGTTCGCCGAGTCTTCCAACAACGCAATCGGCCGGATCAATCCATCCACTCATAAGATCACGATGTTTTCGATATCAGTCAACTGTGCGCCGGCGCCGGTCGTACTGGCAAACGACGGAAACGTCTGGTTCGCGTGCCTTACGACCTCTCCAATGCTTGGACGGATCTCGCCAAGTGGTACGATCTCGACCTTTCCAATCGGCGGAACCTTCAGTAATAACTCAACGGAGCAGTTTTGCGCTCGAGGTCCGGACGGAGACCCGTGGTGCGCGAGCGGAAACGACGGCAACATCTTCCACGTGAACTCGAAAACGCAGAAAGTGACGACGTTTACGCCTCCGCTGGGTTCGGGTGTCAGTCCGGACGCGCTCGCGGGCGGCGCGGACGGCAACGTCTGGGTCGACACGGTCGGCGGCGAGATCGACGTGCTTGTGACGAACCCGATCACACTCTCGCCGCGCAAACTCACGTTCTCGGCGCCCGGTCAGCATCAGAATCTGTCGGTGAGCGAAAGCGGACACAGCAGCTGGTCGGCAAAATCGAGCAATACCGCGGTCGCGACCGTCGCCCAGGGTGGTTCGGCTTCATCGTTCAAGGTGACCTCGGTCGGTGCGGGTACTTGCAGGATCACGATATCGGATGGCGCGGGCAACAGCGCCTCCGCCAAAGTCACGGTCAGGTCGCTCGGCACGGCAAGCTCGCCGCATTAAGGAGCGTCAGGGCAGCGCGATCGGCTCGAAGATCGCGCGAAACTGCGACATGGGAAGCGTGGTCTGTGCCGCGAGCTTTTCAAGCTTTGCCTGGTCGGTAAAGTCCGCCGGCTCGAGATAAACCATGTAATCGCGGGCGACGCGATAGGCTTCGGTGCGCAGATCGACTCGACGCGTGCGGATACGCCCCGTTTGCGGGTCGAGCAAGTCCGCGAGCGACACGGGGCGGACGTTTCCGCCCTCGAGCGCAATCAGCGCGCCGCTGCCGCCGTCGACGAGGTAGCGAACGGCGCCGAAGCCCAGCGTTCGCGTGTAATCGACGTCGAACGGCACCGGTTTTGCGCAACGCAGTTCGTAGCCGATGTCTTTGGAATGCACGACCGAGCCAACGCCGATCTCGGTTAGGCGAGCGCGAATCGCGTCGCGCAAAATGAGCCCTAGCGGAACGTCGGCAAGGCTCACGTTTCCGAAAGAATCCCGGCCGAGGTGCTCGTTCCCACGCGACACGTCGTCCCAAATGAGCTCGGCGATCCCCTCGGCGACGACTGCAATGCCGTGCAATCGCCCGAGCGCGCGGCGTTTGACGATTGCGCCGACGATCGTATCGGCGATTGCTGCGAGGGTCGACTTTGCAGGGAACTCTTCGGGTAGAACGGCGAGTGTAGAACCAGCCGCCTTGCACATGCCCAGCGCTAGCGATCCGGACTTTCGTCCCATGCAGACGACGACGTACCAGCGCTCGGTGGTGCGAGCATCCTCCATCAGACTTTCGAGAATTCCGGCGCCGACCGAACGCGCCGTTTCGAAACCGAAGGTGGGCGCATTCTCGGGCAGGGGAAGGTCGTTGTCGATCGTCTTCGGCACCGCGGAGACGCCGATGCGCCCGCGCGTGCGCTCTGCAATCTTGGCCGCACCGTACGTCGTATCGTCGCCGCCGATGCAGACGAGATATCGCAAGTCGAGCCGCGCGAGCGACTCAACGCATCGCCGAAGGGTTGCTTCGTCCTTGGCCGGATTCGTGCGCGAAGTGCGCAAGATCGAACCGCCGCTGGTGTGAATTCTCGAAACGCGATCGAACGTCAGATCGACGATTTGCGGCTCGCGACCGGCGGCGAGATCGTAATATCCGTCGTAGATCCCGATCGGACGCAAACCGCATTTGGACGCTTCCATCGCTGCAGAGGCGATGACTCCGTTGATGCCCGGCGCGGGACCGCCGCCGACCAAAATAGCGAGCGTTTCAGCCACGTTTCGGCCGGACCCGGTAGATCGCACCGGCGTCATCGTCGCCGACGAAGAGGGAGCCCTTTGCACCGATCGTGATGCCGGTTGCCCGCCCGATGCGCGACATGCAACCGTTTTGAAATCCCGTCACGAAATCCGTCCACTGGGTCGTCGGATCGTTCCAGTCGACGGGCCGTTCGGGCCGGTCTCCCTTCATCGCGACGAAGACGACGCGGGGAGGCGCGGCGTAGCATCCCTGCCGGTCGCGATGCCAAGAACCGTGAACCGAAACGAAGAGTCCGCCTCGATAGCGCGGCGCGAACGCGTGCGGGCCGAGTTGATGAATGGGATAAAACGCCGCACCGATAACGGTGGAGTAGGCAGGAAGCACGACGAGCGGTTCGACCGCTCTCGAGCAGTCGTACCCCGATACGTAGGCGTGGTGGTCTTCCTCGCATTGCGGCCAGCCGTAGTCGGCGTCGCCCGGACGCGCGGACAGATCGTCGAGAAACTCGTACGGGCGGCCGGATTGCAAGTCGTCCTGCCCTGCGTCACCCACCCAAACCGAGCCGGTCTGGGGATTGACCGTCAGCGCGATCGCGTTACGAATGCGCTTCGCCCGTTGCTCGAACTTCGAACCATCAGGCTCCATCACCGAGACCGCGGCGCGTGTGGGATCGACTTCGCTGCACGGGCTGCGGCCGCCGTTCATCGTTGCGTTGCACGAGGATCCAGCGGCCGCATAAATTCGGCCACCGGCATATGCTATGGAGGTCGTAGTGTGAACGTCGCCGTCCGAGCCGGGCGCAATCGGCCCGCTGCGGACGTCGGCAATTTGTCGTATCTGGCCGGCGCTGCTCGCGCCGCTATAGGCGATCGCGTAAACGTGATGCATCGTCGCCACGTAAATCTCGCGGCGGGAGGCTGCGAAAGTGACGCCAGCGGCAAGGTCGTCGTCGAACCGCGCGAATATACGCGGCGAGCCTGCGTTCCCTTCCGCATCGGGGACGACGTAGAGCTCCATACCCTCAGTGCCGACGAGAAGATCGCCGTTAGGTAGTGCGGCGAGTTCGCGGACGCCGCCGACTTTCGCGATTGTCTCGATCGAGAATCCCGAGGGAACGCGTAAGCCGGTCGCACCGCCGACGTCGGCCGCGAGAAAGAGGGCGAGAAAAAGAACTACGGCGCGCATGCCGAGCTTTTCGGTCGTTTGCGCGCCGTCACCCGGCTAACGGTTTTTCGTTACTTTAATGCGGGCGGTGGACCGGAGGGTGCTTGACCGCCTTGGTCCGGCGGGCCCTGCTGATCGGGAGGCCCTTGCTGATCGGGAGGCCCTTGCTGATCGGGAGGCCCTTGCTGATCGGGAGGCCCTTGCCGATCGGGAGGACCTTGCCGATCGGGTGGCCCCTGTTGTCCGGGTTGGGCCTGTTGATACTGCTGCTGGTCCTGCGATTGGTTTTGTCCGCGGCGCTGCTGCATTTGCTCGCGGTGCGCGCGCTTTTGCTCACGGAACTGATTCTGCTGATCGCTCGTTAGAACGCCCATGAGTTGCCGGCGGAACTCGCGATTTGCTTCTCGGTCGACCGGGCTTCCTTCGGGGTGAGCTTGCGTGTACTGGTTGATGATCGATTGAACGTGCTGCTGCTGGTCGCCTGAAAGGTTAAGATTGCCGAATCGTTTTGCCCACTTGTGCTGGATTCGGGTTTGGCTGGGGGTCGTGTGGCCGTTCGCTGCCGACGCGGGCGGCTGGCCCTGCTGCTGGGCGCAGACGCCGAGCGGTAGGGCGAGCGCGGCAGCGAAGGCGCCGACGGCCAGGAGGTTGATCTTCATGGGGTCGATATTAGCTTAACCCTCTGGTGTCCGCCTGAACGCCGGATTAGGACCGAGCAAGCGGCCTTATAGCCACAGCGTTGATCGAGTCCGAAACGTGATTCTCGAAGCGCTTGAAGTTATCAAAGAAGAGCTGCGCAAGCTTGCGCGCTTGTTCGTCGTATGCGCCTTTGTCGGCCCACGCGTTGCGCGGGTTCAAGACCTCGCTTGGGACGTCGGGAACCTGCCTCGGAAATCTCAACCCGAAGAATGGCTCGCTCTCATAATCGTCGGGGATTCGGCCTTCGATTGCCGCGTTTACCATTGCGCGAGTATGCGCGATGGCCATCCGGCGACCGACGCCGTACGGACCGCCCGTCCAGCCGGTGTTGACGAGCCAGCACTCAACCTCATGCTCGTCTATTTTTCGCCCGAGCAACGCGGCGTAAACGGTCGGGTGATGCACCATGAACGGCGCGCCGAAGCATGTCGAGAACGTTGCCTGCGGCTCGCTAACGCCGCGTTCCGTTCCGGCAACTTTGGCAGTGTAGCCGGAAAGAAAATGGTACATCGCTTGATCGCGGGAGAGTTTGGCAATCGGGGGAAGCACGCCGAACGCATCGGCCGTGAGCATGATGATCGTCTTTGGATGACCGGCTCGGCTCGTCGGAACGACGTTGGGGATGAACTCGAGCGGATAAGCGGCTCGCGTATTTTCGGTTTTGGCCTCGGAATCCACGTCGAGCGCCCGCGTCGTCTCGTCGTATGCTACGTTCTCGAGCACCGTGGAAAAGTGGTGGGTAGCAGCCCAGATCTCCGGCTCCGCGGTGGACGAGAGTCGAATCACCTTTGCGTAGCAGCCGCCCTCGAAATTGAAGACGCCGTCGGCCGACCAGCCATGCTCGTCGTCGCCAATAAGAGGCCGGCGCGAATCTGAAGAGAGCGTCGTCTTTCCGGTCCCCGACAGCCCGAAGAGAATCGCGACGTCACCACTGCGTCCAACGTTCGCCGAGCAATGCATTGGAAGGGTATCGCGCAACGGCAAAAGATAGTTCATCACCGTAAAGACGGATTTCTTGATCTCGCCCGCGTAGCGCGTGCCGCCAATCAGAATGATGCGCCGCGCGAAGTTCACGAGAATGAACGTCCCGGTCCGGGTGCCATCCCGTTGGGGATCGGCCGAGAAGAGCGACGCGTCGACGACGGTGAACTCCGGAACGAAGTCGGGCTCCGCCCGGTCGGGCGTAATGAAAAGATGGCGCGCGAAGAGACTCTGCCAGGGAAGCTCGGTGTAGACTCTCAGAGCCACGCGATAACGCTCGTCGGCACCCGCATAGCAGTCGAGGCTGTACGCTTCCCGCTCGGAGAAATAGGCCGCCACGCGATCCCAGAGAGCGTCAAAGCGCTCAGTGGAGATGGCCTGATTTGACTCGCTCCAGTCGATGTGTTCTTCGCTCGACGGCTCGCGCACGAAGAACTTGTCCTTCGGCGAACGGCCGGTATGAGGCCGGGTGTCGACGATGAGCTGCCCGTCAGCTCCCAACACGCCTTCGCCCCGAGCGAGCGAATGTTCGATCAGGGCCGGAACGGAGAGGTTCTCCCAGAGCTTGACGACTTTGAGTTTTGCCGGAATCGAAAGAATAGCGTGCCTCCTTGTGTCGAGTTGATCCATGCTTTTCCGGGCCGGACGGGCGAGCCTGCAGGCGACCCTCGACGCCTGCGTCCAATGCAAGAGACATGCGCTGGATGCTTCTATTCCCGGGCACGGCCGCGATTATGCTGGCCGCGGCCACGGCCTCGCGCGCCGTCTTGCCTTTCCATTTTGGTTTCTTTGCGACCGGCCCGCTCGATGGTATTACCGATGTCGCAGGCGTCCAGGTCGCGCATATTACCAAGGTAGAGGGGAACGACATTCGAACCGGGGCGACGGCGGTTCTTCCAAACGCCGATCCCTGGGATCACAAGGTTTCGGCCGCTTTCTTTGCCTTCAACGGCAACGGCGAGATGACTGGCACGCACTGGATCGAGGAGTCGGGCTATCTAGAGGAGCCCGTGGTTCTCACCAACACGCTCGACGTGGGAAGGGCGGCCGATGGCGTCGTGAGCTGGGTGATCGACCGACATCCCCGCGTCGGTCGTGGCGACGACGTACCGCTCCCGGTCGTCGCCGAGTGCGACGACGGGTTACTCAACGACATCCAGGCTCGCGCGGTCACGGCAAGCGACGTGGTCGCGCTGCTCAACTCTGCGCGAACCGGCCAGTTCGCGCGTGGGAGCGTCGGCGCCGGCACCGCGATGAATGCCTTCGGTTTCCGCGCCGGCATCGGATCTGCATCGCGCGTTTTGCCAAGCGACGCCGGCGGCTATCGTGTCGGCGTGCTCGTAAACGACAATACCGGAAGCAGCCGGCGTCAGCTTACCATCGTCGGCGTTCCGGTCGGCGAACGGCTCAAGAACGAATATCGGGCGGTTTTCCCCAAGAGAGTTACGCTCAAGGGCCGGCTGGGATCGGGAAGCATTATCATCGTGATCGCGACGGACGCACCGCTCGACAGCCGCCAGCTGCGAGCCCTCGCGCTTCGCGCCGCCATGGGGATGGCCCGAACCGGGCTGACCTCGTCGGTCGGCAGCGGAGACCTTATCGTTGCATTTTCGACATCGCGCGTCTTCGAACGCGTGGCTGACTTTACCGTTGCTGCGCCGAAGGGCCCGATTCTCGAGGACGACGACGCGCTGGACGCGCTCTACACGGCGACGGCCGAGGCAACGCAAGCCGCTATCTACGATGCGCTCTTCGAAGCTAAGACGATGACGGGAAGAAACGGCGTAACGGTCTACGCGCTACCCGTCGACCGCGTCCTGCAGATGTTGCGCGAAGGCCGGGCGATCGATCAGTAGCAAAGGGTCGCGCGCGGCGCTTAGGGTAAACGTCAGCGTGCCCGCTAGCGGTAGGTCCGCGTGACTCAGTTCGTCCACCTCCACGTCCACTCCGAATACTCGTTGCTCGACGGCGCCTGCCGAATCGACCGCCCGGGCGAGCTAAGGGCGGGGCTCTGCCGCCGGGCGGCCGAGCTCGGAGCCACGGCAGTTGCGTTGACCGATCACGGGGTCATGTACGGCGCGATGGAGTTTTACTATGCCGCGCGCGAGCTGCGGCTTACGCCGATTCTAGGCTGCGAAGCCTATTTGGCCCCGCGCGGACGCTTCGATCGAACGGCTCGCGAAGAGGCCCACGTCACCCTCCTGGCTGCGGATCTGGTCGGTTATCGAAACCTCATGATGCTCGTCTCGAAAGGATTTCTCGAGGGCTACTATTATAAGCCGCGGATCGATCTCGAGCTTCTCGCCGAACACAACGATGGCCTGATCGCGCTCTCGGGATGCATGTCGGGATTGGTTGCAGCGCCGTTGCTGCGCGGCGACTACGCCAGTGCGCTGCGCAACGCAAAAACGTATGTGGAGATCTTCGGCGATCGCTTCTACGTGGAAGTCATGCGGCACGGCATGCCCGAGCAAGATGCTATCAACGAGGGTCTCGTGCGAGTCGCGCGCGAGCTTGAGGTGCCGATCGTCGCCACCAACGATTCGCACTATCTCGAACAGAAGGACGCCGCGGCACACGACGTCTTACTCTGCATCGGGACGGGCAAAACCATCTCCGATACGAATCGAATGCGATTCTACTCCGACCAGTTCTACCTCAAGTCGCCCGACGAGATGCGCGAGCTTTGGAGCGATCTGCCCGAAGCTTGCGAGAACACCGTTAGAATCGCCGAACGCGTCGATATCCGCATTCCCGAAAAGGTCTTTCACCTGCCGCAATATCCCGTGCCGCAGAGCGACGACGCGCCAGTGCGCGGCGACGCCGAGTATCTCCGCGAACTCTGCGAGCTGGGATTGCGAGATCGGTACGGCGAGGAGCGCGTCGCAAACGATGCGACCCTGCGCGAACGCTTGGAATACGAGCTCGGCGTCATCACCAAGATGGGGTTCTCCTCCTACTTTTTGATCGTCTGGGATTTCGTCAAGTACGCGCGTGACCGTGGAATTCCGGTCGGGCCGGGGCGCGGCTCGGCCGTCGGCTCGCTCGTCGCGTACTGCTTGAGGATCACGGACCTCGATCCGCTGCGTTTCAACCTGCTGTTCGAGCGTTTCCTCAATCCCGAGCGCATCTCGATGCCCGATATTGACACCGACTTCTGCGTCGAGCGGCGGGACGAAGTCATAGCTTACGTCACCGAAAAGTATGGAAAGGATCGCGTCGCACAAATCGTGACCTTCGGAACGATGGCGGCGCGCGCGGCGATACGGGACGCGGGCCGGGCGCTCGGCGTGCCGCTGCCAGACGTCGACCGGATCGCGAAGCTCGTTCCGTCGGGGCCGGGCGGCTTTTCGATCAAGCGCGCGATCGAGCAGATCGCGGAACTCAAAACAATCTATAGCGCCCAGCCGGAAATGCGCAAGCTGCTCGACACGGCCAAAGAGATCGAAGGACTCGCGCGTAACGCGGGCACCCATGCCGCGGGGGTCGTCATTTCGGCCGGGCCTCTCGTCGAATACACCCCGCTCTGCCGGTTCGGAGACGGCGGGGTGAACACGCAGTACGACATGGACTCGATCGAGCGAATCGGCCTGCTGAAGATGGACTTTCTCGGCTTGCGTAACCTAACCGTGATGGAGAACGCCGTACGCGAGATCCGCAGGACGGTTGACCCTCATTTCGAGCTGTCCACCATTGCGTTCGACGACGTGCGAACCTACGAGATGCTCGGTCGCGGCGAGACGGTCGGCGTGTTTCAGCTCGAATCCGAAGGGATGAAGCGGGTCTGCGCGGAGCTGCAGCCGTCGCGATTCGACGACATCATGGCGTTGGTCGCCCTCTACCGCCCGGGTCCGATGGAGTTGATTCCGCAATACATCGCCATCAAGCACGGCCGCTCGAAGCCGCAATATCTGCATGCCAAGCTCGAGCCGATTCTTTCGGAAACCTACGGCACGCCGCTGTATCAAGACCAAGTGATGCGGATGTCGAGGGAGATCGCCGGCTTCAGTCTGACCGAAGTCGACGAACTGCGCAAGGTCATCAGCAAGAAGCAGAAAGAAAAGATTCCATTCTACCAAGACAGGTTCGTGGCGGGCGCCGCCTCGACGTCCGAAATCGATCGCGGACTCGCCGAGCGGCTCTTTCATTACATCGAGCCCTTTGCGGGCTATGCCTTCAACAAGGCGCACGCCGCGGCGTACGCTTGGATCGCCTACGAGACCGCGTATCTGAAGGCCAATCATCCGCTGCAATATCTGGCGGCGTTGATGACGTCGGTGAAAGACAAGACCGAGAAGCTCGCGGAGTACATAGACGAGGCCAAGAAGGTCGGAATTGACGTCTTGCCGCCGGACGTCAACGAGTCGTTGGTAGATTTTGCCGTCGTCGACGGCGCCATTCGTTTCGGTCTTGCTGCCGTCAAAGGCGTCGGCGAGGCCGCCGTCCGCAACATGATCGAAACGCGTGACGGCGGGGGACGCTTTGGGGATCTGTTCGATCTTGCCGCGCGCGTCGACGCCAAACAGGTGAATCGGCGCGTTTTCGAGGCGCTGATAAAATGCGGCGCACTCGACGGGGTAGAAGGCAATCGCGCTCAGAAAATCGCGGCGCTCGATACGGCGCTCGAGCTCGCCGCGCGAACGACTCGCGATGCCGAGCTCGGCCAAGTCTCGCTCTTCGGCGACGCCGGCGCGCAGGCGCCGACGCTGGCCCCGAAGTTGCCGAGCGTAGCCGCACCCACGACGCGAGAGATGCTCTCGTGGGAGCGCGAGACGCTGGGCGTCTTTGTCTCCGGACACCCGCTGGCCGAGATCGCGCCGCTCTTGACGCGCGCAGGTGCGGTACCAGTCAAAGAGTTACGAACCCTATCGGACGACTCCGCGGTGACAGTTGCAGGCACCGTGACCGGGGTCCGCCGCTCGCTCACGAAAGCCGGCCAACAGATATTGGTCGCCCAACTCGAGGATACTACCGGTCTGATCGACGTCGTGCTCTTCGCGAAAGTCTACCCTCAAGTACAGCATCTGTTTGAGAACGATGCGATTCTCGTCGTCAAGGGAAGAGTGCGGTTGCGGGAACGGCCCGGCGCCGCGCCGGGCGACGAACCTCGCGTCGAGCTTTCGGTCGCGGCCAACGACGTCTCCGCCTTTGTCCCTCCGGCAATGGCTTCGCCCGCCGGCGCGGTGCGCGGATGGCACGTCGAAGTAACGCATCGCGAGCAGATCGATCGGTTGGCCCGGCTGATCGACGAGTGGCCCGGCGAAGTGCCCGTCGTGATGCACGTTCGGGGGCGCTCGCAGCGCGTCGGTCGCGCGATAGCGAGCGACGCTCGAGTGCGCGGCGAGCTCGAGCGCATCTTCGATCGCAAGGGCGTGCGCGAAGGCACGCTCGACCTCGGCAGCCTCTGATGAACGTCGTCGCGGCCTCAGATACGGCCGCGTTGGCCGGGCTGCTCGAGACCGGCTGGAATCCTCCCGAACACGTCGTCGCCGAAGTGTCGCAGATCATCCAGGACGTTCGCGCGAGCGGTGACGGTGCGATACTCGGATACGCCCGCCGCTTCGACGATGAATCGTTCGAACTTTCGAAATTGCGCGTACCGATACCAATTCTGGACGGCGCGAGATCGAGAGTATCGCGAGAGATCGCCGCGGCGCTGGAATTGGCCAAAGAGCGAATCGGACGCTTTCACACGCGGCAACGACAGCCCGACATATCGTACGCCGAGGAGGATGGAACGCGGTACGCGCTCGCGCGACGCCCTCTACGATCGGTCGCGATCTACGCGCCACGAACCGGAGCCGCGGTGTCGGTCTTAATGGGCGCAGTTCCCGCAAAGATCGCCGGCGTGCCGCGCGTCATCGTGCTCTCACCCGCCCCAATCGACGGTACGGCTGCTGCGGTGCTTTTTGCATGCGCGCTTTGTGCGGTCGACGAATTGTACGCTGTCGGCGGTGCGCAGGCCGTCGCGGCCGCTGCGCTGGGCACGTACTCTATCGTACCGGTCGAAAAGATCGTCGGCCGCGGCGGCGTTTGGACGACCGAGGCGAAACGGCAGGTCTTTGGCCGGTGCGGGATCGACGCACTCGCGGGTCCTGCCGAAGTGCTCATAGTCGCCGATGACGGCGCAAATAGCGAATATGTCGTGGGGGAGCTCCTGGCGCAGGCCGAACTTCCCGGCGTTGTCCGGTTGGCCGTCCTCTCGGAATCGCGACCGTTGCTAGAAGCGGTCGCCCAACTTGTCGATACGCTCGATCTGCGAACGCTGGAACGCCAAGAGTTCGTTACCGAAGCGATTTCCAAACGTTGCCGGCTGGTAGAGGCGAGCTCGAGGGAAGAGCTCTTCGGGCTCGTCAATCGAGTCGCACCGGCATATCTTTGCCTGCAGGTCCGCGACGCTTCGGCATATTTGGATCGCATTTACACGGCCGGAACCGTGTTCGTGGGTGACATGACTCCGGCCGTGAGCGGCGAGTACCTTGCCGGGACGAGTCACGTCGTTCCCACGGCCGGTACGGCGCGCTTCGCTTCGAGTCTATCTTTGACGGATTTCACTCGAGGTTTCAGCGTGATAGAAAACACGCTGGAGCGGATCACGAACGATGCGCCGATGCTCGAGTCGCTGGCGGAGCTCGACGGGCTGCCGCACCACGCTCAAAGCGCTCGCATGAGGTGCGGTAATTGACGCAGCCGCCGCGACTCGTGGCCTTCGACGTGGACGGAACTCTGGTCGGGCGCGATCTTACGATTTCGACGGGCGTGCGCGATGCGATCGAACGGATGAAGGCGGCCGGTACCGTCGGCTGTTTGGTGACCGGTCGCATGTATCGCGCAACGCTGCCGTTCGCGCGTGAGCTCGGGTTCGCGACGCCGCTGATCTGCTACCAAGGAGCTGCAATCATCGATCCCCAGACCGACGATGTGCTGACGCACACGCCGCTCGGCAACGAAATCGTACGCGAGCTTATCGGGTTAACCGAGCGCGATGGAATGCACTTGCAGCTCTATCGCAACGATGAATACTATTGCGAAGCGCACAACCGCTTCTCGGAGTTCTACGCTTCGTTGGCTTTGACGCAGCCCGTGATCGTTCCGTCATTACGGGAAGCCTTTGCCTACAGCCCCGCTACTAAGGCGGTCGTTGTCGCAGACGAGCCGGTCGCGGCTGCGTACGCCGAGAAACTCGGCCGGTTGTTCGAACGCCGAGCGAACGTTACGCGCAGCCTGCCGGAGTTTGTCGAGGTCCTCGATCGAAATGTCGATAAAGGTGCCGCCCTTCGGTTCGTTGCGGCGCGGCTTGGCGTCGATATCGAGCGAACTATTGCGATTGGCGACTCTTGGAACGACGCGCCGCTGCTCCAAGCCGCGGGCTTCGCGGTCGCGATGGGGTCCTCTCCTGCGGAGCTAAAGGCGATCGCGGATTCGGTTGTCGCCGATGTGGCGCACGATGGGGTCGCGGAGGCAATCGAAAAGTACGTGCTGACGTGCGCGTGAAGGCCCGCCGGCGCAAAGCCTCGCCGATCGCGCGCCTCAAGCCGTTCTGGATACCGATCGCGCTGGTTGCCGTATTCGTTTTGGCGGCACTTTCGGTCGGGGGAACGTGGTCGGGATTCAATCCAACGCAGGTTGCCGTTAGCGGAAACCACCGGGTGTCGAGCGCGGAGATCCTGCGCCGCGCAGAGATCCCCTCGCACGTGAGCATCTGGCTCCAAAATACCGGTGCGATCGGCAGCCGCATAGCGGCGATTCCGTACGTGGGCGCAGTCCGCGTTCATCGCGTGCCCCCTTCGGCCATTCGGATCGTGGTAGTCGAACGGGTTCCGTTTGCGGTCTTGCGCAGCCCAGCCGGCGACGCCGTCGTCGACCGCGATCTGCGGTTCCTCGAACCTGCAACCGGCGACGAGACCCTCCCGATATTCGTAGTGGAATCGAGCGCCGACGTTATGCCCGGCGAGTACCTACGGACGCGCGACACGATCGAACTGCGCGATGCCTATGAGGCGATTGCGGCTCGGCGAATCGTTCCGTTGGAGCTACAGTTCGACCGGTTCGGCGGTCTGGTGGTTACGATCCAGGGCGGCCTGCGGCTGCTTCTCGGCACGCAAAACGATCTCGGTGCAAAGCTGACGCTTGCGGACGCGATTCTTTCGCAGGTCGTCGGGCGTCAACGGCGCGTCGCAGCAATCGACCTGCGCGCGCCGGCCGCGCCCGTACTGGTATACCGCTAGAATATTGGCTTAATGGTTCGTCAGGTCGACGTAGACCATGACGTTGCCGCCGATGAGTGAGAGCTTGATCTGATCGTTCGGTTGGATCTTGGAGAAGTCGACGTACGGCCGCCCTGCCGGCAGCGTCGCCTCCTGCCCGTTGTCCATCACGACGTCGACGTGCTTTGCGTCGATAACCTTGACGACCTTGACCGTGTAGGTACCGTCGGGAATGGCCGTCGAGGCGACCGAAGCCGCGAGCGCGGTCGACGGCAACAGCGAGGCGATAGAGAATGCAGCGATTATAGAGGTACGATTCACAAGGACGAACTCCCAGTTAGCAGCGGTTCAAAGTTGGATAATAACTCATACGGCCGCCGCGCTTCTAGAGCACGGTGACCTATTTTCAGCAGATCATTTGAGTTCTTTTTGATAAGACCTCCGCCGATTTGCAGTCACAGCTCGCTTGGAATGCACAGCTTTTCCACACGTTTGCGTGCTTCTCCGCAAGGAGATGCCGGGGCGCTCGCCAAGGCTTGCTTAACTCGATCGGTCCCTCAATGAGTAGTAGGATTCGTTGAGAAGGACCACAATATATCGTGGTTAACCGGCAGTTTCTAAGGACAGGTAGCGCGGAGCGGATGAAGCACGAGACGGTATGCGGGCTGGATATCGGGACGACCAAAACCTGCACCGTCGTCGCCGTCAACGGCTCCGCCGGTCTCGAGATCGTCGGCGTCGGTGAAGCGCCTTCGTTTGGGATGCGCAAAGGCGTGGTCGTCGACTTAGAGGAGACGATCAAGTCGATCGAAGCCGCAACCGAAAAGGCCGAGCGGATGGCAGGGCTGCATTTCAACGAGGTCTTCGTAGGGATCACGGGCGACCATATTCGCAGCACGAACAATCGAGCGGTGGTCGCGGTCTCCGGCGACGACCGAGAGGTTACCTCGAGCGACGTGCGCCGGGTCGTTGATGCGAGCAAGATCATCAATCTCCCCAGCGACCGCCAAATCATCCACGCCCTGCCGCGGTACTTCACCGTGGACGGTCAAGAGGGCGTCAACGACCCCGTCGGCATGGCCGGCGGACGCCTGGAGGTTGACACTCACATCGTCACCGGAAGCAACAGCTTCATCACAAACGTCCTCAAGTGCGTGCAGCGAGCCGGCTTGGAGACGCTTGGCGTGGTCTTCGAGCCGCTGGCGAGCTCCGCTGCGACGCTTCTACAGGAAGAGAAGCAGGTCGGAGTCGTTCTGCTCGATATCGGCGGAGGAACGACCGACATCGCCGTCTATTCGCTTGGCAGCGCGATCTACACGGCGACGATCCCGGTCGGCGGAAACGTCCTGACGAGCGACATCTCGCTCGGTCTCAAGACGACGCTCACGGAAGCGGAAGCCGTGAAGAAGCGGCTCGGCGCCACCGAAGTGCAAGAGCGCTTTGACGTCCGCACTCTCGACGGACGGGCGACGCGAGAGCATTCGACCGTAGAGTTGCACCAGATCGTCGTCCCGCGCGTACTCGAAACGCTACGCATGGCCAAGCAAAAGATCGTCGAGAACGTGCCGCGAGATTTGGTGCTCGGGGAAGTGGTCCTTACGGGCGGCGGCGCGCAGCTTCCGGGGATCGAACGAATCGCTGAGGAGGTATTCGGCTTGCCGGTACGCATAGGAACGCCCAATACCATCAGCGGACTAACGGATTCAATGGCGGCCCCCCAGTACGCGACCGCAATGGGTCTCGTGCTCTTTGGCGCGAACGGCGACCGCGACGACGTGTTACGCGGCGGACGCCGCGCAAACGCGGTCGCGACGAAAGTCCAGCGATGGCTGGCGGATCTTTGGACCTAGCTTTATACTTTACACTTGACGGAGGCACCCGAACCAATGGCTGAAGCACGACGTTCCATGTCCGAGCCCGAACACGCAGCGACGATCAAAGTCATCGGAATCGGCGGCGGTGGTTGCAATGCCGTCAATCGGATGATCGCTGGTGGACTGAGCGGGGTAGATTTCTTCGCGGTAAACTCCGACGTCCAGGCCCTGCGCGGCGCACTCACCGACAATCGCGTCCACATCGGCGGCGGTCAGACTCGAGGGTTGGGTGCCGGCGCGAATCCGACGCTCGGACGCGAGGCTGCCGAGGGATCGCGTGAGGATCTGTCGCTCGTTCTTGAGGGCGCCGATCTCGTTTTTCTGACCGCCGGAATGGGCGGTGGGACCGGCACGGGTGCGGCGCCGGTTATCGCAGAACTCGCGCGCGAATCGGGCGCGCTTACCATCGCGGTCGTCACGAAACCTTTCGCGTTCGAGGGTAGAAAACGCATGCAGATCGCGGAGAACGGGATCGCCGAGCTCGAGGCAAAGGTCGACACGCTGATCACGATTCCAAACGAGCGCATCCTGCAGGTGATCGAAAAGAAGACGCCGCTCAACGAAGCGTTCTCGTACGCCGACGACGTGCTGCGCCAAGGAATCGCGGGCATCACCGATCTCATCACCCAGCCCGGTCTCATCAATCTGGATTTTGCCGACGTCAAGACGATCATGAGCGACGCGGGTTCGGCCATGATGGGCATCGGAGAGGGGAGCGGCGAGCACCGCGCCGCCGACGCGGCGCAGAAAGCGATCGCGTCGCCGTTGCTCGAGACCACCGTGGAAGGCGCCCACGGCGTCATCTTCAACATTACCGGCGGCCCCGACATGGCGATGTACGAAGTGAACGAGGCCGCGGAAATGATCAGCCGGGCAGTGGACTCCGAGGCGCAGATCATCTTCGGGGCATCGATAGATCCCACGATGTCGGGAAAGGTGCGCGTCACCGTTTTGGCTGCGGGCTTCGGCTCGCGGCGCGGCTATCGCAACGCGCAGGGCGGCTATACCTTCGATACGGGCAAGCTGGACGCGGTCGCGCCGGTGACGATGGACGACATCGACGTTCCCGCCTTCTTACGTTATCGCGGCTAAACGCTAACGCCGCCCGTGGCGTACAGTGCGCGCGTTCTGCTGGACTCCGTCAGTCCGCTCGGAGTCCGGCTTACCACGCTGGAGGTAACGTTCCCGCGCTTCGTGCTCGCGGAGTTTAACACGCACCGCCAGTTTTGCCTCGATGGCGGTACGCAAATCTATTTTGATCTGCCTACAAAACAGGGCAACAGCACGACAAAGCGGTTTACAATGAGCGTGCGAGAGCTTTTCGAAAAGTGGCATTCGGGCGCTGCGCCGCGCGTCAATCGCCCGAAAACTAAGAGCGCGACCGCCGTCGAAGCGCAGCGTGAATATACGGCCAGAGAGCTAGCGGCGGTCGCCGGCTACGCCGACTACACCGGCATCGACTTGCTGACAAAGCGAGTAGGCATACAACGGATCACCGTGCCGGGCAAGCCAAATCGCGTTCGCGGTGCCGATTTCATCGAATGGCTCGAGCGGCCTGGCTACAATCGCCAGCCGATGCGGGAGCGCCTGAGAGCGATGGAGCTTCGATCGTGTAACGAGGATACGGGCGAGATTTACCATACGCACGTTCGCGACATCGTATTCTCAGGGCGCAAGCCCGTTTTCCGAATAACATTGGAAAACGGACAAGCGATCCTAACGTCAAAGGACCATCGTTTTTTGACGCGCCGAGGCTGGGAGACGCTCGAGGATGCCGTCGGACTTTCCTTGAGCACCGGTAGCATAGCGACTTGGAGTCGAGGGGCCGAGTTTGCGGTCAACGGTATCGAGGCGTACAAGGACGCCAAATGGCTCAGCGGGATGCGCGAAGTCGGGCTTTCGGTCCAACGAATAGCCAAGTACTGCGGCGTTTCAATCGATCGTATAAAATACCAGTGCAAAAAATTGGGAATACGCGATCCGAAAACCGAAATCGGCTGGCTGCTCTCACACCCGGAAGAACCGTGGAATAAGGGGCGTCGCTACAGCAACCTTAAGACTAGGGGCAGGCCGACTGCCGCGAAGGTGCGCAGAGGCGAGCAATCGCACCTATGGCGTGGTGGCATCAGCCCAGCGCGCAAACTAATCGGGGCTTGGACCGTGCGCCATGCGCTGCAAACTCACCGCGCCAATCACTTCAAATGCGTGCTATGCGGCTCGGGACGGAACTTGCACGCCCACCACATCGACCCGGTGGCACATAACGCGGAGCGTGCCTGCGACCCGGCTAATCTTACAAGCCTTTGTCGGGAGTGCCACTTCAGCCTGCACCATAGAAACCTTGAACTGGTGCTCCTTCGCCACGTCGAAGCAGGCGAGAATTTCGATTCATTTTGGACATCGGTTGGCGGCGCACGCTTGCGAAAGCCGTACGTACCGAAAAAGAAGCGTGCCATGGTGCGGCACTTCGTGCGGCTCGCGTCTATCGAGTACGTCGGTGAACGCGATACCTACGATCTTGAGGTTGCAGGTCCTTATCATAACTTCGTCGCGGACGGCTTTATCGTCCATAACTCTCGAAATTCGGCGAGCAGCCGCGCAATACCGACGTCAAAGCTGATCGAACGCGTCGAACAGGATCCGGTATTGCCGTTGGAGTGGGGACGCAATAAAGCCGGGATGTCCGCGAACGAAGTATTATCGGCCGAGGAGGCGGCGGCCGCGCAACGGGTTTGGTTGCGGGCGCGGGACGATGCGATCGGGCGCGCCCGGGAACTTCTCGACTTGAAGGTTCACAAGCAGGAACTCAACCGCATCCTTGAGCCGTTTCTTTGGCACACCGTCATCGTGACGGCAACCCAGTGGGATAATTTCTTCGAGCTGCGCTGTTCGAGTAACGCGCAGCCCGAGATTCACAAGGCCGCGGTGCTAATGCGCGAGGCGATCGTTGCCAGCAGGCCGCAGGCGCTCGCCTACGAGGCGTGGCACACACCACTGCTGCAGCCTGACGAGCGCGACCTGCCGCTGGAAACGCGCAAGCGGATTTCGGCAGCCCGCTGCGCGCGCGTCTCGTATTTGACACACGAGGGCCGGCGAGAAATCGAAAAGGACCTCGAGCTTTACGAGCGGCTAAAGAGCGACCGTCACCTGAGCCCCTTCGAACACGTCGCGGTACCGGCTACGGACGAAGGCTTTCACGCGAACTTTCGCGGCTGGATCCAAATGCGGGCTGAGATTGAAGGCCGCATCGAGCCGCAATTGCAAGCGCGCCGATCAGAGCGGCCCACGTCGGGAGTTTGATCGCCAGCCACAGCGGGTCGCGAGTGCTCCTTGCCTCGGTATAGTCGCGCCATTCATTCTGCACGAGGTCGTTTGGAAGGTAGGCGTGCCACGCGCTCGCGGTCGGAACCGGCAGATGCGGCGGGTGAAGTTGGAAAAGATAGATCGTTGCGGCGATCAGGCAAAGAAGCGCGAAGGCAACCGGGAGATCGATTCCGAGTTCGAGCAGGATCGCCGCGCAGACGAAGATGCTCGCGAGAAATAGCTGCTTTGCGCTCCAGACCAGGAGCCACGGAACCGCGAGGACGCAGAGCGCAAGTGCCGCAGACGTACGCGTGGTTCCGTACGTGGCGATCGCGAGAATCAGAAGAGCGGGAAGTGCGAAGCAGAGCTCTTCCTGGTGAAGAAAAGGTCCGGCGACGACCGCGCTCAGGGCTGGAAGAAAGACGAGCAGCGCGGGCCGCTGTAATGCCGCACTCGCTCGCGGCGCCAGCACGAGCCCGAAGACTACGAGGACTACGTATGAAAGCGCGCCCGCGATTCGTGCGACCGATGGATGCAGGCCAACGTACACGAGAGCGGACGTCAGGCTGTATTGAAACGGGAAGTGCAGTTCGGAGCCTGCGTGCGCCGGGAGGACGTTGGCGAAGTAGTCGAGGACGCCGGCCGGCCCAACTGCCGCGGTTGAGATGAGCGCAAGGAGAAGCGCCGTCGAAACGACGGCGATGCGGGCACCCCGTACGAAAAGCAGCGTTGCGGCAATCACAGGCAGGCCGGCCAACGGCTCTATCGCGGTTAGCGTAATCAAGATGCCGGCCAGCGCGTAGCGGCCACGCGCGAGCGCGAGGCCGCCGAGAACGAGCGCGAGCAGCGCGAACGGAACGATCTGCGCGGTATTGAGCTCGACATAGGCGACAGAGAGTGTCAGAGCTGCGAGCGACAGGCCGAGCGGCACCCCCAATGCAGCGAGCGCCAGGGCGCAGACGGCCACCGCGGCCAGGATCGCGACTCCATCTACGATCCTCGCCGGCGTGACGGGTAGCCGTGCCAGCGCCGCGTAAGGAACGAAATCGTATGGTGGCTGCGGAGCGGGAACGGCAATGCGCGGATTGCTTGCGAAGATGCGAGCGCGAAAGCTGTTCCCCACGTTAACGCGATGCTCGCACGCGTGCAGCGGCTCGTAACGGTACGGATTCTCGCGCTGGTCTACGGTCCAGCCCGCGCAGTAGAAATCCGCGAACTCGTCCATCGTTCGCCACGGTAACGCATCACCGAGCCGGCTCAGATCGCGCAAGGCGGCGATGCCCAGCGCAATCATCACAATAGCGACGACGAGCTGCCGGCGGCTCTTCATGGCCGCTGCACTATCCGTTCCGAGCGAAGAGCTGTTATCGCTGAGGCTACCATCGCCGCGAGTGCGATCCAGCTCGGGACCTTGACGGCGAGCCATGTGATGCTTGCCTCTCCGAGTTGCACGACGTACGCTCGCCACGCCTCCTGCGCCAAATCGCCGGCAGCGAAGGTTCCCGGAGTGATCGCCACCAGTGGCGCGGGCGGCGCCAATTCCAGAAGGTAGATGCTCGCAGCAACTCCGGCGAAAAGGGCGATCGCGGCGGCGGGGTTAGCTCTCAGGCGAAATAAGAGCGCCGCAACGACGAAGAGCGACGCCAGAAAGAGTCTTTTGGAAATCCAAACCAAGATCCATGGAACCGCAAGAAGGCAGAGCGCCGCAACTGCGAGCTCCTTGGAGCGTCCTCGAAGCGAGGTCGCCAAAACCATCGTCGCCGGGATGGCGAACGAAAGATCGACCATGTGAACGTATGGGCCGGCGATCACGCTGCAGGCTCCGGGAATGTAAGCAAGGAGCTCGCGCCGTTCGAGCCGCTGCGCGACGCGACGCCCCAACCAAACTCCAAAGACGGCCATCGCTGCATAGGAGAGCTCGCCTGCGAGGAGCGCTCCACCGTTTGGCACTCCGAGCATTCGAAGGAGATACGTGAGACTGTACTGATACACGTAAGAGGTTTCGGCCAGCGCCTGACCTGGAAGGACCCTTCCTACGTACTCGGCAGCTCCCGCTACGCCGACCAACAACAAGCCGACGCTCGCGAGCACGAAGAGCGTGGCGATGAGGCTGATTCGGCTGCGCGGCAACCAGCAGAGCATGGCCGCGCAGACCGGTAAGCCCAAGTGAGGCTCGATGAGCGTTAGCGCGGCCAAGATTCCGGCCACTCGATCGAGTCCGCGCGCAAGCGCGACGCCGCAGAAAACCAATCCGGCGAGCGCAAACGGGACGACTTGACCTGCGTTGAGCAGGACGAATCCGGCGGGCAGGAGCAGCGCCAGCGCCGCGACGTCGAGCCGGCCGGTGACGATCGCAAGCCCCCAAATCGAGAGGCCGACGGCAAGCGCGATGGCAATTGCGGCGATCCCGCGCGCATTTCCAAAACTCAGCCGTGCCGCGAACATTAGAGGCGGAAAGTCGTACGGCGGCAGCGGTGCCGGCACAATCCGGCCAGGATCGGCGCGATACGCGGCGGTCTCGTTGACCGAGTGTTCGCAGCGGTGGAGCGGTTCGTAGCGATACGGATCCTCGCCCCGGTCGAGCGCAGCGCCCGCGCAGTAGAAGTCTGCAAAGTCGTATAGCTGTCGCCACGGCAACGCGTCACCGAGACGCGCGAGATCGCGAAGAGCCGCAATCGCGAGAAGCGCCAACGCCACGAGCAGTACCGCACGTGACGCTTTCATACCCGGGCATACTCGTCGTCGCTGCACGACGACTCCTGCAGGCTATTGCGCTTTCGTAGTGCGTGGTATATAACGTTTAGCAACGGATGCCGCTTTCGAGCGTCAACCGTCGAGACTCTTTCGAGAAGAGGTTTGGGGTGTGGCTCTTCGATTCCGTGCAACGCCGTTGCGCCGGCCTATTGAGCGCGACTGCTTCATTACAAAATATTGGTATCTCTGCCGGCGAGCGGCTCGGCGTTTCGTGCGTCGCGGCCTCGATCGCGCTGATCTCGAACAAGTCGGCGCGATCGGATTGATCAAAGCCGTCGACCGGTACGATCCTGCCCAGCGCGCGCCGTTCGAAGCGTACGCCTGGCTTTTAATCGTTGGCGAACTGATGCACTACGTTCGAGATAGCGAGCGTTTCTTGCGGGCGCCGCGCGGAGTGCGCGATCTGGAGCGGCGCTGGAACGCGGCGGAGCGGGAACTCTCGGCACGCTTGGGGCGGCTCCCCTCCGAGAGCGACGTCGCGAGCTTCGTTGCCGCGACGCCGGCTCAGGCGCGCGAGATACGCGCCTACCGCGCCAGCAGCCGGATGATCTCCTTCGAGCTGTTGAAGGGCCGCGAGGATTGCGTTCCGCCTGGCGGGATCGAGGATCTTCTCGATCGTTTGACGGTCGAGCGGATGCTTCTCGTCCTGCCCCCACTGGAACGCCGGATCATCGCGGCAATTCACCTCGGAGGAGCGACCGTCGTCGAGGTCGCGGCGCGGCTTGGTTATTCCCGGCGTCACGTTTCGCGCTTGCATCGCGCCGCGATGGAACGTTTGAGAACGTTGACGCCGGCGTCTGGCGACCGGGACGCCGGTGAAGTAGGCGCGCCGCGACGCGCCGAACAGCGAACTCGTGTTCTCCTATCTCACGGCAGGTGAGTCGCACGGTCCGGCGTTGGTCGGCATCCTCGATGGAATTCCGGCGCACCTGCGCTTGAACGTGGAGACGATCAACGAGACTCTCGCGCGGCGGCAGGGCGGCTACGGTCGCAGCGCTCGCATGAAGATCGAGCATGACGAGGTCGAGTTCCTCGCGGGGGTGCGAGGAAGCGAGACGCTCGGATCGCCGATTGCCGCGATCGTTCGGAACCGCGATTACCTGACTCCGAAGGTGCGTGCGCTGATGGATCCGCTGACCGGCGCCGGCGACCCGCTGACGAACCCGCGTCCGGGCCACGCCGACTACGCCGGCGCGCTGAAGTACCGGCAGCGCGACTTGCGCAACGTGCTGGAACGGGCCAGCGCGCGCGAGACCGCGATGCGCGTCTGCCTCGGAGCTATTTGCGCGCAGTTTCACGAGGCGCTCGGCGTTCGAACGCGCAGCTACGTGGCACAGATCGGCGACGTCGAGGCACCGGAACTCGACGAGTGGGAACAAGAGGAAGTCGAGCGCAGCGACGTGCGCTGTCCGCACGGCCAAACCGGCACGCGGATGATTGCCGCCATTGATGCGGCCAAGAGCGCGGGCGACACGCTGGGGGGACGCTTCGTCGTTCGCATTGACGGGATGCCAGCCGGCATCGGAAGCAATCGGCAACCGAGTCAGCGCCTCGACGGCATTCTCGCGGGAGCGATCATGGGAATGCAAACCGTTCGAGCGGTTGAGATCGGGCTCGGCGCGGGCGTCGCCGCGACGCCGGGTTCACGCGCGCACGACCTCTTCGCGATGTCCGACGAGCGGGTGGTGCGCGGCAGCAATCGGGCTGGGGGCATCGAGGGCGGCATGAGCAACGGCGAGCCGATCGTCGTTCGAGTCTCGGTAAAACCAATTCCGACGCTCATGAAGGCGTTGCCGTCGGTGAATCTTCACCACGGCACCAATGCGCCCGCAACGATCGTCCGCAGCGATGTCTGCGTTGTGCCCGCGGCGGCGATCGTCGGTGAAGCGATGGTCCGGCTTGCTTTGATGGCCCCGCTCCTGGAGAAGTACGGCGGCGACTCGATGGAAGAGACCCTGGATAATCTGGCGCGCGGCCGCGACGCGGCGGCGCGCCTCTTCACGCGGTGAAGCGACACGTGGCGCTGGTCGGATTCATGGCGTCGGGCAAATCGACGATCGGGCGTAAGCTCGCGCGCAAGCTCGGCTGGGCCTTTTTCGATACGGACGCAATCGTCGTGCGCGAGCATGGACCGATCGCGACGATCTTCGATGACGAGGGCGAGGCGGCATTCCGACGGTACGAGCATGCGGCATTAAACGCTGCGCTGGAAAACGCCAACGCGAGCGTCGTCGCGCTTGGAGGCGGCGCTCTCACCGTCGCGGAGAACCGAAGCCTCTTGCGAGAGAACGCCTACCGCGTATTCATCAAGGTCTCGCCGCAGCAGATCTTGGCCCGCGTGCGGCGAAGCCGCGAAGTGCGGCCGGTTCTCGGCTCGAGCCCGACACTGGAACGAATTGCGGAGCTATACGCTTTGCGCATGCGCGACTACGAGAGCGCCGATTGTGTGATCGAAGCGACGAGCCACAGCGATGGGCAGGTCATCGACGAGATCGTTGGCTGGTTGCGCAAGAAGAAGCTCGACGGACGCCGCGCATCGGCATAATGGCGGAAGCATTGCGCAACGACGACCTCGGTTACCCGATCGTCGTGGGGAAAAAGCTTCATTCAGAAATAGCGGATTTCGCGCGAGCGCACGGGCCCGCGCGGCTGCTGCTCTGCGACGCGAACCGCCACGTCCTGGCGTTCGGGCAAGAGGTGGCGAAGGCGCTTGGCAACCCGCGTGTGCTGGCTTTTCGGCTTGGCGAGACGCAAAAACGGCTCAATACGGTCGAGCGCGTCCTAGACGCGATGGGCGGCGAGGGCGTCGAGCGTTCGAGCCTGGTGGTGGGAGTAGGCGGAGGCGTCGCGAGCGACCTTTTTGGTTTTGCATGTGCAACCTACATGCGCGGCATCGCATACGGACACGTCGCAACTTCTGTGGTGGCGATGGTCGACGCGGCGATCGGCGGAAAGACGGGCGTCAATCTTCGCGCCGGTAAAAATCTTGTGGGCTGCTTTCGAGATCCGGTCGCGGTATTCTGCGACGTCGCGGCTCTTGACTCGCTCTCAAGGCGCGGTTTTGCCGAAGGTCTGGCGGAGATCGTCAAGGCCGGCGTCATCGAAGGTGGAGACTTCTTCGAAGCGCTAGAGGAGCTCGCGCCACACCCGCTCGCACGCTGGCCGTGGGAGCACGTGATCGAATCTGCGATTAAGGTAAAGACGATGACCGTCGCCGACGACCGGCACGAAGCGGGTGTACGCGAACTTCTGAATCTCGGTCATACCTTCGCACACGCGTTCGAGCGAGCTTCGCAGTACCGTATGACGCACGGCGAGGCGGTCGCGCTCGGCCTGCGCGCCGCGGGATTGTTGGCCTTACGGACCGGGCGTTTCAGCGAAGCCGAGCATTTGCGCGTCATCACGCTGTTGACGCTCCTGCGCTTGCCCTTGCAGACGGCCTTAGCTCCGGAGGCGGTCCTCGCGGCGATGAGCAGCGATAAGAAGAAGCGCTCGGGGCGTCTGCGCTTCGTCCTTCCGCGCAGCATCGGCGACGTCGAGTATGGAGTCGAGTGTTCGAGCCGCAGCGTGCACGCAGTTCTTGCCGCGCTCCAGCAACCGCCGGAGAAGTTTCGTGCGCGTCGTTGACGCGTTACCGGCAATTCGTTCGTCGCGTTTCGACCTTCCGCTTACGTACGACGCGGACTCACTCGAGCTGGGGATCGGTGACGTCGTACGGGTTCCGCTCGGCAGCCGCGAACTTCTAGCGTTCGTCGTCTCTCCCGTACGCGAAGCCGCCGACCCGCCCAAACCACTCAAACGCGTACTCGAGCGGCTCGACGTGCCGCGCGCGTTCGACGAAATCGGTCTGAAACTGGCGACGTTTGTGGCGGAGCACTACCTCTGCACGCTGGGCGAAGCGCTCGGCGCGGTCGTTCTAGCCGACGCGATCCCTCGAATGCGCGATTCCTTCGTGCGCGGCGCCCGTCCGAACCCGCGCCGTTATCCGTCGCTGCCGCCACGATTGATTCGTCTGATTTGGGAGGAGCTTGCCGACGGTTTCGGGCTGGAGCAGCTCTTGCGTCACCCGGAAGCACGCCGAATCGGCGACCGCGGGTCGCTGCTCGCGCACGTGCGGGCGCTCGTGCGGGCCGGCGCGTTGACGCGAGAACGCCGGCTGGTCGAGCCGCGGACGAGCGAGTATCGCATCCGCGTTCTCGATCCGGGCGATCGTGCAATTCGGGGAAAGAAGGCCGAGGCGCTCGCAGCATTCGTTCGCGCGCATCCGGGCGTCGCGCGTGCCGATGCGCTGCTCGCGGGATTCAGCAGTGCCGTGATCGGGCGCGCGTTGCGAGCCGGTGCGGTGCGAGAACGATATGCTCGGCCGGCGACGAGCGCGCGCGAAGAGACGATCGCTCGGAAAGCGCCGGCGGCGAACGCCGAGCAGTCGCGCGCGTTGCGATGGATCGAGAACGCGATTGACGCGAAACGCTTCGGCGCCGCGCTTCTTTACGGGGTGACGGCAAGCGGCAAGACTCACGTTTACGTCGAGGCCATCAAGCGGGTCGTTGGGCGCGGCCTCCGCGCGATCGTATTGGTGCCGGAGATCTCGCTTACGCCGCAGACCGCGCAGCGCTTTGAGGCAGCATTCGGAGACCGCGTCGCAGTTCTTCACTCGGCGCTCTCAGAGCGGGAGCGGTTCGACGCCTGGCAAGCCTGCGCTCGAGGAGAGGTAGACGTCGTCGTTGGAGCGCGAAGCGCCGTCTTCGCTCCGTTGCGCGACGTTGCGTTGCTGATCGTCGACGAAGCGCACGATCCTTCGTACAAGCAGGAGGTGGTGCCGCGGTACCATGCCGTGGCGGTAGCACGCGAGCGAATGAAGCTCGAAGGCGGCGTCTTGCTGCTCGGGAGCGCTACGCCTTCCTTGGAGAGTTACGCGGCGGCAACGAGCGGAAGGATCGCGCTCCTGGAGCTGCGCGAACGGGCCACGTCACTGCCGCTTCCGGACGTCCGCGTCGTGGACATGCGCAAGGAGTTCGAGAGCGGCAACCGCGGCATCTTTAGCAGTACGCTCGTGCAAGCCATCGGAGAGCGGCTGCAGCGGGGTGAAAAGAGCCTTCTCTTCGTCAACCGGCGGGGAAGTGCGAGCGCGCTGATCTGCCGCAGCTGCGGAACCTCGCCGCAGTGTCCGCGTTGCAGCGTCGCACTGACCGTTCACCGCAGCGAACGGGTGCTGCGCTGTCACTACTGCGACTATCAAATGCCGATTTTGCAACGCTGCCCCACTTGCGGGTCGGAAGCGATACGGGAGCTGGGCGTTGGGACCGAGCGTGTCGTCGAAGAGGTTCGTCGGCTCTTTCCGGATGCGCGCGTTCTGCGGATGGACTCGGATACGACGACGCGGATTGGCGACCACGCGCGAATCCTCGGCGATTTCGAGACGGACGGCGACGTTTTGGTTGGAACGCAGATGGTGGCCAAGGGTCTGGACTATCCGACGGTGACGCTCGCCGGCGTCGTCGCTGCGGACATCGGTCTTTACGCTCCCGACTTTCGGGCGGCCGAGCGAAGCTTTGCCTTGATCGCGCAAGTCTGCGGGCGCAGCGGTCGCGCCCGGCGCGGCGAGGCGATCGTTCAGACCTATGCGCCCGATCATCCAGCGATTCGCTTCGCCGCGCTTCACGACTACGACGGATTCGCCGCGGCGGAGTTGCGAGAACGCGCCGCCGTCGGATTTCCGCCGGCGCAGCGGCTCGTTTATTTAGGAATTATCGGGCGCGATCGCCGGCGCGTTGCGGAGACCGCGCGCCGCTACGCCGGATACCTGCGCGACGCAGAGATCGCCGAAGTGTTGGGCCCCGCGCCGTATCCGATCGCGCGCGTCAACAACGAATGGCGGTACAGAATCGCGCTTCGGAGCCGCCGGCCGGCGGAGTTACGAGAGATCGTTCGAGAGCGAATCGTCAAAGCGGCGCGCGCCGATCGCACGACGCGGCTCGCGATCAACGCCGATCCTTAAGGAAGATATTCCCTAGCTTTTCTTTTTACTCGAGCGGCCTTTTGCGGGCTTCGCGGGCGCGGCGGTCGTGCGCCGCACGGCTTTAGCGAGGCGGGCTTTCTTGCGAGCGGCCTTGTTGCGATGAATGATCCCTTTGCTTGCAGCCTTGTCGAAGGCGCTCTCAACTGTCGGCGTCGAGGCGGTGTCACCGGAGTCGGCGGCGCGCTTGAAGAGCGTCCTCAGCCGGCTTTTAACGCCTTTGTTCCGTGTGGCTCGCTTCTCCGACTGTAAGACCCACTTCTCGGCGGCTTTAATATTAGGCACGGCGAGTATCATAGCAGGCCTCTTCGGCGAGTGTCCAGCCTAGGAGGCGTTCCGTGGCGCTAGGTTGGTTCCAGCAGCATCTTGCGGTAGCTCGTATAGCGGCTCGACGCCATTCGGCCCCCCGCGAGCTCGGCCTGTACCGCGCAATCGGGCTCCTGCAGGTGGCTGCAATCGGTGAAACGGCAACTGCTCGCGAGCCCGCGGATCTCGCGAAAGGCTTGGGTCAGCGCGGACGAGTCCACGGCACCCAGACCGAATTCGTTGATTCCGGGGCTATCGATCAGGAATCCTGAGTCGAGGCGATAGAGACGGCCCGCGGTTGTCGTCTGTCTGCCCAGTCCATGGCGCGAAACCTCCCCGATGGGCGATTCCCCGCCGAGAGCTCGAAAAATCGTGCTCTTTCCAACGCCCGAGTTGCCGACGAGCAGCGCCCGCCGGCCGCGAAGCAGCTCGCGCAGCGCCTCTAGATTCTCACCTGCCTTCGGATTGACGGCGATCGCCGGATATTCGAGCGATTGGTAGAGGGAAAGCAGCGCGCGCATCTGCGTCCGGTCGCTAAGGTCGGGCTTAGTGAGTACGACGGCGGCCTTGATGTTCTCGATTTCAGCAAAGGCAAGGAGCTGGTCGAGGGTGACCAGACGAGGCGCCGGGTCCGCTAGGGCGGTGACCGTGACGAGAAGATCGATGTTTGCCGCCATCGTCTTGGCTCGTCCGCCCGCACTTCGGCGCTCGAGGGTGAAGTGGCGATCCTCGATGCGTTCGATAAGGGCGTGTCCGTCTTCGAGAATCCGGACGTCGGCGACGTCGCCGGGCACGGGCATGAAGCGCTCTCCGCTCATTCGGCGAAGCTGCGCGATTCGCAAGCCGCTCTCGCCGTCAACCGAGACCCACGCCGAGTTCTTTCCGGTTGAAACGACGAGCGCCCGCCGAGTCTGCGTTACTCGCAAGATTGGATGCCGTAAACGGCTAACGATGAAGCGAGCGTGGCTTATCTAACCTTGAGCATCGAGGGCGATCTCGACGATGCGCGCCGTGCGGCGATCGAGGATGCGGTCCGGCGCCAGGGCGGTAGCGTGCTTTGGCGCACGAGCGCGGCGGCCCGGCGTTCGTACGCGCTGCTCGCGATGCCGGATCGGTACGATGCCGCGGAGATTCGCGCGATTGAAGCCGGCACGCTATACGACAAACCGATCATTGCCTTGGCAGTTTTCCCTGCGCTGACGGAAGCCTTGCCGTTCCTATGCGAAAGCCTCGGCGGCGCCGGCCGGCCTGCTGGGGTTCTTGCATGCCTACCCGTTCCCGGAGGTGTGGTCGTCGAATGGGATCCCGGCCTCACCGATGCCGCGGTCGTTCTAGCGCTCGTTGACGTCGAGTTGCAAAGGTGGCAGAGCGCACGTACCGCCGAGTTGCTCTCCCCGCTTCCTCGACCGGTGGCGGCAAAGGTTGCGGCCAGCGGACTACGCGCGCCACAGATTGTGGTGGAGCGAGTTTTGGAGAGCAGCGATCGTGCCTAGTCCCTTTGGATACGTCGGGCTTTCGGACGTCGTTGACGTCATCGCGACGAGCATCTTGATCTACTACGTCCTGCTGCTGATACGGGGCACGCGCGCCGTGCAGATCCTGACCGGTATTCTCGTCTTGCTCGCGCTGCTGGGGATTGCCACGCTCTTTCACCTCTATCTTCTCGGCACGATTTTGAGGCTTCTGGTGGTCGGCGCGGCTGTGACGATTCCGATCGTCTTTCAACCCGAGCTGCGCCGAGCGCTCGAACAGATCGGACGTGGAGGCCTCTTTCGAATGGAGCGCGAGCGCGGTGAGCTGGGCCGCAACCGTCCTGAGGACCGAACGGTCGCCATTTTGGGCCGCACCGCGTTCTTGCTCGGGCGCAACCGGAGAGGCGCGCTGATCGTCATCGAGCAACAAAGCGGGCTCAAGGACTACTGCGAAAGCGGAACGTCGCTGCACGCCGACGTTTCCGAGGAGTTGCTGGCGTCGATCTTCGCGTCAAACTCGCTCCTGCACGATGGCGCAGTCGTTATCCGCGAGGGTCGCATCGAAGCTGCGGGCTGCACGCTGCCGTTATCGGAACAGGCGCGTTCGATCACTCGCCTCGGTACGCGCCATCGTGCTGCTCTAGGGGTGAGCGAGGAGACCGACGCCGTCGTGCTCGTCGTTTCAGAACAGACGGGCGCGATTACGATCGCGCGCGGCGGGCTGCTCTCGCGACCGATCGACGACGAGCAACGTTTGATAAGAATGCTGCTGGCGGTGACGAGACCACCGCGTCAACGGCGGGGCACGGACTTGCTCGCGCATCTGCGGTCGCGACTGCGACCGCGGCGGGGCGAGGCGACGTCGCGGGTTTCGTGAAAGAATCGTCGATTGGAGATTATCCGCAAAAACTTCGCGCTCAAGGCGCTGGCAGTTGCGCTCGCGATCGTTGGATGGGCATACTTCCGCTTTGCCGGTAACCCGATCGTTGCGACGCCGGAGTTTCAGCAGCTTTCGATCCCGATCTCGGCGGCGAACTTGGCGCTGGGTTACGTGGCTCGATACGCGGATCGCGAGGCGGTCGTGACGGTCGCGACCAAGCGCGGCGAGCCGGGCGTTAAGCCGGACGAGATCAAAGCCGTGCTCGATCTTTCGAACAAGGAGACAGGCGTTTACAACGTCCCCGTGCAGCTCGTCGCACCCGACGTGGCCGTCCAGAGCCTTAGCCCGGCATCGGTCACGCTCACGATCGAAGCCATCGAACAGCGCTCGTTTCCGGTCACCGTCCACTACGTAGGTGCGCAGCCGAGCGGCATCGTGGTCGGCGGAATGCAAATTCTCGCCGCAAGCGGCGATCGTTCGCGCGCCAACTTCGCTACTGGCTCAAGTTTCGGCGGTGCATGCCGACCTCGCGCTGCCGAATTCACCGAAAACGGTTGACGAGATGGTGCGTCCGATAGCCGTCGACTCCTCGGGTACCGAGGTGGCAGGGCTTACCGTTACACCCAACTTAGTTCGGATCCGGACGCGTTTCGTCGAGGGAAGCGGGCTCGCAAAATGAGCCGGCTCTTCGGCACCGATGGAGTGCGCGGCGTCGCCAACTGCGAGCTGACGCCGGAACTGGCGTTGCAGATCGGGCGTGCCGCAGCCAGCGTTCTTTCCGAGCGGGGCGACGGAGATGCGCCAATCGTCGTGGGACGCGATACGCGCGTCTCGGGCACGATGCTCGAGGCAGCCCTCATCGCCGGCATCACGTCAGTCGGAAGGAATGCAATTTCGATCGGGATCGTTCCTACCCCGGCGGTCGCCTGCGTCGTTCGGACCATAGGCGGCGCAGCCGGCGCGATGATCAGCGCATCGCATAACCCGATCGCCGACAACGGGATCAAGTTTTTCGGCCCGGACGGCTTTAAGTTCTCGGATACGCTGGAAGACCGCATCGAAGCGCTGCTCGATTCTCCCGAGCTGCCCCGCCCGAGCGGCACCGCGATCGGCACCGCGCAGGTAGCCCAAAATCTCGCGCGCCACTACTACGCTGAGCTTTACGAACGCGCGCAGAGCCTGACCGGGCTTCACGTCGTGCTCGACGGTGCCTTCGGCGCCGGCTATGCGATCGCGCCGTACGCGTTGCGCAAACTTGGCGCCAAAGTCACCGAGCTTAACTGCGAAAACGACGGTGGGCGCATCAACGTGGATTGCGGTGCTACGGACCTGCGTGGAGTGCAGGGAGCCGTTCGTTCCAGCATCGAGAGCGGTGAAAAATCGGTGATCGGCGTCGCGTTCGACGGGGACGCCGATCGCGCTCTCTTCGTTGACGAGACCGCTACAATCGTCACGGGCGATCACGTGCTCTTCGCGCTCGCCTGCGACATGCAGGACCAAGATGAACTGCCGGAAGCTGCGGTCGTCGCGACGGTCATGAGCAACTTGGGGTTCGAACGGGCGCTGCGCAGGCGCGGGATTCGTTTGCTTCGTACGGCGGTCGGCGATCGTTACGTGCTCGAGCAGATGCGAACCGGCGGTTATCGGTTGGGCGGCGAGCAATCCGGTCACGTCATCGATTTTCGCCACAACACGACCGGCGACGGACCGCGGACTGCGATTACGTTGCTCGGAATCATCGCTTCGCGAGGCGCGACGCTTCACGAATTGGTCCGCGACGTCGTATACGTGCCGCAGATTCTCGTCAACGTTCGGACGCCGCATCGAGAGGTGCTCGACTCGGCGCGCGTGCGCGAAGAAATCGCCGCGGCGCAACTGGAGCTTGGCGAGTCGGGGCGGTTGCTGATTCGACCCTCGGGGACCGAGCCGCTTATTCGCGTGATGGCTGAGGGCGACGATCGGGTGCTGGTCGAGAACACGGCTCGTCGCGTTGCTCGCCGAATCGAGCGGGAGGTCGAGCGGTTCGTTTCAACGTAACCCCAGGAATCGGAGAATCGGATGGATCGTGGAAGGGCGCCCTGACGTGGTGCCGAAGCGCGAGACATCAACCTGTAATAGGTCACTGAGTCGGAGTAGCAGCTCCGAGCGGGGGATATCCCGGTAGGGGTGAGTGGGCCGGTCGGCCCTAGGGCGAATCTTTCCCGCCCGAACCCGTCAACTAACCCCGCAAGTGTCGAGAAAGAGGAGCGGATTCTTGCGTCATGTGGTAGTTGTGTGGGCCTTTGCCCTTTTCATCGCGAGTTCGGGAGCGCTTGTGCGAGCCGATACCGTCACCAACTCACCCGAGCTCGATTACGCCGGGGCCGCACAGGGGGCCAACGCCCAGGCCTTAAGCCCCGACGTCGCGGAGTGGACCTCCCGACTCATCGTCACCACCCGCCAACATCGTCACGCCGGCATCGACCGGTTCACGGGCGGAATCCTCGCCCGTACTTCCAAAATCGCCCAAGAACTCACCCGAAGCGCGTTACGCTTTCTCGGCGTGCCGTATGCCTTTGGCGGCACGAGCTCGGCCGGCTTCGATTGCTCGGGTTTCGTCCAGCACGTATTCGCGCTGCTCGGGGTCTCGCTGCCGCGCACGGCCGACGCGCAGTACGACGCGGGCCGCCCAGCCGTCGGTGGGCCGCGTCCAGGCGATCTCGTCTTTTTCGATACCTACGGCGGCGTTTCGCACGTGGGCATCTATCTCGGGCAGGGAAAGTTCGTCCACGCAAGCTCGAGTCATGGGGTCACCGTCAGTCACCTTTCCGAGTCGTATTGGGCGGCGCGGTACGTCGGAGCGAAGCGCCTCCTGGCAACTCGGTAGCTCCGGCGAACTCCTAGCAAAAGAGCAAGCGTCGCCGTGCGTATGGCGGCGCTTGCTCTTTCTGCGCGTATGCGCGGGCGCTAGGGAATTTTGAGTTAGCGAGTGGTAAGCTTCGTCGAAGGGTCCCTCGACAATGGGGTGTAGCCAAGCGGTAAGGCAGCGGACTTTGACTCCGCCATGCGTTGGTTCGAATCCAGCCACCCCAGCTTGAGGAGGAGCCCGTGACCCTTTCGGATCGCAACCGATTTGGATTGAGCGTTCTCGTTGGCCCTTGCGGTGCTGACGGGGTGCCTCCAATCTGACCCGCTCGGCAGCGACGCTCCACATCACCAATGGCGACGGAGCGCTCTACTTGCTCAAGAACGCGGGCGTCCTCGGGACGCACGTTGCGTGGCGCGACGCGCTGAACGAAGGTCCGGTCCCAGCGAGATTATCGCTCGAGCAGACGAGTGCGATACGAACGCAATACCTGGCGGAGCGTGGATACGGCAATCCGATCAAGTTGATTCATGAGTTTTCCCGGCGCGACGCGCAGCTTCGGCGGGCGGAAGATTTTGATGAGGTTGTGCTTTGGTTCGAGCACGATCTCTACGACCAGCTGCAGCTCTTGCAGGCATTGACCTCGCTCGAAGAACTGGATCTCGAGCCTGGCCGAGTTTCGGTCGTACAGAGCGATCACTACCTCGCTAACATGACGGTGGACGAAATCTTTCCGCTTTTCCCCAAGCGCCGAACGGCGACGCCGGCGGTCTTTAAGTCCGCCCGGCGCAGTTGGGAGCGCTTCACGTCAGATTCACCGGCAGATCTTTACGCGGCCGCGGGCGAGGACGCAATCGGGCTGCCGTTTCTACGCGTCGCGCTGCAGCGTCTCTGCGAGGAGTATCCTTGGAAACGTGACGGGCTCTCACGGTCGCAGCGCCAAGCCTTGTATGCCGTCGCGCAGGGGCGTGCCCGCGCAGAGGAGCTATTCCTGCGCGCACAGACGCGCGAAGAAGCCTATTTCTTGGAGGAGCGCGTTTTTGCAAAGATGCTCGAAGATCTTGCCGCCGCCGAGGCGGCGCTGGTTGAAGAAGAAGATGGCACGCTCGTTACGACGGCGCTCGGTAGACGCGTGCTCGCTGGTGATGCCGATTGGCTCGAGGAGCACTCCATCAATCGTTGGATCGGCGGCGTCCATCTCGTCAGCGAGCACGTGACGCGTTGGGACGACGACGCAGGGCGCTTCGTCTAGCCGGCGGCGCGATTGTAGGCCAAACCCGGCGCCGGCTCGAAGAGCAGTCGTGAGCATGACACACGACGAGTTAAGTATCGACCTCAAGACCGAGGGCGGCGGAGAAACGTTGATCTTCAAGCTTCGTGGGAGCCTGGATCTTGCGACCGCTCCCACGATCCGCGCCGCGCTCGGGGAAGCGACCGAAAAGGGAAGTCAACGGCTAATCGTCGACCTCACGCAGCTTGAATTTCTAGACTCGACGGGCCTCGGAGTTCTGATCGGCGCGCATCGGCGAGCGGCCGAACGCGGCGGTTCGTTCCGCCTGATTGTAAAGGACGGACCAATCTCGCGACTGCTCAACATCACCGGCCTGATCGGAGTCTTCGCCGTCTTTCATTCGCTCGCTGACGCGCAAAACGATACGGACCGCGTCACGGCGACGCTTTAGCTTTCGTAGGCTTCGTCGAGCAGTTCGACGACGTGCTTTACGGTTGCGGGATAGTCCGCATCGCGTAAACCAGCGCTCACCTGAATCGCACAACCGGGATTCGCCGTTGCGACGATCGTTGCACCGGTTCGCCGAATCGAATCGACTTTGCGCCGCTGCAGGCGCGAGGCCATCTCCGGCTGAGTCAGATTGTAAACCCCGGCACTACCGCAACAAACCGCACTTTCGTCCATCTCGATGAGATTGACGCTCGGGATCCGAGCCAATAACCGCCGCGGCGCGCCGGCAATCCGTTGGGCGTGAACGAGATGGCAGGGCTCCTGGTACGTTACACTCGCCTCGAGCGATCGCGTGGGCGCGGGCAAGTCGAGCGCGTCGAGAACTTCGGTGACGTCGCGAACGCGTTTCGAAAAGCTTGCTGCACGCTCGGCCCAGGCGGCGTCGCCGGCGAAGAATTCGGCGTACTCTTTGAGCGTGGCGCCGCAGCCGGCCGCGTTCACGACGTAGACGTCGGCGCCGCTGCGTTCGAAAGCCTCGATGTTTCGTTTGGCAAGCTCTCGCGTAAACTCCATCTCTCCGGCATGAAGGGCAATCGCACCGCAGCATCCTTGTCCGCTCGGAACGAGCACCGATAGTCCGCCACGGCGGAGCATCCGAACCGTGGCGCGATGGACTTGTGCGAAGGCGAATGGCATGATGCAACCGGTATGCAAAAACGCGACGCCTTGCGGCGCCGCGGCATTGAAGCGTTGGTTTCTTGCAGTGAAGAACGAGCTGGAGACCGGCGGCGCCAGCTTCGCGGCATTCGAAAGCCCGAAGAGGCCGGCGAGCGAGATCAGCCCGGTCCGTTGCGCAAATCGCAATAGCACCGCTGCGAGCCGCATTAAATCGGAGCCGGCGAAGAGCCGGCGCAGGAGCGCGGCGCGTAGCGTGAGCCGCCTATCTGAGTCGGGGGGATCTTGCGCGCGTCGAATCTGCGTCCGCGCCGTCTCGACGAGCTGGCCGTAGTGAACGCCGGAAGGGCAAACGGCTTCGCAGGCGCGGCAGTCGAGGCACTCCCACATTTGTTGGACGAAGCCCTCGCTGCGCAGATCGAGTCGCGTTTCCCCAACCGCTTTGATGAGACTAATCCGGCCGCGCGGTCCCGAGGTTTCTGTCATAGTCTCCAGATAAGTGGGGCACGACGGCAGACAGAGGCCGCACCGAATGCAGGTATCGTAGATGGACGCGCGGGGCTGGTCGGTTCCGCTGAAGCCCATCAGCACGTGCTCGGTCATCGGCTCCCATGCCTTCGCCTTGCATGAGCGTCACTTCTCCTGACGAAACGGGGGCAGCGTGAAGAAGAGGATTAAGGTAGCGGTAACGGGTGCGGCCGGACAGATCGGATACGCGCTGATCTTTCGGATCGCATCGGGCCAAATGTTCGGACCCGAAACGGAGCTCGAGCTTTCGCTGCTCGAACTGGAGCAAGCCCTTGGGGCGCTCGGCGGCGTCGTCATGGAGCTCGAAGACTGCGCGTTCCCACTGCTCAAAAGCGTGCGATACGGTGCCGATGTAAACGAGATCATGCACGGCGTCAACTGGGCAGTCCTGGTCGGTGCGGTTCCGCGCAAGGCCGGCATGGAGCGTTCCGACCTGCTGCGGGTCAACGGCCAAATCTTCACCGCGCAGGGTCGTGCGATCGACGCACATGCCGCAGAGGACGTGCAGGTCTTCGTCGTCGGGAACCCCGCTAATACGAACTGCCTGATCGCGATGAGGAATGCGGCGCGCGTTTCAAACGACCGGTTCTTTGCGATGACGACCCTCGACGAGCTGCGCGCTCGAGCGCAGCTCGCTCGCAAGTCCGGCGCCGATATCACCGAGATCGCGCAAGTGGTCATCTGGGGAAATCACTCGACGACGCAGTTTCCAGATTTCGTTCACGCCAAAATACGGGGTCGCGCGGCAACTGAGGAGATCTCCGACCGTAACTGGCTCGAGAACGATTTCATCACCACGGTCCAGAACCGGGGTGCCGAAGTGATCAAAACGCGCGGAGCCTCCTCCGCGGCCTCCGCAGCAAATGCCGCCGTCGTGGGCGTTTACAACCTAACGCACGATACGCCGCCCGGCGAGCTGTACTCGGTGGGTCGATGCTCCCATGGCGAATACGGAGTCGATCCTGGCTTGATTTTCTCGTTTCCGTCGCGCACCGAGAACGGCGTCTCGCGGATCGTCGACGGGATCGAGCATGGCGAGTTCGGCCGCATACGGCTGGCTGCTACCCTCGACGAACTACGGAAGGAACGCGACGCGGTCAAAGACCTGGGGCTCATCCCCGCGAACTAGTCGGCATGACCGATTCCGGGGGAGAGCGTCCCGACCTCGACCTCATCCACGTTAACATCGCCTCGGCGGCGGGCGCCTATACGGTAGGCGACGCTTCGTTCTTTCGATACATCCTCCGTCTTGGGGAGCTCGGACTGCCGCTTTCGCTCGCCGACCAAGAGGCCGTAGACGTGCTTGCCGCGGTGCCGCACGCGCTGCTGGGTGGACTCGAGGACGTACCGTTCGTCTCCGGGCCCGGCTGGCGGGTCGTGCCCGCGCAGGGCGAGATGGATTGGCCGGTCTTGGAAGCGACGCCCGAGCGGCTGCGCAGCGCGCTCGAACGGGCGCGCAGCATTCTATGGATTCATGCGGCTCGGTTCCGCGTGAGCGCTCGCGAGATCACCGCGATCGAGCGCGAGCTCGACGAGGTCTACGGCGTGCTGATGCGCGCCGCTGCGGCCGGCGTCGCGGTCAACGTTTCGTACGTAGCGTAAACGCATTCGTGAAGCGACTCTGCGAGCTGCCGCTCCGCGGCGCGGGCGGTGAGCCGGTTTCCTTTGCCCGCACGATTCACTCGCACGGCTGCGCGCGATTACCGCCCGCTTCAATAGACAGCTCGGCGCTCGTTTACCGGCGTGGATTTCGCGTCGGCGAGCGCGTCGTCAAGGTCGCGATGCATGAGGATGCCGGAAGACTCGTTGCGCAATCCGCCGCGTCGCTGCGGCCGAGCGAGAAGCATGCCGTCGAAGCGGCGATCGCCCGAATGTTTCGATTTGACGATGACCTCTCGCCGTTCTACGCGCAGATCGTGGGTGACGAAACGCTGAACTGGGCAGCGCGAGGCGCCGGACGAATTCTCGCTAGCCCGAGCGTCTTTGAAGATGTGATCAAGACGATCTGCACGACGAATTGCGCGTGGTCGGCGACCGTTCGGATGAGCAGCGCCCTGGCGGATCTCGGCGAAGGGGCGTTCCCAGCACCCGAACTACTCGCTGCGACACCCGAGTCATGGTATCGCGACGTCGCTCGCATGGGGTACCGCGGCGAGTACGTACAGACGATAGCGCGTGGAGTTGCCGATGGCGAACTACAACTCGATACGCTGCTCGACATACAACGCTACGACGACGATGCGGTAGAAGAGATGCTGCTGGCGCTTCCGGGAATCGGTCCGTACGGGGCCGCGCACGTAATGCAGCTGCTCGGGCGCCATCGCGGGCTGGTCTTGGACTCATGGACGCGGCCAAAGTATCGCCGTCTGGCCGGAAAAAAGCAGGCCGCGGACTCGACGATTCGGCGCGCCTTCAGCCGATATGGGAAGTACGCTGGGCTCGCTTTTTGGCTCTATCTCACGCGAGACTGGTTGGAAGAGTGATCGTCTGCCCGATCGCGGGGATGGGCTTGGTCGTACGCGCGGCGCTTGTGCCCCATCGCTAACTGCAGATATATACCGGTCGTCGCTAGGCTTTCGTGACCGAGTAGCTCGCGCACGGTTTCCAGGTCGACGCCGTTCTCTACGAGATGCGTAGCGAACGAGTGGCGCAGAGTGTGAGGCGTGGCACGCTTCTGAACGCCGCTGACACTGTAGATCGCTCGGAAGATCCGCCAAACGTGCTTCGGCGTAAGTCCCTTGCCGCCGCGGCCGAGAAATAGGTGGGGGTCCGCGCTGCGCGGGCGAACCCGCAAATAGGCGTCAATTGCCTCGGCGGCGGCGTGGTTGATCACGACGAGCCGGTCCTTATTACCCTTGCCGGTCACGCGAATCGTCCGCTCCGCGAGATCGACGCCGCCCAACTGGACGCCGGCGAGCTCGGCGCGCCGCATGCCGCTGGCGTAAAACAGCTCCATAATCGCGGTGTCCCGAAGGCGCGCGGCATCGGTTCGCCCAGCCAGCGTGGTGCGCAGCAGCTTCATAACCTCGCCTACCTTGAGCGGCACCGGCCGTTTCTTGGCCACCGAGGGGCCCGGAATCGCTGCGGCCGGGTCGTTCTCCCGCACGCCGGTGATCTTCAGAAAGCGATAGAGGGCGCGGATCGACGAGAGCTTGCGGCAGACCGTCCGGCTGTTGCAGCCGCGCGCGTCAAACAGGTGCGCGATGTACTGGCGGATCTGGGACGTCGTCACCGTCTTGAGCGACGCGCGCCCCTGCGTCTCGTGCAGAAAGGCCGTAAACTCCACCAGGTCCCGCTCGTACGCCTCGACCGTCAGCGGGCTGCGCTTGCGCTCTGTGAGCAGGTACCCCCTCAGGTCGCGTACCAGCGGATCCGGGCTCGGAGCGGCCTTCTTCATGCGTCCTGAATGCGACATAATAAATCTTTTGTCGCATTCGCGCGGGCGAGCAGAAGTCCTCGGGAGAGGGGATATCTTCCGCCGGGGCGCTATCGGCTGATGGCTACGCCGAAGGCAACCCCTAGGCCGGTGAGCTCGTTGACCGGCGATCCGCCACGTGGGTAATCGTAGATCAGCAAGTCCCCGGTCGGATCTTGAATCGACCCGCACGTATTGGCGACCATCGCGCGCTTGTCGACGACCAGGAACTGCGTGATGCGGCACGCGTTTCCAAGCGACGTACGCCCGATTACTCGGCCCTGCGACGTCTGGAAGATCGCGGATCGCTTCTGGTCGCCGATCGCGAGGACGCCGTGCCGGTAGACGACACCCGCCGGCGCTTTGATTCGCGTACCGGTCAGCGAGAGGTCTTCGAGCTTCTTGGCGCCGCGGGGGAGCTCCGCGAGGCGAAACCTCGAGAGCGTTCGGTTCGAGCCGTCAACGAAAAGATTTCCCTTGCCGTCGTAAGTCAGGAACGATACGAAGTAGATGTTGCGGTCCGTAAAGAGGCGACCGCGGCCGCGAGACTTCTTGTAGATCGAGAGGCTCCCCGGGTCGCTGCCCCCGTTGTCGAAATTTGCGACGGCAAGATCTCCGGTTACCGGGTCTACGGCGCAGGCGTCTGGATACTGCTGGCCGTCCAATAGCGTCGCAATCGGCGTCGTGCCTCCGTGTGCAAACTCGACGACCTTAGAATACACCGTACTGACGACCCAGACGTTTCTCGTCCGGTCGTCGACGCACAGACCCTCAGGGTCGCTAACTTGCACGCTTCCCTCGAGCGTTAGCGCAGGAAACGAGTACATCCGCACGGCGTCGCCGTTCGTATCGGAAACATACAGCAGGGCGTCACTCGAAAGGTTCGTCCGAAACGCCGACGCCGCCGGCTGCGGAATGTTGGTGCCGGCTCCTCCCCATCCGCTGCATGCGGCGAGAGTGAAAGCGAGGCAGATCGCGGGCAATGCGTGAGTTTTCATGCGTTTAACCCTCTTCTACTGCGTGTCGACGGGGAGCAGGGACGGTCTCTGATGGAGGAAGTACGCGCGTGGATATTTGGCCCCGATTTGCTGGAAGGGGCGTGGCGATTGCGTGTAGTCGAACATGTCGGCGATGCTGTTGGTCGTTTCGTCGGTCGTGCCGAGCCGCCCCAGGTTGAAGGTGTCCTCGATGAAACGGACGATGCTGCCGAACTCGTAGACGGTATTGGAAATATAGCCGGGTTGACTAGGCACGGCCTCACGCGCGTACGGCGAGACGACGATCATCGGAACGCGAAAGCCGGGTCCGCCCTGATTGTCGTGCGGCGGCGGCTTGACCGGATCGTAGAAGCCGCCCCAGTCGTCCCAGACGACGATGATCGCGGTCGAGTTCCAATATTGACTTTGGCCGATCGCGTTGACGATGCCGGCTACCCACGATGGACCTTTGTCGCCGCCGCTGCCGGGGTGATCCGAGTTCGTCCCCTCGGGTATCACCCACGACATCGTGGCTAGGTCGCCGTTGGAGATATCGCTGAAGATGTTCGTCGAAGGCCAAGAGACGTTGGTGCCCCATTCGGGTCCGTTGCGGACCGGCGCGATCACGTCAAACGCGTCCCAAATGCCGCCCGAGTCGCCGATATTGGGCGTGTAATACTTCCACGAGAGCGACTGCGCGTCCAGAAGATCGCGCAGCGTTTGGTATCCGGCTCCGGAGGACGGAAAATCGCTCGAGCACGGAAACGGCCCGACGTTCCGTTCGTATTTGAGCTTTGTCGTGATCAACGACGTCGCGGTGCCCGGCGGCGAGTCGCAGCCCCACGCCTGTCCGGTGTACGGCAGATTGTCGATCATGCTATCGGTCGCGTCAATTTCGGTTCCACCGCGAATCAGGTCCTGATGGGCCGGAAAACTCGCACTTCCCTGCGTCGTGAACATGGCGTTCGCGAGCCCGTACTGCGCCGCCATGGTCCAGTACGGGACGATATCGTTCGGATTGACGTAGACGTACGGCGCACTGCCTTCAGGCTGGCCGTTTCTGATGAACTTGACGTCATCGAAGCCGTCCATCTTGCCCTTGTCGTAGGCCGTTAAGTAGCCGTTATAGTTGTGATTGAGGTTTCGCCTTCCGCCCAGCCGCGTCTCCTTCAGCGCGATCGACTGCGTCTGCCTTCCAACCCGCTCTTGGCCAACGGTCGCTCCCGTTGCGCCCGGGAACGTCGCGAAAAGATTATTGAACGTGCGGTTTTCTTGGACGATCAACACGATGTGGGCAATCGGCGTGCTGCCGTATGCGGACCTCATGAAGTCATGCGTGAATTGGGTGCTTTCAGACGATGCAGGGCGCCCCAGAGAGGGCACAGCGACGGGCCCGCACGCCGCAAGAACCAGCGCTAGAGCAAACCCGCGGAACCGGCGGTAAAAGAGGCGTGAAACGCTCATAGAAATGCAGCCTTCGTGAAGTTAGCCCCCCTTCTTCCCCTTTTGGCGTTGATCGCGTGCAGCACGCCCTCGCCTTACGCTACAACCGTCGGCGTTCTGAAGCCGGGGGCGACGCTTACCGTGCGCGTCGCCTCGGGAAACGTGCGCGCCTACCAGCCGCTGGCCGGTCAGCGGCGCGATCTATTCACGATCGCCACGACCGCGCTGCCCAAAGGGACGCCGCCGCCCGCGCCGCGTCTGCAAGCGCAACCGCCGGGCTTGGCCGTCCGTGCGCCCGCCGCGTACGACTCGCTTTTGGTGCGCGTTCCCGACGGCGTCGACTTAGTCGTCGAGTCGCGGCACGGGAACGTGAACGTGACCGACGTCAGCGGGAACGCGCGCGTCGTAGCCGCCGACGGAAACGTCGATCTGCGCCTGCCCGGTTACGCGCAAGCCGCGGTCGGGACCGGCAATGTCACCGTCATGATGGGCGCGACCATCTGGCCGGGAACCCTGCACTTCTCGACGCGTCGCGGCGACCTCGAGATCTGGATCAGCGGCAAGGCCGCCTTCGGCGTCCATCTCCACACCGGCAACGGCGTGCTCTTTACCGACTTCGGCCTGCGCGGAACGTCGAACGGGTCCGCCGAGACGATCGACGGCAACGTGGGCAGCGGTTCGGCGCAGCGCGTTGACGTAGAGACGGCGTCGGGTTCGATACGCCTTCTGCGGCTACAGCCGCAACCGTGAGCGCGAGAGCAGCGCTTCGCGCGCCTTAACGAGACGGAGGATCGCCTCGTTGTACGGCGTCGGCGTACCAGTGCGCCGTCCAAAGGCCACGACGGCGCCGTTAATGTGATCGATTTCGCTGGGGTGGCCCGACTCGAGATCGTACGCCATCGAGCTCTTCGCGTCGGCACCGAGAGCGACGACCTCGGTGACATACTGCCACGGATTGACGAACGGAAGGTTGATCTTTAAGGAGGCCGCGACGCTCGCGGTCTCATCGGCGAGCGCCTCGGCCAAGCGCGCTGCGTTGGGGTCGCGCGGTATCTCGCCGGCGTCGCAGTCGAGCAATGCCGAAAGCGCGTTGACCGCAGCGTTGGCGACGAGCTTTCCCCAGAGATGCGGCCGAATGTCGTGGACCACCGACGCGCGCAGGCCGCTATGCATCAACAGCTCCGTGACCGTTCGTGCCGTCTTGGGCGACGCGCTCGTCGCTCCGATGACCGTGTTGCCCTGCTCCGAGCTTCGCACGTGACCTGGCCCGATCGTTTGCGAGGATTCGGTCGTGATGCCGAGGATAACCGGTACGGCTCCTCCGAGCGCGGTCTTGATTGCGTCTTCGTTCCCGACGCCGTTTTGCAGCGAGATTACCGGCGCTGCCGGGTCGAGCTCCCCGGCGAAGGCGCGGAGCGCGCGCAGCGTATCGACCGCTTTCACGAAGAGGAAAAGCATCTGCGAACCGTAGAGTTCGCGCGCGCTCTGCGCTACGCCGACACGGCGCGCCGCCTCATCGTTGACGCGCAAACCGTCGCGCGTGACGGTCGCCGCAAGTTCCGCATTGTCGTCGAGCATCGTCACGCGGCAGCCGGCAGCCAAATGAAAGCCGAAGAGCGTGCCCATCGCTCCGGCGCCGATGATGCCGATACGCGGTCGTTGCGTATTCTCAGCCACTAGACGCTAGAACTGGTATTGGAACCCGAAGGTTGTGCGTCTCGAAGCGTGCAAGATGTCGCGCTCTCCAAAAAAGAGCTCGCCGCTCGGGCTGACGTGCAAGTTTCCGTAGACGTCGACGAGCGGGTAGGTTAGGTCGTAGACGCGCGCCTCAAAGCCGAGCCCCCGCAACGGCGCGTACTGGCCTAAGACGCCGATCTGAGAGTATAAGACGCCGGCACCTAAGTGAAAGTCGCCCTGGTTCTTCTCCAGCACTGCGTTCCAGGTCGTATTCGTACCAATCGCGTTGGCCCCGAACATCACGCTCGTGCTGGCGTGCGGCAACACAACGAGGTTGATATCCCCGAGCGGGCCCTGGCTGTTGGTAAGCACGGGGTTGAGGCCGGGATTGACTTGCGCTGTGAGCCCGCTCAGTCGAACTTGAATGGCGACGAGATTCCGGGCAAGCTGCGCGAGCTTACCCTGCAGCTGCGCGCGGGTCGCCGGTGGGATGCCGGCGGGAGTGGCGGATGCGCCCGGCGTCGCCCCCGGATAGGGCGAGCTGAACGGCACCGTTGGAGGCGCGGGCGTGGCACCCGCGTCGACCCCATAGACACTACTCTTGGCGCCGAGTTCACCTAAGAGCGAGTTGGCCCTCTGCATCACCGCATCGAGATTTGCAATCGTGTTGCGCATTTGCGCCTGCGTCTGCGGGTCGCCGGTGACCGTGCGCAGGTCTCGGGTCAACGCGGCGAGCGTCGCCGTCGTCTCCGCGATGTTCTGCGTGGTTGCCATGATGTTCGCTTTGAGGCGCGGATCGGTCGCAAGGTCCTGCAGGGCCGTCATCGATCGGTTGAGCGACGTCGCGGTCGATTGAAACTCGTCGAGCAAGGCACCTACCTTCTTCGAATCGACCGTTGCAGAGTTATTGAGCGTCGCCGAGAGCTGCACGACGTTGGCGCTCGCTTCGCCGAGATTTCCTTGGAGATTTGCGCCGAGCGCAAGCAGCTCGCCGGAAAGGCGCTGCAGCGCCACCTTCGTCGACACCGTTAAGTCGTTTGCGTTGTTCAGCGTCGTTTGAAGCGTGTTTATGAGCTTGGGTGTCCGCTGCTCGATCATGCCCATCAAGCTGTCGAAGCGCTTGAGAGATCCCTGTCCCTGCAAGAGCAGATCCGCTATCGAGGCCCCGTTCGTTCCACGCGGCTGTTCGGCGATCGGCAAGACCTGACGCGGCAGCACCGGCAAGGGTGGCTTCCCCCGCGGCGGGATGATGATAACTGAAGGTGAGCCGGTAAGCGGCGCCTGGATGAGGAAGCGCGAGGCGAGCGGTACGTCGATGTCGCGGTTGATAGCCAAAACCACGTCGACCGTGTTGTCGGCCAGCAACTCGATCGAATCGACCGAGCCGATGTTGACGCCGCTGAAGAAGACCAGTGCACCAGGCGTGAGGCCCGCCGCCGACTGAAAGTGAACGCCGACGCGGTAACCGGTATGCCGCGTCCCAAAATCGGTGATCACGTAGAATACCCCAAAGAGCATGAGCAATGCGACGATTGCGAACGCGCCGACCTGTGCTTGCCTGGTCATAGCGGAGATATTATTCGTTCAAGCAAGAATCGCCTCGCCGGGGAAGCGCAAGCGAGGGCCGCGATGCAGACTGGGTAATATGACTCAGTGAGCACGGCAAGAAATCACTTTCCCGGGATGGCAACGGACCTCTCCGCGCGAGTGGGAGATCCCGACAACGCGCAGCGTATCACCGTGAACCTTTCCGGCGATGTCGGCGACGCGTTGCGCGGAATTGCAGAGCGCTGCGGCGTCAGCGAGAGCTCCGTCGTCGAGATTGCGCTGCGGCAGCTTTTCCTGCGCGTGGACCGCGCGACGCTCGGCGCATTCTTGCGCGAGCACGGGGGATGCCTGCGCCGTCGGCGCTCGTAGCCGGGGTCTCCGCCCAGCTCTAGATCGGTATCGGTCCGACGTCAGAGCCTTCCAAAAACTGCGCGACGATCGGGTTGCGCGAGTTCCGGATGCGTTCGGCGGTGTCGTAAGCGATGATCGCCCCTTCGAAAAGCATCGCAACGTAGTCTGCCATTGCAAAGATCGACGCGAGATCGTGGGAAATCACGACCGCCGTTCCTTTAAGCTTCTCGCGCAGCGTCAGAATCGTGGCGGTTATCAGATTCGTGACGATGGGATCGAGCCCGGTCGTCGGCTCGTCGTACAATACCAGCTCCGGATTCGTGACGATCGCTCGAGCGAAACCGGCACGTTTGAGCATTCCGCCGGAGAGCTCGGCCGGGAGATTGTCGTACGCGTCGGCGAGGCCGACGCTTTCGAGCGCGTCCATCACCAGCCGCCGGATTTCGGCGGCGGAAAGCTTGGTGCGTTCCTTTAGCGGCAGCGCGACGTTTTCACCGACGGTAAGGCTATCGAGCAGCGCCGAAAATTGAAATGAAAGGCTAATCTTCTGCCGCACGACATTGATCCGCTCTTCCGATAAGTGGCAGATGTCCTGGCCGTGGACGAAAACGTGCCCGTCGTCCGGAAGCAACAGGCCGTCGAGCAGCCGCAGTATCGTCGATTTCCCCGCGCCGGTCAGCCCGATGATGCACGTTATCGCTCCCTCGATGATGTCGAGGTTGCAGTTCTGTAGAACGACGCGCTCGCCGAAGGCGAGGCTAACGTCCTCCAAGCGTGCGATCAGCTTAGAGTTTCGGTCCACTACTCTCTCCGCGCATAATGTGACCGGGGTCGCGGCGGATTCGCCATTTCAACCAAACAGGAAGAACGAGAGGACGAAGTTCGCAACGAAGATCAGAATAATCGAAACCACGACCGCGCCCGTCGTCGATTTGCCCACGCCGGCGGCGCCGCCGCGGGTCGAGAGCCCCTGGTAGGCGCCGACCATCGCGATAATCGTGGCGAAGACGAAAGTCTTGAGCAATCCCTTCATCACGTCGCTAAACTCGACCGACTCCCTGACCGAAGATATGAACGACTGGTACGGTATGTGCGCGTACGTTTGCGCGATCCACATGCCGCCGACGATCGAAACGACGTCGGCGAAGATGACGAGCAACGGCAGCATTATCAGCATGGCGGCGAAACGCGGCACGACCAGAAAACGCGCGGGTTCGAGACCCATCGAGCGCAGCGCCTCGATCTGTTCGGTGACGACCATCGAGCCGAGCTCGGCCGCAATCGCAGAACCAACCCGTCCGGCGACGACGACTCCGGTAAGCATCGGCCCGAGCTCGCGGACCGAAGCATACGCGACCGCGCCGCCGACGAAGTTGCCGAAACCGTATGCCACGGCTTGCTGGGCCGACTCGAGCGAGATCACCATGCCGGTGAAGAGAGACGTCAGCATAACGATAACCGCGGATTGCACTCCCAGCAGCGCGCACTGCGAAACCGTTTCCCCAGTCCGAATGCGAAGCCGCGCCATGAAACCCAGCGACTCGGCCGAAAGGAGCGTCAAACCGCCGGCATATTCGAAGAAATTGGTCGTCGCGCGACCCACGCGATCGAGCAGCTTCACAGCACGCGGCCTGCGACGGTCGCCAGCACTTCGAGAACCGAAGACGTTGCCTCGATTCGCTTAACGGCGACGCCGCGTTCGGCGGTTAGGTTGAAGTGAACTTGGTTCGCCCGCTCGAGCCGGCGGTCGACGTCGCGCAGATGCTCGCGCGCTTCTCGATCGAAGCCTTCGAAATAGCGTCGAACCTCGTCCAAGTAGGCCGAGCGCGCCGCGTCATCTACGGCGCCCTTGCCGATTGCCGCTTCGATCGCCGCTTGCGCTCGCTTCATCGCGCGTAGCGTGATGTGAAAAGAAGCGACGCGGTTTACCAGCTCGGCAAAGCCGGGATCAACGGGCATGAACCGGGAGCGTCTCGCCGAGGGCGGCGCCCTGAAGCTCGAAGAGGCGCCGGATGCCCCCCTCCGCGAGCCCGAGCAACGTGTCCAAGTCGCGCCGGTCGAAGGGAGCGGCTTCCGCGGTGCCTTGCACTTCAACGAAGCGACCGGCATCGGTCATGAAAACGTTCATATCAACGAGGGCTCGGCTATCCTCGTCGTAGGCGAGATCGAGGAGCGGCTGACCGGCGACGATGCCAACGCTGATCGCGCCAACCATCGCGGTCAGCGGCCAGCGCGCGCGGTCGGCCGGGTCGAAGCGAGTGCGCAGCGCAAGAGCGAGCGCAACGTAAGCGCCGGTCACAGCTGCAGTACGCGTACCGCCGTCGGCTTGTATCACGTCGCAATCGAGCCAAATCGTGCGCTCGCCGAGTTTTGCCATATCGGTTACGGCGCGCAGCGCGCGTCCGATGATACGTTGAATCTCCTGCGTGCGTCCGCCCAATCTCCCTTTTGACGCCTCGCGCTGCGTGCGGTCTTGGGTCGCGCGCGGCAGCATCGCGTACTCCGCCGTGACCCAGCCGAGGCCGCGCCCCTTCATCCAAGCCGGAACGCGCTCCTCGAGCGAAGCCGCGCAGATCAGCCGCGTGTTGCCGACCCCGATCAAAACGCTCCCCTCGGGATATTTCAGGAAACCCGGTTCGATCGTTACCGGGCGCATCTCGCCGGGCGTGCGGCCGTCGCTGCGAATCACGAGCCTACTCGACCGTAACGGTCTTCGCGAGATTGCGTGGCTGGTCGACGTCCTTGCCCTCAATGTCCGCGATGTGATACGCAAGAAGCTGAAGGGGAATGACGTTGACGATTGGCGAGAGCAGCTCGTCGACCTTCGGCACCCAAAAGACGTGGTCCGCGAGAGCCCTGATCTCCTCGTCGCCGCGATTCGCGACGACGATGACCGGCGCGTCACGGGCTTTCGATTCCATTAGGTTCGAGAGCATCTTCTCGCGAACGCGGTCCTCGGTCGCGATGCCGATCACGGGGACGCTCGAATCGAGCAACGCGATCGGGCCATGCTTCATCTCACCCGCCGGGTAGCCCTCGGCGTGGATGTACGAGATCTCTTTCAGTTTCAGCGCGCCTTCGAGTGCGGTCGGGAAGTTGACGTACCGGCCGATGAAGAGTATGCTCTGCGCCTTGCGCAGCTCGCGGGCGACCTTACGGATCTCGTCGGAAGTGTTGAGGACGACGTCGACGGCGGCGGGCAGCAGTTTCGTGCCGTCTGCAATCTCGGTGAGCCGTCGCTCGTCGGTCGTACCCCGCACCCGCGCCAGATAGAGCGCCAAGAGCGTCATCGCGGCGACCTGCGATACGTAGGTTTTCGATGCGGCGACGCCGATTTCGGGTCCCCCGCGCGTGAAGAGCATTCCGTCGGCAAGCCGCGTGAGATGCGAGCCGAGCACGTTGCATACCCCGAGCAGGCTCGAGCCTGCGGCCTTGGCGATCCGCACAGCCTCGATCGTATCGGCGGTTTCGCCCGACTGGGACATCGCGATAACCAGCGTCGTGGGGTCGATAACCGGGTCGCCGTAGCGAAATTCGCTCGCCAGCTCCATCTCGACCGGCAAGTGCACGAGCGAACGCAGCAGATACATGCCGACCATGCCGGCGTAGTACGCCGTCCCACAGCCGGTGATCGCGATCTTGCTCAAGTTTCGCAGACGCTCGGGCGTGATCTCGCCGAGGTCGTTGCCGAGTTGCACGGCGCCGTGCTCGTCAATGCGTCCGCTCAGCGTCTCCTTGATCGCGCTCGGTTGCTCGAAGATCTCCTTGAGCATGAAGTGCTTGAAGCCCGTCTTTTCGGCCGAGCCGGCGTCCCAGGTGATCGAAACCGGATCGCGCTCGATGCGAGCGCCCGAATAATCGGTTAGACGGAAGCCGTCGCGACCGACGACGGCGATCTCACCTTCTTGCAGAATTACCTCGCGCCGCGTGTATGGCAGGATCGCCGGCGTATCGGAGGCGACGAACATTTCCCCGTCGCCGATACCGAGCACGAGCGGGCTCGCGCCGTTGCGCGCGAAGACGAGGTGATCCGGATCGTCGCTCGAGATCACGCCGAGCGCGTACGCCCCCCGGACTTCCGCGACTGTCCGGCGGACGGCCGCTTCCAAATCTCCGTCATAGTGAAGCTCGATGAGGTGAGCCAGGACCTCCGTGTCGGTCTCGCTGGTGAAGACGTGTCCCAGCTCGAGCAGCCGTGCGCGCAAGACCGCGTAGTTTTCGATGATGCCGTTGTGCACGACGGCGATGCGCTCGCGGCAATCCAAGTGCGGGTGCGCGTTTGCGTCGGTCGGGCGGCCATGGGTAGCCCAGCGCGTGTGTCCCACGCCGACCGCGCCGGAGAGCACTTCGCCGTTTTCCAGGTGCTCGGCCAACCGAGAAAGCTTCCCCTCGGATTTCGAGCCCGAAAGGGTCCCGGTCGAGTCGATCACCGCGATACCGGCGCTGTCGTAGCCGCGATACTCTAAACGCGCTAGCGCGTCGAGAATGATCGGAACGCTATCGCGTTGGCCGATATATCCGACGATCCCACACATGATTTACCCCTCCGTGCTCCGTTGGGGCCCCCAATGCCTCACTACTTGATTCCCTCTCGAGTCCTGCGGTAGCTGATCTTGCCGTCGGCGATCTCATCGAGTGCGATCGAGACGGGTTTGTTTGGGTTGATGGTTTCTTTGTCGACGAGCGGCTCGCTCGCGAAGTACTCGCGGCGATCGGTGGCCGGAAGCTGCTGCACTCGAATCCAGTTGTTCAACTGGCGAGCGCGTTTCGTGACGATGTTGACGAGGCTGAATTTCGAGTCGGTATGCTCGAGAAGGGCGTCGAGATCGCCGAAAACTGTTTTACTCATGAAGTATCGAATAATTCCTTTTGTATAGCCGTATAGCGTTCTTGTTTTTTACGACGACTCGACCTGTCGGATCGAGTCGTCCGGATATCGGTGGATGCGAAAGCGCTCCGCTTGCAAGATTGCCTCTAAATCGCGCACCGCCTCCTGCGGGTGGTCTTGCGCGTTGACAACGATGTAGTCGAAGCGCCGAATGAATTTCATTTCCCGTTGCGCGATCTCGAGCCGCCGCGCTATTTCCTCATTGGTCTCGGTCCGACGAGCGAGCAGCCGCTCGCGCAGGTTCGAAAACCGATCCGGAACGAGGAAGATCAGCACCGCGTCGGGATACGCCGCCTTGACTGCAAGCGCACCGTTGACCTCAGGCTTCAAGACAACGTCGTATCCTTCGGTCAGGCTTCGCTCGATGAAATCCCGGGGCGTCCCATAAAGGTTGCCGTTGTACTCGCGCGACTCCAGGAGCCCACCGGTGCGAAGCAGCCGTGCGAACTCTGCTTCGGAAACGAAAAAATAGTGCTCTTCATTGCGCTCCTCGGGTCGAGGCGACCGCGTGGTAGCCGAAATCGAGTATCGCAGTGTCGGGCGTTGCTCCCTGAGCGCCTCGACGAGGGTATCCTTGCCGGCTCCCGACGGCCCCGATACGACGAATAGAAGACCCGGCCCGGTGCTCAACCCCTTCCGTTTCACGCTGAACGGCGGGTTGACCTAGATAAGCAAGCGAACTCCCGGCGGCTGTCAGCGCGGGCGGATCAGGGCGACACCGCGCAGAGCACGCTTTCCATCGCCTGCGTCGCGCTTGAGTCGGCCTTCGCGCCGGACGGGCGAACGTACCTTACACGAAGCGCCTGCCCGTCGTGGACGGCAAAGCCCTCTTGGACCATGGTTTGATCCGGGAGAGAGAAGCTCGCGACGCCTGCCGCACCAGGGCAGGCCGGGAACGGTACGCTCCCATGAAACCTAGAGCCCCGAAAGCGCATCAAATTGTCGATCGTGACCTGAGATGCGAGGTCCTGCAGGCCGCCGCCGAAGCGCACCTTCGTATACGAGTACTGCTGTACGGTTTGGCCGCTCCCAGTCGTCCAGGCGGCGCTAGCACCCGGGACAGGCTTCCAACCCTTCGGCCCGGCCGAGCCGCCGGCACAGCTGGCAGGCAGCACGAGCGACGCCAGGACCAAGACTACCGCGGCTCTCACGATAAGAAGGTTTTGATGCTGACCGATTGGGTCCTTATCGGGAGGCTTTCCGAGGAGCTCCGGCAGCGGCTGGGCGGCGCAAGAGTCGAGGACGCCGGCCTGCTCGCCGACGGTCGTCTCGGACTCCTCTTCCGGCGGCGCGGCACGCGCCTGCTTTTGGCAATAGATCTCTTCGCCTCGCCGCCGATCGTGACGCTCGAGGAGGGCGAGCTCGGGGTCGGCAACGAGCCGAGCTTCGTCCGCGCAGTCGCCCGTTCGCTGCGCGCAATGAGCCTGGCCGAGGTAGCCTCTCGCCGCAACGATCGGCTCCTCCGCTTGAGCTTCTCGGCGCGTTCGCGCTTTGGAGTCGGCGACCGGCTCGATCTCTATCTAGAGCTTGTTCCGCGCTTCGGAAATGCCGTGCTGGTCAAAGACGAGACGATCGTCGCTGCGTATAAAGAGTTTGCACTCGCCGATAATCCGCGGCGCGCGGTGCAGGCCGGCGCACCGTACGTGCTGCCGCCGTTACCCGAGAATCCTCGGACCTTGGCGTCGCAGCCGCCGGGATCGGCCCTAGATTTCTTCGCCGAGATGCGCGCTCAGCAATCGGCCCGAGCCGGCAGCGAGCGCAACGATTCGCGCCGCCAAGCGCTCCTGAAGCGGCTCGGTGAGCGCGAGCGAAAGCTGCGCAGCGAGCTTGCGTCCGTGGACGATCGACGCGGGAATGCCGAACGCCGCAAGGCGCTGCGCGCCGAGGGTGAGGACATCTTTGCTACCCTACACTCGCTCGATGATCGGGAGCAAGATGCCGCCAAGGCGCGTGCGGGCGCGCTCTTCGCCGAGTATAAGAAGCTCTCCAAGAGCCTACCGCATCTCGAATCCCGCGAGCGCGCCCTGCGCACCTCGCTCGAAGCGATCGAGACGCTTTGTTGGGAGACCGAGCGCGCTGGCGACGACGATCTCGATGCGGTCGAGGCGGCGGTAGCCGAACTCGGGCCGAAGCGCGGGGCGCAAGACGTCGGGCGTCCTCCGAAACGCAAACGGCCGCTGCTGGAGTTGCGGACACCGCATGGATCGCGAATACTCATCGGACGGTCGCCGGTCGAGAACGCCGAGCTTACCTTCCGCGTCGCCCGACCGAACGATCTGTGGTTTCACGCGCAAGGAATACCCGGCGCGCACGTCATCTTGGCCCGTGACGACCGGACGCCGCCTCCCGAAGAGGATCTCTCGCTGGCCGCATCGCTGGCCGCTTTTTACTCGCGCGCAAAGGCGTCGACCGCGGCGCCGATCGACTACACGCTGCGCAAGCACGTGCGCAAGCAGCGTTCGGCGCCGCCCGGGCTAGTCTGGTACACGAACGCGAAGACGATCTTGGCCGAACCGAAACCGTTAGCCGCTTTCGTCGATGCGCCTCGTTAGGGGAGGCGCGATTCGCATGCCCTCCAATCGAGATTTTCGAAGAAGGCCTCGATGTACTTGCCCTTCTCTGCCGGCTTGTAATCCTTGATGAACGCGTGCTCCCAAACGTCCAAGACGACGATCGGGGCGAAACCCGCCAGGTTGCCGTTTTCGTGATCGCCGATCCAGTGATTTGTAATTCGTCCATTGGTTAGGTCGCAGTACGCGATCGCCCAGCCGACGCCGCGCATGCCCCCGACCGCGATGAAATCCTTCTTCCACTCCTCGAATCCGTCGTACGCGGCGCCAAGCGCGTCGTACAGGCGACCGCCGCCAAGCTGCGCCGGCGCCGACGTGAGGTTATCGAAGTAATACTCGTGCAGCCTCATGCCGTTGTATTCGAAGCCGAGGCGACGGACGAGCTCGGCGTATCCCGGATCGCTTCCTGCAGCCTTCCCGGCTGAGCGAATCTCCTGGAGGCGCTCGTTGAGCAGGTTCACGTTTTTGACGTAACCCTCATAAAGACCAAAATGCATCTCGAGCGTTGCGTCCGAGATGCCGCGCAGACCCGAGAGCGCCCACTTCTTCGGCGCGTAGCTTTTGACCGGCGAAGAAACATTCATAGGAACGAAATTACCCTTTACCAAAGAGCGCCAAACGACCGCGCCTGGCTGCCAGGAGGACCCTACTCTGCGGCGCGCAACCATGCGCTCATAACACTGCGAACTTCGGGGGAGGCTGGAACGTGAAGAATCCATTGGACTCGCTCTGGGGAACGGTTATCAGCGGCTTCATCTTGACCGCGATTCTGTGGTACATCGCCAAGCTGATCGTCTCGCATGCGATGGGGACGGGCGCATGAATCCGTCGACTGATTGGATTCTCCGCTGGTTCCACATCATGGCCGGCATCATGTGGATCGGCCTGCTCTACTTCTTCAATTTCGTGAACGCTGCGGCCGTAAAAGAGGCGACCGCGGCCGGGGAGGCCGGGCCGATCTCAAAGTACGTCGTGCCGCGTGCGCTCTTCTTCTTTCGCTGGGGTGCGGTCGTGACATGGATCTTCGGGGCGGCGCTGTTGGGCGGTTACATTGCACCGACCGGCGCGAACGGCTTCGTGTCGGCTTTTACGCTCCAGGGGGTGATGGCTCCGATCGGTCTTGGAGCCTGGCTCGGCACGATCATGCTCATCAACGTCTGGACCTTCATCTGGCGAAACCAAAAGAAGATCCTCGGCCTCGTGCCCGCAACGGACGAGCAGAAGGCCAAAGCCAGGCGCATTGCGTTTCTAGCGTCGCGAACCAATACGATGCTCTCGATTCCGATGCTCTTCTTCATGGCGACCGGGCCGACGTCCATGAGCCAACTCATATATCATTGAAAATCGCACTGCACTGCGCGCAGTGCTCTGGCGCTTCGCCTCGCTTTCGAGAACTTCGCACTCGAAAACTCGGTTACGCGCCCCCGCGCCGGCTAGCGCGGCGCGGGACCCCCTGGCACGAGTACGATCTTGCCGACGTGCGTGCTTGACTCCAGTCGAACGTGCGCGTCGGCCGCCAGATCGAACGGATAGACGGCGTCGACGATCGGCACGATTTTGGTGCGCTCCGGTAAGAGCGGCCAGATCTGCCGCTCGAGCGCGCGAGCAATGGCGGCCTTCTCGGCAGCGGTGCGCGTACGCAGCCGCGAAGCGAGGACCGTGCCGCGCTTGGCAAAGAGCTTTCCTAAATCGAGCTGCACGATGCGTTCGCCGCGCATTGCCAGGCACGCAATTCTTCCATCGAGCGCGATAACCTCGAGGTCTCGCGCAACGTAATCGCCGCCGACGATGTCGAGCACGACGTCGACGCCGCGCTGGTCCGTAAGGCGCCGCGCCTCCGCCACGAAATCGGTCGTGCGGTAGTTGATGGCCGCAACGGCTCCGAGCCCTACGCATGCGGCGCACTTCTCGGGCGTACCGGCGGTCGCGAGTGCGGTCGCTCCCAGTGCGGTCGCGAACATGATTGCGGTGCTGCCGATTCCGCTCGTTCCGCCATGGACTAAAACGGTCTCGCCGGAGCGCAAGCGTGCGCGCGTGAAGAGGTTGTCGTAAACGGTGAAGGCATTCTCCGGCAGCGTCGCGGCTTCGACGGCACTCCACCCGCGCGGAATCGGCAGCACTTGTCCGGCAGCGACGGCGACGTATTCGGCGTAACCGCCGCCGTCGGTCAACGCGCAGACGCGATCTCCGTCCTTCCATCGGGTAACGCGCGCTCCGGTTGCCGCGATCGTGCCGGCAACCTCGAGGCCTAAAATCTGCGAAGCGCCCGGCGGAGGCGGATAGTTGCCGGCGCGCTGCATGACGTCGGCGTGCGAAACGCCGGCTGCCTCGACGGCGATCAGCACGTCCCGCGGGCCGGGCTGCGGGGGCTTCGCATCGGCGACCCGTAGGACCTCGGGTGGTCCCGGCGACTCAAACGTTACGTATTTCATCCCAACCCCTCTGCGCGATAAACATGGCATCGCCGAACGAATAGAACCGGTAGCGAAGCTCGATCGCTTCGGCGTAGGCTAGCAATATTCGCTCTCGTCCGGCGAAGGCGCTTACCAGCATCAGCAACGTCGATCGCGGGAGATGGAAGTTTGTGATCATCGCACCGGTGACGCGAAATTCGAAACCAGGCCGAATGAAGAGGTCCGTCTGAAATTCGCCGGCTCGAATCGCTCCGAACGACTTGTAATTGCTCTCCAACGCACGCACGACCGTCGTTCCCGCCGCGACGATCCTTCGCCCGTCGGTACGGGCGAGCTCGATCGCTCGGGCGGCCGCCGGTTCGATCGCGTAGGCCTCTGGGTGCATCCGGTGCTCGTCGAGCAACTCGACGCTGACCGGTCGAAAGGTTCCGAGCCCAACGTTGAGCGAGAGCCGCACGGTCTCGACGCCGCGACGCGCGATCTGGCCGAGCAGCTCGTCGGTGAAGTGAAGCGAGGCGGTTGGCGCCGCAACGCTGCCGGGCCGGCGCGCAAAGACGGTTTGATAGCGTTGCTGCGCGTCCGCGGAATCGTTGTGAATGTATGGCGGCAGCGGCATTCGCCCGGCGCGCTCGAGAAACTCCTCGAACGGAAGCTCGAGACGGAACTCGATTTCGCGCATCCCTTCCTCGAGTTCGGCGCGAACGAGCGCTTCGCCGAAAGAACCGAATTCGATGCGGTCGCCGCGCCGCAGCCGGCGTGCGGGGCGCGCGAGCGCGATCCAAGCGCGCGCATGCCGATCGTACTCCATCGAGCCGGCGGGATGCAGCAAGAGCAGCTCGACCTTTGATTTTCGAGCGTCCTCGCCGACCCGTTCGCCGAAAAGGCGGGCCGCGATGACGCGCGTTTCGTTGAGCACGAGCAGGTCGCCGCTGCGCAGCAAATCCGCTAGGTCGCGAAACTTTCGATGCAATCGCCGGTCGCCATCGAGCACCAGCAAACGGCTCTCGTCGCGGATCGGCGCGGGCGCTTGCGCGATCAGCTCGGGCGGAAGCGCGTACTCAAAATCAGCGACGTTGCGAAAGATTCTGAATGTCCGTACCCGGGAAGTAAAAGGCGAGAATCTCGGACGGCTGCCGTCCCGCCAGAGCCATCCCGCGCGCGCCCCACTGGCAAAAGCCGACGCCGTGCCCGAGACCGCCGCCCGTAAAGACGATCCCGGAGCCGTCGGGTGCTCGCTGCACGTCCGTGAGCAAGAGGCTCGGCAATACGCGCGATCCGACGGCACGGCGAAACGCACTTCCAGGGACGACGGTGCTCCCGCGATCGGTCAGCAACTCGATCGTGCGCGCGCGGCCGCTGCCGTCGCGCTCGGCGATGCGCACGTCGTTGAGGTTGCCAAGCGTCGCGAGAGAACCGGAAAGGCGCGAGCCGATCGCGTCGAAAGCAAGGTTCCGCTGCCAGCGATAGTTCGGAGAGTCCGAGCACGACGTGCAGGTTACTCCCGAAAGGTATGGCGGCGCAGAACTACCCCAGGCATCGAACGCCGACTCGGTATGACCGCCGCAGCACGACGAGTAGGCAATTTGCGCGAAAGCTCCAGCGAACGAGAGAACGCTTCCGGCGGTCGCATCAACGGCCGCGACCGAGGCCGGCGTCTCGGCGCTGAGCCCGTCGTAACGCTGATCGACTTCGGACGGCACGAGGTCGTACGCGCGGCGCGGGTCGCTGCGTTGCAAAACGTAAGTGCGGGCGCACACGGATTGCGCTTCGAGCGCCGCGACCGGCCACGACGACGGCATTTCTCGAGGAACGACGCTGTAGAGATATCCTTCGAGGTCGACGAGATCGACGATCTGCCCGTCGGCGGTGCGCTCGAACGTGCCGCGGTAGAGCTTCCCGTCGAAGCTGAACGTCTGCCCCACGCTCGTCTGCACGTCGCCTTGACCGAGCAGCACTCGCAGAGCCTGCCGAGCGGCGGAGCTGGCGGGATCGACATCGTCTTGCGCTCGTGCGCGCCGTGCGACTAAAAAGGCCGCCGGCGCCAGCAATAAAAAGCTCTTTCGTCGCATCAGCGAACCGTTAAAGCAGGCGCTCTTGCGCCGGCGCTTGGCGCATGACGCCCAGATGTTCGTACGCCACGGCGGTAGCGCGGCGTCCGCTCGCGGTGCGCGTTACGAACCCTTCTTTCAGAAGATAAGGCTCGACGACGTCCTCGAGTGTCTCCGCATCTTCGGTGAGCGTGGCTGCAATCGCAGCGATTCCCGCCGGTCCGCCGCGATATTGCTCGACAATGGTGCGCAGAAACGCGCGGTCAAGCCGATCGAGGCCGAGTTCGTCGACGCCTTCGCGCTGCAAGGCTTCCTCCGCGATCGCTCGGGTGATCCGGCCGTCGCTGCGGACTTCGGCGAAGTCCCGAACCCGGCGCAGCAGCCGATTCGCCACGCGCGGCGTCCCTCGGCTTCGCGCTGCAATGGTCTTGGCTGCATCACCGTCAATGGGCACGGCCAACACGTTTGCGGAGCGGTGAACGATGCGCTCGAGCTCGGCAACGTGGTAGTAATCGAGATGGTGCACGATGCCGAAGCGCTCGCGCAGCGGCGCCGTTAGCATTCCGGCACGCGTCGTCGCGCCGACGAGCGTAAAGCGTTGCAGCGGGAGCTTTAACGTCTTGGCGTATGCCCCGCGATCGACGATGAAGTCAATCTGAAAATCTTCCATCGCGGGATAGAGGAACTCTTCGACGACTCGGCTGAGGCGATGAATCTCGTCAACGAAGAAGACGTCGCCCTTCTCGAGCGACGTCAGGATTCCGACGAGATCCTTGGGCTTCTCTAGTGTCGGTCCACTCGTCGGACGAAAGTTTGCGCCGAGCTCGCGGGCGATGAGACCGGCGAGGGTCGTCTTGCCCAGCCCCGGGGGACCGTAAAAGAGGACGTGCTCGAGCGGCTCGCCGCGACGCTTTGCGGCATCGATCGAGATTCGAAGGTTTTCAACGACGCGCTCTTGGCCGACGTATTCGTCGAAAGATCGCGGACGCAGGCTTGCGCCGTAGACCTCGTCTTCGAGCGTATCGCCGGGATCCACGACGCGTTCGTGCTCTTGCGCCCCGGCCGGCTCGAGCGAAACGTCCGTAGGGCCGAGCAGACGTCTGCGAGCACTCGACTCGCTCATACCGATTCCTTCGCCTTTCGGCGATATATCTCCGCGAGGAGCCGTTCGGCATCGCGAATGGTCGAATCGGCATCGAGCGTCTTGCGGATCATGGCCTCGCCTTCGCTGCGCTTATAGCCCAGTTGCAGCAGCACCGCCAGCGCTTCATCCGCAAAGTCCGGGATCGGCTGCGGCGGCGCCGGCGGCGCGTCGCGGATCAGTAAAAACTTCGTCACCTTACCTTGCAGCTTCGCGACGATGTCGCGGGCTTTCTGCTGTCCGATTCCCGGCAGGCTCTTCAGGAAGGCATAGTCGCCGCGATCGATCGCTCCGGCGATAGTCGACATCGGCGCGCTGAAGGCGCGGGCGGCGGAACGCGGGCCGATCGATGCCACGGTGAGCAGCGCTTCGAAAAACTCTCGCTCGATAGCGTTGGTAAATCCAAAGTAGGTGAAGCGACCGCTGTTACCATCCATATTCACCACGGAGTAGATTTCGAGCGTTACCGGCTCGCCGGCTGTCGCGGTGACCTTCTCTGAAATACACGGGGGCAGAACGATTTCGTACCCTAAGCCGCCTGCTTCGATGACGGCGCTCTCGCCCCGGCGCTCGACGAGGGAGCCGGCAATTCTAGCGAACATGGAGCGGCGTCCGATCGACGATGTTTAAGAACGCGAGCGCTAGCGCGAGCGCATCCGAAACGTCGTGTGGTTTCGGAGCGCAGCGAAGACCGAGCAGCCGCATCACCATCGCGTTGATTTGCTCCTTGCGAGCGCTTCCTGAGCCGACCAGCGCGCGCTTGACGCGCGCGTGCCCGAGCGTATGAACGACGACCCCGGCCTGCGCGCTTGCCAAGCAAAGCACGCCGCGAGCGTGTCCCATCAGCAGCGCGGCTCGCGGATTCGTATAGCTCGTGTAGAGCTCTTCGATCACGACCAAGCTCGGTGAGGTCTGCGCTATCACTTCCGAGATGCCGGAATGCAGCTCGCGCAAACGCTGCTCGAGCGTGGCATCCGTCGCCGGCGAGACGATCCCAGCCTCGATGAGCGCAACGCGGCCGTTGCAGCGTTCGATCGCGCCGTATCCAGTAGTGCGCAAGGCAGGATCGATTCCGAGGATGCGAAGCGGAGCGTTGCTCAGGGCTGCGGCGTTCCGTTGACGATAACCGTTACCGACGAGCTTGGAGCGAGCGTAGTTCCCGCACTCGGGTCCGTCCCAATCACTTTGCCGCCGGCCCCGACACTCGTCGTGTATTGCCACTTTCCAACCGAATAACCGTACGACTCGAGCGTTGTGAGCGCACCTTGGCGAGTCATGCCGTCGGTATCGGGCACTGCACCGGAAACCGAGAGCGTAATCGTCACGGTCGACCCCTGCGGCGCTTGGCCGGCCGGAGGATCCTGCGCGACGATCGTGCCGTTACTCGTGCTCTGCACCGCGTATTTCACGCTAGCGCGAAAGCCGGCTTGCGTTAACGTCTCCTGTGCGGAAGCGTATTCTTCGTTCACGACGCTGGGCAGGGCAACAACCGGCCCATTGGGTTGTGCCGTCGGCGGTGCATTTGGCAGGCCGCCGTTGACGACGACGCGGACGATCGCGTTACGATCGACGACCGTACCGTAAGGAACGCTCTGCGAGGCGATCGTGTTAGGCGGGGCGCCGGGAACGCTCTGCGACGCGTCGAGTGTGAGGCCGCGCGCGTTGGCGAGCGCGCGCGCTGCGTCCACCGTCATGCCGACGAAGTTCGGGATAAGGATCGGCTTTGGGCCGCTCGAAACGATCAGAGTAACGCGGCTGCCTTCTGGGACTTTCGCTCCAGGTTTGGGAAGCTGATCGATGACGTTGTCCTTAACGGTGTTGTCGAAGCGCCGGTCGATCGTCACGGCAAAGCCGTCCTGCTGAAGCGAACGCTGCGCGTCGTTCACGCTGAAGCCGCGAACGTCGTTGAGGCCGCGCAATGGTTTACCGTTACTCACGACCAGCTCCACGACCTGATTCTTCTCCACCTTCGTTCCCGCAGTCGGTGACTGATGAATGACGTGGTCGGGAGGAACCGTTTCACTCGCGCTCTTAATGAAGCGCGTGCGAAGCCCGGCGTTCACGATTGCTTCCTGCGCGTCGGCGAGGGTCATGCCCGTGTAATCGCCGACCACGACGCCGCCCGCGAGCGGTGCGAACGGCCGGGCGAAGAGAATGTACCCGGCTGCGGTTGCGGCAACGAGCGCTGCAATCAGTGCTGCAACGGTCCACGGCGAGCGTCGCGATTCGCGTTCCTCGGTGTCAGGCGGTGGGGGCCGGCGGTCGGGCATCGGCGAGCGGCGGGGCGGCAGGGCGTGCGAAACGGATTTGGGCGCGTCGTCGGAGATGTGAGAGCCGGCAACCGCCGGACGTTCGCGCGCTTCTCGCAACGCGGTCGCGAGCTCGCTGGCAGAGCCAAACCGGTGCTCGGGGTTCTTCTGCAGCAGACGGTTGACGATCGCCGCGAGCGCAGGGCTGACGCCGGTCTCGCGGATGTTGATTCTTGGCACGGGATCCCCGATATGTTTGAGCGCGACCGTCACCGGCGACTCGCCGGTATACGGCAACTTGCCCGTCAGCATTTGATAGAGAACGACGCCCAGAGCGTATAGGTCGGCGGTCTCGTGGACTTCGTGCTCTTGCGCCTGCTCCGGGGAGATGTAATAGACGCTTCCCATCACGAGTCCCGGCTTCGTCAGCGCCATCGTCTGCTGCGAGACCGCCCGCGCGATGCCGAAATCGGAGAGCTTGACAACGTCATCCTTGGTGACCAACACGTTCGCCGGCTTGATATCGCGGTGGAGCAACCCCTGCCGATGGGCGTATGCGAGCCCGCTCGCAATTTGGGCGGCGTAATCGATCGCGACCGGCTCGGGAAGGCGCCCGTCGGCGGCGATGATCTCGCCGAGCGAGTTGCCGTCGACCAGCTCCATCACTATGAAATAGGTGTCGTCTTGGCGGCCGACGTCATATGTATTGACGATGTTCGGATGCGAGAGCTTCGCGGCCGACTCCGCTTCTTGGTAGAAACGTCGCACGAACTCGTCGTCCGCAGCGTACTGTTCGCGTAAGACTTTGATGGCGACGCGGCGGCGCAGCAAGGTGTCGGTGCCGCAGAAGACCGTCGCCATTCCACCTTCGCCGAGCTTGCGGTCGAGGCGATAACGGTTATTGAAGACCCTCTCCTCGATCAACTACTCAGGACCTCCGCTTTCCAACGCCGTTCGAATCACTTCGCGGGCGATCGGCGCAGCGTAAGTCGCGCCGTAGCCGACATTTTCGACGACGATCGAGAGCGCGACGCGCGGCTGCTCCGCCGGCGCGAAGGCAACGAACCACGCGTGCGAGCGGCCGAGGGGATTCGTCGCAGTGCCCGTCTTCCCGGCGACGCTGACGTGCGCGAGCTGCGCCGGAGTGCCGGTCCCGTGCTGCACGACGGCGATCATCATCGCCGTAACCTTCGCGGCGGTGTCGGGCGATACCGGGCTTGCGAGGGTCGCGCTCTCCGAGGTGCTCTGGGGCACGCCCTCACGAAGAACCTCGCGTACGACGTACGGGCGCGGCTCATTGCCGCCGTTGGCGATCGTCGCTCCAAGCAGTGCCATTCGCAGCGGCGTCATCAAGAGCGCTCCTTGGCCGAAACCCATTTGGGCGAGCTCGCCGGGCACGACGCTCGACTCCGGCGGTACCCGGTCGGACTGCACCGGAAGCTGAAAATCCGGCGAACCGCCGATGCCCCAGCGTTGCAGGTAGTCGTAGAACGTGCGGGTACCCATCTTGAGCGCGATCTGCGCGAAATCGACGTTGCTCGAGAGCGCAAACGCGGTCGTCAAGTCGCCATATCCCGTCGCTTCGCTCTCGTTGTCGTGCAGCGTATAGTTGCCGATAACCAAATATCCCGGATCGTCGAAGTGCGAATCCAGCGTTACGGTGTTGCTGTCTAGCGCAGCAGCTGCCGTAAAGATCTTAAACGTGGATCCCGGCGGATAGAGCCCGTCCAGCGCCCGGTTGAGCAGAGGCGACTCCGGATCGGCGTTCAGCGAGGGGAACTGCGCATCGAAGTCGTTGGGATCGTAGCTCGGTACGCTTGCGAGGGCCAGCACCGCACCGGTACGCGGATCGAGCACGACGCCGGCGCCGCGTGGGTAGCGCGATAGCAGGTCGAAGAGTTTCGTTTGAATGCTCGGCACGATCGTCGTGACGACGTCCGCCCCTTGGTTGGCAATAGCGCTGCCTCGCAGCGTGGCACCGAGCGCAGCCAGCTGCGCTAGCGGGTCGCCGCTAAAGTCGGGTGCACTGAGCGCCCGGTCGAAACTTCCTTCGATTCCGCTCGTTCCGTACCGTACAGAGGCGTAACCGATCGGCGCGGCGAGCGCGGCGCCGAGCGGATAGACGCGCCTTGCCCCGACCGTTTGCGCGAGCACGGTCCCGTCGGTCGCGAGAATGCGTCCACGGCCGACGTTGAGCATCGCGTGGCGCGGGTTCGTGAGCCGCGCCGAGATCTTGGGTGCCGCGACGAGCTGCACGTATGCCTGTCTCACCGCCAGCGCGACGAAGAGTAAGACAAAGAACGCCAAGAGATCGCGAATTGCTCGGTTTGTCACTCTTTTCGCGCGCTCGGAATTTGCTCTTCGCGCAGCAGGACGATGCCGTTTGCCGTCTTCACCGCCATGTACGAGCGCGCGGGATCAAGCTCGAGCACTCGGTTGACGATTGCATGAACGGCCGATTCGCTAAGCTCCGCGACCGTCAGCAGGACGTCCACGCCCAACTCCGTCAGCAAGCCCGGAGCGACGTACGCGCAGCTCGGCAGCGTCTCAAAGTGACGCTCCTCGTAGGCCCCCTCCCGCCAAGGACCCCGCTTACCGAAGACCTGTGCGTGATAGTCCCAGGCACAGAGCCGTTTTTCTTTCCAAACGAAGTCGTCGCGTATACAGAGCCGCCGGCAGGCGGTGCACTGCTCGAGCGGAACTGGGGGTCGCGCGAGCGCATTGGCCATTTCGTCGGGAATATCTTCGACGTTGAGAATGCTGTGCTCGTCGAGGTTCTGGGGGTACGGGGAATGCCAACCGGTCCGAATCAGAAGCTCGAGATCCCGGACCGATGCAACGAACGCATAATCGTCATCCGCTGGAAAGGTGCGGTCGATCCAATCGAAGAGACCGTTGAGCGGAACGGCGACTTCCTGCCGGCTCTCGCCCAGGGCGAGTCCTAGAGGTGTTGCTGCGAGGGGTATCAGGAGCGCGACGATCCGCCCTTCCTCAGGACGAAGCGAGTTGACGACGGCGAGCGTGCTCGCGTTCGCGCCGACGACGAATACCCGCGCCTCGCCCGGTACTACGACGCGATCGTCGCTCGAGCGCTGCGGTACTCTTGCAGGCTGCGCGGCGGTCCGGCCCGGCTCGTGAGCGCCTCCGCCAGCGCCCTCGCGGTATCGAGACTCGTCAGGCACGCAATGCTCGCTTCGACCGCGGCTCGGCGAATCTTGTAGTCGTCTGAGATTTCGCGCGCGCCCTTCGCATCGTTGATGACCAAATCGACTGCACGCGAGCCGATCAGATCGAGAACGTGCGGCGATCCGTCGGCGATCTTGTTGATCGACTCGCTCGCAATACCGGCTTCCTCGAGCACCGCGCGCGTTCCGGGCGTGGCGACGAGCGTGTGGCCGAGTTCGGCGTACTTCCGCAACACCGGTAGCGAGTCAACCTTCTCCTCATCGGCGATCGAGACCAGGATGCGGCCGCCCGTGCCGGGCAGGCGGACGCCCGCCGCGAGGAATCCCTTGCGAAGGGCACCGCCGAACGTCTCGTCGATTCCGAGTACTTCGCCGGTCGACTTCATCTCAGGCCCAAGCACCGTCTCGACGCCCCGCATCTTGGAGAACGAGAAGACGGGCACCTTAACCACGACGTACGGGACGTGCTCGATCGAGCCGACACCATACTCCATGTCGCACAACTTCTCGCCGAGCGCGATGCGCGTCGCTGCCGCGACGAGATTGACGCCCGTCGCCTTTTGAATGATCGGAACGGTACGGCTGGCTCGTGGATTTGCTTCGATTATATAGAGTTTTCCGCCGTGCAGGACGAATTGAATGTTGATTAACCCGCGGATCCGCAGCTCTGCGGCGATGGCGCGCGTGACCTCGGCGATTCGCAGCTCCAAGGCCGGCTCGATCGATTGGACGGGATAGACGCCGATCGAATCGCCGGAGTGTACGCCGGCGCGCTCGACGTGTTCGAAGATACCGGGTATGAGGATATCCTCCCCGTCGAATGCGGCATCGACTTCCAGCTCCAGGCCGCGCAGGTACTTATCTACCAGCAGCGGCGCATCCGGAAGAATCGGCGGCGCCGACTCGGCGTAGGCGGCGAGCTGTGCTTCGTTATAAACGATTTCCATCGCGCGCCCGCCCAAGACGAACGATGGTCGAACCAGAACCGGGAAACCGAGTTCGCGCGCGATCGCTCTCGCCTCGCGGAAGCTTCGGGCAGCCTTTCCTTCCGGTCGCGCGACGCCAAGCCGGTGAAGCGCTGCGTCGAACTGTTCGCGATTCTCGGCCATGTCGAGCGAGCGGCGGTCGCTGCCCACGATCGGCACGCCGCGCCGGCTCAGCTCCCCCGCAAGATTGATTGCCGTCTGTCCGCCAAATGCCAGCATCACGCCGAGCGCCCGCGTTGCCCGATATGCCGCCTCGACCTCGTCCGCGCCGGGTGGCTCGAAGATCAGCGCGTCGGAGATATCGAAGTCGGTGGAAACGGTCTCGGGATTGTTGTTTACCACAACGGGAGAACGCCCGGCATCCTTCAAAGCCCATGCGGCGTGCACGCAGCTATAGTCGAACTCAATCCCCTGTCCAATTCGAATCGGACCGCTGCCGACGACGACGACCGCATCTCGAGGCGTTTCGCGCATCTCGTCGAGCTCGCCGTTCGAAAGATAATAGTACGGCGATTTCGCCGGAAACTCGGCTGCCGCCGTGTCGACCATGCGGAACGACGCCGCGACCGGCCGCCCGTTACGCCGCGGCGGCGTATCCGTGAGGCGCGCCAGACCAGCCGTCGAGTAGGCCGACTCGAGCGCGTCGTGAAGATCCGCTTCCGATGGTCCCGCGCGGATTCGCTCTTCGAGCGAAACGAGCTCGCTAAGCTCGTAGAGCCAGAACCGATCGATGGCGCAGAGCGAGTGGACGCGCTCGATCGTCTTGGTGCGATTTTCGATACCATGCCGGTGCAGAAGCTCGCAAAGCGCGAAGAGCCGTTCGTGCGTTGGGCGCGCGACGATCGCTTCCAGCTCCGCGTCACTCCAGTCGGTGAGCCATCCCGTTAGCGTCTCGCGATTGAGATCGAGTCCTCGCACCGATTTGAGCAATGCCGCGCGAAACGTTCGGCCGATGCCCATCGCCTCGCCGGTCGACTTCATTTGCGTCCCGAGCGCCGTATCGGCGATTGGAAACTTGTCGAATGGCCAGCGCGGGATCTTCACGACCACGTAATCGAGCGTCGGCTCGTAGGCAGCCTTTGTCACGCCCGTCACGGGGTTCGGGATTTCGTCAAGCCGCTGCCCGAGCGCAATTCGCGTCGCTATCTTTGCGATCGGGTAGCCGGTCGCTTTAGAAGCAAGCGCGGAGCTACGCGAGACGCGAGGGTTGACTTCGATGATGGCATATTCGCTGCGGTCCGGATGGAGTGCGAACTGGATGTTGCAGCCACCCTGCACGTCGAGCGCGCGAATCACGTTGATGCTTGCGCTGCGCAGCATTTGGTATTCGAGGTCCGAAAGCGTCTGCGAAGGTGCGACCACGATTGAGTCCCCGGTGTGGACACCGACGGGATCGATGTTCTCCATGTTGCAGACGACGATGCAGGTACCCGCTCCGTCGCGCAGCACTTCGTATTCGATCTCTTTCCAACCGAGAAGTGACGTTTCTAAAAGAGCCTGATGGATCAGGCTCGCGTTCAGTCCGGCGTCGAGAGTTGCGCGCAGTTGCGCTTCGTCGTAGACGACTCCGCCGCCGGTCCCGGCGAGGGTATACGCGGGGCGGACGACGAGTGGATAGCCGATTTGCTCCGCGAATTCCACGCCTTGGTGGATGGCGGTGACGATCGCGCTCTCCGGCACCGGTTCGCCGATCTCGAGCATCTTGTGCTTGAAGCGTGCGCGGTCTTCTGCGAGCCGGATCGTCTCGATCGGCGTTCCGAGCAACTCGACGGCGTAACGGTGCAGCACGCCGGCCTCTTCGAGTTCGACCGCGAGATTGAGCCCGGTCTGTCCCCCAAGGGTCGGCAGAAGTGCATCGGGGCGTTCGCGCGCGATGATTTCTTCGACCGACTCGACCGTGAGCGGCTCGAGGTAGACCGCATCGGCAACCTCGGGGTCGGTCATGATCGTGGCGGGATTCGAGTTGACGAGGACGACACGATGGCCTTCCTCGCGCAGCGCTCGGCAAGCTTGAACTCCAGCGTAATCGAACTCGGCGGCCTGACCGATTACGATCGGTCCAGATCCGATGACCATCACGCTGCGCCGGGGCATGCTGGAGCGACTTGATTAGTTGTTTGGTTAGTGCTCCCCTCTGGGACTCAGGGTTGAAGGCGCGTAAACTGCCAGATGCTGCCGATTCGAGCGTATTCTACGCGATCGTGCATGCGGTTGGGGCGCCCTTGCCAAAACTCGATTCGCGACGGTTCGAGCAGGTAACCGCCCCAGGAGTGAGGGCGCGGGACCTCTTCTCCTTCGAAGCGTGCATCGAAGTGCGCGAAGCGCTCCTCGAGCGTGATATAGGCGTCGAGCGGCGCGCTCTGCTCCGATGCCCAGGCCGCAATTTTGTGGCCGCGCGGGCGCGCGTCGAAGTATTCGTCGGATTCATCCTCCGCGAGCTGCGTAACGTCGCCTTCGATGCGGGCCTGTCGCTGCAGGCGCGGCCAGTAAAGTACCGCCGCTGCGTGCGGGTTCGCGCCGAGCTCCACTCCCTTGCGGCTCTGGTATGACGTGAAGAACCGCAGGCCGCGTCGATCGAGTCCGCGCAGAAGAACCATGCGCGAGGAAGGGCGCGCCGTAGCATCGGCCGTTGCCAAGCACATCGCAATCGCGTCGAGTGAATCCGGGCCGCCGGCCTCATCGATCCAGCGCGCGAGCAGTTCGATCGGATCGTTCACGGGTATCGCCCGAGTCCGAAGCCGGCGAGAAAAGCAGCGAGCATTCCAAGCGCTCCGCCGACCGCAAAGCCCAGCGATGCGTCGATCGGCTTGCGCTGGAGCGCCGTAACGCGGCCCAGTCGCGCAAGCGCGTCGCGAAGCTGGGTGGCGTTCTCCGCGCGAGCGTATGCGCCGCCGCTGGCTTGCGCGTAACCGCGCAGCGCCTCCTCGTCGATCGTCGCCTCCTCGTTCGTCCCGGGAATGAGTCCCCCGCTGGGCGTTCCGATGCCTACCGTGTAAACCGGAACGTGGTGCGCGCCGAGGTACTGCGCGATCTCCATCGGGTCCGTCCCGGAATTGTTGACGCCGTCGGTTATCAGCACGACGACCCGGTGACCGGTGGACGGCAGCATTTGCGCTGCGAGCTTGAGCGCGTCGCCGATAGCGGTAGCCCCGTTTGGCTGCGCAACGTCGTCGAGCGCCGCGATAACCGATTGATGGTCCGCGCTCAGCGGTGCGACGACGGCGGCCGCGCCGGCGAACGAAATGATGCCGATCTTCGTCCCGGCCGGGCTTTCGGTAATGAAGGCTTGCGCCGCAGCCTTTGCGGCTTGCGCGCGCGTGGGAAAGACGTCGGTCGAGGCCATCGATCCGGACGTATCGATACAGATAAAGACCGAACCGTCCCGCACGGGGATCGGAACGATCAAGTGGGGCCCCGAGATGCCTAGTACGACGCCGGCGAGCGCGAAGATCCAGAGTGCTTGCAGCGCGCGCGGTATCCACCTCCGCGGCTTGGCGGCCGCGACGAAAAACTTGATGTTTGAATAGGCAAGATCGCGAGCGGTTGCGCGCCGCTGCAGCCGCGCGTAAAGCACGGCAAAGGCTGCCACGAGAACGATGCCGAGCGCGAGCCGTGCCGGGTGGTCGACGCTCACAGGTGTCGCAATCCGAATGCAGCAGCCAGCGAGAACGTACCGTCCTCTTCGCGGAGAACCCCGCTGCGCCAATTCGCCGACTCAAAGCGGCCCGCGAGCGCCGTCTCGCGCTCGCGCACGGCCTCGCGAAACGCCGCCCGCTCCCGCGCTCCGACATACGCCCGGACGTTACCGCCCTCGGTACCGCGCATCCGAACGATCCCGCCGAGCGGTAAGCCTTCGTACCAAGGATCGCGCGCAATCAGCGCCGTGCAGTCGTATCGCGAGCCCAGCTCTGCGAGATCGCGGTCGAGCTTCGCGTCGAGATCGTACCAATCGCCGATCGCCAGCAACGCCGTACCGCGCGGAAGCGCTGCGCGCGCGGTCCGCAGTGCGCGCGGTAGATCGAACCCGGCACTGCGAGCCCTGACCGCCGCCGCTCGATGCGCGTGGCGCTGGAGCGCCGGCGGCGTGACTCCGCCGGCGTCGACGCGAATGCAACGGTCTTCTCCAACTGCCGCACCGAACCAACTCTCCAGTGCCTCGCGGGCAGCTTCGAGCAAAGGCCGGCGGCGGCCGACTGCCATCGAGGGCGACTCATCGACGATTGCCGCTAACGTGAGCGCGACGTCCTCGAGCACGACGCGCGTCTGAAGCTCACCGGAGCGCGCGGTCGCGGCCCAGTCGATCCGCCGAACGTCGTCACCCGGAACGTACGCTCGCAGCTCGACGAACTCGTAACCGTCGCCCCGATACACGGTTGGCGATCCCGCACCGAAATGACGAGGGCGCCGGCGAGCACGCAGCAACGCCTCGCGAAGCGTCACGGCGCCGGAACCGCAGCAATCAGCGCGTCAATCACGTCCTGCGCGGCGATGCCGTCCGCAGCGAGACGATAGTTGAAGCCGATACGGTGGCATAGCGCGTGCGACGCAACCGCGCGGACGTCGTCGGGGAGCGCGAAATCGCGCCCTGCCAACAGCGCGCGGCCACGCGCCAAGAAGGTCAGCGCGAGCGTTGCGCGTGGGCTGGCGCCATAATCGATGAGCTCGGCCGCATGCAACGCGGCGCCGGAGTTCGAACGCATCATGACGTCCCCCGCGTGACGGCTCGTCGCAACCAGGTCGACGATGTACCGCTTCAGCTTCTCGTCTACATGCACGTCGTGCGCCTGCGCGCGCCAAGTCCGAACGTCTTGGAGCGTCGTGACGGCGCGCACGGGCTGCGTGTCGGCAATCGCGAAGCGATCGAGGATTCGCAACTCCTCCTCACGCGAAGGATAACCGACGTTAACCTTCATGAGAAAGCGGTCCATTTGGGCGATCGGAAGTGCGTAGGTTCCTTCGGAATCGAGTGGATTCATCGTCGCCATGACGACGAACGGGTCCGGCAGCTCGTACGATTGCGGACCGATCGTCACTTGACGCTCTTGCATCGCCTCCAATAGGGCGGACTGCACCTTGGCGGGGGCGCGATTGATCTCGTCGGCGAGCACGACGTTAGCGAAGATTGGCCCCAGAACCGTGGCAAAGGCGCTTTCGCGCTGATCGAAGATCCGCGTGCCGACGATGTCACTGGGCAACAGATCGGGCGTGAACTGAATCCGCTTGAACTCGCCGTCGAGCGCTGCTGCCAACGAACGGCAGGCGAGCGTCTTTGCCAAGCCCGGCGGTCCCTCGAGGAGCACGTGCCCGTTGCAGAGCAACGCTAGCAGCAGCGCCTCGACGACGCTCTCCTGTCCGACGATCGTTCGCTCAAGCGCATCGCGCAGATCGGTCAGGCCGCGCGCGACGATCACGGCGCCGATCCGATGTAGCGCTCGAGCGCGCGGCAGGCGTCGTCAATCGCCGCTCGCAGATCGCCTTCGTAGGTAAACGCACTGCGCTCCAACGCCGTCAGAAGATCGCGCATCGTCGTGTCGTGGGCGCCCGTTTGTCGTAGCACGTCGTTGAGCGTTTCGCCGTCCGAGGCACCCGCCATGCGCCAAATCGCTGTGCGAACGGCGACGGCGGTCGCGCGCGATTGCTGCGCGCGCAGGGCTGCGAGTGCAGCCTCGGCCTCTTCGCGTCGCGACCGCGTGCGCTCCACCGGCGCAGGGGGCGGCACAGGCGCCGCTCTTGCGACTGGCCGGCGGCGGAAGAGCAGCACCGCAATGGCAGCTACGCAGCCCAAGCCTAACACCAACAAGCAGACCCACACAAAGAGCCGCAGCGCCGCCAGCGTCGCGGCGAGCAGCGCGCCGGGGCCACCGCTAAGCGGCGCAACGGCACCACCGGTGACGCGCAGCCGAAGTTCGTTCGTAAACCATTGCTTGGGTTTGCCGTCGCGGGCGTCGATTGCTTGTAACGTTGCCGGCGCGATCGCGAGCGCGCCGCCTTGGTGTGCAACGACCGTGATGCTCTCGCGATAGAGCGTCCCGTGTGGACCGCTCGCCGTCTCGCGTTCGTCGCCGAGCAGCTCGAGCTGCGCGAGAATCGGAAGGTCGAGATTATCGATACGACCGACGCGCTCGCGTACGCGCAGCGTTACCGTCAAGTGAAAAGGGGTATCGATTCTTGGTGAAGCCGTATCGGAACTGAGAAGGAACGATTCCACCGTTAGCCGCTGCAGCGATTGCGCGCCGGCCACCGCGAACGCCGCTGCGACGAGGCACAACGCCGCGGCTAATCCGGCGAGAGCTCGTCTAGCCATTGGGCGAAGATCCGGCGCGCATCGAAGGGGCCGGGGGAGGCTTCTGGGTGAAACTGCACGCCCGCAATCGGCAGCGTGCGATGACGGAATCCTTCGTTGGTCCCGTCGTTGAGATTCGTCATGGTCGCTTCGAGCTCGGCGGGTAACGACGCGGCGTCGACGGCGTAGCCGTGATTGTGCGCGGTTACGATGACGTCGCCTAATACCAGATCTTTCACCGGTTGGTTGCCGCCGCGATGACCGTAGGGGAGCTTGTACGTACGCCCGCCGCAGGCTAGTGCGAGCAGTTGGTGGCCAAGACAGATGCCGTAGAGTGGTTTGCGGCCGACGAGTTTGCGAAGCAGTTCGATGGTCTCGGCTAAGTCGGCCGGGTCTCCGGGTCCCGGCGAAATTACGATGGCCTGCGGCTCGGATGCGAGCACCTCGGCTTCGGTCGCGTCGTACGGCACGACCGCGACTCGCGCGCCAAGAGCCTCTAGCTGGTCGATGATCGCGCGCTTCACACCGCAATCGATAAGCGCGATGCGCCGCCGCCCTTCGGCGCCGATTGTAAACGATTCACGAGTGGCGACGCTCGGGACGAGCGCCTTCGTGTTCGCACCGCGCACGTAATCGCTCAACCGCCGTTCCGCATCGTGCAAAGCGGCATCGCCGACCGCAAGCGCAGCCCAAAGCGTCCCGTGCTCGCGCAGAGTAATCGTGATCGCGCGGGTATCGGCGCGGATCAATGCCGGAATGCCTTGTTCGTCGAGCCATGAGGGCAAATCACTCTTGGCCAAGTGATGCGACGGACGATAAGCGATCTGCTTGATGACCGTTCCGGCGACGCAGGCTCGCCGGTACTGCGCAGCGCTCCCAGAGATGCCGTAGTTACCGATCATCGGATAGGTGAACGTGAGAATCTGCCCGGCATAAGACGGGTCCGTGAGCGCCTCTTCATAGCCGGTCATGCCCGTGTAGAAGACCGCTTCCCCAAGCGCGATTCCCTCGACGCCGAGCCCGTGACCGTCGAAGCGACTTCCGTCAGCGAGAAAGAGCGCCGCGCGAGACGCATCGCTCCTCACGCCGCACGCTCCGGCGCTCGATAGCGCACGACACCGCCGACGATCGTCGCCAGCACTCGGCGCGGAAGCCGGCGCCCGGCAAATGGCGTGCATTTTCCCTTCGATGCGAACGAGGCGGGATCGACGGTCCACGCTTGGTTCGCGAAGATCGTCACGTCAGCCGCTTCTCCAATCGCCAAGTCGCCGCCGCAGACGCCGACGATCCTTGCCGGATTCGTCGAAAGCATCTCAACGAATCGCAACAGCGGCAGGTCGGGAAGTGCCGCGGCGTATGCACCAACCGCAATCTCCAAGCCCGAGAACCCCGGTGCGGCGCGCTGCGAATTGCCGGTCTTCTCCTCGCTTGGTGTGCGGCGCGTGATCGCTGGCAAACGCATCGATCGTGCCGTCGCGCACGCCCTGGCCGAAGGGCTCGCACGTCCGCGTCGCTGCGCAGCGGCGGATGAACGGACGCGGCCGGGCCAAGCTCTGTAACCAGCGCGCTGGTGAAGGTTAAGTGGTGCGGCGTGACCTCGCAGGTAACGCGAGCGCCGCGGGCTCGAGCGCCGCGAAGTTCGTCGAGCGCGCCGGCGGTTGAGAGATGCGCGAGATGCCAGGCTCGCTTCGTCTCGTGCGCGATCTGCAGGTCTCGCGCGACGATCGGCTCTTCCGGCTCGCAGTGCTCGATAAAGGGTGCCGGCAGATCGCGCGCTTGCAGCGCCGCGTAGCGTATCACCCGCTCGTCGGTGACCGTATCACCATCGTCGGAGAAGGCGACGGCGCCCGCCTTCGCAAGCGCCGCAAAATCGGCCGGCTCGGCGCCTAGGCGGCCGAGTGTAATCGCCCCGATCGGATAGACGCGGCAGCGGGCGCGGCGCTCGATCTCCTCCATCAACGCCACGACCACGGCGGGATCGTCGAGTGCGGGACTCGTATTCGGCATGCAGGCCACTGCGGTAAATCCGCCGCGGACTGCGGCCTCCGTTCCGGTTTCAATCGTCTCTTTCTCGGGAAACCCGGGTTCACGCAAGTGGACGTGGATGTCGACGAATCCCGGCGCAACGATGGCGCCGCTCGCATCGAGCACCTCGTCTTCCTCGCTCGGTGCCAGATGCTCGCCGATTTCGGCAACCCGCCCGTTACGCAAGCGCAGATCGCGCAGCGAATCGAGCGCGCTCGCCGGGTTGACGATCCGCCCGCCCTTGATCAGGATCGATTTCATCGCGCGTTGACGAGCAGATCCAAAACGGCCATTCGGACGGCGACACCGTGCAGAACTTGGCGTGCGTATCGCCATCCGGCAAACTCGAGCACGGAATCGTCGAGCTCCACGCCCCGGTTATACGGGCCGGGGTGCATGACGATTGCATCCCTGCGAAGACGTCCCAAGCGGCTATGGTCGAGACGGTAGCGCTCGACGTACTCGCGATCCGAGATCGGGGTCTCGACGAAGCGTTCGCGCTGGATGCGCAGCAGGACGACCGCGTCAACGTGCGGCAGGACCGCGTCGAAATCTCGCTCGACCGTAATCCGGTTGCCCGAATAGCTGCTGGGAAGGAACGATTCCGGCCCGACCAAGACGACCGAGGCGCCGAGACGCGAGAGCCCGCGTATCGTCGAGTGCGCGACGCGGCTGTGAAGGACGTCGCCGACTATCGCGATCGTGCGCTCGCTCAGCTCTCCGAACTCCTCGATCATCGTGTAGATATCGAGCAGCGCCTGTGTCGGATGCGCGTGCACGCCGTCGCCGGCGTTGATGACGTGCCCGTCGAACGCTAAGGCCACGCGTTGCGGAAAGCCGGCTTCATGATGGCGCACCACCACGACGCTGATCCCGAGCGCCCCGAGGGTCAACGCGGTATCTTCAAGCGTCTCGCCTTTCGTGGCGAGGCTGAGACTCTTCGGCGCTAGATTGACGACATCGGCGCCAAGTCGCAACTCGGCGAGGTTGAACGACGTAAACGTGCGGGTGCTCTCCTCGAAGAACATGTTCACGCAGGCTTTGCCCGCGAGCAACGGGCCGGGCGGCGTTAGCTCGAACTGCGCCGTGCGTTCGAAGATCGTCTCAAGCTCCTCGGCGGTTAAATCGTCGAGATCGATGAGGCTACGGCGGATGCGCACTTAGGGGTTTCCTTTACTCTGCGCGATCGTGATCTCGTCGGACGGCGTAGCCTTAGGCGCGAGCGTCACCTTGACTCGCTCGTCCGGCGTGGAAGGCGTAAAGCGTCCGACATAGTCGGGCTGGATCGGCAGTTCGCGCAAGCCTCGATCGACCAGGACGCAGAGCCGGATGGCTGCCGGGCGCCCCAGGTCGGTGACCGCGTCGAGGGCCGAGCGAATCGTACGGCCCGTATAGAGCACGTCGTCAACGATGACGACGACGCGCCCCGAAAGGTCGAGCGGAATCTGCGACTCGGGAAGCTCGTGCGATACTCGGTCGTCGCGGTAGAGGTTGATGTTCAGAAAGCCCAGCGCCGGCGAGCGTCCGCTGATCGTTGCGATCTCGGCCGCGAGCCGCATCGCGAGCGCTTCGCCTCCGCGGCGCACGCCCAGCAGCACGAGTCCTTGCGCGGCCTCGTTGGGTTCGAGAATCTGATGCGCGAGACGCGCGATGATGCGCTCGATTTCTGCGCTGCGCGCGAGAACGCGAGCGGTACCCGTCGTCATGCGGGCTCCTTCAGTTCGACCAAGGCCGCCTCCACCCGCGCGAGCTCGCCGCGATAACCTTCGAGCTTCTCCCGCTCCTTCGCGACGACGCTCGGCAGCGCTTTAGCGACGAACGCCTCGCTCTCGAGTATCCTCTCACCGCGGTTGATTTCAGAGCGCAGGCGCTCGGCCTCCTTGCGATAGCGCTGCGCAAGCAGCTCGCGCGGAGCACGAACCGCGGTCGCGGCGAGCGCTTCTTCGGTGCCGTTTCCGGCGGGGGCGCCACGCTCGATCTCGACCGTGGCGAGCAGCGCGAGAAGCTCCGACATTTCCTCGGACACGTTCGCGGGAACGTCGAGGATGACTCGATCCCGTGGATGCAGACCGATCTCGGCGCGAGCGTTGCGAACGCGTTCCACGGTGCGTTGCAGGGCTTGAAAGCCTCGCGCATCATCCGCAAAGGCCCGCACCTCGAGCGGATCGGGCCAGTTCGCCGTAACGATGGTCTCGCCGTCGTGCGGCAGGGCGAGCCAAACCTCTTCGCTGATGAACGGCGCGATCGGATGGAGCAAGCGCATTGCAGCATTCCAAACATAAGAGAGGACTGCCGCTCGGGTCGGCCGGTTGATCGCGGCCTTCGTTGCTTCGAGGTACCAATCGCAGAACTCATACCACACGAAGCGCCAAATCGTTTCAGCGGCGTTGCCGAAGTCGTACTCGCGCAGCAAGTCTCCCATCCGCTCGATCGTCTCGCGCAGCCGCGTTAGGATCCAACGATCCGCGAGCGTCAGCAAAGCCTCCGAGGGCAGCGTCATCGCCGGCGGCAGACCTTCGGGGAGGCCGAGGATGTAGCGCGTCGCATTCCAGATCTTGTTATTGAAGTTGCGAGCCTCTTCGCAACGCGACTCGTTGTAGCGCATCTCCTGGCTCTCCACGCGCATCTGCCGCAGTACCGAGATGCGAAACGCATCGGCGCCGTACTTTTCGACGAGATCCATCGGGTCGATGACGTTGCCGAGCGATTTCGACATCTTGCGGCCGATCGCGTCGAAAACTAACGGAGTGATAAAGACGTCGCCGAACGGGATCTGGCCCATGAAGTGGATGCCGAGCATCACCATTCGGGCGACCCACAGGAAGATGATCTCGCCGGCGGTGATCAGCACCTGCGACGGATACCAGCAACGCAGCTCGGCGTTCTGCTTCGGCCATCCGAGAATCGAGAAGGGCCAGATTCCGCTCGAGAACCAGGTATCGAGGGTATCCGGATCGCGCGTTAGATCGCGCGTGCCGTAGGTGCGTTGCGCGATGTCGAGTGCCTCGGCCTCACTCTCGGCAACGATCTCGCGCCCGTCGGGCGTGTACCAGACGGGAAGCTGGTGCCCCCACCAAATCTGTCGCGAGATGTTCCAATCCCGGATGTTCTCCAACCAGTGTTCGTAAGTGCGGCCGTAGCGCTCCGGTACGAAACGTAACCGCCCGCTGCGATAGGCTTCCAAAGCCGGCGCGGCGAGTGAGGACATCTTTACGAACCATTGCAGCGATAGGAGCGGTTCGACGATGTCGCCGCTGCGCTCGCTGGTCGCGACCGAATGACGATGCGGCGAGGCCGCAACGAGCGATCCGCTCTGCCGCAGATCGTCGACGATGCGCGCCCGCGCTTCGAAACGGTCTAGCCCCGCGTAGCCGCCGACCTCGACCTCCGCGCCGCGGATGCGCGCGTCGTGTCCGATTACCGACGGCATCGTCAACGAGTGACGCGCGCCGATCTCGTAGTCGACGGGATCGTGCGCCGGCGTGACCTTTACCGCTCCGGTCCCAAACTCGGGATCGACGGCCTGGTCGGCAACGATCGGGATCTCGCGTTGTAGAAGCGGCGGAAGCCAGACGGTGCGGCCGACCAGGTGAGCGTACCGCGGATCGTTGGGGTGAACCGCGATCGCGACGTCGCCGAGCATGGTTTCCGGTCTCGTCGTCGCGACCTCGATACCGGTCGTGCAATCGTCCTTCGAAAAAGGATAGCGAATGCGCCAGAGCGTCCCTTCGCGTTCGACGTACTCGAGCTCTGCGTCGGAGACCGTAGACTGCGCGGTCGGATCCCAGTTGATCAAACGGGTGCCGCGATAGATCAACCCCTGGCGGTACAGCTCGACGAAAACGCGTTGCACCGCGGCCGAAAGGCCCTCGTCCATCGTAAACCGCGAGCGTTGCCAGTCGGGGCCGAATCCAAGCCGGCGAAATTGGGCCTCGATCTGGCCGCCGTACGTCCGCGACCACTCCCACGCCCGCGCAACGAATCGCTCGCGCCCCAGGTCCTCGCGGCGCAATCCTTCTCGGCCGAGCTCTCTGGTCAGTACGGCTTCGGTTGCAATGGCTGCATGATCGGTACCTGGGAGCCAATCCGCATTCTCGCCGAGCATCCGATGATAACGGGTTAGCACGTCCATCGGAGCGTACGTCGACGCATGTCCCAAATGGGCTCGCGCCGTGACGTTCGGCGGCGGCATGCAAATAATGAAAGGCGGGCGTGCGGGATCGGGTTCCTCGTGAAAGTACCCGTTGGCTTCCCAACGGGCATACAGGCGCGGCTCGACCGCGTGCGGATCGTAGTGTTTCGGGAGATCCATCGGTTGCCCAGCGTTCCGCGCCGCTTCTTTGGCAGCCTTTCGACTCGCTGCGCTCGCTCAAGGCTGCGCGGAGTTTATCCTGAGCGCAGGCGAAGGGCGCAGCCGGAAAGGAATCTGGAGTCTGGGTGTCACCTCAGCGACGCGTGGCGCCCCGTGTCATCCTGAGCGAAGTCGAAGGGCGAATATGGTCCCTAAGCTGGCATGTCTTTCTTTTGTTCGTGATAGACGAGCGTCGGCGACTCTTTCTTTTCGATAACGTCCTTATTGACGACGCACTTTTTCACGCCTTGCAGCGAGGGCAGGTCGTACATGACCTCCAGCATCGTCTCTTCGAGGATCGAGCGCAATCCGCGTGCACCAGTCTTGCGGCTCTGCGCCTTGGTCGCGATCGCGATCAGCGCCTCTTTCGTGAACTGCAAATCGACGCCGTCCATGTTCAGAATCTTCTGGAACTGTCGAACCAGCGCATTGCGCGGCTCCGTGAGGATTCGACGAAGCGCGAGCTCGTCGAGCGCATCGAGCGTCACGACGATCGGCAGGCGCCCGATGAATTCGGGAATCAGACCGAACCGCAGAAGATCCTCGGGCATCAGCTGCTGCAGCAGTTTGCCAACGCGCACCTCGCGTTTCCCCTCCGGCTGCGCGCGGAAGCCCATGTTATTCGCCGCGACTCGCGATTCAATGATGCGCTCCAGACCGTCGAAAGCACCGCCGCAGATAAACAGCACGTTGGTGGTATCGATCTGAATGAACTCTTGATGCGGATGTTTGCGGCCGCCTTGCGGGGGAACGTTGGCGGTCGTCCCCTCTAAAATCTTAAGCAGCGCCTGCTGTACGCCCTCGCCCGAAACGTCGCGGGTGATCGAAGGGTTCTCGCTCTTACGCGCGATCTTGTCGATCTCGTCAATGTAGACGATACCCTTCTCGGCGCGTTTGACGTCGTAATCGGCCGCCTGGATAAGCTTGAGCAAAATGTTCTCGACATCTTCGCCAACGTACCCGGCTTCGGTCAGTGAAGTGGCGTCGGCCATCGCAAGCGGGACGTCGAGGATCTTGGCCAGCGTTTGCGCCAGATAAGTCTTGCCCGAACCGGTCGGACCGACCAGTAGGATGTTCGACTTTTGCAACTCGACGTCGTCGGCCGTGCCGCCGGCGTTGATGCGCTTGTAATGATTGTAAACCGCGACCGCCAGCGATTTCTTCGCGCGCTCTTGACCGATCACGTACTGGTTGAGAATGTGGTTGATCTCTTTAGGCTTCGGTATGTTTCGAAGCCGGAGGTTCTCGTCGACGTTCTTATAGAGCTCCTCTTCGATGATCTCGTTGCAGAGCTCGATGCACTCGTCGCAGATATAAACGCCGGGCCCCGCGATCAGCTTGCGCACTTGCTCCTGCGATTTTCCGCAGAAGCTGCACTTGAGCTGGCCCTTATCGTCTCCGAAGCGAAACATCGCGCGCGGGGTATCCCTCCACTCTTACGCCGGTAGCGGCAAGCCTTCACGGTTTTCGATGATCTGGTCAATTATCCCGTAGTCCTTGGCCTCCGAAGCGGTCATATAATAATCCCGCTCGATATCCCTGAGGATCTGGTCGATCGGCTTCTTCGTCGTCTCTTGATAGATCCGTGCGACCGTCTGCCGGGTAGCGATTAGGTCGCGGGCCGCGATTTCGACGTCGGTGGCCTGCCCCCCGATCTGCGAGACCCAGGGTTGGTGGATCACGATCTTGGCATTGGGAAGGGCCATGCGCTTCCCCGGGGCGCCGCCCGTTAAGAGAATCGATCCCATCGAGGCGGCGAAGCCCATGCAGATCGTCGCGACGTCGGGTTTGATAAAGCGCATGGCATCGTACATCGCCAATCCCGCGGTCACGCTGCCGCCGGGGCTGTTGAGGTACATGTCGATGTCCTTCTCGGGGTCTTCCTTCTCTAGAAAGAGGAGCTGCGCGATCACGAGGTTTGCGAGGTGATCGTCGATCGCACCGCCGACGAAGACGATCCTATCCTTGAGCAGGCGCGAATAGATATCGTAGGCGCGTTCCCCGCGCGCGGTCTGCTCGACGACCATCGGTACTAAATGTCCCATGCTCCGTTCTAACTACGACGCCGTGCCGGAGGTTTCTTCGTCCACGGTGACGATCGCGTTGTCGATGAGGAAGTCGAGGGTCTTGTTTCGCACGATCCCGTCGACGAGCGAGAGCACGTTATTGCCCAGCGCCTTGCGTATTCGAGCGGCGGGTTGACCGTATCGCCGTGCAAGCGCTTCGACTTCCGCGGAGACGTCGGCAGGCGTAGCCGTGATGTTTTCGGCCTTGGCGATCGCTTCGATCAGCAGCGCGGCCTTCACGCGCGACTCCGCCTCGGAACGATGCGCGGCGCGCAGCTCGGTTTCGTTGCTTTCGCCTTCAGGCGCCGCCCTGGCGAGGTCTTCGATGAGATGATTCAGTTCGTTCTCGACCATCGAAGCGGGCAACGGAAAATCGTGCGACGCCAGTAGCTTCTCGACGATTGAGTTGCCCACGTTACGGCGCGCGCGACCCGCTGCGACGGCCTCGAGCCGGCGCTTGACGTCCTCGCGTAGCTCTGCAACCGACTGGTCTTGCGAAACGGCCCGCGCGAAGTCGTCGTCGATAGGCGGCAGCTCGAGCTCCTTGAGCTCCCGCAGCGTCACCGTGAAACGCGCTTCTCTACCGGCCAGCTCAGCCGCAGGGTACCGATCGGGAAACCGGACTTCAATCTGCTTAGTTTGGCTCGGAAGCATCCCCACGATGCCGGTCGCAAAGCCCGGGACGAATCGCCCCTCGGCGAGTTCCACGATTTCGCCCTCTCCGCGGCCGCCTTCGAACGGTTTGTCGTCAACGAACCCTTCGTAATCCAGGGTCACGATGTCGCCGAGCTTCGCCGGCCGCTCGACCGGCACGAGGGTCGCCCGTTCCTTGGCGAGCGCCTCGAGGCTGCTTTCGACGTCGGAATCGGTCACCGTCGACGGCGGCTGCGACACGATAACGCCCTTGTAGGTGCCCAAGGCGATTGAGGGCCGAACCTCAACCGTGGCCTTGAGGCGGGTCGGCCGCCCGCCGGTCTCTTCGACTACTTCAAACTTTGGCCGTTCGACCGGCTCGAGGTCGTGCTCGCGGATCGCCTTTGCGTAAACCTCGGGAACGACAGCATCGACGGCCTCGTTCGTGACCGCTTCGCTCCCGTAGGTCTGCTCGAAGATCTTGCGCGGAACTTTCCCCCGCCGGAAGCCCGGCAGGCGCACGTTCTTCGCGAGCCGGCGAAAGGCGCGTTCCTCCGCGGCGGCGAGCTCCGATTCGCTGACCGAAAACTCCAGCGCCACGACCGTCGGGGCGAGATGCGTCAATGTAGATGCCGTCATGGAAAATTAGCGGAAGACGAGATTCGAACTCGCGACCCTCGCCTTGGCAAGGCGATGCTCTACCACTGAGCTACTTCCGCGCAATGTCGCTCAACACGAAGATTCGTGCGTTTCGGAGCCGCTCGTCACTCCGCCATCCCAGCTCCGCTCCTGCTGCACTGCCTCCTCGCTTTCGCCATCCGTGGCTTCGCTCGTCGGTCAGAGCCTCCTCGACTGAACGAATCTTCGTATCTCGCTTAATGGAAAATCAGTCCGCGGCTCCGGGCGCATTCAGACGCCGTTCGAGCCAGATAAGTGAAATTTCCGAAAAGCGCCTCGCTGGGTTGAAATTGTCGGTTACCATAGCAGCGGCTTCTGGGCAAGCAGAGACTCGAACTCTGACGGGTCGCCCCACTGGATCCTAAATCCAGCGCGTCTGCCAGTTCCGCCACTTGCCCGGCGACCCCATAGATAGAACGCACCCCGTGCTTTTCCTCCAGGGCCGCTCCTAGGAGCTATCCGGAACGGTCGTAAATGCCTTTGCTTAGCAGCGATGGGATTCAACGGAGGTCAGGGCTCAGACATTTCTACTAATGACTCTGCGCGAGGGGCATTGACCCGTCGCGATGCAATTGCGAGGATGCTAGCCGGGACGCTGGCCTTGGGCGCGACCGCGGGCGGCGCCTCCGCTTCAACTCTGGAAGCCGCCGCGGCGCATGGCGGGCGCTTCTTTGGAGCCGCGGTCAGAATCGATCAGCTCAATACCCAGCAGGATCTACGCGACGTCGTGCTGCGCGAATGCCGGCAGCTCGTCCCCGAATACGAAATGAACTGGAACTCGATCGAGCCCGTTTACGGCGAGCTTTCCTTCGGCAAGATGGATCAACTTGCGGCGTTCGCGATCGCCAACGGGAAGAGCTTGCGCGGGCACATGTTGCTGTGGCATCTCAGTGTGCCGCAGTGGGCCGATGAAATGCTTCGCGAGCGTCCCGATTGGAACATCATCGCGCGGTACTTTGCCTCCGTCATACCGCGATACGGCGACGTCATCAACACTTGGGAAGTCGTCAACGAGGTGATCGACGTCGGGCACCGGATGGACGGACTGCGCGAGAACGTCTTTCTGCAGGCGTTCGGCCCCGACTACATAAGCCGCGCCCTGCATCAGGCTCGAACCTTCGCTCCCAAAGGACAGCTGCTCGTCAACGAATACGGCCTTGAGTACGACAACGTCGAAGAACGCGACCGGCGTTATCTTTTGCTGAAGCTGCTCGAGCGCTTAAAGCAGACCAAGACGCCGCTCGACGGACTCGGCTTGCAGTCGCACCTCGATTTGAGCAAAGGACACGTTTCGGAGACGGTGATCGTGCCGTTCCTCAGAGAGGTCGCGAATATGGGTCTCTCGATTACCGTCACCGAACTCGACGTTAAAGAAGCCGACTACGTCGCGTCGGCAGCAGACCGCGACCGGATGGTCGCCGACGAAACCCGCCGCTATCTCGATATCGTCCTAAACCAGTCCAACGTGTTAGGCGTGACGACGTGGGGATTGAGCGACCGGCACTCTTGGCTGCAGATTACGCCGCAGGATTACGCCCGCTTTCAGGGCGCCTGGGCCAACGGCAGCGGCCCGGGTCTCAACCGGGGGCTACCGTTCGATTCATCAATGCAGCCAAAGCCGATGTACTACGCGATTAGAGACGCTCTCTGGTACGCAAAACGCCTGGGTCAGATACGCCGCAAGTAGAGGGCTCGCGTGTAGATGCGAGGCGAAAATCCGGATTGCCAGGCCTCGCCGACCGAAAAATCAATCTCGGAGGTCTTGTCAAACGCGAAGCCGGCGTACGGGCCGACCTGGTAAAGGCTGTAACTGGGATTACCCTCACTGTAGCCTTCGAGCCCGAGCCGCCAGATCGGAGATAGTGAATGCGTACCCCCGATGAAGGCCGCATAGTCCTCCAGCTTCGGGCCGTAGTAACCGTACCAGTCCAAGCGATAGGGTCCGGAGAGAGAGCTGCCGTCGGTACCGACGCGAAGCTCGACCTGGTTTCCGCGCAGCTTGTTGGTGGGATCGTTAGGCACTAGGTTAGTGTACGTATCGTTGACCCCAAGCGAGAAATCGGCGAAAAGGTTCTTGCGCTCTACCTGATAGACGCCGTCGAGCTGACCTCCGCCAAAGTTTCCCTTGACCGTACCGAGATCGCCGCTGATGTAGTCGTAGCCGCCCGTGGCCAACGAGCCGCGAATGGCAAATCCGTTGTTCGTCCCGTTGTTGCTTGGCGGACGCGGCAGCGAAACGGTCGCACCGATAAAGACGTAGTTGGCGAAGTCGAGCTGACCTCCGGCAAAAAGCTCGACGTTGTTGTCGTCGGCCAAGACCACCGCCGGTAGCACCGCCAGCATCAGGAAGCCCGCGGCGGCTAGAGCCAGGAGTCGCTCGACTCGACGTTTTCCTCGCGTTTGCGACAATTTCGTTCACCCCTCAACCCGCGTGCGCGGAAGGATAGCGTGCGTGTAGTTTCTCGCTGCTAGACCAGCAGCTTTTGCTTTTCAAGTTCCGCGACGGTCGTCTTGGTTCGATCGACCGGCGCTTTCGTTACGCTGACCCAGCTGATGAGCTCCTGCATCCCTTCGTCAAACGAGCGCTGGGGCTTAAAACCGAAGGTTTCGTCGATTTTCGAAATGTCCGGAAAACAGTGGCGAATGTCGCCGACGCGGTACTTACCAAGGAATTCCGGCGCGATGTCTTTTCCGAGCATGCGCGCCAGAGTAGTCGCGATCTCGGCAACGGTAATCGGAGACCCGCTTCCGACGTTGAAAACGTCCCAGACGGCGCGGTCGCTGTCGAGCGCGGTTACAAAGGCATTGGCGACGTCATGGACGTGCACGAAATCGCGCTGCTGCTTTCCGTCTTCAAAAACCAAAGGAGGCTGGTCGTTGAGCAGGCGAGAGATGAAAATTGCGGCGACGCCGGTATATGGATTGCTCAGCGCCTGGCGCGAACCATACGCGTTGAACAAGCGCAAAGCGATGGTTGGTATCTGCAACGCACGGCCGACGGCGACGAACATTTCCTCGTGGTCGCGCTTGTTGATTGCGTAGATCGAGGCCGGCTTGAGCAGCTTTTCCTCCGTCGTCGCAACGGGGATCAGCTCCTCACCGTTAAGTGCGAGCTCCCAGCGACGAGCCGAAAGCTGGTCGTGGCTTCGCAGCTCGGGCGCGACGATCGCTCCCGACGGCAGGCGGTATGCGCCCTCCCCGTAGATCGACATCGACGAGGCCACGATCACGCGCTCGACCGTGTGCGGGCGCTGCGATAGAACCTGCAGCATTTCGGCGGCGGTCATGACGTTGTTTCGCGTGTAGTCCACGATGTTCGTCATGCTCTGACCGACTCCGACCGAAGCCGCCAAATGAACGAGATGCGTCACGCCCTTGAGGCTCGCTTCGAAGAAATCGGCATCGATGAGGTCGCCGGCAAGTCGCTTCGCTTTTGGGTCTAAGTATATCGGCCAGCCGTCGGCGTCGCGCTCCGCGTCACCGTGCACTTGCGGCAACAGGTTGTCGAGTACGGTCACCTCGTGGCCGCGGGCCAATAGCCCATCGACGACGTGCGATCCGATGAACCCGGCTCCGCCGGTGACGAGCACATGTTTACTCACGATTTGGCTCCCCGCTTTGGCTCAGAACGGCTGCTTGGTCTCTAATTTTCTTACGGATCAGCAGTTTGTTGGCGTCAATCTTCTCGGTGCGCTGCCACGCCAGGCCCTCATCGCGCAGATACATGCGAAAGCCGATTATCAGCGGAATGATCCAGAGGAACCACCAAATGAAGACCGAGAGCGGATTGACGCGGATCATATACCAAACGCGATCCTGCCATCGCGTCAGAACCAACCCCGTCCGGCGCCACACAACGACATAGAGCACGGCCATGAGCGCCAACACCATGATTATATCGGCGCCGGACAGATCGATCGCCCACAGCGGAAGCCACTTATCATGCACGATATATGCGTAGGCAGCAATCGCGCCGAGGAAAAGGCCGACGCACGTTAATGCTGAGAGACAGGCACGGGACAAAGATTAGCCAGGACTTGAGACGCTGCCAGAAATTCATCCCCAAATATCCCAGGGGCGCGCCTAGCGATTGAAAGAAACCGCAGACCCAACGTTTGCGTTGCGTGATGCCTTCCCGCCAGGTTTCCGGCACCTCCTCGATGAGAGGACTTTGGAGGATTCCGAGGCGCTTACCGTTCATCCAGTAGCGCAGTCCGATTTCGGGATCTTCGATCGTTATCCACGGATGGAAGCCCCCCAGCGGAATCAGATCCGATACGCGATAGAATAGCCCCTTACCGAGCAGCCAGTATGGCTGGCGTCCGTGCGCGGACAAGTGCGGGTACATCCAGCCGTCCCAGGCCATGTGATCGAAGGCATGCCACGCGGCGGCCTGCGATTTGTTCAAGTTGCCGGCGACGTTGAGGGATTGCAGCACGTCGTAATGTTTAAAGCCGATCACGGCCCCCTTGAAATGATCTTTCGGCGGGCAGCTGTCGGCATCGATGTAGTTGATCGCGAGATTCTTCTCATGCTCGAGCTCTTCGGCGGTGTGGTAGAGCGCGTAGATCAGCTGACGCGTCTTCTTCGGAGGTAGAAATCGATCGCCGGCACGGCGGCCTTGATGCCACCAGTAGGCTTTTGGATTAGCATCCCAAGCATCCCAGACGATCTGCCACGATGAATCGCTAGTGGGCGGTACCTCCAGCATCTTGAGAAACGGAAACTCGGCCATGATCCGCCGAAGGCTCGCGATCGTTTCGGCGTCGTCGCTGTTCGGGATTGCGACGACGCGGTACCGGTTTGCCGGGTACTCGAGCTTCGTGAGCGAGAGCATCGTCGTGCGCATCGTCGTTTCCAGTTCACGCAGGACTGGATAGAACAAGACGATGTACGGCCACTCGCTCTCCGGCTCCGAAACCTTCTCGTTCATGTCGACCCAGTCGACCGGGAGGCTGAATATGTACGCAGTCGTGAGCAGGCCCAGCGCGTAACACGCCTGCGTCGCAATATACACGACGCTATAAGCTACAAGAAGTACTAATAGGGCGGTTGTCATGGTAAGCCTAGTTTCTGTTTCTCCGGCTCAGCGGGCGAGAGTCTCGGCACCGCGCGCTGCGGTCCGAAAGTAGTTCAAGGTTGCGGAAAGCCCCTCGCGCAGCGCTACCTTGGGCTCCCAACCAAGCTGCGCGCGCGCGCGTCCGATGTCGGGCCGCCGGCGCGTAGGATCGTCAGGCGGCAATTCGCACGCAATCGTTTCGAGCGGTACGCCCGCGACCTCCGAGAGGATGCCGGCGAGCTCGTTGATCGTGAACTCGTCCGGGTTACCCAGATTTACGACGCGCTCCGCGACCGCGTCCCGCTTGGCGAAGCGCACGATTCCCTCGACGAGATCGCTGACGTAGCAGAAGCTTCGCGTTTGGCGTCCGTTGCCGTAGACCGTTAACGGCTGGCCGGCTAAGGCCGCCAGGCAAAAGTTAGGGATCACGCGACCGTCGCCGGGCTGCATGCGCGGGCCGTAGGTGTTGAAGATTCGCACGATCCTAGCGTCAATCCCGAGCGTTCGGATCGCCGACGTCACATACGCTTCGGCATAGCGCTTTGCTTCGTCATAACATGCCCGAACGCCGATCGGATTGACGTTACCCCAATACGTCTCGCGCTGCGGGTGCTCCAGCGGATCGCCGTAGACCTCGGAGGTCGAAGCGAAGAGCAATCGCGCACCGCTTGCGTTCGCAAGCGCTACGCCATGCATCGCGCCAACCGCATTGACCGACATCGTTGCGAGCGGTTCCCGCCCATAGTCGACCGGACTCGCCGGAGACGCAAAGTGCATGATGAGATCCGGCTTCTCGGCGCTCTGCGCCCACGTCCATGGCAACGAGACGTCGGCGTCGAGGAATTCGAAAGGCCGATCGCTCCCGATGTGCTCGAGGTTGGCAGGCGATCCGGTTACGAAGTTGTCGACGCCGACCACTCGATCGCCGTCTGCGAGGAGCCGATCGACCAGGTGCGACCCCAGAAAGCCGGCGGCTCCGGTGACCAATACCTTCAAGGGCGCTTCATTCGGCGGCTTCCGCGTAAGCTAGATCGACGACGGCCGGTTCCTTCGCGCGTCCCACGCCGATGTAGCGCAATCCCTCGAGGGTGACCTTCTCGGCATCGAAGATGTTGCGCCCATCGAAGACGACGTTTCCGCGCATCAGCTTTCTAACGATCCGGAAGTTGATGCTCTTGTACTCGCTCCATTCGGTCGCCAATACGAGCGCGTCGCATCCGTTGATTGCTTCGTACATGTCCAGACAATAGGTGACGTCGTCGCCGACCCTGGCCCGCGCTTCCTCGATCGCAATCGGGTCGTGAACGCTAACCCGCGCCCCCGAGCGCACCAGCAGCTCGATCAGGTGAATCGCCGGAGCTTCCCTGATATCGGACGTGTTCGGCTTGAACGCGAGCCCTAGCACGCAGATGGTCCTGCCTTCGACCGACCCGTCGAGGGCCTTTTCGATCTTCGCGAAAGTGCGCGGGATCTGCGAGCGGTTGACGCTCTCCACCGAACGTAGGAGCTTGGCTTCGTAGCTTCGGCCGTGTGCGGTCCTCTCCAACGCCCGGACGTCTTTGGGAAAGCACGAGCCGCCGTACCCGATCCCGGCGCTCATAAACTGCGTGCCGATGCGATGATCGAAGCCGATCCCGCTTGCAACCGACTTGACGTCGACGTTGACGAGCTCACATATGTTTGCGATCTCGTTTATGAACGAAACCTTCGTGGCTAAAAATGCGTTGGCCGCGTACTTAATCATTTCGCTCGTTCGAACATCCGTTATGACGAACGGTGCGTCGAGCGGAGCGTAAAGCTCGCGGATGACCGCTTCCGTTTGCGGATTGCTAGTGCCGACGACGATGCGATCGGGGCGCATGAAGTCCGCGACGGCCGATCCCTCGCGGAGAAACTCCGGATTGCTTACGACGTCGACGCGGTGAGGCTCGACGGCATTCTCTGCGACTATTGCAGAGACCATCTCGCAGGTATCGACCGGCACGGTCGATTTCAAAACGACGATCTTCGGGTCATTCAGTTGACGGCCGATCAACGCCGCGACGTCCCAGATCGCCGAAAGATCGGCGTGGTCGTCGTGACGCATGGGCGTTCCGACGGCGATGAAGATTATTCCGCAGTCGCGTACGCCCGCTTCCACATCCTCGGAAAATGAAAGCCGGCCGGCGTGATGATTGCTCACGGTCATCTCGAGCAGGTGTGGTTCGAAGAACGGCACTTCGCCGCGCCGCAGCATTGCGATCTTATGCGAATCGGTATCTAAGCAAATCACCGATTGCCCAAGTTCCGCTAAACACGTTCCGGTGACCAGCCCTACGTATCCGGTTCCGATGACGGCGATCTTTCGTCCGCCGTTCGAGTGGTGTACGGGCATCGGTTCAGCCGCAGGATGCCGATGCAAGCCATTTGTCGTCACGAGCGTGGATGCGGGAGGCGGTAGTGACGGACCAAGCATTTCCATCCTCGTCTCCTTTTCGACTGATGAGTGGTCGACGGGTGACTTAAGTCCCACGGTATTACTGCTGCCTGCAAGCCCTTTTTTGCTTCGAGAGAGCTTCTTCCTCCCGGCGGCTCTAGCGTTCACTCGAGCTCAATCCGAATCCGGAGGCCGCTGATCGAGCGGTTCGAGTTTGAAATAATTCTCATCAAGCGGAGCACGTATCGGCACGAACGTTCGCGGCGCCTGCGAGAAGTCGAATGCATCGTTAGGCGGATTGGCCCGGACGTCGCTGCCGTCGGGTGGATTCATCCTCGCAAGTCCAAAAGTGCTCTCGACAAACTTCAAGATGCTGCCGTGCTCGTAGTGAGTATGCGATACGTATCCCGTCTTCGCATATGGCGAAATTATCAACAGCGGAAGGCGCATGCCGAGTCCGTCGTCGTCTAAGTGTGCCGGCGGCTCGGGATCGTACCAGCCCCCGTAGTCGTCCCAAAAGATGAAGATTGCAGTCGAGTCCCAGTATTGCGACTCGCCGATTGCGTTGACGAGCGACGCGACCCACGCCGGACCCGTTGCCGAACCCGAACCCCCGTGATCGGAGTCCGCAAACGTCGGCGTGATCCACGTGACGTCGCTGAGTTTTCCTCTTCCAATGTCGTTGAGGAACTTCGCGGGCGGCGACATGACGTGGGCGTTCCAACCGGGACCGTAGCAAATGTTTGCGATCGTTTGATAGGCGCTCCAGATGCCGCGTCCGTTCGAAGAACCTCCGGTGTCGGCGTCATCGCCCCTGTGCCCGCACGTCTTGCTGTTCGGATCTCCGAGCGGCGTTGCGTAGAATGACCACGAGTCGCCCGCCTTGTTGAGCTCGTCGCCGAGCGTCTCCTGATCCCAACAGGGGCGTTCAGACCCTACCGGCCACACCCGAGCGGAGCCCAGAACCGAAATGCGATCGCTCTTGCCTCCGGGGCAGCCCCATGCCGCATCGGGAATACCGATCGACGCGCCGGGATTCACGCCCGCGATGATGTACTGGTGCGACATGAAGCTCGTCGAGTCGAAGTTTGAGGCGAACATCTCGTCGGCCAGCACGTACTGGTGGGCCATTTCGAAGTACGGTTTGATCTCGTCGTGGGGCACGTACGCGTACGGCGGATACTCGATCGGGCACTTCGGTCGGCTTGCCGTGTGGCAGGTCCACGTCTCGTTATCGAAGCCGTTCATCCGGCACTGCGTACCGGGAAGTTTGCCGGTTCCGCGGCAGGCCGCTATGAATCCGTTTGGATTGTGTTCGAGGTCCCACCGCGTCGCCAAACCGATCGGTTTGAGCTTGATGCGCGCGTTTTTCGAGTCGAGGCCGTATTTTGCGGTCTTTGCTCCCGGATAACCGTAGAACAGGTTGTTGAAGCTACGGTTTTCTTGGATGATGATGACGACGTGCTGAATCTTGCTCTTGGCGTGACCGAGTTCCCGAACCGCCGAGCGACCTTGATAGACCGCGGCCGGAAGCGTCGACGGCGTGCCGAACCCGGCCTTCCCTCCGCAAGCGGAAAAGCAAAGCGCCACGGTCGCGGCCATTAGCGGCCGGCTCCGGACCGGAATGCGACGCATCTAGCTCTCTCCTTAAAGTGGCAGGCTACCCAAACCCATTCTATGACGAAGCTGGGAGCGATTCCCCCGACAAACGATGCCTCAAGTCATCTTTTATTGATGATTCTTGAGCTGAGCGGTTCACCGATCTCACTTGTGCCCGTCCCGCACACGATCGGCGGCATCGCGGCTTTGAGTTTAGATACGTGACGTCGAAGAGCGGCTGCGAGAAAACGTAAGAAATCGTGACAAATTGGTACGAATGTACCAAGGGAGTGCGAAACGCGCGCCCCAAGCGTTCCATTGCTCCAGTGCAAGTTCCACGCTGCTGAAACTCCACGGGGCAAGGATCGCCCCAGAAATGGGGCGGTCCTCTCTATTTATACGAGCAATACAAGCGCGCGATCAAAACGAGCGCGGAGAGCCGCAGCTACGTCGCTAAGGGGGACCGGTAAGCCTGATTGCCAAAGGCCCGCCCTCTTACGACCGTCGCACCTCTTTTGAAAGGTACTGCCATGCGAATCAAATTCACGGCGCACAACTTCGTGCGCTTCTGCGTTGCCGGCGTTATTGCCGCGCTGGCAGCGGGTTGCAGCGGAGGGATGACGCCTTCCACTAGCTCGCAGCCCGCAGGTTACACGGCGCCTCTCCAATCGAACGAGGGCGCGGCGTACGTCCAACGCCAGATTGCCGCTGGAAATTTCATAGAAGCTTGTCCCGAGCTCGTCTTCGGGGAAGGGCGTTGCCTCGCGCTCGGATTGAAAGATAAGTCTCGCGCGCCTCGCTCCGAAGCCGGCGTTGACGGCTCGGTGCAGGGCTGGGGACCCTCGCAACTTCAAGCGGCATACAACATTACTAAAGCTGCGCAGAAAAACCGCGGCGGCCTCGTCGCTCTCGTGGAAGCCGGCGGCGATCCGAGCCTCGCTGCGGATCTCGCGGTCTATCGCAAACAGTTCGGATTGCCGCCGTGCGGTCGCAAGTCGGGCTGCCTTACGATCGTAAACCAAGAAGGCAAAGGTAACCCGAAGCCGCCGGTGATCAAGGGTTGGCTCGCGGAGCAGTCGCTCGACGTCGACATGGTTTCGGCAAACTGTCCAAACTGCAACATTCTCGTAGTTCAAGCGAGCACGAGTTTGGGCAAAGCCGAGCGGACTGCGGAGAAAGCACATCCGATGGCCATTTCCAACAGCTGGGGCGGCGGCGAATTCAAGGGTGAGAACCCCTCCGAACATCGCCTCTTCAGTGATCCCGGCGTCGCCATCACGGCCTCATCGGGAGACGGCGGATATGGCGTCATCTTCCCGTCGGCAGCGAATACCGTGACGGCCGTCGGCGGCACCTCGCTCTTTACCGCTAAGGGCTCGCGCGGCTATACGGAGACCGTCTGGGGCGGCGCAGGCAGCGGTTGCAGCCGGTACATTCCTGAGACGTCGTGGCAAGCTCCAATCGAGCAGCAACTGGGCGGCTGCACCAACCGGATTACCTCGGACGTTGCGTACGAAGCGGACCCGAATACCGGCGTGGCGGTCTACGAGTCGATCCCGGGTGACGGCGAATCGCCGGGGTGGCAGGTCTGGGGCGGCACGAGCGTCGGGTCGCCGGCGATCGCCGCGATTTACGCGCTCTCCGGCAATACCGCCGGCATTCCCGCGTCGCTCGCGTACGCTAATCCCAACGACCTCTACGACGTTACCAGCGGCAGCAACGGGCAATGCGCACCATACGACTACCTTTGCACCGGCGAAGCCGGTTACGACGGGCCGACGGGTCTCGGAACGCCCAACGGATTGGGCGCCTTCTAGCCGGTGCGTCGAATAACGCCGGTAATACGTTTACTGGCGATCGCCGCTGCGCAGCTCCTTATCGCGAGCTGCCGCAGCGGCGGCCTCGACGCGTCCTCTGAACTGCCGAACGCAAACGGTCAGCGCGATCCCGTTGCAATCGGGCGTCTCGCGCATCCGATCGACAAGATCGATCACATCGTTATCATCGTTCAAGAGAACCGTAGCCTCAACGATCTTTTTTACGGTTTCCCGGGCGCCAGGACAAAGAAGTACGGCTACGATTCGAAAAACGAGCGCGTCAAGCTCAAACCGATCGGTTTGGCTACGTCGTGGGACCTCGAGCACAACGCCGAAGGCTTTGAAGCGGCATGCAACGGCACCGGCAGCATCCCGGGTACCGATTGCCGGATGAACGGGTTCGATAACGAGACGTGGAGCTGCGGCACGGCGAGCCAACCCAAGTGCCCGGTCAAATATCCGCCGTATAGCTACGTTCCGCAGTACGAAACCGCGCCGTACTTTTCGATGGCGCAGCAGTACGTCTTAGCCGATGAGATGTATGCCTCCAACTTTGACGCCAGCAGCTACGTTTCGCATCAATACATCATCGCCGCGCAAGCCGGCGCGGCAATCAACTATCCGGTGAGCAACTGGGGTTGCCCGGGCGGCCCGCCGGATTGGGTCTACACCACCAACGCTCAACGGGGCTACGGACCGAAGGTTCAGGACTGCTTCGACTACATGACGCTCGGCGACGAGCTCGACGCAGCCGGGCAGCCCTGGGCGTTTTATGCCGCGCCCGTCCAAAGCGGCCCGGGCGGAGCATGCGGCGCGAGCCGAATCGAGGGCGATTCATATAAAGAGAGCAACGGTATTTGGAGCGCCTATCAAGCGGTAAAGCACATTTGCTACGGCGCGGACTGGAGTCAGGACGTTATCTCGCCACAGACCAAATTCTTCACCGACATCCAGAATGGTCATCTTCGCGCGGTCACCTGGATCGTGCCGACCTGCGCCAACTCCGACCATCCGGGCTGCAACTCGGACACCGGTCCCTCGTGGGTAGCCTCGCTCGTCAACGCGATCGGCGAATCGCAATTCTGGGATTCCACCGCGATCTTTGTCTTCTGGGACGATTACGGCGGGTTTTACGATCCAGCGCCGCCGGCCTACATTGATTACGACGGTCTCGGCGGCCGAATCCCGATGCTGATCGTTTCACCGTATGCGAAGCAGGGCTTCGTTTCGCACGTTCACTACGAACACGGCAGCATTCTCAAGTTCGTCGAAGATCGTTTCGGCTTAACGCCGCTATCCGCTAGCGATACACGGGCCACTTCACCGGCCAGAGATTCCTTTGACTTCTCACAGTCGCCGCGCGCGTTCGTGCCGATCTCGAGCAAGTACGGCAAGAGCTTCTTCTTACACCAACCCGTCGATCTGCGGCCGCCCGATACGAACTAGGAGTTTTTCGGACTCCTAGGGCGTCACCTGAATCGCCGTCATGCTCCATGCCGGAAGCGTAACCGTCAGACTCCCGCTCCATCCGGACAGCGGCGTAACCAGCGGCGCGCTCAAGACGCCTTGCTGCGAGTTGTCGTAAAGCTTTTTGTCATAGGTCAGGATCGTGCCCCCCGCGTAACGTGTGTGTTGCGGCGGGCCGTCGTTGAGATGAAGACAAACGCCCGAGTCGATCGTGCGCGTTGGCGAAGGGTTTCGGATCGCGGTGCCGGCTGGGGGCTCGGAACGCGTCTTCACGCTAGCACGACGTTCCAACAGATGACCGCGCTATCCCGTCTCTCCGCGCTGCGCGGACAGAATGTTTTGATCTACCGGACGGCGTGAACGCGGACGGTCTGGTCGAAGCCCTTGAGCGTGACTAAGCCCAGGTCTTGGAACGTCAACTTTTTCCCGATGCACAATTCCGCGACTACGTTGGAGACAAGACTTTGCTCCGGGTCGGCGTGTGAACATAGCCTCGCGGCTAATTGAACCGTCGATCCAAAGAGATCGCGATCGCTTTCGACCGGCTCTCCCGCAGCGGCACCAATCCTAACCTTCACCGAGCATCCGTTGTTATGCGTAGCATGTTTCGATAGCGTCTGGTGAATCTGAGTTGCACATCGCACTGCTGCGGCCGCCGAAAAGAAGGACGCCATTAGGCCATCTCCCGTGTGCTTCACTTCGCGGCCCCCGCACGCTTCGAGAGCGCCTCGCACGACGTCGTCGTGAACCTTAAGCAGCACCATGCCAGCTTCATCGCCAAGGCGTTGCGTGAATGACGTCGAGCCGACGATGTCCGTGAAGAGAACGGTGCGGATGCCGGAATCGCGTTCGTTGCCGTTGCCCTCAGGAACAAGGGCCGCACCCTCAGAATTCACTTCACACCCGCCAAGGAAGCCTTCCGCAACCTCGGGCGCTAGCTCGATAATTTTCTCTGCGACTAGTCCGTGCGCTTCGCGATGCACGGTCATTGCGGCCTCAGGGTTTGGAGCGCTGCAGAGGCAAAAGACCTTGCCTTGAGCTTCGTTGAGCCAATACTTGTGATAGACGACGCCGTGTTTATCTTGAGTTGCAACATCGGCCGAATGCGCGGCCGCGACGGCTGCTGCCGTGGCTCCCGGAATGTCGTGGATGTCCATGTACGTCGGCATGCCGAAATCCGCGCCTCCGAGTCTACGCGGAAGTGCTCTTAGACACGGACATCTCCGGTGGCTGTCGCAACGTCTGATAGACGACGCAGTAGCGCTCGGTCAACTTAATCAGAGCGTTCAACTGATCTTCAGACGCATCCGTGTCCAGGGCGAAGTCAATCCGAATGCGGCTAAAGCCAACTGGTGCCTCTTTGGCGACGCCTAACGTTCCTCTAAAGTCGAGGTCGCCCTCAGCGCGGACCACGCCATCTCGAAGGTTAATCTCCAACGCGGTCGCGACGGCGCTCAGGGTCACTCCAGCGCACGCGACTAGCGCCTCAAGCAACATATTGCCCGAGCAAGCGCTCAATCCAGTTCCGCCGGTCGCGGGGTGCAGTCCCGCTTCGACGAGTGCTTTACCTGTTTGTACGCTGCAGGTAATGCCTTCGCCAAGATGGCCTTCGGCTTTGAGCGTAATGAGCGCGGCGTCCGGCTTTGCTTTGTACAGCTCTTTTATCGGCGCTTGAGTCGCGCGAAGCCCTTCAGAGTTCATATCAATATGCCCTGAGATTCATAAGTCTTCGCTCGATTCGCCATCAAATAGTCTGGCCCCGCTACGAGCGCAGGAAGATAGCTGAGCTATCCAGCAGTTGCCAGGACGCTGAAAGAAAGGGCGACGATAGTGAGCGATTCAAAGAACAAGATCGACGCCATATACGAACTGCGTGAGGCGGCCGAAGAGAAAGCGCTGGCCGAGAAAGCTGTCGACGACGACCCTTCTTGGGAGAATCGTGACATTCTACTCGACAAGCAATCTAAGCTTGAGGCGAAAACTGTAAGCGCGATCGTAGTCTGCCATGAGTGCGGGCACGAGCATCTGCCCGACGCGCCACACCATAACTAGCCCGTCATTTGCGTCTCGAAACTGACGCTACTGCTTGGGCCGCTCTGCTGATTCGAACGGCTGCTGAGACGGGTTGACCAAGGCGTCTTAAAGATGGGAGCCCCGGTACGAGCGTAACGTAGAAATAAGCGGAGTCCACGGTGATATTAACAGGCCTGGTGCCGCGCTTTCAAAGAATCGAGGGCCTAAGGGGTGCAGACGTAGCCCAAAGCGGGCTCAACTCCAAGGGTCAGCAAGTCCCGCTCGCACCAATCGACCTCACCGCGCCCATAACGGCGTCCTGATTTGTACTGCCACTCGTGAGGACCGGAACAGCGTCGAGTGTGACCGAAACCTGAACGACCGACGATCCGTACGGAAGGTAGGCCGAAAGGGAGGGTCCTCAATTGAACTTGCCGACCGCGATAGTCGTCGCAACTGGAATGGTCTGCGCCACCGTTTTGCTTGTAGTTCTAGTCGCTGTTCTCTGGGAAACCCGCCACCGGTAGCGGTTTGCCCGCCTGCGATTCATCTCGGCGAGGCCCATGGCGCCGATAACTCCCTGTTATCGGTAACGTCCGCAAGCGCCGGTTTCGCGCCGATCGTGCCGCCTCTTAAATAGCACCGCCCCTTCTAGCTGACAGCGGGCCTGTCTCTACGTGCGTGCCACAGCACTGTTCGAAGAACTCCACCATTTTTCGCCCGTGAAAGTTAACCGTCGCGGTGCCGCTATCACCACTGCCTATCGCATAATCCATAGGTCTCTCGCTGAACTCCTGACACGATACGGACTCGCTTGGAGACTCGGTTCCAGCTCCACCTACGGTTCCTGAGACTTGCGAGCCGCTAGTCGTGATCGTAAATGCCTCTGAAAAAATCCACTTGTGTGATCTTAAACGCCATTTCCCAGTAGCCGTAAAGGTTCCAGGCAAAGAGCCTACGGCCGAGCCGTTTGCTGCGAAGCTGGTCTTCTCGGTGATACCGCGGCTATACAAACACCTGTACGAAATCCTAGTCGCAGTAAGACGCTCAGCAGGGCCGGTTCTATCGGGGCGATTGGAGTTTCCCGGGATGGGCGAGGTCGGGCCTAGGATTTGCACGGGGCCCCCGCAACTTACAAGAAAGATAGTCGTCATGCTAACGCCCAATAAGTCGGCGGCTCACACTCAAAACGTTCACAATCCGACTCCTTGGAAGGACGTGCTCGAATGTTGCCAGGTTACCACCCCTCGGTCTGGCTCGCCAGACACACAACCTGCACAACTTGAACGGCGGCGCTTATGATTCTCGCGCTCACGACTGGCATGCGCCAAGGTGAACTCTTTGCGCTGCGCTGGTCCGACGTTGATCTTCGCCGTCGAACCCTTTACGTGCAGCGGTCCGCGCAGGAGGTTCCCGGCGAGATCACCTTCGTCGAACCCAAGACGGACTTAAGTCGACGCCGTATCACTTTTCCGGCGTCGCGATCGAAGCGCTGAGGCGTCGTCGTGCGCTTGCAGATCGGGAGAGTCTCGGAAGCGAGCTCGTCTTCCGAGGTGAACGCGGCCACGTGCTATGCAAGTCCAACTTCTTGCGCAAGGATTGGGAGCCGATCCGAACGGCCGCCGGACTACCCAAAGCTCGCTTCCACGACCTCGCCATACGGCGGCGAGTCTGCTAATCGAGGGCGTTCACCCCAAGGTCGTCTCGGAAATGCTCGGCCACGCGAGCATTTGGCTGACCCTTGAACACGTACTCACACCTTATCCCCACCCGCCAAGCAGGCGCCGCCGAAGCCTTCGATCGCGTCCTCGGGTCCAGTTCCTGACATGAAGCTGGGAGATAGGCAGTACATTGGCGGTGCAGAATGCGACCCGTCCCGGGAAACGAGAAACCCTCAGAAAGTCCGTATTTCCAAGGGTTTCCGAGACTTGCACCGCCAGGGACTCGAACCCCGAACCAAGTGATTAAGAGTCACCTGCTCTACCATTGAGCTAGCGGTGCAAACTATGCGCCCTCCGGGACTCGAACCCGGGACCAACGGCTTAAAAGGCCGCTGCTCTACCGACTGAGCTAAAGGCGCTCGCGTCGATGCGCCGGCTTAAGTTGTACGCATACCTACACAGAGTCCTCCGGCAGATCGTGGGGTGACTGACGGGGGTCGAACCCGCGACCTTCGGTGCCACAGACCGACGCTCTAACCAGCTGAGCTACAGTCACCACGAGGACGTATTGTATCATGCGCCCGGAGGGACTCGAACCCCCATCTTCGAGTTTAGAAGACTCGTGCCTTATCCCGTTAGACCACGGGCGCAAGGATTGGTCGGGGCGACAGGATTTGAACCTGCGGACCTCCCGCTCCCAAAGCGGGCGCTCTACCAAACTGAGCTACGCCCCGATCGCATGCGGCCACCTTAGCTGTTCTACCGTCTTGCGGCGATGGCAGTTCGCACAACGCACCTCACACTTCGCGATCTCTGAAACTATCCTTTGCCAAGCCCAACCCTCTCGCACCGGGTTGCTCACGTTTCCACCTTTCTTCCCTCTGACATGATCGAACTCCAGCACTCGCGTATCGGATTCACCGCAGTCTCTGCACGGATGTGAAGCTAGATAATCCGTGAGCCGTTTCCGATTGCGGGCACGGTATTTGCGCTGTCTGCGCTCCGACATAATTTACAGAGCCCTTCTTTCGCGCGCCGCGCCACAGAGGCAGCAAATGAATCGAACGAAAGAAAGTTCTTGCACTGCGAGCACCACTCCATTAAGCGATTCTCGAACGTGACTGTGCCAACTGTATTGCACTCTGCAAATCGGCGCGCGCGATTTGACTATTCGGTCCGGCCCGCGCACAGTGCGGCGAGCAACACGTCAACAGGAGTCATGCGGCTGCTCCTTTGGCGACGCCGGTTTAACAGCGCCGTCGCGTTGGGCAGAATATCGAATTGTGAGGAGTTTAACCGAATTTCTCCCGCTGATCCTCTCGGTCGTCTGGGTGGCTCTCGGTACGCTAGCCGGTTTCGCCGTAGACCGTTACATTCTGCGGCGTTTGGCTCAGAGTCGCAAGGTTACAGGATCGTTTTGGCTTGGCGTCTCAGTCGATGCAGTGCGCGGCGTCGCAATCGTTTGGGGTGTGATCGCTGGGCTCTACGCTGCTCTCATCAGCGATAATCTCAACCCGCGCGTTGACTTCTCGATCAGTCATCTTCTACTCGTCCTCGTGCTAGCGTCAGTTACCTTTGTCGCAGCGCGTTTTGCCGCAGGTACGGTCGCGCACTACGGCGGCGGCGTCGAGAAGCGTTTGCTATCGGCGTCCCTGTTTGCGAGCATCGCACAGATCACGGTGATCACGTTCGGCGTGCTCATCATCTTGAACTCGCTGGGTATCGCGATCACGCCGCTGCTGACGGCCCTTGGGGTTGGCGGCTTGGCGATCGCGCTCGCACTGAAAGATACGCTGGCAAATCTATTTTCCGGTATCCAGATCGTCGCTTCGCGCCAGCTGCGGCCGGGAAACTACGTTAAGATTGAAAGCGGATTCGAAGGCGTCGTCGAGGACGTAAATTGGAGAAACACCACGATCCGCGAGCTGGCTAACAACCTGATCGTCATTCCCAACGAGAAGCTGGCGCAATCCATTTTTACCAACTACCATCTGCCGCAGGCCGAACTGACCGTTTCCGTGCCCGTCGCGGTCGCGTACGGAAGCGACCTCGACGAAGTCGAGCGGGTCGCACTCGAAGCTGCGACCGCGGCGCTCGACGACATGCACGCACAAGTCGGCGATCGTCCCTACGTTCGCTTTCGGGATCTGGGCGACTCGACCGTCAATTTAACCGTCCACGTACGAATGCCGGAGTTCGCGGACCAGTTTCAAGCGCGCAGCTACCTAATCAAGCGGCTCTACGACGGCTTCAATCGGACCGGACTCGGCCCTATGCCGCAACGAGTACCCCGCAAGAGCGAGTTAGGACGGCTTTAGCCTTTAGAACAGAAGCTGGTGACGGCCGATGTAAGCCGTTAGGTCTGAGAGCGGAGCGTCGCTTGCGACGGTAAAGACATCCTGAAATTCGCAAGCCGGCGCGTAGCGACGCTCTTGCGATTCGGCGGTTCGAACCCGGAACGAGCGCCGTGCACCACGAGGCCCGATGGACGCGTTGTAACGTTACCAGCGCGTAAGCAAAGATCTGCACCAAGTAAACTTCCGACGCGCACGCCGACGGCCCGACGCACCCATCCGGCCAAACGTAAGCGTAGCCGACCAATTCGCCGTTCAAGGAGAACGCATTGCCGGATGCCTCGCGTGCAAACGACGCGTGATCGGCGGGGCGGATCGTTCCTCGAGTCTGCCGATCGAGTTCGTTCAACGCCGTGCCGTGTGCGGCGGGGTCGATCGGTTCGACTCCAAACCGGTACTCTCCGGCGGCCATCTTCGCAAGCTCTTCTTCACGCGGAATTGTACCCGCAAAGCGCAGGATCGGCTCGCGCAGCGCCGTTCCGTAGCGATATGCCAATCGAGTCGCGGCTCGATCGTTCGAATCGAGGAGCATCGTACGGGTACGGTCTTGCGCATCATCGAGCGCCGCCGCCAACAGGCCGCTCCCGACGCCTTGCGCTCGGTACGATGCTTCGACATAACAATCGCCAATGTAGCGCTCGTCTTCCGAATCATGGGCAATCGCAATCCCGACAATCTCGCTCTGGTCGCGGGCTACCCAGGCACGGCCGAGGTCCGCGGCCTTCAGCGAAAGCCTCAGAGCGGTTTCGTCGAGCTTGCGTCGTCGCGCGATCGCCCGCACGTCGTCCGTGGACGCCGGTGACCCGACGATCTCAACCACGCTCTTGCAGCACGGTCAGCAGCGCATCGGCGGCGTTGTGCCGGTGGCTGACGGCATTCTTCTCCTTTTCGGTGAGCACCGCAAAGCTGCGCCCAATGGGCCGGTAGAGGAAGAGCGGATCGTATCCAAACCCGCCGCTGCCGGCCGGGCTCTCTAGGATGTAGCCGCGCACTTCGCCGGTCGCAGTAATCGGCTCGCGCCCAGGCTCGATCAGCACGAGCGCACAGACGAAGCGCGCGCCTCGCCGATAGGGCGGCACGCCGCGAAGCTCTGCGAGCAAAGCCGCTCGCCGCGCGGGCCAATCGAGCTGCGGACCGCCGTAGCGCGCTGAAAGTATGCCGGGCCTTCCCGCCAGTGCGTCGACCTCTAACCCGCTGTCATCCGCCAGCACCGCCGCCGCCGTATGCCGTTCCCGCAACGCTTCCGCAAGCGCCGTTGCTTTGAGCAGAGCGTTACCGGCGTAGGTCGCGGCATTCTCGATCACGTCGAGCTCGATCCGTTTGCGCGGCGTCACGATCTCTACGGGCGAGCGCGCGAACAACGCCTTTAGCTCGCGAAGCTTTTCGAGATTACTCGTGGCGACGTAGGTCTTCACGTTCCCAGCCTCAAGACCGCCATGAAGGCTTCCTGGGGCAACTCCACCTTGCCGACGCGCTTCATGCGCTCTTTTCCGACCTTTTGCTTTTCAAGCAGTTTGCGTTTGCGCGTGATATCGCCGCCATAGCACTTAGAGAGCACGTTTTTGCGCATCGCGCTCACCGTCTCGCGCGCCACGATCTTACCGCCGATGGCGGCTTGAATAGGAATCTCGAAGAGCTGACGCGGGATGAGCTCCTTGAGTTTTTCGGCCAACGCGCGGCCCCGCTGGACCGCCTTATCGCGCGCGACGATAAACGACAGGGCGTCGATCGGCTCGTTGTTGAGCAGTATCTCCAGCTTGGCGAGGTCACCCTCGTGGTATGCGATCACCTCGTAATCGAGCGAAGCATAGCCCTTGGTTCGCGACTTCAGTGCGTCGAAGAAATCGACGATTACCTCGATCAACGGCATTTCGTAGGTCATGATGACGCGCCCGTCGTGGAGATACTCCATGTTTGAAAGCGTGCCGCGACGGTTCTGCGTGATCTCCATGATCGCTCCCACGTACTCGGGCGGCGAGATGATCGTCGCTTTGACGTACGGCTCCTCGATCGTACGGATGACGTTCGGCGCCGGGAGCTTCGACGGATTGTCGACCGTCAGCGTCGTGCCATCGGTACGCACGACGCGAAAAACGACCGACGGCGAGGTCGCGATCAGGTCGAGTCCGTAGTCGCGCTCGAGCCGCTCTTGCACGATCTCCATGTGCAGCAAGCCTAGAAAGCCGCAGCGAAAGCCGAAGCCGAGCGCGACCGAGCTTTCAGGCTCGTAGACTAGCGCCGCGTCGTTGAGCTTGAGCTTTTCGAGCGCATCGCGCAGCCCGTCGTACTCGCCCTCATTCGGATAGAGTCCGCAATATACCATCGGAACGGCCTTGCGATATCCGGCCAGGGCGATGTGGGCCGGATCCGTCGCCGAGGTGATCGTGTCGCCCACATCTATTTCGCCCAGCGATTTGATGTTTGCGATCACGTAGCCGACGTCTCCCAGCTGGAGCGACTTCGTCGGTTGCATTTGCGGCGCGAAGATCCCGACCTCGGTGCACTCGAAAACGCGCTCGTGCGCCATTGACATGAAGCGTATCCCCGGCGAGAGCGTGCCATCCACGACTCTCACGTAGCTCACAACGCCGCGATACTGGTCGAACTGTGCGTTGAAGACGAGCGCGCGCAGGCGATCGCGATGCCCCTTCGGCGGCGGGATGCGGTGAACGATCGCTTCGAGGATCTCCTCGATTCCGACGCCGTTCTTTGCGCTCGCCAGGATGCACTCGCTCTTCTCCATGACGAGCAACTCTTCGATCTCACCCATCACACGCGCCGGGTCGGCGGCGGGAAGGTCGATCTTGTTGATCACCGGGATGATCGTGAGGTCGTGCTCTAACGCGAGGTGATAGTTGGCGAGCGTCTGCGCCTCAATGCCTTGCGCCGCGTCTATGATGAGCACAGCGCCCTCGCACGCGGCAAGCGAGCGGGAAACCTCGTACGAAAAATCGACGTGCCCGGGCGTGTCGATCAGATTGAGCCGATAGAGCTCGCCGTCGTTGGCTCGATATTGAAGCGTCACCGGGTGCATCCGGATCGTTATGCCGCGTTCGCGCTCGAGGTCCATATCGTCGAGCGCCTGTTCCTCGAGCTCGCGCGAATGGACCGTTCGAGTAATTTCGAGCAGTCGGTCCGAGAGAGTCGTCTTGCCGTGGTCGATATGAGCGATGATGCAGAAGTTGCGGACGTTGCCGGCGACGTCAATGCGGTGAGGCCGCTCCGATTTCAGCGCCAAATCACCAACTACGAGCCAAGCATGCAACTGGTGGCCAACGACCAAAGGGCGGGCCGAACCAGCAGTTGCAGTACGAGCAGCACGATCAGGAAGGCGAGATCGAGCCCGCCCACCGGCGGAATGATGCGCCGAATAGGAATCAACACGGGTTCGACGAGCGCGGCCAGCGCGTACGTCCAGCGCCCCCGCAGATTCGGAAACCACGAAACGATGGCATAGATCAAGAGCACGGCCGTGTACGCGTAGACGGCGTAGTAAAGAACGTTTGCGATTCCGCAAATGAGCTGGTTCACGCTTGCGCCGTTCTACGATGCCGCTAGACGCGCCCGCTCGATGGCCTCGAGCTCTTCGGGCGAAGCCCGCACCTTGGGCTTAAAAGCCTCGACCGGCTTGCCGAACGTACGAGCGTCCTCGCGCGAATAAATACTATTGAGGACCACGCCGTCGCCCTGCCGGTTCAGCAGTGCGAGGGCGTATGAGAGTCCCGATCCATTGTCGGCGAAGGCGTCGTAGCGGACGAACCCAACGCGCGACAGATCGGTAGCCGGCAAGTGCCTCGAGCGTTCCGAGCCTATCCTTAAGGTCTTGCAGCGCGGTTCGCGCCGAAGCCTGTGAATCCTCAAGCGCACCCAGCCGGCCCGCGGCGCTGCGCGTATCCCCTGAGAGCAGATTGTCGTGCAGCTCGAGCAAGCGGTTTGTCCGCTGCAGCGCGGGCCGCGCAACGGCAGCGTGATAGATGAATAGCGCCATGAGGGCGCCCACAAACGCGCCTGCGGCGGCGTAGAACGTTCCCAACTCCATCCTCCGACGATTGAGCCACGACGAGAGCCAGGGGGCTCACGGCACCCGTAAGGGCTCGCTTACCGTTGCTACCTTCCGGTTCTGGCGGGGTTCGCGGGGTTACGCCGCGTGAGGCCTAACTCCCATCATGGCCACGCCATGATACCATACGGCCATGCTCCGAGTTGCAGCGGCGCCGGCCATCCTTCTCGCGGCCGCGACCGCCATGATGAAGCTGCGCAGCGGGGATTTCCCGGACGGAGGAGTCATCCCGCCGGCATCTATGGCTACCGACTGCGGCGGGAAGGACCGCTCGCCCGCGCTGGCCTGGAGTGACGAACCCAAGGCGGCAAAATCTTTCGCTTTGATCGTGCACGATCCCGACGCGCCGATGCCCGGTGGCTTCTACCACTGGGTCGTCTACAATCTGCCGGCGACGGCGCACGGGCTCGCAGTCAACGTAAATCTTTCTGCCGATCAGCTCGGCCAGTCATCGCTCGGTAAACCAGGATACTACGGCCCGTGTCCTCCGCCGGGACCGCCGCACCATTACGTCTTTACGCTCTACGCACTCGACGTCGCGCACGTAGCGGCCGACGCCCCACTGACGGCATCGCAGTTGGAGGCGCGGGTCGCCGGTCACGTGCTGGGCCGCGCCGTTCTCAGGGGAACCGCGTCGCACCATTAGGAGCGCGTCGCGCGCACGTCGAAAGCGGCCCCTAATGAACGACGTAACGATCAAAGCTCGCGAGAGCGGCCCCTATCTGATTCGCGGGACGTTCACGCTGACGGATGCCGATGGCAACGTTTATACGGTAGAGAGCGAGAACGTGGCGCTCTGCCGTTGCGGCGGCTCGCAGACGAAGCCGTTCTGCGACGGATCGCACAAGACGAACGGCTTCTGCGCGACCGAACGCGCGATCGTCCTTAACGCCGAGAGCGCCTAGATGCCGTCCTACGTGCGCGAAGGCTCCGTCCCGCATAAGCGGCACATTCAATTCCGCCGCCCCGACGGTGGACTCTACGCCGAGGAGCTCTTCTCGACGAAGGGGTTTGAGAGCGTCTACTCACTTCTCTACCACGTGCATCCGCCGACGGCGACGCTCGACGTTCGTCCGTGGCAGCGCCCGTCTGTCACATTCGCCGTCAACGAACCCTTGCGCAATCGTCATTTGAAGACTGCATCGCTGCACCTTGACGGCGACGATCCGATCGAATCGCGAACGCCGTTACTCGGCAATGACGACGTCGTGATCTCCGTCGCGCACGCCAAGCGTCCGATGGAGTATTTCTACCGTAATACCGGCGGCGACGAGTTGATCTTCGTCCATCACGGCACGGGCGTTATCGAGACCCAGTTCGGCGAGCTAGCCTACCGCGAGCGCGACTATCTCGTGATACCTACCGGCACGGTCTTCCGCGTCGCGCCCTCGTCACACACGCGCATGCTCGTTTACGAATCCAGCGGCGCCGTGACGATCCCGCGCCGATACCGCAACGAGTTCGGGCAGCTCGAGGAGCACGCGCCGTATTACGAGCGCGACTTTCGCGTCCCCGTGCTCAAACCGCCGGTCGCGGATCAAGGCGAATACGAAATACGGCTCAGAAACTCCGGCCGCGATGCGATTTACATCGTGCAGAATCATCCGTTCGACGTGGTCGGCTGGGATGGTTATTGCTATCCATACGCCTTCAACGTCGATGAGTTCGCACCGATCACTGGTAAGCTTCATCAACCGCCGCCCGCCCACGCGACCTTCGAAGCGCCTGGGGCAGCCTTCTGTGCGTTCGTCCCACGGCTATTCGATTATCATCCCCTGGCGATACCGGTGCCCTATAATCACTCCAGCGTCGATTGCGACGAAGTGCTCTACTACGTCAGCGGCAACTTCATGAGCCGCCGCGGTGTCGAAGAGGGCTCGATCACGTTGCACGCCGCCGGCGCTCCGCACGGTCCGCAGCCGGGCGCCGTCGAGCAAAGCCTCGGAAAGAAGTCGACCGACGAAATCGCGGTGATGATCGATACGTTCAAGCCGCTGCAGCTTGCGCAAGGCGCGCTCGAATGCGAAGACCCGCTGTATTTCCGCTCCTGGGTCGAGGAGCCGGCTCGCGTCTAGGACGATCTTAGAGCCGGTTCGATGCGGCCACGCGCCGCGCCGAAACCGATGCGTCGCGCGCCGGGCTTCTCGCACCAGCCGCGCAGCGTAATCTCGTCACCGTCCTCGAGAAACGCGCGTTTTTCGCCATTGGAGAGCGCGATCGGGCGTTCGCCGTTCCACGTCAGCTCGATGAGGCTTCCTTGCGTTCCGGGCTCCGTGCCGCTAATCGTACCGGATGCGAAGAGATCGCCCGGACGGGCGATCGCGCCGTTGACCGTTGCGTGCGCGAGCTGTTGAGCGACGTTCCAATACACATCGCGAAACGTCGTCTGCGAAAGCGTTTCGGGCGCGACGCCTCGCTCGCGCATGCGCGCGGTCTGGAGCTCGATTGCGAGCCGGATTGCGTATGCCCACGGTTCGCCGGCCCGTAAATATTCGAAAGGTTCGGGATGCTGGTGCGGGCCCTCGACGCGAAACGGTTCGAGCGCCTCGAGCGTCACGACCCACGGGGAGATCGTTGTAGCGAACGACTTACCCAAGAACGGCCCGAGCGGCTGGTACTCCCACGCCTGAATGTCACGCGCGCTCCAATCGTTGACCAGGACGAGTCCGAAGATATGTTCGCGCGCATCCGCAACGTCGATCGGATCGCCCAACACGTTTCCCGGGCCGGTGACGAAGCCGATTTCAAGCTCGACGTCGAGCCGCCGGGTCGGCCCAAACTGCGGAACCGCCATGTCGGGTGGCTTGCGTTGACCGCTAGGACGTCGAACCGGCGTACCGTCGATCACAACGGTGCTCGACCGCCCGTGGTAGCCGACCGGAATCCAACGCCAGTTCGGCAGCAGCGCCTCGGCATTCGGGCGAAAGAGCCGGCCAAGGTTCGTCGCGTGCTCGATCGAGGAGTAGAAGTCCACGTAATCGCCGATCTCCATCGGTACGCGCATTTCGACCGCGCTTCGATCGATCAAAAACTGGTCGCCCCCGGCGTCGCGTAATCGAGGATCTCCGTCGCTGCGCAGCAGTTCCGAAAGACGTTCGCGCAGCGCGGCCCAGACCGAGCGCCCCGCTGCAAGCAGTGGATTGAGCGTCGTCGCCTGCAGCAGTTCGGGCTCGCAGCATTCATCGATAAGCCCGGCCCGTGCCGTTGCGTAACAATCGACCAGTTTCTCGCCGATCGCCACCCCGATGCGCGGCATCCGGCCGTCCGAAACGAAAACGCCGAAGGGCAGGTTTTGAACGGGGAAGTCGCTACCCGCAGCAACCGGTACCCATGATTCGAGGCGAGCGTCGGTGGTATCGGGCCGCCTAGTCATCGTGCCGGAAGGAATCCGAGCGCCGCTAGATCCTCGACCGGCTCGGAAAAACTGCAGCTGCCATAGCCGACGAACGCGTCATTGCGCGTTTGGGTCAGCTCCGCGACGTCAATGCGCTCGTTTCTCCATGAGAAGAACGCGTCGTCGAATGTGAATGCGGTGGGTTCTTCTTCCGCCACGATGCGCTGGAGCGTGGGCGAATCCACGCGTGGAGCGAGCGCTGCGGCGGCAATCAGATTGAGAAACCCGTGCATCATGAAACCTCTTGCCGGATCGCGGTGCCGGATCGGATGGTGCAATCCCGCGGTCGCTTTGAACGCGACGTTTGCGTCGCGCGCCGCGGCGATGAAGGCTGCGACCTCGGCAACGCTTGGGAATGCTTCGGCGGTGACTCCGCCGCAACGCAGTTTTCCGCCAAGCTCGGCCCGCGCAAGCGAGTTCATCGCGACGGGCAATGAGCCGAGCCAGTTCTCGCCTCGCGGAAGCTCAACGAAGGCCGGCACGTCGCCCAGACCGGCAATCGCAATGTCCGCGCCGAGTCTGCCGATGGCGCCGGCAACTTCGTCTACCGATGCGTTTTTGGGCAATGGAATCTCGAGCGATTCGATGTGCGCGCTTTTCGCAGCGAGCGTCGCGAGGCGCTCGATCGCATCGGGTTCGGCGTCGACGATCACCGAGAACGGCAGCTTGACGCCCGACCACGTGGCGATAAGCGGCGCCGAGACGATAAATCGACCGAGCATCCAGGCATGCGGGCCGCGGCGCGCGGCTTCGTATTCGGTTTGCGCCGCATCGAGCGAAAGCTGAGCCGGTGGAAAGAGGCCGGCATAGTCGATCAGCCCTGCGAATGCTGCGCGAACCGAGGGGCGCAGCGCCGTTGAGGTGGCCATGGACGGCTGCTTTGACAGGGCCCGCCACGAGCCTTCGCCAAGACCGGGCGCCATGAGTACCGCGACCGAAGCTCGCAGCAATCCGCTCGCACAGATCGACTGGGACCACGTCGAGTTCTACGTCGGTAATGCCAAACAGGCGGCGCACTATTACATGTCGGCCTTCGGCTTCGATCAAATCGCGTACGCCGGACCAGAGACCGGCGTACGCAACCGCGTGAGCTATCTGCTCGAGCAGAATAAGCTACGCTTCGTCCTTACCGCGAGCCTCGTACCCGACGATCCGATCTCGCAGCACGTCATGCTTCACGGCGACGGCATCAAGGATATCGCTATCCTGGTCGAGGACGCGCAGGCTGCTTTCGAGATGGCAGTCCGCGGCGGAGCCCGCGTCGTGCTCGAGCCGGCGACGCTCGAAGATGCCCATGGCCGCCTCGTCAGGGCGACGATCGCGACGTACGGCGATACCGTCCATTCGTTCATTCAGCGCGACGGCTACAACGGAATCTTTGCGCCAGGTTTCGTCGAGGATCGAAAGACGATTACGCGCGCCTCCAAACCGGGTCTGCAGTTCATCGATCACTGTGTCGGAAACGTCGGCTGGGGCGAGATGGATAAATGGGGCGACTTCTACGGTCGCGTCTTCGGCTTTTCGCAGCTCGTATCGTTCGACGACAAGGACATTTCCACCGAATATACCGCGCTGCGCTCCAAGGTCATGACCGATCCGCGACACCGTGTGAAGTTTCCGATCAACGAGCCGGCGCAGGGCAAGAAGAAGTCGCAGATCGAGGAGTACCTCGATTTTTACCGGGGCGCCGGCGTGCAACACATGGCGATCAGGACCGACGATATCGCAGCGACGATCCGGGTGCTAAAGGCCAACGGCGTCGAGTTCCTCGATACGCCCGACTCATACTACGACCTGCTCGCGGAACGGGTGGGTACGATCGACGAGGCGTTCGAAACTCTTCGCGAGCTTAGAATCCTCGTCGACCGCGACGACATGGGCTACATGCTTCAGATCTTTACCAAACCGCTGCAAGACCGCCCGACCCTGTTTTTCGAGATCATTCAGCGCAAAGGCAGTCTTTCGTTCGGCAAAGGCAACTTTAAGGCGCTCTTCGTTTCGATCGAGCGCGAACAAGAAAAGCGAGGAACGCTGTAGTTACCGGAACCGCCGTCGATCGCGCTTACCTTCTGGAGTGGTACCGCCGCAATCGGGAACGCACTGCGGCGATTTTTGGTTTGATCGGCGCCGACGCATTTTTCGACCGCCCGATTCCGCTGCGCCATCCCTTCGCGTTCTACGAAGGGCACATCCCCGCTTTCAGTTTTTTGACGCTTAACGAGCGCGGCTTGGGAGAGCCTCCGCTCGATTCCAAGCTGGAGCGTCTCTTTGAACGCGGGATCGACCCGGGAAACCTCGACGAGGCTCGTCGCCATGACCGGGCCGACTGGCCCGACCGCCACACGGTAGCTGCGTTTGCAGCGCGTTGCGACGAGCACGTAAAGAGTGCGCTAACGTCCGCGCCAATCGAGGATCCGAATGTTCCGCGTCTGGCTCGAGCCCAAGCGGCCTACACGATCCTCGAGCACGAGCCGATGCACCACGAGACGCTGACATACATCATTCATCAGCTGGCATACGATCGCAAGCGCAACGTCCCGAGCAAGCACGAAGATCACGACGTTCCGCCGGCGGCGATGCGCAGCATCGCGGCCGGAACGGCGACGCTCGGCGCCGAGCCCGACGAGATACCGTTCGGCTGGGACAACGAGTTCGGGCGCGCGGAAGTCGAGGTTGCCGGCTTCGAGATCGACGCTTATCCGATTACCAACGGCGACTGGATGCGCTTCGTCGAAGCGGGCGGCCCGATTCCGGTCTTCTGGCGCGAACGCGACGGCCGGTGGTATCTACGGACCGTCTTTGAGGAGATACCGCTGCCGCGCTCTTGGCCCGTTTACGTTTCACATCAGCAGGCCAGCGCCTATGCGGCGTGGGCCGGCAAGCGATTACCGTCGGAGGCGCAGTATCATCGCGCCGCGTTCGGCACACCCGCCGGCGGCGAGCGTCCGTTTCCATGGGGCGCAGATCCGCCCGCGCCCCGCTACGGTAACTTCGGCTTTGAACGCTTCGATCCCGAACCCGTCGATGCACGTCCGGATGGAGCCAGCGCGTGGGGCGTCGCGGAGCTGATCGGCAACGGATGGGAGTGGACGTCCACGCTCTTTGCCCCGCTGCCCGGTTTCGAGCCGATGGCTTCCTATCCGCAGTACTCGGCCGATTTCTTCGACGGTAAACACTACGTCATGAAGGGCGCTTCACCGGTCACCGCACGCGAACTGATCCGCCGGTCGTTCCGTAACTGGTTCTACGATGACTATCCCTACATGTACGCAAAGTTCCGCTGCGTAGCCGCGTAACGAGCTCATGCAGCAGACCCGCGTTACGGTCGCGTACGGCGACGGCATCGGTCCAGAGATCATGACGGCGACGCTTCGCATCTTGGATGCCGCCGGCGCCCACCTCGCGCTCGAACGCATCGAAATCGGCGAATCCGTCTACAACAAGGGCATCTCCAACGGCATCGAGCCCTCCTCGTGGGAGTCGCTGCGACGAACGAGGGTATTTCTCAAGGCGCCGATCACGACCCCGCAAGGCGGCGGCTTCAAGAGTCTCAACGTCACCGTGCGCAAAACGCTAGGAATGTACGCAAACGTGCGGCCCTGCATGTCGCTCTACCCGTACGTGGCGACGAAGCATCCAAGCATGGACATCGTGATCGTTCGTGAGAACGAAGAGGATGTCTACGGCGGCATCGAGCACCGCCAGACGAACCAAGTCGCACAGTGCCTGAAGCTAATCTCCAGACCCGGCAGCAAGCGCATCATCCGCTACGCGTTCGAGTACGCTCGTGCAAACAAGCGCAAAAAAGTCACCTGCTTCACCAAAGATAACATCATGAAGATTACCGATGGGCTCTTCCATCGGACCTTCAGCGAGATCGCTACGGAATATCCAGAGATCGAGCACGAGCATTGGATCGTCGACATCGGCGCGGCCAAGATGGCAGACACGCCCGAGGCCTTCGATGTGATCGTGATGCCGAATCTTTACGGCGACGTGCTTTCGGACGTAGCGGCGCAGATTACCGGTTCGGTCGGCCTGGCGGGTTCGGCGAACATCGGCGATCACTGCTCGATGTTCGAAGCGATCCATGGATCGGCGCCCCGCCGCGCAGGCCAGAACCTTGCCAATCCGTCCGGCCTTCTGCACGGATCGATTCTGATGCTGGTGCACGTCGGGCAGCCCGACGTCGCCGAACGCGTCCACAACGCCTGGCTGCGCACCATCGAGGATGGAGTTCACACCTACGACATCTACAAGGAAGGTACGTCGCGCGAGAAAGTCGGCACCAAAGAGTTCGCCAACGCCGTGATCGCGCGCCTCGGCCAAAAACCCGAAAATCTCAAGGCCGTCGAATACGACAAAGAGTCGCAGATGAACCTCGCGATTCGTCCGGCCGGTAAGCCCCCGATGAAGCTGCGCGCAGGTGTCGATCTCTTCATTGACCGCCGAGACGGCGACCCGGATCAGATTGCCTCAGTGATGAGCCGATTCGGCGTCGACGGCGTCAGGCTGACGACGATCAGCAATCGCGGCACCAAAGTCTGGCCCGACGGGAATCCCGACACCTATTGGAGCGACCACTGGTGCTGCCGCTTTGAGGCGGACGGCAAGCCTTTTTCCTCGGAGAACGTCATCGATTTGCTCAAGGCGGCGGGTCGAGCCGGCTTCGACGTCATCAAGACCGAGGGACTCTACACGTTCAACGGCGAGCGCGGTTACTCGCTCGCTCAAGGAGAGTGATCTCCAAGCGCTCGCGCAATCTCGCGCGTCGCATGCGCGACCAGTTCGACTTGCGTGAGGACCCACGAGCTCATCTCGTAGGTCTCGATTTCTGCAGCGCTTTCGGCACCGACGGCAACCATGGAGGCCCGCCGGCTGCGAAGATCGAGCGCCCGCGAGGCTTCGATGATCTCGACGCTACTGCTCGCGGGGGACTCCTCGAACCGAGCAACCACTTGCGCGAAGAGTCCGCTCGCAGCGGCAACCACCGGCTCCAAGAAGTTTAACGTCAACCCTGCTTCCGCGCGCCGTCGCGCGACGCTCATTAGGTTTGCGACCACGTCCGTGCCGACCGTCGCGAACGTATCCGCACTCACGATCGCCGCGACGACTCGATTGCGTTGCGCCCGATCGAGGCTGTCGCTCGTGCCGATACGGCCGAGATATTCGATGACCTCTCGACGCCCTTGCTCGATCGCCGGACCGCCCTCCTCCGTTTGCGGAGGCGTGGCCACCGCAGCGCCGAGGGCCGCCGAAAGAGCCGCGCTCGCGGCCTGCCCTAACGCCGCTACGCTCTGCCAGGCCACTCCGATCGCCAGCGCGGGCGTCTCGATCAGGTCGGGGTCGAGCGGGAGCACCCGCTCCTCGCCCGTCGGCCCCGGAATAATCTTGCGCACTAATGACGCGAGCTGTTTGGTAAAGGGCAAGAAGATCACCAAATTCACCGTGTTGAAAAACGTGTTCGCCAATGCAAGCTGCGACGCGACATTTGGCGCAAAGCGCTGCGCTACCGACGCTAAGACGGGAATCAAGAACACCCAAAGCGCAACCCCGACTACGTTGAAGATTACTTGTACGCCCGCCAGGCGCTTGGCCTCGGCCGACTTATCGAGCGAGGCGATGATCGGCATTACTACCGAGCCAACGTTGGCACCCAGCAATATGGCGATCCCGCCCTCGAGTCCGAGCAGACCCGCACTGGCGAGCGTCACCGCTAAGCCGATGGTCGCAGTTGAGGATTGGACCAGGGCCGTCATCCCAAAGCCCAACGCAATGCCGACGAGCGGATGCGACGTCGCCGCCATCAAGTCCACGAACGGCTCCCACGACCGCAGTGGAACCATTGCCTCCTTCATCAGCTCCAGACCGGTCAAGATCAAACCGAGCGCGATGACCGCCGCACCGATGTGGTGGATGCGTTGAGACTTCGCAAACTTAAGGGTTACAAAGCCGATCGCAAGCAGCAGATAGGCCCAGGGCCCGACCTCTACCGAAGCAAGATAGGCGGTCGAGGTCGTGCCGACATTTGAGCCTAGCACGATCGGAATCGCCTGTTCAAGCGTCATGAGATTCGCCGAGACAAAACCGATCGCGATGGCAATCGTCACGGCCGAGGCCTGCAGGATCGCCGTGACAACCACACCCGTCAATGCGCCCGAAATGGCGTTTTTCGATAGGCGTTCGAGAACGTTGCGGATACTATCTCCACCGATGGCCTGTACGGCGTGCGAGATCCGGTCGACACCGAACAAGAAGAGCGCGAGACCGCCGAGCAGTCCCGCGACGATGGCGAAGACGTTCATAGGCAGCGATTTTGGCCCGGTTCGGCGCAGGCCCTTGCTAAGATGAAGATCGTCAGCCTTCTGCCGAGCGCGACCGAGATTCTCTTTGGGATCGGAGCGGGCTCGGAAATCGTCGGCGTTACGCACGAGTGCGACTTTCCTGCCGAGGCGCTGGCGTTGCCGAAGCTTACGGCAGCGGCGGGACCGCAAATGCAAGCCCCGCAAGAGATCGATCGGCACGTGCGTGCCGCCGTGCACGCGGGATCGAGCCTCTATCATCTCGATGCGCAACTGCTCGATCGCCTCGCGCCCGATTTAATCGTTACGCAAGAGCTCTGTCCCGTTTGCGCGGTTTCGTACGAAGTCGTGACCGACGCCGCAAAGCGCCTGTGCTCGGATCCGCGCGTCGTTTCGCTCGAGCCGCGCTCGCTCGACGACGTCTTTGGCAACATCGAGTTGCTCGGTGGAATTACCGGCCGCGCCGAGGGGGCGTCGCGACTGATCGCGGGCTTGACGTCTCGGGTGGAAGCGCTGCAGCGCCGCAACGGCTCGCGCGCAAGAGCGCGCACGCTCGTGCTCGAGTGGACCGATCCGCCGATGAGCGCGGGTCACTGGATTCCAGGTTTGATCGAACTCGCGGGCGGAACGCCCATCTTGGCGCATCCCGGTGCGAACTCGCAACGAATCGGCTGGAATGAAATTGCGGCTGCGGATCCCGACGCGATCGTCATCGCACCTTGCGGTCTGGATCTGGCGGCAACGCAACGCGCGCTGGCGCTGCTCGATTCGGTCGCGGCAGTGGCGATCGCTGCGCGCCCTGCACCGCGGGCGAGTCCTTCTGATGGACGGTAACGCGTACATGAGCCGGCCCGGACCTCGCTTGGTGGATTCTGCCGAGATCGTCGCCCGGTGGTATACTACGCTGGCGGAGTACGCCGGATGACCGCCCCTTCGACAACCGAGGGGGAGGAAAGTCCGGGCTTCATACGGGCAAGGTGCAGGATAACGTCCTGTCGGGGCAACTCGAAGGAAAGTGCCACAGAAACATACCGCCTCAAGCTCGACGCAAAAATTGGGGCCCCAGCGGCTCTGCCGCTGGTCCCCGAAAATGCGAAAAGCATTTTGGGGTAAGGGTGAAATCGTGAGGTAAGAGCTCACGGAGAACCACGGTGACGCGGTCTCGGGCAAACCCCACCTGAAGCAAGACAGCTCGAAAGATGGACGGCCCGTCCGAACGAGCTACGTCGCACCGAGGCGCTCGGTAACGAGCGTCCCAGAGAGATGGTCATCGCCCACAAGCGTGGGAGACAGAATCCGGCTTACAGGCGTACTTCGCTCAAGAAATGCAACTAGTGGGGTGCCGATGGCGTTCTATCGAAGGAATGCATCTGATGAACGACCAGCGCTTCACTCCTGAGATGACCGTCGACGAGGCGTTCAAGCTGCACGCCGGCGCGCGCCGCGTCTTTGCGGGTTTCCATTTGGGCGGTTGCTCGAACTGTGCAATCAGTGAATCGCATACGATTGGGGCGATCAGCGACGACTACGGTATCCCGCTGCCGCTACTGCTGGATAGCCTCAACGCGCTCTTCGATCAGGGCACGCTCGCTGTCGGCGATCGCGTCCGGATTCCCGACGAAATTCGCGCGAAAATTCCGCAGCTGGCAAACGTCCCCGAGGTCGGCGAAATTACGGCCGCCGAGAGCGGCGCATATACGGCCGATTTCGGCGACGTTCGTTTGCAGGGGCTCGCCGAAGATTTCGTCGCAGTCGCGCCGGAATCGGCAGCAACCTAGCTAAAGCAGCGGCTTTCGAGCTGCGAAGCCCTCGTCTGCGGCGTGCCAGTATGCCACGGACGGCTCGCCCAGCTTCCAGCAGAGATTGATTTCCTCATCGCCGAGCATCGCCGGAAAGTCGACGAGCCCTAGGTCGATATCCTTGACGACGCAGCCCAGCGATTCGATACGGTAGATCAACCGGCCGATTTCGTGCTTTAACTCCCCAAAGCGCGGCGGGGGCAGCGCGGAGCGCGCCGAGGCAATCCGGGGGCGGCGAGGCGGCGTTTGATGCAGCGCGGGATCCGACTCGAGCAGCTTGATGGCGAGCTCGCGCCGGCGTCTCAAGAGCTCCTTCATTAACGGCTCGAGCTTTGAAATGAGGGCGTTGGCGCGTTCGGGCGAAAAGAGCTTCATATGAGTTCGCTGCGCATCGTCTTCGTGACGGGCCTCTCTGGTGCGGGCTTGAGTCAGGCGATAAAGTCCTTCGAAGATTTGGGCTTTTACTGCATCGAACACCTGCCTCCAGTCGTTCTCGAGGGCGCGATTGCGGCGCTCGAACGCTCCCCTGTGCGGGACGTCGCGATCGCGCTCGACCTGCGCAGCGGCGCCGAGCTGGGAGACCCGGGCGCGTCGATAGATCGGATCGCGCGAACGCACGACACGCGACTGCTCTTTTTAGACGCGGCAGACGATCTGCTCGTGCGACGCTTCAGCGAAACGCGCCGCCGCCATCCCTTCTGGCCGGAGGGATCGCTGCGCGAGGCGATCGATGCCGATCGGCGAGTACTCGCTCCGTTGCGCGAGCGCGCAGACGTCGTCATCGATACCACCAGCCTCACGGCCGGCGGGCTCAAAGAACGAATAGCCGCTGCTTTTCTTGCCGATCGGCCGATGCGGTTGACGATGACCTTCGTTTCATTCGGCTTCAAGTTCGGTCTGCCGACCGACCTCGATCTTCTCTTCGACGTGCGCTTTCTGCGCAACCCGAACTACGAAGAGCGGCTTGCGCCGCAGACGGGTGAGGACGCACCGGTCGGCGCATTCATCGAGAATGATCCGTCGCTCGTGCCATTTCTCACGAAGGTGGCCGATCTGCTCGATTTTCTGATCCCCCGATACCTGGCCGAAGGAAAGACGCAACTTACGATTGGGATCGGATGCACCGGAGGCCGCCATCGCTCCGTGTACGTCGCGCGCCGCCTGATGCAACGATTCGCCGAAAATCCACGTCTCGACGTTGCCGTTGAGGCGCGCGACCTCGCGCGAGCGGTCTGATGCGAGAACGATTTACGCGATCGCTCCAATGGCTCTTGCCCGGCGTTGGCGTCAAACGTTGGATTTTGATCGCCGCCTTCGGCGTCGTCGTCCTGCTCGATGCGGCTACGCGATGGCTCACCGCACAAGGGACGGGCATTCACGTCAACGAGATCCTCGATGGTATCGTCGACGACTATTTCCCGCCCGCATATTTAACGTGGATCCTCGCGGTAGCGGGCCTTGCGCTCGTCGCGGCCGGACTTTGGATGTGGATTCGTGCGGTCGTTCGAGTCGCTCGCGGGCGCAGCCCGAAAGGATTTCGCGACGCGTTGGCCGGCAGACGACTGCAGCAAGGTTATAAGATCGTCGCCATCGGCGGCGGCACCGGGCTCTCGACGCTGCTTCGCGGGCTCAAGCACCGAACGAGCAATCTCACCGCCATCGTAACGGTCAGCGACGACGGCGGCTCCTCCGGGCGGCTTCAAAAGGAGCTCGGCGTGTTGCCGCCGGGCGACGTCCGCAACTGTCTCGTGGCGCTTGCCGACGACGAAGCCCTGGTGACCGATCTCTTTCGCTACCGCTTCACCGAGGGCGAGGGTCTGAGCGGTCACTCCTTCGGTAACCTTTTCTTGGCGGCGATGTCGGGAATCACCGGGAACTTCGATCAGGCCATCAAGGAATCGAGCCGCGTGCTCAACGTGGTTGGACGCGTCCTTCCCGCGACGCTCGGTTACGTTCGCCTATGCGCCGAGCTCGACGACGGCACGATCGTTGAAGGCGAGTCGAAGATCTCGGCGGCGAAACGGCCGATCAAGCGCGTGTTCTTCGATCCGCCCGCAGCCGCACCGCTCGATGAAGTGATTGCGGCGATTCGCGAGGCCGACGCGATCGTTCTCGGCCCTGGATCGCTCTTCACGTCGGTGGCGCCGAACTTTTTGGTAAGCCAAATCGCGCGCGAAGTCGCGGATGCGCACGCAGTCAAGATGTACGTCTGCAACGTCATGACGCAGCCGGGAGAGACCGACGGCATGACCGCAGCCGACCATGTGAAAGCGTTGCTGGCCAATGCGGGCGAGCAAATCTGCGATTACGTCATCGTCAACGATGAGCCGCCATCGCGGCTCCTGGGGGCGTACGCGCAGGAGGGCCAAGTGCCGGTCGAACCGGATTTCGATCGAATCGCGGCGCTTGGAATCGAACCCGTTCGGGCGGCCGTGATCGGTGAAACCGAGATGGTCCGCCACGATCCGGAGAAGCTCGCTACCGTCGTTCTCGGAATCATCGACCGTACGGTCGCCGATCGCGCGACGCTGGTAAAACCGGCCAGCGCGTACCGCCGTTCGACGGCGGTCGGCTAAAGACAAGCCCCTAGTGCGCCGGCGATTGCGCGAGCGTGAGGTTTAGCTGGAAGGCCTTACCAGGCTCGATATCTGTGGTCGATGCAAGCGTCTGATAGCCCTTTGCCTGGACGGCGTAGTCCGCAATTCCGCTCGGAACTTTTTCGATCGAGAACTTCCCGGCCGCGTCAGTCGTCGCCGTCAGGACGGTGTCGATCGTGACAACCGCACCGGCGACAGGGGAGTTTGTCGCTGCGTCGACGATGACGCCGCTCACGCTGGCAAATCCCGCGGCCGGCGGGAGCGAATCGTTGTTGCATCCAGCAGTTGCAATTAGGAGCAACGTTATTACAGCGTAGAGCGCGCCGGCGTACCTTTTCATAGGCGAACTTCTTCGGCACGCCGAAGGCGCCGCTCCTATGGCAAGCCCCGCTCCATCCTCCCGGACGGCACGCCTCGCCTATTGCGAGAACGCGCTCGAGGCGATCGGCCGAACGCCGCTCGTCCGGCTGAACAAGGTCGTGAACGGAGCGCCCTGCCTCGTGCTTGCAAAGGTGGAGTACGTGAACCCGGGCGGTAGCGTCAAGGACCGTCCAGCCGTCGCGATGCTCGATGCCGCCGAAAGCCAGGGGCTGCTCAAGCCGGGCGGGACGATCGTCGAGCCGACCAGCGGCAACACCGGTACCGGCTTGGCGATGGCGGCGGCGATACGAGGCTACCGCTGCATTCTCGTTATGCCCGATAAGATGTCGCGTGAAAAGATCGACCTCTTGCGAGCCTATGGTGCGGACGTCGTCATAACGCCGTCGAACGTGGCGCCCGACTCGCCCGAGTCCTACTACGGCGTCGCGAATCGGCTTGCGTCGGAGATCCCAGGCGCGTTCCAACCCAACCAGTTTCACAATCACTTCAATCCCGACGCTCATTACCACACGACCGGCCCGGAGATTTGGGAGCAAACGCAGGGCGAGGTCACGCACTTTGTCGCCGGAATCGGTACAGGCGGAACGATCTCAGGTTCGGCCCGCTATCTCAAGGAGAAGAATCCGGCGATTCACGTCGTGGGCGCCGATCCCGAAGGCTCGATCTACTCAGGCGACATTCCCCGCTCGTACGCGGTCGAAGGAATCGGGATGAATTACCTTCCCGAAACCGTCGACCTCCGCGTGATCGACGAGATGGTACGAGTCTCGGATCGCGATTCGTTTCTAATGGCGCGCCGGATCGCTCGCGAGGAGGGTCTGCTCGTCGGCGGCTCGTCCGGAACCGCGGCGGTCGCTGCAGTCAAGCTGGCCAAGACGCTGCCGGCCGACGCGATCGTCGTCGTGATACTCCCCGATTCCGGGCGCGGCTACATGTCGAAAATATTCAACGACGAGTGGATGATCGCAAACGGTTTTTTAGCCGATGCCAAACGCCGCGCCACCGTCGGGGACGTGTTACGCAGCAAGACGCCCGCGCCCCCGCTAATCACGGTACAGCACGACGACACCGTCAAGACCGCGCTCGACCTGCTGCGGCGCTACGAGATCTCGCAACTGCCGGTGATGCGGGAGCGAGAGCTGGTCGGCAGCGTGAACGACATCGGCGTAATGCAGAGCGTCTTCGATCATGCGGACATCATCCACCAAGCCGTGAGCGAAGTGATGGGTCGTCCGTTCCCGGCGCTCGAACAATCCGAGGAAATTGAGCTCGCGTATAAGCTTTTGACGCTTGCGAACCCCGCGATCGTGGTAACCGACGAGTCCGAGCCGATCGGCGTGCTGGCGCGTCAAGACATCATCAGCTTCCTTTCGACCAGCTCCGACGTCGTAACGACATGAGGTTTTCGACGAAGGCGATTCACGTCGGCCAGGAGGCCGATCCGGCGACCGGCGCCACGATAGTCCCGATCTACCAAACCTCGACGTACACGCAAACGCGGGTCGGCGAGCATAAGGGCTTCGACTACAGCCGCACGATCAACCCAACGCGGCTCGCGCTGGAGCGTCAACTCGCATCGCTGGAAGGCGCTCGCTTCGGTAGCGCCTTTGCGAGCGGAATGGCCGCTACCTCGGCGGTGCTCGGTCTGCTATCGTCCGGCGATCACGTCGTCGTCGGCGACGATCTTTACGGTGGAACGTATCGTCTTTTCGCGCGCGTCCTCGAACGATATGGCATCGCTTTTACGTACGTCGACACGACCGATCTCAACGCGGTGCGCGCGGCCGTCACGCCGGCGACGAAACTCTTCTGGATCGAGACGCCGAGCAATCCGCTCCTCAAGCTCGCCGACATTCGCGCAATTCGCGAGATTGCTGACGCATCGTGTCACCCTGAGCGGAGTCGAAGGGTCATTGCCGTGGATAATACGTTCGCGACGCCGTATTTTCAGCAGCCGCTCGAACTCGGCGCACAGATCGTCGTCCACTCAACCACCAAATACATCGGCGGCCACAGCGACGTCGTCGGCGGCATCGTCATCACCGACGATCAGGCGCTGCACGAACAGATTCGCTTTCTACAGAATGCAGTCGGCGGCGTGCCCGGACCGCATGATGCGTGGCTGACCATGCGCGGGGCGAAGACCTTAGCGCTTCGCATGCGCGAGCACACGCGCAACGCGCAGGCGGTGGCCGAGTATTTAGAATCGCGTGACGACGTCGCCCGCGTTTACTACCCGGGCTTGCCGTCGCATCCTCAACACGAGCTAGCGAAGCGTCAGATGAGCGGATTCGGCGGCATGCTCTCCTTCGAGCTCGAAGGGCCACCGCAGCGGGCGCACGAGTTCGCGAGCCGCCTGAAATACTTCAGCCTGGCCGAAAGTCTCGGCGGCGTCGAATCGCTGATCTGTCACCCAGGGCGCATGACGCACGGGTCGATACCGGCCGCCGAGCGCGAACGGCGCGGCGTCGGCGACGGCTTGCTTCGCTTGTCGGTAGGGATCGAAGACTGCGCGGATCTCATAGACGATCTCCGCGACGCGCTCGAGGCTACGGCTGGTATAAAGGATACCGAACTGCCGTCACCTGTTTGAGAACCTCTTTCGCTTCTTCTGCCGTCGCGTCGCCCAAGCGCGTGGTTTCGGAGAGCACGATGCCGCGCTGACCGTCGGCCCAGACTATTGCGTACTCCTTTTTTGCGTCGAAACCGCTGCCGTAGGCGACCTCAACGAAATACGCCGGCATCCCGTTCAAGAGCGCCATCGGCGTCTTGTTGCGGATGAGCGTGCCGTCCTGCGAGCTGTGCGTCTGGCTCTCGAACTGCGATTCCCACTGTTCGGGCGGCCCATCGAATGCCTCCATCGAAAGCTCGATCGTGCGCGTGTCCTCTTTACCGGGGTTCAGCACCCAGGCAGCGACTGGTTGAAGATCCTGCCCGAGCTGGTTGGGCGGTAGCACTTGGCGCTCGACCAGATACGCATTCGCCGGAGCGGTAAAGGTCATCGCCGGATCGGTGTAGATGCGCGGATCGGGCGCCGGCGTCGGTTCGACAACTTGCGCGCGCACCGGCGTTGCGCAGCTCAACGCGAGCAGCGCGGCGAACAGCAGGCTATATCGTCTCGTCATTCGTTGTCCAAAACGGCGGCAAGGGCCGGCAAAGAGATTTCGTACCGGTAACCGACGTTGCGATGGTCGTCGTCGAATTCCTCGTGCCGGACCGAAAGCCCTAGCTCGCGGATCCGTTCGGCCACGACCCGCGCGCCGATGTCGAGATTGTACTCGTCCCGCCGTCCGCAGTCGAGGTAGCGTAGCCGTAGCCGGGCCAACTCCGCGCGGTGCGTCGCGATTCTCTCGGCCGGATCAAGGGCCAGCCAGCGCGCGAAAACGTCGTCGCGTAAGGCTCCGCTCGCTCGTTCGAACGGCAGATCGAGGTCGAAGGCCGCCGCGCTGCGGGGCGAATAGGCTGCCGTATATGCGAGCATCTCCATCGTCGTGTACTCCGTCATTGCGCGCTTATGCTTGCGCTCGAATGCTTCGACGAACGCGGCGAGATCGAAGCCGTATACCTCGAGCGTGCGATGGACCGTTGCGAACGCAGGCAGATGGGCATAACGAAAATACGAATCGCCGCTGTGCGAGGCAAACGCCGCAAAGCTCCCCGGATGCTCCAAAACGAGGTGCATCGAGCCGAACCCGCCCGACGATTTTCCGAGCACGGCACGTCCGCCTTCGGAGGCAACCGTGCGATAAGTTCGGTCGACGTGTCCGATGACGTCGCGTACCACGTAGGTTGCATAGCGCCCGTTGTGCACCGAATCGACGTATTGCGACCCGCCCAGTCGCGTAAAACCGTCGACCAGTACGACTAATGCGGGCAGCATCCGCTCTTCGCGCATCAGACGATCGGCCCACTGAAAAACGTTCGTCTCCCAAGGCCGGGACGAGAGCAGCGCCGTCACGTCGCCGGTATAGCCGTGTAAGACATAAAGCGTGGGATAGCGGCGCGAACCTTGCGCGTCGTAGCCGGCCGGCAGATAAACGGCGACCGGCCGTGTCGCCGGATCGCCGAGCGGATTGCCTGCGAGCGCCTCGCTTTCTACGAAATCGACGCGCACGTCGCCTGCGAGACCCAGAAGTCGCGCGAGATTGGAACGATCCTGCATGGCGACGGGGTTCGTCGCACGAAATGGCGGCGCCTAGTGGCCTGTAGATGAGCGAACTGAAACGCGCGATCGATCTGCGCGGCGCAATTTCGATCAACGTCATAACGATGATCGGAATCGGTCCCTTGGTGACGATTCCGCTCGTCATCGCAGCGCTTGGCGGCCCGCTGGCGCTTTTGGGCTGGATCGCGGGCGCCGTCGTCGCGCTTTGCGATGGCCTGGTTTGGGCCGAACTCTCCTCACGGTACCCGGGGTCGGGCGGTACCTACGTTTATCTGCGCGAGGTTTTTGGCGAACGGCGGCTCGGCAAGATGCTCGCCTTTCTTTTCAACTGGCAGTTCCTGCTTTACGCGCCCTGCTTACTGGCGAGCGGGTACATCGGTTTCGCCAACTACGCCGCGTACTTCTATCCCCCGCTCGCGGTGCATCCTGCGGCGCACGACGCGCTCGCGATCGGCATCGGGGTGGTGACGCTGATCACGCTCTATCGCCGCACCTCGAAAGTAGCATCGCTCGGAGCGGTTCTGGCGATTGCCGCCACGCTTACGATCGCGCTCGTCGCGATAGCCGGGCTCTCGCATGCGAACTTCGCGCAAGCTTTCCACCTCGCCCGTCCCATAGAGCTTAGCGCCGGATTCATCGCGGGATTCGGCAGCGCGCTCTACATTACGCTCTACGATTACTCGGGCTACGCCGACGCCGCGCTCTTAGGCGACGAGGTGCTGCGGCCCGAGCGGACGATCCCGCGCGCAATCCTGCTATCGGTGACGATCGTCGCAATCCTTTACATTCTGCTGCAGATCGGAGTGCTCAACGCGGTACCGTGGCAATCGCTGCTCGACACCCACGGGCAGCCGACCCCGCAAGCTCAATACGTCGGAGCCCTCGTGGTCGAACGCCGGTGGGGACACGGCGCAGCGAGCGTCGTAACGTTACTCGTGCTCGTGACTGCGTTCGCGTCGCTCTATGGGAATTTGCTCGGTTTTTCGCGCATCTCGTTTGCAGCCGCGCGAGACGGGGCGTTTCTGCCCGCATTCGCGCGGCTTCACCCGCGCAAGGACTTTCCGCACGTCGCGTTGTTGGCAGTCGGCGCGCTTTCGCTGATCGCCAGCTTCTTCACGCTCGATCAGGTCATTGCGTTCCTGACCGCTGGAATCGTGCTAATCCAAGGGATCGCCCAAATCATCGCGCTGGCCGTGCTGCGCGCGCGGCGAGCGAGCGGAGCTTTCAAAATGCCGCTCTACCCCCTGCCCGCGTTGGTGGCGTTGGCGGGATGGGCGCTGGCGTTCGTTGCTTCCGGCCTCTTTGCGATCGCGCTCGGAGTCGGCTGGTTGTTCTGTGGTGCGATCGTTTATTTCGTTACCGCTCGCGTGCAGCGATGGTGGCCGTTCCTGGCCACGCTAGTTCTTGCGCTCGTCATGCCAGTCGCCGCGCGCGCCGATGCACCGGCTGGATGGCCGAGTTGGAACGTTTCGCGCGTGGCCCAAAATCACGGCTATCCCGTCTTCAGCGTGAACGGAAAGCCGTTCTTTTTATACGGCGCCGCATTTTTTTACGAGCGCATACCCCGCGACCGATGGTCTCAGACGCTGCTGACGTACAAGCGCCTCGGCATCAACACGATCGATCTGTACGTTATTTGGAATTGGCACGAGCCTTCCGAAGGTACCACCGACTTCACCGGCACCAGCGATCCGCAGCGCGACCTCGCGAGCCTCTTGAAGTTAACGCACGCGTTCGGATTCAAGCTCGTGTTGCGACCGGGGCCCGTCATTCGCAACGAATGGCGCAACGGGGGCTACCCTGGGTGGCTGCTCGAGCGCCCCGCGTACAAAATGCCGCTTCACGACGTGCTCGAAGGACGGTATCCCGCGACGGCAACGCTTCAGAACGCGCACGCTGACGCTGCAGCCGCCGAATGGCTTGGGAACGGCACGCATCTTCAGGCCTCCGCGCAGTGGCTGCGCGAGGTGCTGCGCACCGTCGAACCATACAGCGGAGACGTCATCGCAATCGCCCTGGATGACGATCAAGGCGCATATCTCGACAACGACACCTGGCCGGCTCCGCACTGGCACGCTTACGTAGGTTGGCTGCGCGCAACCGTCGCGTCGGTGGTCGGTAGCAAGGTTCCGCTATTCATCAATACATACGAGATGAAAGTGCCGGCCGCATCGCCGGCTTGGGCCTGGGGAAATTGGTATCAAAGCAACTCGTACCGGTTAACGCAGCACGATCTCGCCGACCTGGATTTTGCCACCGGTCTCTTGCAAACACAATGGCGGTTGCCGGTGATGCAGTCGGAGTTTCAAGCCGGTTGGCTGCAGGCTGCCGATGAAGCCGCTCCGCGCCCGAGCGATCCGGCGAGCACGACGCTTGCGCTCGGCGAGCTGCTTCGTTTCGGCGCGCACGGCGTTGTGAACTTTCCGGTGCAAGATACGATCTATCCGCACGGCTGGGAAGCGCCGTGGGCGAATTGGTCGTACGCGTGGGACGCGGCCCTCACTGAAGATCTGCGCGCATCACCACGCTATGCACCCACGCGCGCTTTCGGCGATATCGTTCGCAAATACGGCGCGTGGTTGGCGAAGACGCATATCGCCGCAGATGCCTCGATCGTGTGGCCGCCGAGCCTCTTTGCGCCCGGAACTTTGAGCAACGGCGACTTTGCCGCGCTTGCCGACGGGACGATTGCAATGCAGCGTGCATGCAACGCGCGCGGCTTGAGTTGCACTCTTGCCGATCTTGCCTCCGCCGACACACGCGCTAGTGCGCTCCCGCTTCTTCTGCCGCTTTCTCCTGGTTCTGCGCTGATGCGCCGGATAAAACCGTCGGCTCTTGCGACGCTTGATAGATTGCGGTCGTCAGGGCGGCTTATCGTCGATCCATCGTCGGTTCACACGGACTCGCGTCGCAATCGGGTCCCGAATGTGACGCTGCTGCTTGCCGACGACTCGTCCTATGGATTCATCGTCGCGATCAATCCGAGCAACGCGAGGCGCCGCATTGCGGTCGGCACGGTGCGCCTGACGCATCGGATGCTTGCCGTGCGCGCGTTCGACCTTCAGCCCGGGGGCGCGCGCGTCGTTCCCGTCGGCCTTACGGCCAGCGCCGTTGCGGACGCGCCCGCGCCGCCACGCGGCACACCGCCCCCATTTAGCGATCCCGACGGTACGGTGATCGCGAATGCGAAGCTTCGCGCGGTTTTCGCTCCGTTCGCGGGCGCGCGAATTGCCGAGCTCAGCAACGGCTCGGGAAACGCGGCAACGAGCATCGGACTACTGAGAGATGCGGCCGATCCTCAGCCGGCGGCATCTTCGCGGGATTATATCGCGCCGTATACGCACCCGCTTCCCGCCGGTACCTTTAACCGCGCGTACACCTGTAGCAGACTCGACGTTCTTACCTCGACGCGGTTTACATGCTCGTACGACGCGCCCGACGTTCCGGAGGGCGGCGCGATCTTTCGCCGTACGCTGACATTGAGCGGGCAAAGCAATGTGCTGACCGTCACTGAGGAGTTCGAACCGCATCATCCGGGCTCGACGGCGCGTCTCGTCAGCATCTCGGGCTTTGCGTTCGCGCCGGGTGATACTCTTCTCAATGCTTTGGATCGCGATGGCCTCGGCATTCTCGACGGCCGGCGTTTAACGACCCTTCGCTGGCATGCGGGAGATGTTGCGCACCTCGACGTGCGAAGGACCCGCGGAGCCTTGCTCGTGACACTGACTTTTGCACGCAGGTCCGTGGAGCTGCGCCTCGGCGTCCAGGCAACAAGGAACGCCGCCGAGGCTCAACGCGTGCTCGACGAGAAACAGCCGTAGCCAGCGACGGGGAAGTGGCGGAATGGCAGACGCAGCCGCCTCAAAAGCGGCCGAGGCAACTCATGTGGGTTCGACTCCCACCTTCCCCAGGTAATTTGAGCATGAGAACGATGCTGAATGCGGGCTATTGATAACGGATTGATAACGCGGGCTCCGTCATTCATAGTAAAATGGGCGCGGTGCTCGTGCTGCGGTGAGAACTCCAGCTAGGCGCAGACGCAATAGATGGCTTCGCGAATAGCAAAAGCCCGGCTAGGAGACTCACATGCGAAAGAGCCGACTCACCAAAGAGGCTCAGATCGTGGCGATCCTGCGGGAACTCGTCATTGGCGGCAAATATCTGGCTCCCTCGTCGCCGAATCGCACGCAGCGTCGGAGCGCCCCGTAACGGGGCGTTTTGCTTTGTTCGGGCTGTAGGCGCTACAGCGTCATCGAAAAGACCGTCCCCCCCAAGATGCACGATGCCGTCGTGCAAAACGTACCCCCGTGTGCGGTCGTACCGTAGAGCTTGCCGTTGACGTAGGTCAAGTCGGCCGGAAATGTGCCATCATCCGGGGGACCCTTAAAGCTGTACAGAACGGTCTCGGTGCCCGACGGCGTAATGCTATAGACCGTTCCGTAGTTGGCTGTACCGCCATCTACCGTCGTGCCATATAACGTGCCGTTGACGTTAAGCAGTGATCTCGGGACCGCGCCATCCGGGTTGCCGGTGAACGCATGCACGATAGTCTCCGTGCCCGACGGCGTGATGCTAAAGACCGTTCCGTCGTTGGCTCTACCGCCATACCCCGTCGTGCCGTAGAAGGTGCCGTTAACGTCAACTAGGTCTCCAGAGGGACTAGCGCCATCAGTGCTGCCCCCTCTGAAACTGTAAAGCAGCTTTTCCCTGCCTGTCCTAGGAAGCGAAAAGACCGCCCCCTCGCCGTACGCGCCAGCCGGCCCTGGTCGCGCCGTACAAGATGCCGTCGACCTTAACGAGTCTCCCTGTTGGTGACTCGCCGTGGACCTTATAACCGCGAAAGCTGTAGCTTACTGTCTCGCTGCCCGACGGCGTGATGGTAAAGACAGTCCCTCCCCCTCCCCTAGGTCCTGCGCCACCTTCGCGCGTCGTGCCGTACATCGTGCCATTAATATTAAGCAGCCGGTCCCCGGGGCGCCATCCATCCGGCGGACCCGTAAACGAGTGCAGGATGGCCTCGGTGCCCAACGGCACAATACTAAAGACAGTCCCGTCGTTGCTTGTACCACCATACCCCGTCGTGCCGTAGAAGGTGCCGTGGACGTTGATAAGGTCGGTGGACGGAGATGCCCCGTCCTGCCCGCCCATAAAGCGATATAGAACGGTCTCGGTTCCCGATGGCGTGATGCTAAAAACGATACCGCAACCAACCTCATGAACGCATCCCGTACCGCCGCCTTCTAAAGTTGTGCCGTAAAAAGTGCCGTGATAGTATGTGAGGCCCGAAAACGGCTCTGCCCCATCGCCCTGTCTTCCGAAACTATAGAGGACCGTTTCGGTGACGGACGCATGCCGGACCGACCTTGGCCAATGCCCAAGGGTGGTCAGGGCGCCTGATGTACCAAGCGGCAGAGTCTGTGAAGATTGCGTAGCATTGCCGCAACCCGCAAGCATAATGAGGCTTACGCAAACGCCTAAGGCGTATTGCTTTAGGCTGAAAAACGCCATTGGAAAGCTCCTTTCGCGTCGAGGTGTTGATCGTAGCATTCTCGAGAGCGATGTCGAAGGTCTTTCGCCAAAAGAGATTCGGTTTTACTATGCTCGCATGGTACGAATGGCCTAACGAAACGGGCTCCGCAAAACGAGGCGCGCCCCTCGTCGCTGTGCAACTGGCTTCGGCCAAATCCGCAGACGCGCTCCGTGACGGGGTGCCTGAAGCCGCCCCTGGAAATGGGAACTATGACGTGCTCTTGGCCTTCCGAAGCGCATGCGTCATAGCGTCGTCTATTCGATCAGCCGCATCGCGCATTAGCGAATCCGTGACGTGCGCGTAAATGTCTGCCGTGGTGGAGATCGTCGAGTGCCCCAGGGCGTTCGATACCGTCTTGAGGTCAACGCCGGCCTCTAGCGCCATAGAGGCGAATGTGTGGCGTAGATCGTGAAGCCGCACGCGAGGAACTCCAGCGTCGCTTAACGCCCGCATGAAGACCGTTCCAAAGGTGTTCGGAATCCACGGTTCGCCGCCGCGCTCGAAGACCAGCGTTTCCGGAGTGGGTCGGCCGAAGCCGTTGTGCAAGAGCCATGCACCTTGCTGCGCGTGATGCCGGCGAAGGCGCTCCATCACAAAACGTGGCAGGCTTATCGTACGCCTCGACCGCTTAGTCTTCGGGTCCTTGAACCGCGTCGCGCCGTCCACACGCTCAAGGGCGCGCTGGACCGTCAGCAGACCTGCTTCCAGATCAACGTCGCCCCAGCGAAGCGCGAGTAGCTCACCTCGCCGCAGGCCGGTCCCAAGGCTCGTGACGATTGCCGCGCCGATGCTGCTCCCTTCGCACGCTCGAAGCAGCACGACGGCACCGGCGGCATCTAGCGCCTTCATCTCCTTCTGCTCGACGCGCGGAGGATCTACCAGCTCGCACGGATTCACCGCGATCCGCCGCTGGCGCTTCGCGCGGTATAGTGCCGTACGCAGCGTTGAAAAAACATGGTGGACGGTGCGCGGCGATAGCGGCGGTGCCTTCTCCTTCTTCTTTCGTCGTCGCAGCGGTTCCGCGGCCCACCGAACTTTCGCCAATTCGATATGCTCGGCTCGCAAGTCCGAGAGGCGCATCTTTCCAAGCGCTGGCACGATGTGCGCTTCAACATGATTGCGGTAGGCATGAAGCGCCGAACCCGAAACGGAGTCTTCGACCGAAGCGAGCCACTGCCGAAGGTACTGCTCCACGGTCTGCCGCTCGTCGGTCGGAGCGATGCCCTGGCGCAGCTCCTCGGCCTTTTTCGTAAACCACGCGCCGGCAGCTTTTGCGCGTTGCGAAGCCGCCTTTGATTTTTTGCTTTCGCGCTTCGCCCGGTTGGCGCGGAAGCTCGTACCAAACCGTCCACGTTGTCATCTTTTGCCGCTTGCCGTTCTTGTCCATGTACTCTCTACGAGCGAAGTGCCCCCTCATTTATCGAGCGCCTCCGTCAGCCGCCGGAGCTTCGTCTCTGGATCGTCTAGCAGCGGATACCGCCCCGTCGCTTTGAGATAGTCGGTTAGGGTCGTGTAACGGACGGCGAGAGCGGCCAGCGTTTCCTGGAACCATACACTTGCGTAATCAGAGCCGTACCTTCCTAAGATTTCCACCGTGATTTGTTGCTCTACCTGAGCCGGATCAACTCGCCCACCATCCCTGATGCGCTTCGTGATGCTGTCGAGAAGCCGATGAAGTCTTACTTCTTCGGCGTGCGGTACTCGTCGCCGGAGCATTAGCCTCGTGAATGCGTCCGGCGTTTCTAGCAGTTCGACGATCCGTCTCTCTTGCGTCTCAAGCAGCGCCACGCGATCCGATAGCCTTTCAAAATCGTCACTCATGATGCTCCTCCTGGCGTCGTCAAATCTGAACGCTCAGCTTTGATGCCCTCGATCCCGCAGCTCGCAACTCCGAATAAACAAAAGCGGCGGAAGAAAATATGCGCTCGATGCGGTCTATGGGTTCCGCGGCTCTTAACTCCGCCCAAACCCAAGCCGAGACCTCGGCGGCACGCCTGATGCGCTCTACGGCGTCCGAGTTATTGGCGCGATTCAAGCCCGATTCCGCTTAAGCGCGGATTCGATTGCGCGATTCGATCTCGGCCCCCGGACAGGCAATGATTGATAACGCCGTTGATAACGCGCCCAGCTACCGACCATCTCCATCATCTCCGAAACGGCCAGGAATAAGCGCATACCGTCTCCACAATCTCCACGAGTTCCCTCGTAATCGAGTTTCGACTCCCACCTTCCCCAGGTAATTTGAGCACGAAACTACTCGCGAACTAGCCCACTTTCGCGGATCGGTCACAGAGCTTCAGAGAGTCAACGACGCAGCTCGCGCAAGGGCTCATGGGAGCACGAGCTAATAAGCGCGAACGCATCATGCGTGGAGTCGCACGGGACAGGTCTTTGCGTTGGACAGCCTTCGAAGCTCTTTCTGAGCCATTCCTGTCCAAACGCGACTCGCCTATACCCGCAGATGGACTTGGATGGCATCGCTTCGCACTAACCTTTGAGAATCGGGCTATTAGAGCGAATCTCATGCTAGATACGTGGCTTACATCGTTTCTTTATTTTCGCGATGGACTGTTAGCCCTAGATCGGGACGTAAAAGGTAAAGCCACGTTGTCGACGACAGAAGGTGACCTTCGTCTCGAAGGCGAGGTTGACAAGCTTGGGCACATTACGTGGAACGGAAGACTGCGTTACCCGGGACCAGAGCCCGAAAGCATCCTTGAGTTCAGACTCAGTGATGACCAAACGTCGCTCGCTGCTATCATTTCGCAGGTTGAGTCCATCATCGCTGAAGCGAACAGCGAGCCAGATCCACCGAGGCAGACCGGGGCTTAAGAGAGAGCGGCGTGGCGGGTCCTGCATCTGCTCGCCGGGTTAATTCCGGTCTACGCGTGAGCAACTTTCTGCTACTTCCAGCTATCTCGAATTCAAAAAGTTCCTTGTAAAACGACCTTTTGGCGATCTCGGGCTCGCCCGAGCTACAGGCATGAACGCTTTCGATTCCCACCTACGGCGCGTTCTGGCACGCGTTATTGTAACTCCGCGCGGGTCTTCCGCCTCCGGCCTCGATTAACGCACCAGTGCGCCGCCTGGCGTCCGTACCGCCCTTAAAGACGTCGAGCTGTTGATAGCCGCCGCTGGCCGCGTGCCTGTCGCCGGCGGGCGGTATGCTGTGCGTCGCCGGCGCGAGCGCCTGGCCACATCCGGTCACGACTGTGCATGAAACTCTTGACGAAAGTATCGAGACGTCGACGTTTCTAGCCGCTTGTGATAGAATCCGCGCAACGAGGCGCTCTAGCGATCGAAAAAGGAGGCATGATGAAATTCGGAATCTATGGGCTCTTTGTCGTGGGCGCACTCGTGGCGCTTGTGGGTTGCTCGGGCGGAACGCCTTCCGCACCAACGTTTCCTCCTGCCGGCATGCAGGTGAGCAGTCGGATCGATGCAGCGGCGATCACCGAGACGCTCAAAGCGCGCCGGGTTGTCGTCAAGCAACAGTTTTGCGCGTCTGGGGCCGGAGAGGCGACGTTCAGCGCGAAAGGACCGGCGAGAGGCCACGTTCGGGGGAAGTTCGTTGCGTCGGGAACGTGGAATTTTTACAGCGGCGGCGGACAGACATTTTGGACGTTTGCCGAGACCTTCAAGATCACGGGCAGACACCCCGCGGACGGCACGATTTCAGGCAGTGGCACCGATGCCGCGGCTACATGCAAGACGTTTGGGACAGTGAGCGGCAAGGACTTGACCTACCATCTCGGCACGCTGTCGGGCGCCGCGACCACGAACCTTATGAAGAACGGCAGTAGCTTCCTAGAGCGATTGCACTAGCCTCGCACGCTACGCAGGTTTTCGAGTTGGTTCCGTAAGGCGGCGTCACGCTTCGATCCATACGGACGTTGCCGAACGGTGAGAGTCCCCTTTTGCCTTAGCTTGCTCATTACCGCGGGTCGCCTACGCGCGATCTACCCATTCGGGTGGACTCTCGAAGACATATATTAGTCCGCGAGCGCTTTCAAGGGAGGGGTGAGGTTTTTAGCCGAAAGCTCATCCTTCTTCACGAAAGGAGCACGGGAACATGGCCGGTTTGCTCGTTAGATGGCTACTCAACGCGATAGCATTTGCGATCCTTGTATACTGGATTGCGCCGCTCTTCCACATCGGGATATATGCGAACACGTGGGTTGCCGTCATCATCGCGGCGCTCGCTTTTGGCGTCATCAACGCCGTAGTTCGTCCGATTGCGACGATCGTCTCGATTCCGCTCATCGTGATCACGCTCGGCTTGTTTCTCTTCGTTATCAACGCGCTTTTGCTGTGGCTCGTAGGAGCGATCGTCCCCGGCTTCCATGTTGACGGCTTTTGGGCGGCATTCTGGGGCGCCATTTGGCTCGGCATCATCTCGTGGGTGATTAATGCAGTTGGTCTTGGCTCAGTAGCGGAGAAGCGCGTGTAAAGCTAACGTGCGGATTACTCTTGACGCTTGAGGACATGCAGTTAGCGAAAAGTCGTCGAGGTGCTTAAACGAGCGCTTCGAGTTGCATCGTCTTGACCATGGTTCGATCGCCGCGCAGAAGCGTTAGTGAGACGGTCGTCCCCGACTTCTTCAGTTCGTCTTCGAGCTGCCACAACGCGTAGCGGGCTGCGCTCTTGCCGTCCAAGGCAACGATCCGATCGCCTTTTTCGAAGCCCGCCGCGGCGGCGGGCGTGCCGGACAGCACGGAATCGATCACAAAGGTTCGAAAATCCGCGCCCGTTGCGCTCAGCAGCAGACCGCTCGCGTCGTACTGCGGCGGATCGTTCAAGTGTGTGTTCGGCTCGAGAATCACCGTGTTTCGTGGGTAGTCCAAAATGACGGTGAAGCGACGCAGAACGTTGCCGCCGAGATTTACCGAGATACTCTCGTCCGCGAGCGATCCCATGGTGTCCGCCGAAAGCGCCACGATCGGCCGGCGGACCGTGTATGGCCCGATTTGAACTGCGGAAAGCCGCGCTACGACTTCGGTTGGGCGCGCTCCACCGATACCGGCATCCTCCGTCGCAAATGTCTTAACGGCAGCAGCGATGAGGCCGTACTGTCGCACGAGCGGCGCCGACACGATCGTTCCGCCGGCGCCGGTGTCGATCGTAAAGCGGACGGGAATCGGCTCAAGACCGGCTACCAGCAGCCGGCCGTCAATCTGGGGGTCGTATGCGCCATAGAGATGCGCCTGTAACACGGCACCCGCTCCGGCATAACGATATCTGTTGGGATCGTACAGCGTCATCAGCTGCTTGCCATAGTCGATCTCGACCACGAAATGCTGCAGAATATCGTGCCCGATGTCGCCGTAAAAGCGCTTGCCGATCAAGGGCCAAAGGCCGCCCATTGATACCGTCGCGCCGATCTTCGTCGATGCCGGCACGTCACGCGGCAAGGTGAACGCGAGCGAGGCGATGGCCGCGGCATCGCTCGTGTCCGATCCCGCGCCAACCGCGTGAAAGTGCGCGCCGCCTTTTACGCCGAGCTCGCCGGCGACTTCGCTCGCGATGACCGAGTTATACGATCCCGTGTCAACGGCAAAGAGATACGGGCCCTTCCCGTTTACCAGCACTGGAATGAATATCGTGTTCGCGAGCAGTTCGAATGGAAATTGAACCGAGGCGGCCCCACGTGGAAATCCGGCCGCGAGCCCTGTGGAAGGATCGTCCGGCGCGACGAGCACCATCCCGCAGCTCGGACATGGACCGGCTCGATCGAAGAGCTTTCCGTCGCTGGCACATCCGCATGGAGGACACCGAAACGATGCCGCTGCGTGAGCGCGCAACGGCCAAGCCAGCGCAGGCGACGCTGCAATAGAGCAAAGGAAAGACGACCGATTCATCGGCACGCGCCTCGAGACGCTTGCCCCACGCCCATCAGCGACATTATAGCCGCGCGGCAGCGGCGTGTCTTGAACGATTTTTGCACCATCGTTTTTAGTTGCGCAGGTCTCGTCGCCGCTCGTTTTTACAAGCACGAAAAACCACGAAACCTTCGGCCAGGGGCGGGCGCCGCAATCGTCCCCCGGGACTAAGCCGAAAGCCTCATTTTTGGCGCTTTCGTGCCGTTGTATGGGGGGAGGGACTCGCGCTTGCGTAGGCACTGTGCTATAACGTGGTTTGTCATGAGATCGACTTATAGTTTCGCGCTTATTATCATTGCCGCACTAGCCGCGTGCAGCGGCCGCTCGGCTATGCCGGGTGCGCCGGCCTTACCGTCGGCGGGTTCGGCGATGCACCGGCACGAGTCGTCGCGCAGCAAAATATCGCATGTGGTCATCGTCATACAGACGAACCGAAGCTTCGACAACTTGTTCGCAACGTTTCCGGGCGCAGAAGGAACGACGACCGGCAAGACGTACGGCGGCCAAACGATCGCGCTCAAGAAGAGCAACCTCTTCAGTCCAAAGCTCTACCAGAATAGCCGCGCGGCGTCTCTCGTCGACTACGATAACGGAAACATGGACGGCTGGAGTGCAGTCTTCGTCAACCGGCAGCGGTGCGCGACCTGCGCGTACGAGTACGTCAATCCGCGACAGATTCAGCCGTATTGGACGATGGCGAGACGCTACGTGCTCGCCGATCACATGTTTCCGACGGAGAACAGCGGAGACTTCAGCTCTCACCAAGATCTGATCCGCGGCAGTTCCGCGCTCAACGCTTCGGAGAGCGTCATCGACTTTCCGTCGCATGGGCCGTGGGGCTGCGACGCACAAAAGGGAACGACGACGCCCGCTATCTGGAGCAACGGCAACTATCAAAAGAAGGGCCCCGCGCCGTGCTTCACTTACGAGACGCTCCGCGATTTGCTCGACGCCCAGAAGATCTCGTGGAAGTATTACGTGCCGACCCTCTTTGGCGGCGGTCTGGCAGGGGCGTACTGGAATCCCTTCGACGCCATCAGTGCCGTCCGTTACTCCTCGGAATTCACGACCAATATCTCGTCGCCCGAAACGAACTTCTTTAGCGACGTTTCGAGCGGCTCGCTGCCGGCCGTTTCGTGGGTCTCGCCCAGTAGCCAGAACTCCGATCACGCGGGCTTCGGGAAGCAGGATACCGGGCCCGACCTGGGTGGCCAAGGTCGTCAACGCGGTCGGCAAGAGCAAGTACTGGAATTCCACGGCGATCATCGTGGTCTGGGAGGACTGGGGTGGCTGGTACGATCACGTTGCGCCGCCGCAGCTCGATTACGCCGGGCTAGGGATTCCGCGTTCCGATGATCGTCGTATCGCCGTACGCCAAGGCCGGTTACGTCTCGCACACCCAATACGAGTTCGGCAGCATCGTCCGCTTCGTCGAGGACACGTGGAATCTCGGCCGCCTGGGAACCACCGACACGCGGGCAGCCAGCATCGACGACACCTTCGACTTCACGCAGAAACCACGTAAATTCTCGTCTATTCCACAAAACTAGGTGCAACGATCGCGCTCGCTCAACTGTAGCATCGAGTGTAGTGACGGGCGTAGGTTGTCCATGGCTGCTTAAGCGCCATATAATGTTCTGATGAAGAACGCCTGTTACTACGCGCTTGTACTGCTCTTTGGAGTCTCGGCGTGTTCCCAAACCTCTGCGGTCGGAACGTCGCCTGCGGGCTCGCAACTTATTCCAACCGAGCGCTCGCTGAACCTTTCGCATCGGGCGCACCGGGGTCGCTACGCGCAGTCGCCGATCCAGCACATCGTCATCATCGTTCAAGAGAATCGCACCGTCGACAATCTCTTTCAGTTTCTTCCCGGCGCCAACACTCAATCGTATGGGCCTGGGCCGCACGGGAATCAACACGTACAGTTACAGTCGGAAGGACTCGCCGCGCCGTTCGACTTGGCTCACACGCACGCGGCGTGGCTAAGCGAGTACAACAACGGCCAAATGAACGGCTTCGAGAATGAAACGTGCAAGGGAAGCTGCCCAAAGGACGCCGCGTTTGCGTACGTTCCCGAAAGCCAGGTGCAGCCGTACTACACGCTAGCTCAGAGCTTCACATTCGCCGACAACATGTACGAGACCGACGAGGGGCCGAGCTTCCCCTCGCATCAGTACCTCGTGAGCGGCACCTCGACCGTGAGCGACGGCTCGCCGAATAAGGCCTCGAACAACCCCTCAGATCCAAGTGGCAACTTGACGGGCGGGTGCGACTCCCCGCGAGGGTCGCTCGTCGGCGTGATCACGCCAAAAGGCACGGAGCCGGCGTCGCTTAAGACCTTTCCATGCTTCCAGCGTCAGTCGCTCATGAACGAGTTGGACGCGGCCGGCCTTTCCTGGAAATACTATCAAGCCAACCGGGGCGCCGGACTCTTTAACGCCCCAGATGCAATCGAGTCAATCTGGTCTAATCAGTACGAGATGGCGACTAACGTCGTCACGCCCTCCTCGCAAGTCCTTACCGACATCGGGAACGGCCGGCTGGCGAACGTCGTCTGGGTGACGCCGACCTCATTGGCTTCCGATCATCCGAAAGTCAACAATGGTTCGGGTCCTTCCTGGGTCGCTTCGGTCGTCAACGCGATCGGCGACAGCCAGTATTGGAATAACACGGCCATTTTTATCACGTGGGATGACTGGGGCGGCTTCTTCGACCACGTCCAACCGACCATCTACAACTCGTTCGAGTTGAGCTTCCGGGTGCCGCTGATCGTGGTCTCGCCATATGCAAAACAGAACTACGTGTCCCACACCCAACATGAGTTCGGCAGCATTTTGAAGTTCACCGAGGAGACCTTCGGCTTGCCGTCGCTCGGCACGACCGATCAGCGCGCCGACGATCTCTCCGACTGCTTCAATTTCTCAAAACAACCAACAGCCTTTAAACGCGTGAAGACAAAGTATCCGCCAAGTTACTTCTTCCACCTGCCATCAGTGGAGCCGAACGACTAGGAGTATCTCTTACCATGAAGAGCCCTTACCTCACCTTCCTCATTCTTCTCACGGTGCTTTCGGGCTGCGCACAGAGCGCTTCGGTAGGGAGCATTCCGGCCACGACAGGGGCGGCGCAATCGCTCATTGGGAGCGCCGCTCCGTCGTCGAAAATTCAGCACGTCGTGATCATCGTCCAAGAGAATCGCAGCGTCGACAATCTCTTTCAGTCTCTGCGTGGCGCCAACACGCAATCCTACGGGCTCAACTCACAAGGCCAAGAGGTTCCGTTGAAGCGGATCTCGATGACCGCTCCCTATAATGTCGGCCACGTTCACATTAGCTGGCTGACCGAATACAACAACGGAGCGATGAATGGCTTCGATCTGGAGACCTGCAAGGGGAAGTGCCCCGCGAATGCCGCCTACGGATACGTCCCCAGGAGCGAAGTCGAGCCGTACTACACCATGGCAAAGACCTACACGTTTGCGGACGAGATGTTCCAGACGAACCAAGGCCCGAGCTTTCCAGCGCATCAGTACCTCATTAGCGGCACTTCGACCCTGAACAACTCCACCACCGATCGTGCGGCGAGCAATCCGCTGACGGCGGATGCGCAGTTGACGGGCGGCTGCGATTCGCCCGCCGGGTCGCTCGTCGCGGTTATCAACTTGCGTGGGGGCGAGCCCGAATCGCTCAGAGCCTTCCCGTGCTTTAAACGCAAGGCCCTAATGAACGAGCTCGATCAAGCTGGATTGAGCTGGCGCTACTATCAAGCCACGCAGGGTCCCGGACTCTGGAACGCCGTCGATGCGATCTACTCGATCTGGTCGAACCAATCGGAGTATAAGTCGAACGTCGTCGTGCCTTCTTCGAAGGTCCTCACCGACATCGCCCTCAAGCAGCTCGCGGACGTCGTCTGGGTAACCCCGACCAAAGCTGCGTCCGATCACCCCAGAGAAACGGACGGCTCCGGCCCTTCGTGGGTCGCCTCCGTCGTCAACGCCATTGGCCAATCGCCGTACTGGAACTCGACCGCGATCTTCGTTACCTGGGACGACTGGGGCGGCTGGTACGATCACGTAACACCGCAGATTTTCAACTCGTACGAACTCGGCTTTCGGGTGCCTTTGATCGTCATCTCGCCGTATGCCCGAGCGCACTACGTCTCGCACACGCCGCACGAGTTCGGCAGCATCCTGAAGTTCAGCGAAAAGATATTCGGTCTTCGCTCATTGGAAACGACCGACGAACGTTCCGACGATCTCTTCGACTGCTTCGACTTTAATAAGCAGCCGGCGCCGTTCAAACCGATCCCAGCGAACTACCCGCCGAGCTACTTCTTCACGCTGCCGTCCGTAGAGGCTGACGACTAGCTCCCGAACGCGCCGCGCCGAGGACACCCGCCCCTCGGCGCGCACGCATTACTGGATCGTTACGCTCACCGGCGACGACACAATTCCGTTGGTCACCACCACCAAGCTGCTCGCGCCGTTTTCAATGCTCGAGGGGACGTCGAACTGCGTCGAAACCTTCTTACGTCCCGTGGCAACCCCCATGTAGCTGAAGTTGTGCGTGCGGCAATAGAACACGTGGCCGCTCGAGGTATTGGTAACCCGCACGAGCGGATAGTTCGTTGCCTGCTGAACGTCATCACCGTACATATTGTTCTGAGTGGCGCCATTGAAGCGCATCCCGCTGATTTTGTACGTATTACCGTGCGTTAGCGTCGTAGGCACCGACGTGATTATCGGACCGATCCCGCCTAAGGGTCGACCCCCGGTATAGATCTCAATGTCTGTTGATCCGTCGTCCTCCATCACCTGACCGGTGGGAAGCATCAAGAGCCTGATGTTGTAGGACGAGTCGTTCGGCGCGTTCGGCGGCGCGGCGATGCTCTTGAGCTTCGTACCATTGAAGATATAGAAGGTGGCCGGCGCGTTGTACAGACCCGGGCTCGCCGAAATCATCACCTGCCCGTTGGTCAAGACCGTTGATGGACCGTCGGCAACGTCGAGCTGTCCGCTCGCAACAACCGGGAACGTCGGTCCCTGCGTCCATGCGGCGGTCCTGCTATTGTAGATCGCCGACTCTCCATTCGCTCCGGCGATAAAGACCGTCCCGTCGGGACGCAGCGTTTGCGGACCGATCTCCGCTCCGTTAATCAGATTGACCGGGAGCTGGCCGGCCGATGCCCACATGTTCGCCTTGGGGCTGTAGTACTGCGCGCCGGGCGGGTCGCTGACGTTTGCTTCGAGCAGCGTTCCGTTTTTGAGGAGCGTCCAGCCTTCTTCGCTGTCCACGTCCTGCTTGCCGGTTCCGATTATGGTCCACGTCATCGCGGACTCGTTGAGAAGAGCTTGTGTATTCGTGCAGCAGTTGCCGAGCATATACGTGCCGTTGGGCAGGACCGCGCTCTGCGCATCGCCGATCCGCCCCCATCCGCTTGGAGGGGTTACTGACGTCCACGTGTTAGCAATCGGATCGTAGATTGCGCCGTTCGTCTGCTCCTTGCCGACGCAGGCTTGGTACTCGCCGCCATTCATGATCAGCTTGCCGTCCGGAAGGATGGCAGAAGCGAAGTAGAGCGGCGCGTAACTCGACGGCAGCGACGGCACCGACGACCAGGTTCCGGTAAGGTAGTTGCCGTTCTTGTCCGGCGTCAATCGAAATACGCTCGAACTGCAGTAGTCGAAGACCATGACCGTTCCGTCGGTCATCAGTATCTCGGTTTGCGGACCGTTCGGCCACGTGGGAGATGAAGCGACCTGCTGCCAGCCACCCCGGCGGGATCGCGCGCGCTGCGCAGCCGTTATATTATGACGATGCGGCGGCGGATGAGCCGGCGTGTGCATCAAGCGTAGAAAACGCGGCCTGGTACGATCGGTAGCTAGACCGCCCGCGTTCGCGGCGGTTGCGCCGGCGACGCCGGTGCTCGGCGTCGTAGCACCGCCTCCGCTACATGCAGCGGAGAGGAGCGCTACGGCAACCGTAGAGAGAGCAAGGGAAAAACGTTGCATCATACCTCCTGTGTAGGGGAAGAACGCCGTACTATTGGCGTTTGAGCCTTATAATCCGTTCGCCATTAGCGCAGCGCAAAGAGGAATGAAGGTAAGCACGGCCACTTGAGCCCAGAGTAATCCGCGAATGCGCCCGAACTCGCCATCCTCGAGAGTGACGGTTCCGTCAACCGACTTCCGCGAATTCCATCGCAGATAGGCGACCGTCGGCGGGATGGAAAGCAATGCAACCGTCACAAAGAGCGCCATCTTCGTCCAGAAGATAGCGTTGTGAAGGTAAAACGCCGGACCTTTGAGCCCATATAAGACCAGCGCTATGCCGGTAACGATGACCAATCCGGCAGCGACGCCGTAGAAACGATCGACGAGCTGAAGTTGACGGAGCATTGCCGCCGGGAGGCTCCTACGGAAGAGAAGGAGCTCCCCGGTCAGCAGTGCCGTAAGCGTAAAAATGCACAGGAAGTGCGCGTAATGCAGCAGCGCATCGCGCTCGATCACGAGGCGCTTCCCCTACGGGGCCTGACCGTCAGCGCTTCTTGCGGCCAGCCGCCTTTCGCGCCGGTGCCTTGCGCGCAACGGCTTTCGGTCCGGCCTTCTTCCGGGCAGCTCCGCCGCGGCTCCCACGCTTCGACATCACGGCTTCCTTCAGCGCCTTCGCCGCGAGGAACTTGAAGACGCGCTTGGCCGGGACCTTGACCTGTTCGCCCGTCGCCGGATTGCGTGCCATGCGGGCCGCGCGATCGCGGACTTTGAACTGCCCGAAACCCGGAATCTTCACCGCTTCACCGGCCACCACCGCGGCTTGAATATCGCCGAAGATGCCGTCGACGAGCACGATGGCATCCTTACGCGAGATATCCAGGCGATCGACCGCCGAGCGCACCAAATCTACTTTATTCATCGGTTCCTTTCGTGTCGAAAAGCAGCCGCTGTTCGAAGAAATACTTCGCGCTGCATCCTACGAAATGATGATGGACTCCTTGTCTGAAATCAAACGCCTATGCCCGGCAAGGTGGTGACTTTTCATCCCGGACCGCTGCGCGGCTCGGCCTGCGTTCCAGGCGACAAGTCGATCTCGCACCGCGCGTTGATCGCCGGCGCCTATTGCCGCGAGCCATTGCAAGTCGCACATCTGAACCCGGGGCGCGACGTCCGAGCTACCCGCGAGGCATTAACGGCGCTCGGAACGCGGATTCACACGGAGGAGAACGATGCGATCGTGAGCGGATCGCCTCTGCGCTCGCCCTCGACTACCCTCGACTGCATGAACTCGGGGTCAACGGTCAGGATGCTTCTGGGCGCCTGCGCGGGCGCCGGCGTGCGCGCTCGCTTCGATGGGGATGCCTCGCTGCGGCGCCGGCCAATGGAACCGGTCGCCGCACAGTTGCGCGCTTTCGGGGCGCGGATCGAAACGAGCGGTGGTCATCTTCCATTGGAACTTCTGGGGCGACCGGCCGTCGAAACGCGCGACTTCATACTCCTTGCACCGTCGGCACAGGTGAAGTCGGCGCTGCTTTTTGCGGGGCTATTTGCGGGCGTCGCCGTCAGCATCGCCGGAGACCACGGCTCGCGTGACCACACGGAGCGGCTGCTCCACTACCTCGGCGCCGATATCGAGTGGAACGAACGTTGCGTGCGGCTCTCCTGCGGGTCGCTCGAATCCAAAGCCCTTGAGATCGCCGGCGACTTCTCCGCCGCGGCATTCTTCATCACGGGGGCGGCAATTACGCCGGGCAGCGCGCTCGTCGTGCGCGACGTCGGCGTAAATCCGAGGCGAATCGGCTTACTCGACGCTCTCCGGGCGATGGGAGCGGCGGTCGAGCTGCGAAACCAGCGCAGCCGTTGCGGCGAACCGTTGGCCGATGTGGCCGTGGAGTACCGCCCGCTCAGCGCGACCGGCGTGGGCGCGGATTTGGCATTGCGAGCTATCGACGAGATCCCGCTCGTCGCGATTGCCGCCGCATTTGCCGCCGGGACGACCACCATCTCCGGCATCGCCGACCTGCGCTCCAAAGAGTCGGACCGGATCGCAGCCATCGAACGGCTGCTCGCCGCGGTAGGCTCGGAAGCGAGCTACGACCGCGGCGTTATGCGGATCGCGGGCGGCACGCCGGAGACCCGTCATTCGCTTGTCGAGACAGGGCACGACCACCGGACCGCGATGGCGGCGGCGGTGCTGGGATGCGCTGCGGGACCGGTTGCGATCGATAGCGACGAAAGCCTGGACGTGAGCTTTCCCAGCTTTGCTGCTTCTCTGGAGGCGCTGCGCTCGGCTTAGGCCGCTGAGTCCGAGCTCTTGGAAGCGCTCTTTGCTTCGCTCGACGCAGGCGTGTCGGCCTTTGCCGGCGCGGCCGACCCGGCTTCGTCTTTTGGCTTCTCGGCCTTTCCTGAGGCCACCGAGCGGCGTGAATCCGTTACGTAGAAGCCAGACCCTTTGAAGAGCACCGGCGCCGGGTTAAAGACCCGCCTCAGCGCCCCTCCACAGGCCTCGCACGGCTCGTTGAAACTCTCTCCAAAGCCGTGCCGGACTTCCCGTACTCGCCCGCATTTGGTGCAGGCATAATCATAGAGCGGCATGGATGAGAGTATAGCCTCCGTTAGCAGTCTTGGTCAATGACTGCTAGGTAGGCCTAGAAGTCGGCCAGGATCGGCTCGTCCCGCTTGTACTCGACCAAGCCTTTAAAATGGAGCAGCGAGTCGTCCAGGGCGTTGGCGACCCGGCGCCCGCGTTTCCAGCGGTCGAGCACGCTGCCAAACCGGCCGTGGTAGGCGGGATAGGCGAGCCGAGCGTGCAGCTTCGAGCACGACGTGCGATTTTCGATTCGAAACTCCAACCGGCGCCGTAAAGAGTAGGCGCCGACTAACGCGAGCCGGTGGTTCGTAATCAAACCGTCGACTTCGTAGAGCTCTTCTTCATCGCCCGGCAGCCAGGATCGAATCGCGATCTCGCTGCCGACGCACAGTTGCGCGGCCGGATTCGCCTTGCGTACGCTACGCAGAAAAGAGAGCCAGACGGGCCACTTCTCAACCGCGCACAGCAGAGCGAAGGCTTCTTCCGCCGAACAGTCCAGGTCGAGACTCGCGTTGTGCGATCGCAGCCCTCGCACCACTGCATCATCGCCGACGATCATGTATCCGATTATTCTGCGTGTTACGCTGGGCTATCCTTTTGCGATGCTATCCACAAAGCGTGCGAATACTTATGAACCTATTTCACCGCCGCCCAGCGCAGTCGCAAAGAGCACGAGCGTTTGCACGCCGAGCGGCAATGCAGCCTCATCGATGCGAAAGAGCGCGCTATGTCCGGGATGGATCGCCCCAGAGGAATCGCTGCGCACGCCAAGGCGAATCAAAACTCCCGGCACGCGCTCGGCAAAGTATGCAAAATCTTCAGCGCCCATCGTCGGCGATGACTCCTCGACGCGAATCGGCGTGCGCGCCTCCACGTAGCGCGAAAAATCTCGCGCAAGTTTCGCGTCGTTGTGAACCGATGGGTAGCCGCGCACGACCCGCAGGTCGCTGCGCACGTTATAGGCTGTGGCAACGCCGTCGACGATCCGCCGAACCCGCGCCTCCAACTCGTTGCGGACGGCGGGGTCGCGCGCGCGCAGCGTTCCGCTCATCTCGACGACGTCGGCTATGATGTTGTTACGGTAGCCGCCGGCAATCGTTCCGACGGTGACGACTGCGCTTGCCAGCGGATCGGTTTCCCGCGCGACGACGTTCTGCAACGCGAGAACGATCGCGGCGGAGGCCGGAATCGCGTCGATGGCGGTGTGCGGATACGCGCCGTGTCCGCCGCTGCCTCGAACTGTAATGTAAAGCTCGTCGGCCGACGCGCTGACCATGCCCGGCGTGATTCCTACCGAGCCAACGTCTAAATGCGAATCCACGTGCAGCATTGCAATCGCGTCCACGCGTGGATCCTCGAGAACGCCCTCCTCAATCATCGGCAGCGCTCCGCCGGGCCCCTCTTCGGCCGGCTGAAAGATCAGCACGACGCTGCCCCGCAGCTCCTCTTTCATCCCAACGAACACGTGAGCTGCACCGAGCAGCATCGCGGTGTGCGCGTCGTGTCCGCAAGCGTGCATCCTTCCTTCGATTTCCGACGCGAACGGGAGCCCGCTTCGTTCCCCCACCGGCAACGCGTCCATGTCGGCCCGCAGCGCTGCGACGCGCCCCGGCATACCTCCGTCAATGCGCGCGACGACTCCAGTCTTCGCCACACGCCGGTGCGCGATTCCTAACGCGTCAAGCTCTCGCTCGACGAGCGCCGCCGTCTCGTGCTCGTCGAAACCGAGCTCCGGCCTACGGTGAATTGCTCTGCGCAGCTCGACCACTCGCGCGTATAGCGGTTCGTTTACTTCGACCGTCATTTCAAGCGGAGGTTAACGGACCGGTACTTTCGTTCCCGCCGGCGAAGCCAGATGGCGGAATGATGACCGCCGATCTCGCCTTCGCCATGCTGATCAACCGGACCAGCGCGTTCTATCAAGCCAACGCGCCGCTCTACATGACCTACGTAGAGCACACCCACGTCAGCGCGCCGACGCTCGGGCGAGCGCAGGACATCGATCGCGCGGTCATGGTGCGCGTCGGCGATAACCTCGCGGTCATGAAGGACCTGCCGAATGGAGGACAGCGAGTAGGACAGGCCTTCCCGATTATCCCTATCTTCGATCCGCTCTCAAACTTCAAGTTTAGTTACTTTGCCAACCTCAAGCGGGTCGACATCATGCTCGAGCGCGGGGGAACGTTCTTCCTTACGATCCCGCCGCCCGACCCAAGCGTCAATGTCGTCGTTCCGTACAACAGCTATTGGGCTGCCCGCTACGCGAGCGACTCGACCGACGCAGCGGTCCACCTCTTGATCGAACCCACGGCACGGGTTGCGCAAGGGCTCTACCCCGCCGAGATCGCCGAGGACGCTTCTTCGCATCTTCCGTCGCACATAGAGATGCGGGTCGCTGGGGGAAGCGACGAGATCATCTCGCTCGACTATTCCCTCCTCGAGGGGCACTGGGTTATCGTGCACGGCACCTTCACTCAAACGATGCACGTTGCATTCGTGACGTACAAAATCATCGCCGACGTCACGTTCAGAGACATCACGTTCCCAACTGAGGCGCCCGACCCACGCTTAGCCGGAACGCCCGCGCCGACGACGTCGCCCTAAAAGCTTCTAAGCGTGCAGCGCTTCCGGAATCGGCTCCGTTTGCAGCCCGAGCTGCTCGGGGCCGGGGTATGCGGCGCCGTTGGGTGACGGGTGATCCTTCGGAGCCACCCACATATAGACGTTCGGAATGAGCAGCAGCGTGAGCACCAGCGAGCTGAAGACGCCGCCGATTACCACGATACCCAAACTCGAGCGCGACGCCGAGCCGGGATCGAGCGCGAGCGCGAGCGGCAGGTTACCGGCCATCACCGAGAAGCTGGTCATGATGATCGGACGGAATCGCGTCTGGGCGCTCTCCTTGATCGCCGAGAGTTTGTCCAAGCCGCGAGATCGCAACGTGTTCGCGTAGTCGACCAAGAGGATGCCATTCTTGGATGCAATGCCGATCAGCAATATGGTCCCGATGAGCGAGAAGAGGTTGAGCGTTCGGTGCGTCAGCAAGAGCGCGCCGATCGCGCCGATCGCTGCGACCGGTACCGAGAATATGATGATGAACGGCGAGACATAACTGTTATACAGCGCAACCATCAGCAGGTAGACGAGGATGACCGAGACGATCATCGAGAGTCCCATGCCGACCAGCGTTTGGTGCATGAAGTCCTGTTGTCCGAGCGGCGCGGGGCGCACGACGACGTTGGGCGGAAGGTGCAATGACGGCAATCGCTTCATTAAGCCGCTCTCGACCGCGGAAAGCGAGGAGTTCGGGGCGTAGTTTGCGTTGACGTGAACGACGTTGCGCCGGTCCGTTCGCGTCACCAGCGGCGGGGTCGGCGTAGATACGAACCGCGCGATGTCGCCGAGGTAGACGATGCCTCCGCTCGACGAGCGAATCGCCACGGACTTGAGCTGCTCGATACTCGTCCGCTCGGTCTCGGGGTAAATCACCTGCACTTGCTCCAGCCCGGCGGTCGTCTCGAACTGCGTGGCAAGATTCCCGCCGAACGCGGCGCCGGCGGCCTGTGCGGCCTGGCCGAGGTCGACGCCGAGCGCCTGCGCCTTGTTGCGATCGAACTGAATATCTATCTCGGGTGCGAGCTGGCTTCCCGTACTGTTGACGCTCGTCGCCCCCGCAACGTGCTGCAGAAGCGCTTCAACCCGCTGTGCGTAAGACGTCGGGTCGCCGCCGGTAAGATCGGTCACCAGCAGGTCGACGGGCTGCGCGTTACCACCTTGCGTCGAGGTCGCGGGAACCACCACCGTTTCCACGCTGCGCGGCAGCGTTTTCTGCGCGATTTGCCGTACCTGCGCCACCCAATAGTCGGTCGGATGCCGGCGGTTGTCTTTCAACCAGAGGTGAACCTGGCCGACGTTGTTTTGACTGACGAAACCGCCGAACGAGGCCGCGTACGCACCCGCGACGGTCGTGATCGCAACCGCGTCGGGAGTATCGAGCACCTTGCGCTCGAGTGCAAACGTGCCCTTTTCGACGGTCGAGAGCGGCGTGCCGATCGGATACATGAGCTGGATGTAGATCTCGCCGCGGTCGACCGGGGGAATGAACTCCTCGCCGACGGCGCCGAATCCCACGAGCGCGAGCGCGAGTGCGAACGTACCGGCGCAGAAGAGCGCGACCAGCCGGCCATGCCCCAGACTCCAGGGCAGGACTCGGTCCGTGTACCAACTCCGCGTTTGATCGAACTTCTCACCAAACCAATCGACGGCGCGCCAAGGCTTCCAGTGCGAACGTAGCGCCCACAAGCCGGCCAGCGTCGGGGTAATCGTAAATGAGACGAAGAGCGACGTAAGCGTGGATATGACGACGACGATCGCAAACTCAGCGATCTGACGCCCGACCTGTCCCTGGATGAATGCAATCGGAAAGAAGACGACGACGTCTACCAACGTGATGACGACCGCAGCGGCACCGATCTCCTCGCGCCCACGCACCGCCGCTTCCTTGGGAGGCTGCTTGAGTTCCCTGAAATGACGCTCGATGTTTTCGAGAACCACGGTCGAGTCGTCGACGAGTATCCCGATGACCAGCGACATCCCCAGCAGCGAGATCGTGTCGATCGTGAGATGCAGCAGCTTCATCGCCGTAATCGCGATCGCAAGCGACGTGGGGATCGAGATGCACACGACGATCGCACTGCGCCACGACCGCAGGAAGAAGAGCATAGCGATACACGTACACAGGATCGCGAGCGACAGGGTCCGCATGACGATCACGATCTGCTGCTCCGTGAACCGCGACTGCACGTTGATAACCCGGAAACTGATTTCCGGAAACTGGCGCTCGATCTGCGGCAACGCGCGAAGCGCGTTGTTGGAGGCATCGACTTCGCTGGCGTCCGAGGTTTTCTGCACCTGCAGGAAGAGGCCAGGGCGCCCGTTGATGTGCGCCGATTCTAGTCGCGGCTCGTAGCTTTCCGTAACGGTCGCGACATCTCCGATGTGCACGACCGCGTTGCTGGCGCTCCACGGATTGACGACTCCCGGCAACGCCGACATCCCGCCGCCCATATTTTCGACCTGCGCACCGGTGGAATTCGCGGTCGTGGCACTGGTGCTTCCGGCGGGTATGATCGCCAGGTTGCGCACCGAGTCGAGATTCTGGATGTCTCCCCGTACGTCGATAGTCGTTTGCCGGTTCGGCTCGTAGGCAAAACCGCCCGGGACGCGCTGATTGTCCGCGTTCAACGTATTGATTACGTCGTTGATCGTCAAGTTCGCCGCCGCAAGCCGGTTGGGATCGACGACGACCTCATACGCGGGCGTGACGACGCCGCCGACGTTGACGAACGAAACGCCGGGAATTTGCTCGAACTGCGGCGCGATGACGTTGACCGCATAGAGCGCAAGGCGCGAAAGCGAAAGCTTCCGCGAGAAGAGCGCAAGCGTGACGACGTTGGACTGCGTCGGGTCGCGAAGATTGACCGTCGGCGGGCTGATATTCGTCGGAAGGTATTTCTCGGCGGCCTGAATGGCCTTGTTCGTCAGCGCCAGATCGGTCGCGGTATCGGAGGTTATGTCAAAGATGCCGGTGATCGTGGCTTGGCCTTGTTGAACGACCGAGTTGAAAGTTTGCAGATCGGGGGTGCCGGCCAAGTTCTGTTCGATGGGCTGGACGATGTTGTCACGCATCTCGGCCACCGACGCACCGTTGTATTGGACCGAGATGGTTACGGTCGGTTGACTAACGTTCGGATAGAGTTCCTTGACGATCGTGGCCGCGGAAAGGATGCCGGCGAACATCATCAGCGCGACGATCACGAAAACCAGCGTCGGCCGATTGATGAACAGCCGGGTCAGGCTAAAGTTCATTGCCGATATGAGACCTTTTCACCGTCGCCAAGGCTCATCTGACCGTTGCTGACGAGGCGAGCCCCGACGGCAACCCCGGTGACAACTGAAGTGGTGCCGTCGCTCCCGAGTTCCCCGACCTTTGCCGTTTTGATCGTGTCGTCGGGCTGAATAACCATCACCGCGTCGTGATTGTCGTCGGTAAAGGCCGTGACCGGGACTCGAACGCCCCTAATCGGGATCGCCGCGATCGCGCCTTGAACGACCATGCCGGGCCGTAATCGCTGTCCGGGATTCGAGAGCAGCACCTTCACCTGAAAGTCTGTCGAACCCGGGTTGATCTGATTGAGGACGCCGGCGACGCGACCATTAAACCGCCCGTTGCTTGTCAGATCGGCGGCGGTAACCGTGGCCGGGGCGCCGTTGACGATACGCGCGATTTCTTCGCTCGAGGCGTGAAGCACGGCGTAGATCGGGTCGACTTGTTGCAGCGTGAAGATCTCTCGATTGCCGGGATACTCGCCCGGGTTGATATTTCTATTTACGACCACGCCGTTGATCGGCGAAACGATCGCGGCCTTGGCGATCTGGACGCGCACTTGATCCGCTTGAGAGAGCGCCACTTGCTCCTGTGCGGCCGACTGCTGCACCGCCGACGATTCCAGACCTTCTCCCGAAAGCGTTCCATTGGCGGCGACGGTCGAACGCGCCGACGCCAGGGTTGCGTTCGCGGTGTTGAGCGCTTGCTGGTCGTTTTTGACGAGCGTCGCCTGCGCGTCGACCGATTGTTGCGAGATATAGCCCTGCGCGAGCAGATTCTGATCGCGACCGAGATTTTGTCGGTCGTTATTAAGCGTCTGCTGCGCCTGTCGAACTGCCGCTTCATCGGTGCGAAGCGTATCCACGCCTTGCTCGATCGTCAGCGAACCTTGAACCGTCGTGTGTACGGTGTTGGCGTGGCTGCTGTTGGCGGTCGCGAGATCGGACTGCAGCTGCGCCTTCAGATCGGAGGTGTCGAGCTGAGCCAGCAGCTGACCGGCTCGAACGGCGTCACCTTCGCGAACGTTAACGGTGTCGGCGGGTTCGGCAAGGGTGCTCTGGATCGCCACGTTCTGGTACGGGGCCACGACGCCGGCCAGCCGGCGTGCAGGCTCGATCGAACCAAAGCTCGTGACGCTCGTGTCGACGTAGGGAGTCTGGGCGGCTGGGGGCGTGCGACGCCCTCCGCAGCCGCTCGCGGCTAGAATCGCGAAGACGGCACAGAAGAGTCGTCGCGAGGGCCGGCGGCTACCTGTCATCGTTGGTCCGATTGTAACTAAAGCAGGGGTGCGTGATCCTGGAGCGAGTCTGAGAATGGCTTCGGCCGGCGGATCTGCAAGGGTGCTCGTCGTGGATGACGAGCGGGCCTTGCGGGAGTTGCTCGAATATGGGCTGGAGCAAGCGGGCTTCTCGGTTAGGAGCGTCACCGAGGGCTCGGCCGCATTCGCCCTGCTCCAAGCGTGGTCTCCTGATGTCATTGTGCTCGATGTTATGTTGCCCGGCAGAGACGGCCTTACGCTTCTGCCCGAGATTCGGCGCTTGACGACCGCTCCGGTCGTTATGCTTACCGCGCGGACCGAGATCGCCGAGAAGCTCGCCGGCTTCTCGGCGGGCGCGGACGACTACGTCGGCAAGCCATTCGAGATCGAGGAGCTAGTCGCGCGGCTTCGGACGCTCTTACGCCGGCCGCGGATCGAAGAACACGAGACGCTTGCCTACGCCGATCTTACGCTCGACGCATCCAGCAGGACCGTCTATCGCGGGAACCGCCGCATCGAGCTGACCCCTCGTGAGTTCGACCTACTGCGCGTCTTCGCCGAGCACGCCGAAGAGGTCCTGACACGCTCCGAGCTGCTCGATCTGGTGTGGGGCATCGATCGCGACGTGATCCCAAACACCGTGGAGACGTTCGTTTCGTTCCTGCGCGCAAAGATTGACAGCGGAGAACCCATCAAGTTGATTCAGACACTTCGCGGCGCCGGCTACTCCTTACGAGCCACGAGCCTATGACGACTCGACTCGCACGCCGAATTCGAACCCTCGCCGCCGTTGAGATCTCGCTCGTCCTCGTCGCGGTGCTCGTCACCGGTGCGCTGTTAGCCTTCGGCTTCTACATCCGGACGCTCTCGAACGAGCTGAGCGGTACGATGGCTCAACTCCAAGCATCGCTGGCGCACAAGTCGGTAGCCGATGCTCGCGACGCCGGCGCTTTCGCCGCTGCGCTGTTGCTGGGCACCGGCAGCGAGATCGTTTTTCTCGACGCCAATACCCGCGTGACGGTTTACCGGCTGCATCGGACCGACGCGCGCCCGACCGTGACCGAGCATCTTCGCGGCGATCTATCCGGGGATCCGCGCGCCTCGGGGCCGCTCGCACGAGTCGCACTCGGATTGGCGACGGCCTTTGGGCTCCAATCGCTCTTCGCCCACGTCGGGAATCTCTACATTATCGTTAGAAGTAATGACGCCACGCTCGTCGCCACGGTGCGCGCTTTCATCCTGCCGCTAGTCATTGCATTGATCGTTGCGATCGCTTGCGGCATTCTCATCGCACGGGGGCTGACGCGTCAGGTCGTGCGTCCGCTCGACGACGTAACGGCGGCGCTGCAACGCTTTGCCTCGGGCGACCTTACGCCGCAACTGATCGCCGCCGACGAGCGGCACGAGCTCGGAGGGTTAGCGGTTGCGTACAACGGCGCGATCGAGCAGATGGAGCGCGCCTTCGCCGGGCGCGATCGAGCCAACGCTTCGATGCGGCAGTTCATTGCCGATGCCGGCCACCAACTGCGAACGCCACTCACCGTCGTGCAAGGCTTCATTGCAATCCTTCGGCGCGGTGGGTTCGAGAGTCCCAGCGATCGCGAACACATCCTCGACACGATGAACGACCAGAGCCGTATCATGGGCTCGCTGATCGACAAGCTGATCTTGCTCGAGCGTTGGGAGAGCCCCGAAGCGACGGCGTCGGTCGCGCCGATCGACGTCGGAACGCTCGTCGCGGATCTGGTTGCGCCGATCGCCGACGCGCATCCCGAGCGGCGATTCGCACTCACCACGCCCTCTGGAATTCTCGCAGCGATCGATCCGACCGAGCTCGGCTACGTCGTTACCAACTTGACCGACAACGCCGTGAAGTACGGCGAAGGTGAAATCGAAGTGCGCGTTCAGGCGCGCGACTCGGCGGCGGTCATCGAAGTCGCCGATCACGGACCGGGCATCCCGTCTACCGACGCAACGCGCGTCTTCGACCGTTTCTATCGCGGAGCGCAGCGCGACGTAGCAGGCTCGGGCCTCGGGCTTGCGATCGTCAAGCGCGCGGTCGAACGCGCTCGCGGCTCGATCTCGCTCGAGAGCAGCCCGAGCGGCTCGCGCTTCACCGTAAAACTCCCCCTCGCCGCATAGTGGGACCGGAAACCCCTCTGCGGCACGTAGCGCGTTCATTGAGTAAAACATCGGAGAGGGTGAGATTCGAACTCACGGAACGCTCAACACGTTCGCCCGCTTTCGAGGCGGGTGCCTTCAACCACTCGACCACCTCTCCGAGGCTGTGGGTTGGGACGAGCCAGGCGTTATACCTTCTGACGCTTGCGCGCGTCGTTCCCGGAAGAAACGCGCGAGCTGCTCGCCGGCTTCAGACTCCAAGACTCCGGCACTGACCTCGAGCCGGTGGTTGGTTCTCGGCGACCGCAATAGATCAAACGCGCCGCCATCAGCGCCCCCTTTGGGATCGCGTGCCGCGTAGACGAGCCGCTTGATTCGTGCCGCGATCATCGCACCCGCGCACATAACGCACGGTTCCTTCGTCACGTAGATCGTCGCCTCGGAGAGCCGCCACGCGTCGAGCCGGCGTGCCGCTTCACGCAGCAGCAAGATCTCCGCGTGCGCGGTCGGATCGCGGCGCGCCTCCTTTTCGTTCTTCGCCTCGAGCACGAGCTCGCCGCTGACGAGCACCGCGCCGATCGGAACGTCGCCCGCACGCCCGGCTTGCGCGGCTAGCTCGAGCGCGCGTCGGAGAAACGCTTCGTCTTCATTCATGCGCGATGCGCGCCCGGAGGGATTCGAACCCCCGATCCCAGCCTTCGGAGGGCTGTGCGTTATCCAGCTACGCTACGGGCGCAAGAAATCGAAGTTTCAACGAGGTGCGTCGGGCGGCGATCCGGCGCTTGGAATGTGCTTGAAGAGGTCGAGTTTGTGATCGACCAGCGTTCGGTAGAACTTGCGCACGCAATCGGGATGACCGAAAAAGTACGTGCGCGCGTACGCGAGATCTTCGCCGGAGCTATCCGGCACGTAGTGCGAGATCTCGATCTCCTCCATTTGGCCGCGATCGACTGGATGAGGGCAGAAATCGCACGGAATCGTTGACATCAGAAACCACCTGGCTTGTTCGTTTTGGCTCGGGTAGGACTTGAACCTACGACCAAGGGCTTATGAGTCCCCTGCTCTACCACTGAGCTACCGAGCCTTGGCAAGCGTCGTACGACTCCGCAGTATAGCAGGAGTTCGCGCCTGGCGACAACTCCGGAGAGCCTGGCGCGGTCGGAGGGACTCGAACCCCCAACCTACAAGTTCGTAGCCTGTTGCTCTATCCAATTGAGCTACGACCGCGCGTTGCTTCGGAGAGAGAGGGATTCGAACCCTCGATACGACTTTACATCGTATAACGGTTTAGCAAACCGCCGCCTTCAGCCGCTCGGCCATCTCTCCGCGCTCTGCTAAACCACGGTTTGCTAGCCGGCTCCGCCTACCTCCGGTACGTGGCTGATCGTACCGAAAAGGTTCCCGCGTATACGTCATGAATTGGCGCGGCGAGGACGAGCGTTCGGCTGACCGATGCGCTTGGACGGAGGCACGAGATCTCGCACCCTGTACGGGCAGTGCCCTGGGTTCGGTTAAGAACCGCCGGCGGCAGGATCGTCATGCCGCTTCTCGTTGCGGTTGCTTACCTCGCCGCGGCGAAGTTCGGATTCTCGCTCGCGTTCGCGACGAAACAAGTGACGGCCATCTGGCCTCCGACTGGAATCGCAATAGCCGCGCTGCTTCTCTATGGATACCGCGTTTGGCCGGGTATTTGGCTAGGAGCGTTCGCCAGCAACGCTCTAAGCTCGGAGCCGGTCTGGACGGCGGCGGCGATCGCGACCGGAAATACGCTCGCACCCGTTTTAGGCACCTTCCTGCTGCAACGATTCGGGTTTCAGAACAAGCTCGAGCGCGTGCGCGACGTCGTGCTTCTCGTGCTCTGTGGATCGGCGGCCGCGATGACGATCTCCGCAACCAACGGCGTGATTTGTCTTGCGCTGGCACATATCGTTCCTTGGAGTGCCTGTCCGTCGGTCTGGTGGGTCTGGTGGAGTGGCGACGCGATGGGCGTGCTCTTCGTTGCGCCGCTGCTTCTTACATGGATCACGAGCAGCGAACGAGCAGTGCGTTCCGACGGCGGCGGATTCGAGCTTGCACTCCTTGGCGTAGCGCTGGTTGCCGCAAGCTGGGTCTCTTTTCTAAGCGCCGTTCCGCTACGACTCTCCGTCTACCCGTTCATCATTTGGTCGGCGTTGCGCTTCCGGCAACGCGAAACGGCTACCGCGATCGCCGTCATCGGCGGCATCGCTATCTGGGCGACGACTCACAACTTGGGCCCTTGGGCGACCGGCTCGTTGGATTTGCGGCTGATTCAGCTCGATAGCTGGATGTCGGTTTTTGCATTTACCGGACTCGTGCTCGGGGCCGTAGTCGCCGAGAAGCGCACCGCGCGCGCTGCGCTTGATGCGCTGCTCGAGCGGACGAAGCACTCGGTCGAAACGTTACAAGCGGCCTTTCTCCCGGCAGCCCTTCCGCAACGTCCGGACCTCCGAACCGACGCGCTCTACATCGCGGCCGAGCGCGAAGCGTTGATCGGCGGCGATTGGTATGACGCCTTCGAGCTTCCCGACGGAAGGATCGTGTTCTCCGTCGGCGACGTTGCCGGTCACGGACTCGATGCGGCGGTCGGCGGCGCACAACTGCGGCGCAGTATTTTCGTTGCCGCCTTTGAAGCGCGTGAGCCGGCGGAAATCCTTGCGCAGGTTGACCGAAATCTGCACTTTCCGGTGGGCGCGCTGGCCACCGCGATCGTCGCAGTTATAAGCCCGGACCTTTCGGAGATGAGCTACGCCAGTGCGGGGCATCCACCGGCGATCCTCGCAGGCCCGAATACTCCAGCGCATTTATTACAATACGGCGGCGTACCGTTCGGTGCCGGGGTAGCGGTCGCGCCGCCCGCACATACCGCGGTCTTAGAACCCGGCTCCGTCCTTCTCTTTTATACCGATGGGCTCACCGAGTTCCAACGCGATATTTCTCTTGCCGAATCAGCTGCCTTAGGCGCCGTTTCGCGTTTGGTTGACGACCCAAAAATCGCACGGCCTGCGGCCTTCGTTCAACGCAGCGTGATGGGATCGCAGCGACCCGTGGACGACACGGTGCTCCTGGTGGTGCAGCTCCGGCAGCGGGCATAAGCGCGGTGGGCCCGCTCGCGCGGGCCCACCGTTTTCATCGAGTTGCGAAGATTACTTCTTACCTTTACTCACGATCACGCCTTCGGGTTCGGTGAAGCCGGTGAGCGTCTTGGTGGGCGAACCACCGGCGGGATAGAGAAACTTATTCGCGTTGCCCGAGCCAAAATCGGCAGCGATCACGCGATTGCCTTGTGGATTCACTGTGCCAGAACCGAATTTCGGAACGAAGAACTGGAATGCGTCGGTGTCACCGCTGAGCGAAAGCGAGCCTTGCTCGGTCGCATTCGATCCCGAGACCGTGAACTGATAGATCGTGTTCGTCGATTGATCTCCGACGTCAAGATACTTTCCGTCCCACTGCACGCCGCCGGGGAATCCGATCGTTACGTTCATCGCGATCGTCTCGAAGCTGGTGCCTCCGGCTGGAAGCTCCGCCAAGGAGACGACGCCGCTAAGATCTTCACCGTCGACGAAGAGGTTACCGCTAGAATCGTAAGCGACGAACCAGTAATCGGTGAAGTTCGGCGCCGAGTATTCCGTTGGAGTCCCAGAAGCGCCCGCATATACCAGGACGCTACCGTTTCCGCTGGGGTAGCCAGCGAAATTAGCTACGGCGAGATTTCCGGTCGTCGGATCGACGCTGCACGAGAGTGTGAAGCCGTTCGGAGAGCTCAACGTATTGATCGGTGTCAAGCCGCCATGAGCGTATTCTAGAACCTCGCGCAGGCCGAAGTCCGCGACATAGACGTCTTGCGCCTTGTCGACGCAGAACGTGAACGGCTGGGAAAGGCCGGTGATCTCTCCCACTTGTGTCAATTTTCGCCACGAGTAGATGAAAATTGAGCTCGCGAACGTGTCGGCTACGTACCACAAATTATCCGGCACTGCCTTGGCCAACATCCATGACCGGCCTTTCTTCGGATGAAGCTTTGGAGTGCCGCCGATGAAGTTCGGACTCGGCGCGTGAGTGAGTGGATTCATGCCGGAGTGCGTTCCGTTGGTTTGGATCGTGTTGTTTGGCGCGAGCTGCGACTGCGTTCCAGCGCCGTTGCAGCCGGCGACAATGAGAAGCGCGGCCGCTGCGCTTACAGCGAGTGCGGCCAATGAAGTTTTCATAGCAAAGCTCCTTCTGCTGATGGGTACGCTGCAATCGTACGCCTGCTGGGCGGAGGAGAGTAACAGGCAAGCGGGCAATTACAGCCCAAGGTTAGGGCGGGGCGCTTGGGCCCTCAAGCGGGCGCTCCGGGACGACTTCTGCCACTACCCTCTGTTTGCGGGGCGTGCGGGGCCCGCGCAGAGCGTCAAAGCCGGCCACGCGTCCGGTCGGCAAGAACAGATTGATCGCCGAAAGCAGCGCGAGAGAGGCATCCGCAGTACCCCAGGCGCTGACCGTCGCCCCGGCGCCGCGCGCCGCCATATAAACAACCGGAAGCACGATGCCAAAGAAGCCCCCGAGCCGCGTGAACAAGCCCAGAACTAGCGAGATCCCCACGCAGAGCTCTCCGAACCGCACGAGCTCGGCGAAGATCGCCGCGTTGGGAGCAACGACGCCGGCCAGAAAACCGTGAAATGGACCGGCCGTTTTTGCAATGCCGTTTTGCAGGTACGTTGCAAAAACGCCGTTCGGCGGTAAGAAGGCCTCGCCGTTCAAGAACTTTGGGATAGCGTGGATTAGCCAGATCGCACCGGTTAGTACGCGCACCACCGCCAAGCATGTAGCGTACGTTCGCGACGAAGGTAGAGTCAAGCGACGATCTCCTTTCGGGATTCGGTGAGCCGCGCGATCATACGCGCTGCTTCTATTGCGGCGTTCGGGCGTCCCAAGCGTCGCGCTGCGGCCACCATTTCGTCGCGACGCGAACGATCCGCGAGCAGCGATTCGACCGTCGCGGGAAGCTCTTCGAGCCGGCGCGTGCGCACCGCAGCTCCGGCCTCGACGAGCACGCGCGCATTACGCTCTTCTTGACCGGGCAAAGGTTTGCAAAGGACCAGCGGGAGCTGCGCCACCAAAGCTTCGGCAGTCGTAAGCCCTCCGGGTTTGGTGATGAGTAGGTCGGCGGCGTGCATGTAGTCGTAGACATTTTCCACGAAAGGCAGCACCCGAACCGGAAAGCTGAGACTATCGGCGGTCTGGGCGAGGCGACGTCCGATGCGAGCGTTTCTTCCCGCAACGACGACTGCAGCAATCGGCGCGCGCACCGGTTTTAGCGCTCGCAGCATTCGCTCGATCGGAGCGAGCCCGAGGCCGCCCCCCATCAGGAGCACGACCTGCCTACCTGCGGGCAGGTCGAGCCGCTCGCCGAGCGCCGCGCGCGACTGGGCCGGAGGTACGAACTCCGCGCGTACCGGAATGCCGCTTACCGAGATTGACTCTACGCGAACGCCGCCGGCCGTCAGCGCCTCGCGCATGGTCTCGGTTGCGACGACGTACCGATCGATATTTTCGTGCATCCAAAAACGGTGTACCGCGAAATCAGTGACGATCCCGACGACCGGCGGCGCATCCGCAAAGGCGGTCTTGTACTCCGCCATCGCGCCGCACGGAAAGGCGTGCGTGCAGACGACGGCATCTGGCCGTTCGCGCAGCATGAGCGCGCGCAGGTTACTCGCCGTAAACTGGTGGGCCCAGGTTCGAAAACGGCCAACTTCCGTCGCCCTTTCCGCACGATCGTAGATGTAGCGGTAGAGCTGCGGAATGGTTTTGACCATTCGAAGATAGCCGTCCGAAATAACGCGTGAGACGACGAGTGCTGCGTACTCGTACGAGTCGATCACGGGCGTCTGCGCCGCGGGCTGGATCTTGCGCACCGCCGCCGCAACGGCATTTGCCGCCGAAAGGTGGCCGACGCCGACGCTTGCCGAGAGAAAGAGTATCCGAATCAGCGTCGCTCCCCGTTGTTCGCTCCGCGTTCGGCGTCTTCTTCGGCGAATGCCAAGAAGTCGTCGAGGATCTCCTGCGCGAGTTGCTCCTCTTGCAATAAGTTGCCCTGGACGTCGGTTACGATGAATTCATCTTCGTCTTCATCGGCGGCTTCGTGGCGAAGAACTGCGTACGAAGCGCCGTCGTCGGGATCCTCGAGAATGCCGACCACTTCGAACGATCGTGACGCTCCGTCGTTGGTCTCGATGTTGAGCACGTCGCTCAACTCGAGTGAAGCGCGAGGCTGGTCGTTTTCCCCGTTTTGAGTTGACATCGTCTCTTGTTCCCTCCTAGGAGCCCAGACAGCGGGCGACGTTGGCTTGATGCTCCGCAAGCGTCTTAGCGAAGACGTGACGCCCGTTCCCGCAATAGACGTAGTACAGGTCTTGGCCCTTCGACGGGTAGAGCGCCGCCTCCAGCGAGGGGCGGCCAGGATTCGCGATCGGCGTCGGAGGCAGACCGACGCGTTGGTAGGTGTTGTAGGGAGAGTCAATCTTCAAATCTTCGAACGAGAGCCGGCTTTTGTGACGCGGCAGCGCGTATTCGATCGAGGCATCTATCTGCAATGGCATCTCAAGGCGCAACCGGTTGTAGATGACCTCGGCAATCCTCGGACGATCTATCTCGCTCTTCGCCTCCCGCTCCACTAGCGACGCCACCGTTACCGCCTGCGGGACGGTTACGTGCAGCGCGCGCGATCGCTGCCGGGCATCCCGCGGAAGCTGCTTGAAGAACTCGGCGACCATCGGCGCGGCGACCTCTTGTGGTGACGCACCGAGCGGCACCAGGTAGGTGCTCGGAAAGAGAAAACCTTCGAGATTTTTCGTGCGGGTGCCGTCAACGAGCAGCCGTTGCTGCATGAAGTTGCTCGAAAAAGTGGTGGCCGGCCCGACGCCGGCCTCTTGCAAACGCTCGGCGATTTGTGCGGCGGTGAATCCTTCAGGAATCGTAACCCAGGCGGCGACCTGCGAGCCTCCGGTGACGATCGCACGCAAAATTTCGCTCTGCGTGAGATGCGCCCTAAAGCGGTATTCGCCGGCTCGAACCTCAGACTCTTGACCGCGCAGCCGCGACAGCAGACGAAACGTCAACACGTTGTCAATGACGCCCTCCGCCACGAGCTTTCGCGCTGCTTCGCCCAGCGTCGTGCCGCGTTCGATCACGATCTGGGTCGTCGTCGCCGGAAGACGGCGATTCGCGTAGATCGCGTACCACAGCCAACCCGCCGCCGCACACAGCAAAAGCCCGGCGGCGAGCACCGCCGTCACGACGTACCGAGTCCATCTCATTTCTTTGAAGCGTTACGACGCAGCGCTAGAAAAGATTCCAAAATTAGTGCGGCTGCCATTGCGTCGACGACTTCGCGGCGCTTGCGCCGCGAGACGTCGGCTTCGATCAAGCTCTTCGTCGCCTGAGCCGTCGTTAAGCGCTCGTCGACGCGATGGATCGTTCCGCCGAAAATCTCGTGCAGACTCTCTACGAACGCGTCCATGGCGCGCGCGGCGATGCCGCGCTCGCCCTGCAGCGTCAGCGGATCCCCGATGACGAGCTCGTCGACGCCGTACGACTCCAGATAGCTCTTGAGCCTCGCGAGATCGTCACGCCGATTGGTGCGCGTCACCGTCGTCACCGGCAGTGCAAAGCTCTCGCTGGGATCGGCGACGGCGATGCCGATGCGCTTGCTGCCGACGTCGAGCGCCATCAGCACGCTTTAGATTCCGAGGCTTCCGAGTGCCGCGACCGCTTTTGGGCGTTTTCCGAGATGGTGCGCCACAAGCTCGTCGATGGCCGCTGCCGCGCGCGGCGTCGCCCGCAAGACGCCCTTGCGGGCCTTGGGAAGGGCGAGCGCACGCAAGTTCTCCAGGTCCGCCTGCTGCAGCTCAGGCAGCTCTTGCCAGCGCGCCCGACAGGCAGCGTCGACGACTCCGCCGGCGGCCGCGTCGAGCCAAACCTGACCGGACAAGAGCGGCTCGCCGCAACCCACGCAGGTCGGTCAGCGGCGGCGCCAATCCGAGCATCTCGAGCAGGCGGAGGGAAAAGCGCGGCAGCAGGATGCGCGGCGACTCTGCGACCGCAATCGCTCCGATCGCGCCGACCAGCAGCTCGTAGACGTCCGGCAGCGCCAGGTCCGGCTCGCAGAACGCGTCGATCAGCTCGCCGACGACGGAGACCACCTCGTAGCGTCGCGGCTCGACCAGCTGCGTCCACCACGCGCGCGCGATTTCGGCGGAGACGATGACTTCGAGCGAGCGACCCCGATGCATGAGAAAGTCGCACTCGTTAAAGAGCTCGACGCGGCCGCCGAGATGGCTGCGCGGACGGCGAACGCCCTTGGCAACGGCATCGAGCTTGCCGCGCTCGGTGGTGAAGAGCGTGAGAATCCGGTCGGCTTCGCCGAGCTGCCGCCCGCGCAAGACCACGCCCCGCGTCTTATAGGCGCGCGGCTGCGTCAGTGTCCTCCGATTCCTGCGCCTGTTCGATACTGCCGTTGGTGTAGACGCGTACCGCCAGAATGCGCCGGCCGCGCGTGCGGTCGACGCGCAGCCGCGTGTGGTCGGCGGCGTCTATCTCCTCGCCCTCCTTTGGGAGCCTTCCGAAGAGCCCGACCGTATAGCCGCCGATCGTCTCGAAGTCCTCGGTCGGAAGCTGCGTGCCGAGCTTGGCGTTGACGTCCTCGATGTTCGTCCCGGCTTCGACGACCGCTTCGCATTCGGAAACGATCGAGATCGGTTCTTGCTCGTCGACGTCGTGCTCGTCGCGAATCTCGCCGACGATCTCTTCGAGCAGGTCTTCCATGGTAACGAGTCCGGCCGTGCCGCCGTACTCGTCGACCACGATCGCGAGCGAAAACTTATCGCGCTGCATCTCGCGCAAAAGCTCGGCGGTCTTCTTCGTCTCCGGAACGTGCACGGCCGGCCGCATCAGCGTGCGCACGCTGACGTGGGCCAGCGAGCCGTTCGCGAGCGCGATCAGGAGCTCGCGATCGTGAACGACACCGACGATGTCATCCTTCGACTCCTGATAGACCGGCAGCTTCGAGTAGCCCTCCGCGATGACGACGTCGAGCACCCGGCGCGGCGAGTCGTCGACCGAAACGGCGACCATCTCGGGACGCGGCTTCATCACCTCGCGCACGATGGTATCGCCGAACTCCATCACCGAGTGGATCATCTCGCGTTCCTGCTCCTCGATGACGCGCTGTTCCGCGCCCACGTTGACGAGCGCGCGGATATCCTCTTCGGTAACGTAAGGACGGTGCGCGTGTTTTATCCCAAAGAGGCGCAGAATCAAGTCCGTGACGACTTCGAACGTATGAGCAATCGGCGTCAAGACGTACGCGGCGTAACGCATCGGCAGCGCCAGCCGGAGCGCCCACCGCTCGCTGTCGCCGGTCGCGACCGTCTTAGGCACGATCTCTCCAAATAGCAGAAAGACCGCGGTCATGATCACGGTAGAGAGGATCGCTCCGGACGGAATCCTCAGCGATATAGCAATGTAGGTCGCGAGCGAATCGGCGGCCAGCAGAACGATCGTATTGCCGACCAAAATCGCGGTGAGAAAGCGGATTTTGTCGTCGACCAGCTTCTCGAGGTTGCCCGCGCCTCGGACGCGACGGTCGACGATTGCGCGCGCTCGCAGCCGCGAGATGGAGACGAGTGCAGCCTCCGAGGCCGCAAAGAAGGCCGCCAGGAGCACGAGCACGACGAGTGCGGCGATTTGGTATGGCAGAACTTCGAAGCTGCCTCGTGCCGGGTCCGTGTTCAAATCGGCGCCATTATAGCATAACGTGGGGCCGCACCAGCACGTAGATCGCCAGCGCGCAGAGCGTCCCGAGAACGGCCCCCCAGAAGACCTCGAAAGGGCGGTGAATTCGCGCCTCTACGCGGCTCTGGGCGACGAGGAAGGCAACGAAGTACGCGATGATCGCGGCCAGCGGCTTCTGATAGAAAAGCGCCAGCATGGTCGCAGCCGCGAATGCGAGTGCCGCGTGCCCCGAAACGGCGCCTCCCTGCAACGCCGATCCCCGGCCGACCCAGGCCTTGGCGAAGACGGTCGCAATCGCCACTACTGCGATCGAGATCAACGCCACGTTGGCCGGCACGGCCTGGACGGCCTGAAAGACCCGCGCGCCGCTGCTGATGATCCCCTGGTAGAAGATTAGGTACGCGCAAAGGGCCGACCCGACCGCCGCGATCAGCACCGCTCCTGCGGCGGCGTCCTTCGCACTCTTAGCGAGCGGGTGGTGCGCGACGGTGAGCAAATCGACGATCGCCTCGATCGCAGTGTTCATGAGCTCGAGGCTAAGCACCATCGAGACGAGCGTGATCGTTGCAATGACGTAGAAGCGGTCGAGTCGTAAGATGAGCGTCGCCAGCAACACGAGCGCTGCAATCAAGAAGTGCACGCGCATGTTCGGCTCGGTGCGCGTTGCGTAGATGATCCCTTCGAACGCGTGGTGGAACGAACGAAGGAAACGGCTGCGATCAACCGGCAGATAGCGCGGCTCCTTCTCCCGACGCGAGGACGACGAGCCTGTCCGCAGCGGAGTCGAAGGATCGGCTGGATGGTGCACTACGCGCCCTTCGAGTACGGCCAGGGAAGCGCGATCGCGTCCGCTAGCCGGCGCTCTTCGCGCCGCATGCTGCGCCGCTGCGCGAGCCGTTCATGGTCGTGGCCTTTCAGGTGCAGCAGCCCATGTATCAGCAGCCGGTAAAGTTCGCGCTGTAGCGATGCATCGTACTCCGCCGCTTGACGGCGCGCCGTTTCAACGGAGATCACGACGTCGCCCAGGAGCGTTTCGGGAACCGTGCGATTTGACGTTTCGTCGAGCGGAAAGCTCAAGACATCGGTCGCGGCATCGCGCCCGCGATACTCGCGGTTGAGGGTGCGGATCGCGGCGTCGCTTACCAGCGAGAGCGAAAGTCCGGCGTCAGCTTCTCCGACTTCGGCGAGCAGTCGCTGCGCCGTTGCAAGCAGCGCACGACCGTCGACCCCGCTGCGGCGCACGTCATTGCGGTAGTAGATCACGGCAAAGGTCTTTCGGCTGCATAGGCACGCACGATCTTGGCGACCAACGGATGGCGCACGACGTCGGTTTCGTCGAGCTCGACCACGCTGACGTCATCGATCCCGGCAAGCCGCGTGGCCGCGCTCCGTAACCCGCTTCGCTGTCCGGCCGGCAGGTCGATCTGCGTCACGTCGCCGGTAACGACCATCTTCGATCCGGAGCCCAGGCGCGTCAGGAACATCTTGAGCTGATCGTCCGTCGCGTTCTGCGCTTCGTCGAGAATGACGAATGATTCCGAGAGCGTGCGTCCGCGCATGAAAGCCAGGGGTGCGACTTCGAGCGTTCCGCGCTCCATGTGCTTGTTGACGACCGTCTCATCGAGCAACTCGCTGAGGGCGTCGAAGAGCGGGCGCATGTAGGGGTCGAACTTTTCGCGTAAGTCGCCCGGGAGAAAGCCGAGCCGTTCGCCTGCCTCGACCGCCGGCCGCGAGAGAATCACCCGCGCAACGTCACGTCGCTTGAGCGCACGCGCTGCCATAACCACGGCTAAGTAGGTCTTTCCCGTACCCGCCGGCCCGATGCCGAAGGTTAGAGTCGCTTCCTCAATCGAGCGTACGAACGAGCGCTGGCCGGCGGTACGGGGGCGGATTTCGCGTCCGCGATGGCTGCGCAGCAGAGTGGCCGGCAATGCCGTATCGCGCTCTACGCGCGCGTCCGAGAGCGCGAGCGCCACGTCGTCGGGCGTTATATGTGCGCCCTCGACGGCGGCGTTGAGTACTCGCCGGACGACTTCCTCGGCACGCGCAACGGCCGACTCGTCGCCCGCCAAGAGCAGGCGGTCGCCATCGGCCCGCACCGCGACGTCGAGCGAGGACTCAATCGCCGAGAGGTTGCGGTCGTACTCTCCGAAGAGGCGGACGCGGTCCGAAAGCTGGCCGAGGTCGACTGAACGTTGCGCGGTCAACCCCGGGTCTATTCGTCGCCGAAGGCGCGGGGCTTTCCGAGCACTTCGGCGGCGATGACCGCCCGGACGAGATCGCGGCGGTTGCCGAAGAGGCGTTTGGCCGCCGGCGTAGCGGCGGACTTGACCGCTTGAGCGGTCTCCGACCCGACTCGTGGAAGCGGCGGCGCCGGCTGCCTGGCGGGCGTGGGCCGCGTCGGCACCGGCCTGGCAGGCGTGGGCGGCGGCTGCTGCGCTTGCGATCGCTGCGGTACGCGCTGCGCTTGCATCTGACGCTGGCTGCGAATTCGAGAGGTCATGCTGCCGACGACGCCTACGATCAGCAGCGCAACCCAGATCAAGATTCCGATGTCGCGCATGCGCCGTTTACTTCGGGTTTGGTCCCGCCAGCGGCTGCTGCGAGTCGCTCGAACTCTCCGTCGTCGTACCAATCGACGCGCGCATCTCGGTATCGGCTTGCACGTTCCTGAGCCGATAGTAATCCATGACGCCCAAATTTCCGTGGAGGAATGCCTGAGCGATCGCCTGTGGGATCGTCGCTTCGGCCTCGACGACTTTTGCGCGCATCGCTTGCGTCTCCGCCTTCTGCTCTTGCTCGGACGCCTGGGCTGCGTATTGCCGTTCCGCGGCCTTCGCTTGTGCGATGCGTCGATCGGCCTCCGCTTGACTCGTCTGCAGCTCCGCGCCGATGTTCTTGCCGACATCCACATCGGCGATGTCGATGGAGACGATCTCGAAGGCGGTTCCCGCATCCAGACCCTTTGCCAGCACTGCTTTGCTGATGCGGTCCGGATATTCGAGGACCTCCTTGTGATCGATCGCCGCGCCAACCGCCGAAACGACGCCTTCTCCCACGCGCGCGACGATCGTCGGCTCGCCCGCGCCGCCGACGTAACGGTCGAGATTGCTTCGCACCGTGATCCGTGCTTTGACGTTGAGCTGAATGCCGTTCTGCGCGACGCCCTGGAAAATGGGCGTCTCGATGACCTTCGGATTCACCGAGGTCTGCAGGGCTTCGAGCACGTTACGCCCAGCTAGGTCGATCGCAGCGGCGCGCTGCCATTCCAGCGGAATCTCCGCCCGCTGCGCCGCGATCATCGCCAGCGTCACGTTCTCGACGTTGCCGCCCGCGAGGAAGTGCGACTGCATCTGATCTACGCTTAGGTTCAACCCGGCCTTACGCGCACGCACGTAGTTCGTCACGATCACGCCCGGCGGAATGCCGATGAGCCGCATTCGTACGAGTGCGATGATACCTAGCGGTACACCCGCGGCGATCGTGCGGATCCACAGACCAATCGGAAAATAGTACAGGAACGCGAAAAACGCGATGACGACGACGAGAATGAGGACTACGCCGCTAACGGCAATCATTGATGCTCCTATGCAGAGAGGGGTTCGACGAAGACTCGGGCACCTTCGACCCGCACGACGCGGATCGCTGTTCCTTGCGCAATGAACTCACCCGACGTCAACACGTCCACGCGGCGGCCGTCGATCGAGGCGATTCCGGCGGGTCGCAAAAAGCTGACGGCCGTGCCGGTGCGTCCGCGCAGACCACCGTAATTGGCGCTCGCCACATACTCCGGGCCCTGCGCGGCCGCCAAGGCGAGCCGCTGTGCCCAGGCGTTTTGCGGTACTGCGCGGACGGTAAGCGTGAAAGCGATCACCGTCAGTACGATCGCCGTCGCGATCGTTTCAATTCCAACGAACACGAAGGGCAGGCCGAAAGCCCATAGCACCGCCACCAGAAGGGCGACGACCCCGAGAATTCCGGGGAGGCCGTGACCCGGTACGACGTGGAGTTCCCAGAGAATGCCAATCAGTCCGAGCACCGCCAGCACGACCACGAAGCCGTTCGAGAAGCCGGCGTAAAGGTGGGCTCCAAAGAACAGGCCAAGCGAGCCGATGCCGATGATGCCGGCGATGCCGTGCAGCGTCTGCATCTCGATCAAAAGCCCGAGCATCCCAAGGGTGAGCAGAAGACCGCTGACGACCGGATCGGTTGCAAAGCGCGCGATCCGCTCCGCCAGCGTAAACGACTGCGTCGTGCGCGGAGCGTCGGCCAGATGGAGCTGGGCTAGTGCCGCATCGAGGCTCGGCGCAGTTCCGGTCGCGATTCCGGAGCGAACCGCATCTTGCGTGTTGAGCGTGAGAATCGCGCCGGGACGTTTATACTGCGGTAGATCCACGTTCTTGTCGACCATCGCTCCCGCGATCTTACTATCGTGGTGATTCCGCTGTGCGGTCGATTCGAACTCACCACGCAGCCCCGATATCATTTTTACCGTCGCCGGAATCGGTTCGGCCGCACCGATCGACGCGCCAGGAGCCATAATGATGCGGTTCGCCGCGAGCGAAACGAGCGCCGCCGCAGAGTAGGCGCGTTCGCCGACATACGCGATCACCGGCTCTTGCGCGCCGAACAGCGCGTCACGAATCGAGAATGCAGCCTCGACGAGACCGCCGGGACTGTTCACGTCGAGCACGATTGCGCGAGCGTGCTCCTGATTCGCCTCGTCAACCGAACGCTGGACCAAATGGGCCATCCCATCGTCGACCGTTCCGGTAATCGGTATAACGACGACGGGGGCGCCTACTTGGCCGCCCGCGGCGAGTCCGCAGAGGCCCCAGAGCAATAGGACGTACGAGATGGGTGCAGCCGGCCGGAATCCTCTCATGGCGGTTGCTACCTTGGGCTGCCTCCGAAGGTTACGCCCTGCGACGGGGTCAGGACGACAAAAGCTCGGTAACGATCTGCCGCACCTGATTGCCATCGGCGAGGCCACGCAGCTGCGGCATGACGACCTTCATCACCGCGCCCGCGTTGCGCTGCTCGGCCGGAAGCTCCGCCAAGACGCTCTGGACGATTTCGCGGATCTCCTCGGCGGATCGCTGCGCCGGAAGGTAGGCCAGCAAGATCTCGCGTTCCGTGCGTTCCTTTGCCGCGAGATCAGTGCGGCCGGCCTTCTCAAACTCGGCGAGCGAGTCGGCCCGTTGCTTTACCAGCCGCCGCACGACATCGAGTTCGTCGGCATCGGAAAGCTCATGACCGCTCTCGGTGCGCTTATAGATGAACCCTGAGAGCGCAGAGCGGAGCGTGTCGAGGCGCAGCTGGTCGCGCGCTCGCATCGCCTCTTTTAGATCGGAGGCGATGCGGTCTTTAAACGTTCCCAAGGCGATCGGTTAGGCGCGACGCTTACGGGCCGCAGCCGACTTCTTCTTCTTGCGGACGCTCGGCTTTTCGTAGTGCTCGTGCTTTCGCGCCTCCGCCAGAATGCCGGCCTTTTGGGTGGCCTTCTTGAAGCGGCGCAACGCGCTCTCTATCGTTTCGCCAGGAGCGATGCGAACTTCCATTTGTTGATGACCCCCCTTTCGGCGTACCGGTCCACGCGCTGGACGGCACGAAAAATTAGGCCCTAAGAGGGCCAGGGACAGCGTAGCATAGCGCCCGAGGCAGCGTCAAATACCTAGCCTGGGGGCCAGGTCATGCGCCGGCCGGCCAACACGTGGATGTGAAGATGCCCAACGGTTTGTCCGCCGTCCGGTCCCGTATTGACGACAAGGCGATACCCGCGCGCACCGCCTCGCTCTTTTCCTAAGCGCGTCGCGATCTCGAAGAGGCGCCCCGCAACGCTCTCCTCGTCAGCCTCAGCCACAGTGTCGCCGAGTGTGTCGTAGTGCTTGACCGGCAGCACGAGCAAATGCGTCGGCGCTTGCGGATTGAGGTCTTCGATGGCAATCGCGGTCTCGTCGCGATAGACGGCTTTTGCCGGAATCTCGCCGTGCGCGATCTTGCAAAATATACACTCATCCATCAATGCGTTCGAATCGTGAAGCTCCACGACTTGACCGTCGTGTTTCCGGCCTGGTCCGCGACGCGCACGGTGACGCGCACGGTGCCGTCGGGATAACTGTACGATGGTAGATACTGAATGAACTGTGCCGTTCGCAGACATTCCGAGGTGACGTCGCGGCCGTTGATCCACAGCAATGCCGTCGACGGGTTGACCGGGACGGCATCCGCCGCGAAGCTCGCATAAACTGCGGGCCGGCTGGTGTTGATCGTCGAGCCGGCATTGGGTGCGAAGTCGGCGATGCCGGGTCCGATACTCGATGCCGAAACGGTTTGCGGAGCGGGCGCCTGAGCGCTGGCGTTCCCGATCGATAGACGCCCGATCAACGCCACGTCATCGAAATTCGTACCGCGCGGAATCGTGTAGCTGCCGACATAAAGGCCGGGCGATCGCTGCTCCATCGCTTGATTCACGACGTCGGAGCCGATGTCGAAAGTCGCCGAACCGCCCGCAGTGCCGTGCAACGTTACCCGAATCATGTCGCCGGGATGCAGCGGACGGTTTGCGTCGGTATCGACGCCGGAAATCTGCACGTTCGACGGCTGGCTCGAAGATGCGCCGGCAGCGCGCCGGCTGGCGAGAATTTCGCGCACTTCGTTCGTCTCGACGTTGTACCGAACCGTGATCTGATCGCCCGGCCGCAGCTGATCGAACGACGCGCCGTTCCCATTGAGCGAGAGTTCCGTCGTTCTTCCGGCCGCGATTACTTGCCCGTTGTCGAGCACGAACTGGTTTCCGGCGATGGCGACGATGTGACCGTTTCGCGAGCCATACTCGTCGACGATTCGCACCACGCGCCCGTCCTTTCGCATCTCGACGCGTGCAAAGTCTCCCGGGCGCACGTCGCCGAGCTCTCCCGGCGAGGTCACGTTCACGTTGACGTCCGCAACGTCGATCGACGCGTTGGGCGCCACCGGGATCGTCTTTATTTTGCCGTTGTACTCTAACGTGATAGTCGGTGGATCCGAGAGCACGTCCACCGCCGCCACGGTTCCGAAACGCTCGAATCCACTGGCGGTCGTAACGAAACTGTTGGAGGACCGTCCGACGAGCTGCGCGACGATCGTCATCGTGTTACTCTTCCGATCGAAGCTCGCTTGGGCGCCAAGAACGTCGGTGAAGTACCGTAGCGGAACGTAGAGTACGTTCGCTACTTCGATCGGCGCGGCTTCGAGTGTCAGCGGCTGGCCGTCGACCACGGCGACGCGGCTGCCGATCGTCAAGACGACGGTTTTCGAGCCGATCTGCGTGGTGATTTGCTTCCCGCTGCGGTTGAACGAAAGCCCAAGCGCTTCGATCGTCTGGCGCACCGGCACGAAGAGCAAGCCCTTTTCGAAGCGCGGCGGTGGATTGAGCGAAAGGCTGTTGCCATTGATGACGACGGCGATCGGACGAGGTGCGGCCGTAACCGGTCCTGTCTGTAACGCAACGACCAGCAGTGCCAGCCCCGCCAAAGCGCGTGTCAATCTTGCTCCAATACTTCCCGATAGACGTCTGCGGTGGCGCGCGCGCAGCGATCCCATGTGAGCTCCTGCGCGATCTTCACACCTATGTTGAGCACCCGGGTGCGAAGACCCTCGTCGGAGAGAAGCCGCTCGAGCACCGAGCGCAAATCGCCGGCATCGCGCGCCCGAAAAGTGAGCGCGGCCGGCGCCAAGACACGCGGTATAGCATCTTCGCAGGCGACCACGGGGCAGCCGGCCGCCATCGCCTCAAGCATCGGCAAACCGAAGCCCTCGCGCAGCGCCGGTTGGACCAGCGCTCGCGCGCCGGCGTAGTACGCGACCAGCCGTTCCGTCGTGACGTCGCCGAGTGCAACGATCGCGCGATCGGGTCCGCTGCGGCGCTGCAGCTCACCGCCGAAATCGTCGGGACCCGTCAGCAAAAGGTCGATCTTCCACGTTTCGGGTAAGCGCGACCAGGCTTCGAAGAGCGTCGCGAGATCTTTATGCTCGCGATGATTGCCGACGTAGAGCAGATGGGGCCGAACGCCTTCGTATGGCACGACCGGTTGCCGAAAACTCTCACCTACCCCCAGTGGAATCACTCTAACCTTCGCGGGGTTCACGCCGAGCAGCGTTTCGAGATCGTCAACGGTGCGCTGGTCGTCGGTGATCACCCGCGCGGCACGAGCGCACGCGAACCGCACGACAGTGGCGTAATATGGCCCGACCTTGGCTTTAAAATAGTCGGGGAAACGGAGGTGAATCAGGTCGTGTATCGTCACGACGAAGCGCCGCGGCAGGAGCACCGGGACGTATTGCGAGAGAAAGTGCGCGACGTCCAGCCTCGCCCTGCGCATCGCGAGCGGAAGCACGATCTGCTCGCGCCATCCGAAGTTGCCACCGTCAGTGAACTCTACGTATGTAAATTCCGGCGCCACCTGCGGCAGGCGCGCGATCAGCTCGCGCGCGTACGTTTTCATTCCCGCCGACATCTGGCGCGTCAACCGCGCGTCGAGCCCGACGCGCGCGCTCACGGCCAGAGCGCTTTGCGCGCCGCCACCGCCGGGTACGTCGCGGAGCGGTAAGCAACGTACCAGCCCCGGGGCCCGTCCAGCAGCGCGCCCCGCGCGAAGAGCAGCCACGCCAGCCGGCCGACGCTTGCGGCGCACGCAGCCAGGAGCGCGCCCGGCGAGCTCTTCATCTGCTCCGCCTCGACCGTAGTGTACAGCTCGTATTTCGCCCGGTACGACCTCACGTCGGGGTACGAATAGTGCAGCAGAGTCCCGAGAAGATCGCCGACGCGTCCGTCACACGCCCACGCTTCATGCAGCTGGGCGGTGCTTGCAGCGGCCGGATGCGCTTCCAGCGTAACGCGATTGGTTCGAAAGAGCCGCAGGAGCGGCTCGTTGCGCCAGATGCGCATCGGCTTGCCGCAGAAATAGGTCGTGCGTTTGATGCGATACGCATCTCCATCGGGCGAGGCGCTCACGATCGCATCGCGCGCCACATCGTCCAGCGCTTCGTCCGCGTCGATCATCAACGCCCATGGCGTCTGCACCTGCGCTAGCGCGAAGCGCCGGGCGTCGACGAAATCGGTCCACTCACGCTGGATTACGCGCGCACCCGCTCCGCGGGCGAACTGGACGGTATGGTCGCGCGAGCCCGCATCGAGCACGAGAATCGCAATCCCGCGCGGAAGGCTCGTCAGAGCGCGGGGAAGATTACGCTCTTCGTCGCGCGTTAGGACAACGGCGGTGATTAGGCCTGGGTCCAGAGTGCCGCCTCGGCAACGCCGGTGCGGCCGTCGACGCGCTCTTCGTGCGCCAGCGCGGCGCCGATGAACTCACGGTAGAGCGGCGCCGGGCGGTTTGGCCGCGATTTGAACTCGGGGTGCGCTTGCGTCGCCACGAACCACGGGTGCATCTCCGGCGGAAGCTCCACGACCTCGACCAGACGCGTCTGACCGATCGCGTGGTGCCCGGAAAAGCGCATTCCGTGTTCTTCGAAGATCGGCCGATAACGGTTATTGAACTCGTAGCGATGACGGTGGCGCTCGCTTATCTCGAGCTCGCCGTACGCCTGCGCGGCCAGGCTTCCCGGCTCGAGCGTGCACGAGTACGTTCCCAGCCGCATCGTGCCGCCGTACATTTCGAGGTTTCGTTGATCGGGCATGAAGTCTATCACTGGATCGGCGCTCGTCTCGTCAACTTCGCTCGTCATTGCCTCGGGCAGCTCGCAGACGTCGCGCGCGAACTCGATGCAAGCCAGCTGCATGCCGTAGCAGATACCCAAGAAGGGAATTTTACGTTCGCGGACGTGCCGAATCGCGAGCAACTTCCCCTTCACTCCGCGCGCCCCGAAGCCCGGCGCCACCAAAACGCCGTGCGCGCCGCGCAGCGCGTCGATCCCTTCGTTCTCAACCTGCTCCGAGTCAATGCGCTTGATCTCGACCGCGGCATGGTGAAAGATCCCGGCGTGCGCGAGCGCTTCGTCGATCGAGATGTAAGCGTCTTTTAGCTCCACGTATTTTCCGATCAGCGCAATCGTCACGCGCCGGCGTGGCTGGCGGAGGCGCTCCGCGATCGCGACCCAATCGTCGAGCATCGGTGCCGACGCCGGTAAGTTGAGCTTGCGGACCGCGGCCTGCGCCAATCCCTCGGCCTCGAGGTTGAGCGGCACTTGATAGATCGTGCGCGCATCGCTGTTCTGCACGACTGCGCTCGGCGGCACGTCGCAGAAGAGCGCGATCTTCTCCTTCAGCTCCAGCGGCATCGGCAGCGCGGACTGAGTTCGACAAACGATCGCATCGGGCGAGATGCCGATGCCGCGCAGCTCGCGTACCGAGTGCTGCGTTGGTTTGGTCTTAAGCTCGTCGGCCGCGCCGAGATGCGGAACAAGCGTCAGATGAATGTACATCACGTTCTGCTCGCCCACGTCGTAGCGCATCTGACGAATCGCTTCCAAAAATGGCAGCGATTCGATGTCACCGACCGTTCCGCCGACCTCCACGATGCAGACTTCCGCGCCACTTTCCTCGGCGACGCGCTTGATATGCGCTTTGATCTCGTTGGTGATGTGTGGAATCACTTGCACGGTCGCCCCGAGGTACTTGCCGCGGCGCTCTTTTTCGATCACCGAGTTGTATATCTGCCCGGTCGTCACGTTATTCGCACGCTGGAGGTTCTCGTCGATGAAACGCTCGTAATGCCCGAGATCGAGATCCGTCTCGGCGCCGTCCTCGGTCACGAAGACCTCGCCGTGTTGGTACGGGTTCATCGTTCCGGCGTCCACGTTGATGTAGGGGTCGAGCTTTTGGATCGAAACGCTCAAACCGCGGGCTTTCAGAAGCCGGCCGAGCGAAGCCGCGGCTATGCCCTTTCCGAGCGAACTCACCACGCCCCCGGTGAAGAAGATATACTTCGCCATCTCGGGGCGTTTCATTTCGCCCTGGTCCGCTCGCTTACCTGGCTTTTACCGTTCACAGTTTCCGAGACACTACATGCCGGTTCTGCGGACGCTTGGCGAGCGCATCCGGTGCTCGCCTGCGCTCGATTCTCGGCCCTCTCGCCATCCTGGCTTCGGGCCGATTCAGACGCCGCTTCACCGGCATGTAGCCCCTCGGAAACTGCACGTGTCGCCCGGACGTAGCGTGCCAGGCCGGCGTAATCGGAGCGGACCGAGACGACGAAGTTTGGGAGAGTGGTGCGAACTATCTGCGCGAGACTCTCTATTGTTGGGGGGGCGGCTTCGAGTAAGATCAATGCTTCTTCATTAAGAAGCGGAAGTTGCTCCAGAAGTCTGCGGTAGAGTGCGAGGCCATCGGGGCCGCCGTCGAGCGCCGCACGCGGTTCGAATGAAGCGGGGTCCGGCCGTTTCGGCAGATCCTTTGTTGGGACGTACGGCAGATTTGCAATGACGGCGTCGTAGCTATGCGTGCGAACCGGTTCCACGAGGTCGCCGTGGTAGAACCGGCAACGTTCGGCTACGCCGAGTCGGCGCGCGTTCTCCGTTGCGACATCGATTGCCGCACGCGACGCATCGGTCGCGTCAATGACCGCCGGCGTTTCCGCTGCAATGGTGCACGCGATCGCGCCGCAGCCGGTGCCGGCGTCGAGGACGCGCATTGGTCCGTGAACGAAGCGCAACGCGTCTTCGACCAAATGCTCGGTTTCGGGGCGCGGAACGAGCACGTCCTCGTTCACGACGAACTCGCGCCCGTAGAAAAAGGCGCTCCCGACAAGATAGGCGACCGGCACGCCCGCGGTGCGGCGCTCGCAAAGCGTTTGAAAAGCGCGAGCGTCTTGCGCGCTGACCGGCGCTTCTCCGTGCGCCAAGAGCCACTCGCGCGGCCGGCCGAGCACGTGCGCGAGCAGCAGCAGCGCATCGGCGCGCCCTGAGCGGCTGCTACGGGCTAAGAGATCGATCTCGCCGGAGAGTAGCGCTTGGACGCAGCTCAAAGCGCGGGCTCGCCGGCGAGCAAGCGCGCTCGCTCGTCCGCGAGCAACTCGTCGGTGATGTGGCCGAGATTGCCGTCCAGCACGCCGCGGATATTCCCGAAACTGCGGTTGATCCGGTGATCCGTGATGCGGTCTTGCGGAAAGTTATAGGTGCGGATCTTCTCGGCGCGTTCGCCGCTGCCGACCTGCGAACGGCGGAGCGAACCGACCGCCTCTTCTTGTTCGCGACGCTTTTGGTCGTACAGCATTGCGCGCAGCATCTGCATCGCCTTCTCGCGATTCTGCTGCTGCGAACGCTCCTGCTGCGAGGCCACCACAATGCCGGTCGGCAGGTGCGTGATACGTATCGCCGACTCCGTCTTGTTTACGTATTGGCCGCCGGCGCCCGAGGATTTGTAGGTGTCGATCTGCAGTTCGACCGGCTTGATCTCCACTTCGACGTCGTCTTCGACCTGCGGAAGGACCGCGACGGTCGCCGTGCTGGTGTGGATACGGCCCTGCGCTTCGGTTGCCGGAACGCGCTGCACGCGATGAACGCCGGACTCGTGTTTCAGAAAGCGGTACGGTTCGTTGCCTTTAAGGGCGAAGACGATCTCTTTATAACCGCCGGCCTCGCTCGCGCTCTCCGAGACAAGCTCCGTCTTCATCCCCTTCGCTTCGGCAAAGCGCATGTACATGCGCGCCAGGTCGCCCGCGAAGATCGCGGCCTCATCGCCGCCCGTGCCGGCTCGGATCTCGACGAAGACGTCCTTGGAGTCGTTTGGATCGCTAGGAAGCATGAGCTGCGATAACTCGAGCTCCAACTCCGCGACGCGCTCGTCCAGCGCGAGGTTTTCCTCTTCGGCGAGCGCGCGAAGCTCGCCGTCTGCCTGACGAGCGAGCGCCGCATTCGCTTGAATCTGCGCGCGCGTCTCGCAGAGTCTCCGATAGGTTTGCACTGGAGCCTCCAACTGCGCGCGCTCTTTTACAAGCGCGGTGTAGCGCGACTGATCGAAAGCACCCGTGGGGTTGGCAAGCTGCGCGTCGATCTCGTCGAAGCGCCGCGCCATCGAATCCAGGCGCTCGATCAGAGCGCGGCTGCCGCCTTCTTCGCCTCGCGCGCGGCCTTGCGGGCTGCGGCCTCCTCCTGCTTACGGCGCGCTGCGGCCGAGCGCTGATTGAACTTGTCCACTCGCCCTGCTGTATCGACCAGCTTCTGCTGCCCGGTAAAGAGCGGGTGGCAGGCAGCACAAATTTCGACCGAAATCTCGGCCAGCGTCGAGCCGGTCACAAATGTATTTCCGCACGCGCAGTGGACGCGAGCTTCGGGATACCACTTTGGATGGATCTTCTCTTTCACAGCCCCTGCATTATAGCAGAGGCGGCAAGAGGGTCTTAGCCCGCTTCCAGCGCGGCAACCGGTCGCATGGGAGGTCCCTTGGGCCGGCCGCTCAAAGGCTCGCGCGTGAATGCACAGTCTCCTTGGGTAGCGCTCGGCGGAACGACCCTATTCGTCGCGATCGCATTTGCGGTCGGAACGCCGGCTAGTCCCGCCGCCGCCGCAACGCCTCCCCCGACGCCCCCGCCGATCGGCACGCCCGCAAGCCCGCAGCCCAACGCGACGGTCTTTCCCGCGCCGACCATCACGCCGGCGCTCATGCCGTCCGCAATGCCATACAAGAAGACTTCCGCAACGCCGAGCCCACCGCCCAACGCGCGCAAAGGTCTCGACGGTGTTTGGGAGGTGCAGATACAGCGTGACGCTACGACCGATTACACGCACTTTAAACTAACGCAAGAGGGCGATGCGCTGACCGGAACCTACCTCGACTCGCACAATAAGAGGTATCCGCTGACCGGTACGGTCGACGGCCAAGCGATTCGTTTGATCGTATCGATGCCGAATGGAACGACGATTCTGATGGAAGGCAAATTAGACGGCACGACCGACATGATCGGCGAGCTGACGATGCCCACCGGTGAAGTGCCGTTTACCGCTTCCTACCGCGCGAAAGAGAAGTGGATCGAAAACGTTAGCCCGTCGCCGGGGGGCATACCATCCTCCGGCGGAGGCTATACCCCACCTTAGTAAGCTGTTATTCAGCGCATCTCTTTGTCGACTAGGGCCTCGATTACCACAGTAAACTTCGGCCCTCGTCTCCTAGAGGTGCATCTAAATAACAGCTTACTCATTTTGCCTGTTGAAGTCTGTTTTCGACGTAGGGGACCAGTCCGCCGGCATCAATCAGCGAACGCATAAAGGGCGGAAACTCCGCCGCGCGATACTCCGTGCCGCGGGTTAGGTTGCGAACGATTCCGCTCGCCGGCTCGAGCTCGATCTCGTCACCCGAGTCGATACCGTCTACGGCCTCGGCCGACTCGAAGATCGGCAGACCGATGTTCAGCGCGTTGCGATAGAATATCCGCGCGAAACTCTTGGCGATTACCGCCGCGGTTCCAGAACCTTTGAGCGCGATCGGTGCGACCTCGCGGCTCGAACCGCATCCGAAGTTCGTATCGGCGACGATGATGTCGCCGGCCTTCATGCGCGTCGTATATTCCGGATCGAGTCCCTCGAGTGCGTGCTTGCCGAGCTCCGCGGGGTCGATGATATTGCAATACTTGCCCGGGATGATGACGTCGGTGTCGACGTTCTTCCCGTATTTATGCGCGTGCCCGCGCAGCTTTGATTCCACTTTTGTTCCTTCTAAGCGAGGGCGGCATGCTCTGAGGCTGAGGGTTCGAGAGCGAACTCCCGCGGGTCGGTGATGCGGCCGGTCAGCGCCGAAGCGGCGCAGGTCGCCGGTGACGCCAGATAGATCTCCGCCTTCGGCGAGCCCATCCGCCCGACGTAGTTGCGATTCGTCGTGGAGATCGCGCGTTCGCCGTCACCGAGCGTTCCCATGTGTCCCCCGAAGCAGGCGCCGCACCCCGGCGTGTTGACCGCGCAACCGGCGGCCGCGAGGGTTGTAAGAACGCCCTCTTGCGCCGCCTGCATCCAGACCTTCTGCGAGCCGGGGTTCACGATGACGCGAAGATTCGACGCGACGCGTTTGCCCTCGAATATCTTCGCGACGATGCGCAGGTCGTCGATATAACCGTTGGTGCACGAACCGATGAAGACTTGATCGACGGGAAGCTCCTCGCGCGTCACCTCCGAGATCGGATGGACGTTGTCGGGGGTATGAGGGCAGGCGATCTGCGGCTCCAGCTCACCGATATCGATCGATAAGACGCGCTCGTACAGCGCGTCGGCGTCGGCTCGTTCTACGACGAACGGCCGATCCGTGCGTTCCTTTACGTAGGCGATCGTCTTTTCGTCCGCGTGGAAAATGCCGTTCTTCGCTCCCGCCTCGATCGCCATGTTCGCCATCGTGATCCGGCCCGTGATCGAAAGCTCGTCCACGGTCGTTCCATGATATTCGATGGCGCGATAGGTGGCGCCGTCGATGCCGAGCTCGCCGACCGTGCGCAGCATGATGTCTTTTGCGTAGACCATCGGCCGCGGCGTCCCATTGTAAACGATCTTGATCGAGGCCGGAACCTTCAGCCAGACTTCACCGAGCACGAACGCCGCGGCGATGTCGGTCGAACCCATACCGGTTGCGAAGGCGCCGAAGGCCCCGTACGTACAGGTGTGCGAGTCGCCACCGACGATCAGCTCGCCGGGCGCGACCAGTCCCTCTTCCGGAAGCACGACGTGCTCGATGCCGCCTCGTCCGACGTCGAAGAAGTGCTCGATCCGCTGCTCGACTGCGAACTCTTTCATGAGTCGCGCGAGGCTCGCCGATTGCGCGTCTTTTGCGGGAACGAAGTGGTCGGCGACAAGCGCGATCTTGCTCGGATCGAAGACGTGTTTTGCGCCTTTGATCTTGCGCATCACGCCGATTGCGACGGCGGCGGAGAGCTCGTTCGCTAGAACGAGGTCGACCTTGGCGTTGATGATCTGCCCCGGTTCGACGCGAGCCAGGTCCGCGTGGCGCGCCAGGATCTTCTCGGTGAGTGTCATGCCCATGATAAGAGCATTATAAGGCGAAGAAGGGCCGGTAACCTACCATGCTGCAGCAAGAACGAGAATTCGGCTTTTCGACGCGCGCGCTCCATGCCGGGGCGCCGCCCGACCCGGCGACCGGCTCGCGTGCGATGCCGATCTACCAAACGGCGGCGTACGTCTTCGGCTCGACCGAGCAGGCGGCGGAGCTCTTTGCGCTGCGCAGCTACGGTCACATTTACAGCCGAATCAGCAACCCCACGGTCGCGGCGTTCGAGGAGCGGATGGCAAGTCTCGAAGGCGGCCTGGGAGCGATCGCATTCTCCAGTGGCTTGGCCGCGCAGCTCTGCATGGTTCTCTCGGTTGCCGAGGCCGGCGACCATCTCGTCTGCACTCAGAACGTCTACGGCGGAACCGTCACGCAGCTAAGCGTGACGGTGAAGCGAATGGGCATCGACACGACCTTCGTACCCGTTGATGATCTCGCCGCAGTGCGCGCCGCGATCCGTCCGCAAACCAAGTTCATCTTCGCTGAAACGGTCGGCAACCCGTCGGGCGTCGTTGCCGACCTTCGCGCTTTTGCGGCACTGGCGCACGAAGCCGACCTTCCGCTCGTCGTCGACAACACGTTTGCGACGCCGTATCTTTGCCGGCCGATCGAGCATGGTGCCGATGTCGTCGTACATTCGGCAACGAAGTTCATCAACGGGCACGGCACCTCGATCGGCGGCGTGCTGGTCGAATCGGGAAAGTTCCAGTGGGATAACGGACGCTTCCCCCTGCTCTCGAAACCGAGCCCCGGCTATCACCAAAAGGTCTTCACCGAAACGTTCGGAGAGTACGCCTTCTTGATGCGCGCGCGAGCTGAAGTCTTGCGCGACGTCGGCGCTCAATTGGGACCGATGGATGCCTGGCTGCTTCTGCTCGGGCTAGAGACGCTCGCGTTGCGGATGGAGCGTCACGTCAGCAATGCGCATGCGGTAGCGAACTTTCTCAAGGATCGCCCCGAGGTTGCCTGGGTCCGCGAACCGCAGCTCGGATCGGTCTTTACCTTCGGCGTACGCGGCGGCCGCGAGACCGCGCGGCGCTTCATCGATGGTCTCGAGCTGTGGAGTCATCTCGCCAACGTCGGCGACTCGAAGAGCCTCGTCATCGCGCCGGCTTCGACGACGCATTCGCAGCTCTCCGACGACGAGCTGCGCAAGGCCGGCGTCGAGCCGGAATCCGTTCGGCTTTCCGTCGGACTAGAAGACGTCGCCGATTTAACTTGGGACTTAGGCAACGCCTTAGCAAAAGCCGGCATTGTGTCATCCTGAGCGAATGATCCTCACCACGCCGTCCCAGCGGCGCGATTTGCTCGATCTTTCGCGCAGCATTGCGATGGTCGGAGCGTCGAGCAATCCGCTGCGCCCCAGTTACACGGTCTTTTCGTATCTTCGGAGGCAGCCCCGTTACGACGTGACCCCGATCAACCCGACGATCGAGGAGATCGACGGCGTGAGAGCCTTCCCGTCGCTGGCGGCTTACGCCGCCGCGCGCGGAGCGCCCGACGTCGTCGACGTCTTTCGCAGACCGAGCGAACTCGTGGCCGTGGTGAAAGAAGCAATTGCAGCCGGTACTAAAGCGATTTGGTTTCAGTACGGTGTGGTCAACGACGAGGCGATCGCACTCGCCGATGCGGCCGAGTTGGACGTCGTCGTGGATCGCTGCATGAAGGTCGAGCACGCCCGCTTCGCCGGCGGCCTCTCCATGAACGGTTTGAACAGCGGCTTAATTACGTCGCGGCGGAGGGCATTGTAGCGCCGCTTGCAACGTGCAGCGCTTCGGCATCCAAGGAGCAGCCGCGAGGATTCGCCTCGGCTGCGCGGCCGAGCAGCTCGAAACCGTCGTTCGTTTGCACCCCTAGGTCTTCGGTCTGGATAGCAAGGCAAGACGACCGATTCGCGAGATCCACGTGCAGCAGCGCACCGACCGTGTCGTTGGGACGCGTGGTGCGATCGGGTCCAACGACGCGCGCCCGCAGCCACGGAGGCGCACCATACGCTCGTGACGGTGACGCGGTATAGTATTGCGAGGTCAGTTCGGTCATCCCGTATTCGGAAATGATGTCGTTCGCGGCGATCCCCAAACGGCTACAGATGCGCGCGTAGAGCTCGTCGCGCCCGACGGTTCGCGAGCGTCCTTTGAACCCGCCCGTTTCCATGACGCGCGACCCGCTCGGGAGCGTGAATTCGATGCCTCGTTCGTCCATCACATCGAGCAGATTCATCAGCGCGAACGCGGTCGCCGCGATGCAGACGGGCTGATGCGCCGCGATCGTCGCGCGCAAGTCGGCTTCGAGGGCATCAATCAGCAACGCGTCCCCGCGCAGATACCAACCGGTGCGGCCGTCACCCCGCACCCGTGCGATGCAGGCCATCATGTATCCGAGCGAGGAGTTCGAGCGTTCGGCCGGATTCGGCACGAGGTTGAAGTAGCGAAAGCGCGCCCCGTCAGCAAGCACGAAGCGGTCGAATCCTGCCAGCAAGGCAGCGTCGTAGAGTACAGCCGTCTCCATGAAGTGGCGCCCGGGCGTTCCACGCGTCGTCCCACTGGTCTCAAAGCTGAGTGCCGCGCCCGCCGGATCGAACGTCGTCAGCGCCGCCTCCTTGAATGCGGCGGCCGGCACGGCTGGAATTTGCTCCCACGTTTCCGGCGTCGAGCTCACGCCGAGCGCGGCACAGTAACGAGCATACGGTTCGTTATAGCGAAGTTGGTGCGCGAAGAGCCGAAGAGCTAGGTCGTTGAACGCCCGCTCTTCAAGCCGCTGGCCATCGGAGTGCCAGCGCTCGATGACGCCGAGTATCTCGGCATCGAGGGCTCGCGCTTCAATGTCGTACGCTGGCATAGTGATGCGGTGTCGCCCTTCGACTCCGCTCAGGGTGACACCGCTGCGCTCAGGGTGACACCGCTGCGCTCAGGGTGACACCGCTGCGCTCAGGGTGACACCGCTGCGCTCAGGGTGACACCGCTGCGCTCAGGGTGACACCGCTCCGCTCAGGGTGACACCGCTCCGCTCAGGGTGACACCGCTGCGCTCAGGGTGACACCGCTGCGCTCAGGGTGACACCGCTCCGCTCAGGGTGACACCGCTCCGCTCAGGGTGACACCGCTGCGCTCAGGCTGACACCGCTGCGCTCAGGGTGACACCGCTGCGCTCAAGACACCGCTGCGCTCGGGGTGACACCGCTGCGCTCAGGGTGACACCGCTGGAGCTCGCTACGTGCCGAGTTCGTCTTAGGTAAGAAGTTCGATGAGTGAGAGTTCGGCCGCGTCTCCCGAGCGCACGCGCGTCTTCGTGATGCGCGTGTATCCGCCGGTACGTCCCTTTAGTGCCGGCGCGATCTGTTCGACCAGCTTCTTGACCACCGCGGGTTCGGTAATGAACTCGGCCAGCTGCCGTCGAGCCGCAAGGTCGCCGCTCATTGCGGTCGTAATGAGCCGCTCGGCCACGCGGCTAATTTCCTTCGCTTTTGTCGAAGTCGTCTCGATCTTGTCGTGCTTGAACAGCGACGTCGCGAGATTACGCAGCAGGGCCTTGCGATGGCCGTCGGTGCGGGAAAGGCGTTTGTACGCGATTGAATGCGGCATTACGTTCCTGTGCTACGCTTGGCGCAGCGACAGCCCCCTCTCCGCTAAAACTTGCTTGATTTCGTCGAGCGACTTTTTACCGAAGTTGCGCATCTTCATGATTTCGTCCTCGGTCAAGTCGAGCAGTTCTGAGACCTTTGAGATCCCGGCGCGCTTGAGGCAGTTAAACGAACGCACCGAAAGGTTGAGGGTTTCGACTGGAATGTCCCATTCGTTCGGAGGCGTCTCCGGCAGGGGCTCCGCTCGATTCGTAAACGAGACGAAGAGATCGAGCTCTTCCTGCATGATCGAGGCGGCCGTCGAGAGCGCTTCGTCGGGGGTGATCGACCCGTTGGTCTCGATCTCGACCGTCAGCCGGTCGTAGTCGACGCTCTGCCCGACGCGGGTATCGTCGACCGTAAAGTTCACCTTCCGGACCGGCGAGAAGAGCGAATCGAGCGGAATCAAGCCGATCATATGCTCGACGTTACGCTGGCGGTCCGCCATCACGTAGCCCCGCCCGCGTTCGACCCCAATCTCCATCGTCAGCTTCGCGTCCTTCGACGCCAGGGTGCTGAGGCGATAGTTGGGATCGAGGATCTCGACATCGGCGTCGGGGACGATGTCAGCCGCGGTCACGTCCCGTGCGCCGCTGACCGAGAGAGTCAGGACTTTAGGTTCGTCGCTGTTGAGCTTGACCGGAAGCCCTTTGAGGTTGAGCATCAATGCGATCGTATCCTCAACCATCCCCGGAATGGTCGAGAACTCGTGCAGCACGCCGTCGATCTTCATGTAAGTGACGGCCGCGCCCGGAATCGAGCTGAGCAGAACGCGGCGTAATGCGTTGCCGAGGGTGATCCCAAAGCCGCGCTCGAGCGGCTCGATTACGAACTTGGCGTAGTTGTCGCGGCGCTCGCGAACTTCAATGGTCGCGCCGACGGGCGCTTCCAACATCGTAGTCATGTGGTTCTAGTTTCCTTTTCGCTACTTACGTTATCCGCGACCGGACCCCGGCCACGATCGTACGCCTAGTAGCAGCGTGTGTTTTTCATCCTCGCCAAAACGTGGCGAGGGCGAAAGGTTTAGCGCGAATAGTACTCCACGATTAGTTGCTCGTCAACCGGCGTGTCGATCTGCTCGCGGGGCGGTGCTTGCAGCACCTTGGCCGTCTTTTCTTGGTCATTCCACTCGAGCCACTCGGGCGGACGCCGGCTCTGCGCGACTTCGAGATTCGCTCCGAAGATCGGCGATTTCAAGCTGTTCGGCGCAATCGAGATCACGTCACCGGCGCGAACGACGTACGACGGAATGTTCACAAGGCGCCCGTTCACGTGGAAGTGACGGTGGGTAACGAGCTGACGCGCCTGCGCGCGACTCGTCGCTAGGTTCAATCGGTATACGACGTTATCGAGACGGCGCTCGAGAAGTTGCAAGAATGTCCGGCCGGTCTGCCCAGGCACGCGCGCGGCCTCGCGAAAGTAGTTTTCGAACTGCGTTTCGTGCACGCCGTAGTACCGGCGCATCTTCTGCTTTTCACGAAGCTGGCGCCCGTACTCGGAGACTTTGGTGCGGGATTTGCCCGCGGTCTTCTGCCCCGGAGCGGTACCACGCCGCTCGACCGCGCAGTTGCGCGAGATGCAACGGTCGCCTTTAAGGAACAGCTTGATCTTCTCGCCGGTCTTACTGGCGGCGGTTTCCCGGCGGCAGAGCCGGCAGACCGGCCCAATATAACGCGACATGCTCCTCCCTAGACCCGTCGCCGTTTCGGCGGCCGGCAGCCGTTGTGCGGGATCGGCGTCACGTCCTTGATCATGGTAATCTCGAGACCGGCAGCCTGGAGCGAGCGGATCGCGGCCTCGCGGCCCGCGCCGGGGCCCTTCACGAGTACCTCCGTCGACCTCATGCCGTGCTCCATGGCCTTGCGAGCGGCCGCTTCGGCGGCCATCTGGGCGGCGAACGGAGTCGACTTCTTCGAGCCTTTGAACCCTAGATTGCCGGCCGACGCCCAAGAAACGACGCCGCCATGCGGGTCGCTGATCGTAACGATCGTGTTGTTGAATGAAGCGTGGACATGAGCAACGCCCGCCTGGACGTTCTTGACCTCGCGCTTACGTCGCGATTTCGATTGCTTCTTGGCGGCCAAAACCTCTCCGTTCTTGCCCTTGAAACTGATGATTACACTGGGCCTGGGAAGGCCCAAGCGATTATTTTACCTGCAGAGTGGGGGCAAAGGCAAGTGGGGCCCGGCTAGCAGCCGGGCCCCCGCTGAATCAAGGATAGAAGAACCGGATACCAAGGCCGGCGAACGGCCCGTTATACGAGCGATTGATTGGCGCGTTCTCCTTGTTCGTCCAGCTGTCGCCCATCCAGCCGCCTTCAATGAATACGGGACTATTCCCGATGACGTAGGTGACTCCGATCTGGTACTTGAGGATGTTGTACGCGAGATTGTACGAGACCGATGGAACCGTCGACGAGGACGGCGGGGTCGTCGTGTACGACCCGTGGACGTTGGGATAGTACCAAATGCTGCCGAAGAACGAGAGCGGCTGATTGAGATCCGGCAGCTTCTCTCCGCCGAAGCCGAAGCTTTGCATGTTGGGGTAACCGTAGTTGGTTGAGAGCCACATGTAGCCGACGCCAATGTAGACCCGCGGGTTGAGGACGCGCACCGCCAATCGCACGTCGACGTTCTGATCGGCCAGCGGCGACGTAACCAGCACCGGCGTGCTGCCCGCGCCGCCTATCGTCGTTACGAAGCACTCCGGCACGTACGTCCTCGTTCCCGGGATGAAACCGTTGCAGTTGTGCGGGTACTGCCAGTGCTCGTACGCGCCTTCCACCATAAATGGTATCTTTCCGAGATCGAACTCGCCGGCTCCGCGAACCGCAAAAGAGCTATTGCCCGTGTTTCCCGGACTGAACTCGTTATAGACTCGCGGTGAGATAATATAGTCACCCGCCACAAAGAGCTCGTTTAGTGCCGGCCTTGGCGTCGGCGTCGGTGGTGGTGGCGGCGGCGGAGCGGGCGGCGGGGGTGCCGGACTCGGCGGCGGCGTCGCGGGAATGTACCGCACCACTACCAGTCGCCGGTCGGGAACCCACTGCACGTATGCCCCCATGCCTTCCGAAATCACACGAACCGGCACGACGACGACGCCCTGGTAGATCTCAGGTGGAACGTCCAGCGGACGAGACTCCCCGTTGATGACTACTTCGGGCTTGCCGACCGTCACCTTGACCTCGGCGCCCGGTTTGGATACCGTTGCCGTTTTGCTCCCGGCATCCCACGAGACCGTCGCACCCATCTGTTCGAACATCGAGCGCAACGGAATCAAGATCGTGCCGCCCTTCACCAATGCGGCGAGGACGCGACCTTGTTTGAGAAGATCGGGCTTACTGTAGACGTGATGATCGTTAAAAAGAATTGGAATCTGGCCGGACGGCGGACTTCCGAAGTCTGCCGGCGGCGCTCCGCCCGCCTGCGCGACGCCGTTTCCAGTGTTTCCTTGCGTCGCAGTTGACGGAGCGGCTACCGCGTTCAACCCGCACAGCGTTGCGATTAACGCCACGAGTAGTCCGGTGCTCAGTCGTTTCACGAGTGCCTCCTTTGAAGAATCCATCATGCGAGCGACCGCCAGGCCTGCCGCTGCTCGCACAAACACACGATACCCGTTGTTCCCCGATAGTGCAACGGCATAACTTCCGGGCGCTGCAACCCTTCGCGAAAGTCTCACGAAAGACCAATAACCGGGCATAACGAGAGCAGGGCGCCCCTTTTAGAAAGGAGCGCCCTGCCCGCAGACCCGTTTGATCGCTAGCTAGAACGGAAGGAAGAACAGCAATCCGGCGTAGGCACCGTTGTAGGTTGCCGAGATCGGGAAGTTGTTCTTATTCGCTCTGTTTTCACCCATCCAGCCGACCTCGATAGCGGCCGACGGGATGACTGCGTACGAGACTCCGACTTGATACTTGAGCAGATTGTAACCGACGCCAAAGGTTTCGTTCGGCGGGCGCGCGTTCGAGCCCGTGGTGAACGATCCGTTGAAGTTTGGATAGTAGTAGATCGAACCGTAGTAATCAAACTTCTGACCGTAGTCCGGCAGCTTCTCGAGGCCGCCGCCGACTGCATTTAAGTTCGGATATCCGTAGTTGTTCGAACCCCAAATGTAGCCGATTGCGATGTAAACGTGCGGATTGAAGATCCGGTAGCCAAAGCGGGCGTCGATATCGCGATCGACGGCCGTAAAGCCCGGCACGTACGTCGCGCCGCGACTGCCGATGACGGTGACGAAGCACTCAGCTGCGTTGTTGAGGTTTGCTTGCGCTTGCGGAACGCCGCAATTGTGCGGATAGTCCCAGTTCGTGTAATTCGCCTCGATCATAAACGGTAGACCGATCGCGTCGAACTCGACGCCGCCGCGGACGCTGAACGAGCCCCCCGCGCCACCGCTGCCCGGCGAGAACTCGTTCCAGACTTTCGGATTGAAGAGATAGTCGCCCGCGATGAAGATGACGTTTGGTGGGTGGACGGGTGCCGGCGTCGGTGGTGGTGGCGGCGGCGGAGCGGCCGGCGGCGGCGGTGCCGGACTCGGCGGCGGCGTTGCGGGTATGTACCGCACCACCACTAACCGCTTGTCGGGAACCCACTGCACGTATGCCCCCATGCCTTCCGAAATCACACGGACCGGCACGACGACGACACCCTGGTAGATCTCAGGCGGAACGTCCAACGGACGAGACTCGCCGTTGATGACTACTTCGGGCTTGCCGACCGTCACCTTGACCTCGGCCCCCGGTTTGGATACCGTTGCCGTTTTGCTCGCTTCATCCCACGAGACCGTCGCACCCATCTGTTCGAACATCGAGCGCAGCGGAATCAAGATCGTGCCGCCCTTCACCAATGCGGCGAGGACGCGACCTTGTTTGAGAAGATCGGGCTTACTGTAGACGTGATGATCGTTAAAAAGAATTGGAATCTGGCCGGACGGCGGACTTCCGAAGTCCGCCGGCGGAGCTCCGCCCGCCTGCGCGACGCCGTTTCCAGTGTTTCCTTGCGTCGCAGTTGACGGAGCGGCTACCGCGTTCAACCCGCACAGCGTTGCGATCAACGCCGCGAGTAGTCCGGTGCTCAGTCGGTTCATTGAGTACCTCCTTAGAGAACCTTTTTGTCGAATCGAGTATTGCAGGTCATGCCTGCAGATTGGTTCAACACGCTGCCGAAAAGTTCATGCGGAAGGGTGCCTTCCTGGGTCTGCTGCCGCCCGCTAGCCTGCTATGACAGCTGGCGATAACCTCCATAACCAAGCGATGCCAGCAAGCGTTTCAATGAGTGCTAGTCCAAAGGCCACTCTAGGGGCTGCGGCGCTCCCTGCCAAGGACAAATGCTGCAGCACCAGCGTGGTGAGCGCGGGCGCAGCGATCTGGGGCAGCACGATCGCGAGGTTCCAGACGCCCATCGCCGACGCCATCGCGGCGGCCGGCAGAACCCGGCAAGCGATCGCCCAGTCGGCCACCAGAAAGACGCCCCAGCCGACGCCGGCGATCAAGGTAGCGGCAACGACGCCCCCAAAACCGTGGGCTGCGATGAAAACCGCCAACGCCAGGATGAAGATGCCGCCGCCGATCGTCGCTACGACCCGTTTGTCTCGCCGGTCGCTCGGGCGCGCCGCGAGCGCGGCGCCGAGCGCGCCGACCAGCGTGAAGCTGAATATCAGGAGTCCCGTCTGACGGCGGGCGTCGGGTAGCTCGGCAGCCCCGAGCACCGTTTGGACGTAAAAGAGCAGATACCCGAGCAGCGTGTAAAAACCAACGTAGACGAGCGCGCGCGAGACGAACAGATCTACAAACGGACGCGTTACGCGCAGACCTTCGACGGATTCGGGGGAATCGCGCAGCGGCAGCTGGCGCGCATGCGACGACGTTATGGCGCATGTTACCAGCAACAGCCCGCCCAGTGCCGAGCCCAGAGCCCGCGCGTTGGTTATGAAGCTCGCGCAAAGCGCGCCGATTGCGTTTCCCGCCGACTGCAGTGCCGCCATCCACGACGACGCGTTTCCGATTCGTATCCGCTCGACGAAATCCGGAATAATCGCCTGATACGGACCGATGGCCACGTTCAGCGCCGCCTGTAGCGCGACGTACGCGACAGTTAGCGCGAAAAAAGTCTGCGCGTCGTAAAAAAAAGCGATCGCCGTGGTGCCGCCGACCGCGCCGGCAATATAGAACTCGATGCGACGGCTCCCGCGCCGGCGGCGCGCGTCGGACCAAAGACCGACGAGGATTTGCACTATCGCCGCCGTTGCGGCCCCCGCGGTCGCGAGCCGGCCGTACGCTATCAGCGGGTTACTCGCAGCGAGCTCGATCGTGCGCGACTGCAGCGAGATTCCCAAAAGCGCGCCCCACACCGCTTGAATGCCTAGCCAGAAAAGCGCTAGGCGAAACGGACTAACAGTGCGCGCAGGCATACCGGTATTCAAGGATCGTATCAACGTCGAAGGCGAGCTCGGGAGCGCAGCCGCGAAGAGCTTGCGCCGGCACCTGCAGCACGTGCAACGCCATCGTTTCCAGATCCGAGACGCGCAATCTTCCGGAGAGAAAGCGAATCAACACCGCCGGACCGACTAGGCTCGCCATCCGCCACGGTTTTTTTCGAGCTTCGAAAAAACGCGTCGCTATTGCAGCGAGCTTCTCGCCGGCCCCCGGCGGAATCGAGAACAACCCGCCGTTGACGACGCGCTCGCGGCCAAGCCGGATTCCAAAGGACGGAGCGCCGGGAAAGCGCGCGTTGAAGTCGGCAAACTCCGCGAGTGCGACGGCAAGGGTACCATGCCCGGCGCGCTTGACGAAATCCGTGGCCGCCGCGGCCGTCACGTAGGGCAAATCGCTGGTCGCGTAAAGAAGCCGTTCGTCGCCGGGCCAGGCACGCAGCGCACGCAGCAGATTCTCGCTGCCCGAAGGGCTTTCCGCGACGAAACGATCGACCGTTGAGGCGCACGCGGCCTTTACCTCGCCTCCTCCGACGACGGCGATCTCGTTAACACCCGCAGCACGTAAGGCGTCGATCACTCGTTGCAACATCGTCGCGCCGCGCACTGGCGCAAGCGCTTTTACGTCGGTGCCGGCGACCGCCGCAAACTCGCCGTCGATGCGGCCACCCGCAGTGATAACGGCCTTCACGGCAAGAAAGCTCCAACTTGGCGCATCTCGTTGTCGCCTCGTCCTTCGACGGAGTTTATCCCGAGCGAAGTCGAGGGGCTCAGGATGACAACAACTGAAGCCGCATCTACTTCTTGGCTAAAGTCTTTTTCTTGCCGGCAACGGTACGCTTGGGACCTTTGCGCGTTCGTGCGTTTGTCTTGGTTCGCTGTCCGCGAACCGGCAAGCCACGCCGATGCCGGAGCCCTCGGTAACAGCCGATGTCCATCAGCCGCTTGATGTTGCCCTGCACCTCGCGGCGAAGGTCGCCTTCAACTCGCAACTGCAGCGAATCGATCGCATCGCGCAGCTTCTTTTCGTCTTCTTCGCTCATGGCTTTCACGCGCAGGTCGGGATTCACGCCCGCAAAGGCGAGCAACTTGCGCGCGGTCGGTGCGCCGATGCCGAAGATATAGGTCAGCGCAACTTCAACGCGCTTCTCGCGCGGGAGATCGATGCCGGCGATACGTGCCATATTTAAATTTCCTTTTTAATCCTGAGCTTGACGACGGGCCTTGCTACCCCTGTACCTGCTTGTGCTTGGGGTTGACTTCGCAAATCACCCGCACCTTGCCGCGACGGCGGATGATCTTGCATTTCTCACAGATTTTCTTTACCGAGGGTCTGACTTTCATTTTATATGGCGCTCCGCCCCGGGCTGCGCGCCCCCCACTTAAGTGGGGCCCCCATCCCATGGGCGCCTTTCACATCTTGGCTCGCTTGAGACGCCCCTAGGGGCGCCCAAACTATCGTTATCGCTCTAGCGTTCTTCGATCGGGACTTCGTCGATCTCATTTATACTTCGTCGATTTCATTTATATCTATACGTTATTCGGCCGTGCGTCAGGTCGTAGGGTGAGAGCTCGACAAGGACGCGGTCTCCGGGCAGAATGCGGATGAAATTCATCCGGATCTTCCCCGAAACGTGCGCCAGGACGCGATGTCCGTTCGTCAACTCGACTCTAAACATCGCGTTGGGCAGCGGTTCTACGATCGTGCCCTCGACCTCGATTGCCTCTTCCTTCGGCGTGGCCGTTTTCGCGGCTTTCTCCGCACTTGCTTTGCCGCGAGGAGGGCGTCCGCCCCGCTTGCGCGCCACTAACGGAGCACCTCTTATGCAATCGCTTCCTGCGGCGGACGGTACCGCTCGACCGCGGGATCCTCCGCAAAGTCCCGTAGGGTTAGAATCCTCGGGCCAGCCTCGGTCAGCGCCACCGTATGCTCGAAGTGCGCTGCGAGCTTACCATCTGTCGTGACGACTGTCCAGCGGTCGGCGAGGATGCGAATCTTCGGACCCCCCTGCGTGATCATCGGCTCGAGCGCCAGCACCAAACCGGGGCGCAGCTCCATACCCGTCCCGGGTTCTCCGTAGTTGGGGACCTGGGGCTCCTCGTGCATCGCCCTGCCGACTCCGTGTCCGACGAGCTCGCGTACGACTCCGTATCCGTGCCGTTCGGCGTGCGCCTGCACCGCCGCCCCGATATCTCCGAGGTGATTGCCGCGCTCCATCTGCGCGATCCCTACGGTGAGACACTCCCTCGTAACGTCGAGAAGGCGGCGAGCGGTTTGCGAAATGCTGCCGACGGGAACGGTTACCGCACTATCGCTGACGTAGCCGTCGAGCGTCGTGCCGATGTCGATCGAAAGAAGATCGCCGTCGCGCAAAACGCGCGGGCCGGGGATTCCATGCACGACCTCCTCGTTCACGGACGCGCAAATTGACCCGGGAAAGCCGTTGTAACCTTTAAATGTCGGCACGCCGCCCGCTTGACGAATGCCGCGTTCGGCCAGTTCGTCGAGCTCGCTCGTCGACATGCCCGGACGCACGGCCTTCATCAGCCCCGTCAATACTTGCGCCGTTACCTTGCCGCTGCGGCGCATCGCTTCGATCTCGCGCGCCGACTTTAGCGTGACCATCAGTTGTGAGCAGGCTCCGCGCCGACTGCCGCAGCAATCCGGTCCGCGACCGCCTTTACGCTCGCGAGCGCGTCAACCTCGACCAGCTTTCCGGCCTTACGGTAGTACGCGATCAGCGGCCGCGTCTGCAAGTCGTAAACTTCCAGCCGCTTCGCGACCGTGTCGGGACGGTCGTCCTCGCGCTGGACGAGTCTGCCGCCGTCTTCGTCGTCGATGCCCGCAACTTTCGGAGGATTCGTGAGAACGTTGTACGTTCGGCCGTTGCGAGGATTCGTCCAGCGCGCCGCTAGGCGCGCGACCAGCGCGGAGCGTTCGCCGCTGAAGAGAATCGCTGCATCCAGCGGGCAACGCCACCGCGCGAGCGACGCATCGAGAGCTTCAGCCTGAGCGACCGTTCGCGGGAACCCGTCGATCACAAAACCGTCGTGCGCTCGTTCGAGTTCGTGCTCGATCATTCCGATGACCAGCGTATCGGGGACGAGCTGGCCAAGGCGCATATACTCTTCGGCTTCTTTCCCAAGCTTCGTTCCACGCGCCAGGTTGGCGCGCAGGAGGTCGCCGGTCGAGATCTGCTCTACGCCGAACCGTTCGTGAAGCAGTCGCGCCTGCGTTCCTTTGCCCGCACCGGGGGGCCCCAGAAAGATTATGTTCATGAGGTCGGCACTACCGTTACCGCTTGATAAAGCCGCGATAGTCTCGCATGGCAAGGCGCGCCTCGATCTGCGTGATCGTATCGAGCGCTACGCCGACGACGATCAGCAGCGACGTCGAGCCCAAATAGAAGGTCGTGATCGAAAGGCCGCGTTGGAAAGCACCCGGCAGAACCGCCAGAAGACCGAGATAGATGGCCGCTGCCGTCGTAATTCGCATCAGGATCTTGTTGAGGTAATCGACGGTCGGCTGCCCCGGACGAATACCGGGGACGAAGGCTCCGGTCTTCTTCAGATTATCGGCAACGTCGCGGGTGTTAAGCACGACGGAGCTGTAGAAGAACGTGAAGATGACGACCAGCCCAAAATAGACGAGGTTGTAGATCACACCGTTGGGCGAGAACCAAACGTTGAAGACGCTCGCCAGCGCGGCCGGGTTGGTCGGAAACTCGAAGGGTCCGAAGAGGTGCACGAACGTCGGCTGCGCGCCCGCGCCGTGCCCGAACCACCCGAGCGCCTGCTGCGGCAGCAGCAGAATCGAGATCGCGAAGATAATCGAGATGACGCCGGCGTTGTTTAGCCGTAGCGGAATATAGGTTGAGCGGCCGGCGAACATCTTGCGCCCGACGACTCGCCGCGCCTGTTGAACCGGCACGCGCCGCTGCCCCTGGTAGAGAAAGACGATCGACACGATGACGAGGATTGCGATCACGATGTAGATCAGCAAATTGAGCAGCGATTCGGCGCCTTGGCTTGCCGACGCGTACGTCTGGGTAACGTACTGCGGGTAGCGCAGAACGATTCCAATGAAGATGATCAGCGAGACGCCGTTGCCGATACCCTTGTCGCTAATCTGCTCGCCGAGCCACATCAGAAAGAGCGTGCCGCCGACCATCGCGACGATCGCGTAGAGCAGATACCAGGTGCTCGTGTCGTAAAAGACGCCCGAGCGTTCCATCGAAATCGCCATGAACGTCCCTTGGACCGTAGCGAGCACGATCGTCAGCCAGCGCGTGTACTGACTGATCTTCTTCCGGCCCTCCTCGCCGCCTTTCTTCGCCATCTCTTCGAGCTGCGGCAGCACGACGGTCATCAACTGCATGATGATCGAGGCGTTGATGTACGGCGTGATGCCCATCGCGATGATCGAGAGCTTCTGGAGCGCTCCGCCGGAGAGGAAGCCAAGTAGATTGTAGAAGGCGCCGCTTTGGAGAACGCGCTGCCAGGCGGCTTGATTGACGTTGGGAAGCTGCACGTGGATCATGAAGACGAACCACGCGAAGGCAAAGAAGACGAAGAGGACGCGCTGGCGGATTTCAGGGACGAGCACCGCCGCTCGCAAGTTATCGAACATCAGTGGTCCGTGCCGGAGTTCTCTTCGAGCTGCGCCCCTGCCGCCAAGAGCGCTTCGCGAGCGCTCTTCGAAAAGAGCACGTAACGCATGCGCAAACCGGCCGGCAGCGTCGTGTCGCCTAACGTACCGAGAATCTTGACCCCGTCGCGCACCGCTTTAACGAGCCCGCGTTCTTGCAACGAGTCGGGAGTAACCTCGACGGCGGGATCCCAATGCGCGAGACGCTGCAGGTCGACGACGGTGAAGCGCGTTCCGAAGTGGCCGCGGTCGCGCGCCTTTTGCGAGTAGCCGCGCCGATGCGGAAGCCGGCGCGCCCAGGCGGTCTGGCCACCCTCGAAGGCCGGTCCTTTACCGCCGCCAGAACGAACGGTCTGGCCTTTACCGCCTTCGCCGCCCGTCTTGACCATACCCGACCCGTGGCCACGACCGATGCGCTGGCGCTTTGGCCGGCTCCCAGGTACGGGCTTGAGCGCCCCAAGTTTTAGAATCGATTCGTTTGCCATATCACGCTACGTAAATTTCTTTGACGGTCTTGCCGCGCATTGCCGCAACTTGCTCGGGCGTGCGCAGCGACTTGAGAGCAGAGACGGTCGCCATCACGACGTTGATCGGATTGTTGGTGCCCAGGCATTTGGTGAGGATGTCGTGTATTCCGGCGAGTTCGAGAACTGCCCGCATCGAGCCGCCGGCGATGACTCCGGTCCCGGGAGCGGCGGGTTTGAGCAGGACCGTGGCCGCGCCGACCTCGTGACGCACCTCGTAAGGGATCGTCCGCTCGACCATCGCCACGGTGACGAGGCTCTTGCGGGCTTGCTCGACGGCCTTGCGAATCGCCTCCGGAACCTCGCCGGCTTTGCCGATCGCGAAGCCTACTTTGCCCTTGCGGTCGCCGACGACGACGAGCGCGCTGAAGCTAAAGCGTTTTCCGCCCTTGACGACTTTTGCGACGCGGTTCACGCGCACCACGGTCTCTTCGAGTCCGCTGCCATCGCGGTCGCGACCCCGATATTGCATTAAAAGTGTAACCCCGCTTCACGAGCCGCATCGGCAAGCGCGCGCACGCGGCCGTGATATTTGTAGCCTCCACGATCGAAGACCACGTCCGATATTCCGGCAGCCTTCGCCTTGGCTGCAATCGCATTGCCGACGGCCTTTGCCGCCTCGACGTTCGTCTTCGACGCAAGGTCGCCGGTGAGCGACTTGTCGAGCGTCGATACAGCGGCCAGCGTATGGCCGCGCGCGTCGTCGATGAGGATCGCGTAGAGATGATGAAGCGACCGCCGCACGTACAAGCGCGGGCGTTCTTGCGATCCTGAAACCTTCTTGCGCAGACGTACGTGCCGTTCGCGCCGAGCTTCGGCCTTGCTCATTATTTCTTTGCCGCCTTTCCGGCCTTGCCGAGTTTCTTGCGAATCCGCTCGCCTTCATAGCGGATGCCCTTGCCCTTGTACGGCTCGGGCTCGCGCAAGCGCCGGATCTCGGCTGCTACTTGGCCGACGGCTTGCTTGTCGATGCCGTCGACGTGAATCTTGTTCTGGCCCTCGACGGTGAGCGAAACGCCTGAGGGCGCTTCGAAAGCGACCGGATGCGAATAGCCGAGGCTCAAGTTCAAGCGCTCGCCCGACTTCGCAGCGCGATAACCAACGCCGCTGATCTCGAGGCTCTTGCGAAAGCCCTTGCTGACGCCCTCCACCATGTTGGCAATGAGCGTGCGCGTCAGACCGTGAGCGCTGCGATGTACTTTCGCATCGCCCTTGCGCGCGACGACGACCTTACCGTCGGTCATGCTCACGTCGACGACGTCCACGAGAATGCGCTGGCGCAGCTGGCCCTTCGGACCGCTCACGAGAACCTCGCCGGCCTCGAGCTTAACCTCGACGCCGGACGGCACCGTAACCGGAAGCTTTCCTATGCGCGACATGGCTTACCACACATACGCAAGAACCTCGCCGCCGACGCCCTGTTTCTTCGCCCGCTTGCCCGACATGATGCCTTGCGGCGTCGAGATGATGACCAAGCCGAGGCCGCCTAGCACGCGCGGTATCTCGGTCTTGGGCGTGTAGACGCGCAGTCCGGGGCGCGAGATGCGGCGCAATCCGGTGATGATCTTCTCTTTCTCCGGACCGTAACGAAGCGCGATGCGAATCGTTCCCTGCGGGCCTCCGTCAATTCGCTCGAAGCCTTCAATGAAGCCCTCATCTTGCAGGATCTGCGCTATCGCATGTTTGACCCGCGACGCCGGCACGTCGACCGTCTTATGGTTCGCCGTGTTGGCGTTACGAATGCGCGTAAGCATGTCTGCAATCGGATCGGTTATCGACATTTGCTCGCCTCCTTCACCACGAGGCCTTGGTCACGCCCGGGACCACACCCGCATGCGCGTTCTCGCGAAAACAAATTCGGCACATAGCGAATTTCCGCAGATAACCTCGTGGCCGTCCGCAGATTCTGCACCGGTTGTGCCGGCGAACCCCGAACTTCGGGTCGCGCTGCGACTTGACGATTAGACTTGTTTTGGCCACTAGTTCCGGCCCTTCTGCAACGGCAATCCCATCGCAACGAGGAACTCCGATGCCTCTTCGTCGGTCTTGGCGGTCGTCACGATGGTCACGTCCATTCCGCGCGTTTTATCGACCTTATCGTAGTTGATCTCCGGAAAGACGAGTTGCTCGCGCAGGCCGAGGTTGTAGTTCCCTCGCCCGTCGAACGACTTGGCCGGCAAACCGCGGAAGTCGCGAATGCGCGGCAGCACGACGTTGAAAAGCTTGTCAACGAAGACGTACATCCGATCGCCGCGAAGCGTTACCTTGGCACCGAGGTTCGTCCCGGCGCGAAGCTTAAAGGCCGCGATCGACTTCTTTGCCTTCGTTACGATCGGGCGCTGACCGGTGATCGCAGTCAACTCACTCACCGCCGCATCGAGCGCTTTCGGGTTGGCGATCGCCTCACCAACGCTCATGTTAACGACGACCTTTTCCAGCTTTGGAATTTGGTTGACGTTCTTATACCCGAAGCGCTCTTGAAGTTTCGGCCGAATCTGTTGCTGGTACATCTCTTTTAGTCGTTCAGCCACGCCTTACGCTCCCTTCGCCGAGTCGCGGGCCGGTTCGCCGCAACGCGCGCAGATGCGATGTACGGCACCGTCGGCCGTGCGGCCACGGCGCAGACGCGTCGGCGCCTTGCATTTCTCGCAGACGTACTGCAACGCCGAGAGAGGCAACGCGGCCTCCTTCTCGATGATGCCGCCGGTCTGCATCGCTTTACCCATGGCGGACTGCTGCTGCCCTTGCTGCTTTGCGTGACGCTTGACGATGTTGACGCCTTCGACCGTCGCAGTGCGAGCCTGTACGTCTTTGACGGTGCCTCGCTTGCCGCGCTCTTTACCGCGTCGGATCATCACGGTGTCGCCTTTGAGAATCGTTGCTTTCATCGCTTATAGCACCTCAGGGGCGAGCGACGCGATCTTCAGAAACCCGCGCTCGCGCAGCTCGCGCATCACCGGGCCAAAGACTCGCGTCCCGCGCGGGTCGAGGTTATCCTTTTCACCTTTGATAATCACGCACGCGTTGTCGTCGCAGCGAACGACCGAGCCGTCCACGCGCCGAACGGGCGCGCTCGTCCGTACGACGACGGCCTTCACGACTTGGCCCTTCTTGACCGCCGCACCCGGAATCGCGCTCTTGACCGTACCGACGACCACGTCGCCTACGTGCGCGTAGACGTGCCGGCCGCCACCGCTCACGTGAATCACGAGCAGCTCGCGCGCCCCGCTGTTATCGGCAACTTTGAGCCGCGTTTCTTGCTGGATCACTTCGCGCGCTCCACGATCTCGATCAGGCGCCAGCGTTTTTCGCGCGAGAGCGGACGACACTCGGCGATCCGGACGACGTCACCCACATTTGCTTCGTTGCGCTCGTCGTGCGCCTTGAAGCGGGCCGACTTGCGAACGATTTTGCCGTAAGCCTGATGCGGCACGCGCGTCTCGGAGACGACGACGATCGTCTTCTCCATCTTGTTCGAGGCAACTCGCCCTTGCTTAATACGACGTTTTCCCCGAGCCGTCTCTTGGCGCGAGGCAGAATTGCTAGGCTGCTCCATGCTCTCCCTCGGCAAGCCGCTTCTCACAGATGATCGTTTGAATTTGCGCGTAGGAGCGGCGCATCGCGCGAATCTTGCTGAAGTCGGTCAAGTGACCAGTGCGCAGCGCGAACCGCAGATTGAACAGCTCCGACTTTACGTCGCGAGCCTTCTGCTGCAGCTCCTTGACGGTCAGTTCGCGCAATCCCTCGAGCTCTTTCCTCTGCACGTTAGGCCTCCTCACGCGCGACGATCTTGGTATCGATCGGCAGTTTTGCAGCGGCGCGGCGCAGCGCCTCGCGAGCGACCGCGGGCGCGACGCCCGAAAGCTCGAAGAGCACCCGCCCGGGACGAACGACCGCGACCCAGCCCTCGGGGTTTCCTTTGCCCGAACCCATCCGAACCTCAGCCGGCTTCTTCGTCACGGGCTTATCCGGAAAGACCTTGATCCAGACCTTGCCGCCGCGTTTGATGTAACGCGTCATGGCGATACGTGCCGCTTCAATCTGCCGGTTGGACATCCAGCACGGCTCCATCGCCTGCAGACCGTAGTCGCCGAAGCTCAGCGAGTTTCCACGCGTCGCCGCACCCGACATTCGGCCGCGCTGCACCTTGCGCCATTTGACTCTTTTCGGCGTCAGCATCTTATTGCGTAACCTCACCCGAGGCATCGGGGGGCGCGGGCGACGCAAACGCCTCTGGCACCGGCGTAACGACCGGATCCGAGATCGGCTCGGCGACGGGCGGCGATACTTGTTGCGCGTTCGGTTCAACGGCCGATTGCGGTGCCGACGCGATAGCGGGCTCGACCACCGGCTCGATGGCCGGCTCAACTACCGGCTCGGAAACGGGCTCGGGTACCGTCTCCGGAAACGAGCGTGGTGCACCCTGAGGCATGCGCGGCTCGCGTCCCCGGCCACGGCCGCCGCGGTCGCGGCGCTCGCGCCCGCGATCGCCGGTTCGCGTAAGCGCTCCGTCGCCACGCGGTTGATCGGGTAGAACTTCACCCCGATAGATCCAGACCTTCACGCCGATGCGTCCAAAGGTCGTAAAGGCTTCGACCTGCGCGTAGTCAATATCGGCACGCAGCGTGTGAAGCGGAACCTTTCCGTCGGCGTTATGCTCGGTGCGCGCGATCTCGGCCCCGCCCAAGCGCCCCGATACTTGAACCTTGACGCCGCGCGCGCCGGCTCGCATCGTCCGCATGATCGCCTGCTTCATCGCACGCCTGAAGGCGATCCGCTTTTCGAGCTGATCGACGATATTCTGCGCGACGAGCCGAGCGTCGAGCTCCGGATGCTGGATCTCCATGACGTTGACGGCGACCGTCTTACCGGTGAGCAGCTCGAGATTCTTGCGAATGTCGTCAATGCCGACACCGCGCTTACCGATGATGATGCCCGGTTTGGCGGTGTTGACGATCACCCGCGCTTGATTGGCACGCCGTTCGATCTCCACCTTACTAATCGACGCCGACCGCATCCAACGATTAAACGACTTGCGGATCGCGACGTCTTCGTGCAGCCAATCGACGTAGTGCTTCTTTTCGAACCAGCGGCTGTCCCAAGTGCGCGTGATTCCCAAGCGCATGCCGACCGGATGGATCTTCTGTCCCATCTATACTTCCTTGCTTTCGCTGCCTTCGCCGGCGGCGGCCGCCGCAGCGACGCGCTTGCGCGCCCCGCTCTTCTTGCGACGCGAGGCCGTTGATGCATCCGGCGCGGCTCGTCGCGTCGCACGCGCCGGTTGCACGGAGGCACCGGCGGTTTTCTTGCCGCGCTTAGCCGGCGGCGATTCCGTGACGACGACGGTTACGTGCGAGAGACGCTTGCGTTTGAATGCCGCGCGTCCTTGCGCGCGCGGGTCGAGCCGTTTTGTAAAGCGGCCGCCCGGGCCGCCATCGACGGTGATGCGGGAAATGTAAAGCTCGTCGGCGTTCATGTTGTGATTGTTGCCGGCGTTTGCGACCGCGCTACGGACGAGCTTTTCGATCGGCTCGGCGGCGTAGACCTCGGCAAACTTCAGCAGCACGAGCGCTTCGCGAACGCTCTTTCCTCGAATCGCGTCGGCGACTCGGCGCAGCTTGCGAGGCGCCGTGCGGACGAAGCGCAGATGCGCGACGGCTTGCGGCATGCTATCCGTCACGTCTTGACCGTAGCCTTCTCGCCGCCGTGGCCCCGGAAGTGGCGCGTCGGCGCAAACTCACCGAGCTTGTGGCCGACCATATTCTCGGTAATGTAGACCGGTATGTGCATCTTGCCGTTGTGCACGCCGATCGTGTGCCCAACCATCGCAGGGAGAACGGTCGAAGCTCGGCTCCACGTCTTGACGATGCGACGCTCGCGCGTTTCGTTGAGCCGCTCGATCTTCTGCACCAAATGCGGCGCAACGTACGGCCCTTTCTTAAGCGACCGGCCCATCTTACGCCCCCTTTTCGTGCGTAAGCAAGATTACTTCAATCATTTAGAACCTCGGCGACGCACGATCATCTTGGAGGTGCGCTTGTTCCGGCGCGTCTTCTTACCCATGGTCATTTGACCCCACGGAGTCGTCGGCGGCCGTCCCGACGTCGAGCGCGCCTCACCGCCACCGTGCGGGTGATCGACGGGATTCATTGCGATTCCGCGGACGCTCGGCCGTTTGCCGAGGTGGCGCATGCGTCCAGCCTTGCCGATGACCTGATTTTCGTGTTCGATGTTTCCGAGTTGACCGATAGTAGCGCGGCACTCGATATGAATCTTGCGCACCTCGCCGGAGGGCATGCGCACTTGCGAGTACTCGTCTTCTTTTGCCATAAGCTGAGCCGAGACGCCGGCAGAGCGCACCAGCTTACCTCCTTGTCCGGGTCGCAGCTCGATGTTGTGAATGACCGTGCCGACCGGAATGTTGCGAATCGGCAGCGCGTTGCCGATCTTGATATCGGCGTTCGGTCCCGATTCGACGAGCTCGCCGACTTTCAGACCGAGCGGTGCGAGGATGTACCGCTTCTCTCCGTCGCGATAGTTAATCAGCGCGATACGGCACGACCGATTCGGATCGTATTCGAGCGTCGCGACCTTCGCCGGGACTCCGTCTTTACCGCGCTTGAAATCGACTATGCGATAGATCCGCCGCGTGCCCCCGCCGCGGTGACGCACGGTGATGTGCCCGTTGTTGTTACGACCGGCGTGCTTCTTGCGCACCTCGATCAGCGAGCGTTCCGGCGCAACGTTCGATAGCTCCGAGAAATCGAGCGTCGTGAGGAATCGCTTGCCGGGTGATGTCGGCCTGTATTTCTTTACGGGCACTCTTGCACCCCAAGAGCCACGTTATTGCTCAAAGTAGTTCACTCCACCGAGCTCGATCTTTTGTCCGGCTTTGATCGTAATGATCGCCTTCTTGTAATCGCTGCGCCGTCCCGTCACGCGCCGGCCGCGCCGCGCAAACGTGCGCGCTTTGCCGCGAACGTTCATGGTATTCACGTGCACCACGTTGACCTTGAAGATCTCCTCGATCGCGTGACGGATCTGCGTCTTCGTTGCCTCGGGGTGAACGACGAACGTATACTGGTGCGCGAGGGCATCGGCCATCGCTTTTTCGGTGATGCGCGGAGCGACGATCACGTCACGAGCGTCCATCGCGGCCCCCTTTCTCTGCGTCCAGCGCCTGCATCAACGAATCGTAAGCCGTGGTCGTGAACAGGATCCTCTCGAAGCGCAGGACGTCTTTCACGTCAAGCGCTCCCGCGTCGGTGATTCCGACGCGCTGCAGGTTCCGGCTGACGCGCGCGATCGCGCTCGCGTGCGGATCTTCGTAGCCGCAGACGACGAGTGTAGTCGGGCCGGTGCGCGCGGCCTTCGCGCTTCCGAAGATTGCCTTCGCAAACGCCGCCGTTTTCTCGATGCCGAAATCGCTGGCATCGAAGACCACAACGGCATCGTTGCGGAAGCGATCGGCAAGCGCGGCGAGAAAGGCGACGCGACGTTCCTTTTTATTGAGGGACTCGACGTAACTCCGCGGCTGCGGGCCGAAGACGACGCCGCCATGGCGCCATTGGGGGGAGCGGATGGAGCCCTGACGCGCGCGCCCAGTGCCCTTTTGACGCCAAGGCTTGCGCCCGCCGCCGGCCACCTCGTCGCGCTTACGCGTCGACGCAGTCCCGGCGCGCGGATTTGCCATCTCGCGATGGACGGCCCGGTAGACGACGCCAAGCTTTTCGCTAAAGTCGCGCTGAACGAAGGCCGGCGCCTCGCGTTCACCCACGACCTTCCCGGTGCTGTCGATGAGGTTGGGCACTAGACCTTTGCCTTCCGCGCCTTGACGCTTTCGCGGATTACGACTAGGGCGTTCTTCCCGCCGGGCACCGCGCCGCGCACGAGCAAGAGATTGCGCTCGCCGTCCGCGCGAACTACCTCGAGGTTTTGGAGCGTGGTGCGGTCAGTACCGTAGTGTCCGGGGCGGCGACTCCCTTTTGTCGTGCGACCCGCATTCGTATCGCCGTTCGAGCCAGGCTGGCGGTGGATCATCGAGCCGTGGCTCGCTCCGCCGCCGCTGAAGTTGTGGCGTTTGATTCCGCCAGAAAACCCGTGCCCCTTAGAGACTCCAACAACGTCAACCCGATCGCCCGGCTCGAAAGCCGAGACGGTGACGCTCTGGCCGACCGCCGCATCGCCGAGGTCGGTTCGAAACTCGCGCACGAAACGCGCCGGCTCGACGCCTTGCTTTTTGAAGTGTCCGGCGAGCGGGCGGGTCAGGCGCGCTCGCTTGACCGTTTCGAAACCCAAAGCCACGGCGTCGTAGCCGTGCGACTCCTTCGTCCGCCGTTCCACGACCGTGCAGGGACCGGCCGCGATCACCGTCACGGGCACGGAGCGCCCGTCGGCGGTGAAGACGCTGGTCATCCCGATTTTACGGCCCAGGATATTCTTCATCACTTCTCTATTTAGCAGGTTGTCGGTGCGATAAGCCACGGGTCCAGGCGTATTGCTCGCATGAACCGGAACTTTGGAAGTTTACCAGGACGGCTTCGCAAAATCAACTACGACCGATGATGATGAAATTCGCAGCGGCTGTGCTGGCGGCCGGCATGCTCCTTGCCCCCATCCGCCAGGCGACGGCGGCATCGCCCTCGGCCCGAACCTTGCTCAACGCTTTGCGCAAGGCGATGCTGGAACGCCCGGTCGCCTCGCTCGCCTCCCTTCATACCGTCGGCACGGTCGAAATTCTCGGCATTCGGGGACGGGCGCAGGAGTGGGACGACGTTCGCGGCGTCCGCTTCACGACCGCGCAAAACGCCGGCCCGCTCAGCGGGGCCTCCGGCTGGGATGACAAGGTCGCCTGGAACCAAGACTATGCGGGGCTCGTGACGATCGACAGCGGCGTAGCCGGGCGCCTGCAAGCGATCGACCAAGCCTACCTTGGTAACCTGCGCTACTTGCGCGGCGATGCGGGCGGGGCGACGGTGATTTATGCCGGCCCGCGCAGTGACGGCGGCATCACGTACGACGTGCTCGCCGTAACGCCGCCGAACGGTTCCGAGCTCAACCTTTGGCTCGACCCGCGGACGCACCTCATCGCCCGAGTAACCTCGGCGATCGGGATCGTCTCCACGAGCACCACCTTTTCGAGTTACCGGCGAGTCGACGGCATAACGTATCCTTTCGAAACCAACACGCAAACGTCGACCGGAAACTCGTTCGCAGAGCGGGTGTCGTCGCTCGAGGTTAACAGCGACGTTGCGGAGCGCATGCGCGTACCCGGACAAAACGTGCACGACTTCTCGATAACGGGCGCCGCTAGCACGACGGTTCCTCTCCAAATCGTCAATAACCACGTCTATCTCAGCGTAACGCTGGATGGCCGCGGGCCTTACACGTTCGTCCTCGATAGTGGCGGCGACTACATCGTAACGCCTGAGGTTGCTCGAACGCTGCAGGCGAAAACCACCGGCGCTTTACAGCTGCAAGGCGTCGGAAGCGCCTCCGAGGGAGCCGCGTTCGCTCACATTACCTCGATCGCGATCGGCAACGCTGTGATTCGCAATCAGTATTCTTTGGTTTTGCCGATCGCCACCGGGTTTGGCGTTGCGGAGGGACTCAAGATCGACGGCATGGTTGGGTACCAGCTGCTGGCGCGTTTTCTGACCACGATCGACTACGCAAACTCGAAACTCACGCTCGCGATGCCGAGCGTCGGCCCCGCCGCGGTCTCCGGCGCCGCCCCAGTTGGGTTCTACATCGCGGGCACCGTACCGCGTATCCCGATCACCGTTAACGGCGTCACGACCTCTGCCGAAGTCGATACGGGAAACCGCGCCGGACTCGAGCTCTCCTCGCCCTTCCTCGCAGCACACCCGGCGATTGCCGCCCTTGCGAAAACTCCGCCCGGCGTCGTCGGATTCGGCGTAGGCGGCCCCGCATATGCGAAACTGGGAAGGATTCCGACGCTTCAAATCGGCCCTTACACGATTGCTAATAGCATCGCCTCGCTCACGTATCAGAGCACCGGCGCATTCGCCGATCCGTTCACTCCCGCCAACGTCGGCGGCGCGATTTGGAGGCGCTTCGACGTAACCTTCGATTACACGCATTCGCAGCTTCTGCTCGCCAAGAACGCCAACTTTGATTCACCGTTCGGCTACGATCGCTCCGGCCTCTTTCTGATCGACGCTAACGGCGCATACACGGTGCTTTCGGTATTCCCCGGGACTCCGGCCGCCGCAGCCGGATTGGCGAAAGGCGACGTCATCGTCGCCGTGAACGGCGCTCCCGCTGCGAGCACCTCGCTTGCCGGACTGCGAACGCTGCTTGCCGGACCCCCCGGTAGCATCGTTCACCTGCACATTCGCGGACCTGCCGGCCACGAACGCGACGCTACGCTAACCTTGAAAGACTACGTGTAGGGGCACCTGACCTGAGTGCGGACCTTGCTCCTCGGGATCGCTCCCTTCGGACATCCACGTCCTCCGGTCGCTCGTACGCGATTTTCTCGAAACAAGTTTTGAAGAACACGTCCTGTGTTGCTCGAAAATCGCTAAGTCCCGATACGCAAGGTCCGCCCTCAGGCCAGGCAGGAGAGGGCGAATTACGTAAAGGCGGCGTGGCCGGTAATCTCCTTGCCGACAATGAGCGCGTGCATCTCGCTCGTTCCTTCGTAGGTTAGCACCGACTCGAGATTATTCATGTGGCGGATCACCGGGTATTCGAGCGTGACGCCGTTGGCGCCGAGAATGGTTCGCGCCTCGCGCGCGATCGCCAACGCCTCCCTGACGTTGTTGAGCTTCGCAAAACTCACCTGAGCCGGATGAAGCCGGCCGCGATCCTTCGCGCGCCCCAGGTGAAGCGCGAGCAACGTCCCTTTGTTGAGCTCGAGGAGCATGTTTACGAGTTTTTCCTGCGTTAGCTGAAATGCGCCGATCGGACGGTCGAATTGGATGCGCGTCTTGGCGTACTCGAGAGCGGTTTGGTAGCAGCTTCTCGCAGCCCCCATCGAGCCCCAGACAATGCCGTAACGAGCTTCATTCAGACATGCCAAGGGCGCGCCGAGTCCTTCAGCCGCCGGCAACAGCGCGTCGTTGGGAAGGCGGCAATCCGCGAGCACGAGTTCGCTCGTTACCGACGCGCGCAGCGAGAGTTTTTTATGAATGTTCGTTGCGCTCAAACCTCGCGCGTCGCGCGGCACGATGAATCCGCGGATGCCCGCGTCAGTCTGCGCCCAAACGATTGCAAGATCGGCAATCGATCCGTTGGTGATCCACATTTTCGTTCCGTCGAGCACCCAATCGGCTCCATCTCGACGCGCAAAGGTGCGCATCCCCGCGGGGTTGCTGCCGAAGTCGGGCTCGGTGAGTCCAAAGCAGCCGATGAGCTCGCCTCGCGCCATCGCCGGCAGCCATGCGGTCTTTTGAGATTCGCTGCCCCAGCGGTAGATCGCATACATCGCCAGCGAGCCTTGGACCGAGGCAAAGCTGCGCACACCGGAGTCACCGGCTTCTAGTTCCAGACACGCGATACCATAGGCGACCGCGCTCGCGCCGGGGCAACCGTAACCGTCGAGATGCATGCCGAGCAAGCCGAGGCGGCCGAGCTCGATACCGAGCTCGCGCGGCAGCCTACCCTCTTCGAACCAATCGGCGACGTTTGGAAGAATCCGGTCGCGTACGTACGAGCGCACGGTCTCGCGAACGAGTCGCTCTTCATTGGAGAGCAGTGCGGCGACGTCGACGAAGTCGACGGCGTCCGGCGTCGTCAACGCTTCAAAACTCGGGCGAGCTTGTCGAAGAGCGCCTCGGTCGAGCGTTCGAACTGATCCTCAAAACGTCGCCAAAGAAGCCGCCCGTCCATATCCGAGAGCGTCGCATCGACGCGGTACTCCACCAACGTCTCCTTTCCCTCGGACGAGAGATAGAAGCCGTGCGTTCCATCGAAGCCGTCGTTGCGAAATCGCCAGACTATGCGCTCTTCGGGAACCGCTTCGTCGAGAACCGCATGAATGCCCAAATGCCACTCTTCGGTTCGGCCGGCGGCGAGCGGCCCCGGCGACCGCATGAAGGGCTGCGATGCAAACGGCCAGATCTGATCGCCCGACGTACCCATCTCCTCCAGCAGATGGTAGATCCGTCGTTTCGTTCCGTGAAAGGCGCGCGACCGCACTTCGTGAAGCTCGATGGGCATGGCCGTTCGTTCGCTCAGCGAAGCGCGACGACCCCTACGCCGCCTGCCAAAAGGATGAGCAGCGGCGTGGCGAGTTTGGTACGAAGCATCAACAACGTAACGATAACCGTGAGCGCGTAAGCAACGGCGCCTGCAGGCGCGCCGCGCCCGATCGTCGCAACGCTTGACCAAACCAGGCCGACGATGGCCGGCGCCAGACCCTGTGATATCACCGTTCGCCACGGCGAGGCCGAGAAGCGCTCCCACACCGCATCGAATGCGACCATGATTACGCTTGACGGGACGAACATCGCCAACGTAGCGACGGCGGCGCCGAGCAGCGGCCGATCCGGCGTCGCCGCATAGCCCACCAGCGCGGCGAAGATCGTCGTCGGCCCCGGCACGAGCTTACCGATCGTGTAGAACTGCGTAAACTGCTGCGAGGTAACCCAATGATAGCGCCCGACCGCTTCTGCATGCATCTGGGGAATGATCCCCTTCCCGCCGCCGAATCCAAGTACCGAGAGCTGCGAAAAAACCCACAGCAGATGTAGTAGCGTCACCCGGCCGCCCCTCTTCGCGAACGCACGTATTCGCGGGCAATTCCTAGGCCGCCGAAGATCACGAGTACGAGCAGCAAAGGCATTCGCAGAAACGAAACGGCCAGCGCCGTGACGCCGACCAAGATAATGCGCACCCAGTCCGCACGTTCGTCCCAGGTCAACTCGATTGCGTTGCCGAGGGTAAGTCCGAGAGCACCGGCCGCAAATCCGCGAAGCGCGGCGTGAACGTATGGGTTCGACGCGAATTTGAAGTAGAGCGCCCCGGCAATCAGTACGATCAGAAACGGCGGGACGCTCGCGCCGGCGAAGGCCGCAATCGCACCGGAAATCCCACGAACTCGCTGACCGCAGTAGAGAGCCAGATTCAGAATATTTGGTCCCGGCAGCACTTGGGCGATCTCCAGACCGTCCATGAAACGTTCGCGATCCATCCAGCCCCGCGCGAGCACTTGCTCGCGGATGCTCGCCTTCTGGCCGCCGCCGAACGCGGTCGACGAAATCGAGGCAAACGTCAGTGCGATGCTGGCGAGTGAAGGAGGCTTCGGACTAGCTGACATCCGGCATTGGGCCGTCGACCACGGGCGAGGTGTGCTTGCCTGAGAGAATGTGAATGTGGACGTGCGCGGTGTGTTGGTACGGCGGCAACACTCCCAGACGGATCATGAAACCCTTTTCGTAGAGGCCCAACTTCAGCGCAACCTTCTGAACGCCGGCGACGAGCCGGTGCCAAAGCCACGCGTCACCGAGTCCGAAATCGAGAAGCGTCGGAATCCATTTCTTCGGAATGATAACGACGTGAACTTCCCACCACTCTTCTTTGCTCTCGTCAACGTTGTGACGAAATGCAAAGACAGCCTCGTCCTGATAAACGATCTCATCGGCCTTCGCGCGCGTGCCGTCGAGCCGTCCGCGAAACGTATGTTGTGGATCCGGCTTCTCCCATTTCCGTTGTTCCGGTCCGGAGATCAGCTCCGAAATCCACTCTGGCATGCGCGCGCTTTCCGCTAAATCGGAAAGGCGTCCTCTTGCCGACGGTGAAGCGTGCGCACGATGAGCGACGGCCGCAAGAAGAAGATCTCACCCGCCGACTTGCTCGGCCGCGAACCGAACTGGCCGAAGGAGGCGAGGGACTGGGGAAAGCTCGTCGACGATAATGAGGTCGTCTACGAAGACCGCCACGTCGTCGTCTTTTACGATCCGGTCGACGAAGAGAATGAGTCGGTGCGCGGCGCCGACGAAATTCGCTTGACGCTGCTTTCGAAAAAGGACGGCGTCGACACCCTGATGGATCTGGGCGTCGCCGACGAAGCGCTCAACGCCGCAATCCTCCACGGCATTCAGCAGGCGGCGCTGCGATTGGGCCTTGAGAGGAAGGGCTTTGAAGTGCGCGCTCACATCTATCCGCCGCTGCAGCACCGGCCTGCCGTCGCCTTTAAGATCCGCGCCGGGAAACCCCCAAAAGGTCCCGGACTTACTGCGTCCTCGTAAGGCTTACTCCGAGGGTTTCTTTACGAACGGCAGCTTCGCGGTCAGCGCGGCCTCCTTTTCGGCCAGCTTTGCCAGAGTTTGTACTACGACGATGGCAAGGATTGTGACGAGCACCGCGTAGATAAACTGCGCAAGCAGCCCGCTACCCGGCTTCAGAAAAAGGGCGATCGTGTCGCCGATGAATTTGTTCCAGGCCCCGGCCGCGATGAGTCCGAATGCGACCGTCGCCAACCCGATCATCGTGCCGATGTACGTCGTTTTGACCTCCATGGTTCCTCCTTTTAGCTTCGCGTTGAAAAAGAAAAAAGCCCGAAGGTCGCGGCTTCGGGCCCAAATCGTTTCTATCTTCTATGTTTTAGGCTTTGAGTTCGATGTCCACGCCGGCCGGCAGATCGAGATGCATCAGCGCGTCCATCGTCTTCGGCGAAGCTTGCAGGATGTCGATCAGCCGCTTATGCGTGCGCATCTCGAAGTGCTCGCGCGACTTCTTGTCATTGTTCGTCGAGCGCTGCACGCAAAACCGGTTAATCTCCGTCGGCAGCGGCACAGGGCCGCTGACGAAGGCGCCCGTCCGTTTCGCCGTCTCGACGATTCGCTCGGCCGACTGGTCGAGAACCTTGTGATCGTACGCCTTGAGGCGTATTCGAATCATCTGTTTCGCCATCTAAAATTCTCTTCTTTTCTTAGCTTATTTCTTAGCTTATTTTTCAAGGAGCAAGTAAGTTCATCGAGGATGAGGCTACGTGTTGCCGAGGGGCTTCCGACGCGAGCGCCATTGACAGGAGGTCATAATTTCCTTAGCAGGTGGCGCGAGGGCGGATGAGCAGGAGCGCGCAGGACGCGCGCGACCAGCGGCCCCGAGGCGGCATGTAGACTCATCCGAACACCTACTCGGCGACTGACGTCACGACGCCGGCGCCGACGGTGCGGCCGCCCTCGCGGATCGCGAAGCGAAGGCCTTCTTCACACGCGATCGGGGTGATCAGCTCGACATCCATCTGCACGTTGTCGCCCGGCATGACCATCTCGACGCCATCCGGCAGCTTGATCGTGCCCGTCACGTCGGTCGTACGGAAGTAAAACTGCGGACGGTAGTTCCCGAAGAACGGCGTGTGGCGCCCGCCCTCTTCCTTGGAGAGGACGTATACCTCGGCCTTGAACTTCCTGTGCGGCTTCACCGAGCCCGGTTTCGCGAGCACTTGCCCGCGCTCGATCTCGTTCCGATCGACGCCTCGCAACAGAACGCCGATGTTGTCGCCGGCGATGCCGGCGTCGAGCAGCTTGCGGAACATCTCGATGCCGGTAACGACGGTCTTCTTCGTTTCCTCTTTGAGACCGACGATTTCCACTTCCTCGCCGACTTTCACCTGACCGCGCTCGACGCGTCCCGTGCCGACGGTCCCTCGGCCGGTGATCGTGAAGACGTCTTCGACCGGCATCAGGAACGGCTTGTCGATTTCACGCTGCGGCTCGGGAATGTAATCGTCGACCGTTTGCATCAGCTTGAAGATCGGATCCGCATCGGCGTCGCCCTTGCGGCCGCTCGAGTTGAGTGCCTTGAGTGCGGAGCCCCGGATGATCGGCGTGTCGTCGCCTGGGAACTCGTACTTGCTGAGCAGCTCGCGAATCTCCATCTCGACGAGCTCGAGCAGCTCCTCGTCGTCGACCATATCTACCTTGTTGAGGAAGACGATGATCCGCGGGACGCCGACTTGGCGCATGAGCAGAATGTGCTCGCGCGTCTGCGGCATCGGGCCATCCGAAGCGGCAACGACCAGGATTGCGCCGTCCATCTGGGCCGCGCCCGTGATCATATTCTTGATGTAGTCCGCGTGGCCCGGGCAATCGACGTGAGCGTAGTGGCGTTTGGTCGTCTCGTACTCTTGGTGCGAGATGGCGATCGTGATGCCGCGCTCTTTTTCCTCGGGCGCGTTGTCAATCTGATCGACGCCAACTTTTTGCGCCAACCCCTCGGTTGCTAGGCAGTGCATGATCGCCGCCGTCAGCGTGGTCTTACCATGGTCGACGTGACCGGTGGTGCCGATGTTAACATGCGGCTTCTTGCGCTCGAACTTTTGCTTTGCCATCAGGTTCCTCTCAAGGTGCGATGTAGTACACGGGCCCAGGCGTTTCGCCTGGCTCGGCCGCCCTTACGCGGTAAACGCCCTCCCCGGGAGGGCGCGTGCCACGGAATAGTAGCAGGCGCGGCGAGAGAATGTCAACGATTCCGCAGCGGGTCGCGCGTACGCGTAATCGAGGGCGGACACGCGGCTGCTTATACACGTGGCTAGCGGGCTAGGCGGGGGCGAGTTTCTTTCCGGCCGACTTGGCGACGATCTCCTCCTCGACGCTCTTGGGCGCCTTCTCGTAGTGCGAGAACTCCATCGTATACGTCGCGCGTCCTTGAGTCGCAGAACGCATGTCGGTCGCGTAGCCAAACATCTCGGAGAGCGGCACGTTTGCGGTGATCACCTGCGCGCCGCCGGGAGCCTCCTCGGTTGCATGGATCGCGCCGCGCCGCCGGTTTAAATCGCCGTTGATCGCGCCCATGTACTCCTTAGGCGTAGTTACCTCAACCTTCATGATCGGTTCGAGGAGAACCGGACCTGCAGCGCGGTTGGCTTCCTTCCACGCTAACGAAGCGGCGATCTTGAACGCCATCTCGGATGAGTCGACCTCGTGGTAGGAGCCGTCGAACGCCTCGGCCTTGAAGTCCATAACGGGGAAGCCCGCCAGCACGCCGCTCTGAGCCGACTCGCGAATGCCCTCTTGGACGGCCTTCTGATACTCCTTGGGAATCACGCCGCCGACGATCTTCCACTCAAAGACGAAGCCGGTGCCTGGCGGTTGCGGTTCGACGCGAATCCACACGTCCCCGAACTGCCCCTTACCGCCGGTCTGACGGATGTAGCGGCCTTCCTTTTCGACGGTCTTCGTGATCGCTTCTTTATACGCAACTTGCGGCTTACCGACATTCGCGTCAACTTTGAACTCACGGCGCAAGCGATCGAGGATGATCTCTAAATGCAGCTCGCCCATGCCCGCGATGATCGTCTGCTGCGTTTCCTCGTCGGTGCGCATTCGGAAGGTCGGATCCTCTTGTGCGAGGCGCGCGAGCGCCAGACCGAGTTTGTCTTGATCGGCCTTGCTCTTCGGTTCGATCGCTTGGTGGATGACCGGTTCCGGAAAGACGATCGATTCTAGCGCGATCGGCGCCTTTTCGTCGCAGAGCGTATCGCCGGTGCGCGTGTCCGAAAGACCGACCGCAGCTGCGATGTCGCCCGCGCCGATTGCGTTGATGTCCTCGCGATGGTTGGCGTGCATGCGCAGAATCCGCCCGATCCGTTCCTTGCGTCCGGTACGCGAGTTCAGCACGTAGCTGCCCTTGTTCAGCACGCCGGAGTAGACGCGAAAGTAGCTTAGGTTCCCGTACGGATCGGTGGCGATCTTGAAGGCAAGCGCGCAGAACGGCTCATCGTCGTCGGCCTTGCGAACGAGCTCGCCGCCGGTCTTCGGATCGCGTCCAACGATCCGCTTGGCTTCGAGCGGCGACGGCATGTATTCGACCACCGCGTCGAGCAGCGGCTGAATGCCCTTGTTTTTGAAGGCCGAACCGCAGAGCATCGGCAGCACCGTGCCTTCAATCGTCGCCTTGCGCAGCGCCGTCTTCATTCGGTCGATCGGCAGCTCCTTACCGTCAAAGAACATCTCGAGCAGCTCGTCGTCCTGCTCCGCGATCGCCTCGACGAGATTGCGCCGCCACTCCATCGCGAGCTCTTTGAGCTCGCCCTCGACGTCCTCGTGAGCCATCGTCGAGCCGAGCTCGTCGCTGTAGACGATCGTCTTCATGGTGAACAGGTCGACGACGCCTTTGAACTTATCTTCGGCACCGATCGGGACTTGAATCGGCACGGCGCGTGCGCCGAGCCGCTCGCGAATCTTTTCGACAACGTTGAAAAAGTCGGCGCCGACGCGGTCCATCTTGTTGACGAAGATGATCCGCGGAACCTTATATTTGTTCGCCTGGCGCCAAACCGTTTCGGACTGCGGCTGAACTGCGGCGACCGAGTCGAATAGCGCGACCAAGCCGTCGAGCACGCGCAGCGAGCGCTCCACCTCGACGGTGAAGTCGACGTGACCGGGGGTGTCGATGATGTTGATGCGGGTGTCGCGCCACGTCGTCGCCGTAGCGGCTGACGTGATGGTGATGCCGCGCTCCTGCTCCTGCACCATCCAGTCCATCGTCGCTGCGCCGTCGTGCACTTCACCCATCTTATGCACGCGGCCCGTGAAGAACAGGATGCGTTCGGTACACGTTGTCTTGCCGGCGTCGATGTGCGCGGCAATGCCGATGTTCCTCGTGCGTTCGAGCGGATATTCCCTTACAGCCATGGCGTTATTTTAGCGAGTTTACCAACGGTAATGGGCGAAAGCTTTGTTGGCTTCGGCCATCTTGTGCGTGTCTTCACGCTTCTTTATTGTAGCACCGGTGTTGTTGGAGGCGTCGAGGAGCTCGCCAGCCAGCTTCTCCTCCATCGAGCGGCCGCCGCGCCCACGGGCAAAGCCGATCAGCCAGCGCATCGCCATTGCCTGACGGCGGTCGGGGCGCACTTCCATCGGCACCTGATAGGTAGCCCCGCCAACGCGGCGCGGCCGTACCTCGACCAGCGGCATCGCATTGGAAAGAGCCTGCGAAAAGATTTCCATCGGGTCGCGGCCGGTCTTCTCGGCGACGATGTCGAGCGCGCCATAGGTAATGTGCTCGGCCGTCGACTTCTTCCCGCACAACATCACCTTGTTGATGAAACGCGCGAGCACTTTCGAGTTGAACCGAGGATCGGGCAGAATCTGCCGCTTTGGCGCTGGGCCCTTACGAGGCATCGAGTCTCTTAACTTTCCTTTTTAGTCCTGAGCATGTCGAAGGATCCTTTACTTCTTCTTTTCGCGCTTCGCGCCGTACTTGGAGCGGCCTTGCTTTCGGTTCGCCGTGCCCGCCGTGTCGAGCGTACCGCGGATGATGTGGTAGCGAACGCCGGGCAGATCTTTGACACGCCCGCCGCGCACCAGTACGACTGAGTGCTCCTGAAGGTTGTGGCCGATCCCGGGGATGTAGGCCGTCACCTCTTCGCCGTTGGTCAACCGGACGCGGGCAACTTTGCGCAGCGCCGAGTTAGGCTTCTTGGGCGTGACCGTCTTGACTTGCGTGCAGACCCCACGCCGCTGCGGATTCCCGGTCACCTCGAAGGTGCGGGTCGGCAGGTCGGGGTGGCCCGGCTTCGGTCCGGTCAAGATCACCCGGAAAGCCCGGGTCTTGACCTTTTGCTCGGTCTTCTCGCGCCCGCGGCGGACCAGCTGGTTAATCGTCGGCAAAAAGCTCGCTCCTGAAAATGTAGGCCACACAAAACACGGCCTCACCCGCAGGTGGGACCGAGGCTCCACTATACCAAGGGGCCCATTTGGCGTCAATTGCGTTTCAGTTTCGCCTTGCTTGGCCGCTACAACTCGCCTGCCGCGCCGGCGCGCCCGAGCTCGGCGGAGATCTCTTCGGGCGTGAAGCCGCGGTGCCGCAGCAGGCCGACAAACTTTTCCGTCGCCTCGCGAAGGCTGCGCATGCGCGAGCGCCGGTTGATCGGCACGTCGCCGGCAACGCGGGTGCCACGCCGGCCATCGCCGACCAGCCAGCCATCAGCTTGCAGTTGGATGTACGCGCGAGCGACCGTGTTCGGAGCGATCCCGAGATCGCCGGCGAGCTGCCGAACGGTCGGCAAAGGCGACTCCGGCGTCAGCTCCCCGCGTTCAATTGCAGCGCGAATTTGCTCCACGACTTGCTGATAGGGCGGAATCTCAAGCTCGGGATCAACGACGAGATACTGCGAGTTCACCCGGAGCGCATCGAATTCGGCAAAATGAGAGCGGCGTGCATTGTCTACGCTACGCTGATGGTTCGCCGCAACGGAAGAGCAGCCAAGACCAACGCGACGCAGAATGCCACGATAACGATCGACTGAGCCACCACCGCGTGGAGAGAGTATTGGGGCGGAACGCTGCGAGTCGAGAGCACGACGAAGACCATCGCCGGTGCGCAGGCCAGCAGCGCGATGCTGGTTGCCCGGCCCGCGCGAACGCGCTCGTCGACTGCGTATTCCGCTTGAGGATCGACTCCAAGCAGTAGCGCAGGAGCGCTGGCGATGCGCCAAGCGATAACGCCGAGCACGAGCGCTACCGCAGCACCGACAATCGCACCGATCCGCAGGGGCGGATAAATCGCAAGCGTCAGCGTCGTAACGAAGCAACAGATCATCGCGACGATCGCCGGCAGCGGAAGCGCGCTGAGCGCCGAGCGCGGCAATAGCGGCGCAACGCGCCGGTCCGTCGCACGTCGAAATTGCAGATACCCTAGTATCGTGAGTACCGCAACCGCCAGACACAAGAGCCCGTACGGCACGACGAACGGCACCGGGTAAACAAACGTGAATGCGGCGACGGCAATGCCGAAGACGCCCAGCCAACGTCCGTACGCCTCAGGAACGCCTTCGGCATTCTGGCGCGCCGCCATCGTGCGCTCCAAACGTTCGCGCTCCCCAGGAGAGAGTTTGCCTTCCGAGCATTTGAAATACGGCCTGATGCCCCAGAAATAGTCGGGCGAGATCAGCGCCCAGAGGCCCACGACAAAGACCGCGAGCGCCATCATCGTTCTCGTCGCATCTCCGAACAACGCGTGTGCCTGAATCATTGTATTGATACCCTAATACAATGATGCCTTTGTGTCAACCCCTTGGTTCAAACACGCTTTCGGCTCAAACAGGGGCACCCGAGCCCGCGCTCAGCCGCCGAAACTCTCGCGGGTTAACACGTTGATGATACGCTGCGCCGTGCCGTCCCAGCGGTACAGCAGATAGCTACAGGAATAGCAGTTTGAGATGACGCGAGGTCGCAGACAGGCGATGGCGGGCCGGTGCTCTTCGTCGCGAACGCTCCGATAAACTATTCCATCGGCGAGATTCTCCTCGTAGACGCGTACGCCGTAATGCTGCGAAGCTACGTACGAATTCGGATCGAGCCGCGGATCGTCGGAAGCACTCGACGTCAGGTCGTCGAACTTACCCGTTATTCGAGCACAGTAAGCGCGCATGTCTATATCGGCACTCACCTCGTTCGTGGCTCGATAGAAGAGTTCGACGTGAAAGCGGCTCTCGGCGACCGCCGCGCCCAGTTGCCGCGTGGCATAGTACGTGCCGAACGAGCCGTCTGAAAAGCGATTCGGACGCGTGTGTGTGAACGCCGCCATAATCGGCGTCGTGCCAGGCCCCACGATGCGATCCTCCGGACGGACGAGTGCGATCGCGCCAGCCTCGTCCAACACTCGCGGGTTGGTGCGACGCTCGAGCGCCACGAGCAACTCGAGATCTCGCGAGTCGGCAATACGATCGAAGATTCCGACGAAGGGATACCGCGAGTGAATGATTCGAAAGCTTTGCGCCCAGTCGAGCGCTACCACACGCCTCGAGCGCCGTCCACATATCGCCGGACGCGAATGAGATCCTCGATTCTGCCGCTAAACATCAGACCGGCTGCAGGTCTACCGCCAAACGGCAATGCCGCATTTGACCGGCGGATCCAAGAGTCTGCTTGCTCCGGACGAGTAAAAAGAATATGCAGCGCCTTGTAGATGCCCAAAAGATAGGATACCCGATCGAGTTGATCACCGTTGAGCCGGGCGCGCTCGGGACGCTCGCGCCAGTTGTAGATGGTCTGTTTCGAGACATTGCCGAGTGCGGCACGTTGCTCGCGCAAATCCATGCCCCAGGCCCGCGCAATATTCGCAAATGCCCGCACAGAAGCGCCCGAAAGAGCGGTCCCCTCGGTTGCTTCGGTATTTCGCATAGTCTAATATTAGACCGGGTAGGCTGAATAGTCAAATATTGGGCTTAGCTCACATACTGGCGCTTGATACCGATGTAGAAGGAAACCGCAATGGCCGCGAGCGGGGCGTTTCACAGCCAGGCGCGTCTAGGCGTCTTGGACGGGTTGCGCGGTATCGCCGTGCTGCTGGTGCTCTGGTACCACGTCTGGGAAATCTCGTGGCTCTCACCGGGCTGGTGGCTCGATTTTATTCCAGCAACCGGGTTTGTCGGCGTCCATCTCTTCTTCTTCCTTAGCGGCTTCGTGATCTCGTACCCATTCATTCGGGCCGCCGAGAGAGCGGCGCCGCAGCCTTCATGGCGCCACTTCGCCTGGCGGCGTTTCATCAAGATCGTTCCTTCGTATGTGCTCTCGATCGCGGTCGCGTATGCGATCGGCTACGCGCAAGTTCAGCCGGATGCGTCGGTCGTTCCCGACCTCGTCACGCACTTGCTCTTTATTCACACCTGGTTTCCGACGCGCTACGGCACGATAGACGGCGTGCTTTGGACGCTCGCGGTCGAGGTTGAATTCTATTGCATCTTTCCGCTAATCTGGTGGTGCTTCAGGCGGCAGCCGTGGTTGACGGCGGGCGCGATGATCGCCGCGGCGTGGTGGTGGCGCGCGGCGCTGGCGGCCTGCTGCTATTCGACGCTCTTTGCGCAGTACTCAGAGAACCTTCCCGGCTATCTCGATATCTTCGCCTTCGGAATGATCTCTGCATATGCGTTCACGCGCTTCGGCGATCGCTGGCGGGCATCGCGCGCTCGATATGCTGCGCCATTGCTCGCGATCGCGGGTTTCGCGCTGCTTGTGACGTTGTTACAAAGCCTTTACTCGTACCGGTTTTACGACGAGTGGGCCGGCGTCTGGCAGATCAATGGGCGACCCCTGCTGGGCGCGGCGTTTGCGATCATCGCGTTGGGGTCGCTGGCAAGTCCACGCTGGTGGCAGGCCGTGCTCGACAACGTCGTGCTACGGTTCATCGCGACAATCTCCTACAATCTCTACCTCTATCACCAGATGGTCGCGCGCGAACTGCTCGCTCATCACATTCCGCCTTATGCGGGAGATCCTCACGAGAACGCGCGCTGGCAAGCGCAATATACGGCCGCCGCCTTTGCGGTCAACGTAGCTCTGGCGACGATCCTAACCTATTGCTTCGAACGACCGCTTCTGCGGCTAAAGGATCCCGCGCGCTTTCTCCGCTAGGAGAGCTGCGACTTGAAGATACTCTCCGTCAGCGACGCGACGCCGGGAATGCGCACCTCTTTACCTTGAAATCCGGTAACGAACGTCCAAACCCAGACGATGAGCGCCAGAAACCAGAGGATCGGATAGAGCAGCCAGAGGTGAATGAAGCTCAGCACAAACGAGACCACGACGTACAGTCCCCACGTCGTAATCGACTGGCAGGCGGCCCATTTCACGAAACGGTTCGTCCCGCCGCCGACGAGCATGACGATCCCTCCGAGCAGACAGAACAGGTAGGCTAGTCCGGCTGCGACGTTCTGATCGAGACCAAACGGAGTATCTTTCGGGGGCTCAGTTACCGACATCGGTGCACCTTTCGTTTCAACAAACTCTCCGCGTTTCAGGGCCTTGCTTTGCCTTGCAAGGGGAGCCTCCCTTTGCGGAGAGCTTTCTGGGAACAGGCACCGGACCTGGCCTCGTGCAACGACCGCCTCATGCGCCGCGGATGGTACCTCCTGCTGATTCTGCCGTTCGCCGGCACGCTGCTTCCGTGGCTTTACAACCATCCCCGGCCCACGCTATTCGGCATTCCATTCTTTTATTGGTATCAGCTCCTGTGGGTGGTTTTGACCGGCGCGCTGCTCGGACTCGTTGTCATCATGACTCGCAAGCGCGGTGATGTCTAGCGCCGCCCTTATTCTGGCCATCGCGGTCCTGTGCGTCACGGCGATGGGTTTCCTAGCGGCGCGATGGGGCGACGCAAATCTCAACCGGCTCGAAGAGTGGGCCCTGGGCGGGCGCAGCTTCGGAACGATCGTCTCGTGGTTTTTACTGGGCGGCGATCTCTACACCGCGTACACGTTTATCGCGGTGCCGGCGCTCGTGTACGGCGTCGGTGCGCTTGGATTCTTCGCCGTCCCTTACGCAACTATCGCGTATCCGATTGCTCTGATCGTGCTGTCCCGATTCTGGGGCGTCGCGCGCCGTCGTGGGTACGTCACGACCGCCGACTTCGTGCGCGACCGCTACGGCGATCGGGGGTTGGAGGTCGCGGTCGCGCTGACCGGGATCGTGGCAGCGCTACCGTACATCGCGCTTCAGCTCGTTGGAATGCGCACCGTCTTCGGCCGGTTCGAGGTGCTCGGCGCCGGCGGCGCGCTCCCCGCGCTCACCGCCGCGTTCGTGCTACTTTCCGCATACACGTACACCAGCGGACTGCGCGCGCCGGCCCTGATAGCGTTCGTCAAGGACGCGCTCATCTACGTCACCGTCGTGGCCGCGATCGTTTACATTCCCGCGCGTTTGGGAGGCTGGAGCCACATCTTCGCGCTCTCGCAACTCGCGCTCGCGCGACGGTCGCATCCTTCATCCATCCTCCTCACACCACCCCAGTACTTCGCCTACGCTACGATGGCGCTCGGCTCGGCGCTCTCGCTCTTTATCTATCCTCATTCGATCACGAGCGTCCTCGCGGCAAAGAGTCGCGAGGTCGTCAGGCGCAACGCCGCATTGCTGCCGATCTATTCGCTGTTGCTGGGCTTGCTCGCACTCTTGGGTTACTGCGCCATCGCCGCTGGGATCGAAGTCAAAGATACCAGTAACGTCGTGCCGCTGCTTTTCGCGCGCTACTTTCCTGAGTGGTTCACGGGCGTCGCGTATTCTGCGATCGTCATCGGCGCGCTCGTTCCGGCGGCAATCATGTGCATCGGTGCGGCGAACCTCTTTGCAAGCAACGTCTTTCGCGAGTTCTCCCCTGCGCGTTCGCCGATCGAAACGATCGTGGCCAAGGCGCTCACGGTGGCGATCTGCGCAGTCGCGCTGCTCTTCGTCGTATTCGTGCCGGTGCCGTACGCGATCGACTTTCAGCTGCTCGGCGGCGCGCTGATGCTGCAGATCTTCCCCGCTTTCGTCCTCGGTTTGTGGACGCGCTGGTTCCACCCCAAGGCACTGCTCGCCGGCTGGGCGTGCGGACTCGTTGCCAGCTGTGCGATGGCCTACGCGAGCGGATTCAGCTCGAACTTCACGCTGCACGCCAACCGCGTCTCGTTGACCGGTTTCATCGCGCTCTACGGCCTGTTGATCAATCTGTTCGTCAGCGTCGCAATGACGTTTTTGTTGCGCGCCGTGCGCGTCGGCGCCGGTGTCGATCGCACGAGCGCGGGAGACTTCGCATGAGCGAGACGATAAACCCGAGCGGCTGGCCGCGCCCGAGCGGATACGCCAACGGAGTCGTCGCGGAGGGACGCTATCTCGCGATCTCGGGACAGATCGGCTGGAACGAGCGCAACGAGCTCGTCAGCGACGAGTTTCTCGCGCAGGCGCGACAGGCGCTGCAAAACGTGATGTCGGTGCTGCGCGCCGCCGGCGGCGACGCACGGCATCTCGTTCGTTTGACCTGGTACGTAACCGACGCGAGCCAGTACCGGCAGAGCTTGCGCGAATTCGGCGCCGCGTACCGCGAGATCGTCGGAACTCACTATCCGGCAATGGCGCTCGTTCAGGTCGCCGCGCTGCTCGAAGCAGGGGCCAAAGTCGAAATCGAAGCCACCGCCGTGCTGCCAAGAGTTCAATCGTAGCAGCGCGCGTATCGGGTACGACAGTCCGACTCGGAATGTCGCGCCTAGATCGCGTTGCGAGTCATCCTTCGACTCCGCTCAGGATGACACGGAGGCATGGCTCAGGATGACACGGAGGCATGGCTCAGCATCACACGGAGGCATGGCTCAGCATCACACGGAGGCAGGGCTCAGGATGACACGGAGGCATGGCTCAGGATGACACGGCGGCATGGCTCAGGATGACACGGCGGCATGGCTCAGGATGACACGGAGGTGTCGCTCAGGATGACACGGAGGTGTCGCTCAGGATGACACGGAGGTGTTGCTCAGGATGACACGGAGGTGTTGCTCAGGGTGACACGGGCGTGTCGCGCAGTTTGAAGCGTTGGAGTTTGCCGGTTTCGGTGCGAGGCAAAGCGGAAACGAACTCGACTTCACGCGGCGCCTTGAACGGCGCGATTTGGCTCTTGCAGAACTCGCGCAGCTCGTCGGCTTTTTCGGGCGTCGCCGCGCAGCCCTCGACGAGCACGATGAAGGCTTTGACGATATGCGTCTCTTTCTCCGGATCGCGCTTGCCGACCACGGCGGCCTCTTTCACGTCGGCGTGAGCAATTAGCGCCTGCTCGACCTCCGGACCGGAGATATTGTAGCCGGCCGAAACGATCATGTCGTCAACGCGCGCGACGTACCAAAAGTAGCCTTCTTCGTCGCGGCGGTACGCGTCCCCGGGATAGTTCCAGCCGCGTTGTACGTAGCTGCGCTGCCGTTCGTCTTGCAGATACTTACAGCCGGTTGGGCCTTTGACCGCAAGGCGTCCGATCGTACCGTCGGCTACGGGCCGGCCCGAGTCGTCGTGGATCTCTGCCACGTAACCCGGCACAACACGCCCCGTCGAGCCTGCCCGCGTCTGCGAGCTCGGCGCTCCAACGAAGATGTGCAACATCTCGGTGCTGCCGATACCGTCGAGAATTCTAAGCCCGGTCTTTGCGTACCATTCCTCCCACACGCCGGCGGGAAGCGTTTCACCCGCTGAGACGCACGCGCGCAACGTCGAGACGTCGTAGGTATCGATCGCAGCGAGCATCGTTCGATAGGCGATCGGGGCGGTGAAGATCGTCGTCACGCCAAACTGCCGGACTGCCTCGAGCAAATCGAGCGGGCCGGCCTTTTCGAGGAGCACCGTTGCGGCGCCGGCATAGAGCGGAAAAAGCAGCAGACCCCCTAACCCGAACGTAAACGCTAACGGAGGGCTGCCGCAGAAAAGATCGTCGCGGACCGGCTGTAATACGCGCGTGCCGTAGGTATCGCAGATCGCGAGCAAATCGCGGTGATAATGCATCGCCGCTTTCGGCGTTCCGGTGGTGCCGGAGGTGAAGGCGATGATTGCCACGTCGTCGGCCGCAGTCTCGACGTTGCGAAAGTCCTCCGCCTTCGACGCTATCCGCAGCTCCAGCGAGTCCGGCGCCGGCTCGGCGCCCCCTAAGTACACGCAACGCACGTCGCTACGCTCGCAAGCCCGATCGAACTCGGCGCGCAAACGCGCGTCGCAGAGCGCGTACGTAACCCGTGCCTTCTCCATGATGATTCGCAGCTCGCCGGCGCGGTAGAGGGGCATCGTCGTCACGACGATGCCGCCCGCTTTCAGCACGGCGAACCAGCATGCGGCAAGCATCGGAGTATTCGGGGCGCGCAGCAGAACGCGGTTGCCCGGTTCGAGCCCAAGATCTTCAACGAGCACACGGGCAATCCGATTTGAAACCGCGAGGAGGTTTGCATAGCTCCAAACGCCCCCGCCCGGAAGAACGATGCAGCGATTGGCGGAACCGCCGGAGCCAACGTGACGGTCGAGAAAGTAGCCCGCCGCGTTGATTTGCTCCGGATAGGGAACGGCAAGCCCGTCGAAGGTCAACTCGGGCATCTGCCACTGTGGCGGCAGGTGATCTTCCGCGAAGGTGTCGATGTGGCCGGTGAGGCGCATCGTCACGCTTCCAACGTCTGTTTCGCAATCACGAGCTGCTGGATCTCGCTGGCGCCTTCGTAGATTCGCAACGCCCGCACGTCTCGGTAAAGACGTTCGACGATCTCGCCGCGCGTCACGCCGCGGCCCCCAAAGAGCTGCACGGCGCGGTCGCAGATGCGCCCCGCGGCTTCGGTGGCGAACCATTTCGCCATCGCAGCCTCGCGCGTAACGCGCGCCGTTCCGGTATCCTTCAGCCACGCAGCGCGGTAGATCAGGAGCGCGCTTGCGTCGATCTCCGTCGCCATCGCCGCGATCGCGGCCTGTGTGAGCTGCAGCGAGGCCAGCGGCGCACCGAAAAGCACGCGCGATTTGACATGCTGGACCGACTCCGCCAACGCGCGCCGCGCAAAACCCAGGGCCGCCGCGCCGACCGTGCTGCGAAAGAGATCGAGGGTCGCCATCGCGATCTTGAAGCCTTCGCCTTCCGCGCCGATCCTGCGATCGGCGGGAACGCGTGCCGCCTCGAATCGCAGCGTTCCCAGTGGGTGCGGCGAAATGGTCTCAACCCGCGCGGCGACCTGCAGGCCGCGCGTTGAGGCGTCGACTGCAAACGCGCTGAGCCCTTTCGTGCCGGCCTCTCCGGTACGCGCAAAGACGACGTAGAAGTCGGCGATTCCAGCGTTGGAGATCCAACTCTTCTCGCCGTCGAGCACGTACTCGTCACCGTCGAGGCGCGCGCGCGTCGCCAGTGCAGCGACGTCCGAGCCGGCCTCGCGCTCCGAAAGCGCGAAGGCCGCGATGCTACGACCGGCTGCAACGTCAGGCAAATAGCGCCGCTTCTGTTCGGCGTTGCCGAAGAGTGTTACGGGCGCGCCGCCGAGGCCTTGCATCGCAAACGCGAAGTCGCCGAGCGCGCTGCAATAGGCGAGCCTTTCACGTGCCAAGCAGAGCGTGCGCACGTCGAGCGCGGCGCGCACTCCCCCGTACGCATCGGGTACGCAGGCGCGCAGCCAACCATTCTCTGCAAGCGCGTGCACCCACGCGCGGCAACTTGCATCGGCGTTCCCCTCATCGTCGAGCGATCCGGTCTGCTTGAGCCAGCGCTGGAATGCGTTCGAAAAAGCCCGATGCTCCTGGTCGAAAAACGGCCATTCCAGGCACATTTCGGTCAATCGCCTTCGAAGACGGGCGCGCGCTTCTGCGCAAACGCCTCATAGGCACGGCGGAAATCGCCGCTCTCCATGCAGAGCGCCTGAGCGCGCGCTTCGGCATCGATCGCCTCGTCGAGCGGCATGGCCCATTGCTCGTGCAACATCTGTTTCGTCATCGCGTGCGCCTTGGTCGGACCGTCTGCGAGTCCGCGCGCAAAAGTGCGAGCGTGCTCGAGCAGCTCGCGCGGCTCGCAGATTTCGTTATAGAAACCCCACTCGTACGCTTGACGTCCGGGCATGGCGCGTCCGGTGTACAGCAGCTCGGCGGCACGTCCAAGCCCGATAATTCGTGGCAGCATCGCGCACGCGCCCATGTCGCAGCCGGCGAGTCCGACGCGCACGAAGAGAAAAGCGACGCGCGAGCGTTGCGTTCCAAAGCGAAGATCGCTCGCCATTGCCAGAATCGCCCCCGCTCCCGCACATACGCCGTCAACGGCGGCAACGATCGGTTGCGGCGCCGCACGCATCGCTTTGACGAGGTCGCCGGTCATCTGCGTGAACTCTAGGAGCTCGCTCGGCGTTGCCGCCGTCAGCGGGCCGATAATCTCGTGAACGTCGCCGCCCGAACAGAAGTTTCCGCCGGCACCGGTCAGCACGACCGCCTTGATTGCGGACTCGCTCCGCAAAGCTCGGAAACGGTCGCGCAGTTGCGCGTAGAGTTCGAAGGTCAAAGGGTTCTTGCGCTCCGGCCGATCCAGCGTGATGGTCATAAGCTTGCCGTCGACTTCACAGTGCGCGTTCGTCATCGGATCCGTAGCGGCACGTTCTCCTCGTAAGCGCGGCCCGCGCTGTTGCGCGCGATGACGCGCAGGCGATAGCCGCGCACGAAAATCGGCGGCGTATCGAGGACGTCCAGAACGAACGAGAAACGCCCCGGAGCGCGTTTTGGCGCGTCGATCGAGAAGAGATTCGTCCGCACCTCGAGACTCGCCACGTTGGTGCCGGTCACAAACTCGCCGGACCAGTGCGTGCCGCGCTTTACGTCGAGAGTCGAAAAACGCATCGCGAGAATGCGCGGCGGCGCGTCGTTGCGCTCGACGCGCGGCGTCGGCAAGGCTGCCAACCCCACGGCAAGGTTCGCCGGTGACTCCGGAAGACGCGAGGCGCAGGCCGGGAGCAACGCCGTAAATGCAAGCGCGCCGATGCGAAGCAGCACGGTTGAAGCGTACGAAAACCTTTACGACGCCACCTGCTTGCGAGAAGGCGCTCGCAGACGGAGTCCGTAACGGCCTTCGCATGGTTGAGCAGCGTGCCGCGCCGCGAAGCGTAGCGCTAGACTATGCCGTCGGCACCTGCGGGGTCTGGATCTCCGCCGGGTTCTTCCTCGATGCGTGGGCTCACGGTCACGTTCCGGTGGAAACGTTTTTTACGCCCTATCACGCCATCTTCTACACCGGCATCCTTGCCGTCGCGATCGTGCTCGCCGCGTTCGTCCTACGTCACCGCGGCTATGGTTACGCTTGGTCGAACGCCGTCCCGCGCGCTTACCGGCTCGCAATGCTTGGCATCCCGATCTTTCTAGCCGGTGGAATCGGCGACTTGATCTGGCATCGACTCTTGGGAATCGAAGAGGGAGTCGATGCCCTCCTCAGCCCCTCGCACCAGATTCTCGGATTGGGGATATTCTTTCTGTCGAGCGGACCGATTCGTTCGGTTCTCTCCGATCGTCGCGCGACGACGCTCGCGCGCCAGCTTCCGCTCGCTCTCGGCCTGGCGACCTGGCTGATCTTGGTGCATTTCGGCACGGCCTACGCATTCGATCCCGGCGCGGGCCGCCCTAACGCGCCTCCACCCATCGCGCCGTTTACCCCCGATTATCTGACCGCGCTCTCGATCGGCTACTACAAGATCGCAACCGGCGTGTTGATCGTCATCTTTCAGAGCACCTTGATGGCGGGATTCGCGCTTTGGCTCGTCGCCCGCATGCACACGAGCCCCGGAATGCTGACGCTGCTCTTTACGATCGGAAACGCTCCGGCGGCGGCTGCGTTCACAAACCAAACGCCGCTCCTCGCCGTCACGCTCGCGCAATCGCTGCTCACAGGAGTCTTCGCCGATGCCTTCGTGCAGCGTTACGATCCCCAGCCCTCTGCCGGCACCGCTGTGGCCTTCCGGCGGTTCGCCGTCGGCGTGCCGATGACGTACATCGGCGTCTATCTAGTTGCGATGTCGATCGCGGGCGGCATCTGGTGGGATTGGAACGTCGCGCTCGGCGCGTGGATTTGGTCGGGCGTCTGCGGATTTGGCCTTAGCCTCTTGATCCTCGCGCGCCGCACCGCGTGATACCGCTCGCGCTCTCGTCGATCGCGGCGCTGCTCCACCTGGCGACGGCCTGGCGCTACGGCTATTTCCGCGACGAGCTCTACTTTATCGCAAGCTCGAAGCACCTCGCCTGGGGGTACGTGGATCAGCCGCCGATGGTCGCGGTCGCAGCCTGGCTTGCGGCTCCGACGGGCTACGCTTTGCTCGCGCTGCGCTTGTTGCCGATTTTGGCGAGTGCGCTCACCGTCTATCTCGCAGTGCGACTCGCTCGCGAGCTCGGTGGTGGGCGCTTCGCCCAAGCGCTCGCCGGCCTCGCGACGCTGCTAGCGCCGGCATATTTGCTGCTCGGAAATACCCTGACCACGACTTCCTTCGAGCCGTTCTCTTGGACGCTCGCCGTTTATTGCTGCGTAAGGATCGTGCGCGCTCCCGATTCTCGCCGAGCTCCATGGTGGCTTGCCCTCGGGCTTACGACCGTCTTCGGCATGTACTCGAAGTACTCGATGCTCCTCTTGGTCCCCGGCCTTCTCGCGGGTCTGCTGGCAACGCCCCAACGCCGCGTTCTGCGTTCCCCGTACGCACTCTACGCGTTTGCGGCGGCTGCCATCTTACTCGCTCCCAATATAGCCTGGCAGGCCGTGCATGGCTGGCCGATCGTCGAAGTGCTGCGCGGGGACGTCGCGCACCGGCACGCGTTTGCGAACGGGCTTGCGCTGGAGTCGCTCAACGTGGCCAGCAACGCGCGCGACTTTTTGCTCGAGCAACTTCTCTACACCAATCCGGTCGCCGCGCCCGTTTGGATTGCCGGCCTGCTCGCGCCGTATAGCCTCGCTGGTTTGCGCGACTTGCGGTTCGTTACGATCGCGTATGTCGTTATTTTACTTTTCGCTGTGGTGCTTTCGGCTAAGGGCTACTATATCATCGGCATCTATGCGCCGCTCTTTGCGATCGGCGCGACGGCGATCGAACGCGCGGCCGCAAGCGTGCGCATCACAATTTTCGGGTTGCTCGCCACAGTCGGCATTTTAGCGCTGCCCCTATCGCTACCGGTGCTTCCGGTCAACGGGCTGATCGGCTACAGCAAGGCACTCGGCTTAACCGGACGCAGCGGCACGCCGCCGCATCTCATCCAACCCGTCTTTGCGGAGGAGTTCGGCTGGCAACGGCTGGCGCGTGACGTCGCCAGAGTGTATTTCTCGCTGCCGCCCAGCGTACGCGAAAGCACCGCCGTTTACGCCGACACCTATGGCGACGCCGGAGCGCTCGACTTTTTTGGACCGGCGTACGGGCTACCGGGTGCAATCTCCAGCCAGAACAACTACTACCTCTGGGGGACGCGGGGCTTAGAAGGCTCGACGCTCGTCGCGATCGGTGCAACGCGCATCGACCTCCTACGCCGTTTCTATCGCAACTGCGTGCTCTCGCGCACGTCCGTGGAGCCGTACAAGTGGATCGTCGAGGGCCCCGCGCCGATCTACGTCTGTCGCGATCCGGTGGCGCCGCTGTCGGTCATTTGGCCGCAGCTCCGTTGGTATGGAGCCTAAGCGACGGTAGAACCGGGAATGACCAGCGCGACACCGGTTTGCGTGCCGTTTATCAGATCGAGCACGGCTTGCGCGACCTCGTCGACCGTCGCGATGCGCCCTTCAGGATTGCCGCTCGCCAGCAGCTCGCGTGCCGCTTCTTCGCTGCGTCCCGTCCGCGCCGTGATATTTGCGATGGCGCGCGCCATCATCTCCGTTTCGACGTAGCCGGGGCAGACCGCGTTTGCGGTGACGCCGGTCGAAGCGAACTCGGCAGCCATCGCCCGTGTAAAACCGATCACGCCGTGTTTGCTCGCGCAGTACGCCGAGAGATACGGCGCGCCGTCTAGCCCGGCCGTGCTCGCCACGTTTATGATTCGTCCCCAACCCGTGGCGACCATCTCGTCGACGACCTGGCGCGTGCAGAGAAACGTTCCAGTCAAATTCGTCGCCAGGATTCGCTGCCACATCGCAAGATCGGTGCGCTTCAGAGGCGCCGATTCGGCGATCCCGGAGTTGTTGACCAGAATCTCGATTGGACCGTTAGCTTCGCGCGCCGCAGCGAAGGCGCGGTGAACTTGCTCCTCGTTCGTCACGTCCGCCTGCGCTGCGAAGAATTCAATTCCCGTGTCGCCGTTCGACGGAGCCTGTCCCCAGCGACGAGCGGTGCGGCTGACGATGGTGACGCGAGCGCCCTCGCACGCGAGCCGCTCTGCGATCGCCAAACCTATCCCTCGCGCACCCCCGGTGACGAGCGCGTGCCTTCCCGCGACGCTCACGGCGTGCCGCTCGCGGCTCGCGCGACGATCCGCTCGAGCTGTTCTTTTCCGGGGAGATATTGCATCGGCCAAGCGGCCTCGTGATAACCCAGCTTCGCCGCCGCGTGCAGCGTCCAGAACGGGTCGGCGAGGTGCGGCCGCCCGAGTGCAACGAGATCCGCGCGTCCACCCGCAAGAATCGCGTTGACTTGATCCGTTTCGGTGATGTTTCCGACCGCCATCGTTGCGATGCCGACCTCGTTGCGGATCCGGTCGGCATAAGGTGTCTGGAACATGCGTCCGTAAACCGGCTTGGCGTCGGTCGATGTCTGGCCCGTCGAAACGTCTATGAGATCGGCACCTGCCGCTTTGAACGCGCGCGCGATCTCGACCGAATCCTCGCCGGAAACGCCGCCGTCCACCCAATCCGTCGCCGAAATTCGGACCGACATTGGAAGATCGGCCGGCCAGACCGCGCGCACCGCGCGAAAAACTTCCAATGGATAGCGTAGGCGGTTCTCCAGCGAGCCGCCGTACTCGTCGGTCCGTTGATTGCGCAGCGGGGTGATGAAGGATGAGAGTAAATATCCATGCGCGCAGTGCAGCTCGAGCATGTCGAAGCCTGCCGAAATGCCCATCTCGGCGGCGCGGACGAACGCATCGCGAATTTCACGCATCTGTTGCCCGGTTAGCTCCGCCGGCATCTGATTAACCGGGGCGTACCGGATGGCCGAGGGGCCGACGATCGGCCAGTTCCCATCATCGAGCGGCTCGTCCATTCCCTCCCACATGAGTTTGGTCGAACCTTTCGGACCCGAATGTCCGAGCTGGAGGCAGATTTTGGCCGATGAGCGCTCGTGCACGAAATCCACGATCCGCTTCCAGGCCGCCGTGTGCTCAGGAAGATACATCCCGGTACAGCCGGGCGAGATTCGCCCTTCACGCGTCACGCACGTCATCTCCGTAAAGATCAAGCCGGCGCCCCCGAGCGCCCGCGTTCCGAGATGGACGAGATGAAAGTCGTGGGGCGTTCCGTCCACCGCGCTGTACATGTCCATCGGTGAAACGACGATGCGATTCGTCAGCTCGAGACCTCGCAAGCGAAAGCGGGTAAACATCGGCGGCACCACGCGGCCCGCAAACCATCTCTCGACGCCGTCTACGTATGTCGTATCGCGCAGCCGCAGGTTCTCATGGCCGATGCGCTGGCTGCGCGTCAGCAAACTATATGCGAACTGCTCCGGCGGAAGCGTCGCGTAGCGCGCGACGTTCTCGAACCATTCGGTCGAGTTGCGAGCCGCATTTTGCAGCTTGAGAACTTCGAGCTTTCGCGATTCTTCGTACTGCAAAAGAGCGCCGCCGAGTCCACCGGCAAGTGCGTCGGCGAGCGCGATCGCGTCCTCCATCGCCAGCTTCGTTCCCGAACCAACCGAGAAGTGTGCCGTGTGGGCGGCATCCCCAAGCAGCACGACATTCTCGTGCACCCAGCGTTCGTTGCTCACTCGCGTGAAGTTCAGCCAGTCGCGACCGCTCAGATGGGCGCTATTTGCCATCAGCCGATGCCCACGCAGGTACGGCGCGAACAGGCCTTCGCAGAACGCGAGCGTTTCCTGCGTGCCGGCCGAGTCGAGGCCGTGCGCGAGCCACGTCTCTTCCCGGCACTCAACGATGAACGTGCTTAGTTCTTCGTCGAAGCGATAAGCGTGCACGGTAAACCAGCCGTGCCGGGTCTGCTCGAAGAAAAACGTGAAGGCATCGAGCGGCAGCGTCGTCCCGAGCCAAACGAAACGGCATATGCGCCGGTCGAGCTCGGGCCGGAACGCGTTTGCGTAGGTGCTCCGGACGCGACTGTTAATTCCGTCGGCGCCGACAAGCAGGTCGCATCCGGCGCGGAGCGCCTCGACATCATCCACTTCGTGCGAAAAGCTCAACTCGACGCCCAGCTCGGCAGCGCGGCGTTGAAGAATCTCGAGAAGATGTTTGCGGGAAATCCCGGAAAAGCCGTGACCTCCTGAGACGATCGTCCGTCCACCGAAGTGGATTTCGATATCGTCCCAGTGCGCGAACGCTTGCGTAATCTCGCGATGTGTCGGCTCGTCGGCCACCCGCAGATTCTCGAGCGTCGCGTCGGAGAAGACCACACCCCAGCCGAAGGTGTCGAGAGGCCGATTGCGCTCCAGCACGCGTACCTGCCAGGCCGGAAATCGCCGCTTGATCGATATGGCGAAGTAGAGACCGGCCGGACCGCCTCCGACGCACGTGACGCGAAACTTCTCGGGGAATGGCATTAGGTCAAAGTTTGATGAGAGACGCAGACGAATCCCGCTACGCCGTGGTACGCTACGCTCGAACCGGAGATGAAAGCCCTCACATTGCGCGCATTGGTTTTTGGCCTCTGCGTCGTTGGCAGCCTCACCGCGTTTGCGGCGCAAACGCACCGCGCCATGGCCGCGGCGTCGGTGAGCCTGTCGAGTGGATCGTACGAGGCGCGCACCACGATTCCGGTGACGATCAACGGTCAGCGAGCCACCTGCATACTCGATACCGGAACCTCGGCAATAGTCGTCTCCCAATCGCTCGCGCAGGCCGCCCACCTTTCGGCGCAAGCCGGCACCTTTGAGGTTGCGCCCGACGGCCGCACCTATATGGACCGCCAGACTGAAATTTCGCATTTCGGCGTCGCCGGACACGCGCTTGGCGACGTACATGCCTTGATCTCGTCGAACCTCACTGAACCCGATGCACTCTGCGGTTATGATTTCTTCGCGCACTTTCCGACGCTGATCGATCGGGATCGCCGCCTCGTCACCCTTTTCCCGGCTCCGTCGCAGTTTGCACGCATGCACTGCGTGCAGGTCGATCTGTCATCGCACGTGCCGCTTGCGACCGTCGAGATCAACGGCACGTGGTTTAACCACATCGTACTCGACTCAGGGATGGGGGGCGGCGGCATGCTTTGGGAAGGCGTGCGAACCCAGCTTCAACACCCGCTCGTTGCCAACGCCAACTTTCAAACAATGCCCGGGGCCGTTGCGAAGGGCTTCGCCTGCGGTGCAATCGCTTCGGTGCGTTATGCACCGGGCGCGCCGCAGAGCTCGATGCCGGTCTGTACCGAACCGCAGCGGCCTGATGGTGACAATGGCATTATCGAAACGAACGTCGACAGCGTTCACGCGATGGCCGTCGACTATCCGCATCAGCGCATTTGCTTCGACGTGAGCGGGTACTCGGAGGTTGCTTCTCCGGCTTCTCCGGCCTATTCCACGCATCAGGCGAGCGCCCCGCGCGACGCGTGGGCTCGCTTTAACTACCTGCGCCCCCCAAAAACTTAGGGAAGCCCCGAGTTTCGTTTTAGCGCAATTAGGAGCCCGTCGCAGACTGGAATGAGCGCGACGTTGACGCGATCGTCGCGGCCCGCTTTGCTATTGACCGCGCGTAAGGCTCGAGTGTCAGGATCTTCGTCCGACGCATCAACGACAGCGCCGCCCCAGAGCACGTTGTCCACCAGGATCAGGCCTCCCGGGCGAACGAGCTCGAGTGCTTTCTCATAATACTCGCCGACATTTGCTTTGTCGGCATCGATAAAGGCCATATCGAAGGGCTCGACGTCTTGCGCGCGCAGCTTTGCGAGCGTCTCGAGCGCCGGCCCGATGCGCAAGTCGATCTTGGCGGCAACGCCCGCAGCCTCCCAATAGCGCCGCGCAACGCGGGTGAACTCTTCGCTGACATCGCACGCCAGCACATAGCCGTCGGCCGGCAACGCGAGCGCCATCGAAAGCGAGCTGTAGCCCGTGAAGACGCCGATCTCTAGGTACCGGCGGGCGCCAATCGCATGCGCCAGCAACTGCATCAGCTGCCCCTGCTCCGGCCCGATCGCCATCCGGGCGTTAGGAAGGCGTAAGGTTTCCTCGCGCAACTCGCGCAATACGGGATGCTCGCGGACGACGGTAGCGATGACGTACTCTTGAATCGCCTGATCGACGAAGTTGCTCTTTGCGGTCATCGCCGCATCATAACATAGAAGAGCGCCCGCGATGGACGCGGGCGCTCTTGCGGTTCGTTCGAAGCGTTTTGCGCTATCGCATCGGAGGCGGAGTTGGAGCGTCGTCGTCAGGCGACGCTGCGTCGGCGGCAGGCTGATAGGGCTCGGGAGCGGCATAGCTGGGCGCCGCATCCGAGACTTGCGCCATACCGACGGGCTGCGCTTGAACGGGCTGATCGTAGGTCGCGATGCCGGAAGCCGGAACTTCCTGCGTCGCATACGAGGGCAGCTGCGCATACGACGGCGCCGGCGCATAAGAAGGTCCGGCATCGTACGCAGGCGGTTCGGCACCATCTCGCGCGATCTGGTTGAGGTCGGGATTCGAACCGTAGACGAGCGCCACCGTCTGAGCGGTGTACGCGGAATCGGGGTAGGACGAGCGCATGAACGCTAACGCCGCCACACCAGTTGGACTCGACGCCTGTCCCGCGCGCCAGTACTCGCGCATCAGATGAGCGAGCATCGGAGGCAACCACGGATCGCGCGGATATTTGTGCTGCCAGTCGCGTATCGCAAGCTGTAGGTGGTCGAGATATCCGCCGACCGAGGGATCGAGCATCGTGCTGCCGGCTAGTTGGTCGTAATCGTTTAAGCGGTTCCGGATTTCGAGAACGCTCTGCTGGTAGGGGCCGAAGTATTCATCGGCCGGCGCAGCGTTCGGATTCACATCGGCCCGCGCCACTTGCAAGGAAGCGAAGAGCAGAAGGGCTAGTGCACTAATAGCTTTACGCATTGTAACTCCTTCGAAGGGCAATCAACCGCAAAATTGCGGATATGCGATAATTCTCGTAGGAGCGCAAGCTACTTCCAAGCGGGATTATAACTCGATTAGGCTTAGGTTAGGGGGTAATGCGAGTTAGCGCGAGCCAGTCATCGAGACTGCGAGCGAGGTCCTGGAACGCCGTCCGATGGAGGTTGTGGCCGGCGTTCGGTACGCGCACAATGCAAACGCTCGCGGACCGATCGTGCTCGACCTGCTCCAGCGTCTCCTCATCGTTGATGCTCTCGCCGGGAGCCGCGAGCGCGAGTAAGAGCGGCTTTTCGTATCGAGCAATGCTCGCTCGTAAGTCCCATTCGCCGGGCGGATTCTCACGCAAGAGCCCCGCTATCGGCTCGGCGGTCATAGCGTGGACCGCGTGCACCTTCCCCTCGACGTCGGGTGCGGACCAATCGCGATACTCCTCGCGCACCTGCGCGTCCCGGTCGTTCCCGGTCAGCGCGAAGAGCTCGCGAAGCTCGGCGAGATATTCGTCGTACCAATCCGCGCTGACCTGACGGATCATGGGGTCGATCGTTGCCACGCGCGCGACCGGCAATTGGGCTCCCGCAAGAATGGCAACGGCACCACCCCAAGAATGGCCGAGCAATACGTCAACGGGCTCGCCAAGCGACGCGGCGACATTTTCTGCATCGGCAACTCCGCGCGCGAGTGACATCGGGCCGGCGACCTGCGCGCTATCGCCGTGACCGCGTTGATCGTACGAAACGAGACGAAAGCGCCCCTCGAGATGCCGCGCCAAGCGTTCCCACGATTTGCGAGAGCTCGTCATTCCGTGCACGGCGAGAATCAATGGGCCGCGTTCGCCCCAGCGCTCGAGCGTCGTTGCGCCACCGTCGTCGAGGACGATGCTCGCTTCGCTCAGGGTGACACGACGAGGTGAAGTTATTTGCGGTGCAGCTGGCGATGGACTTCGTCGAGATCTTCGACGGTGTTGAGCGAGACCGCGTCCTTCACCGACGTATCCTTGATCTTCGACGATTCGCGCATCTGCTTACCGAGGTCGTCACCGTGGTGATAGCCGCGAATCGCCGCGTTATGCCGCTCGACGGTCGCCTTGTCGCTCTTCCCGTGGGTAACCACCCACTCTTCGAACTCCATATACGTCGGTCTGTTCGAACGGACGAAGTTGATCGTCTTCTGCCGATCGAGGCCGAGCGCGTCAAGCGTCATCGCGTCGAACCCGGAGCCGCACTCGTCGTACCCTTCCGGTAACGCGTCGGCGGCTGCGAGCGAGAGCTTCAGCCAAAGACGCGGCAGATGAATCGCTCCAAGCGGTCCGGCCGTTCCCGAGCTGATCAACGGCACTACTTTCGTTCCAGTATCCGCAGGCATGACTTCCTCCTAATTCACGAGTGCGCCGCGGTACGTTCACCGTGGCGTGATTTGAACGTTAGCTCCGATACGCCCGACTTGTCGAGCTCCCCGAGCCCGAGCTCTTTCATTTTCTCGTACTGCTCGAAAGTCGCCTGGGCGAGCGGAAGCGTCAAGCCGGCGTCTTTGGCGAGCGAAAGCGCGATCCCCGAATCCTTCGCGGCATGCGCCGCCGAGAAGTAAACGTCGTGCTCGCGGTTTTGCATGTCGGCGCCGTCGGTCTCGAGCACGCGCGAGTTCGCGCCCGTCTGCGAGAAGACTTCGCGCAGGAGGTCGAGGTCGAGGCCGAGCGCGTCGCCAAGACCCAATCCCTCGGCGAGACCCGCGGTGTTGATGTTCATGACCATGTTGACGAGCGCCTTGACCTGCGCGGCCTTCCCCGCCTCGCCGACGTACTTCAGCGACGCGCTCATTTTCTCGAGCATCGGTTTGACCCGCTCGAAGATCTCTTTACGGCCGCCCACCATCAGGTAGAGCGTTCCGTTGCGGGCCTGCGGAATCGAGCTAGCCATGCAGGCCTCGAGCGAATCGGCACCCTGCTGCTGCGCGCGTCGCTCTACCTCGACGTGCACTTTCGGCGTCAGGGTCGCGCAGTTAACGAAGATCTTACCGCGCGCGTTCGTCAGCAGCGAGTCGCCGGCGCTGGCGAAGATCCGATTCATCGCCGCATCGTCGGTGACGACCGTCAGGATGACGTCGGAGAGCTCGGTTACGCGCGCGAGCGAGCCGGTGACCTCGCCGCCGGTCTCGGCCGCGGTCTTGCGCGCAGATTCGACGTTGGGATCGTAGAGCGCGACGATCGAATAGCCGACATCGTGGAGACGTTTGGCGATGTTCGCGCCCATGCGTCCGGTGCCGACGACCCCGATTCTCGAAAGTTCGCTCAATGGATGCCTCCCAAAGCGCAGCCGGGTACGCTACCCTGACCAAGCATTCGATACCTTCAAACCGGCGAGTGGCCCTGGGGAGATAAGCAGGCGTGCAGGCAACAGCCGGAAAACTAGTGCCTTTCGCCATATCTTACTAGGAGATGTTAATGCGCATATATCGCGCTATCATTGCCGTTGCCGTATTGGCTGCGGCGCTGCCGTCTTACGCTCTCGCGCAGGTCGAGAGCACCCCGATTCCGGCTCCCAAGAAGCCCAACTTTTCGTCAATGAGCTACTTGGTGGGAACCTGGACCTGCACCACCAAAAGCTCGCGCCGTCCGGCGGCGTACGTAACGACCTCGACCTACACCATGGATCCCAGCGGCTGGTGGATTAACGAAACGTCCACGACAAACCCGACCAAGTGGATTGCGGTGAGGCTTACGAACACGGATAAGATCACTTACGATCCCGACACTCACCGCTGGGTCGACATTACCAACGGTCCGCAGAACGGCTACGGTCTCGCGTTCTCGAGTGGATGGAACGGCGATCAGATGTCCTGGCATGACGTGTCCTTCGCGCCTACCGCCGACATCAAGAGTCAGACCGACAATGCGGTCACGAAGGTCAGCAACACGAAGATGACCTTATCCTCATCGTTCACCGAAGCGGGCACCGGTCGCGTCGTCAGTGTCAGCGGAGTCTGCACGAAGCACTAGAGGCGGAATCATCCTTCGGATGAGACAACAAAAGAGGCCCCGCACTTAGCGGGGCCTCGCACGGCTCAGGACGACAAGTCGCTAGAACTCTTCTTCCTGAGGGCCGTTTTCGCTAAACGGCGTCTCCTCTTCTTCGGATTCGTAGTTGGGCTTTTCTTCCTCGTAGGAAGACTCGTCGTCCTCTTCCTCGAGTTCATAGCCTTGCGGCCCCTCGAGCTCCTCGTCCGGGGTCGCTTCCTCTTCCTCGAAGATCTCCTCGGGCTCGATCTCGGTCGCGCGCGGCGCGACGGGTTGAGGCGGAATCGGCGCAGTCGCATCGAGCGGCTTGCTGTCGTCGATCTCTTCCTCTTCCTCTTCCTCGGGCGCGGCTTCCCCAACGGTCTCGCCAACGGCTTCCGCGACGGCTTCGCGCGCCGCGACCGCGGTTTGCGATACCACCGCCTGTTCGTCGCCCATCAGGAGGCCATACTCGCGGCGCTCCGATTCGCCCATCTCGTCTTCAGGCGTCTTGATGTCAACCTCTTCGCGGTTCTCCGTGAGCACTTTCACGTCGAGCGCGAGCGACTGAAGCTCCTTGATGAGCACCTTGAACGATTCGGGAACACCAGGCTCCATGACGTTCTCGCCTTTGACGATCGCTTCGTACGTCTTCACGCGTCCAACGACGTCGTCGGATTTCACCGTCAGCAGTTCCTGGAGCGTGTAGGCGGCGCCGTAGGCTTCGAGCGCCCAAACCTCCATTTCACCGAAGCGCTGACCTCCGAACTGCGCCTTTCCACCCAGCGGTTGTTGCGTGATCATCGAGTACGGCCCGGTCGAGCGCGCGTGGATCTTGTCGTCGACGAGATGCGCGAGCTTGAGCATGTAGATCTGACCGACCGTGATCGGGCGCGAAAAACGTTCGCCGCTGCGCCCGTCGCGCAGCCACGTCTTGCCGTCGGCCGGAAGACCGGCGTCTTGCAGCCACTCTCCGATGTCCTCAGCGTGTGCGCCGTCGAAGACCGGCGTCGCAACGCTCATGCCGAGCATGCGCGCCGCCCAGCCGAGATGCGTCTCCATGATCTGTCCCAGATTCATGCGCGACGGCACGCCGAGCGGGTTGAGCACGATGTCGACCGGCGTTCCATCCTCGAGGTAGGGCATATCTTCCTCGGGGAGCACCTTTGCGATCACGCCCTTGTTGCCGTGGCGTCCCGCCATTTTGTCGCCTTGTAGAATTTTGCGCTTCTGCGCGACGTAGACACGAACGAGATGGTTGACGCCGGGTGAGAGCTCGTCGCCGTTATCGCGCGAGAAGACCTTGACGTCGATGATCTTGCCCTTCTCGCCGTGCGGCACTTTGAGACTGGTGTCGCGCACTTCGCGCGACTTCTCTCCGAAGATCGCGCGCAACAGCCGCTCCTCGGCCGTCAACTCCGTCTCGCCCTTCGGCGTGACCTTGCCCACGAGAATGTCCTCGGGACGAACCTCGGCGCCGATGCGTATGATGCCGCGCTCGTCAAGATCCTTCAGCGCGTCCTCACCGACGTTGGGGATATCCCGCGTGATCTCTTCGGGTCCGAGCTTCGTGTCGCGTGCCTCGCACTCGTACTCCTCGATGTGAATCGAGGTGAAGCGGTCTTCCTTGACCATCCGCTCGCTGATGAGAATCGCGTCTTCGTAGTTGTAGCCTTCCCACGGCATGAACGCGACAAGCACGTTCTGCCCGAGCGCGAGCTCGCCCTGATCGGAAGAGGGTCCGTCGACGATTACTTGGCCCGCTTCGACCTCATCGCCGACCGCGACGATCGGTCGCTGATTAATGCACGTGCCGGCATTGCTTCGCACGAACTTCAACAACTCGTAGGTCTTCTCGATGCCGTCACGATTGCGGACCGCGACACCCTTGGCGTCCACCGCCGTAACCGTCCCCGCCTCTTCGGCGACGATCAGGCTCCCGGAGTCCTTAGCAGCGCGATACTCCATTCCGGTCCCGACGATCGGGGCGGACGGTCGAAGCAGCGGAACCGCCTGACGCTGCATGTTCGCTCCCATCAGCGCGCGATTGGCATCGTCGTGCTCGAGGAACGGAATGAGCGCAGTCGCGACCGAGACGATCTGCTTGGGCGATACGTCCATCAGCTGAACGCGCGCGGCCGGTTCTTCGATATACTCCTCGGCGTAACGCGACACGACGGATTCCGCCGTAATGCGCCCCGACTCCGAATCTACCGGCGTGTTCGCCTGAGCGATGATGTACTCGTCTTCTTTGTCGGCGGTCAGATATTTGATCTCGTCCGAGACGACGCTTTCGTGCACGACGCGGTACGGCGTCTCGATGAATCCGAACTTATTAACGCGCGCGTAGGTCGCGAGCGAGCCGATCAAACCGATGTTCGGCCCTTCCGGCGTCTCGATCGGGCAGATTCGGCCGTAGTGCGAATGGTGAACGTCGCGGACCTCGAAGCCGGCGCGCTCCCGCGAGAGACCCCCAGGACCGAGCGCGGAGAGACGCCGCTTGTGCGTGAGCTCAGCCAGCGAGTTGGTCTGGTCCATGAACTGCGAGAGCTGCGAGGACCCGAAGAACTCTTTGATCGCCGCGACGACCGGGCGGATGTTGATCAAGGCCTGAGGCGTGACCGTCTCGATGTCTTGTACCGTCATGCGCTCCCGCACAACGCGCTCGAGCCGCAGCAGACCGACGCGAAACTGATTTTGCAGCAGCTCTCCAACGGAACGCACGCGACGGTTGCCGAGGTGATCGATGTCGTCTTTCTGCACCATGCCGACGGCCACGCGAATCAGCCGGCGGATGACGGCGATCATGTCATCGCGCAGCAGGCAGCGCGCGCCGTCGCCAATCGTATCGCCCTTCTTCACGCTCTGGCCCCGAACGATTCCGGGCGCGACGCGGGGTCGAACGCCCAGCACCTTTCGGATGCCGAGATCGCGGTAAAGATCATAGACGACGGTGCTGCCATCCTTATACCGGATGGTCACGAGGCATTCCGACTGCTCGGGCTTTTCCTTATCGAACGCGTCGACGACGTCGACAACCTCGCCGTCCTCACGTGCCGTGACGATCGCCTTCGGCTCGGTGAGACCCGCATCGTGGTACTCGTTGATCGACAGGTACGGCTTCGCTACCCGTGCCTCGGGATCCGGATTCTCGATTCGATACTGGAACTTGCTGCTGAGCTTATAGCGTCCGACCCCCGCCAAGTCGTAGCGCTTATCGTCAAAGAAGAGCGATTCGATCAGCTTTTCGGCGTTTTCGGCGTTCTCGGGTTCGCCGGGCCGCAGCTTTTTATAAATCTCCTTGAGCGCGTCTTCGCGGGTCTTGATGTCGCGGTCTTTCTCGATCGAATTGCGGATGATCGCGACCCCTTCGGGGGGCAGATCCTCGAAAAGCCCGAGAATCGCTTCGTCGCTCTCCCAATCGTAGCCGAGCTGCGGCCGCGTCAGCGCCCGAATGAAGGTCGAAACGTAAATCTTGCGGTTCTTGTCGATCCGGACGCCGATCGTGCCTTCGGTCTCGTCATTCTTGGTGCCGTTATCGGTTTCAAACTCGATCCACGCCCCACGATTCGGAATGATTGTGGCGTTGTATGTGGGGCGCGCGTTGGTGTCGACGTCTTGGCTATAGTAGACGCCGGGCGACCGCACCAGCTGGCTGACGATGACGCGCTCGGCGCCGTTGATCATGAACGTGCCTTTGTCCGTCATCAACGGAAAGTCGCCCATGAAGATCTCTTGGTCCGGGATGCCTTTGATTTCGCCGGACTCGGCCGTGATCAAGCGGACCCGCACGCGCAGCGGCGCGCTGTAGGTCATGTCCCGCTCGCGGCACTCCTCGATCGAATACTTCGGCTCGCCCAGCGAGTGCTCGCCGAACTCAAGGATCAGATTCCCGGTGAAGTCCTTAATCGGGGAGATCGAAGCGAAGGCTTCCGCAAGCCCCTCGGTCTTGAACCAATCGAAGCTCGCTTTCTGGAGCTCGATCAGGTTCGGAACCTCGAGGACGTGCGGGATACTCCCAAAGGAGTACCGCTCGCGCTTCGGTCCGGGCTCGGGTCGCTGCTCGACGGTGAATGCGCCCGTCGGCATTGGAAACGTCGAGGGCATCACGGTCGAAGCCCCGTTCCCGTCGCCCGTCACTTTCAGCGGGGCGACGGCGGAGCGCTTCGGCCTTGCTTTAGCAGCCCTCGGCGAACTCGGGACAGGCTCCGGTGAACTCTTCGGTGTGGACTTCGGAGCTGTCGTCTTCGCCATCAAATCTCTTTCTCTGCGGATTAATGTACGGTTAATGAATGCGGTCCTTCGACTCCACGCCTACCGCGTTTCGCTCAGGATGACACCGTTTTTGGGCACACCAAAAAGACGAAACACTGGCTCCCTAGCTTGGAGGTGTCTCGCCCTTCTGTTTCGGTCGCTGTCATGCGCCCCGGGGCATAGGCCACGAGTTTAGCACCCGTCGCCACCAGCGTCAAGGAACCCTGCTTGGGGATTAGCGGCCGCCCAGATATTTGTCGGACTGCGCCGCACCGAAACGGAGGTGACCGCCTTCGCCTGTCGCAGCCAAGCACTTGGAGGTGTCCCATGTCAGGAGCCCGCTGGATTCGCATTTCCCTTGCCCCTGTGGTCGTACTCGCGAGCTGGTCGCTCGCGGCCTGCGGTGGCGGCAACCCCGCCGTCGTTGGCGCGGGATCGGCGCCGGCGCAGACCCGTTCCGGGGGAACGGCCGGATCGAGCGGCCCGCGTATGAACGCGTCGGGATGCGGGAGTTCGCTTGTTTACGTGACCTCCTACAACAACTCCGTCTACATCTTCGATCAGAGCCACAACGCCAGGACACCTTGCGGACAGATCACCGGCGTCACCAACCCGCAGGGTCTTTTTGTCGACAAGCATCGCAATCTGTGGGTCGCCATTTCCGGCAACTGCAAGACGCAGTTCTCGAGCGTGCTCGAGTTCGCACCCGGCGCGTCAACGCCCGTCAAGACGCTGCAGGACTCGGCCGGTTCGGCCACCGACGTCGCGGTCGACAACGCTTCGGGGACGGTTTACGTGAGCAATTTCTTCAACTACACGCAAGGGTGCGCGAGCGGCAACAACGGCGCGGTGGAAGTCTACGCCAACGGCAGCACCACGCCGACTGGGACGCTTACCGACCCCAACATGAACTACGCGTTCAACGATGCGGTCGATAATCGCGGGAATCTGTACGTGACCTACCTCAAGCTCAACGGACCGACCGGCAGCGGGCGGATCGACGAATGGTCCGCAGGCACGGGCTCGCCGACCGATCTCGGAATTACGCTTCAGGCGCCGGGCGGCATTCAGACTACGACCACGGGTGCGCTGCTCGTCTGCGATCAATCCGCCGCCTGCGGCGAGTTCGCGCCGGGCTCGACAACCATGACAAATCTCTTTGCGACGAAGCATCCCGGATCGTTCGGCGTCGCGCTCGACAAGCGCGAGAACCGTGTTTGGGTCGAAAATCCCGGACTGAGCGCCAAGCAATTGCAGCGCTACGTTTATCCTGGATCCCCGGGCCGTCCGATGGAGTCGATCACGGTGCCCGGCGGCGGCTACGCCGGCGTCGCGCTGAGCCCGGCAGCGCCGCAAGGAACGCCTTACTAGCCAGCTCCCGATCCTCGCGATTAAGCGGTCACAGGAGGGCCTGCAGAGACGCTGTTAGCGACATGAAAGTGTTTGCCGCCGCCGCCCTGGCGATTTTTTCCCTATTCCCATTCGTGCCCGCGCTCGCCGACGAAGCCCCGACCTACACGGGGCCACTCTCGTCCAGTGAAGCGCAATTCGTTTCCTCGGTGAAGACCGATCTTATCGCGCGCTTCCCGCATGTCAACGATGCCGAGAAAGCCGGCTACGTCCGCTACACGAGCCCCGACGACACCGGCGCGATCAGCTACGCGGACAAAAAGTGGAACGCGGATCCCGCGCACCCGAGCCAGCTTTGGTACGACGCGAGCGGTAATCTCATGGGCGCCGATTTCTCGGTACCCCGCCCGAACGGCGAGCCTCGGCCGCAGCTTTGGGGAATCAACCCCGGCCGCTGGTACGAGTTCAACGGACACGTGCACTACGTAATCACGGCCAACGGCAAGATGGTCTACGACCAGTGGGTCTGGAATCCAGACTTCGTAAATGCGGGCGGCAATCTCAACTCGCCCTCGGCCGATACCCTTGTCAAACTGGGCAAAGTGCCGAGCCCCGATTACATCAAGACAATCTTCGACATGCCGACGCAATGGGACCTCATCGTTTGGGTGCAGCCGCATGCCGCGGGGCCGCTCCACTGGTAGCTTAGGCGGCTAGCATCCCTTCGATATAATCGAGCGTTTGGCGCAGGCTGCTGCGCCCATCGGGGAGTTGTTTGTTCGGATCGAGCATCCCGCCCGGCACCTGATGGCCGACCGGGCCCAGCGAGATCTCCTTCAACACGCCTAGGCGCTTCGCCACGTTCCAGTACGAGCGCACCATGATCTTCCAGCGCGAGGGAAACATTGCCGGCCCGGCGCGCTCGATCATGTCTTTGTCGCCGACGAGATGGTAGAGTCGCCGCAGCTGCAAGAGCGGATTGTCGCCGCTGATCACGCCCCCCAACGAGATCACCTCGATCGGCGCGCCGATTGCTTCTTTGAGGTAGGGTGCCGCACCGCACGCCATTTGCGCTCCGCCGCTGTAGCCGATCAGCGAAACGGGAACGCGATTGCCCGGCGGATAACCGTTGGCGACCAACGATTTGTACATGACGTACGCGATGCCGAAGTTATACATCGGCCCGTAGCGCGGATCGGCGGAGACGGCAACGATCATGACGTTGCGCAGGTTGATGATCATTCCGAGCGCATTGCGGAGAAACGAGTCGCCGGCACCGCGCGACCCCCCAGGGCGTGCCGCATCGACGAAAGACCAGAGTCGCGACCACAGCGGATCGTCCTCGAGCGGACGGTTCATTACCGAGTAGACCATCAGGCCGCGAATCAATCGCACTCCGGAGGGGAGCTCGGGCGCCAGCGCATCGAGAAATGTCTCGATGTCGGGTGTGTAGCGCGAGCTCGACTGCGATATCCCGTCGAGATAGATCGCGTAGCGCCCGAAGCGCCCAGCCTGCGCGGCGTTACCAACGACTTCGACCGGTACGACGCCGGCGTTCGCGTCGATGCGGTCACCGTACCACCCAGCCCACCATCCAAGCGTTTCGAGCGGTGCCATGATGCCCGCAACGATAAAGGCCACGAAACCCAACCAAACTAAATCGATCGGAATGCGCACGATTCGCGGAAGATGCGCATTCCAGCCAAAGAGCGTCCCGCGAATCGGATCGAGCGCAAGGGCCACGATAACCGCGAGCGCCGCGACGGCAAAAAGGCTGAGCCCCGTGCGCCAAATGCTGCTATTCGTGGTCGCCGTTGCGGCGGCCGGCTGCATCCACATCACTGCGCGCAGGTACGCTCTCGGTCAGCGCCGCGGTCTCAACGGCGCGCCCGATGACCAGATGCTCGTCCGCTACCAGCTTCACGCCGGCGACGGCGTCGAGGACGCGGGCGCCAAGCGCGGCAATCGGCTTGCCGAAACTGCGTTCTGCGAATATCATCACGGTCCAGCCGACCGCAACGTAGGCAGCAGCGGGAAAGAGTCCGATCTGGGCGACGGCGGAAAGGCCTACGACCATCGCGAGCAGATGCCAGATACGCAGCAGCGTCAAGATTCCGGGACCAAGATACGGCAGAGCGCCGAAAAACGAAAAGAGCAGCGGCGCGTAGCTCAGCGCGAAGACGATCGCGAGCTCTGCCAACGGCAGATGTGGCGCCCACGGCAAACGCGATACGGCCCACGTGCTGAGCACCAAAAAGGCGTAGGCGAACAGAAAGAGCGCCGCGCCGATCGCGCTGGTAAAGAAAAATCGCGCCGGCTTTACCCGGTTGGCAAAGAGCACGATGCCCTGTGCGAGCGCTTGACTCAAGCCCGCCAAAAAGACGATCGCGAATCCCAGTAGCACCCCCTCGCGCGAAGTCGAGGCGGCTGAAGCAAACGCCCAACCTTGTAGGCTTAAGACGCCACCGAGCGCGTTTCCAAGATCCGGAAGGAAGGTCGAAGCGGTCAATTCGACCTCTTCGCTACGCTAGGTGTGGTGAACTCGGCTCCGCAGCGGCGATCTGCTTGATCCGCGCGGCAAGGGCATCACCGTTGAGACCGAAGAGCGCGCGCTGTTTGTCTTGTGAGTCGTGTTGGATGAGTACGTTTGGGACTCCGATTCGTTCGACGCGCAACGTCAGCCCGTGGTCCGAAACGAACTCGGCGACCGCCGAACCGAAACCGCCCGCTAACGAATGCTCTTCGAGCGTGATCACGTGCGTGTGGTCGCGCTGCAGGTCGAGCAGCAGCGCTTCATCGAGCGGCTTGGCGAAACGGACGTTGACGACCGTTACACCTACGCCCGAGTCGGCCAGCAAACCCCATGCGTCGAGCGCGATGTCGACCGTCGTGCCGTACGCGAGGATTGCCACGCCGCGCCCGCGGCGCAGCACCTCGGCTTTGCCGTGAACGAGCGGCGCGAGCGGTTCGTCATGCTTGCCGCTGGTAGAGCCGCGCGGGTAGCGAATCGCCGCAGGCGCGCCGAGCGATAACGCATGCTCCAACATCGGAAGCAACTCCGCTTCGGTGCGCGGCGCCATCAGCGTGAAATTGGGCAGCGTGCGAAGATACGCGATGTCGTAAAGGCCCATGTGAGTCGGACCGTCGTCGCCGACGACTCCGGCGCGGTCCATGCAAAAGACGACCGGCAAATTTTGCACGACGACGTCATGGACGATCTGATCGTATGCACGCTGCAAAAAGGTCGAGTAGATCGCGCAGACCGGGCGAAAACCCGAAGTCGCAAGGCCGGCCGCAAAACATACCGCATGCGCCTCCGCGATCCCGACGTCGAAGTAACGTTCGGGAAAGCGCTTGCCGAACTTCGCCAGACCGGTTCCATCGGGCATCGCGGCGGTGATGCCGACGACCCGCGGATCCTTCTCTGCGACGGCAATCATCGCGTCGCCGAAAACGTCCTGAAACTTCGGCCGCGCGCCCGCGCTGCTCTTCTTGCTGCCGTTGCTCGGCTCAAACGCGTTGGCGCCGATGCCGTGAAACGTCCGCGAGTCGCGCTCGGCCGGTTCGTAGCCCTTGCCTTTGATCGTACGAACGTGCAGCAGCACCGGACGATGGATGTCCTTCGCGGTCTGGAGCGCGTCCACCAGGACGTCGTAGTTGTGACCATCGACCGGCCCGATATAGCGAAAGCCGAGCTCTTCGAAGATGACGGCTGTCTTCTCGGACGGACCAATGAAGTGCATCGCGCCGATCTCAGCGCCCTCGATCGCCTTCTTCGCGGCGTTCCCGAGCGGAATGCGCTTGAGCACCTCTTTGCCGGTGCGCCGGACGAAGTTCGCAAACGGCTTGCTGCGAAGTACGGAGAGATATGAGGCGATCGAGCCGACGTTCGGCGCGATCGACATCTCGTTGTCATTTAGAATGACGATAAACTGACTTTTGAGCGCTCCCGCGTTATTGAGCGCTTCGTACGCAAGGCCGCCGGTTAGCGCACCGTCGCCCAGCACCGCCACGACGATCTCCTCGCCACCGGACAGATCGCGCGCAAGCGCCATGCCGAGCGCCGCAGCGCACGCCCGTGCTGGCGTGTCCCGCGCCGAACGGGTCGTACGGCGATTCGCTGCGCATTGCGAAACCTGAGAGTCCGCCGCCCTTTCGCAGGGTCGCGAAGCGATCGCGCCGGCCTGTGAGTATCTTGTGGACATACGTCTGATGGCTTACGTCCCAAACGAGCTTGTCGGTCGGAAGATCGAGCACTCGATGGAGCGCAAGCGTTAGTTCGACGACGCCGAGATTGGGCGCAAGATGGCCTCCGTTGACGGCACACGTTCGAACGAGCAGCTCCCGAATCTCACTTGCCAGGACGTCGATTTCCTTGCGCCGCAGGCGCTTGACGTCTGCCGGAGAGTCGATCCGCTCGATTACCATTGCCGCGTTATACGCACCCTATCTGCGATGCCCTGCGCCCAGCAACGACGCGCGCCGCAAGCGCAGCCGCGCGCGGAGCTTCACGCGCGAGCCAGAGCGCTTCAGACCAGTTCCACGGTTTTAGTATTGCCAGCAACGGCGATGCCCAATCGGCCGAGATCTCGCGCCGCGGAGTATCGAGCACGACGCGCACGGCCGCGACGCGCGACGCGCGCAGGAGTCCGCTCTCCATGTCGACGCCGGCGAAGCCTTTGGCCGCCCACAATCCACGCTCGGCGCCGTTGACGATGTTCTCGCTCGTTAGAAGCCCATCGAAGACCGGCACGACACCGAGCCGGCGAGCGCTATCGGCAAAGGCTTCGACCAACTCGTCGTCGCAACGCAGCGTCCTGCCGTCCGGCCGCCGGATCTCCTTTGGAATCAGCAAGGTTCCCGTTGGAAGATCGTCACGCAACCCACCCGCGACGCCGCAACTTACAACGACGTCGCCGAGTTCGCCGACGACCTTTGCGAGCGCAATTCCCGCCTCAACGATGCGCGCGCGCGGCATTTCGCGTTGCAGCGCCTTGAACTCGAGCCGGGTCGCCGCGATGTAGGTGATGGCTTCAGAAGGCTGCCGCTCCACCGAGGGTTTCCTTAGGTACGGCCGGCGTCGCGGTACCACGCGACGGCGCGCTGGAGCGCCGCGCGGACCGGCGTCGGAGCGTAGCCAAGATCGTGCCGCGCTTTCGACGAGTCGGCGTACATCCGCACGCGCGAAAGCCGGACACCTTCGAGCGGAACTGACGGGCTCGCTCCCGTCACTACGGCAGCGAAGCTCGTCGAGATAGGCTGCGGCGAGCGCGAGCGCGTAGGGAGCCCGCCACGCCGGCATTGGTTTTCCGGTGACGCCGGCGAGTAACTTCCAGATTTCGTCCATGCTCAAATTCTCGCCGCCGATTATGTACCGCGCGCCGATCCGGCCGCGTTCCAACGCCACGACGTGCGCGCTTGCGACATCCTCGACGGCAACCAGATTCATGCCGCCGCTTCCCGGCGCTTTCGCGACGATCTTTCCGCGCGCGAAGTCGAGCACGAGCTTGCCGGTCGGCGTGGGCTTACTGTCGCCGGGGCCAACCGGTGCGGTCGGCAATAGCGCAACGACGGGAAGCCGGCTCGCAAACGCGGCTCGCTCTTGCTCGAGCTTCGAGAGATGGTAGCCGCTTTGGGCGTGACCTTCGGTAGCCGAGCTCGAGGTGAGGATCGCGCGTTCGAGACCGGCGAGGTGGCCGGCAAGCATCAAGCTCGCCGTTGCGTCCACGTTTACTGCTTTAAGTTCCGCGCGGTCGCGGGGCGCGAACGAGTAGAGCGCCGCGCAGTGGATGAGATAACGACAGCCCTGGAGCGCGCGCGCGAACCGGCCGACATCGCATAAGTCGCCCGCGATCCAGTCGACTGTTGCTGCGTCATCCTGAGCGGACACGCCGGTTCGCGTTAGCGCCCGCACGCGGTACCCTGCCGTGAGTAGCTCGCGGAGAACGTGGGAACCGACGAATCCGGTTGCGCCCGTCAGGAAGACGCGATCGCCCGATGCCATCGAGCCGTACTGCTACCGGGTTGCGACGATGCCCTTCGAAGGGGTTCCCTCGAACGACACGGTACGGGCGTCCATGGAGATCCCCGACGGCTATCACGCCGTGCCGCGCGGCAAGCTTGCCAACGTCCAGACTTATCTTGAAATGCGCGAGAAGCCGGCGCTGCGTTCGGCCCCTTCCGAACCGAGCTGGCAGCTCGAGCACTTTGCCACGCCGGATTTGCCAAGATATCGCGAGGTCTTTCACCGCGTCGGCGACGAGCATTTATGGGCCGGACGGCTGCTCCTGCCAGAAGAGGAGCTACGAGCTTTTATCACCGATCCGCGCGTCGAAGTGTACGTTCTCGTAACCGCTCGGGGCGACGAAGGCATATTGGAGCTCGACTTCCGCGTAGCTCGCGAGTGCGAGATCGGCCTCTTCGGCGTGGCGCCGTCGCTTATTGCAAGCGGCGCCGGCCGTTGGTTGATGAATCACGCCGTCGAAAAAGCGTGGGCGCATCCAATCGAACGGCTCTGGCTGCACACGTGCACGCTCGATCACCCCAACGCCCTTGCCTTCTACCAGCGCAGCGGCTTCCGGCCGTACGAGCGCAAAATCGAGGTGTATGACGATCCGCGCTACATCGGCTTGACACGCGCCGACGCTGCCGCACGCGTGCCGATCTTATAGGCTCGGTTTGTTTCAACCGGCGCGCGTTTCCAGCGGTCTGACCTTCGCGCTGGCGCTGCTGGCAATCGTCATTATCGCGGGCACGGCCGGCTACGTCGCGCTCGAACACTGGTCGTGGTTCGACGCCTTCTACGAGACGATCACGACGATCACGACGATTGGCGGCGGCGAGCCGGCGCCGATGAACGTGGCAGGCAAATGGTGGACGATCGCGGTGGTCGCGGTCGGTTTCGGCGTGCTGACCTATACTTTGCTACGGCTGCTCACCTACACGTTCGAAGGGCGCCTGGGGAGCGTCGTAACGCAACGGCGAACACGCCGACGAGTTAGCAAAATGACCGAGCACTTCATCCTCTGTGGGTTCGGCCGGGTCGGCGGCGAGATTGCGCACATCCTCACGCAGGAGGGCATTCCATTCGCGATCGTCGACATTCGGGCCGATTCGCTGCAGCGCGCAGCCGCTGAGGGCTTCGTGACGGTCGCCGGCGATGCGGCTGACGCGGAGACGCTCCGTGCCGCCGGCGTCGAGCGGGCGCGCGGCCTCCTCGCCGCAATGGACAACGACGAAGCCAACATTTACGTCACGCTTTCGGCACGAGTACTCAATCCAAACCTCTTCATCATCGCTCGCGCGAATCGGCGCGATGCAGAATCGAAGCTGCGCCTCGCGGGCGCGAGCCGCATCATCTCCCCTTACCAAATCGGTGGACGCCGGATGGCGAGTCTCGCCGCGCGCCCGACCGCCGTCGAGTTCGTCGACACGGTGCTCTTCGCGAATAACAGTCAGCTCGTTCTCGAGGACTTCACGATTCCGGCCGGCTCGTCGTGGGCCGGTCGTCCAATTTCGACGCTCGCCCCGGAAGGCGGCGACGTCATCATCCTCGCGTTGAAACGCTCCGGAACGATGCACTTTCGTCCGTCGCTGGAAACGCCACTTTCCGTGAGCGACGAGATTGTAGCAGCCGGACCTCAGGAAGGGATCCGCGAGCTCGACCAGCGCTTACACGCACAATAGCGACGAGGTTCGATCGAACCGCTCTGCGGATAAGCGCCGTCGGGCTGGTTGGCAAAGCTATTGCGCCGCGGCGATATGTCGTGCCGTAGAGCTCGCCGTTAACCGCGAGCAGACCGGCTTTGCGTCGGCGCCTCGTTGCGAAGTCGAATCACAAGATCGGCCGCCGGCATCATCCCGACGACCGCGCGCCGACTTGGCCAGGCCATGGCCGGCACGCCCGTGACGCCGGCCACGAGAGCGTCTTCAATGTACGCGTCGACCGTAGGAGCAAAGCGGCGCTCGCCCCAGGCGGCGTCGACGTCTGAAGCGGAGATGCCTAAGCGTTGCGCGATCGGTACGATGACCTCGCGTTTCGAAATATCGGCGTGTTCGGTAAAGAATGCGCGTGAAACGTCCCGGTGAAAGGCACCGGCTGCATCGTCACCCTTTTGGACACGCACGAGCTCTGCCGTCTCGAGCGCGAACCTCGAGTTTACGTTACGCTGCGGAGGGTCGATCGGAAGTCCGACTTCTCGAGCCAAACGCTCGAGCCTCGCTCGAACTTGCGGCCAGTCCTCCGGCGGAAACGGCTTCGGTGCTCCTTCGGGCGGTGTCTCCGGATGAATCTCGAACGGCAGCCAACGCAGATCGGCTTGCAGGTCTCGTGCCGCTTCCTCGGCCCAAACTGAGCCGAGATAGCAAAACGGTCAAATAACGTCGGACCAGATGTTAATTATGCGATCCACGGTGCGCTCATCATAGCACGAACGAAGCGGGCTCGGTTCGGTCTGAGCCACCTAGGATGTAGTCCCGAGCCGGGCAGCGGCCGACTGCCATGGGCGAAAGTAAATAAAGCATGAAACTCATCGAGCTGATTACGAGACGTTCCTTTACATTTGATTCAGATTTGCATGTCACCCTGTCGTCACTGGGTCAAAAGAAAGGAGCACTCGATACATGACCTTGCACCGGATCTACATCCCCCTAATACTTCTCTCAAGCTCGGTTCTCTTTGCAGGATGCGGCGGCACTTCGCAAGCGCCGCAAATGGGCGGTCTGCCCTCCGGCTTGCAATCGATACAGATGCCCGCAGACAACGGGCGAAATCACCAAGAGTGCCAAAACGACGGCGGCATCAACCTGAGGCCTTGCCACATCACGTTCGATGCGCAAAACCCGGGGCCGACTGACGTCCGAGTAACGCACGATGGTGATGGCGGTCAGCACAAAAGGATCACCGAACGTGACAACTGCGCTGCTCGCGGCGTCGCAATGGTAGTCCGCGACAGTAACTCACGCTATACCGTAACGGCCGGAATGACTGCCGGCACTTGTTCCGCCAATTTCGATGACAACGGTAACCGCAACGACGACGGCGGCGGTCGCAACGGGGGCAGTCAGCTCAGAATCGTCAACAAGCTCTAACCCAACATAGGTCCGCGTGTGAGAAGGCCGCTGACGAGCGGCCTTCTGCGCGTCTAACGAAGTCTTATCGGCATCGAGCGGCGGCATTATCCGTCCACAGGGCGCCGTCGATGGCCAGAACTTCGAGTCATAAATCGCTGGAACTGACGGCCTAATGTCGAAGGTGCTTATCCGCTCGTCCGTTCAGCTATGAGGAGGCAGTGCACATGAGAACCTTGGCACGCTTAGCGCTTACCGCCGGCGTAGCCGCAATCTTTGCCGGCTGCGCTGGATCGCAGCCGCCAGTCGGCGCACCGGGAGCAATGGCGCAAAGCCGTATTCCCAACATAGTACCGCAATGGCGGGCGCAGCATCTCGCGCGCGCCACTTGCCCGCAAGTCGTCGGCAAGCCGACGTGCTTGGCGCTGCAGGTTCTAAAGGGCGGCATTACGCCGCTCTGCTCGCCGTCGTCGAGCTGCGGCTGGACGGCGGCACAACTCGAAGCCGCATACGGCCTTACAGGGGCGTTAGGCAAGGGGTCGGGGACGAACATCGCCCTCATCGAGGCGGGCGACCTAGCGAATGCCTCGTCCGATTTTTCAACGTACCGTAACCAGTATGGACTGGGCTCCGGCAACTTGACGAGGTACAACGAGAAGGGACAGCAATCCAACTACCCGCCGAGCTGCGAGAGCTACGGCTGGTGCATCGAGAGCGACCTCGACATCGATATGGTCGCGGCGGCCTGCCCGAAATGTAATATCTTCCTGATGGAAGCCAAGGGCGGCATTAGCGATTTCGAGGCGGCCGAAGCCGAAGCCGTTACGCTCGGTGCCACGATTCTGAGCAATAGTTGGATCTGCTACGCCAGCTCCGACTGCGGAGATACCAACTTTTCTAACTACTTCGACACGCCGGGCATCGCATATCTGGCTGGTTCCGGTGACGGCGGCTACGCCGATATCGGCGCTCCGTCGGCCCTGGCCAGCGTGATCGCGGTTGGCGGCACGCAACTCGCCGTGAGCGGTTCGAAGTATAGCGAAACGCTCTGGGACGGCGCCGGCGGTGGTTGCGCGGGTCCGAGCGCCGTCGGAGGTTCGGGTATCCCGAAACCATCCTGGCAGAAAGACCCGGACTGCAGCTATCGCACCATTGCCGACGTGTCGTCGGAGGCGGGCTGCTCGCCGGGCGTCGCCGTGTATTCCAGCGTCTACGGTGGCTGGACGGGAGTCTGCGGCACGAGCGCTGCGTCGCCATTCACGGCCGGCGTCGTCGCTCTCGCCGGCAATGTCAATAAGCTCGACGGCGGCAAAACCTTCTGGACGTTCAGCAGCAGGCACCATAACAGGTTTTTCCATCATCCCTCCGGCGAGGGCAGCTGCGGCAACTACCTGTGCGGAGACGGGAGATACAAAAAGTACTATTCCGGTCCGGGCGGCTGGGGCTCACCTAAGGGAATCAAAGGCTACTAGGCGTCAAAGTTCGATGGCCAGCAAAGTACAGGTCGAAAGCGCAATCTTACAGCGCGAGGGATTTCGGGTAGAACTCCAACTCTTCAATGGAACGCGATCCGCGTTACCGTCCTACGACTACCCCGTTATGGCGCCGCAGCGTTGGAAAGTCTCTGATTGGAAGAACGCCCGCCTTGGCCCATACCGATTGCTCGTGAAGGGAGTCACGATTTATCGGGGCGACGGCACGCCGATTTCCCGGGACTTACAGCTAGGCAACCTTCGCGATACCTATTACGAAGACGCTTTCGGATCGCTTGAACCACCGCTTCCCGACCCGTAGCGCCTGAGTTAGTTGCGCCGCCGAGCTGACCGCGCGATCGCTTAGCCCTACTTGCCGATTGCGAAGAGCGCCATCGCGATGATAAGGATGAATGCGACGATGCCCGAGGCGTGAATCGCGTGCGCGGGGTGCAGGCGCCGCGCGTGGCCGCCGTGATGCCAGACGATCCAAAGGTCGGCGGCCGAGACCGCGATCCCCGCTATAGAGAGCACGATCAGAAGCGGCAAATAGTGGAAGTATGCCGTCGCGCCAAGCGCCACGCCCAGAGCGACATCGCGGATGCCCGTCGCGCGAACGTAGCCGTGCGCCTCGTGCCCTTCCACTGCCACGCCATACGCGCGCGCAAGCGCCCGCGGTGCGACGAGTGCGTAGATACCCACTACGACAAGAACGACTGCGATAACCCAGCCCAGATAGAAGACGGCGCTCATGAACTGCGCTTTCGGCGCGTCGGGTGCGAATCCGTTTGAGGGCGCCGCCGTCATAATGGCCGTTGAGGGTGCGCGAATGGAGAGCATGGTATAGATCGATATGTGCTTCTTCCACGCCCCCTTTGCCGAACCGATAACCCGCGCCGACGCCATGAAGCGGTTAGCCGCTCTGGGCGCGTTGCCGATCATGCCGTCCATCGGTACAGCGCCTCGCGTGCTCGAACAGAATGCTAACTACGAGTACACCGCAATCCTCGGATCCACGGCGCTCGTTGGCAGCGACCTCAAGCCCCTACGCGATGCAACGATTCTGCTGCGCGGGAACAAGATCGCAGCTTTAGGGCCGCGCGAGAGCACCGCCGTTCCGGATTCGGCCTTTCATGTCGACGCGTCCGGATCGTACACCATTCCGGGTTTGATCGACGCCCACGTCCACTTCTTCCAGTCCGGCGGTCTCTACACGCGACCCGATGCGATCGATCTGCGCTCGGTCCGGCCGTACACCGACGAGCTCCAATGGATCAGAGGCAACTTGCAGGATACCTTTGCTCGATATCTGCGGGCCGGCATCACTTCCGTCGTCGACGTGGGCGGCCCGTTCTGGAATTACGACGTGCGTGCGATCGCGCAGCGGACGCTTGCGAGCCCCCGCGTAATGGCCGCCGGTCCGCTCATTTCGAGCGTAGATCGCAGCATTCTCGACCCCTACAACGATCCGCCGATCGTGAAGATCGACACCGTCGAAGCCGCCCGTGCTCTCATAGATCGAGAGATTGCCGCGCGGACCGACTTGGTGAAGTTTTGGTGGATCGTCACGCCGACCCACCCCGCCGCAGCATTTCAGCCGGTAGCCCGCGCCGCAATCGAGTACGCGCACCAGCGTGGAGCGCGCGTCATCATTCACGCTACCGAGCTGGAGACGGCTCGGCTCGCCGTCGAGTCGGGCACCGACATTCTCGCGCACAGCGTCTTCGATACCGACGTTGACGAGACGTTCATCAGTTTGCTGCAGTCGCGCAAGGTCATCTACTGCCCGACGCTGCTGGTCGTCGGTAACTACGGATATACGTTCCACGGCACTCCGCACCTCACGGCGGTCGACCTTCGGATCGCAAATCCCGACGTCGTCGGCACGCTCTATAACATGCAAGACGTCGAAGGGGTTCTCTCACCCGCCGTCTTGACCAGAATCCGAGCGCTGCGCGTCCCCGAACCGCCTCACGCCGCGATGCGCAATCTCAAGCGCGTTCACGACGCCGGCATCCGGGTCGCCGCGGGCACCGACGCCGGAAACATCGGAACGCAGCATGCCTCGTCACTCTATGCTGAAATGCTGGCGATGGTTGACTCCGGGCTTTCGCCTACGGAAGTGCTGTCAAGCGCGACCCGCGGCGGCGCCGAACTCATGGCGCGTTCCGATTCGCTGGGGACGATCGAACCGGGCAAGCTCGCAGACCTGGTTATTCTGCGAGAAGACCCAACTCGGAACATCGCTGCAATCGCTAGCGTCGACCGCGTGGTCAAGGACGGGCACGTTTTCGACGCCGCGGCGATCCTCAACGAGGGCCCCGAACAAGTCGTGCAACGCCAAGTCAACGCCTTCAACCATCACGATGCCGAGGTCTTCACGGAAACCTACGCGGCCGATGCGAGTGTCGTCAACCGCAGCGGGTCAACGTTGCGGTCGCGACCCGCGATTCTCGCTGCCTACCACGAAACGTTCGCGGCAAACCCGCAGTTGCGCGCCGAGATCTTAAATCGCGAAACGAACGGCGATACCGTCGTCGACAAAGAGCACGTGACCGGCTATGCGGACGGCCACGAGTCACAGGCGACAGTCACGTACCGCATCCGGGCAGGGTCAATCGAGAGCGCCGAGGTCGCTTCGTAGCAGCCTAGTTACCGAACGCGGCCCGGAGTGACTCCTTGAACGACGCCGTCGTCTGGATCACCGCGGTAGGCTCGTATCCGCAGTGGGCCATGCAGTTCTCGCACGACTCGTGCTTGCCGCGGCCATACTTCGACCAATCGGTTTCTTCGAGCAGCTCTTTGTAGGTCGTTGCGTAGCCTTCTTTGCTCATCAGGTAGCACGGTCGCTGCCAGCCGAAGACCGTGTAGCACGGGATGCCCCAAGGCGTACACTCGAAGTCCGTCTTGCCCTCGAGAAAATCGAGGTAGAGCGGGCTGTGGTTCAGGCGCCACTTCTTGCGCTTGCCGCCCGCGAACGCGGTTTTGAAAATTTCGCGCGTGCGCTTGACGCCCAAGAAGTGTTCTTGATCGGGCGCTTTCTCGTAAGCGTAGGCCGGCGAGATTTGCATCATGTCGACTTTGAGGTCGTCGTTGAGATAGTCGAGCACCTCGCGGATCGATTCGGGACCGTCCTGCGTGAAGAACGTGGTATTCGTGAAGACGCGGAAGCCGCGGGCTTTGGCCTCTTTGATTGCGTCAATCGCCTTGTCGAAGACGCCCTCCCGGCAAACCGACTGATCGTGACGCTCTTGCATCCCGTCGAGATGGATCATCCACACGAAATACACCGACGGCTTGAAGAGATGGATCTTCTTCTTGAGCAGCAGCGCGTTGGTGCAGAGAAAGACAAACTTTTTGCGCTTGACCAGCTCCTCGACGATTTGCGGCATCTGCTCGTGCACCAGGGGCTCGCCTCCGGCGATCGAGATCATCGGCGCGCCGCACTCTTCGACCGCCGCGATGCACTCTTCAACGTTCAGGCGCCGGCGCAGAATGTCGTCAGGATGCTGGATCTTGCCGCAGCCGGCACACGCTAGATTGCACTGCAGCAGCGGCTCCAGCTCGAGTACGAGCGGATACTTCTTTTCGCCTTTGAGCTTCTTGCCGGCAACGTACTTTGCGACGGCGAGCTTCTGTCTTAGGGGCATGGTCATGCAAGTACTTCCTTTAGGGTTGCCGTTCGTGTCATCCTTCGACTCCGCTCAGGATGACAAGAGGAGTGGCTCAGGATGACAAGAGGAGTGGCTCAGGATGACAAGGGGAGTGGCTCAGGATGACAAGAGGCGGCGCTCAGGATGACAAGAGGAGGGCTCAGGATGACAAGAGGAGGCGCTCAGGATGACAAGAGGAGGCGCTCAGGATGACAAGAGGAGTGGCTCAGGATGACAAGAGGAGGCGCTCAGGATGACAAGGGGAGGCGCTCAGGATGACAAGGGGAGGCGCTCAGGATGACAAGGGGAGTGGCTCAGGATGACAAGGGGAGGCGCTCAGGATGACAAGCGGGGTCAGGATGAGACTGAGGCTTCGACTTCATTCTGGTCTGCGCGTAGCGCACTCCTGAGCGAGGACGAAGGCTGAGTCGAAGGCTTGGTGGCCGTGGCGAGGGCCATTGCAGGAAAGAGATGGCGGTAGAGATGGTAGTTGATATAAAAGTCGCGGGGAAATCCGGTTCCGGTGCACTCCGGCTCGTTCCACGTTCCGTCGGGCCGCTGCCGCTCGCACAAATACGCAAGACCGCGCTCGACCGCCGGATGTTGCGCCGATCCGGCAAGTTGTAGGCCAAGCACGGCCCAGGCCGTCTGAGAAGCCGTGCTCGTGCCGATCCCGGCAAACGACTCGTCGGCGTACGAGTGGCAGCTTTCGCCCCAGCCTCCATCGTCGTTCTGCACCGAAATCAGCCAGGCAGCGGCGCGCTCGACCATGTCGGAGCCGGTCTTCAGCGCGGTCAACGCCGAAATGACGCACCAGGTTCCGTAAATATGATTGACGCCCCAGCGCCCGTACCACGAACCCCACGGCTTCTGGGTTTTTCGCAAATACTCCAAACCGCGCGCCACCTGACGGTCTGCCGTGCCGTAACCAAGGGACGCAAGCATTTCGAGCACATGCGCTGTGACGTCCTCAGTCGGCGGATCGATCATTGCGCCGAAATCCGAGAACGGCATTCGATAGAGCAACTCTCGCGTGTTGTCGCGATCGAAGGCTGCCCACGAACCGTCGCGGCAATCCATCGCGAGCGTCCAGCGCCGCGCACGCTCGACGGCCGATGCAACCGCAGAGCGATCGCCGCCCTCCAGCAAGGCCAGCACCACGATGGTCGTATCGTCGATATCGGGATAGGCATCGTTGTCGAACTCGAAGGCCCAACCGTTGCCGCGCGTCTCCCCGCACTTCATGCGCCAATCTCCGGGCGCGTCGTCAGGAATCTGCTCGCGCACCAGCCACTCGACCGCGCGCTGCATCGCCGGATGCGAGGCGTCAAATCCTGCGAGCGCGAGAACGCGCACGGCCCAGGCGGTATCCCAAACCGGAGACATGCACGCAAGGAATCGCCATCCGTGCGCATCGTCGATCGTGAAGCGCTTCATGCCTTTGATCCCTTTACGCATCACCGGATCGTCAACTCCGTGCCCCATGAGATTTAGCGCGATCAGCGAGTAGACCCACGGCGGCTGAATGCCTCCCCAGCTTCCATCGGCCTCTTGGCGTTCGATCACCCACTGCGCGATGCGGCGCTGCGCCTCGTCGCGGTACGGTTGCTTGCCCATGCGTTCGTAGAGTTTCAGCAGACGCTCGACGTAAAGCAGCCAGTGGCGCCGACCAGTGACGCGGTGCATCTCCTTCTCGGTTCCCGGCACGACGATCTCGCTGACGTCAACGCCAAGCTCCCGCACCGGCTTCTTCGAGATGACGATCGTCAGCGGCGCGACGGTGCCGCGTGCCCAGCATGCAAAATCGTAAAGATTGAACGGCATCCAGAGTGGAAAGTAGACGATCTCCGGCGGCAGCGACGGTACTCCCGACCATGGATAGATGCCGAACAACGCAAGCCAGATTTTGGTAAAGACGCGCGCGTTGACGACGCCACCCCCGCGCACGATCACTTCGAGCGCCTTGCGCATCTCGTCGCGCTGGGGATCGACGCCCAAAACCTTCAGCGCGACGTACGATTCGATCGTCGTGCTCAGGTCGGCCGGGCCATCGTAGTAGAGCGCCCACGATCCGTCGCTGCGTTGATTCCCCAAAATATGCGCGATCGCACCGACTCGGAACTCGTCGTGCGGCAAACCCAAGAAGCGAAAGAGGAGCACGTGTTCGGCCGTCATCGTTACGTTCGTCTCGAGCTCGCCCGACCACCAGCCTTCGGTAGATTGTTCTTGTAGTAACCACCCTATCGCACGCTTCAGGGCTCGTTGGACGTCAGGATGCGGTGGACTCTCCGAGCGAGGGCTCCAACTTTTTGGGGCATCACAGGATGTGATCTTCAAAGCTTCGCTCTCCCCAACAAGTGGAGCAGCGGGAGCGGAACATGCAGGTGGAGCGACGAGCGGCCTCGCGGGAGAATCCACCGCGTCCGGTGAGTCGAGCAAACATGAAGCTGCGACCCTCCCGCTGCGGACGGCGGATTCCATCGTATCGGCCCAGCTGGTATCGGTCCACGATCCGGCGATCGCGATCGCAGGGTGTGAGGTGCGTTGCGAGGTCCGCGCTGCGCCGACGCGGGGCAGCCACGTCGCTTCGGGATTGCGCGTGACGGCACTGCGCACGAGTTTGGCGTTTTTAAGTGCAGGCAGGAAGGCTTGCACCTCGCGCCACGCGAGCATTTCGAGCTCCCCTGTCGGTAGGCGCAAGTACTCGTTCCGCTGCACTGATGCTGCAGCAGAGATAGCCCGGTGCTTTTTCGAAGATCCACTGCAGCGGCGCATCGAGCGCCGCTGCGAAGTCGAATCCGAGGTTGCCTCCGTCGTGCCAGAGGTGGACGTCGACGATTGGATATGGATCGTACGCGTCGAGGTTCTCGATGCCGTAGCGCGACGGATCGCCGAGAATGCGCGCAACCTGGCGAGGCGGCACGGCGAGGACGACGGCGTCGAAGGCGGCGGTGTCGCCGCTAGCTAGACTAAGAGCTATGCGCGTCCTTCGACTCGGCCCCTCTGGGGCCGGCTCAGGATGACACTGGAGAACCGCCGTAGACGTCTGGACGGCATCGAGTTTTGCTGCGGCGGCGGCGGCGAGGTGCGCGAGCGGAACTTTCGAGAACCCGAAGCGAGCCGCTCCGGCGTCGCGCAAGAACGCGGTCTGCAACACGAAGATCGCGTCGGCAGCGGCGACGCGATCGTACGGCGCGTTCAGTGCGGGAACGAAGAACGGATCCCAAAAGGCACGGCGCTCGCCCGCGCCCTGCCCGTTGCGCCGCAGCCACGCTTCGAAGGTTCCGTCAAACGTGGTGCCGGACCGGCGGCACGCGATAAGCGCGCGGGCGATGCTGAGCTTCTCTCGCGGCGTTAGAAACGGGTAGGCTGCAAACGACTCCAACAGATGAAACGGCGCGCGCAAGGCGCCGGCTCGGAGCCGTCCGCTTCGGCCGTCGCGTGAGAGAATGCGCGCATCGAAGCGATCCTGCAAGCGCAGCTCGTGCTCCATTCCGACGCTGCGTGCGAAGCCGATGAACTGCTCGCAGCAAGCGAGAAAGACGTGCTGGCCGTTGTCTACCTCAACGCCGTCAATCTCGAACGAGGTGGCACGGCCGCCGAGTAGGCGGCTACGTTCGAAGAGCTCGACCCGGGCACCGGCCTCCTTCAGGCGCAGGGCCGCCGAAAGACCGGCAAGCCCGCCGCCGACGACGGCCACGGATGGGCTAGTGTCGCCGGAGCGCAGGAGGCGCGGGAGGCGACCGACGGCTACGCGCTCGAGAGCCACGATCGCACGACCACACGCAGCTTTTCCGTCTTCGAGAGCGCGGCGCGCGCTTTCAACGGAAGCCCGGGATCGCGCTCGATCTTCTTCAACAGCTCCTCGTAGATGCCGGCCATCGTTTGAACGCATGCGGCCGGGCGGCGCGGGATGTAGCGCAGGACTTCGTATCCGCTCGCAAAGTAGGTTCGTGCCCGCGCGACGCTATATGTCACGAGCTCACCCCAACCAGGGTAAATCTGCCCGTTCTCGAGCGCGGGCTCGGGAATCCCGAACCGGCGCAGCTCGTCCTGCGGCAGATAAATTCGCTTCATGTCTACGGCGTCTTCGCGCACGTCTCGCAGGATGTTGGTCAGCTGCAGCGCGAGGCCGAGATCGTCGGCTCGATCGAGCGCAACCGGATCGCTGAAACCGAAGATGCGGACGCACATCCTGCCGACGACCGACGCAACGAGCGTGCAGTAGGCTCGCAACTCCTCGAACGTTCCATATCGAGAGCGGCTGAAATCCATCTCGACGCCATCAACGAGCATCTGCAGCTCGCTTTCCGGAATCGCGTAGCGATCGATCGCCTCGGCGAGCACGCGCAGAATTGGATCGTCACCGTAATCGCCGTGCGCCGCGCGCGCGATTCGCTCGCGATGGACGGCGAGCCGCGCGGGCAGGTTCTCGAGGCCAACCGTATCGGCCTCGTCGTCAACCTGGCGCGCGAAGTTATAGAGCGCGTAGATCGCCATGCGCTCGTGGTAGCCGAGCGAGATGAAGCCCCAATAGAAGTTGCCCGCCTCACGCTTGGCCATGTCGCGGTTGAAGCGCTCGGCCCGATGCCGCGCCGAATGCGGCACCGCGATGCCTAGAAGGGCGCGCTGCAGGTTAATCATTAACCGGGCCCGCTCCTCGAAAACGCTTGTAACGCGGCGCGCGCCACAAGCGAGACTTTGGTGGCGGTCGAGACGCTCGGTCGCTCATCCTCAGTTTTATACCCGATTGCCTGGATTGCATCGCATATTGCCAAGCCTCCCATGCGGTAGAGTGAAAGCTGTAAACGGAGTGGTCGCGGAACCGATCGTTCGAGCGCCTCGCCCGACGCCAGCAAGGCACGGGCCCGCTCCACCATGGCTTGTGCGGCGCCTGCGATTCCCCTGGCTTCAACGTCGCTATCCACAAGATATCGCCGCCCCATCTGCGCGTCGCGGCTTACGTCCTGAGCGTGATTCGCGAGTTGCAACCCGATACAAACGTCGTCGGAGAGCCGCTCCGCGCCTTCGTCGTTGATGCCGAACACCGCAAGCACCATCCTTCCGACCGGCGCGGCGGAAAGCCGGCAATAACCGATCAGCTCGTCCCACGTGCGGTAGCGCGTCACTTGTTGATCCTGGACGTTGGCCGCTATCAAGTCGAGAAACGGCTGCGCCGGCACCGCGTGCCGCTCGATTGTCGGCTGGAGCGCGACGAGCACCGGATGAACCGGTGGCGCTCCGCTGAAGAGTGCGTCGACCTCGCCGCGCCAGCGTTCGAGACGGGCGAGTGCGCTTCCGTAGGGACTCTCGTCGCCGAGATCGTCGGTCGTACGGCAATACGCATATATTCTCGTCAGATCGCGCCGGGTCCCCGCATCCACGAATCGCGAAGCAACGCTGAAATTCTCGTAGTGACGGCGAGTCAGGACCCGACAGTACTCGTCCGCGGCGTACAAATTGAACGCCGCGGCAACGAACGTCACGGAAGCAAAGTCCCGCGTAGGTCGGGCGGTCTGCGCGCGCCGACGCAAAACATCGCGATTCGCAGCGTCTCCGAGATCTCGCGAGCTAGCTCAAGCGCAGTATCGAGGCCCTCGTTGGCGGCGCGCAGGAAGGGACCGGCAATACCAATGAGGTCGGCGCCAAGTGCGAGCGCTTTGGCAACGTCCAAGGCGGAACGGATGCCGCCGCTGGCGATTAGGGTTTCGGAGGGTGCGACCGTGCGCGCTTCGATCAGCGCGCGCGCCGTCGGAATCCCCCAACCCGCGAAGGCGCCTGCCACCCGCCGGCGCCACGGTTCCGCGATCCGGTAGCGCTCGACTTCGCTCCATGAGGTTCCCCCGGCTCCCGCGACGTCGACGGCAGCCACGCCCGCATCGAAGAGCGCGCGAGCGTCGGCCGGCCGCAATTCCCCATCCAACCTCCTTCACGACGATCGGAAAGCCGGCGGCGCTGCAGAGTCGCTCGATCTGCGCAAGCAGGCCGCGGAAGGAGGTATCGCCTTCGGGCTGCAGCGCCTCTTGTAGCGGATTGAGGTGAAGCACGAGCGCGTCGGCGTGCAGCAGTTCGACGAGACGCCGGCACTGATCGACGCCGTATCCCTTGTTGAGTTGAACCGCTCCAAGGTTCGCAAAGAGCGCAGCGTCGGGTGCCAGCGAACGAACGTCGAACGTTTCGACCGAATCCGGCGACTCGATCAGCGCTCGGCCGGAGCCCAGGCCCATCGCAAAGCCGAACGACTGCGCGACGCGCGCGAGTCGCCGATTGATCCGTCGAGCCTCGGGCGTGCCGCCGGTCATGCACGAGATCAGCACCGGCGCCGCAAGCTTTCGGCCGAAAATTTCGGTCGAAGGATCGACGTCCGCGAGATCGATCTCCGGTAACGCGCGGTGCGCGAAACGATATGCGCCCCATCCGGCGTCGATGTCCTTACCCGCAACGTCGCGTTCGATGTTAATCCGAAGATGCTCCGCCTTGCGGGACGGCGTCGCGCTTTTAGATCGCTCGTCGCGCAACGTAACGTGCAACTTCTTCCAAAACGGCTAAATCGTCGTGCCCGATGACATCCCGCAGTCCGGAGACGGCGCCGCTCGGATCGCGCAATGAGAGGCAGCGTCCGGCATCTGCAAAGGCGTGCGTCAGCTTCTCCGGCGCTTCCGCGATCACGGCACCGGCTTTCAATGCGGCCGCGGTAAGCACGGCGTCGCGAGCGGCATCGCCCTCGCCTTGCTCGATCGCCTCGAGGACGGCCTGCCCGACTAGCCGCGCGGCCTCCAATCGCGGCCGCGCGTTCGATACGTCGCTCGCAAGGCTCCGAAACGCCAGCGCATAGAGCGCGTCGCCGGCGTTGAGACTCTGACCGAGACCCCAGCGGGCCGCTATCGCGGCGGATTCGTCCGCCAGCTCATCGTGAAGCAGCAAGAAGCGATCGAAGAGATCGAAGGCGGCTGCAACCGGCAGCGCGTCGCCGAGATTACCGTCGCATGCGGCACACGCCCACAGCAATAGGCTCGGTCGAATTGGATCGAGGACGTACTCGGATGGAACTCGTTCTTCGATGATGCGTGCTGCAACCGAGCGGCCCGGAAATGTGATTCCACGCAGGTACCGCGCGATGGAAGCGCGATGATTGCCTAGAGGAACGGCGTCATGGATCACGGTCATAGGTGCAGGAGTCCTTCGACCGCTCTCCGGACGGTTGCCTTCCGAAATTCCGAGATGGAGTACTTACGGTGCAGATCGGGTCGAACGAACACAAGGAACTCTTTTGCCGCTCGTTCATGGAATCGCATCGGCCCTATGATCCGCGGGAGTGGCCCTGGCCGCAGCTCGATGAGCTTTCGCTGGCCCGATTGCGCGCGATTCCGATTTGGACCCTGGCGCTGGAAGTCGAGCTCAGTGCGGGCGCGATGCTGACCGGCTATGCGAAGACGGAGCGGGATCCGCTCGTGCGTAAGGCGCTCGAGCTGCAGGGATACGAAGAAGACCGGCACGGTCGAATCTTGCAGTGTTTGATCGAGCGTTACGGGCTTTCGGTGACTCCGAACGTTCCCAAACTGGAGCCGGTACGCCGGGCTTTTCTCGATTTTGGTTACGACGAGTGCGTTGATTCGTTCGCCGGGTTCGGAATTTTTCGTCTCGCGCGCGCCGCCCGCATTCTGCCCGAGACACTGACCTCTCTCTTCTCTCAGGTACTCCTTGAGGAAGCACGTCATATCGTCTTCTTCGTCAACTGGATCGCTTGGGACCGTTTTCGGCGCGGATCGCGCGGACCGGTGGTGCAGTTCGTTCCCGTCTTGCTCTCCTATGGCGCCGCAATCGGGCGGAAAATCAAAGCCGGTGCGCCGATCCAACGTGTCGAGGCTCCGGCGGATGGGCGCGACTTGTTCGGCGACGCGTTAAAGGACCTCACGGCCGCAAAGTTTTTGCGCGCGTGCGTCGAGGAGAACGATCGGCACATGGCAGCGTTCGATCCGCGCTTGCTTCGCCCGCGCGTGATTCCGGCGTTGGCGAAGGCGGTGCTGGCGATCGTCGAGGCGATCGATCGTGTGCGCGAAGCGTTTCCGAAGTCGGCGCCGCGTTCAACGACCTGACTCTTAGAACTTGAAATAGATAAACGCCGGGGAGATTCCCGGCCACGAGAGCATCATGAGCGCGATCAGCAAACCGGCCAGCGTTCCGGCCTGCGCGATCGGACGCAGTCGCGGCCAGGTTGGATCGATCCCCAGCCGCTCGAGAAGCAGGCGCGCGGCGCCGAAAGCGACGATGCCACAACTCAGTACGGCCTGCCATCCGGTCAGCAGCAACGGTCCGCTGCCTCCGGCAAAGAGCGCCCGATAGACGGCGGCCGCACTGCCGAAGCTGGGCGACCGAAACAGCACCCACGCCAAGGAGACGATGACAAACGTAAGGATCACCCGCGCCACCATGACGAGTCCGCGCATGGCGCTTCGTTCGTGTCCGATGCCCAGAACGCGTTCGATGCAGAGCATGACCCCATGGAAGGCGCCCCACGCAACGAAGGTCCACTGGGCGCCGTGCCAAAGGCCGCCGAGCAGCATCGTCAGCATCAAGTTGCGCAAGGTTGCAGGAAGCCCGTGACGGCTGCCGCCCAGCGGAATGTAAAGATAATCGCGCAGCCAGGTCGAGAGCGTGATGTGCCAGCGGTGCCAGAAGTCGGTGACGCTCGTCGCTAGGTACGGCATCCGGAAATTCTCCGGGAAGACGAAGCCGAAGAGTCGAGCGCAACCGATCGCGATGTCGCTGTACCCCGAGAAATCGAAATAGATCTGCATCGCAAATGCAAAGAGTGCGCTCCAGGCCGCAGGTGCGCCCGGATGGGTCGCAATCGAACCCCAGTATGCGTTTGCGATGCCCGCGAACTGATCGGCAATCGCCATCTTCTTCACCAATCCGAAGCCGGCGCGCGCCAGACCATAGCTGACATCCTCGGGGCCGGGCGGCCGCCAAGCAAAGAGCTCACCGAAGAAGAGTCCGGCGCGCACGATGGGGCCCGCAAGCAGCTGCGGAAAAAAGGCAAGATAGAGCGCGTAATCGAGCGGCTTGCGAATGGCGGTGAAGCGACCGCGATAAACGTCGACCAGGTATGAGATACTCTGGAACGTGTGAAAACTTATCCCAATCGGCACGAAGAGCGAGACGATCCACGGATTCTCGTGCATTCCCAGCAGCGCCGCGACCGTGCCGCTTGCAAAATTCGCATACTTGAAACTGCTGAGAAAAGCGAGATTTGCCGCAATACCGAGCGCGAGCAACAGGCGCGGATTGCGGTGGCTTCGCTCGCGCACCCGCTCGAGCCCGAGCGCGATGAGGAAATCGCTCGCGGTCAGGATCCACAAGAAGAGCAGGTACCATGCGTTCCAGCGGGCGTAAAAATAGTAACTCGCGATCAAAAGCACGTAACGCCCAGCGCGGCGTGGGAGACCGTAAAAGAGCGCCGCCACGATCGCTAAGAAAAGCCAAAACTCGTACGACTGAAAACGGAGCGGGATTCCGATTCCGATAAGCTCGCCGTACCAGGAGTGCGCGCGAAGTTCGCGCCCCTGCCCTGGCGGTGATGGCGGCTTCGCAGGAATTGCTGCAGTCCGCATCGCTTGATCTTCAAGCGCTTCCCGCACGTCGCGCCCCAGCAATCGGCTAAAAAGCCGGCTTCCCGCAGCGTTGAGGTGATCCTCGTCCGCAAAGAGCTCGGGGCGTTCGAGAGCCATGTACGGCGCCGCGGCGATCAGGCAGGCGCCATGCTCGCGCGCAATCTCTAGAAGCGAACCGCTCGGTGTCTGCGATGAATTCCGGTGCACCGGCCGCGTGGGAATCCGCACGAAGAAGACCGGAACGCCCGCCGCCGCATAGCGCGCGGCGATCGGTTCAATCCATTGCTCTCGATAGCGGGCATAGGACGGGCTCGGCTTGGGAACGGTCAGGACCTGCGTTGCAATCGCGCGGCGCTGATCCGCTGAAAGACCTGCTGGATAGACGATCGTGTTCGTTGCAAAATCCGTCCGCAGCCGCGCCAACGATTCGCTGCGCGGATGCGCAGCGAGCGGATCGTAGGCCGACTCGCCGCGCGCTTTCGCGAGCTCGGCAACGCGCACGCCGGGACCGGCGGCGAGCGCCTGAAAGTCGTCGCGCAGCTCCGGACCGCGCCACAAGAGATCGATCCCGTGTTCGATTCGCTCGCGAGGATCGGAGAACGAGCCCGCGAGTTTTGGAATATCGGCAAGACGCGTTTGGAAAACGACGTACCGCAGATCGAGCGGGCGATCGTCGCCGTCGAGGCTTCCGATCGCGCTGTCGTCGTCGGCGTACGTGTCGACCGCAATGACGATCGCCCGGAGACGGTCGTACCGAGGATCGATTGCTCTGACGAAAAACGGCCAGGCGCGCGGCGTCGTGCCCGGAAGACCGCCGTTGAGAAAACGCAGCCCCCCGCTCGTGGCGCCGGCAGCGATGGGATCGAGACCAGAATAGATTCGCGAATCGCCGAGTACCAAGACGTCGGTGCGCGGCTGCGCGCGGAGTGCTCGAAACGCGGCGATCGCGGCTTCGAAGCTCCCGGTGCTCGAAGCCGGATCGAGGACGCTGCGGTAGAGAGGGGTGCGAAAGCCGATGACGTCGGCGACGACAAAAATCGCTATTGCCGCCACAACGAGAAGAGCGGCCGTCTTCTTCTTTGCCGCGTCAAACCGAAGATGCACCGCAACGTCCCTTGTTCGAGGACGGGTTAGAGGCCTTTAGAAGATGTCGGCCACCTTAGCCATGCGCAATCCGCCGCGAGTCGACCACGGGCCGCCGGTTGCGCTCATTACGATCACCGTGATGCTCGGGCTCATCATGGCGATCATCGACAGCACAATCGTCAACGTCGCGATCAGCACGATCGGCGGCAACCTGGGCGCGACCGTTGACGAGGTTGCCTGGGTTGCCACCGGTTACATCCTAGCCAACGTCGTCATCATGCCGCTCAACGGGTGGCTTACCGCGCTCTTCGGACGCAAGACTTTTTATGCGGCGTCGCTGGCGCTCTTTACCGTTGCGTCCTTCTTCTGCGGCACGGCGCGATCTATCTGGGTTCTCGTTTTCTATCGCATCATCCAAGGTATCGGGGGCGGCGCGCTTCAGCCGACCGCGCAGGCGATTCTCTTCGAGACGTTCCCGGTCGAGCGCCGCGGCGCCGCGATGGCGATCTTCGGCATGGGCGCGATGGTCGGCCCCGCCATCGGGCCCACGCTGGGAGGATGGATCGTCGACAACGCGAGCTGGCCGCTGATCTTCTACATCAATATTCCGATCGGTATCGCGGCTTTCCTAATGACGCTCGCGTTCATTCCGAGTCCGAAGTACATCGCCAAGCCGAAGGGCGGCATCGACTGGGTCGCGCTCGGCTTATTGACCGCGGGGCTGGCGTCACTGCAGTTCGTCCTCGAGCAGGGCGAGCGCGATGACTGGTTCCAGTCGCAGACGATCGTGCTGCTCAGCGTAATCTCCGTCGTCGCGCTGATCGTTTTCGTTTTGAAGACGCTGCGCGACAAGTACCCGATCGTGGATCTGAACGTCTTCAAGTTTAGATCGTTCTCGGTCGGCTCGGTCTTGGGCGTGATCATGGGTTTCGGGCTCTTCGGAACGGCGCTTATCCTGCCGCTCTTCTTTCAGACGCTGCTCGGTTTCACCGCGTTCGACACCGGCTTAGCACTGATGCCGGGCGCACTGTCGACGGCGCTGTCGATGCTGATCATCGGACGCCTGCTCAACTACATTGACGGCCGATGGTCGATCGTTTTCGGAATGCTGCTCTTTGCTTGGTCGAGCTGGCTCCTGGGGGGCATGACGGTCCAAGCCGGATACTGGGACGTTTTCTGGCCTCGCCTCGTGCAGGGCTTTGCGCTCGGTTTTCTCTTCGTTCCGCTGACGACGATCTCGTTGAGCGACGTTCCGAGGGCTGAGCTTGCCGGCGCAACCGGCGTCTTTACGCTGCTTCGTCAGCTCGGGGGAAGCTTAGGCATAGCCATTCTCACGACGCTGCTGACGCACCAAACGGCCGTCGCCTGGAACGTCCTTGCTTCCGGCGTAACGCAGACGCATGGTTACTCGACCCCCGCGCTAACGCAAATGGTATCACAGCAAGCCTCGATGATCGCCTACAACTACCTCTTCCGCGTGACGGCGCTCGTTTTCGTGCTCACGACGCCACTCGTCTTTCTCATAAGGCGCAGCTCGGCGCGCGTGATGACGCCCGCCGCGGCTGCAGAGTAAAGCGCGCTCCGTTACCGCCCGCGAACGAGCCGGCGAGCGAGGGGGTCGAGAGCCCGCGAACGCCAGCGAAGCTCGTAGTGCGGTTTGCGAAGGAGGTTGCGCAACTTCACCGCAACCGGCTGCGTGCGGACGACCTCCCGGGTGAGGTCGTGATGGCGCTGCAAGGTCGGGTTCAGGCGCTCGAGTGTAGATCGCGCGCAGGGCGGATGCGACCCGGTGAAAGGCAGCAGACGCGGATAGACCGGGGCAAAATACCGAACGACATCGAAGGCGTCGAGCTCTTCTTCGCGCAGCACGTTTCCGGGCGCCCCGAGCGACGAGTAGTGGCGCCCCTTCTCGGCATGCCGGCGCGGCTCCAGCGTGTGACCGTAGTGCGCGTAGATGTAGGGCAGCGCTATGCGTTTGCCGCTTAGACCTCGCAGCTGCTCGTGGACCGCGCCCTCCCATCGCACCTGCGGACCATAGCGGAAGAACATCATGCGGCGCTCGATCGACGTGTAGTACGAGAACGATCCTAAGAAATGCCACGTGTAACCGTCAACAAAATCGTATTCTACCGGAACGCGATCGAGACGATGCGCGATCGTGCGCGCGACGGGGCCGTGCACCTCGTCGGCATCGATGAACGCAACCCAGCGTGCGTCGCAGCGTTGCGCATGCAGCCGCATGCATACGTTGCGCGCGGAAGCGAATCCGGAAAACGGCGTGCGATCGACGAGGAGGCGGTCCGTCCGACCGAAGTGACTCCCCGCCAGGGTCGCCGCATGTGGCGACGGATCGGGGCCGTTGTCATTGACGATCAAGAGCGAGGCGACGCCGGCGATCGATTCGAGCATCGCGCTCAAGAACGGCTCTTCGCGCGAGCCCAGAATCAGATGCGCCGCAACGTCGGTCACGCGGCTCTGAGTCGAAGGCTTAGCGCAGTCGTCATTCCAGTCGGGTAGTCACGACCCCGTAGATGTCCAGAGTTCGCCGTACGTCTTACGAAAGGACGCATCGTTTATCGCTACCGCGCCGGCGCGGCGCGGCGGTCGTCCTAGCGCGGAGCCTACGATAGCACTCTAAACGCGCCCGAGGCGCAAATTTCGGCGATGCGCTCGTTACTCAGTCGCAAGAACTCCTTATTGGCGTACACGAACGGCTCGCCCGCCCCGGCTGCGTCGTAATGAGCCTTGGCGCCGGGATTGAGCGACGGCCGCTCCTGCAGCGTCTGGTTCTTGAAGTTTACGCGATAGGTACAACGCGCTGCAAAGAGGTTTACGTCTCCGCGAGCATTGGCGTAGCCGCCGTAAATCGGTTCGAAGGATTGGTCGACGAGGTTGGTCTTGGTCTTCCGGCCGATTTCGAGAAGGGCGATTGGCGGGGGCGAGTCGTCCATTGTAATTATTATTCTTCGTCGGGGCGCAAGCGACCTACGACGCGGAGATTTGTGTGGAGCATCGGTGCGAATGTGTTGCGCTCGATTGAGAGCGATAAACGTCGAGATCGCTTATCGCTAAGCGTAGCGGTCCGTCAGCCTTCAGCGACCGCTCTGATGATACCAGCGCAGCACGCGCAAGGCGCGCAACGTATTCCACCGGCTCGCCTCGCCGGCCGCTTCTACCGGGAAACCCAGCCGATCCGCGTGGAGGTGGTTCATCGGCCATCGGCCGTCTTTGCGACGTCGAGCTTCAATGATTCCAGCCGCTTCGGCCACGCGCTCGTCAGGCTCGAGTCCAGCGCTTCGGAGATAGTCAAGGCCGCGAAGGATATCGTAGTGCCACATCGTCGGAAACGCGAAGCGCGTCCAGCTGCGATCGACGATCTCGCCGGTCGTCAATCGCCTGAACATTCGGCGTTCGAGCAAGTATTCGTGTGCTTTCGTGCGGGCGTCGGTGACCGCCGTCGCGGCGCCCCACTTACGTTCGTGTTCCAGTAAGCCTTCCAAAACGCGAATCGTGGAATTGAACGACGACCTCGTGCTCGGCGGTGCCTCGCAGTTCCAGCCGCCGTCCGCAAGCTGTTCGCCTAAGAGACGGTCGACGATGCGATCGCAGCGCTCGCCAAAGTAACTGCCGAAGGCCAGAATTGCACCGTTGATGCACGGCTCGGTCTCGCCGTCGAAATATGGGCGGTTGCCAAGTGATTTCCAAGTGAGATGCGTTTTCACGCGCGAGACCGCGAGGCGTGCCTCGCCGCTCGACGGATCGACGCCCATTTCACGCAACAGCGCGAGCGCGTCCATTGTGATCATCCAGCCCCTATCGCTGGGGCCGCCCCACGAACCGTCGGGACTCTGGCGGTCGAGCAGCGCTCGGCCCCACCCCTCCTTGCCGACTCGCGACCGCTCCATCGCGATAACGTTGCCGGCCTGATGCATGAGTTCGCTCATGACCTGCCATCGGATCGCCGGGTCTCCCTCGAAAAGCCACCGGGTAACACTCTCCTCGCTCATCCAGCGCCGCATTCGCAACGGCCGCCGTCTTTGCATTCATACGAACGACCGCCACTTGCCGCGGTCAGCGAGACGGGGAGTCCGAGCGTAGCAAGGTCGAAGGACGCGCGATGCCACCTCTGCGCCTCGCGGTCGACGCGCGCGTAATTGCCGAAGATACGCGCGGCATCGGGCGCTACGCGCGCGCGGTGCTCCGGCGACTCGCCGCTCGCGACGACGTCGAGCTGACGCTGCTTGCCGATGGTCCTTTTCCGCAACGTCGCCGCAGTGCGTACGCGCGCGCACTCGGAAGCGATGCGTTCGTGGTCGGCGCGCGCGCGACGCGCGATCTCGACGCGATCTGGCATCCGGCCAACGGCACGTTCTTCGCATCGCCGCTTCCGAGCGTCGCAACGATTCACGATGCGGTGCCGTTTCGTTATCCCGATCCCGATCCGAAGCGGCGCGCGCATGCCCAGCAGCCATTTCTCCGCTCGGCGCACTCGGCGTCGCGCGTCATTGCAGTTTCGCGCTTCGGCCGTGGCGAGCTGTACGAGATGCTGCAGATCCCGTTCGAAAAAATCGAGGTCATCGAGCACGGAGTAGAGCCGTCGTTTTCGCCCGGAGCGGCTGAGCCGCTTCCGCCGGGATTGAGGCCGCAAGAGTTTCTGCTCTTCATCGGCGACCCGATCGGCGAGCCGCGAAAGAACTTTACGCTGCTCTACGAGGCGTATCGGCGCGCGTGGGATGCCGGCGACCGGCCCGTTCTCGCCGTTGCCGGGCCGCGTGCCCCGGAGCTTCCGGGCGTGGTCCACATTGGAAATCTCGGCGACGATCTAACCACCGACTCGGGAGAATCGCTGCGAGCCTGTTATCGCGGCGCGCTGGCACTAACGCTCGCCTCTTACCACGAGACGTTCGGCATGCCGATGCTCGAGGCAATGGCCTGCGGGACGCCCGTCGTTGCCTCGCGAGTGACGTCGCTGCCTGAGATCGGCGGCGACGCCGCGCTCTACGTGCCGCCCGACGACGCCGGAGCTTGGGCTGCGGCGCTGCGCAGCATCGTTGAGGATTCCGCGCTGCGCGACCGGCTGCGCGCCGCCGGGCCGGCCCGCGCGAGGCTCTTTAGCTGGGATGAGAGCGCGCGCCGCCATTTGGAACTCTTCCGCGCGGTCGCCAGTTGATTAGGCTCGGCGTCGATGCCTGGAATCTGCCCGGCGATCACCGCGGGATCGGGCGCTATCTGCGCGAGATCCTTCGCGTCTGGTGCGCAACGCAGCGCGTCGACGTAACGCTGATCGTTCCGGAGTGGCACACGTGGACGGTCCGGCGGCGCTACTTGCGTGAGGTCGAGGAGCGATCTTATCGCATCGTTTCTCGGCGTTGGCACGGCCGCGCCGGCCTCGACGCTCTATGGTTTCCATTTAACGGCTGCAGTTGGACGAACTTCACGCTCCCGGCTATTGCCACGCTGCACGATGCCTCGAACTTCGTCGTCGCCGATTACGCGCCGGAGACGCAAACGATCTTTCGCGCCGCGGCGCAGCGTTGCCGCGGCCTGATCACCGACTCGCATTTCGCGCAGGCCGAGCTTGCACGCGAACTGGGCATCGCGCCGCAGCGCCTCGTACCGATCCCCCTCGGCGTCGCGCCGCCCCGGCCACCCGTTCCGGTCGCTCTTGACATAGACTCCTTGAAGCCCTACGTGCTCTACGTCGGAACGGCCGAACGGCGCAAAGGGTTCGACACCTTGCTCGACGCGATGTCGCTGGTCGCACGCGATCGCCCAGATCTCTCGCTTGTCGTCACGACCCGCCTCGATGGCTTTGCCCCGGCAGTGAACGCGCGTGTTGTGGAGCTAGGATTCGTTGACGACGATCTGCTTGCGGCGCTCTATCGCGGCTGCACGCTGCTGGCTTTTCCGTCGCGCTACGAGGGATTCGGCCTTCCGGTGATCGAGGCGATGAGCTACGGTGCCGCAGTCGTCGCGTCGGATGCGTCCTCGCTGCCCGAGGCGGGCGGCGACGCAGCCTACTACGTTGCTTCCGGCGATGAAGCGCCGCTCGCTGCGGCGATCTTACGCGTCGCCGGCGACGCCGCGTTCGCGGCCGAGTTGCGGCGGCGCGGCCCCGCGCACGCGGCAAAGTTCACGTGGGAACGCACCGCGGCGCAAACGCTCGACGTGATAGAGAGCGTACTATAGTTCGCGACCTTTTGTTGACTGAACGAAGGCTGTTATAATGCAGCGTGAGCGTCATGGTTCGACAACGCATTTGAGCAGCGCCACGCATTTGGCGACCGGCATCCTGGTGAGTGGCGGACGGCTGCTCATGGTCGCGTCACGCTACCTCAACCATTCGCAACCGCTATGGAACCTGCCCGGTGGAAGGCAACTGCCGGGCGAACTGCTCGAGGAAACGGTCGTGCGTGAGGTTTTCGAAGAGACCGGATTGCGCGTGGATGCCGGCGAGGTTGCGTACGTCAGCGAGAGTTACGACGGCGAGAAGCATTTCCTGAACGTCACGTTTCTAGTCATCCTTCGACAAGCTCAGCGGAGCCTGTCGAGGCACCGCTCAGGATGACACGGTCGAGGCGTTAACGGCGGGCGATCATGTGGTGCGCGTGGAGTGGGTGCCGCTTAGCGAGGTCGCCGAACGCATCGTAGTTGCGGTAGTGCGCGAGCCGCTGGTCGAGTATCTACGCGGATCGCTCGTAAAGCGCTATGCGGGGTTCCACCAGGCGAACGTCACGATCGAGTGGCCGCAGGATTCTCGCTAAGCCGTGCGCTCCAGCGCTCGCGCTCTAGCGCGTGCGCGATAACGTCCACGGGCCTTCCTTGTACCGTTGCGCCGCGCGCTAGCGTCCCTCGATCGTCAAAACCGTTGCGCTGCAAGACGGCGCGCGAGGACGCGTTTTCGGGAAGGCAATAGGCTCGGATTTCTCTCAGGCGCGCGCGCGAGAACCCCTCCTCGATTAAGCCCGCGACCGCCTCCGACGCGATCCCCTTCCCGCGATGCGCACGCACGACGCTGTATCCGATCTCGCCGGTAGTGCGGTTCGCTTCGGAGATCCGCATCGAGACCCAGCCGAGGGGTTCGTCGTCGCCGTCGTAGTGGAGGAGCCACTCGAAGCGACCCGCGGTTCCGGCAGCGAAGCGTTTGGGACGGGCGCCGACCACCCGCAGAAACTGCGCGCGATCGAGGTCGGGCAAATCTTGATAGTCGCGTAAGTCTGGCTCTTGGAGCACTTGCCAGAGCAGTTCGGCATTTATGGACGTTACCGGTACGAGGCGCAAGCGCGCGGTTCGAAGCGTTCGCATTCTCGGCGCCCTAGCCGTTCTGGCGCGGCGCGTGATGAGAGCGGCGATGGATCTCGCTGCCGCGTATGCCGGAAAGGCGCCGGCCTGGGTAGACTTCACCGCAACGGTCGCGTCGCCGCCGCGATTCTTCTACGGGTCGCGCACGCATGCCATGCACGAAGCCTTTGAGGTGCAGAGCAGCGCGGGAAGAGTCGAAATCGTCGACAACGTCGGGATCGCGCCGCGTTGCCCCGTTCGGGCCGGCGACCGCATCGAGGTACGCGGCGAAATGGTTCACGATCCGGGTCGTTTGCCAGTCGTTCACTGGACGCATCACGATCCCGGCCACCACCATCCCGACGGCTTCATCCGCCTGCACGGGCGGCTGTACGCATAGGAGCGCGCGCCTGCAAGTGCAGCAGCTCCGGTATAGTAACGAACCGATAGCCTTGGCGTTTTAACGCCTCGACGATTAACCGCGTCGCCTCTACGTCGGAGCTGCGATCGCATAGCCGCGCCATCGCGTGCCTGGTAGCACAGACGATGCCTTGATTGCCGTCGTGCAAGTCGATGATCGCTCCGTCGCCGGCGTAGCGCAGCACTCGCGCGGCAATGACACGGGCGGGCGGATATTCCCAGTCGTTGGGCAGCGGCACGGACCACATCACCGGAGTGTACCCAAGCTTGCGGACTTCGCCGAGCACCAGCCAGTCGCGCGCACCAAAGGGCGGGCGCATGATTCGCGTATGCACTCCCGTCGCGGCGAAGATCGCCGCATCGGTGCGTTCGAGCGTTCGGCGCAAACCGCTCCCGTCGTAGAGCAGAAGGTGACCGTGACTCCAGGTGTGATTCCCGATCGCGTCGCCGCTTTCTACTTCCCGGCGCACGACGCGCGGATAGGCGGCGACGGCCCGGCCCACAACGAAGAACGTCGCGCGGACGTGCTCGGCGCGCAGGACGGCGATGATTTGATCGGTGTACGGTGGGTTCGGGCCGTCGTCGTACGTCAGCGCGACGACTCGCTCGTTTTTCGGTCCGCTAACTAGCGTTTTGCCGAAAAGCTGATTCGCCGGGCTTTCGGCGATCTTATACGCCTCGACTCCCACGATAGCCAGCAGTGCGAGCGCGACGGCCGCTCGTATTGCAAAACGCCTCTTCACGTCAGCCGTGCACGCTGCGAATGCGCGCCTGCGCGGCTTCGACGTTATGCCGAAACTCGTCGGGGCCGAAATTGCGGAAGTCGGTTACGATCTGCTGGTAGCGCGGATCGGCGACCTGCGTGCTCTGAACGTGAAGGAAATCGCTCGGCACGCCTTTGGAGAGGTCGATCTGGAACTGGCGGCTGGTCGTGGTCGCCCAGTGCTCCGGATTCGTGAAGGTGACGGTTCGCTCGCCGTGCTGGTAATCGACGACCTGCCGTACGAAGATCGTGTAATGCGCGTTTGCGTTTGGCAAAGGCTCGCGGTTCACCAGCTGCCAAATGCCATCTTGGGTAAGGCGTCCAAAGAAAAAGCTGACGTCATAGACCCGTGCCGCCGGCGCGGTCACCGTGATCTCGTGACCTTTGGTGCCGCGTATCCGGTAGACGAAAGACGAAACGCCCTCGACGTCGGACATTCGGTACTCTTCTTCATAGATCGGCGGTTTGACGTACCTGACCGTCATGCGCGCGTAGAGCGCGCTCGGAGCTTTCTGAGCGTGAATGACCGGGCCGAAGCGACCCATCTCTCCCGCGCCGTAGATGCGCCAGCCGAGGATTAACATTACGGCCGAGAGCACGATGATGAGAATTTCGATCGGGAAACGGCGCATCTCAGTCGCTTACCTTTGCCGGCGCCGCTTCCTGGTCCAACAGCCGGTTTACCAGCCGGTCCGCTAGCGCGTTCTGTTTGCGCGGGACGTGCTTGACGTCCACCTCACTAAAGCGACGCAGGAGTTGTCGCGCGCGGTTGTAGAGCGGCTGCAGGCCCGCGTGCTTCACGCGATACTCGCCACTGAGCTGCTTTACGACGAGCTCCGAGTCGAGGCGTACGCTCAACCGCAGTATCCCTCGCTCTGCCGCGGCCTCCAAACCGAGTACCAGCGCCGTCCACTCGGCCACGTTATTCGTCGCGATTCCGAGGTACGCGCCAACTTCTTCGAGCAGCTCGCCGCTGGGATCGAGCAGCACTGCGGCGCTGGCTGCCGGTCCGGGATTACCGCGCGAGCCTCCGTCCGCAAAGAGCGTCGCTTCCATCCTCCGGCCTTCGCCGATGCGCAGGCATAGACCGCTCGCTTCGTGGGTACAAACAAGCGATGAGGTACATTGCGAATCTCCCGAGCAAGGCGGCGCTAACGGCGGCTCTGCTCTGCGGGCTGCCGGTCGCCGCGGTTGCCACGACAACGTCGACCTTCTACGGCATCACCGTTCACGTGTCGGCGAATAACATCAAGGTGCAAGATCCCAAGACCAAGCAAACCCTGAGCTTTGTCATCGTACCGAAGTTCGATCAGGTCTTCTCGGCGGACGGCAAAACGACGTATCAGATGAGCAAGATCAAGGCAGGCCAGTACGTCGGCATCATTTACGATCAGAAGGCGCTAGGCGCGCGGCATGCCGACAAGATCTATTTGCTCGACAATGCCAACGAAAAGATCGGAACCCAGTAAGAGTTGACGCTGATCTCGCGGGCGGCGCTTTCGCTCGGCGGCGGGATCATTTACTTAGGGCTCGCCGTTCTCGCGTTCGGCGGGCCCGCCGAGTTTTTCTCGCGTCCGCCGTTGATCGCACTCGCTGCAGTTTTTGCCGCGCTCTGCATCGCCGCGCTCTTTGCCGGCGGCAACTTGAGCCCCGGCGTTCGCGAGGACCGTGGGAATCGCTGGGTGATCGCCGCAATCTTCGTCATCGGGCTGCTCGGTGCGTTTTTACCTCCATGGACGGACCGCATCGGATTTTGGACGATCGATGGTGATGAGGTCCGCTGGCTCGGCGTCGCGCTGACCGCGATCGGCGGCGCGCTACGGCTCGCACCCGTCTTTATCTTAGGCGATCGGTTCAGCGGGCTTGTCGCGATTCAGCCCGGACACGCGCTGGTGACCGACGGACTCTACGGCGTCATCCGTCACCCGAGTTATCTTGGGTTGCTGCTGAGTTCCTTAGGTTGGGGCCTCGCCTTTCGCTCCGGCGTCGGCGTGCTCTTAGCCGTCCTCTTGATCCTGCCGGTCATCGCTCGTATACACTCCGAGGAGGCGCTGCTACGCGCGCAGTTCGGCGAGCAGTACGACGCCTACCGCGCGAGGACGTCGCGGCTCGTTCCGGGTCTTTATTAGTTCACCTTTATACATTCTTCATACTTTGCCGGAACGAACTCTTCAACATGAACTACGCAAGTTATTCCGAGACAAAGCAACGCATCACGCGCCTGCCGGCTGCCGCCCCGCGCACCTTTGCCGCGATTTTGGGTGCGTTCATTCTTGCCTTCTTGTTGTTCAATATAAATGCAATGAGGGAAGGGTTGAACGCGACAAACGCCAGCCTGCACTTCACGAATGCTCAGCTTCGCCTCACCAACGAGCAGCTTTACCTTACTAACGCTCAGCTTCGACACACAAACGACCAGCTTGGCACGACCAATCGTCAGCTACATCTTACCAACGCGCAGTTAGGCTCGACGAACGGAAAACTCAACGGCTTGTCAACGACAAATAAATCGCTCGGGGCAACCAATTCCAAGCTGCAGGCGATGGCGGGCGAGCTGGCAGCGATGCGAAAGAGTCTGCAGCAGATGACTCGGAAGATCGTTCACGCCAAGCTTCTCTTTTAGGGAGCTTGGCGGCCATCATCGGCGCGCAGGCAGCTTTACAACGCGGAGCTTCTCGCGCGCCTGACCTATCCGGCGCGCGCGCGTCTCCGGCTTCTTCGCGGCTTCGATCCATTGCACGTATTCCTTGCGGTGCGTGTACGACATCGCGTCGTAGGCGCGCCGCTCGGCAGCGGTCATGTCTTTGGCGAAATCCGGAGGGAGGGCTACGGTGCGTTCCTCGCGGTCGATTTCGAGCGAGAGCGTGATGCGGTCGCCATGCTCGATGCGCGCCGCGCGGCGAATCGTCGCGGGAATGCCGATCGATGGCCCCCTGCCCATATCGCAGATCGTCGTCCGGTGCTCGACGCCGTTGACCGCGATCCGCACCGGAACCCGTATCCGGCCGTCAAACGCTTTCATGACCGAATCGGGAACGCGGACGAACGTTCCCGAAGAGTCCCCGACGCCTTCCAAAATTGCACGGAATCGTTTGGCCACGTCAGGCTCGCTTCCACACGAGCACGTTTGAACTCCCCCAAATCTCCGGGAGGGGCCCCGATCTGAGCGGGACCACGTGAAGTGGAGCGTAACTGCGGCGAACCGGAGAAAGTAGCTTCATTCATGATCGAAAGGGTCATAGCCGCCGCCGGGATTACCCTGCTTGGCACGACGTCTTCTGCGCTCGCCGCAGACGATTCGGCAGCGGCGCTTTTTGCGCGCGGCGATTTTTCGGCGGCCGCGGCCGCAAACGCGGCGATCGTTCCCTTCTATCTGGCCGGCGATCACTTCGTGACGTCGCGGGCGCAAGTAAACGAGGCCGTTCCGCAAACGGCGCAAGGCACGTCGCCTTCACCGGCGCAACGGATCTTCGACGAGGCGTTCCGCCGCTGGCAGACGTATCCGGTTCCGCCGTATGCGATCTGGACGGCGACCTGGCACATTAGCGCGATTCCGATGGGTTTCTACACCGGAACGAACTCAAACGTAGAAGTCCATCGTTACGCGGTACGACTCGCCGACGGCATGGAGAACGTGAGCGATCCGATTCCCAGCGGAAAACTTCCGCCCGCGATGATCTTGCCGGAGTTCCTCGGTCCGTTCGCTTGGGTGACGCGGGCGTCGGTGCGCGTCGCGCCCGCCGGCGGCGGGGTTTCAATGCTCCCCGACGTTGCCGGCTTTAAGACGATCGCGCGGGTCGTCGCGGTGGCCAAGCCTTCCTACACGATTGGAAGCAGCGCGCAAACGCCGCCGATCGAAGAGGTCGAGGGACACGACACCTACCACTTGCGGTTGGAGCCGCGCGAGGATCCGCAAAAACATAACCTACGTGATCTTTGGATCGACGTGCAAACCTACGACTTGCGGAAGGCCCACTTCGTCGGAACGTACCGGCCAACACTTCAGGCACCCGTGAGCCCAACAGACGTCACCGTCTACTTTCGCAACGTGCTTGGCTGCTGGGTCGTTACCCACGCGATTTGGACCTATCAGAACCCTCCCATGTCGTTTAACTTCGACGTGCAGAACAACGAGATCGGGCTGCCGGCGACCCTCCCCGACTGGCTTTTCGATGCCGCAGAATATCGAAAGCATCAGCTCGCCGGTGAACCCGATTACCTCGGCATTCTGCTCGATCGTCTGCGCAAGGGCGGTGGGTAAGGCAGCCGGGTTCGTCGAAACCGCACCCCGTGAATCGCGCATTTTTTGCGGCGTCGATCGCCGTCGCTCTGGCTTCGTGTAGCGGCTCCCGCGGGGCGGCGCCGAGCGGCCCGTTGCCGCAGATCCTCACCGAACATCGTCACACAAGCTCGCAGTACATCAAACACGTCATCGTGATGATTCAAGAGAATCGCAGCTTCAACAACCTCTTCGCGACCTTCCCCGGAGCCGGCGGCACGACGCACGGAAAAGAAAAGGTCGGAGGCAAAACAACAAAGATCAAGCTGCAGGTCGCAGACCTCGCCTATCCGTGCGACTTCGGGCACTCCTATGCCGGCTTCATCGGCGACTACGACGGCGGCAAGATGGACGGCTTCAACCTCCCCGCGGGCGGCAAGCAATGTCCGGGGCCGGCCGGCAAGCGGCCGTACCAATACGTCAATCCGCAGCAGATCGCGCCGTACTGGGACATCGCTAAACAGTACGTACTCGCGGATCAGATGTTCCAGACGCAAGGCAGCGGAAGCTTTACCGCGCATCAGGACTTGATTCGCGGCGGCACGACCATCGATCAAGCCCAGACCGAAAGCCTGATCGATTATCCGACGACCCACCCGTGGGGATGCGACGCAATCGCGGGCACCTCGACGACGTTACTCGTTTGGACCGGGAGCGGCTTCACGCGCGCGAAGGGGCCCTTCCCTTGCACCAATCAGTTTCCGGGATCGGGCGCGTACTATCCGACGCTGCGCGATCTGATGGATGCCAAATCGGTCACGTGGAAGTATTACTCACCCGTGGTGAAACATGGCGTGGGCGGGTATTGGAACGCGTTCGACACGATATGGCCGGTCCGCAATAGTGCGGAATGGGGAAAGAACGTCACGACCGCCGCGCCCTGGCAGAATCTCATCTTCCAAGACATCAGCTACGGAACGCTTCCCGCCGTCTCGTGGCTGATTCCCGACGACTCGAACTCCGATCACCCCGGCGTCGCTCGCGACAACGGCCCGTCGTGGATTGCGAGCGTCGTCAACGCAGTCGGCGAAAGCTCGTACTGGGACTCGACTGCGATCATCGTCGTGTGGGACGATTGGGGCGGCTTTTACGATCAGGTGAAACCGCCGCAACCGTTCGATCATTGGGGCGGCCTCGGATTTCGCGTGCCGATGCTACTGATCTCGGCCTACGCCAGGAAAGGGCCGGAGAGCCAAGGCGGCTACATCTCCAACACGCAGTACGAGTTCGGCAGCATCGTAAAATTTATCGAAGACAACTGGAATCTAGGCCGTTTGGGAACGACCGACATGCGCGCGACGAGCATCGTAGACTGCTTCGATTTCTCGCAAGCGCCGCGCACCTTCACTCAGATTCCGTCAAAATATTCGCGCGAGTACTTCCTGCACCAAGCACCGTCTTACCAACCAGTCGATACCGAGTAGCCGTTCCGCTGTCCGCGCCATTCGGTCGCCCTAAGACGATGCGTGGCGCAATCGGCCTCGTGCTATTTGCGGCCCCTGGCGTTACCGTAAGATTATAGAAGTGCAGAAGCGTGGAACTTAGGACTATTCGCGCGCGCTCGCGCACGAAGTGCGCACGTAACTCAGCCCAGGCCGAGCCACTTGGCCTTGGCCTGCGCGAACTCTTGATCGGTCAGCACGCCGGCGGCATGAAGCTCGCCAAGTTCTTTGAGTTTCGCGATGGACTCATCCATCGACGAAGCGTTTTGCGGTGCAGCCGCAGGTGCAGGAGGTTCCGCTTGCGGCGGAGCTCCGCGCCTCCCGGCGCCGCCAACCGCGTTCATGGTTGCAGTAGCGGTACCGGCAATAACCGCGGTGCGCGCCGCTGTGCCCAGTAAGCTGGGGCGGCCAAATCGTCTTCTCAAGCTCGTTCTTCCTTGCGTTACGCTGTAGTGGGTTCGACTATCGGTGCTGCATCCTCGGTAAGAATGCCGTTTTGGATGAGCCGGCCGTTCGCGCTAAGAACCGATTCGCGGATCTTTTTCGCCCAAAGATGCTCGACCAGTACGAGCGCCGCCGACGAATCGTTTTCGAGGCCGCTTCCGATTTCGTCGAGATCCTCGCCCGAGAACATGCCTTCGGCGTTTTGATCGAGCGCCGCAAACGCGCGGGCGACGTCGCCGTCGAAGTCCTGATACTCCAGCCGAGTTACCACGCCCGAGCGATCTTTCGAAACGAAGACCAGATCGACGACGCGAATCGCGCCCGAGTCAGCTGCCTCTTTGATGGCAGGGGCGATCTCGCCGCTGAAGCGGCGACCGTTAAAGCCGATCACGTAGTATTCCAGGGGTCCGTGTGCCATGATGTCGCTCCGTACGGACAGAGGGGTCTGCGTTATTGGCATACTAGCGGAGCAACTCCTATAGGAGCACAGTACCGATGAAGACGAGAATCGCGATACCTCCCAGGGCGGCGGGAGTCAGGCGGCCTTCACTGCCGCAGCGCTGCAGGCGTTGTTCGAGGCCGGTTTAAAGCTTACCCACCGCCGCACAAGAGCCCGTGTTGCCGCCGAAGATGACGGCAAGGCCGCAGGCGGATGTAAACATGCGGCGGTTGTCATGCGGCACGCCTTCGACGAACGCATAGTGCTGCGCCGTACCTTCAGGATGTCGCCGGGCGAGGTATCCGATGAAGTACTTCGCCCGAACAAACCGATAAGGACCTTGAGCTTCGCCCCCGCAGGACCGGTCGAGATCGTCTTCCTTGGGATTCACATCGGCAGTTCCCATTAGGTAGACTACCTGCCGCTTCACGTAGCGCGCTTCTAGATCGACCGACGTTCCGGTGACATAGCGCGGCGCGTCGCGCGAGCCGTAGCGCCACTCGTTGAAGTCGCTGCAGTTGCTCTGCGGATACGGACGCCAATCAGTAAAATAGAAGTACGACGACGGGTTAGAGACGATCAGACGAACCGGGATCGGGCCACTATCGATCTGCGGCGCTTTCGCTACGACGGCGTAGCGCTGGACGATCTGTCCGCCCGCGGAATGTCCGACCACGACGATCTCGCGTAGCTTCGGAAAGCGCCGTGTGTCGGAAAGCCGCGCGATCATCGCATCGAAGACGTCATAGGTACTGATCGGCGCGGGCGCGATTGCGTCGGAGCCGCCCGGCCACTTCGAGCTCCAGTAGAGCGTCTGCGGCGAAACGTTATGGCCGGCAAGGTCGCCTTTCTCTACGAACTGAGGCGCGATCACGAGGGTGTCGCTCAAGACGTGCGCAGCATTGGCCGCAATCACGCCGGTGTCGTAGTAGTAGTCGGCATCGCGTAAGACACCGTGCACGATAATTACGGCTCGAGTTACCGATGCATCGCCATCCAGCGACGACGTGCCGAAATAGCGCGCATAACCGCTGCCAAGCGCCGTGCTAACCAAAAACTGACGATCGGCGAGGGCGCCCGAGTTATCGGGTTGCGGTGTGGTGGTGACCGGAACCGTCACGCCGCACAGCATAGCGGCGAGCGCTGCGACGGCGAAACGGAACACGCTATTCGTAGTCTGGAGCGAAGTAGCCGCCGTATTGGTGCATGAAGAAATCTGGGCCCTTCGGCGCTTCGATCTTCACGAACGGGCGCGGTTTCTGCGAGAAGTCGAAGCAATCGGCCGCCGGCGAGGCCGCCCGCCTGTCGGCCGCAGCGAGCTGGCCAAAGCCGAAGAGATCCTCGGCGAACCGCAGCACGCTGGCGGTTTCGTACTGCACGTGCGAAACGTAGTTCTTCTTAGCGTACGGCGAGATCACCAGCAGAGGAACGCGGAAGCCGAGCCCGTCGTAATCTTTGAAAGGCGGCGGCACGTGATCGTAGAGGCCACCCCAATCGTCCCACTGCACGAAGATCGCGGTCGAATCCCAGAACTTGCTCTTGCCGACCGTATTGACGAGCGCGGAGACCCACGATGGTCCGTAGCCACCCCAGCAGTTTACGTGGTCCGAGTCGTCGCAGACGGGCGTGACCCAGGTAAAGTTGGCGAGCTTCCCGGCGCGGACGTCGGTGATGAACTTCCAATTCGGGGTGATGACGTCTTTCTTCCAATCGGGACCGTAATAGATGTGCTTCACGGCCTGATAGGCCGACCACTCGCTGGCGTCGCCGCTCGATGCGCTGCCGAACTGGCTGGCATAGAACCGCCACGAAAGGTGCGCGTTGTCGAGCTCGTCGCCGAGCGTTTGGTAATCCCAGCACGGCGTGATGTACGCACCGTATTTCCGGTCTTGCTTGATCGTCTGAACGATGTCCGCCTCGCCGCCCGGGCATCCCCATGCCCCGAACGGAAGATTCACGCTCGACCCGGCTTGCGCGGCGATGATGTACTGGTGCGCGACGAAGCTCTCGTCGAGTTGCGACTGAAACATCTTGTCGGCGAGCACCCATTGGTGAGCCATGTCGAAGTACGGCTTCGACTCGCTATGCGGCACGTACACGTACATCGGACGCTTGAGGCTCGCCGGCGCATTCTGGTGCCCCTCGCGGTCGAAGCCGTTCATGCGGCAATCGGTTCCGGGGACTTTGCCTTTTGCGTTGCAGTCGAGAAACATCGCCGTAGACGAGTGGTCGAGGATGTAGTAGGCGGCGAGGCTCGCAGGTTGAAGCCGGACCGTTCTGCCACCCGAATCCTTTCCGCCCGAGACCGTATCTGCTCCCGGATACCCTTGAAAAAGGTTGTCGACGCTGCGGTTCTCCTGCACGATGTAAACGATGTGCGTGATCTTGCCGGCGCCCGTCGCGCCCAGCGCATGCAACGCCGCTCCGTTCTGCATGTACGGCAATATGTTGTCACCTTGAACCTGTCGAAAGGGCGAACTGCCCGCGCAACCGGCCAAAAGAGCAAGTGAAACGAACGAGGCGCAAAGGTGCTTATTCATAGTCGGGTGCTTGATATTCTCCGTATTGGGTCATGAAGAACTTCGGCGGCAGCGGCGCGGCAATCTTGACGAACTTGCGCGGCTTTTGCGAGAAGTCGAAACAATCTACGGCGGGCGAGTTGGCGCGCCTATCTGCGGCGGCGAGCTGGCCGAGGCCGAAAAGATCCTCGGCGAAGCGAAGCACGCTGGCGGTTTCATACTGCACGTGCGAAACGTAGTTCTGCTTAGCGTACGGCGAGATCACCAGTAGCGGAACGCGGAAGCCGAGGCCGTCATAGTCTTCGTAGGGCGGCGGCACGTGGTCGTAGAGGCCGCCCCAATCGTCCCACTGCACGAAGATCGCGGTCGAGTTCCAGAACTTGCTCCGGCCGACGGTATTGACGAGCGCGGTGACCCACGAGGGGCCGTAACCGCCGGGACAGTTGACGTGGTCGGAGTCGTCGCAGACCGGCGTGATCCACGTAAAGTTGGCGAGCTGTCCGTCGCGCACGTCGGTGATGAACCGCCAATTCGGCGTTAAGACCTTCTTCCAATCGGGCCCGTAATAAATGTGCTTCACGGCTTGATAGCTCGACCAGTAGCTTGCATCGCCGCTCGAGATGCTGCCGAACGTGCTGGAGTAGAATCGCCACGAGCGGTGGGCCGCGTCGAGCTCATCGCCGAGCGTCTGGTAATCGAAGCACGCTAGCTCCTGTCCTCCGGCCTTTCGGCCCTTGCCGATCATCCCGACCGACGCGCCGCCTCCACAGCCCCAGTTCCCGTTAGGAAGATCCACGCTCGACGCGGCCTGCGCGGCGATGACGTACTGATGGCTGACGAAGCTCTCGTCGAGATGCGATTGGAACATGCGGTCCGCGACCACCCATTCGTGCGCCATATCGAAGTACGGCTTCGAGTCGCTATGCGGAACGTAGACGTACTCCCGATATTGGACCGGACCACCTTGACCCGGCTCGCGATCGAAGCCGTCCATCCGGCAGTCCGTGCCCGGAATCTTGCCACGTCCGTCACAGGCGAGGAACATCGAGTTGGCGGAATGATCGATGACGTATTGATCCGAGAGCGGCACGGGTTTTAAGTCGATCGTCTGTCCTCTCGAGTTCTTTCCGTGGTTGACCGTGTCGGCACCGGGATAGCCTTGAAAGAGATTGTCGAAACTGCGGTTCTCTTGCACGATGTAGACGACGTGCGTGATCTTGCCCGCGCCGGTCGCTGCTAGCGCGCGCAGCGCCGCACCCTGACTCATATATGGCATAACGTCCGTGGTACCCTGAGCCAGCTTGCCCTGAGCGGAGTCGAAGGGACGGCCCATAGAGCAACCGGCCGGCACGATAAGTGCCGCTGCCGAGAGCAAACCGGAGACGAAAAAGTTTCTCATCGAAGACAGCCTCACTTATTCGTCGTCTGGGATACGATAATCGTTATGCTTGTGCAGAAAGAAATTCGGACCTTTGGGGGCTTTGATCGGAACGAACCTCTGCGGCTCTTGCGTGAAATCGAAACAATCGCCGGCCGGTGAGGTTGCTCGCTTGTCGGCTGCGGCGAGTTGACCGAGCCCCCAGAGGTCCTCGGCAAAGCGCAGCACGCTTGCCGTCTCGTATTGCACGTGGGAGACGTGGTTCTCCTTTGCATACGGCGAGAGAATCAGCAACGGTACCCGAAAGCCGAGGCCGTCGTAATCTTTGAAGGGCGGCGGCACGTGATCGTAGAGGCCGCCCCAGTCGTCCCACTGCACGAAGATCGCGGTCGAGTTCCAGAACTTGCTCTTTCCTACAGTATTGACGAGCGCCGCGACCCACGAGGGGCCGTCACCTCCAGCGCAGTGGACGTGGTCGGAGTCGAAACATTGCGGCGTGATCCACGTGAAGTTGGCGAGCTTGCCGGCGCGCACGTCGGTTATGAAGCGGTTCTGCGGCGTGATCACGTCTCTGAGCCAATCAGGTCCGTAGTAAATGTGCTTGACCGCCTGATAACCCGACCAGTACGAGCCGCCGTCGCTCGAGGGCGCCGAATATTTGCTCGTGTAGAACCGCCACGATACGCCGGCAGCATCGAGCTCGTCACCGAGCGTTTCATAGTCGTAACACGGCATCTGCTGCGGACCCTTCGGATTTCGGTCTTCTGTGACCGTGTTGACCCGATCGGTGCTTCCACCGGCGCAGCCCCATTGTCCGAACGGCAGATTGACGCTCGACGCCGCCTGCGCGGCGATCACGTACTGGTGTGCGACGAAGCTCTCGTCGAGCTGCGACTGAAACATTCGATCGGCCAAGACGCCCTGGTGCGCCATGTCAAAGTATGGCTTTGACTCAACGTGCGGCACGTAGACGTACTGCGGATTCGGCGGCCCGCCGTACGCGATCTCGCGGTCGAAACCGTCCATCCGGCAGTCGGTGCCGGGAAGTTTTCCAGTCCCGTCGCAGGCCGCGAACATCGACTGCGCCGAGTGATCGATTTCGTACTCCGACGCGAGGCTAGTGGACGTCAGCGCGATCGTCTTGCCTTTTGAGTTCTTACCCGACGAAACGGTATCGGCGCCGGGATATCCTTGGAAGAGATCGTCGAAGCTGCGGTTCTCCTGCACGATGTAGACGACGTGCGTGATCTTGGCGGCGCCGGTTTGCGTGAGATTTCGCAGCGAATCGCCCGCGGTTTGCGGTAACGACTGCGCCACGTGCGTCGCGCACGCGGTCAGCGGCAGCAACGCCGCGAATGCGAGCGCCGATCTACTCGGAATCGCCATGCTGCGGCGGATGGGGCCGGTCGATGAAATACCGCGCCGAATGCTTCGACGAGATCGCCGTAAAGGGGCGCGGCGCCTGAGCGTAGTTCAAGACCTTGCCGATGCTGGTAGCGCGCGCGTCGGTCTGCCCGGTCGCCTTGAGGTTCCAGTTGTTCTCGATGAACTTGAGGATGCTGCCGAACTCGAAGGGGGTATCGGCGACGTAACCTCCCTGCTTGGAACTGCCTGCGATCGCGTAGGGCGAGATGATGATCGCGGGCACGCGGAAGCCGAGTCCGCCGTACTTGTCCTGAAACGGCGGCACGGCGTTGTCGTAGAAACCACCCCAGTCGTCCCAGATGACGACGATCATGCTGGAGTTCCAGAACGAGCTCTCGCCGACCGCGTTCACGACGCTGGCAACCCACTCCGGCCCGTTGTCGACCGCTTCGTTGGGATGGTCGTTATCGTCGTCTTCCGGGATCACCCAAGAAACGGCGGGCAAATTACCGCTGGTAATGTCGCCGAAGATGTTGGTCTCGGGCATCGAGACGTTCGTGCCCCATTCCGAGCCGTAACGCACTGGAGCAATCACGTCGAACGCGTTGAGGAGCGCGGCATCACAGTTGGGGCAGCCTTGGCTTGGGCTGCAGCTGCTCAATTTGAAGCAGGGCGCGTAGTACTTCCACGAAACGCCCGCCGCGTCGAGCCGATCGCGCAGCGTCGTGTAGCCGCCCGATCCGTAGTTGGGAAAATCTTTCGAGCAGGGGAACGGGCCGCCGGTCGTCACCTGGCCGGAGCTATTGATCAGCGACGTCTTCACGCCGCCCGGCGCATCGCAACCCCACGGCATTCCGCTTGGCGTGTCGACGAGACTTTCGGTCGCTCCCGAAGGCGTCTTGCACGACGCCGGCGACGTGATGCAGGTTCCCCCGCGAATCAAGTCCTGATGTGCGGTAAAGCTGCCGCTGCCTTGCGTCTGAAACATCGCGTCGGCCAACACCCACTGCTCGGCCATATGCCAATAGGGCTGAATTTGACTTTGGGTCACGTACTGATAGGGCAACGTCCCGGCGAGCTGACCTTGGCCGCATGCGCCGCGCCATTCGAGGTTGAACCCGTCCATTTTTCCGCGGTCGTATGCGCGCTCGAAGGACGCGTGGCAGTGGGCAAAATCGTGGGGGTAGACTAGAGGCTGCTCGGTCAGCGTCACCCACTTGTCGACGTACTTGGTGCCGCGTTTTATTTTTTCCTTACCTCGCGTTGCGCCGTTGGCGCCCGGGAACTTTGCGAAGAAATTATCGAAGCTGCGATTCTCTTGGACGACGATCACGACGTGCGCAATCGGCGAAGCCTTTCCGCCGATCGCGCCTAGAGGCGTTCCGTTCGGAAGCGAAGACGTCCCGGAGACGCAGCCGCCGAGCGCGAGTAGCATCGACACCGCGCTCGGCCAAACATATAACGATGCTCGCTTGATAAGAGTTCCGTCCTATTCAGTGTCGGGCGGCACGCCCGAGGGTGGTTCGTGCATGAAGTAGTCCCGCGAATACGTCGAGGGAATCTTTACGAACTTGCGCGGCGCCATCTTGAAATCGAAGGCGTTGCCGATGCTCGCCGAATGCGCGTCGTTCTTGCCGAGCGAGCCTAGGTTCCAAGTCTCTTCGATGAACCGCAGGATGCTGCCGAACTGATAGACGGTGTGGTCGACGTGGGCCTTGACATATGGCGAAACGATCAGCATCGGCACGCGAAAGCCCGGTCCGCCCTGCCAGTTCAACCGCGGCGGCGCGACGTGATCGTAGTATCCGCCCCAATCGTCCCAAACGACCACCACCGCGGTCGACTTCCAATACGGGCTCTCGCCGATCGCGTTGACGATCGACGCGACCCACGAAGGGCCGTTATCGACCGGCGTCGGGCCGGGCGTCGCGCAGAGGGCATGCTTATATTCCGAAGGATGATCCGAGTTCGCGCCGTCCGGCGTAATCCACGAGACCGCCGGCAGCTCGCGTTTCGCGACGTCGGTAAAGAAGACGTTCGAGTTTCGGGTGACGTTCTTGTGCCACTCCGAGGTGTCACGCACGGCTTTGATCGCATCGAACGCGCTCCAGATGCCGGCCGTGTCGCCGTGATCGCAACCCGTCTCCTTCTGCACCGCCATGGCGTAGAATTTCCACGACACGCTCTTGGCATCGAGAAGGTCGCGCAGGGTCGAATACGTCAGGCACGGGAAGGGACCGCCGTAGGGATAGACTTTTTGGCTTCCGCGTTTGATGATCGCCGTTCTCACCGAATTGTTGGCGTCGCAGCCCCACGGAAAGTAGCTCGGATTGTCAATCAGCGCCTGATCGGACGAGATCTGCGTGCCGGCCGCGATCAAATCTTGATGGCCGGTGAAACTTCCGCTCCCTTGGGTTTGAAACGTATGATCGGCCAGGACGTACTGCTTGGCGATATCCCAGTATGGCGCGATATCGCTGGGATTGACGTATTGATACGGATACGTGCACACGGGAAAACCGCTGCCGTTGGCGTCCTTGCCCGTAAGGTCGAAGCCGTCCATCTTGTCGCCGTCACGATCGGTCATAAAGCCGGTATGAATGTGATCGAGATCGGTATTGAAGTCGAAGTTGCCGCTCTTTCCGAAGCCCGAGCCGAAGAGGTCCGTCTCCTGCAGAGGTACGCTCGTGGGTTTCGAGATCGGCGGCATGCCCTGGCTGGCACAGTACTGCCGCTCCGTCGGGGACATCTTCGCCGCCTTTCCAGTTTTCGTTCCGTCTGCGCCCGGAAACGTTGCGAAGAAGTTGTCGAAGCTGCGGTTCTCCTGAATCACGATAACGACGTGATCGATCGGCGTCGAACTTCCGGCCGCGCGAAACTGGTTTGTAACCATCGGCAGTCCAACGCTCGAGTTGCCGCCGCACGCGACGACGCCCGCGACCGTCGCGAGCGTCAGGAAAGCGAACACGAAGGCGTTGGCGCGCACTGTTTGCGTTTAGTCGGTGTCGGGAGGCAAGCCCGAGGGCTTTTGGTGCAAAAAGAACGACCGCTGGTACTTCGAAGGGATAACTTTGAACGCCCGCGGCGCCTGATTGAAGTCGAACGCGTTTTCGATTCCGGTCGCGCGGGCGTCCTCTTGCCCGAGCGTTTTGAGATTCCAATTATCTTCGATGAAGCGAAGGACGCTCGCCGTTTCATATTGCGTGTGTTCTACGTGAGCTTGTACGTACGGTGAAACGATAAGCATCGGGAACCTGAAGCCGAGGCCGCCCTGATTGTCGTAAAACGGCGGCGGTACGTGATCGTAGAAACCGCCCCAATCGTCCCAAAGGATGACGATCGCGCTGCTATTCCAATACTTGCTCTTACCGATTGCGTTGACGACCGACGCAACCCACGACGGGCCTTCGTCAACAGCGACGCCGTCCTTGTTGACCTCATCGGGATGGTCGGAGTTCACCCCATCGGGCGTGACCCAGGAAACTGCAGGAAGACGCCCGACTTTGATGTCCTTGAAAATGTTGGTGTCGGGCCATGTCACCTTTGAACCCCACTCCTTGCTGTTGTATACCGCGCTGATCGCCTGGAAGGCGCTCCAGATGCCGGCGTTCCCACCGTTCACTTTCGTCGCGTAGAACTTCCAGCTGATCGGCTTGGCGTCGAGCCGGTCGCGGATCGTTTCGTATGTGAAGCACGGAAAGGGCCCCTGGTTACCGAGATACGTGCCGTTCGTTTCAAGCAGCGACGTCTTAACGCCCGGCGGCGCGCCGCATCCCCACGGCCAATACGTCGGGTCGTCGATGACGCTCTCGTTCGAGTCGATCGCCGTGCCGCCCGCGATCAGGTCCTGATGTGCCGTGAAGCTCAGGCTGCCTTGCGTCTGAAAAGCGTTGTCGGCGAGCGCGTACTGCTGCGCCATGTCCCAATACGGCTGTATGTCCTTTGGATCGACGTATTGATAAGTATACGTGCACGTCGGGTGACTCGTTTTGGATCCGGCTCCATTGGGTCCCGAATACGACAGGTCGAAACCGTCCATTTTGCACGGACTCGAGTTTTTCGGCTGCGACGCAGCAGAGTCGCAGTCGCCGAGGTACCCGTGAGGGTAGTCGTGAGCGAGGTCTTGATCCCAATCCCAGTTGTTCGGCGAGAAGCCTTTGCCGAGCATGCTTACTTTCGTCAGTGGCACGCTCGTCGGCTTCACGATTACCGGCTGATGTTTCTCCCGGCAGAATTGTGCGATCGACGTGGGCATCGGCTCGGCAAGGCCGACTGACGTCCCGTTTGCGCCGGGATAATCGGCGAAGAGATCATCGAAGCTGCGGTTCTCTTGAATGATAACGACGATGTGCTTAATCGGCGTGCTTGCCTTCGCATCGCGCGATCCGGGCGTCGATGGAAGGAGCGCAGCCGGCGTCCCGGCTGAACCGCCGCTGCAAGCGACGATACCGCCACCTGCAACCATCAAGAAGAATAATAAACCGGCCGCCCGGTACTGCAAGCGTACCTCCTATTCCAGCCGCGCCTACTTGGCCGCAAGGCTGCATTGTCTCCTCTTTAATAACGATAAGATGACTTTGTTTATCGTTTAGCGCGGGCGGATTAGTCGTAGCTTTCGCGCACGGTTTCAAGCAGCATTTGACCGAATTCGACGATCTCGCCATCGCCGTCGAGAACGTCGACGCCGAAGCCCGGATAAAGACTGACGAAGCGCTCCTGCTTCCATCGCGCGACCGACCAGCGATCGCGAGCGCCCTTCTCGTAGGGCCAAGGCGGCATCCCTTCGCGGTCCGAGCGAATGTCGCGTCCGTCCGAGGTTCGGATGCGAACCTGAAAGCCCTCGACCCGGCCGATCTTCATCTCAAGCGTACCGATCTTCACGGTTAGCTCGGATCCAAAACGGCGACCGCGCCGCCCGACGTTGCCCAAACCTTTCTATCCGGAGCAACAACGAGGTCCCACTGCCATCCATAGCCTGGCGGCGACGCATAGGTCGTAAATGTTTTCGTCGCAATGTCGAAGCGCACGAAGCCGCCTCCGACTGCGCGCCCGCCGCCGATTCGTTGGCTCGTATACCACAAAAAGCCGTCGGGAGCCAGCACCGTGTCGGCTGGAGCGCCGTATGGATCGTATTTCGCGGGTGCCGAATACGTCGTTACTTTCTTGCTCTTCAGATCGAACCGAATCAACGGCATCGCGCCGCCGCTCGATCCGCTCGCGCACCAAAGAGATCCTTCGGCGGCAATGACTGCGCCGCCACCGGAAATCGGCGCTGCGTACGATGTGACGGCACCGCTTTGCGGATCGAGGCTCGCTAACGCGCCAGCACCCTCGGTGCGAAACCAGACCAGTCCCCTTGCCCACGTGAGGCCCGATTCACCACCGGTTTCCGGCACCGGATACTCCGTCAACTTGCCTCCGGGTGTGAGCCTCCCGATGTGCGTGTTCTCCACGAACCATATGTTGCCGTCCGCTCCGAGCCTAATCCCACCGTTGGTGTCGTCGGTCAAGGCAAACGACTTAACTTCCAACGTGCGGGTGACGCGGATGACCAGATTCAGATTTCTAGCGACCGTGAGCCAAAAGTTTCCGGCCGTGTCGGTTGTCATCTCTAGCGGAATGTAGCCAATCGGGAATGTGGTCACCATGCCGTGGGGAGTTATGCGCGATAAGCTTGTCGTTCGATCGCCATCAGCGATCCAGAAATCTCCGCCTTTCGCGCGCACGATTCCCTGAGGATAGCCCGTGACCGCAAACATCCGCCAGGTGCCTTTTCCGCGCGACTCATGACGCGCGCGCAGGTCCGATCTGAAACCTAAGACGCGGGCGTCGCTTTGCGGGAACGATACTCCTGCGCGCGCCTCGGCGCAAGCAGCAAACGCTGCAGTTGCGCAAACCAACGCTATCGCCGCTCTGTAATCACCGCTCATCTAAATTTGGTCGGGCTGACTGGATTCGAACCAGCGATCTCTAGTCCCCCAGACTAGCGCGATAACCAAGCTTCGCTACAGCCCGCATGTTTGTTTCGTCGCCCCTTCGTGCTTCGACGCCGCTCGCCATGCTCGCTTCGCTCAGCATGACAGCTCAGGGTGGCACACGTCAGGGTGACACACGTTTTGCCGATTGTTTCTTCTTGCGCGAGCGAGTTCCGCCGACGGCCTCCTTGAGCGACTGGCCCGCGACGAACGCCGGAACGTTGTGCGCGGCGATCGTGATCCTTTCGCCGGTCTTGGGATTGCGCCCCTCGCGCGCTCGCCGCGGTCGAACCACAAAACTGCCGAACGGGTTGAGCGCAACGCGATCGCCTTTACGCAACGCTCCTTTGATTTGGTTTAAAATGAAATCGACGATCTCACTCGCCTGACGCCTCGAAAGCTCCGCTTCGACGGCTACGGCGTCAATCACATCCGCCTTCGTCAACGTGGCATCTCCTCTATCGGCGGCACGACGGAGAAATCGTTCAACGGGGGCCGCCTGGCTGGAGTATACGCAGGCCGAATGGTCGCTCCTCCCGCCGGCGGCGAGTCTAGCGCGCGAGAATTTCGCCGAGCGCGCGCAATGCCAGGACGTAGCCCGACGTGCCGAGTCCGCTCACCACGCCACGGCAAGCGGCTGCCGTCACGCTGGTGCGGCGAAAGGCTTCGCGCGCCGCGATGTTCGAAATGTGAACCTCGACGACGGGAATGCCGATCGCGGCGATTGCGTCGGCTATGGCATACGAGTAGTGCGCGTATGCGCCCGGGTTGATGACAATGCCGTCGCAGTTCGCCCGGGCCGCGTGAAGCGCATCCACGATCTCCCCCTCGCCGCTATACTGCTCGCAGCGAACCTCAACTCCGAGATCCTCCGCCGCCGCGGCGATCGCGTCGTTCAACTCTGAGAGCGTCTGGCTTCCGTAGAGATCGGGTTCGCGCTCTCCAAGCAAGTTGAGGTTCGGTCCGTGCAAAACCAAAACGCGCATCGTTTCCGCTTCTTGGAAGGAAAAGCGCGCGCCTTCGAACCAGAGGCGCTCATGCCCGACAGGCTTGTAGCCGCAACGAACCTCGATGCCGGGGTCGCGCTCGTCGCTGCGGTCACGACCGACCTCGTGGCCGAGATCAGAGACCGGCACGACCTCTGGCCGACCGCGACTGCGGCGGTTGGACGACTGACGACTGGAGCCGCCCTCTTTAGCGCGAGCCTTAAAGGTAGCGAACGCATTTCGTTGCAGATCGCAGGCAACGGGCCGCTCCAGACGATCGCTGCGGAGGCGTGGCTCCTCGACGGCCGCACGGCCGGCGCGCGCGGGTTCGCGCGCAACGGGCGCGTCGAGCTTCCGATCGACCACCGTGGGAAGTTCGACGTCGCCGGGGCGGTCGGCGCAGGTTCGTTGCAGGTCACACGCTCGAGCGACGTTGGTCAGCCGTACGTCGGCGTGGTGCCGCTACAATCCGGCGAGATCGGCGAAGATCTCGCCGTCTATCTTGCGCAATCCGAACAGATCCCCAGCATCGTTGCGCTCGGCGTGCTGGCTAATCCCAGCGGCGTCGTCGCTGCAGGCGGCATCCTCGCGCGGGCGCTCCCCGGCGCGGACGAACGCGTCCTGGCCGCCTTAGAGGCGCGCGCGGCGAACATGCCGCCCGTAACGCAGCTCATCACGCAAGGCGCCGACGCTCACGCGCTGCTCGCGGGCTTGGCCGGCGACGTTGAGCTGCGTTCGCACCACACGATCGACGTACGCTTCGCTTGCCGCTGCAATCGCATCAAGGTCGAAGCCGTTCTCCTCGGGCTCGGAGCCGAAGAACTCTTGGGCCTGACGCGCGAGCGCGACCGCACCGAGGCGACCTGCGAATACTGCAAGACGCATTACGTTTTCAGCGCCGAGGAGATCCGCGAGCTCGCCGAACGTCTCTAACTACGCCGCGTCGCGCGGGAGCACGCGGACGAAGCGGCGCGAGCCCACCGAAAGTACCGCCGGCGCGCCGGCCGTCCAGGCAGCGTTGGGGTCGCGCACTACCTCGCCGTCAATCTTCACGGCGTTTCCGGAGATGAGCCGCTCGGCAGCACGCCGGCTCTCCGCCAAACCAGCCTTTACGAGAACCTCGGCGATTCGCCGGCATTCGCCGAGTTCTATCTCGTCGAGCTCGCCCGACGGAATCTCGCGGCGCTGGACCGTCCGTTCGAAGTAATCGCGCGCGGCCGCCGCTGCGGCCGGATCGTGATAGCGCGCGACAATATCTTCTGCGACGCGCTTCTTCTCTTCCATCGGCTTGGCACGTCCGGCGGCTAGGTCAGCGGCGAGGCGTTCCGCGTCGGCCGACGAGCGGAAGGCTGCGAGCCGGGCATAAACCGGAATCAGCTCGTCCGGCATTTTCATCAGTTTTCCGAACTGTTCTTCGGGGGGCTCGGCGACGCCGACGTAGTTGCCGAGCGACTTGCTCATCTTCTTCTCCCCATCGAGCCCGACGAGCAGCGGAACCGTCGCGCAGATCTGAGGGAGCTGCCCAAAATCACGCTGGAACTGGCGCCCCAACAGCAAGTTGAAGAGCTGATCCGTCCCGCCAAGCTCGACGTCAGCTTCGATCGCGACGGAATCGTACGCCTGCGCGACCGGATAGAGAAACTCGTGAAGCGAGATCGGTGTGCCGGAATCGTAGCGTTCGCGGAAGTCGTTGCGCTCGAGCATCTGGGCGACTGTCGTTCGCGCGAGCAGCTTTACGAGATCGGCGAGCGAGAGCGGCGCCAGCCACTCGGAGTTGTAACGCACCTCGATACGCTCGAGGTCGAGCACTTTGCCCGCCTGCTCGAGATAGGCGCGCATGTTAGCTTCGATCTCGTCGCGCGAAAGCTGCGGCCGCGTTACGTTCCGGCCGCTCGGATCGCCGATCCGCGCGGTGAAGTCACCGATGATCAGCGTAACTCGATGGCCGGCCTCGGCAAAACGCTGCAACGGATGCAGCACGACCATGAAGCCCAGATGAAGGTCGGGACTAGTGGGATCAACCCCGAGCTTAACGCGCAACGGGCGCCCCAAACGCAGCCGGTCCTCGAAATCCGCGAAAGTTTCGACGTGCTCGAATCCCTCGAGCAAGTGGCGCGCATCCGACAAGCTCACGCTCGCAGCTCGATCAGCGTGACACCGGTCGAGCCTTCCTCTTCATTGCCGTAACGCAGGCTTTTGACACCGACGTGGCCGCGCAGATACTCTTGAAGACCGCGCCCGAGCATGCCCGTCCCCTTGCCGTGAATCAAGCGCAGCGGAGAGTTGCCGGCCAGCATCGCATCGTCGATCCATCGCTCGACCAGCGGCTCGGCCTCGGCGTAGCGCTTGCCGCGCACGTCGAGTTCGGCGGCGGAGCGCTGCGTGGCCGCAATTCGCGCGTCGGCCTGCACGGCCGATCGCTGCGCCGGCTTGGCAGCGCGGCTTGCGAGACGCACGTCGCTCTTCTCCACCGAGGTCTTCATTGAACCGATTGAAACGAGCAACCTTTCGTCCCAATCTTCGACGACTATCCCCTCTTGATCGAGCGAAACGATTCGCACGCGGTCTCCCTGTGCGAACGGTGCCTCCTCCAGCGTGCCCTTTTCGTCTGCCTTGATACCCAGTTCGCGGCGCATTGCCTCGATCGTATCCGTTAGCAGCCGCGTCTGCGAGCGCGTCACTCTGCGCCCGTGCAGCTCGCGCACGAACTCGCGTAAACCTTGCTGTAAATGCTCTTCGGCGCGCGCGCCGAAGCGTCGCCGCTCGATCTCAAAGTCGTCGCGAGCTCGCCGTAGATGCTCGACCTCGGCGGCAGCCGCGCGGCGTTGCGCTTCGAGCCGGATTCCTTCCTCTCGCAGCTCACCGTTGCGCTGCGCGAGCTCGGTCAACGCGGCCTCGTAGTCGAGCTCGCGCCGCTCGAGTAGCGCGCCCGCCCGCGCGACGATCTCCGGGTCAATTCCTAGGCGAGTAGCAAGCGGAAACGCCAACGACTGGCCCGGCGTCCCGACGTCGAGCTCAAAGGTCGGCGCGAAGGTCTTTGAATCGAAGCGAACGCTGGCGTTCGCAACGCCCGGCGTAGCGTGCGCAAAGAGTTTGAGTTCGACCGAGTGCGTCGATACGACCGCGCGCGCGCCGCAGGCGAGCAGCCGCTCCAGCATCGCAATGGCAAGCGCGGCGCCTGCGCTCGGCTCGGTGCCCCCACCGATCTCGTCGACGACTGCGAGCGTTCGGTCGTTCGCGCGTTCCAGTATTTCTCGCATGCGTTCAAGATGGGCCGAGAACGTCGACGCGTTGGCGACGAGCGACTGTTCGTCGCCGATGTCCGCGATCACGCGGTCGAAGCGTCCGACGCAGCTTCGCGCGGCGGGAATCTGCATGCCGCAGTAGGTCATAACGACGAAGAGGCCCGCCATTTTTAGCGCAACCGTCTTCCCGCCCATGTTTGGGCCGCTGACGACCAGCAATCGAGTTGTATCGTCAACCGCGAGCGACTGCGGCACGGCGCGCTCCCCGAGCAGCGGATGACGACCCTTCTCGATGGTGAGGACCGGCGAATCGCTCAACTCGGGAGCGATGCTTTGGCTCCTGTGCGCAAGCTCGGCCTTTGCCGCCAGCAGATCGAGGCGCGCCAGCATTTCAACGTTTGCCTCGATCTCGGCGGCGTGACTTCCCACCGAGCGCGAAAGCGCCTCGAGAATTCGCGCGACCTCGCGTTCCTCTTCGATTTGCAGCGTGCGCACACGGTTGTTCGCTTCGAGGACGGCGAGCGGCTCGACGAAAAGCGTCTGTCCGCTCGAGCTCGTATCGTGGACGATGCTCGGCAGCGCCGCCGCGAACTCAGCTTTGATCGGAATCACGAAGCGCCCGTTGCGGATCGTGACCAGTCGCTCTTGTATTGCCTTCGAGTATTTCGCCGAGCCCAAGATCGAGGTTGCGCGATCGCGTGCGTCGGCTTGCGCCTGCGCGAGGCTTCGCCGTATGCGCCCTAGCGCCGGCGAAGCGCGATCGAGCACACCGGCGCGTTCGTCGATCGCGTCGACGATCGAGCGCCCGAGCTCGCGCAATGGCGTATACCCTCCAAGCACGCTTGCGAGATCGGGGTTCCCGTGTACCGCTCGGTGCGCCGCAGCGGCGGCTGCGATTGCGTCGCCGATCGAGCGGAGATCTGCGGCACCCAATGTGTGACCCAACGCCGCCGCCTCGGTGAGCGCGGCGGTTTCAATCGCCGGTATGACGCGAAAGTCCGAGCCGGCCACCAACAATCGCATCGCTTCGGTGCGCAGCTGTTCGCGGCGAACGTCTTCGAAATCGGCCAACGGCGCAAGGTCGCAGGCGTAGGATCGCCCGCGCTGCGTCCGCGTCGTCGCAACGACCGCATCGCGCACGGCGGTAAAATCGAGTGCTTCGAGCGTTCGGTCGTCAGTCAAGCTCATCCATGAACCCGACGGCTTAGGAAGATAGTTTCGCGCGCACCAGCTCGTTCACGAGCGCCGGATCGGCCTTCCCGCGCGAGGCTTTCATGACCTGACCGATCAGGAAGCCGATGACGTTGCCCTTTCCGGCGCGATACTCGGCTGCGACGTCTGCGTGCGCGGCTAAGACCTCGTCAACGAAATGCTCGATCGCCGCAGGATCGCTCGTTTGGGCGAGGCCTTCGCGCTCGACGATCGCCGCCGGCGGACCGGCGCCGTCCCACATTCGCGCGAGCAGCTCTTTAGCGATCTTCGAATTGACGCGTTTGGCTTCTACCAAACCGATTAACTCGGCTAAATCTTCGGGCGACACCTTGGATTCGCCGACCGGCACGCCGGTCTCGTTGGCAAGCCGAGAGAGATCGCCAAGCACGAAGTTGCTCGATTGCTGCGGGTTGCGGCTGCGCGCGACGACGCGGTCGAAGTAACTTCCCAGCGCGAAGTTATCGATCAGCTGCGTCGCTTGTTTCGGACCCAGACCGTAACCCGCGGTATAGCGTTCGAAGCGTTCCCACGGCGGTGCGCCGAGCGCGGCGCGGATCCGTGCGACGTCGGCGCTCGCCGGTTCCAAAGGCACCAGATCCGGATCGGGAAAGTACCGGTAGTCGTGCGCCTCTTCTTTGCTGCGCATCGAGTGGGTCACTCCGTTGACCTCGTCCCACCCGCGCGTCTCTTGGACGATTCGGCCACCTGAGGTGATGATCTCGAGCTGACGTTCGATCTCGCTTTCGATCGCGCGCTCCACCGAGCGAAACGAGTTCATGTTCTTGATTTCCGTCTTCGTGCCGAGCTCGGCCGAACCGGCCGGCCGAATCGAGACGTTGGCATCGCAGCGCAGCGAGCCTTCTTCCATCTTCACGTCGCTGACGCCGAGCGCAAGCAGCGTGCGGCGCAGGGATTCCAAGTAAGCTATCGCTTCTGTCGCGCTGTGCAGTTCCGGCTCGGAGACACACTCCATGAGCGGGACGCCGGCGCGGTTGAAGTCGACCAACGAGTACGCGCTGCCGGCGATACGGCCGTCGCCGGAGCCCGCGTGCGTCGATTTACCGGTATCTTCTTCGAGGTGAATGCGCGTCAGGCGGCACTCGCGCATGGTGCCGTCCTCGAGCCAGTACTTAACGACGCCACCCACCGCCAACGGCATGTCGTACTGCGAGATCTGATAATCCTTGGGCATATCCGGATAGAAGTAGTTCTTCCGGTCGAACTTCGAAAAAGCCGGAATCTCGGCGCCGAACGCGAGCCCGGCAGTTATCATGTGCTCGATCGCCCTTGCGTTGGGCACCGGAAGCGCGCCCGGCATACCGAGGCAGACCGGACAAATCTTCGTGTTCGGTTCGCCGCCGAATTCGTTGAGACAACCGCAGAACATCTTGGTGAGGGTCTTCAACTCGACGTGGCACTCGATGCCGATGACGGCCTCGTACGCGGAGCTCATGTGCGCGCGATCTCGAGCATCGGTTTGCGCGCCGCCGCGTGGCCCGTCGCGCGTTCGTAGGCGTGCGCCGCGCCGAGCAGCAGACGCTCGCCGAAGAGCGGGGCGCAGAGCTGCAGCCCGATCGGCATCGGCACGCTTCCGCCTTCCGGCGTGTTCCAACCGCACGGCACCGAGAGCGCCGGCAACCCCGCCAGCGCCATCGGGATGGTGTAGTAGTCCATCAAGTACATGCTGTATGGATCGCTCTTCGCGCCGAACTCGAACGCCGGACAGCTGGCCGCCGGGCACGCGATCAGGTCGCACTGCGCGAAGGCGCGCGCGAAGTCGCGCGCGATCAGCGTTCGGGCCTTCTGCGCGCGTACGTAGTAGGCATCGTAATAGCCGCTCGAGAGCGCATAGGTGCCGATGAGAATGCGGCGTTTAACCTCAGGGCCGAAGCCGGCCGCGCGCGTCTTGTCGTACATCGAGCGTACGTCTTCGGCATCAACCCGCAGACCGTAGCGCACGCCGTCGTAGCGAGCCAAGTTGGACGAACATTCCGCGGGAGCGATCAAATAATAGGTCGCGACTCCGTAGTCGGCGGTCGGGAGCGAAACCTCGACGAGCTCGGCCCCAAGCCGTTCGAGGTCGCGATAGGCGGTACGATAGAGCGTGTCGAGCTCGCCGCCCAGCGCTTTCGAATCGAACTCGCGCACGAGACCGACACGCAACCCACGCAAGTCTTCGAGCAGCGCGCCGGCGGTCGGCTCGACGGGCCGGTCGATCGAGGTCGCATCCATCGAGTCGTATCCTGCCATGGCGTCGTAAGCTAAAGCGGCATCTTCTACCGTGCGCGTTAGCGGGCCGATTTGATCGAGACTCGACGCAAACGCGATCAGCCCGTAACGCGAGATTCGACCGTACGTCGGTTTGAAGCCGACGAGATTGCAAAAGGCTCCGGGCTCGCGGATCGAGCCGCCGGTGTCGCTGCCCAAACCGACTGCAGCCTCGTACGCGGCGACGGCCGCGGCCGAACCGCCGCTCGATCCGCCCGGAACGCGCTTGGGATCGTAGGGATTGCGCGTCACGCCGAGCGCCGAGTTCTCGCACGAACTGCCCATGGCGAACTCGTCGCAGTTCGCTTTTCCGATCGGAATCGCGCCGGCTTCGAGCATCCGCGCGACCGCTGTAGCGGTATACGGCGCGACCCACTGTTCCAAAATCTTGCTTCCACACGTGGTGCGCGTGCCGTCCAAACACATATTATCTTTGACCGCAAGCGGTATGCCCGCAAGCGGGGGGGCTTCGCCCTTGCGGACGCGTTCGTCGACTCGGGCCGCCTGGGCGCGCGCGAGATCGGCGAGCACCGTCAAGTATGAACCGCAGATTCCCTCGACCGCGTCGACGTGCGCGAGCGTTGCGTCGGTAATCTCGAGCGCGCTGCACGCTCCGGTACGGACGGCGCGCGCGATTTCTGCGGCGCTCCTCTCGACGATATCCAAAGACACGGCGCGTCCTTACTCGGCGAGAATGCGCGGCACGCGGAAGAACCCGCCCTGCCGCTGCGGCGCTTGCGCCAGCACGCGTTCGCGGTCGAGACACGGAGCGGGCAAGTCTTCGCGCATCACGTTTCGAGACTCGACGACTTGCGCCGTCGCCGGCACGCTCGCGGTGTCGAGCTCGGCGAGCGCGTTGACGTGACCGAGCAGATCGCCGAGTTGGCGTCCGAAGATCTCGACTTCCTCTTCCGTTAGTTCGATTCGCGCGAGCTTCGCGACGTAGCTTATGTCGATACTGTCGGGCGGCAAGTTTATGGATACTCCAGTTGGGCGAGTGCCTCTACGTGCCCGGTTTGTGGAAACATATCGAATGGTTGAACGCTGCCGAGCCGGTAGCCCTTGGCCACTAGGAACTTGGAATCCCGTGCGAGAGTGGCCGGGTCGCACGAGAGATACCAAATCGCCCGAACGCGCGCCTGCGCGATCGCGTCGAGCGTCGCTTCGTCGCAGCCTTTTCGCGGTGGGTCGAGAAAGCACACATCGGCTTCGTTCAGCGCGTCGCGCAGCTCCGGCGTGGCGCCAAGCCGTTCGACCTTTGCCGCTCGGAAGGTAGCCCGCTGCGAGAGGCCGTTACGCCGCGCGTTTGCAGCGGCCTCCGCAATCGCTACCGCGTTCTCCTCGACGCCGATTACTTGGCACCCGAGCTTGGCAAAGAAAAGCGCGAACGTTCCGACACCGCAGTAGAGGTCAACGATGCGGCGCGGCGTTTTGACGTACGGCTCGAGATAAGCAAAGATTCGCGCGACCATTTCGACGTTGACTTGGAAGAACGAAGCGGCCGAGAAACGATAGCGCACGCCTCCGATCGTCTCTTCGATCTCAGCCTCGCCGCCGAGCGAACGATGATGCCGGCCGGCGATCGCGTTGGCGCTGGGGAGATCGAAGGAGTTCGTTACCCCCGCCAAGCCCGGTAGGCCGCGCAACAGTAAAGGCGCGGCGCGGCGGGCACTCTCCGAGCGGTGCGCGGTCGTGACGGTCAAAATGCTCTCTCCGCTCGAGTCCGCGCTGCGGGCGATCAGATGGCGCGCGTCGCGCAGCATCGTCGCCACCGGCTCCTCCGCTCGAAGAGCGTGGAGCGAAGCGAGGTCGGCATTCAGTTTAGGGGTTACGATCGGACAAGCGTCGATCGGGACGACATCGTGCGTTCGTTGGCGGTAGAAACCTAGCGCGGGCGAGTCGCTACGATGGTCGACGACCAGCGCCATCTTGTTGCGATAGGATCGCGGCTCCGTCATGCCTATCGTTTCGCTGACTATCGCATCGTCCAAGCCGCCGATTCGCCGGAGCGCCTCTTGCACGACCCTGCGCTTCCACTCGAGCTGCGCGGGATAACGCAGCTGTTGGAGCTGGCACCCGCCGCACGCGCCGAAGACCGGGCAAAACGGCCGTACGCGCTCCGGAGATTCCCGCAAAACTTCGATCAGATCGGCAACCGCGTAGCGCGGTTTTACCTCGCTGATTCGAACCCGGGCGAGCTCGCCCGGAACTGGGCCAAAGCAAAAGACGACGGCGCCGTCGGCGCGCCCAACACCCTGGCCGTTAGCGAGTAGGTCCGTAAAGGCAAGCTCGAGTTCGACGCCCTTACGCAGCGTCGGGGCGAGGTTAGGCGCTGTTTCTTTGGTCGTCAAGCGCCTTGAGCAAGGAGTTGGCTTCGTCGATCAACTCTTGAATGCGTTGGGTAGTCGGGTCTTCGCGCCGGCCGGCCGCAGCGATCCGGAGCGAGAGATACGCCACGGTAGCGCCTAGCGCGGCGACGCTGACTCCGATACCAATCCAGAAAAGCGTGCGCGCGAGTCCCCGCTCGTCGGCGCTATCGAGGCGCTCTTCTTCTTCCGGCCGTTGCGATTGCATGGGCTTATTCTTCGCGCTCGAGGTGCCGGTGAGCCTGTTTCGCGGGCACCGAACCGGCGGTCGTCAAGGTTACCTCGTCGAGGAACTGTTGCGTGGAAAGCTTCGGGTAACCGTCGCCATGCACGCCGAAGTAGATCCAAAGCGTCCGCCCCGCGTATGCACCCAGATTCCAGCGGCCGAGCACCCATTCGGGCCGGTTGTTGACGGCCCGAAAGAGATTCACGACCACGTTGCCGCGATCGTCGAGCAGATCGGCTTCTTGGTATGCAAGTGCGGTGCCGTTTTCATTGGAAAGCTGATAGAGTCTCGCGGTAAGCACTCCGGTCTGGGGAATCGTCACGCGCTGACAGACGCCGGAGTTTCCGAGCGGCTCGCCCGCGCCGCTCGGCAGCCCGGAGTACTCTTCGTATCTGCCCAGGTATGGATGTTCGGTCGTAGCGTACGCGTTTACGTCGCCGCATTGGTACCAACCGCCGTCGATGCTTCCGCTCTCGAAGCTCGAGTTCGTCACCACATTGAGCGATGGCGATGACGAGGGACGCGAAGCGGGCAGACGCGGCAGCTTGAAGTGGCCTGCAACGGTGTGCCGCTGCTCCCCGCCGGGGGCCGCACCAACGAGGACCAGCAGCAGAAGTGCGGCAACTACGAATAGCAGTGCGGTGGGGGTCCCAACGGCTTTGCCGTTGGGGGGCGCGCAGCACGCGAAGCGTGCGGAGCGCCTCTCAGAACAAAAGGGGCCCCCAATCGACGTTGTCGATTGGGGAGAGGTGGTCGAGCGGTTGAAGGCACTCGCTTGGAAAGCGAGCAGAGGTGATAAGCCTCTCGAGGGTTCGAATCCCTCCCTCTCCGAGGCTTTCCGGTCGGCCACGCTTCTGCGGATCAGCCGCCCGCAACGCGGTCGAGATGCGCGAGCCAAAAGTCGAAGCTAGCCCGGGCTTGTGCTTCGAGCATTGCATCGCCCGCCACGACCTCGCGGCCGAGGTCACGCGCGAGGACCGCGCGAGGACCGTAGTTTGCGTCCATTACCAAGTCCGGAATTCGCAGCGCCGCTGCGAGCTCGTCGGGCAGACGCGCTTGCGGAGGAAGCGTGCTGATCACGATCTCGGGCGGATTCTCATTTAACCAGAGTCTCGCTTCGAACCGCCGGCACGCTTCGTTCGCGCGCTTGGGATCGCGCCCCCATAGAAACGTGTACGCGTCGTTGGCGTGAAGGTCGGCGAGAATCGCGCGAGCCGTCGCGCCGTAACCGAGAACTCCGACGCGCTTGAGCGCCACCGGTTCGTCGAGCAACGTCTCGACTGCGGTGCGAGCGCCGATGCCGTCAGTGTTCGCGCCGACGGTCCGGCTCCCGAAGAAGATCGTGTTGACGGCCTCGGCCCGCCGCGCTTCGTCGCTGAGCGCATCGCAGGCGGCGAGCACCTCTTCTTTGAGGGGATAGGTGACGTTGCACCCGGTGTATCCCTCCGCTCGCAGCCGCGCGATAGCGGCCGCGCCTTCGCCGCGCGGGACGCGGATCGCAACGTAACTGCCGTCGATCTCGGCCTCTTCAAGAAAGCCGCGATGCAGGCGCGGGCTGCCGCTGTGCTCGACCGGGTCACCGATCAGCGCGAGCTTCATACGCGGCGCCCTGGCAGCATCAGTCGCTCGAAGAAACGAAAGATTCGCGTCACCGGAAAGTCTTTGCGCTCGATCGGCTCGGTAAGGATCGTGTAGTGTCCGCAGAGCTTGCCGCCGAGCACGTCGGTAAATAACTGATCGCCGACGACGGCAATCTCTCGCCGGCGCAACTGCAGGCTCCGCTTGGCGCGCAGAAAGCCGAACGGGAGCGGTTTGAGGGCGTTGGGGAAACACGCGATGCCGAGCCGTGCCGCCAGACCGCGGACGCGCTCCGAAAAGTTATTCGAAAGCATCACGATCCGAAAGCCGCGCTCGCGAGCGCGCGCCACCCAGTCGAGATGTTCTTGGGCGAGTTCGGTCTCGCGAAAGCCCAAAAGCGTGTTGTCGAGATCGACGATCAGGCCCCGGATGCCGGCCGCTTCGAGCTCTTCGTGCGGTACGTCGTGGAGGCGCGGCGCGAAGCGATCCGGTCCAAACATGGCCTCTGCCTTGTACCGGTTATCCCCGGTATCCTCGGCCCTGTCCACACGGCCTCCACCCGCCTGCTAGGTTAGCGGCGCTATTCCACAAAATTTCCCCCGGCTAATCGCCTCCGATTCGCAAGGAGTTTGGCTGCGACCCCAATATCTTGTGGTAACCGGCACAATATGACACAATAGGTATCCCACTGACGCCGGAGAATCTATCGAATACGAACGTGTGTTCGATATGGAGCAAGGAGTCCCAGCATATGAAGTTCGTGCGCACCTATTCGGCCCCCGGCGATCCTTACGCGGGCGTGACCTTCGAGCCGCGAGACTCGCGGATCGTCAACCCCGACGGGTCGGTTATCTTCGAAGCCAAGGACGTGATGGTTCCCGCGAGCTGGAGCCAGGTCGCCGTCGACGTCCTCGCTCAGAAGTATTGCCGCAAAGCCGGGATCCCGAAAGCGACGCTGAGGGTCGCCGAGGAGGACGTGCCGGAGTGGCTGCAGCGCTCGATCGCCGACGGGCCGGCGCTGGATGCGCTTTCGCGTGACGATCAGTTTGGCTACGAACGCGACGCCCGCCAGGTCTTCAACCGAATGGCCGGCTGCTGGACGTACTGGGGCTGGAAGCACGGCTACTTTGACTCCGAAAACGACGCGCAAATTTATTACGACGAGATGTGCGCGATGCTCGCACGTCAGATCGGCGCGCCGAACTCTCCGCAATGGTTCAACACCGGCTTGCATTGGGCGTATGGCATCTCAGGGCCGGCGCAAGGGCATTGGTACGTTGACGCGGCCGACGGCGTTGCCAAAGCGTCGCACGACACGTATTCTCACCCACAGGTTTCGGCCTGTTTTCCGACCGACACATTGATCTGGACTGAAACCGGCTTCAAGCCAATTCAAGCTGTCAACGTCGGCGACAGCGTAGTGACCCATCGTGGTCGCATGCGGGCCGTTACGGCAGTAATGGCTCGACCAGCGGATTCCGATCTCATCGAAATCACGGCCCATTATTTTTCAGGAGAAAAGCTGCGCTGCACACCAGACCATCCTATCTACGCGATTAGGGACGCTATGCAAAAGTTGTCTAGCATTGCGGGCTCGCGGCGCGTTGAGATCCGCAAGGCGCTTAAGCCTGAATGGTTACCTGCACATGCGCTTCGTCCTGGAGACTCGATAGTTTTGAGTTGCCCCGAGGAGACCTTCGTTGAAGCTCCATCATTCGATCTGGGAGAGTACGTCGCCGGGCGTGAGCTAAACAGCTATTTCGCCATTGACGATGAGAAAATCAGTTCTCGAAAACATGGCGGCGGGATTACAACGATGCGTCGCATCGTTTCCTTAGCGAATCCGAGAACAGCTCGTCTAATCGGTCACTGGCTCGGGGACGGTTCGTTCATGCTACAAGGTCACTTAGGCCACATCAAAGGTATCAGCTTCGTCTTTAATAGAAGCGACGTGTGGCAAATATCCGAGATCCGCGACCTCATGCGAGAGACGTTCAGCGTCGATGCCGAGCCCGAAACGTTTGAGAACCAGGGTTGGACAACGCTAAGGTATCATCAAATGGCGATCGGCCGCTGGTTCTTAGAGCACTGCGGACGATACAGCTGGGGCAAGCGCATTCCCGCGTTTATGTACGGCTCATCACGAGCTCACCGGCTCGAGATTCTCGCTGGACTTTGGAACGCTGACGGGTGCAAATCGAAAGCTAAAGTCAGCCGGAGCATTTCGCTATTCTGGGATTTTACCAATCGAGAACTGGCTCACGGCGTTGTGCGCATCATGCGATCCCTAGGATACCGACCCGCCCTCGGAGTCGGGCGACCACAGCCTAATGGTAAGCGTAATCACTACCGAATTAGTCTCTCGGCCGCTTCGTGTCCGGAGCTTTGCCAGCTCCTGGGTGTCGAAAGTGAGCTGCCGGTGCCGATTGACCGCATGCGCTTCGGAGCCGAAGTCGCTGCGCTCGTCCGGGATGTGCGCCGCGTTCCTTTCGCTGGGACGGTTTACAACCTTCAGGTGGACGAAGACGAAACCTATGTCGCAAATGGTTTTGTCGTCCACAATTGCTACATCCTTGGAATCGAGGACGATCTCGTCAACGAGGGCGGGATCTTCGACGGCGTAATTCGCGAAGCGCGCATTTTTAAGGGCGGCTCTGGATCCGGAGCGAACTTTTCGAAGATTCGCGCGGCGGGCGAAAAACTCACCGGCGGCGGCACGTCGAGCGGGCTTATGTCGTTCCTCAAAGTCTTCGATCGCGCCGCCGGGGCGATCAAATCGGGCGGTACTACGCGGCGCGCCGCTAAGATGGTCGTGCTCAACGCCGATCATCCCGATATCGAAGAGTTCGTCAATTGGAAAGTGCGCGAGGAGCGCAAAGTTGCCGATCTCGTTATCGGCTCGCGCATCTTCGAAAAGCGACTCAACGCAATTATCTCTGCCGCGCACGACACGCGCGTTCCGGAGCACGCTCGGCTCGATCCCGCGCTGAACGCGTCGCTTCGTAGCGCAATTCGAGAAGCGGTAGCTGCAGGTGTGCCATCCGGCGCCGCCCAGAATGCCCTCGACTACGCGCGCCAGGGCTACACGCGGCTTGAGGTCGAGCAATACGAAACGAGCTGGGATTCTGAAGCTTACGTTACGGTTTCAGGACAGAACTCGAACAACTCGGTTCGGCTGACGAATGGGTTCTTCGAAGCACTCGATCGCGACGACGATTGGCTGCTGACCGCGCGCACGACGGGCGACGTCGTCAAGCGCATCAAAGCGCGCGACCTTTGGGAGCAAATCGCGCTTGCGGCATGGCAATGCGCCGATCCCGGCCTGCAATTCGACGACACGATTCAAGAGTGGCACACGTGTTCGAACGACGAGCGGATCGAGGCAACAAATCCATGTTCGGAATTTCTGTTCATAAATGATACGGCCTGTAATCTTGCAAGCCTCAACCTCGTGAAATTCCTCAACGAAGATGGAAACTTCGACGCGACGCGGTTTGCGCAAGCGACGCGCATTTGGACGACGACGCTTGAGATCTCGGTCACGATGGGTCAAATGCCGTCGAAGCGTATCGCCGAGAAGAATCACGGTTACCGCACACTGGGTTTAGGCTATGCGAATCTCGGCACGCTGCTCATGCGCATGGGTTTGCCGTACGACTCCGAAGAGAGCTTCGGTTGGTGCGGCGCCATCAATGCGTTACAGACCGGTATGGCGTATCGCACGTCCGCTGAAATAGCGCAGAAGCTCGGGCCGTTCGCACGGTTCGACGCGAATCGAGAGCCGATGCTGCGCGTCATTCGCAACCATCGCCGCGCAGCCTACGCAGCCGCTGCCAGCGAATACGAAGGCCTCACGGTCAGGCCTGTAACGCACACTCCTACGTTGTTCACGCAACAAACTTGGGCGCTCGCTCGAAAAATGTGGGACGATGCACTTTCTATCGGTGAGGTAACCGGCTATCGCAATTCGCAGGTGACCGTAACGGCTCCTACGGGAACCATAGGTCTCGTCATGGACTGCGATACGACCGGAATCGAGCCTGATTTCGCGCTTGTCAAATTCAAGAAGCTCGCCGGCGGCGGCTACTTCAAGATCGTAAATCAATCGGTCGATGCGGCGCTGCACAAGCTCGGCTACTCGCAAGAGCAGATCGAGGCGATAGAAACGTACGCGAAGGGCACCGGCACGCTCGAGGAGGCGCCGCATATCAATCGCGCCACGCTCAAAGCCAAGGGATTCGACGACGACGCGATCGCGCGCGTCGAGGTCGCGCTTCCGAGCGCGTTCGAGCTTCCATTCGTCTTCAACAAATTCGTGCTCGGCGAGGATTTCTGTAAAGAGAAGCTCGGGCTTAGCGAAGAGCAGCTGAATGACTGGAGCTTTTCGATCCTTCGCGACGGCCTCGGGTTCAGTACTCGACAGATCGAAGAAGCTTCCGCCCATATCTGCGGTCGCATGACGTTGGAGGGCGCGCCTGATCTCAAGGAAGAGCACTTGGCCGTCTTTGATTGCGCTACGCCTTGCGGCAAGTACGGGACGCGCTACATCAGGCCGCTAGCCCACGTCGACATGATGGCGGCGGCACAACCGTGGGTCAGTGGCGCAATCTCGAAGACGATCAACTTTCCGCAGACTGCTACGTTAGCAGACGTCAAGGAAGCCTATCGTTACTCTTGGGAGCGCATGATCAAAGCGGTTGCGCTCTATCGCGACGGCTCTAAGCTGTCGCAGCCGCTCGCGGCGAGCTACGACTTCGGCGGAGATGCCGGCGAGCAAGAATCGGTCGCTGCGCAATCGCAGCCTTTCGCAACGCCGATGCAGATCGCCGAGAAGATCGTCTATCGCTACATCGCCAAGCGGCGGTCGATGCCGCAGCGGCGCAGCGGCTACACGCAAAAGGCGACGATCTCGGGGCACAAAGTCTACCTGCGCACGGGCGAGTACGAGGGCGGTCAGCTCGGCGAGATCTTCATCGACATGCACAAGGAAGGTGCCGCCTTCCGCTCGCTGATGAACAACTTCGCGATCGCGATCTCGCTGGGGTTACAGCACGGCGTGCCGCTCGAAGAGTTCGTCGAGGCCTTCACGTTCACGCGTTTCGAGCCCAACGGTCCGGTCATCGGACACGATCACATCAAGATGGCGACGTCGATCCTTGACTACATCTTCCGCGAGCTCGCGGTGAGTTATCTCGGCCGTTACGATCTCGCTCACGTGCAGCCGTCAATGCAGATGGACGCGATGGGACCCGAAGCGCAAGAGGAGTACGTCGCCGAGGAAGTGGCCGGCGTTCAAGTGCGTCCCGCAGGCATCGCGGAGAAGCTGCACCCGGTCAGCGCGCATTTGCATCCCGGTCAGGAGCCGCCGCAAGGTGCAAGCCCTTCGATTGCGCAGGATCCAGCTCAGCCGCCGGCCCACCAGCCGAGCAGCAACGGCGGAGGAACGGCGGTCGCGATGCTTGCGCGCACCCAAGCAGTCAATGCGTCGAAGGCAAAGGGTTACACCGGCAACGCATGCTTGGAGTGCGGTCAGCTCACCATGGTGCGAAACGGAGCCTGCGAGAAGTGCGATTCCTGCGGAGCAACGTCCGGCTGCAGCTAAACGCGGTAGGACCCTAGCGATCCTCGCTCGCGGCGAGGTCGAACGCTTGGCGTAAGAACGGCGTGACGGTGCGCAGCTCCGCGGCAGTTCTGATGAGCGCGACGTGCGAGACGCGCTTGCCGCTCGGCCCCACCTTGACGAAGCAGGGCGCTTTCGCCTCGCGGTCGAGGTGAATCACGACGCGTAGCGCATCTCGCATCACGGTCAAATCCGTAAAGATACGCGTCGTCCGGAAAAGAGCGTACCGGTCGCGCGTCACTACCTCAACATCGCCGAAGCGTCTAACGGACCTCTCGAGCTGCCGATAAAGCTCGACGAGCTCCGGCGACCGATCCTTGAGAATGCTTCCAACGCTGCCGACACCGCAGGCGTGACGCTGATTTGCCGCGCGGAAGCTTCGATGACACCGCGGACACGTCCAACTCATAATGTCAATAGCGAAGTCGAAACAGGAGCATGATTCGCTGTTTTCAAAGCGTTCACTGGTGACGCCTGTATTCGCTCCTCTGAACAATACCCGCTTCGCCACCTCGCTTCTTGCCGTCCTGACGCTTGCACCGGCGGCAAGCACTGGTGTGCCACAGCCCCTGCAAGCTGCGACGCCCGCACCGGCGGATGATGGAATTCACAAAATTAAACACGTCATCATCATCATGCAGGAGAATCGCTCGTTCGATAGCTACTTCGGAACGTTCCCCGGAGCCGACGGGATCCCGATGCGCGACGGCGTCGCGCAAGTCTGCGTTCCGGACCCGGCGAGTGCGACGTGCGTTCGGCCGTACCACGACACCAACGACGAAAACACCGGCGCCCCGCACGGCGCAAAGGCGGCCGATCTCGCTATCGACGGCGGCAAAATGGACGGCTTCATCGCCGTCATGCACGAAGCCCTTACGACCGGCGGCTGCCCGACCGACATCCCAACCTGCGTCGTGAAAGGGCACGAGCGCAGCGTCATCGGTTATCACACCGGTGCAGAACTGCCGACCTATTGGGCATACGCGCGAAACTTTGTCTTGCAGGACCACATGTTTGAACCGGTCCGTTCCTGGAGTCTGCCGGCGCATCTGTACATGGTCTCCGAATGGGCAGCGAGCTGCACGGCGATCGGCGATCCAACCAGCTGCAAACCCGAGCGAATGTATTTTACCTCCGGAGATCTGCCACGCGATTTCGCCCTAGGATTTCAGCAGGCTCCGGGACACCCCGATTATCCCTGGACCGATCTAACATATTTGCTTCACGCGAATCATGTGTCGTGGGCGTACTACGTGATGGACGGCTTCGAGCCGGACTGCATTGACGATCAAAGCAGCTGCAAACTCAAGCCGCAGAGCGCGCGCACGCCCGGCATCTGGAATCCGCTCCCATCCTTTACCGACGTCAAGGTAGACGGCCAGCTCGAAAACGTCAAGGACACGTCGCAGTTCTTTAGCGACTTGCGCGACGGCACGCTGCCGGCAGTGGCCTGGCTTACACCCGGCAACCGTTACAGCGAGCATCCTCCAGGGCTTCTGAGCACCGGGCAAGCGTACGTTACCGGAGTCGTTAACGCCGTAATGCGCAGCAAGTTTTGGGATTCGACGGCGATCTTTTTAAGTTGGGACGATTGGGGCGGTTTTTACGATCACGTCCCGCCACCGGACGTGAACTTCTTCGGTTACGGACTGCGCGTGCCGGGCCTGGTGATCAGCGCCTACGCGCGTAAAGGGTACATCGACCACCAGACCCTGAGTCATGACGCCTACGTCAAATTCATAGAAGACGACTTCTTAAACGGCGAGCGCCTCGATCCCAAAACCGATGGCCGGCCCGATCCGCGCGCGAGCGTCGCCGAAAATGCACCCCAGCTCGGGGATCTGCGCAGCGATTTTGATTTCGCGCAGAGCCCGCGTCCGCCGCTCATCTTGCCGGGCGGCATAGGTCCGCCGTATAAGCCGGGCTACACGGGGCCGCCTTAAACGACCCGGATAACCGCCATCATGCCGTGGTCTTCGTGGAAGAGCATGTGGCAGTGGAAAACGAACGTTCCGCGCGGCACGTGGCGAAAATCCAGCAGTATCTTCGTGATTCGCGGCTTTACGAGCGGATAGTTTGGATCGTGCGGATTCGGCAACAACGTTCCGATCGGAACGAAGACGGTGTCCGCCATCAACGGCGTCCCCCGAACCGCACGCTCTTGCACGAACGCCATTTGATGAATGTGAAACGCGTGCGACTCCATGGTCGCATTGATGAGATACCACTCCTCCACAGCACCCCGCTTCACGACGATGTCGGCGTTCGACGGCACCGTAGCGCCTGGACCATAGATCGGCCAGAAGGGATGCTCGTGGAAATCGGGATTCGTCGTATCGGTAATGTAGTAGGCCTGGTGCGACGGAATCTTGCCCTTCTTCGGAAAGACATACTCCGTGAACGTCAGCGCTCGGCGCCGAACGCGTGCCGGGTGAGCGCGAGCGTACGCTACGAGTCTTCCCGCCGGGGTGCCGGCAATGACTGCGGGCTTCGACTCGATCGCTAGCGACGGCACTTGGGCGTTGGGAAGTGCGGAAATCTTTACGAGCTCGTGATGTATTTGAAAGAAGGCGTCTTTGCCTTCGCAGTAGTGCTCGGAAGAGATTGTTAGTTTTTCTCCCGGCGCCACGCTTACCAGAATGTCGGCCCGTGACATGGACGTCAGCATCAGCTCGTTCGTGGAAACGTAGCTCGAGAGCGGAAGCCGCGAATCACCCGAGACCGGAACGCCGTCGAGCCCGACGAGATGAATCGCTTGCACGCGCCCTTCGCCGTCGCGCATCTGCAAGCGCGAGGCCGAATCCGACGTGCCGTTGACGATCCGCAGCAACTGCGGTTCCCCATCTGGTACTTGGAGCGAAACCGGCGTGTCGGCTCCATTCGCCGCAACGTAGACTTCGGAACCGATTCCGTCGCAGCCGCTCCGGTCGAGTGTCACGCCTCCCGCGCTCATCGGATACGTCACCGGCCACGGGGGTGGGTTGAACGGGTCGTACGAAGCCGGCCGCGCGGGAAGCAGCGCCGCTTCGTGCGCGATGGCCGCGGGAACGAACGCGTCGCCGGCCGGGGCAAACGGATTGTCGAACACGAGCGGTATCCGGTAACGCAGCATGATCACGTGCTCGGCCGAACGAGGAAGCTGCGTTTCGTCAGGCTCGACGATCCAAACACCGTCGAGCCCCAAAGCCACCTCGGCGTCGGACGAGCCGTGAGCAGTGTGGATGATACATGTACGTGCCCGCCGGCTGGGTGCGCGGAATGGTTATATGGTACTCGCACGCGTGCATCGGCGTGCTCAGCGTCGATAAGAAGATGTTCTCTTCCGACTCCGGTCCTTCGTATCCGTGCAGGTGAATGTTGGTATCAACCGGTGCCATCGCCATCCATCGGTCGTCGATGGTATGGTTCAAATAGCCTACGTAGTGGTTCGTAATCGGCGCAGGCATCGCCATCGGCATGCACGCGGGAATCGCGGTCGACGCAACGTGCGCGGCAGTGCCCGGAGCGCTAATCTCGTTGACGACGCGCAGCGCGAAATGCTCGCCGCGGCGCACCCGAATTGTCGGTGCAACGGTTTGTACCGCGCCATCCCACTCATACCGATAGCAGAACCGCTGACTGAGACCTTTCCCGTCGGTGCGAACGGCCAAGATCAGCTCGTGCTCGCCGCTAGCATTAAGAGGAAGCTTCCAGACCGCAATGTCGGGCGGCTCGATCAGCTCACGTGAAGCTCCGAACGCCCCGCACGCCAACGGATGAGACGTTGCGGGCGCGGCGAGACCGGCCGACACGCTCGCACCGCCAATCAGGGCAAGCATGACGGCCCCTAACCACATGCAAAACTTCATCTATTCTCCTCTCGGGTCGCAAGCTGCGGCGCGACAAATGGGCATCGCGGGGCTCCTGAAAGGAGTCCCACCTAGCTACTTATTTCGGTGCTTCCGGTTTATTCCTGGATTACGGAAGCGCGCCCATCAGCTCGATGAGGTTGCCGGAAGGATCGCGCACGTAGAACGAAAGGCTTTTGCCGTCGGGCTCTTCGTTGATACGCTCTTCGACGATTTCAGTGCCGCACGCCGCTAAGTGTTGGCGCACGACGGCGGCTTCGCACGAGTCCAACCTGAACGGCGACGTGATCGACGTTCCGTCCGCCGTCGACCGGCGGCCGCGCCCAGGCGCCCTCGGGCGCGGACGTGTCCACCAGATCGATGTGCGAAGCACCGGCGCGAAGCTCGGCCATCGCGTAGCGGGGAATCCGCGACTCGAGTCGCGCGCCCAAAACGTCCTGGTAGAACGCGAGCGCGGAGTCCATCCCGTTCACCAAGAGCAGGACGTGTTCGATGCCTTTAAGCGCAAAGGGCGGTGACGTCACTCCTTGATGTAACCCGTGAGCTCGAAAACGGTGCCGCAGCCGGTGCCGTAACTGGGGGTGCAGGTTCCGGTTCCACCCGCGCTGGTGGTGCCATAAAGCGTACCATCCACTGCGGTAAGCGCGGCGTCCGGGAACGCGCCGTCCTTGCCGCCCTTGAAGTCGTGCAATATCGTTTCCCTTCCCGACGTCGTCATTTCGAACACGGTTCCGCAACCGACGATTTTGGTTCCGATCCGGCAAGAATGCTCGCCGCCCAATCCGGTCGTCCCAAAGAGCGTGCCATTGACGGCAATGAGAGCCTCGGGAGCCGTACCGTCGCTCGGGTAGCCTTTGAAAGCATGGAGCACGCGAAGCGCTCCGGAGGTGCTGATCTTGAAGGCTGTTCCTGAGCCGTACGGACCAAAAGTACCGGTCGTCCCATATAGCTCGCCATCGAGCGGCGTAAGACCGGCATATGGATATCCTCCGTCATCGCCGCCGGTGAAACTATACAGCACGCGCTCCTTACCCGATCTCGTCAGCCGATAGACTGTGCCGCCCCCTCTGTTACCGCCGTACCCGGTCGTTCCGTAAAGCACGCCATCAACGTCCGCGACGTATCCATACGGCAGAACGCCATCGCTCGGATGGGAAGCGCCCTGGAAATTGTAGACCGAGCGTTCCTTACCGGACGTTGTAACTTCAAAGACGTTGCCGCATGATCCGGTGCCATAGCACGGGAAGCGTGGTGGGCCGCCATATCGCGTCGTGCCGTAAAGTGAGCCGTTCAACACAGTAAGGTCCGCGCTCGGCCAGTTGCCGTCCACGCCGTCGAAGTTGTAGAGCACGCGTTCGTTTCCCGCTGCGTCCATCTCGTAGACCGTACCGTAGTGATAGTTCGAACCGCCGCAGCAGGTCGTGCCGTAGAACTTTCCATTCAACAGCGTCAGCCCGGCGTATGGCGACGCGCCGTCATTCGGTGGTCCGCCGAACCGATGAAGGACGCGCGCCGCTCCGTGGAGATTCACTTTGAAAATCGTCCCACAAGGCAGAAGGCCGCACCGCGGCGTTCCGCCGTTGACCGTCGTTCCATAGAGCTCGCCATTGTCGTAAAGCAGTCTCGCTTGCGGCGACCACCCGTCGCTGCCGCCTTTGAAACTGAAGAGCACTTTGTATTCTTTTTTCGGCGGAGGGGGCGGTTGCGTCGGAGGCGGCGCTGGCTGACTTGTAGGCGGGGGTGCGATCGTCGCAGCAGCCGAGCACGACGCTAAGAACGTAACAGCGAAACTAATGCCAATCGCGCGCCAAAGAACGGGTAGAATCATGATGCACTTGCACTTCCTTCTATCGGTCCGCTCTGTTGCGACCGCCGAAGATCAACTCGCGACTGTGACTCCGTTCAAGCAGCCGGCACACCCGACCTGCCCCGAGGATTTTGCCGTTAACTACACCGTCGGGTGACGCCGGCAACCCGCAAAAGGGTTTTCCGCTTCCGGGGCCCGATAAGCGCAACATGAACCGTCTTCTTGTTGCAGTCGTTGCCTCGTCGCTGCTCGTCATGCCGCTTAAAACGCAAGCCGCCGCTTCTGCTTCGCCGTCAACTCAGCTAATGAGCAAGCTGCAGTGGCGGAGCATCGGGCCTTACATCGGCGGCCGGTCCGTCGCGGTTGCCGGGGTCCCGAGCGATCCGAACCTCTTCTACTTCGGCGGCGTCCAAGGCGGCGTTTGGAAGAGCACCGACTACGGCTTGAGCTGGTCGAACATCACCGACGGCAAGATCCCGGGCGTCGCCGACCCGATCGGCACGGTCGCCGTCGCGCCGTCGAATCCGAGCGTCATTTACATCGGCACCGGCGAGGCCGACATTCGCAGCGACTTTGACACCGGAGACGGCGTCTACAAGACGACCAATGCCGGAAAGACGTGGACGTACGCGGGGTTGCGCGATACGCACATGATCGCCAAGCTGGTCATCGATCCCGGCAACCCCAACGTGGTCTATGCGGCCTCGATGGGGCACGTCTTCAAGCCGAATGCCGAACGCGGCATCTTCAAGACAACCGACGGGGGGTCGACCTGGCACAAGGTCCTCTTCGTGGACGATAACACCGGCGGCATCGACCTCGCGATGGATTCGCGCAATCACAACGTGCTCTACGCCGCGATGTGGCAAGCGCAGCGCCAGCCCTGGAAACTCACCGACGGCGGCCCCGGCAGCGCCCTCTATAAGAGCGTTGACGGCGGCGCGCACTGGACCAAGATCTCGACGAATCCGGGTTTCGCGACCGGCACTCTCGGCAAGATCGGCGTCTCGGTCGCCGCGAGCAACCCGCGGATCGTCTACTCAATCGTACAGGCAGGTAACGGCGGCGTCTTCCGCTCCAACGATGCCGGGGCCACCTGGAAACGCGTCAACTCAGAGTGGAAGCTTCGCCAGCGCGCCTTCTACTATACGGCCATTTTCGTCGATCCTACGAATCCCGACGTCGCTTACGCACCCAACGTCGACGCGGTCTACAAAACGAAGAACGGCGGAAAGACGTGGAGCGAGATCTCCCCGCCGCACGGCGACAACCACATCGTTTGGATCAATCCGCGCAACCCGAAGATTCTTCTTGTCGGCGACGACGGCGGGGCAAGCATCTCGACGGACGGCGGTGACACCTTCAGCGACGACCACAATCAGCCGACCGGGCAGTTTTATCACGTCGCCCTGGACAACCAGTTTCCGTTCCACGTCTTCGGCGCGAGCCAAGACGAGGGCGCCTTCGAAGGGCCGAGCGCTGCCGTCGGTCCCGGAATCGGCCCCAGCGAATGGCACCCGGTCGCATTAGGCGAGAGCACCTTCGTCGCTCCCGACCCCGAAGACCACGACGTCACCTACGGAAGCGGTTATTACAGCTCGTTCGTTGCGCTCAACTGGAAGACGGGGAACGAGAAGAATCTCAGCCCGTGGCCTCGCTACATGGCTGGTAACTCCGCGGCGGCAACGGCCTACCGCTTCGGATGGACGCACCCGATCTTCTTCTCACCCGCCGATCCGCACGAGCTGCTCGTTGCGGCGCAGGTCGTCTTTTCGAGCATGGATCGCGGACAGACGTGGAAGATCATCAGCCCGGATCTGACGCGCAACGATCCCAGCACCGAAGTACCTAGCGGCGGTCCCGTCTACTACGATCAAACCGGCGCGGAGACGTTTCCCGACATCTCGTCGCTCGCCGTTTCCCCGCTCGACGCAAACGTGTTGTGGGCGGGCTCGGCCGATGGGCTCGTGCATGTCACGACCGATCACGGCGCTCGTTGGTCGCTCGTGACGCCGCCGCAGCTTCCGGAGTGGACGCAAGTCAGCTCGATCGAGCCGTCCCATACGGCAAAAGGAACCGCGTATCTCACGGCCTCGCGCTACATGTGGGACGACTACCACCCGTACGTCTACGAAACGACCGATTACGGCGCGCACTGGACAACGCTGACGAACGGGTTGCCTGCCGATCAATACGTTTTCGTAGTTCGGCAGGATCCGCGCGAGCCAAACCTGCTCTTCGCCGGAACCCGCAGCACCGTCTTCGTCAGCCTCGACGGCGGCGGGCAGTGGCAACCGCTCACGCTCAATCTTCCCGGCGTCCAGGTGCGCGATCTCGCCATCGATACGCGCGAAGGGGAGCTCGTCGCGGCGACTCACGGGCGCGCGTTCTGGATCGTAGATAACATCACGCTGCTCGAGCAGCTGGCTCACCAAACGGCACTCTCGACCGCCGGGCGTGCAGCTCTTCACGCCCCAATCCGCCTGGCTTACCAACGCCTATGGCGGCCCCAGCTTCTCCGTCCCGAATTTCGGCGACAACCCGAAATACGGCGCGGTGGTCTTCTTCAATCTTCCGCCGAGTTACAACGGGTCGACGCCCGCGACGCTCTCGTTCCTCGACGCGAACGGCGCGACCGTCCGGAGCTTTACGCTCCACCCCAAGCCGAAGCACGAGCCGAAGCTCACGCCCGAACAAGAAGCAAACCTCGACGCCACCCAAGATCGCCGGCGCGCTACGGACAAATTAACGGCGGTCGAGCCCGGGATGAACGCTTTTCAGTGGGATCTGAAATATGCTCCCGCTTACGACTCCCCCGGCTTCCGGACCGTGCCCACCGACGACTGGCCGGACGTGGGGGACGGACCAACGATCGTGCCGGGTTCCTACACGGCGGTGCTGCAGTATGGCTCGCAGACGCTCCGCGCGCCGCTGACGGTACAGCTCGATCCGCGAATCCACCCGCCGGCCGGCGCTCTGGAGGCGCGCTTGGCGCTAGAGATGGAGTTGCATAACGCGATCGATCGCCTGGATCGAGCAATCGCGGCAGCCCAGAACGCGCGCGGGCTCAGCTCGGCGCAACGCGCGCAGGTGGACGATGAGGTCGCGAACCTGGTGATGCTCGACGTTCATTCCAGCGAAGCCGACGTCGTGCATCCGACGAAGATTCGCGAACAGCTCGCATTTCTGATGAACTCACTCGAAGGCGCTTACGCTCGGCCGACCGAGGCCGAGTATGCGACGGCGAAGGACCTCGAGGCGCTGGCCAGCGCCGGCGAGACGCGTCTGGCGAGCCTAGCGGCGCATTAGGCGACCGTCAGGAGTAACAGAAAGAGTCCGAGGAAGCGTCGCCACCTTGAAGGCGGACTTGGTGCGCGCGGTGTTTGGGGTCGAACTCGACGAAGAACTTCGGGTCGAACGCAATCGCGCCATCTTGCGCGACGTCGAGTTTGACCATCCAAGTGCCGACGCCGTCGGGATAGAACTGATCGTCCCACGCGCGGTAGAGCGAGTTCGTAAAGTAGACGCGCCGCCCGTCGCGACTGATCTCCACCATCTGCGGACCGCCCGCCAACGGTCTTGAGGGATCGCGCGGATGCGCCGCGCGTCGCGCAATGCCGCCGATATGAACCGAGCCGACGAGCTTGGGATGGTAGGGATCGCTCACGTCGTATTGGCGCATTTCGCCCGTTCCCCAGCACGACGCGTAGAGGAACCGGTCGTCGAGCGAAAGATCGATATCGCTGAGCAGCGGAGGAACCGCTGAGAAGCCTTTGAGGAGATCTGGCAGTTGCGCCGGATCTGCCGGCTCGGCCGGAATCTCGATGACTTTCTGCACGCCCCACTTGCCGTTCTCGCGATGCCATAACCAGATCGAGCTCGACAAGTCTTTGAGCGAGACGACCACTCCGGCAAACCCGTAGGTTTTCGCCGGGTCGTGGGCTGGGCGCAACTCGAGCACCATTTGTTGCTCGGCGCCGAGATCGAAACTCTCAACGTGCGAGCGGCGGCGCAAATCCCAGAAGTGCAACTGGTGGCCGTATTTGCCTTCGAGCAAAAGGCTCGGGTTGAGACCGCCCTCGATCATGTTCGGCGTGCCCCATTCGCTGGTGATCATGACGTCGTGCGTCAGGTGCCACCAGAAATCGTAGGCCAGGTATTGCGGTCCGCGATCGGCTTCCCAAGCGCCGATGATGTCGAAGGTGTCGCAATCCATCGTGAAGATGCCGCCCGGACCATCGCCGGTCGCGTTTCCGAGCGCGCTGACGTAGATCGCGTCGGGCCCGCAGTGGATGGTGTGCGGTCGCGTATAACCCGTACGCTCGATCAGCTCCTTGGGTTCGATCACGCGCACGATTCGCGGCTGCGTCGGATCGGGCTTGGTATCGATGATATGAATCCGCGACGATCGCAAGCCCGGAACGATGAGGTAACGCCGCTCGACGTGCGGACGCGGCGCAAAGGGACAGAGCGCCGAGCTGCACGCGTTCCAACCGAAGTGGTGCAGCTCGTCGCTGGTGTTCGGGAGTTCGACGCGACCGAGCTGCGCGCCGTAGGTCTTCGACGAGCCGTTCGTGTCGACGACCGCAAGCGCGTCAGGCGATCCGTCTCCCGTCGCGCTGAGCAGCGCCACGTACGCGAGCGCCTCCGGGGGAGCCTTCATCGCATCCTTCGCCGATGCGTAAAACGTTGGATCCGGCTTGATCTGCATGGCGGGGTATTAGGTGATCAGCAAGACAATTCCGGTCGCGAGCAGGGCCGCCCCCCAAACGAGATCGACGTTGAACCAAGCCGTGCGCAAGAAACTCACCCCGAATCTCGTGTAGACCAGGAACGAAACAGTCGTCATCGCGGCAAGATAACCCAGCGTATGAACGGCAATTACGAGCCAACCAAACGCGAATGGTGCGTGGGCCGCAGGCATCGATCCCGGCATCGCCATCGCGCCCTGCATCGCAGCGTGCCTCGCAGTAACGAACGGCACCAGCATCAAGCCGGCGCCGTGTGCGCTCGACATCAGAAATCCCCAGGCCGTTAGACCCCAAAAGCCTACTTGCATCCCAACCCATCGCGGATGACGTGCACGAATCAGCCGATAGCTGCCAAACGCGAGCAGCGCCCCCGCAGCAACCCGTTGAACGGTCGCGTGCGGGAACTCGACGGCGGCGAAGACGGCGACCAGCACGACGACGGCAACGGAGAGGAGGTGTCCCAATGTGAGCGGGACGACCGCGCGAAGAACCGCCGAAGTGCTGCGCTCTTGCAGCCCGAGGGCGACCGCGAAGAGCCACCCCATCGCGGGGTTGATGCCGTGATAGCACCCTAGCATAAAGAGCGCGAGCCAGAGGTAGGGCGAGGTCACGTCTTAAGCGACGACGAACGAGCACTAACCGCACGCTTCCCGGAGGACACCATGACACTCGTCCGTTTTTCCGTACGCGGCGTAATTTGCGTCGTGACGGCGGCCGTTCTCTCGGCCTGTGCGCAGCACGGCGCCTTCATGCAACCGACTTCGTTCGTGCCGCAACAGATCGCACTTCCAGAGCTTACTCCGCCCAAGTGCAAAGGTCAGAAGAGCACCAAGAATTACGCATCGCTAACCGTTACGCTCTCCACCAAGGGGGGCTCGTTCTGCGTTCCGGAGTTCGGGGGTTTCGGCGGTACGATCAAATACCCCGGTGCAAATCCTTCGGTGAGACTAGCGCTCATCAGCAGCACTAGGGACTACAACCATCTACCGCAGCTGGGAACGGGAACGGCGATCTTCTATCTGCAGCTCGCGATTTCGGGCGGCACGGCGTTCGGAAATCAAGTTCCGCCCGGCGGCGGGCTCGCCGCGAAGAAGATCGTTCCCGGCCAGCCGTACACCACGTACGGTCAAGCAAAGATCTCGGGATACAAGTTCACCTTTGGGCCCTGCTATGCCACCGCCAAGAAAAGCAAGTACGGCGGGATTATCGGCGGCATCGGCACGCTGTTGAAGGGCGCCTACGTTCCGTCGGCGGCGAGCGGCCTCATCGAGATCTACTCCGGCAAGCAAACCGCGACGCAGTGCTAAGCGACGGCGCTGGGTAGGATGATGCCGGTAAGATTGAGCGGGTCGTAAGCTCCGAGCGTGACGCGCTCGACGTCGGCGCCGCTGCGCCGCGCCGCGCGAAGCGCGTCGACCGCTTCGGGCAACGCAAACTGCTCGCCAACGAATCCCGCGACGAAGCGTCCGCCACGAATCTCCCCGCGTGCCTCCATGCGCCGCAGTACTGCGAGCAGCTCGCGCCACGGCGGCGCGAGGCTCTCGCGCGCAATGACGTCGCGAAAGACGACACCCCAGCGCGCCAGCAAACGCCGTGCGAATGCCTCGCGGTCGATCCGCGGCGTCGCGGCCGAAAGCAGCGTCCAACGTCCGCTCGAAGAGCGGGGACGCGCGCGCAAGCCCTTCTCGCCTAACCGGCGCTTGGCATCGCTGAGCGACCGGAGCGCGTCGAAGCCGTCGGCGGTTACCAAACCCGCTGCAACGAGCTGCCAGAGCGCTTCCTCGACTTCGCTGGGCAGCCGTTTGGTCGCGCCCGCGATCTCGGCGAAGAACGGCGCATGCAGAATCTCGATCCGATCGAGTATCTCGCGGGCCGCATGCGAGAGCGCAGCGCAATCGACGTCGCGCCGAACGATCAGCTGATCGGCGTTAGCGCGCAAGAAGAGTGCGATCGGAGCGAGCCGCGTCGGACGCACGCGCGTGCGGTCATCGCCAAGGTTTGCCTCGAGCGCAGGATGCGGCGAGAGACGGCCCCACATCACTTCTCCGGCGTAACAGAGCCGGTCGAGCAGCTCCGGACGATAGCCCGCGATGCGCGCCGGGAGTATCTGCTCTTCCCATGCATAGGCCGGAATTTCGTAACCTTCGAGCTGGCGAACAATCTGCAGCGTCCCGTCGATTCCGTGCAGGCGCGAGGCCGGTGCCACGTGTTGCCAGCGCTGCAGAAACGTAACGTACGCGGCGGTCGTGACCGGCTCGATCTCGCGGCGCAACGTACCGATCGTGCGGCGGTGGATACGCGCGAGAACTCGCCGGTTGCACCACTGCGCCTCGGCATCGTGGCCGGTGAAGCGCCCGCGCAAGACTTGACCTTGCGTCTCCAGGCGTAAGAGCGCCGCTTCGATCGCTTCGTGCTCGAGCTTTAGGCGAGCACCGATCGCAGCGACGCTCAGCGGTCCGCTGCACTCGAGCCAGCCCCGCAAGACCTCCGTTACGGCCTCGTCACGCGATTCACCCGAACTGGCGTATGCCGCTGCCGCCACGTCGGCGCGTTCGGTGCAGGTCCACATGCCATCCGCAGCGGACCCGAAAAACGCGACGATCGTTACGCGGCGATCGGCGAGGAGCTCGTCGAACCAGCCGCTCCATGCCGCGACGGGGGGCAGGACGACGAGCGACATCAGCGCGTCGTGGAGCTCGTCGGCATCGCGAACGACCGGCCACGATTCTGCCGCGACCTCGGCGATCGCCGCCGGATCGAGTACGCCGGCGCCGTCGACGTCGTCCCGCAGCGTCCGTCGCAGCTGCACCGCACGCGCCCGTCGCTCTTCAAGCGGCGCATCGTCGAGATACGCATAGGGGTTCGCATTGAGGATCTCATGGCAGAAGGGCGAGGGCTCGGGCGTGTCGATCGCAACGGTTCGAATGCTTCCGTTCTCAACGGCTTGCAGCACCTCGCGTAAACCGTCGAGATCCATCGCCTCGTTGAGACAGTTACCGATCGTCTCCCGCACCAAAACGTGATCGGGAATCCGAATCGGTCCGGTGAGATTCTCCGGACAGGCCGCTTGATCCGGAAAGACGGATGCAAGCAGATCGTCGGCGCGCATCCGCAGCAGCTGCGGCGGTACCTTGCGCCCGCCGCTGAATCGCAACACCGCAAGCGCTCGGGTCGCGTTCCAACGCCATCTCGCCGCGAACATCGGCGCGGGCAGGAGCGCTTGCGTCAGGGTACTCTCGACGCTGGCCGACTTCACGAATTCAAACGCGGCGTCGAGTGGAAACGCATGCTGATCGGTGAGCGAGAGCACGAACCCGTTGTCGGTCGCTGCAGCCTGCAATTCAAGGTTGAACGAGCGACAGAAGCGCTTTCGCAGCGCCAGCCCCCACGCGCGGTTGATCCGCGCGCCGAACGGCGCGTGAATAATGAGCTGCATGCCGCCGCCTTCGTCGAAGAAGCGCTCGGCGACGATCGTGCGGTCGGTAGGGACGGCGCCTAGTATCGCTTTGCCGGCGCGCACGTAGGCGACGGCCTGTTCCGAACCGGCACGGTCGAGCAAGCATTCCTGCTCGAGCCATTGCTGTGCGGCATCGTCGTTACGCTCGTCGATTGCGGCGCGGACCGCAGAAACCTCGCGTGAAAGCTCGATCGTTCTTCCCAAGCCCTCACCGTTCCAGAACGGAATCGAGGGCGGTGCGCCGTGGGCGTCCTCGACGCGGACGACCCCCGCTTCGACTCGCCGGATCTTCCACGAGTTGGTGCCGAGCAGAAAAATATCGCCCGCCATACTCTCGATTGCAAAATCCTCATCGAGCGTACCGATAACGTGACCGTCCGGTTCGACGACGACGTTGTAGTTCGCGGTATCCGGAATCGCGCCGCCGCAGGTGATCGCGGCGAGGCGCGCGCCGCGCCGCGCGCGCAGGCGGCCGTTAACGCGATCGTGGTGGAGGAACGTTCCGCTACGGCCGCGCGAGGTGGCGACGCCGTCAGCGAGCATCGAAATGACCTCATCGAAATCGTCGCGCGCCAAGTCGCGATACGGATATGCGTTGCGAAGCGTGGCGTAGAGCTCGTCCACCTTCCATTCGCGTTGGGAGCAGGCAGCTACGATCTGTTGCGCGAGTATGTCGAGCGGAGCGGTGGGTATCGTAAGCGCATCCAGCGCCCCCGCGCGGATCCCACGAACGAGCGCCGCGCATTCGAGCAGCTCGTCGCGCGTCGTGACGTACAAAATGCCTTTCGGTTTGGCGCCGATCCAGTGGCCGGAGCGACCGATACGCTGCAATGCAACGGCGATCGCGCGCGGCGAGCCGAGCTGAACGACGAGATCGACCGAGCCAATATCGATGCCAAGCTCGAGCGAGGCCGTTGCGGCGACCGCGCGCAGCTCGCCCGCGCGCAACCTGCGCTCGACGTCGAAGCGCGTCTCGCGGGCCAGACTCCCGTGATGCGGCATCACGAAAGCGTCGCCGAGACGCTCGTTCAGCGCAAAGGCAACCCGCTCGCTCATACGCCGCGTGCCGACGAAGATCAAGGTCGTGCGATGCGCGCGGATTTGCTCGGCGACCCGATCGTAGATCTCGCCCCACATTTCCTTGCTCGCCACCGGTCCGAGCTCGTCGGAAGGAACCTCGACCGCGAGTGCCATCTCGCGCCGGTGCCCGACGTTGACAATCGTCGCTTGTGGGCTCAAGAACCGCGCGACCTCATCGATCGGGCGGACCGTCGCCGAGAGACCGATCCGCTGAGGCCGGCGTCCGGTTTCACTCACGACGAGCTCGTCCAAACGAGCGAGCGTCAGCGCAAGATGCGAGCCGCGCTTGTTGCCGGCAATCGCGTGAACTTCGTCGACGATAACGGTGGTAACGCCGGCGAAAAGCCGGCGCGACTTTTCGGCCGTTAGCAGAATGTAGAGCGACTCCGGCGTCGTGACGAGAACGTGAGGCGGCGTTCGTAACATTTGCTGGCGTTTTGCCGCCGTCGTGTCGCCGGTCCGGACCGCCGTGCGAATCTCCGCGAGCGGCGTGCAGCTTTGACTGGCGAGCGTCACGATCGCCGCGAGCGGCTTCTCGAGGTTCTCGCGCACGTCATTCGTCAGCGCTTTGAGGGGCGACACGTAGACGGTCAGCGTTTGGTCGGGGATAGGTCCTGCGCTTGCCTGCCGGACGAGCTCGTCGAGCGCGAGCGTGAAGGCCGCGAGCGTCTTTCCCGAGCCGGTCGGTGCCGAGATCAATACGTCGCGGCCCGCTCGAATTACGGGCCAACCCTGCGCCTGCGGCTCGGTCATCGTACCGAAGGTCGAGCGGAACCACTCTCCGACCAACGGATGAAATTCGTCGAGCATCGCGGATCCTTTTTCCACTGCTACCAACAAAACCAGCCGCTCGGAAAGAGCTGCGCTTTCCGGCCCGAACCCGGCTCGGATGCTAAACGTCCTCCTGGCCGCCGCGGTCTTACAGATCGGCGACATGGCGCGCATCGTCGACCTCGAGGAGCCGGCGATCTCACCGAACGCCGGACGAGTCGCGCTCATCGCGATCGCGCAGGACCTTCGACGAAACAGCGAGGTCAGCACGCTGCTGCTCGTAGACACGCGGTCGTCGCGCACGCAAAGGCTAGTAACCGGCGCCGACGTCGCGGTTCCACGCTGGTCCCCTCAAGGAACGCAACTCGCCTATCTCGCCCGGCCTTCGGAGAATGGCATACGGCAGCTCTTCATCCGTACTTCGAACGGAGCTACCGTCCAGCTCACTCGCGCGCAGGGCGACGTCGTCGACGCAGCCTGGAGTCCCGATGGGCGCCGGCTGGCCTTCGTCGCGACCGACCGCCAGGATCCGGCGCCGTTCTTCTTTGCCGGCGACAACGACTATACCGCGACCGCGCTGACGCCGGCCGCGCATCTCTGGGTCGTTTCGGCTGACGGCGGCAAGGCCACGCGCCTCACGAGCGGGTCGTGGACGATCGCGCCGACCGATCCCGGCGGAATCTTCTCGCCGCAGATCGCGTGGACGCGCGATGGGCGCCACATTACGTATACGCGCGTCGAGAACACCTTCAGCGGCGACAGCGAATACTCGACGCTCTGGCAGGTCGACGTGGCGACCCGCGCGACGCAGAAGCTCACCGGCCATTCGGCTTTCGAGTTGAGTCCCGCGTACTCGCCCGACGGCTCGCTTCTCGCCTACTGGTATCCACGCAATGGCGATTTCAACGCTGAAAACACGCTGCGCGAGGTGCGCCAGGGTGCCGATACGCAAGAAGCACCCGACCTCGACCGTAATGTTGCCGCGTCACTTTGGCTGCCCGATTCTCGTCATCTGCTGGTCTGCGCCGCCGACCGAACGCAGAACGTACTCTGGCGCGTCGGCCCCGCAGAGTCGCGCCAGATTCCGCTGGGCGATCTGCATCCCGTCTGCGATCCCTACTCCAGCAGCACGTTCGATGCCGGAATCGCCGGTGACGTCGCGCCCGACGGATCGATCGCGTTCGTCGCCACCAGCGCAACGAGCGCGAGAGAACTCTACTACTTGCCGGCAGCTTCGACGACGCCCCGTCAGCTCACGCACGTCAATGCGTTCCTCTCGCAGCTCGCCGTCGGCGCAATGAGCGAGCTGAACTGGACGGGACCCGACGGCTACGCCGAGGACGGCGTAGTGACCGATCCGCCCAACGCGCAGCCGGGCGTGAAGTATCCTGTCGTACTCCTCATTCACGGAGGGCCGGGACTCTCGAGCAGCCGCGATTTCGTCTTGGAGACCTGGCCGCTCGCACAGATGATCGCGTCCCACGGCTACGTCGTGCTGCAGCCGAACTATCGCGGCAGCGACAATCTCGGCAACACCTACATGACGGCGATCGTTCACAATACCGTCGTTGGGCCGAGCGCAGATATCCTCGCGGGACTCGACGCGCTCGAACGGCGCGGTGGTATTGACGCCTCGCGCGTGGCGGTCTCCGGCTGGTCGTACGGCGGAGAACTGACGTCGTGGCTGATCGGTCACGATCATCGGTGGCGGGCCGCCGTCGCCGGTGCCGCAGTCAACAGCGAGTTCGACGAATACAATCTCTCGACGTCGAACGTGCAGGATCGCTATCCGCTAGGCGCCTCGCCCTTCACCGGCGACGGCCCGCGCATCTATCGCGATAACTCGCCGATCACGTACTACGCGCAGATTACGACGCCGACGCTGATTTGGGGGACGACGCAAGACCCGGTCGTACCGATCACGCAGTCGTACGCGCTCTTTCACGCGCTAACCGATAACCACGTGCCGGTGCGGTTCGCGGTCTTCCCGGCCTCGACGCACGGGCCCGCCGATCCGCGACAGACCGCCGAGCTAACTCGACTTTGGCTGGGTTGGCTCGACGCTCACCTGCGGTGACGCGGGCTCATCCAATTGCGGCGGCCCGGCGTTATACCATACGTGAAGTTCATTAGCGGATTTACCCTCAGCCTCTTAATTGCCGCCGCGGCAGTCGCGCCGGCGAACGCATCCTCGCAGCGCGTGGTCTTTGCCGGCGGCTGCTTCTGGGGAATGCAGCTCGTCTTCGAATCGCTCAAGGGGGTCGAATCGGCGGTCGCCGGTTACGCGGGCGGCAGCGCCGACACGGCACAGTACGAAACCGTCAGCACCGGCACCACCGGACATGCCGAATCGGTCGAGATCACGTACGACCCCGCGCGAATCTCATTCGCGCAGCTGCTCGACGTCTATTTTCTCGTCGCGCACGATCCGACCGAGCTGAACCGTCAGGGGCCAGACACCGGCACGCAATATCGCTCCGAGATCTTCTATACGTCACCGCAGCAGCAGTCCGAAGCTCTCGGCGCCATCGACCGCCTCGCGAGCCGGCACGTCTACTCGTCGAAAATCGTCACCATCGTCGCACCGCTTCGGGGTTTCTACCCCGCCGAAGCTTACCATCAAAATTTCGCCGTGCACAATCCGCAGAACCCATATATCGTCTTCAACGACATTCCGAAGATGGCGAAACTGCGCCAACAATTCCCGCAGCTCGTCAAGCCGAACGCCCCGTTTAAGGGCTAACGCTCTTTAGAGCGGCGCGTCGTCCGTGTGCTGCGCGTAGGAGCGCGGATCGAAATACCACTGCGGCAGTGAGTCCGGGAACGTGATATCGGTGAAGTCGTAGTCGACGGTTGCATCGCGCCCCAGATACTCGGAGTCGGCCTGATAGGTCGGAGTACCGTGAATTTGGGTAACGATCGGCATGTTGTGCATCCAACCGAGCGTGACGGTGAAGAGCATCGGATAAACGTGCTTGCCGCTGTCCTCCTCGTAGAGCTTGTCGGTTGCGACGACCTCTTTGAGCTCGAGCGTCTTGGCTTCGACGTAGAGCTCGCGCAAGCGATTGCGGTCGATATCGCGGCGCGGCATCAAGCTGACGTGGATCAGGTCGCCTTCATTGGCGATGCGAGTGACGCGATAATCGAACTCGCCGAGAGCCGTGACGCTTGCAATCGTCTTCGGAAGGGCTCCGGTCGGCTCGGGCGTCGGAACGAACTCGCGCGGACTGGTGTGCGGATGAACCGGCGCCGGCTCGAAGAGGTCGGCGGTCGGAGGGCCCGGATCCCACGGCTCGTTGAACGACGGGCGCAAGAACTCCAACGTTCCGCGGGACGAGCCATGATAGACGCGCCGGCCGAGCGCAGCGCGATCGGTGGTGCGTACCCAGATGTGATAGGTGTAGCTGTTGAGCAGATCGGGATAGCCGTCGTCGAGCGTTTGCTTACGAACCAACGTGTACGTGATGTACGGCGGCGGCGGCCGATGCGAACGAAACTGCCGGCGAATCAGAAAGAGTAAGCGATCCGGCGAGGGGAGCGGAATCGGCGTAGCAGTTGCGGCCGGACGAGGCGTCGACGAGGCTCGCCACGGCGGCACGTTTCCGGCGTGCGAGGGCTCGGCAGCGATAAAAATGCCGAGCAAGACAAGCGCAGCAATGAGCGCGGATTTCACGCGTTCATCTTAGATACGCGACCCGTAAAGCTCCTACTTAGGGGCCATTCGTATCGCACCATCGAGACGTATTACTTCGCCGTTGAGCATTTGATTCTCGATGATGTGACGCGCGAGCGCCGCATATTCGGCGGGTCTGCCGAGTCGTGACGGGAAGGGCACTTGCTTGCCTAGGGACTCGCGAGCCGCCTCGGGCAAGCCCGCCAGCATCGGCGTGTCGAAGATGCCCGGAGCGATGCTCGCAACGCGAATTTGATGCTGCGCGAACTCGCGAGCGATTGGAAGCGTCAGCCCGACGACGCCACCCTTCGAAGCCGCGTAGGCCGCTTGACCGATCTGGCCGTCGTACGCCGCAACCGACGCCGTGCAGACGATGACGCCGCGATCCTCACCGGGTTCCACCGAACGCTCGAGCATCTTCGCAGCGGCTAATCGGATCACGTTGAACGTGCCGATGAGGTTCACGGAAATGACCTTCGCAAAATGTTCCAAGGGCTGCGGACCTTCCCGCCCGATCACGCGTTCTGCGGTTGCGATCCCGGCGCAGTTGATCGCGCCGTGCAATGCGCCGAACTTCTGCGCGGCGGTATCTACCGCGCGCTGCACCTGCGCGCCGTCGGTTACGTCGGTGCGTGCAAAGACGACCGATGCGCCGAGCTCGCGCGCGAGGTCGGCACCGCGTTCGCTGACGTCGCAGATCACGACGTTCGCGCCGTTACGAGAAAACTCGGTGGCGCACGCCGCGCCGAGGCCCGAGCTGCCTCCACTAACCAAAAATGTTCGTCCATCTAACTGCATGGCGCGTGCTACATCTTTGCGGTGGCGATATCCTGGACGGGCGGGGCGGTCTCGAAAACCCCCCGCCGCCGGACGGGGTTAACAGCGACAAAGGAAAGGACACATCGTGAACATTGCGGTTTTGAAGCTTTATGGCCGGGCCGGCGGCGGTCTCGCCGGCGGCCTCCATGCCGGTCTAGGCGGGGCTGCGAGGCCCGTATCGTGACGGTCGCGTTCTACGGAGCGGGTAGGCTCGGCTCAGCAATGATTCGGGCGATGCGCAGCCGCGGGCTCACGGTGCACGTCTGGAACCGCACCCCGGAGAAAGCTCGCGCACTCGAGGAGTACGGCGCGCAAGTCTTCTCCGATCCGGCGCAAGCCGCGCAAGGCGCTGGACGTATTCACCTCTGCTTGAGCGATGATGCCAGTGTGGATGCCACCATTGATGCGGCGCTCGAAGGAATTGCAAAAGAGAGCCCGATCATCGACCACACGACCGTTCTGCCACAACGCGCGGCCGAGCGCGCGCAACGGCTTGGCGAAACGGGACATACGTTCGTGCACGCGCCCGTCTTCATGGGCCCGCCGATGGCGCTCGAGGCGACCGGCGTGATGCTGGCCGGCGGCGACCCGGCGCTCTTCGAGTGCGTGCGAGAGGGGCTCGAGGAAATGTGCAGCGACCTTCGCTACGTCGGCTCGCGGCCGCAGGACGCGGCGACCTTCAAGTTGATGGGCAATGCGATGATCCTGGCAGTCGTCGGCGGCCTCAACGACCTGTTGCGCATCGCCGAAATCCAGGGCCTCAGCCGAGAGGAAGCCTATCGGCTATTCGATTTCTACGATCCATCCGGCCAGATCAAGGGTCGTGGACAGCGCATGGCCGCCCAAGAGTACGAGCCGACTTGGACGATCGATATGGCGCATAAAGACGCCACGCTCATGCAGTCCGCCGCACACCACGAACGGCTTTCGGTCATAGACGCGATGGAGTCGCTGTTGCGCAGCGTCTCCGACCGGGGGCTGGGCGGTCTCGACCTGGGTGCGATCGCCTCGCGCTGATGGATCTGAATCCCCAGGCCAGGCAAATGGCCGACGAATCCATGGTGCGCAATCTCGAAGCGCAGGCGCGCGCCATTTGGCCGCAGGAGGCGCCGCTTCTGCAACGCTACGCGTTGCCGGAAGAAGCCTCAATCCTCGACGCAGGATGCGGCACCGGCGAGATCTCGGCGCGTGTGGCACAGCTCTTTGCGCAAGCGCACGTTCTCGGGATCGACATCATTGAGGAGCACCTGGCACTCGCGCGCGAGAGGTACGTCCATTTGGCGCCGCGGCTGCACTTCGATCGCCAAAGCGTCTACGCTCTCGACGCAGCCGACGGCTCCTTCGACCTTACGCTCTGCCGCCACGTCATCCACTCGATTCCGCAGGCCGATCGCGTCCTTGCAGAACTGATCCGCGTCACGCGGCCGGGCGGATATCTGCACCTGATTCCAGAGGATTATGGCATGCTGCACTTTGCGCGCGCCGCATTGGATCCAAGAAATTTCTGGCACGAGGTGCCGGCCGCTATGTCAAGCGCGACCGGCATCGACTTGTTCGTCGGGCGTCATACCTACGGCATTCTGGCAAGCTTGGGACTCGACGAAATCACGGTAGATTACGCCGTCGTCGATACCGTGCGCGTTGCTCGCGAGACGTTCGCGACGATCTTGGAGGCGTGGCGCGACGGATATGCGGGACCAATCGGCGAGACGACGTCTATCAGCAAAGAAGCGGCCGAAGCCTACTTCGATCAAATGATTGCCAACGTGCGCGATCCGCACGGCTATGCGGTCTGGATGGTGCCGGTCGTGAGCGCGCGGATATCTGAGCGAGCGTGACGGTGAAGGCACGAAAAGCCGTTCTACTTCCGCAGAGTTAGAGGCGGCGGGAACGGCAGCGCGGTGCGCCGCGGATAGGGCGGGCCGGTCCAGACCGGTCGCGGCGTCGACGGTGGTGCCGGCGTGAAGACGGTCGTCGGCGCGACGGACGGAACGGACGGATCGAAGGGCGTCGGCGACGTGACGATGTCACGCGTCGAAATGGCGACGACGAGGCGACGCTCTTTCGCTTCGTAATGCACGGATGCTCCGAGCGCTCGAAGCACCGGTCCGGCCGCTACGTACGTGGCGTCGAGCGGACCGCCCGGTGCCGGTATCAGCCGAATTCGTATGCGTCGGTCGCCGCGCTCGACGACGAGGGTGTCGCCTTCCAGCCAGAGCCGGTCCGCGAGGCCGGTCAACAACGGCGCGACCGGCGCGAAGACTCGGCCTCCGGCCAGATACGCGCGCGTGTAGCCGACGAGAGGACGCCCGTCGATCAGCACGGTTACCGGAGCTTCAGGTGGGAATAGCGGCACGTTCCCACGATATACCGCTTGCAATGCAGCGACTCATCTCCGCGTTTCGCGAAGCAGTCGTGCGCTTCGGGCGGGACGGGTGCGCATTCCACGCGCAATCGGTTGCGTTCAATGCCATCTTCGCGCTCTTCCCGCTGAGCGTCTTGGCGATCACCGCGATCACGTTCGTCTTCCCCGAATCGCAGTACCGCGCGCTGCTCTTTTTCGACACCCTCGCGCCGACGCTCCACGACTTCATCGCGACCAACCTCGAAACATACATCTACGGACGCGGCATCTCGAGCGCGATCGCGCTAGCCTTTCTGCTCTGGTCGGGAAAGAATCTCTTCATGGGACTCGCTTACGCCCTCGACCGAGCGCTCAACGTACCGAAAGGGCGGCCGCTCGTGCACAACCTGCTACTTTCGCTGGTGATGCTGCCGATAACCGGCATTTTGCTGCTGGTTGCGATCGCGCTGCCGATCGTCCTCTCGATCACGTTCCACATCGCGGGAATCCACGATCCTGCCCGCGTCACCCACATCATGTCCTATCTGCTCTCGATCGCGCTGGTCTTCATCGTCGCGGTCGTTCTCTATCGGTGGCTGCCCAACCGAAGCGTTTCGTGGGCTTTTGCGCTGCGCGGCGCGGCAGTGGTAGCGGTCGGATGGCCGCCGGTGCAGTACGCGTTTACGGCGTATCTAACGCACGTCGACTTTACGCACGTTTACGGTGCCTTATCGGCCCCGCTCGTCTTGCTGCTCTGGTTTTACTGGATCGGATCGATCTTTCTCTTCGGCGCCGAGTACAGCATCGCGTGGCCGACCGGACATTCCGACTCCCTTCGCGAAGAGACGGCCGCTGATGGTTGAGAGATTCTCGCTACGCCGCTTTCTCGGGTTGCTCTTGGTTTGCTCGTCGCTCGCATTCGCTACCGCAGCCGCGCCGCCACCACCGCTGCCCGTCGCGACGCCGGCCACGCTCGATCAGACGCCGGTCGTCTTGGTCTATCCATTCGACGTACAGACCGGCGCGGATCCACGCATCGGCATGGCCATCGCGCAGATCCTCGCTCAGGAGATGACCGCAGCCGGCGGAATCAGCGTGCCGCCCGTGCCGCAAGGCATCAAACGCGCGGATTTTCTCAGCAATGCACGGACCGCGAAAGCCGACTTTTATATCAGCGGTTACGTCACGCCGGTCGGCGATAGCGCCGCAGTCGTCGAGCAGGTCGTCAGCGTTGAAAGCGGCGTCATTCTCTTCTCGCAAACGGCTCAGGTCGCGAGCGTCGCCGACGTCGCCTCGCAATCGCTGCTCGCGCGCTCGCAAATTTTGACGTTCCTCGGGCGGGGAACTCAGAACGTCGAAACGCGGCCCTCAAACACTCCCGCTCCGAGCTCCACGAACGGTGCAAAGGTTCCGATTCAAGGGATCGGGAGCATCGTCAACTCGGTCTTCAAGCATAAGGGCGGCAGTCGCGGGGCGACACCCGCGCCCGTCGTCAAACCTTCGCGCGGCGTGATCGTCGCGCCGATCGGTGCCTCTACGCCGGTCGCACCCGCCGATCTCACCAACGCACTGCACGAGCTCTACTTCGCGCTCAACTCCCGTTTCAACGCGCAGATGACTTCCGTGACGTCGAACGTCTCTCAGTCGAGCGACGCGATTTGCGGGTCGAATCGCGATAACACGATCGCGAGCGGCACCCTAGCGACGAAGGCCGCTGCGCACGGTAAGCCGCAGATAACCTTCGTGCTCGAAGTCTATACTTGTTTTGGAGCGCTGCTCGGACGCGAAGTCGGCAACGGCAGCTCGATCAAGAATGCGATTGACGCCGCGGTTGCTGCGTATGCCAGCGCTCACCCGGACAACAGCTAATCGAACAGGCCTTCGGGCGGATCGATGAGGATTCTCCGGCGCTCCAAGTCGATCTCGGTAACGATCGCGCGCACCATCGGTACCATCGCACTGCCGACGATCAGCATGTCGCTGGAAGGGTAATGCTCGACACGATCGACGCTGCCGTAGGCTCTGCCATCGTTGCCGAAGACCCCGCAGCCGGCGAGATCCTCGTCGAGATACTCTCCGTCGCTTAAAGCAATAGCGGCGCGGGGAGCGTATAGGAGGGCCCCCGCGAGTGCCGACGCGGCATCCGCGTCATCTACGTCGGCGAGCCGAATCAGCAGCCGGTTTTTGTGCGGACGGACGCTCGTAACTCGGACCGTGCGCGACTCCTCGTTGCCTGCGCATCGCAGCTGCGCACCCGTGCAAACGAGAGTGCGACCCGAACTGGTGGGGTCGCATTTCAACTCTCCGCGAACGCCAAAGACTCCCACAATCCGCCCAACGACGACGTCATTCGGATCCCGAGTCGTCATCCGCGAGTTCCTGCGCTGCTTCCTCGCTGTCGAGAATGTCGACCGATACGCGGCCTTCGGCGGTGGCACGCACGACCGTTCGTAGCGCTTGCGCGACGCGGCCGCTGCGCCCGATCACTTTTCCCAGATCTTCCGGATCGACGACCAGCTCGATGACCGGCTGCGCGTGCTCGTCGATGAAGAGCTCGACGCTGACGCTATCGGGCTTCTGCACGAGCTTGCGCGCGAGAAAATCCAGGAGCTCGGTCGCGCGGCGATGCCCTGCCCACGGATCGCCTCCCGGAGGGTTGGGCTTACGCTCGCGCGGTCCGGCCGGCCGCGCCGGACGCGGCGCCGGACGCGGTGCAGGTTCGCTGCGCGCGGGTTCTTTGCGCGGCGCCTCCTTGCGTGGCGAAGCCTGACGCTCGGGTTCGTCGACGACCGTTTCGCTAAAGAGACCGAACTCGTCGTCGAACGAGCTCACGACGCGCTGCCTTCCGCGCTCTTCGCACGACGCCTCGTCGTTGGAATCGGACCGCGGTCAACTAGTCCTTTCTCGGCAAATAGCCGGCGGACCGTCTCCGACGGCTCTGCGCCCTTTGCCAGCCACTCGCGTGCCTTGACCTCGTCGACCACTACCGTTCGCGGCTCGGTGCGCGGATTGTAGTGTCCAAGTATCTCGATAAACCGTCCATCGCGCGGCGCCCGTGCGTCGGTCACAACGAAACGATATGTCGGCTGCTTTTTCGCGCCAATCCGGCGCAATCGGATTCGTACCATGCTTTCTTTCGTTATCTAGCGCGCTTGATGCGGCTAAGCTGTTTGGTCATTTGTCGCGCTTGGTCGAACTGCTTCACGAGCCGGTTCACGTCGGAAACTTGCGTACCCGACCCGAGAGCGATCCGCTTACGGCGCGATCCGTTCAGAATGTCGGGACGGCGGCGCTCGCCGCGCGTCATCGAGCAGATGATCGCTTCCACCTTGGCGAACTCACGCTCCGGAATCTCAAAGTCTTTCGGCAGCGCTTTCGACATGCCCGGGATCATCTTCAAGATATCGTTGAACGAGCCGAGCTTGCGCACTTGCCGCATCTGCTCGAGGAAATCGTCGAGCGTCAGTGATTGCTTGAGGAGTTTTTCCTCTAGCTTCTTGGCCTGCTCTTCGGAATAGAGGCTCTGCGTCTTCTCGATCAGCGTGAGCGCGTCGCCCATGCCGAGAATCCGCGAGGCGAGCCGCTCCGGATAGAACGGCTCGAGCGCCGAGAGCTTCTCGCCGACGCCAACGAACTTTATCGGCGCGCCGGTGACGCTATGAATCGAGAGCGCCGCGCCCCCGCGCGTGTCGCCGTCCAACTTCGTCAGAATGACGCCGGTGATCCCGAGGCGTTCGTGGAAACCCTTGGCCACGTTCGTCGCCTCTTGACCCGTCATCGCGTCTGCAACGAGCAGAATTTCGCGGGGATCGGCAACCGCTTTGATTTCGGCCAGCTCCTGCATCAACGCTTCGTCGATCTGCAGCCGTCCGGCAGTGTCGACGATCACGGTCGAGATGCCGAGCCGTTTCGCCTCCGCGATGCCGTCGCGCACGATGATTACCGGATCCTCGACGCCGCGATCGTAGACGGGAAGGGCGATCTGCTTGCCAAGCGTCTTGAGTTGCTCGATTGCGGCGGGACGATAGACGTCGGCAGCGATCATGAGCGACCGCCGGCCTTGCTCTTTGAGACGCAGGGCGAGCTTGGCGGCTTGCGTCGTCTTGCCCGAGCCCTGCAGACCAACGAGCATGATCACCGAAGGCGGCGCATCGGAGAACTGAAGCCGGCCTTGCCCAGAGCCGGTAGGTGGCCCGAGCAACTCGACCAGCTCGTCGTGAACGATCTTGAGAATCGTTTGAGCGGGAGTAAGCGACTCGAGCACGTTTGCGCCGACCGCGCGTTCCTTGATTCGCGCGACGAACGCCTTGGCAGCACCAAGCGAAACGTCGGCCTCGAGCAACGCGACGCGAACTTCGCGCAGCGCTTCGTTGACGTCGTCTTCGCTTACTCGGCCCCGGCCGCTTAAGCGGTCGAAGATTGCGCCGAGCCGTTCCTGGAGTTGATCGAACAACGGGCAGTTAGGAAGTCGAAGAGCCGGCCGTCGTCTCGTCGATGCGCTTTACCGCATCGCCGACCGTCTTGATCTTTTCCGCTTCCTCGTCGGGAATGTCAATATTGAACTCGGTCTCGAATGCCATCACCAGCTCGACCTGGTCGAGCGAGTCGGCACCCAGATCGTCGGTAATTGACGCTTCGGGCGTCACTTCCGACTCGTCGACGCCGAGCTGCTCGACGATGATCTTCTTGACTTTATCGAAGGTGGTGGACATTACGTCTCCTTTCAACTTGGTGTCGACTTCGTCACAGCTTACATCAGAATGCCGCCGTCGACCACCAGGGTTTGCCCCGTGATGTAGCCGGCGGCGTCGGAGCAGAGGAACGCGACTACTCCGCTGACATCTTCCGGCTTCCCGGCTCGGCCAAGAGCGGCTTGCTTGATCAAAAACTCCCTGGCGGCGTCGGGCATCTTCTCGGTCATAGCGGTCTCGATAAGACCCGGCGCGACGGCGTTGACTCTTATATTCCTCGAACCCAACTCCTTTGCCAGCGATTTACAAAGGCCGATGAGTCCCGCTTTCGAGGCCGCGTACGCAGCCTGGCCGGCATTGCCGCTCATGCCGACGATGCTGGTCAGGAGCACGATCGACCCGGCGCGCTGCTTCATCATCGGTTTTGCGACCGCACCACAGAGATAGAAGGCCGACTTGAGGTTAACGTCGAGCATCCGATCGATCGTCTCCGACTTAAGGCGGAGCAGGAGCGCGTCGACCGATTGACCGGCGCCCGCGACCGCGCAGTCGATCCGCCCGAAGCGCGACAACACGTCGGCAGCGATGCGTTCGACCGTCGCTTGATCCGCAACGTCGCCCGCAAAGAGTTCGGCGACCGCTCCGGGACGCGCATTCGCGCAGAGAACGGCGCTATGCGCAAGCGCGTCCACGTCGCGTCCGATCAGCGCGACGTCCGCGCCTTGCTTGGCAAATTCGACCGCGATCGCGCGACCGATTCCACGACTTCCTCCGGTGACCAACGCGGTCTTTCCAGAGAGGTTCATACGTTTGCTTCCGCGGCGCCTTCGAGCGTGCTGCGCAGTCGCTCGGCGCCGGCGTAATCGCTCACCACGATAGTCGGAGGAGCCGAGCGCAAGCGTTTCATCAAAGCGCTCAAGACGCCGCTGGCGCCGAACTCCACCACCATATCGGGCTGATACGTGAGAATGCGCTCGGCAGTATCGTGCCAACGCACTTCGTCCACGACGGACCGAATCAGGTTGGCCTTGATCGTGTCGACATCGCGATACGGACGCCCGTCCACGTTCGAGATAACGTCGAGCGCCGGCAGCGCAAAAGCGCTCGCTTCGACGACGGCTCGCAGCGGCTCGACGGCGGCCTCCATCAACACGCTATGCCAGGCACCCGAGACGTTGAGCGGTACGACACGCTTGGCCCCGGCTGCAAGCATCGCGTGGCCGGCGGTTTGAACGGCATCGAACTGGCCGCTGATCACGATCTGCGTCGGCGAGTTAAAGTTTGCGAGCGCCACGTGGCCGCGATCGTGCACGCGTGCGAGCACCTCGCGAACTTGCGCGGCATCGAGCCCCAAAATCGCCGACATTCCTCCTCGCGTTCGCTGTGCGGCCGATTGCATCGCCTTCCCGCGTTCGCTGACGATCCGCAGCGCATCTTCGAACGAAAGCGATGCGGCGATCACCAAGCTGCAGAGTTCGGCGAATGAATGCCCGGCCGTAACGACGGGCTTCAATGCGTCGCCGACCGCGGCATAGAGCGCGAGGTTGGTCGTAAAGATTGCCGGCTGGCTGAACTCCGTCTCGCGAAGCTGTTCTTCGGGACCGCGGCGCTGCAGTTCGAGCAGGTCGTAGCCGAGCACGGCCGACGCGCGATCGAAGATTGCGGCGGCGGCAGACGAGCATGCCGCGACCTCACAACCCATTCCGACGCTCTGCGATCCCTGTCCCGGGAAGACGACCGCGATTCGCACTATGCCGCCCAGCGCCACGCGACCGCGCCCCATGAAAGGCCGCCGCCGAAGGCGACAAAGATGATAAGGTCTCCCGGCTTCACGAGCCCCGCGCGCACCGTCTCGGAGAGCGCCATCGGAATCGACGCGGCCGACGTGTTGCCGTATTCGGCGATGTTTGCCACGACTTTCTGCTCGGGCAAGCCGAGATAGCGCGCCGTCGCGTCAATGATGCGGCGATTCGCCTGATGCGGAATGAGGAACGTCACGTCGGCTTTGCTCAGGTTCGCCTTCTTCAGCACGCTGTCGGTTGCATCGACCATCCGTTGCACCGCGAGCTTGAACGTCTCGCGACCTTGCATGTGGATGAGGTGCACCTTCGCATCGAGCGCTGCATGATCGAGGGGCCGGCGCGCCCCACTGCCGTGCGCGTAGAGCAGCTCGGGCCGGCTTCCGTCTGCGCCTAAATCCGATGCGATAAAGCTGTCAGTCGCGCTGCGCTCGAGGATGACGGCGCCTGCCCCGTCTCCGAAGAGAATGGCGGTCGAGCGATCTTCCTTGTCGAGGATCTTCGAGAGGGTTTCGGCGCCGATGAGCATGATGCGCTCGTAGACGCCCGAGCGTATCAAACTCGAGGCGATGGTGAGCCCGTAGATAAAGCCGCTGCACGCGATTCCGATATCGAAAGCCGGTTTTTCCGTCACCCCGAGTTTCGAGGCCACCAGACATGCGGTCGCGGGAAAATAGTAATCGGGCGTAACGGTTGCGACGACGAAGCAGTCGATCTCTTGTGCGCGCAGTCCTGCGTGCACGAGTGCGGCGCTCGCCGCCGCAGCTGCCAAGTCGCTCGTTGACTCTGCTTCGGAGGCCCAATGACGCCGCTTCATTCCCGTTCGCGTCGTGATCCACTCGTCGGTGGTCTCTAGCCAGGCTTCCAGATCATGATTGCTGACGACTCGCGACGGCGCATAGTGACCGACGCCGACGATCTTTACGCCAGAGGGGGGCACCTACGCTAACCGGCCGACTCTTCTTGTATCTTGCGGACTTGGCGCCCCTTATAAGTGCCGCAGTTCGGACACGCGAAGTGCGGCCGCTTGGGCTGATGGCACTGCGTGCAAAGCACCGCCGTGACGTCGCCGAGCTTCCAGTTGGCAGCGCGGCGGCTGCGCGTCTTGCTGCGGGGCGTCTTCCATTTTAAGTTCGCCACGATATTCTCCGTTTCAAAGGCTTAGGCGGGCTGGCACGAGCATTCGCTCGTATTTCGATTCGCCCCGCAAATCGCGCAGAGACCGCGGCACTCCGGCCGGCAGCGCAGTCCCAACGGCAGGGCGCTCAGGACACTCTGCTGCGCCAAATCGGCCACGTCGAGACGCTCTCCTATCAAGACGTTGCTCTCGCCGAAGGGTTCGACATCGCGGCCGTGCGAGGGATCGAACCGCTCGTCTAGGTCGACGTGGATTGGCAGGTCCAGGTCCTCGAGGCAGCCGTCGCACTGGGCGTGAACGTAGCCGTCGACGCTGCCCTCAACGGCCAGCATCCGGTCGGCCGAGCGCAGCTCGAGCCGCACCTGGACGGGCTCGGGGAAGACCACGCTTTCAAACGGCTCGAGCGGCACCTCGTCGGCGACCACCATAAGCTGGCGGCTGCCTGCAAGGAGCCCGCTGACGTCGACCTTGTGTGAACGATCCATAAATGCGCGTCGCCGCAGCATGAGGCCCCGCCAACCAGGCAGGGCCGCCACGGACTTTGCCATTCTAGAACCCGCGTCCCACCTTGTCAAACGCTTGTGGCGGGGGATAGAAGGCTGCCGTGAGTATCGACCCGATTGCTTCGAGATTGGCCACCGACGGGGTCGCATTCGCCCCTGAAATCGTGACCGCCGCGCGGCGGCACGGTCTCGATCCGGAACTGCTGGCCGCGGTCGCCGCTCAAGAGACCGGCGGTCCCGGAAGCAATGCCGGTCACAATGTCGTCGGCGACGGCGGTCACGGCCGCGGCCTCTTTCAGATTGACGATCGCTGGCATCCCTTCGCCTCTACGCCGGCCGCGATGGATCCGGGACGGAACGCCGATTACGCCGCCGGCATGATCTCCGGACTGCTCAAGCGCTACGGAGACGACGTTCACGAGGCACTCTCGGCCTACAACGCCGGCTCCCCGACGGCGACCGGTACGCGGACGCGCTGGTCCGACGGCAGCGATCTCGGATACGCCGACTCGGTGATGCGTCACTACCAACGGCTGACCGGCGAACCCGCGCAAGCCTCCGCGATAGCCGAATCCGGCGAAACGATTGCTTCGGTTGGAGCGCTACAAAGCGCCGCACAGCGCCTGCCGCCGATGCCGTCGATTTCGCTCTCGACTCCCTCCGGCGGATTGCGCACTGCGCACGCCTATCACCGGCAATCAACCGACTATCTCTCGCTGCTGAGCGACGACACCGATCAGACCAACTCATGATAAGGAGAAATCACGTGTCAACTTTGCCGCCAATCGAAGGGAATATCTCAGTGAAACCCTTCACAAACACCCTCGCCGGCCGCGTGAGCGGCGCGGTTTCCCCGCCGCGCTCGGGATCGGTCACCGGCGACTTGGGAGAGTCTCCGGAAAGCTCCGCCGTAGCCGAACTCGGCAATCTCATCTCTTCACTCGGTTCGCTTTCAGCGCAGGCGCAGAGTCTGCCGCTTAGCGCTCCGACGCTGCCGGGCTTGCAAGATCAGAGCTACCGCCCGCAAGCGACTGACTATACGCAGTTCAACGACAACTCGAATTGAGTCGTCGAAAAGGAGCAACGAGATGGCATTTCTGCTTCCCGTCCTCGAAGGGCTCGGGTCCGGCCTCCTCGGCAACGCCATCGGCGGTACGCTCGGCAACGGTGTCGCCGGCAACGCCGGGAACGCCGCGATGAACGCGCTCAACTCGCAAGACGAAACCTTCCAGCTCGGTATGTACGCGTCGGAGGTTCAAAACCAAGAGCAGCTTCAGATGCAGTCGGAAGTCTTCGATCAGATGATGGACGAGCGCAGCGAGAACATGCGCGAAGTCGATACGCTGCGAAACGTCGACATGGCCCAGCGTAAGATGGACGACTCGATCACCAAGAAGTTCATCCAGTCGATCACAGAATGACGAGCGGTCCGCTCCCTCCCATTCGTAGCGAACGCGTCTCTGCGGCGCGCGGCATGGTCGCCGCGCCCCGCGGAGGTGCGGCTGCCACCGATTCCTCCGACCTCACCGCCGAAGCGCAGCAGCAAATAGCCGCGCAGCGCCAAGCCTTCGACTACGACGCCGCAGAGCGCGCCGAGATCCTGCGCGAACACGAGGTCCTTGAGGCACTCCTGATGGCGCACCTCAAAAATGAGGACGAGATTACGAAGAAATGGATCGCGCTGATCTAGTCGCGGCGCTGCGTCATCGCGCGTACACCGCGGAACTAAAGGGAGCGGTAAACCGCCGATTGGTGGCCTTCTTCCAACGGTTTTCGGAGACTCGGCCGATATCGAGCCAACCCCTGTGCGGGCTGCCGGATCCGCCCGTCGTACCGTCGCCGACGACGACGAGCGTGTCTTTACCGTTGAAGCCAAACCCGTGCGGATCGCATCCTTGAGCGCACGGCACGAGCGTATTGAACGGCGAGCCGCCATATGTCAGCGGCAGGGCGTATTGATAGATCCTATGACTGGAATCTCCCACGTTGAGGACCGTTCCGGCACTGCTGATCGAGAAGCCCGCGATGTCGCCATTATCTATCGTGAAGGTGAACGGAAGGATTTGGCTCATGCTCGGCCTGGTGGTCGAATTGGTTATTTCCGCGACTCCATAACCGCCGCCCCCAAAGTCCCGCAGCCAGAGATTACCGGAGTTGTCCTCATCGCCGGCGTCAACGAAACAGACGTCCGAACAATCACTGGGCAGAAGCACTTCAACGGGGGTCGCCGATGGATTTCCGTTAGGCCAGTACTCGTACCCGCTGCCACTGACGGTATAGGTTCCGACCTTGTACTGGATTTGTTTCATGATCGCGAAGACATGGTTGCTGTCGACGACCGAGTCGGTGACCACACCCGTAAAACTGGAACAATTGGAAACCGCGCAATCAGGTGAATAGGCGCGCGTAAAGTTTCCGTCCTTATACTCCTGTATCACGCCGGCCTTGCCGCCACTGACGTCGGTCACAAACAAGTTTTTGGCGCGATCGACTTTGAGCGTCAACGGGTCACCGCCTTTGACCGGCTGCCTCTCTGTCGAAATAACTTTTAGAACGCGTTTTGCGCCCAACGATAGACCGAATACCGTGCTGGTCTGCTCCGCTGCCGCCCATATCGTTATGCCGCCCGCATCGGCATGCGGCATCGTGAAATGGGGCGAGCTGGCCGGTATCGCTGGCGGCGTGGTTCCACCATTGCAGCCCGCGAGAAGCGACGGGACGCATGCAAGGCTGAGCGCGAGAAGTGCGCGATGGGCAAAAGCGTTCATTGTAATGCCTCCTTCAGACATGACGACCGTCAAGAATGGAGCCCATCAGTGCGCCTGACCATAGACTTCCGAAAGCGCGGGATCGTTATAAACCTTATTGCCGGAATGTGCGGGACCCTCCACGGACCTCGCTCCAACCTATTTCTGTTGGGGAGTGTCACGATCACGAAATCATCAAGAAGTGGATCGCGCTCATTTAGAGGAAGCGTGCCCGCCACGTCCTAAACCTCTAGCTCGCGTCGGGCCGTTAGCTCAGCTGGTTAGAGCGCATGCTTGATAAGCATGAGGTCCCTGGTTCGATCCCAGGACGGCCCACCATCGGCGAGCCTTGTTCGTTGTTAAGCGGATGAACTCGGATCCGACGTGTATGGAGTGTCGTTCCTTACGACGAGGTTAAGAGCGGTTGCGTTCGATCGCTGATGCAATGGGTGAACTAAGCTCCTTTGCACCGTCAGAGTGTGCTATAAAATTCACGGGCTGCCGCCTGCCACTGGAGCGCACTTTCAAACGACGGGGAAAGTCCGTAACAACGTGGCTACAGCCAAGTCCGCATAGAGGCTCCAGATCGCTCTGGAGCCTCTATTGCGCCCGCCCCCAAGATTCACGAGTTTAGTTGTTTGTCGAGAGAGCTCGCAACATCTCGCCGGCATCGCCCGAAATCTTGATCACGATGCGTCCCACCAGTCTGATCGTTCCGGTCGTATACGGCTTGCCTTTCGTCGTGACCAAGGTCGCTGAACCGGCGCCGCCTTTTGAGGATAGGTGCGAGATCACCAGTTTCGAGATCGATCCCTCGTCCACAAACGTGCTGCTATAGTGCCCGGGCTCGAGGTTCGGCGTGCCGATCGTAAACGCGTTATAAGACGCGCCCTTGATTTTCCTGCCCTTAACGGTTGTTTCGAGATAGGCGCAACCCACCTGTTTGTCTTTCATTGCGAAAGTGCCGTAGTAAAAGTAATATGCGACCGGCTTCGGCGTCGGCGTCGGCTTCGGTGTGGGAGTCGGTGGTGGCGTGGGCGTCGGCTTTACCTTCACATATTTTTCAAGCACCCAGATCGCTGAACCGGACTTGCCGGTCAATGCTTTAAACGTGGCGCTCTTCACATTGCCGGCCGTATAATAGACCAGGTACGTTCCGGCTCCCACTTTCCTTGCCGTGCAGGCCGGAATCTTGAGCGGACCGGACTCCTGTGTGGACGTTGCCTCTCCAAGGTCTTGCGATGTCGTGGGGTTGTAGCCTGTACCGATGCCGTGGCACGCGACAAGCGCGGCAACTATAAAAAGTGCCGCCGTCGCGCTTGGCAGATTAAACGATTTCATAAATTTCCTCCGGGTTAACGTAGGTAGCGATCAAACCATGCGATTGTCTGCTCCAAAATGTCGATTTGATTGGCGATCTTCTGCGGGCCGTGGCCCTCGTCGGCGTAGACGATCAACTTCGCCGGCACGCTAAGGGTCGTCATCGCGTGCCAGAACTCGAAGGCTTGCGGAGCGGGAACCTCTTCGTCGCGCTCGCCCTGAAGTATGAGAACCGGCGTCTTCGAGTGCGTGATGAACGTGATCGGAGAGCTGCGCGCGTAAACCGCCGGATCTCGATAGACGGAGGCGCCGAAAAACGGAATCATCCACTGATCGATTTTGTTCTGCCCGTAGTACGATTGCCAATTTACGATGCCCGCGCCGGCTACAATCGCCCGGAAGCGGGTCGTTTGGGTTTCGCCCCACATCCCCATATAACCGCCGTAGCTCCAACCCATCAGCCCCAGGCGGTTCGGATCGATCGGTGCGGCCTTCAGAGCAGTATCGACGCCGGCAAGGTCGTCGCGCCAATCACCATACCCGAAATCCTTGACGTTGGCCTGCGTGAACTCTTCGCCTTGCCCGAAACTGCCGCGCGGATTAGGCATGAAGGTGAAGTAGCCTTGCGACCCAAGCGCGTTGAGATTGCGCGAGCCGAATGACGGTACGCTCGCCGCGGACGGTCCGCCGTGCACGATCGTCACCATCGGATAGGTACGGCTGGGGTCGAAGTTCAGCGGGTAGACGAGCCAGCCTTGGGCCGTAAACTGGTCGCTCTTCCATTGCAGCGAGACCGCTCTGCCGTAAAGGCGCCTAGCGCCGGCGTTGCTCGAAGAGATTTGCCGGAGCGCGGCCGGCGAACCCGCCCAGACTTCGGGCGGAGCGTCGAACGACGCTCGCACCAGCGCGACGATCGTGCCGCCTTTGGCGCTCGACCAGCTCCACAGCGACTCCTCATGGCTGGTCAACGGGCTCAACCTGCCCGTTGAAAGGTCGAGATTCATGAGGTGCATCGATCCCGAAACGTGCGCGACCAGATCGAGACTCGACGGGTCGTTCCAGCGAAACGATTGCACCGAAACGGGCGCTGCGGCGGTAACGTCGCGCGACGCGCCGCTCGTTGCGTCGACGAGATAGACGTCGCCGCCGGTCGACCCGAAATCGCTCATGGTCCCGCCGATGATCGCGATTTGCTTGCCGTCGGGCGACCAACGCGGATCGTTGATCTGATACGACGGCGCGAGCAAATCGTGCATCGCGCCGGTTGCGGCATCAACGCGCGCGAGGCGCGCGATCCACCAATTGTTGTCGCCGTTACCTTTTGCGTAGGTTACCGCTACCTGCCGGCCATCCGGCGACCATCCATACTCGTAGACGTACGTGTCTGGCGGAGTCAACGCATGCATCGCACCGCTGGCGGTGTCGATCATCGTTAGCCGTTGCTCCTCGATCGTCGTGCCGATGACCCCGACGTCGCGCGCGCCCGGCGCAAGCGCGCCGGCCTGCCGATGAGCTGCGGCGATATAAAGGAACGCGAGCTGCTTACCATCCGGCGCCCACGTCAAGCGCTGCACGTCTCCAGCGAGCTCCTTGACCTGCCGCACGCCGCTTCCATCAGCGCGCGCAATGAAAAGCTGCAGCTGCCCTTTCGATCGCGCATCGGAGAGGAACGCGATCTCGTGCCCGTCCGGCGACCAAACCGGGTTCTCCTCGTCGTAAAAGCCGTTCTGCTTACCGGCGGTCAGCCGCAGCGTAGGACCGCCGGCGATGCGGCGTGAGTAGACCGCCATATACCGAGGCGAATGTAAGAGGTCGTGTGGGTCGTGAAACGTTTCCTCCCAGGCGACCGCGTTGCCATCCCGCGAGCAATCGACGCCGCCGAGATCGCGCACCTCAAAGGTGGCCGTCAAAACGTCGCGCATCGACGGCGCAGCGCTTAATGCCGGCGAGCCGGCCATTACCGCTAAGACGCAGATCGCAAGCGACGCGCAAAGCTGACGGCTCATTTAAGCATTCAACCTCCGGCCATCGCGCCAACAATGAGAAACGGCTCGGCGCCATCGGCGACCGTGCTCGGAAGCGGCGCGTCGGGCCGTTCGTGAGATAAATCGCGCTCGCAGGCGAAGAACCGTACGTACGCGCGCCGCTTCTTCGTCTGGTAGTCGCGCATTGTGCCGCGCAGCGCGGGGTAAAGCGATTCGAGCGCATCGAGCACCGCGCGCTGGGTGGCTTCTCCCGCAATCTCCAAAGTGACCTCCCCGTCGACGCGCGCGAGCGCACGCAAGTGCGCGGGCAAGACCACGCGAATCATGCGAGCGTCTGGACTTCGACGGAAAGCACTGCGGGAAGATCCCGCACGATCGCCCTCCAGGTTTCGCCGGAGTCGGGTGAGACGTAGACCTGCCCACCGGTCGTCCCAAAATAAATCCCACATGAGTCAAGCGTGTCGACGGCCATGGCATCGCGAAGCACGTTCACGTAGCAATTCTCCTGCGGGAGTCCATTGGTAAGCGGCTCCCATTCGTCGCCTCCAGTTCGGCTGCGATAGACGCGCAAGCGTCCGTCGATCGGGAAGTGCTCCGAGTCGCTCTTAATGGGTACGACGTAGATTGTCTCCGGTTCGTGTGCGTGCACGTCGATCGGAAAGCCGAAGTCGGTCGGAAGGTTTCCACTGACCTCGCGCCACGAGTCGCCGGCGTCGTCACTGCGCATCACATCCCAATGCTTCTGCATGAAGAGCACGCTCGGGTTTGAGGGATGCATCGCGATCCGGTGCACGCAGTGTCCGACCTCGGCCTCTTGCTGTGGGATGCCGTTCGATTTCAGCCCGCGATTGACAGGACGCCACGTCGCGCCCGCATCGTCGCTGCGGAAAGCACCTGCTGCTGAAATCGCGACGAAGATGCGCTTGGGGTCTGCAGGGTCGAGGATCACCGTGTGCAGGCACATGCCGCCCGCACCAGGTTGCCAAGAATCGGCCGTCGCGTGGGTGCGAAGACCGGCAAGCTCTTCCCACGTTTGCGCACCGTCATTTGAACGAAAGAGCGCGGCATCCTCGACGCCGGCGTAGACTGTATCGGAGTCGGTCAGCGACGGCTCGAGATGCCACACGCGCGCGAACTCCCATGGATGCGGCGTGCCGTCGTACCATTGATGCGTTCGCGGCGTGCCGTCGTAGACGAAGCGGTTCCCAACCGGCGCCCACGTTTTGCCGCCATCGTCGGAGCGCTGCACGATCTGACCAAACCAACTCGAAGACTGCGATGCGTAGAGACGATTCGGATCGGCCGGCGAACCCTTAATGTGGTAAATCTCCCAGCCCGCAAAATGCGGGCCGGCAACCTTCCAATTGTCGCGCTTACCGTCCGACTCGAGAATGAATGCGCCTTTGCGCGTGCCGACCAAGACCCGTACCGAGCTCACCGCGAAGTCTACGGGACGCGCAAGCGCGCCCCCTTCGCCCAGGCCGCTAGAATCTTCGCAACAAGCTCAAGCGCGGCGCAAAGACGTAGTTGAGCTGCACCAGCACGATGAATCCGATGCTTACGTACGTGTTGACGAGGCAGAGTACTGCGCCGACGGCGTACAGGGCCTGGGCGATGATAATTCGGCCTCGCACGGCGACGTCGATTCCCGCAGGCGCCTCCTCCTTGATGAGGTTTGCCTTGCGCGCGTAACTCCAGCTCCAATAGAGGCCTGCGCCGAGCCCGACGATGTTAAGCCAATAGATCACCAGCGCCGTGCGATAGGTGATAAAGGCGGCTAACAACTTTGTCGAAAACGGAACCATCGTGACCATCAGCAGAAATACCAAGTGAATCCACGTCAGCGTGCGCTCCGAGCGCTTGAGCTTGCTAAGCTGCGTGTGCTGACCCACCCAAAAGATCCCGAGCGTCATAAAGCTTAGGAAATAGGTCAAGAGATTTGGTGCCAACGCCGCCAGCGCCACGTGTAGGCCCGCCTCGGAGTGAACCGCCTCCGCTGCTGGAACGCGAAGGTCGAGAACCAGCAGGGTCATCGCGAACGCAAAGACGCCATCGCTGAGGGACGCCAAACGCTCCAGGCTTCGCCCCGCAATTTCGTTGTAGGAGATGGCCACACGACGAAATTAATGCGCTAGGGGCGCATCACCTCCAGCCGTCGAACTCCTCGCACCCAAAGATCGTAAAAGGAGCAACATATTAAATGAAGCTGCGCGTTGTCTCTTCTGCGTTGAGCCTCTGCTTGGCGATCGTATCGGGAGGGTGCGGCGGGCCGCAAAGCGCGATCGGGAACCTCTCCGCGCTATCGCAGGCGGCGCTGCCGCAAGCGGCGACGCCGGCGGGGCGCGGCGACCTTCTCTACGTCTCCGACACCGAGACGAGCGACGTCTACGTTTTTTCGTATCCAAAAGGAAAGCTCGTGCGGACTCTCACCGGCTTCACCGATCCGGCGGGCGAATGCGTCGATAAAAGCGGCGACGTTTTCATCACCAATACCGGAGCGAGCAACATCCTCGAATATGCTCACGGCGGCAGCACCGCGGTGGCGACCTTGAACGACCCGGGATACTTCCCGACCGGCTGTTCCGTAGACCCGGTTACTGGAAACCTCGCCGTGACGAACTTCTCGACGAGCAACAGCGGGCCGGGGAACGTCATTCTCTACCGGCACGCGAAAGGCAAACCCACCGGAAACTATATGGATAGTGCGATCGATAACATGCTGCTCTGCAGCTACGACAACGCCGGTAATCTCTTTCTCGACGGTCTGAGTCAAGGCAACGCCTTTCAATTCGCCGAGCTGCGCAAAGGCGGTACGAGTTTGTTCAACGTTAAGCTGAACCAAAACATTCAGAACGCGGGCGGCGTCGAGTGGGACGGCACGAATGTCGCGGTCGGCGACCAGGCGACCAACGTGATCTATCAGTTCGCAATCACCGGTAAGAAGGGCCAGAAAGTCGGGTCCACGCCGCTGAGCGGCGCCACGGAGGTCTTTCAGTTCTGGATCGACGGCTCGAAGGTGATCGGCCCGAATGCATACGGCGCGGACGTGGGGATATGGCATTATCCCGCCGGCGGTTCGGCCATTCGCACAATCGGCGGGCTTTACGCGCCGCTTGGCGCCGTCGTTAGTGCGGGAAGCTAGCGGGAAACGCTCGGCCGCTTAGGAAAGCGACAAAGGGCTCGCGTCGGCAATCCTCGACGCAGTTCGCACAGGAGTAGAGATTATGTTGAAAAGAGCTCTCATTTTTCTTGGAACAAGCCTTGCTTTTACCGTACCCGTCGCCACGCAGTCGGCGACTGGAATGGACGCGATGCAATACTACGTCGGCAACTGGACGTGCACGGGCGGTAACACCGGATCACCACCGGAAACGGCGACGGTCTCCTTCACGCTCGATTCCGGTATATTGCGAGAGTGGATTGTGGTTGCCGCGCAAGGGAAAATGAAGAACCCGTACGCGATTAGCGCCGCTTTCAGCTACGATTCGAAGAGCGACCGCTTCGCCCAAGCCGGGACCGACAGCATCAGCGAATGGTGGGTCTCCTACGCCAAGCCGTGGACCGGGGATACCGAGCAGTGGGCTGATCAACAGAATTCCACCGGTAAGCTAGGTCGCAGTGAAATCGTACGTAGCGCTCAAGATACGTACGTCTACACGGGTTGGGAGACGATGACGGCGCCAAATCCCAACTTTAAGGTGACGTGCCAACGCTCGACGTAGCGCCCTAGACTCGCCGTCACGCGGGTGGCGCGCGTAAAACGTAATGGTGATCGGTGCCGCGGACCCCATCGAGCACATCCTCGGAGATCACCGTGGCCTCGCGAACGAAGCCGACGCTCTGGGCCACCGATATCGAAGGCGCGTTGCGCGCGTCGATCGTAGCCCGAACCTCGGCGACGCCATTGCGCATGAGATGACTGCAAACCGCGCGGACGGATTCGCGCGCGTAGCCGCGCCCTTGCGCTGCGCCGCCCAATCGTCCAGCCCATCAGCGCATGACCGAGGCTCAGCGGAATCGTGGCTTGTACGTAGCCGATCGGGGTGCGATCCTCGAGTCGCGAGACGATCCAGTTCAGCCACAACTGCGAGGCATCGGGTGATACCCCCAGAGAAAGAACGCGGTAACGTTCGCGCAGCCACGCAAGACTCGTCGGAATTTCGCTTGGCATGTAGCGGTAGAGCGACGGATCGTCGAGCACGCGAAACATACCCTCAGCGTGGCGTTCGGTGATCGGCTCGAGCGATAGCCGAATCGTGCGAATCACGACGAACGGTAGGCTCGCGGAAGGCGAGGTCAATTTTCGTGGCTCGTGCAGCGCGGCCTAGTGATGTTTTTCATTAGCAGCATCCCGTAATTATCAGCGGCGTATCAGGGCTAGCGCGGCACAGTTCAATGTCATCAGGCGCTACGTTTTTGGAGATGCGGGGGCTCGAACCCCCGGACCCCTGCTTGCAAAGCAGGTCTGAGCGTGTTCAGGTGCAGTAATACAAGGCTGTTTTAGGCATTTTCTTGGTGGCAAGTACGGGGATATATGAAGCGCACCATCGTCTTAACCAGCATGTCGCTGCTCTCGATCCTCCTCCTCTCGCTTCACTTGGCGGATGACATCGTCTATGGGACCGATAAGTCAGCGGCCTTAAACGTCATCGCGGCCGCTGTACTCGTCATCTGGCTATACGGAACACTAGCGCTCGGAGAGCGGCGATCCGGGTACGCGATCATGCTCCTCGGATCGCTCCTGGGCATGGGGGTTTTCACCGTTCACGTGAGCAGGGCGGGCGGACTGTCGGCCGGCACGCTCGCTGAGTCCAGTCGAGCGTTCTTCTTCGTTTGGACCCTCCTCGCGCTCGCGGTGACCTCGATATTCTCAGCCATCCTCGCGGCGCACGGGCTTTGGAATCTACGACGTTCAAAGGCGCCGAGGGCTGCTCCAACTAGCTCTTAGATGTGGTGTTCATTCTCAAGGGCGGGCGAAGGTCGGTTAATAGCTAAGCTTTGCGATGCGCGGCGTGTCTTTGTCGTACACAGATTGCTACACGGGAGAGGGTGGGATTCGGACCCACGGCCCGCCGTTGACGCGGGCTGCGATTTTCAGGACCGCCGCATTCAACCACTCGGCCACCTCTCCGCAGGCCGGGAAATACGACGCGCCCCTTGAAGCAGCAATGGACAAAGTGAGTCAATATTGCCAATGACAGACAACATACTGATGGTCGTCGTCCTGGTCGTCGGCCTTAGCTTCATTTACGTAGCCGGGTTGCACGATCCCAAACAATATATCTACATGGCGCTCGCCTCTGGCGGCGGGCTTGCGGTCATCAATGCCTGGCTACGACTCGTCAAGAAGTACCGCGTTTCGCCGGGGTTCCTCGCCGTATGGGTCACCTATCTGGTCGTGCCGTTGACTTTCTACTTGCTCGCAACACGATGATGTGGGGGGCTGTGACGCCGGCGCAGCCGGCGCGGCGGTCGTCCGATAGGCGGTTGATACCGGGGTTGATACCTTAGATTCCTAATAGTCGTTTTGGGCTCGGAATCTAGAGCGAAAACGCCATATCCTATATGGCATTTTTGTTATCTGGAGATGAGGGGGCTCGAACCCCTGACCCCCTGCTTGCAAAGCAGGTGCTCTACCAGCTGAGCTACATCCCCAAGCAGCGGAAGCTTCGTACCCTCGGATGCGCGGTCATCCTTCGACTCCGCTCAGGATGACATGGGCAGGACGCTCAGGATGACATAGGCAGGACGCTCGGGACGACACGGAATCACGCCGCCGCGTCGACGGCATTCCGCTCGTCGGCTCAGGCCAACCGGGAGCACGTCGAAGGCACGAAGCCCGGGCATAATGAATAGGGCGGTCCGGCTCGTGGGGGCATAGCTCAGCTGGTAGAGCATTACGCTGGCAGCGTAAGGGTCAGGAGTTCGAGTCTCCTTGCCTCCACCATAGAAGGCTCGTTTTTACGGGCTTTTTTTTGTCAAAGAGACGACGGTTGCCATTCGGTTGCCCCCCGCTCGAAAGATCGGCGCGTTCCTCGCTACCTCCATCACCCGAAACGAGGGCCGGCGCTGAAGCGGAGATTCGTTCGAGTCGTGCGCCTAAGCTGTCGTTCGCCGCACGCTGCGCGTCGCCAACCAAATGCGCGTAGATCGAGAGCGTGACGTTAGCGGTCGCGTGTCCTAAGACGCCGGCGGTGGTCCTTACGTCTGTCCCGCCCACGAGTCAGGTGCGTGGCGGCCGTGTGCCTTATGTCATGCAGCCGAGTCGTAGAGATGCGCGCAGCTCTCGCGAGCAGGTGCGTGGCGGCCGTATGCCTTGTGTCGTACAGCCGAGTCGTAGAGATGCGTGCAGCTCTCGCAAGCCGGTGGTTACCGACGCCTGAGTCGCTACACGAAGGCCGAGGTAGAAAAGCTAAGCGGCCTGAGTGCGGAGTTTACGACGTAACCATCCGTCGACCGTGGACGACACCGAACAACGCGGTGTTTTATCGAAACGCCCGACGGCACAAGACGAAACGTCACTGGTCGTCATCAGAAAGGTACGCCGCGGGATGACCGTCGAACCAGTTCGAGCCTCCTTTAGCCCCGATATTGCAATGAAATACGTACTTTACTATCAGTCGTCACCCGACGTAGCAACGTTGGCCCCTCTCCACGGCGCAGCTCATCGCGCGTGGTGGAAAGATTATTTGGCGAACCGAACCCTGCTAATGATCGGTCCGTTCGCGAATCCTAAAGAAGGCGCGATGGCGATCTTCACAACCCGTGAGGCAGCGGAAGCATTTGCAAAAGGTGACCCGTTCGTGCTCAACGGCGTCGTCACCAACTGGGTCGTGCGAGAATGGATGGAGGCAGTCGTTCCCGAGTAACGGCTGCGCTACGCGCTCAGCGCTCGTAAAGCCATCGCGTAACGCCGGCCCGGACAACTTCTCGTTCCAGCGCGTGCACGCGTTGCATCAAGTGCGGCTCTTCTTCCCTCGGCTCCACGCGTAGCGGCCGGCGAGCCATTACCGGTCCGCGATCGGTCGCACTCGTCACGCGATGGAGCGTCGCGCCAACCCACTTGCTCGAGACCGCAAGCGCATCGCGCACCGACCGGGAGCCGCGAAAAGCTGGTATCGTCGAGCCGTCGGGCATCGCGACCTCGTCGCGGTCCTGGTCGAGCGGAAGAAAGGCCGGGTGCAGATTGAGCATTTCCGGAAAGGCGGCGACGAAGGCGTCGGAGAGCAAGTGCATCCAGCCGAGCAGCAAGACGAGGTCGGGCCGTTCCGCCGCTGCGTCCTCAAGAAGTCGCCCGTCATAGGCCTCGCGCGTCTCCTCGCCACGATTCCAGCCAACCAGATGCGACGGAACGCCCGCGTCGCGAGCCCGGACGAGTGCGTACGCATGCAGATCGTTGCTGAATAGCGCGACGAGATCGAGCGGCAACGTTCCTTCCCGCGCCGCCTCCACCAGCGCTTGAAAATTGCCGCCGTTTCCCGACGCTAGGACGAGCGTGCGTCGCGCAGGACGATAGAGCGAATCGCGATCGAAACGCTGCGCGACGTGCGCGCCGATTGCATCGGTGTAATAGCGCACCAGCTCCTCGCCGACCGCCGGGATGAGCACGCGAACGTAACCTCGATCGCGCAGCGCATTTAACGCCAGTCGTAGTAGCGCGGTTCCAAGCCCGCTCTTGCGCTCAGCGGGGGCGACCCCTAACGGGCCCAGGGTACCGACGCTTGGGTCGCGCGCGATCCCCTCGAACCATGCAAAGTTCAAGCCCTTCGGGTCGATCGTTGCAAAGCCAACCGGCGCATCGCCGCGGCGCGCGATGACGTTGCGACCAGCGCGCGCTTCTGAACTCCAGAAGCCGCCGAATGTATCGTCGATCCATGCCAGCGTGCGTTCGTCGGCAATACCGGCGTCACCGATCTCGACCCCGGCCGGCGAATCGGTCGCAAACGGCTCACCGAGCTCGACGACGAGGTTGCAGAGCGCCGGCAAACTAGTCGTAGAGCGGCCGCAGAACCGCCGCGCATTCTTCCAAGAACGAAACGTCATCCTCGGAAAACGCACCGGCGCGATCGCTCTCGGCATCGAGCGTACCGATGACGATGCCGCTCTCGGCACCGAGAATCGGTACGATCGTCTCCGAGCCGGTGCTTTCGAAGGCCTCGAGGTATCGCGGGTCGGAAGCGACGTCGTTGCTGACGACGCTTGCGCGCTTGCGTACAGCGTCTCCGCTAAGCCCGTTTTCGATTCCGAAGCGTTCGTGGCGTGGCGGCGTCGCGCCCGTATAGCCGATCAGCGCGATCTCCTCGTCGCCGACGTCATAGATCCCGACCCACCGATATCCGCGCGCGCCGCGGATGATCTCAGCAGCAGCTCGTGCGCGCTGCTCGCGTGGCGATTCCGCATCGGCCGCCCGCGCGAGTTGCCGAACGATCTCGTTCATGCGTCCTCGCGAGCCGGATGAACGATCACGCGCGGCTCGCCTGGAGCCTGAGCCTCGATCCAGCCGACAACTTTCGCTCCCGCAGCGGCGGCGATAGCGGCCGGGGCGTCCGCGAGCGGTACGACTAGCGTGTAACCGATGCCCATGTTGAAAACCCGATAGCGTTCCTCCGCGCCGAGGCCACCGCGACGCACAAGCTCGCGTTCGATCGGGGGCACCGTCCATCGCTGCTGCTCGAAGACGGCCCTGCAGGCTTTCGGCAGCGTGCGCGGCACGTTTTCGATCAAACCGCCGCCGGTAATGTGCGCCATCGCTTTAACGGTTGCCACTTCTTCGATCGCGCGAACGGCATCATAATACGATGGGTGCTCTGCGAGGAGCGCATCGGCGTACGTACCTTTGCCAAACGAGGAGTTCCACTCGCCGGCGGGGATCAGCGCGCGCGCAAGCGAGTAGCCGTTAGTATGAAGACCCACAGCAGGAAGGCCCACGATCGCATCACCCGGCACGACGCTCTCGGCGTTGGGGATCGCATTAATCTCGACGGTGCCGACGATCGTGCCGGCCAGGTCGAAGTGGCCATTTGAATATATGCCGGGCATTTCGGCAGTCTCTCCGCCCAGCAGCGCGCACTCGTGCGCGCGGCATGCCTGCGCGCACCCGCGCACGATCTCGGCCGCAACATCGGGGTCTAGTCTACCGACGGCCAGGTAATCTAAAAAGAAAAGCGGGCTCGCGTTGCAGACCAAAATGTCGTTCACACAGTGATTGACGAGGTCGCGCCCGACGCCGTCGTAGCGCTGCAGTTCGGCTGCGATGAGGACTTTGGTGCCGACGCCGTCGGTCGAGGCGACGAGCGCACGCTTTTCGTCGCCCGGAAGGCGAAAGAGACCGGCGAATCCGCCGAACGTGTCGAGTTGCCCGGGCTGGCGCGATTCGGCGAGCAAGGCGCGGTATCGCGCCACGGCCTCATTGCCGGCGGCAACATCAACGCCGGCTTCGGCGTAACGGTCTGGAGCGGCAGCTTTTTCTCCCGAACGAGGATTCTCCCAGCTTTCCGCCATAGGCTGGCACTAGTTCACCGTTCGAAAGGTTCACCATGCAAGTTCGTCTTATCGCTGACGAGCCCACCGGCGTCAGCGCCGGAGCGCTCGTCGTGCCCTTCTTCGCGGATGCTCCGCTCGAAGGCGTTTCTAAGGAAGTCGATGCCGCTCTAGGCGGCGTCATCATCTCCGCCCTCACCTCTGGCGAGGTGCGTGGAAAGCCCGGCGATCACGTCCTCGCCTACGCGACCGGCCGGCCGTTTCAGCGGGTGCTCGCGATCTCGCTCGGCGACCGCGCGAGCTTTCAACCTAATCTCCTCGCGCGCTACGCGGGAAGCGCGGTCCGATATCTTGGTCGCCGCAACGTCGAGACGATCGCGATAGCGCTACCGCCCGAAGCATCCGGCCAAGAAGCGATCTGCGCATCGTTCGTCGCCGAAGGCGCGATCACGGGCAGTTTCGACACCACACTCTATCAGGAACGCCCGGAGCGTCGCCTCGCGACCAATGAGGTAGCGATCGTGGGCAAGGGATTCGACGCCGCCGAGATCGAGCGCGGAATTGAGCGCGGATCGGCGATCGGGGAAGCGGTCAACCTAGCCCGACGGTTGGCGATCACCCCCGCAAACGACATGACGCCGACGCGGATGGCCGAAGAGGCTGCGAAAGTCGCAGCGGCGACGGGGCTCGAAATCGACGTCCTCGACGAGGCGCGGGCGCGAAGCGAAGGCATGGGCTCTTTTCTCTCGGTTGCGCAGGGCAGCGTTCAGCCGCCGAAATTCATCGTGCTGCGTTACACCGGCGATCCTGCGAGCAAAGAGCTGCTCGCGCTCGTCGGCAAAGGCATCACCTTCGATACCGGGGGCATTTCGATCAAACCCGCCGAGCGCATGGAAGATATGAAGTACGACATGTCGGGGGGCGCCGGCGTCATCGCCGCGATGAGCGCGCTCGGCAAGTTGAAACCGAAACTCAACGTCGTCGGGATCGTCCCTGCCACGGAGAACATGCCCGGCGGCAAGGCGACGAAGCCCGGTGACATCGTAAAGGCAATGAACGGCAAGACGATCGAGGTCATCAACACCGATGCCGAGGGACGACTGATTCTCGCGGACGCGCTCTGCTATGCGATAAAACTCGGCGCGACCAAAATCGTCGACGCGGCCACGCTTACCGGTGCCTGCGTGATCGCGCTCGGTCACGCATCCTCAGCGGCGATCACCAACAATGACGCCTTCGGCGCCGAGTTTCTCGCCGCGGCGAAGCCAACCGGCGAACGCTACTGGCAAATGCCCTACTATGAGGATTACACGATGGCGATGAAGAGCGACATCGCGGATCTCAAGAACACCGGCGGGCGACCCGCGGGCACGCTGACGGCCGCCGCGTTCTTGCGAGAGTTCGTCGGAAACACCCCCTGGGTGCATCTCGACATCGCCGGCACCGCGTATCTCGAAAACGAGTCGGCATGGCAAGCGAAAGGTCCGACTGGAACGCCGGTGCGGGCCTTTCTCGCGATGGTCGAATCGTTAGCACGCAAGTCCGCTCAGGGTGACAAAGCTGAGTCGGCTCCGGGTGACAACGTCGACGATGACAAAGGCCATCCAAATGGGGCGCGGGCAGAGCTCAAGGTGTGACCCTTCGACAGAGCTTGTCCTGAGTGACGCTGAGCTTGTCGAAGCAGAATCGAAGGTGGCAGGGTGATATGACCGTTCCGCAGGGTCAGGCGGATAGCGCTCGTCCCTACGAACCCGAAAAGAACCCGGCAATCAGGCGTCTTACCGCGGGTGCAATCAAGCGACGCAAAGGTAAGACGCTCTTTCCGATCGCGACCGCCTACGACGCGCCATTTGGACAGTTTGTCGAAGCGGCCGGTATTGACGTCATCTTGGTCGGCGATAGCGTCGGCAACGTCGTGCTGGGCTACGACGAAACGACCCCGGTGACACTCGACAGCATGGTCTATCACACCCAGGCCGTGGATCGGGGAACGGTACGCGCGCACGTCATGGCGGACATGCCGTTCGGCTCCTATCAGGTAAGCAACGAGGAAGCGTTACGCGCGGCGATCCGCCTCGTCAAAGAGGGCGGAGCATGTTCGGTGAAGCTCGAGGGCGGACGCGATCAAACCGAGCGCATCCGCGCGATCACCGGCGCCGGCATCCCGGTCGTCGGACACATCGGCGTGACGCCCCAAACTGCCGGGCTCGGTCCGGGATTTAAGATGCGCACGCATCGCGATCGACTCATCGACGACGCCCGCGCGGTCGAATCCGCCGGCGCTTACGCGATCGTCCTGGAGGTTGTCGACTACGAGATCTCGCGCGAGATCACCGAGCTGCTGACGATCCCAACCATCGGAATCGGCGCGGGGCCTCACTGCGACGCGCAGGTGCTCGTGCTTCACGACATTCTCGGCATGTACCCGCATTCGCCAAGTTTTGCCAAACGCTACGCCGAGGTAGGCAGCATCGCGACGGAAGCACTGAAAAGGTTCGCTCAAGACGTACGCGACCGAAATTTTCCCACTCAAGACCGCTGAGAAAGGATGCCATGAGCGATTACCACGATCACGCCCATCTGTCGTTGCTGCCGGAGCTCAAAAAGCTCGATCGTGCAGGTTTCGAAGGATTCGTCGCGCTCGACAAGACGGTAGGGCGCACCGACGGGACGATTCCGCAAAAATATCGCGAGCTGATCGCGCTGGGCGTCGCGCTGACCACGCAATGCCCGTACTGCCTCGACGTCCACACCGCCAACGCAAAGAAAGCCGGCGCAACGCGCGAGGAGCTGGCCGAAACCGTTCACATTGCGGCCGCATTGCGTGCCGGAGCCGCACTTACGCACGGTTTGCTCGCACTAAAGCTGTTCGACGAGGCGTGACGGGACCCGGCGCGAACCGCACCGGATTGCGCCGTTTCCACTACACGATCTTTGTTTACGCCGGCGCCGGCGTCTTTTGCGATGGATACATTCTCAGCAGCATCGGGCTAGCGCTCATCACGCTAACCCCGCATTTTTCGCTCGACGCGGTCACGACGGGTTTGATCGGTGCGGCGACGCTCTTTGGGATCCTTGTGGGCGCGCCGCTCTTCGGTCACCTCACCGACCGCCACGGACGCCGTATCTTGATGATCGGCGACTTATGTGCCTTCGTCGTCATCGCCATCGCGCAGATTTTCGTAACCGCCGCCTGGCAGCTGATCGCGCTTCGGTTTGCGCTTGGCGTCGCAATCGGCGCCGACTATCCGATCGCGACCGCGATCCTCGCCGAGTTCATGCCGCCCAAGCGCCGTGGCGCCGCGCTCAGTGCGCTCGAGGCCGTTTGGTTTCTCGGCGCGGCCGTTGCCTACGTCGCCGGATATGCGCTCTTGCGTACGGGTCCGGAGAGCTGGAAATGGATTCTCGCGAGCCCGACGATCTTCGCTGCCCTCGGCTTGCTGCTGCGAACGAGCGCGCCCGAGTCCCCGATGTGGCTGGCCGCGCGCGATACGGGCGAGCTGAAGCGAGTCTCCTACGCGACGATCTTTCAGTCGAAGTTTCGAGGCCCGCTCGCATTCGTCTCGGTGATGTGGCTCCTGCAGGTCGTGCCGCTCTTCGCCATTTACACCTATGCGCCGACCGTGCTCGCGCAGCTCGGGTTGAGCGATTCCGGATCGCCGCGCGGGAGCGTCGCGATCGCGGCCGCGTTTGCGCTCGGAGCGTTCGTCGCGATGCCGTTAGTTGAGTGGTGGGGACGGCGGCCCGTCTGCATCGCCGGATTCGCCGTCGCGGCGGTCGCGTTCGGCATTCTGCCGTTCGCGCCCAGCCTTCTATTGGTCATCGTCTTCCTTGCATACGCCGTCGGAATGGGGGCTGCGACCGTTCTTGAGCTCGTCTATCCCGCCGAGCTCTTTCCAACGTCGGTTCGAGCTACTGCGACCGGATTTGCGGCCGGGGTAAGCCGCGTCGGCGCTTTTTTCGGAACCTTCCTCATGCCGATTGCGCTCGCGCGGCTCGGCGTCACGACGGTGATTCTGGGCGCCTGTGCCCTCTCAATCGCCGGCCTGGCGATCTCGCTGCCATGGGCGCCCGAAACCAAGGGAAAGCCGATCGCATAATGCCGCACAGCTGGCACTCTGCGGTGCTAAGGTCGCGACATGCTGGAAAACGACGAGTGGTCCGACCCTCTGCTTATCGCGCTGCGCGCTTTCGAGCGCGTCCTTCTTGCGTCCGACGCCACGCCTCCAGAGCATCCAGACGGCGGCGAACGACTTGCATCTCTTCGATCAGCGCAAGGCCGCCGGTCGCCAAGTGACCGGCTTGCGCCGGCAGATGTAATTCTTCTGTCTCCTCGCCGGCATCGGTAGGCGCTGCATCGCGAACGCGCGCGCCGGCGCGTTCCAACGCGGCCACTACAAGTGCGTGCGAGCGTGCACGCGCGGCTTCGCCGGTCTTTCGCCCGAGCGTGCGCACGGCGATTAGCATCGAGATTTTGTTCGCCTCGACCAAAAGCCGCGTCTCGTCGCGCTCGAGGCCGTAGAGTGCCTCGGCGCTGGTGCCCAATGCGCGCGCGATGCGGACGATAACGCTGATCGTGGGGTTGAGCCGTTGACCGGCCTCAATTTTAAAAAGCGTCGGGTGATTCACCTCAGCGCGGCGGGCGAGCTCGTTCTGCGACCAGCCCAAGGCATTGCGCAGAGCGGCAATTCTCTTTCCCAGCGTCACTCATCTGGACTGTAGCAACCGGGAACCGAGGCCCTTGAACCATCCGGTATTGCCGAACGGTTACGCTCACGCCGGGGTGGCGTGCACCTCATGCGCGGCCGGCACGTTGGGGTACTCGCCGACCAGACATCCCAGACACATCTCCTCGCGTTTGCGCCCGACCGAGGCGATGAGTCCGTCGAGGCTGAGATAGCCGAGCGAATCGGCGCCGGTCTTCTGGCGAATCTCCTCGACGGTGTAATTTGCGGCAATGAGCTCGTCGTAGGTTGCCATGTCCACGCCGAGATAGCAGGGATGCTTGATCGGAGGCGACGTGATACGCAGATGTACTTCGCGGGCGCCCGCCTCGCGCAGCAAGGCGACGATTCGCGGAGTCGTGGTTCCGCGGACGATCGAATCGTCGACGACGATGACGCGCTGCCCCTCGAGGTTCTCCACGACCGGATTGAACTTTAAGTGAACGCCGCGCGCTCGCATGCGCTGATCGGGACTGATGAAGGTGCGCCCGATGTAACGGTTTTTGATAAGCCCTTCGATATATGGCAAGCCGCTCTCGGTCGCGTACCCGATTCCGCCCGCGACCGCCGAGTCGGGGACAGCCATGACGACGTCGGCTTCAACGGGGTGCTCCTTTGCGAGGCGGCGACCCATCTCATAGCGTGCCATGTAGACGGAGCGCTCGTTGAACTTCGAGTCGGGACGCGCGAAGTAAATGTACTCAAACATGCAGAGCGCAGGCTGAGCGCGCTCGACCTCGGCTTGGTACGTCTCTAATCCATCGTTACTGATGCGAACGATTTCGCCGCGCCCGACCTCGCGGAGGTATTGGGCACCGATCGTGCCGAGCGCGCACGATTCCGAGGCGACGACGTAGCCTCCGCCCTCGGCGAGACGCCCGAGACAGAGCGGCCGGACACCCCACGGATCGCGGAACGCATAGAGCTCGTTTTGCGTGCATAGAACGATCGAATAGGCTCCGCGGGCCGAGGCGAGCACCGCCCTGATCCGATCCAGCATCGAGCCCTTCGTCTCGACGATCAGCTTCGCCATGACTTCGGAATCCGAACTTGCTTGAAGCACGGTCGTCGGAGCCAGCGACTGGCGCAGGTCGTCGGTGTTGGTCAGATTTCCGTTATGCGCGAACGCGAAATCACCGAGCTCGGTGCGCTCCAGCAGCGGCTGCGCGTTGACGACGATGGATGAACCGGTCGTCGAATAGCGGGTGTGTCCGATCGCGATGTGTCCGCTGAGGCCGCTCAAGATATCTTCGTCGAAGATGGCTCCAAGCAGGCCCATCTCCTTGTGCGAGCGGATGGTTCCGCCGTCGGCCGCGGCGATGCCCGCGGACTCCTGTCCGCGATGCTGAAGCGCATAAAGCGCGAAAAACGCGAGTCGAGCCGCGTCGCGCCCTGGTGCGAAGACCCCCGTTATCCCGCACATCTCAGCTCATTATAGCGTATAACGCGTCGTCTGACCCCATTGAAGGGTCGGAGCGAGCCGCTAGGAGCGCCGCCCTCCGAAGATTCGCAGCAGGGCAAGGAAGATATTGATCGCATCGAGGTAGATGCTGGTCGCCATCTGAACCGCCGTCAGGCCGTCACCGCCGGCGCGAATCCGAGCAAAATCGATCAAGACCAAACCCGAAAAGATGATCAGCGTCAGCCACGCATAGACTTCCGGATGAATGAAGCGAACGAAGATCGAGACGACGCCGACGACGACCAAACCGAGCAGCGCGACAAAAAAGATGCCCTGAAAGCGGCGCAAGTCAAGGCCCGTTGCATAAACGATTGCGGCGAGAGCAAACATTCCCAGCCCGGTCGTTAGTGCGGCGTTCACCACGATGTCGGGTCCGAATGCGCGTACGTATTGGCCAATTACCGGCGCAATCCCGATTCCTTGCAAGAACGTGAAGGCGTAAAAGAGCAGGAGCGATAGCGCCTCATTGCGTCGTGTCGCATTCATGGAGATCAGAAGGACGAAGCCGACGATCATCGCGATGAGGCCCACGCCGGGGGCGACCCCCTGGAATAGCCACGCCGCTAACGCGGTTACGCAGAGCCCGAGCGCGGTGATGCCGAGCACCTGTGCGAGCAGCGACTGGGTTGGAACCGCCGGTGCGATCGGGCCGCCGTATTGGTTCTGCGGTTGAAAGCGATAAGCCATGACGTCTTCTTATAACCTCCGTCCGCACCCGGAGTTACACCTAGAGCCTCTCGCGTCACGCGTGAGCGTACGGCATTCGGCGGCTCGTTACAAGCGAGCCATCGCTTGTACGATCCGTCCGCTCGGGCTGGTCAGGGCGCGATGCGGTAAAGTCCCGGCACCCTCCAGGTCGTTGCTAAGACCTTGGCCAGGTTTACGTAGACAGCGCCGGTTCCGTCGACAGCAACCCCAAAGGCTATTGCTCGGAGCGGTGACAGCGGCGGTGTACCGTTAGAATTCCTTCCGCTCGCAACGCTGACTTCAACGACCAAATGCTCATTGAAAGGACTCGGAAAACAATTGCGGTTTTCCCTTCTTGACGTCTACAAGAACACTGCCCTTCCAACCCTGCGGCATTGAGTAAGATGCGGTAATATTCGCAATGGTGCAGTTTGCATCTTTATGTGCTACTACTCTCCCCGCCGTGACCGTTCCCGAGTATCTGTGGGATGCGGATACGACAGAGAATTGTTCATGAAAATGAAAGAAGTGCGACACTTCACTGTTAAACTGCCAATAGCCCTTTGCGGTAAACTCGCCTGGGTACGGACCTTCGGCCGTTCCCCTGTTTTTAAATTCGACTTCGTAGAAATGGTATTGCCCGCCGCCACACCTTATAATCCCCGACCCTTGGCCGGAAAAGGTCTCTCCGCGGAATTTATGCGGCGATCTTCCGGCGATCATACTTTCCGGCTCAATGAACCGAGACGCTGATGCGCCATCCGGGAAAACTTTTGCTGGCGGAGCCAGGGCCTGCGATCCCCCGCACCCCGTAAGCATCGCCGCAATGGCTGAAACGCTCAACGCAAGACGGTTCGCATTCGTAATTGTCATTACTCCAAAGGATCGCAACATAATCCTCGCCTCCACTTCAAGTTTTTTAGTTATGGCCCAAATGCGAGCGCCTCGGGAAAGGCGATGCCATTATCAATTTCATTCACCCACTTGCGGCTCCGCAGCGCGTATGCCAGGACGTTGCCGCCATCGCACGGGTTCGCAACGTAAAGATAGCCGAGGCCGCCTGCGCGAATCGAGTGTCTGAGCATTTCATTCGCATGGTGCGAACATCTGCACGGAGAAATCGTCGCACGGCGTAGCTAAAAACCCGTGAACTTCGCGGGTCTTCTTGACCAAGGCCGTGCCGACGATTTGGCCGGCCGCGTTGGGGCCCCCGATTACACCCGTAATGAATAGCCCTGAGTGAGCTGGGATCAGCTCGTTCACGTCGATTTTCGCGCCGTCTTTCCAGAGCACGCCGTGACAGTCTCTCGCTCCTGCTCCGCGACGCTCGAGCCGACCACCGGGTGATTTGCACGACAGCCCGGTTATAAGGGCGTCGGGCCCTATGTCGTTGGCAATACTGCAACAATGTCCGGGAAGCGCTCCGAGATCCGTCAACTTTCCACGTTCCCATAAGAACCCGTGATACGCTTTATCGCCCGCCAGGTCCGATTGGCCGACGATTTGGTTACGGTCATTAATCTGAGAGGGTTCTTGGCCGGTGCTGCCGCCAAGGGTACCGAGATTAATCATCTTGCCGTCGTGCCAGAGCAGTCCGTGGCGGAGATTGAAGGGTATCTCCGAAGGCCCGTTTCCACAGAATCCCGACGCTCCGATTGCCCAACCGCGGTCGTTGATATCAATGACACCACCAATGGAATCGCCGCGCCAGGTCGGCAACCTTACCTGGATACGACCGTGTCGCCATATCACAGGTTTTATTCCTAGAACCTGCGGCGGCGTGCACGTTCGATCTGCCCTCGCCGTTTCTGCGGCTCCCCCATTCTGGCCGAGATCGTTGATGCCCGTCGCGAGTCCATTGTTGCCGCCGAGCAGAGGCAAAGCCACCATGTGACCGTCCGACCAAACAGTCGGCAATACGATCAAGTTGGTGCCGAACCCCCAATCTTCCCCATTGGGGTCGCGCTTAGCCGTCTCCGCCCATCCGCTCACGGCCGCATGGTCGTTCAGCGCCCAGGCAAAACTATTTGGCCCGCCCCACGTTCTAAGTGCTGCGATGTCCCCCTTCCGCCAGAGGAATCCTTGGGTTACATAGCTCGGAGTCGTCGCGATTCCGGTGACGATGCCTGCCTTGTTGATGTCGCCAGGGCTTACGTAAGTACTGCCTAGCTTTCCGAGATCGATAACGCTGTAATGCGGCCAGTGGACCGACGGGTTCACACGTGTGCTCGAAGAGTCCCCATTTGCGGTGCTCACCGGAAGCGGCACCGCGCTGTTACTGCATGCCACTATCGCAAGGATTGCAGCAAATTGCAGCTGTGATATCATGCGTACCATTGGTAACCTCCCGTGTTTCTTCAACGTCAAGCGAGCGCCCAAGGCGCGTCGAAGATCGATAAGAACGGCTCGCCGGCATTCCGTCTGAAAGAATGATTCCGTGAACCAATTGAAGCCGGAGGACCGTGCTGTCGTTAACCTATCGCGAGCGAGCTTATGGTCGCATCCGTAAAGATACCTATTTTTGCTCTGCTACACGCCTCGCTTCGTCAACGGCACGTTCTTCGGACCAGGCAGCGCCTTCCGACATGAGTTGCACGAGCCGCTGCTCCCCGAAACGCTCCCGGAGAGGGCCGAGAAACCATTCCGGATCCACGTCAACGTAGGCGTTGGGTGGAATCCGCTGTTGTGCGATCCTCGCGTTAGCGTAACCGAGGAGGTGCGCTGCGCGGTCGAACTCGCCACGCGCCGAGCACACGCCGGCGAGAATTTGAAAAGCCGGGCCCATTCCGTACGGAAACAGTTCTTCGCGGCTCGTTTGAAGGATCGCGAGCCCATGCTCGAGTGCCTCGTCAATCGCACCGGAGAGGAAGAGATAACCGGCGAGCCCATATTCCGCGTGGATCTCCTGTGTAACATCCCGCATCAAACGGGCGGCCCGCAAAGACTCGTGGCTGATTTCTATCGCTTTCGTTAAATCGCCGTCCAGATACGCCATGTTGGCGTACTCATCAAGAACCAAGCTCGCGTTAGCGTCGAAGGGCACGTGCACCCGATCGTACGACGAAATCATCCGCGCTGCCGCAGCTCGCGCGCGATCGTACTGGCCAAGCCTTCGAAGGCGTTTGCTTTCGAAGCCCAGGAGAAACGTCGCACGGTAGTGGTCTCCGACGCGGTCACAGAGTTTGAGCGCCTCATCGATCACCGGACCGGCCTCTTCAAGCCGAGCCGCCATCACCAGTGCCATGCCGTAATAGCCGACCGCTCTCGCCAGGAAAGGAATCCGCCCCAGGCGACGCGCCGTCTTAAACGCCTGCTCACATGCCGCGAGCGTTTCCCGCACATCGGTCATAAGGAAGAGTCGCCCCCGCGCAAGGGCGACGTTCACGCTGAGCTCCGGCTCCGTTTCGTATGATACAGCCGCCTGTGCGGCCTCAAGCCATCTTCGCCCTTCGTGCTGGTGCCGCGCAAACCAGAAAGTCCAAAGGTTTGCCGCAAGCTGCGCTCCGAGGATCGGGGAGTTGCGTGCGGTGAGCGTCCATTCCAGAGCCGCGCGAATGTTATCTATTTCTTCCTCGATGCGCAATAGGCGCGCCGTCTCTTCTTCCTCGAGCCAAAGCTCATTGACTTGACGTGCAAAATGAACGAAATATTCGGCGTGCCGAAGCGCAGCCGCGTCGAACTCGCTCCGCTCCTTCAATAATGCGACCGCGTACTGCCGAACCGGCTCCAGCAGCCGGTATCGTTCGGAACCACTCCGAAATTCTACGGTTATCAACGACTTATCGATGAGCGCTGAGATCGCATCGAGCGTTCCGATCTCGTCAGAAAACAACTCCGTCACGGTCGCTACCGCTTCCAGCGTCCAGCCACCTTGAAAAATCGCAAGGCGCGCAAGCAGCAGCTGTTCGTCCTCGGCCAGGAGATTATAACTCCAGTCGAGCGCCGCGCGCATGGTTTGGTGGCGGGGGAGCGCCGCTCGACCCTGACTCACCAGCAGCCTGAACTGCTCGTGCAAGTGCTCGCGTAGCTGGCGAAGACTTAGCGTTCTCGTACGGGCTGCCGCAAGCTCCAGCGCCAACGCGATTCCGCCGAGTCGCCGGCATATTTCGACCATGGCAGCGACGTCATCGTCGGTAAACGCGAAGTGAGCGTTGGCTGCACGAGCGCGCGCGACGAACAGTGCGACCGCACTGAACGTTAAGGCGGCCTCGGCGCCGATATCGTCTCGCTCCGGCACATCGAGCGAGCCTAGCCGATAGATTTGCTCGCCGGCATGCCGCAAATTCTCGCGCGCCGTCGCAAGCACGGTTACATTCGGGCATCCTTGGAGAATGGCGTCGATCAAACTAGAGGTCTGCGGCGCTACGTGTTCGCAGTTGTCAATTATCAATAGAAGGTTTCTGCGCTTGAGGTGGACCAGGACGTGATCGAAGACTTCACTGAAGGCCTGCGGCTTGATGCCCAGCGCAAATGCAAGCTCTGAGGCCACCGAGTCACCCACGGAAATCTTAGCAAGATCGGCGAGCCAGACACCGTCGCGATAGCCATCGAGCAACTCCGCCCCAACTTGGGCGGCCAGACGCGTCTTGCCAACACCGCCTGTCCCGACGATTGTGACGAAACGCGAACATCCGAGCAGAGTCTTTACCTCGGCCAGCTCGGTGTCTCGCCCGATGAAGCTAGTAACCTGAACCGGGAGATTGAAGGGGCGATCCTGCAGGTCGCTCGTCACGACGCGTAAGAGCCGGGCGCGGCCTGCCTCTACGACGGCGCGCATCCGCGTCGGAGCGCCGAGTTTAGCGCGAACGTGCTCGACGTGCGCCTCAACGGTGCGGCGGCTCAAACTGAGTTGACGGGCGATCTCGCTATTTGTAAGCCCAAGGCTTACGAGTTCGAGCACCTCCCGCTCGCGTTTGGTAAGCGAGGATCCAGGGTGACCCTCGGTTGGTTGCACGCCATAGCCATTCTCAGGGCGCCTGCCGGCTCATGCTTGGCGGCTCAAAGTATTTTGCCGTTAAGTCCACGGATTGACAACCGCGACTCCGCTTCGGGAGAAATCCGATGCGTTATTAGTCACGAGCGTCAGATCATGATGCAGCGCGGTCGCGGCGATCAACGCGTCCATGACTGGCAGTTTCCCCGACCCGCGGCGTGCCCGTCCTTCCATCCGCCCCCATCGTTCGGCGACCGCCAGATCGAAGGGCAAAATCCGCCCCTCAAAGCGCGGAATTAGTTCTGAAACCAACCACGCTTCGAGATTCGATCGCTTCTTGCGGTCCGTTTGCACCTCGATACCGATCCGAAGTTCACCGACGGTCACGACGCTCAAAAATAGACCCAACTCGTCCACCGCGTCGATCCAACGCAGCAGCCCCGGATTGGGCTGCTGTTTGCGAAGGTCGGAAACGACGTTCGTATCGAGCAGAAAACCGCTCATAGCTTAACGTCGCGGCCGGTCCTGCGATCGCGCTTCGCGCCAATTTCGATGTCTCGGTGCGGCGAACGCGCGAAAAACTCAGTGAGCGACCCGCCGCGGCGGCCAATCCTCGATCGATACACGTGCGCGGAGATTACGATAACGGCCTCGTCGCCGCGCCGCGTGATGATTTGGGGCTCGCCTCGCAGCGCGGCATCAATCACGTCCGAAAGTTTAGCCTTGGCCTCTGTTACCGCCCAAGTCTTCCTCGGCATACCGCCTCCCCGCTCAGAAACCATATGATCGGAACTAGATGACTATATAGTCATTCTATCCGCTTTGACATGGAGAATCAAGCGCCTCGCGGCTCAGTACTCGGTGGTTCGAAATACCAGGCCGGAACGGTTGTCGGGAAAGTGATATCGCTGAGATCGTCTGAAACGCGCTCGGTTTTGCCGGAGAGCAATCCATGAACGACCGCTTCGGCCTCGACATGAACGATCGCCCAGACGCGTGAAGGTCCAATCGGTGCAAAACGATACGAGACGGACGCCCAGGTATCGCGTTCGTCATACGGGCGCGCGTAGGTGAGCGCGACGACCTCGAAGGTCGACTCTTCGACCCATAGGTCGCGCAGCGGGTAACGCTCGGGCTCGGCCCGAGGGTGCAGCTTGAGATGGTAGGATCGCCTGCCGGCGATGTTCTCCTCCCCGGCCAGCGCGATGTCGTATGCGTGCGAGTTCGCCGTCACCGTCGCAATCGTCTGAAGTGGGTCCGGTGCGAGATTCGGCGGCGGCGAGGGCGGGGCCGAGCCGTTCGTCAGCACGCGATAGAAGCCGAGCGGCGTTCCGGCCGGGCCGGTGATGGACGCACCTTGCAGTAAAACCTTTCCGGCACTGCCATTGCGCGGCGCCGCCTCCGCGAACGCTCGACCGTCGCTGTTGCGGACCGTGAACGCTACGACGTCGCCCGCACCGCAGCGCGCCGCGAGAAACGTCTGATCGCAGGCGATGTGAAACGACTCATAGGGCGGGACGACGCGAGCGACCCACGCCTTCTGCGCCTGCAAGAAAATGGCCGTAGCATCAATCACGTCGTTCGCCCTTCGACTTCGCTCAGGGTGACACGATGGGATGCATCATCGCTCAGGCGACACGGTGGGATGCGTCACTTCGCTCAGGGTGACACGGTGGGATGCGTTACTTCGCTCAGGGTGACACGATGGGATGCGTCATTCGCTCAGGGTGACACGGATTGGGCGTTCACGATGACACGGCGGCGATGTCGGCGCGGTAGGTTAACGCGCCTGTGCCCAGACGACCGGCGAGTCGCGCGACGGCGTCGTACGCCCGCAAGCGGGCCTCGTGGAGGCCCCCGCCGAGCGCCGTTACCGTTAACACGCGTCCGCCACCGGTGCTGACCTTGCCGTCAACACGCTGCGAAGCGCCCCAGAAAGCGCGACAGCCGTCGTCGAGAGAAACGTCGGGATTCAATCCCTCGAGCGGCGTGTTGCTGCGCGGATAATCGCCGGTTGCCAACACCACGCCAACGCAATGTTGGTGAGACAGAGTCGCAAGCGAAAGGTCCATCGCGCCGCGCGCGACCGAATCGAGCAGCAGCGCGAAGTCGCCATTGATGCGCGGAAGCAACGTCTGCGTCTCCGGATCACCGAAGCGCGCGTTAAACTCGATCACGTACGGACCTTGCGCCGTCCACATCAGCCCGCAGTAGATTACACCGACGTACTCTTCGCCCTCGGCCAGAAGACCGCGCAGCAGCGGCGCGAGGATGCGCTCGCGGACGCAGTCGTAGAGATCGTCAGGGAACCCGTCGGGCGGCGAGTACGCACCCATGCCACCGGTGTTCGGACCGGTGTCGCCGTCGCCGGCACGTTTGTAATCGCAGGCCGCGCCGATCGGCACGAGCGCGCGCCCGTCGCAGAGCGCGAAGACGCTGACCTCGCGTCCTTCAAGCCGTCGCTCGAGCACAACGTCGGAGCCGCCGCCGGGAACGTGGCCGTGCCGATACCAATCGCCGAGAACGGCGCGCGCCGCTTCGACGTCGGGAGCGACGATCACGCCCTTGCCGGCGGCGAGACCGTCGGCTTTCACGACGACCGCGCCATTCCATTGCTCGAGCGTCTTATTTGCGGCTTCCAGCGAATGTACGATAACTGCATGCGCGGTTGGAATTCCGTGACGTTCCATGAATCGCTTCGCAAAGATCTTGCTCGATTCGAGCCGTCCGCCCGAACGATTCGGACCGAAGACCGTAATGCCGGCATCGCGAAGACGATCGCCGACGCCGGCCGCAATTGCCGTCTCGGGCCCGAGAACCGCGAGGTCGATCCGGTGCGCGGCGCAACGTTCGACTAATGTTTTGCCGTCGGTCGCCGAGACATCCCAGTTTTCTCCGCGCGATGCGGTCCCGGCGTTGCCCGGAGCTGCGAAGACCGCTTCACACGATGGTGATTCCGAAAGCCGCCAGGAGAGCGCGTCTTCGCGCGCACCGTTACCAACGACCAGCGCGCGCATCTTCTATTCCCACTCGACGGTTGCCGGCGGTTTGGTCGTGATGTCGTAGGCGATGCGGTTGACCCCACGCACTTCATTGACGATCCGGGCGGAAATGCGTTCGAGAAGTTCGTGGGGCAGCCGGGCCCAGTCGGCCGTCATGCCGTCGGCGCTTGTGATCGCGCGAACCGCCACGAGATTTCCATAAGTTCGGCCGTCGCCCATAACCCCGACGCTCTTGACCGGCGTAAGCACCGCAAAGTATTGCCACGGATGCGGATTCAGTCCCGCCGCGTCGATCTCTTCGCGCACGATCGCGTCGGCATCGCGCACGACCTCCAAGCGCTCCGGCGTGACGTCACCGATGATTCGCACCGCCAAACCCGGACCTGGGAACGGCTGGCGCCCGACGATGCTTTCGGGCAAACCGAGCTCGCGGCCGAGCTCGCGGACTTCATCTTTAAAAAGCGCCCGCAGCGGCTCGATCAGCGAAAGGCCCATCTTCTCGGGCAGTCCCCCGACGTTGTGGTGCGATTTGATTTTCTCACCCGCCTTGCTCGCGGGCGTCTTCGACTCGATGACGTCGGGATAGAGCGTGCCTTGCACCAGATACTTCACGCCCGGAATCTTAGCGGCTTCCCGCTCGAAGACGTCGATGAACTCGTGCCCGATGATCACGCGCTTGCGCTCGGGATCTTCCACCCCAACGAGTCTGCGCAGAAATCGCTCGCGCGCATCCACCGCTACGACGTTGAGATCGAGCAGCTCGCGAAAAGCCGCCAGCACCTCCTCGGCCTCGCGCTTTCGCAACAATCCGTGGTCAACGAAGATACAAGTCAGTTGCTCGCCGATCGCGCGTGCGACCAGCGTCGCCGCTACCGCCGAGTCTACCCCTCCGGAGAGCGCGCATATCACCCTGTCCGTGCCGACTCGGGTGCGGATCTCGTCGATCGAGCGCTCGAGAAAGGAGTCCATCTTCCAGTCTCGCCGCAGTCCTGCTACCTCGCCCAAGAAGTTTTCGAGAATCGTTCGCCCGTACTCCGTGTGCACGACCTCGGGATGAAACTGCACGCCGTAGATCTTCTTCTTCTCGTTGCCCATCGCCGCAACGTGACAGCGCGCAGTGGAAGCGAGCGCGCGATAGCCGCGCGGCAGCGAAACCACGGAATCCCCGTGGGACATCCATACTCTCGATTCTTCCGGGACCCCGTCGAAAAGCGGCGTCTCTTTATCGCGGATAACCAGCGTGCTCGGACCGTATTCGGCATGATCGAGCTTGACCAACTCGGCGCCGACCTCTCGCGCCAGCAGTTGCATTCCGTAGCAGATGCCGAGGATCGGCAGGCCGGAGTCTGCGATTTTCTTATCCATTTCCGGAGCGCCGTCAACCAGCGTGCTTTCCGGACCGCCCGAGAGAATCAGCGCCGCCGGCTGGCGCGCGGCGAGGTTGTTCCACGGCGTGTCGTGCGGAACGATCTCGCAGTAGACGCCGAGCTCACGCGTGCGACGCGCGATCAGCTGCCCGTACTGCGCGCCAAAGTCGAGAATGAAGACCGTCTCGGTCACGGATCGTCTATGCTGCCGCGACGGCCGCCTTCAAGGCTGCGTCGTAATCAGGTTCGTTCGCGACTTCCGGAACGATCTGGACGTACGTCACCGTCCGGTCCTTGCCGATCACCACGATCGCGCGCGCGAGCAGTCCGAGCTCCTCGATCACGAGCCCGTAGTTCAATCCGAAGCTGCGGTCGCGGTAGTCGGAGAGCATCTCGAGCTTGACGTCGCCTTGCGCGCCGCACCAGCGAGCTTGCGCAAACGGTAAGTCCAGGCTGACGACGGCGGCTCGAACGCCGGCCGGGAGCTCGCTCAAGCGCGCATTGAATTTTTGCGATTCGAGCGAGCAGACGCTCGTGTCGAGCGATGGCACGACGATGAGCATCGCGGCGCGTTTCCCTTCGTCCGTCAGAATGTCAAGGTTGACCGGCGAAAGATCGCTCGCGGTCAACGAGAACTGCGGTGCCGGGTCGCCCGCGCGCAGCTCCGGGCCGAGCAGCGTCATCGGACTTCCCTTGAAGGCAATTACTCCGCTGCGGGATTGCACTGAATCGACCGTCATATTTCCTCCATCAGATGAGTCTTGGGTGCCTCATGTCAACACATCTTCGAGCCGATCGGTGTCGCGCGCCATGACGACTTCCATGGCGACGCGCTCGCCGACCGAAACGTCGCGCCCCCAACGATAGGCCGAATACGGCGTGTAACGCGTCCCCGGCGAGCCGGGCATCCTCAGCGAAACGTCATAACAGACGAGCTCCTTCGGCGGTCCGGCAGCCACGACGCACTGAAGCGCAAAGGGACCGATCACGCCCGGCGGCTGCAGCTCGCGGGCAGCCGCGACGAAACGTTCTCCCATCTCGAGGGCGGGCTCGAGCATCGACTCCAGAACGGTGACCGCCACGTGACCGGCTTCCTCCAAGCGCATCGCGACGCCGCGAACGGCGTCGAACGCGGCAGGCGGCAGATTGCGAAAGCCTTCGAGGTTCGTCTGGCGTCGCGTATCCGTACCGGAGAGCTCGAGCTCGCCGAGCAGCGGCGAGTAAAAGAAGTTGAAGTTGACCGAGGGGCCGAGCGCGTATTCCTCGATGCGCGCTGTCGCCAGACCTTCGGGCGTTAAGGCCCCCTCCGAGATCAACCGGTCGCTCGTGGCGCGGAACTCTCGGCTTGATGACGCCAAGAAAAAGCCGCGCTCGAAGCTGACCACAGCGTGCGGCGCCTTCACCATAACGAGCCGATCGATCTCGCTCGGCGACGCGAATCGCTCGGGATGCCGGATGCCGGCCTTGGTCAGCAACGCGTACTGATCGACGTGTCACCGGCGTCCACGTTCTTCCGCTTTCAGAAGGCGGCGGTTACCGAAAAAGGGCACCAGCATCCGCCGTTCGATCTCGTCGTACTCATACTTTTGGCGCAAGTAGACTTCGAACGAGCGGTTCGGGACGAAGAGGACGTTCTCGCGCAGAAGCCGCTCTTGCACGTCGTCGTTGAGAATATCGGGAAACGAGTCCAGCTCGACGACTCCGTCGACGCAGCCGCGTCGCACGGGCTCCTCGCGTGCTGCAAAGTATCGGACGTAGGTACGCTCGCGGCCTTTCGCGGTAACGACCAGATTTCGCAGCCCTTGCGCGCGCGCGCCATAAGCGATCTCGAGCGCGGAATGGCTTCCGATCGAGCATAACGTCAGGCGCGAGCGGTCGTAGCCGGCGAGCGCGCGAGCAACCTCCCCGGTACTCACCGCGGCGTCATTCGACGCGAACCTTGCCGGCCATTGCCCGCCAGACGATCGAACTGTAGATACCGACGACCACGATGCCGGCAACGTTGACGATCAGCGCACAGGCCAAAGCGACCGCCGAAGGCGCCGCATCGAAGATGGAGATACCGCCGCGCCCGGTCCCGGCTGGGAAAGCGGGCAGCAAGTACGGGAAGAGCGTCCCAGCCGAAGCCACCAGCAGGGTGGCGATAAAGCACGACGACATCGCGAAGGCACGGACCGTGTTGCCGACGCTCGCGTTCCACGCCGTTGCGACGAGCGCGATCAGCGAGAGCGGGGGCAAGGCCGCGAGCCAGACGCGACTTGGTGCGTGCATTGCAAACGTGAGAGCCGTGACGGCGAGGTAGAGCGCCAGCACGAGCCACCAACCCCTTCTTACGACGCCCATCGCGCGTGCGCCGGGCGGCCCATCAATTCGCATCGCGGCAAACGCTGCGCCGTGAATTGCCAGCGTCGCGACCGCAAACGCTCCGACAATTAGCGAGTAAGGATTGAGTAAAAACGAAAACGTGCCGCGAAAGTACCCGTCGCGGTCGAGTGGAACGCCGCGCAGCAGGTTGCCTAGCGCAATGCCCAAGACGAAGATCAGCAGCGCGCTCGACGCAAAGAATGCCGCGTCCCAAAACTGATGCCATAGCTCAGAGTCGAAATGACCTCGCAACTCCATTGCGATGCCTCGAAACATCAGCAGCCAGAGCGCGATCACAAACGGCAGATAGAATCCCGAGAACGAAGCCGCATAGGCCGAAGGAAAGAGCGCAAAGAGGGCGGCGGCCGCTGCGATGAGCCAAACCTCGTTGCCGTTCCAGAACGGTCCAATCCCAGCCATCACCGCGGCTCGCTCGCGATCGTTGCGCGCGATCATGGGCACGATCGCGGCAACACCCAGATCGTAACCGTCGAGCAAGACGTAAACGGTCAACATGAACGCGACGACGACAAACCCTGCGACGCTCACGCCGTGTCACCGAGAGGATGGGTCGGCCTCGTGTCATCCTGAGCGGAGTCGAAGGACCCGATCTCGCGCAGGACGAGATACAGGACGAGCACGCCGAGCAAAAAGTACATACCCGCGAAGCCCATGAGCGTGAAGATCGTCTCGCCGTTACCGACGGTCGGAGAGCTCGCGACGTTGGTCCGCATCAGGCCGTAGATGATCCACGGCTGCCGCCCGACCTCCGCAACGACCCATCCCGCTTCGTTTGCTATGTATGGAAACGGCATCATCAGCATCAGGACCCAAAGCAGCCAACGCGCTTGCCAAAGCCCTCCCAGCATCAGCAGCAGAACCGCCGCAGTTCCAACCGCAACAAAAATGGTGCCCAGACCAACCATGATGCGATACGAGTAATACGTGACCTCGACCGGTGGCCAAAGGTCGCGTCTGTAGGTGTTGAGACCTCTCACGTTGGCTTCGAAATTTCCATACGCAAGAAAACTCAGGAAGCGGGGTACGAAGATCGGATCGATCAGACGGCGGCCGGCGACGTCGGGCATGCCGATGATGGCCAACGGCGCGCCGCGCGTCGATGCAAAGAGTCCCTCCATCGCGGCGAGCTTGACGGGCTGAGCGGCGGTGACGTTCCGGCCATTGCCGTCACCGGTCGGAAAGATCGCCAGCGTTGCAAAGATCAGGCCCGCGATTGCGCCCGCACGGGTAAGTCGCCGTCCAATCGCCTCGTCGCGGCGCGCAAGCACAAAGTACGCGCCGATCCCCGCAACGAGAAAGGCTCCCGCCACCAGCGCCCCCACCAAGACGTGCACGAACTGCCAGCCGAGGAATGGCGACGTCAGAACCGCCCAGATGTCATCGAGAAGAATCGTGCCGTCCGACGCGATGCTATAACCGACGGGGTGCTGCATCCATGCCTCTGTGGCGACGACGAAGAATCCCGAGAGCCACGATCCGGCACAAACGAGTACGGCCGACCAAGCGACGAATGGCGAAGGCATTCCGCGACGGCGGTAGAGCAGCACCCCTAAAAAGACCGACTCGAGAAAAAAGGCAAAGACGCTCTCCATCGCCAGCGGCTGACCGACGACCGACCCGCCGCGCCGCGAAAACGCGGCCCAGTTCGTGCCGAACTGAAACTCCATCGGGATCCCGGTGACGACCCCGGCTGCGAAATTGATCGCAAAAATCTTCGTCAGAAAACGCGCGATGCGCGCTGCCTCCTCGTCGCGCTTGTACGCCGCCTTCCAGGTGTACGCCGCTACAAACGGCGCGAGACCCATCGTCGTGATCGGGAAAAGATAGTGGAACATCACCGTGAAGGCGAACTGCAAGCGATCGGCGAGAACCGGTGCCATGCGCTAGGTGCCGAGAAGTTTTCGAGCCTGCGGGCTGTCCTGGTACTCGACCGTAAGAATCGCCTTGATATGACGCGCAGTCGTTCGCGCCTGCTCGTCGCTCATGCGCTGCAGCGTCGTATAGCACCAATAGAGGAGCATCGGCAGGTCGCGATCGCGCGGATAGACCTTCTGCATGTCCACGATCGCGTGCGCAACGTTTGCACCCTCATCGCTCTCGGCATTCCCGTAGTTGTAATCGAGCATGAAGTTGATATGCTTTAGACGATTCTCTATCTCGAGAATCGACATGTTCAGTGAGCCGAAGTATTCGTCGGCGGGCGCCAGCGTCGTGAGATAGACGTCGTGCGGCAAGGCCCGGACCGTCGCGATGACGCGGATCGGATCGACTGCTTTGAGCCGCGCGATGAACGTTTGCGCGTTCGAGACGTCGGCGGCCGTGTATCCGCGCTCGGTCGAGGCGCTGCTGGCGACGTTCACAAGCTCGTTTCCCCAGTTCGTCGGCAGGTGCGCGACCGGAAAGTTCGGCGCTGCCGCGCGTGCGATCGCCAGCGACCTCCAGGACGGATTTTGGGTTAAAAGCCATGCGCGCCACGGAGCTTCGGTCTGAATCAGCAGTGCGTCAATATCGCCCGGATAGTTCTTGACGTTCGCGGTAGCATCGGCATCGGCAAACCGCGCAAGCGCCGCCGGATCTTCCTCAGAGTTTACGCGCTGTAGCAAGCTTTGCGCTTGCGACAGCAGCGCAAGATCGTCGGAATGCTTCGAGACCCAGTCGGCCGCCTCGCGCACCCACCAAACCGCGCCGTCGTGATTGGTCAGCGGATTATAATGAAGACCCGCACCGATACGGACCGTGAGCGTCGCCAGTTCGCCATATGCCGGGTCGGCGGGGTACTGCAGCGAGTACGCGCGCCCGGCGTTGAAGATAGTCGAGAGATAGATCTCTTCCGAGCGAAAGTCCCAGCCCGCTGCCGCTCCCTTTGCGTAGGCATCCTTCATTTGCGTGTAGAGCACCGCCGGATCTACCTCCAACGTGGCGCGCGCTACGGTCGGAAATCCGGCCGCCACGATTCCGGCGAGAACCAGCGCCGCGGCTCTACAAAACGCTCGAGTCATCGAGCACCAGGTGCAGGTTGTTCGTTAATAAGGCGTTCTTGATCTCGCGAGCGATTCGCCGGCCGGTCGACATCGGTTCGGAGTAGTTAAGGTAAGAGTAGGGCGAACCATCGATAAAGAGATTCGTCCCGGCAACGATGCGCGCCGAGATCTCCATGACGTAGAAATGGATGTCGGGCGTGATGATCGTTTCAATGCAGAAGGCGCCGAAGAGCCCTTTGGGTCCGCAGATCTCTTTGCTGACGCGAACGACGTCGTCGCCCATACGCAGCGCTTCGGCAAGCATCGATTCGCGCAAAGAGACCGGCTGGTTACCCACGACCACGTAGGACGGGCTGACGTCCATGCCCTCCTGCGCCGCCGCTGGGATGCGGCCCAGTGAATCTACGTTGGTCTCGTAGCGGCGGTCCATTGACATGATCTCGAGTTTTCGCTGCAGCGGAGAGTAGAAGTAGTGGATGTAGAGCGGTACCCCGATGATGTATTCCTGAATCGTATAGGCTTCCTTGAGATGCGTGGCCCGCGCCTCGAAGTCGTGCGTGTCCCTAATAAACATGTAACCTTTGCCGCCGGCAGCCCCGTAGAGCTTGACGATGACCGGCCGGTCGATCTCGCCGGCGCTGCGAAATTGGCGGGGCAGCTTGAGGCCGGCTCGCGAGAGCCACTCGCGCTGCAGCTCGCGGCTGGCCTCCCAATCGAGCACTGCCTTGTTTCCAAAATAGGGGATCGTCATCTTCTTATGTTCGTCGAGCGACAGGTAGGCGACGAACGAGCCATGCGGGACGATGATGACCTTGCGCTTCTGGAGCTCCTCGATCCGCGTCATGAACTCCGAGTAGTCGTTAAGCGCGATCACCTCGTCCACAAAGGCAAAGGAGCGATAGAGTGGCTCGGTATCGCGATTCGATATCGCCATCGTACGAAATCCCTCGTCGTGGGCTCCTTTGAGTATCTGCAGCGCGGAATGCGAGCCGAGCGTCGCGATCGTATACGGTCGATCCATTCGATTCTTACTACTCGCTGCCGATTGGAATGTCCCGGTCGCTTCCATCGCCGTCGGTGACGGCACGATCGATCGCCGGATTGCACAAAAGACGCTCGATCGCGGCGTCGAGTGTCGCGCGCACGACCGGTTCGCCGTTCGCATCGAAAAGCCGCCAGGCCACGGCCCTTCGACGGAGTTTATCCCGAGCGGAGTCGAGGGGCGGATAAACTGCGCCGCGCGATGCCGGGACGAGCGGTTCGATCCAAACCTCGCCGGAACGAGGAACGCACTGGTCGAGCAGCGTTAAACGGTGCTTGTTTGGATTGAAGATCGTTTCGTCGTCAACGATGCGCCGCTCGAGCACCGTGTCGTCGCTCTCGTCAAAGAACCAAATCTCGCTGCGTTCGACGCGATCGACGTCGACCCCCAACCGGCGCAGCGCTACGCGCGCAGTATACGCCGCGTTGTCGGGGATTTTCAAAGCAATGGCAACCGCGCGCACTACGAGAGCGCCTCGACGAAACTGCGGAAGAGCAGTGCGCCTCCGGACGGAGCCAGCACGTCGTCGCCGTCACGCCGGTCGAGATGGTTGAAGTTCCAGCCGTCACGTTCGGGGTGCGGCATGATCGCGAGCACGTTGCCGGCGCGATTCACCAAACCCGCACAGCGCAGCGCCGAGCCGTTTGGGACCGCCGCGTCGTTCACGGTGCCGTCAGCATTTGCATAGACGAATGCGAGATGGTCCCCCGCAACGATCTCGTCGAGGTGCTCGGGCGTCGCAGTCAGGCGCCCTTGCGCATGTGCCGCCCACGCCGGCACAAGCGCCCCCGAGGGCAACGCCGCGGTGATCGCGCAGCGTGCCGGCGCGACGGCGAGCCTTAGGTAGACGTGCCGGCAGACGAAGTGCGGCTCGGGCGAATTCGCAGCGAAGGCGGCCGTCGGTTTGCGCTCGCCGCTGGTGCCGGGCACCAGTCCCGCCTCGAGCAGAATCTGCGCTCCGTTGCAGATTCCGAAGACGAGCTTTCCGGCAGCAGCGCCATCAATCACGAAGTCTAGCATGCGGTCGTGAGCGGCGATCGCGCCGGCCCGTATGCGATCCTCGTACGCGAAGCCTCCCGAGAGCACGTAAGCATCGTACTCTGCCAGCCGCTGCGGCTCCGACCAGTGAACGAGCCGGGCGTCGCCGCCGCAGTCGCGCAGCAGACGTACGGTTTCGTCCTCAGAGTTGGTGCCGGGGAAGACCGGAACCGCGATACGGGCGGTCATGGATAGAGTTCGGCCAGCGGGCGCGACCAGATCTCGTACAAACGTGGAATTTCGAAGCGTACTCCATTGACGATTAGCTCTGAGCCGGCAATCGTCTCGCCGATACGCAGCGTACCGGTGAGGTCGATCTCGCTCGCGTCGCTTACCTCACAGAGGAATCCGCCGCTCTCGCAGAGAGGATTGCCGAAGTCGATTTCGGCGCCGATCTTACGCCCGCGCAGGCTCGCGTCAAACGCGAGTCGCGCGAGCGCGGTCAGCATTCCGCCGTCGGAGATCGCGCGACAGGAGCGAACCAGACCTCGGGCGACCGCGTCGCGTAGAATTCCGACGGCGGCTCGTTCGCCGGCATAAGAGATCGCCGGCAACGGACCTTCGGTGCCGAGCAACTCGCCCAGGACCGATCCTCCTACGACGAGCTCGCGACTTCCGATCCAAAGCAGCGTCGAGCCCACCTCTTTCAAACCCGGCGTGACGGCGTTTGCAACGTCGTCGAACGCGCCGATGCAGGCGACGATTGCCGATGCCGGAACCGCTCGCCCGCCGGACGATTCGTTGTAGAGGCTCACGTTGCCGGAAACGAACGGCAGGTCGAGCTCCGTTGCGGCCCGCGCGAGTCCATCGACCGCCTCGACGAAAGCGCCGTATTGATCCTGCTTGCGCGGGTTTCCAAAGTTGAGGCAGTCGGTGAGTCCGATCGGGCGAGCACCCACCGCAACGACGCGGCGCATCGCTTCGACGACGGCATGCTCGGCGGCGTACGCCGGGTCGATTCGGCCGTACCGCGGATTTCCGGCGACCGCAAGCGCGACGCCGAGCCGGCTGCCCGGGATCGGCGCAAGAACGCCCGCGTCGGCAGCGCCGCGCGGTAAGACGGTGCAACCACGGACGACCGCATCGTAACGGCGATAGAGCGGTTCGCGCGATGCGACGTCAGGATGCGCCAGCACCTGCGGGAAGAACGCTTCGACGTCAACGGCCGGGAGTTCGGCACTCGATACGGCGTGGCGAACGATCTCCGTGTATGGCAACTCGTCCCGGATCGAACCGGTGAGAAACTCGCTCTCGACGTCCATCACGACCTCGCCGCGGTACCGCATGAGGTAACGCCGTTCCGCTGTGACTCGCCCAATCACCGTCGCTCGCGCGTTGAACGCGATTTCGGGTAGCGTGAACTCCTCGTTGTAGATTCGCACCACCTCGCGCGCGACGTCCGCCGGAAGAACCCATAGCAGGCGCTCCTGCGTCTCGCCGACAGCAATTACTTCGGGCGGCATGCCGTCTACGGCAACGTTTACCGCATCGAGATTGATCTGCGCTCCATAACCCCCGTGCGAAGTGATCTCCGCCGAGCAGCCCATGATTCCGCCGGCTCCCAGATCCTTAAAAGCGGCGGCGATCTTTCGCTCGCGCAACAGGCCAAAGACGCGGTAGCTCGCGCGCATCAAGACGTTTTTCAAGAATGGATCCGGTACTTGGACCGCGCCTTTGTTGAGCCCGGTCTCCTTGGCGTCGAGCGTCAGCGACGAGAACGAGGCGCCGCCGAATCCGCTGGGATCGGTTGCCTTCCCGACGAGCACGATCGCCCAATCGTCTGCGCCCTTTGGGGCGTACGAGTGAATGAGATCGGCCTCTTTGACGATGCCGAGCGCGACGACGTTGACCAGGCAATTCTCGTCGAAGCCTTCTTCGAAATATACGTCGCCGGCGATGTTCGGAACGCCGATCGCGTTGCCATACGCGCCGATTCCATCAACGACTCCCCGCGCGACGTGACGCGTCCTTCGACGGAGCTTGTCCCGAGCGTAGTCGAGGGGCTCAGGATGACACGGATCAAAATAGCCGAAACGCAGCGGATCGGCGACCGCAATGACCTCGGCGCCCATGCAGAGCACGTCGCGCACGATCCCGCCGATGCCGGTCGCTGCGCCTTCGAAGGGAACGACTTGAGAAGGATGATTGTGCGACTCGTGCGCGACCACGATCGAGTAGCGGTCCCCGGCGTGCGCGCCGAGGTGGAGCAGGCCGGCGTCCTCACCAGGTCCCAGCACGACGCTCGCGCCGCTCGTCGGAAGGCGCTTCAAATGGTGCCGGCTCGACTTATAGCTGCAGTGCTCGCTCCACTGTGCATCAAAAGCATGCAGCTCGACGATCGAAGGTTCGCGCCCGAGCCGCTGCGCGATTCGCTGCAGCTCGTCGTCGCGCAGCGAGACGTTCGGAGCTCCGGAGAGCCCACTAACCAAGCGCGGCTCCATTCGGCATCGGTACCTGTTGCTGCAAGGACGCATCTGCGTGAAGGACGCTCGACCGCGCGTTGGCTTGCATCAAAAGCGTCCGGCCATACAGCACCGTATCTTCAAGACCCAAAAGCTTGGCGCTTTGCATCGCCAGCTGTTGCGGCTCGAGCGTCCCGTCGAGCACCGGCGCCGAGGACGTTGCGTCGAGCATCGAGCGCAGCAGGTCGTTATCGCCAACTGCAATGAGGATCAAGCGGGCGAAGCTCGCCTCGAGCTGCTGCGCTAACTGCAGCACAAATCCAGGCGTCGCTGTCGGGCTCGCAACGTGCCGAACGGTCGGCAAGCCGAGCTGCCCCAGCATCTTCACGACTTCGTTTGCATTCTCGACCTGCGCCGGCGAGTCGGCGATCACCGCCGCCATTCCTGGCCGCATCACGGGAAACGTTCCGACCAGATCCGCAACGCGTTCGTAGGCTCGCTTCACTCGATCCAATGCCGCGTCGTCAACCGTTTCGAGGTTGCGGTACATCTGCTTGTCAAGCATCAGCTCTTCGCGCGCCTGCGGCCAAATTCGCCACGAATCGTTGTCGATCACGTCGGCGATCACGAGCTGATCTTGGTTCTCACCAACGGCCAGACGGCCGAACTCTACCTTCAGGTCAACGAGCAGAACGTCGCGCTTTCGCCAGGCGTGCGAGAGTATGTCGAAGGTCAAACGTGCCAGCTCGGTCATTACGCCGACTTCCTGCGGCGCGGCGATGTTTTGTGCGACGATTTGATCGGGCGTAATTAGGGGATCGTGGGCTGCGTCGTCCTTAAAGAAAAACTCGATCACTCGCGGCACGAGCAGGGCGCCGCGTTGCAGGCCGGGGTTGCGCTTGGCGAATGAGCCGGCGGCGACGCCGCGGGTTACGACTTCCAGCGGAATCATGTTGCACCGGCGAACGACCATCTCGTTGTTGTCGTCGTCCTCGCCGCCGTTGAGATAGTGGGTCGGCAACCCGCAGAGATTGAGTAAGCGAAATACGCGCGCGGTCGTCTGAGCTGCCAAGCGCCCTTTACCCTGGATCTCGTGCCGCCGCGCGCCGTCACCGGCCGAGATGCTATCGGTCTGCGCGACGACGAGCTGATGCGGCTGTCCCGGATTCTCGTAAAGGACCTTCGTCTTGCCGCGCGCGATCTCGATGCCCTTATTCACTCGAGCACTCCACTAGAGACGCACCTCGCTTTGGCGGGGAAACGGCGCGAGCGTATCGATCCGGTCGGCGAGCAGCCGCGCGCGCTGGGGCGCGGTGCCCACATACGTGCTGGGATCGAGCAGCCGCCGAATCTCGGCGGGATCGATGAGCGCGGTCAACTCAGGCTCCTCGGTAAGCAGGCTCGAGAGCGGGTTGTCCTCGCCACGTCCGACCGCGGCCCAAGCTTCCATTGATGCACTGCGTAAGATTTCGTGCAGACGCTGACGGTCTCCGCCGGCCCGAGTCGCCTCCAACATCACCGATTGGGTACCGGCGAACGGCGCATACGTGCGCAGGTTAGCCGCGATGCGTCGCTCGTCGATTCTCAGCCCTTCAACGACCGTCCGAGCGATCGTCACGATTTCGTCGGCGCAGAGCAACGCTTCGGGAAGAACGACGCGGCGGTTCGCGCTGTCGTCGAGAGTCCGCTCGAGAAAGTTTGTCGCGGCGTTTTGCCAGGTCACGCCGGCATACGTCGGAAGCAGGCGCGCCAGCGAGCCAATTCGCTCGCAAAGAATCGGATTCTGCTTGAACGGCATCACCGAACTTCCGACCTGTTCCTTGCCGAACGGCTCCGCGACTTCGCCGAAGCCCGGGCTGCTGAGAATCCGAACGTCCGCCGCAAACTTCGAGAGAGAGGCGCCGAGACCAGCGAGTGCGGCAAGCAAGAGGTAATCGAGCTTGCGCGGATAGGTCTGGGTGCTGACCTCGCGCGCGAGCAGCCCGAAACGCTCGAGCACGTATGCTTCGATCTCGCTGGAACGACCGCTATGGCGGATCAGGCGTTCGTACGAAGCGGCCGTGCCGACCGCACCGCGCAATCCCTTCGCCGTTAAGTTTTGAAAGACGAAACGCAAGTTTTCGTCATCCACGAGCAAGTCTTGCGCGTAGGCGGCGAGACGATATCCCAGCGTGGTCGGCTCGGCCGGCTGCAGATGCGTGTAAGCCATGCAGACGAGATCGGCATACGTTCGAATCTTCGCACCGAATGCGGCCAGGAGTTCGGAGAGGTTCTCGCCGATGTACGAAAGCGCCAGACGTAATCGGTACGTCTCGACGGTGTCCTCGACGTCCATCGAGGTCGCGCCAAGATGCAGCTTGCCGCCGCCGCGACGTGCTTGCTGCGCGAAGACCCGAATCTCGGCCATTAGATCGTGATGGATCTCGCGCTCGATTTCGATCGCCGCTTCGACGTCAATGTCGCCGGCGTGCGCGCGCAGGTCGGCGACTTCCGCCTCCTCGATCAGCCCTTGCGCGGATTGCGCTTCGGCGAGCGCGACCCATACGGCACGCCAGAGCCGGCGCCGCATCCGCTCCGAGAAGAGCGAACGCAACGCCGCGCGCCCGTACCTCCACGAGAATGGCGAGGCGTAGGATTCGTAATCCATGGATGAGGCTGCCCTTCGCCCCGCGGGAAGGCGCCGCCTCGTCAGCGTACTGCCCCTATCTAATGAAGACGCCGGCGGCGTTGCTGCTCGTTGTGGCCGTCGCGAGTTCCGGTTGCTCGAAGCAAGGAGCGTACCAAGGAGCGCGCCATTCATGGACGCACCCAGGAATGCTCCGCATTTCCATCGGCGAGGAGCCGAAGAACCTCAACCCACTGCTCGCCGGAACGACCTACGAAGTTTTCATCGACCGCCTGCTCTTCGAACCGTTGGTCTCCGCGAATCCGCGCGGCGATCCCGTGCCGATGCTGGCGACCGGCGTGCCGACGCAGGCAAACGGCGGCATCAGCCCCGACGGCCTCACGATCGTCTATCACCTGCGGCGTAACGCGTCCTGGAGCGACGGCGTGCCCGTGACCTCGCGCGACGTGATTTGGTCTTGGCAAGCGATTGAAAATACGAACAACAACGTCGTCTCGCGTCACGGATACGATGATGTCGGCTCGCTCGACGCACCCGATCCGCATACGGTGGTCGTTCACTTGAAGCGACGCTTCTCGCCGTTCGTGAACACTTTCTTCGCTGAGAGCGATCAACCGTACGAGATCGTTCCGGCGCACGTGCTTTCGCCGTACCCCGATATCAATAACGTCCCGTTCGACGCGACGCCGACCGTCTCGGACGGTCCGTTTCGCTTCGAGCGCTGGCAGCGTGGCGACCGAATCGTGCTCGGCGCAAACCCCACCTTCTTCCAAGGGACGCCTGGCTTGAGCCACATTGAGATCGAGTTCGTTCCAGACGAACAGTCGGCCATCAATTTGCTTCGCACCCACGCGATCGATTATATCTTTCAACCCTCGATTCAAACGTATCCCGCGCTTCGCACTCTGCCCGACGCGCAAATCGTCTGGGTCAACATGAATGCCTACGAGGGCGTAGAGCTCAATCTCTCGCATCCCGTCCTGGCCGACCCGCGGGTGCGGATGGCAATCGCCGCCGCGATCAACAAAAACGCGCTGACTCGTCAGCTTACGTTCGGTCAGGTAACGACGGCGACGGAAGATATTCCCGACTGGATGTGGGCCTTCGACCCGTCGGTGAAATCGGTCCCATTCGGTCCGGACGCCGCGAAGGCGATGCTCGCGGACGCCGGATGGATCGCCGGACCCGACGGGACGGTGCGAAAGAAGGGACGTCCGCTGGAGCTTCTGCTCGCGACGAACTCTACATCGGCGACGGAACGTTCGCTCAGCCTGCTGATTCAGGCCGCCCTCCGCCGGATCGGTATCGCCGTCAGCATCAAGTACTATCTGCCCGATATCCTTTACGCGCCTCAAGCGATGGGTGGGATTCAGCATGGCGGCAAGTTCGATCTCCTTGCCTACGGCTGGTACGCGGGAATCGATCCCGACAATTCGTCGCAGCTGACCTGCAATAATTTCCCACCGCATGGTTACAACGACCCGCGTTACTGCAGCCGCGCGATGGACTCCGCGCAGCAGCGAGCCTTAACCCAGTACGACCGCGCCACGCGCAAGCTCGCATACTCAAAAGTAGAGCGGCTGCTTTCGATCGACAATCCGATGATCTTTTTCTGGTGGCAGCGCCAGCAGGAGGCGATCTCCGTCGATTTCCACGGCTTCGCACCCAACCCAGTCATCGAATCCTGGAACGCATGGAAGTGGAGTATTTAGGGCGACGTCGGGCACGAGCCGAACTCGGACACATTCAGTGATCCGCCGACTAGCGCGAAGAGCGAGAAAGGCACGACCTCGCAGATCAGCGCGGTCCCGGTCGAGAGTGCCGAATGCGTGAGGTGAAACGCAAGCAGCGGCACCGAGAGTATGCGCAAACCATCGCCGACGTAACTGAGCGATTGACCCGCAAAATATCGCCTGAAGGAACGCGAAGCAAATACGCTTCGCGCGCGGTCCTCGGCAGTCACTCGCGCTACCGGCGCGAAAGGACTGAAAGCTCGACGGTGATGCGGTCGACGAGCGCGCGTTGATCGTCGGGATCACTTCCCGCTCGGCCGGTAACGATCGCTTCGACGCCTCGAACCACACGCTCGTACGCCGCTCGCGCCTGGCCCGCGCCGATCCGCTTCGCAAGCGGCCGCACGTACGGCTCGCGCCAGCGCCAACGCTCGGGCAGTTTGCCCTTGGAACGCGTGAGCTCCCAGATGTACCCGCACTCCGTGGCGAGCGCCGAGAGCAGGGGCACGGCCGCGTTACGTGGCTCGTTTGCGAAATACTCGTGTGCGATCGCCAGCGCATTCGCGATTCTCCCGGCGGTGAGCGCCTGGGCGTATTCGTAGATTTTCGGATCCTCGATCGTCAGCGCTTCGCGCGCTAAGTCTTTGAGCGTAATCTCCTTGTCGGCGAGCGCGAGCTTTTCGAGGTCGTTACGAACGGCTGCAAGCTGCGCCTCACCGCGCGCAAGCTCGCCGATAACCCGCGGCTCGGCTTTCGCGTTCAAGCGCGCCAGCGTCTCTTGGACGAAGCGCGCGCGAGTCTCTTCACCAGCGGTCGTATCAATGCGCAAGGCGGCGCGACCCGCCGCCGCGCCAAACGGCTGCGGCGTCTTCGCTCGCGGTGAAAGAAGGTCGAGAAGCACGAGCGTATTACCTTCCGGCACCGTCTGCGCCACGGCAAAGAGCTCGCGCCGGGCATCGGCGCGCAACGTTTGGGTATCGGTCACGACGACGACGCGCCGATCGGCAAGAAACGGCATCGCCGCTACCGCGTCGGCGACACGCGCGGCGTCCGCGACGTCGTCGGCAGTAAATCGCGCGAGATTCAGCTCGCGAACGTCGCTAGGCAAAAGGCGATCGAGCAGCACCTCCAGTGCGCGATCCGCCAGCACGCGTTCGGTCCCCTCGATGACGACGAGTTTGCCGATTGCCGGCTCCTTGTCGAGAAAATCGTAAAACTTCACTACGTAAGGAGAGCGACGGACGGCCGGAACTCGAGAGAGGGGATCGAGTCGACATAGGGCGGCCGCAAAACTTCGTATTCGGTCACGAAGGCGGTGACGAGATGACCCGGCGTTAGGTCAAAGGCCGGATTATAGACGGCGACGTCTGCGGGCGCCGCGCGGGCGCCGGAAAATGAAGCGACCTCGTCTGCGGAGCGCTCCTCGATCGGAATCGCCGCGCCGCTGCGCAGCGAGAGATCGAACGTCGAGCGGGGCGCCGCAACGTAGAACGGTATGCCGTGGTGCGCGGCCAAAACGGCCAGGGCGTAGGTACCGATCTTGTTCGCGACGTCGCCATTGCCTGCGATCCGATCCGCGCCAACGATTACGAGATCGATGCCTCGCTCTTTCATCGTTATCGCCGCCGCTGAATCGACGATCAGCACCGCTTCGACGCCGGCCTGCTGCAGCTCGATGGAGGTCAGCCGCGAACCCTGGAGCAGCGGCCGCGCCTCACATGCAAAGACGAGCGGCTTCTTCCCGCCTTGCTGCGCCGCGATGATGACGCCTAAGGCAGTACCACCTCCGGCCGTCGCCAGCGGACCGGTATTACAATGCGTGAGAACGCGCGCCCCCTTGGGAATCAGCTCGAGTCCATTGCGCGCGATTGCCGCGTCGACTGCGATCTGCTCGTCGTGGATGGCGCGCGCCTCGCCGACGGGATCTGTGGCAGCGAGGACGCGATCTACAGCCCATCCCAAGTTGACGGCGGTCGGGCGCGCGTCGCGGACGCGTTGTGCGGCGGCTGCGAACTCCGCATCGCTTCGTATGGTCGTGCGAAGCAGCGCGACGCCGTACCCGCCGAAAACACCGATGCAGGGCGCTCCGCGTACCGCGAGGCTTTTTATCGCAGCGACGATTTCGTCGGCCGTGCGCGCGCGCTCGTAGCGCACCTCATGCGGAAGCATGCGTTGATCGAGATATCGCACGGCGTCGCCGTCCCAGGCGACCGCTTCAAACGCATTCATTTCAGCGGAACACGGGGCTAGGTGCGACCAATCGCATTGAGTTCCTGCAGCAGTTCCCCGGCGGCGATTGCGGCCGTGTAACCCTTGTCTCCGCCCTTCGGCCCGGCGCGCTCGAGGGCTTGTGCGAGATTCTCGGTCGTCAGGACGCCGAAGCCGATCGGCGTGCCGGTCGCAAGCATCACGTCCATGAGTCCGCGCGCACACTCGCCCGCGATCAAATCGTAGTGTGAGGTCTCGCCGCGGACGACGGCACCAACCGCAACCAGCGCGTCAAAGCGCCGGCTCGCGATAATATTTCGGCAGGCCAAAGGCAGCTCGAAACATCCCGGGACCTCGAACAGCTCGACCTCTTCGTCCTTGACGTTGCAGTTGCGCAGCGCGCGCTTCGCGCCGTCCACGAGCATGTCGGCAAGATCCGCGTAGAAGCGTGCCGCGACGATGGCAAAGCGCCGCCCCCCGCAATCGGGCGTCGGGCGCGTCGCGCCGTCCCGCTTCATGAAGCGGCGACTTCGTCCAAGATATGGCCGAGTTTCGATCGTTTGGTGTCTATGTAGTGGCGGTTATGCGCGGTCGGCGTCGTCTGGAGCGGCACCCGGCCGACGATCTTGAGACCGTAGCCCTCAAGTCCGAAGATCTTCTTCGGATTATTCGTGACCAAGCGCATCTCTCGAACGCCGAGATCGGCCAGGATCTGCGATCCGATGCCGTAGTCGCGTTTGTCGATCGGCAACCCTAGGGCGAGATTTGCCTCGACCGTGTCGGCTCCGCGGTCCTGTAGCTCGTAAGCGCGCAACTTGTCCGCGAGACCGATGCCGCGCCCCTCCTGTCGCAAGTAGAGAAAGACGCCGCGCCCCTCATCGGCGATCATCTCCATGGCGCCGTCGCGCTGAGCGGCGCAGTCGCAACGAATGGAGTGTAGAGCGTCGCCGGTCATGCATTCGGAGTGGACGCGAACGAGAATCTCCTTGCCGCTGCCGATCTCTCCCATCACCAGCGCGACGTGAGTGTTCAGGTCGGTCGTCGTGCCGTACGCTACGCCTTTCCAGTCACCAAACGCGGTCGGAAGTTCGAACTCGGCGATCCTCTCGACGAGCTTCTCGGTGCGCATTCGATAGGCTATTAGATCCTTGACCGTGATCAGTTTGAGCGAGTGCCGGTCGGTGTAGCTACGGAGCCCCTCGAGGCGTTCCATGCTGCCGTCATCGGCCATGATCTCGCAAATCACGCCGGCCGGATAAAGACCCGCAAGACGAGCTAAATCGACCGCGGCTTCGGTCTGACCGGCGCGCACGAGCACGCCGCCGTCGCGGGCACGCAGCGGAAATGTGTGCCCCGGCCGCAAGAAGTCAGCGGGCCGAGCCTCAGGATCCAGCAGCTTCTTGATCGTCGCGGCACGATCGTGAGCCGAAATGCCGGTCGTGGTGACGCCGCGCGCCTCGACCGAAACCGTAAACGCCGTTTCGTGCACGGCGGTGTTATCGCGTACCATCGGCGGAATGTGAAGCTCGTCGAGCCGCGCCCCAACCAGCGGAACGCAGATCAAGCCGCCGGCGTGCTTGCGCATGAAGTTAATTGACTCGGGCGTAACCATCTGGGCCGCCATCACGAGATCGCCCTCGTTCTCGCGGTCCTCGTCGTCGAGCACGACAACCATCTTGCCGGCGCGGATATCCGAGATCGCGTCCTCGATCGAATCAAACGGCCCCTCGCGCTCGCCCAACTGCTCGCTAAGCGTTGGAAAGACGTGCGCCAGCCGCGCGAGAGTCCGATACGACGGCTCGCGTCGCCCAGCCCGTAATAAGGAAATCGCCGACTCCGTCAGCCCCGAGCTCTGCGCAACCTCGGCCGCCGTCAGCCGCGCCTCGTCCATCGCGCCCTTGAGAAGATTGGCAAACCGGCTCATGCTCTAAAGGTAGAGCCTACTTTACAAATGTCAAGGTATGGCACCCCCGCTGCGGCCGCGCGCATCGATCGGTAGCCGGCGAAGCCACAAGCGACAGGCCGCTCGCACGGTCAAATTGTGTTATTCTCGCGCCGTGGGGACCGCACGGCACGAACGCACGACCGGGGCGGAAGTCTTGGCCGTTCGCCTATTCGGCGGTGCCAGTTTCGCATCTGGCCAAAAGCCGTGGCGATTCTCTGCGCCGCCGCGCACGCTTCCCCTGTTGGCTTATCTCATTCTGCAGCGTGAAAAGCCCTTGCAACGCGACGTCGCGGCGTTCGCGCTGTGGCCCGATGATGACGAAGTGACGGCGCGTGCGAACTTGCGGCGCCATCTGCACTATCTCCGCTCGGCTCTTCCCCCAACACCGACGAAGCGGCCGTGGGTGGTGATTCACGGTCGCAGCACGTTGCAGTGGAATTCCGACGCGCCGTGCAGCATTGACGTCGCCGATTTCGAACGGCTCAGCAGCGAAGAGACGTCGCTCGAGGCCGCCGATTTGCTTTATGCCGGCGAGCTTCTTCCCGGCATCGGTGACGAGTGGATCCTTGCCGCACGAGAACGTCTGCGCGAGCAAGCGCTCACGAATTTAGCGAAGCTCATCGCCGCGGCGAGGCGAGACGGTGATTTGCACGCCGCACTACGCTTTGCGCAGCGTCTTTTGATTTTCGATCCATGGCGCGAGCATGCCATTCGTCAAGTCATGGAGCTGCGGTACGCGCTCGGAGATCGCGCCGGCGCCGTAGCGGAGTTCGAGATCTTTGCTTCACGCCTGCGCCGCGATCTAGGCGCAGACCCGATGCCGGAAACGATTGCGTGCTACGAATCGCTTCTGCGCGACGCACCCGTGCTCGAACAGGCTCTGAAAGACCGAGCCGTGACCCAGGGCGAGGCGCCGCGGCTTAGGTTGCCGTTCGTCGGCCGAGAGGCCGAGCTTGCGCAACTGCGCGCGTGGTGGACGAAAGCGGTGCGCGGCAACGGCACGCTCGGGATGATCGGAGCGGAAGCCGGCGTTGGTAAGACCCGTTTGCTTTTGGAGTTCAAGAGTCTGGTCGAATCGGAAGGTGGACGAGTTTTGGCGGGTGCAACGTCGTCGCTCGAGAGCCTTCCCTATCAGGCAGTCCTCGAGGCTCTTAGCGGCGCTGCGTCCATTCTTTGCGGATTGCCCATCGATGGCGTGTGGATTGCGGTTTTATCGGAGTTGTTGCCGGATCTCGCAGTACGCCGCCCCGCTGCCGAGGCGCCCCATATTTCCGTCGACCAAGTACGCAACCGCCTTTTTGAAGCCTTTTTTGCGGTGCTAAAGGCGCTCGCGGCGCAGCGGCCCACCCTGCTAGTCGTTGAGGACATTCACTGGGCAGGCGACGCGACGATCGATCTGCTCGAGCATCTTTCCCGCCGGATCGCCGACACGCGCCTACTCATAGTTGCATCCTATCGTGAGGAAGAGGTCCCGCGATCGCATCCGTTGCGCCGGCTTCGCAGGCGTGCAACCCCAGGCCGTTCGATCGCTCCCATCGCACTAGGACCGATCACTCTCGGCGACGTTGCCACGCTGGTAACGAAATTCTCACGCCGGCTTCCGGCCGATCCGCAATGGCCGCAGCTGCTCTACAGCCGAAGTGAAGGCAATCCGCTCTTTCTTGCGCAGCTGGTCGCGACGGTGATCGAACAGGGGACGGCCGCACCGCTGCACGACGCGGTGCCGGGCGGCGTTGCCGAGCTGATACGTGCCCGTCTCACGCGTTTGACGCCCGACGCCCGGTCGCTGGCGCTGCTCGCTGCGGTCGTCGGCGACGCTTTTGATATCGAATTGCTTCAAGAAGTCGCTGCCTGGGACGCGACGCGAACGAACGCCGCGCTGCACGAGCTCTTGGACCGACGAATGATCAGAGATACGGGGACCGTCGCGGGCGGCGACTACGCTTTCTCGCACCATCTCATCGAAGCGACGGCATATGCGCAAGCATCCGAACGCGACCTCACGCGGCGGCACGAGCGTGTGGCAATTGCGCTGCGAGAGCTCTATCCTGCCAAGCAGGACGAGCTGAGTTATCGCATCGCGCGTCACTTCGAACGAGGCGGCCAACCGCAGAGCGCGGCAGAGTTTTACGTCCGCGCCGCGCAATTCGCCCTGGCGCGCTTTGCCTACGGCGATGCGGCGGCGCGAGCTACGTCCGGTTTAGCGCTTGCGACATCGAATCCGCAGCGACAAACGCTCTTACTTATCCGTGAAGAAGCGCACGCGCGTTCCGGCGATTCGGCAAGCCGCGAAGCCGATTTGGATGCGCTCAGCGAGCTCGTCGGTCCCCACGACTCTGAGGCTCGCTGCGAACTCGCGCGGCGAAGAGTCAATCTTCTTCACACGACCGATCGGCGGACCGAAGAGGGCGCGGCGATCGACGAGCTTATCGAGCTTGCGGAGCGCTCCCTTTCGCCGCTCGCCGCTTTTGAAGCCCGCTTTGCCCGAGCCCGTCTCCTCGCGGTATCATCGCGAGGAGCAACCGCGGTAGCCGAATGCGAACAGGCATTGCAGCTTGCAATCTCGGCAGACGACGTCGTCGCGCAAACTCGCTGCTACTGTCTGCTGGCCGATATCTTCGATCGCTGCGCCGATTTTACACGCGCGCACGACGCGCTGGCCAAAGCCGACTCCCTCAGCTGCCAAGGTAACGATTCCGGCGGCCGGCTCGCGGTGCTGCTGATGTCCTGCCGGCTGGCCAACTGGCAGAATCGCTACGACGATCTTCATCGGCACGCCTTGGGAATGCTCGAGCTCTCGTCGGCGTGCGGCGATCTCGGCCACGAGGGGACGTCTTCGAATGCACTGGGCGTCGTCGCGCTTTATCGCTTCGCCGTCGCTGACGCACGCCGGTATTTCCTCCGAGCCGTTGATGCGTTCCAGGCGTTGAATCGGCCACGCAACGTTATCGCCGCCCAGCTCAATCAAACGCTCTTATACACACGTTTAGGTTGTTTGGACGACGCGATTACGCTGGGAGAGGCTACGAGGAACATGGCCGGCGACGCGAACGCGTCGCTCTTTGCCGAAGCGCTGGATTGCCTCGTTGCGGAACCGTATCTACGCAGGGGCGATGTCCAGCGCGCCCGCACGCTGGCTTCGGACGCGCTCGCGCGTAGCACGGCTTCCGGGTCGCGGAATAAAGCGCCCGCATCGCTGAAGCTGGCACGCTGCGATGCGGCGCAAGGCGACTTTGAAGCGGCGCTCGCGCGCATTGACCAGACAATGCCGCTGCTCGCGCTTCCGGGATTAGAGGTTGCGCGCTGCGAGGCATTGGCCGATCGTTGCTGGGCGGCATTGCATCTCGGCAGGTGGGAGCAGGCGCGTTGCAGCGCTGATGAGTTCTTGCCCACGCTGCGCGCCGATCCGACGCGCTTTGGCGAGCCCGAATCGCTCTTCCTCATCGCGGCACGAACTTTCCACGGCACGGACTCACCGGATGAAGCGACGGGGCACCTCGCGGCGGCGTGGACGATCTATCAGCACCGTCTGGCACAAATCGACGAACGATCGGTGCGCGAGCGGTATGCCTCGTTGTGGTTTCACCGCGAGTTGCTAGAAGCTCGGAATCAGTAGCTCAACCGGTCGACTTGGCCACCGACCACGTTGGTAAACCAGATCGTCCGCCCCGTTCCTGCGGTGATGCCGCCGAGCTGCTCGCTGCATTGGCTTCCGCAGGCTGGAACCGCGTATTCGCTCGTGGCGCCCTTGGTTGTGATTCGCCCGATGCGACTCGAAATGTCCACGGTGAACCACAAGGCTTTGTCATTACCCACAGTGATAAGGTACGGCGTTCCATACCCGACGCCGTTGAGCGAAAACTCGGTGATCTTTCCAGCGGTCAGTTATGCGTCCGATGCTGTTTTCCGACGCGACCGTATACCACAGGTTTCCATCGGGTCCGGCCGTGATTCCGAATGGCTGCTCGTTTTGGGTCGGCAGAGTGAACTCTTTCCATGCGCCGTTGGATGAGATGCGACCGATCCTGCCGGTTGTCGTAGCACACTGTTCCGCGACCCACGCGTTTTTGTCCGAGCCGACCGTGATGCCGTATGGCGAACAGTACTTTGTCGGCGCCTGCCACGCCTTGTACGCGCTTTTAACGATGTGGCCGGCTTGATAGCCTCCAGGGTCGCTGAACCAGATCGACCCGTCATTATCTTTGGTCAGGAAGTAGATCGCATTGACCGGGGGACCGGTTACGGTTTTGATCGTTAGTTTGCCGGCGCTGTAGGCGCCAAGCTCTTCTCCGTTGTTGTGCTGAAGGCCGAAGTACACGGCGCCCTTCGCTCCGGTTATCCCGACTGGCCCGGTATATCCCAATTTCGGCTTGATTGTCGTAATATGTCCGGATTCGGAGACTTGCCAGAGATATGTTTGCGGCGTCCCTATCGGTTCACTGAGATAGAGATTTCCGTTTTCTCCAAGCGCAATGTCATAGGGTTGCACGCCCGTCATTGGGAGCGTAAACTCCTTGAACGTGACGCCGCCGTTGGCCGGCAGAGCGGCGTGGAGCGCTAACGCAGCGGTGCTGGGGTTGACGCCGCCGCCCGACGATGAGGTGCAGGCTGCTGGCAGGCCGGCGACGAGTGCCAAGGCGGCTGTGCGCTGCAAGAGTGAAAGACGCATTTTGGGTTTCCCTCGCATGAAGCTAGGTGATCTGCACTCAGCCTAGCCGCCCTGCGTCTACCGTCCGTCTAGATTTTTGAGGAGGGAATAATGACCTAGGGCATCGAGGAATGATGACCTAGGGCATCGAGGAATGATGACCTAGGGCATCTAAGACTTCGGTCCCCAAAAGGAGCAAGAGTCCCATGCTCGATCTACGTAGATTCAGACGGCCGGCCTTAGTGCTTGCCGTAGTTCTAGTTGCCGGATGCGGAGGGAATGCGACGACGCCCAATGTCTCGGGCATCCCCTCCGGAACGCCGCAGGGAAGTCACGGAGCCAGACCCTCCCTTACGACGCCGGCGCTGATAACATTCGATCCTCAAACCGGTGGTCTCGCCTACTTTAAGATACAGCATAACGGTAGTCAGTCGCTCAACCCGTTCACGAGCTCGCTTGGGATCTCCGCCGCCTATGCGCTAGCAGGCAACGGCGACGTGGTGATCATCGCGAGCTATTCGCCGGCCGCGATCGTCACTTACAACGTGAACACGAAGGCGAAAACGACGATGAGCGATCCTTACGGCAATCCCTACGACGTCGCGGTCGACAAACACGGTAACATTTATGCGATGAATATCGCTAACGTTGCGGTTTATAAAGCCGGGTCCTCGACCCCAACAGAGTTGACGTGTTCTTACGTCAATACAAGCGAAGCGATCGCTGTCAATGACGAAGGAGATGTCTTCGTTGACGGTTACGGATCGGCGTTCGAGGGCGTCGTCGAGTACCCAGCGGGTTCGCAGAGCTGCATGAAACCGCACTTGCGAGCGACGCGAGGCTACATCGCAGGCGTTGGCGTCGATCCCAAGACCGACCAATTAATTGTTATCGACGATCCCGATGATTGCGCCGGCGGCATCGAAGGGCGAATGGTTATCTATCCGAAGCCCTACGAGCAGCGGACCTCGATCCGCCGCGTTTTAAACGCGTCGTACTGCTCGGGCGCTTTCAGGCTCGACGCGAACTCCACGCATATCTTCTACTCGGACGCGACCGTGAGTGACGGCCGGCCGATTATTGATGAAGCGCGGTATCCAACCGCTAAGTTCGAAGGCCAGTATTGGCTGGGCTACTATTCAAGCCAGTACTTCTCCGGCATTACGACCATTCCAAACAGACTTCCGAACTAGTAGGGCCGCCGATCGCCCTTCGACGGAGCCTGCCCTGAGCGAAGTCGAAGGACTCAGGGTGACACGGTGGGGGCGCTCAGGGTGACACGGTGGGGGCGCTCAAGGTGACACGGCGGGGGCGCGGGCGCTCAGGGTGACACGGTGGGGGCGCTCAGGGTGACACGGTGGGCACCGTAGCCCTCGTCAGTGCAATAGCATACTTGAAACGACTGTTTCAAGTATGCTAGGATAGCCCGTGTCGCGAACCGCGGACGAGGCCCGGCGGGCCGAACTGCTAGACCGAGCCGTCGATTACGTCTGCCGGCACGGACTGGCCGAGCTTTCGCTTCGACCGCTCGCCAAGGCCGTCGGGTCGAGTCCGCGAGTTTTGCTCTACTACTTCGAGTCGAAGGAGGCGTTGGTGGTCGAGATCGTCCGGCGCGGCCGCGCCCGCCAGCGCGCAATGATGGCGCACCTGGAGCTTACCGACCTCTCGCCGCGCGCAATCTCGCGCACGCTTTGGCTTGAGTGGAGCAAACCCGAGTGGGAGCCGCTCACCCGGCTCTCCTTCGAAGTCTACACGCTCGCGCTGAGCGATCGCTCGCGTTTTCCTGGGTTCCTTGATAGCTCCGTCAACGAATGGCTCGACGCGCTCGAAGCCTGCACGACGCTTCCGGGTTATACTCGGGCCGAGTCGCGCGCGCTCGGGACGCTCCTGATCGCCGGGTTTCGAGGTTTCCTTCTCGATCTATTGGCAACCCACGACCGAGCGCGCATCGATCGCGCGGTCGAACTCTGGCTCTCACTCCTGTACGAGGGACCCTCTGCGACAAAGGGAGTTAAAGATGCAGGCTAACGGTGCGCGCCGCGCAGCCACCATCTTCATCTTCATAACCGTGCTCATCGACATGCTTACTTTCGGCATGATCGGGCCGGTACTGCCGAAACTGATCGCAAGCTTTGTCGGAAATAACTACTCAAACGCCGCCGAAATCATCGGGCTCTTCGCAACGGCCTGGGCGCTCATGCAGTTCTTCTGCTCGCCGCTGCTCGGGATGCTCTCGGATCGAGTTGGACGCCGGCCGGTCATCCTCGTGTCGAACGCGGTCACGGTCATTGACTACGCAATCATGGCGCTGGCGCCGAACCTGTGGTGGCTCTTCGCCGGGCGCGTTCTCTCCGGAATCGCGTCGTCGAACATGAGCGCCGCGAGCGCCTACATCGCCGACGTTACTCCGCCTGAGAAACGGGCTGCCGCTTTCGGGATGATCGGCAGCGCTTTTGGGCTCGGCTTCGTGCTCGGTCCGGCGATCGGCGGTCTGGTCGGAAACGTCAACCCGCGCTTCACGTTTTGGGTGGCCGCCGGCTTCGCCTTGCTCAACACGCTGTACGGGCTCTTCGTTCTGCCGGAATCGCTCGCGCGCGAGCGCCGCACGCCGCGGCTCGAATGGAAGCGAGCCAATCCGGTCGGCTCTCTGCGGCTGCTCCGCTCGCATCACGAGCTCTGGGGCTTGACGTGGGTGAACTTCTTCACCTACGTCGGACATGAAGTCTTTCCAAACGTCTGGGTGATCTATTGCATTGCGGCCTTTGGCTGGAGCACGGGAAGCATCGGCTTGACGCTCGCGCTTGTGGGAATCGTCGCTGCCATCAATCAAGCGACGATGGTCGGACCAGTCGTAAAGCGGCTCGGCGAGCGCCGTACGCTACTCGCAAGCCTGATCGTCGCCATCGTCGGTCTTCTGCTGTTGGGTGCTAATAACGGGATCATCTTCTTGGTCGCCGCGGTCATCATTGCGCTGCCGATGTATCAAGCATCGTCGCAGGCACTGATGACTCGCCACGTGAGCGCCGCCGAGCAAGGCGAGTTGCAGGGTGCGCTCGGATCGGTGCGCGGCATCTCGATGTTGATCGGGCCATCGCTCTTTACGCTGGTTTTCGCGCAGTTCGCAGGTCCCTGGAAGTCACTGGGGCTCATCGGCGCGCCGTGGTTTTTAGCCGCGTTCTTTTATGTTGTGTCGCTTTTTATCGTCTGGCGAGTAACGTCGCATGCCGACGACGTCGTGCTACCGATTCCCGACCCCGCGCCGCCGATCTTTGCCGAGAGCTAGCTCTCGGCAAACGCTACGGCCTGGTCTCGATCAGCCGAAAGTAACGATCGGTTTGACGATCCGCGATTCGGCAAGCTCGCGATAGACGCGGGGAACGTCGTCGAGCGACACGAGCGTGGCGCCGACCTTTTCGGCGGTGACGATTCCATTCGCGATCAGCTCGAGCGCGGCGCGCGTGTCGTCGGGCCCGCACGAGTAGCTGGCGACGAGCCGCAGGTCGCCGAAATAGAAACGCTCGGGATCGACCGTAATCGGAACGTCGGGCGGAAACGGCGTGAACATCACGACCGTCCCTGCCGGCGCAGCGGCCGCGATCGCCCCCTGCATCGCTTGCAAAGTGCCGGGACCGCAGATGACGACGTCGGCGCCGTCTCCGAGCACGCTGCGCGCGTCATCGGGATGAAAAGCGACGGCCCCGTTGGCTTCGGCGATGGCGCGACGCCCGGCGATGAAATCGCTCGCATAGGCGACGGCGCCAAGCGCCCCGGCTGCAAGGACGTGGAGCAGCCCCATGATGCCGAGGCCGATCACGTAAAGGCGGTCGCCGGCGCGCAGGCCGCTGCGCCGAAGCGACTTGACGACGCAGGCGAGGGGTTCGATCAGCGATGCGTCGGGAAAGCCGACGCCCGCAGGAAGCGCCAGAGTGTCTCGCTGATTTTCGCGCGCAACGCGGAAATATTCGGCAATGCCGCCCGGATCGATCTTGCTCGCACGCCACGTCGCGCACTGCACGTATTCGCCGCGCGAGCAGGCGCCGCACTCAAAACACGGCGCATGATGGTGAACGAAGACTCGGTCGCCGACGGAGAAGCCGACCTCACCGCGGGTCTCGGCGACGATACCCGCCGGCTCGTGACCGAGCACGAGCGGAGCCTTTCGCCGAATGTACCACGCCATGACGTCGCCGCTGCAGATGCCGCTCGCCATCGTGCGAACGAGCAGCTCGCCGTCGCGAAGCTCGGGAATCGCGCGCTGCTCGATCCGCACGTCGTTGACGTCATAGAGCACCGCTGCCTGCATCGTTCGCGCGCTCATGGCTCGATCAAAACCTTGAGCCCCTCGCCCGCATCGAGCTTACCGAATGCGACGGCAAGGTCGTCGAGCGAATAGACGTCCGAGATCAGCCGCGAAAGCGGAAGCTGGTGCGCGACGATTGCGTCGCGCGCGACCCGCACGTCGGCGGGTGAAAAATGAAAGGGCGCGACGAGCTGCACTCCGTCGTAGTGCAGGCGCGCCGCGAGAAACGAGACGCGCGCCTCGGCCGGAAGGCCCGCAAAGAACGAGACGCGTCCGCCGCGGCGCACCAAGGACGGTGCGCTCTCCCACATCTCGACAGTGCCGGTGCATTCGATCACCGCGTCGGCGCCTCGCCCCAGCGTTGCCTCGAGTATCGCATCGCGGATCGGCACGGCCTGCGAATCCACGCTTTGCAAGCCGAGCGCGCGGGCGAGCTCGAGCCGCTCCGGGTTTCTGCCGAAGAGCAGCGCTTCAACCCCCTGACGACGCAGCATGAGCGCATGCAGAATGCCGAAGCCGCCGTTACCCACGATCGCGACCGTCGAATCCGGATCCGGCGCGAGCGCGGTGATCGAGTGAACGACGCAGGCGAGCGGTTCGAGAAAGGCCGCGTCGGCGTAACTCACGTGGCCCGGCTTGATGAAGCAGTTGCGCGCGACGACGCGCCGGGGAACGGCGATGAGATCCGAGTACGCTCCCAGCAGCATCGCAGGCATCAGCTGCTCGCAGAGCTCTTCTTGGCCGTGACCGCACCAGAAACACTCGCCGCACGGCGCGGTGTGCACGCACATGACCGGATCGCCGGGCGCAAACGCGCTGACGCCCGCGCCTACCGCCGCGACGTCGCCCGAAAACTCGTGACCGAAGCGCGTCGGCATCGGCATCTTGGGATGCCCTCGGCGATAGGTCTTCAGGTCGGTTCCATCGGTCAGCGCGGCGCGGACCCGCACCACGATGCCGCCCGCCTCGGGCGACGGGGCGGGTTCGTCGCGCAGCTCGATCTGCCGCGGCGCGACGAGCATCGCTACACGCAAGCGAACAACGCCGCGCGCAGCGGCTCGGGAATCGGCCGGCTCTTCTTCGTCTCGGCATCTATCGCCACGACGATGACGTTGATTTCGGCACCGGGGTCGCCGCTGCGCTCGTTGACGAACACGGTTTTCCAGCGCAAACTCGAATTGCCGACTCGTTCAACGTGCGTACGCATCCGCAGCCAGTCGCTCATCAGCGCGGGTGCCCGATACTTGGCCTCGACATGGACGCGCGGCAGCCAGAAACCATACTCGGTAAAGACGCTCTCGTAGGGGAAGCCCAAGTCAGCGAAGAGCTGCATCTCAGCGTACTCCGCAAACCGCGAGTATGCCGCAAAATACATGATGCCGGCGACGTCCACGTCGGCCCACTGAACCTGCAGCCGCGCTTCAAAGACCCTCACGCCTACGACCTCCTAACGTATCTAGCTAAGGGATCGACTTCGAGATTGACGCGGCTCCCTTGCGCTCGAGAGCTCAACGTGGTGCGCGCGAGCGTCTCCGGAACGAGCGCTACTTCAAACCAGTTACCGTTTGCGGCGGCAACCGTGAGGCTGACGCCGTCGACGGCGACGAAACCCTTCGTAACGATCATCGGCTCTAGCGGCAACGGCAGCTCGATTCGCAGGCGTTCGCCTTGGCCTTCGCTCGTACGCTGCAGCACGCGCGCGGGAGCGTCGACGTGCCCGTAGACGAGGTGCCCGCCAAGCCGCTCGCCTAGACGAAGCGCGTACTCGACGTTGACGAGATCGCCGGCCGCGCGATCGCCTAACGTAGTGCATGCCACCGTCTCGGGAACGATATCGAAGCGCACGACCTCGCCGTCCACCTCGGTCGCGGTCAGGCAGACGCCGTCAATTGCAATCGAGTCTTTCGTCTCGGGGCGCTCGCGCTCCACACCCTCACACCGGACGCGCAACGTGATTCCGCCTTCCGGCAATGCCTGGAGCCCGGTGACGGTGCCTCGGTATGCGATTATGCCGCCGAACATACCATTCCCGAAAGCACGACGTCGGGGCCGACATTCTCGACCCGATCGAAGCGCACGCGCACGCCGCTCAGATCAGCGCCGGAAAGAACCGGCACGCCTTCGCCGGCGTTGCGAAAGCGCGGCGCGATTGCCCAGTAGACCCGATCGACGACGCCGGCCGCAAGAAGGCTCGCACCCAGTCGAGGCCCACCCTCGCAAAGCACGCTCGTGATGCCGTGCGCGCGCAAGGCCTTCATCGCTTCTGTCAGGTCGAGCGAAGCGGTGTCCGGCGTGCCGATATCGAGCACCTCGGCGACATCGCGCAGCGTTGCGAATCGATCCCTCAAGCCGGCCGGCACAAGCGCGATCGTCTTCGCATATCCGTTGGGCACCGACGTGAAGAGGCGGCTCTCCGCGCAGACCGGTTCTCGTTCGCAAGCGATGACGCGAACGTACGGGCGCACGCGATCGTGCGGCGGACGCACGCTCAGTGCGGGATCGTCAATCCGGACGGTTCCGGCTCCGACGATGACCGCATCGAATGCGGTTCGCAGCTCTCGCACGTAGCGTTCTTCCTCGGGAGAGCCGATCCGTTCGCGCACGCCCGAACGGCTCGCAACCACACCGTCGAGCGACATCGCCATCTTCAGCGCAACGTACGGACGTTCGCGCAGGATCGAGCGGGCGAAGATCTCGATCAAATCGCGGGCGGCGGCATCGCCGGCGACCACGACGTCGATCCCGTGCTCGCGCAGCTGCGCGGCCCCGCCGTGTTCGGTCGGATCGAGGGTCCCCGCGACCACGCGCGCGACCCCTGCCTCGATCAGCGCGCGCGTGCAGGGCGGCGTGCGTCCGACATGGCGACACGGCTCGATCGAGACGTAGACCGTCGCGCCGCGCGCACGCCCTCCCGCTTGCGCGACCGCGACCGCCTCGGCGTGCAAATCGCCGGCACGGTGATGATACCCCTCGCCGACGAGCCGATCGTCGCGTACGACGACCGCACCAACCGGCGGATTCGGCGCGGTGCTGCCGATTCCACGCGCGGCGAGCTCGTACGCGCGCTGCAAGAAGAGGTCGTCGAGCGGCGTTAGTTTACGATCGGGACTCTGCACGGCTGGTGGCTCTTCGTCACGGCGACGACGACGGCATCCTCGACGAGGCCGCCGGCCTCCCGCACCGCATCGGCGCAGTCCCGAAGCGTCGAGCCGGTGGTGCAGACGTCGTCGAAGAGCGTCACGCGTCGCGCCTCGACCTCTGCCGGGTCACAGACAAATCGCCCGCGCGCCGCGAGGCGTTGCATTCGTGAGCGTCCGCGCTGCGCGGCCGGCGATCGTAGTTCCAACGCGGCGACGACTCGCGCATCGCGCAGAGCCGCGGCGCAGCGCGCGACCAACCCGACGCCATCGATCCCGCGCACGCGACGGCGTCTGGCGGTCGTCGGAATAGGTACGAGCAGCGCGTCCCTCTCGACCAGGCATGCCACCATTCGCCCGAGCGCCTCGGCCACGTCGCGGCGCCCATCTTTGAGCGCCAGCACGGCCGCACGCAGGCTGCCCTCGTAGGCGCCGAAAGCGGTCACGCAGAGCGTCGGAAACCGCACGCGAATCGGATCGGCGTGCGGCGCGCAGGCGTCGCAGAGACCCGCGCCAAGCGCGTTACAACACGCGCACTGCGAGGGAAAGAGGAGGTCGAGCACTTGGCGCCAGCCCACGCGGCTCGATCACGACGACCTGAAAGCGTCGCTAGCGTACCGATGAAGCTGAGGCTCGATCGTCGTGCGCGACGAGTATTCCGGAAAGAATGCTCCCCGGCTCGACGGTGTAGTTGCTTCCAACGACGGTATCGCGCAGCTGCGCCCCGGCGCCGATGACTGAGTTCTCCCAGCAGATCGTGCGTTCGAGCAGTGCGCCCGCATCAACTCGTACGCCGTCGTCCAAAATGCTCGGCCCCACGATCGAGGCGCCCGGGCCGACGCGCACCGAGGCTCCGATGCGCACCGGGCCTTCGATCCGCACGTCCCCGGCAACCGAAGCGGTTGGATCGATCCCGTTCGGAGTCGTTTGCGGAATACGCACAACCCCGCGCACGACGTCGTAGCTGGCGCGGCGGTACTCGCGCGGAGTCCCGATGTCCGCCCAGTACGCTCCCTGCGCGTCAAATCCGTAAAAAGGTTCCCCCGCGGCTTGCAGCGAGGGAAAGACCTGATTTCCGAAGTCGTAGAACTCGCCGGCGGGAATGTGCGCGAATATCGCGGGCGAGAAAAAGTAGACGCCGGTATTTGCCAGCTTGCTGCGCTCGGTACCCCTTGCCGGCTTCTCTTGAAAACCGACGATTTTTCCGCGCTCGTCGAGCATCACGACCCCATATTGATCGACCTCCTCGCATTCGACCAGGCCGATCGTCGCGAGCGCGCCGCGATCTCGATGAAACTCGATGAGCCGATCGAGCCGCATATCCGTGACTTCGTCGCAGCCGATGACGACGAACGGCTCCTCGCCGAAGAAGCTTTCTACGTTCTTCACGCCGCCGGCGCTGCCGAGCAGTTCGGGCTCGTATGAGTAGTGCAGCTTCACTCCGAAGCGGGAGCCGTCGCCGAGCGTCGCGACGATCGCATCGGCGAGGTAGTGCACGTTGATGACGATTTCGTCGAAGCCATATTGCTTGAGATACCGCAGCAGGTTCGCCGCATTTGGCACGCCGGCGATCGGCACGAGCGGTTTGGGAACGAGTTTCGTGAGCGGATAGAGACGCGTCGAAAGGCCTCCGGCCAAGATCATCGCTCTCACAGCCCCACCGCCCTTTTGCGCGCCCCGTGAAAGCCGAGTTCCTCGAGCGCGACGAGCCACACGAAGCGCGGCAGCGCGAGCTGGCGCCGCCAGCGCCACGGCTCCCTCAGCAAGCGGTAGAGCCACTCGAGGCCCAACCGCCGCACGAGCCGCGGTGCTCGCTCGATGCGTCCGGCGATGACGTCGAACGAACCGCCGACGCCGATTCCCGCACCGCATCCCGTTTCGCGCAGGTGTTCTGCGAGCCAAAACTCTTGGCGCGGCGACCCTAACCCGGCCAGGAGCAAGCGCGCGCCGCTGCGCGCGATCGGCTCGACGACCGAGGGCGTTTGGTCATCGCGAAAGTATCCGCTTTGCGTACCCGCGACGCGCAACCCCGGAAAACGCGACGCTAGCGTCGCGGCGGCAGCCTCAGCCACTCCCTGCGCACCTCCCAAAAAATAGACCGGCAACCCTTGGGTCGCCGCACCGGCGCAGAGCCGTTCGATCAGCTCGACGCCGGTTACGCGTTCGCGCAACGGCGCACCGCGCCGCCGCGCGACCGCCAGCAGTCCGACCGTATCGCAGAGCGAAAGTGCCGATTCATTCACGATCGCGCGAAACCGGGCGTCGCGTTGCGCGTGCACGACCATCTCCGTTCCCAGCGTGACGACCTGCGCGCCGTAACCCTCCTTTGCAAGCGCGAGGATGCGACCCGCGGCCTCCTGCGCGTCCACTGGATCGAGCCGGCAGCCTAATATTTGCACCTGGTTCACCGCGACTCTACGGCGGGCGATGCATACGGCGCGATCAGCGGGCGCAGCCGATCGGCGACATTACCGGGCATAGCGTCGAGCGGGAGACGACACTCGCCGACTTGGAACCCAAGCTGACGCATCGCCCATTTGATCGGGATCGGGCTGCTCGTCGCGAATAAAGCGTCGATCAGCGGCAAGAGTGATGCGTGAATCGCCGCCGCTTCATCGACGCGGCCGCCGAGGAACGCCTCGAGCATTGCACGGTATTCACGCGAGCAGAGATGGGAAGCAACGCCGACGACGCCGTCGGCACCGAGCGCGAGGCAGGGCAGGAAGAGGTGATCGTCGCCGGCCCAAACGACGAACTGCTTCGGACGCTCGCGCAAGATCGTGCCGATCTGCTTGAGGTCGCCGCTCGACTCCTTCACGCCCACGACGTTGGAGTTGCGCCGCGCGAGCTCCATCAGCGTTTCCGGCAGCATGTTGGCCCCAGTACGGCCGGGGATGTTGTAGATAATGACGGGCAGCTGCGTCGCGCCAGCGATCGCGCCGAAGTGCGCCAGCATTCCGCTCTGCGTCGGTTTGTTGTAATAGGGAACGACCGCGAGGATCGCGTCCGCGCCGGCCGCTGCGGCGTCCTCCGCGGCTGTGACGGATTCGCGCGTCGAGTTGGTGCCGGCGTTCGCGACGACCACGGCACGGCTGCCGACTGCCTCTTTGACGGCCTTCCAAATTGCGACGCGCTCGCGCGCGTCGAGCGTCTGGCCTTCCCCGGTCGAACCGGCAACGACCAGTCCGTCGTTTCCGCGGTCGACGAGCCAGCGCGCCAACCGCTGCGCTTCCGGCAGATCGAGCTCGCCGCGCGAGTCGAACGGCGTCACCATGGCCGTAAGGATGGAGCCAAGCTGCACGTTCAATGTGGCGAACCCCCTGCGTCGAGTCCAAACTGCTGGTGGACGGCCAGCTCGGCGCGCGTGACATGGTCGTCCGGTACGAGAACCGAGATGGTCACATTGCTGTCGGTGCAGTGAATGATCTCGACGTCGGCTTGCGAGAGCGCGTCCACGACGCGCTGGACGACGCCCGGCGTCCGCCGCATCCCCGTGCCGACGATCGAAAGCTTCGAGCATCCTTCGCGTACGCGAACGGCGAGATTCAAGTCACCGAGCAGACGCCGTATCTCGTTTCCACGGTCGCCCTCAACGACGAATGCAACGCCGGCTTGATTGATCGTTACCTGATCGATCGAGATTTCGGCTTGGGCCACTCGCCGGAACATTTCGAGCTCGGTCTCCATTCGACGCTTCGGTGATTCGATGTCGCCGCGAATAACCCGCACCCACGTTACGCGCCCGGTCGAAGTTACACCGGTCACGGGACTTTCCTGGCCGGCGCTTTCGTCGACGAGCGTGCCGCGATCGGTGCGCAGCCCCTTCACGGTGTACCTCGTGGCGGTGCGGCTCGCGTATTCTGCCGCCTTATGGTACATCACCTTCGCACCGCTGCTCGCAAGCTCGGTCATCTCCTCCAGCGAAGCGCGCTCGATCGTCCGCGCGCTCGGAACGCGCCGCGGGTCGGCCGTCATCGCGCCGCTCACGTCGGTGTAGATGTCAATACGCTCGGCCTCGAGCGCGTGCCCGAGCGCGATGGCAGAGAGATCGGTGCCGCCGCGGCCCAACGTCGTCACCGTTCCGTCTTCGGCTGCGCCCTGAAACCCGGCGACCACCGGAACGACGTTGCGATCGAGCAGCTCGACGACGGCGCCCGGCTCGACGCGCAGAATCGTCGCGTCGCCGTGAAGAGCGTCGGTCACGATACCGGCCTGCGCGCCGGAGAGCGCGACCGCCGCGATCCCTTCGGCGGCGAGCTCGTCGGCGAAGACGGCCGCGGTGATAAGCTCGCCGCAGGCCAGCAACAGATCCGCGTTCGAGCTTCCCGTCCGCCCGTCGACGAGCGACAGCAGCGCGTCAGTGGCGTAGGCTTGCGGAAAGCGCCCCATCGCGGAGACGACCGCCACCGTAGCGTAACCGGCATCGCGCGTCTCACGCACGCGCCGATACGCGATCGCTCGGTCTTCGCGCGTTGCAACCGACGTTCCACCGAACTTCAGAATCGCGACGCCGGCAGCGGCGCTCATGCCGCGACGTAGCCTTTTCGAAGCAGCAGCTCCAGAATCTGAACGGCGTTCGTTGCTGCTCCCTTACGAAGCTGGTCGCCAACGCACCATAACGCAAAGTGCCTCCCCGTGTCATCCTGAGCGGAGTCGAAGGGTTCGCCACGAAGGCGGGCGACGTGCACCTTGTCGGTTCCTTCGACTTCGCGAGGCGTAACGATCGCGTCGCGGTGAAAGACGATCCCGGAAGCTGCTTCGAGCGCCGCGGCGAGCTCCTCTCTGCTCGTCGCGCGCTGCGTTTCGAGAAAGACGGCTTCGCTGTGGGCCGTTCGAACCGGAACGCGAACCGCGGTGACGCTAACGACCAAGGCGGGTAAATCGAGCATCTTTCGCGTCTCGTCGCAAACCTTGCGCTCCTCTGTACTCCAGCCGCTCGCATCAATCGTACCGACCTGCGGAACGACGTTGCGCGCGAGCGGCCGCGCGAAGACGGCGGGCTGCGCTTCGCGGTCCCCGGTCACCAGCGCTCGCTCGCCGGCGAGCAACTCGTCGAGACCGGCACGCCCCGCGCCGCTCGCGGCTTGATAGGTTGCGACGTGGACCGAACGCAACCCGGCGGCGTCGCGAATCGGGCGCAACGCCGTGCAAAGGACGATCGCGGTGCAGTTGGCGACCGGAAAGAGGCGGTGCTCGGCGCGCAGCGCGTCGGCGTTTACGTCGGGCACGATCAACGGCACGTCCTGCCGCATGCGAAACGTGGCGCTGTTGTCGATCACGACCGATCCGCGTTCCACCAGAGCGAGGGCATATTTCTCGCTGGCGTCTTCGCCGCCGGCGAAAAAGACGACGTCGAAACCACGCAGCGCGTCATCCGAAGTGGCGCGCACGTCGAGCGCAGTTCCGCGAAAAGATACCGCGGCGGAGCGCTCGCGCGACGCGAAGGGACGCAGCTCCTCGATAGGAAGATCGCGCTCCTCGAGCACTCGCAGGATCGTTTCGCCAACCGCGCCGGTCGCGCCGACGACCGCAACGTTCATCCTGCGTCTCCGCGCTCGAGAATCGAGTCGAGGCCGATCGAGAGCCCGCGTAAGTCAACGACGGAACGCACTGCGGCGAGCATTCCGGCGACGAAAGACTCGCGCGAAAGCGAATCGTGACGGATCGTCAGCAGCTCGCCGGCTCCGCCGAAGAGTACCTCCTGATGCGCGAGTAATCCCGGTAACCGAACGCTGTGGATTGGCGGCTTGCGGCCTCCGGCGGCTTCGATTCGAATGGCCGTTTCCCGCGCGGTTCCCGACGGCACGTCCTTCTTAGCCGCGTGATGGAGTTCGACGATTTCAGCGTCGGGGAAAAACCGCGCCGCCTGCTCCGCGAAGCGCATCATCAGCGTCGCGCCGAGCGAGAAATTGGGCACGATGAGCGCGCCGACGTTTCGTTCACGCGCTATCTCGCCGAATGCGGCCCGCTCTTCGTCGCTCCAGCCGCTCGCACCGACAACGGTGCAGAGACTGCGCCCGACCGCCGAAAGCGCGATTTGGTAACTTGCCGGCTGGGTCGTCAGGTCGAGCAGAACGTCGGGCTTACGCTCGAGCACGCTATCGAGCGAATCGAAGACCTCGCGATCGGGGTCGCAAACGCGCGCAAGACCACAGCAATACTCGCCGCTTCCTTCCAACGCTTCGCGCGCGATCGTCCCCATGCGGCCGAGCGCGCCGGCAACTGCAACCCGTACTTTTCGAGCCATCCGTCAGCTACGTCGAGGATGACGGAGCTAGTGGTCCGTCACTAGATCTTCTCGAGCGGCGCGTATTTCAGCATGAGCATTTTTTGGCCCACGTTGGGAAAGTCGATCGTTACGAGGCCGTCGCCGCCTGCGCCGACGATGCTTTCTATCCGGCCTTCTCCCCACTTCGGGTGCCGCACGCGGTCGCCGCCCTTGAGCCCAAGGTGCACGCCCGCGCCGGCCGACTCATGTATGGCGACTTCGCGCCAGCGTCCGCCGGCGGGACGCGGCAACGGCACGCTATCGCTTTCGAGCACGTCGACTGCCGGCATCTCTTCCAAGAATCGCGACTTCGGATACGCGTACGTATTACCGAAGAGCGCACGCCGTGCCGCATACGTCAGGAAGAGGCGATCGATGGCGCGGGTGACGCCGACGTAGGCAAGCCGCCGTTCTTCTTCAAGCTCCTCGGGCTCGGTCAACGTACGGCTATGCGGAAAGACGCCCTCCTCAAGCCCCGTCAAAAAGACGCTCGGAAACTCCAACCCTTTGGCGCTGTGCAGCGTCATCAACGTCACATACGATGCGTCTTCCTCGAGGGCGTCGAGATCGCTGACGAGCGCAACATTCGCCAGGAAGCCGGCTAGCGACGGATCGTCGTCCGAGGCTTGGTATTCACGCGCCACGCCAACGAGCTCCGAGAGGTTCTCCAGCCGCACTCTCGCGTCGTGCGTATCCTCGCTTTGCAGCTCACGGACGTAACCCGAACGTTCCATTACCGCGACGAGCAGGTCGGAGACCGCCGCGCTCTCGGCGAACGTGCGCAGCTCCGCAATCAGCTCCGCAAAGCGCTCGAGCTCCTTGAGCTTCTTCGGCACCGCCGCGCGCAAGAGATCGCTACTGAAGATCGCCTCTCCGACGGAGGTGCGCGAGCCGTTTGCCGCCTGGACCAGCGCCGCGAGCGTCTGTTGGCCGATACCACGACGCGGCACGTTGACGATTCGCTTGAACGCAAGCGCGTCTGACGCGTTTACGATGTAGCGCAGGTAGGCAACGACGTCTTTGATCTCGGTTCTCGCGTAAAATCCGACGCCGCCGACGACTCGATAAGGAATGCCTTCCGCGAGGAGCGCCTCTTCAAAGACGCGCGACTGCGCGTTCGTGCGGTAAAGCACGACGAAATCGCGGTAGGCCGCGCCGTCGCGAACCATGCTCTTGACCTTCTCGACGACGTACCGTGCTTCGTCGCGTTCGGTCGCGGCCGGATAGAGCGTAATCGGCTCACCCTCGCTGCGCGCGGTGAAAAGCCGCTTCGGCTCGCGCGAGCGGTTATTGGACACCAGGCTGTTGGCGGCTTCGAGAATCCGGCTCGTGCTGCGATAGTTCTCTTCCAGCTTGAAAATCTTGGCGCCGGGGAAGTCCTGCTCGAATCGAAGGATCATGCGATAGTCGCTGCCGCGCCAAGAATAAATCGATTGGTCGTCGTCACCGACGACGGTGACGTTGCCGTGATAGCCCGCCAGAAGTGCTATCAGCCGATACTGGGCGGCGTTGACGTCTTGATACTCGTCGACCAGGACGTACTCGAACCGATGCTGGTACTTTTCGCGCGTATCCTTGTCGCGCTCGAGCAGGTCGATCGTTCGAACGATCAGGTCGTCGAAGTCGAGCGAGTTCGATTCGGAGAGCCGGCGCTGGTACTCGGCGTAGACGTTGGCGATGCGCTCGCCGACGAACGACGTCTGACTCTGCGCGTATTGCTGCGGCCAAATTAATGCGTTCTTGGCTTTGTCGATCTCGGCGAGGCAGGCGCTCGCCGACAGATGGCGCTCGTCGTAATCGAGATCGTCGAGAATCTCTTTGACGAGTTGGCGCTGGTCGGAGTCGTCGATTACCGCAAAGCTCCTACCGATCCCAATGCGCGTTCCGTCGCGCCGTAGAATGCGCACGCACATCGAGTGAAACGTGCCGACCCAAAGGTCGCGTGCGGTCGGCCCGATCATTGCCTGTAGCCGTGACTTCATCTCGCCGGCCGCCTTGTTCGTAAAGGTTACCGCCAAAATGCGCTCGGGCGCGACTCGCAGCTCGCCAAGAAGGTACGCAATTCGATGCGTCAACACGCGCGTTTTGCCGCTTCCGGCACCGGCGAAGATCAAAACCGGGCCATCGGCTTGCCGAACGGCGGCAGATTGCACGTCGTTTAGGACTTCCGTTTGAAGCAGCATTTATAGCGATTCGCCGAACAAGTGGTCGTCGCCTGTTTGACGACGCGTCTTGCGACATTTGCCGCAAAGGTTAGCGAACGGCGCGAAGAACCCGAGCCCGGCGAGCTGCCATCGCAAAGGCCGCCGAGAGCAACGCTAGTGTGGACTCGGCGCCCATATTGGCATTGACCGAGTCTTCCGATAAACCGTCGTAGCATCCGCCGCTATTGGCCATCGTGATACCGCGCGAATTCTTTCCGTAGTACCACTCGAGCGCGAGCTCGGCGACGGCAACGTGGCCTGCATCTCCGGTCAGGTCGAAGGCCGCGAGCTCGGCGTCGACCATCGCGCACGCCTCCAGCGGCTGCTGCGCGTAGCGCGCCCGCGGCCCGGCGCGGATGTACCATCCATCGTTTCCGATCGGGACGTGCACGCCGTTTTCGGTCGTGACGCTCTCGTAGAAGCTCAGCGTAGCGAGCCCCACTTCGCCAAACCGCGGCTCTTGGAGCACCTGGCCGGCGCGCAGCAACGCCTCAGGCAGCCGCGCGTTATCGTAAGTCATCCGATCCTCGAACCACGGCCACTCCTCGTCCGCATTTGCCTGGTACGAGGCGAGAATCTCGCCCGCGAGGTATCGCAGCGCATCCGAGTATTTGGTTGCCTGCACCGCGCTAAGCGCGTGGGAAAAACCGAGGGCCGCATACGCGCGCGACCGGATGTATTCCAGCGACTCAAGCGACGAGATGCTTCGGTCAAGGAGCGTCGTGCAGACGCGCCGCCACTTCTCCGTCGGTGCGTTCGCGACGCCGTAGCCCAGCGCCCAGATCGCGCGCCCGCAGCTATCGTGCGTCCCGATCTCGTCGAGCCATCGGCGGTCGAAGTCCATGAAGTTGTGAAACCAGCCGTCGTCGAGCTGTGCGTGCTGCAGAAATGCGAGATACGTGGATGCCAAGCGCTGGCTCAGCTTGTCGGATGGCGAAAGTCGCAGGTGCGCGAGAACGACCATGAAGGCGCGCGCAACGTCGTCCGTGCAGTACCCAAACTTTCGATTCGGCACGTTCTCGAGTGCGTGCTGAATGACGCCGACGTCATCGGAAAGCACCGCCAAATAGTCGAGCGGCGGAATCGTCGTAACCGTGCGTGCTTTAGGCAGAAGTCACCAGCTCGAGTGGATCTCGCGGAGAGAGTTCGCTGAAGAGCGTGCCGTATTGCGCCGAAACGTGCGGCCAGGTCATCTGCCGCCCAAAACGATAGGCTCGACGCTCGGTGGCCCGGCGCAGCGCGGGATCGTCGAGCAGCATGTTCAGCCCCGACGTGATCGACCCGGCATCGCGAAAGTTGCACAAGAACCCACGATTGTGCGCGAGCAGCTCCTCCGCGTAGAGGTACGGCGTAGAAACGATTGCTTTCCCGCACCCCACCGCGTATGCGAGCGTACCGCTGGCGATCTGCGCCGGGTTGAGGTAGGGGGTAAGATAGATGTCGGTAGCCGCGAGGTAACTGACGACCTCATCGAAGTCGAGATACTTGTCCACCAGCTGCACGTTGTAATGCAGGCCGTACTCGTGCACCATCGAGTGTAGCGATTCACGGTACGATTCGCCCTCATTACGACGAACGACCGGATGCGTTTCACCCAGGATAAGGTAGAGCGTCTCGGGGTGTCGTTTGACGACGCCGCGCATCGCCTCGATAGCGTACTCGAGTCCCTTTCCTCGGCTGATCAATCCGAACGTCGAGATCACGGTGCGCTGACCTATGCCGAACGAAGCCTTCGCGGCATGAGTGTCTTGAAACGGCACGTCGGGCACGCCGTGATGAATTACCTGAAGGCGCGCGGGATCGATGCCGTAGACCGTTTCGAGCAGATTTTGCCCGGTCGCAGAGAGCGACACCACTTTGGTCGCGTGTTCGCAGAGCTCGCGCGTCACGCGCAAATAGGTTTCGTCCGGTTCCGGCAAAACGGTGTGCAATGTCAACACGATCGGTTTTTCGAGCGCGCGCATCAAGTCGACGAGCCATTCACCGCGCTCGCCGCCGAAAAGACCATATTCGTGTTGGATATTGACGAGCTCGACGGGGTACGCGTTGAGGAACTCGGCCGCAGCGGTGTAGCTGGCATGCCGATCTTCAGCGATGCGCCCGACTACCTCGGGTGGATAGCGACGGACCTCCGCTCCGGGCTCGTCGATCGCGATTACTGGGCTCGAAAGGCTGAAGGCGCGGTCATACGCGTCGACCATGTCTTTGGTAAACGTCGCAATCCCGCATTCACGCGGCGGATATGAACCCAAAAACAAGGCTCGGGGCGGCTGCATTTATTCGTCGGACTCCTTGATTTCAGGACCATAGTCTACCCTTCGGCGGATGCACATTAAACCGAGCATGCCTTCGCTAGCCAGCTACTTCTTCGGCTGGGGAGCCCAGCCGAGCACCTGGCTGAAGGATCGCGCCGGGCTCGACGGTCACGTCGTGGCCTATGACGCTCCCCTTCGCGACGAGCGCTCGGGCGCCGATCGTGACGCCGCTGGCGAGAATCGCTTCCTCTATAATGGCGCCGGCGCCGACGCTGACGCGCTCCCACAGCACCGATTCGCGGACCGTTGCATCGCTGCCGATGCTGCAACCTTTCCCCAAAACGACGTTCGGACCGATCCGCGCGCTGGCGTCCACCACGACATCGGCGGCCGCATGGACGGGAGGAATCACGCCGGGATGCCCTCGCAACGCGTCGCTGCCGTCGCCTCGAATGCCGGGCTCGACCGCAAGCGGCATCGCACCGCTTAGCATATCGCGATGCGCGGCAAGGTATTGCTCGGGCCTTCCCAGATCGAGCCAGTAATCATCGGTCGTGTAAGCGTAGATCGCTCTGCCCTTTGCAATAACGTCGGGAAACGTCGCGCGCTCGATCGACACGTTTTCGTTCGGTGGGATAAAATCGAGAATCTCTCGCTCCAGCAAATACGTTCCGGCGTTGATTTCGTCCGTTGGCTCCTGGCCTTTCGGAGGTTTCTCGACGAACGCCGTGACGCGGCCGTTCGCGTCGTGCACGACGCATCCGAACGGCGACGGGTCCTCGACGCGAACGAGATGCAGCGTGCCGATTCCGCCTTTTTCATGATGATACTTTCGCATCGCGCGCAGGTCGAGGCTCGTCAAAATGTCGCCGTTGAGCACGAAGAACGGCCCGTTGATATGCTGTTCCACGTTCTTGACCGCGCCGGCGGTGCCGAGCGGCACCGCCTCGATCGCATACGTCACCTTCATGCCGAACTCGGAACCGTCGCCGAAGTAGTCGACGATCGCCTGCGGCATATAGCCGGCGGCGAGAATCACCTCGCGGATCTCGGCAGCGTAGAGACGCTCGAGCGTACGAGCCAGGAACGGCACGTTCATGATCGGCACCATCGGTTTGGGCGTGCCGTAGGTGAGCGGCCGCAGCCGCGTTCCCTCGCCCCCAACCAAAACGACCGCCTGCATAAGGTTATATTTTATATCCGTCGCTTATAGCCTTGTTACGCGCTGCGTGCGTCCGCCAAACCTGGTATCATCTGGGAATAGCGATCGCGTCTCTCTTGTAATCGTGAGCGAAGCGGCGTGACTCTCGTGTCGTTCTGAGCGAAGCGCCGCAGGCATGTAGTCGAAGGGCAGCGCGTTACTTAGCGTGGCGGCTCCCCTGTGTCACTCTGAGCGGAGTCGAAGAGTAGCGAGAGCGCAGCACTTAGAGCGACCTTGCGCCGTGTCACTCTGAGCGGAGTCCTGCGCTTTTGGACTGCATAAGCGGTGTCACTCTGAGCGGAGTCGAAGAGTGGCACGCTTTTGCATTGCGCTATTTTAGAATGCCACCCACTTGGTACATCGTTTGCCTACCATTGAGGCATGCCAAGGAAACTCTACGACTGGAACGCTGTGGAGAAATATTATAACGAAGGGCATGGTTTTACCGAATGCGAGCGACGTTTTGGTTTTACTCACACCGCCTGGATCAAAGCCATTAAGCGGGGAACACTGCGCGTAGCGCCGGCACCATTCGCCGATCGCCGCCGAAGGTACAACTCGTCGGAGGTTCAGGCCCATTATGATGTTGGCCACAGTTACAGGCAGTGCAAAGCGAAATTTGGCTTTTGTGCAGCATCTTGGACAAATGCCGTTCAACGCGGCGACCTAAAGCCTCGATCTTTTGGGATGCCGATTGCAGAGCTTCTCGCCAACCCGAAAAGAAATCGAAAGCACGTGAAGATGAGGTTCATGAGAGCCGGTCTCTTACAGGACAGCTGCCAATCGAGTGGGCTCGCAGATTGGCGAGGGAAACCGCTGACCATGCATCTCGACCACATCAACGGCCGCAGGGACGACAATCGCCTTGAAAACCTACGGATGCTTTGCCCAAATTGCCACAGCCAAACGCCCACCTACGGCGGCCGCAACTTAAAGCGAGCAAGCGTTGCAAGGTCCGGACCGGCGAGCGTGGTATAATCGCTCGCTACCGGTCCCGGGTAGTTCAGCTGGAAGAACGGCGGCCTCTGAAGTCGCATGTCGGTGGTTCGAGTCCATCCCCGGGAGCCAGGGCCCCATCATCTAGTGGCCTAGGATGCCGCCCTCTCACGGCGGTAACGCGGGTTCGAATCCCGCTGGGGCTACCAAAATTGTTCTTATTTTACAAGGCTTTTCGCCACGCTAGATCGTCTTCAGGCTCCGATTTCTAACATTTGTCTAACCGCCTGAAAAGTTGCAGTCAACCGCACAGCGTGTCGAACACGCTCGCCGCAGCCGCGTCCCGGTCGGAATAGACGTGCAAGTATCGCTCGGCCGTCACCCCAATGCTCGAATGGCCGAGACGCTTGCTAACAACTTCCAAGGGTACGCCATTCGCCGCTAGCAGCGAGGCATGCGTATCCCGGAGATCGTGCAGGCTGATGGTTTTGATGCCAGCGCGCTTCGCTAGGTCCTTGACTGCTGCCGCATAGTTCCAGGGCCGGGCGAACGAGCCGTCTCGGCGAGCGAACACGAGATCGTCCTCTTTGTACTCGCTGCCCAGAGCTTCGCGTTCCTGATCCTGGCGCTTGCGATGCTCTTCCAGGATCGCAACTAGTGGTCCAGGCAAAGCGATTGTGCGAGCCTTGCCATTCTTTGGCTCCTTGAAGAAGCGGCCGGCAGACCGCGTCTCCGCGAGAGACCTCCGGATCGTCACCGATTTCGCTTCGAGACTCACGTCTGACCATCGCACCGCGAGGACCTCGCCCCTACGTGCGCCAGTGTAAACGCTGAATGCGACGGCCGCCGCAAACCACGGCTCAGCACTTAGACAGCCGCGCTTGGTGGAACGTCCGGTCGGTTTGCGCGCGGCTTCCAAAAGCCGTTTGACCTCGGCTTCGTTGAGCGCCTTGGGTTCCGGCTTTGGAGCCTTGGGCAAGTCCTCGGGAGCGATCAGTGCCGCCATGTTACGAACCACGAGATCGCGCCTGATACCATAGTTCAGGACACAACGCATGAGGTCATGGACGTGGCGCACGGTCCGGCCCGAGATCGGCTTATTACGGCTTCCGTTTGCGCGCCAGCTCGCGTACGCATCAAGCAAATGGCCCTGGCGGATATCGCGGACTTTCATCGAGCCGAACGACGGGAGTAGATAGAGCTTACCGAACATGCCGTAGCGGTCATAAGTCGAGACCGCGAGCGCCGGTGGCTTCTTCTTCTCCATGAACTCGTTGAATAGTTCGCTGAAGGTGAGGTTCGGGTTCCTGACGTGATCGCCGTCGCGGGCTTGCGCTTCGAGTTTTGCAAGTTCAGCTTCGGCCTCCGTCTTAGTTAGGTCGTAGAACGTCCCGGTTTGTTGCTGCCGCTTGCAGTCGATCCTCGGTCCTTCGTAAGCGAAGCGGTAGCGTCTGGGCCCGATACGTTTCAGGTACCCCATGTTAGGCTTTCCCTTTCACGGGGGTTCCGGCGCCACTATGTTCGCCGCAAGCGTCTAACAATTCCCGCAAGGCTTGCCGCGGCACAAGGTACTTCTGCCCGAGCCGAACGCTGCGAAGAGTTCCGCGCTTGAGCAAGTCGTAGGTTGCATTGCGTCCCAGTCGTAGGAACGACTGCACTTCCGCCGGCGTGAGTACGTCGGGCAGATCGTCAAAATGGATCACTGGGATTCTTTCTACTTGAAGCGTGGAGCCCGGGACTTGCGGACCCTTCGGTTATCGTGGACGTTAGCGATCGCTACAGGCGTTAGCGTTCTCAAGCGTCAGCGTTTATCCGCGATCGTTCGTACCGACCGTTCTATCTGCGCCCGAGCCAGAATAATTTCTGAATGAAGGCGAACCCTTCGGAATTTGCTTGGGCAAAACGCCTCTTGCCATGCCGCTTCGAGATCGGCCAGTTCGATCAATTATCTCGGAGCACGAGGAATCGTGGCCAGCGGGATCACCGTTGCTAAGACATTCTCTATAGGCCCCCAGTAGCGGGAATCCCAGCTCTTTGCATGGTCCGCGTAAAGCCAAATTTGATGGGTTTTAAGTTGGTGAGATCCTAAAGGCCACGGTACAAGCCTGCGCCCGGCAGTGTCGAACGATACAGGCCTACTGTCGGGCAAAAGACGCCCGTTGACGGTAATCCCACCTTTTGATGTCGCGACGACGTCGCCGGCCATGGCGACGACCGTCTTTAAAAGCGGCTCGGTATCGCCCACGCACTGTCCGCCTGAAAAGGTAGGCGCGACGGCGGCCAAGCTGCGCTACTTTGAGGGGCGCGCATACCGCGACCAGCATTCCACGCTGAAGACCCGTCTGTGGGACGGGTGCCAATCGATAGATGCCTACGGGCATGCTCGGGGTGACATTGAACCGCATGCCGCTGACAATGATTACACGGTTCACTACGACCATGACGGCGAGGACCGTTACGACCCGCAGGCCTCGCTGGATTGGTATTCGCGCAAGGGCGGCAGTCGAGATAGCAAACGCTGCAAGGAAGCCGCCCACCGAAGCGAGGGCGAGCAACGACATCGGTTGATTCATGGCTGCGCGCTAGAATGGCGTGATGCCGGGCGGTTGCGTGATCGAGATAAGAATCGGCGCGCGTGCTGGCGTGACCGCTAGACGAAGAGTGCTCGGCGACTTTTTATCTGGAATCCGTTCACCCACTAGGAGCCTCGGACGCCGCGAGTCTCGCAGCGAGCCGACCCAGTCCCGCGGGTGCCTTTCCTGAATCCCTGCCGCAGCCAGCACGCGGCGAATGTAGCTCTCCCCGGCGTTGAGCCGTCCGGTGTTGTACATGCCGATCGCATGTCGGAGCGCAATCTGGCCGTCACCATATCGCTGGTGCAGCGAAGGCGTAGTCGCCGCTGAGTATCCTCGCACCTACGCTCAGATTCGATGCACGGGTCGAAGATCGTGTGCACGTTCACGCCGAAACCGGCGAAGTTCATGCTGTCGATTTGAGCGATCCCGAGGTCAAGCGAGTGCCCTGCGTCCAACAGCCGGCGGGCCAGACGCTTCCGCAGCTCGCGCGGTTGCGCGGGTAGTACGAACGCCTCGTGGTATTGTCGCCGATCGCGAGCGGATCGCCGCCGCTTTCCACTTGTACGATCGCCGTCATCGTTGACGGCGCGACGGTCGGGTGCGCAATGCCGCATGAGCGCTGCCAGCGCAAGCGCATGGAGAGTCATCGTGCACCTGCCTCGCCGTAGGGCGCGGTCAACACGATGTCGCGATCGACAAGCACGTTGAACAGATAGCCTGGCGGCACTTCAAGCGTGGGCGGGATTTCCAACTGCCGCTGCGTGAGCTGGATGCTCGTGTTGCCGATCTGCTGTCCGACGGCGCCGGCAATCGTTTGCCCGACGCTCGGCGCCGCGTAGAGGCTCGACGACTGCTGTGGCTGGCTCAGCTGCGCACCCGCGCCGATGATGCTGAGCAGGAGTGCCGACGTGAAGACCTTGTTGAGGTGCTCGTCGACGTTGGCGCCAAAGCCGGCGTACCCGGCCTGGTCGGCACCCGGCATGCCGAGGAGGTCGAGACTCGAGCCGTCGGGATAGAGCAGCCGCGTCCACGCGACAAGCACGCGGCGTTGGCCCTGAACGATCCGGTTATCGTAGGTGCCGACGAGTCTCGTGCCGCGCGGAATAAGGAGATAGCGCCCGGTGACGCTGTCGAAGACGTCGTTGCGCACTTGCGCGACGATCGTGCCGGGAAGATCCGCGTTGATCCCGGTGAGCAGAACCGCCGGAATGACGCTACCGGCGTGGAGCTCATACGGCGACGGATCGTCTTGGCGCGCCGCAAAGATCCGATCGCGCGAAGCGCTTGCGGCGGAGGCGAGAAAGGCATCGCGCTCATCTTGATTTTCAGACGCTCGCGGTTGCGATGCGTTTCCGGCGAGTCCGGAGGCAGCAGCCGGCGAGGGCAGAGAACTTGGCGCCGGCTGCGTCGCACCGGCAAGCTCCGGCGTTCCGTTCTCGTTGAGCCGAACCATGACCGGCGCCGCTTGCGCCGCATCGAGTAGCGCCCGGCGGCGTTCTTCCAGCTCGTGCGCCAGCTGCGCTGCTTGCATCTGCGTCGCGGAGATTGGCGCGAGTGCCGGCACGCGCACGGAGTTCTCAGCCTGTCTTGAGCAGCGGCGGAACTCGCGCGGGGACCGGAAGCGCGGGAAGCCGCAGCACTGAGGGCTGGGCGTCGGGAATGGCGTTCCACCACGGCGTCTGCTGCTCGGAAGCTTTCGTCAGGTTCGCTGCGGAGTTGAGCGTTCGAAGCGCGGCGGTGTCCCGCCGTCGATATGCCGTAGACGATCAGGCCGACGAGTCCAGCGAGCAGCAGCGCTGCGATGAAACCCGGCTTTCGCGCTGATCTTGATGACCCCAAGAACTGGGCCGCGCCAAGCTTTTTCGACCAGCTCGACCGGCGAAGGTACGTGCTTTGGATCCATGGTGTTAGCTCCCGCGGGTCACGAGCGCGCGGCGCTGGTGCTTGCCGCTGCCCTCAACGAGGGCGATGCCCGCCGGCACACCGTCGACGACGTAGTACTGGCCCGTGAAACGGTAGTTCACGAGCGTGTCGCCGCCGTCGCTGCCGATCGCGAACAGCACCGGAACCTCGCGCATGCCCTGCGGCATTTGCAGATACGTGTGCGTGCCGTCGTTGAAGACGCGCACCGGCTGCAGGTCGCGGTCGCCGCTCATGCGGTAGTTGAAATCGAGCTTGTCGATCGCCGTATCGGGCAGCGGCGCGTCGGACGCGTACGCCGCGCCCAACAGCGGCCGTTGCGAAGGCCTGCTGCGGATCTTGCGGATAGAGAAAGCCGATCCGCGGCATCGGGATAGTTGTAACTCGACACGAGCGTCAGGTAGTACGTGCGCCGGTTCGTCGTCACGATGAGGTTCGTGCGCAGGCCGGCTTCGGTCGGCTTGACGAGCACGTGCGGCGTGGCACCGTCGCCGCCGCCGCTCGACGCCGGCGCAATGAGCCAGCGCACGGAGTCGCCGACGGCGACGTTGACGATCGTCTCGCCGGGTTCGAGCACGAGATCGCAGACGAAGAGCGGCTTGCAGCGCAGCGTCGGCGGCGTGCGCTCGCCGAACGGATAGCGCAGCACGCCGTCGGGTCCGGCGATCGGTCCGGCATCGGCAACCGCCGGCACGAGCGCACAGGTAAGAAGAGCGAAGATACTGATCTGTCGCAGCATTGGTCATTCCTCCACAAAAAGCGATGAAGGGTTACAAGTGTTGGGTCCAGCTGATGCCGGTGACGTAGAGCCCGAGCGGGTTGCTCAGGACGCCGCGCTCATCCGTTGGCGGATCGAAGGCAACGGTGACGCTGGCGAGCCAGTGCGTTGTGGCGAGGTGCGCGGCCTTGCAGGTCGCGTCGCGTCCTCGCTCCATTGGATTTGGTAGGTTTGGTTGCTGATCGGCAGCACCGCGTCGACGCTGACCGCGACGGTGCGGTTCTGGCCGAATGGCGAATGCTGCCGGTAGTAGTCGTTGAGAAAGATCGTCGCGGTCGCAGCGGTCATGGCGTACGACGCGTGAGAGCGCGGCTCTTCTGCGCGAGCGGATCGGAGCTGACCGAGCGCACGTCGACGATCCAGGCCGCGAGTTGCGCCTTGATCACGCGCACGTCGGCCGGAGCGGCGCGATCGGCGCGGGCGACGGCGACGGCGTCGCCGAGCTTGTCGACCTCGACGACGTAGGGCACGACTTTGCTTTGCGCGGCTTGCCAGACGACGCCGATCGCGAGCACGAGCGATACGGCGAGGGCCGCGAATGCGGCCCATCGCCAACTGCGTGCGCGCGCGATGTAGTCGCCGTAGCGCTCGTTCCACTCTCGGCGAGCCGAGAGATACGGAGTTTCCAGTGCCGCCGCATCGGCAGCGGCGTGTTCGATTGTTTTCATATGTTCACTCACTCATTCAGGATGTTTGAAGCGAATCTCGATGTTGCCGTCGGCCGAGTCGTCGGGCACCGGCGGCTGTCGAAAGAGCATCGGATTGATGCCGCGGCGGGGTGCCGGTTGGATCGTTGCGCACGTCACTGCTGTTCGGCTTGGGTAACCTCGCGCAGCGTCGTCGGCGGCAACGGCCGCGTCGCTCGCGCGCGTTGCTGCGACTTCTTCTGCTCGATCTCGGCTCGTCGGTCCGGACTCGTCGCAGAATCCGGATGATCGCTCGAAGCGCTGTCGGCTCGACTGCGTCCGCGGCGTCTGCGCTGGCTTCGGCTCGTTCGCGGCATCGCTGAGGCTCCGACGCGAACCGCTCGCAAACGTGTCGGGTCCACGCGCGTACGCGTCGGGATCGTACGTCGCTTCGCGACGTCGCCCGGAGCTGCGCCCGTTGCCGCGTGCGCCGGTATCGAGGAGCGCGTGCGCTCGTCGGTATCGCCGACGTCGCCGGCTGCACGTACGCGTATCGGAGCTGCCGCCGGCAAGCGTGCGCACCGGCGACGAGCGCGCCGACGCCGCTACCGACGACGACGCCGCCGACCGCAACGGCGCCGGCGGTGTTCACAAAGCTTCCCAGGGTCATGCGCGGCGCGCCGTTCATGAGCGAAGCCGCGAGACTCGGAATCTGCCAGGCGAGAAATCCGAAGACCAGCGCCGCGCCGACGACCTCGATGTAGGTCTCGGGCGGCGCGATGCCGTTGCAAAAGAGCGCCGCCCACTGCTGTCCGAGGCCGTAGCCCAGCCCGACGATCAGCTCCAGCATGAAAAGCTTGATGCCGACACTGACCGCGTAGCCGACGTACTTCTCGCCGAAGACCAGCGTCCAGCGGCTGCCGGTAAAGCCGAGCATGAAGACGCCGGCACCGATCACGATGTACGACTCGATCAGCGTGATGAGCAGCTGCCCGGCGATGATCGCAAAGGCGATCACGACGCCCAGCGCGCAGATCAGCGCCGCAAGAATCGCCTCGATCGCCGGTAAGAGATTGCCGAGGTTGATGCCCCTTGATTTTGCGAGACGCTCTGCAGCATCGCGTTGGCGATGTCGGTGCCGCAGTTGAAGACCGAGCTCGGATCGCTGGGCATGAACTGCGACTGCCCGCCAATCGCGCTGCCGGCCTGGCTGAAGCTCGAGAGCATGTCGGCGATCCAGACCGGTCCGTACTGCGGCTGCAACAAGATGTAGAAGAACCCGACGCCCAGGATCTTGAGCAGCAGCGCCGCGACGAAGTCCGGCAAGCTGTCCTTCTGCAAGACGTAGGTGATCGCCGACCAGGCGATCTCGATCGCCGACCAGCGCAAAGAAGAGCCCTTGCGCGTAGTGCAGCGCGGTCGTCATCCAGGGTCCGGTCGTGGTGCTGAACTGATGCGCAAGACCGGTGAGAATGCCACCCTGGCCGGCCGTCGGCGCGCAGACCGGCCCCGTCTGCGCAAGCGCTGCCACCGGCAAGAGCGCAACAAAAAAGAGCAGCGCTGCTGCTCTGGTGATCCGTCGCATTGAGCGCTACTCGCTGGACTTGTAGGTCTGCTGGCTGTCCAGCCACGCGCGCAGCGTCGCGAACTTCGACCAGGTCGTTCTGCTGCTGCGTGGCCAGGTAGTCGAACTCGCCTTGGACCTGCGCCATCTGCAGCTGGCGCAGCTTCTCGAGCTGCTGCACCTCCTGAACGCCGATCATGTTGCCGACCTGGAGCGCCTGCATGTGCCCGACGCGAGCCGTCGGACAGGCCTTGGAGCTGGCTGAAGAGCGCGTCTTCGCTTCCGGAACTGCGTGCTCTGCAAGTTGGCCGACTGCAGCGCGCCTTGCATGCCGCCCAGCGCGTTGGTCGCCCACTGCGTGTAGGCTTGGGTGTAGTTCGTCGGCACCTCGTAGCCCGGATACATGTGCGTGAACTCACCGCTCAGGTTAGCGTCGGCGTAGCTGATGCTCTGCCCGACCTTGGCGATGCGGGTGAGTGCCTGCAGGTCGCCTTGGATCTGCTCCCCAGATGCCGTTGGGAAAGTTGCGCAAGGTTCTGCACCTGGTAGGCGATCTGCTGGAGCTGATTGGAGATTTGGGTCGCCTGATCGGTGACGATCTGCAGCGTGTGCAGCTCGGTCAGCGTGTTCTTGGCGAAGTTGGCCGCGTCGTAGACGGCCACTTGCGCTTGGGCCGGCTGGGTTGGCGCGCTGAGGAGCGCCGCCGCCAAAGCGCAGCGGCGCGGACGAGATATCGGTTCATGGTTGTCTCCTTTAAGAGAAGTTAGGTTGACGTTGAAAGGCGGTGAAAGCTCGGCCCACTGCGCGGCCGCGTCGCGCAGGCCGCGCCGGTACAGCCACTCCGCCGGCCACGTGGCTGGGAAAGCGATCGATGAGGCTGCGCACTGCGGCGAGATCCTCGCGCCCGGCGGCGCCGAGAAAACTCACCGCGATCGGCCCGAGGCCGAGTTCGAACAGCCGCTTGCCGAGCGGACTGCTGTAGTAGTAGTGGCGCTTAGGAACGGCGCGCGCGATCAGCTCGATCTGCCGCGACGACAGTCCCAAGCGCTTTGTAGGCGCCGGCGGCGTGTTCGGTCTGCGCCTCGCTGTTCGGCAAGAAGATTTTGGTCAGGCACGACTCGATGATGACGTCGCGAATCGGCGAGCCGGTGATGTCGCTGATGGATTGCGTCTCGAGGATCGCCGCGCCGTTGTTCTTACGCAAGGTTTTGAGCCACTCGCGGATCTTCTCGCGAAAGAGCGGGTGCGACAGCGCGAGCCACGCTTCACCGAGCGCCACGAACGCCGGCCGCCCGCGCGCCAACCGCCGCTGCACGCGATGAAACAGGTACAGCAAGCACCGGCACGAGGTTCTTCTCGCCCATCGCCGCGACGTGGTCGAGCTCGAAGACTTGGAAGACGTTGTCGTCGAGTTCGTCGCGTTCGGCATCGAGCAGCCGCCCAAGCGGCCCGGCCAGCGTGTACGGCGTGAGCGCGTCGCGCAAGAGTTGATCTTGCACCGTGTTGACGAGATCGGTGAGCGTGCGGCTTGGCGCGCTGGCGAGAAGCTGGAGCGCACGATGCAAGCGCGCGCCGGTGCACGGGCGTGACGGTGACGCCTTGCAGCGTAACGAGCGTCTCCAGCCACTCCTGCGCCCACAGCCGTTCGGACGGCACATCGATCTGCGCAAGCGGCGTGAACGCCGGCCCGGTGTCGGCGCCGATCTCGTAGTACGATCCGCCGCTCGCGGCGCAGAGCACGTAGAGCGAGTAGCCCTTGTCGAACGCGAAGACGTGCGCGTCGGGATAGCGGAACTGCTGCGCGAGCAAGAACGCGAGCAGCGTCGATTTGCCGCTGCCGGTCGGTCCGACGATCAGCGTGTGGCCGACGTCGCCGACGTGCAGGTTCAATCGAAACGGCGTTGCGCCGGTGGTCGCCGCGTAGGCGAGCGGCGGGCTGTGCGGCGGATAGAACGGACACGGTTGCTGCGCGAGTCCCGGCCAGATGGTCGTGAGCGGCAGCAGATCGGCGAGGTTGAGCGTGTGCAGCAGCGGCCTGCGGATGTTGGGAAAGCCGTGGCCCGGGCAGCGTCCCCAAGAACGCCTCGACCGCGTTGACGTCTTCGATGCGCGCGCCGAAGCCGGCGTGATGGATCGCCTTGAGCACGTCGCGCGCGGCGGCGTCGACCAGTTCGGCGTTCTCGTCCATCAGCACGACGACGCTCGTGTAGTAGCCAAACTTCACCGCACCGCTCGACGCCTCGGCAAGCGCACTGACGGCATCGGTCGCCATGGCGTCGGCATCGGCATCGACGTGCGTGGCGGCGCTGCCGGTCTGCTCGCGCAGCAGGTTGCGCAAGCTCTTACGCTTCTGCCACCAGCGCGCGCGGTAGCGGTTGATCCGCTGCTGCGCCGCCGGCGTATCGAGCAGAATGAAGCGCGTCGACCACCGGTAGCACAGCGGCAAGCGGTTGAGAAAGTCGAGGATACCGGGATAGCTCTCCGCCGGAAAGCCGGTGATCGCGATCGGGCGAATGTGGCGGCAGCCAATGCGCGGGCGCAAGCCCCCGAAGAAGTCCTGCGCGCCGAACACCGCGTCGAGGTACATCGGGACCGGCGGCAGGTTGACCGGATGGTCCTCGCCGGTGAGACACGCCATCAGGTGGCGCAGCAGCTCGTCCTGGATGTGCCCTCGACCGAAGGGATCCTCGATGCGGCGGCCGCGCAGGCGCACGAGCCGCAGCGCCGCCGACAAGTTATCCTCGATTTCCACAAGGGCGCCGAGCGAAGGTTTCGAGCGCCCTCGAGGCCGCTGCGCCGTGCTCGCGTGGCCGGTCGCCCTCGACGAAGAAGCTCGCGATCGCGTGCTGGGCGTCGATCGGCGGAAGGTACGTGACGGCCGAGCACGTAGCGGCTCTCGTAGTGCGCGCCCTCGGCCTCGTAGGCGGTTCGCCGCTCGCGCGTCGATGAGCAGCGTCGTGCGGTCGGGAAAAGCACCGACGTCCGGATAGCCACGCGCCTCGGTGCGCAGCGCGTCGACGTGCACCATCCAGCCGCTCCCGCGCCGCGCGAACGCGGCGTTGACCCGCGCCGAGAGCGCCGACAGCTCCGGCACGCTTGCCGAGTCGAGGTCTTCCCCGCGATAGCTCCACGCCGCCGTCAGGCTGCCGTCTTTGTTCAGCACGACGCCGTCGTCGACGACCGCCGCGTAGTTGAGCAGATCCGGCAGTCCTTTTGCGGTCGAGCGAAACTCGCGCAGTGCTAGCACGGCATTCCCTCCCGCACTGACGCAAGCGCGCTGTCGCGCGCGACTGCGCGGCGTAGTACGCACGATAGCGCGTGTGGCGCAGATAGACGCGGCTGAACTGCGGGTCGGATTTCGCCGCGCGTTGCAGCGCCGCGAGGCTCAGGCCCCAAAAGACGACGCCGACGATGGTGAAGACGCAGCCGTTCGAGGCTCATGACGAGCACCGCAGCGAGTGATGCCCGAGATCAGCACGAGTTCGCGCTCGGCGCCCATCAGCAGAATCGGTCGAATCAGCGAGGGTGAATCGGAATCGTGCGCGGCTGCTCGTTCATATCACCGCTCCGGTGAGGCCAAGCGCCGACAGGAAGTTGTTGCCGAGCACGAGGAACGCGATCGCGACGACGAGCAAGAGCGCGCGCCGAACGAGATGGCCCCATCTCCTCGCCGAACACCAGCGCCGCGCCGGCGGCAAAGAGCGCCATCACCGAAACGGCGGTCGCGACCGGACCGGTCAAGTCGTTTTGCAGCGTCTGCAAGGGCGTATCCCATGGCAGGCCGCCACCGGTGCTTGCGAGCACCGGTCTCAGCGTGGCGATGGCGAGCAGCGGAAATAAAGACGCCGCGGTTCTCACCGCGGCGGGCATGCGAAGATCATAGACTCCTCCTTTTAGTAGTTAGGTCGGTCATATGGCCATTAAATGGCGGTGAGCTTCGCGTGAGCCGTTGTCGAGCGCGGGTTCGATGTGTTCGAGGACATAGCCGGAAGCCGAAGTGCCCGTGACGCGAGCCATCTCGGTGATCTTTCTGCCGGTTGGCGTGCGCACGATGACGACGATCAGATCGACGGCTTCGGCGATCAGCGCCGGCTGCGGCGGCACGTTGGCTTCTTGCACGAGTTGCTCGAGGCGAATCAGGCCGGCGCGGGCGTCGTTGGCATGCACCGTCGCGATGCCGCCGGGATGGCCGGTATTCCAGGCTTTGAGCATCGCGAGCGCCTCGGCACCGCGAACCTCGCCGACGATGATGCGATCGGGCCGCAAGCGGAGCGCCGTGCGCACGAGGCGCGTCATGTCGATCGTCTCGGTCGTACGCATGGCCACGTGATTGGGGACCGTGCAGCGCAGCTCGCGCGTCTCTTCGATCGTCAGCACGCGCTGCGTCGAGCCGACCGACGTGCTCAACTCGTGGAGCAAGCCGTTGGCCAGCGTCGTCTTGCCGCTCTGCGTGCCGCCGACGACCAAGATGTTCTGACGAGTTCGAATCGCATGGCGTAAGACAGCGGCGTGGCCGCGCGACGGCGGGCGATCGATGCTCGCAATTTCAGCTGGCACCAGAGCCGTCGAGGATTCCGTCGCGCACGTAGTCGTCGAGGCCGTAGACCAGCGCCGCGGCTTTGCGAATGCAGAACGCCGGCGCGAGCGACCACCGGCGGAAGCAATCCGCAGAAGCGGCTCGCCATCTAGTGAAGCTCGCCTTCGAGCATCGGCCGCTCGGCCGTGATCACGCATCCGAGCGTTGCCGCGACCGTGCCGAGCAGGTTCTCGACTTGCGCCGCAGAGATCCGACTGCCGGTATCGCGCATGCCCACGCCAAGCTCGTCGATCCACAAGCGGCCGTCGGGATTGAGCATCACTTCGATTACCCGCGGATCGGCAAGCGCATCGAGCACGGCCGGCGCCGAGCTCGCGGCGCAGCTTCTCCTGCAGGCGCACGTGCAGCTGATCGTGCAGCGACAATTGCTCAGGCACGGCGGACCTCCGGCGGCGGGATCGCTGCACGCCGTGTAAAGGTCGGGTCGCGGAAATAGAGCGGCTGCACGCCGTAAATCGGCGGATGCCCCGACACGAAGACCAGGATGTTCCCCGGCGCGACGATCTCGCCCGTATCGGTCTTGCGCGGGCCGGGAAGCCGCATGACTTCGTCTGGCGTCAAGAGCGGACGCTGCGTGTCGTGCTCGGTCGTCATCGTGTGCGGAAGCAGCGCGCTCAAGCGGCTTCCCGAGTAGTTGCGGACCGTGTGCCGCACGGTCATCGTGCCGCACATCTTCGAAAGCAGCTCTGCCGTTCCGACGTCGTTTGGCGCTGAAGCGATGCGGATCGCGCAGTTCGCAACGATGGTCTTGCTCTTGGCTCCCCACGCCGTATCGAGCTGGCTCAAGTCCTGGGCGATCAAGAACAGCTTGAGCCCGTATCCTCGCCCAAGCGCAAGCGCCGTCGCAACTACGTCCAGAGCGCCAAGTTCCGCCACCTCTTCGAGCATGATTAGAACCCGCGGCTCGGCCACTGCTCGGACCGTTGCATCAGGGCGAGCAGAATCTGGGTCGTGATGAGCCGCGTGAGCGGGCGCAAGCGCTTCTTGTCGGCCGGCTGAACGACGAAGTACAGGCTCACGTCGCCGTTGCCGAGATCGTCGAGGTCGAAATCGCTGCGACGCGATATTCGCGGCGATCACCGGATCGCTGTAGAGGTTCAGAAAGCTCTGCGCCTCGGCAACGATGTTCGCCTTGACGCGCTCCTCCATCGCGAGCATCTGCGTCGCGATCTGCGCGACCAGGGGATGCGTTGCGCTCGGACGGCCTTCTGCGTCGCGCCATCCCCGCGAGTGCGATGCATCGTGCTCATAGCTTGCGCAGGTGCTTGAAGAGTGCGTCGAGGTCGTCGAAGCGCGGGTCGGCCAGCGTTGCCGCGACCCCGGTAAGCGAGTCGTTGTGCGGATCGGCGTCATGCTTGACGTGTAGGCTCAGCCCCAACAGGAGCCGCTTGGCCATCTCGATCCAGAAGCGGTTGTCACCGCGGACCGGCTTCTCGCCCTCGTCGGCAACCAGCTCGACGATGTTCTGGACGTCTTGGATTTCGTATTCCGTGCCGATCCGAATGCGATCGAACGGGTTCAAGTGCACGCTCGAACCACTGGTCGCCGCCGGCTCGAACTTGTAAACGCGTTGGCCCAGACCGCCCTGCTCCCGGTTCGCAGCGCGCCAGCCCGCCGTCTTAAGCCACACTTCTCCTCCTTTAAGATCCAGGCAGAAGACCGAACCGGTCCAAGAGAGCAACGTCATAATGACGGAGCCGACCGTTTTGCCGGCGCCGGTTGCCTTGAACTCAAGCTCGTGCGCCGAGCTTGCGTCGCGCAGGTACTTGGTTCGCCCCGATTTCGGATCGCGCCAAGCTCCCACGTAAACACCTCGATCGCGACCGAGCAGACCGGTCGCCCGAACTTCCTGCGGTGACGCCCAGTGCGCGGAGCCGTGAAGGTCGGTGTGGCGCTGGAAGCGGCCAAGGCGCCGTGCCGCCATCAAGACGGCAACGCAGATACCGAGTGCGTTCCCGAGCACGACGATCGCGTACGCGTGTGCGAACACCCGATGGATCTCTAGCCCGAAGCGCGCCGGATGATCGAACTTGATCGCCCACGCGACCAGGTCGAAGGGCGAGTAGACGTGACCAAAGAGCGGCCGGCCAAGCGATGCTTGATAGCCGAAGGCACGTGCAACCTCTTGCGTCGCGACCCAGCACGAGGCAGCGCCGACCCAGATGACGATCCCGATCGACGGAAAGATCACACCTATCGGATCGCGCTCACGTCGCGGCAGCATGTACAAGGTTCGGATTGAACGATTTCTTCATATGTTCCTGACCACAGGCACGCGATACCAAGAGAAAAGCCCCCGAAGCGATCTGCTTCAGAGGCTTTACGCCAGCATTATTATGCGGGCGAAAGTCGCGTGTACTCTTGCACGCCAATTATCTCGCGCACAACGGCGTTCGTCAAGTAACTCTTTTAGTTTAACTCTTTTAGTCTAACTTTTTTCGCTGTCAAGCGGCCCGACATGGAGCTGCCGCACGGCGCGGTTACCGCCGGCGCAGAGGCTCCGCGTCAACGCCGAGCGCAGCGAGCCGAAGGATGCGTTTACGTGGAGTGGCGCCGGTGGTAGCCTCGACGGCGGCAGCGCCGAAGCGGAGGGCCTCCTTGGGAGCACGATCAGTCGCGGCTGGGGACACTGCAATGCTAACACACTAACGACACCATCGAAGGTGCCGAGCGATGCGGCGCCATTGATACCGAAGATTACGTCTGGGCGGTTTATCATCGGCGACGATCATCTATAGCACTAACGAGGACGTCGGTTGAACCGTTCGCATACGAGCACCAACTGCGGCGATCTGAGAGAAAAATCGGCGTTTCCCGGCACCTTGGCAGGGGACTTCTAGACCCCTGACTCCTTAGCAAAATCCGTTCCGCGACGGGCTTTGCAATCGAAGCCGTAGGCGAACTCTGCCTGCGGGCTACCCGCGCCCTCGCTCGAGTGGCCCATATATATCAGACACCGTGAATGACTTGCTCGCCTTGAGCAGCTTTGACGCCTTCCTGGCGATCCGTTTGCTTGTAGCCATCGCTAAGCACCCCGCAGATTCTTGGCCAGTGCAGCCAACAACGAGCGCTCCTGGTTGATGGAGCCCTCTGCGAGGAAGAACATTGCCGCGAGGATGATGAGCGTCTTCATTTTTCTGAACTCCGTAAAGCGGTCGAGATTATCATCTCGGAATTGCTGTTGGCGCTTAACCCCGTCGTTGCGCCTGTACTCTTCGTCTTTTGCCGCCTCCCGCCGCTCTAGCGCATCGTAGAGGTCGTCGTCAATGAGGTCCGCCGCCGCGGGGCGCGAGGTCGGAGGGCGCACAGTACGTGTAGAATGCGACCGATGAGACTTCGTCTTTGCGGGGTTCGGGTTCTCCGAACATGCTCGCTCTTAGTTTCTTCATTTCATAAGGGCGCGCATCGAAGCTGTAAGTGGCCTGTTCGACCTCGATGCGCCGGATGATCGCACGCATAAAGTTTCCGCTCGTGATCGCTCGCCGGGTTCTTCGTCTAATTCGATCTCGAACATGGCATCGGCCGCGAGGCGACTAAGTTGCTGCGCAATCCGTGCAGCTATGCCGCTGCGCTGCGCAGTTGCAATGCTTCAATGCTAACAAACCTCGCAGTGCAAGCCCGGCCTCACGATTGGCGAAGCCATGGGCGCGCGGTGTTAGTTACAAGGGCGGCGGCTTACATGTGCCGCCTGTGACGCGGCAAGCGGCGACGCCACGGGGCTCGGTGCCTGCCCCAAACGGCGACCCGACCACCTGGCTCAGCGCGCCGCTCGTCTCGTTGATGGTATAGACGGAAACATTAGCGGAGCCATAGTTGGTCACAAAGGCGAACGCGCCCGCAGGATCGACCGCCACGCTGCTGGGGCTCGCGCCCGCGCCAAACGGCGACCCCACAACCGGCGTCAGCGCGCCGCTCGTCGAGTTAATGGTATAGGCAGAAACATTACCAGAGCCAAGGTTGGACACAAAGGCGAACGCGCCCGCAGGATCGACCGCCACACCGCTGGGGCTGGCACCCGCGCCAAATGGTGATCCCATCACTTTTTGAGCGTGCCGCTCGCTGCGTTGATTTTGTAGGCAAAGACATTGCTGGAAGTGCGATTGGTTACATACGCGAACCTGCCCGTGGGATCGATCGCCACGCCGACCACGGTCGGGCCTGCTCTAAATGGCGACCCCTTCACCTGGGTCAGAGCGCCATTAGGCTTAATCCTGAAAGCGAAAACATCTCGGTCACTGGACACATAGGCGAACTTGCCCGCGGGATCGATCGCCACGCCACTTGGAATGAGGCCCGCGCCAACCGGCGATCCCGGCACCGGCACCAGCGCGCCTTTGCTCCCGATCTCATAACCGGAAACGTTGTTCGATCCAGCGTTAGTCACATAGGCGTACTCAACGTGCGCAACTTTGGACTGCGCCGCGCTTTGTAGCAGGCGCGTTTGCGGCATTGCGCCCGGAGTTTCGATTGGCGACTGCGATCCGCAGCCTGGGATTATTGCGATGGCCGCGCAGATGCCTAATGCATGCCGACCGGAAAAAAGTTTTCGCATAGAAGTCAGCTATTCCCCTCCGAAATGGTAACGACGTGCTTTTATAACGAGTTCAGCGTCTCACTCATTCCACTTGGACCGATGCCGTTCTCAGATCCACTACCAGAGATATATTTGAGCACTTTTACGCCGCGCATGACTTGTGCCTTATAGTTAAAGTCGCTGCTCGGCTCCAGGAAGCATTCTTGTCCTCCGTGGAAGCACTTGAATGGCGCATTCCCATCGAACGAGCCGCTTATAACCTTGGCTCCGGCTGTTATGTTGAATGTTTCGCTAACCTGGGTACCGCCGGACGTGCAATTGCTTAAATAAAACTTTCCACTGGCTGTGAATATCCCCGAATATCGCCCGGTAGCGTTACCGCTCGTGCTGAAAGTCCCATTACCTCCGTAACGAGGGCAGGCGCCGTCCCATTTGATTAGGGGGTAGTTAAGGATTCATTTCCGACGCGATCGCGTACGCCGACGAACCTGAGATCAGTTGAACTCGGGTGGTTGGAGTTTTGCGCGAAGCCATTGCCTAAGCTTGGGAAGACGCCTGCCCCGCTGTTACAGCCGGCGAGTACGGCGACGGCCGCGCACACGCTGAGTGCGTACGAGGCTTCGTGTTGAGAGATTCTTCATAATGTCTTGTCCATTCATTTTCAACGCGACTGCTGCGCTGGAGCCCACGTGCGGGGTGACGCAGTACTGAAAGATGACGGGACCGCCGGGGCAGCCCCCTACCGTAAGTCCGGTCTTGATGACGTGCTTGTCGGTTCCGTCGGCATTCGCTAAAAGCGGCGAAGCGGCTTGCGGTAATCGCGTACATGATGTACCAGAAATGCGCGAAGCACGGTGGCCTCGGCCGGAGTTATCCTTCGGGGCGGTGCCGAGGTTCGAGCCGTCGTCGCTATACTGCGTTGGGCGTTCCGATCGTTGGGAACGAGCAGAAAGGCATGGACTTCGCCGCTTGCGAGAGTCCCGAAGCCCGCGATTTCTGCGCACGTCGTTGATATCGTAGGCGACGGCTAAGTGTAGCGCTGAACTCGGAGGGATCAGCGTGTTCCGATCGACGATTGCGCCGTCTTCCCACAGAAATGCGCCACCGTGGCCGCCGCTGGTCTTGCAATCAAACGCAAGGCCAACGACCTGCGTTCTTGAAGTGTACCTGGCGGCAGGCTGTAGTCGGTTTGGGGAAGGAACCCGAGCTTGATCTTATGGCCGTTCCTCCAGAGAAAGGCCATTGCGTCACCGCCTTCGATCGCCGGGTGGCATTGCGCCGTGGTCCCGCCCCAGCCGACGACCTCGCCCGCGTCATTGATCGCGGAAGTGTCACCGTCGGGCCCGCCAAAGGTGCCAAGGTCTCTCAGCTTTTTTTCCATCCCAGAGGAAAGGATGGTGCTTTTTGTCTCCCTTGAGCCACATCGAGCCAATGACCTCGCCACGGTCATTCAAACCCTGGTCGTTGCTATTTCATCTCCGCCCAACGTGCCCCAGATCCCGCATGCCCTTTCCTCGCGTCCAGAGGAAGGGATGATCGGTGGGAATCCCCGAGTCAGAGTTCGGCACGTCATTGGTGTAGGAATCGCCTGAACCTGGCCGCGCTGGTTTATGAACGCACCGCCGCCTGTTGCACAGCACCCCGGAATCGGGGCCGCCCAAGGTACCGATGTCCGTCTTGACGCCGTTCTTCCAAACAAACGCGTGCGTTTGCGTCTGATTTCGTTGTTCTGACCGAACAAGCCGATAAAGGAGTACGGGTCCGGGTGGTATTGAGCGCCGCACCCGCTCACCTCGCCACGGTCATTGACACTGCCGACGTAGCTCTCCGTTCCGCCAAAGGTTCCTAAGTCGGTGATCTGTCAGGCCCTTCCAAAGGACTGCGCGAAGCTCGGGAAATCCCGGGTACAGCGGGTCCGTCTCTCCGTTTTCAGCGATTCCAGCGATGTCGCCGTTACTATTTATTGAAGAAGCCGCGGCACTTTCTGGTCCAAGCGCACTCAATTGCGTCAGCGCTCCGTTTTGCGACTTGAATGCGTTCGCGAGACTGCAGTCGACAGATACGTAACAACGAGTTCGTCGAAGCAGAACGCCGGGAAAGGATCCGCTGTAGCCGTGTCGGCGAAGCCTACGACGGTTCCTTGATTGTTCAAGATCTGGGCGGGGCCGAACATGCTCGCCGTCGACACCGCGCTGTCCGGGCCGCCGAACGTCCCGAGGTCGACGAGCGTGTACGGACTGGAGCCGCGCCGCCCTTTTCCTTGCCGGGTGTTGCTTACCGGTCGATTCGCCGCCGGCGTCACTAATGTGCGCCGTCCGCATCGCACTCGTGGGCGTGACCTGCGACTGCCCCCCGCAGCCTGCGAGCATGGCAACGACCGCACAAATGCCCAGTGCGAGCAGGGTGGAGCTTCGAATCTTCATAACTTTTACCGATCCTTTCCGTGTGGGTCCTTTTGAGTGGGCGGATTGCCTTTGTTTGCCGACCGGCCCTTATCGACTTGCCGGCGATGGTTTGATAAGCGTAACCCGTCAATGTCGTATACACGCCGAAACCTCTGTTGCCGGTATGAACGGGTTTGCAAGACTTTCGCTGACGCGCGGGAAAGATTCCAACGGCTTCGAATGGCGTTGTTGCTGTTATAGCTAGAAGGCACGCGCGAGAAAACGACCATCTTTTCCCATTCGGCGAGAAGCTGGGCTCCACATGTCAACGAAGCTTTCGTAGTTCAGCAGCCGGTGTGGTCGGTGCGTGCCATCGCTGTCCATGATCCAAAGTTGCCCACCGCCGCAGTTGCCGGCTGCGAGCTCAACGAAGACGATTTTCCGGCCGTCTGGCGACCAGTTTTCAGAGCCGACCACCGTCTTGAACTTCGGGCCGAAATGGGTGAGCCGCGACACGTGACTCCCGTCGGAGTTCATCGTATATACGTCCCCCGTTGAGAGGACACCGCCGCCGCACGATCCGCTGCCGTAAATAAAGGCGATGCGTCCGTTCGTCCCGGGAAACGCGGCGTTCGCCGGCATCGCGAGCGCATCGGCCAAGGTCACGATCGCGCAAACGATCAGGTATTTCAAAATGATTTTCATAGCGACGCTCCTCACTGTTGACATGATGCGAGGTCATCGTATCTGACCGGCGTCCAGCCAGCGTCCAACCGCGGACGCTGCCGTTCGTCAGCAGCGTAACGATCGCGAAGCATCGTAAAGCCTACGACGCTTACTAAGGCCGTATCAACGCAACCGAAAAGCGCTGGAAAATGAACGCTAACCCGCGGCGCTGGGCGGCCCGCGACAAATCTAGGGACTTATCGTACCGAAACGATGTTCATGGTTTCACTCTAAAGAACACCATCAGCGAATGCACCGCCTTCTTCCGTCGTTCCATAAAGATTGCCCGCTCGATCCTTATTTAAGGTGCTGGCCGGATACGCGCCGTCGACCGCTGAGCCCCCGAAGGTATGGAGAACGCGCTCCCGCAGTTGGTCGATCCCTGCGGGGTGAGTGAGGAGACGGTCCCGCAAGTGTAGCATCCGTCGCCGCCAAGACCGGACGTGGTACCGTAAAGGGTGCCGCCTTTACCTCGATCAAGCCCGCGAGCGGGTACCCTCCGTCGTGATCGCTTTGAAAAGCATACAGCACCGTCTCGACGTAGCTCGATCCCTTGGGAGTCAGCTTGAAAACGTCTCCGGACCCGTCCGCGAGAAATTCGAAGCCGTGCCGTACAGCGCGCCGCTATTTCTACGATAAGGGCATACGGCCAGCCTCCGTGGTCCGCCGGAGAAGCTGTACAAATCCGCTTCCTGGTAACCTGACCCGTGGGGCGTGAGCCGGAACACGGTGCCAAGGCCGTGACTACCCCCATAGACGGTAGTGCCGTAGAGTGCGCCGTTCTTATCCTGAATAAGGCCGCCATGCGGATAGCTTCGCGTTACTGTGCCCCTGGTAGCTAGTTTTGGGGAAGCTGTACAGCACCGTTTTTACCGCGTAACCGGATCCCGTTGGCGTGAGTCTGTACACGGTTCCGCCGCTCAAGGCTCCGCCGTGCGAAGTCGTTCCGTAGAGCACGTGATTCTTATCCTCGAACAGGGCGCTCACCGGCAATCCGTCGGGGGAAGGTTGGAAGCTGTACAGGACCGTCTCGTTGTAACCTGATCCGTGGGTGATCCTCGAACACGGTCCCCGTACCCGCGCCTGCCTCCGGCGGTCGTGGTGCCGTCGAGGTTGCTGGCCGCGTCGCTGATTAGTGCGGCTACTGGGTACGAGCCGTCGGCGCCGGCAAAAACATGCAAAGTTTTCAGCTTGTACACCGAGCCTTGGGGCGTCAACTCGAAGGCAGTTCCGTCGCTGTCCGCTCCAAAGCCGGAACTGGTCGTGCCGAAAAACGTGCCGCCGCTGCCCGCGAGCAGCCCGGCTGTCGGGTAAGTCCCGCACGATTCGGAGAGCTTACACCCTATAGCGAAGAGTAGGCGTTCGTTATGAATCTGCACGGTTAGCTGCACCGTCGGACTTTGCCCGTCGAAGGTTGCAGTGACGGTGTATTGCCCCACCGCGGTGCCCGAAAATGTGGCCGATTTGCCCCCGTCGCTCACTTTTAGGCGACCGCCACTCGATCTCCACTGCGCACTCGGGTACACGTGGGGTACACACCTCCACTTTCGTAGATGAACGTCACGACTCTGGTGGCAAGCGTCACCTTTTGCCGAGTTTCACATACACGCTGAGGCTGTAATTCCGTAACTCGGCGGCGGACATCTGGGACGGGTGAAGCCGCCGAAAGCGTGGACGGCGCGGCCCAGATCGGTGCTTTGGGTCGCCGGCGTCACTTGCGAGAGGCCGCCGCTACAACCGGCGAGTATGGCGGCGGCCGCGCCCATACCCTCAGCGCGCGTCGTGTTTGATTTAGGATCCTCATGATCTCGGCTCCATTCTTGTTCGATACTCAGGCTGCGCCAAGGTCATCGTAGCCGGCCGCCGTCCAGCCAGCGTCCAATCCGCGTAGCGGAATCCGGCGTTCTTTCGCGCGATCGAGGCCTGGTTGCGCTGATCTTAAAAGCGACGCCATCGGCATACGGGCCGGCCTGCGGCGTCGTTCCGTAGAGGTTGCCCGCGGCATCGCGCAAGACGTCCGCCGATGTCCAGCCGCCGTCCGTGCCGTCAAAAGTAAGGAGACAGTTTCCAACCCCTTTCGGTTCAGTTCGAAGACGACCCCACACGTGAAATATATGTGCACACCAGCGCCGCCGCCGTACGTCGTGCCGTAGAGATTCCCCGCAGGAAACGCCATCACTAAGGTGGCGCGGCTCTCCCCCATCCGCTCCGCCGAGTGAAGTTGTGTAAGATCGTTTCTTTACCGCCAGCGGTAAAACGGAAAGCAATCCCCCGCCGGGATTCCCTCCGGACTCGGTTGTTCCGAAGAGGTTGCCGTTATGATCCCGAACCAGTCCGCCCACGGGCGAGTCGCCATCGCCGCCATAGGCGCTCCCGGTAAACGCGTGCAGCACCGTTTCGTGCTTACCATTTACTTCGAAGACGACCCCGCCTCGCAGCATCCCTCAACGAAACTT
>CAWHRL010000002.1:0-1488007 GCA_963831815.1 Vulcanimicrobiota bacterium
ACCCGCACTATAACCTCAACATCGATCTCGCCGACAAAGCGGTTTCGTGGGTGAAACAGATCAACGACCTGAAGCCCCAGCAACCGGTCTTCATGTATTACTGTCCCGGCGGGACGCATTCGCCGCATCAGCCTACGCCCGAGTGGATCGCCAAAATGAAAGGCAAGTTCGACATGGGTTGGGACGCCTATCGGGAGATGGCGTTCAAGCGGCAACAAGCGCTGGGCACGATTCCCAAGAACGCAAAGCTCGCCCCGTGGCCCGATCCTAAATCTCCCGAGTACGCCGATGCCGGCTACTCCGGCATCAGCCTACCGCACTGGAACACGCTCACGCCCTATCAGAAGAAGGCGTACTCCCACGAAATGGAAGTCTACGCCGCGTATCTGGCAGAAACGGACCATGAGATCGGTCGCATTATTCAAGCGCTGAAGGACACGGGTCGCTACAACAACACGCTGATCTTCTACATTCATGGCGATAATGGTGCGAGCGCCGAGGGCACGATGGACGGAACGCCGAGCGAATTCTTAGCTTTCAACGCCGTTACCCCGACCGTGGAAAAGTTCTGGCCGAGGTTTGGCCCCCTTTGGGGATCGCAATACACCTATCCGCACTTCCCCGTTGCATGGGCTTGGGCGCTGGACACGCCGTTCAAATGGACGAAACAGGTAGCTTCCTATTTTGGCGGCACCAAAAATGGCATGATCGTTGAGTGGCCGGGGCACATCAACGATCCCGGCGGCCTCCGCTCGCAGTTCGCCCACGTCATCGACGTCGTTCCGACGATTCTGGAGGCGGCGGGAATCGTTCAGCCGGAGATGGTCGACGGCGTGAAGCAGAAGCCCATCGAGGGCGTCGCCTTCAACTATACCTTCGACAAGGCGAACGCGAACGCGCCTTCGACGCATCACACGCAGTACTTCGAGATGTTCGGCACCCCAGGCATCTATCACGACGGCTGGGTCGCGGCAGCCGAGCCGCATGCGATCCCGTGGAAAATGGTGACCAACAAGCCGATCGTTGATCTCTGGGAATCGCTGAAGTGGCACCTCTACCACGTCACTCCCGAGGACGACTGGACCGAGTACGCGGACGTGCAAAGCCAAAACCCGGCGATGCTGAAGCAGCTTCAGGATCTGTTCGTAAGCGAAGCGGAGAAGAACAACGTCTTCCCGCTCGATAATACGCCAAGCCCGTTCGCCGGCCGGCCGAGCCTCATCGGCGGACGCAGCACCGTCGTCTATCATTCGGGCATCATCGGGCTTTATCAGACCGACTCACCCGATGTTCTCAACCGCGACTTCACCATTGAAGGCGATGTGACGACTCCCGCGAGCGGAGGCAACGGCGTGATCGTCTCATCCGGCGGGCAGTTCGGCGGATACTCGCTCTGGGTGAACCGCGGCAAACCGGCCTTCTCGTATAACTTCCTCGAGCTCGAAACGACGCGATGGACGGGAGCCAACGCGCTCGCGCCGGGGCATCATACCGTTACCTTCAAATTCGTCTACGACGGCGGCGGCTTTGGGAAGGGCGGCACGGGGACCCTCAGCGTGGACGGAAATACGGTCGCTAGCCGGCGCATCGAGCACACCATTCCGTTTATAATGCCGTGGACCGATGGCATGGACGTCGGCGAAGATAACGTCACGACCGTGGACTCCGGCTACACCGTGCCAAACGCCTTCACCGGAACCATCGCAAAGGTTACGTTTCACACCGGAGACATGAAGATCTCGCAAGCGCAGCGCAAGCAGCTCGCGCAAGCGCTGTTCACCGCAGCAATGGGAATTCAGTAGCGGGTTTCATCCACAGACCTGGCGTTCAACATTAACAGCAGCCGTGTGAACCAGACGTCTTTTTTTCGGCGCCCACCGCGCCCGCGGGGCCCGCATCGCCCTAGCCGGCGTGGACGCTTAGCCTAGAAGCCTCGCAGCTGCGCAGCACGACGCCGATCGCGTGCGCATTGCAGCCTCGCAGCACAGACGCTTTGCCTCGCAGTGTGCTCGCAGTCTCGCAGCTTCGACCGCAGCGCTTAACGCGCTGCAGCTGAGCCGGCTGGGGGGAGGGGGTCCGTTTTGGAATCGATAACTCCTATCCCGCTACGCTGCGGCGCCGTGGCAGCGCTTGTATTTCTTACCGCTACCGCAGGGACACATTTCGTTGCGACCGACTTTGGGTTGATCGCGCTGCACGGGCTTTGCCGGTGATTCGTCGTCCTTGTTGGTGTGGAATTGCTGAACGCGGCGGCCGGCGCCGGGCATCGGACCTAACAGCTGTTCGACTTGTTGCGGTGGCAGCGCGTTGCCGGCGGTCACCGGTTGTGGAACGAGCTCGCCCGACGGAATCGGCGTAAAGGATGGCAAGGATGCGGGAGTGGCGCCGCCGCCGTCGCCAAACTGAGGCGGCGGCGGGCCGTGCTCGATCTGGACACGGAAGACGCCCTTGACCGCTTCGTCGGCGATGTTGTTCTTGAGCGACTCGAAGATCTCGAAGGCTTCCTTCTCATACTCGACGCGCGGGTCTTTTTGGCCGTAACCGCGCAGGCCGATGCCGGTCTTGAGATGATCCATCACGTAGAGATGATCGACCCATTGGCGGTCGATGATCGGCAACAAAAGATAGCGCTGTTCGACGACGCGCAGAATCTCCGGCGTTACGTCGAGCTCTTTAGTCTCGTATGCCTCTTGCGCTTTTGCGCGCAGCAGGCGCCGAATTTCCTCGCGGTCCTTCCCTGTCAAGTCATTCACGGTCACACTGCGTTTGATCGGAAAGATCAACTCGAGCGCGCTGAGCATCTCGTCGAGATCCCATTCGCTGGGGTGCGCGTTCTCCGGCGCGTTCTCCTCAACGGCTTCGTCCACTTTGGACTCGAGCGTCTGCGTCATGAACGTCCGCGAATCGAACTTTCCCTCTAACGTCGCCCGCCGGTCACCATAGATAACCGAACGCTGCTTGTTCATCACGTCGTCGTACTCGAGGACGTGCTTACGAATCTCGTAGTTGTGGTTCTCGACCTTGCCCTGCGCCCGTTGAATCGACTTCGTCACCAGGCCCGATTCGATCGGCTGCTCGTCGGTGAAACCGACGCGTTCCATGATGTTGGTCATGCGCTCGCCGCCGAAGAGCCGCATGACTTCGTCTTCCAGCGAAACGTAGAAACGCGACGAGCCCGGATCGCCTTGGCGGCCGGAACGTCCGCGTAGCTGGTTGTCGATACGGCGCGACTCGTGGCGTTCCGTGCCGATGATGTGCAAGCCGCCGTTGCGCGCAACGCCGTCGCCGAGCTTGATGTCGGTTCCGCGGCCGGCCATGTTGGTGGCGATCGTCACCTGAGCTTCTTGACCGGCGTCTTTGATGATTTCGGCCTCTTGCTCGTGGTATTTGGCGTTGAGCACGTTGCACTCGACACCCTTGCGCCGCAGCATCGTTGCCAGCAACTCGCTCTTCTCGATCGAGCGCGTGCCGACCAGCACCGGCCGGCCTTTCTTATGCTCGCCGATGATCTCGTCCACGACCGCATCGAACTTGGCTTTCTCCGACTTATAGACGATGTCGGAGTTGTCTTTGCGGACCATCGGCATGTTCGTCGGGACGACGACGACATCCAAGCCATAGATGTCGCGGAACTCGCGCTCCTCCGTCTTGGCGGTGCCGGTCATGCCGGCGAGATGGTCGTAGAGCCGGAAGAGGTTCTGGAAGGTGATCGTCGCGAGCGTTTGATCCTCGCCGCGAACCTTGATGCCTTCCTTCGCTTCAATCGCCTGGTGAATGCCATCCGAGTAGCGGCGGCCGTACATCAGCCGTCCGGTGAACTCGTCGACGATGATCACCTCGCCGTCCTTGACGATGTACTGCTGGTCGCGATGGAAAAGGTTCCACGCCTTCAGCGCGGCATTGAGCTGATGCGTCAGCTCGATGTTCCGCTGCTCGTACAGATTCGTGATGCCGAGCATCTTCTCGACGCGCGCGACGCCGGCTTCGGCGATCGGAACCGCGTGCGCCTTCTCGTCGACCGTGTAATCCTCGCCCTTCTTCAGCCGCGGCAGGATCTGCGCGAACTTATCGTAGAGCTCGCCCGACTCTTGCGATGGCCCGCTGATGATCAACGGCGTACGGGCCTCGTCGATGAGGATCGAGTCGACTTCGTCCACGAGCGCGAAGTAGAGCTCGCGCTGCACGAGGTCCTCGACTTGCCACGCCATATTGTCGCGCAGGTAATCGAAGCCGACCTCGTTATTGGTGACGTACGTAACGTCGCAGTTATAGGCTTCCCGACGCTGCGCCGAATCGAGCCCGTGCTGAATCACGCCGACCTTTAGGCCCAAGAATTCGTAGACCGGTCCCATCCATTCGGCATCGCGGCGAGCCAGATAGTCGTTGACGGTGACGAGGTGCACGCCACGCCCTTCGAGCGCCCGTGCGTAAACCGGCAGCGTTGCGACCAACGTTTTGCCTTCGCCGGTCTTCATCTCGGCGATACGTCCCTCGTACAGCACCTGACCGCCCATGATCTGTACGTCGAAATGGCGCATCCCGACCGTGCGCACGCCGGCCTCGCGTACGACGGCGAAGACCTCGGGCAGCATCGCGTCGAGCTCCTCGCCCTGTTCGAGCCGGCTCTTAAACTCGGCCGTCTTCGCTTTCAGCTCGTCGTCGGAGAGCGCTTTGAATTTTGGCTCGAACTCGTTGACGGCTTTGGCAGTGCGCCTCAGTCGAGCGACTTCGCGCTCGTTACCGTCGATAATCCCTTTGATAAACGACATCCGCGTTTATGGAACGAGGCCGATGCCCGTTATCACTCCAGGCGAGGTGTAAGATTTCATCGGCGCGACGTTTTCATGGCCGGGCGCTCCCGAGCCAGCCGCATAGACGTAAATTATGCCTCCCCCGCTTGGCGTGGAGTCGGCTACGTAGATTACGCCGACAGCGTTTACCTTAATGTCGGAGGGTGCGTTGAGCTCGGTGCTGCAGCCCTGAATCGTGCGAATCGGCTTCGTATACGGAATCTTCTTACTGAAGGGTGGAAAGACCAGGATCGCCGGGCCTTCTTTCGACTGGCAGCCGGCGTTCGGTTTTCCGCGGTCGGCGATGTAGATGTTACCCAACGTGTCGAGCGCGACACCAAACGGCGTGATCACGCCGTTCTTGGCCGTAATCGCGAAGCGTGGAAAGACATTGACGGGCGTTGGTGTCGGCGAAGGAGTCGGCGACGGCGACGGCGAGCCGGTTGGGGTCGGTGACGGCGACGGCGTCGGCGTGGGCGTCGGAGTCGGCTTCGGCGTCGGTGAGGGCGTCGGCAGCATGAACTGCATGACCGACGCACCCTGGATGTTGGTTACATAGATGTGCCCCTGTCCATCCACGGCAACCCCGCCAGGCAGTTTTAACGCCGGCTTTGGTCCCGCGATCGCCTGGTACGGCGCAGTGGCGCCGGCGATGAAGAGCATGATGCGGCTTGGATAGGTCTCCTGCGGATCGTTGTCCGCGATCACCATAATTTTCGGCGCCGGGTTTGCCGAACTCGACGGTAATGGGGTCGGGCCTTTGCTTGTAAAAGCGATCCCGCGCGGACGGCCTGGGAGCGCATTCGTCACAAGCGGCACCACGTTGCCGGTCGCAAGCGCTGCGAACTCAACGAGCAACCCTCTTTGCGTGCTGGGATTGTAGTTCGTCACCCACAGGTCTGAGACGCGATCGAAAGCGAGATACTGCGGCCCGTCTAGGCTCGTGTTGGAGCCGCCGATCTGAAAAGCGGGGCCTCTGCCGCTCGCCGTTCCATTGGAATAGATGCTGATCGCGTTCTGGTTGCTATTCGTCGCATAGAGAGTCTTCGAGGGAAAGTTGGGCCCGACGTCGACACCGGTCGTCTGCCCGAGGCTGCTGCAGGCGACGAACGCGGCGGTCATAACGAGCGCGAGAAAACCTAATGCCCCCCTTCGACTCGGCGCTAATACGCCTCGCTGGGGACTGCGCTTAGCGCAGGCACAAAAGAACTTCCTCATCCTAAAGCCTTTGAATAACGGCACTGCGAGGCGGTTCCCGCAGTCGCCCGAGTTTCCTGGCCGGTCGCACGCCGAGCAAGGAACCAGATGGCGGCTACTAGCAGCGCCAAAAGTAGCAGCGAAATGACGATCCGACGCGCGCGCCGGCGCACGTAGGCGGGCCGGCTCGACTCAGTGTCGATGATCTGGCGCGGCAAATCTCTAACGAGCCTCTAAACCGATCGCCGGAGCGGATGATTGATCTCGCCGCTGTGAACGAGCTTGAGCATCTCTCCAACCGTGACGAAACGGTAGCCGGCCTGCTTGAACCGCTCGACGACGTACGGCAGCGCTTCGATCGTTGCGAGCTTCCCACTGTGAAGCAACACGATCTCGGGTGCCGTCGCATGTTCGACCAAATGGTGCTCGAGTTGCGGGACGGTGAGCGTTCGCCAATCGCCTCCATCATCGGTCCAGAGTACGACCGAATACCCCAGGCTCTGCGCGATCTTCAGGGTGCGCTCGGTATAGCGGCCGTGCGGCGGACGCATCAGCGTTCGCGTTGCCGGATCGCGAGTGAGCACCCAGAGCACGTGACCGCCATCAAGGATCTCTTCGCGGACTTTCGCGGTCGACTCTTGATCGAGGTTTGGATGCGTATACGTGTGATCGGCGATCTCATTGCCTTGGGCTTCGATGCGCTTGGTCAGCTCTGGCCATTGCTCCGCGTCTTGACCGATCAGAAAAAACGTCGCCGGCACGCGCAGATCGCGCAGCACGTCGAGAAGCATCGGCGTGTAGATCGGATATGGCCCGTCGTCGAAGGTCAGCGCGATAAGGCGCGGACGGCCCGAGCGGTCGCCGGTCGAAAGCTCGTGCGTCGTTCGATAGAGCCGGGAGACCAGGTCGCTCGAGAGCGCGAAATGCACGTTCGTTTCCGGAGTCACAAGCGCAGGCGGGACGCTGCTTTTGTGTACGACCGTGCGCCACCCGCCGTAAATCAATCCAGCGGCCGCGATGATTCCGATGATGCTCTTCACCGCAGGTGACACCACACTTAGGAGTGATCCGGCACGCCGGTCGTCGAGCTTTTCGTGACGTCGGTTCCGACGATAACTGTCACGTCGCTCGTCGGCGCGGCGGTAGCCTCCGGGGAAGCGCTCGCGGTGGAGTCGGGAACGACCGCGGCGTTGCGTAAAGACGGCGGGAGCGATTCGCGCACACGCGCACCGGCGAAGGTTACGCTCGAATGTTGATGGATCTCGGTCGAGTTGTAATCGGAGCGTTCCGCGTCGCCGACCTCGCCGATATTGAATCCGGCTTTTTGTAACACCGTTGCGACTCGGCGCGCGGCGCCCGTTACCCCGCTGCCGTTCTCGACGTCGACTCGCAGCGTCGACGGCGGAATCGCTGCCAGCGCGAGCGCATCCGGCGACGCCACCGGGGTCGGCGCTGGAACGAGCATCGTCGCGACCAAGTGCGCGCGGGCCGCGGCGTCGGGAACCAGCGAGTCGCCATAGCCGGGAAGGTCTATGTCGCCGGTGAACGGCACTTGCTTGGTCACGATAGCCGAGCTTGGCATTCCTTGAAAGTAGTTGGCGATCGAAAGCAGCTCGGAATCGGTGAAGTCGGTCTGGACGTACTTTCGAAAGACGCCGAGCAGGTCACCCAGGTGCACGAGTGTGTTGAAGCGATCGCCCTTGGCCTTGTCGACGAGCGCATGGAGTACTTGCTGTTGGCGCATGATGCGGCAGGGGTCGCTGCACCAATCGTGCCGGAAGCGCATGTACGCGACGGCTTGCTCGCCGTTGAGATGCTGCATGCCTTCCTTAAGATGGATGTGCAGGTGTCCCCACGTATCGTCGTAATTGAGCGTCTCCCCGGTACAACCGGTCTTAAGCTGCAAGCAATCCGACGACTTTACGTCAATCTCGATGCCGCCGATTGCAGCGATGAACTCCCTAGTGGCGTCAATGCGCAAAACTACGTAGCGATCGAATCCCGGAATGCCGAGCCAGTTGGCAATCACGCTCTTAGCTTCCGTGGTCCCGCCGTCCGATTGGGCCTCGTTGATCTTGCCCTGCGTGCCGTTGGGCAGCGTCGCCACCATGTCGCGCGGGATCGAGAGCTGGTAGATGCGCTTGTTCGCGAAGTCGAGATTGACCGCCCAGATCGCGTCGCTACGCGAGTTGGTCGAAAACTCTTCGTCTTTTGCGGTGTAGTCGTAGTCGAGCCCCTCGATCAGCACAAGCAGGTTCTGCCTGCCGAAGACTTGCTGCGGCGGCGGCACGAAGATCTGCGTGATTTGGGTGATCGTCGCAGAGACCGGATTGCGACGCTCGACGATCGCGTACCCCGCCAACGCGGAGCCGACGCCCAGCACGATAAGCGCTACGATTATGGCGATCCGTCTGATCACAGGGCGCGCACCTCCGCATCCTGTCGGCGGCGGAGTGAAACGAGCCGGCCGGTGAAATCGAACGAGCTCATGGCCTCGAGCCGCACGTCTGCGAACTCACCGATCTTGGCGTCTCCGCCGGTGAAGTAGATTCCCCCATCGACACCCGGCGCTTCACCCTCGGAGCGTCCGAACCATGCTCGGCTAACACCCAATTGCCGTTTGAGCGGGTCGCGCTCGCGCAGGCGACGCGACTCTTCAACGAGCACCCGGACGGTCGTGCCGCAACGCTTGCTGCGCGCACGCTCGGAGGCGAGGCGTTGCGCTTCGCGCAAGCGAATCAAGCGTTCGCGACGCCGTCGTACGCTCGCGCGCCCCGCGAGTTCGGCGGCCGGTGTTCCCTCCTCGGCACTGTATTCGAAGAAACCGACGCGGTCGAGCTCCGCGCGGGCAATCCATTCCTCCAAATACTCGACGTGCTCGTCGCGTTCGCCGGGAAACCCAACGATGAAGGTCGAGCGAATCGTAATTCCCTCAACGCGCGAACGAAACTCATCTATGAGCTCGAGATACCGCTCGCCGTTGCTCGGACGGCGCATCGCACGCAACACCTCGGGATGAACGTGCTGCAGCGGCATGTCCATGTACTTGCAGACCTTCGGCAGGCACGCGATCGCGTCGAGAAGCTCGCGATCGACCGTCGCGGGATAAAGGTAGAGCAACCGAATCCATTCCAGGCCTTCGATTTCGTGTAGCCGCTCGAGCAGCTCCGCAAGGCCGCCACGGCGGATGCCGCGATCCCGGCCCCACATCGAGGTATCCTGCGCGATCAAGATCAGCTCTTTCGCACCGCCTGCAACGAGCGCTCCGGCTTCGGCACAGATAGACTCGGCACTGCGGCTACGGAAGCGGCCGCGCAGCGCCGGGATGATGCAAAACGTGCACGGATGGTCGCAGCCTTCGGCAATCTTCAGGTATGCGGTGGCGCGCGGCGTCGTGACCAGGCGAGGTAAGAAGTCGTGCTCGGGTTCGGCAACGAGCTCGAGCCGCACCGGCCTTCGACCGGCCTCGACGTCTTCGAGCAACTCGGCGATGCCGGCGTACGCGCCGGTCCCGACGACGCCGTCGATTTCCGGAATGAGGCTCTGCAGCTGGGCGCCGTATCTCTGCGCGAGACATCCGGCGACGATCAGCTGCTGCCCGCGCCGCTTCTGGGCGGCGTGCTCGAGGATGACGTGCGTCGACTCCTCCTTCGCAGGATCGATGAACGCACAAGTGTTGATGACGACCGTATCGGCGAGGTTCGGCTGCGTTTCCAAACGCCAGCCGGCTGCGCCAAGCTTCGCAATCATTACCTCGGTGTCGACCAGATTTTTCGCGCAGCCGAGGCTGACGAACGCGACGCTCTTCACCCGATCCCCGCTACCGATAGTTGACGAACTGCAGCGGCAGCTCGAATTCCATCGAGCGCAACGATGCGATCACCTTCTGCAAATCGTCTTTGTTCTTGGCAGAGATACGAATCTGATCGTCCTGATACTGCGCGGTCACTTTGAGACGCAAGGCTTTGATGTGGGCGAGCAGCTCTCGGCTCTGTTCTTTTGGAATGCCGCTGCGCAGCGTAATGAGTTGCCGCACCGTGCCGCTTAGAGCCGGCTCGAGTTCGCCGAATTCAAAGGCCTTGATATCAATGCCGCGTCGAACCGCTTTGCTTTGAAGAACGTCGACGACGTTGCGCATCTTCAACTCATCGTCGGAAACGAGCGTGATCTTCTTGCCGTCAAATTCGATACTCGTCTTACTATGCTTGAAGTCGAAGCGGTTCTCGATCTCCTTACGAGCCTGGTTGAGTGCGTTGTCGAGTTCTTGCCGATCGACGCGCGAAACGACGTCGAACGAGGATTCGCTCGCCACGGATGTTTACGATGCTCCTCTCAAAGGGTGAAGGCGTGCTCGACGACGTCGCCCGAGTTGCCGAGTTTTCCGACGTCTCTGCCGTCGACGTAGACTTCGACGCCTCCGGCGTTGCCGATGCGCACCAGCGCGCTCTTACCGTGGAACGTCTTGGACGTTCCCGCGGGGAACGTACCCTCCATGCTAACATTGCCGTCAACGGTGACCCTGAGCCAAGAGGGCGCCGAGAGGACGACGGCAAGGGAGTCGGCCTTGACAACGGCCGGGCGCACGACCGGGCCGGGGGTGTTGGCGGCGGCCGAGGGCGACGGGGCGGCGCTGGCGGGCACGGCGTTCGCGGCGACCTGTGTTCCGCGCATCGTCAGCTCGTTATAAACGACGAAGGCGATCAGCAGCACGGCAACCGCGCTCGCGATCCAAATTAGGAGCGGGCCACGCCGGGACGACCCCGCCTCGCGCGCCGGTTCCGGCACCGAGGCGACCGGGGCCGCGGGCTGCGTCCGATTAAACGCCGCTACCGCTTCCTCCGGATCCATCCCGAGGAAGCGCGCATACGTTCGAAGGAAGCCGCGAATGTAGACCGCCGCACCGATCGCGTTCCACCTTTCGTCCTCGATGGCGGCCAGATAGAGGGCGCGGATGCGGATTTGCTCGGCAACGTCGGAAAGCGAGAGACCGCGCGCTTCGCGTGCCGTGCGAAACCGCTCACCCAGCGCATCGGTGGCCCCTGGCATCAGGGCTTTGAGTTGGCCCCACCCTAATGTTATCCTGTTCAACGTCATCATGGCTAAAGAGCGCGTAATCGCGGCAATGAGCGGAGGCGTGGACTCCGCGGTCGCCGCCGGTCTTTTGGTGGAAAGCGGTTACGACGTCGTCGGCATAACCATGAGGATGTACGCGCCCCAGAGGCCGGCGCACGCAAAGAGCTGCTGCGGCATCGACGACTTCGACGACGCTCGCGCCAGCGCGGCGGCCCTGGGCATCGCACACTATGTTTTGGATTTCGAAGAAGTCTTTCGGCGCAACGTTATCGAGCGTTTCGCCGACGACTACGCGGCGGGCCGGACGCCGAATCCATGCGTTTCGTGCAACAACTTCGTCAAGCTCGGGACGCTCGCGCAGTACGCCGACCGTCTCGGCGCGCGTTATGTCGCGACCGGTCACTACGCTCGCATCGAACGCCGCCAGGACGGCCCGCATCTTTTCCGCAGCGAGCACGCCAAGGACCAAGCCTACGCGCTGGCGCAGTTGAGGCCGGCGCAACTCGATCGCCTCATGCTTCCGCTCGGCGAGTTCGACAAGGCGACAACCCGCGCGCACGCGCGCCGACTAGGGCTGCCGGTTCACGACAAGACCGAGTCGCAAGACATCTGCTTCGTCGAAGGCGGGGATTATCGGACGGTGCTCTCGCGGTTGCGTCCCGAGATCAACGCACGCGGCGTGGTAGTCGCAACGAACGGCGCGCCGATCGGCGAACACGCCGGCATTGCGAACTATACCGTGGGACAGCGAACCCGTCTACCGGCGAGCGACGACGGTGCACGCTACGTGACACGGATCGACGCCGCGACGAACACGATCGTCATCGGACGCGAAGCGGAACTGCTCGCCAACGAGCTCGACGCCGACGAGCTGAATCTCATTCGGCCGGAACGATTTCGCGACGACGAAACGCCGGTCCGCGCGATGATTCGCTATCGCGCCGCGCCGGCGCCGGCGTTCGCCACGGTGCGCGCCGACGGCTCGCTGCATTTGCGCTTCGAGCGCGCGCAACGCGCCGTGACACCCGGTCAGCTGGTCGCCCTCCTCGATTCCAGCACTGACGAAGTCCTCGGCGCCGCCACCATCGCTTAGCGTGCCGGCCCTAGAAGTCGTCGTCGGGGTCTTGGTTCGAAATCGGTTGGCTCTCGAAATAGCCGGGTGGAAGCGACGCAGGAATCATTTTGAAGGGGCGCGGCTTCGCGAAGAAGTTGAAGCAATCGTCGAGGTCGTCGGAACGAACGTCCGTCGTACCGAGCGAGCCCAACCCGAGCGCTTTTTCCGTGAACTTCAAGATGCTACCAAACTCGTGCTCGCGATGGGAAACGTGATGCGCCCTCGCGTAGGGTGAGATAACGATTAGTGGGACGCGCAAGCCAAGTTCGTACGAGTTGTACTGCGGCGGTTTCACGTGGTCGTACCAACCGCCCCAATCGTCCCACGTGACGAAGATCGCGGCATGGTTCCAGTACCGGCTCTCGCCGACGGCATTGACAACGCTGGCCACCCAAGCTGGTCCCGAGCCGTCGTTGACTCCAGCGTGGTCCGACGCGAATTTGGACGGAGTAACCCAAACGACGTTGGCCAAATTTCCGTGCGCGATGTCGTGGAGCACCTTAGTTTGCGGCGCAACCACGTCGGTACGGTACAGCTGCCCGTAGCGGATGTCGCGAATGGCGTCAGGCGCGTTCCATAATCCGTGTCCGAGATGGGCCTGATAGTAATGCCAGGTCAAGCCCGCCGCGTTGGCTAGGCCCATCAACGAAGTTCGCGTAAAGCAGGGGAATATCTTGTGGTTCTCGCTGCCATCGTCGTCAATGAGACGAACCGTGGTGCCGGTACGTGAGTCGCATCCACCCTGACCGCCTCCGCTACCGACGTGCGCGTTCTCGGCGGCCCGCAGAGTGGAGCTATTCGAAATGGTGGACGTTCCGCTCACCAGATATTGGTGCGCCGGAAAACTCGGGCCCTCGTTGGTTTGGAACATCCGATCGGCCAGCACGTATTGCGAAGCCATCACCCAATACGGCTTGATCTCCCAGCGCGGAACGTAGCCATAGGGGTGCAGATCGCTCTTGCGGCAGGTACCCTCGTCCTGGTCCTTGCTGCACCGCGACTGGACGAGGTTGAAGCCGTCCATCTTGCCCCGGTTGTATTCCAGGTCGAAGGAGTCATGAGTATGACTGATGTCCATTGGCTCGGTCAGCCGCTCGGGGAACAGCTTTATCCTCGCGCCCTTCGAAGTTTCGCCGTAATCGGCCGAGTCAGCGCCGGGGAACTGGTGGAACATGTTGTCAAACGATCGGTTCTCTTGAACGATGATGATAACGTGCGTGATTTTGCCATTGCCGAGCAGGGATGGGCCCAGCGCACGGTACGGCGTGGTCGCGATTCCGGATGCGCTAAAAGAGCGCGAGGCTTGCGGCATGAACCCTGGCGAAAGATTTGGACTGCTCGACGGTTGGCCGCATGCCGTCGTCACAACAACGGCAAGGCCTAAGCAGAACCATAGCTTCCTCAATCCATGTACCACGGGGGAGGAACTTTACACGCCCAGTCTTGCTTTCCTCGGCGCGCAGCTTGCCCTAGCGAGCGGATCGAGTCGAAAGGCTTAGGATGATAGAAGCGCGGGAGTGAGCTCGCGGACGTTCCAATACGTGTCGCGCACGACCGGCTTGAATCCGGCGCTGCTGATGACGTTCTCGATGTCCCGGCGCGTGGCTTCGTTCGTGCTGCCGGCGTCGTGCACGACCTGCTCTTCAATGATCGTGCCGCCCATGTCGTCGCAGCCGTAGAAGAGCGCGAGCTGCCCCATCTTCAGACCCGGCGTCAGCCACGATGCCTGCAGGTGCGGGAAATTGTCGAGATAGAGCCGCGAGATCGCGAGCACGCGCAGATACTCCAACCCGGTCGCCTCTTTGCCGCGCAGCGGCGTCTTGAACGGAACGTAGTACCAAGGAATGAAGGCGGTAAAGCCCCCCGTCTCGTCTTGAAGCTCGCGCAGCACGTGCAGATGTTCGATCCGCTCCGCCGGCGTCTCGATCGATCCGAACATCATCGTCGCGGTCGTCGGCATGCCAAGCAGTTGCGCCTCGCGCATCACCCCCAGCCACTCGTGCGGCTTGACCTTGCGCGCCGAGATGCGCTTGCGGACGCGTTCGACGAGAATCTCAGCGCCTGCGCCCGGCAGCGATTTCATGCCGGCCCCTTTGAGCCGGGCGAGCACCTCGCGCGTCGAGATTCCCTCGACGTGCGCGAGACCGACGATCTCGGAGACTGAGAGCGAGTGCAGATCGGCGTCGGGATACTCGCGCCGGACGCGTTCGAAGAGCGTCTCGAACCATTCGATGCCCAGCTCCGGATTGACGCCGCCTTGAATCATTATTTGGGTCGCGCCCTGATCGACCGCGTACTTGACTCGCTCGAGCACCGTCTCGTGCGACATCGTGTAGCCTTCCTTGTGGTGCTCGGGGCGGAAGAAAGCGCAGAAACTGCAGTGCACGTTGCAAACGTTGGTGTAGTTGATGGTCGTGTCGATCACGTAGGTGACGACATCGCGCGGATGCATCGTCAGGCGGCGCGTGTGGGCCGCAGCGCCGAGCTCGTGGATATCGGCCTCGTTGTAAAGACGGACGCCTTCTTCAAAGTCGAGCCGCCGGCCCGACGCCGCACGATCGAGAAGATCAGCTAGCGACGGCACTGACGACCTCGGGCAACGACGGAACCTTGTCGATCGCGCCGATCGCGAGCAGCTCGCGACAGTATGCAGCCAACCCGTTCTGCGCGGCGACGTGGAGCGTAAAGTTGAGCTTCTCATAGTAGCGCTCGTAAAATCCGCGCGGTCGCGAAATCTTATTTTGCGCCAGCGCGACGACCTCTTCGATGTGCGCGCGCGACCAGGTGTACGAATCGGTCAATGCGTGCATGCAGTCGCCGATCGCCAGCGCATTCTTCTCGTACGTGTCGCGACGCGCGGCCCAGACCGCAAAGACGGTCTGGTGCCCGGTCCATTCATGCCAGAGCCGTCCCAAATCGTAGACCGTTTCGGGCGGAAATCGTTCCATCGCATCGATCGCCCCGTCGCCGATCAACAGCGTCGGCTCGCCCGACAACGCTCGCTCAAATGGCCGCGGCTCGTCAATGTAGGTGGGGTATATGCCAAAGCGGCGCTCGAGCAGGATGCGCAGCAAATAGCGCCCGCTCGCAGACTCTGACGAAACGTAGATCGGAGTCGCTTCGAAACGCGCGGGAGATACCGCCGAGACCAGGACGACCGAGACGACCTCGTCGCGCGCGCCGATGCAGAGGTCCGGCAAAAGCACGAGCTTGTCGGGGTTCGCTGCCCAGGTGAAGGCGCTGATCGGGCTCATGTCGAGCTCGCCGCGCAACAACATCGCGTTCAAGCGTGCGGGTGTGTCGGCGTGCAGCGATCCCGGATACTCGATCACGCCCCGATCGAATGCCGCGTAGATCGGCAGGTCGTTGGTGTACTTGATCCGACCGCAACGCAGAGTCATTGACGCACCATACAGCTCAGGATGACACCGACACCGACGCGAGCGCCGGCTCAGGCGTTGCCGCAGGCGCCCAGTCCCAGGCGAACTCGTTGTAGGTAGAGTTGCGCCGCACCGCGACGTAGCCGGCCTCCTCGATCAAGCGCCGGAACTCGCGGTCGTCGACGTGCTGTCCGGAGCTAGTCCCGGCCGAATGGTAGATCATCTCCTCGTCGGTCGAGCCGTGCGTGCCGTCCATATCGTCTGCACCGAATTGTAGCGCGACCTGACAAACTTTCAGGCCTTGAATCATCCAGTAGGCCTTGATGTGATCGAAGTTATGCAGCATCAAACGCGCGACCGCGAACGTCCGGATGTCATCGAGCCCGGTCGTCCAGCCGCAGTACGAGAGCTCGTTGCCGTCGGGGTGAAAGGCCAGCGGAATGAAGGCGTTGTATCCGGGCGACCGTTCTTGCGATTCGCGCAGCCGAATCAGATGATCGACGCGCTCCTCGAGCGACTCGATGTGGCCATAGAGCATGGTCGCGTTGCTCGCGACGCCCTGGCGGTGCAGCTCTTCATGGATCGCCAGCCAGTTGTCGGCGGAGACTTTGTTCGGGCAAATCTTGCCGCGGGTCGGCTCGCCGAAAATCTCGGCCGCGCCGCCATTGACGTTGTCGAGGCCCGCCTCTTTTAAGGCAGCAACGATTGCCGGGAACGATAGCCGGTGGCGCTTGGCCATGTATTCGATCTCGGCAGCGGTAAAGAGCGAAAGCTGTACGTGCGGTAAAGCTGCCTTGAAACGCCGCATCAGCGGCAGCCAGTAGTCGAGCGAAAGCTGACGCGGATCGTGCCCCCCGACGATGTGGATTTGATTGAAGTTCGTTCCGGTCTCGATCGCCTTGGTGAAAACCTGATCGGGCGTCATGCGGAAGACGCGCTCGGGCTCCTTGAACTCGTCGGCCGCGAACGAACAGAACGTGCACGCGGCAAAACAGACGTTCGTGGAGTTGATGTAACGGTTGAGAACGTAGAAAACTTTCTTGCCGCTCTTACGTTCCTTCGCCTTGCGCGCCATGCGACCGAGATTGTGGATATCCCAGGTACGGTAGAGCGCAAGACCGTCGTCCATCGAGAGCGGGACGTTTTCATCGAGCTTGCGCTCGATCTTGACGAGGAGAGGGTCGGCGAATGCCATGGGGCGGTTCTATTCTGCTGCGCCGGACCGGCGCCCCGCAACGACCGGCGGCTCGGTCGCGTTTGGAAAGATCGCCAGACCGGCCGACACGAGGGCAACGGCGAGCAGCGCGCCGCCGGCAAGATCGGTCAGATAATGGGCACCCAGAGTGAGCCGCGACCAGCAGATCGCGATTGCAAAGAGCATCAGCAGGGCGAACGCGATGGTTTTGGTGGCGCGCGGCAGCTCCGACATATATAGCATCACGCCCCAGAGCGCGTAGAAACCCGTTGCGATCGCTGCGTGGGAGCTCGGGTACGAGAACGACGTCTCGTGCTTTACGACCCAATCGAGCCGCCGGGGCCGCGCGAAGAGATGCTGGAAGAGATCCGCGCCGCGCCAGCATAAGAGCAGCATCACGATACTAAAGAGGATTCGCGTGCGCCACGCCGGCGCCACCCAAGCAACGATCAGCAGGGCCACCGCGATCGGGATCACTGCGTATGGGAAGCAGGACCACGTGAGCCACCACGCCAGCAGCGTCGAGTGGTTCACTAGCGGTTGCTGCCATGCCCAGAGCGCCGCCGGTTCGCCGTTTGCCAGCACGTAGCGTCCCAGCACGACGAAGCATGCGAACGCGACGATCGCAACGAGAAGCGCTCTAATCCGCACTGGTGAAGAGGTCTTGCTGCGCGTTTTGGTCCTTGCCGAGCCGCGAGGCCATGATTTCCAGCTCGGGCAGCCCGATCAGAATTTTTCGCGGCTTCGTTCCCTCGTGCTGTCCGACGACTTTGAACTCCTCCAGCTGTTTCATGACCCGCACGGCGCGCGGGTGGCCGATCGAGAATTGCGACTGAAGCGCGGCGGTCGACGCGTAGTTCGCTTCGATAATGAACTTCGCCGCTTCGTAACAGAGCGGATCGGTATCGCGGCGCTCTTCTTCTCCAACCGGCACCACTTCGACGTCGAGCAAATTGTCGGGGCGCGCCTGGCGGGCCCAAAACTCGACCAGCCTGTTCACCTCTGCCGCCGTTACAAGCGCGCCCTGCGCGCGTATCGGCTTAGGTGCGTCGATCGGCAGATAGAGCATGTCGCCGCGTCCGAGCAGCCGTTCCGCCCCGTTCATGTCGAGAATGACCCGCGAATCGGCCTGCGAGCTCACCGCGAAGGCGATGCGCGACGGGACGTTCGCTTTGATGAGCCCGGTGATGACGTCCACCGAAGGGCGCTGCGTCGCGACGACCAGATGAATGCCGGTCGCGCGTCCGAGCTGGGCGAGCCGCATGATCGTCGTTTCGACTTTCGCCGGCGCGACGAGCATCAGGTCGGCCAGCTCGTCGATGACGATGACTACGTAAGGCAGCCGTTCCTCGGGATACTTGAGGTTGTACTCTTCGATCTTGCGAACGGATGCCTTGGCGAAGCGCTCGTAGCGCGCGTCCATCTCTTTGGTCATTTCGAAGAGCGCACCCGCGGCGAGTCGCGGATCGGCGATCACGTCTTTGATCAGATGGGGAATTCCATTGAAGACCGTGAGCTCGACGCGCTTGGGATCGATCATTAACATCTGCACCTGATCCGGCGTTGCGCTGACCAACAACGACGCAATGATCAAATTGAGACAGACGGATTTTCCGGATCCGGTTGCGCCGGCGACCAAAATGTGCGGCATCCTGCAGAGATCGCCGAAGACGGGCTTTCCGGTGATGTCTTTGCCGAAGGCCATCCAGAGCGGCGGCACCTGGCCGCGATTCGGAAATGCGTCGAGGATCTCGCGAATCGCTACCACGGCGACCGTTTGATTCGGAACCTCGATGCCGACCGCCGACTTTCCGGGAATCGGCGCCTCGATCCGCACGCTGGTCGCCGCAAGCGCGAGCGCGAGATCGTCGGCAAGCGACGCAATCCGCGAGATCTTGACGCCTCTCTCGGGCTTGAGCTCGTAACGCGTGATCGACGGCCCCCGCTCGATGTGTGAAACCTTTGCGCCGACGCCGAAACTTGCAAGCGTGTCTTCGAGAACGTGCGCGCGGTTCGACTCGTCAACGTGCTGGCTTGGTGGCAGATCGAAGAGCGAAAGATCCGGCAACCGGTAGGGGAGCCCAGCGTCCGAGTCGGCTCTTGCGATCCTGAGCTTGTCACCCCCAGCGGAGTCGAAGGGCGAAGGTGGACTCGGACGCGCAACCAGCTCGATGGACTCGATGGCCTCGATCCGCGCTTCGACTTCGCTCATTACCACCGGCTCGCTCACGATCACGGGCACCGCGTTCATCGGCTGCAGCGGCAGTGCGAAAGCCTCGCGCAGCGACTCATGACCTTGCGGCAGCTCGACCTTGAGGCTCGGAAGCTTGGGAAGCGACGGGGGTCGTAGGCCACCGAAAAAGACGATCACTCTTCCGATCAGCTGCTTCATGCTGGTGTTCGTCAGCCAGAGCGTCAACGACAGCAACGCGACCGAGAGTAAGATCCACGCGCCGGCGTTGCCGACGAGCGAGCGCAGCGCCCACCAAATGTTCGAGCCGACGACGCCGCCCTGCTTGGGACCTCCCGCTCCAAACATCGCGGTGACGATCAAGAAGTATGCCAGCGCGCTGCTGCCGAGCCCGGCGATGATACGCGGCACGTTGACTTCCAAGAACACGATTGCACCGAAGAGCGCGACGAGCACCGGGAAAAGGGGTGCCACACCTCCAAAGAGTCGGCGCAGCTCCGCAGCAGTCCAGCCGCCGACGGCACCGGCATGGTGCGGAAACGCGAGCGCGACTCCGCAGAAGACGGCGAGTGCGACCGCGGCGATACCAACGATCTCGAGGTTGAGCCGCGTCCTCGCAAACGCCCGACGGCGGGTGCGTGCCATGAAATCTATCTCTTCTTCGTCTTAGCGGGAGTTCATTTTGACGGCGCCGACGCTTGTCGTCCTCGAGGGCGATCAAACCGGACAAGAGTTGTTGCTCGAAGCTCTCCGCGTGCTCGACCCCTCGGTTGTCGGCTTGCAGCTGGCGTTCGAAAAATACGATCTCTCCCTTGCCAATCGCCGTGCCAGTGCAAATCGCGTCGTGCGCGACGCCGCCGAGGCGCTCAAGCGCCATCGCATCGGACTCAAAGCAGCGACGATAACGCCCGAAGCAAAAGATGACGTCGGCTCGCCAAACCGGATCCTTCGCGACGCCATCGGCGCGAGCGTCATCGTTCGCACGGGCCGGAAGCTGCCGCGCGTTCTCCCCGTCGGCGGCATTCACGCTCCGATCTCGGTCGTTCGAATGGCCGTCGGCGATGCCTACGGAGCAAAGGAGTGGCGCAGCGGTGAAGGGCTCGACCAAACCGCGTCGCGGACCGAAACCATTTCACGCCGCGTCTGCCGCGACGTCTCGGAGTACGCATTCCAGCACGCACAGCGTTCGCGAGCGACGGTCTTCGGCGGACCGAAGTTTACGGTAAGTCCGATCTACGAAGGCATGCTCAAAGAGGAGATGGACGCCGCGGCACGGCGCCACCCGATCGTCCCGTACGATCCCCAGCTCATCGACGCCACGTACGCGCTACTGCTCTCGGCCGCCGGCGACGCGCCGTTGGTGATCCCATCGCTGAATCGCGACGGCGATTGCCTCTCCGATTTAGTCATGCAGCTCTTCGGCTCGATCGCCGGCGCGGAATCCCTCGTGCTTGCGTTTCCTTCGACAGTCTCGGGAGAGGCGGAAAGCCTGAAAGCGTCGGTCGTGATGGCCGAGGCTCCGCACGGCACCGCGCCACGCCTCCACGGCAAGAACGTCGCGAATCCATTGGCAATGATTCTCGCCGGCGCCGCCGTTCTTTCGTACATTGACGATGCTCCTGCGCGCAAGGCTTCGCGCGCGATCTACGACGCGGCGCTCGCGACTCTGAGCGAGGGGCTCGCAACTGCCGACCTCGGCGGCCATGCAACGACCACCGAGTTCACCGACGCCGTCATCGCCCGCGTCAAACCCGCCTTGTCATCTTGAGCGAGCGTCAGCGAGTCGAACGGGTACTCGTTCAGGATGACGATGCGTTAGACTTCCATTACGACTGGGATGACCATTGGGCGGCGTTTGCTGCGGGCGTATACGGCGCCCGCCAAGGCCCTGCGTACGTGTTCCTTTACCGCGTCAACGTCGCGAATGGCGTCGACTGAGATTCCCTCGATCGCGGCACGCACCTCGGCGCGAAGCTCGTCGAGCACGCCGTCAGCTTCTGGAAGGTAGAAGACGCCGCGCGAGATGAGATCCGGACCCGCGATGACGCGAGCCTCTTCGCTATCGATCGCGACGACGACCATGATGATTCCGTCGTTTGAGAGCGCCTTACGGTCACGCAGCACCTCCATTCCGACGTCGCCGATTCCCGAACCGTCGACGAAGACGTGACCGCCATACGTCTTCCCGACCTTGTCGCCATACTCGAGCGTGAACTCCAGCACGTCGCCGTCCTCCGCGACGAAGACATTCCCCGGTTCGACGCCCGTTCGAACCGCAAGCTGCTTGTGCGCGTCGAGCATTCGATACTCGCCGTGCACCGGAACGAGAAACTCCGGTCGCGCGAGGTTGAGCATCAGCAGCAGCTCCTCTTGCGATGCGTGACCCGAAACGTGGGAACGTCCGTCGGTCCCATGGATAACCGTCGCTCCGAGTTTGCAGAGATTATTGATCGTCTTGTGAACGCTCTTCTCGTTGCCTGGGATCGGGGTCGCGCTTATGACGACCGTGTCGCCGGGCGCGATTCGGAACTGCGGATGGTCGCGCACCGACATGCGGGCCAAGCCGCTCATCGGCTCGCCCTGCGAGCCGGTCGTCATCACGACGATCTGCTCGGGCGCAAATTCGTCGATCTCCTCGATGCGGACGACCGTGCTTGGCGGAATCCGCAGGTGCTTCAGCTCGCCGGCAGTGTGGACGACGTTGCGCATCGAGCGTCCTAAGAACGCGATCTTGCGATTGAAGCGCACGGCGTGGTCGACGGTCTGCTGAATTCGCGGAACGTTCGATGCGAAGGACGCAACGACGATCCGTCCCTTCGCATGAGAGAAGATCGACGTAAAGGCCTCGCCGACGATCCGTTCGGAGAGCGTGTGGCCGGGGCGTTCGGCATTCGTGGAGTCCGACAGCATGCAAAGCACACCCTCGTCGCCGATGCTCGCGATTCGCGCGAAGTCTGCGGGTTTACCGTCGATCGGAGTCTGGTCGAACTTGAAATCGCCGGTGTGGAAGATCGTCCCAACCGGAGTCCGAAGCGCGATCGCGCAGGCGCCCGCGACCGAGTGGTTGACGTGAACGAACTCCGCTTCGATCGAGCCATAGCGCACACGGCTTCCGGCCTCAACTTGCGTGAAGTCGGCTTCGCCCAGGTGCTGCTCGCGCGACTTTGCCTTGATGAGCGCGATCGTCAGCGGAGTGCCGACGATCGGCGTCTGTGGAAACTCCTTGGCGAAATATGGGATGCCGCCGATATGGTCTTCGTGCCCATGCGTCACCAGCAGCGCTCGCAGCTTCGCGGCGCGCTCGCGGACGTACGTGAAGTCGTTAATGACGATGTCGACGCCATACATCTCGTCGTCGGGGAACATCAGGCCGCAGTCAACGACGACCATGTCGTCGTTCGTCTCGATTACGGTCATGTTTCGCCCGATCTCGCCGCAGCCGCCGAGCGGCACGATCCGGACATAAGCGACCGAAGGCGGCGGGGGAACCATCAGGGTATCTGTGCTCACGAGCGGTGCTTTTGACCCCAATCCTTGCTCCCCCGCGGGTTTGAGGTGAATTGCGTGGTGGAGGTAGCCTATAATGCCGCTCTTCGCTTTGCTCACGATTCTGCTCGCCGCGGCGCCGGCGAGTCAGCCGCCCCACAGCCACCCCACCGCAAGCCCCACGCCGGCAACGCTCTCGCCGGACGAAATTTTCTCCCGCCGGGCGCTTCGGCGAGCGCGTCTCATCATTCAGATGCGGATGTTCCAGCTTCGCGACGAACGCTTGGAATGCGTCCGCGAGGCGCTCCTGCGTCGGCTCCCCGATGCGCTCTGGCCCGAGTTGCCGGTGCCTTCTCGAGGAACGTCCGACGCTGCCACGGCCGCTGCCCGCTGCGACCGTCTCCTGACTTTCTAATCCCTAAACCAAGCAAGCGGTGCGGTAAATCGCGACCGTCTGCGACTTTTTTTCGTTATAAGGGTAGAGGGCTGGCAAAGAACACTCTACGCATTACGGAATAAAAGTTTGAGATGATGAAGAATCGTATACTCCCCACGCTTATTGTTGGACTCGCGGGCGCTGTTGTCGGTAGTTTCCTTATGATGCTCTACGCGAGCGGTCACTTCGGCGGCGCGACGGGTCCCGATCGCACTCCACCGGCGGTCGCGGCCGTACCCCTGAGCGGGGTCAGCGACCAAGATCGTATCGTCAGCGCAGTTAAGCGGACGAAGTCATCGGTCGTCGCGATCACCGAGCAGGTCAACGGCCAGGAAGTAGTTCCGGCCGATCCCTTCTTTCAACAGTTCTTCGGAGGCCAGGGCGGCCCCGGAATCGTTCAGCAGTATCGAGGCGAAGCGTCCGGCTCGGGCTTCGTGATCGATACTCAAGGCGACATCGTAACCAACGCGCACGTTCTGCAACCGCCTAATGGCGGAAAGGTCACCAAGCTGACCGTCGTCTTTGCGAACGGCGATCGCGTTCCGGCGCACGTCGTCGCGTACAATCTCGCGGCCGACGTGGGCATCCTGCGAGTCGACCACTACTCGAAGCTTCCGCCGCCGGTGGAACTGGCGGACTCCAGCAAACTCGAGCAAGGGCAGTGGGCGATCGCAATCGGCGAGCCGCTACAGCTCCAGCAGACGGTAACGGTCGGCGTCGTTTCGGCCTTCGATCGCCACGAGCCGATTCCAACCGAAAACGGCGGCGAGATCGACTTTAAGGGGCTCCTGCAGACCTCGGCCCCGATCAACCCCGGTAACTCGGGCGGTCCGCTCATCGATATTGACGGACAAGTGATTGGAATGAACCAGTCGACGGTGAAGTCCGCCTACGCCCAAGGGATCGGATTTGCGATACCTTCGAATACCGTTCGCACCGTGGTCGCCGAGCTCGAAAAGAACCCCGGCGCTCATCAGGGCACCGACACGGGCTTCCTCGGGATCTACATGGCCAACCTCAGCGCCGGTGTCAAGAACCAGATCGGTTACAACGGCGGCGACGGCGTAGCGGTGCAGCAGGTCTTCTCGGGCTCACCCGCCGACCAGGCCGGGATTCAGCCTGGCGACGTGATCCTCCAAGCCGATGGGAAGAACTACGGCAGCATGAAGGACCTGCACGACTACATCGCCTCGAAAAAGCCTGGCGACACGATTCGACTCAACGTCTGGTCGCAGGGCGTCAAGAAGTTCGTTGCGATCAAGCTTGGCGAGACCCCGGCCGAGCAACCAGTGTCGCAGCAACAGCCACAGCAACAGCAACAGCAACAGCCGCAGCAGCCCGAAGACCAGCAACCCTAGCCCCCTCCTCTCCGTCAGAGTCAGAAGCCCGGATTTAGTCCAGATCGAGGAGGCGAGCGCCCGAAGTTTACTACGGTAAATGAGGGCCGAGCCGACGAAGAGATGGGCAAAATCCGGGCTTCTGAAGGTGGACCCTGCAACCGCGGGGTCCATTTTCGTGTCTAATTTTGCGAAGCAACTTTACCGTGCATCAGGTATGATATTGCGGTATCCCCTTCCGACTTGTCGTAAGCGGCAAGGCAACGCCGGCGACCCGGCGCTTGGGCTTTCACCTCGGCCCTACGCGCGATCGTTCGGCATCGCTGGTCCAGATCGGTCGGATCAATCTTAATAGAACGAGGTACAAGGTTTTATGGCTAAAACGGTCGGCATCGACCTCGGCACGACCAACTCCGTCGTCGCCGTCATGGAGGGCACGCAGCCCGTCGTCATCCCCAACGCCGAAGGTTCCCGCACGACGCCTTCGGTCGTCGCGTTTACGAAAACCGGCGAACGTCTCGTCGGGCAGCTTGCGAAGCGACAAGCGATCACCAATCCCGAGCGCACCATTAGCTCGATCAAGCGCCACATGGGCGAACCGGACTATCACGTCAAGATCGACGGCAAAGACTACACGCCGCAAGAGATCTCGGCGATGATCCTGCAGAAGCTCGTCAACGACGCAAGCAACTATCTGGGCGAGCGCGTGACCAAAGCGGTCATCACCGTTCCCGCTTATTTTAACGATTCGCAACGCCAAGCGACGAAGGACGCGGGAAAGATCGCGGGCCTAGACGTGTTGCGCATCATCAACGAGCCGACGGCCGCCGCCCTCGCATACGGGCTCGAAAAGAAGGGCAACGAGACGATCCTCGTCTGGGACCTCGGCGGCGGAACGTATGACGTTTCGATTCTCGAGGTCGGCGACGGCGTTTTCGAAGTCAAGGCGACCAACGGCGACACGCATCTTGGCGGTGACGACTACGACCATCGCATCGTAGAGTGGCTCGTCGATCAGTTCCGGCGCGATCAGGGCATTGACCTCGCCAAGGATAAGCAGGCGATGCAACGGCTCACCGAAGCTGCCGAGAAAGCAAAGATCGAGCTCTCGTCGGTCGTCCAGACGAGCATCAATCTGCCGTTCATCACGGCCGATCAGGAGGGCCCGAAGCATCTCGACTTTACGCTGACGCGCGCGAAGTTCGAGGAGCTTACGAGCGATCTGACCGATCGCTGCGTCGGCCCGTTCCGCAACGCCATCGCCGATGCGAAACTCGACGTTTCGAAGATCGACGAGGTCATCATGGTTGGCGGCGCGACGCGCATGCCGGTGATTCAAGAGCTCGTCCGTAAGCTGACCGGCAAAGAGCCGAACCTCACCGTCAATCCCGACGAAGTCGTCGCGGTCGGGGCGGCGATTCAGGCCGGCGTGCTCTCGGGCGAAGTCCGCGACGTCGTCTTGCTCGACGTGACGCCGCTCTCGCTTGGTCTCGAGACGCTTGGCGGCGTCATGACGAAGCTGATCGATCGAAACACGACGATCCCGACGAAGAAGTCGCAGATCTTCACCACAGCAGAAGACGGTCAAACGTCGGTGGACATTCACGTGCTGCAAGGCGAGCGCCAGATGGCGGGCGATAACAAGACGCTCGGACGCTTTAGACTCGAGGGGATTCCGGCTGCGCCGCGGGGCGTGCCGCAGATTGAAGTTACCTTCAACATCGACGCCAACGGCATCGTCAACGTCAGCGCAAAGGACCTCGGCACCGGCAAGGAACAGGCGATTACAATCACCGCTTCGACCAATCTTTCGAAAGAGGAAGTCGACCGGATGGTTCACGATGCCGAGCTGCAGTCGGAAGCCGACAAATCCAAGCGCGATGAGGCTGAGGTGCGCAATAACGCATCCAGCTTGATCTACTCGACGGAGAAGTCGCTCAAGGAAGTCGGCGAAAAGCTCGATGCCGGCGCGCGCACCGAGGTCGAGCAAGCGCTCACCGAACTCAAGCGAGTCAGCGAAAACGGCACGGTCGCCGAAATCAAACCGGCGATCGAAGCTCTGCAGCAGGCGAGTTACAAGATGGCCGAGCTTCTCTATAAAGCCGCCGGTCCGCAGGGAGAACAAGCTCCTCCGGGCGACGGCGCGCCAAGCGGAAACGGCGCGGCCGCGGGCGCCGGCGGGGAAGACGTCATCGACGCCGAGTTCAAGGAAGCGAACTAAGGTCGCCGAGCGCAACGTACGTTAATGTTCGACGACCAATCGGTCCTAAAGACCGAGGCCGGTGAGGCCGAAATCGAAGACCAGGCCGCGGCGACGCCTTCGCTCGAAGAGCAGCTCGCCGCGGCCAACGCGCGAGCCGACGAGAACTACGGAAAGTTCCTGTTGGCCGTGGCCGACTTCGATAACTATAAGAAGCGAACTCAACGCGACGTAGACTCGATGGTATCGTCGCGGCGTCGCATGCTGCTCGAGCGTCTGTTGCCGGTGCTCGACAATCTCAAACGCGCCTTACAATCGAATGCGGGCGGCGAGGCGCTGCGTGGCGGACTCGAGCAAACGTTGCGCGGCTTCGAAGCCGTTATGGCAAACGAAGGCGTGAAGCCGCTCGAGGTTCGGGGCGAGCTCTTTAATCCGCGAGTCGCGGAGGCCGTTGGCACCGCACCTGCCGGCGAGGTAGCCGAAGATACGGTCGTCGAGGTCACCGAAACGGGCTACATGCTCGGCGACGACTTGCTGCGCCCGGCAAAGGTAATCGTAGCGAAACGCTCTGACGAATGACCCTTCGCCCTTCGCCGGAGCCTGTCCTGAGCGAGCGTCAGCGAGCCGAAGGGGCGCTGCGCGCCTTCGCTCTGGATGACCGCGGGGGATGTCTTTGAACTTCAAGGACTACTACTCGGTTTTGGGCGTTCCGAAAAACGCGGCCGAGAAAGACATTAAGTCCGCCTACCGGAAGCTCGCGCGCAAGTGGCACCCCGACGCAAATCTAAAGAACCCTAAAGAAGCCGAGGAGAAGTTCAAGGAGATCTCCGAGGCGTACGAAGTCTTAGGCGACCCCGAGAAGCGCAAGAAATACGACGTTCTCGGTCCGAACTGGCAGCAAGCCGCGCAGCAAGCCGAGCAGCAACGCCGTTACCATACGCAAGACGGTCAAGAGTTCGAGTTCGACCTTGGCGGCGGCCCGGGCGGACCGAGCGGTTTTTCCGACTTTTTCGACGTCTTCTTCTCCGGTGTCGGACGCCGCCAAACGGCGCAAGGTCCGGGCATCGCCCGTCGCGGACAGGATCTGGAGACGACGATCGAACTCGGATTGAGAGACGTTTATCAAGGGGGCACGAAATCGGTCGCGCTGCAAATCGACGACGTCTGCCCGGTCTGTCACGGAACGGGAACGCAGGCCGGCCGTCTCTGTCCGCGCTGCCACGGAACCGGACGAGTGCTGCTGAGCAAACGCTTCGAGGTCACGATTCCTAAAGGCATCGGCGACGGCCAGCGGATACGTCTGGCCGGTCAAGGCGGAGCGGGCGTCAACGGCGGCCCCACCGGCGACCTCTATCTGATCGTCAAGCTCGATGAAGACCCCACGTACAAGCGCAAGGGCGACGACCTCTACGTTGACCTTCCGGTGAGCGTCTACGATCTGGTGCTCGGAGGCGAGGTGGACGTTCCGACGCTGAGCGGTCAGGTCGCAATGACGATACCGGCCGGCACGCAGAACAATCGCCTGCTTCGTCTCTCCGGGCGCGGACTACCGCAAGTCAAGGGCAAAGGCAGCGGCGACCAATACGTGCGTCTGATCGGCCAACTTCCGCAGAATCTGTCCGACAAAGAAAAAAAGCTCTTCAAAGAGCTTGCTTCTCTGCGTAACGGCAAGCCTTAAGGGCTCGCTAACGCCGCGTGTCGTCCTGAGCGGAGCGATGCTGAGCGAGCGAAGCGAGCCGAAGCGGAGCGAAGTCGAAGGGCGCTCGTCGCTCCGCCATCCGGGCTTTGCTCCTGCTCCGCCTCCTCAGCATTACGACGAACGCCTCGCGCGCGGCCGGCTGGGACGCGACGAGGCGAGTTCTTCTCATCGCGGGTAAGCGGGATCTGGGCCAACGCTTGGTACGGAACCCAAGATGCCATCTGGGGGTTGTCGAAAGGGTCTCGCCCTTTACCGAATCAGGAGAAATTTGTGATCAAAGAAATCGCGTTTACTGCGTATCCGGCCAAAGACGTCGCTGGGTTACGCAAATGGTACGAAGATAAACTTGGACTGAAGTTTAGCGGTCCGTACGAAGAGGAAGGCGTTGAGAAATACAACGAGGCCAACGTAGGGAGCGGCTACTTCAGCGTTCTCACGGAAGAGTGGGCGGGTCGTGACCCGGGTAGCGCGTCGGGGGTAGTCTTCGAGGTGGATGACATCGACAAGACGGTCGCCGATCTGCGCGGGAAAGGCCTTACCGTGGAAGATCCGTATGCGACCCCGGTCTGCAAGATCGCGTCGTTTGAAGATCTCGAAGGCAATAAAGTCTCGCTTCATCAGGTAACGGTTCCTCACTAAGTTATGATGGCCGGGCACGGGCTGATGTGGTCGAACATCTATCAGCCCGAGAGACCAACGGTGAGGCGGCGCGTCGACTGGAAGCGGCTCGGCGCGCTCTTCGCGCCTTATTGGCGCCAGCAGGCGACGGTACTAGCCTGCATCGTCGCCGTCGCGGCCCTCGGCCTCGCGCCCGGCTTCATCGTCGCGCGGATCATCGACGTGACGATCCCGCAAAAGAATCTCGGCGAGCTCGCGATTGACGTGGGAGTCATCCTCGCCTCGGCGTTGCTCGCCGCAGCGATCGGCGTGCTGCAGGGCTATCTGAACTCGGTCGTCGGCGAAGGCATCATGCGCGACATCCGCACGAGCCTTGTCGCGCATCTCCACCGGATGCCCTTGCACTTCTTCACCGGCACAAAGACTGGTGAGATCATGAATCGAGTGAGCAACGACGTCGACAACGTGGATAACGTCGTGACGGGCACGCTCACGACCATCGTGACGAACGTCGTCATCATCGCTACCACGGCCGTGGCGATGTTTCTTTGGAACTGGCGGTTGGCACTGATCTCGGTCGCGATCGTGCCGTTGATGGTCTTTCCGCTCGGTCCGGTCGGGCGCCGAATGTACCAGATCCGTAAGAAGACGCGCGAGAAGCGCGACGAGATCGAATCAATCACGCAAGAGACACTTTCGATCTCCGGAATCACCCTCATCAAGTCGTTCGCGCGCGAAGCCTACGAGCGCTCGCGATTTTATCGGGTCGGGACGCGGCTGATGCAACTCGAGATCGACTTAGCGATGGTCGGCCGCTGGTTCATCGCGTCGGTAACGGCGATGGTCGTCGTCGGACCGGCGCTGGTGTGGTTCGGCGGCGGCTGGTTCGCGATTTTTGGGAGCCTACAGGTAGGCGTCATTGTGGCCTTCGTTTCGTTCATTCAAGGCCGTCTTTACGGACCCGCCGCATCGCTGGCGGGCATCCAAGTGCAGATCGTAAGTGCGCTCGCGGTCTTCGAGCGCATCTTCGATTATCTCGACATGACGACCGAGCAGTACGACCCACCCGGAGCGATCGCGTTGCCTGCCGTCGAGGGTGACATCAGGTTCGAAAACGTCGTCTTCTCGTACGAGGGGAACCGCGACGTGCTCAACGGCATCTCCTTTCACGTTCGCCCGGGCGAAGTCGCCGCGTTCGTCGGCCCTTCGGGTGCAGGCAAGACGACGATCACGCAGCTCGTCCCGCGCTTTTACGATCCACAGGGCGGGCGCGTCCTCGTCGACGGACACGATCTACGAGAGGTCACGCTCGATTCGCTGCGCCGCGACATCGGCATCGTCACTCAAGAGACGTACCTTTTCCACGACACCATCGCGGCCAACCTTAGGTACGGAAAGCCGGACGCTACCGACGCGGAGCTCGAGGCCGCCGCGCGCGCTGCTAACATCGCCGAGTTTGTCGCGGCGCTTCCAAATGGTTACGATACCGTCGTGGGCGAGCGCGGGCATAAACTCTCGGGCGGCGAACGCCAGCGGCTCGCGATCGCGCGCGTATTGCTCAAGGACCCGCGCATTCTGATTCTCGACGAAGCGACCAGTTCGCTCGATTACGAAAACGAAGCCGCCATTCAGCGCGCGCTCGAAGTCGTCATGCGCGGGCGCACGAGTCTGGTCATCGCCCACCGGCTCTCGACGGTGCTGGCGGCCGACGTCATCTTCGTGATCGACGACGGCCGCATCGTTGAGTCAGGCCGCCACGCGACGCTGCTCGCGCGCGCCGGCCTTTACGCTCGCCTCTATCGAACGCAGTTCGCAGGCTTGTCGGCCTAGCTACGGCGAGGCCCCGCCGCCGAGCGAGGATTTGAGCGAGGCTTTGAACTTGGCTTGCTGGTCGGGCGTCATCACGCCGTAGATGCCTTTGAGCAGCTGCTCCTTCGCCGACTTCTTGGTCGCGGCGTCGGCATTGGCCGTCTGCTGCTGATACTGCTCGATCATCGGTTTGATCTGCATCTTCTCGTGCGGGGTGAGTTGCGCGGCCTGGAGCGCGCTGCGGACCGCGGTCTGAACTTGGCTCGGGGTCGGGCTCTGCTGCGCGAAGGCGACGCTCGGCGTTACAATCGCACACAAGAGCACGGAGGTCATTATGACATGGAAGAAACGCATATAACTCCTCGTGGGAAAAGTGCTTGACCAGCACTTCGTGGCAGGCGACCGGTTACATTCTGCCCCAGCGCTAGACCGGGGATGGCTGATGTTTAAGGAAGCTGCGGAATCTCCATAACCATTGGTTCGACTGGAACGTGGAGTTTCGGCTCGGTGGCCGCTTGGATCTTTTCGACGGTCACGCCCGGCGCGAGCTCGCGCAGAATCAGCCCATCCGGGCTTACATCGATCGTGCCCATGTCGGTAATGATCCGCCCGACCACGCGCTTTCCAGTCAAGGGGAGCGAGCAATGGTGGAGGATCTTGTGCGCGTTTCCCTTCGCAACGTGTTCCATCATGACGATCACGCGCTTGGCGCCGTGCACTAAATCCATCGCGCCGCCCATCCCCTTAACCATCTTTCCCGGAATCATCCAGTTGGCAAGGTCGCCGTGCTCGGAGACTTGCATGGCGCCGAGCACCGCAAGGTCTATATGGCCGCCGCGGATCATCCCGAACGAGAGCGCGGAGTCGAAGAACGATGCGCCTGGAAGCACGGTCACCGTCTCCTTGCCGGCATTGATCAAGTCGGGATCAACGTCGTCCTCGTACGGGTACGGTCCCATTCCGAGAATTCCGTTCTCGCTCTGCAACGTGACGGTCACGTCCGGCGCAACGTAGTTCGGCACGAGCGTCGGCAATCCGATGCCGAGATTAACGTACTGACCGTCGCGAAGTTCTTGCGCCACGCGTGCCGCCAGCTGCGTTCGCGTTAAGGCCATTATGCGCTCTTCTTCCTTGTAGTAACGCGCTCGATTCGCTTCCCTTGCGGCCCCACGTGTACGATGCGCTGCACGAAGACGCCCGGCAAGTGCACGTTCTGAGGATCGATCGCGCCGGGCTCGACGAGCTCCTCGACTTCTGCGATCGTGATCTTACCCGCCATCGCGCAGAGCGGGTTGAAGTTTCGAGTCGCCTTGTTGAAGATCAAGTTTCCGGTACGATCTCCGACCGATGCGCGCACTAGCGCGTAGTCGCAGACGATGCCGGCCTCCAGCACGCACTCGCGACCGTCGAACATGCGGGTCTCTTTCTTCGGTGAGGCCACGGCCACGCTGCCGTCAGAACGGTAGCGCCACGGCAAGCCGCCGTCGGCTACCAGCGTGCCGTCACCCGCGGGGGTGTAGAAGGCCGGGATGCCGCAGCCGCCGGCTCGCAGGCGCTCGGCGAGCGTACCCTGGGGCACCAGCTCGACCTCGAGTTCCCCGCAAAGATATTGGCGTTCGAACTCCCGATTCTCGCCGACGTACGATCCTGTCGTTCGGCGTATCCGTTTGTGGTCGAGAAGCACGCCCAGCCCCCAGCCGTCGACCCCACAGTTATTCGAGACGGTAACCAGATCGGTCGCGCCCTGCTCGAGCAGCGCCTCGATCAGATTATGTGGAATTCCGCTCAAACCAAAGCCGCCCACGGCAATCGAGGCCCCTGACGGAATGTCGGCGACTGCCTCGGCGCTGGAGACGTAAACCTTCTCCATGCCGCCCTAATGCGCCGACGGAACGAAGCCTGCCTCCGTGGAAGGTTCGTCATTGTGGCTACGGCACCGATACAATTAGAAACCAACGACGAAGAGGCGATGATCCTCGCGATGGTACGCGAGCTGGTCGCCGAGAAGGTCGCGCCGCGCGCCGCCGAGATTGACTCGACCGGCGAGTTTCCGTGGGACGTCAAAGAGCTATTCGCGCAAAACGATCTGCTCGGTATACCGATTCCGGCTGAGTACGGCGGGCTCGGCGGAACCTTTCTCACGTACGTAAAGGTCGTCGAAGAGATCGCCAAGGCGTGTGCCTCGAGCGCGTTGATCGTCGCGGTGCAGGAGCTCGGCATGCTCCCGGTCGTTATCGGCGGAAGCGACGAACAGAAACGACGGTTCCTGCCGAAGATTGCGTCCGGCGAGCACCTGGTTGCCTACGCGTTGACGGAAGTTTCGAGCGGGTCCGACGCGCTCGGTTCGATGCGCACGCGCGCCGAGAAGCGCGGCGACACGTACGTTCTCAACGGTCAGAAGATTTGGATTACGAACGGCAGTGTCGCCGACGTCGTCTGCGTCTTTGCCGTTACCGATCCCGCCGCCGGTTCGCGCGGCGTCACCGCCTTCGTCGTTGAAAAAGGGATGCCCGGCTTCACCGTCGGTAACATCGAGAAAAAGATGGGAATTCGCGGCTCGCCGACGGTCGAGCTGGTCTTTACCGACTGCGAAGTGCCGGCCGCCAATCGTCTCGGAGAGGAAGGCGAAGGCTTCAAGATCGCGATGAAGGTGCTCGACAAGTCGCGGCCCGGTATCGCTGCGCAGGCATTGGGAATCGCGGCCGGCGCGCTCGAGTATGCGACCGGTTATTCGAAGGAGCGCGTTGCATTCGGAAAACCGATCGGCCAGCACCAAGGCGTCGGGTTCATGCTTGCGGACATGAAGACCGAAGTGGAGTCGGCACGTCTGCTTCTTTACGAAGCGGCTCGGCGTTGCGACGCGGGCACGCCCGACGTTACGCTATGGGCCGCGATGGCGAAGCTGAAATGCGGAGACGTTGCGATGTCGGTCACTACCGATGCGGTGCAAGTGCTTGGAGGCTTCGGATATTCGGTTGATTACCCGGTAGAGCGGATGATGCGCGACGCGAAGATCACGCAAATCTATGAGGGAACGCAGCAGATACAACGGCTCGTGATCGCGCGCTCGCTGGTCGGACGAGCCAAAGTCTAGGAGGTAGCATTCGTGAAGAGCCTTCGGCTCCTACTCGGCGTGCTGGTTGTGGGGCTTTTTGGGTGCGCGCAAACACCGAGCGCCCGGAGCCCCTCGCAGGAAGCCGCTCAAGCGATGCCGCCGGCGCCGGCCGAAGACGCGCTGCAGAGCCCGTCGCAGAGTCAAGGCCGGGTGCAACCGCTGCTCGGCAAAGGCACGGTCCATCACGTCATCATAATTTTCCAGGAGAATCGCACCACCGATAATCTTTTCCATGGATTACGCGGAGCCGACACGGTGGACTTTGGCACTAATACCGCGGGCCGGCACGTGCCCTTGAAACCGGTCAAGCTCACCGACCGCTTCGATATCAGTCATCAGCACTCGGCTTTCAATACCGCTTACGACGGCGGCGAGATGGACGGCTTCAACCTCGAACGCTCCAACTGCGGGGGTAAGCACTTCAATTGTCCCCCACAAGACCGGCGCGCGTACGCTTACGTGCCCCCAGACGAGGTGAGGCCGTACTTTGCATTGGCCGAAAACTACGCGTTCGCCGATCGCATGTTCTCAACGCAAGCCGGGCCGAGCTTTCCCGCGCATCAGTATATTTTTAGCGGGACGTCAACGATTACGAAAGGCTCGCGGCTGCGTGCTTCGGAGAATCCGCTGACGCCAGGACAGCACTTTACCGGCGGTTGCGACTCACCGGCCGGTTCGCTCGTCTTCCTGATTGACGGCAACGGGACGGAGGATCAACAGACCTTTCCGTGCTTCGATCGGCCGACGCTCGCCGATTTGGCGACGCAAAAGGGCCTGACTTGGCACTGGTATCAGGCCCACTTGGGCGCGGGACTTTGGAATGGGCCCGACGCGGTCAAGCACATTCGTGACAGCTCGAAGTTCAGCACCCACGTCGTCGCGCCGCCATCGCAAATCTTCACCGATATCAAAGACAACACTCTCGCCAACGTCGTTTGGGTAACGCCGACCGCGGCAGCGTCGGACCACGCCGGGGCGACGGACGGAACGGGGCCGCATTGGGTGGCGTCGGTTGTGAACGCGATCGGAGAGAGCAGGTACTGGGACAGCACGGCCATCTTCGTAACGTGGGACGACTGGGGGGGCTGGTACGATCATGTGAAACCTCCCCAATACAATGCCTACGAGCTCGGCTTTCGAGTGCCGTTGATCGCGATCGGACCGTACACCAAGAAAGGGTTCATCTCGCATCATCAGCACGAGTTCGGCAGCATCTTGAAGTTCACCGAACAAGTCTTCGATCTTGGAACGCTCGGAACGACGGATCTGCGTTCCGACAATCTCGCCGACTGCTTCGATTTCTTGAAGAAACCGCGGCCTTTCAAGCCGATTCAAACCACGCTCGGCCCCGACTATTTCCTAAGCCGGCCGATCTCGTACGAGGACCCCGATAACGATTTCTAGCCCGGCTGCAAGACAGTCTTCCAAAACTCGAGCATGTGCGCGAACACCGAGCGCTGCTGCGGCAAGCCGCGGATCGAGTGGGTCTTACGTGGATAGGGATAAAAGATCACCCGCGATTCGCGCGCTAGAATGAAGCGCTCCACGAGCTCCATGCTGTTCGCGATGTGAACGTTGTCGTCGGAGGTTCCGTGTTGAATCAACAGCGGGCCGTTGAGGTGATCGGCTGCGTTGAGAACCGAGCTGTGCGCGTAGGCTTGCGAGTTTTTGTTTGGGAAGCCCATGTAGCGCTCGGTATAGATCGTATCGTAGAGATGCCAGTCGGTGACCGGCGCAACCGCTGCGCCGGCCTTGAAGAGGCGGCTATGAGTGAGTGCGTAACAAGTTTCATATCCGCCGAAGCTCCAGCCCCAGATTCCGATTCGCGCGGGGTCAACGTACGGCAGCGACGCGAGGTAGCGCGCGCCGATCTCCTGGCCAAGCAGCGATCCAGGACCAAAATTGTGGAAGAGCAACCGCACGTGCTCGTCGCTATTCTCCTGCGAAGCGGGTCCGTCTATTGAAAAGACGACGATCCCTTCGCGCGCCAGCAACTGATCGTAGAGGCCGCCGAATCGATCCGTCGTGGTCGGCGCGTCGGGCCCGCCGTAGACATACATCACGACCGGATACCGTTTTGACGCTATGAACCCCGGCGGCTCGATGAGGATCGCATCGAGCGGTCCATACGAAGAGGGTATCTCGAGCATCTGCGTGGGCAGGAGTTGAGCTTTTAGCGCGACGCTTTCGGGCGCCAGCGTCTTGACGGCGAAGCGACGCGACGTTAACGAGATCGGCGCGCGGCGGATCGTTGAGCCGGCCGTAAACGTCGACGAATCGATCGTAGGTCGGTGCGATGACCGTTTCGTGCGAGCCCGGCGCGGGCGTTAGGCTCCGCACGCCAGACTCGGCGTCGTTGAGGGAGATCGCGAGCAGCGACCGATCTCGCCGCGTGGGGTACGCGGCCTCGAAGTAGATGGTTGCGTTCTTCGCAATGCCGTACAGATTGGTGACGCGATACGCGCCGGTAAGCAGTCGCAGCGTGCCGTCGCGAGCGCGCAGGTAGAGCCCGGCCGTGCTTTGCCGATCCAGAAGCCAGACCGATCGCCCGTCAGCCAACCAGAACGGCAACGGCTGCACGTCCACCCAACTCGCCGAGGCTTGGTAGTAGGCTCGCGCAGGCGCGCCCTGCGCATTCGACCAGACGTCGAGGCGCATGTTGCGCTGAGCTCGACCGAGGATTTCGGCTTCGAGCCGGTTCGAATGAGGAATCCAATCGAAGTTAGCGACATATTCGTCGCGGCGCGATGCGTCGTAGACCAGACGATCGGCGCCCGTTGCTACGTTGACTACGCGCAGCGTGACGCGCGGGTTCGCTTGACCCGCCAGCGGGTAGCGCTCGTGGTCAACTTCGTTGTTGACGGTAAGAAAGTCGACGATCGGAAAGTTGGTAACGCGCCGCTCGTCCATCGTTAGATACGCGATCTGCGAACCGTCGGGCGACCAGCGAAATCCGTGAGGTATGCCGAGCTCTTCGGGATAGACCCAATCGAGAGTGGCGTTAAGCACGTCGCCGGGTACGCCGCCCCGCGTTTCGCGACGAATCGTCGGACGATTTCGGAAGGTCGCGACATAAAGATCGGCGTTGCGCGAATAGGCGACGGAATCTCCTCGCGGCGACCAAAGCGCATCGTCTACGTCGGCGGCGATTCGTTGCGGTCGAGGGTCGGCAATCGCCGCCCAATAGAGCGCTCCGCGAGCCAGCAATACGACGCGCGTTCCACTAGGCGACCAGTCGAGCACCTGCGGCGTCGCTTTGCCGCCGAAGGCGCCCGCCGCGAGCCAGACATGCGAGACTCCGGTCGCGGCGTCGCAGAGCATTAGGGGAAGGGCTTCGGTTGGATCTTGGCTGCGCCGCACGTAGAGAAACTGCCGGCCGGTGGGAGACCACGAGACGCGATCGACCATGCGCCCCCACGGCGGCTCCTTCGTATAAACGGTATCGAGCGTGACCTCCGCGGACCCACGAACAGGCATCGCCAACGCCGCAAGCGCCAGCACAAAGACGAGCCGGATCACCCTGAGCCTTTCGGCTTCGCTCAGGACAAGCTCCGTCGAAGGGTTGCGATGATGCGGGGTGTCGGGCAGAGCTCGTTCACCGGGCACTGCGGGCATAGGGGCGTCGGAGCCTTGCAGACTTGACGGCCGTGCATGATCAGCCAGTGCGTTGCGTCGCCCCATTTCGGCGGCGGCACCAGCGCGGTCAGGTCCTCCTCCACGTTGCGCGGCGTTGTGCCCAGCGTCAGGCCGAGGCGATGCGAGACGCGAAAGACGTGGGTATCTACCGCCAGCGCCTCCTCCTGGAAAGCGGCCGCCATCACGACGCTGGCCGTTTTGCGTCCGACTCCGGCGAGCGATTCTAGCTCATCGCGACCGCGCGGCACGCGTCCACCGAAGCGTTCGACGAGGTCGCGCGCGCACGCGATGATGTTCTTTGCCTTCATACGGAAGAAGCCGGTCGATCTGACGATTTTCTCGACGTCGGCTTGTCGCGCTCGAGCGAGTTTTTCAGGCGTTGGATACTTAGCAAAAAGCGCGGGCGTCGTCATATTTACGCGCACGTCGGTGGTCTGTGCCGAGAGAATCACCGCGACGAGCAGCTGGAAATCGCTTCCGTACTCGAGCGCGGTCACGGCGTGCGGATAGGTCCGTTCTAGAATGGCGAGCTCCTCGATCGCGACGCGACGCGGAACCTTCTTCTTCGGAAAGGGAATGCGCGGCATTAGTGCCGTGCTATTCTGGCAGCGCGACGCCGGTCCCGTCGCGCGTCACCAGCCCGTCGCGCGAGAGTGCGTCGATTAACGTACTAACTTCCTCCACGCTGCGTCCCGGGACGGCGTGACCGATGGCGCAGTGCAGATCGAGCAGCGAGATCCGCCGCCCGGGGGGCAGGTCGCGCAGCCGATCGAGGATGCGCCCGCGTGCGTAACGCGACGTGCGTTCGAATGGGATGCTGTTCTGGGGCGACCGCCTTGCGGGGGCGGCCGCGCGCAGCCGCTCGAGCAGTGCGGCGTCAACGGGCGCCGACGCACACTGGGGGCGCAACGGACAGAGCAGACATTTCGGAGCGCGCGCAGTACAGATGCTCGAGCCGAGATCCATCAAGGCCGAGTTCCAATCGTGTGCGCGGCCGCGTGGAACGAGTTCTCGAGCGCGAGCGTCGAGCTCGCGCGGCGCTGCCCCGTAGGGGTACTCGAGCCCGAAAAAGAGCCGGTTGACGATCCGTCGCACGTTGGTATCGATCGGTGCGTCGTCAATGTCGAAGGCAAAGGCGCGGATCGCCGCCGCCGTATAGGGGCCGATGCCCGGCAGCATTCGCAGCTGCTCGCGCTGCGCCGGCAGGTTTCCGCCGTAGCGCGCGATGACGTCCTGCGCGAGACGCCGCAAGCGCACCGCGCGCGAGTTGTACCCGAGTCCCTTCCACTCGCGCAGCACGTCGGCGGCCGTAGCCCGCGCGAGCGAGGCGAAGTCGGGAAATCGCTCGACGAATGCCTCGAACTTCGGCACGACGCGTTCGACTTGCGTCTGCGCCAGCATGAACTCGCTGACGACGGTACGATACGGATCGCGCGCGGTACGCCACGGCAGTTCGGAGCGGCCGTGGCGGCGGTACCAGTGCAGAAGGCGGCGCTGAGTCACGTTCACGAACGCAGCGTCGAGATGGCCTGACCGATGCGGCGAATCCCTTCGGCGATTTCTTGCCGCGTCACCGCGGTGAGCGCGAGCCGGAAGTAGTGGTCGCCGCCGGAGTTGGCAAAGAACGCTTCGCCGAAGAGAAACGACGCGCCGAAACGTTCCGAGGCGTCGAGCAAGGCGCGCGCCCGAAGCTCGCGCGGCGTCGACGCCCAGAGATAGAATCCGCCGGCGGGACGGCTCACCTTCAGGCCCGACGGCCAGTACTCGGCGATCGCTTCGTCGGCAATCGCGCGGCGCTGGAGCAGCTCTTCGCGCAGCTGCCCGACGTGCACGTCGTACCCGCGCTCCAGATAGTCGGCGATGGCCGCCTGCACGTAGAGGCTCGTCGCCATGTCGTACGCCTGTTTGCGCAACAGCAGACGTTCGAGAATCATGCGCGGCGCGGCAAGCCATCCGACGCGCAGACTCGGCGCGATCGTCTTCGAGAACGTCGAGATGTAGACGACGTGATCGGGAGCGAGCGCGACGAGCGGAGCGCCGGCGGGCGCCAGCGGCCCGTACGGATCGTCTTCGACGATCGGAACGCCGGCGCGCCGAGCGATCGTCGCCAGTCGCTCGCGCCGGTCGGCGTTCATCGTTGCGTTCGTCGGATTGTGCAGCGACGGCATCGTGTAGATGAAGCGCGGACGGCGCGTGCGCAGCATCGCCTCGACGTGATCGACGCGCATGCCGTCGTCGTCGACCGGTACGGAGATCGCGCGCAGCCCGTTGATCTGAAAGACCTGCAGCGCGCCCGGATAGGACGGCGACTCGACGATGATCTCGTCGCCCGGCTCGGCCAAACTTTGCGCGACGATTGCAATTCCTTGCGTCGATCCGGTAAGCACGATGATGCTCGCCGGCGTGATCGAAGCGGCACCGCGCGCCTTCATGCGCGCCGCGATCGCGGCGCGCAACGGCTCGTAGCCCTCAGAATCGCCGTACGAGAGCACGAACCGCGGATCGCGCGCCACGCGCCCGAACGATTTGGCGAGCTCGCCGAGCGGCGAGGGCTCGTCGGGCGCGACGCCCTGCACGAACGATATGCGCCCCGGCTCCTGCTTGGCGGCCAGCTCGCCGAGGACGTTGGGAAACTCGCCGACCCGCCAGGGCGGCAACGTCACCCACCACGGAACGCCGGCCGCCCGCTCGGGCTGACCGCCGCGCAGTTGCGGAACGACTCGCGAGCCCGAGCCTACCCGCTGCTCGATCAGTCCGTCGCCGACGAGCTCGCGGTAGGCGTGGACGATCGTGCTGCGGTTGACGCCAAGCCGCTCGGCCATCGTGCGCTCGGGCGGCAGGCGCGTCGACTCGGGGAGCGTTCCGGCCAGGATCGCCTCGCGCAGGTGCTCGTAGATCTGGCGGTAGAGCGGCACGATCGAGTCGCGGTCGAGCTCCGGCAGCATTCCGGCCCATCCAATTCTAGACACTGGATGACGCCATTTCGCCCCAGGCCTGGGGAACGCTCTTGCCCGGTGCGAAACGTGGACGCATGAGCACTTCGGCACAACACCAGGTCGACACGGTCGTCATCGGCGCCGGTCCCGGCGGTTATCACGTCGCGATCAGGCTCGCGCAGCTGGGCAAGAAAGTCATCTGCGTGGATCGCGACGAGGTCGGCGGCGTCTGCCTCAACTGGGGATGCATCCCGACGAAGGCGCTGCTTCACGTCGGTGAGGTGGTTCGCCACATCGAGCGCGCCGGCTCGATCGGCCTCAAGGTGCCCAAAGCCGAAGTCGAGCGCGAAACCGTTGCAAAGTTTACCAGCGACGTCGTCAATGCGAACGTCAACGGCGTCAAGACGCTTTTCAAAGCGAACGGCGTCGAGTTTCTCCGCGGCGAAGCATCATTTAAATCTCCCACCGAGATCGAGGTCAAGCTGTCGGACGGCCGCACCGATCGGATTACTGCGAACACCGTCGTCATCGCGACCGGCTCTGCGCCAGTCGACGTGAAGGCCTGGCCACGCGACGGTGAGACGATCATCAACTCAGACGACGCGGTTCGGCTCAGCCGCATTCCAAAGCAGCTGCTCGTGGTAGGCGGCGGGGTCATCGGCTTAGAGTTTGCGACGGTTTACGGCCGCATCGGCGCGCAAGTACTGGTCGTCGAGATGATGCCGCAGATTCTCACCGGAACCGATGTCGAGATCGGTAAAACGCTCGGCCGGATCTTGAAAAAGCAGGGCATCGAGATCATGCTCAACACTAAAGTCGGCGCGCTCGAAAAACATGGCAAAACCGTGCGCGCCACCCTCAACGGTGAGGGAACCGGCGGGAAGGATGAGACCCGCGAGTTCGACATGGTGCTCGTGGCGGTGGGGCGCCACCCGGTCACCGATCGTCTCGAGCTGCGCAACGCCGGGCTCGACATTGACGAGGGTGGCTTCATCGCCGTTGACCGGCAGCAACGGACGAAAGTCTCGAACATCTTCGCGGTCGGCGACGTTACCGGCGCGCCGTTGCTTGCGCATCGTGCGATGAAACAGGGCGTCATCGCTGCCGAGGTCATCAACGGTGACCGTTCCGCTGCCTTCGATCCGGTTGCCGTTCCAAACGCGATCTACACCGACCCCGAGGTCGCAACCGTCGGCCTTTCCGAAGAAGAGGCAAAAAGCGCGGGCTACGAGGTGCGCGTCGGTAAGTTCCCGCTCGCTGCCAGCGGCCGTGCCCGCACGATGAACGAGAGCGAAGGCTTGATAAAATTGGTAGCAGATGCGAAGACCGACCTTCTGCTCGGCATGCACATCGTCGCGCCGCAGGCGGAATCACTCATCGGGGAAGGCGTGATCGCGCTCGAGATGGGCGCGACGCTCGAGGACGTCGGGCTTTCGGTCCATCCGCATCCGACGTTGACCGAAGGCATCATGGACGCAGCCGAAGCCGCGCACGGTAAGGCGATTCACCTCATCAATCCCAAACCCAAAACGCCGGTAAGCGCTTGACGAACGCCCGTTTACTGGATTTGGGAATCCGCCCGTATCGAGAGGTGTGGGAGCTGCAGCATCGAGTTCATGAAGACGTGCGCGATGGGCGCGAGACCGATACCTGGATCGTCGTCGAGCATACGCCGGTCGTCACGTTGGGGCGCCAGGCGAAGCGCGAGAACGTCTTTTTCTCAGCCGAAGAGCTTGCGCGGCGCGGAGTCGATCTCGTATCGATCGAACGCGGCGGCGACGTTACTTACCACGGACCGGGGCAACTCGTCGTCTACCCGATTCGAAGACTCGAACGTTTTCGCGAGGTCGTTCCGCTGGTGCGCGCGCTGGAAGCCGCGGTTATCAACGTTTGCGCTCGCTTCGGCGTTCGCGGCGAGCGCTGGAGCGGACACGCCGGCGTCTGGGTGGGACGCAACCAAGTCTGCGCGATCGGCCTTGCAGTTCGAGCAATGGTCTCGCTCCACGGCATCGCGCTGAACGTCTGCAACGAGTTAAATTACGATCGTATCATCAACCCATGCGGGTTGACCGATCGCGGCATCACGTCGCTCTCGGCCGAGACCGGGCGAACGATCGGAATGGAGGAAGCAAAGCGGATACTTCTCGACGAGATGGCGCGCACGTTCGACGTCGAGTTCGCGCGGTTGGTTGAGGCGTAGCATGGCTGTCGAGATAGACCTGGTTCGCGTGCGAAAGCCGGAGTGGCTGCGCGTTTCGCTGCCGATCGGGCAAGAGTACGAGCGCGTCAGGGCAGAGGTCAATGCTTTGGGGCTCCACACGGTCTGTAAAGAAGCGGCCTGCCCGAACGTAGCGGAGTGCTGGGGCGCGGGAACCGCGACCATCATGATTCTGGGCGACACCTGCACGCGCGGTTGCCGGTTCTGCAACGTCAAGACCGGGAACCCGCGCGGAGAAGTGGATTGGCTCGAGCCGCTGCGGGTCGCGCAAGCCGTTCGCGACTTGGGTTGGAAGTATCTCGTGGTCACCGCGGTCGATCGCGACGACCTGCCCGATGGCGGCGCGCTGATCTTTGCCAACACGGTACGCGCGATTCACCAGCGCGTTCCGGAATCGCGTGTCGAGATCCTTAGCGGCGATTACCGTGGCGATCTTCGGGCGGTGGACATCGTCGTCGACGCCAAGCCCGACGTTTTCGCCCACAATTTGGAGACGGTGCGCCGGCTCACGCCGTCGGTACGCGACAAGCGAGCGGCCTACGATCAGTCGCTGGCAGTTCTCGCGCACGTTAAGCGTCGCGCCCCGCAGCGCTATACGAAAACCTCGCTGATGCTCGGCCTCGGAGAGATCGAATCCGAGATCGAGGCTGCGATGGACGACGCGCGGGCGGCCGGCGTCGACATCTTAACGATGGGCCAGTACTTACAGCCGAGCAAAAGGCACTTGCCCGTCTCCCAGTTCGTGACGCCGGCGCAGTTCGACCGCCTCGGCGAGCTGGCGCGCTCGAAGGGCTTCCATCAGGTCGTTTCGAGCCCGCTCTCGCGCAGCTCGTATCACGCCGAGCAGGCCTTTTGAATTTTTCTTCGAGGTGATGTAGGCCGGCGCAACCGCCGGTAGAGTGCTTAGGTTGGAAAAGCTAACGTGACGAAGGTCTTCCTCAGCCGGCCCGTCCTCGCGGTGGTCTGCTCCCTGCTGATCATGATCGCCGGGCTCGTCGTGATCCCGGCGCTCCCGATCGCGCAGTACCCCCAGATCGCGCCGCCGGTCGTCACGGTGACGGCGACGTACACCGGAGCGAGCCCGCAGGCCGTCGAGGCACAGGTGACGACACCGCTCGAGCAAGCGGTCAATACCGTGCAGGGTTTACGTTACCTCAGCTCTACCAGCGCGCAGGGCGTCTCGTCGATTACGCTGACGTTCAACCTGGGCGTCGACCTCGACATTGCCGCTGCCGACGTGCAGAACGCCGTCCAATCCACCCTCGGGCTGCTGCCGGCGACGGTACAGCAGCTCGGCATACAGGTGGCAAAGAATTCCGGCACGTTCGTGATGGGTATCGCGCTCACGTCCACCAGCAAGAGCCTCGACACGCTGACGATGAGCAACTACGCGCAGATCAACATCGTCAACGACTTGACACGCGTGCAGGGCGTTTCGCAGGTTATTATCTTCGGTCAACGCCAGTATGCAATGCGCATCTGGCTGAACCCGATCAAACTGGCGCAAAATGGGCTCGATGCGAGCGACGTGGTCAGCGCCCTGCAGGAACAGAACGCCGAGGTAGCGGCCGGCAGCATCGGCACTCCGCCGGAGCCCAAGAACCAGCCGTACAGCTTTACGGTCAACGCGGTTACCCAGCTCTCCGATCCGTCGCAGTTCGCCAACATTATTCTGCGAGCGAACCCGAACGGCGGCTACGTGCGCCTGTCCGATGTATCTCGCATCGAGCTGGGTGCACAGAGCTATACGACCGATCTACGGTTCGACGGCAACAGCAACGTAATCGGGTTGGGCGTCCAGCAATACCCGACGGCCAACGCCCTCGACGTCTCGCGCAGCGTCACGGCCCACATGACTCAACTCGCGCCCCAGTTCCCCACGGGAATGCACTGGACGACCGCCTTCGACGTGACCACCTTCGTGAACGAGTCGGTCAAGGAAGTCATCCTGACGCTGCTGCTTTCGATCGTGCTGGTCATCCTGGTAATATTCGTCTTTCTGCAGCATCCGAAATCGGTCCTGATTCCCGCCGCAACCATACCGGTCTCGCTGATCGGAACGTTTTTCGTGATGCAGCTCTTCCATTTCTCGATCAACACGATCACGCTCTTCGGGCTGACGCTCGCGACCGGACTCGTAGTCGACGACGCGATCGTGGTCATCGAAAACATCGCGCGCCACATGGAACTGAACAAGGGCAAACAAAGCGGCGTCGCGAGCGCGGCGGAAGCGATGCGCGAGATCCAGAGCGCCGTCGTCGCCTCGTCGCTCGTGCTGCTGGCGGTGTTCGTTCCGGTCGGTTTCCTGCCCGGCACGACCGGTCAGATCTACAAGCAGTTTGCGCTGACGATTGCAGCCTCGATCACCATCTCGCTCTTCATGGCGCTGACGCTCGCGCCGGTCCTCTCGGCGCGGCTTCTCTCGGGCGAATACGAGTCGAAGGCACTGTTCTTCCGCATCTTCAACGCGAACTTCAAGCGATTCCGGGATTGGTATGGCCGGATGCTTCCCCAAATGTTCCGGAGGCGCTGGGCCGTTGCCGGCGTTTTCGTCGGCGCGTTGCTGCTAACGCTGTTCTTGGCCGGGAGGACGCCGCAGGGCTTTTTGCCCGACGAGGACCTCGGCTATTTCATCATGTTGGTGCAGGCGCCGGAGGGAACCTCACTGGACGGCGAGCAAAGCGTCTCGCGCCAGGCGGAGGCGATCGTGCGCGCGCAGCCCGAGGTGCTGCACCTCTTTGACGTCGGAGGCTTCAGCTTCTCGGGAGCGGCGCCCAACCGCGGAATCATGTTCGCCTTGCTCAAGCCCTGGGGCGAGCGACAATCACCGGCTTGGTGCCAACTCATCTTTCTTTTCGCGCATCCGGCAGCGTGTACGCCACACAGCGTATTCGCGGTCGAGCAGCGGCTGAACTACGCGTTCTACACGCAGATTCCGCAGGCGCAGATCTTTGCGTTCAATCCGCCCGCAATCAATGGCGTCGGCAACTTTGGCGGTTTTCAATTCATGCTGGAAGACCGCGGAAACGTCGGACTCCCGGCCATGATGAACACTGCCTTCGGGGTGATGGGCGCCGCGGCGAAGGATCCACGCCTGACGAACGTCTTCACGCAGTTTCGCATCAACTCGCCGCAGATCGAGTCGAACATCGATCGCAACAAAGCCAAGTCGATCGGCGTTTCGCTCTCCGACGTTTTTACGACGATGGAAGTCAACCTCGGCTCGCTCTTCGTCAACAACTTTACGTTCCTGAACCGGTCGTGGCAAGTCATCGTACAAGCCGACTCGCCGTTCCGTAACAATGTCTCGTCGCTCGGACAGCTGTACGTTCACTCCGCGACGGCGCCGGGCATTTCGGTTTTGCCGAACGCGGTTCCCACGGCGCTCCCCGGCACGGCGACGAGCGGGACAACCGCCACCGGCAGCGTGATAACGCCGCTCTCGTCGCTGATGACGATCAAGCGGGTTTTGGGACCACCGATCATCACGCATTACAATCTGTACCGCAACATCGAGCTCAACGGGAGCAACGCGCCGGGTACCAGCACCGGCACCGCGATCCAGGCGATGTCGCAAATCGCAGCCAAGGTGATGCCGAAGGGCGTCAACTACGAGTGGACGGGCCTGCAGCTCGATCAGATCGCGGCCGGCCCGCTTACGATCGAGATCTTCATTTTGGCGCTGGTCTTCGTCTTTTTCGTACTGTCGGCTCAATACGAAAGCTACATCGATCCGCTCATCGTGCTGCTAGCGGTACCGACTGCGCTGTTGGGTGCGCTGCTGTTCATAAACCTGCGTCACTTTCCAATCCCCTTCCTCTTCGATCCAACCCTTTCGCAGGACGTCTACGCGCAGGTCGGTTACGTCATGCTCATCGGCTTGGCAAGCAAGAGCGCGATTTTGATCGTCGAGTTCGGAAACCAACAACTGCGCGCCGGCGCGACCATCGTACAGGCGGCAATGCGCGCCGCGCAGACGCGGTTACGCCCGATTTTAATGACGTCCATCGCTTTCGTGATCGCGGTTATTCCCCTCGTCTTCGCGTCCGGAGCCGGCGAGGCCGCACGGCATTCGCTTGGAACGGTCGTGTTTGGCGGCATGCTCATGTCGACCATTTTGAATCTCGGCATCACGCCGGTGCTCTACGTCATCATCAAGTCGTTCGAATTGCGCGGGCGACCCTCCGGCGACGGTCAGACGCGCGGTGAAATCGCTTTGGATCAGCCGATGGCACCACACGCCGGCGTGTAGACCCGAAAGGATTTCGATTCGTTAGGCGCAACGTCTCCCAACAGTAGTTGATAAATTTATAACCTTCGTTATCGGTCGCTCTCAGTGACATCCTGAGCGGCGTCGAAGCTAAACACTGAGAGACCTTTGGGGAGAGCTTGCATGCCGGGACCGATCTTTCGCAGGATAGCAGCCGTTTTAGCGGCGTTCTCAGTCGGAATTTGGGCGTTACCTGCTGCAGCCGACGGCACCGGCGACGTTTTCCAAAAGTCGATCGTTCCCGGAGCAAACGACGCGATCAAGAGCGTAATGAGCCAGCCGAAGCCGCAAAAGCAAGGCTCGACCGTCGCTCAAGCGCCGCCGGTGAATCAGCCGCCATTGCGGGCGATCCAACTTCCGGGCGATCGAATCATCTGGATGCTCGATTTCTCGATGGCCGCTCCGTACGGAAACATCGGAGCTTACGGAAAACAGGGCTGGCTGATGGGCGGCATGGACGCGGTGCTCGGCTACAAGGTCAACTGGTCGACGAAGATCCTCGTGAGCATGTTTCAGATCCAGCATTGGCCCTATGGTTTCAACAGCGGCACGACACCGGTCTATCTAGCAGGTTTCCAAAACCCGGTCGGATGCGCGGATTTATCCGGCGGAAATGTCTGCGGCCCGGGCACCGGACGCAACATCAACGTTCGCACGAAGGACACCTTCGGCGTCTTCATGCTTCAAAAGATGTTCTTGATCAAGTCGGACAAGTTGCCGGGCCCGGTGCCGGTCATCATCACACCGACGTACGTCGCGCGCGGCGGCCAGATCGGCTTCTCGCCGAACAATAACGACGTCGTTCCGTTCACTTTCAACCTGCCCGACGGGCCGGTCGAGAACATTCCGGTACGCACGGCCCAGTACTACGCGGTCGCCATCACCCTTCCGTTCTTGAAGACGCCGAAGATGTTCGGCACGTTCACGATCGCGCCGCAGTGGCTGGTTCATACCGCCGGCGCCAACGTCGGGAACTCGATGCAGCTGCCGCAAGTTCTTTACGTCGAATACACGCCCGTGCACGGTACGACGCTCTTCTTCGAGCCGCAGAGCGCGCGGGACTATCTGCCGACTGATCCATATCCCGAGCATCTGATCGCCTACTTTCTGGGTATTTCGCAACGGGTCTCGAAGTACGGGTTCGTACAAGCGGTTCTCAACAGCGGCAATCCAACTAACCTCGGTCCCGACGGCATCATCGGGATCAAGTGTTTAACCGTCCAACAGGCGATCGGCAACGCGTGCGGCCTCGCGATCGGCGGTCTCAAAGCAACGCAGCTGCAGTTGATGTTCGGCATCGGTTCACCCAACAATTTCCCGTTATGATCTCAGAGGCTTGAGCATGAAATCAATATACGTAAAGAAATCGATCGCGCTGCTCGCGCTTGCCGCAGTTGCGGCGTGCGGCGGAGGCGGCGCTACCACGCCGGGGCTGCCCTCGAATGGCGGCGGAGCGCGACCGTTGCAGAGCTCGCTTTTGACGCGCATCGTGGGAGTCGGCGACAGTCTGACGGCCGGATATCAGTCAAATGGAATAATCGGCGAGACTGACGTTCGCAATCCGATCTGGAACAACGGCCTAGGTCGGGCTCACCAAATCCCCCCGAACCAGGAAAACGGCTGGTGGGCGTTGCTCGACGAACAAGCATCGGGCAAACCGCTCGAGACCGCAATCAATGAAATGTACGACCCGGCGACGAGTCCACTTCCATTGATCAAAGGCCCGGGGCTCGACAATCAGATCGTGCCGACCAACAATTACTACGCTCCTGCAGCCCAGTTCAAGGGAACCAATGCGTGTACGTACGCCGGCGGGTTCAATAAGGCCGGCTTTCTGCTGCGCGGGTCGGCCCGCGTCCGCCTCAATCCAACCTCGACGCACATCCGCAACTTAGGTATCCCCGGCCTCACGCAACACGAAGCAAACACGATCCACCAGCCGCAAACCGACACGTGCAGTCCGCTGCCCGGAATACCCGGGCTTTTGAGCGACGTCGTCAACGAAGAGAGCGGCACCTTTTGGCCGGTGCTGCGAAACTTCGCGAAACTCGACCACCTAACCGAAGTCAATGCCGCCGCCTCGCTTCATCCGACGCTGGCGACGGTTTGGCTCGGCGCCAACGACGTGCTCAAGTACATGGGAAGCGGCGGTCGCTTCGTCGGCGGAAACCGTACCGTCGGCCAAGTCGAGAGCGATCTAAACACCACGATTACGACGCTCGAGAACTCCGGCGCCCGTGTCGTCATAGTAAATCTGCCGAACATTTTGGAGACCGGCTTCTTCCAGCGCGTCTCGACTCCGAAACCCAAGAAGGAATGTGCGATTCAAACCTTCGCCGAGTGCACGCTCGAGTTGGCCGGTCTCAGCCAGTTCGTTCCCGGCATCGCTCGGAAATACCATCTAGATACCCCCAACGGATGCACGCCGACCTCTGAGACGTCGCCCTGTGGCTACCTGACCCTGCAAGGTGTTTTCTTAATCATCAACTACTTCCAAGCGTACCAAGGCAATTTGCCGAACCTCGATTGCCCCAAGCCCGCACCGAACTGTAAAGTCGTTCCCGGAAGCGGCCTCGGCATGAACTATATTACGCCGGCGTTTGCGGCCAAAGTTCAGAAACTCAACAACGTCGTCAATACGGGCATCGACAACGCCGCGAGCGCCAAGCACGTACCTTTGGTAGACGCCTTTTCGATCTTCCATGGTCTTGCCAGCGGCGATCCATCAAACCGCTACTTTGCTCAGGCGGCTTCGATAAACCCGGGTATTTGTTGCACCCTCGGCTACTTGCACGGGCTACTGAGCTTCGACGGAATACATCCGTCGAACGCAGGCTATGCGCTGATCGCCTACGACTTCATCGCGACGATCGACAAAGCGTACGGCGCGCACATCCCGCAAGTGGATATCGTTGCCGCGTACAACGGTACCCGCTGCAGCAACAAAAAGTACTGCTTCCCCGATCCGTTCGCACCGCACTAACAAGAGCGGCGGCTTCTCGACTCTTCCCTTGCTGACGTGGTTGCGTGAACTCGCGGCTACCGTCGGCACGTTCGACCGATCGTCATTTGAACCGGGATATGCCCTACGCTGCACCGTCGGCGTAGCGATCCCGCTTGTAATCGCCGCAGCCCTAGGCCATCCCGCGGCCGGAGTTCCCGCAGCGATCGGCGCCTTCATCACCGGTTTCACGTCGCTGCAGGGCATCTATCGTACGCGCCTGGCGGCGATCTTATTGGCCGCGCTCGGGATGTCGGCGGCCAGCTTCGTCGGGGCGATCGCGGCGCACTCGACGCCCGCATTAGTGGCAGCGACTGCGCTAGTCGCCTATGCGTTCGCAACGATCGGCCAAATAGGGCCCGCCGCCTCGACGGTCGGGTTGAACTCGCTCGTGGCCTTCGTCCTCTTTTCGAGCCAGCCGCTGCCGGCAGCGACGGCCGCGGAGCAATCGCTGCTGGTCTTTGCCGGCGGCTTGATTCAAGCCGCTCTTCTGTTGATCGCTTGGCCGACGGCGCGGGGTACAGTCGAACGCGCGGCGCTGGCGGACGTCTATCGCATGTTGGCCGCGTACGCGCGCGGCATTGCGGACGGTTCGCCGGCGCTGCCTCCGATCACGCCGCTCGCAACTGCGCGGCAGGTGCTGGCTGATCCGCAGCCGTTCGCACGCGCCGCCGAGCTGGCGCGATTCAATCGGTTGCTCGAAGACTCGGAGGTCATCCGACGCCGTTTGGGTGCGCTCACCGCCATGACCGCTCACGGCGGAGGCCCGGCATCGGTCGCTCTCTCGCGCACGGTCGCCGATCGGCTCTCCGAAGTTGCCGATGTGCTGACGGGAAGCAGCGATGTCGAGAAGCCGATCGATCTTCGAGCCGACGATGCGCTCGAGCTTGCGGCCGCATCGGACTTAACGGCGCACCTACGCGACGCGACCGAAGCCGCGTCCATGCTGGCGCGCGGAAGACTTCCTCGGTTCGCTCTGCTGTCGCAACCGCGGCCCGGACCGTACGTGCAGAATCATGTTGACTGGCTGAGCCGGGATTCGCTGCGCTTCGCGTTGGTGCTGGCGATCGCGATGATCCTCGGCCGGCATTTCGCGGCGCATCGCGGCTACTGGATTCCGCTAACGGCTGCGCTTGTGTTGAAGCCCGATTTTCAGACGACCTTCGTCCGCGGCGCGGCACGGATCGCCGGAACTCTGGTGGGCGCCGTCGTCGCAACTCTCGCCTTAGCGCTCCTCCACGGCCGGCCAGCCTTGGAAATCGCCGGCCTATTGCTGGCCGCCGCCGCGGCATATCTCACGTTCAATCCGAACTACGCGCTCTTTACGGTCGCAATCACATCGTTCGTCGTCATCGTTCTCGCAATGCGCGGACTTCCCGGAACGACCACGATTGACGAGCGGCTTCTCGACACGTTGGCGGGCGGCGCGCTCGCCATGGTCGGATATCTCGTGCTGCCCACCTGGGAACGCAAGCGCACGCGCGCGTTGCTCGCAGACTTCTTAGACGCGCAGCGCGGCTTAGCCGATGCGATTCTGCAAGCTTACGCCGTGCCGTCGGTGGGCGCTCGAAAGCGAATCGATGACGCGCGCAGCGAGGTTTGGAAGGTTCGCACCGCGGTAGAGACGTCGATCGATCGTACCCGCAACGAGCCGCGCGGTCATCACACGATTGGAGCGGCGCGGGCGCTGCGCATATTGGCGGCGACGCAGCGTTTTGCTCTGGCCAGCTTCGCGCTCGAAACGGTGCTCGAGACCGAGGGCTCGGTCGACATCGCCGGACTCGGAGGCTTCAACGCTGCGCTCGATGCCGAGATGACGGAGTTGTCGCAAGCTCTGCGCGAGTCGCGTCGAGCGCATAGCGACGAGGCCTTATCGGCGGCGACCGATGCGCTTGAAGCAGAACTCGGCGATGGTGCCGATCAGCAAAAGCGATTCGTCGCAGCAAGACTGCGCTCTTACGCGGAGGCCTGCGTGCGGATCGCGCGCTTGATCGGAAGCGAGAAAAGCCCGACATAGGCGCGCTGCGATTGATTGGCGCCTGTAGCGACGAGCGCGACGTGGCACGGCGACATAACGACTACTTGACTGAGGGCAGTCCGTCATCTGTCAGCCGCACAGCAAAGCCTCTGAATGCTGGTCTACTTTAAAGCAGCAACGACGACGCTGCTCTAGCACCGCGCGCCAACGGACTAAGGGACTTTGTCACCCTGAGCGAAGTCGAAGGGCGGGGGAACACCGAGACGCGCTAAATCAGAGTTTACCTAGGCGTAGATGCCGCGGAGTTTCGAGGCCTTGACTACCCGGTCGATCGCCAGGGTGTAGGCAGCCGTCCGCAGCGTCGCCTTGCGCGAATTTGAGATCGAGCGTATCTGGTGGAGGTTCGTGAGAAGGAAATCTTCGAGGCGCTCGTTTACCTCGGACTCCTTCCAAAAGAAACCCATTCGGTCTTGAGCCCACTCAAAGTACGAAACAGTCACCCCGCCGGCGTTCGCCATGATGTCGGGAATGACAACGATGCCGCGCTCGCGGAAGATGCGATCGGCTTCGGGCGTCGTCGGACCGTTCGCCCCCTCGACGACCAGCTTCGCCTTAACCTTCGACGCGGTCTCGGCCGTAAAGACTTTCTCGAGCGCTGCCGGCACGAGCACGTCGCACTCGCTCGTCAGCAACTCGGCGTTGGTGATCTTCTCCCCGCCTTTGAAGCCTTCGAGCGTTCCAACCCTCGCAGCATGATCCACCGCGCCGTTGACGTAGATCCCGTCGGGGTTGTAATAGGCTCCGGTTACATCGGAGATTCCAACGATTTTACAGCCGCGTTCCTCGAAAAGTTTTGCCGCGTGCATCCCAACGTTGCCGAAACCCTGAATGGCGATAGTCGCCCTGTCGGGGCGCAACTCCATCTCGGCCATCTCGTCGAGCGCGCAGATCGTCACACCGCGGCCGGTTGCCTCGACGCGTCCGCGCGATCCGCCGATTTCGAGCGGCTTACCCGTTACGACGCCCGGAATGTTCTGGCGAACGTGCATCGAGTAAGTGTCCATGAACCAGGCCATTACCTGCGGCGTCGTGTTGACGTCCGGCGCGGGAACGTCTTTGTCGGGTCCGACCACCTCGACGAGCTCGGCAGCGTAACGGCGAGTGATGCGCTCGAGTTCGTTCGAGGATAGCGTCGTCGGATCGCACGTGACTCCGCCCTTTCCGCCGCCGAACGGCAGGTCGACGACGGCGCACTTCCACGTCATCCAAAAAGCGAGCGCCGTTACCTCGTCGAGCGTCACGCGCGGGTGAAAGCGGATACCGCCCTTTGCCGGACCTCGCGCAAAATTGTACTGGACGCGATAGCCGGTATAGACCTCGAACTCCCCGGAGTCGCGCTGAAACGGAATCGAGAAGATGATTTGACGCGACGGGTGGGTGAGAATCCGCCGCATTCCGGCGTCGAGCTCGAGCAGGTCGGCGGCCTCGTTGAAATACGCGATCGCATCGCCGAAAACCGAAACGTCGCGCACCGAGGTCTCACGAAGAGCGGTGGTCATACGCTATCTTTGCCCGCGCCTCCGCGCAGCCCCTTGGCTAAACGTTGAATCGAAAGTTTACGACATCGCCTTCCCGCATTACGTACTCGCGCCCCTCGCTTCGCATTCGCCCGGCGGCGCGCAGCGCTTCCATGGTTTGGTATTCCACGTAATCGTCGTACGAGACGACCTCGGCCCGAATGAAGCCACGCTCCAAATCGCTGTGGATCGTTCCGGCCGCACGCGGCGCCTTCGTCCCTTTGGGAATCGGCCAAGCCCGGGCTTCCTTCTCGCCGGCCGTAAGGAACGTCATCAGGCCAAGCAGGTCGTATGCCGCCGCAGAGAGGTCGTCAAGACCGCTGCGCTCGAGTCCAAGCTCGCGACGGAACTCGGCCGCCTCGGGCTCGCTGAGGGCCGCCAGCTCGGCTTCGAGCTTGCCGCTAAGGACGACGGCCCTTCCGGCGTCCTCGCGCGCGATCTCCTCGACGGCATGGATCCGCTCTCCGGCACCGGCTTGCGCCTCGTCGACGTTGGCGACGTAGAGCATGGGCTTAGACGTGAGCAGAAAGGAATCGGCGGCCACTCGGGCCTCCTCGCTGCCGGGCGCGAAGCTGCGAGCCGGGCGCGCCTCCTCGAGGGCCTCGCAGAGACGCTGGGCCGCCTCGAGGTCCGAGCGCATCGCGGGTTTCGCTCGGATTTCTTTCTCGAGCTTAGCGATACGCTTGCGCATCGTCGCGAGGTCGGCAAGTGCTAATTCGATTGCGACGATCTCATAATCTCGGCGTGGATCGGTCCCGCCCTCGACATGTGTCACGTCGTCACTCTCGAAACAACGCACGACCATTGCAATTGCGTCGGTCTCCCGTATGTGGCTGAGAAAGGCATTGCCCAGCCCCTCGCCGCTGCTCGCTCCGCGCGCCAAGCCCGCAATATCGACAAAGCGAACGGTCGCCGGGACGATGCGCCGCGCGTTGACGAGGCGCGACAGCACGGGCAGGCGCGCGTCGGGCACTGCAACCTCGCCGACGTTCGGCTCGATCGTTGCGAACGGGTAGTTTGCCGCGAAGGCTTGGGCCGAACGCGTAAGTGCGTTGAAGATGGTCGTTTTGCCGACATTTGGCAGGCCCACGATTCCGCATGAAAGTGGCATGGTCGAGCGGGCCGTTCGCGTTGCCGGCAAGAAAATCCGGCGTGCATGTCGGATAGGTCGCATATGCGCCAAATGAAGGTCGACAAGCTCGGCATCGACCTCCTGACCCACGACCCGGTGGTCATCCTCAAGGACATGGACGGCTCGCACTATCTGCCGATTCTGATCGGCCCCTTCGAAGCGACGGCGATTGCGCTTGCACTGGAAGGCGCACCGGTGCCCCGCCCGCTCTCGCACGACCTCATGCGCAGCATTCTCGACACGCTCAATGCAAATCTCGAACAGGTCGTCATTCACGACATCAAAGACTCAACGTTCTTTGCCAAGCTCATCGTGCGAACGAACGGCGAGATTCAAGAGATCGATGCGCGTCCGTCCGACGGAATCGCGCTCGCGCTGCGCGTTCCGGCACCGATCTTCGTCTCCGACAAGATCGTCCTCGAAGAAGCGACTGCCGAAAGGAAGCCGATCAACGATACCGAGATGGCGCGGTTTAAAAAATTCTTGGAAGATCTCAAGCCCTCAGATTTCAATCGCTAGTCTCGCGGCCTGCGTGGCACTATGTACCGCTTCGGGTCGCCAGTCGCGCCACGTCCTGTGGCGCTCCTGCTACACCGCGCTCGCGCCACCTGCTGTTGACAATTTTGACATCCTGTCAATGGCGCTCGCGTCGGAGTCCCCGCCGCGGCACATAGTGCCACTCCGGCTCACCACAGGATTCTTTGGCCGACGTCTAGAGGTTATGGGAATATGGCTAAGCTAAGTGCCGAAGTCGGAGTCTTCGGCGGGTCTGGTTTTTATTCGTTGATCGAGAACGCGCACGAGGCGTGGGTCGAGACGCCGTACGGTGCGCCTAGCGACAAGGTTGCGCTCGGCGAGATCGCCGGGCGGCGCGTCGCCTTTCTTCCGCGGCACGGCAAAGACCATCGCTTTCCGCCGCAAGCGATCAACTATCGCGCGAACTTATATGCGTTGAAGGAGCTGGGCGTTAAGTGGATCATCGGACCGACCGCGGCCGGATCTCTCGCTAGAGCCGTTCGCCCGGGTTCGATGGTCGTTAGCGATCAGCTCGTCGATCGAACGAGCGGGCGGAAGGATACCTTCTACGACGGGCCGATCACCACGCACGTGAGCTTCGCCGAGCCGTATTGTCCGACGCTTCGGCCGATCGCGATCGAGGCGCTCCGTTCGCTCGATATCGAGACACACGAACGTGGAACGGTCGTCGTGATCCAGGGACCGCGCTTCTCGACGCGCTCGGAATCGAAGTGGTTCCAGAGCCAGGGTTGGGAAGTCATCAATATGACGCAGTATCCCGAGGCGTATTTGGCGCGTGAGCTCGAAATGTGTTACGCGAACATCTCGCTCATCACCGACTACGACGTCGGACTCGAAAGCATGACGCCGGTATCCCATCACGAGGTGATCGAAGTTTTCAACCGCAACAACGAGCGCGTTCGCAACGCGATCGGCCTTATCGTCGCAAAGATTCCCGCCGATGCGGATTGCTCGTGCCGGCACGCGCTCGAGGGGGCCCGTTTCTAGCGTGATGCGCCGGCGGCCGACCGTCGATCTCGCGATGTACGCGCAGGCCGTTCCGCTGCTGGTGCGCCACCCGTCGATCTTCGTCATGCCGCTGCTCGCCGCGGTCGTTGAGCTGCTCTTCTCGCAGCTCTCGTATTTGTTTACCAATGCCGTTGGCGGCGCAGGCGGCGGCATCTTTGCGCTGTTGATCCAGCTCGTCTACCTTTGGGCCTTCGGCGTCACGATCATTCAAGCGAGCAATATTTGGCGTAAGCGCCGGGGCACGTTCGATGAGGCATGGGAGGAAGGCCGCGTCAAATTCGGTTCGATTGCCATCGCCGCAATCGGCTTTCAATTCATGGTGTGGGCGGCCAGCTATATCGGGTCGTTTCTGGGCACGTTTGGCCTCGTGCTCGGGGCCGTCGCCGCGTTCTTCTTGATCTATACGATCCCCGCGTCGGCGATCGGCGGGATGCCGGGCTCGCTTGCGCTCTCGGCCTCGTTTCGCGCCGTTCGCGCGCAGCCGCTCGGTTCGCTGATTCTCGCGATCATCTTTTTCGCGATCTGGTACGTTGCGGTGCCCTTAGCGCTGCCGTACCTGCTCGTTCATCTTTCCGCAACGTTGTGGAGCTTCGTGACTGCCGCCGCGCGCGCGTTGGCGCTCGCCTATCTCGCTTTCCCGTTCGCGAAACAATACGACGACGTCGCGTTCACCGGGTACTGGTAAGCGCCATTCGAACGAACTCGCCGACCAGCCCCGCACTGACGTTGGTGCGGGCGAGATGCCCAGCCTCGTCGAGCTTTCCGAGCAACACGTAGGCGTCGCGCCGATCGAGCTTCTTGAGCCCGCGTAAGCGCTCGGCCTGATCTACCGAGACCAAGGCGACGCCGTCGTGGTCGCTCGCTACAATCCAGTCGCGCACCAGCGTCTTGATCGTCTCCAGCCCATCGTCGAGCGTCTCGCGCGTTGCCCACGAGTCCCGCGGCGAGTCTCCCGCGATGCTTTCAAAGAACCAGCGAACGACGTGTGCGCGCAAGGACTCTTCCTCGCCCTCGAGCGTTGAAACCGCGCGGGTGACGCTACCGCCGCTCAGCGACGCGGCCCGCTCGGCGTCGTCGCGCCCGTGACCTAAGCGCCCGAGGATCTCGCGCACCTCGCTGGTTGCGAGCAACGAAAAACGGACCTCGATGGCGCGCGAGCGGATCGTCGACAATAGCCGGCCGGGCGTCGCCGTGGTGAGGATCATGACGACCCCGCGCGGAGGCTCTTCCAAGAACTTGAGCAACGCGTTGGCGGCTTCGTGGGTTGCGAAGGCGACGTCAGAGAGCAACAGCACCCGCAGCCCGCCGCTGTAAGACTGCATCGAAAACTGGTGGATGAGGTCTCGCGACGAAAGTTGATCGCTCTCGTAAAAGCCGGCTCGCGCGTCGGGATCGCCGATTTTGAGGACTCCCTCGTGCTCGAGAAAATCGGGATGGTGCGCGCCTTCGCCGCGAAAGAGCGCGCAGGACGAACACGTCTCATCGTATCCAAGGACGCCGTCCTTGGGCGCGAGACAGAGCAGCGATTGCGCCAGTCTTCGCGCGAACGTTTTCTTGCCGACGCCGGCTGGACCGGTAAAAACATAGGCGTGCGCGAGCGTCTGGGGCGTCAACGCCGCAAAGTATTGGTTTGGGCCCTTCGCCCCGACCACGTTGAAGTGAAGCTCGCTCACCGAACTCGCATGCCGAGAATCTCTTGCAGGGCCGACTCGACGAGCCTTTCCGGAGGAAGCGTTGCATCGAGCACGCGGTGCCGCGGCGACTCCGCGAGGCGCAGAAAGCCGCCGCGGACTCGCTCGTGGAACGCGTCGTCCTCGGCCTCGATTCTGTCCCTGGTGTGCGAGCGCTCGTTCAAACGCGACTGCGCGACGGTCAGCGGCAAATCGAGCAGCAGCACGAGGTCGGGCTCGAGCCCTCCGGTCGCAATATCGCAGAGCGCTCGGAGCACGTCGCCGTCAACGCCGCGCCCGTCTCCCTGGTAGGAAATCGTCGAGTCGGTGAACCGGTCGCTAAGCACGAGCTTCCCCGAAGCCAAGGCCGGACGAATCACCGCCCAGACGTGCTGAGCTCGCGCCGCATTGACGAGCAAACTCTCCGTCAGCGCAGAAATCGCGATCGCCCGGTTCAAGAAGATCTCGCGGACCGCGTCTCCCACCGGGGTTCCCCCCGGCTCCCGCGTCTCGACGACATCCTGGCCCTCGCGTCTTAAGCGGGCCGCAAGCCCTGCCAGCAGCGTACTCTTCCCGCTTCCCTCTATTCCCTCAACTACAACAAACATCGCGTTTTCAGCCAACCCAAGGCGGCATTCGTCAAGGAGCGTCGGTGTTTTTGTAGATTCTAACGCGACGATTCGGCTCCATCCCCGTACTGCGCGACTGCAGGCGATACCGTTCCGCGAGCTGGTGCTGCATTCGGCGGATGTACGACGTCTGCGGTGAGAGCTCGATGGCCTGATTGGTCAGCAGGACTTGATAGATTGCCTCTTCCGTTTCGCGCACCGCCAGCTCTTCGTTGTCGATCGAGCCGAGATTGAAGACGTCACGCAGCGCGGCCTGGATCTGGGTGGTTGTGTTCGTCTTAATTGAGTAGATCGGTACGTTGTCGGAGGCAATCTGCTTGAGCTTCGGTTGCTCTTTTCGTTCGAGCGTCTTGAGCGTGAGCACGACGTCCGCGTCGTCCCAATTTCGCGCCATCGAAGCATTGACGCGCAGGTTCGCGATCGCGCGCTCGATCTTGTTGCGGGAGACGCCGTACGGAAAAATCGAAAGCGGCCGGTCGCGCTCGTCCGAATCGCGGTCGCGGTCGTAGCTTTCGGAGAGCCGCGGCATGGATTCCGTATCGGCCTCCTGGACGACGGTAACCGCACCGCTCGGCTCGCGCTGCCGGATCTCCGGCTGCGGCTGGTAGCCGCGCAGCAATGCATCGATGACGTCTGCGACGTTCTTGTGGATGGCCAACCGGTCGCGGTCGTGGATTTCGATCACGACGTCGAAGGTCGGGGGCGCTTTACGCTCGAGCACCGTCTTACGGGTGCCCCGCCTTCGCGCTTCTTCGTCCGAGAGCGTCACCGCACCGACGCCGCCGACGAGATCCGAGAGGGTCGGATTCATCAGCAGGTTCTCGAGCGTCTGGCCGTGGGCGGTTCCGATAAGCGTCACGCCGCGCTCGGCGATCGTGCGGGCGGCCGCGGCCTCGGCTTCGGTCCCGATTTCGTCGATGACGATCACTTCGGGCATGTGGTTTTCGACCGCTTCGATCATCACCGCGTGTTGGAGCGCAGGATCCGCAACCTGCATGCGCCGCGCCAGGCCGATGCCGGGGTGGGGTATGTCGCTATCTCCGGCGATCTCGTTGGACGTGTCCACGATGACCACGCGCTTGCGCTCCTCGGAAAGCACGCGCGCGCATTCCCGCAGCATCGTCGTCTTACCGACGCCCGGGCGGCCGAGCAGACAGATCGATTTCCCACCGCGCAGAACGTCGAGAAGGATGTCGATCGTCCCGTAGACCGCTCTTCCGACGCGGCAGGTGAGACCGACGATCTTTCCCGTGCGGTTGCGGATCGCGCTGATACGATGCAGCGTTTGCTCGATGCCTGCGCGGTTGTCGGCGCCGAACGGCGAGACGCGCGAGCAGACGTGCGCGATGTCTTCGTGACTTACCGGCGCGTCGGTGAGATAGTTGAAATCGTGCTCGAAACGAGCCTCAGGCGGTCGCCCGAGATCGAGCACGACTTCGATGATCTCTTCGATGTTATTGAGACGGACGAGCGCTTGCCGTATCGCGAGTGGGAAGATATCGAGGAGTTGGGAGAACTCCCAACTTGGGGAAACGGAATGAACTCTGACGGCCAATACAGATCCTGCCTTCCGTGCCGATTCCCCCAAGGGCACGCAATCGCAATTTCCCGAGCCGAGCATTCACTCCTTCACGACGCGTATGACTCGCAGCTCGTCGTCGTACGGTCCTTGGATGCGCACGCCCGCCTTCAGCTCCAGACGCACGTAATCGACGATCTCGGTCGTGATCTCTTCGCCCGGCGCGATAACCGGTATGCCCGGAGGATAGGGCGTCAACGTCTCGGCGCAGACGCGTCCGACCGATTCGCGAAACTTGACGAACTCCGCGTCGGCGAGAAAAGCCTCGCGCGGGAGCATGCGCATCGGGGGGACCGGCGGCAGCCGGAAGTTGCCGCGCCGCAAGCGCCGCTCCAAGACTCCCGACGGGGCGAACATGTCGAGCTTGCGCTGGTCGCGCGCCATTTCGCGCCAAGCCGCGACGAATCGTTCCGCGGCTTCGCGCGTCGTTCCGATCGTAAAGAGCGCGACGATGTTGAATAGATCGGCCAGCTCGACTTGAATGTTGTGCCGCCGCCTCAAAATCTCCGACGCTTCGTAGCCGGTGTAACCGAGGCCCGTGACGGTGACCGTGATTTTCGTGGGATCGAGGGCAAAGACGCCGGGACGGCCACGCAACTCTTCGCCGAAACAGTAGAGACCCGGAATCTCGTTGAGCCTCGCGCGCGTCTCTCGAGCCAGCTCGATCGTGCGCGTGAGCAGCTGCTCGCCGGCGGTCGCCATCTGTTTGCGCGCCACGTCGAGCGAAGCGACCATCGGCAAGTTCGGCGACGTCGAGAGAAACATCTTTAGGACCGACGCGAGCCGGTCGAGCCGCACGAGCTCGCCTTTTTGATGCAGCATCGCGCACTGCGAAAAGGCCGAGAGCATCTTATGGGTCGAGTTGACGCAGAGGTCTGCGCCGGCGCTCGTCGCCGAGAGCGGCAGCGCCGGATGAAAGTGAAAATGCGGGCCCCATGCTTCGTCGACCAACAACGGCTTGCCGGCAGCGTGCACGATTCGCGCGATCGACGCGAGGTCTGCCGCGACGCCGTAATAGGTGGGCGAGACGATATAGACGGCGGCGAGATCGGGATGCTGCTCCAATGTCCGTGCCACGGTCTCCGGGGTCACGCAATGGTCCATGCGCAGCGCTTCGTCGACCTCCGGCCGCATGTAAATCGGCTCCGCGCCGCTCATTATCAGCCCGCCAAGCATCGACTTGTGCGAGTTGCGCGGCACCGCGATCTTTTCGCCCGGGTTTACGGCCGCCATCATCATGCATTGGTTACCGCTGGTCGAACCGTTGATGAGAAAGAAGGTGTGGTCGGCGCCCCAAGCCTCGGCCGCGAGCTGCTGCGCCTCCTTGATCGACTCGGTCGGCTGGAGCAAGTCGTCGATGCCGGGCATCGGCGTCAGGTCGATCGCGCAGATATTATCGCCGACGAACTCGCGAAAAGCCAAATCCATGCCATTGCCCTGGATGTGTCCGGGCGTGTGGAACGGCAAGACACCCGAGTCCACGTAGTCGAGCAGCGCTTGAAAGTAGGGCGTCCGGTGCTGGTCCAAAGCAATCGGCAAAATGCCAAATATCTTCGGCTTTCCCTGCGTAATGGTCGCGAGTTGTCTAAGGGCCTTCGGCCTCGGGCTTACGCACTACGTTTGGCTCGTACGGCGGCCATTGCGGTCCCAGCCCGAGCACGAAGGATGGATTTCCGCACGATAGCCCGCTGCCAAGATGGTCACGATGGCGGCGGGCGTTAAGACTTCAACGCTGCCGTGCGCCGGACGCTGCCGCCGGGCCATGTAACCGGAATCGGACCACTCGTGCAGGTGCTTTCCCCAAACGAGCCAGGCCTGTCCATCCAGAGCGATGTAAGAACCGTCGGGTAGCGTTGCAAGATCGTCGCGGTACGTGCGTTTGGTCTTCCCCGAAAGCCTGTCCGCGTGCAGCTTGGCATCCATGCTATCGGCCTCCCCGGACCCGCCGTATGAAACTCGCCAAACCGATTGGAATCGGCGGTAATCTTCGCGGCGGCACTCGGCGCACGGACGGTGTCCGGCACTCAGCGCCGCTGCCTCGTCGAGAAAGAAGAGCTCGGTGTAACGGTGGGGCGTCATGACTGCGCGATGCCGGCCGCGAAACGCCAATACGCACGCAATCCAGCGCTTCACGGCAAAGTTGCGCACTACGCGGCGGTCGTCGTTATGAAGGATTCCGCGATTGCCCATCATGAGGCCGCGCCCGGGCAGCGCGACGATCTCACCGAAGGGTGTGACCCGGTTTTGAAGCGCCATTACGCAGCGACGAGCAGGCTACGCCTCGATGCGTTCGTCGATAGAAACGTTGTAGAGGAACAGGAACTTGCCCCACTCGTCCGGGAGGGTGTTGCGCTTGATCTGAATCCACGGAATGTACTTGGGCTGCCGCGGTTTGCGCAGCAACGTCATGTTCGCTTCCCCAGGGATGCGATTGTTCTTTCGGTTGTTGCAGCGCATACACGCGCAAACTAGGTTTTCCCAGGTGGATTCTCCGCCGCGGCTCTTTGGGATCACGTGATCGACCGTCATCATTCGCTCGCCGCGCGTTCCGCAGTACTGACAGGCGTGATCGTCGCGGATCAGCACGTTCTTCTTTGTCAGGGCGACCTTCTGCATTGGCCGTCGAATGTAGTAGAGCATGCGAATGATCGAGGGCATGCGCATCTCGAAGGTCGGCGATACGAGCATACGCTCGCGGCCATGCAGCATCTCCGCCTTTCCGGCGAATAGCAGCTTGACCGCGCGCTGAAAACTCGTGACGTTGAGCGCTTCGTAGGTCGAGTTCAACACCAGGACTTCACTCATGCTGCGTGGTCCAGGTGGGGGCCCACGCCGCGGAGTCGGCGTGGGGGCGCGCAGCGCAGATTTCGGCGCTGCGAAGCAAGCGCCGAAAGCGGAGCGGAGCGCCAAGCGAGGCGCGTAGTGCCGAGCATTATAAAACGAGGCATCTTCTTTAGGTGCCTCGCTTCCGAACGAACGTCAGTCGAGTCTCGGTTAGCATCTGCGTTATCGCTAACCGTTGTTCGGGCCGAAGTCTTTCTTTGACGCGCTCGAACGCGGCGGTCGCCACGTCGATGGCAATCTCCGCAGACGAGTGATCGGGTTCGCGACCCTCCTCACTGGTGAGGTAGGCGTGGGCCGCCAGCGCGAGCGTCGCAATTACCTCGCTGAGCAGCGGCTCGACGGGCGGAATCTGCCCTTGAAATCCGGCTCCTTCTAAATCGGAGGCGGCCCGAGTAGACATCTCGAGCAAAGAATTACGCCGCGGTCGGAGCCTTCCCTTGGAATGCGAGGCACTACGCGCCTCGCTTGGCGCTACGCTCCGCTTTCGGCACTAGCTCCGCAGCGCCGAAATCTTCGCTCCGCGCCCCCGCACCGACTACGCGGCGCGGGCCCCCTTTGGAATGCGAGGCACTACGCGCCTCGCTTGGCGCTACGCTGCTCGCCCCCATGCCGACTAGGCGGCGCGGGTCCCCTTTCGCGAGACGACCATGTCGAGGAAGTACCGGTGCACGCGCGGATCGCTAACGAGTTCGGGGTGGAACGAGGTCGCTAGCACGTTTCCCTCGCGCACCATGACGCCGCGCCCGTCGCGCTTGGCGAGGAGCTCGACCTTCGGCCCATAGCGCTCGATCCACGGCGCGCGAATGAAGACCGCCGGAAACGGCGGTTCCCCGAGCGCCTCGATACGCAGGTCGACTTCCGCCGATTCGTTCTGCCGCCCGAACGCGTTGCGACGAACGGTGATGTCGATCAATCCCAGCGTCGGTTGGTCGAGGTCGGCGATGTCGCGAGCCGCAACGATCATGCCCATGCAAGTCCCCCAAAGCGGCATGCCGTCGCTCACGCGCTCGACGATCGGCCAGCGCAGAGCTGCGCGCTCGAGCAGTTTCATCACGGTCGTCGATTCGCCGCCGGGTATGACCAGCGCGTCGGCACGCGCGAGATCGCCCGCACTCTTTATCGCAATCGCCCCGGCGCCGGCACGCTCGAGCGCCGCCAGGTGCTCGACAACGTCCCCCTGCAGCGCCAATACACCGACCGTTGTCATCCTGAGCCTGTCATCCCGAGCCCTTCGACTCCGGCTCGACAAGCTCGGCGTCGCTTAGGACAGGCTCTGTCGAAGAGCGATGGATTAGTTGCCACGTGGAGCGAGGAGCTCGCTTTCATCCAGAAGCCGGATATCGAGCCCGTGCATTGCCTCCGAAACGCCGAGCGATCGGCATGCCTCGAGCACGACGCTCGGCTCGTTGAAATGGGTCGTCGCGTCCACGATCGCACGGGCGAAACGGGCGGGATCCTTCGATTTGAAGATTCCGCTCCCCACGAATATGCCTTCCGCGCCGAGCTGCATCATGAGTGCGGCGTCGGCGGGCGTTGCTACGCCGCCCGCGCAGAAAAGCACGACGGGCAGCTTCCCATCTTTCGCAACTTGCGCGACGAGATCGAGCGGAGCGCCAAGATCGCGCGCCCGCGCGACCAGCTCTTCTTTCGGAGCGACGCTCAGCTCGCGAATCGCATCGCCGATCGCGCGCATATGGCGCACCGCCTCGACGATGTTGCCGCTTCCGGCCTCGCCCTTGCTACGAATCATAGCCGCGCCTTCGGCGATTCGGCGCAACGCCTCACCCAGATCGCGCGCACCGCAAACGAACGGCGTTGTGAAGGCTTGTTTGTCGACGTGATACTTGTCGTCGGCGGGCGTCAAAACTTCCGATTCGTCGATGTAATCGACGCCGAGCTGCTGCAATACCTGAGCCTCGGCGAAGTGCCCGATCCGAACTTTGGCCATAACAGGGACGGTCACGGCATCCATGATGCCGCGAATCAAATCGATCGCGCTCATCCGCGCAACGCCGCCGGTGGCACGGATGTCGGCCGGAATCCGCTCGAGCGCCATCACGGCAACTGCGCCCGCTTCTTGCGCGACCGCGGCGTGTTCGGGAGTCACCACGTCCATAATGACGCCGCCCTTGAGCATCTGCGCGAGCCCGCGCTTGACCGTTACCGTTCCAGTGCTTTCCATGTCTCTATCATATCAGGCGCTCCCAATGAGGACATTGGGAACACTGTCAAGGCGGCGGACTTGGGCTAGCTCCGGCCGTGCCTTCCTCCAGCGGCGAGGAAGAAGGGTAGTGGGCCGGCGTGATTTGTACAAATGGCGTGGAGGTCGGGAACGGCTTCTGCCGCCAGATCGGGATGTTCGGGTTCGGGGTCGGCGTCGGGGGCCCCGCTGCTTCGGCCGCCGCCGGCTTCGGCGTTGGTGTCGGCAGCGGCGTCGGCAGGGGCTGCGGCGGAACGCGTGGGTCGGGGAAGCGGGGATCGCCGGCAGCCGAGAGGGCTTGCGAGCGCTTCCAGTCCGGTCCGTAGGGCTGCGGCGTCGCGTCCGGTGCCGGGGTAACCGCTTGCGGCGAAACCGATTGCAACGTTTGCTCGGTCGCTTGGCCGATTACGCGACTACCCATGCGCTCGCCGATGGCCATCGCCAGCAGCAGCACGGCAGCGCCCGCCGCTAGGACGATCGTCACAAAACGCGTTGAGGAGTTCACCGTGCTCCTATACTCGCGCCAGCGGCGGAACGACGTCGAGCTTGGCGGCGCGCGCACGCCGGAAGCTCGGCTTGCCGATCAGATGCACTTCTCGCAGCTCGCCCGCGGCCATCGCCACACGCACCGTATGGCCGCGAAATTCGAGCAGCACGTTGCGCGCTTGATCGAGTTGATTCAGCAGAAAGATGCGGACCGCTCCGGACTCGTCCTCAAAGGCGATCGCGCCGACCTCGGCCGGAGAGGTCGCGGTCTCGTCGCTGACGTCGCGTCCGGCGTGAATGCACGTAAACGGTTCTTCGGCCGAAAGCTCCGGCATGTCGCCATAGATGGCGTCGTTTCGCAAATCGACTACGTACGTGCAGCGGCGTCCGCCCCAGTGCACTCGAGCGGCCGCCACCCATTGCCAACCTTTGGGGCGCAGCGGCACGAGGTGCGGCCGGCCGCTCGTGCGGTAGCCATTCAGGCCGCCGACCGTCTCCGCCACCGCCCACAAGTACTTCGCGCCGGTCCAGGGCGAGAGATACATTCCGCGATTGCTCAACGATCCGCCGTCGAACCACTCTGCGAACTCGCCCGGCACGGTGTTGCGCGGGCTCCCCCCTTCCATTGCCGAGTAGGAAACGTTGAGGAATCGCACTGCTTCGTCGGTCATGCCGTTGCGCGCGAGCGCAACCGAGCACCACAGCGTCAGATCCGGCCAGATGCCGCCGAGCAATCCCGACCCGTACGACGGGAAGTACCACGCGTCGGCTGTCGAGATCGTGCGCAGCCCGACGGGCGTGACGAAGTCGGCCTCTTGGAGCCGCTCGAGGATCGCGCGCCGCTGCGCCGGATCGGCAATCCCAAAGAGCACCGGGAAGATCTCGTCGGCCGTAAAGTCGTCTTGGTACTTGCCGTCTTGATCGTAATTCAGCACGAAGGCGCCCGTGTCGTCGTTGTAGAGATAATCCATCATCGCCTGACGCATCCGCTCAGCTTCGCTTCCGTATCGTTCCCAATGATCGTTATCGCCGACGACGGCGCAGAGCATCGCCGCGGCCTCGAGCGCGTAGACGGCTTCGGCGTTGATCTCGGTGACCGCACCGTCGAGCGTGTAGTACGGTATGATGTTGCGCCACGACGATATGCCATATAGGTCGACGCCCTTGGCGCGGCTATTGATCAATCCGTGCTCGTCGCGCTGAGCGAGCATGTAGTCGGTAACTTTTACGACCAGAGCGATGCGCTCGCGCACCCAGCCGTCGTCCAGCGTCGCGTTGTAGTGGTGCAGCATCGCGATGAGGTGCAACGGTGTGTCATCGTTGATGTTCAAGTCGTAAGCGGTCTTGTAGCCGCTCACGCCTCGGATGTATTCGATCATCAGGCCGCTCTCTTCGGCGGCGCGATTGAAGACCTCGAGCGCGTTGCGGCTGAATTCCGGCCAAAAATAATCGAAGCCGTGCACGATCCAAGACGTATCGCGTGACACGAGGATATCGGAGGGAGGCGAGTTCGTCGCACCCCAACCGTGCGGATACTCCTTGACGATTCGCAGCATGTTGGCCTTGGCCCACGCGACCCCACGGCTGATCTCAGGCGAGGGCATCAGGAAACGCGCGTCGGCAAGACGTTCGGTGAAATAGCCTTGCGTCGAGTGAAGCGCGCGCTGGTCGCGCAACAGCGATTCGAGTACGGGTCGGGAACGTTCGGTTCCGTCCTTGTGATAGACGACCGCCAGGCGCAACGACTCGCGCGCGCCGGCAGCGACGGAAATGCGATACTCGATGGCGCCGAAGATACGGCGGCTCACCAGTTCCGCCTCCTCGGGCGTCACGTCGCCGAGCGCCTGCACCGATTTCTCTCGAGCGAGAGTTCCGCGATCCATCGAGCGAAGCAGGACTTGCTCGCGTAAAGAGAGTGCGAGGGCAGCCGGCGTCCGGGAACCGCCCCACCACCGCTCGCCGCCGGTCTCGAGATTCCTCGAGCAGATGAAACGCCCGTCGTTCCACGCGCGCACTTCGTGCTCGGCCTCGCCGTAGAAGCGCTGTCCGACCAACATCGCCCACGGAAAGACGGCCACGTCGATCGCTTCGGCACCGGGATTGTATAGCGTCACGTCGACAACGAACGAGACCGCGCGATCGAAACCGGGTCCGTGCGGAACGAAGAACGCCTCGGTGACGTGGATTCGGTGGTCGCACGTAAACTCCGAGATTTGCGCGTATGGCAGAAAGGTTAGCTCGCGCTCGATCTGATGCGGAAAGAACGTCTTCCCTAAGAGACGGTATGCGACGTGATGCGTTCCGAAGATGATTTGATCCGTGTCGGCGTCCCAAAGGCCGCGAACGCCGCCTTTGGCGGTAGATTGCGCAAACGCTTTGTAGTTCCCGAGAAGGAGGCCGTAGGGTGTCTCCGATTCGTGCAGGACGTAGGCACAGAACTCGTTGCGTTGCGCGTCGTAACTTAAACCCACTCTATAGGTTCCTTAGGGCGATACTGCGGCGCGGAACGCAAAGGCCCTTCTCGCGGCGCGGCAAACGGATGCTCGGAATGCTGACCCTGCGGGCACCAGCCAAGATCAACCTTACCCTAGAGGTGCTCGCCAGGCGTAGCGACGGATACCACGGGATCCGCAGCGTGATGGTGCCTCTCGAGCTCTCCGACGAACTGACGATCGAGCCGAACGCGCGATTTAGCTTCACTTGCGATCGCGCCGATCTCGCGGACGACCGCAATCTGGCGCTCGCAGCGCTGCGAGCGATCGGAACGATGCCGGCGATTCGCATGGAGCTGCGCAAGCGAATCCCGGTAGAAGCCGGCTTGGGAGGCGGATCGAGCGACGCTGCAGCTATCCTGCGCGCGGCGATGGCGGGCGCATTCGGATCGGTGCCGCGCGCAGATTGGTTGAGCGTCGCGCGAGGCCTTGGATCCGACGTGCCGTTCTTTCTGGCCGGCACCGCCGCGCTCGTCGAGGGGACCGGCGAGCGCATCACGCCCGCGGGAGCGATACCGCGCTGGCACGCACTGATCGTCAAACCGCCGGTGGCTATTTCAACGGCCGGCGCTTACGGCGAACTCGACAAGCGCGAACGTCCGCAGCGACCTCGAAGAGGATGCGTTTCGGTCGCACTGCTCGAGGCGATACAGCGCTCCGATTTCGCAGCGGTCGAGTCCATGATGCAAAACGACTTTCACGACCTGATCGCGGCCAAGACACCCGAAGTCGCCGTGGCCCTTGCGGCGCTTCAGAGCGCCGGCGCGACGAACGCGCTCTTGGCGGGGTCGGGGTCGTGCGTCTTTACGATTTGCCCCGATCGGGCGAGAATCGAGCGTATCCGCGATAGCCTCACGCTGGCGTCAACGTACGAGCGCTATACGACCGCGTTCGCAGCCACGCCCGACTGGCGTCCTTCAACAAAACCTGGATGACGGGCAGCGCGATCGATGCCGTGGTGCTGGCAGGAGGACCGCAAGATGCGGTCGCGCTGCTGCAGTCGGGTGCTCCCAACAAGGCCTTCGTTGAAATCGACGGGATAACGTTGATCGGCCGCGTGCTCGCGGCGCTCCGCGCTTCGAACCGTATCGCGCGAATCGTCGTCGTTGCCCCGCCGGCGATGCGAGCTCATCGCGATTTGACTCTCGCCGACGAGATTCGCCCCGACGGCGTGCACATCACCGAGAGTCTGCGTAGCGGCGTAGCGGGGTTCGATCCGCACGCCGACCTGCTGATCGCCGCTTCAGATCTGCCCGTCCTCACGCCGCCCGCCGTCGACGATTTCGTTAGCGGCGTGTACGCGCTGGGCGCCGACGTCGTCTACGGATGCGTCGAAAAGCAACTCCACCTGCGGCGTTTCCCGGAGGTTCCGCACACTTGGGCGAGGATGCGCGACGGAACCTATTGTGGAGGCGGCCTCGCCGCGATGAAGCCGCGGGCGCTGCCGACGCTCGAACGTTTCATCGAGCGGCTCGGCGCCGCGCGCAAGCGTCCGCTGCGGCTCGCGTCGCTCTTCGGCTGGGACATGCTTGCGCGCTTTGCGCTCGGCCGGCTCTCTATCGCGCAGGCCGAAGCACGCGCCGCCAAGATTCTCGGTGCGCCGGTTCGCGCGCTGATCTCACCCTATCCGGAGACGGCCGTCAACGTCGACCGCCCCAGCGACGTGCCGCTCGCCGAGCGACTGGTCCGCAGAAGCGATTCGCAACCCGGCTAAGGCGAGCGCCAGCGCTTGAAGAGCTCGTTCGCGATGCCGAACTGATCGAGTGCCTTGCCGACCGTGTGCGCGATGATGTCGTCGACGCTCTGTGGATTGGCGTACATCGCCGGGATCGGCGGCAGAATCACGGCGCCGATCTCGGCAAGCTGAGCGAGTGTACGCAAGTGGCCGAGGTGGAGCGGGGTTTCGCGAATGACTAGCACGAGGCGGCGCTTCTCTTTCAGGCAAACGTCAGCGGCACGAACGAGCAAATTCGAGTTGTTCGAGTAGGCGATTCCGCTGGCACTCTTCATCGAGCACGGTATCACCAACATACCGTCGGTGATGAACGAACCGCTCGAGATCGCCGCAGCTAAATCGTCGTCGCGATGCGCGACGTCGGCGAGCCCTTCGAAGTCGTCGCCCGTCATGTCGGTCTCGAGCTCGATCGTCCGCCGGGCGGCCGTGGTCAGCACCAGGTGCGTCTCGATGCCGCCGATTGCGCGCAGCGCCTGCAGCACCATATAGCCGTAGAGGCTGCCGCTGGCGCCGCTAATGCCGACGATAATGCGTCGCATCGGGAGGCGGTTATACGTTGGCTGCAGGGGCGCCTGGTGGAAGCTGTAACTTCTAGTGGAAGTGCTCCCCGGGTCCGCGCGCGTACGCTCTTTCGTCGACGATGCCGTTAGGTGGCATCGCACCGGTTCGCAAACGATCCTCCTGCGACTCATTCGCTCCGAATTTTCCGGCGTCTCTCACGACGTCGCGGCCGCCTACGCGACGCTCGCCGCGCGCGCGGGAGCGCTCTTGGATGCAATCGATCGCGGCCGGCTCGCGTTGCCTGCCGACGATCGCGATAGCCTCCTTCGTTTTGCGCGTCGCGCGCGACAGGTCGCGGCAATCCCGCCGGAATCTGATGAAGACGCGGTCTACCGAGGGATCGTTGACGCTTTCGAGCTTGCGCCGCGGGCCGGCCAAACCGAATCGGGCGTGGAAGATGGGAGCAAGATCGAAGCTGCGATCGATCTCGCCGAGCCGGTCGTTCCCGAAGAGCCTGCCGGCGTCGCGGGCTGGAAAAAACACTTCAGCGCTTCGGCGCTCAATACGTACGCCGATTGCAGGCGGAAGTGGTTCTATAAGTATGCGTGCGGCGCGGTCGAAGACCGCGGATCGGGCGCGGCTGCTTACGGCAGCGCGTTTCATCTTGGGCTGGAGGACTTTCACGGCGAGTTTCCTCGACCGAGCGGTTCCGAGGTCGCGGCGATGCGCGGCCGGATCCGCGAGTGCATTACGTGGGCGTTCGAACGTAATCGGAACGGATTCGAAACGCCGGTCGAATTCGAGCTTCAGGTGCGGCGCGCGCAACGCACCGCGCAGCGATACGTCGATTGGCTCCTCGCGCAGGAAAAAGAAGCTCCCTTCGAGGTGCTCGGACGAGAGGTTCCCGCGGAGCTCGATTTGGAGGGCCGGCCGTTTGTCGGCTACATCGATCGGCTCGACCGTGAGGTGCGCTCCGGAGGCATCGGCGTCGTAGATTATAAGACCGGAAACATCGCGACGAGCGCCGCCGAGTACTGCGAGCAGGTGCGACGGTTTCTCGATTTTCAGCTGCCTTTCTACTACTGGGCGCGCACGCTCGCCGGCGACCGGGTCACGCGCCTAGTGCTGATTCCGCTCAAAGATGCGCTTCTCGACGTGCATCCGATCGTTCTGCACGTCGGCCGAACGATCGGTTTGGAGGAGCTCGAACGGTCGCGCGCGCGCATGATCGAGCTAAGCGGCGAGCTCGCGTCTGGTGAGATACGTCACTTTGAAACCGCCAAGGATCCCGCCGCCTGCACGTACTGCGCGTACGCGACGGCTTGCGCGGCGAAGCCGCCCTCGCAAGCGCGGCGCTTCGGCAGTTGATCGTTCTCGAACTCACGGCCGAGCAGCGCGGTGCAGTCGAGGCGCCCTATACGGCGTGCCTCGCAATCCTGGGTCCTAGCGGGACGGGTAAGAGCACCGCACTCGCGGAGAGGCTCGCGCGCCTGCAAACGGTCGATCCGGCGGCGGAGCCGCTGCTCTTTCGCTCCGATCGGGCGATCGCCGAATACGCCGTCGCGCTGCTTCGTTCGCACGGGCAGGAAGTCACACTCATTGACGACGTCGACGCGCAGCTGGCTTTCGCGCAGACCTGCTCGCCGCTCTTTGAGCTGCAGTGGGAAGAGTTCGCGCGGGATCAGCTCGATCCGGAGGTTCCGGGACTGCGCTCTCCCGAGCGGTTTCTCCAGTCGGCATTTCGTTTAATCCGCCGGCTGCGCGATGCCGACATCGGGCCGAGCCTCTTTCTCTCGCGCGCGATGACGGGTGCGACCGAGTTCTACGCCAATCCGCCCAACCTCGTCGATCCAGCGATGCTCGCCGCGACCAAAGCGACGTTTCACGACTCGCTCGACGCAACGCCACAAGAGCTGCTGCGTCAGCGCCGTCGCGAAATCGACCTTGCCAAGATCATCACGAAGCTCTACGAGGGCTACGTCCAGCTCGTCCGCGCGAGCCGGCGCATGACCGGACGCGATGCGGTCATCGAAGCCGCGCAGTCCCTGCGCGGGAATGCCGAGGTCGCGGCGCGTTTGCGCGAGCGGCACCGTTACGCCTTCGTTGACGACGCGCAAGAGCTGACCGGCGCGCAGCTTCAACTGCTGAGCGCGATCTTCGGAGAGCAGCTGGCCGGCGTCACGCTTTGCGGCGATCCGGGTTCGGCAATCTCGTCGCTGCACATGACGCAACCCGAAGCGACGTTCGCTCTCGCGCACTCGAAATGGGAGTTGCGCGAGCGGCACCGCGCGGCAAAGCGAGAGGTTGAGCGAGCCTCAACGCCGCGCGACGAGGCAGCGTCCATCGCGCAACGCGTCGGCGACTGGCTCGCGCAAGGCTTCCGGCCCGAAAAGATCGCAGTGCTCTTCCGTTCGGTTCAAAACGTCGCGAGCTACGAAGCCGCCCTTCTCGATTGCAACATTCCGGCGGTCGTTGCCGGCGATCTGAACGTTTTTAGCGACCGGCGCGCGCTCGACGCGCTCGCGCTGCTGTGGAGCGTTTGGGATCCTTTTCGCCACGACTGGCTGTTGCGAGCGCTGGCAAGCCCCGCTCTCGCTCTCTCCGACGCGTCGCTTGCGATTCTATGCGGAGAGCCGCCCGATCCCCAACGCCCGCTATTCGAGTTCGACGAGGAACCCGCGCCGACGGTGCGTGCAAGCCGATGGAATCCACAACGCGATCTCCAACTCGGCTGGAACGTTCTTCGCGGCGATCGCGACGAGGCGCTTAGCGGCGATGCGGCCGCGCGAATCGGCCGTTTTCGACGCTTGCGCGAGAGATGGGTCGAAACGATGTACTCGGTGCCATTCGAAGAGTTTGCGCGCATCGTGTGGCGCGAGGGTCTCGCGCGCGAGGGAGAACCGGGCTTGGCCAGGGCGCTCGCACAGCAGATCGCGTTGCAGCGGCTTCTCGAGCGGCTCGGCGAGTTCGTGTTAAGCGATCCGGGCGCAGCGCTCGGTGACGTTCTCCAACACGCGGAGCAACGAATCGCCAGCGACCTTGAATCCTTCGACTCCGCTCAGGACGACAGAGTCGGTTTCGTACAACTGTTGAGCATCGAGGCATCGCGCGGACGGGAGTTCGATCACGTCGTCGTTGCCGACGTTCGCCCCGGCGCCTTTCCGCGTTGGTACTCGCCCGAGGCCTTTCTCTTTAGCCCTCGGCTCGGCATGATCCCGAAGGAGAACGTGGGCGAAGCGCGAGCCTCGCGCACGGCGAAGTTTACTTACTATATGTTCCGCTCGAAAGCGCCGCAGCATTACTTCGAACGCGAGCGGCGCGCATTTGATTACGCGCTGCGCCGCGCGCGCAAGAGCGTGTTCGTCACCGCCTCCGGGAAGCCGACCCGGGGCGTGACGGCGCCCGAGTTTCTTGCGGAGTTGCGCTGAGATCGTGGCGATGCGCCTGCGTGAGATGCCGGCCCGTGTCTATGCGGCCGAAGTCCTGCCCTTGACCGCGCCCCTTTGGGCCGGCCGCCGAACCTTCGACGAGTACGTCGAGCAGACGCTCGAAATCGCGCGCAGTCCGTACGGGCGTCGTTACTACCGAACGATCGGACTCTACGAGGGGAACCGGTGCGTCGCGTCGTTCAAGCGGTACGAGCGAAGGCTGCGCGACGGCTCGCGACGCCTCGAGACGATCGGCTTTGGGGCCGTCTTTACGCCCAACGAGTATCGCGGTCGCGGCTATGCAAGCGTTATGCTCGCGATGGCGCTCGATCAAGCGCGTGGCGACGGATACGACGTGGCATATCTTTTTTCAGACATTCGACCCGAATTTTACGCGGATTTGGGCTTCCGTGCGTTTCCATCGCGCTCGTTCTCGTTGGTCGCCGACGCACTCCCGGCCACGCGCCTGCAACCGTCGCCTCTCGCCGATCAGGACTGGAGCGGCGTGCGTCACGTTTTCGACCTCGTCGAAAACCGACGTAAAGCCGGTTTTTCGCGCAGCGCCACGACCTGGGACTGGATTCGGTTGCGGATGCGTCATGGCTCCGAGCGCCCGCCCGGCGATGAAGCGAATCTCGTGCTCCGCCGCCGCCGCCGCGTCGAGGCGTACGTCTTCGGCGTGCGCGCTACCCAATCCGACGAATACATACTCGAAGAGTACGGCTTCGCCGACGACGCGGCAGCCGCGTCGATTCCCGCGCTGTTGCGCGCAGCCGCCGGCGACTTGCGGCGCGTCGTGGGCTGGCTTCCGCCCAAAGATGCCCGCGTCTCGCTCGAGAGGTTGCGCGCACGCGCGCGAAGCCGAGCGATCCTGATGATGGCACCGTTACGCTCGCAAGGCGAGCTGCTGATAAATGCGATCGCTTCGGATCGCCGCGAGAATTTTTGCTGGGCGACCGATCACATATGAGTCTCGGCGCGCCGATCGAGCGCAGCTTTGCTGAGCGTAACCCCAAAGGGCTCGCCGAATCCTGCAAGCGACTTCACCGGCGTGCCGCCCGCCGGATACCTCCAAAACGAAACGTTACGGTCGTGAAAGTCCGCCGCAACAATGCTCTTTTCATTAACGGCGAACTGCGCGACGCCGCGTGCGCGCCGTAGTTGCGTCGCTCCGACTTCGGTGCCGTAGTTTCCCGATATGACGAATCGGTAGATTGTCGAAGATTGCGCATCGCCCACCGCCAAGTGGGTGCCGTCCCAAGCCACGCCGCCGGGCGCGCCGAAGGTTTGATCGAGCGTGATCGTATCGAACGTGTTTTTTCCCCTGCGCATCTCGACAAGCGCTAAGGCCTCACTCGGCAAATCGTAACTCGCGTCGACGAAGAGGTTTCCCTCGTGGTCGTACGCCGCAAAGTCCCATTTGTAGAGAAACCCGTAGTGGTAGATCTGCGGAAGCCCGTGAGCGCGGGAGTAAATCGAGACACCGCCGGCACCGCTGGCCGATTCCAGATTGACGACCACGAGATTGCCGGTCGTACCGTCCACCGCGCAGCTGTACGGAAGCTCGTTTGCATCGATCAGCGTTTTTGCGAGCTTCGTGCTGCCATGAGCGTATTCGAGCACCGTTGAGTTTGCACTATCCGGCACGAACACGTTTCCGGCGCCGTCCGAGCACAGCCCGGTCGGGAGCACGAAGTTCTCGAGTATGCCTGCGAGCACGCCGAGCAGCTTTCCCTGCGGATAGGAGTACGCGTAGACGTCATTGGTTTCGTAATCCGAGATGTAGAGAAGGTCGAGCTTCTTGGCGCCTGGAGCCATCCACGAGCGTTGTCTGGTCGCGACGCCGGACTGCATGACGGTCGTCGGCGCGGTAATGGGGAGCTGAGCTGCGCTGCAGCCGCCGAGCAGCGCTATGGCGATGCAATGGATCGAGCGCCGGAAGCTCACGATAACTCTCACTTTAGAATAAACTCGTTTGGAGCGAATCGCCTTCTACGAGTGAGGCGACGCGCGTTCCCAGCAGCCGCACCGGTGCTCCTTCGAGGCCGGCGCGCCGCAAACAGTGGACCGCGGCTCGAAAGATCCGGCGCGCGTCGCGCGTCGGCTCGGCGAGGTGCGTCTGGCGCCCGACGATTCTGAAGTCGCCGCGCTTGATCTTCACGCCGACCGTTTGCGCAACGGTGCGCTCGCGTTCGAGCACCTCCGCCAGTTCGCGAGCTTGACCGCGCAAAACGTCGATCAGCTGATTTTCGTTGCGCACGTCGTATTCGAAGGTTTCCTCAGTGGAGATGGATTTCGTTTCGCGCTCAGGCTCGACCGGGCGGCGATCGATTCCGCGCGCGAGATCACGTACCTCGCGCCACCAAGATCCGAAAAACTCGCGCAGTTGCGGCGTCGCCGAGACCGGCGAGATCACCGATCGTCGCGACGCCGTAGACGCTCAAACGCGCTTGCATTTTCGGTCCGATGCCCCAGAGACGGCCGACCGGCAACGGCGATAGAAACGCCGCCTCTTCCCCCGGTGCAATCGCCAAGAGCCCGTCGGGCTTGCACGTGTCGGAGGCGATCTTGGCGATCATCTTGCCGGTCGCGACGCCCGCGCTCGCGGTGAGTCCGGTTACGTCGAGGATTTCTTTGCGAAGGGTGGCGGCGAATGTGCGCGCCTCCTGGAACGGCGTTTCGCCGATCGCGACGAAGGCCTCGTCGAGCGAGAGGCCCTCGACCGGATTTCCGCGTTTACCCATGATTGCGAATATCTCTCGCGAGATAGCACGGTACTTTTGCATCTCCGGCGGCACGACGACGAGATCGGGACAGGCGACGCGGGCTTTGTAGAGCGGCATCGCCGAGCGCACGCCGTACGGCCGCGCCTCGTACGAGGCGGTAAGCACGACCGCACGCCGGCTGCGTCCGGCGATCGCGACCGGCTTGCCGCGCAGGCGGGGATCGTCCCGAACGGCGACGCTGGCGTAGAACGCGTCGACGTCGAAGTGCGCGATAAAGCCAACGCTATCCGGCGCGTTCACGCTGGCGACGGCGTTGCGCTTTGGCTTGATTGCCGCAGGTCGCCATGCTGCACCAAGCACGCGACGCGTTTTTCGTGTAGTCGTAGTAGGCGAAACGACAGCTCGGCTTGCGGCAGGCGCGCAGCCGGGCCCACGTGCCGAGCAGCTGCGACTCGTAGAGAATCGCCAGCAGCGAGGCAATCGGTCCCTTGTCTTCTGGTTTGAGCTCCAAACCACGGGCCGGATTGACCGCCAGGCTCAGCCGCGTGCTTTCGAGGAAAGGCGGTATCCGCTCCCAAGCCGCCGAGGCATCGCCTTCCCGGTTATTCGCGAAGAGCAGATCGCGCAGCGTTTCGCGGAAGTCGTGCAACTGCGCGAGATGGCCCTCGTCCCTCACGGCCGACAGCCCGTGGCTCAGGCACCAGGCCCGTGCCTTCTCGAGCGAATCCAACTCGTCGGGACCGTTCGGCAAGCTCAGCCGTGTTTACGAACCGCCGTATCAGCTCGAGGCCGCCCGGAGCGACGTCGGATGCGGGCTTCGTCATTTCCGTGGTACGCCCGATCGGTTAACCGGCAAAAACGCTTGACAAGTTACTGTCACCACCATATAATGATTGAAGGTTACCACGTCCGTCAAGAGGTTACAATGTTTAGAGACCCAATCCGCAACGCTCCGCTGGTCGCCGACATCAGCGACGTCGATCTCAAGCTCAGGATCCAGCGCGCTGATTCGGCGCTCTTTCTGGAGTCGAGCTTGCGCCTGCCGCACCTGCGCATCCTATAACGAACTGAGCGCACCTTTCTGGATCGCCAAGATGGTCTGCATGTTGCGCAAATCGTCGGCATCGGTGCCCGGCGTCTCCAGAATGGCGGTCTTCTCGCGCAACTCGGGGTGAGCAAGCAAGGCGCGAAAACCTTCGAAACCGATGCGCCCGTCACCGATGTGCCAGTGCCGATCGCGGCTCGCCCCGAGCGGCACTTCGGTGTCGTTGAAATGGAAGAGCAAGATGCGAGTCGATGCCGATTTCCCGTTCGGCCGTATCGAGAAAGCGATCGACGCCGTCCTTGGTGTCGATCGCGTAGCCCGAGGCCCACGCATGTGCGGTGTCGAGGCAGACGCCAAGCTGTGGATGAGCGAGGCTCCTGATGAAGGCGCCGAGTTCTTCGAGCGTCCCACCCACTAAATTCCCGGCACCCGCCGAGTTCTCGAGCACCAGAAAGACGCCGGGCTCTATGCCGGCGAGCGCTGCTTTGGAGCGCGTTACAAATCGCACCGAACGCCTCCGTGCGATCGCGCGTTCCGTACGAACCGAGATGCGTGTTGACGAAGCGCATCCCGCCGCGCGCCGCAACCGCCAAGTCGTTTTGGAGCAGCCGCAGCGAGCCTTGCGCGATCTTGGGGTCCGCGCTGGCAAGGTTGACGAGGTAGGGTGTGTGAACGGCGCACGGATCGAGTCCGGCCTCGCGCCGAAGCTCCGCAAAAGCGTCGAGCGCCCCGCCGTCGATTGCGGTGGTGCGGTAGCTGCGAGGGTTCGTCGAAAAGACCTGCATCGCCGAAGCCCCGGCCGACTTGGCGTGTTCCACGGCTTTGACGTAGCCGCCCGCGACGTGCACGTGCAGCCCGATCCTCATCTAAGAGACTTTGCCGCTTCCCAAATCGAACGCCAGCGGCTGACCCGGATCGAGTTCGAGGTCAGGCAGATCGTCGAGCGAACGCATTCCGAACGATTCCAAAAAGAACGGCGTCGTTTTATACAGCATCGGGCGCCCGACGACGTCTTTGCGCCCTGCTTCGGCGATCAACTCGCGGTCGAGCAGCGTGCTGACGACGCTGTCCGAGTTGACGCCGCGTATCGCTTCGATCTCGCTGCGAGTGACGGGTTGGAGATGGGCAACGATCGCGAGCGCCTCCAACGCCGGTGTTGAGAGAGACGTCTTGGGCGGCAGCAGATAGCCTTCGACCACCTCGCGCGCAAGCGGCGACGTCGCGAAACGATAGCCTCCGGCAACCTCGCGTAAGACGATGCCGCGCTCGCTGTAATCGGCTTCTATTTGCTGAAGCACCGACGCGATCTCGCGCTCCTCTGCGTGCAACAGCTTGGCGAGCCTCTGAATCGAAAGCGCCTCGCTGGCGACGAAGAGCAGCGCTTCGACCGGTCGCTGGAGCCGCAGAATCGCCTCGTCGAGGACGCTCATGCCGCCGGCTTGGAGGCTGGGAAGAGCCGGATATCGTCGAACGCCGCCGGCTGGTCGAAGGCGAGACGATGTCGCCGGACGAGCTCGAGAATGGCGAGAAAGGTGACGATGACGACGTCGCGAGTCATGCCAAGCTCGTTGCAAAGCTCCGAAAAATACGCCTCGCCACGTTCCTTGATTCGACGCATGATGTAATCCATCGAGGCGAGCAGCGAGACTCGTTCTCCGGCGATAGAACGTTTGGCCGGGCGCGCTTGCGCGAGCATCTTGATGAAGGCGCGCTTGAGTTTTTCCGGATCGATGTCGTAGCGCTGAATGACCTCACCGGCCGGATCGCCGGGCTCGCGGTGGAAAAACGCGCTGGCTTCATTCTGTTGTCCGCGCAGCTCCTCGCCGAGCTCGCGGTACTTCGAGTATGCGATCAGGCGGCGGCGCAGCCGTTCCTCGACCTCCTCGGGCGTCTCGCCTTCATCTTCGGCCAGCTCCTGCGGAATCGGCGGCAGGAGCGCCTTCGACTTGAGGAAGAGCAGCGTCGCGGCGATCACCAAATACTCGGCAGCAAGTTCTACGTCGCGCGACTGCATTGCGCGCACGTACTCCAGATACTGTTCCGCCACGATGGCGAGCGGGACCGTGGCAACGTCGAGCTGCTGCTCCTTGATCAAACCGAGCAAAAGGTCGAGCGGGCCGTCGAAGGCGTCGAGCCGCACGCAGAACGTGTGCGTCTCGGTCGTCAGGACGATACGGGCTCCGCTGCGCGAGCGGCGATCTCGGGCTCGCCGAGCGCGTCGGGGTGAGCCGCTAAGAACTCGTGCGCGAGATCGACGAGGCGCTTCTCGTTGACGTACTTTAGCGTCTTTCGGGCCTGGGTCAGATCGAACCAGGCGGCGTCGTCGACTTCATGGTCGTGGCTAGCCGGATCGCCCGAAAGATAACGCATGAGAAAGAAGGTCACCGCCTTGCGGTGCTTCGCCCTGCCCACGTAGAACCAATACGAGATCTCGTTGAGCCGGGTGATGATTTCACCCCAGCAGCCCGTCTCTTCGTGGACTTCCCGCAACGCGGCTTGCTCGGTAGATTCGCGCGCCTCTACGTGTCCCTTCGGCAGCGTCCAAATGCGAGGCGGGGTGCCACGCCCAATCAGAAGGGCATCGTAGCTCGAATCGCGGCGGCGCAGCAGCAGGCCGCCCGACGACACCTCGTATTTGATTCGCATGACGCTCCACTCAGGGACGGGTAAGGGGGCCGCTTGCGAGGCCCCCGATTACTACTATTATAGCCCTCGACCCCAAGAAGGCCTGCGAGAATCGTCACTGCTTTTGGCTTGCTCGGCCGCCCTATAGGCATACAGAAATTTCTGAGCTGACCAGCTCGGCCATGGTGCGAAGTTCCGGAACCGCCGTCGCTTCGAAGCGGGAGCCGCGGGCCGGCGGCCCAACGATCCACAGCCCCGGGACCGCGGAGCCAAACGCGTCGATCGCGGCAAGATCGGGGGACGCGCGCAGACCAAGCCCGCCGCTATCGGCGCACACAATGCCACGGGAAAGCATCGCGCCGAGCAACGGATCCCGCCGCATCGCCGACACGCGTCCGAGGCCGGATGCGTTCACGATCCAATCGGGACGGAGCTCCAAGCTTGCGCCGTCATGGGGCACGATCTGTGCCGTCCCGCGTTCCATCCGCGACAACCTTCCGGTGTGGTGGTGAAGGCGGCCGGCTCGCCGATAGGCTCGGCGAACCGCGTCGACTTGCGGCGGCACTCGATGGCGATGACGTTCCCAGTGAGCGCGCACGTGCCGCTCGAAACGGCGCTGCTCCACCGCAGGCAGCCGCTTCCAGATCGCTTCGGTCTCGGGGCGAAGTGAGTCGACGACGGCCCGCCAATCGAACCCCCGGCGTGCCGCCTCGTCGAGATGACGGCGGAAGCTTCGCAAAAGCGAGTGCGTGCCGTGCGTGTCGAGGGCGGGAATCACATCGTATGGCGCGACGTCCTCATGCACTTGCGGAAAGCGGCCACGGCGAGAGAGAACGTGCACTCTCCCGCGATGGCCGCAGGCTTTGAGCGCGACCAAGACGTCGAGAGCCGTAAGACCCGATCCGACGATCAGCACTTCGCCGCCGACGACTCGATAATCGAAGCGCCACGGGTCGTCTACGTAACCCGGATGAAGACGAACCTCGCCTGGAAGAAATTCGTCGTTGGGCTTGGGATTGCCGGTCGCCAACACGATGGCTCGCGCCTCAAAGCAGGCGCCGGCGCGAGACTCGACGACGAAGCCCTCGCGGTTGCTCCGTCGCACGGTGCTGACGCGATCCCGGACGTGCGCGAAGCGGATCGCTTTTAAGTCCCGGTGCGCGACTTCACCAACGTATTCGCCATAGAGGCGGCGGGAAAGAAACTCGTTCGGACCTCCCCGCATGCCGAGCCAGCGAACGAAGTCATCGGGCTGGTCGGAGTAAAAGCTCATCATCTTAGCACGCGTGTTAAGAACGTGCTCGCGATGGAGAGTGCCGTATGCCGCGCCGCGCCCTAGATCGTCTGGATCGAAGACTGCAACCGAAAAGTCGGAGGGCGCGCGCCGAGCTAGGTTCGCCGCGACGGCAGATCCGCTAAAACCGCCGCCGACGATCGCGACGTCGAGCTCGATCATCGATAAACGCTCTCGGAGTCGGGCCAGAGGATCTCATCGTAGAACGCGCCCGCGGTTTGGCAGCGACGCTCGGCCTCGTCGTAGACCAGAAATTTACGCAAGGGTCCGGAATAGACGTGGAGCGAGACTGCTGGAGACTTTGCGATTGCGCCGACACGGTGCAGGTCGAAGCGGCCCGAGCGCAGATCCATGCCGCCCGGGTCGAGCCGTCGCGAACCGCAGCGTTCGACGTGCGCGTATCCCGGCGTTTCACCGGCGTCGAGGCGGACATAATCGTCTACCTCAAGAGTGCCGTCCAAGACCAGCATCCAGCAATGCTGATCTCCATGATCGTGAATCGCGGACGCGGAACCGGGAGCCCAGTTGAGTAGGAGCACCTCGAAGCGTGGGTCCCGGTACGCGCACGTCCTGGTATAGCCACCCGGCCGCGAAACTAGCGGCCGGCCGGGCGCCCACTCTTCCCAACGCGCCGCCAGGACGGAGCCGATCTCCAAACTATGGGGGCCGCAGGCGCAAAGTTCCGCAATGAGCCGTCGAAGCACGAGCACCTCACTCCGTAAAGTAAACCTTAGTTATTGACTATAGTTACTTTTCTTTGCGCGCAGAGCCTCCTCCCCGGCCTCCGCGTCTTGACCGGGCGTGAGGCCTCAGGAGCTTAGGGGCGCCAGCGCAGGTCGGGCTGGCGCGCGGCGCGCGTCTCGTCCACGCGCCCAACGACGGTCGTGACCGGCGCCTCGAAGAGGGTTTGCGGATCGCCGTGCGCCCGGTTTACGATCTCACGCAGCGCCTCCACGAACGCATCGAGCGTCTCCTTCGATTCGGTCTCCGTCGGCTCGATCATCAAGCACTCCGGCACGATCAACGGAAAGTAGATCGTCGGTGCCATATAGCCGTAATCGAGGAGTGCTTTGGCGAGATCGAGCGCGCGCACGCCGTGCTCCTTCTTGAGCCGCTGCGCCGACGCGACGAACTCGTGGCGGCAGTTTTCCGGATACGGCGTTTCGAGAAACTCAGCTACCTTAACGCGCAGATAGTTGGCGTTGAGAACGGCGAGCTGCGACACGCGCTTCAGTCCGGCTTCGCCGTTCGCGTAGAGGTACGCGAGCGCGCGTACGGCGTGGGCAAAGTTCGACCAGAACGAGCGCATCGGACCGATCGACTTCGGCCGATCGAAGTCGAGCCGGAATAACGATTCATCGCGAACGACCACCGGCGTCGGCAGATATTCGACGAGATGGGCCGCGACACCGAGCGGGCCATGCCCCGCGCCGCCGCCGCCGTGCGGGATCGTAAACGTTTTGTGCGTGTTGAGGTGCATGAGGTCGAAGCCCATGTCGCCGGGCCGCGTGTAGCCCATGATCGCGTTGGCGTTGGCACCGTCATAGTACATGAGGCCGCCGGCTTCGTGCACCGCGCGCGCGATCTCGGCGATCTCGTCCTCGAAGAGGCCAAGCGTATTCGGGTTGGTCATCATGCAGACCGCAGTCTGCGTACCAAGCACCTTGCGGATCTCGTCAACGCTCACGCGGCCGCGCTCGTTGCTCGGCAGCGAGATGACTTTAAACCCGCACATCGTCGCGGATGCGGGGTTCGTGCCGTGCGCGGTGTCGGGCACGATGACGTTCACGCGCCGCTCTTCGCCGCGCTCTTTGAAGTATTTCTTCGCTACGAGCAGCGCCCCGAGCTCGGCGTGTGCGCCGGCCGAAGGGTTGAGCGAGAACGCCGCCATGCCGAAGAGCGAGCTCAAGGATCGCTCGAGCTCGTACATCACTTCCAGCGCACCTTGCGCGAGCTCGTCGGGCGTGAACGGATGGAGCTCGGCAAACTCGCGGCGCGCCGCGATCGCATCGTTGACGCGCGGATTGTATTTCATCGTGCAGGAGCCGAGCGGATAGAAGCCGAGGTCGATCCCGAAAGTTCGTTGCGAGAGGCGCGTGTAATGGCGCACCACGTCGAGCTCGCTATTATCGGGCAGCGGCAGCTCGTCGCGAAGCACGCCCTTCGGCAGAAATGTTTCGAGCGGTCTTCCCGCCTCGAGGTAACGGTTCGCGCGTCCCTCTTGCCCCTGTTCGAAGATTAGGGGCACTCCGGCGGCCTTCGACACACTCGGGCTTTTAGACGGCTGCGGGGACATGCAAGACCTCCGCAAGCGCGCCGGACAAAGCCGCGATGTCGCCGCTCGTGGTCAGCTCGGTCGCGGTCATCAGAATGCAGGAGCTTAGTTCTGGATAGAACCGGCCCAGATCGACGCCGCCTAGAATCTTCTGCCGTTGTAAGGCCGCGAGCACCTCGCCGGCCGGCCGGCCGACGTCGGCAACGAACTCGTTGAAAAACGGCGCCGAATGCTTGAGCCGCGCGCCGTCGACACGCGCGACGGCGCTCGCGAGCTCGCGCGAGCGCCCCAGATTGAGCGCAGCGGCGTCGCGAAGCCCGGTCTTCCCCATCAACGCGAGATAGATCGTCGCAATTAACGCGCAATGCGCCTGATTCGTGCAGATGTTTGAAGTCGCGCGTTCGCGCCGAATGTGCTGTTCGCGAGCTTGCAGCGTCAGAACGTACGCGGTGCGACCTGAACTGTCGGCGGTCTTGCCTGCCAAGCGTCCAGGGATGCGGCGGATATGTTCCTGAGCCGAAGCGATGAAGCCCGCGTACGGTCCGCCATAGGCCTGTGCAACGCCGAAACTCTGTGCCTCTCCGGCAACGATCTGGGCGCCCCACGACGACGGCGGAGCGAGTGCCGCAAGCGAAAGCGCTTCGGCGACGACGGCGACGGGAATGGTGCCGCTCCCTTTGATAACAGCGAGTGACGGCGCCGACAAGGTGTCGATGTTGCCGAAGAAGTTCGGCGATTGCAGGGCGACCGCGGCATACTCGTTGCCGGCGACCGCATCGCGAAGCGCGGCGTCGTCGGTCGTCCCGTCTGCGGTGAAAGGGATTTCGTCCACCACGACGTCGAGTCCGTCGCAATAGGTGCGCAACACGGCGCGATAGTTGGGATGAACGGCGCGCGAAACGAGAATCTTCTGGCGACCGGTCGCACCTAGCGCCATGATCGCGGACTCGGCCAACGCCGTTGCCCCGTCATAGACCGAGGCGTTCGCGAGTTCCATCCCAGTGAGGAGACAAATGTACGTCTGCCACTCGTAAATGGCTTGCAGGTATCCCTGCGAGACTTCTGCTTGGTACGGCGTATAAGCGGTAAGAAACTCGCCCCGCATCGCGAGCGCGGCAATCGCCGGCGGCACGTAATGCCGGTACGCGCCTGCACCCAGAAACGATCGATACGTGCTACCGGCATTCTTTTCGGCAAGCTGCTCGAAACGGCGCGCAATCAAGTATTCCGGAAGCGCGGGAACGACTTCAAGACGCGCTTTGAGCGCGATCGCGTCGGGAACGCGCAAAAGCTCGTCGAGCGACCGAGCGCCGATTGCCTCGAGCATGCGCTCGACGTCACGTTCGGTATGCGGAGCGTACATCGCCGGGGCTGTTCGCCGCGGCGGTTGCGAACCTCTGCGTCGGAAGTTATAGTATACTCGCGGTGGCTTTTTCGCATAAGGTAGCGCTCGCGGGGGCGGTCTTCGTCGCCGCCTGCAGCGCGCGAACGACAAGCGTTTCGTTTGGAGTTTCTCCCCCAGATTCGTCCGCCCGCTATGCGGCGCCGGCGGTCAAACGCATCGATCACGTCGTCGTCGTGATCCAGGAGAATCGCAGCTTCGACAACCTGTTTGCGACTTTTCCCGGCGCCGATGGTGCCACCCAAGGCAAGATGTCCAACGGGCAAACGGTGCACCTCAAGAAAAGCGACCTCGCTTTTCCGATCGATCTCAACCACAACTGGCTGGTTTTTCTCAGAGATTACGACGACGGGAAAATGGACGGGTTCAACCTGGAGAACAACGGGAAGGGCGGTTATGCCGGTGCGATCCCGTACCGGTACGTCGATCCAAAACAGATTGCACCCTACTGGGATATGGCAAAAGCGTACGTGCTCGCGGATCACATGTTTCAGACGCAAGGCAGCGGCAGCTACACCGCGCACCAAGACTTGATTCGAGGTAACACGGCGATAGATGCCACCGACAGTCTCATAGACTTTCCATCGCAGCAGCCCTGGGGATGCGATTCACCGCAAGGCACGACGACGTCACTCCTGACGACGTCGCAGAAGCTCTTGCCGAACGCCGGACCCTTTCCGTGTCTAAATTACCGCACGATTCGCGACCTGCTCGATGCCAAAAACGTTTCCTGGAAGTACTATTCGCCGCGGGTAGTCGGCTCGACGGGTGCCGTTTGGAATGCGTTCGACTCCGTCAGGGCAGTGCGCTACGGGCCGGAGTGGAAGACGAATGTGACGTCAACGAGCAGCGCGATCTTCAAGGCGATATCTGACGGTAAGCTGCCGGCGGTCTCCTGGATCGTTCCGACTTTGCCCAACTCCGATCACCCCGGTCACCACTCCGACCAAGGGCCGTCTTGGGTGGCAAACATCGTGAATGCGATCGGCGAGAGCCGGTATTGGAAGACTTCCGCGATCGTCGTCGTTTGGGACGACTGGGGCGGCTTTTACGATAACGTTCCGCCTCCGTTCCGCGACAAAGGAGGCGGTCTCGGGTTCCGCGTTCCGATGCTGGTCGTCTCGTCGTACGCGCGAAAAGGCCGCGTCTCACATACCCAATACGAGTTCGCGAGCATCCTCAAGTTCATCGAAGACAACTGGAAACTGGGGCGCTTAGGAGTCGCCGACGTGCGGGCACAAAGTATTGGAGACTGCTTCGACTTCGCGCAACGGCCTCGCAAATTCGTCCCGATTAGCGTCAAGTATTCGCGAGCCTTCTTCGAACGTCAGCCGCCTTCCGATCAGCCGGTCGACACGGAGTAAGCCTCGCTAGGGCTGGTTCATCGCGTTCATTGCCGGCGAACTTAGTCGGCGGCGATCTTCTCGTACTCGGCCGGTGAGAGCAGCGTCTTTGCCTCGGCGGCGTCGGAGAGGCGCAGCTTAAGCAGCCATCCCGCGCCGTACGGCTCGCGATTTACGGCGGCCGGGTCGTTCTCCAGCCCATCATTGACTTCGACGACCTCGCCCGACATCGGCGTGAAGAGATCGGAGACGGCTTTGACCGACTCGATGACGCCGACATTAGCGAACTGCGCGATCGTAGCCCCAACCTTCGGCAGCTCGACGTAGACGATGTCGCCGAGCGCATTCTGTGCGTAATCCGTGATTCCGATCGTCGCCGAGTCGCCGTCGAGCTTTACCCATTCGTGTTCCTTGCTGAAAAGCAGATCCTCCGGCTGCGCCACTTCTTCTCCTTTAGATTATTTTGCGCGTTTGTAAAACGGCATCGGGACGACCGTCGCATCGTGGTTCTTTCCACGGATCTCGACTTCGAGGCGTGTCCCTGCCGATGCGGCCGTGGGTTCCACGAGCGCCGTCGCGATGTTCTTATTCTCGACCGACGGAGCAATCGATCCGCTTCGTACGGTTCCGACGATCTGCCCCTCGAACCAAACCGGATAGTTTTCACGCGCAGGCGCGCGTCCTTCCATCACCAGGCCGACGATCCGCGAATAGCAGTCGGCGCCGAGCTGCTCCGCAAGCGCCTCCTTGCCGACGAACTCGGGCTTCTCGAGCTTGAGCGCCCACTTCAGGCCGGCTTGTACCGGCGTAATCGTCTCGGTAAGCTCGTGTCCGTAGAGCGGCATGCCGGCCTCGAGACGCAGCACGTCACGCGATCCAAGGCCGCACGGTTCCAGCCCATCGGTTTGGTGTGCGAGCAGCAAGTCGTTCCAAAGCGCCGGCGCGTCGGCGCCGTCCACGAAAAGCTCGAAACCGTCCTCGCCCGTATAGCCGGTGCGCGCGATCACCGCGGGAATGCCGTTGACGCGGCCTTCCGTGCAGAAGTAGTAGCGCAGGGAGCCGATGTCGACGTCGACGTGCGGCCCAAGCATCTCGACCGAGCGCGGTCCTTGGATCGCAATCAGCGCCGCACGTCCATGCCGATTCTCCAGCGTTACGTCCGCCGGGCACCGGTCATTGAGAAGCTGCCACATCTTCTGCGCGTTCGATGCGTTGACCACCAGCAGCCAACTTCCGGCGAGACGATAGAAGATCGTATCGTCGTGCGCCCCTCCGGCGTCGTTGCAAAAGATATTGTATCTCGCCTGAAGAGGTTTCATCGTGCCGACCGCGTTGATGGTGAGCGTGTCGGCCCATTGCGCGACCGACTCGCCCGTCAGTAGGAACTGCCCCATGTGCGAGAGATCGAAGAGTCCGGCGCGATGGCGAACCGCATCGTGCTCTTTCAAGATGCTAGAGTACTGCACCGGCATCTCGAACTCGGCGAAGGGAACCATTCGCGCGCCGGCGCGCGTGTGTTCGTCGTGGAGTGCAGTCCGCCGCATTACTTGCGGGGCTTTTCGTCGGGGTATGTGTTGAGAAAGTCGAGCGTCGCGTGCGCGACGATCTTGTCGCCGCTGCGAACGTAGACTTCGCCGTAGACGATGCGACGGCCGGCGCGCAAGACTTTTGCCTCGGCGACGAGATCGTGCGGCGCCTTGGCCGGGGCGAGGAAATTGCATTGCAGCGCGACCGTCGTCGTATCCTGATCGCGCCCGTAGATCGAGGCCAGCGCGACGTAAAAGACCGTGTCGCAGAGACTCACGATCGCGCCGCCGTGAACGGCGCCGGTTCCGTTGGTGATTTCGGAACGATACGGCATCCGCATCACCGCTCTGCCGCGTTCGACGATCTCGAGCTTGAGGTCGAGCAGCGCGACGAAGTTGCTCTTCTCCTTCTCCCAGGCATGTGGCGCGTGCGAATAATCAATGCTCATGGAACCCTCGCTTTTCCGCTCCGTCAAAACGTATCCCCGCCGGTCGCGAGCATCCGTCGCAGGTAGAGCGGCAGCGCAAAGAGACGGCGGTGGGTGATCGAGTCGTAAAAGAAGCTCTCGCCGCGCAGCCGCGCCGAGTAGACGTCGATCAGCTCCGGGTCGAGCTTTGCAAGGTCAATTCGATCGCTGCACGCGAGAAAAGCCCACTCGGTATCGAAGGCGGGCACGTGCGTGGCGAAGGAAACGACGTGCGCGTAGTGCCGGCGCAGCGTGCGCGCCATTTTGCAGTGAAGCGCCGCGTTGACGACCGCCCCGGTGCTGGCTTGCAACACGTAGACGCCGCCCTCGGCGAGCCGCGACTTGATCGACCCGAAGACCGCGTCGTTAAAGAGCGGATTGCTCGGTGAATCTTCCAGCGGCTCGGTGAGATCCGAAATAACGACGCCGTAGCGCTGCGAGTCCTCGCGCATGAATTGCAGCGCGTCGCCGACGATCGTTCGCGCGCGCGGGTCGTCGAAGGCTCCGGCCGACCACTCGGGTAGAGTACTTCTTCGAAAGCTCGATCACCAGCCCGTCGATGTCGACCATCGTGCAGCGGGTAACGTCGGGACAGCGCAGCACCTCGCGCAGCGTCGCACCTTCGCCGCCGCCGAGGATCAGCACCTCACGGCGGTCGGAAGCAGCGGCAAGCGCCGGATGCACCAAGGCTTCGTGATAGATCCTTTCGTCGGCTTGGGCGCTCTGCGTATCGCCGTCGATGACGAGCATCTTCCCGAAGACCGGCGAGCGCACGACCGCAATCTGCTGAAACTCCGACCGGCCCGAATAATAAAGCTGGTCGAGCGCGTGGTGGTGCTGCTCGGCCGGCGCAAACTCTTCGACGTACCACTGCCACATTTGCGTCTTCGGCATGGGGGGCTACTCATTGGCGGCACAAAACGAGAACCCCGCCGCGCGGCGGGGTTCTCTTGCATGTACCGCGGACGCTCCGGTTATACTAGAAGCAGTTGATCCCGAAGTAGAGCGGCGTCCCCTTCGGAGGCAGTTCGAAACCCGACGGCGCCTCGAACACGGCGATCGTGACGGTCTTGCCCTTCACCGGGTACGTGCTGGTAAACGCCGTCCAACCTTCCTTGCCGTTCCTCTGCTTTCCGTAGACCGCCGCAGCGCAAGTCTTTCCGGGAAAGCCCTTAGCGTCGGTGATCACGTACTCGATCACGGCCTTACCTTGTTGCGGAATCGGCTTGATGACTTGCGTGGTCTGGTTGGCGGCCTCGGCGTAGACGACGGTCGTCCCTCGCGCCTTGTAGGGCGGGAACGTCTTGCCCTTGTATTTTAGGATGTCGCCGTTCTTGTCGACTGCGTCGACGAGGACGACATGCACCTGGCCCTTCGCGTTGTTCTTGCCGATCGAGCCCTTCACCGTGATGTTCGCATATTTTTCAAGGCTGAAGGTGCCGCCCGTTGACTTAAGGTTGAACCCGGTGCAAGCGCCCTTGAATATCCATTGGTACTGCGGCGGGCTCTTTGCGCAGGTCGTCAATCCAAGCGGCGACATATCGTCGCCAAGCGGCGACATGTTGTCGCCAAGGGTCGTCGGAGCCAGGGCGCTCTGCGGGGCGATAGCGCTCTGCGTCGACGGAATCGCGCTGTGACCGGAGCAAGCTGCGAGCGCGATCGCGGCTGCCGTTGCAAGCACGCTGGCTCGAATTAGTGATAAACGCATCGGAATTACTCTCTACCTCACTCGAAACTACAGTGATCGTTCTAGCAAAAGAATTGGACGACAGGCGAAACAAGCCTGCCCGAATCAGGCGCTAGAAAGCTGATAATTGATTATGATAACGGTTAAGGAATCGCGCTTACGCGCTTAGCACGCGCACGTCGTGATTGCGGCTGAGCACGTGGGTGAACTCACCGTCGCTCTTTTCAATTCCTCGTTTGAACTCGGTCGCGAGCACGCTGACGGCTTGAAGTGTGCGTGCTGCATGTTCGCAAGCGAGCCAAGGGTCCGTATGGTCGCCGCACGTGTAAAAATCCATAGCCGCATAGCCCTTCTCGGGCCACGTGTGGATCGAGATATGGGACTCGGCCAGAATAACCGTTCCGGAGACCCCTTGCGGCTCGAAACGATGAAAGGCGCTCTCCATAATGGTAGCACCAGCGGCTGTGGCGGCTTCGATCATCATCGCCGCGATGCCGTTGATGTCTGAAAGCAAGGAGGGGCGACAGCCCGAGAGCTCGCACACGATGTGCCTGCCGAGTGCCTTCAATTGTTCAGGTCTCCTTGACCCTTGAGGAATCCCACCTCCGGACTTCGTCGGCTGGCGGCTGCGGTGCAGACACGTCCCCGACCTATCGGCGAGCTCTTGCCGGCGCTTTTGAGCGGTGCGCGAGCGACTCGCCGCGATGGCGCGAATGGGCGCGCCCTCCCCCAAACCGTTCTCTCAGCCCGCCGCGCGGCGCCCCCGGCGCCCGCTCAGGATTGAGAGGCTTTTGGCTTCTCCACTTTTTGAGAAACCGCATGGAATCATACCCCCTGATACCCCCGCTGTAAAGTCCTTCCCCACCGCTCGCCCACAGCTTGGTTGCTGGAGAATGTGAAGCTCCTACTTTATTATATTGACTATATGCGCTCGCAGGGGGTACGCTAATTGGGCATGGCTTTGAAGCTCGAGACCCCGGTCGCGCCCCAAGACCTCATCGAGGAGTATCGGCACGGCTTCCACGACCCCGAAAACTACGTTTTCAAGTCCGATAAAGGGCTGACGCGCGAGATCGTCGAGCGCATCAGCGCGATGAAGGAAGAGCCCGCTTGGATGCGCGAGTTCCGGCTCAAGGCTTACGAGCTGTTCGTCCGCAAGCCGATGCCGACGTGGGGCGATAGTGCCCTCTTGAGCGAGATCGACTTCGCCGATATTCACTATTTCGTGAAATCGACCGACCAGACCGAGCGGTCGTGGGACGACGTTCCTGATGATATCAAGCGAACGTTCGATCGCCTTGGCATCCCGGAGGCCGAGCGCAAGTTTCTATCGGGTGTTTCGGCGCAGTACGAGTCCGAAGTCGTCTATCACAGCACGACCAAGGCGCTCGACGAGCAAGGCGTGCTCTTCTGCGACATGGACACCGCGGTCGAGAAATACCCCGAGATCGTCCGCAAGTATTTGGCGACGGTGATTCCGGCCGGCGACAACAAGTTCGCCGCGTTGAATTCGGCGGTGTGGTCGGGCGGGTCGTTCATCTACGTGCCGCCGGGCGTGACGGTCGCGATGCCGCTGCAGGCTTACTTCCGGATCAACGCCGAGAACATGGGTCAGTTCGAGCGCACGCTCATCATCGCGGATAAGGGCGCCAAGGTACACTACATCGAGGGCTGCACCGCTCCGAAGTTTTCGACGGCGTCACTGCATTCGGCCGTGGTCGAGTTGATCGCGATGGAAGGGGCGTCGATTCGGTACACGACCATTCAGAACTGGTACCGCAACATCTTCAACCTGGTCACCAAACGCGCCGTCGCGCACGCGAACGCGACCGTCGAATGGGTCGACGGCAACATCGGCTCACGCTTGACGATGAAGTACCCCTCGATCTATTTGATGGGTGAGGGCGCGCGCGGCGAAGTTCTTTCGATGGCGTTTGCAGGTGAAGGACAGCACCAAGACGCGGGAGCGAAGGTCATCCACGTCGCGCCGCGCACGACCTCGGTCGTGACGAACAAAAGCGTCAGCGCGCACGGCGGAAAGACCACCTACCGTGGTTTGGTCGAGGTTCATGCCGGCGCGGTCGGAGCGAAGACCCGCGTGCGCTGCGACGCGCTAATCATGGACGAGCAGTCGTCGAGCGATACCAAGCCTACGATGAAGATCCACGAGCAACGCTCGACCGTCGAGCACGAGGCCAGCGTCAGCAAGATCGGCGAGGAGCAGCTCTTTTATGCGATGAGCCGAGGACTCTCAGAGGCCGACGCCGTCGCGATGATCGTAAACGGCTTCTTCGAATTTTTCGTCAAAGAGCTGCCGATGGAATACGCGGTCGAGCTCAACCGACTCGTCAAGATGGAAATGGAAGGCGCCGTCGGCTAAGTAGCCGGCGACCTCCCACATAAATCTCGAACGGCGCCTTTCGAGCGCCGTTCACTCCTCAAGCGCTTTTGCCGCGACTATTGCCGCCGCCATTGCGAGCCGGTGATCCGCGTTCCATGGCGGCCCGACCGCGCTGCGCATGTCGAGAAAGTGGGCGTCGAAGTTCTCGACGTGCAAAGCCTGACTGGCCTCGCCCAATACTTTCTTCCTGTCGTACCAGTGCACGGGCCAGCCGCGCGCGGCGGCAGCGGCGGCCAGCGCTTCACGGTACATCACCCAGTCGGCGACGTTGCGTGCACGGTAGTCTTTGATTCGCTCGGCGACTGTAGGCGGAAGCTGCGGGCAGTTACGAAGGGCGACGCCGAGGATAGGCCGCACGGCCATCGTGACAGCTTCCAGCGCAAGTGCTGCGTGCTTCTCCGCCGAAACGCGCACGCGCTCGACCAAGGATACGGCCTCGTCCGTGGGGAGCCCCTGGGCTTCGTGGTGATGCGGAATCGCCGGCAGGGAATCGTCCACAAGCTCTACGCGGCGGCGGTCGAGGAGCGTCCCATCGCAGGCCACCGTCACCAGCACCGCCCAACCGCCGTGATCCGATACCCCGATGACGCCGCCGTTCTTCGGCACGATGCCTCCCATTTCACGTCTCAGCCTTTACGGCTGGGAGTTAGTACTTTGGTTCAAAAGCGAGAATAACGTGCCGGCCGTCGTCGCGCTCCCGAACGAATCCGGCCTTCTCGAAGGCCTTGATCGCCCGATAGTTTTCGGCTTGGGGATCGATAGTTATATGATTCCAACCGGCCGCCCGAAGATGCAATGCGAGGGCACGGACGGCATCCACTCCCAGGCCTCGACCCTGAGCCTCCGGCTTGAGAACGATATCTATGCCGCCATTGGGGGGCTCGTCCGACCAAGCCTGGATGTAGCCGATGGGCGCGTCATCAACCTCAACGATGTATGCTTGGCGAGCTGGATCTGCAGCGAGATACTCTAGGTGGACTTCTTCTCTGGTTTTGGGCTTGCGGCCCCACCAGATCACAAACTGCAAGTCGGCGAACCAAGATGCCAAGAGTTCGAGGTCTTGGTCAGATGTAGGTCTGATGTTTACTGCTACGCCACGAATTGTTTTTTCGCTAGAGCGTCTGTTCACAGTTCACCGTGGTGAGCGTCGTCTCGTTTACTTTCGCCTGGACGTTGCCTCAATGGTGAGGCTCTCCTTATGCTGCGGGATACTGATTGCGTTAGGCTTCGCCGCTTTCCCTATCGCCTCGATTGCATCGTGCGTGCCAGGGACTAAGCCGTCGTATCAAGACATCTCTGCGCTCTATTTCCGCTCGGAGGGGGTTTCGGAGCCCGTAGCGATTCGTCGCGGTAAAACGGTCCAGCCTGGAGCCTGTCCCGTTACCGTTAAACTTTACGTTTCGCCCAGCGACGTGGAAAAGGGGCGGCGGCCCATACTCCTGCTTCGCAGACCGCTCGGGCGAATTGCGGCGCTGCTGCGGCGGAGCAACAACCCCAAGTACCGAAGATTCGCCGCAACTCATCTTCAATCGACTCGTTGCGGTGCTGGAGCCCTAAGTATCCCCTTTGGTTCCTTGCCGCCAGCGGCTTATGACTCAAAACTCCTGGCGCTATTCGATGATTTCACTCGTGCGATCTACCAATCCGAGTGGAATCTAGAAGATATATATTAGGCCCGGCGTAACGGTTGGATCGCGGACGTAACCGCACTGACATCTTAGAAGACTCGGCATCCCGGCCGGCTGTCCCAGTCTACTCGATCAGGTGGGTGTCGCCGAACTCGTGGCAGGCGTAGCCTCGCTCGAGAGCTTCGGAATATGCAGCATTCAAGAGCTCGGCGTCCATAAACGCGCGCAGCATCGAAAGATGCGTGGCGGTCGCATCGTGAAACCCCGAGAGTAAGGCATCGGCCGCCTTAAGCTGATATGTTTCGCCAATGACAAGGTCGGTCCAACCGCTCGAGGCGATCAGACCTCCGTCGCTCGCCGCGCTCTCGAGCGCACGGACCACGGTGGTTCCGACTGCGACGACGCGCCGGCCTTCGCGCCGAGCAGCATTCACTCGATCGGCGGCCTCGCGCGAGACGATAAAGCGTTCCGTTCCGGGACGTTCCGGCGCTTCGAAACTTGCGACGCCGCAGTGTAACGTGATCGTCGCGATTTCAACGCCGCGACCGCGCAGCTGCTCGACAACTGGTTTGGTGAAGGGACGCGCGGCAGACGGCATCTCCGACGAGCCTATATTGCGAGCAAAAAACGTCTGATAATCTCGCAGAGGAAAGCCGCGATCTAGATATGCGTAAGCGATTGGTGCCCCGTACTGCGCAAGATATTCATACATCGGCATCGGCAGCCGGAATGAGGCGTACCAAAGACGCCGGCGCGGTGCTTCGAGGGGTGCGATCATTGTCGCCACCGCTCTACCCGGAAGATCCAGGATTTCTCCCGCGACGACGGACGCGCGCGGCTCGACCATCCAGAGGCGCTCGTCGATCATCGTGCTTACGTGCAGGCGCAGGCTGCCGCCGTCGCTCCGTCGCGCGAGAACGGCTGCCGGCAAGGTCGCCGAGTCGTTGACGACGAGCAGATCGCTGGGTCGCAAGCGCCACGGCAGGTCGTAAAAATGGGCGTGGGAATGCGTTCGCGTCAAGCGATCGGTGAGGAGCATCCGGACACCGTCGCGCGCGACGCCGCGCCGTTCGGGCGGCGCCGTCGCCTCGATCAAGCCGGCCCCAAACCTCGCCGCGGCCGTCACGCCGGGATTAAGTCGGCAGCGCACACGCGCTCGAATCCGCCCTTCATCGCCGCGATCGCCGCGAGCAGCGCGTGAGCGGAGTCTGCCGGATCGCGAAGTTCGCTCGGATCCGCATCGGGCACCGCGCGGCGGTGCATATCGGTGTTCATGTCGCCGGGATCGAAGACGAGGACGCGCGTAGACGTGCCCGCTAGCTCCTCGGCCAACACGCGCGAAACGTGCTCGAGCGCCGCTTTCGTCGCGCCGTACCCTCCCCACGCCGGGTAGGCTTCAACACCCGCGTCGGAGGTGACGTTCACGATCGTGCCGGCTTCAACGCGCTTCAAGTGGGGAAGCGCATGTTGGATCAGGTGAATCGGAGCGACAACGTTGACGTCGAAGAGCGCCCGCAACGTTTGGGGCCCGAGTTCGACGACCGTCGGCAGCGGGACTACACCCAAGGTCGAGGCGTTGTTCACGAGCAGGTCGAGCCGCCCCGTGCGTGCGGCAGCCGCAACCAGCGCGTGAACGTGGTCGGGATCGGCGACGTCGCCGACGATCGCCACGACGTTGCCGATCTCGGAGAGCTCTTCGCGCGCGCGCTCGAGCTCGACTGGATCGCGACCGTCTATGACGACCGTGAGTCCCTTGCCGAGCAGCTCGCGAGCGAGCGCCTTCCCCAATCCGCGCGATCCCCCAGTGACGATCGCGACGTGTTCCGCTTGAAACCATTCCATAACGAGAACGAGTCTACAACCTAAAGTATAGTTGAGGTCAAGAGATGGAATACCTTGCCGTCGGAGAGATCGCCAAACGCAGCGGGCTGCCCGTCTCGACGATTCATTTTTGGGAATCGAAGGGCCTAATCCGCAGCGACCGCAGCGAAGGGAATCAGCGGCGTTTTGCGCGAGCCGAGCTGCGACGGATCGCCGTGATTAAGATCGGTCAGCGCGCCGGCATCTCGCTTGGCGAGATTCGCGAGGTCCTCGATACGTTACCAGCGGATCGTGCGGTCTCCGCGAGGAGCTGGGCGGCGCTCTCGAATCGTTGGAAGCGCGATCTCGACGACCGAATCGCGCGCCTGACGGCGCTGCGCGATCGGCTAGGCCAGTGCATCGGCTGCGGTTGCCTCTCACTAAATAAGTGCTGGCTGCAGAACCCTTACGACGAGCTTGCCGAGGAAGGTCCGGGACCGCGCCTTCTCAACTTCGACGAGTGAGTGCGATCGACATCATTCTCAAACTGCGGCTTTGCGCTTCGCAGGGCATAAGGCGAGCAAGCCGAACCGTCGCCTGGCCATGAGTAAAGCAATAGCCGTACTTGGCATGCATCGAAGCGGCACGAGCGCGGTTGCGCGAGGCCTTCAGGCGCTGTCGGTCTACCTCGGCGACGATCTTCTGCCGGCACAGCCCGAGAACCCCACCGGGTACTGGGAAGATAAGCAGATCGTCGACATAAACGAGCGGGTGTTGGCTGCGCTGCGGCTGCGATGGGACGACGCCGCACCGATCGATCCCCGTGAGTTCGAACGATGGCGCCTCGGAGGGTTGCAGCGGGAGACGATTCGTTATCTCGAGCGCCACTTTCTTCCCCAGCCGCTTTGGGGGTTCAAGGATCCCCGCACAATACGCCTACTGCCGTTTTGGCGTCGCATCTTGCGCGAGACCAGAGTGGAAGACGCCTATGTCTTGGTGATTCGGAATCCTTTCAGCGTCGCTGCCTCGCTCTACGCTCGCCAAGAGATGGACCTCGAAACCGCCCAACGGCTCTGGCTGGTCTACGACGTTCCCTTTCTGCACCTCCTATCGGAGAAGCCGCTCGTCGTCGTTGACTACGACCTGCTCATGCAGGATCCGCGCGGTCAGCTGGAACGAATCGCCCACAAACTCCAAATACCTGAAACGGCGAACAGCGCTTCAGAAATCGAGCACTTTACCAACGATTTTTTGGATGTGGAGTTGCGGCACTCGGTTTTCTCGGAGAGCGATATCGATACCAGCACCGATGTCGGCCTGCTGACGCGCCGCGCGTACGTCGTGCTCTACGAGCTCGCCCTGGACACGCAGCAGGCCGATCAAGAGTTTTGGCATGCGTGGAAAAGGATTGAGACGTCGTGTAGAACTCGGCTTGGGTGGCCAGACACCGAGTAGCAAACGTTTCCGAGATCGCGCCCGGCACGACGCGGCGCGTCGTCGTAGACTCGCTCGAAGTCCTGCTCTGCAACGTGGACGGCAAAATCTACGCGATCGAGGACGTCTGCACGCACGACGGCGGACCGCTCGATCAGGGCGAGCTCGAGGGCGAGTGCGTGGTCTGCCCGCGCCACGGCGCGACCTTCGATGTGCGAACCGGTGACGCGCTGACGCTTCCCGCCGTGGTGCCGCTGATGACCTTTGAGGTGCAGGTCGAGGGCGACGATGTCTTCGTTGACGTCTAAGCTTCAGTCGTGAGAATCTTCCTACGGCTGTTCGTCGCGGCGCTCGCGGTAGTCGTGCTGGTGGTGGTGCTTTATGCCGGCAATGTGGCCCTCGGAATGCGTTTGCACGCTCGAGATACCGGCGCGATCTCCGGCCTGCATTTACGCGGGCCGGTTACCATTCTGCGCGACGACCGCGGCGTTCCGCACGTCATCGCCGGCAACGACCACGACCTGTTCTTTTCACAAGGCTACGCTGAAGGCTCCGATCGTCTTTTTCAGATGGATCTGCTGCGACGCTTCGTCCTCGGTGAGCTCGCCGAAGTCTACGGCTCTACCGCTTTAGCGACCGACGAAAGGGAGCGCGCGATACCGGTGCGCGCGATGGTCGAGACTCAATGGACACGCCTCGATCTGCACTCCCGCGAACTACTCGGCGCGTTCAGCGACGGGGTAAATGCCGCGATCGAGCGCGAGCCGTTGCCGGTCGAGTTCAGAGTTCTCGATTATCACCCCGCGCCGTGGACGCCGCGGGATTCGCTGGCCGTGGCGATGGTGACGGTGCTCGATCTGATCGACGACTGGAACTCGATCGCTTCTCGCGACGCCGCTTTCCGCCGCGGCGGTGCGGCGCTGCTCAACGCGCGCTTTCCGCTCACCGATCCATGTTACGACGCGCCGGTGATGGCCGGACTTGTGGGGATGAGCCCCGGCGCAAACTGTAAGCGCCACGTCGTGGCTCTGCTGCGCGAGCTAAGCAGTGCGCGTCCGCCGATCGGCAGCAATGAGTGGGCCATCGGCGCAAACCGGTCGCTGCACGGGCGAGCGCTATTGGCAAACGATCCGCATCTGGCGCTGCACATGCCGGGCGTCTGGTATTTGATCGATCTGCGCGCACCTGGCTATCACGTTGCGGGCGCCGCTCTGCCGGGCTGCCCGAGCGTCGTGCTGGGACATAACGAATCGGTAGCGTGGGGAGCGACCGACGGTACCGTGACCTCGCTCTCGGTCTTTCATGCACCCGCCCAACTCGATCCGAAAGCATGGCAAACCGAACGTTTCGGGGTTCGTTTTATGGGCACCAGGAGCAAACGATTCTATCGAACCGCGCGCGAGTTCGGCATCTCGACGACGCGCGGCGATTTTGTGCTGGTTCATTGGAATGCGTACGACGACCCCACCTCGCCGATTCAAACGTTCGTCAATCTCGATCGCGCTAAGTCGATCGAGTCGGCGAGCGCCGCTCTGTCGAAATTCCCCGGCCCAACGCAGAACTTCGTGCTGGCCGATACGAGCGGGCGTGCCGCGTACGTGCTGGCCGGCCAGATCCCAAACGATCCGGCGAGTGCCCGCTGGATTCATCCGGCTGCAGACCTAACGAAAACATATGCCGCAATCCCTTACGCGCGATTGCCTAAAGTCGCAGCATCGCGTAACGCGATCGTCTGGACTGCAAACAACAGAATGTATCCTAGCGGTTATCCGCTGCAACTGAGCCCGCAGTTCGCTCCACCCTATCGCGCCTATCGCATCGCTGAGTTGCTGCGCGCGCGCCGGCTTTACGACGTCGGATATTTCACGCAAATGCAGATGGACACGCTCTCATTGCCGGAGCGGGAGCTCGCGCACGACGTTGCGCCGTTCGTGACGGGCGGCGATCCGAGCCTTAGTGCTGCGCTCGCAGCTTGGGACGGCGAAGTGAGCGGCGACTCTTCGATTGCCACGGTCGTCGAGGGACTGCGCTTGGATCTGACCGAGCGGCACAACGGCCGAATGCCGACGCTGCTCGAAACGCCGCCGTCGCGCGATGCGATTCGCGCCGTCATGCTGCCGTCGCCGGCGCCCTGGCGAATTGCCGGAGCGGTGCCAGTCTTACACGCGCTCTCGTCGCTCGGCATCAACTTCCTCGACGGAACGACGCTGCCCGGAAACGGCGACGCGTTCACTCTGCACGTACAGTATCAGGGTTACTCGCAGAGTTTTCGCGCCGTTTGGGAGATCGGCAATTGGGACGCGGGCGGAATCACGTTGCCGCAAGGCGAGTCCGGAGAACCGGGCTCGGAGCATTATGCCGACCAGGCGCAGGCGTGGATCGATGGCCGGTTGTGGCCGCTCCCGTTCAGCGACGCGGCGGTCCGCAGCATCGCGGTGCGCACCGAGACGCTCCTACCGTAGGCTGGGGCGAATGAAGGATCTGCAGATTCGCGCGGCGCGCGACGAGGATGCCGAGCGCATTTCTGCGCTCATGAGTCAGCTCGGCTACGGAGTTGCCGCGAGCGATTTGCGCGAGCGCCTGCGCAAGCGCGGCGATCGTCGCGAAGTACTCGTCGCCGAGACTCCCCGGGGCATTCTCGGTTGGGTCGCGCTCAGCGTCGATGAGCCGTTCGTCGAGGGTCTGGAAGCCGAACTGGAAGGCTTAATCGTCGAGGAAGAGGCGCGCAGCTGCGGGATTGGAACGCAACTGCTTGGCGCAGCCGAAGATTGGGCGCGCCGCCGCGGTTGCGCGAAATTACGCGTGCATTCCAACGTCGTCCGCGAGCGCGCTCACGATTTCTATCAGCGTCACGGCTATACGACGATCAAAGCCCAACACAACCTGCACAAACGGCTCTAGGCTCCTTAATAGCTCGGCGCGCGGCTGAACGTGACGCCGTCGATCATTTGATGGCCGCGCCCGATGAAGTGCTCGAACGTCTTGATCGGGTCGCCTCCGGCCGGATAATCCCAAAAGAAAATCTCGTCGGGGCGCTTGCTTCGCTCTCCGGTAGGAACGGCGATCTTTCCGTCTTGGATCCACGATTGCGTCGCCCGATTGCCGACACCGGAGAGCTTGACCGTGTGGACGATCTTTGCGGCCGACCCGGAAACGCGCACTTCGTAGATGCGCGGAAACAAGCTGGTTTGGACCGCAAGATCTTGCCCGTCCCACTGAATCTGCGCGCCGAATCGAATCGTCTTGTTCAGCGTGACGCTCGCGAAGTGCTGGGCCCCCTTGGGCAGTTCCGTCAGTCCGAACTGAGCGCCGTTGTAGCCATCGACGAACAGGCTTCCGCTCGCGTCGTACGCACAGAAGAGCAGCGAATCCAATGTCCCGTCATGATAGATTCGAGGAGGCTCCGCGGGTTGCAGGACGACCACCTCGTCGCCGCACTTGGATAGACAGAATACGACTGCGGCGAGATCCCCGGTGGTGGGATCGACGGAGCAAGAGTAGGCCGTGCCCGGAACCGCAAAGCTCGCGATCGGCGTCAATCCGCCGTGCGCGTACTCGACGATTCTTTTTACCTGCGTGAAGAAGACGTTACCGTTACTGTCGGAGCACGTTCCGAACGACGTTTCGGCGATCGTCCCCACGAGCTTGCCAGACCGAAAAGAGAAGACGTACGAAGCGACGTCGCCGCCGGCGTAGACCAGCGGTTGCTGACCGGAATCGGGGGCCATCCAGGATCGAAGATGACCGGCCGGCGGAGCCCCAGCGAGCATTTCCGTCCGGTCGCAGGCCGCGAGCGTCGCAGCGAGCCCGCACGTGGCAAGAGTTCCCCGCAAAAGACTGGAGAGCTTCACGCTCCTTCATTTCTTCAGCGCGCGCCACGGCTACCTCCGCCGATCGCTCGCTCAGCCGGCCAAAGATGGCGCGAGCCATGACGTTCCGAACGAAACGGCGTGCTCGTAGAGGTCCGCAGGGCGCACGACCGATCCGATTTCCAGAAGCTGCACGATCTGTTCGTGGAGTACGAGGCGGATTTACCAGAGGAACTCCGGCATGGAGTCGTGCCCGACGTCGCGGCTCTCGACGAAACATACGTTGCGCGTAATGCGGCGTTCTTGGCAACGTGCGAGGGTGACGAGACCGGCTGCGTTGCGGTAAAGGCGCTCGATGCGCAGACCGCGCTCATGCTGCACCTCTTCGTCCGGCCCGAGCGACGCGGGTTCGGCGCGGCGCGATTGCTCGTTACATCAGCGATCGAGTTCGCGAGAGCGCAGCGCTTCAGCCGCATCGTGCTCGATACCAACAAAGAGCAACTCGCGCCCGCGTATCTTCTCTACCGCTCGCTCGGATTCGAGGAGTGCGAACCCTTTGCCGCGGTGATCTACGAATTTCCGACGTTCATGCAGCTGCCGCTAGACTAGCCGGCCATCCCCTTCGGCGCGGCACAATCTTAGCCGACGATCGGATTTGAACCGATAACCTATCGCTTACGAAGCGATTGCTCTACCGTTGAGCTACGTCGGCATCTCGGGCCGGCGAACAGAGCGCCCGGGGCGCGGGTCTTTCCGTCGCGCCCCTTCAAGCCCTTTTTCCCGATTACTTCGGCGCTTCGTCGTCGTGAAAGGTGCCGCGTTTCGCAGTCTCTTCGAGCTCGAGGTCGTCCAAGAAATAATAGACGATCCTTCGGTCGTCGAATCCGACCTTCGCCAGCGAGCGTCCGCCGATCTCGACCACCTCGTGCACGTGGCCGACCCGTCCCGCGTAGTCGTAGTTGACGGCAGTGTAGTTGGGATCGTCCGGTTTGGGACGCGGGGTCGCCTTGACGCCGCGCAGGGGCGTGCGGTGCAGGTGCATGGCGGCGAGGTTCGACGGACCCGCTTGCGAAGCATCGCCCATGATCATCGAATACCGTGGCAAGCGGCCGAAAATTCATCCGTCGGCCTTCGTCGCCCCCAATGCCGTCTTGATCGGCGACATCGAGGTCGGGCCTCAGTCGAGCATCTGGTTCGGTGCGGTTCTGCGCGGCGACAACGGACCAATCCGGGTCGGAGCGCGGACCTCGATCCAAGATAACGCCGTCGTACACGTTAGCGAAGGCGGCGCAACGCTGCTTGGTGACGACGTGACCGTCGGTCACTGCGCCGTGATGGAAGATTGCCGGATCGAGGCGCACGCCTTGATCGGAAGCAACGCAACGCTGCTGAACGGCTCGACGATTGGCGAGGGAGCGCTGATCGCCGCGGGCAGCGTCGTAGGGCAAGGCGTCGCGATTCCGCCACGCGTCGTCGCTGCCGGAGCGCCGGCAACGGTCAAAAAAGCGCTCGAAGGCCAGGCCGCGTCGTGGATCGAGATATCTTCGGACGAATACGTCAAGCTCTCGCGCTTATATCTCGCGCAGAGCATCGGCACGGTCGAGGACCAACAGACCGTAATTTAGGCCGTGCGAACGGTCGTCCAGATCAAGATCGCATTGAGAGCCACGATGGCGACCGCTGCGGTGATTGCCAGCAGCGTCACCCAGCGTCGGTTCACTAGCGGTCCCATCGTTTTTTCGCGCGCCGTCAGCAGCACCAGGGCAATCACCGGTACGGGAAGGACGAAGCTGAGAATGACCTGGCTGAGGACGAGCGTCTGCGTAACATTCAAACCAAGCGCCACGACCGCGACCGCCGGCAGCATCGTGACGAGCCTCCGAACCCAGAGCGGTACGGCGAAACCGACGAAGCTTTGCATGATAACTTGACCGGCCATCGTTCCGACAACCGAGCTCGAAATACCGGACGCCATAAGGGAGATGAGAAAGACGACGGCAGCGAGGTTACCCAGCAACGGCGTAAGAGTCCGGTATGCGGTCGCAATATCGGCAACCGCAGAGTGGCCGGTTGAGTAGAAGACCGCCGCCGCCATGTACATCATGGCACAGTTTACGAGACCCGCAAGCGTCAAGGCGATAACGACGTCAACATACGAAAACCGTACGATCGTGCCGAGCTGGCGGCGGTCTCGGGGCACGACGCGATCTTGCGTAAGCGCGGAGTGCAGGTAGATCGCGTGCGGCATCACGGTCGCACCGACGATGCCGACCGCGAGCAAAAGGCTCGACGGTCCTCCAATCCAAGGCACCACGGCGTGATACAGGACTTGGTGCCAGTTCGGCTTGGTAAGGACCGTTTCAACGATGTAGCAAAGGGCGATCACGCCGACGAGCGATCCGATCAGAGTCTCCATGGTCCGGAAGCCGTACCGATGGAGCGTGAGAATAAGGTACGTCACAATACCGGTGATGAGGGCGCCGATCAGCATCGGAACATGGAAGAGCAAGTAGAGCCCGATGATCGCGCCGAGAAACTCGGCCAGGTCGGTCGCCATCGCACCGAACTCGCTGACGACCCACATTCCTATCGCGACGGGCTTGGGGAGGCTTTCGCGCGATAGTTCGGCGAGATTCTTTCCGGTAGCAATGCCGAGTTTCGCCGATAAACCTTGAAAGAGCATCGCGATCAGATTGGCAAGCACGACGACCCAAAGCAGCCGGTAACCGAATCCCGCACCGCCTTGAATGTTGGTCGCGAAATTTCCCGGATCCACGTAAGCGACCGACGCGACGAAGGCCGGACCGGTGAAAGGCAGCAGCGCCCGCCAACCCTTGCGATTTCCGGCGAGCACTTCGTGCGCCGCCGCGACGACGCGCTGGCTGCTGCCCCCGACGCCGTAGCTACGTTCCAATGCGCACCATTGCGGCATGCGAACGAAGCAGGGCGAGCGTGCGATTCCCCCGGCGCACGAAGACCCGGCCGCGCTCTTTGCGTTCGACGCGCAGCGTCGATCCGGGAAGCACCCCGGCGGTCGCAAGCGCCGCTACGGCGTCGTCGTTCCGATCGTCGAGGCTCACCACGCGAGCCTTGCTCCCGATCGGCAGACTCGCAAGCGTCGGCAGCGGCTTGCGCACCGGCACGGAGTCGCCGTAGGGTATCGGATGACCGTGCGGATCCGATTGCGGATGGTGCAATAAGACCGCGATCCGCAGCGCGACGTCGTCTGAAATCGCGTGCTCGATCCGTTCGGCTTCGGCGTGAACGCGCTCGAGCGGCATGTGCAAGGCTCGATGGAAGAACGTTTCGAGGACGCGATGACGTCGAACCATTGCGACCGCAAGCCTATATCCGCGACCGCTCAAGCGTAACGGCTGCGACGCTACCTTCCCGCGCTCGAGCAGTCCCTCGGCTTCGAGCGCTCGCTTCGCTTTGCTGACCGAGACTCGGCTGACCTTGAGATAGCGCGCTAAAGCTGCCGCCCGTACCGGGCCTTCTGCGCTCAGCTGATAGATGGCCTTGACGTAATCCTCGCGAGCTCGAGCCGGTGAACGGTCGGAACCGACGGAGAGAATCTCGCGGGCTCTGGTGTTAGCCATGGGTAACGCTAACCATGGTTAACACGTTTTACCAAAACGCTAATGCCGCCTGCCAACACGCCTAGGAGCTGATTTAGCCCAGATCGCTTAGGCGCTGATTTAGTTCAGATCAAGGAGCCGACGGACGAAGTTTACTACCGCCGGTCATCGTGAGCGGAACAACACGGCCACGAGTCATCCTGAGCGAAGCCGAAGGGCTAAGCGACGGGGTAGTGGGATTCGTCGCCGTAAGGCAAGAAAAGCGTGTACTCTCGCTGGAAGCGCAGTTTGACGGACCCTGTCGGACCGTTGCGATGTTTGGCGATAATGAACTCGGTCAGGTCCGGCTCGGGCGTTTCGGCGTTGTAGTAGCCGTCGCGGTAGATGAATGCGACGACGTCTGCTTCCGCTTCCAGACTGCCGCTGTCGCGCAGGTCAGCGAGCATCGGCCGTTTCTCGCTGCGTAGTTCCACCCCCCGATTGAGCTGCGCGAGCGCAATGATCGGTACCTCGAGATCCTTCGCCGTAATCTTCAGCGAACGGCAAATCTCGGAAAGCTCTTCATTGCGATTGGCTCCGCGCGCAAGCACGCCCGGCCGCAGGAGCTGGAGATAGTCGATGAAGATCGCACCGAGGCCAACCGTCGATTTCAGCCGGCGGCAGCGGCTGCGAACGTCGCTAATTGTAAGTGCGCCCACGTCGTCGAGATAAATCGGAAGATCGTTGATGTCGCCCATCGCTCGCGAGATCTCTTCCCACTGGTGCGGTTTGATGGCCCCGCGCCGCATGTCGTTCATCGAGATGCGGGCCTCGGAGCAGATCAAGCGTTCGATCAGCTCGCTATTGGACATCTCCAACGAAAAGAACGCTATCGGCGCGCCTTCTTCACGTGCCGCCGCGACCGCCATGTTGAGTGCAAACGAGCTCTTGCCCATTCCCGGGCGTCCCGCGACTATTACGAAGTTCCCAGGCTGAAAACCAGTCGTCATTGCGTCAATGTCGCGAAACCCCGACGTGAGACCGGTCCGGTCTCCGCGCGAGTGATAACGCCGGTCGATGTTGTCAAAGACCGTCTTCATCAGCCGGTGGACCGGCATGAATTCGGTGACCCCGCGGCGCTCGCCGATCGTGTAAACGATCTGCTCGGAGCGGTCTAGCGCTGTAGCCACGTCTTCTTCGCCTTCGTAGCCGAGCTGCGTGATCTCCGTGCCGGCATGAATAAGCGAGCGCAGGACGGACTTCTCGCGAACGATGGTCGCGTAGTAGCGGGCGGAACCCGCAGATTGCACCGTCTCCATTAGCGCGCTGATGTACGAAAGACCGCCGACGCGCTCGAGGACGCCGCGTCGCCTCAGCTCCTCGCCAACCGTGATCTTGTCGAGGGGCTCGCCACGCTCGTAGAGGTCGAAGAGCACGGCGAAGATCGTTTCGTGAACGTGGGCGTAGAAGTCGCCGGGACGCACGATCTCGCCCACCGCAGCGAGCATCTCGCGATCGACGAGCACCGAGCCGATCACCGCCATCTCTGCTTCGAGATTGTTCGGTGGAATGCGATCTATCGAGGTTGGAATCGGCTGAGCGGTCATGAGCGTCGAGCCGCTGTCCGGCGCTGCGGCGGTGAACGCCTTGTGGGTTGCTTGTGCATAGCCGAGAAAATTTTACGCGAGCCGAGTGCCACACGTGGTGGCACAGTGCGGAGTCTGAGGCCTACGAAGCTCTGCGGCGTCGCCCGCTCGGTATGCCGTTGAGCACTTGCTCGACGTTGGCAACTGAAATGACCTCAAGGCCCGGCAGCGTGGCATCCACTTCGCGCGCGTTCTCTCTGGGCACGAGCACGCTGCGCATACCGGCCTGACGTGCGGCGTAGAGTTTCTCGACGATGCCGCCGACGGCGCGAACCTTCCCCTGGATTGAAAGCTCACCGGTAACCGCAACGTCCTGCGGAAGCGGCGTCTTGGTTACAGCCGAGTAGAGCGCGAGGAATATAGCAAGACCTGCCGACGGACCGTCAATATTTCCCCCGCCGACGACGTTGATGTGGAGGTCGAACTCGGCGATGTCTATGCCGGTGATGGATCGCAGCACGCTCGCCGCGTTAAAGACCGAATCTTTGGCCATCGAGCCGGCCGTTTCGTTGAAACGGATGGTGCCCTTCCCGTTCTGCGCGGCGGGAAAGGCGACCGCCTCGATTTCAATGATGCTGCCGAGATGACGCAAAACGCCGAGTCCGAAGCTCTTGCCGACTTCGCGCCTCGCGCGTCCCTTCACCAGCGTGTGCTGCACGAGCCGGCTCGTCTGAACGACCGCGCGCACGTCCTCCTCGGTGATCGAGGACTTCTTGCTCTTCTGCATGTGCCGGCGGGGATGGAGCCGATACAGCGCTTGCCCGTAGGCATCGGCGACGATTTGGACCGCCTTTCGTCCTTCGATCGTGTAGGAAGCGATCAGTTTGGAAACGCCGCGTGCCGTTCTCGCGCCGAGTCGTTTGACCGCGCCCTGCACGATCGAGATTATTTGATGCTGCGTGAGCGGCGAAAAGAAGATCTCGGCACTGCGCGAGCGGATCGCAGGATCGATCTCCTCCGGTTCTCGCGTCGTCGCACCGATTAGGATGAAATCGGCTGGAGCACCCTCTCGAAAGAGGCGCTTGACATACTCCGGAACGTTCGGCGCGCTTTCGTCGTAGTACGACGACTCGAACGTTACGCGTTTATCCTCCAAGACCTTGAGAAATCTCGATTGGAGGGACGGATCCATTTCGCCGATTTCATCAATGAAGAGGACGCCGCCGTGCGCGCGCGTTACGAGACCGAGCTTCGGTTCGGGAACCCCAGTCTCCGCGAACTCGCGGCGGCTTCCTTGATAGATCGGGTCGTGAACGCTGCCGAGCAGCGGATTGATCGTCTCGCGCGGATCCCAGCGCAACGTCGGTCCGCTCGCCTCGACGAAGGGTGCATCCTTGGCAAAAGGCGTGTACGGCCGCAACTTTGCGACTTCCAGCACGAGACGCGCAACGGTCGTTTTGCCGACGCCCGGCGGTCCGTACAGAATCGTGTGCTGCGGATACGGCGAGCTGATCTTGGCCAGCAAGGCTTTGATCGCAGCCTCCTGTCCGACGACGTCGTGCAGCGCCTGCGGACGAAGCTGTTGCAGCGCCGATGCGGAGAGGGTTCGCTGCGAAAGCGTCTGCAGTTCCTCCAGCTTTGCCTGCGACGACGGCGTTTCGGGGCCGCTCGTCTCACGAAGCGCCTCGAGCTTGAGGTCCTTGACGTACTCCTGATGGCGCTCGGCCATCTTCTCGTTTACGCGCCGCTCGATTGAATCTTCCGCGTGCCGTTGGGCAATGACGTCGGCCATCGCTTCTTCGACCTCCGCGAGGGCCTTGCGTTGTTGCGCGCGCGTCGTCGCGCGGTCGAGCGTCGGATCCTCGAGAACGAGCCGCTGCAGGCCGCAAAGCCGATCCGGAAGATTCTGCGACCGCATCATTTTCAAGGCGTTGACTTTTCCGGCTCGCAAAACGAGTTTGTCGTGACCGAGAACGGACGCGAGCATTTCGTAGAGCGCGCTGACGTAGCGACTCAGCTCGTCGTCCACGCCGAACTTGCGCCGAAAACGCGTCGCGTAGACTTGCACGTCGGAACCTACGCCGACACGACCTCGACGGCCGCTTTTGCTGTCACGTTCTTGTGCAGTTTGATCTCGACCGGGTACGACCCGAGCGCCTTGATCTGATTTTCGAGCTCGATCTTATGTTTGTCGATGGCAATCGAGAGCGTACCTGCAATCGCGGCGGCGACGTCGGCATTGGTCACCGCGCCGAAAAGCTTTCCGTTCCCGCCGGCTTTCGCTTTGATGGTGAGGCGCGCCGATTCGAGCCGGGCCGCCAAGGCCTGCGCCTCGGCCAGCTCTTGCGCTTCGCGCCGCTGGTGCGCCTTTTGTTGCGCGTCGAGCTGTGCTAGCGCGCCCTTGTCGGCCTCGCCCGCAAGCTTGCGCGGCAGCAAGAAGTTTCGAGCGTAACCGTCGGCAACGTCGACGATATCGCCACGCTTCCCCAACGCTTTGACGTCACTATAGAGAACGAGCTTCACCTTCGCGTTACTCCGAACCGAACGGAAGAAAGGCGATGAGGCGGGCGCGCTTAACGGCGGTCGTCAGCATGCGCTGATGCTTCGCGCAGTTACCCGAGATGCGCCGCGGAACGATCTTCCCTCGCTCGGAGACGAACTTCTTGAGCCGGCCTACGTCGCGATAGCTGACGGCGATGGCTCGGTCCATGCAGAAACTGCACGGCTTGCGCTTGGTGCGCCGCTCCTTCGGGGCGCGCTTGATCTTGGTCTTGGTTGGCATAAATATCCTCTCGACTAGGTGGTTGGCGGTCCCGCCCTTGGTGCCGTGAGCGAAACCCTAGCCAGGTGGCGCGACAGATTCGAGCCACCACCGGTCTGTTACGGCCGGATTTCGGAACGTATGTTCGGGCAGGTTGTCGCGGGTCCTCCGTGACGCTGGCCCGGGAATGGTGTATAGTAGTCGGGTTACCCAGGTTTCGAAGCCCGCGCGGTTCCAAGGCACTGAGCGAGTCGGATCGGGAGAACAATGACTACCAACAATTCTAGGAGATTCGCTCGTTTAAATGTATACAGACGAAACGCTCACTTGCGTTGACTGCGGAAGGCAGTTTCCATTCACCGCCGGCGAACAAGAGTTTTTCGCGATGAAGGGCTTTACCAACAAGCCCAGCCGCTGCACGGAATGCCGTTCAGCTCGCAAATCCGGACGCTCTTCCAACGGCGGCGGCTCAGGCCGCGGCGGCGCGCGTGAGATGTTCAAGGCGACTTGCAGCCAATGCGGCGGCGTCGCCGAGGTACCGTTCCAACCGCGCGGCGACAAGCCGGTCTACTGCCGCGACTGCTTCGCCACTCGCCGGGCTTACTAGCCTAGGCCCGCTCGGCAAGCGGCCAGGAATCAAAGAGAGCCTGCCTCGGTAGGCTCTTTTCCTTGACCGCACAAAGCCGCCACCATCCTTTTTAGAAGCTTTCGGCGAACGGAGCAGCATGGAACGATTGGCTAGGTATGGCACGGGCGCCGGGCTCGCGGCGATTCATGTCGGCGCGCTCGCTGCGTTCTTACCGGCATTCTTCCGTCTGTCCGACCTGGCGGTGTTCGCTGTCATCGCTTACTGCACCGGCGTCTTGGGCGTTACGCTCTGCTATCATCGCGTGCTCACGCATCGAAGCCTGCGGCTCAAGAAACCGCTCGAATATCTCTTTGCGGTCTTTGGCACGTTGGCGTTGCAGGGCGATCCGATCCGCTGGGTCGCCGTGCATCGCAAGCATCACGCTCATGCCGACCACGACGGTGACCCGCATAGCATCGGTCTGGGCTTCAAATGGGCGCATGTCGATTGGCTCTACCGGCACAACGTCGCATACCCGGGTGAGCGTGAGATCGAGCGGTACGCTCCCGACCTCTACGCCGATCCATTCTATCGGGCGTTAACGTACCTGGCGCTGCCCCTTCAACTCGTTCTCGCCGTCGCGCTTTTCTTACTCGGCGGATGGGCGTGGGTAGTCTGGGGTGTATTCGTCCGCCTGGTATTCTGTTACCACACGACGTGGCTGGTCAACAGCGCAGCCCATACGCTTGGTTATCGCACTTACCGCACGGTCGATCGCTCGACGAACTGCTGGTGGGTCGCGATGCTCTCATGGGGCGAAGGATGGCACAACAACCATCACGCCTTTCCATTCTCCGCCCGTCACGGCTTGCGGTGGTTCGAGATCGACGTGACTTGGTGGCACGTGAAGGCGCTCGCCTTTCTCAGGCTGGCCGATCGCATCCGGATACCCAGCGAGCTGATGCGCCGGCGGCTCTCCTATGCGAACGCACGTTCGTAGGGTATAATGGTCGCTGGGGTTTAATCCCCCAAGAATACTGCATTTGAGGAGTACCGCATGAAGAAGTTACGCGCACGTTGGGAACGCCCCGACTTTCAAGAGCACCCGCTTGGCGCCGAAGTGACCGCGTACCTTATGGCGCCCGTCCGCACTTCGAAAGCCTAAAGCACCAACGTAGCCGTCACGGACTCAGCGCTCGTCGCGCGGCTGCGCGCAGTCGGCGATGAGCGCTATCACGATAAACATCCCTTCCACCAGCGGCTCGTCGCGGGAACGCTCGATCGCGCCGCGGTGCAAGCTTGGGTCGGCAATCGTTACTACTACCAAAAGCAGATACCGGTGAAGGATTCGGCGATTCTCTCGAACTTGCCGTCGGCGGCGCATCGGCGGGAATGGATTTCACGGATTGTCGATCACGACGGGACGCACGATGCGCAGGGTGGAACGGCGTCGTGGCTCGCATTGGCGCGGTCAGTCGGACTCGACGAGGACTACGTGCGTTCCGAGCGAGGCGTCGCGCCGGGCACGCGTTTCGCAGTCGACGCGTACGTAACGTTTGCGCGGACGCGACCATGGATCGAGGCGGTGGCGTCTTCGCTCACGGAGCTCTTCGGGCCGCCGGTGATGGAGCGGCGGGTCGCCGCGATCGTCGAAAAATACCCATGGATCGATCCCGCCGGCCTTGCCTATTTCGAACGGCGGATCGTTTTAGCGAAGCGCGATGCCGGAGCCGCGCTGGCGTGGGTGCTGCAAGAGGCAACGACGCCGGCGAGCGAAGAGCGTTGCGTCGAGGCGTTGCGCTTCAAGTGCGACGTGCTTTGGTGCATCCTCGACGCTACGGCGCTGGCGTGCGGCGTCTTCAAATGAACGCACAGACTCGGCCGCGCTTCGGCAAGGGCGTCAAGCTTCGCCACGAGCGCGACGGAGGCGCGATGCTTCTCGTTCCTGAGGCCGCGCTCGTTCTCAATCGTCCCGCTGCCGTCGCTTTGGAGCTCGTGGACGGCAAACGAACGCTCGCGGAGATCGTCGCCGCGGTCGCCGAGCAGTTCGACGTCGTGCCCGAGCGCGCGCTAGAGGACCTTGACGAACTTTTCGACCGGCTCGCCGAGCGCGGGTTCCTGCGGTCCTTCGACTCCGCTGCGGATGACACGGGATGAGGCCGCTATCGCTGCTCTGCGAGCTCACGTATCGCTGCAATCTGCAGTGTCCCTATTGCTACAATCCGCTCTCGTTCGATAAGTATCGCGACGAGCTGACGACGCAGCAGTGGTGCAACGTCCTGAGCGATGCGGCCGCTCTGGGTGTGGTTCAGGCGCATTTCTCCGGCGGCGAGCCGACGCTGCGACGAGACCTTGCGACGCTCGTTGGGGCTGCGTCGCGAGCAGGCCTCTACACCAACCTCATCACGCAGGGAACGTTTCTTGACGATGCGGCGCTCGACCGATTGCTCGAAAGCGGACTCGATCACATCCAGATCAGCATTCAAGCCCCCGAGCGCGAGCTGGCGGACCGTATTGCCGGTACCGCGGTACACGAAAAGAAACTCGAGGCCCTCAAACGCGTGCGAGACCGTGACGTCGCATTGACGCTGAACTGCGTGATTCACCGGCTCAATCACGATAAGATCGCCGACGTGATCGCATTCGCCGAGAATTTTGGCATCGGGCGCCTAGAGTTGGCAAACGTCCAGTTCTACGGATGGGCCTATCGCAATCGCACCGCGCTGATGCCGACGCTCCAGCAGGTTCGCCGTGGCGAAGCGATTGTCGCGGCCGCCCGGGAACGGCTGCGCGGCATCATGGAGATCGTCTACGTCCTTCCCGACTACTTCGGCGAGTATCCCAAGCCGTGCATGAACGGTTGGGGCACCGAGTTCATGACGGTGACGCCAAACGGCAGCGTTCTCCCCTGTCCGGCCGCCTCGGCGATCCGCGGGCTGCACTTCGAGAACGTTCGCGATCGCAGCCTCGGCGAGATCTGGCACAACTCGGAGGCGTTCACGCGTTATCGCGGGACCAGCTGGATGCCCGACCCCTGCCGTTCTTGCGAGCGCCGCGAGCTCGACTGGGGAGGCTGCCGCTGCCAGGCGTTTCTGCTCGCGGGCGATGCGGGCGTGACCGACCCCGCCTGTTCGCTCAGTCCCGATCACGCAATCGTCACCGCGCTGCGTGAAGGAGCGGAGGACATCGAACCGGTCTATCGCCGCGCGTGATCGTTCGCGTACTGGGTTCCGCCGCCGGCGGCGGGGTTCCGCAATGGAACTGTGCCTGCATGAATTGCCAAGCCGCGCGGTTGGGTCGCGCGCCGCGCCGAACGCAGTCGAGCCTTGCCGTTAGCGCTGACGGCACGCGCTGGCTTCTCCTCAACTGTTCTCCCGACGTAGCAACGCAGATCGAAGCGTTCGCGCCGTTGCACCCTTCGCATCCGCGCGGCACGCCGATCGCCGCGATGCTCTTCACCGATGCGAACGTCGATCACATCGGCGGATTGGCCATTCTCCGCCAACGCGGCGCAGCGGGCTTTTTGGTGAGGTCGAGCGCAGTCGTCCGCGAGCTCGCGATCGCGCAGCCGGCGTTCGCGCCGTTTGCGAGATCGCCGCATCGCTGGCTCGAGGTCCCGCTCGACTCACCCTGCGTTGCCGAAGACGGCGACGATATCGTGGGCAACGCTCTGCGCGTGCGGGCTCTAGCAGTCCCTGGAACGACTCCGGGTTACGATGGCCGGCGCACCTCGCGCGGGGCCGTCGTTGCCTACGAAGTCGCGGATCGCGGCAGCGAACGGGGGTTGCTCTTCGCACCAGTCTTTAGCACGATCGACGATCTGCTCCGCGACGCAATTGGGCGTGCCGCCGTCGCGTTCTTGGATGGGTCGTTCTACGACGACGACGAGCTGATTGACGCGAGCCTGCTCCCCAAGCACGGGCGCGACCTTGGCCACCAACCGGTCGGTGGCTCTGACGGAACCCTCGCGCACCTTCGGGGCACGGGCACGCGGGTCGTTTTCACGCACCTCAACAACTCGAATCCGATGCTCGACCCGAGTTCGACCGCACACGCGAGCGTGCGCGAGTTCGGCGGCGAGATCGCGTATGACGGGATGGAGCTAACGCTCTAGTCGAAGTGTATCTCATGACCACCCTCGCCGGCTTTCTTGCCGTGATGATGGCGATTGCCGCTCCGGTTTGGACGCAGTTCCGCATGGGCCCGCAGAACAACGCGGTCGTTGGGGGCAGGCTCGAAACCACGTGGCGGATTGAAACCGGCGGTCAAATTTCGGCGAGCCCGGCCATCATGGACGGAACGCTTTACGTCGGAAATAACGATGGCTCGCTCTTTGCTATCGACGTCACGAGCGGTCAAGTGCTCTGGAAAGCGCACGTTCCGAATCCGCTGATGAGCGATCCGCTCGTCTACGGCAACGTCGTGATCGTCGGCGAGGGCGATCCCACCAGCCGGACCTCTTCGCCCTCCGAGCCGGTGATGGTCGGTCAAGGGGCGAGCGCGCTAATAGCCTTCGACCGTTCCAGCGGCGAGATACGCTGGCAGACGCCGCTGAGCGGGTCGGCGATGCCGACTCCCGCGATCATCGACGGCATTCTAGTGAATCACGACGGCGCGGGATACATCAACGGCTTGGATCCGGCGACTGGGAAGAAACGCTACGCCCGTTGGCTCGGGTCGATGGCCTCGATGACGGCGGTATTACCAGTCGGCCGCGGCGATTTCGTAACCAGCGGCGTAGGGAGCAACGCCGTCTGGCGTCTCCACGCCGACGGCGGTGGGGTTGTCTGGCGCAGCGCCTTCTCAAAAGGAGCCTCGGGGATCGGCGACTGTCCGCCGGTTAGCGACGGCGACCGGATCTACTGCGACTACGTTTCACCGGTTTGGCCCGACACGTCGACGGTGATCGGCAATCTTACGGCTCAGCGCGTCTACGCGCTTCGCGTCGACGATGGGGCTCCGCTCTGGGACGTTGCGCTCGAGAGCGGTTCGCTGCCGATACGTAACGAGGCGGCGATCCCGTTGCTGTCGGGCGATCTGCTCTATCTCGGCAGTGCAATCGCGCCGTGGATGCACGCGCTCGACGCGACGAGCGGTACGCTCGTCTGGGAGATGCCGACGCGCGGCGCGGTGAAGGGAGGCATCGTCGAGGTCGGTGGAATCGTCTACTTTGGCGATCTCGGCGGCTATCTTTGGGCCCTCGATGCAAAGACGGGCCGTGTCATAGGAGTCAAGAACATGCACACGCCCTTCAACGTCGGATCGCCGATCGTTGTCGGCAGGACGCTCATCATCGGCAGCGACTCGGGGAGCGTCGTCGCGGTTCCGTTGGCAACGATTCGTTCGAGCCAGGATTCGTAAACCGATGTTCGGACGTTGCGGCGCACTCGTTTTGGTATTGAGCTTGGCATGGAGCCTTATGGGCGCAGTTCCCGCCAATCAGATCGGCGAGTCCGACTATCAACGTCTCGTTAGCTTCGATTCGCCCGCGATTTCGCCCGACGGCAAACATGCTATCGTGAAGATCACCCGGATTCTTTGGAACGACGATAAGCGCTCGACGGATCTTGTCATGCTGGACCTGACGACCGGCGCGCAGCAAACGCTGCTATCCCATCGCGACGGTCTCTCGGATGCAGCCTTCTCACCCGATGGAACGCAAATCGCCTTCCTTGCCGACGATGGCGTACCGAAAGACTCGCATACGCAGCTCTTCGTCATGCCGGCCGCGGGAGGCGTCACGCGTCAGGTGACCAGCGGCAAGGTTGACGTCGAACAGTTCGCGTGGAGTCCCGATGGACGCACGTTTGCATACGCCGCGGTCGATCCGGATCCGCAGCTCGCAGGTTCCGACCGCTTCCGCGACAGCTTCATCTTCACCACGGAGCCGATCGTCGCCCGAGAATCGCCCAAGCCGGTGCATCTCTTCACGATCTCGCTAGACGGCGGCGTGCCGGCTCAACTCACTTCCGGGCGGCAAAGCGTAGCGACGGGCGAGGCGGAGTCGACCCTGTCCTGGTCTCCCGACGGAAAGACGATTGCCTTCACGCTCGTTCCCAACGCCATCTTGAACGACGAAAGCTACTCGCAAGTCGCGCTGGTTGACGTCGCGACCCGCGCCGTTCGGGTAGTCACCGGCAATAAGGCGTGGGAGGCCGACCCGAGATTCTCGCCCGACGGAGCGCACCTTTCCTACACATGCTCGAGCGGCGACCCGCAGATCCATCTCGCGCAGCTTTGCGTCACGACGCCGCAGGGCGGCGCCGGCCGCCCGGTCTCCGCGTCGATCGATCGTCCCGTCGCCAATGCGGCGTGGACCGCCGATTCGAAGAGCCTTTTGCTCGTCACACCCGATCGCGCCACAATCGCGCTCTATCGGGTCTCACTGACCGGCCGAGCGGAGCGGCTCGATACCGGTAGCTACAACGTCCAGTCCGGCCTGGCCAATGCAATCGGACCCGACGGCTCGCTCGTTTTTGTAGGAAGCGCGGTGAAGCAGCCGCCCGAGCTGTTCTTTCGCTCCGCCGACGGTGCGACAAAGAAGCTGACCGACTTCAACGCCGGGATCGCGAGCCTCGATTTGGCCTCTGCGGAACGCATCACGTTTCGAACGCCCGCGGGAGTAACGGCCGACGGCGTGCTCTATCTCCCGCCCGGGTTTTCATCCGCCAAGAAATATCCGCTCGTCGTGCTAATTCACGGAGGTCCTACCTCGTCCTCGACGCTCGCGTTCAGTTTTTGGGCGCAGGTGATGGCAGCACGCGGCTGGCTCGTGCTGCAGCCGAACTATCGCGGAAGCGACGATCTTGGGCTTGCATACCAGCGCGCCGTGCTCTACGACCCTGAGGAAGGCCCCGGCAAAGACATCATGGCCGCCGTGAACTCGGTCCGCGCCCGCGGCATCGTTGACGACTCGCGTATTGCCGTCAGTGGATGGTCGTACGGCGGAATCATGACCGCCTGGATGATCTCGAAGTATCACATTTGGAGGGCCGCCGTATCGGGCGCTTCGGTTAACGATTGGATCACCGACTACGGCACCGCCGACGACAGCCTTTCCGACACAGACCTCTTCCACGGCTCGCCGTTCGTCGGCGCGAACGCCGCCGAGTGGCGCCGCGACTCAGCCATCTCGTACGTTGGCTCAGTGACGACGCCGGTGCTGATCCTTTCGGACGTCGGCGACAACCGCGACAGCTTCGCGACGTCATCCATGTACTGGCGAGCGCTGCGCGACAACCATAAGGATGCGACGCTCCGCGTTTGGCCGGTCAACGGACACTTCCCGCACGACCCCGTCCGCGCCGCCGACGTCTATCACTACTGGATCGATTACATCGCTGCGCACTTTCGAGAATGAGGCTGCTTTACGGCAGCGGCCTCGCGCTGGTCTTCGGCCTCGCGTGGTCATCCGCCGGAGCAACGTCGCTGTCGCCGGTCAGCGAGAACGATTACAGGCAGCTCGTTTCGCTTCAATCGCCCGCGATCGCGGCCGACGGAAAGCATGCGGCGCTGGTGGTCTCGCGCGCCCGGTGGGACGAAGACAAACGCAACAGCGAGCTCGTGCTCGTCGATCTCGGTGACGGTACATCGCGCGAAATCGTCACGAACCGCGAAGGTCTCTCTGGCCCGGCCTTCTCGCCCGACGGCAAGCAGCTCGCCTTTCTCGCAGAAGATCGCGCCGGAAACGCGACGCACACCGCGCTCTTCGTCATGCCGGCAGACGGCGGCGCAGCCCACGCGGTAACCGACAAAAGCGCAGACGTCCAGGAATATTCATGGCGTCCCGATGGTCGGGCCTTCGCGTACGCTGCGGGCGATCCGGAGCCGCAGCGCTCCGGCGCCGACCGGTTTCGAGACAGCTTCGTCTTCACGACCGAGCCGATCACCGCGCGCGAATCGCCGCAACCCGTCCATCTCTTCACGCTTTCGCTGGGTGACGGCGTCACCACGCAACTGACCTCCGGCCTGCAGAGCGTCGGTGACGGCTCGACGCTTTCGTGGTCACCCGACGGCAAGACGATTGCGTTCGCGCTCTGCCGCAATGCGATCCTCAACGACCAGAGCTACTCGCAAGTCGCCGTAGTCGACGTCGAAAGCAAGAAGGTCCGCGCGCTGACCGGACGCGCGATGTGGGAAGGGACGCCACGTTTCTCGCCGGACGGCACGCACGTCGCATACCTCTATTCGAACGGCGACCCGCAAATAAATCTCAGCGAGCTCTATGTGACGACTCCGGCAGGCGGAGACGGATCGCGGCTCTCGGGCACCCTCGATCGTCCGATCGGGGACTTCGTCTGGTCGGCCGATTCGAACAGCCTGATCGCGACTGCCCCGGATCGCACCACCAACGCGCTCTATCGAGTTCCGCTGCGCGGCGCGTACGAGCGCATCGAGGTCGGGAACCTCGTGCCGGGCACTCCCTTGACGACGACCGGCGGCGCGTCTGCTCCGGCACTCGGCGACGCGCTCGCCGCTGACGGCACGCTGGTTTTTGTGGCAACGTCCACGGCGCAACCGCCGGAGCTTTTCAAACTCTCACCGGGCGCCGGCGCCACAAAGTTGACCGATTTCAACGCGGCATCGGCGAATTTCGCTTGGGCGAAAGCGGAGCGGATTACGTTTCCGACAACTACCGGCGTGACGGGAGACGGCGTCCTCTATCTTCCGCCGGGTTATTCAGCCGGTCGAAAGTATCCGCTGGTCGTATACATTCACGGCGGACCCGACGATCCGTCGATGCTCGAGTTCGATTTTTGGGCGCAAACGATGGCGGCGCGCGGCTGGCTCGTTCTGCGCCCGAACTATCGCGGAAGTCCCAACCTGGGCCTAAAATATCAGCGGGCAATTCTTTACGATCCCGAAGCCGGGCCCGGCAAAGACATCATGTCCGCCATTGACGCGGTGCGCGCGCGGGGGATCGTCGACGACTCGCGGATCGCCGTTAGCGGATGGTCGTACGGCGGAATCATGACTGCCTGGATGATCTCGAAGTATCATATCTGGAGGGCGGCGGTATCGGGCGCCTCGGTCAACGACTGGATCACCGACTACGGCACCGCTGACGACAGCCTTGCCGACGTCGACCTCTTGCACGGTTCGCCGTTCGTCGGTCGCAACGCCGCTGAGTGGCGGAGCGTCTCGGCGATCTCGTATGCGGCCAACGTCACGACGCCGGTGCTGATCCTCTCGGACGTCGGCGACAATCGCGACCCGTTTGCGACCTCGTCCATGTACTGGCGCGCGCTGCGCGACAATCATAAAGACGCGACGCTTCGCGTCTGGCCTATTTCAGGGCACTTCCCCGAGGATCCGGTGCGAGTCGCCGACGTCTTCCACTACTGGATCGACTACATCGCTCAGCATTTTTAGTAGGCGTTGCGTAGCGGTGCGACGTGGTGGTTCGGGGACGCTCGCTTTTTCGCATCCAGCGAAAAAGCTGCTCGCCTCGTCGTCGCTCACGCCATCCTAGCTGCGCTCCTCCCTTCACACGCCCCTCACCACCACGTCACACCGCTACGCGGCACTTCTTTATCAGAATAAATTCCAGAGGTATTGGTTGTAGACTTCGTGGTGGTACTGCACTTCCTGGGCTTTTACGAAGGTGCCGAGGAGGCGCGGGCAACGATCGGCACTCGCCTGTTTAAGATCGGCGTAACGTGCCTTCACCTCTTCTCCTAAAAGTTTGCTCGTCCACTCCGAACCGCGAAATGCCGCGAGCGCGTCGTAGATGTTGTCGGGCAAGTAGCGATCGGCTTGCCGCAGGTTTTTGAGGTTGCTGGTGCTTCCCTCGAGCCCGGTCTTGAAGACCGCGAGCATCACCATATAGGGATTGGCATCGGGCGCGACCGAGCGGACCTCGGTGCGCATGCTGCGCTCGTTGCCGATCGGAATACGCACCATCGAGCCGCGGTCGATCGCCGAAGCCTTGAGTTGATTGGGCGCTTCGAAGTGCGGGTCGAGCCGCCGGTAGGCGTTGACGCTTGAGTTGAGCATCAAACAAATATCCGTGCCGTGGGTGAGGATCCGGTCGACGAACTTCCAACCGAAGCCGCTGAGCTGCTCCTGACCCTTTGGATCCCAGAACAGGTTCTTTCCGTTCTTGCTCACCGAGACATTGGTGTGCATGCCGCTGCCGTTGACTCCGACGACCGGCTTCGGTAAGAAGCTCGCCGTCATGCCGAGTTTGGTAGCGACTTGGCGACAGATCAGCTTGTAAAGCTGGATCTGATCCGCGGCGGCAACGACTTCGCCGTAGCTGTAGTTGATCTCGAACTGCGAGGGCGCAACTTCGGGATGGTCCTTTTCGTTCTGGAATCCCATCGCGCGCTGAACTTCGGCGACGGTATCGATAAAATTGCGCAGCGGATCGCCCGGCAGCGAGTGATAGTAGCCGCCGGTGCTCACGTATTCAAGAGTGCCGGACTCGTGAAAGCGGCGTTCGGCGTCAAGGCCCTTGAAAAGAAAGCCTTCGATCTCGTTGGCGGCGTTGAGTGTGTAGCCTTCCTTTGCGTAGCATTCGTTGGCGAGCTTCTTGAGCGCGCCGCGGATGTCGCCGGCAAACGGCTTGCCGTCACGATCGAAGACGTCGCCGAAGACGAGGATCTTTCCGGCACCGAAGATATCGGCCGGTCCCCAGTAGAAAGCGCTCCAGTCGAGCGACAGCCGCAAGTCGCTCTCGCGCTGCGGCGTAAATCCGCGAATCGACGAGCCGTCGAACGTAAGGTTGTCGTGCGACCGCAACAAGAACTTCTTGTCGTAGTCAAGCATGTGCAAGCGACCTTCGAGATCGCTGAAGAGCACGGTCAGGGCCTTGATCCGCGGCTCCTCCGCGAGGTAGCGCAGACGCTCTTCTTGCAGCGCGCGAATCGGGACGCGCTCTTGGCGCTGCGCCTTCGCGCGAAGATTCAGCTCCTCGAGCTCGGAGTAGGGCAGCATCAGGAAATCGCGCAGTTCGGCGTTAGTCGGCATGTCCGTCGAGTTCATCGTCACTCGTTCTCCTTCGAGTCCGGCGAGTTACATTAGGTTTTTTCGTTGCACGGGTGCGCCCGGGCGCCTTTATCCAACAGGTTAAAGCGTTTGGGCCAATCGTGCGCCGTCCCAAGACCCCACGAGGGGCCTGGGGCCAGCCGGGACCGGCGTCGAGGCTCTTTGCCAACACTTCGCCCGTCCGGAGCATCTATTATGGTATGGCTGGCCTAGAAGAGTCCCCGGGATGCCGCTGAGAATCGAACGCGAAGTGCTCGAGCGGGCACGCAATCAGGGCGGCTCGGCCCTTGAGCCGCTGATAGCCCTCGTTTGGCCGGAGGCATACCGCCTGGCGCTGAGCATTCTGCGCGACCGGGGCCTCGCCGAAGACGCGGCGCAAGAAGCGTGCGCGGCCATCGCCGCCTCCTTGCATTCGCTCAAGAGCTTAGATGCATTCCCAGCGTGGAGCTATAGGATCGTCGTAAGTCGGGCGCTGGGGACGGCGCGTACGCGTCAACGTACTCAAAGCCTCGACGAAGCCGCCGCACTCGGAGACGGCTTCGACCCTAGCGACGCGCTCGATCTCTACGAAGCCCTCGCATCGCTTTCACCGCTCCAGCGTGCAGTAGTTTTGCTGCACTACTATGCCGGCTACAACAGCGCGGAAATCGCGGCAGTAACGGGCTTAGCCGCTTCGAGCGTTCGGTTTCATCTAATGCGAGCCCGCGCGGCACTCCGCAAAGCACTTTCAGAGACGGCAGACCGTCATTCCTATCACGAGGTATTCTCCGATGTTCAGTGAGGCACGCATCTCCGGCGCTTTCGAAGCGATGCTTTCGAGCATCGAGATACCGCCGGTTCCGCTGCGCGATATCCAGCACCGAGTAGCGCAAGCGACGTTGCGAGAGAGACCGCACCGCCGCTGGTTCTGGTACCTTCCAGCCTCAGCGGTAGCGGCGATCGTCGTGCTCGCCCTCCCGAAAGTTGCACCGGGTTTGACGCAGACGCTCGAACAACAAGTGGAGGAGATCCTACATTTGACGCCGCCTCCGCCCGCGCCGGCCTCGATCGAGTCGGCGATGCGCTCGCAGACGGGGAGCCTCGCGGCGGCGCAGTCGCGCGTCTCCTTCACGATCGTGCCGCCGGCGGGAGTGCCGGCCGATGCCGTTTTGGATACGATCGTGACGGCGCCGACCGGCATCTATTCGAAAGGCACGCATCGCTGGAGCGTCGGCAGTCCTTCAGTATGGTTCATCTACCGTCGCGCCGGCAGCCGTACTTTTTCATTGATGGCCCAGCGCTTCGACCCTCGCGAGGGAACGCCATCGAAATACTTTTTCGAGTACCGCGGAGTGCGCGACGGGCACACATTCGTGGTTCGTCACGACAAGTTCACTTGGCGAAACGGCGAGCAGGTTATGAGCGCGACGGCGGACGAGGGAATTAGCGCGGCCGAGATTGCACGTATTGTTGCCGCAATGAACGGCGCCGCGATTCCCGGCGTCTGGCCGCCGCAGCATGCCACTATCGAAGAGCAATTCCGAGTAGAGTTTCCAAGCGAGACGCCTCAGCATTCCGTCCGTTAACGGCCGCACGGCTCCGCGACTCCGGGCCGACATCAACCGCGGTAAGTCTAGACGATTGGTGCGGTCCCGCTCCGCTCAGAACGGAATTTCGTCTTCGAGCTCGTCTCCGAGTCCCTCGGCCGAGCCCGATGCGCGCGCTCCGACTGGGCTGCCGCCGCCATTGTAGCCGGTATTGGCGTCGTCGCCTCCGGCGGTCGCGCGATCGCGTGGCGAGCCCAGCATCTGCATGTTGTCAATGACGACTTCAGTGGCCTTGCGTTTGTTGCCGTCCTTGTCGTCATAACTGCGAATTACAAGCCGGCCCTCGACCAGACAGTTCGAGCCCTTCTTCAGATACGTGTTGCAGGTCTCGCCGAGCCGATCCCACGCGACGATGTCGACGAAGGTCGTCTCTTCCTTGTTACGCGGATTGTTTACGGCAAGCGTGAACTTCGTGACGCCCTTGCCGGACTGCGTGTACCGAATCTCAGGGTCGCGCGTGAGATTGCCGACCAGGATGACGCGATTATAAGAACCTGCCATTGCCTACCCTCTTTCGCCGCATGCGTTCACGGTCCGAGGCTATCGCCTCAGAGTGTCAACAGTATGGCACAGATGTTTCCGAAACGCTCGCAATTTCATTGCGGGACGGGAGCCGGTGGAGCTGCGGCCGCGAGCGCCGCCATGTGCGTCAGCATCTTCGCATCGAGCCGGACGACCAGCCCGCGCAAAACGTCCTCGTGAAGCTTCAGCTGCCGCTCGAGCTCTTTAGAGACCGCCGGCTCGCTCTTGAACTGCATCACGACGTAGTTCCCTTCGCGAACGTCGTTGATTTCATAGGCGAGGCGCTTCTTGCCGAGCCGCTCGACTCCGACTACTTCGCCGCCTTGACTCTTGACGATCTCAGCGACGGCATTAGCGCGCTGCTCGACCTCGCTCTCTTCGAGCGAAGGACGCAGAATGTAGGTTACTTCGTACTCAGTCATTCGTTTCTCCGTACTACGGACGCCCGCCACGGCGGGCGGCCCACCTCATCTATCGCGGCGGGCAGCAGGTAGACGGCCCTATTTCGGGCCGGCGCCGCAAATCCCCATCGAGGAGTCGGCAACACCCTTTTTGAACGGCAGCATTCTATTATGATGCGCCGGTTTACGCTCGTCCTCGCAGTGATCGCGTACGTTCTCGCGGCCGGCTGTTCGTCGAACGGAAGCGGCGCGAGCGTGCCGGCAGCGCGCGGCGCGAGCGGTCGCCCGGTTCGGCAGGCGAGTGGCCGTTCGGCAACCAGCCCGATCACGCACGTGATAGTCATCATCCAAGAGAATCGCAGCTTCGAGAACTTCTTCGCGGGCTTTCCCGGCGCAAACGGGCCGCTGACGGGCTGCGCGTCGCCGGCACCGGGGGGCAGCAAATTCGAGAGCGGCTCCGGCCAGTGTCCCGCGGGCGACGCCGTCGTTGCATTGCACAAGATGACGTTCCAGAACAATCCCGATCTAAAGCACGATTGGGAATCGTCGCTGGTGGACTGGAACAAGAGCAATATGGACGGTTTCACGGCATATGGAACTAAGTACGCCAGGGACGCAGCCTACGGCTACGTCGAACGCAAACAGATCCAACCATACTGGCAGTTGGCGCAGCGGTACGTGCTCGCCGACGAGATGTTTCCGACCGAGTTCGGCGGAAGCTTTACCGCTCACCTCACGCTCGTCGCCGGCACCGACGACATCAAGCTGCCAGGCCGAGCGGAAGTGGACTATCCCAGCGCCTCGGGTGACTGCGATGCGCCGCCAGGAACGAATACCTCCTACGTGCAGAACAAACCGTACCGCCGGGTGCATCACCACCAAGGCCCGGTGCCATGCTTCGGTCAGTTCAATACCATCGCCGAGGTCCTCGACAACGCCGGGATCTCGTGGCGAATGTATGCTTCGAAAGTGCTTCATGCCGGATTGTGGGAGCCGTTCGAGGCGATCAATTACGTGCGTCATGGTCCCGACTGGCCGGGCAACATCAGCGCTCCCCCAGTCAACATCTTGACCGATGTGAGCGACGGTCGACTTCCCTCGGTAAGCTGGGTGACGCCTCTCGCTCAGGACTCCGACCATCCCCAGTACCTCAGCGACAAAGGACCATCGTGGGTCTCCTCGGTCGTCAATGCGATCGGCCAGAGCTCCTATTGGAACTCGAGCGCGATTATCTTGCTCTGGGACGACTGGGGTGGATTCTACGATAACGCCCCGCCGCCGCAGTTGGACTACCGCGGATTAGGCATCCGCGTTCCGTGCATCATTATTTCGCCATACGCGAAGCGCGGATACGTCTCGCACGTGCAGTACGAGTTCGGCAGCATCCTGAGATTCGTCGAGGAGACTTACGGTCTTCCCGCCGGCAGCATCGGTTCGGTCACGCAGGGTTATACCGATGCGCGCGCGACCAGCCTCGACGACGCCTTCAACTTCTCACAAAAACCGCGTGCGTTTCGTCGGATCGAAGCGAAATATCCGAAATCGTATTTCCTTCACGAGCCGCCCTCGGCGCTAAATCTACCCGTCGACACGGAGTAGCTAATAGTGAAACTTCAACGCCTCTCGTGGGTCCTGGGACTTGCCTCGACTCTTTTGCTGCTCGTGGACTGCAACGGCGGCGGCGGCTCGCCGGCGAGCCTTCCGCTAAGCCGCCATCCCGAATCGGGCAGCTCGCCCAGTCCGATCCAGCACGTGGTGATCGTCGTTCAAGAGAATCGCACCTTCAACGATTTCTTCGCGACCTTCCCCGGAGCGGACGGCACGACCATCGGCAAGACCGCCAAGGAACCGAAACCGAACTGCACGCCGCCGATCAAAGCGGGCACCATCGAGCTGAGCAAAGTTCCGCTGGTCGTGCCGATGGATCTCGACCACACATATCCCGCCTATAAAATCGCGTACGACGGTGGCAAGCTCGACGGGTTCGACAAGGTTCCGTTCGGCAACGGAAAGCCCGAATGCGCGTATCCGTATCAGTACACCGATCCGTCGCAGATCAAGCCCTACTGGGACATGGCGACACAGTACACGCTGGCCGAGCACATGTTCACGACCCAAGGCAGCAGCAGCTTCACCGCGCACCAGGACCTTATCAGCGGAGGAACGATCGTCGAGAAAGGCAAGGCGATGATTGACCTTCCGTCCTGTGCGACCTGCTTTTGGGGATGCGACGCGGTGCAGGGTACGCACACGTCGCTCATCACCGAGAAGGACGTCTATCTAAAGGGGGGCGGGCCATTCCCGTGCACGACGAACTTTAGCCTTTCGTACCCGACGTTGCGCGATCTGCTCGACGCGAAAGGCCTTTCTTGGAAATACTATCAGCCGCCGTTCAAGAAGCTGTACGGAAAGCTGCTGAGTGCCTTTGACGTCATCGCAGCGGTTCGCAACGGGCCCGAGTGGAAGAACAATGTCATAACTCCGGAGTCGGCGATCTTCAACGACATCTCCCAAAAGAAGCTTCCGGCGGTCTCGTGGGTGATACCCGATCTGCCGGAATCAGACCACCCCGGCCAGTCGCCCGACACCGGACCGCAGTGGGTCGCCAGCGTCGTGAACGCCGTCGGCGAGAGCTCGTACTGGAAATCCACCGCGATCGTGATCGTCTGGGACGACTGGGGCGGCCTCTACGATAACATGGGTAAGCTCTCCGCAAGGAAATACGGGTACGGTGGGCTTGGGCTGCGAGTGCCGGCGATTATCGTTTCACCCTATGCTCGGGCCGGTTACATCTCGACAACCCAGTACGAGTTTGGCAGCATTCTGAAGTACATCGAACGGAACTGGAATCTTGGATCGCTTGGAACGACCGACGTTCGTGCCGCGAGCATCATCGACTGCTTTAACTACTCGCAGTACCCGATCAAGTTCGTTCCGATTCAGTCGAGTCTGGGCAAGTCGTACTTTCTGCATAAAAGATCCTCGCTCAAAGCGCCAGACACCGACATGTAAAAAGCGAGGGACCTCCGATCTCGAAGGCCCCTCGCCGATTGCAGCCTGCGGGCGCGATTTTACTGCTCGAGCTCGTACAAACCGTTCGAGTTCGTATCGGTAAAGAAGAGCGCCGTATTGCTGTCATTGGAGCCTACCGCCGCAAGCCCGAAGACACCGGCTCGCTTTCCTTTGTTGCCCACGATTTTCGTGTCAAGCACCTTGCCGCCTGGCGTCAGCTCGACGAGCCTATTTCTGCCGACGGTGTTGGCTACAATGAGGTTGCCGTTGGGCAGAAGGGTCATCGCCACCGGCCCGTTAAGCGGCGCGCCGCTATAGATCAGCTTGCCGCAGGTGGTGTGAGGATACTTGCAACTGAAGCTCTTGCCGCCTTTTTTAACGACGATTTCGTCCTTCACCAACAGCTCGCTAGCGTTATTGAATGAGACGACGGTGTTGTCGACGCCGTCGGCGACGTAGAGGGTATCGGTCTTGGGCCAATACTGTATCCCCGATGGGCCGAGCGTGCTCCAGCCGGTTTTGTGGTTGACCGCGAAACCCGACACAACCTGAAGCGGAGTCGGGTTGCCGTAGTTATTGATGCTGAAGCTGACGATTCCGCCGGTGCTCGCGTCGCTGCCGAAGATGTACTCGGCGGCATACAGATTTGGATTCGACGCATCGACGTCGGAGAACGGCTCCTTGTAGGGCGAGCCTAACGTATCCCCGACCTTTCCTTTACTGGAGATAGCGACTAGTAGACCGCTGGCGGCCGCCGTCGCATAGACTCCGTTGATGGAAGTGAGCGCGGTCCCCGAGCAGCCTTCGATCTTGCTGCTCTCGGCAAAGGTAACGGGCTTCGATCCAGGTTTGGGATCGAATACGTCGATCGTCGTTCCTGCGCCGGCTTTGCCGGTCTTGTCTTCAAAGTTACAGACGAGCACCTGCCCCTTTTGGAAAAAGCCATACTTCGTCTGGACGACGGAAACGGCGCGAGCGCCCTTGTCGCTGTTTTTTGGATCGACCGTCGAGCCGATCAAGACGAGTTTCCTTAGCTTCTTGAGTACCGACGTGTCATCGATCGCCGGTTGGATTCCCGAATTGATTCTGGTATCGAATCCGGAGATTTGTGACGCGGGATTGACCCCACCGGGCCCGGCGGGAAGCATCGTTCCGCTTCTGCTGCAGGCCGATGCCGCCAGCAGCGTTCCGATCAATAGAATCGTCGCGCGATTACTAAAAGACATGGTAAACCCTCATTGCTCTAGCTATTAGCGTTGATGGAATCGAATCGGTTCAAAGTGTCCGGCGGCCTTCGAATCGCCTTTTTGCTCGCCCTGCAAGAACAAGCAACCGACGTCACTTTTCACGCACGACTTTTTACAAACAATACTATAGTCATCGCACAACCAATCGCGATCACGAGGGCGCGCGAGACGGGCTGCGGCACGCGCCGAAAGAACCGCGCGCCGAAGTATCCGCCGAGCAGGGCAATCGCCGCCATCGGAACCGCGAATCGCCAATCGACGATGCGCGCGATGACGAACGGTATCAGCGCGACGCCGTTGATCGAAACGGAAAGCACGTTTTTGATCGCATTCTGCGCGTTGAGGCTCGGCAGACCGGAAAAAGCGAGCACCGCGAGCATCAAGATGCCCATTCCAGCTCCGAAGTAGCCGCCGTAAATCGCAACGGCGAACTGCGCGGCGATCTGCCACGGAGCGTGGCCCGGCTGTGCGCTCGAAGGTCGTCTGAGATAGGGGCTAGCCGCGAAGACCAGCGTCGCGAAGAGCAGCAGCCACGGAATCAAGCGCTCGAAGAGCGTCTGCGGGGTGACGAGCAGCAGACATGCGCCGATCAGCGAACCAACGATGCTCGCGAGAATGAGGGGGAGCAAGAGCGCGCGATGCTCGGCTACCTCTTCACGGTATCCGCGCGCGCTGCCGATCGTTCCGACCCACATCGCCGCGTTGTTCGTCGCGTTAGCCGAAATCGCGGGCACGCCCGCAAAGAGCAGCGAGGGAAAGGAAAGAAAGCTTCCGCCGCCGGCGACGCTGTTCATTGCGCCGGCCGCGAACGCGGCTACCGCCGGGAGGATCAGTTGAGCGGTCGACACGCCTCCTAGAGCGCCGTGCGCTCGCGTTTGGTTACGCGATAGACACGACGGACATTTTTTAGCGTCTCGAGCTTTCGCAGCAGCTTGTGCAGATGGTCGAGATCTCGAATCTGCACGGTCAGACTCGCGACGGCTACCCCGTCTTTACGGACGCGCGCGTTTACCGAGCTGACCTGCGTCTTGCGCTCCGCGAAGACCGCCATGATGTCTTGGAGCAGCTGCGAACGATCGTCCGCCTCGACCTCGACGTCGACCCCGTGCGTAAGACCCGCGTCGTCAATCCACTGCGATTGTAAAATGCGTTCCGGCGTCGCATTCATGTACGCGACGTTGGGGCAATCGGCACGATGGATGCTGACCCCGCGCCCGATCGTGACGTAGCCGATGATCGGGTCGCCAGGTACCGGGGAGCAGCACTTCGAGAGACGGACGAGTACGTCGTCGACTCCGGCGATGCGTACTCCGCTGGAACGCCGCGGGCTCTTGCGCGCCGCCGGCTTGCGCCCGATCTTTGTGAGGTCGACGACGTTATCGTGCTTGAACTCCTCGCGAACCCGGTTAGCTACGGCCTGCGCCGACGCATCGCCGAATCCGATGGCAGCGTAAAGATCGGTCGGCGTAGCATAGTTTAGGCGAGCCGCGATCCGTTCGAGCAACGCGCCGCGTGCGACGTCGGTGCGAAGGCCCGCGCGCACGAGCTCCTGTTCGAGCGCCTCCTGCCCGACCAGCACGTTCTCCTCGCGCCGCTCCTTGCGGAACCACTGTTTAATTTTGTGCTTCGCGCTCGAGGTCTTCACGAGCGAAAGCCAGTCGAGCGACGGCCGCCCGCTCGACTTGTTGACCAAAATCTCGCAGATATCGCCGTTCTGCATCGCGTAGTCGAGCGGGACGATCCGCCCGTTCACCTTGGCCCCTACGCAGTGATTGCCGACGTCTGTGTGAACCTGATACGCAAAATCGAGCGGGGTGCCGCCGGCCGGGATCGAATAGACGTCGCCGCGCGGCGAAAAGACGAAGACCTGCGAGTCGAAGAGGTCGAGCTTGAGGTTTTCCATGAAGACGCGCGAATCGCGCATGTCTTTCTGCCACTCGAGCAGCGCGCGTAGCCAGGAGAGCTTGTTCTCGAACTGATCGGCCTTGCCACCCTCCTTGTAGCGCCAGTGCGCCGCGATGCCGTACTCGCTCGTGCGGTGCATCTCCCAGGTCCGTATCTGAATCTCGAGCGGATCGCCGCTCGGTCCGACGACGGTCGTGTGGAGCGATTGATACATGTTGGGCTTGGGCATCGCTATGTAATCTTTGAAGCGCCCCGGCAGCGGCGTCCACATCGCGTGGACGGCGCCGAGCGCCGCATAGCAATCCTTGACCGTATCGACGATGATGCGAATCGCCGTCAAATCGTAGATCGTCGAGAAATCGCGGCCCTTGCTGATCTTAGAATAGATCGAGTAGAAGTGCTTCGGGCGCCCTTGAATCTCGGCGTTGATCTTTAGATCTTTGAACTCGTCGCGCAGGCGCCCGATCGCTTTTTCGACGTCGGCCTCGCGCTCGCGACGAGTCTTTGCGACGCGCTCGACGATCTCGGCGTACGACGACCGATCGAGGTAGCGCAAGCACTCATCCTCAATCTCCCACTTGATCTTCCAGATTCCGAGGCGATGCGCGATCGGAGCGTAGATATCGAGCGTTTCCCGCGCGATCGCTTGCTGCTTGGCGGGCGGCAAGCTCGCGAGAGTCCGCATGTTGTGGAGCCGGTCGGCTAGTTTGATAATGATGACGCGAATGTCTCTGGCCATTGCCAAGAACATCTTTCGCAGATTCTCGACCTGAGCGTCTTCCTTCGATTGATAGGGAATCCGCGTAAGTTTGGTTACACCCTCGACGAGCCGCGCGACCTCGGCTCCGAACTGCTCCGTGACCTGCTCGCTGGTGATCGACGTGTCCTCGACAACGTCGTGCAGTAGTGCGGCCGCGATCGTTTGGTGATCGACCTCGAGCTCGGCTAGGATTCCCGCAACCGCTAGAGGGTGCTCGATGTACCCCTCGCCCGAAGCCCGGCGCTGGCCCCGGTGAGCGGCATCGGCGAGCTCGTAGACGCGCATTAACCACTGCGCGTCGGCGGAGGGGTCGTAGCGCCGGACGCGCTCGATGAGCTCGACGATGGTCATGGGTACCCGGTATTATAGCAAGTTCCCCAACGCGTGAGCGCGTCGGGAACTAAATCTTTAAGGTGCTACGCGGCTTCGGTGCTGCGCACCCCCGCTGCGCGGGGCCCCGGCGTTGATGACGGGGTGGGCGTAACGTTTTCCACGTCGAAGCGATTTTTAAAGAGGACCGTGGCCAGCTTGCCCTGGGCATCCACTGCTAGCCACAGGTAGACGTTGCCCTCTACGCAGCGCATCTGATAGATGTAGCCGTTGGTTCCCGGCGGGAAGTCGGGGTTGATCCAGCGGCCGACGTAGACCGTGCTGGTTAGAGCTCCCAGCTTCGCCAGCTGTGTCGACGTAGCGTTGATCTTCTCGTCGGTAAGCTGCGCAAGCACCGGAGCGGCGTAGAGACTCCTGTTCACAACGCCGGCCTGCCACTGCACGAACTGCTGCCGGGCAATCTGCGTGATCGCAGGGTCCGCGATTGGCGGGGACGGCGAGGGCGTCGGGGTTGCATGCGTTCGCGCCAAACTCGCCGCCGGATCGGCCAGCAGCACGGCGACGAGCGCGCTAACCAAAAATGCGAGCTTCACGCGCGTTTAATACTCGACGTACGCGACGACCTCGGCATTGCCGAGCTTCGCGCGTCCGCCGAGCGCTTTGAGCTCTACCAGGAAAGCAAAGGCCTCGACGCGCGCACCGAGACGCTCGAGAAGGCGCCCCGTCGCGGCTGCCGTTCCGCCGGTGGCGAGCAGATCGTCGACCACCAAGACGCGCTCGCCGCGCGCGACCGCGTCGGAGTGGATCTCGAGCGAATTCGTGCCGTACTCCAGCGCGTACTCTTCGCTTAGTTTCTCGTACGGCAGTTTTCCGGGCTTGCGCACCGGTATGAACCCGGCTCCAATCGCGTAGGCAATCGGCGCGCCAAAGATATAGCCGCGCGACTCAATGCCGACCACGTGATCGATGCCGCGGCCCTTAAATTGCTCCACAAATCGGTCGATTGCGCTTCGAAAGCCTTGCTTATCTTTCAGCAACGGGGTAATGTCACGGAAAAGGATCCCGGGAATCGGAAAATCCGGGATCGCTCGAATTAAGGCTTCGATCTCCACGAGGGTCCGGGTTGGAGCCGGGGGGTCGAATCGCCTGCAGAAAGGACCGAACATGAAGAAACCGCAAGCTCTGGCTGCCGCGCTGACGGCAGCGCTTGCCGTAAGCCTCGCCGCTCCCGCGCTCGCCGACGGAAGCGGAAGCACGAACACGATCATTGCCGTTAGCGCGGCAGCCGCTGCCTCGGTTCCGCTCGTCGTCAACTACAACCACAAAGTTCGTGCGAAACGTGCGGAAGAGCAAGAGGTCGATCGCCGCCAAGACGCGTACCGCGACTGGTTCTATCACAAATACGGCTACTATCCGACCTACGACCAGTTCAAACAGTGGTACGTACAGACTTACAACACGAACCCTGAGTAACAACTACCGACGACGTAACGCCGAGCCTATCTCACGCGAGGGGCTCGGCGTTTTCTTCGGGGGCTCGAGCGCGCGCAGGCTGATACTCGCCTTGGCGCTCTCAATCGCGTTGCACGAGGTAGTTGCTGGAGCCATTCCTTACGCCGTCCTGCAGCCGCCGCGCCCAGAAATCGTGACGCGCGCGCGGATCGCAGCAGTTACGGTGCGTCGCACCCCGGCGCCGGCAGCGATTTCCACGCCGCGACCGATGGTACGCTCACGCACGGTCGTAACGGTGCAGCGTCTACCAATTGCTCGCGCGTACCAGGGCCGACCGGGCGGGCGAACCCAGCACCGTGCCGCGCCGATAGCACTGCCGGCACGCGTCGCGTACGACTCGCGGCCCATCTGGGACGTTGGCGGCGCAAGCGCAGGTTCGGGACCCGCGCTATCAAGCAGCGGCGCGGGCGCGGGAACCGGCGCACGCGGCCGCGGTAACGCTAAAACCAACGCTGACGAACCGTGCGGCTTCGTCACCTTCTCGAACCCGCACGGTTCGCATTACGACCAAAGCACGCACGGCTTCTGGGTCGACATCCGCATGGCGGTCCACTTCAGCAACGGTTCGTCGCAGTCGCTCGTGCTCGACTATCCCTGGTACTATTCCAACGAAGCCGCAAACCCGTGGTCGGGTCAAAATCTGAAGGATCCGAGCTTCCCCACACGTTTTCAGGCGCCACCGCCCAGTAAGATAACCGGCGAACCGCCGCTCGTGCAATACGTCATCGCGCATAGCACGCCCGACGGCATGACGCTGCTCCACGACTGCCCCGGAACGTCGCCCACACCCGCGACGTAGCAACCGCTTAAAGCGCGGCGTCAGGACTGACGGCGATCGGCCAATCGCCGTCGGTAATAGTGGTGATTTTGTTCGACATCGTCGTGCCGTTGGGATAGGCGACGTCCTGCACGATGAATCCGCCGCTAACTTCGACGCTCGCGTACACGGCGGTTTCGGCTTTGTTCAGCGAGAGCGCGAACGGCGAACCGGCAGTGACCGCAATCTGCTTTGATGGGGTACTTTGGCCGGCCGGAAAAACGTCAATCGTATTGGCACTGCTATCGATGATGATGATATTTCCGGCTTTGTCTACTTCCAAAGCACCGGGCGAGCCGATGGTCAGACCGAGATCCTTGCCGGTCATCGATCCAGGCGCAAACTCCGTCACGCCGATTCCGGTCGATACGTACAGGTTGTCGGAGCTGTCGATTGCGAGATATTCAGGCCCCGAAATCGAGATCGTGAGCGACGGCGAGGTTTGCCCCTTGGGATACTCCGTCACCGTATTGTTGCCGACGTTCGCGCAGTAAACGGTTCCGGCGGCGTCGACGGTGAGGCCGGTCGGGGTATTGACACCGTTGCTGATCGTCAGAAACGGTGTAGTGGCGCCACGCTTGTAGGCGGTGATTGTGTTGTTACCGAGATTGGTAGCGTAAACGCTCAAGGCTTTGTCGACAAAGAGTCGCTCGGGGTTGGAGAGGCCGCTCGTTATCTGCCCCTTCATCGGCGGGTTGGTTCCCTTCGCCGAGAAAATGTCGATGGTGTTGTTAAAGTAACTGCCCCAATAGATCAGGGCGGATTTTCTGTGCCTTCTTCTGTCAGGCGAGATCCAGCCGGATCGCGTATTTGCCGCGTGCGCTGGGCGACGTACCAACCCTTCGGAGGCACGACGGTCGGCGAGGACGTTGCCTCGCGCGGCGCTCTGAGTCGTGTTCGGGGCGATGGCAACGCTCGACGTGCCGGTCGTGGAACAGCCGGCAGCCAGGATTCCAAGCGAGGAGAAGACCGCTAAGCGGTGTGCTAGGGATGCGATCGGTCGCAACAGTTTATCCTCCGTGGCTAAGAAGCAGTGTGCAAATGAGTGCGCAGCGTTTATCGCGCTGCAAAGTCTTCCTGCCGGTTAGGACGCCTGTGGCTTGAGATGGCAGAAAGGGCCTCTTACGCACTCCTTGACTAACTCTGGTCGCGCTCCCGGCGTACGGCGGGAACCATGTAAAGGAAAGTCCACAGGAACAGCACTCCGACTGCTCCATACTGGACCATCGGGCCGATCAGCAAAACCTTTTCGCTGGGAAGCGTCAAGATCAGCACGCTGCGAATTGCCGTCTCCGCGACGAAGATCAAGCCAACGACGACCGTCATCGTCGTCATCACGCGTCGAAACCATGGCTTATCGGAATATGCCTCCCACTCTGCCAGAGCGCGGGCGGCTATCCCGCTCGGAAGCACCGCAGCCGTCGCCGATTCCGACTTCAGAAACGAGCGGATCATGGGCTTCGTGATCGAGTAAAACAGCGGCCGGCGAACGATCGCGGAGCCGATGAAGACAAGACCCGTCAACCCGGTGATCATCGATTCGCGAAAGAGTAAGAGCTTCGGCGAGCCGCCGAGCGCGATCGCTCCGAGCGAGAGCCCAATCCCGCTTATCACGACCACCGAAAATGGGTCCACCTGCCGGTTCCGCGCGAACTGCACCAGACTCCAGAGCATCGGCGCCCCAACCGAGATCATGAGCGCGTGGGTCTCGCCTACATGCGGTTTGCTAAGCCGGTAGAGCGCCCAGGGCAGCAAAAAATTGAAGAGTACCCCGAGCCCGAGCAGTGCGCGCTTGCGGGCGATCGGGACCCCTTAAACTTTTAGCTCGACTTTTTCGAGCGCACCTTTCGTCGAGACGACGTGATGGTTGAGCCGCAGCTGCGACGGCTCGAAGCCGAAAGCTAATCCCAAGAGCTGTGGCAGATGGAAGATCGGAACGTCAATATCTTTCTTGAGCACGCGAGCCGCATCGGGCTGTTGGCCGTCGAGATTTAAATGGCAGAGCGGACAGGGCGTCACCAGCAGGTCTGCCCCCTTCTCCTTCGCCTCGAGGATATGGTTGCCGCCCATCGCCAGCGACTTATCGCGGTTGAACGTGAGCATTGGAAATCCGCAGCATTTCGTCGCGCCACGATACTCAACCGGCTCGGCCCCGAGCATCGCGATCAACCGTTCGAGGTATTCCTTGCGTTCGGGGCGTTCGAGTAAGCCGAGCGCCTCACTCGGGCGAAGAATGTAACAACCGTAGAAGGGCGCGATCTTGAGGCCCGTCAACTTGCGCTTGATCGCGCGCTCGACGCGATCGATGCCGATATCTTCAAAGAGCATCCAAAGCAGGTGCTTTACGCTGGTGGTGCCGCCATAGCGAAAGCCCTGGTCGGCAATCGTCGCATTCGCGCGCTCGAGTCTGGCGGGATCCTTCTTCAGATTGTGGTTGGTGGTCGCGAGCACGCCCTGACACGTGCTGCAAATCGTCATCAGGTCGGCGCCTTCGGTTTCGGCCATCGCCAGCGTCAAACCGTTGAGCGCGTCGCCGAGCTCGGGATTCTGCTCGCTCAAAACGCCGGCGCCCGTGCACGGCGCCGAAACGAGCTCGTGCAGCTCGAGTCCGAGCGGCTCTGCAATCGCCTGAGTAGAAACGTAAAGCTCGGGGCACGCGCCTTTCGACACACAGCCCGGCCAGAACGCGACCTTCACTTAAACCGTCCTCCGACCCGTTGAAAAATTTTCTTGATGCGCTCCACACCGGGGATCGCCTTATGGATGATCGGCGGAAGCTTGCCGGCGCGCGCCATATTGATCGCGCTTGGAAGCGTCTTCAGCTGTCCGGCGATGTTGAAGAGTCCCGTCGATTTCGGCATCAGCGTGAGCTCGTTGAGGCGTCCGCTATGCTTGACCGAATCGGCGAATGCGTCGGCGTGCCGCGTGCCTGCATTGTGAGTGAAGCCGGCATCGACCGCGAGCTTGCGAAGCTTGAGAATCTGATCGAGCGGCGCGACACCCTTGGGACACTGCTGCACGCACTCAAAACAATGCGTGCAGTCCCAGATACCGCCCGGCTTGCTGAGCTCGGCTAAGCGCTCCTGCGTCTTCGCGTCGCGCGGGTCGCCGACGTAGCGGTAGGCCTGTGCAAGCGCTTGCGGTCCGAGAAAGTCCGGGTTCACGGCGAAGGACTCGCAATCCATTAGACAGGCGCTGCAGCTAATGCAGCTGACTTCTTGGATCAGTTCTTCCATCGACGCGTTGGGCACGCGATACTCTTGATCGGGCGGTGGCACCGGCTGCTTGTTCTCGAGCCACGGTTTCACCGCGAGATGCTTATCCCAAAACGGCTTCATATCGCAGACCAGGTCGCGGATGATCGGCATTGACGGCGGCGATTCGACCCGGGTCTTTCCGTCTTTGGTGAACTCTGCGAGCCTGCTCTTACAGGCGAGGGTCGCGTGGCCGTTGATCCACATCGCGCAGGAGCCGCAAATCGCGCTGCGGCAGGCGCAGCGCACCGCCACTGAGGGGTCCTGATATTCGCGAATTTCGATCAGTGCATCTAAGACGACGGCGTGTTCGGGCAGATCGACCGCGTACGTCTGATAGTGACGAATCGGCGAGGCGTCCCAGGGTGCGGGGTAGGGCTGCCCCGGAACGGCACTCGCGTCGTACTTTCCTTCCGTATTGTATCGGCCGACTTCGATCGTAAACTGCATCAGTAGGTCCGTACCTCGGGTTTCCAGCGAGTGATCGTAACGGGAACGTGAGAGACTTCCGGTTCCTGCCTGTCGCCGCGATGCGTGAGCAGCGTGTGTTTCAGCCAATCGGTATCGTTGCGATCGGGATAGTCGACGTGGGTATGCGCGCCGCGGCTCTCCTTGCGAACGACGGCGTCGCGAATGATCGTCTCGCCGCAATCCAACAGGAAGCCGAGCTCCATCACAAACGTCAGGGCTTGATTGAAGACGCGGCCCTTGTCGCCGACCGCGACGTTTTCGTAGCGTTTGCGAAACTCCAGGAGCTTCGCAAGGGCTTCGTGCAAGCCGGCGTCGCTGCGATAGAGGCCGACTTTTTCATCCATCATCGTGGCCAGCTCGAGTCGAAGTCCGGCGCAGGTTTCGCCGCTATACGGACGCGCTAGCAAACCTTCGAGTCGCTGCTGCTCGCTGCGCAAGAGTTCCTCGCCGCCCGTGCTCGGCAGCGTGCCCTTGGCGTAGCCGGCCGACGCACGTCCCGAACGGCGGCCAAAGATAATCGTGTCGAGCAGCGAATTCGCGCCGAGCCGGTTGCCTCCGTGGACGCTAACGCACGCGACTTCGCCGGCCGCATACAGCCCTGCGATGATGGTTGCACCTTCAACGTCGGTTTTGATCCCGCCCATCTGGTAATGCATTCCCGGGCGCACCGGTACCGGCTCCTTGATCATGTCGATGCCGAGATAATCGAGGGCCATCTCGTGGATCTGCGGTAGTTTCTTCAGGATGACGTCGGGGCCAAGGTGGCGCAGGTCGAGCAGTACGTTTCCGTCGATACCGCGGCCTTCGGCGATCTCGGTCGCCTCGGCACGCGAGGTCACGTCGCGGGCCGCCAGCTCCATCTTGTTCGGCGCATACTTCTTCATGAAGCGCTCGCCGAGCGAGTTGAGCAGATACGCGCCCTCGCCGCGAGCCGCTTCGGTCATCAAGAAACCGCTGCCCGCCAGCGTCGTCGGATGGTACTGCACCATCGCCATGTCCATCAGCGGAGCGCCGGCGCGATAAGCCAGCGAGTATCCGTCGCCGGTGCAGATCAGCGCGTTCGTACTCGGCTCGTAGAGCCGTCCGAGACCGCCGCTGGCCACCACTACGGCTTTCGCGCGCAACAAATGCAGCTCGCCGGTGATCATTTCGAGCGCGACCAACCCTCGGCACGCGCCCCCGTCCATGTAGAGCTTGGTGGCAAACCACTCTTCGTAAACCTTGACGCCGGCTTTGAGAATTTGGTCGTAAAGCGTGACGAGCAAGGCTTGCCCGGTGATGTCGCCCACGAAATAGGTGCGGGCTTGGGACGCGCCGCCGAAGGCGCGGGTTCCGAGCTTCCCGTCGGGACCGCGATAAAAAATCACGCCCATGTGCTCGAACTCGATGATGTCGGTCGGCGCCTCGCGGCACATGACTTCGACCGCATCCTGGTCGGCGAGGTAATCGCTGCCTTTGATGGTGTCGAAGGCGTGCGACTCCCAGCTGTCAAGCTCGCCGATCGCAGCGTTGATGCCGCCCTGCGCCGCGCTCGAGTGACTGCGAATCGGATGGACTTTCGTGACGATCGCGACGTCGGCACCGCAACGAGCGGCCTCGAGCGCCGCCCGCATGCCGGCCAAACCGGCGCCAAGTACTACGACGTCGTGATCGCGCGTCACGACCCGGTAGTTTCCCCAAAAGGCAGCGCCACATTCCGAACGCTTGTTCGATGCATCATCGCAGCATTTATCTCGACTGCGTCATCCTATCAACGCGCGCCGCCGGCGGATATGCTTTTCGTAAGAACCGCGACCATCGTCGGGCGACTGGTGGAGTTCTGACGGGTCACCAAGCCGGCCGCGCGCGATGCGAGCCAATAGCCTTCGTGCAACAGACCGGCTCGGCGCGCGAGTGACATCGGCAGGCTTTCACGCCGCAGGACGTGTCCCGTTGCGTCGAGCATCGCGGTGTGCGCGCTGCGAAAGGCGTGGAGAACCGGAAAACGCGCGTTGTATTCGCAGAAGTCTACGAACTCGGCAACGCATCCAACGCGCGCCGCAATCGTCTCGATCGAATCCTGCGAGAACCACCACAGGTGGACCGGCGGGAGATCGGTGCTCCATGCCTCGTCGTATCCGTAGTAGGTGCGGTTCGGCGTGGTCAACACCAGACAGCCGCCGGGGGATAGCAGACGCACCGCATCTTCGATCGCGGTAATTGGATCTTCGAGATGCTCGATGACCTCGACCATCACGACCGCGTCGAAGGTCAGCTCCGAAGTTCGGGCATAGGATTCGATCGATTCGGTCTTGTAGAGCGGCCCGTAGGCTCGCGTGGCCTGGGTCACCGCCTCTTGTGAGACGTCGATCCCGACGACCTGGTAACCGGCTCGCTTTAGCGCGTAGGTGAAATAACCGAGCCCGCAGCCCGCTTCGAGCACCGATGCGGCCCGATATTTATCGAGCGCTTGACGGACCCCCCAAACGGCGTCAACGCGTCCGGTCAAGTAACGCAGCGGATCACGAACGCGCACGATCCGGCGGGCGTATTGAAAGTAGCGATCGTAACCCGGCGCGCCGCCGGGCACCGCGTAGATGGCATTGTAAACCCGCGGATCAACTCTCCGCGGATTCGCCACCATTGTATGACACGCGCGGCAATCCAAGATCGCGTAGACGTTCGGCTCTTGATAGCCGGGAACGCTCCCCGCATCGGTGAGCTTGCCGCCGCAAATATCGCACAGAGTCTCCAAGCGCAACCGCCCGAGTTACCATGCTCCACCCAAGGCTCCTGCCCGCGACCGATCGGGCTAGGCGGGCGGCCCGCGTCGCGCGAACCACGACGCAAAGAAAGGCTGGCCCGCTATGTGTTCCTGCCGTCCACGGCGCTACGCGACCTTGTTTGGACTCCCGCTTACAGGCAACGCGCACTCGTGCCTGGCCGGCGAGTTGCCGATGCGCCGCCGTAGCTGGCTCGCGACTGTCGGATCGGCTGGGGCCTGGCTTTGGGCATCGCCGGCGCTTGCGGCGGCCAAGCTCTACGGCACGGCGGTGCAGTACGACTACGTCTCCTCGGGCGTCGTGAAGGGCTCCCAGACGACGCTCCGGATGCCGGACGGTTCGCTGGACGTACGGTTCGAGTTCGTGGATCGCGGCCGGGGTCCGAAAACGCGCAGCACGATCGCGCTCGACGATGCTGGTCTGATCTCGCAGTTGCATACGACCGGATACAACTACCTCAAGGTAACGGTTGACGAACGTTTCCTGACCCGTAACGGAACGGCTTCCTGGAGGAACTCCGCGGAGCGCGAGACGCGGCCGAACTCGACGCCGCGCTTCTACGTAAGCATGGACGGAAGCCCCGAGGAGGGCGCGATCATGGTGCGCGCCGCTCTACGTGCCCGCAACGCGTCGCTGGGCCTTTGGCCGAGCGGCGTTACCCAGGTCTCGAGCGTTAAGACGCTGACCGTCAGCAACGGCTCGCAGAGCAAACGCGTGACGATGTACGAAGCGACAGGTTTGGATTTCTCGCCGGGATACGTGTGGCTCGACGAAAGCGGCGAGCTTTTTATGGCGGGCGACACCTGGGGCGCAGTAGTTCGGCGGGGCTGGAACTCGACAATGTCGCAGCTTATCGCGGCGCAGCACGAGCGCGTGACCGATCTGGGCCGACAGATCGCGAGCAGCCTTCCACAGCGAGCCGGAACGACGATCGCGATCACCAACGTATCGCTCTTCGACTCCGAACGCGGCGAGACGATACGCAACGCTACGGCGCTGTTTCATGGCGAGAAGGTTGCCGCCGTCGGCGGTTCGGAGGTGAGCGTACCGAGCGATGCACGCCGCATCGACGGCACCGGGAAAACGCTGTTGCCGGGCCTGTGGAACATGCACATGCACACCTTCGCCGAGTTTGGGCCGCGGCTGCTGGCGGAGGGCGTTACGACGATTCGCGACCCCGGTAACAATCCGGAGTACATCTCGAAGACGCAGGCCCAGTTCGAGAGCGGCGAACTGGTCGGTCCGCGCGTGATTATCGCGGGTCTGATGGACGGCACCGGAAAATATACGGCGCCGATTGGAACGACGACCGCAACCCCGGATCAGGCGATCGCACAGGTGCAAATGTGGAAAAAGCTCGGTGCCGTGCAGATCAAAATCTACAGCTCGATGGATCCCAAGCTGGTGCCGGTGATCGTCAAGGAAGCGCACGGCCTGGGCATGCGCGTCAGCGGGCACATACCCGCGGGCATGCTCGCGCAAGACGCGGTCCACGAAGGTTTCGATGAGATCCAGCACGTCAACTTTCTCTTCTTAAACTTCATGCCCGATACGATGAATCAGACGCAGACGCCGGTGCGGCTCACCGCCACGGCGGAACGCGCCGGCACGATCGATTTGCAGAGCCAAGCGGTCAAAGACTTCATCGCCTTGCTCAAAGCAAAGGATATCGTGAGCGATCCCACCGTCGGCATCTTCTACACCGATACGATGACCCGCAGCGGAGATATGGCGTCGACGGGTTTCGCAGAGGTCGCCGATTGGCTGCCGGTTCAAGTGAGCAGGACGCTGACGACCGGAGGACTTCCGCTCGGGCCGGGACTCGATGCAAAATATCGCGCCTCCGCCAAGGCCTACCTCGACATGGTCGCGCTTCTTCACTCCAACGGCATTCGCATCGTCGCGGGAACCGACGACGTGCTGCCCGGCTTCGACCTGATCCACGAGCTGGAGCTCTACTCGCAAGCCGGCATCCCGAACGCGCAAGTGCTGCAAGCGGCAACGATCGTGCCGGCGCGCGTGATGGGGATGGACGACTCGCTCGGCTCGCTGCACCCCGGGAAGCTCGCCGACGCGATTATCGTCCACGGCAACCCGCTCGAGCAGATCTCGCAGCTTCGCAGCGTCGGCACGACGATCAAGGACGGCGTGATGTACGACGCACGCGCGCTCTACGCAACCGCCGGCGTGAAAGCTCCGCCCGTAACCTAGTCGTTCGAATGTCCCGTCGCAGTAAGCCTCCCGACACCTTACGTCAGGAGGCTTCATGCTGCAGAACGTTACGACCACCCCCTCGCGCCGCTCGCTCGAATTCGGCATCTACCGCGATGGGGACAACAACCTCGACGCCGTGCAAGAATCGACGCTCTCGCAGGCGCTGCGCGCGAGCGCTCGCGATTCCCGCATCGAATTCACGGTCGAAGACACGACTCGGCTTCGCGCCGACGGCGACGCGATCGTGTCGGGAACGCTCCACACCGAACGGTACACAATCGCCGACGGCGACGTAGCCCGCGTGCATCTGGGCAAGGCTCATGATATGAGCAGCGAAGCAAATCTCGCGCGCTTCGTCGCGCGCACGCTCGACAACGCGCAGGAGAGCGGTGCGAAGCATACCTGGATCGATCTCGTCGATCACGGCGGCGGCGACGGCGGCGGCTTGGAGACCGGCGACGGAAGCTGCATGTCGATGCCCGATATCGCCAAGGCAATTGCAGACGGTGTAGCGCTTCATGCGCAAGACCACCCCGAAGATGCCGGACGGCGCGTTGACGGCGTGGTTGCGAACCAATGCTTGATGGATACGATGGGCTTTGCCGACGCGCTCTCGCACGCGGGCGTACGATACCTCGCCGCGAGCCCCGAGACAATGCTCGCTCCCGGCGTCCCCAGCGACGTGGCGCATGCGATCGCATCACACGAAAACGATCCTGCCGCGATGGCAAAAGCCGTCACTAATGACGTGATGCGCACGAAATACGATGCCGGCGCCTCGGGAAGCTTCGGCGGCGCCGCGGCCTTCGACGTGCTCGATCTCGATCCGTCAAAGGTGCGACAGGCGGAACTTTCGATCAAGCGCCTCAACGACGACGTCGCGACAGAGGCTCGCATACCCGGCGTCCGCAGCGCGATCCGCGAGGACGCGCGGGCGATCGAAGGAATGGTGCGCTTTCCGGAAGCCACGAAGGACATGCCGTGGCAGGCCGATCGTCCCGCGATCGCTTTCTACGACACGCTCGCGAGCGACGGACGGTTGGACGCGAAGCTCCGCGAGGATGCGCGCGCGGCCGGCGACGCCGTGCGCGATCTCGTCATCGCGCATCGCGAGAGCGGCGCTTTCGAACCGTTCGGCGGGGCCGACTACACCGATGCGGTGGGACCGACCGTTCACCTTCCCACGACGCACGGACAGATCGACCCATGGGCTGCCGACGGCGTCAGCGAGACCGACAACGATTTCTATCGCAACGTCGACGAAGCCGCGATGACGGGCGTCATCGCTTGAGCGCGCTCGGGCGTGGTGCTATGCCGGCGGCGTGATAGCACGCGTTCCGCTCGCCGCCAGCGATGCTGATTTCCTACGGATTCCGGCGGAGAACCCCGGCTGGCGGATCGAGCGCGATGCGAGCGGCGCGCTGATTATGACGCCGCCGCGAAGGAGACGTTGGCCAGCCTGACGACCGAAGAACCGCACGATTTGGACCGACGGCACGGCGCCTGCCGCGTTCGACGTCGATTTTACGCAGTCGCTGAAATAGCTACCGTTCGTTAACGGGCGCTCGCACCTAGCGGTGCTTGCGCTGGTGAAGCCAGACTTGATTCCCATCGGGATCGTGAACGACCGAGATCCGGCAGTTCTGTAAATCGTGCGGCTCCGACGACTCGATCCCTCGTTGGCTTAGGCCCTCTCGGAACGCATCGAGGTCCTCAATCTCGAGGGCCAACGATTGCGCCGTTCCCGGCTTGCCGACTTGTTCGAAGTTCCCCACGCCGAACGTCGTTCCGTCAACGTCGAACTCTACCCAAAACTCCGCTTCCAATCCCTGCTTCTCGAGGCCCAGACCCTCTTCGTAAAACTTCACCGCGCGCGGAACGTCGGTGACGGGATACATCGTAAAAGCGATCGAGCGTACGGCCATAGGGCTGCCTTCCGGAGCATTCGCCGTAAAACCTCTGCTTAGGGAAGCCGCAATGACGCGCGGACCCGGCTTGAGCGCGTTCGCGCGTAGTGTTATGCTGGCGGCGCGAATGTCTACCGAGAAACGACTGCGGAAAATTACCATCGGCGAACCGGCGATACACAACGACGTGATCACGCTCGTCGACTACGATCCGAACTGGCCGGCTCTGTTCGAACGGCGCGACTGTTCGGAAATCAAGCGGATGATTTCATTTCGCGATCGCCTGCGCGAAGATGAGACCAACTGCGACTTGTACGCGCGCACGAAACGACGGCTCGCACAGCGGCGATGGCAATACGTCCAAGAGTACGCCGATAATAAGAGCGCAGTCGTCGAGGCGATTCTCGCTAGCGCCGCAGCTCTACCCGCGAGGGATAGATCGGACGGTTGATGATGCGCTCGAGTGTCGCAGCGGGCGAGTTGAGGGCGACTTCCGCAAAACGCGCGAACGCCTCGCGAGTTGCCTCGCCTTCGGCATAACGCTCGTTACGTTCCATCTCGACTCGTCCGCTAACCGGCAGAAACCGCACGTACCGGCCTTCGTCGTCTTCGCCCGCCTCGACCAAATCCGAATCGGCGAAGATTCGCAGCGCCGCCGCAACCGTGCGATCGGCAACGCGATCGATCGCGAGGAGCTCCGCGATTTCGGATTCGCCGGCGCGCAGCACAGCCTGCCCTGTTGGAGGGCGCGCGAGGTTCTTCATGCCGCGGTAGATCTCGCGCAGCACCGCTAGCGTGGGGGCGTCCAGGTCGATGAGATACTCGTTGAGCGAACGATCCTTCTTTCCATAGAGGAGGTGGATGCTCGCGGCGGCGCCGTCGCGACCGGCGCGTCCGGCTTGCTGATTGAACTCTGCGAAGTCGAAATTCAGATGGTACAGCACGACGTTGGCAACGTCGGGAAGATCGATGCCCTCGCCGAATGCCGACGTTGCGACGACGACCCGCAGCCGCCCTTCGCGAAAGAACTGTTCGACCTGGAGCCGATCGGCGTTGGGCATTTTCGCGTGATAGAACATTACCTCATCGCCCAGCTCGCGCCGCAGCCGCCGAGCGACCGCCGTGACCTCGCTGCGCGAGTTACAGTAAACGATGCCCTTCTCGCGCTCGGCCCGCGAGCGGCTGCCGAAGAGCTCGACCAAATACCGATGTTTGTCGCGCGTCTCACGCGCGTCGACGACCGCAAGATTCTCGCGCACCGTCGGATCGACCACCCAGGCTTCGATTCGCAGGTCTTCGACGATGCGCCGGAACGCCTCGTCGGCAGCGGTCGCGGTAAGCGCGAGTATTTGCGGATCTCCGAGCGCGCTGATCGTCGCGGATAGGCGCGCGTAGGCGGGGCGGTGGCGAGACTCGTGCAGGTGGTGCGCTTCATCGATGACGGCAAACGACGGTACGCTCGGCCCACGCAACGCGTCGCGATGAAACTCGAGGAACTCCGGCGTCGCGAGCACGAGATCCCACTCGCCGTCGCGCAGCGCAGCGAAGAGTTCCTCTCGCTCGTTGTTCTCGATCGAACCGTTCGCCCGAAAGCAACGCAGGCCGAGCGGATCGAGCGTGCGCCGAAGGGCCTCGTACTGATCGTTCGCAAGTGCGCGCAGCGGATAAACGACGAGCGTCTTGCCGGTGCCGGCGAAGGCGCGCATCGCCGCGGCGAACTGAAAGCAGAACGATTTTCCGCGTCCGGTGCCCAGCACGGCGAGCGTGTTCTTTCCGGCGTCGAGGCGGTCGAGCACGGCCTGTTGCGCTTCGCGCGGCTGTGAGTCGCCGATCAACGCGCGGCGAACGCGCTCCGCGATCGAATCCACATCGCCGTCCGGCTTTCCGCGCGCCGAATCGGTGCGGCGCGCGATCGCGCCGGCAGCTTCGCGCTCGACCAGGACGTTCACGCCGCGAAACCTCTCCTGCGCCTGTGCCGACGTCGAAGCACCGGTGAGCGACGCGATGCGGGCTCGATAGCGCGCCCCCGCGTCGATTAGCGGCGCGATATGCGCCGCCAGCCGCCGGTTGAAGAATCCTAGCTGAAGATTGCCGTAATGCACCGCGATCGCGTTAGGATCGTGGGGATTGTCGGGCTGGCGGAAGAGCTCGAGCGGCGCGCCGGCGCGCAAGCCGGCGATGACGTCTTGCCGTCCTTCGAACGAAACGCCGGCAATCTTGGTGTGGAAGCGCCAGGCGTCGGCGATCGTCGAGTACTGATCGCGCAGATACTCGTCGCTGTTTGCGAAGACACGCTCGACGAATCCGTTCACGGCGTCGTCTGCCGCGTTCCCGAACGTTTGAGCCTGCTGCTTTGTCTGAGGAAGAGATAAGAAGGCCGCTTCGAAGGCGGCTTCCGAGGGCGTGGGCGGCGGCAGCCCCTTAGCGGGTGCCTTCTTCGCGGCGCTCAGGCTCTGTCGAAGGGAGGTCGTCGAAGTTGAGCGCGATTTCCTCGTGGCCCTGCTCCATCGCCGCATCGTGTAAGCCGGCTTGTTGCGCGTCGAGCGGATCGATCGACTCTTCTTCGCCTGCGTACGGCTCCTCGACGGCAACGCCGCTCTGCGCGTCGTCGCGCTTCTTGCGATAGCGCTGCGGCGTCACTGGGCTCGTGGTGCGCGCGGCCTTCGCCTTCGCGCGACGCTCGCGACGCGCCGCGACGATGTCCTCGCGCGCGACGCCGCCACGGCTCTGCAGGGCAGTCGATTCCGAGCGCGAGCGCGACGTCACGGTACGATCGGCGCCCAGACCGGCACGGCGGCGTTTGGCGGCCGCTTCGAGCTGGCGCTTACGGAAGACCAGCACGAGCGGCGCCGAGAAAAAGATCGAGTGGTAGCCGCCCGAGACGATGCCGACCAGCAGCGCGAACGCGAAGTTCTTCAGGCTGGCGCCGCCCAGTGCGAGCAGCGCGACCAGGGTAATGACGACGGTCGCCAGCGTGTTGAACGAGCGCGTCATCGTCTGCTTAATGGATTCGTTGACGATCGTCTCGTAGGCCGCGCCCGCCATCAACTTGGTGTTCTCGCGGATCCGATCGAGAATTACGATCGTATCCATGACCGAGTAGCCGATGACGGTCAGCACCGCCGCGAGGAAGGCGTCGTCGGCGCGCCGATCGGCGAGTGCGTAGATGCCGATCATCATGGCCGCGTCACGGACCAGCGCGATGACCGTCACCAAGCCAAAGATATAGTTCCAGCCGAACCGGAAAGCGATGTAGATAAACTGGATGCTCAGCGCGATGACCAGCGCCAAGAGCGCCTTGCTCAAATATTCGCGGCCAAGCGACGGGCCAACGGCGGTGATTTGCGAGCTGGCGCGGTCGACCGGCGCGACCGTGTTGAGCGCGTTCCAGATCGGCGCCGAGTCGTTGGCGAACGCGGTCTGGGTTTGAATGACGAAGCCTTTGCCGTCGGTGCCGGCGGTGGTGACCGACTCCTCGCTCATGCCGAGCCCCGAGAGTGCCTGTCTTACTTTGTCGGCGGTGGTTGGCTGCGTGAACTTCACTGTGATGTCGGTGCCGCCGGTGAAAGAAAGGCCGAGGCGCAGCATTCGGTTCGCGTGGAAGCCGTTGCCGCCGGCGAACCCATGATAAATCATCGCGCCAAAACCAATGGCGATGATCAGGGACGAGATCGTCGAGACGGTCTTGAACCAGCCGACGATGTTCCAATTCAGCCGTCTAAAAAGCATTGGCTACGTCTCCGCCGTCGCGGACTTCGCGAAGATTCCGAGCTCCGAACGCTTGACGCCGTAGAACTCGGGCGCAGTCAAGATATCGTTGTCGACCAGCACGTCGACGAGGAAGCGCGTGATGAAGACCGCGGTGATCAGCGAGACGACGGTGCCCCAGAAGAGCGTGAACGCGAAACCCTTCACCGTGCCGGTGCCGAGCATGTAGAGCACGCCGGCGCCGACGATCGTGGTGAAGTGGCTGTCGAAGACGGCGGAGAAGGCGCGCTGGAATCCGACCCGCACCGCGGCGCGCATCGTCTTGCCGTTCCAGAGCTCTTCCTTGATGCGCTCGAAAATCAGAACGTTCGCGTCAACCGCCATACCGATCGAGAGCACGAAGCCCGCGATGCCGGGAAGCGTCAGCGTCGCGTGCGAGAGCGCCAAGATCGCCATCATCGCGAGCACGTAAACCGCGAGCGCGATGTCGGCGAGGAGACCGGGCAATCGATAAACCGCGATCATAAAGATCAAGACCAAGCCCAGCCCGAGCGCGGCGGCCCGCATCGATTGAATGAGGTCGATCTTGCCGAGCGTCGGCCCGATCGTCTCTTTCTCGATGATGCTGATGCTGACCGGAAGGGCGCCGGCGTTGAGCTCGTTGGCGGTCGTTACCGTACTTTCTTCGGTGAACGTGCCGGTGATCTCGCCGCTGTCGTAGATCGGGCTCTGGATGATCGGCGCCGAGAGGTAGCGGTGATCGAGGAAGATACCCAACGGCTTCTGGAGATTGGCGGTCGTGAGCTTGCCGAATTTGGCCGGATCCTTCGTTTGGAAGAGGATGTCGGGACGACCGGCCTGATCGTAACCCGCCTGTGCCGCCTTGAGCTCGCTGCCCGAATAAACCACCTTGCCGCTCTTTTCGTAGGCCGTCTTCGATACGTAGAGTTCGGCGGTGGCGCGGTCCTTAGCCGAGAGATTGGGCTGCTGCAACATCGCGACGTACGAATCGGCCTTCTGCATGACGTCGAACGGCACGATCTTGTACTCGAGCACCGCAGCTTGTTTGAGGAGCTTTTCGGCCTGATCGGGATCCTTCACGTTGGGAAGCTCGACCAGGATGCGATCGGACCCGACGTTGCTGATCGAGGGTTCCGTCACCCCCAAACCGTTGATCCGGCGATCGATCACCTCACGCGTCTGGGCCTGCACCTGTGGGGTGATCTGCGGTACTGAGGCCGTCGGTGAAAGCTGAAGCAAGAGCCGCGCACCGCCCTGCAGATCGAGTCCGAGATGGATCGTCTTCTGCACGGGGATCACGGCCCACAACGAAATCGCACAAACGGCGAGAATGACCAGCGCCTTGAACGGCGCCTTGACCGTCTTCCAGTTCATTGGGGCCGGTGGAGCTTAGCTTTCCGCGGGCGCCGGGCCTGCCTCCGTCCAGAGCCGGCGCCCGATCAGGAGCAGCCCCAGGATCGCCGCCCCGGCCACAACGCTCCAGATCACGCCTTGGTCTAACCGCCCGTAGACGAAGCCTCCGGCGGCAAAGAGCGCGCCGTAGACGGACGCCAAGCCAAGCACCCAGCCCAGCAGCGCGAGCGGCAATGAATCGGGCGAGAGCGGCAGCGCGCAGGCGTCTCGCACGCGCGCCCAGCCCGGCCCGGCAGGCCGCACCTTGGCGTAAAACTCGGCGAGCACGCTCATCTCGACCGGCGGCGTCAGGTAGGTGACGGCAACCCAGACGATCGTCGTCACGCCGATCGTCGTCAAGAGTGCGACGGTCGTATCGGCGGTGTGACCGAGCCTTGCGGCCGCGAAGAACGCGAGCGAGACGACGAACGACGAGAGCATCGCGGCGACCTCGCTCCAGGCATTGATCCGCCACCAGAACCAACGCAGCAAATAGATCAGCCCGGTGCCGGCGCCGATCGAGAGCAAGAGATTGAACGCGTTGTGCGCGTTATCGAGCGCGAAGGTGAAGAGTACGCCGAGCAGCATCAGCAGCGCCGTGACGATCCGCCCCGCGAAGACGAGTTCGCGCTGCGACGAGCCCGGGCGAATGAAGCGCTGGTAGAAATCGTGGACGAGATACGACGTGCCCCAGTTGAGGTGCGTCTCGATCGTCGAACGATACGCCGCGAAAATCCCCGCAACCATGAAGCCGGCAAAGCCCGCCGGCAAGTAGACGAGCATCGCGGGATAAGCGATGTCGTTGCCGATCAACCCCGGTGCAACCGCCGGAAAGCGCAACTGGATGTCGTGCAGCGACGGATAGACGATCGTCGAGGCGAGCGCGACGACGATCCAGGGCCAGGGCCGCAGCGCGTAGTGCATCACCTGAAATATGAAGGTGCCAAAGAGCGCGTCGGACTCGGTGCGAGCCGCGAGCATGCGCTGCGCGACGTAGCTTCCGCCGCCCGGCTCGGCGCCGGGATACCAGACCGACCACCACAAGACCGTGAGCGGGATCACGAAAACGCCGAGCGCGGTGTGCCAGTCTCTAAAATTGGGCAGAATCGAGAGCGCGCCCGCGCCGCTATGGTTGAAATGCGCGATCAGTCCGTGCAAACCGCCGACGCCGGGCGCGTGGATCGCGAAGTAGGCGGCCGCGAACGCCGAGCTCATCGTGATGCAAAACTGAATCAGGTCGGTGACCATCACGCCCCAGAGACCCGCGGTCGCGGCAAAGATAATCGGGACGACGACCGAGATCGCGAGCGTCTCGGCGCGCGGCCAGCCGAAGAGCACGCCGGCGATCTTCACCAGCGCCAGGTTGACGGTCGCGATGATCCAGCAGTTGAAGAACAGACCGAGATAGATCGCGCGGAATCCACGCACGAACGACGCGGCGCGACCGGCATAACGCAGCTCGTAGAACTCGAGGTCGGTCAGCACGCGCGAACGGCGCCAGAGCCGCGCATAAAAGAAGACCGTTGCCATGCCGGTGAGCAAGAACGACCACCAGACCCAATTTTCCGCGACGCCGCCGTCGCGCACCAAATTTGTTACGAGATTCGGCGTGTCGGTCGAGAAGGTCGTCGCGACGAGCGAAATGCCGATCAGCCACCATGGCGCCTGACGCCCCGCCACGAAGAACTCGGTGATATTCTTGCCGGCGCGTCGCGCCAGCACGATCGCCGGCACGAAGCTCACGCCCAAAGAAACGACGACGATGATCCAGTCGAGCGTCGTCAGGTGCATGAGGCGACGGCCTTCGGTTCTTCCTCATCGAGAACCTCGGCCGGCGCGAGCGTAAGCTCGTTGGGGAGCTCGCCGTACGCGTAAACGCTCACGCGAATTCCCGAGCGCAGCAAGAAATCGGCAAGTGCCGGACGCAGCGCCGAGGTGCACACCACCGCCGCACGTTCGCGCGCTATCCTGCCGGCATACTCCTCAATGCGCGCCCGCAGTGCCAGCGCCGTTGCAGGCTCGAGCCCTTCATTTCCGTACCGGCACCAGGCCGCGGCGAGTCTTCGCTCAAAATCGGGTTCGAAGATCGCTGGCTCCAATTTCGCGACACCGCGCCGCCGCAAGAGATCGGGAAGGATCGCACGCCTCGCCGCTTCGGCGAGTTCTTGCGGGTCGCGCGTGTTCGCTTCCAGCATCGCTTCCAATACTGCGATCGGATCGCGCGGCCACGCTCCTTCGCGCAACAGCAAGCCGAGAGCGCGGTGCAGCGCCGCGAAGGGCAATGCGTCACCGCCAAGTTCCTTGACCAAAGCCGGCACGACCGTGCGCAAATGTTCGAGCAGCGATTGCAGCTCCTGACGTCCGACCAACTCGGCCGCATTCGTGCGCGCGATCTCGGCTAGATGCGATCCAAGCACCGAGATGGGGTCGAAGACGAGCGCGCCCGCATTGACCGCGCGCTCGCGCTCCTCCGTTTCGATCCACGCTGCGGGCAGGCCGTAGACCGGTTCGCGCTCGACGCGGGCGCGCAAACGCGCGAGCACGGTCTCGTCGGCAACCGCCAACAGTCGCGCGAGGTCGAGCCGCCCCGTTCCCGCCAAGCGATCTCGCACACGGATGCCGTAGGTGCGCGGATCCCGCGTGAGATCGTCGCGCAGTCTGACTCCCGGAAGAACGACGCCGATGTCGGCGGCCAGCGCGCGCCGGACTTCACCGATCCGGTCGAGCAAAGCGTCGGCGAGCGGCTGCGCGAGAAGTTGTGCGAGATCGGCGCCGATCTCGATTGAGACGGCGTCGACGCCGACAAGGCCGAGGGCTAATTCGGGACGCCGCATCGCGTTGCGTTTGATCCGGTCGCGCGCCTCTACGGCCTCCGCTTCGCGCCGGCTGCGCTGGCGCTGCGCCGCGTGCGCGAGAGCAAACGCGCCTGTCCCCAGGACCGCAAAGAGCGGTCTCGGCAACGCAGGGACGAGCGCCAGCGCGAGCAGCAAAGCGCCGGCACTGCGCAATGCATCGGGACGCGCACAGAGTTGCGCGGCGAGATCTGCCCCAAGCGCGCCGTCGGAGGCCACGCGCGTTACCATCATGCCCATCGCAGTTGAAATTAAGAAGGCCGGAAGGGTGGTCACGAGCGCGTTGCCGATCGAGAGCAGCGCAAAGGTATTGAGCGCATCGAGCGGCGGCAGCCCATGATATGCCACACCGACGATGACGCCGCCCGTGAGGTTGAGCGCAACGATGACGAGCGCCGCGACCGCATCGCCTTTAACGAACTTTCCAGCGCCGTCCATCGCGCCGTAGAAGTCGGCCTCACGCTGCACAACATCGCGTTTGCGCCGAGCGCCGTCCGGGTCGAGGACCCCCGCGTGCACGTCCGCGTCGATCGCCATCTGCTTTCCCGGCATGGCATCGAGGGTGAAGCGAGCCGCGACCTCGGCGACGCGCTGCGAACCGCTCGCGATGACGACGAACTGAATCGTCACCAAGATCGTGAAGACGATCAGGCCGACCACCAAATTTCCGTGAACGACGAACTCGCCGAAAGCGGGAATGATTGCCCCCACGGCTCCCGGAGTCGCCCCGGCCGTGAGAATCAACCGGGTCGCCGAAACGTCGAGTGAGAGGCGAAACAGGGTCGCGACCAGTAGCGCGGGCGCGAAGGCCGAAAACTCCAAGGGATCCTCGACGGTCACCGAGAGCAATAGGACCAGCGCGGACCCGAAGACGTTGATGCCGAGCAGTACGTCGAGCAGCCACGGCGGCAGCGGTACGATGAGAATCCCGACGATCGTCAACAAGAGTGCGGCGAACGCGTAAACGGCCCGTTTCGGCGACCTCTCCATCGATCTAACCGATCTCGTTGGCGCGGAGCAACGCAGCGACTATTTCCGCAACGGCGACGTAGTGAACGTGCGGAATCGGCTCGCCGATGCGTCCGTCGCGATAGAGAGCGCGAGCCAGCCAAACGTTTTCGACGATCGGAATCCGATAACTCGCAGCGATAGCGCGGACGCGCGCCGCGGCCGTATCGACGGCGCGAACGAGCACGCGCGGCACGGGCACCTGCGGGGGGCGGTACTCCAGCGCCACCGCGACGTGTTGGGGATTTGCAACCACAAACGCCGCGTCCTTGAGGCGACGAACTCCGCCGCGCAGTAACGCCCGGTGCAGCGCCCGTCGTCGCCCGCGCGCGGCGGCATCTCCTTCCTCTTCCTTTACCTCGCGCTTGCGCTCGTCGAAGCTCATCCGCAACTTGCGCAGCCAAGCGTTGCGGGCCGCTGCGTACTCGGCAATCGCGAAACAGAAACCGACCGCGCAAGCGGCGACGCAGACTTCGCGCGCCGCCATCCATGCTGCGGCGGCAACTTGGGTTAGCGTAGCCGAACCCAGCATCGCGGAGGCGGCCAGCCCAACGAATGGCGCCATCGCCGTAACCGCACATCCAAATGCCAGACTGGCGCGCAGCGAGTGCGCGAGTGTTTCGCGTGAGAGAATGCGTTTGAGTCCGTCGAGCGGACTGATGCGCTCGAGCTTTGCCGAAATCGCGAACGATACAACCCCGTTCTGAACGAGATTGCCAAGCGCACCCGCGAAAGCCGCCGCACCGGCCGGAAGCAGGGCGACCGCCACGACCGCCGCAGAGGTCGCCACGTGCTGCGATCCTGAAGCGGCCAGCGCATTGCAAGCAACGGCTCCGAAGAGCGGGGCGATTGCGAGCGTCGTCACTCCGCCAGCCGCGAACGAAAGATTCGCACCCAACTCGCTGGAGCGCGCCACGTTACCCTCACGTCGCGCCTTCGCGATGCGGTGCGGCGTCGCCTCAAAGGGCTTTTCGGAGACGTCGCTCACAGGTTTTTAAGGCTTGGGGACCGCGAGCAGTGGTGCCGGAGCGTGCTCGGAAACGACCGGCATCGCGATAACCGTCGCCACGAGCGCGGCGGCGAATGCAAGCGGAAAGGCCAGCGTGAAGCTGCCGAAGCGCGGGATTACGCGCGAAAGCGCTCCCACCGCGATCTGCACGACAAACGCGCAGGCCACTGCCGGAGCGGCGACCTGAACCGCCGTTGCGACGATCGTTGCAGCGAAGGTCGCGGCCCAGTCGTTCCATCCGTTCGCGTGCAACGGCGAGCCGACGGGAATGCGAGAGAAGCTTTGCGCGAAGCCAAGCAGAACGAGCCGATCGGCCCCTGAGAGAAAGAAACCGCCGGTGAACGCGAGCGACCAGACGCGCCCGAATCCGCTCGGCGCAACGAGTTGCAGGCTCGGTGCGATCGCCTTAACGCCGACGTAGTCGTCGACGACTCTGCCGCCTGCATAGGCGCCGTCATAAATCAGCGACGCCGTCATACCGATCGCGCTTCCGACGCCGAATTCGACCAGCAGCGCGATCGCGAACTCGATTCCAGTGGGATCCCGCGACGATGCGTTGCGGCCCTGAACGAGAGCAACTGTAAGCGCGGCTGCCAAGCCCGCTCGAAGCGATGCGGGCACGCTCGGATGCGAGAATCCGGGGGCGCGAAAGACGAAGCCGGCACAACGCGCAAAGACGAGCAGGCCGGTCACCATCCGGCATCGAGCGAAGGAATCGCTGCGACGGCGCGATCGAAGAGCGCGGCGAGCAGATGCATGGCGGGGTCGCCGAATATCGCTGCGATCAGCCCGACGGCGAGAATCTTCGGCAGTAGCGTGAGGGTCTGTTCCTGGATCTGCGTCGCGGCTTGTACGACCGCGATCGCGGTACCGACGAGAGCTGCGATACCGAGCACGGGCAGCGCGATGGTGGCCGTCGTGATGAGCGCGTCGTGCAGCAATCCGTCGAGGGCGTCCACGCCTCAACGGTACCGGTACGCGGTTACGCCGAGTTTACCGCGTTGTTGTTACGCTGGGAGCTTGGAAGGCCGGGCGCCAGGCGCTAGCGGCCAGCAGCGACGACACGATCGCGCGCGTTGCGGGCGAGCGATTCAAGGTGTAAAAATGAATTCCCGGAGCGCCGGCTTGCAGCAATCCGAGAGCCTGCATCGAGGCATAGGCGACTCCCAGATCTTCGACGGCGTTGACGTCGTCTTTGCGCGCCTCCATCTCGACGCGCAATTTGGGCGGAATGCTCGCGCCGCAGATTGCGACGAACCGCTGGATTTGCTTGAAGTTCGTGATCGGCATCAGGCCCGGAAGAATCGGAAGCTCGACACCGGCGGCCCGGGCACGCCGTTCGAACTCGAAGAAGTTTGCGTTATCGAAGAAGAGCTGCGACACGAGAAAGTCGGCGCCGGCCTCGGCTTTCAGTCTCAAGTTGCGCAGATCGTCCTCGAACGACGGGGCTTCCGGGTGTTTCTCGGGATAGCACGCCGCACCGATGCAGAATCCGTAGTTCCGCCGAAGCATACCGATCAGCTCGTTGGCGTGCGCGAAACCACCCGCCGTCGGTGTAAACTGCACGCCGGCGGGAGGATCGCCGCGCAGCGCGAGGACGTTCTCGATGCCGGCACGCGCTATATCGTCGAATAACGTTCGCAGCTCGGCGCGGTCGGCGCCGATACAGGTGACGTGCGCGACGACCGTCAGCCCGATTCGCTGCTGTATCTCCTTTGCGAGCTCGACGGTACGCGCTCGGGTCGAGCCGCCGGCGCCGTAGGTTATCGAGACGAAGGCCGGTCGCAGCGGCTGCAATGCCTCGATGGTCGCAAAAAGACGGCGCGAGCCCTCGTCATCCTTCGGCGGAAAGAACTCGAATGAGAAAAACGGCCGTTGAGTCGCAAGCGCGGCGTCGATGCGCACGGGGTCATCCTTATCGGAAGCTTCCGGCAACGCCTCCGCAGAGCATCGCCCAGCCGTCGACCATGACGAAGAGCAAGAGCTTAACCGGCAAGGAGACGACGGGTGGGCTCAACATCATCATTCCTAGGCCCATCAGCATCGCCGCTACCGCCAAATCGATGGCAACGAAGGGCAGATAGAGCGCGAAGCCGATCGCAAAGGCGCTGCGGAGTTCGCCGACGACGAAGGCCGGCACGACGACCGTTATCGGCGCCTGACGCGCGGGTTCTGGGCGCCGGCGTGCGATACGTTCGAACACCGCGATGTCGGCCGCCCGCGTCTGCCGAAGCATGAAGGAGCGCAACGGCGCGATCGCTCGCGATAATCGCTTGCGACGGGGCGATCGCGCCTCGCGAATATGGCTGCGACGGCATCGCGCTCAATCCGCTGCACCGTCGGAGCCATGACGACCATCGTTAGGACGAGCGCAAGCCCGGTGAGCACGGCGTTGGGCGGAAGAGCCGACGCGCCGATTGCGGAGCGAACCAGCGAGAGCACGACGACGATCCGCACGAACGACGTGCACATGACCAGAAGCAGCGGCACGAGCGAGAGCAGCGTCAACGCCACCAGCACGTCAAGCGGCATCGTTGCGTGTCTTGCGGTAGCGTCGAGAAGGGCTTGCGAGGTCATTAGAGCGCAAGCAGCTCGGTGATGCGCAGCGCGAAGCTTTCGTCGATCGCCACGATTTCGCCGCGCGCGATCGGCCTATCGTTCACGAGCAGATCCACCGGATGACTGACGGCGCGATCCAACTCGACGATCGAACCGGTACCCAGCTTCAAAATCTCGGCGATCGACATCTTGGCGCCGCCCAACTCGACGGTGAGGTGGAGCGGCACATGCAGCAGCAAGCCGATGTTTTCGCTCACATCGCTTGGCGCATCGCATCCACGGAGAATGCGAAGCGTCCGTTGCGGATGCCGCAAGTGCCGCGAGCGACGCTTCGTCCCGCCACGCGCAAAGCGCAGCGGTGAAGCGTCGGACGGGTCTATAGGGACGAGTGCGCCGGCCGCCAGACGCGCGACCTCGGCGGCTTGCGTCCTCCCCACGTCGAGCGAGGCGACCGCCGTGAGTTTGACCGCGGCCAAGTGCCCGGCCTCGAAAGAGCCGCGCGCCTCCGGCGATGGGTCGCGCGAAAGAGCGATGCCGATCCGGGCTGCGACCGGCTCTTCGATCGATAGTTCGAAATAGGTAACGAATCCACGGATCTCGGCCACGCGTTCGACGAAGCGGCCTTCCGGCGTACCGCAAACGACGCCAAGGTTTCCCGCCACCGCGTTGACCGCCCGATCCAGAAGATCGCATTCCATCGGGGAGAGGGCCCGGTCCAGAGCGGCGACGCGAGATTCTCCGAAAAGCGCTGCGGCAAGGGCGATCGCGTCGGGCGTTCGCAGCACGATCGCAGCGTCGGCTACGTTGCCGCGGAGACGGTAAAGAAGAGCTTCGCGCAGTACGATCGTCCAGGCTTGCGGCGTTGGAATCGAAGGCGCCAAGAGGCGAAGTGCGACCGCTGCGCCCAGGAGCGAGCTCAGCGTCTCGCGGACGCCGTTTGCGACCACGCACGCCGCGCCGATCGGCAATGAGGAACGCGCTTCAAAGCGGCCCTCCCGCAATCGCTTTGCCCCGGTTGTAACGGTTCGATCGTCGAACGCAGCTGAAAAACTCAGCCATCTCACTTGAGAAGATCCATCGTAGTCTTACCGACGTGAGCCTTCGCGGTCTCGGCTGCCCGCAGCGCATCGAAGGCCAGGTAGGCGTCTTTGAGACGGATCAGGCTCTCGTCCACGTCGATGCGACTGCGCTCGCGATGCATCGGCAAGAGCGATGCAAACGTTCCGTCGGCCGGCAAGCCGCTTGCCGGAATGACACCCGAGGGCGGAACGCAATACGTTCCATCGTTCGTCTCCAGCTTCGTTCCAGCCGGAAATCGCACGAGAGCTATACGGCCGGCGACGACGCGTTGCGGCTCCTTTGCGCCGCTGCGCGGATCTACCACCTCGCGGCCGTAAACGAGACTCCCGTCGCGCTCGATGTGGACGTCGCGAGTTCTTCCCAGCGCGTCATCGACGCGATCGATCGTCAGTTCGCCAAGCGCAGCGCCCGGCGCGCGCATCCCGAGGATCGCCCGGCCGCCCGCGTCGGTCAATTTGCCGGCATGGATGGTGAAAGCGCCGTCGCGCGTATAGCTCCTTCGGCCTTCATCGTCGTTCGTGACGAAGTAGGCGCCATCCGGAGCAACGACCGCGAGCGGGTCGACGGTAACGTCCGAAGAGGTTCCCGGCGTCGCGACGTCGTCGTGTTGCGGAACGGCCCCCGGCGTGAACGCTCGACGCACGTCGGCCGTGCGTTCGGCGATGCGGTCGAGCGCAGCGCCCAGGCTCGAACTTAGAAACATTCGCAGCCTCTCGCCGGCTCGATACGCAAGCCGCGCGCCGTTAGCGCGCAACGTGCCTGCGCCAAAGCGCGGCCCACCACGCTACGCAGCTCCGGCCGGCAGAGCGCGAGCAGCATAGTCCGCTTTCCCTTCGTTTGAAGGATGACCACGACACGCGCCGTTCCGCGTCCCATCGAGAACGTCGCTCGTTTGGGGTGAGCGTTCGAACCGGCGAACGCGCGCTCGATCCGCTCTGCCAGGAGCCTACGCGCCGCACGGTAACGCAAGGCATCGTTCCATGAATCGCCGCCCGAAACGGCGCGGCGTTGGGGCCGTTCGGCCGCGGCGCGAGGCCGGTCACTCTGCCGGGAGCGCACAGCTTGCGCAGCGGCCGGCGACTTCGAGCGGTTGGCAAGAGTTTGGGCGCGATCCGCGTGACTTCTAATGACAAAGGCCGGCGGCGCTTGCGGCCCAAATCGCAACGCCGAATACCAGGCCTGCGAAAGGGCGCGTGGGTCAATCGCTGCGACGGGCGCCGCGAGGATGCTTACTTCGAGTTGCGCGGTCATCATCGGACGATCATCGCAGCAACCTTTGATCGGTCGCTCATCGCAACGTTTCCGGCTTGAGAACGGCGCCTGTTTGTTTCGAGCGCAGCTCGTGGTAGCGCAACAAAACGTTGTGCACGTAATTTTGAGTCTGCGCGTACGGAGGCACACCACCGTACCGTTCGACGGCGCCCGCTCCCGCGTTATACGCTGCCACTGCCAGCTCGACGTCGCCGAACCGGTCGAGAAGGGCGCGCAGATAGCGGGTGCCGCCGCGGACGTTTTGCGCGGGATCGTACGGATCGAGAACGCCAAGGCTCGCGGCGGTCTCAGGCATGAGTTGCATCAAACCCCGGGCCCCAGCTCGCGACGTGGCGTTCGGATTGAATCCCGACTCGTTTGCGATAATTGCCTCAATCAGCTCGGGATCGACGCCCGAAACCTGCGCGTTCGCGCGGACGTAGCGATCGATGGCGGCGCGCGAAACCGCTGGGGTCGAAGCAACGGCGGCGCCGAACGCGGTTGCATCGAAGCTTGGGCCCGCCGCGATCTCATCAATGCGCCGCATGACTGCGGCGAATTCGCTAACGATCTTCATCGACGTCATCCAAAAGGGCCGCGAGGGCGGCCAGCTCCGCGAGCGTCGCATCGCACGCCGACGCAGTATCTCGTTGGCGAAGGAACGTCTCTATGCGGTTCTCGTTGACGATTGCCGCTCGCGCGGCGCGGTCGGGCGGCTCGATGCCGAGCGCCCGCGCGTCTTCGATGCGCTCGAGTAACGCCAGCGCTCGCCGAACTCTACGCGCGGCGCGCAGATGAGACGCATTCGCGACCGCATCCATCGTGCGACTTGCGCTCGCCGGCACGTCCACAGCCGGGAATCGTCCCGCCGCGGCCAGCCGTGATGAAAGGGCGACGTGACCGTCGAGCAGTGATCGCGCCGCTTCGCTCACCGGATCGCGGTCATCCCCGTCGTTGATCACGGTCGCGATCAACGTTATGGAGCCGCGCGCGGTCGCGCCCGCGACTTCCACGAGCCGTGCCATTTGAGCGAAGACGCTCGGCGGAAAGCCGCCGCGCCCGGCACTCTCGCCGGCCGCGATTGCAATCTCTCGCAACGCTCCCGAGAAGCGGGCCAGGCTGTCGATAACGAGCAACACGTGCAGGCCGCGCTCGCGCAGCGCTCCGGCCTGTGCGGCCGCGACGTGCGCGGCCACAACGCGTTCGTGGGGCGGTCGGTCGCTGGTGGCGCAGACGACGGTCATCCAGTCGTGGCGCCGCTCTATCCAACGCTGCGCTTCGCGCCCACGTTCTCCAACGAGAGCGACGACGACCGCGTCGGCGGCGCAACCGGCGATGGTCGACTCGATCAGCGTCGTCTTGCCGGCGCCGGGCGCGCCGAAGATTCCGATGCGCGCACCGCGGCCGATCGTGAGCAGACCGTCGATAACGCGAACGCCGGTCCAGAGCGGAGTCTCAAGCGGCACACGATCGCCGGGGCGCGGCGAACGCAGCTCTACCCGCGCCATGCGCCCGCGCAGCAGCGGTCCCCGGTCGAGCGGTAAGCCGTGCGCATCGATCGCGCGACCGAACGCGCAGGTTCCAAGCGGGCGCGTCGTCGCCGCGGTCACGCCGCCCATGCTGCCAGTGCGGCGTCGAGCCGAGCGTCCAGCGTGAGATCGATCGTGCCCCATTGCAACTCGATGCGAACGTCGCCCGGCGTCAGCGAGTCGTCGGCGACGCGCTCGATCGGTACCGCAACGAGCGCGGCGCAGTCCTGCGGATGAGCGCGAACTGAAACGATGCGCTCGTCGGCGAAACGATCGAGCGCGGAAGAAACGATCGCGGCAACGTCGGCACCGCCCAACCGGAGCTCGCGCGCCAGCACTTCACTCGCGATCGTCCGCAACAGCTCTTGGAGAGCGGCGTCGAGCGCATCGGCGAGCGCTGCGCGAAATCGGCGCGCCGCGCGGAGCGCCTCTTCACGTTCCGGCGGACGGAGCGCAATCTCCAGCGGCGGCGATGCCGCCGGCGGCGCCGGCTCGGTCGCCGGCTCGCTGACTGCGGGTCGAAGAAAGAGCGCGAGCGGCACGAACTCGTCAGACATGGCGACGGAGCAGCTCGTTAGCGTCCGGGATCAACGGTGAATGACGGCGCTGCATGCGGTCGACGATCGCCTCACGCTCGTGAGGCGGATAGAGCTCCAGGACCGCCGTAGCCGTTGCGGCGGGAAGCGCGCTGATGATCGCGGCTGCTGCGTGGGGCGGCTCCCGTTCGAGCATGCTGTGGACCCGCGCCGGCGGAAAACCCGATGCCGCTTTCGAGGTGCGTTCAACGATTGCGCGCTCGACGAGCGTCTGCACCAGCGATGCGAGCGCCGGCGCAGCGACGCGCACGCAGGCCACCAATCCGATCGCCAGAACAAGCGCCGGCGCAAGCGGCACGATTGCGCCGTAGAGCAGCCACCATGCATCCTTCTTTGCTACCAGCTCGCGATGAAAGTCGAGCGCCTCAACCACAAGCGTGTCGCCGCGGCGAGCGTCGTAACCGAGCGTCGCGCCGGCGAGCTCGCGAACTTTCGCAAGATCGAGCGAGCGATCTTGATCCACAAAGACGGCGGTCGAAAGCCGCTTTAGCACGCCGGCCGGAACGAGGGTGAGCGACTCGTGCGTCTCGCTGCCGCGATCTTCCCTCGCTTCCAGCCCTCGATAGCGTTTGCCGTCGCCATCGTAGCTCTCGTTGTGCTGCGCGCGCACGATCGGCGCGACGCCGACCGGGGCGCGGCGCACGACGCGCTCTGAGGTTCGCGCGGCATCGTATTCCGCGCGAACGCGGACGATCGCCGCTCCGGTGCCGAAAGCCGAATCGAGTGCGGATTGCAACGAGTGCTGTAAGTCGGAGGCTTCGCCGCCGTCCGCTGCCTCGTCTCCGAGCGCGATGCCGCGATCGTCGAGAATCGTCACGCGGGCCGGTTGCAGCTCGGGTACGCTCGCCGCTACGAATGCACGGATGCCGGCGACGGCTTCCCGGGAGAGCCGGGCGCCGGCGCGCAGCTGCAGCCGTACCGAAGCGCTGGCATCGTGCGTCGACTCATCGGCGAACTCCGGAGCCTTCGCGGGCGCGACGATGACCCGAGCGTCGTCGACCCCGTCGATGCCGCGTAATCCGGCTTCGATATCGCCCGAGAGTCCAGCCCGAGTCTGCGCCTCGATGACGGCCTGCGGCGTCAGCACGCCGATATTCGTCAGCGCCTCGCCCGTACTCTCGAGATGCGGATGCGGCACGCCGGCGAGTGAGAGTCTCAACAAGAGATCGCTGCGGCGAACGGCGTCCACCACGACGTTCTCACTCGTTGGTGTAAATGGAACGCGCCAGGCGGCCAAACGTTCTTCGACCTCGCCGATTTGATCGGGACGGAGCGGCGCCGCAAAGAGCGGAGTGCGGGCCGGATGTGCGACGATCGCCGCGGCGATGGCCAATACGAGCGCTCCTAGCGCAGACGTGGTTACGACAAGCCGAATCGTTCTCGGCATGGTTCTCCACGTGACGAAGAGTTGTGCCGCCGATTGCACCGTGGCTATCCTACACTTGCATGTTCAGAATTGATTGCACGGCTTGTGCGATGCGCTGGGCGGTCGCGGTCGCGACCGAGAGTGCGACGTCGGCTCGCGCGCGCTCGTAGATCGCGTCGTGCAGCGTTCCTCTGCCGTACGCAAAATCGTCTTCTGCGCTCGAGGCGCCGCTCAAAGCGTCGCCCAGGGTGTCGAGCGCCTGCGAGAATCCGAGGCCGTCGCCGGTGCGGTCCGGCGGTGTCGGCGCGTCGGGTAGAAGTGGTTCGACTCTCACAGCCGCTCCAGATCGATCGTCTTCTCCGCGAGCCTCTTGCCGGTTTCGAAAAGCGACGCGTCGGACTCGTATGCGCGCGAGGCATTCATCACGGCGATCATCTCGGTGAGAATGTCAACGTTGGTTCCGAGCTCGCTGCGCGTGCCGGCGAACTCCACGCGCGCCTCACCATCGTCCGAGTCGACGATTCGAAAGACCGGAATCATTCGCGCGTACTCGCCGTTCGGGCCGGCCGCCTCGGCGGCGGCAACGTTGCGGGCCGCGACGTCGAGCGCCGCACGCTGTGCGTCCATTCCACCCGCGGCCGAATCGAGTAGATCGATCTTCATTTTGTCACCGCCTTGATCTCCTCGAGCCGGGCTCGCTCCGCAGCGAGCAGTACCTCCGTAAAGATCGCCCCCTGTGCGGTCCGTGCCATCGCCGCATCGGCTGAGCGGCCGGCCTCGCCACCAGAGTTGGCGCGAGCAACCGCGGCTTGCGCATCACGCAAACGGCTCTCCGCGCTGGAGAAAGCGTCTCGCAAAGACTCGCCGACGTCGAACATGAGGAGACTCTATCAAGGCCATGTGGCCCGCAGACTTACCGAGCGTAGACGAGATGTGACGTGAGAGTGTGGTGAGGATCGAGTTAGCAGCCACTGATTGCCGGGTAAGAATCCTGTGAAACCGCTAGCAAGCGCCCCTCGCAAGCCGGCAAAACTCGGCTATAATAGTCTTGGGAAAAGGAGTAACAGTGAAAATCACAAGATCGCTTTCCGCAATCATCGTAACTATTCTAGTCGCCGCGCTGCCGGTGGCGGCGCCGGCGCAGTTCAGCGTCGGCGTCGGCTTCTCGGTCGGACAACCCCCGCCGCCGCTGCCGTATGTTTCGCAACCCCCGGCACCGTATCCGAACTACATGTGGACCCCGGGTTACTGGGCATGGGGCCAGGCCGGCTACTACTGGGTTCCCGGCACTTGGGTTGCCCCGCCAACCGTCGGCTTATACTGGACGCCCGGCTTCTGGGGCTATAGCGGCGGCGGCTATGGCTGGAACACCGGCTACTGGGGTCCCACCGTCGGCTTCTACGGCGGCATCAACTATGGTTTTGGGTTCCCCGGCACCGGCTTCTACGGAGGCTCGTGGAACGGCGGCAACTTCGCCTACAACACGGCCGTCACCAGAGTCAATACCACCAACATTCACAACACCTACAACAAGACGGTCATCAACAAGAACGTCTGCAACAACTGCAAGAACGTCAGCTTCAACGGCGGTAAAGGTGGAACCACCGTCCGACCGACTCAAGCGCAAATCAACTCGCGCAAGACCGGCAAAGCGCCGACGACGGCGCAGAAAGACCAGGCGAATATCGCCGGTCGAGATCGCAACCAGCTCGCCTCGGTCAACAAGGGCAGGCCGTCCGTAACGTCCTCTCAGCGGGCATTCAACGACAGTAACAAACCGAAGAACTTCGCTCCGGTCACGACGGCCGATAAGCAGGCCGCGGCGAAGATTCCCACTCGGGGCAACAACACCGCGAACAACAAGGCGCCAACGACACAAAACCAGCCCGCGGCAAACAACAAGATGAATGCCGCGAATCAAAACAAACCCGCGGCAAACCAGAACAAGCCCGCAAACCCGGCGCACGCATCGGCACAGAACCGTCCCGGGCAGAATAACCACATGAGCTCCGCGACTCGGCCTGCCAGCCAGGCGCAGCACAGCAACCCACAGACGACGCGTCCCAATGCGCACCAGAACATGCAGAGCCAAGCAATGCATGGCCAGGGAACGCATCAGGGTCAAGGAACGCATCAGGGCGGAATGCAGAACGGACAAAGCCACCCGCAGGGTCAGCACCCGAGCGGTCAAAGCAAACCGCCGGCAAACGGCAACAACGGCAAGCCGCCCAAACACTAACTTCTAGCTCAAGTCAAAGGGGATCCGATAATCGGATCCCCTTTTTTATCGTGCGATCGGCAGGCCCGAAGCGTCAAGCGGTGCGCCGAGCATCAGGCGCGTCACCTCGTCGTAGTTTTCAATTCCCGAACTGATCCGGTTGCTCTTCAAATAGACGTTGTAGGTGCGCCAGGACCAGTGCGCGAGCCTCGCGTTGATGTGGCGCGCGTCGCGTTTGCGCAGCGCCACAAAGTCCTGCCAAACGAGCGGAACGAACTCGCGATGCGCGTAGTGGCGCTTCTGCGGCAGGTAGAGAAAAAGCTCGAACCATCCCGAGTATTGCATCACCGGATCGGGCGAACGCAAAGTGGTAACGATCGCTAAATAGTTTGCTTCGTCTTCCCGAGCGTAAGCAGCGTCGTGGCTCCATTCGTGCGCGATATCGAAAGGCCGCTCGAACCAGAGCAGATCCGACGCGAGCGCGACGTTGAGGGTCAGCGGATTGATGAAACCGCTCGTTCCGGTCGCTAGCATGAAGGGATCGGCAATCGTCGGCTTGGCGTTACCGACCGAAGGCGTCCAATCGTCGCCGGCGCGTCGTACGGCCGGAAGCCACGCGGCGCGCAGGTCGTCCAAGTCGAGCGGGAGCTCGGCGCGGGCGTGGGCCGGGGCTGCCAGCGCGTTCATCTCGGCCATCGCGCGCTCGCGCAGTGCTGCGGCGCCGCCCGGGGTCACGCGGGATGGTTCGAAGCGCACCCGGCTCTCGATCGGCGCGCGAGCGTAGTTCCAGCCCCAGCTCAGCTCGAACCACAACGCGTAGAGCCCGGCGATCGCGGCACAGTTCAGAAGCAGCGCCGCTACGTCTTTCCAGCGGCGGGTGCGAAGTCGCGCGAAGACGACGATCTGCCAAACGATCGCAGCGATGCCTGCGAGCGCGGCGAAGTCGCCGAGCGACCACGGCAGCGAATGCGTGATCGAGAATGCAACGCGCTCCCACTGCGGATAGGCGCCGTTGGCGTAGGCGCGCTCGACCCAGGTCGCCTGCGGTTGCACGAGCAAAGCGATCGCGCCCAGCACGATCGCGGCGATCTTGAGAAAGGTCCCTAGCGTTTGCTGTACTGGAATCGCTTGCGGGCGCGCTTGCGACCGTACTTCTTCGATTCCTTTTCGCGCGGGTCGCGCGTCAGGAAGCCGTTCTTGCGTAACGTCTGCTTAAACGATTCGTCGATCGCCAACAACGCGCGCGCGATGCCATGGCGAATCGCGCCGGCCTGGCCGGTCACCCCTCCGCCCTCCGCCTTGACCCGCACGTCGAAGCGCGCAGTGCTCTGCGTCGCCTCGAGCGGCTGGCGCACGATCTGCAGCAGCTGCGGGCGGGGGAAGTATTCGTCGACTGGTTTTCCGTTGACCGTGATGACGCCCTGACCGAGCGAGAGCTTCACCCTCGCGACCGCGCGTTTTCTGCGGCCAGTCGATTGAATGACGTCGAGCGTTTCTTCCAAAGGAGCTCCTACGATACGGTCGAGAGCGGCGCGGGCTTCTGCGCCTCGTGCGGATGCGTGGCGCCTGCATAGACGCTCAGGCGGCCAAGCTGCACGTCGCGCATGCGGTTGGTCGGGAGCATCCCGCGAACGGCCTTCTCGATCAGTCGCCCGGGATGTTTATCGGCGATGTCGCGCGCGGTCTCTACCTTCAAGCCGCCGGGGTAGTTGCTGTGGCGGTAGTAAAGCTTCTGCGTCCACTTGTTTCCGCCGAGCTCGATCTTCTCGGCGTTGATCACGATGACGTGATCGCCGTCGTCGATGTGCGGCGTCCAGGTCGGCTTATGTTTGCCCGAGAGCGCGCGGGCGATGCGCACCGCAAGCGTGCCGAGGCGTTCTCCCGACGCGTCGACAACGTACCAGCGGTGCTCCGTTTCAGCCGTCTTTTGCTGATAGGTGCGCACAACCAACGTATCCTACGGGAAAGCCCGCGCTCAGTCAAGCGGCCCTTCGACGGAGTTTATCCCGAAGCGGCGTCGAGGGGCTCGGGGTAAATTCCCGACTAGCGGCGCAGGAGCGGGGGCTCGGCGAACGAGTCGTAGCCGCCCGTATACCGGACGCCGGCCAAGTAGAGGCCTTGGGCCGGCGCCATGCCGCCGGCTGCCGCTCGGTCGCGGGCAGCCAGAATCGTGGCTATATCGGCAGGGTCCCGCCGCCCCGTCCCAACCTCAGTCAAGGTCCCCACGATCGTCCGTACCATGTGGTGGAGGAAGCCGTCGGCCGCTACCTCGATCCGGATCAGCTCCCCATGCCGCTCGATCTCCAGCCGGCGAAGGCTGCGAACGGTGCGCTCCGGGGGCGCGGCGCAGAACGACCGGAAGTCGAGTTCGCCGACGAGCATAGCAGCGGCGGCCCGCATCGCCATCAGATCGAGCGCCTCCGAATGGTGATAGGCATAGCGCGCGAGCAGGGCGTTTGGTTGCCGACGGTTGAGGATGGCATAGACGTAGGTGCGCTCGCGGGCCGAGAAGCGAGCCGAGAAGTCCTCGTCAACGAGCGCGGCGTCCCGCGCCGAGCAGTCCGCCGGCAGCGACCCGCGCAGCGCGACCAGGAGCCGCTCGAACGGGAAGCTCGCCTCGGTTTTGAACGAGACTACTTGCCCGCTGGCATGAACGCCGCTGTCCGTGCGCCCGGCGCCGGTTATTTTGACGGGTTCGCCAAAGAGCTGTCCGAGCGCGTCTGCCAGCACACCCGCAACCGTGCGCGACTCCGGCTGCCATTGGAATCCGCAAAAATCGGTGCCGTCGTACTCGACGGTCAGGCGAAGATTCCTCAGAGGCTCGCTCGGCGCAACTCGGCCTTCGCCGCGCCAAAGTCGCGAAGGAACGCGCTATCGTGCATCATGACGTAGACCGCGAGCGTCCCCGCGGTCCACCCCGACGCGATGTCGCTGGGATAGTGCAATCCTAAGAGGATTCGATTCTCCGCGAACGTTCGGGCTTGTGTGAAGATCGCATCGCGCTTGGCCGGAAGCAGCTGCGCGAGCACGATCGCGCTGGCTGCTGCAAATGCGGCGTGCCCGCTCGGATAGGAGCCTCGCGGTTTGTGAGCGCCATCGGGGCGCGGTCGTTCCCAGTGCGTCTTCGCCTCGTCGACAAGCCCCTTAACGTCGGAGCCGATGCGCGAAAAGAAGGCCGCGGTAATCGGAAGCCGCGCAGGCGTGAATCCGGCACCGACCGACGGAGCATAGAAAAAGACGGTCCGCGCCGAGGCATCTTCCGCTTCGAAAAGCTGCGCGCTGCTGCGGCCAGCGACCGCTGCCGCAACTTGGGCTTCGTCGGAACGCGCTTGCGCCGACGCAACGTCGGGCGGAGGCGGTAACAGCACCGTCAGATCGACCGCGCCAGTCTTGAGATAGTAATAGTGCTGACTCGATTGAACCGCCGCCGGTCCTGCGACCACTGCGAACACGAGCGTCACCAACGCGACCGCGCGCGTCACCGAAACGCCGTTATCCGTGTTGACGCTGCAGCGGGAAGAGGATCACGTCGCGGATCGATCGCTGCCCGGTCAGCAGCATGACGAGACGGTCGACGCCGACGCCGATTCCGGCGGTTGGAGGCATGCCGTATTCGAGCGCGCGCACGTAGTCCCAGTCGGGCTCCGGAATCTCCTCGTTGCCGCCGGCTCGTTCGGCGACTTGCGCTTCGAAGCGCGCGCGCTGATCGTCGGGATCGTTGAGCTCGGTGAAAGCGTTTGAAATTTCCATGCGCGCGCAGAAAAGCTCGTAGCGATCGGCTAGATCCGGATCGTCCGCCCGCCGCTTGGCCAGCGGCGAGATCAGAACCGGATAACCCGTGACGAAGGTAGGCGCGATCAAGCGCGGCTCGAGCACGCGCTCGAAGATCTTGTCGAGCGCGTGTCCGTGACTCGGCGAGGCCGGTACACCGAGTTCTCGTAGAATCTCCTGCGCGCCTTTTGCGTCGAGCAGCCGCTCGCGCGTGTACTTCCCGTCGCTGTAACGCGCGATCGCCTCGAGATACTCGATGCGCGCGAACGGAGGCGCGAACGAGATCGTGCCGTCGCCATAGGGAAGCTCGGTGTCGCCGTCGGTTGCGACCGAAACTAGATGTGCGACGAGCGCTTCGTTGAACTCCATCATGTCGGAGACGTCCCAGTAGGCGGCGTACAACTCGAGCATCGTGAACTCCGGATTGTGGGTCGTATCGATGCCCTCGTTACGAAAGATACGGCCGATCTCGTAGACGCGCTCGAGCCCTGCGACGATCAGGCGCTTGAGGTTCAGCTCGGTTGCGATCCGCAGCTGCATCATCTCGTCGAGAGCGTTACAATGGCTGACGAACGGACGTGCCGCGGCGCCCCCGGCAACATGCAGCAGCGTCGGCGTCTCGACTTCGTAGAAACCGTAGCCGTCGATGAACCGGCGCATCTCTGAGATCAGCCGGCTGCGCATGATCATCGTATCGCGCACGTCCGGATTGACGATCAGGTCCACGTAGCGCTGACGATAGCGTTTCTCGACGTCTTGCAGTCCGTGCCACTTGTCGGGTAACGGCATCAGCGCCTTGCCGAGCGGCGAGAACGAGCTTACGTGAAGCGTCAGCTCGCCCATCTTCGAGCGGAACATGTAACCGCGCACGCCGATCAGATCGCCGCGATCGAGATCGGCCCAGTCGCAAAAGGCGGGTTCGCCGACTTCTTCCTTGCGCAGGTAGATCTGCAGCTTTCCGCTGCGGTCGGCTAGGTCGGCGAAGCTCGACTTGCCCATCGTGCGTTTCGAAAGCACGCGGCCGGCGAGGCTCCACGCTTCGGCGCCGGCGTCTTGTCCGGGCACGAGAAAACCGTAGCGTTCGCTCAGCTCGGCGGTCGTCGCGTCCACGTCGAAACGGCGCGCGCCGAACGGATCGCTCCCCCGCGAACGCAAAGCGGCCAGATTCTCACGTCTGGCCGCTACGAGTGCCGCTTCGGTCTTGCCGAGCTCGTCCAATAGTTACGAAGCCTTCTTGGCAGCCTTCTTCGGTGAGTTGCTCTTGATCGATTCGATCTTATACTTGACGACCCCGCGCGGCGTGGCCACGTCGACGGTCGTACCTTTCTTGTGACCCATCAGCGCGCTTCCGAGCGGCGATTCGTTCGAGATCCGGCGATTCGGCGGGTCGGCCTCGGCCGATCCCACGATCGAGAACTCGTAGCTGTCGTTGTTCTTGAGATCTTTGACTTTGACGACCGCGCCGAGGTGGACCTCATCGGCCGCATACTCGGATTCGTCGATGATGCGCGCGTTGCGAATCATCGCCTCCAGCTTGAGGATGCGGCCTTCGATGAAGGCCTGCTCCTGCTTGGCATCTTCGTACTCCGCGTTTTCGCTCAAGTCGCCGTACTCTTTGGCTTGGCGGATGCGGTCGTTGACCTCGCGCCGATGGACGCTCTTGAGCTCGTCGAGCTCCCGCTCCAGCTTCGCCAGGCCCTCGGCGGTGAGTACGATCTCTTTGTCGTTCAACTACTGATCCTTACGGGGCAAAACCATACCGAGCAACCCCAGAGATTGGATGGCGTCCTTCAACGCTGGCGCGGTTTGTTCTGAGGCCCCGGCCAGGCCTCCTCTGCCGCTGCAGCCGGAGCTTTATACCCAGGCTTTCGGCTCGTCACGCTCGCCGGATGACGGGCTCAGGACCGCGATTCACGGAGGCGCACGACGCGCGGCTTCAATTGCAGTTCCTTTAAGAGACGCTGGTAGTCGGCGGGAACGACGTCGCTCCACGCCTTCCCAAGAAGTGCTAGGAGCGCGGCCTCGAGCACGTTCGTTCCAAAGGAGCGCCCGCCGAGATCCGGCGTCGTCGTGATCAGGGTCTCGACGCCGCGTTCGGCAAGCTCGTTGACGTTTGCCTGGGTGACGGTGTTGGTGAGGATGGTCTTACCATCGAGCCGCGCGGGCATGAACTGGCGCATGAAATGGAAGTCGCCGGCGATAATCTCCGCCTGCTCGTAGTACTGCGGATACTTAGGCTCGGGCGGCTTCTCTTGCTTCTTTCCGGTTGGGTAGAAGAACTGGAACGGCAGCTTGCAGGCGTCGGGAAGATACTTCTGTGCCATGCGCTCGAACTCGTGAAGATCGCGGACCGGCATGTCCTTGTCGAGTGCGAAGATGAAATCTCCGAAGAGCACGTCGGCGCCGGCATCCACGAGCGCTTGCGCCATGCCGAAGCGATCCAAGGCGCTGACCATCAGCACACGCCGTCCGCGCAAGTCGATTGCGAGCTCGTCTTGCATGAAGCGAACCGCTTCGCGCTCTAGCGTGTTCTTCAACCCGCTTCCATCCACGACGGGCGTCGTTTTGGCCGCCTCTAGCAGTCGCAGCCCGTCGCGTAGAGCGTAACGGTGGCGGCCGGCGTAAAGATAGACGTCGATTCCGCCAAGGCCAATCGCGTCGACGTGACCGTCGAGCTCGCGCACTTTCGCGATTGCGGCGTCGAGCTTGCCGTCCGTTCCGATACGCGAGACGTCGAACTCTTCGCCCATGAACGTCACGTGCGCTTGATGATCGCGACTGCTCGAACCGAGCGAGACCGAAACGACGCGCTTCACGGCGACCCAACGGAATTTGGAAAGGCAGCCGCCGCAAGTTTGGTGGCGGCGATCTTCTCGGGGGTAATCGCGGCGTCGAAAGCGCGCATGTCGGCTAACGTAAAGCCGCAGCGCTGCGACATCGCGTCAATCTCGATGATTTTCTTGAGCTCGATGCCGCGCCCGAGCGTATACGGCTCGAGCCGATTCTCGAGCGCGAGAATCATCGTCTCACTCATGCAGGCAAGCGCGGTGCGTGGCGGCAGATTCAAGTCGAACTCGGTGCCCTGCTCGCGCACTCGTTCGAAGCGCGGCTCTCCGGGAACGACCATATTTCCGCCTTCGCTCACTAAGATGTCGGGCCGTTGTTGCGCGACGCGCCTGCTCACGTCGTGCGGCAGCGACAGCTCGCAGACGACCGCGCCGGGCTGAAGATCTTCGGGCTCTATGACGTCCTGCGTCGACGTCGTCGCGGTAAGAACGAGCTGCGCGCGGCGGACGGCGGCGGAGGTGTCGGTCGTGTATTCGCTCGCGCATCCGAGCTCGCTTGAATTCTCCTCGTGAAACTTTCGCAGACGGGTTTCGTTGCGCGCGACCAGCACCAGGCGTTTCACTCTGGGTGCGATCAGCCGCGCGCAGGCGCTTCCGATCGAGCCGGTCGCGCCGATTACGACCGCGGTCGAGGTGGACGGATCGATACCCATCTCCAGGCCGCCGCGGAACAGGCTCGCGACGCCGGCGGCGATCGTCAGCGAGTTGCCGGTCGTAACTGGAATCGGCGAACGTTCGTTGATGGTGATGCCCGCATCGCCGACGACGGCCGTAAAGGCGCCCAAACCGGCGATTTGCGCGCCGAGCTCGGCGCCGATCTCGATCGCGCGGACGACGCGGCGATAGACCTCCTCGCGGGGAAATTCGACGAGCTGCTGCGGCAAGAGCGGTGCGGCGACGAACCACCCTTCGGTTTCGCGCCCATCGGGCGTGCGGACGCCGGTCACGTGCACGGCCGCGTACGAAGGCATCCACTCCATTATCTTGCGAAGGATCGGCTCGCCTTTGCCCTTCGCTCCCGGCTCGTAGCGAGCGATGTCGTCGAACGAAAGCGGATGTATCACGAAACAGAACTTGTTCACGTTGCAACCGCCTCGGCTTGACGTTTGAGCGCTGCGAGCATCATCTCGCTGTTTTCGCGAACTTTTCTTTCCAGCGTCGGTCCGATCAGCTCGGCGAGCGTGGGCACCCCGAAGTCGTAATCCACACCTAGCACGACGTGGGTCGCTCCGTCGCGGTATTCGAAGGTCCAAGCCCCTTCGAACTTGTCGAGATCGCCCTCGAGCAGCTTGTAATCGATCCGTAGTGCCGCATCGTCGAAGCGATCTTGTTCCGTCCATTCGATCGGCGCCTCCTCGACGAGCGTCTTCCAGCGCGAGACGACGCCGTCGGGATAGCGCTGCAGGATCGTCACCGTCTCTACGTCGGGCATGAACTCTGGAAACCGGTCCTGATTTTTGGCCAGTTCGTAGACGCGGCGCGCGGGGGCAAGTATCGCGATCCTACTCTCGACATACGGCATCGCGAACCCTTAGAGCGCGCCTAGCTTTTCGTAGGCGGCGGCGACGCCGGCACGCAATGCGGTCAACGCGCGGTCGATCTCGGCCGCGGTCACGATCAGCGGCGGTTCGAGCCGGATCACGCGCTGCGCGTTTAGGGTCCACGCCGCGGTGACGCCGTGCTTGAGCATCTCGGGGATGATCCATCCGCCGTACCCTTCGTTGGTCAACTCGACTCCGACCAATAGGCCCAGACCGCGCGCTTCGCGCACCACCGCCGGGTACTCACCGGCGATTGCGCGCGCGCCGGCGAGAAGTTGCTCGCCGCGTATCCGCGCGCGCTGCGTTAATCCCTCGTCTTCGAGCACCTCCATCCCCGCCAGCGCGGCGGCACAGGCCAGCTCGCCGCCGCCGAACGTCGACGTGTGCAAGAGCGGCGCCTGACCGAATGCGCGGTTCCAAATATTCGGGCGCGCAATGAAGGCGCCAACCGGCACGACCCCGCCGGAGAGTCCCTTGGCCAGCGTCATGACGTCCGGAACGACAGCGTCGCGATTGCAGGCAAAACGATACCCGCAACGACCGAGTCCGGTCTGAACCTCGTCGGCAATTAGAAGCGCTCCGCTTCGATCGCAGATTGCGCGCACATCTTGCAGATACCCATCGGGCGGAACGTGCACGCCGCCTTCACCCTGTACCGGCTCGACGACGAACGCGGCCGCATCGCGCAAGGCTTCTTCTAGGCTGCCGGCTTGTCCATATGGCACGCTCAGCGAGTCGGCGAGCAACGGGCGAAACGGCGATTGGAAGGTCTCACGCCCGCTCACCGAGAGCGCGCCGAGCGTCTTGCCGTGAAAGGCATTGCTCGTTCCAACGATCTTGGCGCGTCCGGTCGCGGCACGCGCGAGCTTGATCGCGCCCTCTATTGCCTCCGTTCCGCTATTGCACCAAAAGGAGATTTGCAGATCGCCCGGTGCAAGCTCGGCAAGCCGGCGCGCGGCGCGCCCAAGCATCACGTTGAACATCGTCTTCCCGGAGAGCGCGATCAGCTCCAGCTGCACGCGCACCGCCTCGACGACCCGCGGGTGTGAATAGCCCAAGGTAAAGACGCCGTAGCCGCCGGCAAAATCGAGATAGGCCTTGCCGTTGTGGTCCCAGACCGTGCATCCCTGCGCGCGCACTTCGACCGGCGAACCCGAAAGCTTCATCACCCGCGCGAGCGGCGGATTGACGAACTCCTTGTAGTTCTCGTAAGTCTCCTGCGCGAGCGCTTGCGGCGTCGCCGCGCCGTAGAGATCCGCGCGCTCCTCAATCACGCGCGACGCCTAGTTTTTTCATGCCGCGACCGACGGCGAGCGCTCGAGGCGAGCAATCGTGACTTCGATCGTCTCGATCGCCTCGGCGGCGCTTTCGATGCGCATGATGCGCTCGCGAAGGACCGCCGCGCCGGAAATCCCCTTCAGATAGAGCGCGATGTGCTTGCGCATCTGCGGCACCGCTCGTGCTTCACCTAGCTCGTCGACCATCGCGCGATAGTGCACGATCGCGAACCGCAAGCGGTCGGCAGGCGGAGGGGCCGGACTCGCCTCGCGCCCCTCCATGAGATCGCGAATCTGCGAGATCAGCCAAGGATTGCCGAGCGTTGCGCGGCCGAGCATGATCGCGTCGACACCGGTCTCGCGCATCCGGCGCATCGCCAGAAGCGGATGGTCGAGGTCGCCGTTGCCGATGACCGGAATGTCGACGCCACGTTTGAGCCGTGCGATGTGCTCCCATTCGGCGTTGCCCTTATAGAACTGTTTCGCGGTGCGCGCGTGCAACGTCACCGCCTGCACGCCGGCCGCTTGCGCGCGCCGTGCCACCTCGAGGTAGACGAGCGCATCGTCGCTCCATCCCAAGCGCATCTTCATCGTGACGGGGCAATCGACCGCGCCGACGACGGCGCGCATGATCGCTTCGCAGCGATCCGGATCGCGCAGACATGCCGACCCGCCGTTGGTCTTCGTGACCTTCGGCGCAGGGCAACCGAAGTTGATGTCTACGATGTCGGCGCCGCACTCGCGTACGACTTTCGCCGCCAGCGCCATCGTCTGCGGATCGTCGCCCCAAAGCTGCGTCGAGACCGGCTTCTCCAGGCCGTGCTGGTCGATCATCTCCATCGTGCGCCGGCTGCCGTATTTGAGCGCGTTCGACGAGACGAATTCGGTGACGGTCAGGCCGAGACCGAACGGGCGATAGAGTGCGCGCATGGTGCGATTCGTCACGCCCGACATCGGCGCGAGAATCAGCGGCGGCCAGACCTCGATCGGTCCGAGCTTTAACGGCGCAGGGCGCATACGGCTAGCATTTACGGTGGAAGAGCTCCAATCCCACCAGGCTGAGATGGGGGTCGACGGCGTCGAAGACCGGCGTCTGCTTGGCAACAATCTCGGCCAGGCCGCCGGTTGCGATGACCTTTGCGTCTACTCCTATCTCGGCGCGCATCCGGGCGACGATCGCCTCGGTCTGTCCGACGTAACCATAGACGATGCCGCTCTGCAGCGCTTCGTTGGTATTTACGCCGATCGCGCGCCGAGGCGTCTCGAGCGCGATCTGCGGCAGCTTTGCGGTCCGTCCAATCAGCGCGTCGATCGAAACGGCGATGCCCGGCGCGATCGCGACCCCGAGGTACTCGCCTTCGGGCGAAATCGCGATGAACACCGTCGCCGTACCGAAGCTCACGACGATGAGCGGCGCGCCGAAGCGCTCGCGTCCGCCGACTGCGGCCGCTACGAGATCTGCGCCGACTTCGGACGGATTCTCGGTAGCGACCCGCATGAGATTCTGCGCTTGCGGTTTCAAGAAACGCGGCGTTACACCGAAGAACCGCTTGCAGGCCGTTTCGAGCACCGGATCGAGCTGCGGAACGACGCTTGCAATCGCTACCGCGTCGACCGCGCTGCGCAGCAGATCGCTCGTTGCGAAGAGCTGCGCGAAGAAGACGCCGTATTCGTCGGGCGTGCGGCGCAGCTCCGTGGTTACGCGCCACGTTTGCTGCAGCACGCCGTCCGCGAAGCAGCCGAGTTTCGTCTCGGTGTTGCCGACGTCAATGGTTAGCAGCATCTCAGCGCATCAACTCCTCGACCGCGTCGAGCAAGCGCCCCGCGAGCGCGTCCTTCTCGGCCGTACCGAGATCGCGGCGTCCTTGCTCGCCCCATAGCAATACGAGCGCGTTCTTACCGGTGCCGAAACCGCGCTCGTCCCCAACGTCGTTCACCGCGATCGCATCGAGGTGTTTGCGCCGAAGCTTCTCACGCGCGCGAGTTTCATGATCTTCGGTTTCGGCCGCAAATCCGACCAGAAAACTCGAACCTTTCCGTTCACTCAGCGCCGCCAGCACGTCGGGATTCGGCACCAGCCTCACGGTCAGTTCTTCGCCGGTTTTATGCACTTTTGAGGCAACTTGCTCCGCCGGGCGCCAGTCGGCGACGGCGGCCGTCGCGATCACTAGATCGGCACCGACGGCGTGCTCCAGCGCAGCCTTATAGAGCTGCGCGGCCGTCGTGACTCGTACCACGTCGATGCCGGCAGGCGGCTCGAGCAACGTCGGCCCGAGCAGCAGCGTCACCTCGCCACCACGCAGCGCCGCTTCGCGTGCCAGCGCGATCGCGGTGGCGCCGGTCGACGCGTTGCTTACGAAGCGCACCGGATCGAAAGCCTCGCGCGTGGGTCCCCCGGTTATCGCAACGCGTTTTCCTCGCAGCGAGCGGCAGCGCCCAAGAGCCCGCTCGAGGCTCTCGATAATGCGCTCCTGCTCGGCCAATCGTCCGATGCCGCTCTCGCGCTCGGCGAGAAAGCCGCGATCGGGATCGACAACCTCGTAGCCGCGCTCCCGCAACGTCTTGAGATTGGCTTGCGTCGCAGGATCCTCATACATCGCTTCGTTCATCGCCGGAGCGAGAATCCGCGGAATACGTGCCGCGAGCAGCGCGGTCGTCAGCAAATCGTCGGCGATGCCGTGCGCGAGCTTCGCGATCAGATTCGCGGTTGCCGGCACGACGAGAACAACGTCGGCCTCGCGCACCAAACGAATGTGGGGAATGCGCTCCGGAGCATCCCAGAGCGAGGTGTAGACCGGACGCGCCGTCAGCGACGCAAAGGTCAACGGCGTGATGAAACGCTCGGCTTCGTTGGTCATGACGACGTCGACGCTTGCGCCGCGCTGCACCAGCGTGCTCGTAAGCGCCGCGGCCTTGTAGGCCGCGATACCGCCGCTCACGCCCAGAAAAATCCGCGCGCCCGTCACGACGTCACCCATAAATTATCGATCAACCGCGTCGTCCCGAAACGAGCGGCGCCGACGATGAAGGACGGCGGGCGCAATCGCTCGAGCGCAGCGAAGGTCTCGCCGTCGACAAGCTCGAGATAGTCCAGCTTCGCGCTGCCGCTCAGAGCGGACGTGCCGGCAGCGATGGCTTCGCTCTTATCGCTGCCACGCTCGAGGGCCTCGCGCATCGCGAGGAGTGCGGCGTGAAGACTGCGCGCTTGCGCGCGCTGCGCCGGGTCGAGATAACGGTTCCGGCTCGACATGGCCAAACCGTCGCTCTCGCGCACGGTCGGCACGATCTCGACGTCGACCGAAAGATCGAGATCGCGGATCATCTTGCCAAGAACGACCGCTTGCTGTGCGTCTTTTTGACCGAGGAAAAGCAGATCCGGGCGCACGATGTTTAGCAGCTTCGCCATCACCGTCGCGACGCCGCGGAAGTGACCGGGTCGAACCGCTCCTTCCAAAACCGCGCCGAGCGGACCGACGTCGACGAAGCTGGTGAAGTCCGGCGGGTACATTGCATCCGGATTGGGTGAGAAGAGTACGTCAACGCCGGCCGCGTCCAGTTTCTCGCGGTCCCGCTCGGCATCGCGTGGATACCTTGCGAGGTCTTCGCCGGGACCGAACTGCAGCGGATTAACGAAAATCGAGGCGGCCACCGCGGCCGATCGCAGGCGCGCTTGCCGGACGAGCGTGAGATGTCCTTCGTGGAGCGCCCCCATCGTCGGCACGAAGCCGAGCGGCCGAGGCAGCGCGTCGAAGAACGCGCGCGCCCGCTCGACGGTAACCGCACTTTCCATGTGAATTTTTACGCGCGCGTCACCCGGAGAATGGTGCGACCTACCACGAACGGCATGCCGACCGGAAGAGCCACTTCGCCGACGACCGGCTTGCCTTCGAGACGCGTTCCGTTACGGCTGCGCAGGTCGACGAGGCGAATAGCGCCGGCGTCGATCAGCAGCCTGGCGTGCTTGCGCGAGACATATCGATCGAGCGCCAAGCAGGCTTTTGCAAAGGCGTCATCGCGGCCGATCGTGATCTCCCGTTCGAAGGGCCAGGTCTTTCCGTCGAGCGGGCCGCTCAGCACTTCGAGCAGGTACATGGCCGCCAGCCCTTCTCTAGGCGCTGCGCCCGCCTCCTGGCGCCTAACTCGCGGCATCGCATTCGCGCGCCGCGAAGAGAGAGCCGAGATACGCGTGCGCGAGGGTGACGCCGCCTTGAAGGTAGACCTCGAACGGCGGGCGCATCGGCGCGTCGCAAGAGAGCTCGATCGTCGCGCCGCTCACGAACGCGCCCGATGACATGAGGACCGGCTCTCGATATCCTGGCACCTTTCCCGGCTCGGGCCGAAAACGCGCGTTGACCGGCATCGCTCTCTGCAGCCCCGCGGCAAAGCGTCGCAGCAGTTCGGGCGAGCCGAGACGAATCGCTTGAACGATATCGGTGCGCCGTTCGCCGGGTTTTGGATCGACCGCGTAGCCGAGCGCCTCAAAGAGTGCGGCAGTAAAATCGAGACCGCGCAGCGACTGCTCGACGATCGACGGCGCGATAAAGAGCCCTTGGAAGAGCCCGCGGCTGGTATCGAGCGTCGGGCCGACCGCGCCGCCCAAGCCAGGCGCATAAAGGCGCGCGGCGACGCGTTCGACGAGCCGCGCGTCTCCGGCGACGTAAGCGCCTGCTAATGCGAAGGATCCGCCGAGATTCTTGATCAGTGAGCCCATCACCAGATCCGCCCCGGCGTGCGTCGGCTCGCGCTCCTCGACCAGCTCGCCGTAGCAGTTGTCGACCAGAACGACAGCCTTGGGAGCGACGCGTTTGACGGCCTTAATCGCTCGCTCGCACTGCGCAACCGGGAGCGAACGGCGCGGCGCGTAGCCACGCGACCGCTGAATGAAGATCGTCGCGTCGGGACGCTCCGCCAGCGCCCTTTCAAGCGTGCCAACGTCGATGACGCCGTTGTCTTCTAGCGCGATCTCGCGATAGTCGATCCCTTGACTGACCAGCGCATGCGGCGCGTCGCAGATCGCATTGGCAAGGGTATCGTACGGCCGGCCCGAGATCGAAAGCAGCGTTTTTCCAACCGGCGTGCAGGCTGCAATCGCAGCTACGATTGCATGCGTTCCGCTCACGATCGAAAGACGCGCGAGCGCGCGCTCCGCGCCCAAGACGCGGGCCAAGAGCGACTCGTAGCGCGCGCGGCCGCTATCGTCGTAACCGTATCCGGTCGTTCCGGCGAGATCGCTCTCCACGATTCCCTCGTCGATGAACGCAGCAAGCACGTTGACGTGCACGCGCCGTTGCGCGTGGTAGTCGAACGCGCGGACGCGCTCGTAGGCAGCGAGCGCGGCTTCGCGAAGCCGCCCCTCGATGCCGAACCGCTCGCAGAGCTCGGCGATCATTCCTTCGATAAATGGCGCTCGTAGGCGCGCACGAACGGATACCAAATCAACGTCGCGAGGACGATGTTGAACGCGGCCAGTGCAATCGCGCGCAAATCCTGAGTTGCGGCGTAGGTTGAGATGAGCGTCGGCACCGACGACGGTATATAGAACGCCGCGCGCGCGACGAGACCGGTCGCGACTACCGCGTACGTGACCGTCGCGAGCACGAGCGGCGCGCCGACGAACGGTAGCATCAGGTGCGGATTGAAGACCACCGGCGCGGCAAAAAGCAACGGTTCGTTCAGATTGAAGAGCGAGGGCAGCAACGTCGCGCGTCCGACTCGGCGCAGGCGCGGAACGCGCGAGATCGCGAGCAGCGCAGCGAGCGGCAGCGTAGCGCCGGCCCCGCCGGGGAATACGAAAAGGAAGAGCGAGACGACGACCACGTACGGCAACGGCGCGTGCGCGATGAAGGCGTGCGTGTTCTGCATCTGCATCGTGAGGTAAACCGGCGTCACGATTGCAGCAAGCATTGCGGGTCCGTGGATCCCCGCGGTCCAAAGGATCGTCTCGATCGCTACGATCGCAATCAGCGCGAGATAGGTATCGCCCAATCGCGCAATCGGATGCATCGCGGCGGCGATCGCTACGGGCAGCGAGATGTGGAGCGCCAACAATGCGGCGAACGTGCAGATCCCCAGCGTCGCGCCGGCATACTCGGCCCAGGCTCCGCGCAACCGGCGTCGGGCCAAGAGGGTCCACGCGGCCGTCACGCCGCAGGCCAATATCGCGATGAAGAGTCCCGCGGCACCCAAGAGCCGGAGATAGGCAATTGGATCGGGCCCAAACGGGCGCGGCAGAGCGAGCGCAAAGCTGCCGACGCTTCCCAGCAGCAGTGGCGCGACGCGGTAGTGCGCCGCCTTGGCGAATCGCAGCGGCAGGACGACCGCGAGCGCCATCGCCATAACGCCGAAGGCCGGGAGCAGCGCCGCTGCGAGACGGAGTCCTAGCGGGAGGCCGCGTGACGTACCGCCGGTGAGCTCGAGCGTAAGAATGACCGCGAATGCCGCCGCGAGTCCTATGAAACTCCAGGGTAGCGCCTCGCGCACCGCCACGATGAAAGGCAGCTCGCCGAGGCGGCGCATGACCGGCACCGCCCGGCCTTCGAAGGCGAGGAAAGCTTGACGAACTTTAGAGGCGGCGGACGACGGCTTCGACGCGACCGACGATCTCGACATCGCTCGCGTAGATTGGCGTCATGGCTCGATTCTCCGGCTGCAGCCGGATTCGTTCGGCCTCGCGATAGAACCGCTTGACGGTCGCTTCGCCGTCGAGCATCGCCACGATGATCTCGCCATTTTCGGCCGTTCGCTGCGGACGCACCAGGATGAGATCGCCGTCGAGGATCGCCGCGTCAACCATCGAGTCGCCCTGCACCCTCAGCATGAAGCCGTCCGAGCCGCGCGGCACGAAGGCGGCCGGCAGGACAAACTCACCCTCAACATCCTCCTGCGCGGTGATCGGCACGCCGGCCGCGACGCGCCCAAGGACCGGGAAGACGAGCGACTCCGGCAACGACGGCATATTTGCCGGCCGAAGCGCGCGCGGCTTGGTGGGGTCGCGCGAGAGCAGGCCTCGCCGCTCGAGTGCTTTCAAATGAGCGTGGATCGTCGAGGACGAGGAGAGGCCGACCCGCTCGCCGATCTCCCGCACCGAGGGTGGATACCCGTGCTCGGCGGTAAAGGTCCCAATGACCTCAAGGATGCGCCGCTGCCGCTCCGTGGCCGGCTTCTCCACACTTCCCTTGCGCATAATCCTCCAGACCACAATGCCAACCATATGGCACCCGTGGCGGGTATAACCCTATCATAAATTGAGACTGATGGCAAACATACGTTCGAGAAGTCTTGACAAGCGCCGGCGCGGCCATGCTAAAATATTGGGGACGAACAGGCGTTTGGCACTAGATATGGGAGTGAAGATGCTGACGAGAAGGAAAAGATTCACGCTGATGCCGGCGATCGCCCTGGCCGGTCTGGGGCTCATGGTCGCGTTGCCAACGCTCTCGAACGTGCGTCTTTATGCCGCGACGACCCAGCGGTACGTCACGGTGACGGTTCGCCCCGGAGACACCCTTTGGTCGATCGCCGCAGCCCATTCAAGAGCGAGCTCCGATATGCAGGAGGTCGTCGACCGCATCAGCGATGCGAACCACCTTCAAGGCGGAAGCCTTCAACCCGGCCAGCACCTCCGCATCCCAGAGTAGAAAAGCCCTGATTTAGCCCATATCTTTGTCAGCTCGGGCCTTATTTACCGCAGTAAACTGCGGCCCTCGCTTCCTCGATCTGGACTAAATAAAGGCTTTTCTAGCGACGGGAGACGAGCACCAGGCTGTGGCCTTGATGTTCGTCTAGAAAAGTCAGACCTTCCATCATCCACGAATCGAGGCCGTTGCTCGAGTGGCGCGCAACCTCACGCACGACGTGCAGCCGATCCCTGAGCCATGCAAGCTCGGCTCGCGTGCTGACCGGGAAGATCGCGACCTCGCAATCCTCGCACTGGTAACCGAACTGCGCTATGGCTTGGCTACCGTACCGCTTACCAGGTCGAACGTCGTCTGATAGGTCGTCGTCGAGGTGCCTTTGATCCCGGAGTCCGCGTGCTGCGTTGCGTACTCATCGACGGAGATCGGAATCAAGCGCGCGGAGTCGTATCGAATCTTCGTCTCGATGTCCGTGGTGAGAAGACCGGCGCCCTCGTCCTTGACTTTGCGCTCCTCGCCGATCTGCATCGTGCCGTTACTGTTGCCATCAATCGTGTAGTCCGCACTAATGTCCTCTCCATCTCCGCTCTTTTGCACGATCTGCCAATGCTTGCTCGAATCGAGCCGGCTGGGCTCGACGAAGTTTGCGCCCATGAAGCGTAGAAGCGTGTACTCTTCGGTGTAGACGGTCTTGCTGGGATCGCAGATGACGTGGGTATTGCCGTAGACGACGCACTCGGCAGGCGGCGCCCGCCTGATGTTTTGGCCCTGCTCGCTAATCGTGATGACCACCGCGCCGTCGGGCTGCCTTTTTACGAAGTCGACGGTGACCGTGCCCTTCTCCGTCAGCGTGCCTCCATAGTGGCTCATGCCGCTGGTCCCGCCGGACCCTACCAGAAACGGCTCAACGTTGTTCACCGAATCGCGCGCCGTAATGCTTTGATTGGTACTATGCGTGAAATTATAGATCAGCTCGCTGGTCGCGGTGACGGCTCGGCCGGCGATCGGGAGAGCGCACAGCGCGACCACAACCGCGACCGAAGTGAGTCTCGATCTGGTCGGAATCATCGGCGCTTGTACCTTATGGCTTTGCTATCGTGTCGGTAACGAGATTGAGTGTCGTCTGGTAAGTTGTCGTCGAGTTCCCTTTGATCCCCGCATCCGTCCGCTGCGTGGCGTACTCTTCAACCGAGGTCGGAACCAAGCGCGAGAAGTCATAGCCGATGCCGGTCTCGATATTGGTGGTGAGGTGACCGGCGCCTTGATCCCTAATCGTGCGCTTCTCGCCGATCTTCATCACGCCGCTATTGTTACTGTTGATCGTATAGTCGGCCTGAACTGCGCTTCCGTCGCCGTTGTTCTGCACGATCTGCCAGTGCTTGGCCGCGTCGAGCTGGCTGGGCTCGACGAAGTTTGCGCCGAGGAAACGCAACAGCGTGTACTCCTCGGTGTAGACGGTCTTGCTGGGATCGCAGATGACGTGGGTGTTACCGTACACGACGCATTCGGCCGGCGATGCTCGCCGTATGTTTTCACCCTGCTCGCTGATCATCACGACCATCGCCCCGTCGGGCTGCTCCTTGACGAGATCGACCGTTATCGTTCCCTTGTCGGTCAGCGTGCCGCCGTAGTGGCTAACTCCATTTGTACCGCCCGATATCCCGGTCGCGTCGCCCTTATTATTAACTGAGGTCGTAACGGCCTCGGCGTTGTCGATCGCGTCGCGAGCAACGATGTCTTGACGGGCGCTATAGGTGAAATTATAGACGAGCTCGCCCTTCTGTGCGACGGCTCGAACGGCAATGGGGACGGCGCTCAGCGCAACTAGGACCGCCGCTATCCTTATTGTACGGCCGATCATGGCTTCGCTATCGTGTCGGTAACGAGATTGAGTGTCGTCTGGTAAGTGGTCGTCGAGTTCCCTTTGAGCCCCGCATCCGTCCGCTGGGTGGCATACTCTTCAACCGAGGTCGGAACCAAGCGCGAGTAGTCGTAACCGATGCTGGTTTCGATGTTAGTGGTTAGGTGCCCGGCCCCCTGATCCTTAACTTTGCGCGACTCGCCGATCTTCATCACGCCGTTATTGTTGCTGTTGATGGTGTAGTCGGCACTGACTTCCGTGCCGTCGCCGCTATTCTGCACGATCTGCCAGTGCTTGGCCGCGTCGAGTTGGCTGGGATCAACGAAGTTCCCGCCGAGGAAACGCAAGAGCGTGTATTCCTCGGTGTAGACGGTCTTGCTGGAATCGCAGATTACGTGGGTGTTGCCGTAGACGACGCATTCGGCCGGTGGCGCTCGCCTTACGTTTTGACCCTGCTCGCTGATCATCACGACCATCGCCCCATCGGGCTGCTCTTTGACGAGATCGACCGTTATGGTTCCCTTGTCGGTCAGCGTCCCCCCATAGTGGCTCATTCCATTGGTGCCGCCTTGCAGGGTGCCCGTCAAAGTATCAATGGGTTCGGCATTATCCGCTGCGTCGCGGGACGTAATGCTCTGGTTAGCACTGTAGGTGAAATCGTAGACCAGCTGGCCCTTCTGCGCGACGGCTCGAACGGTAATCGGAACGGCGCTCAGCGCGACGAGGACCGCCGCTATCCTTAGCGTGCGATGAATCACGAGTGTGCGATGAATCACGTCCTTGCCATCGTGTCGGTAACGAGATTCAATGTAGTCTGGTAGGTCGTCGTCGAGTTCCCTTTGAGCCCGGCGTCCGTCCGTTGAGTGGCGTACTCGTCAACTGAGGTTGGAACCAAGCGCGAGTAGTCGTAACCGATGCTCGTCTCGATATTGGTCGTCAGGTGACCGGCACCTTCTAATCGAACTTTGCGCTTCTCGCCGATTTGCATCACGCCGTTATTGTTTCTGTCGATCGTGTAGTCGGCGTTGATGTCCGAACCGTCGCCATTGTTCTGCACGACCTGCCAGTGCTTGCTCGAGTCCAACTGGCTAGGATCGTAGTGGTTCATCCCGTTGGTCCCAACCGGCGTGTCCGCACCGGCAGGCTGACCTTTTGACGCTTGCGGAGTGCTCGCGTAGGACTCGGCATTATCGCTTGAATCTCGCGACGTGATGTTTTGATTCGCGCTGTAGGTGAAATTATAAACGAGCTGGCCAATCGTGGTGTAGGCTCCGGCGACGATTGGAAGCGCGCTGAGCGCGACCACGACGGCGACGAGGGCGCTTAATCTTAGCAGCATCATTAGTCAACTCCTCGAGATGGCGCGTCATTTGCCGCACTCGCTCAGCGCCTCGGTGATGGTCTTAGCGGCGGTATCCTCGCGCTTTCCGGTCTCGGCGCGCAGCCAATCTAGGCCCTCGACGACTTTCCCCAGTGGGTTGTAGCCGACGATCAGGCCCGGAATCTGGCTTGGGTCGAGAGAGTACGGATTCGGGGGCAGCCCGGGAGCGTTGGGGTCTTGCCACTCGTTCGGCTGCTCCTTCACCGGCTTGGACGTCAGATCGCCGGTTTGAATCGCTCCAAGGTACTCCTCGCCGGCATGCTGCAGCTCGCCCATTTGCAGCGTTTGCACGAAACCGTTGATGATGTCGAGCGAAGCGCTCTGGTAGGCCACGGTCTCCAATAGTTGCGACTTGATTTTCGCCAGCCTCGCATCGTCGCCCGGATTCCCCGTCGGAGCAAGCATCTTTTCATCGTCAAGCATGGTCTGCGCGGCGATCAGGTTGCGAGCGATAGGAATCACGAGGTAAGACATCTGCTGCAGCGCCATGCTGGTCTCGGGCGTTTGGTTGTACATTGAATCGCCGGCCGCCGGCGCGCCGGTTCCAAATTGTGAGATCGCCTTGTCTTGTGCCGAGAACGCTCCCCGCTCGTACTTTTTGAAGAGCGGCGGACTCTTGGAGATCTTTTGATCGTTCTCCAAAATCATCGCAACGGCGGGCCGGACGCGCTCGTGGATTCGAGCGCAGAGCGCGCTCGTGACGACGTGGTAGATTTCGGGGGGCGGAGTCCCCGCCGTCGCTGCGGTCCCGTCCGACCGAGCCGCGAGCGGCTGCAAAGCGGCGCACGCCAGGGCGCAGGACACAAGGAAGAACAACCTCGGCATGCCGGAAAATTTCTCGAATTGCGGGCCGGCGCCTTCCCTAGACGTAGATAGAGAAGCGGGGCCCCGGAGGGCCCCGCTTGCGTTATCTACCTAGCGAAGAATCAGATGGCTAGATCTTGATTTGCGCGTTGAAGTAGACGTTGATCGGCGGAGCTCCGCCGCCGATTGCTCCGTTGTTGAAGCCGAGCGCCGTGTAGCTCTGCTGGTATGGCGTGCGGGCACCATTGGCTTTGAAGTCGTTGATGCTCGTGCCGTTGTAGAAGTTGCTCGGATAGAGCGTGTTGTTGAGCAAACCGCCGGCTGGTCCGTAGCCACAGACGACGTTGCTCGGTGGATTGGCCGCCGTCCAGGCAGCCGCCGTTCCGCCGAAGCAGGTGTGGAAGAGGCTCACTCCGAGCGCCGTCAGCCGAATCCGCGGACTCACATCGTAGGAAAGCTGGAGGTTTCCGACGATCGAGCTGGGCTGCTGGTAGTTGGCGAAAGCGAAGCTTCCGGTCTGAGGATTGGGGATGTACAGGAAGCCGAACACGCCCAGACCTGCAGTAGTGGTCGTCAGGTAGTTGCACTGCAACGGATTAGTCTTGGGCGAGAGCTTGGTGATCCCCGTAGCCGCGGAGTTTTGCAGGCAGCTGCGCGGATCCAAGCCCATGACGTCCAACGGGCTGCCGTAGTAGCCGCCGGTCTGGAAGTTGAAGCTCGGCGTGATCGCCAGCTTGTCGTGGCGCCAGTTGAGAATCAACGACGAGACCCACGGCGAGATGTAGCTGTTGACGGCTCCGTTGAGGTTGGGTGCGATCGCCGTCGAGTACGGATTGTACCAGGCGCCCGGTGAGAGCAGCCCTTGCGGTGACATGTTGTAGTACGGGTTGAGAATCGTGTCTTGACCCGAGTGCGAGTTGGGCGTGTTGCACGGGACTCCCTTAAGCCCCTGATAGCACGGCGAACCGCCGCCGGACTTAGTCAAGCCGTTCCATGCCACGATCGCTTGATTGAGCACGGTGGTCGCGTTGGGAATCGTACCGCCCGTCTGGAGCGGCACGTCCTGGAACTGAACCTTCGAGCTGGTGTAGGTCAGCGCGACGATCCCCGAGAGACCGTTGCGAGTGAAGTCACCCTTGTTGAACTGGAACTCGAAGCCTTCGTTGCGATTGACGCCGACCGGCACTTGCGTGACGAAGCCCGCGCCGATGAAGGTCTGCTGTTGCCAGTTGCTCACCCACGTGTAGAACGGCGTGAGCTTGAAGCTCATGTCGGTCCCACGGAAGTGCTGCTCGTAGGAGAGGTCGTACTGCCCCGACGAGATGCCCGGAATCGGGTGGAACGGCGAGTAGAACCCGAGGTTCATCGTGTTGTTCCAGACCGAGCGGTCGTCGCCGGCCAATGCCAGATACTGGACCGAGGCCGAGATCGGCGGCTGCGTGAAGCGGCCCGCCGACAAACGCCAGACCACGTCGGGCGATTGCGTGAAGGTCGCCGAGAACCGCGGCTGCCAGTAGTTGAGCACGTACGAGCTTGGCGAGCTGGCGGTGAAGCTGGGCGCCGTCACCCCGTCCTGCACCGTGCCGTTGGGATGTACGTAGCCTTTGACGGTGGTCCCCGTCAGCGCCTTAATGGCCTGGTTACAGTCACCGACGATGTACTGCGCCGGTGCCGGCGGAACCGCACCCGGTCCCAGTGGCGTCGTGAAGACCTGATTGGTCGCCGCGTTGACGCAGGTGTAGTTGGACGTCATGTTGGCGTAGAACTGCGTCGCGTTGGTCGCCGACTGCGGCAGATCGTAGGTGAAGTTGTCGTATCGAATCGATGCGTTGATTAGGAACTTGTCGCTGGGACGGAACTGGTCTTGCAGCGCCGCGTTGGTAAAGCGCGGCTTCACCGCGTTGTACGAGCCATTCGCGTTGCCGCTCCAGAGGCTAGCCCAGGTTGCACCGGCACGGACCGCCGGTGAGTTCACTCCACCGCCGAAACCAGTCGGACCGGCAACGGCGTTGCTCACCCAGGTCGGGCTTACCGTACCGCCGCTGCTGCCTGACCCGCCGCACAATGAGATGGGTTGACACCAGTAGCTGCGGGCGCTGAGGCAAATTTGCGGCTTGCCGGTGGCCGGATCGTAACAGGTGAAGCCGCCTTTGCCGGTCTTGGACATGAACCCAATCGGCGAGGTGCCACCATAGGCGGTCGAGTTGTTGAACCGGATCACGCCGGCGGTCGTGTAGTTGCCGTCGAGGCTAATCAGGTTCTGGTCGTTGATCTGATCTTGGAAGTCCAGCGCACCACCCGAGGTGTGCGTGATCAACTGATACTCAGCTGCTGTCGGGAAGACCGGCAGGTTCTGACCACCGGCGCCCCAGCTCGGCGACGTGAGATACCAGTTGGAGTAGAAGGTGTAACCGTAGGCGCGCAGATAGGCCGATTGGCTTAGCGCGTAGGTGTACTGGAGCTTGGTGATGCCGGCGTTGTTCTGGTTGACGTCGATCGAGTTGTCGTTGTTCGGCACCTGCCCTTGGAAGGAGTGCGGTGGCGCTCCAGGTGCGAAGTAGATCCCCGGCCGGATGAACTGCGAGAAGCTATGCGCGACCGTCGTGCCAAACGGCACGTTGTAGGTGATCGCGTCGGAATACGCCAGATAGGTCGGCGCGCAGCCTAAAGCCGTGCTGCTGGGCGGTGAAACGCCGCACGTGATCCCCTCGCCTTTGAGCGGGATGATCTGGCCCACGCCCGAGCAGCCGTGAGCCCCCAGCACGTTGACCGGAGCCGACGACGGACCCCAGACCACCACGTTCTCCTGACCGCAGGTCGGCGGCCGGTAGTTGGTGCCGTAAAACGAGTAAATCGCCTGGTTGACACCCGGACCGATGTCGCTCAGCGAGCTGTACCCGTAGTTGTTGAGCGCCGAACCGCTCCACATCAGCTGCACATCGTCGCGCAACCCGTTCTGCTTGGGAATGCCCATGTGCAGGTTGATCACGCTTTCGCGATCGCTGATCATGAACGGGTTGCCCGAAGTGTTGTTGTAGTATTGCCAGCAGCCCTGTTTGCCGATCACCGCAACCGGCTGATTCGACCAGGGCGCGCCGACTAACGGACACATCGGCTTGACGCCTTGACAGGTGCCGATGAGACACGTGTAGCCTGCCGCCAGAATCTGGTCGCTGGCAAAGCCGTAGCCCATGCCGAATCCGGCGGTGTTACCCCCGAAAATCCCGCCCGGCGTAGCGTATCCAGCGCCGTTCGAGTTATCGATGAACCGATAGGTTTGGTTGTAGCCGAGCAGGCCGACGTAATAGCTGAAGGTCCGATCCGGCGTCGAACCGCCGACCTCGACCTGCGCCTGATGGTAAAACGTCGGCGTTCCGAGCCCGAGGTTGGCCGTAGCAAAACCTGGGAAGGTGCCCGTCTTGATGACCTGGTTGATGAAACCGGCCGTGCCGGCCGAGGCGACCGACGACGGACCGCCGCCGGTGTAGACCTGCAGCTCCTGCAAGCCCAGCGACGACTCCGTCGAGGAGTTGTAGTTGTCGAAGGCGCGGTTGACCGGAATGCCGTCGTACTCGAACCCGGTGTAGTACGAGTTCTGGCCGCGAACGTAGGCAGCGTTGAAATCCCAGCCCATGCCGCCCTGCGACGTCTGCACGCCCGGAACCGATGCCATCGCCGAGTAGGTGTTGTTGAGGTTACCGCCGCCGCCCAATGCAGCAGCCGCCGAGGCCTGCGACGCGTTGACGCTATACAGGTCGCTGCCGACGCCCGATTTTACGAGCGATGTGCCGGCACTCGACGTAACGTGCGCGATCGTGCGCAGCGCCCGCTGCAATGTGTAGGCCACGTTTTCCGTCTGGTCCGCGAAGACCACGACGCCTGGGAAGGAGATCCCCTGATACCCTTCCTTGTTTAAATTGATCGTATAAGTATCCGGGTTGAGCGAGAGGAACACGAAGTGACCTCCCGAGTCCGTCGTCGCGGTCCGATTCGCCGAGGCAGAGACTGCCTGCACTTGAACGCCGGCAACCGGCGCCCCGCTCGAATCTTTGATGATACCCGTAATGTTACCGGTGACGCCGGCCAGTGCCCATGTTCCCTGGCTGAGAAACGCCGCCGTTAATGCTACGGCTACGACCGCTTGACGGAGGGTTCGACTTGAACTCATGTTCTTTTACCCTCTATCGATTTAAGTTGTCAAAACGCGAGCCGCTCTGCCGCCCCCGCAGGCTCTATGGCCTCAGGAACTTCACAGAGTGACCCACGGCTCCTAGGGTTTGCGCAGGCTTGGGGCGGTTCCTTTAACTCTACTTAAAGGATGCTGTGCGCCGGGGCTACGCTTGCTTCCCTAGGCGCGGACGGCCAGCCGCTCGGCCAGCAACGCGGGGATCTCCGAAGGGCGTTGCGCGACCGGCACACCAGCTGCCTGAAACGCCGCGATCTTGCTCTCCGGCGTGCCGAAGCGCCCCGAGATGATGGCGCCGGCGTGGCCGAGCGATTTGCCCGGCGGCGCGTTGCGCCCCCCAATAAAGGCGACGACCGGCATCTCGGGCATGTGCTCGGCAACGAAGGCCGCGGCTTCCTCCTCGTCCGATCCGCCGATCTCCCCGCAGATCACGAGAGCCTGCGTCTGCGGATCGTTTTTGAACTCGCGCAGACATTCGACGAAGGTCGTCCCGATAATGGGGTCACCGCCGACCCCGATGCAGGTCGATTGACCGAGCCCCGCCCGAGTCAACAGATCGACGACTTCGTACGTGAGCGTGCCCGATCTCGAGATAACACCTATTGCGCCTTCTTTAAAGACGTGGCCCGGCATGATGCCGACCAGCGATTTTCCCGGCGAGGCCAGACCGGGACAGTTCGGACCAATGATCCGCATGCCGGGCGTGGTGCCGACGACTCTGAGCGTATCGTGAACCGGAACGCCTTCGGTGATGCAGACCGCAAATGTGATGCCGGCATCGTAGGCTTCGTAGAGCGCATCGGCGGCAAACGGCGGCGGAACGAAGATGCATGTGTGCGTGGCGCCGGTCGCGTCGACGGCCTCGCTGACGGTGTCGAAAACCGGTAGCCCCTGCGGCGTCGTCTGTCCGCCCTTGCCCGGCGTTACGCCGCCGACGAGATTCGTTCCGTACTTGAGCATGCGATCCGTGTGATACGAGCCCTCGGCGCCGGTGATTCCTTGCACGATGATTCGGCTGTTCTTGTCTACGAAAATCGACACGGCGCTTATGCCTCCCGCGAGAGACGCACGGCTTCGCGCGCGCCTTCGTCCATCGTTTCGACCGGTCTCATCCCGGCCTGCGCGAGAATGCGGCGTCCTTCTTCCTCATTCGTGCCGGTCAGCCGGATGACGAGCGGAATCTTTCGCGACGCCGTTTCGTTGATCGCCGTGACGATTCCGCGCGCGACTTCGTCGCCGCGCGTAATGCCGCCGAAGATATTAACGAAGAAAACGTTTGCGCCGGTATTATTCACGACCAGCTCGTAACAGTTCCGCACGCGCTGCGCGTTTGCGCCGCCGCCGACGTCGAGAAAGTCCGCAACCTGACCGCCTGCGTTTGCCACCGCGTCCATCGTCGCCATCGCAAGCCCGGCACCGTTTGCCATCGTACCGACGTTGCCGGGGAAGCGCCGAAAGTTGCGGATGCCGACGCCGGCCTGCGCCGCAAGCAGCTCGTCTTCGTCGAGCGGCAGCGTCGCGCGCCACTCGTCGAACTCAGGGTTGCGAAAGAGCGCGTCGTCGTCGAGCTCGACCTTTGCATCCGACGCGACGACGCGCCCGTCCGAAGTCAGCGCGAGCGGATTGATCTCGATCAGCTTGGCGCCGTAACGAAAGAACAGATCGTAGAGCGCGCCCGCGATCGCGGGAAACTGCTTGCGATAACCGGGATCGAGTTGAGCGCCGAATGCGAGTTCGCGTCCGATGAAGGGCGAGTAGCCGATCGCGGAGTCGACGTAAAACTTCGCGATCGATTCCGGGTGCCGCTCGGCAACCTCTTCGATCTCCATTCCGCCGAAGCGGCTGACGACGATGACCGGCTTTCGCGCCGCGCGGTCGATCGTAATCGCGCAGTAGGCCTCCTGCGCGATCGCCAGCCGCTCTTCCACGAGCAGCGATCGCACCGGTTCGCCAAGCGGATTCTGACGGTTGGGCGGCATCGGCGTCGCCATGATTTCTGCAGCGATGCTGCGTCCTTGCGACGCTCCGGCCACCATTTTTATTTTGCCTGCCTTGCCACGGCCGCCCATCAAGACTTGCGCCTTGATGACCCACTCGCCCGGCACGTCGTCGAGAAACTCAGCCACTGCATCGGGCGTCGCCGCGAACCGGCCGCGCGGCACCGGAATGCCGGCGCGCCGTAAAAGCTCTTTGCCTTGATACTCCATGAGATTCATAGCGGGCCAGGAGGTTCGCGCACGATTGGCTTTTGACCCTCGGCGCCGTCACAATTTGCGCGCCGCACCGTTGTAAAAAGTGCGAGCCGCGGCGTAGAATACTTAAACGAGGGCAAATGCCTTTTTCGTCTTTTGTTGGAGCACACATATGAGGACGATTTCAAAAGCGACACCGGACGCCATAGCCGTCTGCGTTGCCGCGCTTTTACTTGGCGGTTGCGGCGGACCCGCCGCGCAGAACGCTCTTCCATCTCCTGCGCAGCAAAATTCTGCGCGCAGCGCACCCCCGGCCGACGGCGCTCGCCGCGACGCGAAGGGCTCGTGGATGTCGCCCGAGGCGAAGCACGAGGACCTGATCTACGTCACCAATACGTACAGCCGACAGCGTCGGCGTCTACGCGTACAAGTCGCGCAAACTCGTCGGAACGCTCGCGAACATCAAAGAGCCCTACGGAACCTGTGCCGACGCGAGCGGCAACGTCTGGATCGTCGGCTCGGAAAAGAACCAGATTTTCGAGTTTCCTCACGCCGTCATAAAACCCATTAAGGTGCTCAACGTCGAGGAGGACGCGGATCTTTACGACTGTTCGGTCGACCCGACAACGGGCAACCTAGCGGTCACGGACTGGGGCTACAACTGGCTCAAAGGCGAGGTCCTGATCTTTCGTAACGGAAGCGGCGAGCCCGAGGAGTTCGCTGGGCCGACCATCTGGTTCTACTACGGCTGCACGTACGACCAAAAAGGAAACCTCTACGCCGACGGCTGGGACTCGTATCTCGGCAACGTCTTCTCGCTCGGTGAGCTTCCAAAAGGCGGCAAAGAGTTCAAGAACGTCATCATGCCGCCGCTCTTCAGGCCTCCCTATCTCGGTGGCATACGCTGGGACGGCAAGTACGTCGCAATCGGAAACACCGGAGCGCTATGGGAATACAAAGTGAGCGGTAACAAGGCGACCTTTGCGGGCTACACACCGCTGACGTCGGAGTGGCCGATGGGATTCTTCTGGATCAGAACCTTCGGCACGGGCGAGCGATCGGTCATCGCACCCGACCATGCCGGTGATCCGACGGCCGTGCAGTACTGGAAGTATCCGGCCGGCGGTACTCCGATGGCGACGATCACCCGCGGTCTGCACGAGCCATACGGCGTGACCTTCAGCGCGGCGGTGCGGTAGCGGTTACTCGAGTCTGCCGAGCAGCGAGCGCGCGATAATCAGCTGCTGGATCTCCGAAGTGCCTTCGTAGATCTCGGTGATCTTTGCGTCGCGATAGTGACGCTCGACCGGGAACTCGCTCGTGTATCCGTAGCCGCCGTGGATCTGCAGCGCCTCGGCCGCGTGCTTTCGCGCGGCGGTCGAAGCGAAAAGTTTTGCCTTGCTTGCGGCAAGCGCGAAACTCTCACCCGCGTCGGCCATCGCGGCCGCGCGATAGTTGAGTAAGCGTGCGGCGTCGAGATCCATCGCCATCTGCGCGACCTTGAACGAAACGCCTTCGAATGCGCCGATCGGCTTGCCGAAGGCAACGCGCTCCTTCGCAAACTTCACCGACTCGTCGAGACAGGCGGCCAGAATCCCAATTGCCTGCGCGGCGATCCCGATGCGTCCGGCGGTTAGCGCGGTCATCGCGTTGCCGAAGCCGGCGCCTTCTTCGCCCAAGAGCGCGTCTTCACCAAGCTCGACGCCGTCGAAGGCCAAATCGCAGGTATTGCTCGTGTGGATGCCGAGCTTCTCGGTCACGCGCTCGACGGTGATGCCGGGAAGGTTCGGCTCGATCAGAAAAGCGCTTACGCCGCGCGCGCCGGGGCCGCCGGTGCGAAACATTCCCATGATGACGCCGGCGTAGCTCCCGGTAGTACACCACTGCTTTCTTCCACGAACAACGAATCCGCCGGCAGCGCGACTCGCGGTTGAGCGAATCGCAGCTGCATCGGATCCGGCATCCGATTCGGTCAGCGCGAAACCGGCGATCACGTCGCCGCTCGCAAGTGCCGGCAACCATCGCTCTTTCTGACGCTGCGTGCCGAGCTTACCGATCGCCGAGCAGATCATCGAGTGTACCGAGACCGTCACCGCCGTTCCGGCATCAACGCGTGCGAGCTCCTCGATCGCCAGCGCGTACGAGAGATAATCCGCGCCGGCGCCGCCGAACTCTTCCGGGACCAGGATCCCCATAGATTCCGGCATCGGTGAGCTTGCGGTAAAGCTCGCGCGGAAAGACGTGATCGCGATCCCATTTCGCCACGAACGGAGCGATCTCGCGCTGCGCGATCTCGGCCGCCAGCGAGCCGATCGCGCGCTGCTCGTCGGTTAATGCAAACTGTCCGCGCGCCTGCGTAATCAGCTGCTAATCCACGCGAATGAGGAGGGCGTCGCCTTGGCCGCCGCCCGAGCAGATCGCCACGATGCCGAGGCCTCCGCCGCGCTTGCGAAGCTGATTGATGACCGTGCCCGCAATGCGCGCTCCCGAAGCGCCGATCGGGTGACCCATTGCGACCGCACCGCCGAATTGATTGATCGTGGCTTCGTCGAGTCCGATTCGCCGGGCCGACGTGATTGCGACCGCCGAGAAAGCTTCGTTTATCTCCCAGACGGCGATGTCGCTGGGTTGCAGACCGGCGCGATCGAGCAGCTTGCGCGCGGCCATCGCCGGCGTAAGGCTAATGTAGGGTGAATCCCAAGCGACCGTTGCGTGCTCGACGATCGTCGCTAGTGGTTCGTGTACGGTGCTCCGCGGCGTATTGCGCGTCGGTGAGAATCATCGCGGCGGCGCCGTCGTTGACGCCGGGTGCGTTCCCGGCGGTTACGGTGCCGTTGCGTTCGAGCGGGCGCAGCTTGCCCATTGCTTCGATGCTCGCGTCGGCGCGAACGGCTTCGTCGCGATCGACGACGGCGTGCGGATGGTCACCGGTGATGAACGGCGCGTAAGCCGCGTAGTCGAGCGTGAACTCGTCTGAGGGCTCGTGCTCCCAGACGCCGCCGGCCGCCCCGACCGAGGCGGGGACGCGCACCCGACCCTGTTGCGGCAGCCGCTCGACGACGACTCTATCCTTCGCTTTGCTCGCGACTCGGACCGGAACTATCTCGTCTGCGAAGTGACCCGCAGCGTGCGCGGCGCCGGCGCGACGATGGCTCTCGTAGGCAAAGCGGTCCTGCTCTTCGCGCGTCAGTCCCAGCTCGTCGGCGACCTTGCTTCCCTGAGTCGCCATGGTCATCGGAAAATACTGATCCCAAAGTCCGTCGTAGATCATTGTGTCAACGAGCGCTCCGTCGCCGAAACGATAACCCCAGCGCGCGTCGCGCAATAGATACGGCGCATTCGACATCGACTCCATCCCGCCGGCGGCGACCACCGTGTTGGCGCCCGCGTTGATCGAACGCATCGCGTTGACGATCGCGAGCAGACCTGACGCACAGACCTTGTTGACGGTATCGGCGGTCACGGTTTTGGCGAGCCCGGACTTGAAGAGGACTTGGCGAGCGGGATTCTGTCCGACGCCGGCCTGCAAAACTTCCCCGAACGTGACGTGCTCGATATCGGAGGGATCGATCTTCGAGCGCTCGATCGCACCGGTCAGCGCCACCGCGCCGAGCGTGGTGGCGGTAAGCGGAGCGAGCGCTCCCCCGAGCCTGCCGAACGGCGTGCGGGCCATTCCGATTACAACGGCTTTTGAATTCATATCTCTCATGACGCCGCAATTTCTCGCCTAGGTTTCAAAGGCCTAGCAGTTGACGCTAGACCCTATGGCCGCGGGTCGCTCGTCGCGCCACCTCCTGTGGCGCTCCCGCTTAGTGACGCACAGGAATCGGGCAATTCTCACATTCGAACTGTACGGTTACGTGGTCGATGCCGAAGTGCGTCTTGGCGCACTCGCCGATCTCGCGCAGTACGTCGGCGGCTTCGCTGAGCCGACGGTCGTCGAGCAGCACGTGGGCCGAGAGCGCGTGAGAGCCGCTTCCGATCGACCAGACGTGCAGATCGTGAACGCCGGTTACGCCGCTAAGCTTTGCGATGTGTTCGGCAAGGTCGCCGGAGTCGACGTCGCTCGGAACGCTCTCGAGCAGCACGTTGGTTGCGTCGCGCATCACGCGCATCACACCGACGACGATGATCGCGGCGACAAAGAGCGAGAGCAACGGATCGATCCATGCGAGGTGCGTTAAGCCGATCGCGATGCCGCCGACAATGACCGCCGCGGCGCCGAGCGCGTCGCCGATGACGTGGAAGAGCGCGGCGCGAACGTTCATATCGCGTTTGCCGCTCGAACGGAGCAGCAAGCCAACGCCGCCATTTACCGTCAAACCCACGGCGGCGATCAACGTCATCAACGCAGCGCCCGGTTCGACGGGGCTCGCGAAGCGACGCGCAGCCTCGTACGTGATGGCGATGGTTGCGACCAGCAACAGCGTGCCGTTCACCAACGCGCCGAGCACTTCGATGCGCCCGTAGCCGAACGTGCGCCGCGGGTCGGCGGGGCGCGCCGCACCGATCGCAGCGAGCAACGCGAGGGCGAGCGCGAGAACGTCCGTGCAGACGTGAACGGCGTCGCTGGTCAGCGCTAGACTGCGCGATACGGCACCGCCCCAAAACTCCAGCAACGCGACGAGCGCCGTCGCGATCAGCGCGTAGACGAGTCGCCGGCGAATCGCCACGTCGTGCGTTAAGTGCGCCGCGCTCGCACTACGAGTGCGCCCAGCATCGCACCGAAGAGCGCGAACGTCCTGCTCTCCGCGCGAAGTATCGCGTCGGCGTGCCACTCACCCTCGGCATTTGCAAGCGGGACGACTCTGGGAACGACGCGCGGAACGCAGGCGCAATATCGCTCGAACGCTTCGCCGAAAGACGACTGCAGAAACTCTTCTTCGTGCGGGACGATCGTCGCGTAGATTGCGGCCATCGCGCCGAGCGAACCACCCACCAGCGCGCGACGCGCGAGACGCGAGTTTTTTCCGGTGAAGGCGAGCGCGAATCCGGCGGCGGTAAGGAAGTTGCCGAGATAGAGCGGATTGCGAACGTACGCGTACGGGCCTCCCGTCACGAGCTTAGGGGCCGTGACGGCATCGTTGCGCGTCGTGACGCCCGAATAGCCAACCGCCCAGCAGCGAATCAGCTCGCCGGCGAACGCAAGCGGAAGGCCAAGCGCGATGCTCGATGCGCTGGGCCGCCCGCAGAGCGCGAGGACTCCGGCCGGCAGGCTCAACAAAAGCCCGCGGTTCTTGAAGACGAAGGCCTGGAACGTCATGCGAGCAGCTGCGCGGCGGCATAAACGTCGCGCAGCGAGCGGGGCAAAGGAGTCTGCGGCACCCAATTGGTGCGCGCGCGCAGCTTCTCGGCACTTCCGACCGAGATCGGGATGTCACTGGATCGCATCCGAGCCGGATCCTCGCGGACCTCGACTGCAACGCGAGCGATTGCGATCAGCTCGCGCAGAACGTCGCGAATAGTAACGGCACTTCCGCTGCACACGTTATAGACTTCACCCCGTTCGCCGTGGCGCGCGAGCTCGACGTAGGCCGCGACGACGTCGCGCACGTCGAGAAAGTCCCGCGCCGTATCGAGATTACCAACGAAGAGCTGCGGCGGGCCGCCCGCAGCGATGCGCGCGAGTTGCGCCGCGAGTGAGGCGACGACGAAATGCTCCTTCTGTCCGGGACCGATGTGATTGAAGCCGCGAGCGATGACGACATCGGTTTCAAAGCTGCGCGCCTCCCCCATCAGGATAGCTTCGGCCGCGGCCTTACTGGCGCCGTAGGGATTGCGAGGCCGCAGATCGAGCGTTTCGCGCAACGGATACTCGCTGGAATCGCGAGCGCCGTAGACTTCGGCCGAGCTCGCAAAGACGATGCGCGGTCGCGGGTCTCCAGCGTAGGTGCGGACCGCCTCGGCGAGCCGCGCGGTTCCCATTACGTTGACCTCGTAGGTATCGATGGGCGCCCGTAACGCATCGGGAACGAAGGTCTGCGCGGCCAAATGGAAGACGACCGTCGGCGAAAACGCGTCGAGCGCCGCCCGCAGCTCGGGTACGCCGCCAAGCTCGACCTCAAAGACTTCGGCACTCGCCCGCTGTCGGAGCGCGTCGACGAGATAAGGACCAACGAACCCTCCGGCCCCGGTTACGAGCGCTCGCATCGCTTGATGTCGGACGCGACCATCATCGTTACGAGCTGCTCGAAGCTTACTTCGGGTTTCCATTTCAGGATGCTGCGCGCTTTCGACGCGTCGCCGATCAGACGGTCGACTTCGGCCGGGCGCACGAATCGGGGATCGATCACGACGTACGGCTCGAACGATCCCAGCCCCGCGACCTCGAAAGCGACCCGCAGGAAGTCGCGAACGCTATGCGTCTGCCCGGTCGCAATCACGTAGTCGTCGGGCTTCTCTTGCTGGAGCATCAGCCACATCGCGCGCACGTAGTCGCCGGCAAACCCCCAATCGCGATGTGCGTCAAGATTTCCGAGGTGCAGCTCCTTCGCCAACCCGAGCTTGATGCGAGCGACGCCGTCGGAGATCTTGCGCGTCACGAACTCCTTCCCCCGGCGCGGGGACTCGTGGTTAAACCCAATGCCGCTGCAGGCGTAGAGACCGTAAGATTCGCGATAGTTGACCGCGATCCAGTGACCGTAAACCTTTGCGACGCCGTACGGACTGCGCGGATAGAAAGCCGTTTTCTCGTTCTGCGGCGACTCGACCGCGTTGCCGAACATCTCGGAACTCGAGGCTTGATAGAATCGAATCGCCGGATTCACTTGCCGGATCGCTTCGAGAACGCGCGTCACGCCCAGCGCCGTGAACTCGCCCGTCAGCACCGGCTGGCTCCACGAGGCCGGAACGAAAGATTGCGCCGCGAGGTTGTAAATTTCATCGGGCTCGACCTGGCTCACAATCGACGTGATCGAGCTTTGATCGAGCAGATCGCCGGAGAGAATCTCTACCCGATCCACGATGTGCTCGATCCGCTCGTGCACCTCGGTGCTGGTTCGCCGCGTCATGCCGACGACGCGATAGCCTTTCTCCAAGAGAAGCTCTGCGAGATAGGATCCGTCCTGGCCGGTGATTCCGGTGAGGAGCGCGGTCTTTTCCAAGCCTCTCTCCGACCCCTTATCGCGCGGCTTCGCGCAGGCGCTGCGCGAGCGTAACTGCGACGAAGGCGGCGACTTCGCTCGGGAGCGTGCCGCGTCCAAAACCGGCGTCGTATCCCAGCTCGCTGGCCAAACGATTCGTTACTCGCGGTCCGCCGCAGATCAAGACGACGCGATCGCGCAATCCTTGCGCTTCGAGCAGCTCGCCGAGCGCGGTGAAGTTTTTGACGTCGCTGCCCTTTTGCGTGACGACCTGCGACGCCAGCAGCGCATCAATCCGATGCTCTTGCGTAAAGCGCACGAGCTCTTCGACGGCGACCTGGCTGCCGAGGTTGAAGGTCTCGAACGTGTGGTAGCGTTCGAGCCCGTAATCACCCTTATACCCCTTCATGTTGAGGATCGCATCAATGCCGACAGTGTGCGCGTCGGTCCCGATGCACGCACCGGCAACCCGGATCTTGCGGCCGATTCGCTCCGTGACGAACGCGTCGACCTCGTCCATGGACATCGAGTGCGCGCCGGCCGACGGCGCAGCGATGCTCTCGACGTCAATGGCCTCCGGCGTGCTTGCGTAGAGCACGAAGAACGAGAAGCCCGAGGCGATCCGGCGCCCATCGACGACCTGCACGTCGGTGAAACCCATCTTCCCCGCGAGCTGGCGCGCCGCTTCGTCGGCGCCTTCGCTCCACTCGACGGGCAGCGTAAACGAGAGCTGCACTTTGCCGTCGTTCTCGGTGTCGCCGTATGGTTTGACGATGCGGCTCACTCTTCGCCGGCGCCTATGGCGCTCCGCTCAGGACTACGCCCCTGAGCGCCTCCTCGAACGGATTGTAATAATCGCCGGCGCGCGCGAAGACGCCTTCGACGCCACGTCCGCCGTCGGGCGTTCGCGATACGTCGGCGAAAGAAGCCGATTCGATCGCTTTCATCAAACCCGTCGCCGCGACTCGCTCGAGCAACGCCTCGCATCCGCTAAGCACTGCCTGGGCTCGCCGCTCGATCGTGCCGCCGGGGCGCGGAACGATCTCTTCTCCGAAGTGTCGCGCGGTATTCATAATGTAGCGGGCGTTTTCGAGCGCGAGCGCGCGATCGCCCAAGAATGGCGTATGAATCGCCTCCGTCAGCATGCCGCAGAGGTGAATGCTCTGTGCGGTCATCACCGAGGTGAGGTTGAACATCGCGTCGATCAAGTGGCCTTTGAAGACGTCGCCTGTCATGTGTTTGGTCGGCGGCATGTACTTGAGCGCGGCATTGGGGAAGATCTCGCGCGCGAGCTGCGCCTGGGCAACCTGATAGAGAAAGCTATCCTCGAGATCGGGATCGATCTCATACGCGTCGCCCAGCCCGATCTGCCGATCGGGCAGACCGGCGCGATGCGCGAACTCCTCGTTGATGAACTGCGAGGCCAAGACTGCTGGAGCCTGATCGACCGCGTCGGCGGTCGTTAGATAGTTGTCCTCGCCGGTGTTGATGATGATCCCCGAGTAGGCGTTGAGCATCCGGCTGAAGTGCTGATCGACGAAGGTGCGCTTCATGTTGATGTCGCGAAAGAGAATTCCGTACATCGAATCGTTGAGCAGCATGTCGAGACGCTCGAAGGCCGCCATCACGGCAATCTCCGGCATGCAGAGGCCGCTTGCGTAGTTGGTCAACATGATGTAACGGCCGAGCTTCTCGCCGACCTCGTCGAGCGCGGCGCGCACGATCGCGAAGTTCGCTTGGGTTGCGTAGGTACCGCCGAAACCTTCCGTCGTCGGGCCGTATGGAACGAAGTCGAGCAGCGATTGACCGGTCGAGCGAATCACGGCGACGATCTGCGCGCCTGCCTCCGCTGCCGCAACGGCGGCGGTTCGATCCTCATAGATATTTCCGCTCGCGACGATGACGTAGAGCAGCGGCGGAGGCATCTGCGGGAGCCGCGCCAAGCGCGCCGCGCGCTCGTCGCGCTGCCCGGTTATGCGGGCCAGCGCGGCCGCAACGTACGGCCGCAATGCGCCGCGGGCCGCATCGGCAGGCGTCGCGCCGTACTCTTCAAGCGAGCTGCGACCCGATGCGATCGTTTCCCCGAGTGCCTGCGGCGAGAGTCCGGTTTCGGCGAGCGCTTTACCGAACGCGAGCGCGGCGCCGCGTCCGAGCTGCTCCGGCGCTATGGAATCGACGACGGCGTTCGGCAACGGAATCTCCTCACTCGTAATGCCGTCTACTCCAAGCAGCCGTAGCACGCTGCGTTCTACGGAAACGGTCGAATGTGCCGCAATGAACGCTTCGACCGGGTCCGCGATTGCGGCGGCCAGTCGCCGGCAGCGTTCGACGCGCTGACGATCGATGCGCAGTTCCATGGTGAACGTCTATCTTACCGGAGCGAGAGATAGGCGGCAATTCCGGCGCGCCACGCAGGGATCGAAACCCCCAGCCTTCCGAGTTGGGCATTCTCCAGCGCCGAGAAGCGCGGGCGGGCGGCCCGTGCCTGGCGCTGCGAGGCCGCAATCGGCTCGACCCTCGCCTCGCTGCCGGCCTGAGCGATCGCCTCGGTCGCAAAGTCGTACCAGCTCACCGCACCGGCGTTGACGGCGTGGTAGAGGCCGTAAGCGTCGGTCTCGATCAATCGGGCAAGCGCGTCGGCGAGGTCGCCGGCGAACGTCGGGGAAGCGACGACGTCAGTGACGACGCGCAGCGGCGGGTCGTTGCGGCGCCGCGAGAGCACGCGCTCGATGAACGATTTGCGGCCGCGTCCGTTGGTCGAGTGTCCGTAGACACCGCAGGTGCGGACGACGAAAGCGCGCATGCGCAGAGACTCGACCAGATACTCGCCGGCCAGTTTCGAGACGCCGTAAACCGAGATCGGATGCGGCGCGTTATCTTCACGGTACGGAGCGCTCGTTTCACCGTCGAAAACGTAGTCGGTGCTGACCGTGACGAAGACCGCGCCGCACTCTCGCGCTAGTGCCGCTGCCGCCCCGACTGCGAGCGCGTTGATCGCGAAGGCCCGCTCCGGCTCGTCTTCGCAGCGATCCACGTCGTGAAACGCGGCCGCATTTACGAGAACGTCGGGGCGAGACCGCTCGATCGCGGCGCGCATTGCAGCGCGGTCGGCTAGGTCGAGCTCCTCGCGAGGGGGCGCGGCGATCGCGCAGCTCCATCGTTGCCGAATCGCCGTTCCGAGCTGACCCGAACCACCGATCAATAGAATCCGCTTCACACCGTCGACCGGCGCCCGCTGGTGTTTCGCTGGAACGTCAGCGAAACCGCAACGGCGACCGCGGCGACTGCGTTGCCGACGACCATGATTCTGACGACCGTTTCCAAGGTCGGATGGATCATCGCGATCGCAGCCAACGTTCCTAGCGTGCACACCAAGAGCGGAGCCGTGAACGCGAGGCGATGGGTTGCGATCCCGTAGTACGTCAGCGAGTTGGTCAATGCGAGAAGCACCATCGCGCTGCCGTACGTAACGAGCAGCGGCGCGGCCGCATCGTACGCATGCCCAACAAGCGCGTGGAGCACGGTGATACCGAAATACCGAAAGACGAAGAGCCCGCAGAGCGCTACGACGCTGAACATCGTCAAGCTTCCGATGAGAACATCGCGCGTTGTGACGCCGCGTGCATGACGGTCGGCAGCTTGCGGCAGCAGCACGGTCGGGATGAAACCAACCAGATAGAGCAGCATCTTCCCGCCGAGCGAAGCGGCCGCGTAAAGTCCGGCGGCATGGGGATCGAAGAAGTGCTTTACCAACACGACGTCGGCGGAGCCCATCAGTGCAAGCGAAATGCTCGCTGCGGCCGCGCCGGCTCCCGCGTTTACGATGCGCGACCAGTCGTAACGAATGTGACGGGGCTCTACGTCGGCGTATCGTTTCCTAAGTCGTGTCCCGAGATAGATAGCCGCGCTGAGCGGACCCAAGAAGAATCCGATGATGCCGCCGCCGAGCTTCAGCCCAACGGCGATGAGCACTCCGATCCCGCAGACTTTGGCGATTCCTTCGATCGAGTTTGAGAGCGAGTATCCGACGAAGTCTTGCGTGCCTTGCGCGAGGGCGCGCAGCGCGCTGACGAAGAGCGAGACACCCGCCAGCAAACCGACGAATTGCGCTGACCAGACCGGGACGTGCAAGAAGCGCGCGAACGGAATCGCGGCAAACGCGGCAACCACCATGTAGAGAAGACCGAGTCGCGTAAACCCGTCGGCCACACTGTCGGTTAAGCCGCGCAAATGTCCTTCGTCGTGCAGCGCGCGAAACTCCGCGGCAAGCTGCGCGACGACCGGTGCGACGAAAGCAGCAGGCAGCGCAGCGATGAGCGCCGCGTTGATCAGTGCATAGAGACCGCCGTAGGCGGTAACGCCGAGCTGCCGGCTCGCGACGGCGTGGGCGATGAAACCGCAGATATTCAGCACCATGCCCGCCGTGAAGACGAGCAGGCTCTGCTTTAACATCGCACTGTCACGGATGCGCTCGAGCCCACGCCTGAGCACGAACGTGCCTGGCGGACTCACGCTGCCGTTCATAGTATTGTCGTTCTCATGCAGGTCGAGCAATTACCTCTCGCGGGGGCGTTGATACTCACGCCGCGCATCTTCATTGACGAACGGGGGTTCTTCAAAGAGACGTACTCGTTCGATCGTTATCGCGAATGCGGCATTAAGGAAACCTTCGTCCAAGATAACCTTTCGCTTTCGCATCGCGACGTCTTGCGCGGACTGCACGGCGATCCTCGGCTGGCAAAAATCGTCGGTGTGGTTCGCGGAAGCGCCTTCGACGTTATCGTCGATCTGCGCCCTGCGAGCCCGACCTATCACCGCTGGTGGGGGCGACGCCTCGAGGCCGCCGAGGGAAAGCAAATCTACGTCCCGCGCGGCTTTCTCCATGGCTTCCTCGCTTTGGAAAACGAGACCGTCTTGGCGTACAAGCAGAGCGCGCCGTACGATCCGGCCAGCGAGCTCGGAGTCGCCTGGGACGATGCCGACTTAGGAATCGAGTGGCCGCTCGCCGGACGCTCGCCGATTCTCTCTCGCCGTGATGCGGCCAATCCGAGCCTTGCGGTTGCAACAAACGCGAGCCGGCCGAGGTAAGAGCCGCCAGAAGAACCGAATCGAGGGAGAATGGCATTCCATGATCAGAGCGACGAAGCTCTGGTGCATCGGGTGCGCTCCGGGGAAAGGGAGGCCTTCGGCGTGCTCGTGGATCGCTATAAACGCGGAATCGCAAACTTCATCGGCGCAACCGTACGAAACTCGTCGGAAACCGCCGACTTATCGCAGGAAACCTTCCTGCGCGCTTACGCGCATTTGGGAACCTTCAACCCACAACTTGGAAAGTTCTCGACCTGGATCTATCAAATCGCGCGAAACGTCGTTCGCACGTATCTGGCAAAATCGCTGCGCGCGCCGCAAGTGCAGGAGCTCGCGCAAGACCAATCGCTCGAGAGCGCGCTTCCCGACCCCTCGCCGCAGGCCGATCCCGCCGGCGGAGTTCTTCGCGAAGAGGCCGAGCGCGAGCTGCGAGCGGCGCTCGCCGAGCTGCCCGAACGCACCCGGACCGTCTTAGCGCTTCGATATTTCGATAGCATGGAGTATCAGACGATCGCGAGCACGCTTGGGCTCTCGCTCGGTAACGTGAAGACGCTCATCCATCGCGGCAAGATCGCGCTTACCAAGAAAATCCGCGAACGCGAGCAGCGAGCCGTGGAAGCGTTGCCCGCCGTTGTGCAAAAGCGAGGAGCAAATGCGCTGCTCCTCGTGTGAGCCGCGGCTCGACGCATACCTGGAAGCCGCGCTGCCGCGCAGGCAGGCGCGAGCTATTTCCGCGCACTTGCATGCCTGCAAGAGCTGCGCTGCACTGCTGCACGAGCTGCGCGTCGTCGACGCGCTGCTCTCGACGACGCGGCCTCCGAAGGTCGCGGCAGATTTCACCGCTGCGGTCGTCTCGGCCACGCACGTGACGCCCCCGAAAGCTCCCCGGCGACCGCCGATTCTCGCCGTGCTTCTTCTTTATGTATGCGTCGCGTGGGCGCTGGCCGCGTTCGCCGCGACGCGATGGCACGCACTCGCCGGTCTCGCGACTGCGTTCGTAGCGGCCTCGCAACGCGATCTAGCTGCCCTTGGTGCGGTCGCGCGGGCACTCGCTCCGGCGACTCCGCTGGCAGCGGCAACGGTCACCGGCGTCTTGCTGCTCGATCTCCTCCTGCTGGGCGCAATCTTCTACGGATATCGCCGGGTGCGTCCGATGCTCGCGGTTTATCTCGCTCGGGGTCCGCGGTCGTGATGCGGCTTGCCGCTGTTCTGGCGCTCGTCTTCGCGGCTTTAACGCTGGCCGCGGCTCCGGCGAAGGCCGAGACCCAGGCCATTTACCATGGCGGGACCTACTTCGGGTCGGTGGTGATCGAGCCAGGACAAGTCGTGGACGGCGATCTTACCGTGATCTTCGGCGACGCCACCAATGCGGGCATCGTCGAGGGCGACGTCAACGTGATCGGCGGAACGTACGACCCGCGACCGGGCGGCGTAGTGACCGGACAGATCAATCAGATTGGGAACGCCGTGACCCAGGCGGTCGTGCCCTGGGCGCCGAGCGAGTCGCCCTTCGGTCCCTTCGTTCCAGACCATCGCCTGCTTTGGCGGGTCTCATGGAATCTGCTAGCGCTGCTCGTCTTTTTGATCTTCCCTTTGCGCACGCGCATGGTGCTTGACCGTCTGGAGGGTCATCCTGGGCTGAGCGTCGTCGCGGGCGTGCTGGGCAGCGTGGCAGTCATTCCGCTTGCCGTTCTGCTCGCGATCACGATTCTGCTGATCCCGCTGATCCCACTCGAGCTGGTATTTGTGCTGGCAGGGGTCTTCCTCGGCACCGCCGCGCTCGCGCTGCTGATCGGGCGACGGCTCTGCGAGCTGGTCAGTCCCGCCACGACCCCCTCGCCGTTGATCGCGTTCCTGGCCGGTATCGCTCTCATTACGGCGGCCGAACTCGTCCCGGTCGTCGGCACGCTGGTTCTCATCCTCGTCGGGCTAATCGGCTTGGGCGCCACGATGCTTTCGTTTGCCGGTGACGGGTTCGCACACCCGGTCGCCGCCGCGCCGCACCCGCGTCCTCCGATAAGCGGACCCCCGATGCCCACCGGCTAAAATAGCGACCTGTGATGCCGGGATGTGCAGCGCCGCTGCCCGTTTGCGGGATGACAATGCGAGGAGCGATGAGCGACAAAAGCAGCGCTTTGCGAGCGAAGAGCGACGACGCAGGTCGCCCGCAAACGGACAGCCCCGTGGGTCACGGGCAGCACAGGCGCGCCGGCCGCGTTGCTCGTCGGTCACAGAGAATCGGCTATGCTCCCTCCTCGCGCCTTGCCGGTCGCACCCGTGGTGCCCGTGACGGCACTACATATCCCGGCGTCACAGGTCGCTAGGGATGACGACCATCTCGCGAGCCGCGCAGTTCGCGCAGCGCACCGCACACCTGCGTGCGTCGACTATCCGCGAGATGCTCAAGGTAACGCAACAACCCGATGTGATCTCGTTCGGCGGCGGTCTTCCGGCCCCCGAACTCTTTCCGACGATAGGAATCGCGCGAGCCGCAAGTGCGGTGATGGAGCGGCTCGGTCCGGCCGCGCTTCAGTACAGCGTAACGGAAGGCATTCCCGAAATGCGCATTTGGGTAGCGGAACGCCTTACGCGGCGTTTCGGGCGCATTTTCGAAGCCGAGAGCGTTCAGATCGTCAACGGCTCGCAGCAAGGTCTCGACTTGGTCGGCAAGGTCTTCCTCGATCCTGGAGACCACGTCGTGCTAGAAGACCCTTCGTATCTCGGCGCGATTCAAGCGTTCGACGCATATCAGACGCGCTATCTAACCGTCGATACCGACGAAGACGGAATGATCCCCGACTCGCTCGAGCGAGTGCTCGAGCGCGCGGATCCGTTTCCGAAGTTTCTCTACCTCGTGCCGAACTTTCAAAATCCCACCGGTCGCACGCTCTCGGGGCGACGGCGTGAAATCGTCGTGCGGATCTGCGAGCACTTCGGTCTGCCGCTCGTCGAAGACGACCCGTACGGCGAGTTGCGTTTCGAAGGAAACGATTTACCGTCGCTCATCTCCTACGATTCGACGGCACCGATCATCTACTTAGGAACCGGCAGCAAGATCATGGCGCCCGGCATGCGCGTCGCGTGGCTCGTCATTCCCGACGAGGAGATTCGCGAGAAAATCGTGCTCGCCAAACAAGGCGCCGATTTGCACAGCGGCACCTTCGCGCAATACGTCTTCCACGAATATGCCTCCGACGGCGATGCCTTTGATGCCCACGTGCGCAAGATCGCACAGACCTACGCGCACCGCCGCGGGGTCATGGCCGAAGCGCTCGCCGAGTTCATGCCTGAAGGAGCGCGCTTCACGCGGCCGGCGGGCGGTATGTTTCTTTGGGTCACCGTCCCGGAGGTCGATACGACCGAGCTGCTGCGCATTTCGGCCGAGTCGAAAGTGGTCTTCGTGCCGGGAGTCAACTTCTATCCCGGACGCGACGTGCACGACGGGATGCGGCTCAACTTCTCGAACGCCTCCGAAAAGAATATCCGGGTCGGCGTCGAACGCCTTGCGCACGCCATTAGGCTATATAAAGGCTGATTTAGGCTACTAAAGGAGTCCGCGTGGCAGCAGGTTTGGTCGTCGGCATCTTTCCCGAAGCGAACGCGAAAACGCTCGAGGGCGCGCTCTCGGCACAGCAAATCGACTTGAGCAAGGTCAAGGTCGTCGCGGGACGGGCCGAGGATCCCGACGAGTCGCAGCTCGAGTTCGTTGACGTCATCGAAGATATGGAATCGAACTCGCTCTCCGACGACATGACGCAGGGCGTCGGGGTCTTTGACGAGACCGGCACCAACGTTCCGGGACTTGGAGGACGGGAAGCGACACTGGAATCTTTAACTGAGCCCGAGCCGTCAAAGCACTACTTTGCCGCCTTCGCAATTCCGGACGACGAGGTCGATAACTTCACCGATGCGGTCGCGGACGGGCGCGCGGTCGTGCTCTACCCCGACGCCGGATCGGACGCGGAGAAGATCGTTGCCGCTTTTAGGGCGGCCGGCCTGCGGAACGTTCGCGCCTATTAGGGCGCCTATTTGGTTCTGCTTCGCCGGCGCGTACCTTGCGCTTGCGAGCTGCAGGCCGGCAACTCAGTTCGACTACGCACACTTGCCCGCCGGTTACCACTGGCGTGGTGTCTACGATCGCGCAACCCACGCGATCGTATTTTACGGTCGAGATCCGTTTTCGCGTGCGACCGTCTACGTCGGACCGGACAATCGCTTCTTCATCTTTCATCATTCGGGTCCAATCGGTCCGAAGGACTTGACGACGCCGTGGATTCCGCACGATGCTCCCTAAGAACGGGAAGCGCGTGCGGCGCGTGATGATTACGGCCGCGGGAACCGTAACCGCGCAGTCGGTCATCAAAGCGTTGCGCGACGATGGGCGCACGGACTTCATCGCGGGCGGAGATATGAATCCGCTGTGCGCGACGCGAGCCTTCGTAGACGAGTTCGTTACGCTTCCGCCCGGAGGCGCGCAAGATTTTGCTCGCCGATGTTTCGAATGCGCGCAGCGTTTGGAGCTCGACCTGATCGTTCCGATCGTCGTAGAGAACGAGTTCCTTCCGCTCGACGACGCGCGCGAACTCTTCGAATCGATCGGTTGCCGGCTCGCGTTGCCGGCGCGCCGAATCGTCGAGCGCACCGCCGATAAACTCGTTTTCGCAGCGTTCTTGCGCGAAATCGGCGTGCCGGGGCCCACAACGAGGGCCTATTCCCAAACGATCGAGGTCGACCGCTTTCCGGTCTACCTAAAGCCGCGCCGCGGTTCGGGTTCGGTCGGCACGTCGCGCGTTGAGAGCCTCTACTCGCTGCACGAGACGGCCGGCGGGCGAAGCGAACTGATCGTTCAAGAGGCGGTCGACGGCACCGAGTTCACGGTTGACTGCTTTGCCGCCGCGCCCGGGCGCGTCGTCGCGGCGGTCCCGCGAGAGCGCATTGCGATCAAGGCGGGCGTTTCGGTTAAGGGGCGCACCTACCATCACCCGACGATCGAGCGCATTGCAAAGACCGTTGTGGAAAAGAGTGGTCTGCAAGGACCGGCCAACGTTCAGGGAATGCTGCGCGCGGATCAAAGCTTCACGATCGTCGAGATGAATCCGCGTTTCTCCGGCACGCTCGCGTTGACGACGGCCGCCGGCATCAACTTCGCATCGCTGCTGATAGATACCATCGAGGGAAACGCGATACCGGACCTGCTCGGCCGGCACGAAGACGGCTTGACGATGATGCGCTACTGGAACGAGGTCTTCGAGGACCGCGACGGGACCGTTCGCTTAGGAACGGCGCTTCAAACGCTTCGTCGCGACGATGCTCGCCTGTCTCCAAAACTCTAAGCCGAAGGCGGCGCTCAAAAAAGGATGATAGATCCATTCCCGGCGCCGGTCACGTATCAAGCCGGTAGCGGCTGCGATGGTGGGCAGCACGACGCTGACCGAGTAGAACGGCCAAAGGTAGGCGCGTAAACGCTGCGAGCGCCGCGACGCCTGCAGCCGTCCCCAGACGGGATATTGCGGGTTGGTCATCCGTTCGTGGAAGCGCGAGCCGAACTTGCGCAGCGCATCCCCGATGTCGCGCACCGTATGATGCTCGAGTGCCGCGCTTTCGACGAATGCGATTTCGGCGCCGCGGGCGAGCAGCATCCCGACGGGCGCGACGTCGTCTTCGTCAGTGCCGACTGGTTTGCGATAAGGAAGGCGCGTCGTGAAGGCCTGCGCGAGTGCGATCAACGGTCGCGGTCCCGAGGCGAAATCGTAGACGACGTATCCGTCGGTTCGGCGCTTCACGCGGTAGGTGCGGTGGTATGAGGCGGGCGAGCTGGCCCCGCCGTAGATGAAGTGATTGAACGGATCGGTGAAGGCGTTGAAGTAGCGGGCCGTTCCGCCGTCCCGCACGGTGCTGACGAGGCTTGGGAAGGCCGCAGTGATTCGCGAATCTGCAAACGGCGCAGCCATCCGTTCGAGAAAACGTTCGCCGGCGAAAACGTTGTCCGCTGCGAGCCACATCGCCACGTCCCCGCTCGCCTTTTCCAAGAGCATGCCGGCGCCGGGCTCGGCCCGGCGAATCGGATTGTGAAAGACTCGCGCGCCGTATCGCTGCGCGATCGTGACCGTGTCGTCGGTCGATCCGCCGTCGGCAATGAGAAGCTCTACACACTCGCTAGGATAGCGTTGACGCCGAATCGACTCGAGCAGCGCCGGCAGACGTGCCGCTTCGTTAAAGACCGGAAGGAGCAGCGAGAAACGGATTGGCGCCGGGTCGGTCGTCACACCTCGACCTTAGCCCCATCCAGCTCCGACGAACGCAGGCCGGCCTCGATCACTCGCACGACGCCGGCACCAAAATCGCCATCCGAGCGCGTCGCCGAGCCATTGCGAATTGCGGCCGCAAAGTCCGTGACGAGTTTCCCGAGCGCCTCGCGATTGTCCACGAGTGGCACGTGCAGGTCGCCCAAACGATACGAAACCATTTGCTGCTGCAGCGTCGAACTCGACGGATCGAGCACGACGCCTTTATCGTAGATGTAGATCTTTTCGGTCGGCTCGACGTCGTCCCATACCGCCATCTTGCGGCTGCCCGAGATCATCGTTCGGCGAACCTTCACCGGCGAGAGCCAGCTCAAATGCACGTGGGCGAGCGAGCCGCTCGGATACCACATCGTCAGATACGCGACGTCCGGAACGCGCTCGTGGACGCAAGCGCCGAGCTGCAGCGCAACCGATACCGGCACCTCGCCCAAAACGTAGTTGATGATCGAGACGTCGTGCGGCGCCAGATCCCAGACGACGTTGCTCTGCTGAAAGAGTCCTAGATTGACTCGGACCGAGTCTATGTAATAGATCTTGCCGAGTTCGCCGTCCTCACGCAACGCACGCAGCTTCTCGACGGAGCCGGTGTAGAGAAAGGTGTGATCGGCCATCAGACGCACATTCGCGCGCCGCGCCCGCTCGCAGAGATCCTTGGCATCCCGGTAGCGCTCCGCGAGCGGCTTTTCCACCAGCACGTGCTTGCCCGCGTCGATCGCGCGTACCGCAAGCGCGTGATGCGTTCGCGGCGGAGTAGCCAGCGCGACCGCGTCAACGCGCGAATCGGCGAGTGCGGCTTCGATTTCTGCGTGTCCCTCAACGGTTGGATATAGCCGCAGGAGCCGATCGCGTCTGTGAGGATCCGGCTCAACGACGCAGCGAACCGACCACTCTTCGGAGGCGTGAAAGTTACGCACCAGATTGGGGCCCCAGTACCCCGCTCCAACCACCGCCACCCCGAGCGGGCTGCGTTCCATATCGCTAACGAAGGATTGAGACTACGCGACGACGAGCTGCTGCGAGCTCGCGAGAGCGTCGGTAACGGCCTCGATCTGTTCTCCCGTCAGCTCCGGGAACATCGGAAGCGAGAGTATGCGGCCGGCGCTGCGTTCGGTTCGCGGAAACGTTCCGCGTCCCAGCTGCATGTCGGCATAGGCCGGCTGCAGATGTATCGGGATCGGATAGTGGATCCCCGTTGCGACCCCGCGTTCGCGCAGCGTCGCCGCGACCCGGTCGCGATGTTCGACTTCGATAACGTAAAGATGATAGACGTGGCCTTCCGCCCGCGGGCAGGGCGGCGGCTTGATGCCGATCTTCGAAAGTTGCGCATCGTATGCGGCGGCGTGGCGGCGGCGCAATTCGTTCCACTCGTCGAGATGGCGCAGCTTCACGTCGAGCACGGCAGCCTGAATGGAGTCGAGCCGGCAGTTGCCTCCCTTGATGAGGTGCTCGTATTTCTTGCGCTGCCCAAAGTCGCGCAGCAACCGCAACCGTTGTGCGAGCTCCGCGTCGTTGGTGACGATCGCACCTCCGTCGCCGTAGGCCCCGAGATTCTTGCCGGGATAGAAGCTGAAACATCCGACGTCACCGAAGCTGCCGACGCAGCGGCCGTTCCAGCGCGCGCCGTGCGCTTGACTCGCATCTTCGATCACGCAGAGTCCGTGCCGCCGCGCGAACTCTCCAACCGCATCCATCGGGACCGCTTGACCGTACAGATGCACCGGCATGATTGCTTTCGTACGCGGCGTCACCACGGCCTCGCAACGCTCGATATCGATTAAATAGTTTGCGTCCGCGTCCACGAGCACGGGACGCGCGCCGGCCGCCGAGACCGCAAGCGCGGATGCGATGTACGAGTTCGCCGGAACGATCACGTCGTCGCCGTTTCCGATTCCCAAGGCCTCCAGCGAGAACTGCAGCGCGGCCGTACCCGACTCCACGCCGACGCAGTGGCGAGCGCCGACGTATGTCGCAAAGTTCTCCTCGAATGCGGCGACGTCGGGTCCGAGAATGAAGGTCGCTTCCTCCATGACCTCCATCATGCGAGGTACGACCTCCGCACGTATCGCGCGAAATTGCGCCTTTAAATCGACGAAAGGAACGGGCGTCGTCACGGTCACCGGGCGCGCTTCGTCGGACCGAGCGCGAGCGCCTTCAGCAGCCAGAGCACGCAGAGCACACCGAGAATTTCGGCAATCAACTGCAAAAGCGCCGTCACTTGCACGAGGACGACGTTATCCGAGGGCGATTCGAGCAGCCAGCCGTTTACCGACATATCGACTCTGACGTGCCGCAGCACGCGGCGCGCCGCAAAAGCGGTCCAGCCCGAATCGTAACGTTCGTTAAAGCGAAGCAGCCCGGCCGAACTCTGAGGCTTCTCTACGTCGTACAGCCACGGCGTTAGCTGCGTAAACTGCAAGGCTCGCGTACGGACCGGCTCACGCGCGGCTGTAAGCTCTGGCATCGCCGGCGTTTTCGCGATCAGCTCGCAGAGCCCGAAGCACTGCACGGATGCGACGCCAGGCGGTACGCGCACCCATACGAACGATCCGGGACTGCGTGCCAGCAGTTCTCCGCCGGACCCGTGCAGCGCGCCGCGCACGTATGCGAGCAGCCACGACCCCGGCTCGATCGAAAACGGAAGGCGCGATTGCGTAAGGACGCCGCCGATTGCTTGCGCCAGCCCGGGTGACTCCGCGAAAGCAAGACGCGCGTCGATCCAAGCATTCCCCGGATCGATTGAATCGCCCGACGCAACGATCGGATGAACCGGCGGATACGGCGCAGCATCGCCGAAAAAGACGTCGCACGCGCCCAACGGATCCGCGCGGCCGACGATGTTCGGCGCGTTGCATACCGAGAACAACGGCGTCGCGCCATCCAAACGAAGCACCGTCGCCGGCGACCGGCGTGGTGACTTGGGTTGCAACGAAAACGCGGCAACTCCGATCCCGCCGCGCGTTCGCGAAACGAGCCAAGGTCTTGGGACGATCTCACCAACGCCCAAGGCGCGAAGCGCGGTCGCATCGCCGGATTGCTCGTATCGAGCCAGCGCCATATCTACGGGATAGGTCGGAAAGTACTCGTTGAGCGCCGGCACGTAGCCCGGATAGACGAATGCGTCGGGGTCCGCTCCGTTGCCGCCGCCATCGCGCAGGCCGACTGGCTGAAACGCCGGCAACAGCGCGATTCGTGTATGCGCAGGCGCCGCGACTGCCGGGTGCGGATACTGGCTAGACCCTATCCACAAGTCGCTAGGCGGTCGCAGCAGCCAGGTTATCGGCAGCGCGATCCCCACGCCGAGCGCGACGTAACCGAGCCACCGAACGCGCGCAATCGCAGCGCTCGCTAGGAGCACGATCAGCGCCGCCATCGCGCCCGCTAAGTCGTAGAGCTCGCGAAAGACGCCGCTCTCGGGCACGTTTCGCACGATCCAACCGTACGGGACCGCAAGCGGTCCATGCACGCCGAGAATCACAACGTAGAGTAAAGCGGCAGCGCCCAGTGCCCAAAGGGCGGCTCGCGTTCGGTGTGCCACGATCGCGCCGGCGACCGCGACTGCAAGGACGATCCAGACCGCAAGCGCTGCGGCGATTCCCAAGCGATCCGCATAGCCGGGAAAGTATCCGCCCAGCCCGAGCAGCGCAAGCGGTGGGACGGATTGATTCGCTTGCCACGTCATCTCGTACGGTATCCGCACCAGCGTGCCTCGCTCCGCGGCTAAACCGATCACGGACGGCAACGCGAAGATCGTTCCGAAGAGCAGCGGCAGCCATTTTCGCGTCACGATCGCGAACGCGGCCAGCGCCAGCATTGCGAGAATATAAAATTGCAGCTGGGCCGAAATGAGCGCGACCCACAACGCGAGCCGTACCGTTGAAGCTCCCCGGCCACGCAGCATCTCGGCGAAAAGACCGATCAGTCCGGCGTAGGCCAAGACCATCACCAGATGCCCCGCGACGACTTCATTGTAAACCCACGGGTTGAAGACCGCAAAGAGGCCGATACCGATCGTCGCTACCTCGCCGCCTCTCCAGCCTGACGGCAAAGCCGCAAAGGCGCGCATGCAAAGATAGGCGACCGCAACGGCGAGCAATGCCAGCGTCGCGAGCGGACCGAACAGCCACATCAGGCTCGCGATCGGCACTGAAATCAAGTAGGTCGTTGGATGCGGATTGGGCATTCCCAAACCCGCCGGGATCCAGCCATCGAAAGCTTCCCTCGCAAACGACGGAATCGCCGCGCGATCGATCGGCCAGTTCCAGTCGTGACGAAGCGTCGGGATCCCCTTCGCAATGACGAAGGCCGCAAAGAGGATCGCGGCCGCGATCGGCACGACACGCGTTATGCGCGCAATCGCCGGCACTCCATGGCAACGCCGATCGCACAAGCCACGCCCGCTAGGTAGCCAATGGCCGCGAGTGGTTCCGCAAAGGCTCCTCGTAGAAGGCTTGCCGCAACAAACGCCGTTGCCGCCAAGGCCGCAGCGTACGTCGCCAATCGCTCGAAGAGAAGCTCACGCGCCAATCGGTCGAGGTAGCCGATCGCGCGCGCGTAGCTTTGCCGCGCGAAAGCACCGGCGTTCGTCGGCGCGAGCAGTGACCACAACAGCAGGAGCGCGGCGACAAAAAACAGCCGGTAGCCAAACGCCGCGGCGATCCCGGCAGCTTCATCCGGGAGCAGCGGCGCCACCGCGAGCGCGCCGAAAGACGCGGCCAAACCATGCGTCGCGGCGACCCGCAGGCTGCGTGGACGAAGTGCGGCGGCCAGGCTTGCGTTGAGCGGAACCAAGCTACCGCTGCGCACGAGCGCGGCCAGAATAACCAACCCGAAGCCGGCGGCAAGCGCGAGCAGCTCACCACCGGGCTGCGAAACGAGCACAGCCACGACGCTGACGAAGACCACGATCCCAAGCGCGCACCCCAGGAGCGTTGGAAATACAGGCCTCGAATGCGCGGGTCGTTCCTGCCGATCCGTCCCCGGCACGAACTGCGTGATTGCCAGCGCCGCTGCGGCAAAGACCGCGGCGAGATAGGCCGTGGTCGCGAAGCGTTCTGACGCGTCGCCTGAAAGGTACGCCGCCAGCAAGAGCGCGACGACGCAGGTAACGATCGCAAAACCAACGGCGCCGCGAAGCGCCCAGCCAATGACCGACGGTTTCACCGCTTTGTCGCAGTAATCGGCCACAGCTCCGGAGACCAGGCGAGCACGATCAAGATGATCAACGCGATCGCCGAAATCGCGGCCGCGATAACATAGTACGGCTGGCCCGCGAACGTCAACACGATGCTGCCGCCTGCGGGAATGCTCGGAACGATCCAACCGTTCGCAACGCCATTGACGATGACGTGCGGTAGCGCTTGGCCATCCAAGGTGGCTCTCCATTCGGGATGGTACGCCTCGTTGAAGACGAGCAGGAACGCGTTCGATGCATTTGGCGCGGTCACCGTAATCGACGTGGGTGAGTGCCGCTGCCACGTCAACCCAAAGTCGGCCGTCGGCCGCAGTTTGAGCGGCACGATCCGCAGCAGGCCGATTTTGACCTGACGATCGGCGCTCGCGACGACGTGCCGGCCGCGCGAGAGGAAGAGCGCTCCGGCGCCGACCGGTTTATGGTCAACGAGCAGGGGAGGTGCTGCAAGCGATTCGGGCCGTCGCAAGTTTTGACTCGGTAGCCCGTGAAGCCGATAGTAGAGTCCGGTATACTTCGGCTGACTCCCTCGCGCGAATAGCCAGAGTCCGACGACGCGCAGCGAGCGATCGTTCCAGTTGTTCGGGAACGCGTGCATGAAGTAGACGTCGAACGGACCGCCGCTCGCGAGCGGAAAGACTCGATAAAGGACGTTTCCTTTATGGGCAAGCGCGACCACGAGGCCTGCCTCTCGGCTCGGCGGGCTCGCGATGCTCCCCAAGATTTCGGGATCGCCCGCAAGCGCGGCAGGTGGCTTTTCGAGCGCGACCGTCGTAAAGGAAGGATCGGTCCGAGGCGATTGCGTTACCCGAGCCGGCCCCGTCGCGACGATCGTCAAGTCGGGTGCGACGGCCGCCGAGATCTCGCGCGAACCCAGGTCGTTACCATTGCCGCTGTTCGAATGGAAATCGAACGCAACGTCGTTCCAGCCGGGGTGCAGATCGAGCTCGAAGCGCACCGGAACGGGCACGGGACCGTCGAGATTGTCGACGCTGTCATACTGCTGGTCGGTCGCCGAGGGCCCGGGCAGAATGACGCTTCTTGCCGCTCCCCGACGAACGGCGACGTTCATGAGTTCTGAGACTTGCAGGCGACTCACGCGCATCGCAACCTGCGCGCGAACGCCGTTCGATCCCGGAACGAAGACGCGCACGTGCGCGTCGCGCGCGAAGAGAAACCATGAGGCCGGATCTCCGCGTTGCCACTGGTAAGCCGTCGGATCGTCACTGTACCATCTCGCGGGCATCATGGTCTGCGACGTGGCGACGATGCCGTCGCCGAAGACGTATGGCAGCGTCTCGCCAAGATTGGCTGGAAACGCACCCCGGTATGCGGAGCCGCGTACGAGTCGCGTGCGAACGACGCCGTCGGGCCCGTATTGACCGACGGCGGTCGCGCTGACGCTATACCTTCCGGGCGTAGCGACGCTAAACCGTGCCTTCGGAGCGTAGACCAGCTTCGTCGTCGAGAGATTGTTCGGCAGTTGACGCTGCAGCGCTGCAATGCGCTTCTCCCACGATCGCAGATCGCCAAGGTTTACCAGCGCGACGACCATATCGGGATCGACGTAGCCGTCCGAAACCCAATGCTTACCGGGCGACAAGACCATGCCCGCGAAGCGCGTCCAGGCGCCCCCCGACCGTGTCATAGGAAGAATGTTGCCGTCGATCTCCAGCGCCTTGGGCGGCGGACGATCGTAGAGAAGCCCTTGATCGAGCGCGAAAGCGGCGTACGTCCCCGCGGTCTTTACTTCGAACGAAGTTAGCCACTGCGCATCCGCCGACGACGGCTGTACGCGGATGCCGTTGGTCAGCGCCTGATTGACGGCGAGATCCTCGAGCCCATCCGGATTAGCCGGCAAAATCGGCGAGAGCGCTTGGATCGCGCTCGCGAATTCGCCGGCCGAGCGGCTCGGCGGGCCAAACTGAGCGCGTCCTCGAGCCATCGCGGCGACGTCGCCGAGAAAACCCTCTGAAAAGGTCGGGAGCGTGCTCACGACCGGGTGCGTTACCCCGTAAAAGAGCGGCAACGCTCCGCGGAGATGGTAGATGCGAACGGGGCCGTCGGAATCCGCGGGCGCCGCGCCGATCACGCGCGTAAGCAAATCGTGCGTGAGGGTGGTGCTATTGAAGCGCCACTCTCCCGGTGAACTGAAGTCGATCGCGGGAAGGAAGTCGTCACGTTGCAGAATCGTGTCAACGCCCATCACGCGAAGCATGTCCGCCGAGAACGGCAGTCCTTCGCGCGCCGCCCGATAGGCGCGGCGAACCCAAACGTCCGACCCTGCAGAAGGCTCGCTCCCCAGAAGTCCGTAGATCATCGGGCGGTCGACCAACGAGTTCTCAATATAGAACTGCGGACTCCCCCAATCGAACTGCTCCAAAAACTGCGTCGGAAACAGCGCGACTCGCTGGCCCTGATTCGCACCGACCAGCGCGTTTTCGCGATACTCCCACTGTGGAAGCGCGGCGCCCGGATAGTTCATCTTATTGATCACTACCGGAATGAAAGCGAGAATCGGCACCGCCACGACGAGCGTCCTTGCCGCCACCACGAGCCAGCCCCAACGCTCGCGTCCCCGCACGGCCAACCTCGACGTCTGCTCGGAGAGCGTCGCGATCGCGGCGAAGCCGCCCAGCGCGTAGAGACCGCATAGTCCAAATTCGACTCCCGCCACCCATTTGTACGAGAAGCGGAACATCTGAAATCCTGGGAAGTTCCGGTAGAGCTGATCGTAGATCGGGGTCGTTACCGCATCGCCGAGCGCGCCGTGATAGTAGCCGACGACGATCGGCACGGAGACGATCGTCACGAGCAGGAAAAAGAGCGTGACGGGGCGCTGGTTCCGCTTGAAGGCAATGCCGCCCAGGGCGACGACCGGAACGAACCAGAGCAACGCGCCGAAGACTCCCGACGCGTAGGCAAATGCCCACGGAAAGTAAGCGTGCCCGGCAAACGAAACGAAGGTCGCCCAGTGGCCGAGGCCGCGCAACACGTTGGCAAACGAGGTTGACGCGTTGTGCATGGAGGGCGCTTCGCTCAGAACCCCGTTGAGCCAAACTCCTCGGAAGTAGTCGACGAAAGGAACGAGCCAATACAAGTTGATCGCAACTGTGGCAATCGAAGTAACGGCGATCAGCGGCAGCGTCCGGTTGAGCGCGACACCCGGCTTGGGATCCAAGGCCAGCGTTATGACGACGAAAATCGCCAGAACGATGACGTTGATGGCGAGCAACGGCGGATTTACTCCGCCGCCCGCTAGCACCAGAAGCGCGATCGCGAGCGCCGCTCGCCAAATGTTCATCTCGCCGCGCATCGCGCGAGCGGTAACGCCGACCATGGCCGGAAGCGTCGCGTAGGTGAGCAGCCAAACGATCTGCGCTTGCGAGTTTAGCGCCACGTACATGTTAAAGAGATACGCGACCGATCCGGCAATCCGTGCGACCTCGTCGAGCCACGGGGCGACGCTGCGAAGACAATAGTACATCGACCACAAGCAGCAGAGGTAGACGAAAAAGACGGCGGCGTGCTGCGCGAAATCTTGTGGAACGTGGAGTATCTGCGCGAGGCCGTAAAACCACGAATACGGCATCTGATACGGCACGAAGAAACCCGTGTGAAAGCCGAGCGCGAGAGCCGGATTCCACGTGTGGAGCAGCTGTCCCAAAAACTGTAAGGGGTCGATGTGCAGTGCGGGCAGCCCGTCGTTAAGCTGCACGCCGCCGCCGTACCCGGTCGTAACGAGTAGCGCGAGCGCTACGAAGAGCGTGGGCAGGAGCGCCTTCTGCAAGGCGGCAACGGCCTGGCGCGTTTCGACGCCGGGGGCACTACCCTCGACGGTCTGCTCTTTCACGAGTAAGCCTTTCCGTAGAGCCTGAATGGACCTTCCAAGGCGAGGTGCTGCTCGACTCGGGCCGATTCGAACAGTTCGTCGACGCACTGCCGCACCTCGTCCAGCTCGATGTCACGCAAGATGCAACGGTACTCGATGCGCCGGACGCACTCGAATCCGCTCGAACCCTCGTCATGACAGGCCGGGCAGAGCGACGGCCGCAACGCGACGGCCTGACCGATCGGCGCCCCCCGAACCTCGCTGGTCATGCCGTACAACGCCAGCGTCTTGACGCCCAGACCTGAAGCCAGATGACTGAAGCCCGCGTCGTTACCGACAAAGACTTCACACTCGGCGAGCCGCCGCGCGGCCTGCGAGAGCGGCTCGCGAACTATGCTGATCCCCTCGCTTCCCTCAAAATCTCGCGCGGCGCGTTGCGCTTCCTTCATCTCGTGCGGCCCGAGGAAGAATCGTACGAGCCGCCCGCGTTTGGCCTGCAGACGCGCCAACGCAGCGAATCGCTCGTACGGCCAGCGCTTCGCCTCGTTCCCCTTCCATGCCATCGAACCGGGATGAATGCCAAGCACGCCCGGAATCCGTTGCGCGCGCCACGACGACGGGATCCAATATTCGAGATCGTCGTCACCGCCCCGCAGACCGATCGCGCGCGCGAGCCGCAGGTTTTCGGCGAGCCGATGACCGCCCCGCAACGCAGTACGCGTGCTACGTGCCGTTCGCGCGATTGCGCTGGCCGCACCCCCGTAATCGTGCGTCCAAAGCCCTCGAGCGCCGGCTCCGCGAGCGATGAGCGCGTACTGCCAGCGCGTCGCCGGAAAAGGCAGAATGCTCGCGTCGTAACGGCGAGGACGCAGCGCGATAACGGCGCGAAGCGCGTCCGATGCGGTCGGCCGAAGCGGCAGTTCGGCGATCTCGCGCACGATGCCGAGCTCGCGAAGGTATTCGCTGACCGGCGCGTGCATCGTCAACGCATCGATCTTCCAGCCGTCGCGGGTCAAGCCTCGTAGAATCGGACCCGCGGCTAGGGCATCGCCGAGCCCTGGTAGCAGCAGCACCAGCGCCGTACCTGAACCCAAGCGCGCTTACTCTCTGACGGCGATAGGAACGACGATTTCGTGCGAACCGGCGGCACGATCGAAACTCACCGCAGTGCGCTCGGGCCGATCGTAGTAGCGCAAGATCCGCATGCGATAGAAGATCGCCAGCGTATCGACAAAGACGTTCCAGACCGCACCGAGACGCAGACGGCTGCAGATCCGCGTGAAGTTCAACGTGACCGGAGCTTCCACGATCCGGTAGCCGAAGTGATGGATGTTGGCAAGCAGCTCCAAGTCGAAGGCGAACCGCTTCACCAAAATTCGCGGGAGCACCCGATCGAGAACGTTGCGCCTGAAGAGCTTGATGCCGGTCTGCGTGTCGCGCACCGGCAACCCGAAGAGCGAACGCACGAGCAGGTAGTAGAAAAAGCTGTAAACGCGGCGTTGCGGCGGATAGTCGACCTTCGAGTCGGGATGGAACTTCGAGCCGATGACGGCGTCCGCGCCACGCTGCTGCATGATCTCGAAGAAGCGTGCGAGCTGCTCGGGATGCAGATCCATGTCGGCGTCGAGAAACGCAACGTACTCGCCTTTGGCGTAGCACGCGCCGCAGATTAGCGCGTTGCCTTTGCCTTCGTTGCGCCCGCACCGCACGACCCGCACGTGATCGGGCCAGGCCCGCAGGGCGTTGCTGGCGGCCGCGTGCGTTCCGTCCAAGCTTCCGTCGTCGATGACGACGATCTCGAAGTCAACGCCGAGCGCGTGCATCGCCTCGACGGTTTCGCAGACGTTTGCGGCTATCGAAGTCGCCTCGTTATAAGCGGGCATCAGGACCGAGAGCATGGAGCTGGTAGGTTTCCCCTCCAGAAAAAGCTCGCCTGCGCTGAAGAAGTTAATTGTAGTCATCGCGCTAGGCAATCGGCGCCTCTCGGTTCTCCGGTGGACTCAGGAGGTTCCGCTCGAACTTGGCGACGATCGTTCGCCAAGCGAGCTCTAGCTCTTCGACGCCCAGCATACGCGCGACCGCAACGAAGACCGTCCCGCCTATTGCGATCTGTCCCAAGAGGAACCATGCGCGCGAAGCGAGCGTCGCTTCCGGCGTTACGCCGAGCGCACCGATCCAGCCCAGGGCCAAAAGCATCGCTAACGAGCTAAGCGCAACCTTGCCGGACGAGAGCAGCAGTGCGCCCCAGTCGATTCCGGAGACCAACCGCGCGATTACCACTAACAAAAGAATGGCTTGCATGCTTTGACTGAGCGAGTTTGCAAGCAAGAGGCCGCGTGCTCCCAAGCTCGGCAGCCATACCAGCGACAAGAGCACGTTGACGATCACGGTAACGACCGAAATCGTGACCGGCCAGAGCGTTTCGCGACATGCAAAGCAGCAGCGCGTTAGGACGACGTTGGCTGCAAGCGCGACCAGACCGAACGCCGCATAGGGCAGCAGCCCGGAGGTCAAATCGGTTGCGCCGGCCTGAAACGTCCCGCGCTCGAAGAGCGCTTGGACCATCGGATGCGAGAGCACGATCAGCGCGCAGACCGATGGAATCGTGATGAAGTTCACCAGCCTCAGACCGGTCACGACGCTTCGCGCCACGCCGCGGCGGTTCTCGCGCGCGAACTGGGCCGCGAGCAGCGGAAAGATAACGGTCGCGATTGCGGCCGCGAATATTTGCTGAGGGAAGTTAACGAGCTTGACCGCGTAGTTCATACCGGCGATGTAGCCCGGCGCGAGCGTGGACGCAAAAAAGCGATCGAAGAAGAGCGCGAGCTGACCCGCCGCCGAGCCGACGATGATCGGCCCGAGCAGAACCCAAATCTTCGGCAATCCAGGATGGCGCAGGTCGATAATCAGGCGATACTTGCCGATGGAAAGAAAGGACGGAAGCTGTACGAGCATCTGCGCGATCAGACCCAAGGTCGTTCCCAAGACCAACGCATAAATTCCCATGTTGGCCATGTTGTGCGTCAAGAGCACGACGCACGCGATCGTGACGACGTTTACCGCGACCCCAACGAGCGCGGTGGCGCGGAAGCGGTGATACGCGTTGAGCATCGCAGAAAGCACGCCGCTGAGACTGACCGCCACGATGCTGGGCATCAGCCAACGCGTCATCCGGATCGCGACGCTCATCTGCGGTGCCGGAAAGCCGTGCGCGATGAGGGGCACGTACCAGCGTGCGGTGAAGAACCCTATCAGGGCGCAGGTCGTTAAGAGTATCGCGAGTACGTTGAGCACCGTGCTGGCGAGGCGCCACGCTTCGTCTTCCTTCCGATGAGCCAGATACTCCGAGAAGGTTGGAACCAGCGCGCTCACCAGCGCGCCGTTGAAGACTCCGAAGAGAATCGTGGGTATGGTCGCGGCCGCCAGGAAGGTATCCATCTCCCAGCGGGTGCCGTAGTAGCGAGCGCTGACGACCTCACGCGAAAAACCGAGCAGGGTCGACGCGAACGTAGCGCCGATGATAAAGAGCGTCGAGCCCGCAATCGAAACGCGTTGACGCGGGCGAACGTGGGGGACGACTCTAAGGTGCGGGGAGGGCCTAATGCGCTCCGTCCTTCCGCAAAACTGCGGGGACCGTCTTGGCGACGATCAGCAGATCTCCCAGAGGTGTCCACTCGTCGACGTAACGGTTGTCGAGCTCCATCCAATGCTCGAACGAAACGTCGCTGCGTCCGTTGATCTGCCAAAGACACGTCACCCCCTGGGGGACGCTCAACCGCCGCCGGGCGAACGCATCGTAGTGCTCGACCTCGCTTGGAAGCGGCGGGCGCGGACCGACGAGCGACATCTCGCCGAACACGACGTTAATCAGATTGGGCAGCTCGTCGATGCTCGACCGGCGCAGGAAACGTCCGAGCGGATGAAGGCGCGGATCGTTGCGAATCTTGAAGACCGGGCCGTCAACCTCGTTGAGGTGCATCACGCTGTGTCGCATGGCGTCTGCGCCGGTTACCATGGTGCGAAGCTTGTACATCTTGAAGCGCCGCCCGTGGATGCCGACGCGTTCCTGGGCGAAGAACGGCGTTCCACCGGTCACGCACGTGATTGCAAGCGCCGCAATGAGGACGATCGGCGCGGTCAAGATCAAGAGCGAGCCGCCGACGACGATGTCAATCGCGCGTTTGCTCGTCAACCAGAACTCCGGGACTTCGCGCCGCGCCGGCGCCCTCACGGCGATCGGAACCGCGCTCGAGAGTCTCACGTCAGGAGCGCCCGCCTGACGGTACGGCCGACCACGTCGAGCCCTTCGAGATCGCCGACGACACCGCCGGCTGCCGGGCTGAGATGGATGAAGGGGACGTATTCGCGCGTGTGGTCGGTCCCAGGCGCCGTGGGATCGCAACCGTGATCGGCGGTGACGATAAACTCGTCTCGGGTGCGCAAGCGTGTCAAGAGCGCCGGCAGCATTCCATCGAGTTCTTCAAGGGCTCGGCCATATCCGCGGACGTCCCGCCGATGACCGTATTTCGAATCGAAATCGTTGAGATTCGTGAAGATAAAGCCGTGGTCGACGTTGTCCAACAACTGTAACGTTCTCTCCATCGCATCACGATTGTCGGTGACGCGAACCGACGTCGATACGCCCCGACCGCAGTAAATGTCGCCGATCTTTCCTACTGCGTGTACCCCGACATTCCCCATTCCCAGCTCGTCCAGCAGGTTCGGGGGCGGCTCGATTGCATAGTCCCGACGATTCGGCGTCCGCCTGAAAGCACCCGGTTTCCCGACAAACGGCCGAGCGATGACCCGGTTGACGTTATGGGGCGGCAGGAGCATCCCCCGGGCTTGCAGGCTCCACTCGTAGAGCGTAGCAAGCGGGACGACGTCCTCGTGCGCCGCGATCTGAAAGACCGAATCCGCCGAAGTATAGAGGATCGGACGCCCGCTCTCAATGTGCGCGGCTCCCAGCTCTTCGATGATCTCGGTTCCAGATGCGGGCTTGTTGCCCAGGGGTGGCTTACCGGTGATCTGCGCGAACGCGTCGACGATCTCGGCCGGAAATCCGTTTGGGTATGTGGGAAACGGTACGGCCGTCACTATCCCCATCATTTCCCAGTGACCGGTAATCGTGTCCTTGCCTCGGCTGCGCTCGCGCAGTCGCGCGACACGCGCACGCGGCTGTGGCACCGGTGAAACGCCGGCGATTTCGGTAAGCGAACCAAGCCCGAGCCGCTCGAAATTCGGAAGGCGCAAGGAACCGAGGCACCGCGCAACGTTACCGAGCGTGTTCGTTGCGGGCGAGTCGCCGTATTGCGCGGCATCGGGCAGCGCGCCAACGCCGCCGGAATCGATCACTATAGCGACCACACGCGTCATCGGTTCGGCTCATTCCCTTTGCGCATCGGTTCTTACTCTTGCTTAGCCCCGATAGGAGAGCAGCATCCGGTGGAATAAGCGTTGCGACCGTGCCACGAATCGCACTGGCGGCAGCGCTAACGACGCTGATTCTTAGCTTCGCGTGCGGCGCCGCTCGCGCCGCCACGCCGTCGCCCGCACCGACGGTGGCGCCGACGCCGCAGAGCACTGCGGAGCCGCCCAAGAGCCTGCTCTATTTGAGCGCAAAACGGCTGGATTTCTTTTACAATCGTTTTTTAATCGAAGGTGACGGGGACGTGCGCGTGCGGACGAGCGACGGGTTCACCGTTACCGGCGACTCGTTCTCGATGGATCTGAAGCTCAACCGCTTCATGGTCGCGGGCAACGTAACGCTGCACGACGCGACTGGAACCGTCAGCGGCGCGGCGATCTCCGATTTCCTCGACTTCCGGCGCATCTATTTCGTTCCGGTCACGAGCGAACCGGACCGTTGGACCTTTCTGAACGGCGATCTGGTGCATCCCGTCAAAGGCCGCGTGATGCCGGGCGACGCCTTCTACTTTCCGAGCATCGGAGAACGCCCGAGCATCACCGCGACCGGCGCGATCGTCGGCACCAAGACGTACGTGCGATTCGTCAATGCCCGAACGTACTTCTTAGGCGCCGGCGCGCCGCTGGGGTCGTACGTCGTCAACTTCTCGCCAAATCAATACTTCGCCCAGAACACCCTCTCCGGCGCGAGCGTTGACCTTACCTGGAACGTGGCCGGGAACACGAACTCGCTCACCGCCGTTCACTTACGCTACGATCCCACCTATAAAACCTATCTCTCCGTCGAGCAGCATCTCGTCGGCGACCACGAGTACGCGATCTTCTCCGTCAACCCGGCGACGCGAGCGGAGAAGTGGTGGAACTTGGCGCTCTACGAAAAGCTCGGCAGCCGCTTTCAAATCCAGTCGTTCACCCAGTACTACGCGCAGCAGAACTGGCTCAACTTGCCGCAGGCGGCGCAGCAGACGACCTACATCGGCGCGACATACGCTTTTCCGCATTCGTACGTTACGGCCACCTCGCAGTTCAGCAATTTCAACACTCTCGGTCCGGGGGCGCTCGAACTACCCAACTCGGTCGCCGGCAGCCTCGATCACCCGTCGCAGGTACAAATTACGGCGACGAGCTTTCAGAACAAGATTCCCGGCTTGCCGATCTCCGAGCAGATTTACGAAGGCTACGGTTTCAACCACGATACGGTCGGCGGCAACCAATATCTCCAAGGTTTTCTCGGCCGAGGTCCGCCGATTCCGGTTCCAGGCTTACAGGCGTACGGCGCCCCCTGCCCCGATCAACACGACGTTAAGCACCCCCCACAATACTTTTGTCCGGTTTACACCACCATTTGGAACACCGTCCTCGGCTTCAACCTCGCTACGGAGTCTATAAAGCTAAACCAACCAGCTAGCCCGTACGAGACGTACTATTTCAACGCGAGCTACAACAAACAGTACCAGTGGAACTCGCTGCCGCACTGGATCAGCACCAATTCGGAGAACTTCAGCATCAGCCGGCAGTTCTCTCGTTCGCTAAACACCTACGTCGGCTATCAAATACTCAACGTCGGCGACCACTACATCAACGGCGGCTATGTGCCGTGCCAACCGGTCGGCACCTCGTTTTGCCCCCTGAGCTTCACTTCGTTTCGCGGCGTCTCGACGCAGCGCACGACGAGCTTCGGCATGAACGTGGTGCCCAATCCCGAATTCAATTTTTCATTGCTGGTGCGCCATCACGAAGACTTTCCGATTCCAGTCCCCGGCACGTTCGCGCCGCCGCCGAACAACATCATTGGCCAGCCGCTCTATACATCGTATCTGGGGCAAGCCCCGTACGACGCCACCGGTGACGTCCGGTTCAAGGTTTGGGCACATGCGCTGCTCGACGTCTCACGAACCTTCTACTGGTATGGAAACCCGTACCGCACGACGTTCTGGCAGCCATCCTTCGTGATTCAGCTGCTCCCGATATGAGACGCCGCCTGCTCTCAGTCGCGATTGCGGTGCTTGCGATCGCGCTCGTCGCCGCTGGCCCGTCGGTCGTGGTCAGCGGTCAGCTGCTGGCGTATCAAGAGGGCTACGTCTTCTTCACGACCGGCGACGGCTTTCGCGTCGCGCACGATATCGTAATTCGCGATGCGAAGACCGGCGCAGCGACGGCGATCCATCCCGCTCCGCGTATCTGGGCGCGCGCGACATTCGATTCGACCGGAACCGTTACGGAGCTCGATCTTTCGCGCGACCCGCTTCCGCCGCAAGGCAGCTTCGACGACGTTGCGCGATTCGCGGTCGCGCTCTCGTCGCCGGTCCCCAATCCCGATCTGCTCGCTTACGCGCCCACGCCCGCACCGGGCGAACCCGAAAACGTTGCGGCGCAGCATTTTTCCGGCAGGCCCGTGCTCGTGACGTTCATCGTGCAGGTGCCGCCGTATACGCCCTTTACCGCATCGGTGTATATCACCACCGATCAAAGCGGCTGGAACGCGCAAGCGATTCCGATGGATCGCATCGACGCGCTGCACTATCGGATCACGCGTCGCATCAACTCGGGCACCATCTTCCGCTATCTCTACGATCGCGGCTCGCTGCAGTCCCAAGAGATCGCGCAGAACGGTCTGGCGCGGACGCCGCGCAATCTGGTCGTACGCGACGCCGACGTGCTCACCATGCGCGATACCGTCACCGGTTGGCAAGACTCGGCGCCGGGCGCGGTCAACCAGCAGCAACCGCAGATCATGCCGACGCCGTACAATCCGGCACCGTTCCCGAACCTGCCCACCTGTTTGCCGGCGCCGCAGCCGCCAGGTCACGGAAAGCCCCCGCCGCCGCCACGCGGCTGCGGGCCGCCGCCGAACTAGGTTCCTTCCTTATCGAACCGTCAGCGGAATCGTGCGCGTGGTGGCCTCGCCGCTTGGATTGCGGGCAATGACCCGCATCGTGAAGTTGCCGCGGACGAAAAACGGCAACGGGCCGACCGTATAGGTGAGCGCGAATCGCCCGACACCGACCTTCACCAGGCTAACGCCGTAATCGCCGATGCGCGCCTCGACGCTCGCCACGTTCGAGCTGGTGACGACGCTGCCCGAGACACGATCGCCAGGCTGCACCGTCGTTTCGCTCATGGCGACGTCGAGAATTCTCGGCGGAGCTTGCGATGATAGCCGAGGCACCTTGATTCTCTGCTCGGCCGGCTGCATGGTCGGCTCTCCTTTGGGCGCCGGCGATGCCGACGGGCTCGACGCCGGGGTGGCCTGCGGTCGCGCCACCTTTGGTGACGGAGCCGGCCGCTGCGACGGGCCGGGCGCGGAGCTGCCAAGAGGCGCCGGCGCTCCGGGCGGCGGCGGCTGTGGACCCGTCGGGCTGGCTGCGTGGCTGCACGCGACGAGTGCCGCCAACATTGCCGCGTCCCAAACGGCCGCGAGGACCTTGCGCATTCCGGCTTGGTTCTGCCGCTTTGAGGTTGAAAATCCTTTAGCACAATGAAGGATCGTACGCGTCCGACGCTCAGCGTCGTCGTCCCGCTCTACAACGAGGCCGGAATCGTCCCGCAGCTGCTCGAGCGAATCGGCATCGTCGTCGAGCGTCTGCGCTCCGAGTACGACTACGAGATCGTCCTCGTCAACGACGGCAGCACAGACGGCACCGCGGCCGCGATTCGCCGCGAGATGGAACGGCGGCCGCACGTCGTGCTGGTCAACCTTTCCCGCAACTTCGGGCATCAACTTGCTGCGACGGCCGGTCTCGAGATTGCCGCCGGTGACGCCGTCGTTCTCATGGATGGCGACCTTCAAGACCCGCCCGAGCTGATCGAGACGTTTCTCCGTCGCTGGCGGGAAGGGTACGACGTCGTCTACGCCGTCCGCCGTACGCGCCCCGGCGAGAGCCGGTTCAAGCTCTTCACCGCGCGACTCTTCTATCGTATCATCAAACGCCTTACGAGAATCGCGATCCCGCTCGATGCCGGCGATTTCCGTTTGATGAGCCGGCGCGTCGTCGACGCCCTGCGACGCTCGCCGGAACGCAATCGGTTCTTGCGCGGAATGGTCAGCTGGGTCGGCTTCAACCAAACGGCGATCGAGTACGACCGCGACGTCCGCTACGCCGGTTCGACCAAATATCCGCTTGCGAAGATGATGCGATTCGCGATGGACGGGATCACCTCGTTCTCCGATATTCCGCTGCGTTTCGCGTCGTACTTCGGCTTCACCGTCAGCGCGATCGCCTTTATTTACGCCCTGATCGTCATCGGTTTCAAACTCTTCAGCCTCAACCCGCCTGCGTATACGCCCGGGTGGGCCTCGACGATCGTCGCGGTGCTCTTTCTGGGCGGCGTTCAGCTGATGAGCCTTGGAATTCTCGGCGAGTATCTGGGTCGCGTTTACGACGAAGTTAAGGGCCGTCCGCTCTATCTGATCAGCGAGATCGAACGATCTTGAGGAACCTCTGACCTACCGGGCGGTCGTCGATCGTTTCGCGTTTCCGGTCGCGCTCGATCCTCCGTCTGCCGCGCTCTTCGTCCTCGCGTTTGCGGCTGCGGCTGCACTGACCGCTCGACGTCCGGTCTACGGGTTGGCAGCGCTGGTGCTGACGACCCCGATCGCGTTAGCTCACGACGCGCTCGGCACGACGATTACGCTCCCCAAAGCCGTCCTGCTGGGCGTGCTGCTCGGACTCGCGACGTATCCCGAGGCGGCGCGGCTGCTTCGCAAGCGTCCGGCTCCGTTGTTGCTCGGTGCGCTCGCATTGCTCTTCGTCGTTACCACGCTGACGCTGCTCGATGCCGCGCATCGCGGTGCCGTGATTCGCGAAGCGCTCAAGGTCGTCGAGTACGCGGCAATCTTTGTCGCGGCGTTCCTTTGTTACGCGCTCGATCCGCAGGATGCCCCGCTCGTCGGCGCGGCCTCGATCGCCGCAATCTTCGTCGCGATTTCCGCGCTCGCGCAAGAAATTATTGGAGCGCCGTCCGGACTCTATATCGGAAGCGCAATCGTTCCGCGAATCGCCGGTCTGCTTGAAGGGCCGAATCAACTCGCCGGCTACTGCGAGATTGCCGTCGCCACGCTGGGTGCGTGGGCGTTCGTCCGGCGCTCGCCGCTGCTTGACGCTGCGCTCGCGCTCACCGTCTTCGCCGACATGTTGACGTTCTCGAGGGCGGGATGGGGTGGTCTCGCGGTCGTGGTCGCGGTGCTGGCGCTGGTCGGAGGTAAGCGAACCTGGCAGGCGTTGCGCCCGGGTCTGCTTGGGCTCGTTGCGGGAACGTTGGGAGCCGTCTGGTGGGCGATCTACGCGCATTCGCCGGCGGTGCTGCGCGCCTCACTCGAGGGGAGCTTTTACGCAGGCGGGGTCGGAAACCGCGACGAGCTCTGGCGCGCGGCGTGGAAGATGTGGCTCGATCGGCCGATCCTCGGCGTGGGCGCCGGTAACTTCGAGCTCTCGCTGCCGGCTTACGGCCTCTTCGGCGTGCGCACCCACGCTAACAGTTGGTATCTGCAATCGCTGGCGGAAGGCGGGGTTTTACTCTTTGCAGCGACGCTCGCGGTACTCGCCGCGATACTCGCGAGCCTGACGGAGTTTCGACCGCTGCGGCGCTTGCGCGCGGCATCGCCGTGGGTGGTCGCCGCGCTTGCCGCGACGGTTGCGCTGGCACTGCATCAAGTCGCCGACTATCTCGTCTTCTATCCGAAAGTCGGCGGCGCGTGGTGGCTGCTCATCGGAATCGCCGCGGCGACCCTCAGCGCGGTATCGTCCTGAGCCCTTCGCCTTCGCAGCCCCTCGTCGTGGTCACGAACTGGGGCGCGCACGGCGCCCTTCTGCTGGGGTTACTGATGCTTTCGATCGCTGCGGCAGGCGTCGCTTATTGGTGGGCGGTCCAACGCGCCGAGCGATTCTCGCTTTTGCAGTTGATGGCGATTAGCGCGGTTGCGATCGCAGCGGCGTGGTGCGTGCCCGTCCTCTTTTCAAGCGACGTCTACGCGTATGCGGCGTATGGCGAGCTCGCGCGGATTGGTCTAGATCCGTACTCGCATGTAACGCATACCGGCAACGACGCGTTGCTGCGCGATGCAGCGTGGCAGTGGAGCGGGAGCATTCCGGTCTGCGTCTACGGTCCGGCCTTTGTCGCGCTCGCGCAGCTGGTCGTCGTCGCGCTCGCGCCGTTCGGAACGCCGGCGCAACTCGAAGGAATGCGCGCGATCGCGTCGGCAGCATTTTTGCTCTGCGTTCCGCTCGCTTTCGCTGCATTCTCCGGCGACGCTCGAGTTCGTCTGCGCGCAGCCGCAACGATCGGTCTCAATCCGGTCGCGATTTGGTGCGCCGCCGAAGGTCATAACGACGCGCTCGCGCTGGCGTTCGTATTTGCCGGCTTGGCGCTCGTGCGGCGGCGCCGGCCGGGAATCGGCGCCGCAATCGTCGCGCTCTCCGCGCTCATCAAGTTGCCGGCCGCGGCCGGTGCGGTTGCACTCGCCGTCTACGACCGCCGCGCGCGCATCGGCGCGGCGGTCGGGCTCGTAGCGGCCGCGACGCTCTCCTTTCCGCTCGTTCGCGCGATCGCAACCCAACTCGCCCCGCACGGTCACTACGCCCCACAGGCATCGCTGCAAGCTGTGCTTGCGCCGCTGGGCCCCGTTCCGGCTCTCGGGCTGGCGCTGGGGGTAGGCACCGCGCTTGCAGTTCGCGGCGTCGCGCTTCTGCGAGCAACTCGCAACGAAGGGTGGGTCTGGTTGGCGCTGGCCGGATGGGTGCTCGTCCCCAACCCCTATCCATGGTATGCGCTCTGGCTGATAGCGGTCGCGGCGATTGCGCCCAGAACGCGGGCCGCCGCCGTCGCCATCTTGCTCTCGTTTACGTCGCTGCTCCGATACCTTCCCGATGCGGTCGGTGCGCCGAACGCCCCGCTCTCCGTCGCGCTCGGCGCGCTCGCGACGCTCCCTCTGCTGGGGCTGTTATAATGAGCGACTCGCATGACCGTTGAAACGCTCGACTCCATTGCCGCCGGCGGAAACGCCGCGACCCTGCTCGCGACCCTCACCGAATCTAGCCGCGCTTGGCAGAGTACGGTCGAGCGGCTGCGGACGCTGCGCCGCGTGCCCGCCAAGCCGGGCGGCTGCGTGCTGCACGAAACGATTGCGGCGGCGCGGCCGGCGCTCGTCGCCGCGCTGCAACGTGCGCTCGGCGGTACGCTACTCGTCATCGTTCCGACGCCCGATGCGGCAGAACGCATCTTCGCGGATCTGCTCTACTACCTGGCCGAGCGAGGTGATTTAATCGCGCTGCTCCGTTCGCGCGAGGAGGCGGTCGGCGCGATCGAAAGCCCGTCCGAGCGCAGCGCCCGAATCACGCTTCTGGAGGACCTCGCACGGGGCGCGCCCCGCATCGTCTTGGCGCCGATCGCCGCCGTGCGCCAGCATCTGATGGCGCGCGTGGAGTTCGAAAGGCGGCGCTTCGAGTTGCGCACCGGCGACGAAACCGGATGGGAACGGTTGCAGCAGCAGCTCTTTGGGCTGGGTTACGCGCGCTGCGACGTCGTCAGCGCGGTCGGCGAATATGCGGTGCGTGGCGGCATCGTCGACGTTTTTGCGGCGACGGCGGAGGCGCCGGTTCGCATCGAGTTTCTTGGCGACCGAATCGAGTCGATGCGCGCCTTCGCGATCGAATCGCAGCGCAGCAGTGCCGCGGTCGACTCGCTGGGGGTTGCACCGTGGAGCGATGCAGTCGAGGCGTGGGCCCCATCGGCTTTGCCGATGGGGGGCGCCCAGCCAACGGCGGAGCGCCTATTAGACGAGCGGGGTCCCCAAAATGCGCCGCATTTTGGGGTAACGATTTTCGACTACCTGCCGCCGGCGGCGACGGTGGTCCTCGAGGAGCCGGCTACGATCGCCGCCGTTGCCGAGGCGCTCGACGAAGAGCGCGCGCGCGAACGCCACACGCTGCTCGCCGATGAAGACGGCGACCGTGAACTCACGCAAACCGGACCTCCGCCCGCGACGCTCGCCGATCTCGGCGTGCAAATCGCGCAGCACGCGACGCTCGTCCTTCCGGGCGCGATCGAAGCTGCGTCGTCCCTCGGCTGGGTGCCGCCGCCGCTCGATTCGTTCGTCTTCGAGTGCCTCCCGGTCGAGCATTTCAACCGCCAGATTTCGCTCTTCGCCGACGCGATGCGTGAATGGAACGCGAGCGGCGAGACGATCTATATCGTCAGCGCAGCGGTATCGCGGACGCTCGATCTGCTGCACGCGGCGGGAATTGCGATCGGACCGCGCGGGCGCGGCGGCGTGGTCGTGGACCACGGCTCGATCGAAGCCGGGTTTAGAATTCCAAGCCTTCGACTGCGCGTCCTCGGCGATCGTGAGATCTTTGGAGCGCCTCCCAAACGCGTCAAGATGCGCGCCGTCAAGGAGGGCGTCCCGGTTACGCTTGCCGACTTGCGGGTCGGCGACTACGTCGTTCACGCGGTCCATGGAATCGGACAATATCTCGGGCTGCGGGCCGAAACGATCCTCGGAGCGACTCAAGATTATCTCGATCTGCGTTACGCCGGCAGCGATCGGATGCTCGTTCCGGTCACGCAGATGCATCAGATCGCAAAGTACTCGGCGGCCGAAGGTCAGACGCCACGCCTATCAAAAATGGGCGGCGCGGATTGGGCGCGCACCAAGACGCGCGTTTCCGAGGCGCTCGAAAAGATTGCCGATCAACTCGTTGCGCTCTACGCCGAGCGCGAGATGTCGCGTGGCTTCGCTTTCGGCCCGGATACAACGTGGCAAGCCGAGATGGAGGAGGCCTTCCCGTACGAGCCGACGCCCGATCAGCAGAAGGCTTTCGGCGCAACCAAATCCGACATGGAGTCGGCTCGGCCGATGGACCGCTTGATCTGCGGTGACGTTGGTTACGGTAAGACCGAAGTAGCGATGCGCGCCGCATTCAAGGCGATCACAGACCAAAAGCAAGTCGCCGTGCTCGTACCGACGACTCTGCTCGCCGACCAGCATTACCGCACCTTTAACGCGCGCTTCGGCGCCTTCCCCGTACGGGTCGAAGAGCTTTCGCGGTTCACGCCGAAGGCCGACCAAAAGCGCATCCTCGGCGATCTCGCAGAAGGCAAGGTGGACGTCGTGATCGGGACGCACCGCCTCTTGCAAAAAGACGTTGCTTTCGCGGATCTGGGGCTGATCGTGATTGACGAGGAGCAGCGCTTCGGCGTCATGCACAAAGAGCGCCTCAAGGAGTATCGCGCGAGCGTCGACGTTCTGACGCTTTCGGCCACGCCGATTCCGCGAACGCTCCATATGTCGTTGATGGGCGTTCGGGACCTCTCGTTGATTCAGACCGCGCCGAAAAATCGGATGTCGATCAAGACGCTGGTCGTTCCGGCGAGCGACTCGGTCGTTCAGCGCGCGATCGGCGCGGAGCTCGATCGTGGCGGCCAAGTCTATTATCTGCATAACCGCATCGAGTCGATCTATGCGGTGCGCAACGCGCTCGAGCAGCTCGTACCCCGCGCGCGCATCGGGGTCGGCCACGGGCAGATGCGCGAAGCCGAGATCGAGCCGGTGATGCAGCGCTTCATCGACGGCGAGCTCGACGTGCTCGTCGCGACGACGATCATCGAGAACGGCATCGACATTCCAAACGTCAACACGATGATCGTCAACGACGCCGATCGCTTCGGCCTCGCGCAGCTCTATCAGCTGCGCGGCCGAGTCGGGCGCTCGAATCATCAAGCTTATTGCTACCTGCTCTACCAAGGGCACAAAGCATTGACGGAGGAGGCGAAGGCGCGGCTCGAGGCGATCCGCGAGTTCGCACAACTCGGTTCGGGACTGCAGATCGCGATGCGCGATCTGGAGATTCGCGGCGCCGGCAACCTGCTTGGCGCGGCCCAATCGGGCTTCATCGCCTCGGTCGGATTCGACGCCTATTGCGAGCTACTTGCGGAAGCAATCGCTCAGCGGCGCGGCGGCCCGGCCGCGACGGAGGAGCGTGCCGAAGCGGTGATCGACGTGAAGATCGACGCCTTCATTCCCAATGACTACATCGCGCAAGTCTCCCTGAAGATCGCGGTCTATCAGCAGCTTGCGAAGGCGCGCACCGAAGAAGAGGTCGAGGAAGTCGCGGCCGGGGTCCGGGACCGCTTCGGCGCCTTCCCCAAGCCGCTCGAGAACCTAGTGGAGCTGACGAAACTGCGTGCGATCGCGCTACGCAAGCGCGTGACGCGCGTGGTCGTCGAGGAGCGACGGCTGACGCTGGGCGTCGGATCGGGTTTCCAGCTGGACCCGCAAGCGCTTCCGGCGTTCCAGCGGTTGACGAGGAACCGCTTCCGTTTCGGCGAGGGGCGGATTCTCGTGGACCTGCCTGCCGCCGGCTCGTGGATGCCGCTCTTGAGGAATCTGCTCGAAGCCATATAGCCTGCGGGGGCTGCTTTAGAGGAGCTCACCCATTCCGCTCGAACCTCGGCGCCGTGACGCGGGGCCTCGTGCCCCGCTTACTACGCACTCCAACCTTTCCTAACGGAGCAAAGATGTCGAAAGCCCAACGCATCACTGTGGGCCTCGCCGCTCTTCTCATGGGCACTGCACTCGCAGCGTGCTCGAGCGGCAGCGCGATCGCCACAGTGAACGGCCAACCGATCAGCCGATCTACCTTCGATACCCGCCTCGAGGCTAGCCCAATGGCGCGCAGCGTCCTGCAGCAGCTGGTCCAAGAGACGCTGATCGAGCAGTATGCCAAGAACAATAACATTAACGTCACCGACGCCCAGCTCGATGCGCGCGAGAGTCAGATCAAGGCGAACTTCCCGAGCGGTTCGTGGGACGAGATGCTCAAGGCGCGCGGTCTGACGGAAGCCGACGTACGCTCCGCGTTGCGCGAGCAGCTGATCATGGATCAGGCCCTCACCAAGGAAGTGAACATCACGCCGGCTCAGATCGCGGATTACTTCAAAAAGAACCACGCCACGTTCGACAAACCCGAACAAGTGACGGCGCGCCACATTTTGGTGCCGAGCCTGGCGCTGGCCAACCAGATCGAGGCCGACTTGAAGGCGGGTCAGAACTTCGGGGATCTCGCCAAGAAGTACTCGACCGATCCGGGCAGCAAAGACAAGGGCGGCGATCTCGGCAGCTTCCGCCGCGGTCAGATGGTGCCGGCGTTCGATAAGTACGCGTTCTCCGCGCCGATCGGCCAGATTAGCCCGCCGATCAAGTCGCCGTTCGGTTATCACATCATTCAAGTCGAGTCACGCACGCCGGGAGTGAAGGCGACGCTAGCGAGCGCGACGCCGCAGATCACCGATCAGCTGCGCGAGCAGCAAGAGGCGCCGCTGACCCAGCCGTTCCTGCAAGGCCTCATTCAAAAGGCTACGATCGTCGTGAACGATCCGCAGTTTGCGGGCGTCTTCGCGTCGCCGCCGGCGCCGCCGGCCGCCGCCCCGCCGCCAGCCGCTTCACCGGCACCGGCAGCGACGAAGTAAGTCCTCGGACGCGATGCGAATCACCTAGGAGTTTGCAAACTCCCGAAACGGTGGTTCGCATCGCGGGTCTAGGTCCGGGCGATCCCGGACTTTTGACCATTGGCGGCCTCGAAGCCATGCGCGCGACCGGCAGAGCCGTCGCGCTTCTCGCGCCACCGGACCTCACCGGTTACCTCGAGCGCAACGGCGTCGAAATCGTGCGCGGAATGGTCGAGGATCCGGCACTCTTCGTTCGAGGGAGCAACGTCGAAATCGAGCGATTCGTCCAACGACTCGGCGAGGACGGCAGCGCCTCACTCGGCCTGGGCGTTCTCGGAAACCCGCTCTCCGACTTTCCCGGCTTGCCGCTGCTGCTGCGCGCGCTCGAAGCACGGCGGATTCGCACCGAGATCGTACCCGGCGTGCCGCGCGCGACGCTCTCCGCCTCGATTACAATGCCGCTCGTTCCCTTGCCGCCCCAATCGGCGCATTACACGTGGGACGACTTGGTCGAGATCATGGCTCGGTTACGCATGGGCTGCCCGTGGGATCGCGAGCAGACCCATCGCACGCTCGTTCCGTACCTGATCGAAGAGACGTTCGAAGTCGTGGACGCGATCGAGATCTCACAACTGGACGGTCTCTGCGAGGAGCTCGGCGACTTGCTGCTTCAAGTGCTCTTTCACGCACAGCTCGCAACCGAAGTCGGAAAGTTCAGCATCGCCGACGTCGTGGACGCGCTCTCGAACAAGATGGTCCGGCGCCACCCGCACGTCTTCGGCGATGCGGTAATCGAAGACGTCGACGCTCAATGGCGAAACTGGGAGCGGCTCAAGGCGCTCGAGAAGACCGGACGCAGCCGCGAACACCGCCTCGACGGAATTCCCAAGCATCTCGGCGCGCTGCAGCGCGGTCAGCGCATGCAGGAAAAGGCCGCTCGCGTCGGCTTTGACTGGCCCGGCGTTGGGGGCATCCTGGAGAAACTCTCGGAAGAGCTGCGCGAACTAGCCGAGGCGCGGCGCGAACGGCAAGACGATTCGCGCGTGCGCGAAGAGCTTGGCGACGTCTTCTTCACGCTCGTCAACCTTTCGCGCGCGCTCGGCATCGACGCCGAAACGGCGATGCGCGAAGCGAACGAGAAGTTCTACCGGCGCTTCTCCTTCATGGAAGCGCGGGCCGTTGCGGACGGCAAGACTCTCTCCGATCTTTCGCTCGACGAACTCGAGGATCTATGGCAACTGGCGAAGGCTTGACCGCGAGTCTGCGAGTGCGCATGAGCGCGCAGGACGGTCACTACGGCGGCGGGCTGGTCGACGGAGCGCGCATCTTGGCGCTCTTCGGCGACGTCGCCACCGAGATGCTGATACGTATGGACGGCGATGAAGGGCTCTTCGCCGCCTACCAGGAGGTCCGTTTTCTCGCACCCACGTACGCCGGCGATTACATCGAAGCCGAGGGTCGCATCGTGCACGTCGGAAAGACCTCGCGTCGCATGGAGTTCGAAGCGCGAAAGTTCATCGCCGCGCGTCCCGAGATCGGCGAGAGTGCCGCCGACGTGCTCGATCCGCCGATCGTCGTCTGCCGCGCGACCGGCACGTGCGTGACCCCGAAAGACAAACAGCGCCGCCCCGCCTAATTTCATGCCGCCGTCAAAGATCATGCTGATCCGTCATGCCGAAAAGCAGCCCGACGATCCGCCCGGACCGCCGCCGTACGGGATCAAGCCAAACGGCAAAAAGAAGAGACATTCGCTGACGGTACGAGGCTGGCAACGCTCCGGATCGCTAGTACCATTCTTCTGCGCACCGAAGCCGCCGGTCGAAACGCCTGGCGTTATCTACGCGTCGGCCGTCACCGACGATAACGACGATACGAAGAGCCGGCGTCCGCAAGAGACGGTCACGCCGTTAGCGCAACGGCTCGGCATGGAAATCAAAGCATCGTACACGATCGGGCAGGAGGCGCAACTAGCAACCGAGATCCAATCGCGTTCGGGCGTCGTGCTCGTTACGTGGGAGCACAAACACATTCCCCTGCTCGCCGCCGCGCTAAGCACGAGCGTTCCCGGCACGTGGCCGGAGGATCGATTCGACGTTGTATGGATTCTAACGGCGCAGCGAGACGCGTACTCCTTCGCGGCTGTGAACCAGTCGCTGCTTGCGGGTGACGTCTAAACCTTAGCGCGCGACGCGAACGTTTTGGAGAGTAAAGGTAAACGCCGCCGCAAGGGGCAAAGGGGTCACTTGCCTTCATTCGTGCTGCGTAGTGAAAAGGAGCCCTCTTGTCTCTTCGTGCGCTTTCTTGGTATGCCGTTGTCGCCGTCGCGTCCGTTGCGCCGCTGGCAGGGTGTGGAGGGGGGACGACGCCCTCCGCCGGCACGCTCCCTGACGCGCACATGATAGCGATGACCAATCCGTTGGGTATGGTTCCGGTTCGCCATCTTAACCGCGGCAAATCTTGGATTCGGCCGGATGCCAGAAAGCAATGGCTGCTATACGTCTCCGACGCATCGAGCGGTACGATCGACATCTATGATTATCGTGTAAAGACCGGAAGGCTTTACGGGCAGATCACCGGCTTGCGCTTCCCGTACGGTCAGTGCGTCGACGGCAGCGGTAACGTCTACGTCGTCGATAACGACACCGCGATGATCTCCGAGTTCGCACATGGAGGCACCTCGCCGATCGCGACCGTCCGCGACAGTTACGGCTTCCCGATCGGATGCTCGGTGGACCTGGCGACTGGCAATGTCGCGGTCACGAACTTCGGCGGCCCCACTACCGGCGCCGGACCGGAAAACGGCGGGATCGATGTCTTTGCCGGCGGTCTGAGCGGTAGCCAAACCAACTACACCAACGATCGCCTTTTCCACCTCTGGCCGGCGGGTTACGACCCGAGCGGAGACCTGTTCGTACAAGCAACGGACTATACGGGAGCGAAATATTTCGCAGAGCTTCCCGCGGGGAGCAACACTTTCACCATGTTGAGCGGTCTGACGGTCGGCTTTCCCGGAAGCGTTGCGTGGGATGGTTTCTATATGGCGGCTACCGACCAGAACTATCAGTACTACTACACCACGATGATCTACCGCATCACCGTATCCGGCTCGAAAGTCAACATCGTGCGCAAGACACAGCTTACCGACAACTGCTACCCGTATCGCAACTGGATGGTGGCCGTTCAGCCGTTCGTTACCGGGACGGCGCGCGCGGGAAATGCTGTCGTAGCCGGTAACTTGAATTGCCCCAGCGCCTATGGCTTCTGGAACTACACGAGCGGCGGAAATCCCAAGCGAACGCTTCCATCATCGATCGCTCCAGCGGTTCCGTACGGTCAGTCCGTCAGCCCGCCATCGAGCGGTATCTAATCAGAGAACCCGCGAGCGCCGGTCTTTTTATGAGGCGCTCGCAGCAAGATCGATTCTAGCTCGGCAATCATGAAGCGGCCTCCGCCGGCTCTGGTTTGGAACGTGCTGGTCTGGGTGCTTTTTCTCGCGTTGGGGTCCACGCTCGGCGCGATCGCCCAATGGCGTTACGCAATCTTCCGCAACGACGTCGATCTCGGTATCTTCACCCAGGTTGTCGCCGGCCTCGGCCGCGGGTTTTCGAGTACTGCCGAAGGCGGCGTCAATCATCTCCTCATTCATTGGTCTCCGATCGTCGCGATGGCATGGCCGTTCGTGCGCGCGTTCGGTCCGATCGGTCTCGAGTTTTTTCAAGCGACCCTCGTCGCGGCGGTAGTGTTCCCAATTTGGGCTCTGGCACGAACGAGGCTGCGCCCAGCTCCGGCCTTCGCTTTAGTCGCCGTCGCGGCGCTTTACCCGGTCCTGTGGGCAAACGGGGTCGGAGATTTTCACGAGATGGCCTTCGTGCCGCTGCTCTCTGCCATGCTGGTCTATGCGCTGGATCGACGCCGCTGGGCCGCGGGCATCGTTACGGCCCTACTGCTTGCGTGCACGCGCGAGGACCAGTTTGTCGTTCTCGCGGTAAACGGTTTGCTCTTCGCGGCAACGGCACGCGGCGATCCTCAAGCAAAGCGCATCGGATTGACCATCTCAGGCGCGGCTATTGCATTCTCTCTCGTCTACTTCGGAGTCGTGCGTCCGACCCTCAACCCGCACGTTCCATACGAGTCGTTGCAGTTCTTCAACTGGAGCGCAGCTCCAGCGGGAGGGCAGAGTCTCGGTTGGACCTTGCTGCTCTCACGCGTCCAGTACATCTTGATAATTCTGGCCCCGCTCGCGTTCCTGCCGTGCATTTCCCGCTATGGGCTCTTCCTGATTCCGGGATTTGTCGAAGTGCTTGCCGCCCATCAACCGGTCACGATTTTGCCCGGCGCGCACTACAGCGCGCTGCTGACGGGCTACGCGCTGGCCGCATTCGTTGACGGCGCCGCTCGATTGAACGCGTACCGGCCGCGGCTCGCCGCCGGAGCCGTCGCAGCGGCCGCCGCCGCGTCGGTCTGGATCGGGATTTTTGCGAGCCCGATGGAATACTGGTACTATCTCTACCGGCGCCCAAACGCGCACGATGCTCTGCTCGAGGATACTTTGCGGCAACTTCCAAGCAGGGCAGACGTTGGGGCCGAAGATGAGATCTTCGCGCATCTAGGTCTCGACAGCAATGCGTCCATCGATTTTAACGGCCAGCGGTGGTTCGTCTACGATCGGAGGCACTATTCGCAACGATGGCACGACGTTGACGAGCCGGCGGTCCGGCGAGCGCTCGCACAGCATACCTACGTGGTGACGAGCGAGCGCGACGGAATCGTGGTGCTCAAACGGCTAGGGGGTTCCTAGACTAGGCGCTCGTGCGTCTTCTTCTTCCAGACGAACGCGTAGTAGCCGAACTGCAACGTAAGAACGACGCAGTATGCGATCGGGTACCCTAGCCAAACGCCCGGAAGTCCGATCCGGTGCATCAGTATGAAAGCCGCCGGCACCTCGACGCCCCAGATGGCAAAGATACTGTTGATCGTCGGCCAGAGCACGGTGCCGCTGCCGCGCATGACGCCGCTGAGCACCGCCGAGTTCCCAAAGAGCAGATAGCTCCATAGGGTAAGCATCAGCAGCTGGTGCGCGATCCGCAACGTATTCGGGTCGGTGATGAACCATCCCAAAATTGCCCACGCGAAGATGTAGCAAAGTCCGATGATGATGCCGCCGATGACGTAGTTCAACCCGACGGCCGAACGAATAACGGTCCCGAGCTTATCCTCGCGTCGCGCGCCGATGCACTGCGCGCCGAAAATCGAAGCCGCAATGCCGATCGAGATCGCCGGGAATTGGACGTACCCGACGACCTGGTTGACCGCACCGTAGGCGGCTGTCGCGCTCGATCCGAAGCGATTGACGAACGAGATCACCGCGATCTCGGCCAGCGAGACCATCATCACCTGCAAGCCGGTCGGCACGCCGATGCGAACGACTCCCGCTAGAATCTTCCAGTCGATGCGCATATCGCGCAGCGTCTCCGCGTCGAACTTCAGCGGATGGTCGCGACGGCGGAGATAATAGAGCAACCACCCTAACGCTGCGGTGTTCGCGATCAAACCGGCGACCGCGGCGCTGACGACGCCGAGCTTGGGCAGTCCAAAGGCGCCGACGATGAAAAGCGGCGTGATCGCGATCGCGAGCACGGCGGAAACGATCAGCGCATAGAAAGGCGTGGTGGAATCGCCGGTGCCGCGCAGAATCGTGGCGTAGACGAAGTAGACGAAAAAGACCGGCATCGTGAGGAAGATGACGCGAGCGTACGCATCGGCTTGCGCGATGATGTCGGGTGGCGTCGCCAGCCAGCCGAGAACCGTGGTCGATCCAAGGGCTCCCACCACCGCTACGATGATGCCGAGATAGAGCGACGCACCGAGCACGGTGCCGGCTATTTTTTTGACCTTGTGTTGATCGCCCGCGCCGAATGCCTGCCCGACCAAGACGCTGCTGCCGCTCGAAACGCCGAAGACGAACGAAAACAAGAGAAAGATGATCGGAAAGACGGCCGAAACCGCACCAAGTGCCTGCGTCGAAATTAGCCGCCCGATCCAGATGCTGGCCATTGTCTGCGATGCCGATTGCAGCACGTTGCTCAGCATGAACGGAACGAGAAAGACAAGGAGGATCCGCCACATCGGCTTTCCCTCCTCGAACACGTTGACTCCGTAGCGGCGCACCGCCTGAGCCTGCGCCATGTTACTCCTCGGCTAGCAGTTTATAGATCTCTTTGCGCGCTTCGTCCAGCAACTCACAAACGCGGTCGACGGTTTCCGGCTTCGACGACGGCCCGAGCTGCGCAACCGACTGCATCAGCCTGCCGGCCGACGCCCGCAGCCGATCGGCCGAACCCGCCGATGCATCATCCTCGTCGCCTTCGCCCTCGTCGTTGAGGAAGCGCTCCAGCTCGGCGGCGTGCTCGCCAAGCAAGCCGCGGCCCTTCTCGGTAATCTCGTAGATCCGGCGGTCGCCCTCTTCGCGTCCGACGATCAGCCCGGCGGCCTCGAGCGCGGCCAGGATCGGATAAACGGAGCCCGCGCCGCCGCCCCAGCCCTTCTCACGAATCTGACGGATCAGGTCGTAGCCGTGACGAGGCACCTCCGCTAGGAGCTTCAGCAGCGCCAGCTTGAGAATGCCCCTGCGAAAACGCCGCATTCCGCTGCGGCGGTGCCGGCCTCCCGCGTGCGACCACCACCCGCCCGACCGCGGATCTCCCCAAAAACCGATGTCCATGCAAACCTCCTAGTGTCCACGGGATAGTATCCGATATATCGGATAGTGTCAAGATATAAAACATGCCATCCTTCGACAAGATGGCACGTTGAGTCTGCGAGCCAGACGGCGAATCAACAGGGCGTGCGGCTCGATAAGTTCATGAAGGTCTCGCGGCTGGCGAAGCGGCGCAGCGAGGCGCATGAGGCGTTAGAGCACGGGCGGATCACCAAGGGCGGCAAACCGCTCAAACCGGGCTATCAAGTGAGGCCGGGCGACGAGCTCGAGATTCACTACGCGACGAAGTTCGTCACGGTTCGCGTCCGCGAGGTTCCACTGCGCGTAACCCCAAGCATCAGACCCGCCGATCTCTACGAGATACTCGAAACGCGCAAGGACGATGTGGAATGGCTATGACCTCGGCCGACACCAAAGACGCGCTTACGCGCGACGTTCCGGCTGCAAGTCACTGCCGTGAGGCACTGCTCGCCGGCCTCGCGCTCTATGGGAGCGCACGCGGCGAGTTCGTCACGCATCGCAACGCCGTTGCGCGGCTTTTTTGGTCGCTGCTCGACGAACGCAAATCCTATCCGATCGAAACGCGAGCGCCGACGCGGCTGCAGCGTCTGCCGACCTTTGCGATCGCGCTTCCTGAGCGGCTGCGGGCGACGCCGCCCAAGCCGGTGCACAAGTGCGATCGTCTGATCGAGGTTCGCGCGGCATTTCTAGCCTGCGGATCGCTCGCCGCCGGCGCGCGCGGCTATCATCTCGAGTTCGTCACGCGCGGCGAAGAGATCGCGCAACGCTTGAAGTGGATGCTGCGCAGCGCCGGCGTTCCACCGAAGCTGACGCGCCGCAAAACACGAGTCGTCCTCTACTACAAAGATTTCGACGCGATCGTCGAACTGCTGACTCGCGTCGGAGCATTCGGTGCGGTCCTTGCGCTCGAAGACGTTCGAGCACTGCGGGAAACCAAGAATCGCATCCATCGCCTCGTGAACACCGAAGCGGCAAACTTGGAACGTACGGCCCAGGCCGCGGCCTCGCAACGCAGCATTATCGAGTACGTGCGCAACGCCCATGGGCTGGCGCGCCTCACGCCGGCGCTGCGCGAGGTCGCCGAGCTCCGACTAAAGTATCCCGACGAGTCGCTCGCCGAGCTCGGACGCCGCTGTAATCCGCCGATCGCCAAACCAACCGTGAGCAGCCGGCTCGGGGCACTCGTCCGGCTCGCCGCCCATCTACGCGGCGGGCAGGTGAGCGCGAAAGCCGTCCGGTAAACGCGCTCCATGCGCATCGGCATCAACGGCTTCGGCCGCATCGGACGAAATTTTACCAAAGCGATAGTGGAGCGCCATCCGGAGATCGAGATCGCGGCGATCAACGATTTGATCGACGCACAGCAATGCGCCCACCTCTTCAAGTACGACAGTAACTACGGCATCTACCCCGGTGCCGTCGGCGCCGACGGCACCGGACTGACGATCGATCGCCGGTCGATCCAAGTCTTCGCCGAACGCGATCCCGGCAAGCTGCCGTGGAAGGATCTAGGAGTCGACGTCGTCGTCGAGTCGACCGGCCTCTTCACCGATGCCGCGAAAGCTCGCGCCCACATCGATAGCGGCGGTGCGAAAAAAGTCATTATATCGGCGCCGGCCAAGGGCGAAGACATCACGATCGTGTTGGGCGTCAACGATGCGCGGTACGACCCCGCAAAGCACAACGTGATCTCGAACGCCTCGTGCACGACCAACTGTCTGGCGACCGCCGTAAAGCCGGTCGTGGATGCGCTGGGATGGGTCAGAGGCTTCATGACGACGATACACTCCTACACCAACGACCAGAACGTCCTCGACGGACCACATAAGGACCCGCGTCGCGCGCGAAACGCCGCGACCAACATCGTGCCGACGTCGACGGGGGCCGCGAAAGCGCTCTATCTGACGATCCCGGAGGTTGAGGGAACCTTCGATGGTTTCGCACTTCGGGTCCCGACGCCAACGGTCTCGATGATCTACTTGGTGGCCCAGACCCATAAACCGACGACGCGCGCCGAGCTCAACGAGATTCTGCGCAGCGCCGCGCAAGGCGCGCTGAGCAAGTACGTTTCGTACACGGAAGAAGAACTCGTTTCAAGCGACTTCAAGAAGAATCCGTACAGCTCGATCATCGACTCAAAACTGACCAACGCCAACGGCGATCTCGTGCAGATCGCCGCCTGGTACGATAACGAATGGGGTTACTCGTGCCGGCTCGCCGAGCTTACCGCGATGGTGTCCACGGCGATTCCGGCGAAGGTCTAGACTCGACAGGCCTCCGCGTGCCGTTTCGGCGATTGACTGACCTCGACGTTCGAGGTAAGCGCGTGTTGGTACGCGAGGATCTCAACGTGCCGATGTCGGACGGCCAAATCCTCGACTACGCGCGGGTGGATGCGGCGTTGCCGACGCTGCGCTGGCTGCACGAACGGGGTGCGCGTACGATCGTGCTCTCGCACCTCGGCCGCCCCGACGGCAAACCCGACCCGCGCCTCTCCTTGCGCCCCGTCGCACAAGCGCTCTCCGATCGACTCGGCATCGGCGTGCGTTTCGCCGACGACTCGGTCGGCGATGCCGCGCAGAACGCCGTCGCTGCCTTGCACGACGGCGACGTGCTGCTGCTGGAGAACGTCCGCTTTCACCCTGAGGAGGAGCGCAACGACCCGGAGTTCGCCAGACGGCTGGCGGCGCTCGGCGACCTCTACGTCAACGACGCGTTTGCGACCGCCCACCGCGCGCACGCGTCGACCGAGGGCATCGCGCATCTGCTGCCCAACGCGGCCGGTTTCCTGATGGAGGCCGAGCTCTCGGCACTCTCGCGCCTCGTCGATCGGCCCGCAAAGCCGTTCGTCTGCGCGATCGGCGGTGCAAAGATCAAAGACAAGATCGGCGTCTTGTCGCGCCTTGCCGAGTCCGTGGATGCCTTTTGCGTCGGCGGCGGGATGGCGAACACGCTGCTCGCGGCTAACGGCGTCGATGTCGGGGCTTCGTTGCGCGACGCCGATCTCGAGCCTGCAAAGCGAATTCTGTCGACGATCGAAGCGTGCAACGTCGATCTGCAGCTTCCAACGGATGCCGTCGTCGCGTCCGCCCCCGCCGACGAGGCCGGCGCGCACGTCGTTCCGATCGATCGCGTCGGCACCGAAATGATCCTCGATATCGGCCCCAATAGCGCGCAGGCGTACGCGCGCACGATCGAGCGTGCCAAGACGATCGTCTTCAACGGACCGATGGGAGTCTACGAACGCGCAGCGTACCGTCATGGGACGGAAGTCATCGGAGAGGCCATCGCCCGCGCGACCCAAGCGGGTGCGATCAGCGTCGTCGGCGGAGGCGATGCGGCCGCTTCGGCGCACATGCTCGGCTTCGCCGCAAAGACGACCTTCGTCTCGACCGGCGGCGGCGCGACGCTCGAGTACTTGGAAGGAAAGACGCTTCCCGGAGTCGCCGCACTTGAGCATTAAAACGATCCTTGCCGGCAACTGGAAGATGCACAAGACCGCGGCCGAAACAGCCGCCTTTCTCGACGTTTTCCTCCCGCTCACCGCGACGCTCTTGCCGGCGATCGAGATCGTCGTCGCGCCGCCTTTCACCTCGATTCCATCGGCCGCGGTGCGACTGCGCGGCACGCGCGTGCGCCTGGGGGCTCAGACGATGCACTGGCAGCTTCAAGGCGCGTTTACCGGCGAGATCAGCGCGCCGATGCTTCGTGAGTTCGGCGTCACGCACGTGATCCTCGGTCACTCGGAACGACGCGCATACTGCGGCGAAACGGACCAGACGGTGAATCTGAAGGTGCGCACCGCGCTCGAGCAGGGGCTGACCCCGATCGTCGCAGTGGGGGAGACGCTCGATGAGCGCAAAGCCGGCTTGACCGACGAACGCGTCGTCGCGCAGACGCGTTGCGCATTCGACGGAGTTCCACGCAGCTCGCTGGCCACGGTCGTCATCGCCTACGAACCGATTTGGGCGATCGGCACCGGCGAAAACTGCGATCCTATGGAGGCCGATCGCGTGATGGCGACGATCCGTTCGTGTTTGAACGGCCTCGAAACTACGCCGATCCTCTACGGCGGGAGCATGACCGCGGCAAACGTCACATCGTACATCGCGCGGCCGAACATCAACGGCGGCCTCGTCGGGGGCGCTTCGCTCGACCCCAACGGCTTTGCCGCCTTGATCGATAACGCCGCACCACGTTGAAGTATCGTCCGGTAGTTCTTGCGGTGCTCGATGGTTGGGGCTGCCGCGACGCAACGCACGGCAACGCGATCGCGGCCGCGAAAACTCCGAACTGGCACGCGCTGTTGCAACGCTATCCCCACACGACGCTCGAGGCTTCGGGCGAAGCCGTCGGATTGCCCAAAGGCATCATGGGCAACAGCGAGGTCGGACACATGAACCTCGGCAGCGGCCGCATCGTGCCGCAGGGCGTCACGATCATCGACGCCGCGATTGCCGACGGCGAATTCGCGAGCGACGAGACATTGCGCCGAGCCCTCGAGCACGCCAAGCGCAGCGGCGGCAAAATCCATCTGATGGGCTTGCTTTCGGACGGATGCGTTCACAGCTCGATCGCGCACCTCTTCGCATTGATCGATGCCGCTGCCGCGGCCAGATGCCCGCTAGCCGTCCATGCTTTTCTCGACGGGCGCGATACGCCGCCGCGTTCGGCACTGCACTACGTCGCGCAGCTCGAGGCGAAGCTCGCGAGCGCGCAGCTCGCCGGCTCGATCGCGAGCGTAACCGGACGATACTATGCAATGGATCGCGACCGGCGCTGGGAGCGCACCCAGCTCGCCTACGATTTGCTAGCCAATGGACGCGCCGATCGCCGGGCGAGCGATGCGGAAAGCGCCGTCCGCGAAGCCTACGCGCGAGGCGAGGATGACGAGTTCGTCATGCCGACGACCGTCGGGCAGCCGCGCGCCATCGAAGACGGCGACGCCTTCGTTTTCTTCAATTTTCGCCCCGATCGCGCGCGCCAGCTCACGACCGCCTTCAACGCCGGGACGACGATCTATTTCGACGACGGCTTCAGCGCCTTCACGCCGAAAACGTATCGCGATCCGTTCTTCGCCACGATGACGAAGTACGACGAGACGTACACGAATCCGGTGCTCTTCGGCCCGCGACCGCAGCAGGACACATTCGGCGAGATTCTCGCGCGCGAGGGTCTGCGCCAGCTGCGGCTCGCCGAGACGGAGAAGTACGCGCACGTCACCTACTTCTTCAACGGCGGCCGGGAAGACCAGTTCGATGGCGAGGATCGGATCTTGATTCCCTCGGATCGCTCGGTGCCCACCTACGATCTCGCTCCGGCGATGCGCGCACGCGAGATCACCGACGCGGCCCGCAAAGCGATTGCAGACGGAGCGTACGACGCGATCGTAATGAACTACGCCAACGCCGACATGGTAGGACATACCGGCAAGTGGGAACCGACGATTGAAGCCGTCGAAGTGATCGACGAATGCTTGGCGCTCGTCACCGATGCGACGCTGCGCGCCGGCGGTCTGCTTGCGATTACCGCCGATCACGGCAATGCCGAAGAGGAACTCGACGCGCAGAACAATCCGATTACCGCGCACACCACCAACCGCGTCCCATTGGTCTTGATCGCCAAGGACCTTCACGGAACGTTCGCGAGCGGCGGCAAGCTGGGAGACGTCGCGCCGACCCTCCTCTCGATTATGAAGCTGCCGATTCCTGCACTCATGTCAGGAAAAAATCTCTTTACGCCTTCTTAAGGAAGCCCCGATTTGGCGCATCTCGTTGTCGCGTCGGCCTCGATTACCTCAGTAAACTTCGGCCCTCCGCTCCTAGAGCTGCATCCAAATCAGTGCTTCCTCCAGGTCCGTCGTTCGGCCAAAGTTCAGAAGAATCACAGCCTCCTCTGGGCCCCTTATCAGGCTTGCATGCGAGAGTAACGATAGACATGAGAGGAGAGCTTCGAAATGCACGAGCACCTTGGCGACGCTCGCGACGTATTGCTGGTGACGCGAGCGCTGATCTACTTCGTTATCGCCGGCACGGCGACGGTTGCCGTCGCCGTGCTGGCACACTTACTGCCCTTCAATGTTTAGGAACCCCCTCAAAAGTCGGCACGGTAGCAGCCGCTCGCATCAACCTGGACGCGCCGTTCGCCGACTGCGATCGTACGAATGCGGTGATCCCAGAAGCAGAGAACGTGCACCGCCGCGGGCTGAAGCTTTGCAATGAGCTCGCGCGCTCGTTGCGACACCGCGACCGCGTCTTTAACCCAGCGCGGCTGATCGTGCGGTAGTAACGCGGTCTCGAGTTCGGCCTCGGTAACGGCCGGGACGACCGCCTCCGAGCGGCTCGCGCCGACCTGTAGAGGTATCGAAGCGCCGGTCTCTTCGAGTTCAATACGCCGAAGCATGAGCGTCGCGCTTCAGCCGCGCAATCGCGCTGAGATGGAGTTGCGAGGCGCGCTGTGGTGAGATCGCGAGGCGCCTTCCGACCGAGCGCAACGACGTTTCGTTGAAGTAGTGCAGCAGCAGAACGTCGCGCTGGCGAGGCGGCAATCCCTCGATCAACGCCGCAAGCTCGGCGCGCTGCGCGCGGCGCTCGACGATGCGCGCCGGATCGTCGCTCCAATCGTATGCCAACGCTTCGCCCTTCGGCAGGGGAGCGTCCAGCGAAAGCGGCTGTCCGCGGTGTGCCGCCGCTAGCGCTCGCGAGTATCCCGGCCGGCGGACTTCCATCTCTGCGGCCGTTGGAATGTCGCCGCGAGCGGCGGCTAAGGTGTAGCGCTCGTTCTCGCCGTCGCGAACGATTCGGCGCGCTCGCTCCGAGACCGGATCCATCCGACGGATACCGTTGAGCATCGAACCGACCACGAGCCGGCGCGCGTACTCCGCGAGCTGCGGACCGCGCATCGGATCGAAAGAATCGATGGCGCGAATCAGACCGACGCAGCCGTCACCGATCAGATCGTCGATGTCGAGGTTCGGAACGAGACGCTTGAGCCGGCGAGCGAGCCTTCGCACTAGCGGCAGCAGGCTTTGCACGTGCAGCTCGCGCGACTCCGGCTCGATCACGGGGCGCCTTCTAGCCGCGACGCGATGAGCGCGGCGAACCCGCGCCCGTCGTGGCGCGCGATCTCGCGGGCGAGCAGATCGAGTTCGTAATCGCCGAGCACGCCGGCGCCCGCGATCAACGGCTTAAGAATCGGTGCGAGCAGCATCGCCTCGATCGTCTCGCCGGCGCGCCGCGCGGTGAGGCTATCCACGCTGCAGGTTGTTGGCGATGCGCAGCATCTCGTCGGCGGCCTGAACGCCTTTCGCGTTCGCCTCGTAGGCGCGCTGCGCGGTAAGGATCTGCATCATCGCGTCAATGATGGTGACGTTCGATTCCTCGAGCATGCCGAAGCGCAGCTTCGGTCCACCGTCGAGCCCGGCGCGATCTCGCGCGGCACGCCCGAATCCGCCGTTGCTTCGAAGAGCGCACCGTCGAGCGCACGCAACCGGTCGGGCGCCGCGAACTCCGCGATGCGTATGCGCCCGATCGCCGCGCGGGCCGCTTGCAAACGTCGCGGTGACCGTGCCGTCGGCTGCAACCGTCGCGGAGAGCGCATCGGCCGGAACTCGCAAATTCGTCAAGCGAAGGTCGCGCGCGTTGCGCAGCGTGCCGTCGGCCGCACGCGAAAACTCGCCGTCGCGCGTATAGTAGCGGTGACCGCGCGCATCGGTGAGCGTGAAGAAGCCTGGACCGTCGATCGCGAGATCGAACGGCCCCGCGCTGCGCGCGAGCTTTCCTTGCGTGAAGAAAACGTGCGCGCCGAGCGCCACCGTTCCGAAGCCGCCTCGTCCAGGCGCGACCAGCTCGGCGAAGCTCTGTGCCGACCCCTTGAAGCCGACGACGCCGGCGTTGGCCAGGTTGTCGGCGATCGTATCGAGATTTCGCTGCTGAGCCGCCATGCCGCTAGCGGCCGCGAAGAGCGCGCGATCCATCGTATGAAATGCGCGCGGCTTCCGCCGCTTTCTGACGGGAGAGGTCGATCGCGACGACCGCCTTCTGCGCGCTCTCGAAGGAGCGCTCGGCCGCGAGCACGTCGATCATCTGGGAGATCGCGTCAACTCCGTTGGAAGGATGCAGTCCCGAAGCAAGCTTGCCGGCGCGCGGAAGACCGCTTTCCGGGGATCGCTCGCGCGCGATCCTCACGCCGAGCGCGGTCAAGAAGCCGCGCGCGGTGACCGGCCGAAAACCGTCGGTAGAAACGTTCGCCAAGTTCTCGGTTGCGATCTCGAGTCTGGTGCGCGCCGCGACCATTGCGCTCGCGGCCAATGCCAATGCCGTCCACCAACGCATGGTAGCCGGCGCGGGTAGCCGAATCGTTTCGACAGGATGACCAAGGTGCGCCGGGTTCGTCAAATTCTGCGCAACGTGCTGCTAAGCACGCTCCTCGCCGCCTGCAGCGCGCCTTCGCCGCAGCAGCGGGCCGAAGATGCGGAGCTTGCCGCGGTCACGCCGCTCAAACAACGGTATCCCGTGCTGGCGGGCTTTGAAATTCGGCCCGAAACGACTCTGATCGTCAGCCTCGACCTTCAACAGTATATCGAGATGGAAGACAACGAAATCGCCGCGATGAAGCGCGCGGCCGTGGAACGTTGGCGATCCGCGTGGAGCGCCGCGCATCCTCACGCGCACGCGGTGCTCGAGGTTCGTTTCATCGACTTTATCGGGCGCAAAGTCGCGACCGAAACGACGAGGGTTTAGTCGCTCCGATGGATCCAGCGATGGCTGCGACCGTCACCGCCTTGCTTGCAGTAGGGAGCGGCGCACCTTCCGGCACGCCGTGGTTTTCTCCGCCGACGACGGCCGTCGTCAGCCGCGACGTTACCTTTGTCGACGGAGACGCAAAGCTTCACGGCACGCTCTATCTGCCCGAACGGCCTGCTAAGGTGCCCGCCGTCGTGGTCTTTCACGGCGCTTCCGAGCCGCTCGCGAGCACGCCGCTGTACGCGCACTTGCGCGACGGCTTGCCACAGATCGGAATCGCGGTGCTGCTCTTCGATCGACGCGGAACGGGAGCGTCAACCGGCAAAGCCGACGTGCCGTACCGAACGCTGGTTGATGACGGCATTGCCGGCGCTCGAGCTATCCGTGGCCTACCGCAAGTCGATCCCGCCCGGGTGGGCTATTGGGGAATCAGTCAGGGCGGATGGTTGGCCACCCTGGCCGCCGCGCGCGATTCAAGCGCGGCGTTCGCGGTAGCAGTCTCGGCGCCGTTGGTTTCGGCAGAGCTCCAAATGGAGTTTGCGATGTCGAACCGCCTGAGCGTGCTCGGCTACAGCCAAACCGATATTGACGATATGCTGGAGGCGCGCCGTAAGGTGAACGGCTATTTTACGGGCGCTAACTCTCGCGCCGAGGCGGTCGCCGCGCTTACGAAGATCGAGAGCCGGCCATGGTTCGATCTCATGTACTTGCCCAAAGCCTCGTCGCTGCCGGCCGATCCTGCGAACTCCCCGTGGCGCGAGCAGATGGACGTAAATTTTTTCGCCGCGGTCGAGCAGGTTAAGATCCCGATGCTCTTTATGTTGGGTGGCGAAGATCCTTGGATTCCGGTCTCCGCAACGGTTGCGCGCCTGCGCGCGATCGCCTCCACGCATCCGCGTCTAGAGTACGTCGTCGTCCCAAACGCGAACCACCTGATGATGATTCCCCCCGCACGCGAGCAAATGAACGACGCGGATCCTCGCCAGGTCGCCGTCGAGAAGCCCGACGTGACCGGATACTTCACGCTGTTGGGATCCTGGTTGAGCCGCGTCGTTAGCGCGTTGAAGGTGCAGTGACGTTAGCGATCACGGCCCAGACGCGGTGCGGCACCGCCAGCACTTCGTCGGGAAAATCGCGACGCAGCAGCGCGCCGAGATCGGTGTCGAAGGCGCCGACGCCGTCGGGCGGCAGGCTTGCCGCGACGCCTGCGCTGGCACGAATTCGTCCCCGCCATGCCTCGTGCGTGTATGCGACCGTGACGTCGAACGAGAAACTCTCGATGTTGCTGAAACCGCCGCGAGCGGCATCCGCCAATTCGTACGCATGAATGCCGTTCCCGCCCCCCATCTTCCACTGCGGGTTATGACGCTCGATCAGGTGCTCCGTCGCCTCGACGACGTTGCCGGGCTGCGCAATCCAATCGAAGTGCGCGAGAATCAAACGCCCGCCGGAGGTGAGCACGCGACGCGCTTGTGCCGCGGCGGCAGCGCGGTCGAACCAATGCCAGCACTGACCGGCGCAAACCACGTCGAAGCTCGCGTCGCCAAACGGCAGCTCTTCAGCTAAACCCTCTACGTAGCGAACTGCGCTTCCCGCACGCGAGTCGAGCTCGCGAGCTCGATCGAGCAATGCCGCCGAACGGTCGAGACCGACCACGTCGCATCCTCGCAGCGCGAAACCCCGGGCCAGCGTTCCCGTCCCAGTGCCAAGATCGAGTACGCGGTCGTTCGCGCGCACCGCCTTCATCGCGAAGATGCGATCGAAAAATGCATCGGGAAAACCGGCACGATGACGTCCGTAGTCGCCTGCCGTCCTACCGAAATCGACGTGCACTACGACGCGTCCTCGAGCTACAGCCGGTCGATCACCGCTTCGGTGAAGGCCTGCGTAGAGAGTGCCTCGCCCGGCGAGCGCGCCAGCTCGGCCGTGCGCAAGCCATCGGCGTAGGCCTGCTCGACGGCCCGCTCGATGCGAGTCGCGCCCTCGTCATCGTCGAGCGAGTGGCGCAGCAGCATCGCACCCGAGAGAATCGCCGCCGTCGGATTCGCGGCGTTGAGGCCGGCGAGATCGGGCGCCGTCCCGCCAATCGGCTCGTAGAGACCGAACTTCCGCCCAGGCCCTTCGACTCCGCTGCGGGCAGGCTTCGTACCTAAGCTCGCGCTCGGCAGCGTTCCGATCGAGCCGGTTAGTATCGCCGCCTCGTCCGAGAGAATGTCGCCGAACATGTTCTCCGTAACGATCACGTCGAAGTCGGCCGGGCGTTGGACGAGCTGCATCGCAGCGGTGTCCACCAAAAGATGCTCGAGCGCAACGTCGGGATACTCGCGCGCAACCTCGTTCACAACGCGCCGCCAGAGCCGGGAGGTCTCCAGAATGTTCTGCTTATCCACTGAGGTAAGCCGCTTACGCCGTGCGCGCGCAAGCTCGAAGGCGATGCGCGCGATCCGCTCGACCTCCGGCGCACGGTAAATCATCGTGTCGACTGCTTCGTCGACGCCGTCAACGGTGCGCTGCTCCTTCGGCCGGCCGTAGTAAATGCCGCCGGTCAGTTCGCGCACGACCAGCAGGTCGAGACCGCGTACCAACTCGGCGCGCAGCGGAGAGCCTTCTTCCAATCCCGCGAAGACGCGCACCGGCCGCAGATTAGCGAAGAGCTCGTAATCACGCCGCAGGAGAAAGAGCGCGTACTCGGGGCGCTCCGGCAACGGCTTGCCGTCGTATTGAGGAAGGCCGACGCTGCCGAACAGAATAGCGTCGCTGCGATCGCAGAGCTCGCGCGTCTCTTGCGGGAGCGGCGGTAAATCGCGAGCGAGCGCCGCGGCACCGACGATCCCTTCTTCGCACGCGAGGCCGGGACGCGCGGCGCGCAACACTCCGACGGCTGCATGCGTTACCTCGGGGCCGATGCCGTCCCCCGGCAATACCGCAATTCTCGACGTTGTCACCCTGAGCGGAGTCGAAGGGTCAGTAAACCGTTATTCGGGTCGTATCGTCTTTTTTCGGGGGTGGCTCTTGGGCTGCTTCCTCTCGTTGGCCAGCTGAGGCCCCGCCTTGCGCCTCGCCGTTGACCGGCGCGACGTCGGCTCGTTCCAATAGCGCCAGGTGCGTCATCAGCAGACTACGCAGCTCGCTGCGCGCCTTCTCAGCGGCATCAATCGAGCGCTGACGCTCGCGCCGCACGTCGGCGATCGCGTCGTTGTAGCCGGCGATCTCGCGCTCGCCCGCCAGCCGCGCTTTTTCGCGGATTAAATCGGCTTCTTTATGGGCGGAGGCCTTGACCTCGTCGGCGGTACGCTGCGCGAGCACAAGCGTATTCTGCAGCGATTCCTCCATCGCTTTGAAGTGGCTCACGCGCTCCTTGAGATCGGCAATCTCGGCTTCGAGCGCGGCGCGGTGCTGCGCTTCGTCCTCGAGCGTTTCGATGATCTCGTCGAGGAACGCATCCACATCGGCGCGGTCGTATCCCTGCAACGCCTTTTTGAAGCTCTTGTGCTGTATGTCGACCGGTGTGATTTTCTCCATGCCTCGTATCCTACGGTTGCTACGCTCTATTTGTCATGAAATCGAAAGTGCCGTCCGCCGCGATCGAATCGCGCAGCCCGGCGGCGTTGACGACAACGCCGGCCGGAACGACGAGATAGATCGACTCGGCGAGTTTTTGAATCTTGCCGTCAATCGTGTACGCGACCCCCGAGCTGAAATCCACGACCCGCTGCAGGAGCGTTCGATCGGCGTTCTGCAAGTTGATGATGACGACTTGGCGACTCCGCAGCGAATCGGCAATCTCGACGACATCTTGATAGCTGCGTGGCGAATAGACGCTCACCTGGCTGCCGCGTCTTCCGGCAGTCGAGAGCGGAACGACGCGCGGCGACGATGTGTCGTCGAGTTCGAACTCTTCCTCGTCATCGCGGATCGAAAAAAACGACCCGATCTTGCTGAACATGCTCATTTATGCAAACTCCTTTGCCCGTCGCGAACCAAAGAGGGCTTCGCCGATGCGCACCATCGTAGATCCTGACCTCACCGCTTCGCGCCAGTCACCCGACATGCCAATTGAAAGCGTACTTCCACCTATGCGGGCAAACGTCATGGCTGCCAGCTCAAATGCGTGCAAGATTGCGTCGCGGTCGCCGGTGAGTGGGCCGATCGCCATGACGCCGTCGAAACGCAAGCCCGGCTGCCCGCGAAGCGTTTCGGCGAGCCGATCGGCCCGATCGGGCGGACAGCCGAATCGCTCGACCGGTGAGACATTGAGCTGCATCAGAACCGGCAGCTCTTTGCCGGCTGCCAGCGCTCCGTTCGAGAGCGCCACGCCCGCCTGCTCGCGATCGACGCTCTGAACGACGTCGAACGTGGCCGCGATCACCTTCGCTTTGTTGGTTTGCAGATGACCCACGAAGTGCTTGCGGACCGGGGGAAGGGACGGAAATTTGCGCAGCGCCTCTTGCAGGTAGCTCTCGCCGAGGTCGGCGAGCCCGGCCTCGATGGCTGCGGCGATCGCTTCGACTGAGTGCCGCTTACCGATGCCGACGAGCGAGATACTGCCCGGATCGCGTCCGCATCGCCGGGCCTCGTCGTCGATTGCGCGTCGCAATGCAGCGTAGCGCTCGGCGACGCCCTCGCTCCCTTCGACTCCGCTCAGGGTAAACTACGCGCCGGCTGCGCCGCGGACGGGCCCACCTCGGTGCGCGGGCCGGGACGCCTCGCACAGTACACGATCCCGATGATGCCGAGGATGACCATCGGGACCGCGTAGAGCTGCCCCCCGGTCAGACCCAACCAGCTGAAGGCGGTCTGCCGCCACATCTCCGCGATCGTCCGAGTGATGCCGTAGAGGGTGAACCAGGTCCAAGCGACGACGCCGTCCTTCGGCTTGAGGCGGTAGACGATCAAGAGTATCGGCAGCGTCAGGATGTCGAGAATCGCTTCGTAAATCTGCGATGGGTGCCGGTAAACCGGCACTCCGTTGATGGTCGGTGCGGTCGGAAAGATCATGCACCACGGCCGGTCGGGAGCGCAGACGTCGCCCCACAGCTCATCGTTGATGAAGTTGACGAGGCGCACCAGAGTGATCCCGATCGGCAGCATCATCACGACCTCGTCGCCTAAGACCGTGTACTTGAGCCCCGGATGCTTGCGAACGAAGAGCCACATCGCGATCACTACGCCGACCAGCCCGCCGTGGAAGGCCATCCCGCCGTTCCAAACGGCGATGAAGTTAATCGGGTTTGAGAAGTAAAACGACGCGTCTTTCATGCTGATCATGTCGTTGATCACGAAGAAGGTCCGGCCGCCGACGAGCACGCCGATCAACGCGTAGAAGAGGAAATCCTGGATCTGGTCTCTCGTTAGGCCGAGCCGGCGGCGGCCGGCAGGACGGCTCATCCAAAGGTAGACGCAAACGAACGCTACCAGATAAGCAATACCGTACCAATGCACGCGCAGCGGTCCGAGATGGATCGCCACGGGGTCGATATTTGTCGGATATGTAAACCAGTGCTGCATTGCTAACTCTGTGGAGTTTGTCGGACTTGGGTCATTTGCGGTTTCGCAGACGGGAATGCGCCTAAGTCCGACAAACTCCTATGGGCGCATGGCGACGACACATATTACCGCCGGCATCGCCTTCCTTGCGGGCCTCGTTTCCTTCATATCGCCGTGCGTCCTCCCGCTGGTGCCGGCGTACCTTTCGCTGATCACCGGGGAGAGCGTCGAGGATCTCAAAGCTGAGAAGACCGCCGCGGCGCGGGTTCAAACGCTCGCGCACGCGCTGGCTTTCGTGGCCGGGTTCAGCCTCGTCTTCGTCGTGCTTGGGTTGAGCGCCAGCGCGATCGGCGGCGTGCTCGACGCGAACCGCAGCCTGATCGCTCAGATCGGCGGCGTACTCGTCGTCATCCTCGGACTCAATATGATGGGGATGATTCAGGTTCCGTGGCTCATGATGGACGCGCGCCTTCACCTTCGTCACAGCCGCGCGACGTTTTGGACCTCGTGGCTCGTCGGAATGGCGTTTGCTGCCGGCTGGTCGCCGTGCATCGGCCCGATTCTCGCCGGCATTCTCGCGATCGCATCGCAGCAGCACAGCGGACAAGCCGCGCTGCTGCTCGCGTTCTACTGTCTCGGCCTCGCCGTGCCGTTTCTCGCTACCGCCGTCGCGCTCGGCGCGATTCTTCCGCTGCTCAACCGCATCAAGCCTGCGCTGAGGTCGATCGAGTTCGGCGCCGGGGCGTTCCTCATTGTCGTCGGATTGGTTCTCGTCAACGACGCATTCCTTAACGTCGCAGGATGGTTCTATCAATTTGTCCCGCAACCAAGCCTCTAGCGTAGCGAACGCGCTCGTCATCGCGGGCGTCGCCGTTCTCGTCCTTTGGGCCGATCAGGTAACGAAACGGCTGATCGTCAAATATTGCATTCCCGATTACCCTGGCTGCCGCACGATCATACCCGGCTTCCTGCGCTGGACGTACGAACGCAACGTTCACGGCGCCTTCGGTCTCTTCGGCAACAACGCGGTGCTGCTGATCGCAATGGCGATCGTCGTGCTGGTGCTCTTCTGGTATAGCTTCCGCGATGCGGCGAGCCGCTCGCTGACCGTGCGAATCGCGTTCGGGATGATCGTCGGCGGAGCGATCGGGAACATCGTTGACCGGCTTCACTACGGATACGTCATCGACTTCATCGACTTTTACCGGATCTGGCCCAACATTTTCAACGTCGGAGACTCGTGCATCACCATCGGCGTCGGGTTGCTCTTGCTCTCGAGCCTTGTTACACATCGTCAGCGCTGAGCAAGCGGGAACACGCACCGACGTCCTCGTCGCCGCGCTATCGGGCGCCCCACGGTCGCAAGTCGCGCGGAGCACCCGGGAGGGCGGCGTTCGCGTCAACGGCGAGCCGGCCAAGCCGAGCCGTATTCTTGAAGCGGGCGACGCCGTCGAGTACGTGATCGCGCAAGCGCCGCCGCTCGTTGCGCTCCCCGAACGGATCGAGTTCGGTATCGTCTACGAAGACGCCGATCTGCTGGTAATCGACAAGCCGGCCGGAATGGTCACGCATCCGGCGCACGGCGCCAAGAGCGGTACGCTGGTCAACGCCGTGCTCGCGCACGTCGAAGGTTCGCTCCCCGGCGACGCGCTGCGCCCCGGGCTCGTGCACCGGCTCGACCGTGACACCTCCGGTTTGCTCGTAGTCGCCAAGCAGGAAGAGAGTCTGCGCAAGCTCGGCGCAGCGATGAAGGCTCGGCGCATCGAGCGCGAGTACGTCGGTCTGGTCTGCGGTGTACCGCGCGAATCCGCGCGGCACGATCGAAGGCCCGATCGGACGCGATCCGCGCAATCGGCTGAAGTTCGCGATCGTCACCGACGGAAAGCCGGCGATCACGCACTACGCGCTTCGCGAGGCTTTTTCCAAACATGCCGAGCTCGTCTTTGGTTTGGAGACTGGACGCACGCACCAAATCCGCGTGCACCTTGCGGCTGCCGGCTATCCGATTCTCAACGATCCGCTCTACGGCAAGAAGGAAAGGCGCTTCGATCTTCCCGGTCAGGCTTTGCACGCGGGGCGGTTAGCCTTTCGCCACCCGCGGACCGGCGAGCAGATGGAGTTCGAATCGCCGCCCCCACCGGCGTACGAGCGAGCTCGCGCTTTGGTGTCAACGTAACTCGTGTCGCGCCCTTTCACGCTTCTGGCACGCGACGGCAATGCGCGGCGGGGGCGCCTGCAGCTGGCACACGGGGAGGTCGAGACGCCCTGCTTTATGCCGGTCGGTACGGCGGCGACCGTCAAAGGCGTGACACCCGCGGAGCTGCGCGAAGCGCAGACCCAGATCGTCCTGGCGAACACGTACCATCTCTGGTTGCGACCTGGCATCGGACCGATCGAGTCGGCCGGTGGACTCCATCGTTTCATGGCCTGGGATCGCCCGATTCTCACCGATTCAGGCGGATTTCAAGTCTTTAGTCTCGAGAGCCGCCGCCGTCTCGATGACGACGGCGTCACGTTTGCGTCGCATCTCGACGGCAGCGAGCACCGCTTTACGCCGGAGAACGTCGTCGCATTTCAGCAGCGAATCGGCAGCGACGTCGCGATGGTGCTCGACGTTTGCGTGAAGCTCCCCGCGTCGCGCGAACAGCTCGAAGAGTCGGTTAGGCTGACGAGTGCGTGGGCGCGCCGCTGCGCCGCCGCACCCAGTCGCGCCGAAACCCTGCTCTTCGCGATCGTCCAGGGCGGCCTCGACCTCGACCTGCGCGAGCGCAGCGCGCGTGAGGTCGTCGAGCTCGATTTCCCGGGATACGCGATTGGCGGGCTCTCGGTCGGCGAAACGCGCGAGGAGATGTACGCCGCGGCCCGCTCCACCGCGGAAAAGCTTCCCGAGAGCAAGCCACGCTACTTGATGGGCGTCGGCACCGTGCGCGATCTGATCGAAGCGGTCGATAGCGGCGTCGATCTCTTCGATTCCGTCTATCCGACCCGGTGCGGGCGTAACGGCCGCGCGATGACGCACGACGGCGAGCTGAACCTTTTCAACGCGGCCTTCGTGAACGATGCGTCGCCGCTCGATCCGCGCTGCGATTGCTCTACCTGCGCGACCTACACGCGCGCCTATCTCTCGCACTGCTTTCGCGCCAAGGAGATGCTCGGGCCGCGGCTGCTCTCGTACCACAATCTCTATCTCGTCAACGCGCTGATGCGTGAAGCACGAGCCGCCATCGAGGGCGGAAGGTGGCAAACCTTCAAGACTATTTGGCTTAGCAGCTCCTAACCGCGATCGGCGCGGACGACCTGCACGCAGTCGGCGCAGATTGAGGGATGCTCCGGATCGGTCCCCAGCTGACGATACTTCCAGCATCGGACGCATTTTTCGCCGTCGGCGGGCAGCAGCACGAACTCGAAGATGCCATCCTCCGTCGCGCCCTCGCTTCGTTCGCTCGCAACGAGGTGAAGCTGCGAAACGACGAGCGCCTCGCGCAGGTTATCGCCGAGTGCGCTCAGGCGCCTGTAAAGATCCGGCGTCACCTCCAGAACGAGCTGCGCCTCGAAGTCCCGCGGCGATGCCACGGCGGCGACGCGCCCACGCAGCGCGCGAAGCTCCTGCCAGAGCCGCAGATCGTTCTCGGTCGTTGCACTTCGGTGGCGTGCGGCATCGAATGACGAGTCGAAGATGCTCTCGGCACCCCCGCGCAGCACCGGCGGGACGGCTTGCCAGGCTTCCTCGGCCGTAAACGACAACACCGGCGCGAGCACGGTGAGAAAACGCCTCAATATATAAAGGAGTGCCGACTGCGCGCTGCGCCGCCGCGGATCGCCGACCGCACGCGAGTAGAGCGGATCCTTGAGCGCATCGAAATAGAGTCCCGAGATCGCGCTCTCGAAATCGACGATCTGCAGGTAGGCATCGTGGATCTCAAAGCGATCGTACGCGTTTTTGACCCCCGTAACAAAGGCATCGGCCACGCTGCAGGCGAGGCGGTCGATCGGCTCCATCGACTCGGGCGCGACCTGGTCCGACACGACGAGATCGTTCAGATTCGAGATCATGAAGCGCATTCGATTGCGCAGGTTGCGGTAGACGCGACCGACTTGATCGACGACGTTCGGACCGAAGCGCACGTCGTCGATCGGTTCGACCGACGCGGCCCACAAACGTAAGATGTCGGCGCCCCACTTCGCCATCGCTTCTTTTGCGGCGATGCCGGTGCCGGTCGACTTCGACATCGGACGCCCCTGTTCGTCATTCACCCAGCCGTTCTTCATGACGCGGCGATATGGGGCGCGACCTTTGAGCGCGACCCCGGTGATCAGCGAGCTTCGAAACCATCCGCGAAATTGATCGCCCCCCTCGAGCACGAGGTCGGACGGCCACGGCATTCCCTCGCGGCCGAGGACAGCCAAATGCGTAACGCCCGACTCGAACCAGATGTCGACGATGTTGCGTTCTTTCTCGAATCGGCTGCCGCCGCAGTTCGGACAGCGCAGATCGTGCGGCACGTACGTCTCCACCGGATCGCTCCACCACGCGTCCGCGCCGACCTCGCCGAAGCGTTTTGCTGCCAAGCGCGCGACGCGCGCGTCGAGCAGAACTTCGTTACAATCCAAGCAGATCAGCGAAGGAATCGGCGTACCCCAGGTACGCTGCCGCGAGAGGCACCACTCCGGATGCGTCTCGATCATCTGGCGCTGGCGCTCGCGCCCCCATGGGGGGGTGTACTCGACGCCGTCGGTTGCATCGATCGTGCGATGGCGCAGCAAGTTTTGATCCATCGCGAGAAACCATTGTGCCGTCGCGCGAAAGATCACGGGGTTGTGACAACGCCAGCAGTGCGGATAAGAGTGCTCGTACTCGCCTGCGCTCCAAAGCGCTCCACCCGCCCGGAGATCCTCGACGATCTTTGGATTCGCCTCGAAAATGTGCAGCCCGGCGTATGGTCCCGCTTCGGCGGTAAAATGCCCCGACGCGTCGACCGGATTGAGTATCGGCAGTCCGTATTTCATTCCCGTGTCGAAGTCGTCGGCGCCGTGGCCCGGCGCGGTATGGACCGCCCCCGTTCCGGTTTCGAGATCGACGTACTCGGCAAGTACGATGACCGAATCGCGGTCCATGAATGGATGGCGCACCGCGAGATCGTCCAGCTTCGCGCCTCGCGCGCGGCCGATCAGCGTCGCCTGCGCAAACCGTTCACCGAGGGCTTGTTCGGCCAGCGCTTGCCCGACGATCACGGCCTCTTCGCCGATTTTGTAGAGTCCGTACTCGGCATCCGGGCGCACCGCGATCGCGACGTTCGCCGGGAGCGTCCAGGGCGTCGTCGTCCAAATGAGAAGCGAAACCGTTCCCTCAAACGACGCCGCATTCATTACATTGAGGATTCGCTCGCGCTGCTCCGGCGTTGCCGTGAAGCGGACGTAGATCGAGGGCGAGACGCGCTGCTCGTACTCGATCTCGGCTTCGGCGAGCGCGGTTTCGTCGTGGAAACACCAGAGCGTCGACCGCAAACCTCTGTAGATTTGCTGCCGCTCGACAAGCTCGGCAAGCGCGTTGACGATCGTTTCTTCAAACGACGGGTCGATCGTCCGGTAGGGGCGATCGAAGTATCCGAAGTTCCCCATTCGCACGCGCTGTTCGCGCTGTTGGTCGAGCCAAAAGATCGCGCGCTCTCTGCAGCGCGCACGCAGCTCGAGCGGATCCACGGTGTGGAAATCCTTGACTCCGAGGTGCAAGAGCGTTTCGTACTCGATCGGGAGCCCATGCATGTCCCAGCCCGGCACGAACTTTGCGTACTTCCCGTCGAGCAGCGCGATCTTCACGAACATGTCCTTGAGCACCATGTTGAACAAGGTGCCCATATGCAGATCGCCGTTGGCATACGGCGGTCCGTCGTGCAGGATCCAGGGACCATTCGGCGCGTTGCGCTCCAAGCGACGCTCGTAGGTTTGCTGCTCGCGCCACCACGCGAGCCGGTCGGGCTCGCGCTTGGGCAGCTCGGCCTTCATCGGAAAGTCGGTCTTCGGAAGATTGAGGGTCGAACGATAATCCATATTGCGTATACGCTAGCCTAAAAGCTCGCCGAGCACGTCGAAGTTTCGCTCCGCGGCCGCTTGAAGGGCTTCCCGGCGAGACTCCAAGTCCGCCGAGAGCGCATCGTGCTCCCGCTCGAGCCGGTCGACGAGCTCGTCCACCGCTTCGTCGCTCGGCCGCCGCTCGCCCAAACGCCAGAGCGGTTCTATCGGGTACTGCAGATCCTCGCAGAGCGCGCGGACCTTAGGATCGTAGGCGATCGCGAGGAACGGCACCGCGTAGCGAGCGGCGAGAATGAGCGAGTGCAGCCGCATGCCGATGACGAGGCGCGCACCGCGCAGAATCGAGGCGGCTCGCGCAAGCGAGCACTCTGGTAAGAGCACCGGACTCGACTTGCAGGCGCGGATGACGTCGGTCGAGGCCGCCGCATCGGGGGCACCCCCCATCGGCAGAAACGCGGTGCGAATCTCGTAGCGCTGCGCGAGCCGGTCGACGACGCGCGCTACAATCGCCGGACCGTCGCGAAAGGTCACGCTCTTGCGCACGCTTACGACCGCATAGGCTCCGCTTTCGGGCCCCAGTCCATCGGCCGATAGATCGGCGACGGCTTCGGGAGAATCGTATAAGAAGACCGGATCGGCGGTCTGCTCGACCGGCGTTTGCGGAACGAGTTCGGATAGGAGCCGGCGGGATCGCTCGTCGCGCACCGTTGCGCGATCGAGGCCTTTACAGAAGCGGCGAACGACGAGCCGGCCCCAGAAATCGAGCGGCCCTATCGATTGCGCGAAGAGCATCGTCTTGCGCCGCGCGCGGATTGCCTCGCGCAGAATCTCCGCGTAGTAGAGCAGGCTGCGAAGACTCGTCGCATTCTGCAGCAATCCCCCACCGCCGGAGAGCACGACGTCGGCCCGCGCGATTGCGCTGCGAATCGCGCCCCATTCCCAGCGCGGCTCGGCCGCAACCCCAAAGTTCGCGGCGGTTGCCGCCGGCGTCGCGGAGAGCACTTCGAGCTGCGCCGACGGAAAGCGCCGGCGCATGCGGTCGGCAATTACCTCTAGAAGTGCCTCGTCGCCGAGATTTCCAAACCCGTAGTAACCCGAAAGCAGCACGCGCACCTCAGCGAACCCCTGAAGAGGTTCCCCGCTTCAGGGCGCTACGCACCGGCGGTATGCGGCGATAGATCCAGATCGCGATCGCGCCGACGATCGCGCCGATCACGACGCCGTTGACCACTCTTAGGATCGAAATCGCGAGCGGCGTGTGCAGATGAGAGAAGGTATCGATGACGTCGCCGATGCCGACCCCGATCCCGAGCGCCAGCAGCCAGCCTATCGCGCGCCGGTGAGGTAGCAGCAATGCGGGAAGCAGCATCAGGAAGGGAACGCCTACGAGAAACTCTTTAAAGCGTGGCCGCACGCTGAGCACGTGGGTGAGCAGATGGCGCAGCGAAAGCTCGAAGGCCGAAGGCGCGACGTCGCTCTCGTTCCCGCTGCGAACGAGCATAAGCGCCCCGAGCGCCACGATCGCGATGCCGGCGAACAGCTGATACGCGAGGACCGGCGAAAGGAAAACGTCGCGCGCGCGTTGCGCCCCGGCACCAAAGCGACGATCGAAAAGGTAGAGTGCAAGCGAGATCAGCGGCGGCAGCCCAAGCACCAGCCGCACGCCGCGGAAGCGTTCCACCTCAACCATCGCGAGCGGCGAACTCATGACGCCGACGACGACCAGGGCACCGAGCAGGGCGATGCCGGTCGCCGCGAGCGTCCACCCGAGGCTGCGCGCGAGCTGCGTGGACTGACTTGCGGCCGGCTCTTCGTTCCAAGCAGGTATCAAAATCAGCAGCGCCGCGGTCGCAAAGAGCAGCGCACCGGCTAGCGCAATCGCCGAACGCGCGAACGCATCGTGCTGCGAAAGAACGCCGGCCAGATAGCCCAGGCCCGTGAGCGCGTAGGCCGCGACGGCGAGGCGGCGCCGGTACCATCCAAAGAACTCGAGCAGCAGCACGAAGATCGACGGCACTGCGAGCGCGGCCAGCCCGACGAGCGCGCGATTGTTGCCGTGATACTGAGGGATCGGCGTCGCGCGTCCCAAGCGAAATCCGCCGGCGCGCAGTTCGTCGGCGATTGCTTTGACCATCTCGATATTCGTCGCCTCGATCGAGAGCTTGCCGTCTTGATGCGCCCATGGGCGCAGATAGACGACGCGCACGTTGCGCTCGCGTACGCCCAGAACGTAGCGAGCGACGGCCTCGTCGAGCTTAATCTTGTCGAGCTCGGCCTTTGCGATCGCCTGCACGCGGACGACGTGACCGGGGATCATCCTCGCGAGCGTCTCGCTTCCCTTCTGCAGCTGGCTAGGATCGTACGTTTCGATCGACCCGAAGTTGTAGGTGTGCCGCTTAAATGCGTCGGCGGTATCCTGCAGATGATCGGGATAACCGAGAACCTGATTGGCGAGTCCAAAGAAGATCACCGTCGAGACCTTTGGATCGTAGCGAAGCACGTTTCGGAAGACGGCGTTGATTTGCGGGGCTTCGAAGCGTTCGTCGTTCTGAAAACGTGGAACGACGAGCAGCGCCAGACGCCGCGCCAGCTCGATCTGATCGGTCGGGATGCCGAGGCCGAGCGTGTTGAAGTAATCGATCTGCGTCCGCACCTCAATCAGCCACGGTCGCGTCGCGCGCAGAACGCGCACGCTCCGCGGCATGAAGTGTAGCCTAAGCGCGGCGCGGTACCGATCGTAGGTGAAAGGATCGAAGACGAACAGGTAGACGGCGCCGTCAACGATGCGATGCGTACGAACGAGGGTAGCGAGCAGCGGGTCGCCGATCGGCGACACGCGGGCTTGGTTCTTCAGCGCGGCCCCCGTCGTCACGTAGGCCTTTCCGTCGTTACCGACGTTTGCGCCCAGCTCTTCGGTTAGCGCCAGCGACGTCAACCCCGCTCGTCGCAGCGCGATCAAGAACGCCGCGGGATTGTAGTCGTACGAGCGCGCAAGCGCGTCGAAGTCGGTGAAATCCATTGCCAGCTCGACGCGATTCGCGACCGATTCGGTACGTACTCGAAAGTAAGCGACCGTGAGCGAAGCGAGCAAAGCAACGACTAAGATCAATGCGGCGTAACGCGTGCGGGAGGTATAGAGAGTCACGTTAGGCGCAGTTCGAGTTGACCGATTTCCTAGACCTTTTCGCAATACAAGAGGGCTCGCCATGGGCGAGCCCCCGTGCCGTCGCGTATGCGCGAGTCCCTTTTTTGTCGGGCCGCGCATACCGGGTGTGGGCGACGCTTTTTGAGTTCAAGCGATGCTCGATGCCCACGATCGAACGCCGCGGTCCGTCGGGTTCAACGGTGCCCACTTATCCCCTTCCCTGAGGCGCTCGATCTACTCGTGCCACTTCGGCGAACGCCGCTCGAGAAACGCGGCGATGCCTTCGCTCGCATCCGGTTCGAGCGCGTTGGAGACCATCACGGCCTTGGTATAGTCATACGCACGCGTTTGATCCAGCTCGATCTGCGCGTAGAACGCGGCTTTACCGATGGCGACGATGCCGCGGCTCGACGACGCAATTCGCCGCGCTAGCGCGAGCGTCTCCTCGTGGAGACGATGCGGCTCGACGACGCGATTAACGAGGCCCCACGCCAGGGCCGTAGGCGCGTCGATCGGTTCGCCGGTCAGCAGCATCTCCATCGCGCGCTTGCGCCCGATCGCTCGGGTCAGCGCGACCATCGGCGTGCTGCAAAAGAGGCCGATGCGCACGCCCGGCGTTGCAAACGTCGCTTCGGTCGACGCTACGGCGAGATCGCAAGCGGCGACCAGCTGACAACCGGCGGCAGTGGCGACCTTTGCAACTTCGGCGATGACCGGAAGCGGAATCGTCGCGATCCGCTTCATGAGATCGACGCAGGCATCGAAGATCTCGCGGTAAGCGTCGACGTCGCGCCCGGAAAGCTCGCGGAGATCGTGACCCGCGCAAAAAGCCGCACCCTCACCCCGTAAGAGGATCGCGCGCGCATCGGCCGTTTCGGCTACTGCCGCCAGCGCGCCATCGAGCTCGCGCATCATTTGCAGCGAAAGCGCATTGCGCTTCTCGGGCCGGTTCATCGTAATGACGGCGATCTCGCCGTCGCGCTCGACGGTGACCGCCCGCGCCTGGACCGTCTTCATTGTCCGGGTACTCTTGGGCGAGGCGGGGCTTGGACCTGCCGGCTCATACGATCATCCTTCGCACGGATGCGACGGCGATGGCGTGCGCCATGGCACGCGTACCGCGACTCGGTGGCTCCCCCAACGCATAGAAGGCGCGGCTTGCAGACGTAAACTGTATGTCGTTGCGCACACTGCCCGGGAGCGAACCGCCCGCTGGTTTGCGCGGGCGTTTCGGATTCGGCGGATCTAGCTGAGTCATCCGTCAGCTCCCCGACGAGCTAACGGCGTTGAAGATGAGCGTTGCCTTATTAGACGACGTCTCCAACTTGCACCGAGAGAACTGACCGGTGAGTTTGCGAACGAGGCCGAATCGCCAATTTCCATTGCGGCCATAACGGATGCCGAGCACGCAGCCCTGACTATGAGCCCACGGATCGGCATCAACGAACGTCTTAGTCGCCCTATTGAGCAGGCATGTTTCATTCTCGGCAACCATCTGCTGCGATTGCCCGGGCTGCAATGAGAACTGATGCGGTGAAAGCGGAAACGTGCAGCCGGTCGACCATTCGATGACTTGCGTCTCGCTGGTCCAGCCGTTGGTGACCGTAACCTGCGGCATATCCGTCGAAATGAAGCCGGTTTGGTTAGGTATACTCCGCGACTGACTAGGGATTCCGCCGGATTGGCCAGGAAGCGCCGGCGCGAACTGCGAGCCGGCGTTTTGGCCGCTGCAGCCGGCTACCAGGGCGGTGCCGGCGAGCAGAACTGCTACTAACTTCATCATTTTTCTCCACTCCTAAAAGAAGGTGTCGTGGAGCTATGATGACGTGGCGCCCTCCCCCGCAGTAAGACACACCTGCACAACTAACTTGCACATCTGCCCTACGACCTGTTCCCCGGTCATTTCCGCACCTTCGGCCATAAGAGCGGCGACCCGATCGGCTCCGAGCGCGCGTCGAAGCTCGACCAGCGCCCGGCCGTACTCCAGTTCGTGAATGTACATTCGCGCCGATCCCATCGCCGCAAGGCGAGCATCGACGAAACCCAGAGTCCGCGCCGCGTTTGCGTATTCCACCGGCGCCCGTTCCGCGTCCGCCGGCGACCGGAGCGCCGCGATCGCTCCGAGATGCTGCAGCGTCCAGGCGACCAGCGCGTCCTGCTCTAACTCGCGCGCGAGATCCAGCGACTCGCGTGCGCGTTCTTCCGCCTCGTCAAAGCGCGACAAGGCGATGAGATACATCGCGATGCTGCTGAGAATGAATGCCACGAAGCGCCGATGATTGATGCGGCGCATTGTCGCAAGCGCGTTGGTTGCAAGCGTGAGAGCAGCCTCCACGTTACCGGCTTGAAACTCGCACTCGCCGAGATCGTCCATCGCGAGCGCGGCGCCGAGCTCGGCGCCGAGCGCCTCGTAGAGCGGCACGGCTTCGGAAACGTATCCCCGGGCCGCGACGAGGTCACCGTCGATTGCGCTGGCATATCCAAGATTGCGCAGTATAGACGCGACCAGCCGGCGATTTCCTAATCTACGAGCGGTTGCCAGCGCTTCCGGAAGCATGGCGCGCGCCTCGGCGACTCGTCCGAGAGACGCGAGCGCTTGACCCGCAAGCCCCTGCGCGCGAGCGAGCCCAAGAGCGTCTCCGACGGCGCGGCTGTATTCGATCGAGCTTTCGCTGCTCGAAAGTTGCTCTTTGTACTCGCGAAGCTGCAGAGCCACGATCGCTTCGGCGTAACCGAGCCGCGCGAGAACCCTCGCCGGGGTTTGCTCGTCAACCAGCGCGCGCGCAGCGACCGTGTACCGACGGCCCTCGACCGGCGCGAACCATGCCCAGACCACGTGCATCTCGCCAACAAGGCGTTGCCCTAAAAGGATGTCGTGGCGATCGGTCAGCGACCACTGCAGCGCCGCGTGCCAGTTATCGAGCTCCTCTTGCGCGAGCGCACGCCAGACTTCGTCGGGCTCGTTGTCACAGGCGGCCTCGAGTTGCTCTGCCAGCTCGAGCGAGGCGCGCGCATATCGACGCAGCATCGCGTCTGCCTCACCACGCGCCTCCAATATCTCGCGCGCGTATTGCCGGAACGATTCCAAGAGCCGGTAGCGCGGCTCGATCCCTTCGAAATCGGCGACCACTAGCGATTTGTCGACGAGCGATGCCAGCAAATCGAGGACGTCATCCTCGACGATAGCGCCGCTCGCGCAAACTTTCGACGCCGTCGCCAGCGTACAACCGCCCGCGAAGACCGACAGTCGCTCGAACAACCGTTGCTCCTGCGAAGAGAGCAAGTCGTAGCTCCAATCGATTGCCGCGCGCATCGTCTGCTGGCGCGCAAGCGCGGTGCGTGCACCGCCGCTCAGAATCCGAAACCGATTTTCGAGTCCCTCTGCGAGCGCCCGGATAGAGAGCACATTCACGCGCGCGGCGGCGAGCTCGATTGCAAGCGGGATGCCGTCCAAATGCCGGCAGATTTTTGCAACGAGCGGCTCGCTCTCGTCGCTCAGCGCGAAGTGGTGATCGGCGGAACGGGCGCGCTCAACGAAGAGTACCATCGCCGACGGAATGCTCAACGACGGCAACCGATAGGTGCGCTCGCCGGCGACCCGCAGCGGTTCGCGGCTCGTCGCCAGAATCCGAACCCTCGGGCAAGCCGACACGAGCGCGCCCGCGAGGGCAGCGGCCTCGGTGATGACGTGCTCGCAGTTATCGAGAACCAGAAGCAGCGTCTTGCTCTTGAGGTACGCAATCAGCGTCTCGAGCAGCGAGCGATTCGGCACTTCCTGTAGACCAAGCGCCGATGCGATCGCCGGGGCCACCAATGAAGCCTCACCGAGCGGCGCGAGCGCAACGAAGCAGACCGCGTGGTCGGCGGTGCCATTTCCTAGCGCGCCGGGCACGTGCAATGCCGTTTGCGTCTTGCCGACGCCGCCTGAACCCGTGATGGTTACAAGCCGAGACTCGCGCACGAATCGTGCCACCTCATCGAGCTCGGCCTCGCGCCCAACGAGACCGGTCAGTGCGAGCGGCATATTTCCAACCACCGCGCCCGATCGCGGGCTGCTCGTGCCTGCAGGGCGGAGGCCGCGCGGCGAGATCGAGCGCGCCGCAGCTGCTTCGAACTCCGCGCGTCGATCGTCGCTTAGCGCCAGCGCATCGATCAGCAGCTCGATCGTTTCGCGTTGCGGCGATCGGCGATAGCCGCGCTCCAGCGCACCGATGCCGTTGGTGCTCAGGCGCGCCCGCTCGGCGAGGGCTTCTTGCGAGAGTCCGGCTGCAAGCCGATATCGCCGCAGAAGCGTCCCGAACTCCGATGACGCCGGCGCCCGCGCTTCGTCATTCACAGTCTTCGTCAATTTCGTGCCGCCCTGGGCGGCGACCCGGTGAGCTACTTCGTGCTAATTGCCGCTCCGATAGGTTCAGTGACGACGGAATCGTTGAAGTTCGTCGGTGTACCGCCAGCCGGATATGCCCAGCGGTTCACGCTGCTGTTAGCGTATCCGCAGGCTTCGAAATCGCCTCCGGCGACGTACTTCAGACCATTGGCACCGATCACGCCCTGAACCAAATCGCAGACGGAGCCACCTAAATAGTTCGAAAGGCTAGTGTGGCCTTTGATTTTTCCCGTATTGCCGAAAATCTTAACGTGGTAGATACACGAAGCAGGCACGTCGCCGCAAAGCTGATCGCCGACGGCAAGGTAGTTGCCGGGTGTGTACCATTGCACCATCCCCGGGAAATAAATGGTACCGCCGGAAAGGTTGATCGTGTGGAACGCCGAGCTTCCAGGGGGGAGCTCGGAGAGTATGAAACTTCCACTGTACGTTCGGCCGTCGACAAAGAGGTTTCCCGGGGCGACGTTGCGTTGGCCACGGTTCTTGCCGCTCCCGCTGCCGCTAACGTAGCCAACCTGATCGTAATAGTACTGATCCGGATTTGCCAACGAGGTCGGTGTGCCGCCGCCGGCTTTATAAATTTCAACTTCGCCGGAGCCGCTCAAAGATTTGTTATAGATGTTAGCGACGGCAAGATCGCCACTCGTCGGATCTACCGCACACGCAACGGGGTAGCCGTCGGGATCAGTGAGAACGCTGATTACGGTGCCGGAGCGCGAGAGCTCGATGATCGTGAGCGTTCCCATGTTGGTCACCCAAATATTACCGCTTGTATCCGAGCATAGGCCTTGCGGCACGTCGAAGCCGGTCAGCGTACCTCGCAGTGTGAGGTCCGGCATTGAAAATATAAGCACGTCGTTGGTTGAATCGTCGGAAACAAAAAGAATCCGAGGCAAGCGCGCGATCTCCGGCGAGACCCACGACTTACGGTGATCGACGTGCAACGGCGCGGCCCTTGCCGCCGCGATCTGGCCGAAGACGCCAGGGGAAAAGGACGTTGGTTGAGTCTGGCCGCCGCAGCCGGCCAACGCGCCGATAACCACCGATAGACTTACAGCGAAAAATCCCGGCCGAGCGATTTTCATAGAGCCGCTCCTTTGCTTGGGGTGCTATCCTGCTACGAAAGTCGCTTCGCACCTGCAAGGGCTCCCCTGCTTGCGGTCGATGAAGAATCGTTAAGGCTTAATTCAGTGGCTCCGGCGGCAGGAGAGGCAGGTCCTCGTCGAACCACTGGCTTCGATGAAAGGTGTAGCCGGCTTCGCGGTCCTCGTGATCCTGATACTCGTGATCCTCTTTGGATTCTCAAGTCACTCGGTCAACGCGCTGCTGCAACGCGTCTGTCAACTCTCGACCTGGAGCGACTCGTGCCATTTTGTTTCCAACTCGAGCGCGAGCGTAAGCAATAGCGTGAGTCCAAGCACAAGCACCAGCACCAGCTTGTAATAAAGCCTGCCGAGGGGAGTAGGCAGAGTTTGGGCGATGACGGGCTCGAACCGCCGACATCCTCCTTGTAAGGGAGGCGCTCTCCCAGCTGAGCTAATCGCCCACGGCGCCTTCACTTCGCTTTACCGGGGTTGGTTCTCTTGGCGGCTCGGAAGTGCCGGTCAGCTATGAATAAGGTTTAGCAATGCTCGGGCTCCGGGAAAGTCTGTGGGGGACCCGACTATCTTGAGAGCGCTAACCTTGACCCGACAATACCGCGCCGCCTACGGGAGTGACATCCGAAACGTCGCGCAGGCGCGGCGGGGCATTGCCGGTTTTGCCGCCGAGTGCGGCTTTTCAGAGGAAGCGATCTCGGACATTCGGCTCGCCGCCGGCGAAGCGCTCAGCAACGCGGTCGAACACGGCCGCGGAAAGCCTGCCCGCAGGATCGTCGTCCGCTGCTACTTCGGCGAGGACGTTCTCAAGATCGAGATCCGCGACAGCGGAAGCGACTTTCCCACCCCTCACGATTGCGACAGCGTCGAGCCCGACGATCGCGGGCGCGGCTTCGGCATATTTCTAATGCGTCGTTTAATGGACGAGGTCTCCTTCGCGCGCAACGGCAAAGTAGTGCAGCTCGTCCGCCGCCGCCGCTAGGGAAGCTCTGATTTAGCGCATCTCGTTGTCGCCTTCGGCTTAGTTCTTAACGGCGGCGATCTTCTTCTGCAGGAGTGCGATCGCCGCACGGAGCTGCGCATCGGTGGCGACATCGCCAAAACGGGCGTCGCGGTTTTCATCGACGCGAACGTCGGGATCGATGCCGCGAAGATTGATGTCGTGATGGTTCGGGGTGAGATAGTGCGCGGTCGTGATCTTGATCGCGGCGCCGTCCGGCAGCGGCGTTAGCGTCTGCATGACGCCCTTCCCGAACGTCTTCGCGCCGACGAGCGCGCCGATGCCGTCATCTTGGAGCGCACCGGCCGTAATCTCCGAAGCCGATGCGGTGTACTGGTTCACGAGTACCGTCACTGGAAGCGAGATCGAAGGGTTTGGGTCGGAATCGATCGTCGTGGCGCGCTTTCCGCGCTCTTCGACGGTGAGCAAGGCCTTGTTCGCGATGAAGCGCGAGCTGATGTCAAGCGCCGAGTTCACGTAGCCGCCGCCGTCGTTGCGCAGATCGAGGACGAGCGCCTTCGCGCCCATTTGCGTCAGACGCGCTACCGCCGTATCGAATTCGGCGGGCGTGCCGCGGCCAAACTCCATCACCCATACGTAGCCGATTCCATTGGGGAGCATCTTGAAAACGACCGTCGGAGGCTGCACGTCCTCGCGGGTAATCGTGAATACGGCCGGCGCGCTGGGCCGCTGCACGGCAACCGCAACGCTCGTGCCGGCTTTCCCGCGCAGATGTCCGCTAACGACGTCGACGCCCAGACCCTTGGTCGGGAGCTTGTCCACCGCGGTCACGACGTCGCCGACCTGGAGCCCGGCGCGTTCCGCGGGCGTGCTCGGCAGCACGTAGGTGATGCGCACGCACTGCGATGCGGGATCGGGCTCGATCATCACGCCGATGCCTCCGATGCGCTGTGGATCCAGCGCTTCGTTGAATGCCTTAAACTCATCAGGCGTGAAGAACTGCGTGTAACGGTCGTTCGTCGCCTTGGCCATCGCGACTATAGCCGCGTATGCAAAATCATTTGGTGACGCGTGCGCGGTTTGTGCCGCGGTGACGATCGCATCGTCGAGCTCGGCGAGCGTCGCGTCGCGATCGCCCTCCACTCGAAGTTTGGGAGGCGTCATCGTAACTCCGTGCTTGCGAGCAGCATCGGCGAGAGCGTTGCCGGCCGCAGCAAGGAGCGTCTGCGGATCGACCGGATCGTAATACGTGTTGGTTAAAAGTTGATAGCTCTGAGCGACGTCGCCCGCAACTTGATACGGAAGATCGGTGGGCGTCGCGCCCAAGCAAAATACCGCGATCAGCGTAGATATGGCTGTCGCGCGTCCCAATAGGCCAGAGGTTGGCATCATGATCCCTTCTTCGGTTCTGATGACTATAACGCATAGCAAGCGTCAACTGTTTCGGCTAGCCGCTGCGCGGGCAAGCCGATCCATCATCGCCAGACCCAGGCCATTCTCAGGTAACGGCTGCGCGTCGATTCGCTCGAGAGCCAGTGAATCGAGTTGATGAAGCGCCTCGAAGAAACGAGCTGCCGCCTCGCGCAGATCGCCGTCGCGAGAGAGAACACGGACGGCCGCATACCCCTCGAAGGCTCCGCGCAACGCGAGCGCTCCCGCGAGCGACCGTTCGTGCGCCGGGACTAGCCGCGGATCGATCAGCCGCAGAGGCGTACGCGGGCGGTAATGATGAGGAAGGCCGCCCGGGGCTTGGGGAGGGCCGCCGCGCCCGCGCGCTAGCCGGCCTGCGACCTCCTCGATCGCTTCGACCGGAATCGCCCCCGGCCGGAGGAGCACCGCCTCAGGCTCGAGGGCAACGATCGTTGACTCGAGTCCGTGCTCGCTGGGTCCCCCGTCGATAATCAGATCCACCTGCTCGCCCAGCCCTGCTGCCACGTGCTGGGCGCGCGTCGGGCTCAATCCGCCGAACGGATTCGCACTCGGCGCAGCCAGCGGTGCCCCAACCTCTTTGAGGAGCGAGCGCGCGAACTCGTGTGACGGCATCCGCACCGCGACGGTCGGCAAGCCCGCGGTGACGATCCCCGGCACCTCCGGCTGCTTGCGCAGCACGAGCGTTAGCGGGCCCGGCCAGAAACGCTCGATCAGCCGTTCGGCAGCGCGCGGAACCACGGCGACTACCCGCCCGAGCATCTCGCGGTCGTGCACGTGAACGATCAGGGGATCGAAGTGCGGGCGCCCTTTAATTTCAAAGATTCGGGCCACCGCAACCGGATTGAAAGCGAGCGCTCCCAAGCCGTAGACGGTCTCGGTTGGGAACGCGATCACGCCTCCGCTGCGCAGCGCCAGCCCGGCCTGCACGATGCTCTCGGGTCCCGCTTGCACGAGCCGCACGTGGAAGGGATGGCGCCCGGGTAAGGACGATACCTTTATGCTATGCCGGGTTCCAGACTTCGCACGCGGGCTTTTCCGCTCGCCGTTCTCTTTTTGACGGGGCTGTTCTCGTCGTTACTCGGCGGCTGCGGGGGCGGCGGCTCCAACTCGTCTCCCGCCGGACCGATCCTGCCCCCGGCACCGGCGAAGAAGGGTAAGTACTTCACGCACGTCGTGATCCTGATTCAAGAGAACCGCACCTTCGATAACCTCTTCGCAACGTATCCGGGTGCGGCCGGAGCGACGCGCGGCAAGACGCATAACGGCGGAAGCATCCCGTTGCGAAAGGCCGACCTCGAGAGTCCCATTTCTCCCAACAACGGTTATTCGTTTTGGAAGCGTGACTGGAACCGAGGGAAGATGAACGGCTTCGATATCGTGCCGATCGGCAAGACTTCGGGGACGTACGTTTACCAGTACGTGAACCCCGCGCAGATCGCGCCGTACTGGGATTTGGCGAGAAAGTACGTGCTCTCGGACCATACGTTTCAAACCCAGGGCAGCGGCAGTTTTACCGCACATCAGGATCTGATCCGGGGCGGCACCGAGCTCGGCGGTTCGAGAAGCCTAGTCGATTTTCCGAGCGCGCAGCCATGGGGATGCGATTCGCCGCCTGGAACGGCGACGTCGCTGATCACCGCTACGGACCAATACATGTATCACGCCGGCCCGTTTCCTTGCCTCTCGTACGCGACGCTGCGCGATCTTCTCGATAGCGCCGGTGTTTCGTGGCGCTACTATACCCCCACAACCGGAAACTTCGCCGGCAACCTCTGGAACGCATTCGACGCGATCGCCGCCGTTCGTCACGGTGCGGAGTGGTCGACGAACGTAGTCTCCCCCGAAACGGACGTCTTTACCGACATTAACCGCAACACGCTTCCGGCGGTCGCATGGGTGGTTCCCGATTACGTCAACTCCGATCATCCCGGCGACAACTCAGATACCGGCCCGTCGTGGGTCGCGCAAGTCGTCAATGCTATCGGCGAGAGTTCGGCGTGGGACACCACCGCGATCATCGTTCTCTGGGACGATTGGGGCGGCTGGTACGATCACCTCGCGCCGCCCGGCCCGCGCCGTTACGGCGGCTTGGGATTCCGCATTCCGCTGCTCGCCGTTTCGCCGTACGCGAAGGCCGATTACATTTCGCATCAGCAGTACGAGCTCGGAAGCGTCGTGCGGTTCGTGGAGGACAACTGGAACTTGGGACGTTTGGGAACCACCGATCGGAGCTCGGCGGACTTCACGAACGATTTCTTCGATTTCACTCAGAATCCCCGACCGTTCGTTCCAATTAAAACGCAGTATTCAAAATCGTTCTTCTTGCATCAACGACCGTCGAACAAGCCGGTCGATAGCGAGTAAAAGTGACCAGGATTACCGATGTTTATCAACGATTGCGCGATACGCGCTCGGTCGAATGGAAAAAAGGAGCAGACGGCGAAGACACAGCCGGAACGATCATGCGCATTTTAGAGAGACCGCTGGGTACCATTGTCGCGAAACCGCACCTACAGGCCGTGCCGGTCGTACTATCCGACTTCGAACGGTACGAAGTAACCGCTCCGGTCGCACAAGACGAGCTCAAGGTGATTCAAGCGCACTTCATGACGCTTTCGCAGTGTGCGGCGCGAAAAATCACGGACCTGCAGGAGCGCGAGCAGGTCGGCGACTCGCTGCGCGAGCGAATGGGGCGCTACGGCACATCCTCAGAATACATCGCTCGCCGGCAAGTCAGCGTGCTTACCTCTCGCTTCGTCGAGAGCAATCCCGCGAGCGATTCCGAGTCAGTCCGGCGATACGGAGACTTGCGAAGCCCGACCGGCGAGACGCTCGACGAACGGATGAATCTCTTTGAAGAGATCGCGTGCGACGTCTTCGAACGCGCCTATCGCGACCGCCAGACTCCGCCCCCCGACGACATCGTGCACGTCAGCTGCTCGGGATACGTTTCGCCGAGTCCGGTGCAGAGTTTCCTCTCGCGGCGCGGCTGGCTCGGCGTCGGGGTCACGCACTCTTATCACATGGGTTGTTACGGCGCTTTTCCGGCGATACGCACCGCGCTTGGGTTGGTCGGATCGTCCTACGTCTCGCTGCCGGCCCCCAAGCAGCGCGTGGATCTGGTGCATACGGAGTTTCTCTCGCTCCATTTCGATCTGCTCGGCGAAGAGGCCGACAACTTCGTCACCTCGACGCTCTTCGCGGACGGCTTCATCAAGTACGCAGCCTATCCGCAATCCGAGTTTGCGAAGCGAGACCGTAGCGGTCTGAAGATCCTCGCAATCGAGGAGCACATGCTCCCCGATTCGCTTCCCGAGATGACTTTGCGTCCGGGCCCGCTACAGTTTGACATGTCGCTCTCCAAGCGCGTACCGTTCATGATCCGCGACTCGATCGCCGACTTCGTACGATCGATCTGCGCACAAGTCGATCTGGATTTCGAGCGGGAGAAGTCGACGATGATCTTTGCGATCCACCCTGGCGGACCGGCGATCCTCAATCAGATCCGCGGCAAGCTTGGAATCGAAGAGTCGCAGGTCGCGTTGAGCCGGCAGGTTCTCTACGAGCACGGGAACATGGCGTCGGCGACCGCGCCCCACATCTGGCAGCTCATCGTCGAGTCGCCGGCAATCCCACGCGGCTCCAAGGTCCTGAGCATGGCATTTGGGCCAGGCTTGACGGTCATAGGGGCACTCTTCGAGAAAGTATAGCGCCGTCATGGCAACGACCAATACTAAGACACCGCAGAAATTCTCCGTGCCCGGGCCCTTCTATTGGAGCGTCCGCGGCGTCCACGCGGCAGCGCCGCTCTTCGTCGGCCTCGGAAATCTTGAGTCGATGATGCTCGCTAAGAGCCTATCCTCGCAGCGAGTCGACCGCCCGCTTTACATTTGCGGGCTGCCGCGAGCCGGCACCACTATCACACTGCAAATGCTCAGCGAGCACCCCGACGTCGTAACTCACAAGTACGCCGACTTCCTGATGCCCTACATGCCGTACGTGTGGAATAAGGTCTTTCCGAAGATACCGGTCGATGCGATGCGTAAACCGGTTCCGCGCATTCACCGCGACCGAATCGAGGTGACGCGCGACAGCGCCGAGATGGGAGAGGAGATCCTCTGGGAGCACTTCTTTCCGCATATCCACGACGAGTCGAACTACAGCGTGCTCGACGCCACGACCTCGAATCCGGGTTTCGAACGTTTTTACGAAGAGCACCTGCGTAAGCTCGCGTTGGTGCGCGGCCGCAGCCGCTACGTCAGCAAGGCGATCATGTGCGTGGTGCGCATGCAGTATCTGCGAAGGCTATTCCCGGACGCCCGCTTTTTGCTCTACGTGCGCAATCCGATCGACCACGTCGCGTCGCTGATCAAGCAAGATCGCATCTGGGCGGAGCTTGAGAAGAGCGACCCTCGTCAGATTGAGATCATCGAGCTGACCGGGCACCACGAGTTCGGTACAAAGCAGGTGATGGCAAACGTCGGGAGTCCTCAGACGCTTCAGGAGATTCGCCGACTCTTTGACGACGGGCGCTGGGCGGAATCGCGGGCGCGGTATTGGGCATACGTGTACGGTTTCGTCGCCAAGCAGCTCGACGACGACCCCGAGCTTGCCCGCAGCGTCTGCATCGTGCGATACGAGGATCTCTGCAGCGACTCGCTGGCGACGATCGATCGGATTATCGCACACGCGGGTCTTGACCCCGCGAGCTTCGACGCGACGCGCACCGCATACAGTCAGAAGCTCTCCTTTCCCGATTATTACAAGCCCTCGTTCGAGCCCGACGTGCTCTCGACAATCGTTGCATCGACCAGCGAGGTGGCCAAGCGATTCAACTACGACGTCGCCGAGATCGCGCAGCGAGTCGCTGCGTCCTCGCAAGAAAAAACCACGGCATAGCGTTGCGAGCGCTCTGCCTCGCACTCATCATTTGCGGGGCAGGCCTCGCGGTGAGCGGCTGCGGGGGCGGCGGGGGCGATGCACCGCCGGTCCCGACAAACGCCTCGGCGCCGCCGCCCAGGCATCCCAAAGGCGATCCGATCAAGCACATCGTTCTCATGATCCAAGAGAACCGCACCTTCAACAATCTCTTCGCGGGCTTTCCCGGCGCCGTCAGCTCGACGACCGGCGAAGAACTGGTGAAGGTGGGCACCGGTTATGTAGAGCGACAGGTCCCGCTCGCGGAGACGAATCTCTTGGCAAAGGGCAACCTCAACCACCGTTATGTGGCCTATCAGACTGCATACAACAACGGCGCGATGGACGGCTTCAATCTCATCAAATACGGGACCACCGGAAAGCCGGAAAACCTGGCGCCGTATCAGTACGTTAACCCTGCGAAGATCGCACCTTACCGTCAGATCGCGTCGCAGTGGGGTTTAGCCGATGAGCTCTTTCAGACTCAAGGAAGCGGAAGTTTCATCGCGCATCAGGACCTGATTCGCGGCGGCACTTTCATTAACACGAGCGAGAGCCTGATCGACGATCCGACGTCAAACGCAGCTTGGGGATGCCTCTCGCCGGCCGGCGCCAAAACCTCTTTGATAACGACGAGTCTGCAATACAAACAAAATAAAGGACCGTTTCCCTGCACGACGGATTTTCCGTACCCCAGTCAGTACGTGACGCTCGGCGATCTCATGAACGCAAAAGGCGTTTCATGGAAATACTACGCGCCGGCGCCGATTAAAGCGCAGGTCGGCGCAATTTGGAACGCTTACCTCGTAATCGCCTCGATTTGCAACAGTCAAGGCGTTTGCAACTCGAACGTCTCGTCGCCGGAGAAAAACATTCTCTCCGACATCACCAGCGGCGCGCTGCCGGCGATGTCGTGGGTGGTTCCCGACGCACAGAACTCCGACCATCCGGGGTACTCCTCGAAAGATACCGGCCCGTCGTGGGTAGCGAGCGTGGTCAATGCCATCGGCAAGAGTCAGTACTGGAACTCGACGGCAGTCATCGTCGTGTGGGACGATTGGGGAGGCTTCTACGACCCCGTCGCGCCGCCGTTTCAAGACGATCAGGGTGGCGCCGGCTTCCGCGTTCCAATGCTCGTTATCTCGCCGTACGTAAAGGCGGGCAGCGGCAGCCACGGCGGCTACATCTCTAACACCGTTTACGGCTTCGGCAGCATCATTCGCTTTATTGAAGACAGCTGGAGGCTCGGGCGGCTTGGAACGACCGACCAAAGCTCGACGAGCATCGCGAACATGTTTAACTTCAGACAGTCTGCGCGTCAGTTCAGCAAGATCTCGTCGCCTTATGACGCGAAGTACTTCCTCCGTCAGAAGCCTTCGGGCTTGCCGGTCGATACCGAATAGCAAGTATGCGCGGGCTCGCGGCGCTCGCCTTCGCTTCGACCGTTCTGAGCGCCGCACTCGCGGGCTGCGCCACAGGTTGGTTTGCGCCGCCACGCAACAGTCTCACCTCGAGCCCTTCGACTTCGCTCAGGACAGGCTCCGCGCGGTTAAGCGCGCAGTCGAAGAGTCCGATCGCACACGTCGTGCTGATCGTTCAAGAGAATCGCAGCTTCGATAACCTCTTCGCGCTCTTTCCGGGAGCCGATGGCGCGACGCGCGGCAAGGAAAAAGTAAAACAGGGTAACGGCTACGTCGACAAGTGGGTGACGCTCACGCAGCACTCGCTGATCATGAAGGAAGACGTGGCGCACTGCCACGCGTCCTTCGAAACCTCTTACGACGACGGCAAGATGGACGGCTTCAACCTCGTTCCCGTCAGCGCGTGCAGTAAGGACGGCAAGCCCGCCGGCACGCTTGTCTACCAGTACGTCCAGCGCAGCCTCGTCAAGCCGTATTGGGACATGGCGCAGCAGTGGATCTTGGCCGACCATATGTTCCAAACGCAGGGCAGCGGGAGCTTCACCGCACACCAAGACCTCATTGCCGGCGGCACCGAAATCGGCGATTCCAAGAGCCTCATCGATTCGCCCGACGGCTGGCCGTGGGGCTGCGACGCGCCACCCCACGTCATGACGAAGACCATCTCCCTGCGCGGTTACGTTGGCTTGAATGGTCCCTTCCCGTGCTCGAACAAGTTTCCAAACTATTCCTCGGGCGGATACGCGACGCTGCGCGACCTGCTCGACGCGGCCGGCCTATCCTGGAAGTACTACACGCCCTGCTTCAGCAACTCTGACGGCTGTACCCGAAGTAACGGCTGCCCCGATTGCGACGGCGACTTGCTCAACGCGTTCGACGTGATCCATCCGGTGCGCTATGGCTCGGAATGGGGAACGAACGTCTCGATGCCGGAGACGAACATCTTGCGCGACATCAAACATAACGCGCTTCCCGCCGTCGCGTGGGTAATTCCCTCCGACGACAACTCGGACCATCCGGGCGAGAACGCCGACAATGGCCCCTCGTGGGTGGCGAGCGTCGTCAATGCGATCGGCAAGAGCAAGTATTGGAAGTCGAGCGTCATCGTCGTGCTCTGGGACGACTGGGGCGGCTTCTACGACAACGCTCCGCCGCCGTTTCAAGACCGCCACGGCGGTCTTGGCTTCCGCGTGCCGGCGATCGTGATATCGCCTTACGCGATCGGGGGAAACTCGAGTCAGGGCGGCTACGTCGCGCACACCCAATACGAGTTTGGCAGCATCCTCAAATACATCGAGCAGAACTGGAATCTCGGCTCGCTCCGAACGAGCGACGTCCGCGCGACGAGTATCGGCAACCTCTTCGACTACTCGCGGCAACCGCGCCCGTTCAAGAAGATCGCGTCGAAATATTCGGTCGAATACTTCGAGAGCCGGCCCGTTACGCTGCAGCACGGCGATCCGGAATAGCGCCGGATAGTCACCCCGTCGGGCGCGCGACGTGCCAATGACCGCCGGCAAACGGTATGCCGTTGCCATTAGCTTGATCGGGACCTGTGTCGCCCGAGTACATGTAGAGCGGATGGTTCTTGTAGTCCCACTGCATGCCGGTGCCGTCGGAGCGCGTGACGATCGTGAAGCCGTCCTTTGCTTGCGCCCCCGCATTCGGCGCGAGCACGAGCCAAACGCTGAGGCAGCCGCCCGTACATGCTCCGCCGGCCGGCGTATCCACGTCCAAGAAATAGAGCGTGTGATTGTTTCCCGGATTGACGAACGCAGGCTTACCCGCGACGGTTTGCTGAATCGGCGTATTTGACTTCTGCGGGTTCGTTGGCGGCGGCCCTCCGTAGGCTCCCCCGCCGGAACCGCCGGAGCCGCCGCCACCACATGCGGCTAGCGCTATGACCGCGGCCGCTGCCGCGATTTGTGAAGAATTTCTGAACATGCGTCTTGTACTTTCTCGATTGAGCGATTCGATATGGGGGTTCTACGCACGGTACACGATGACGATGAAAGAAGTGTGAAGCGATTGCGAGAAGAGCAGCTGCTGGAGCAAATGGCATGGAAATTGTGATTGCCGAAAAGGGCGCTTTTTATTTCGAGCCGGTCATTACGTTGGAGGAAGCCCGCGGTCGCGCGAGCGCGCACAAGGTTTCGGCCTTTGGGACCCTATCTCGGCTTCTCTCACGACCGAAAGCGGAAGATATTGCGATCTCGGATGAAGGCATCCGGTATCTTCCGGTGTGGCACGCAAAGGCCGATCTTCACTTTCTCTACGATCGGCGCGAATCATATAAGATACCGATCAAGGGACATCACGTGACTAGGGTTAGCGTGGGCACGACTGATTATGCGCTCGCGGCCGGCGCTATAGAGCTGCCCGTGGTAGAACACTGCGAGCGAAAAGAGCAGCGGGAGCTCTGGCTCGACGGATTGAGCAATCAACCAGCAAAGGCTCAACCCTATCTCGAGGCGCGCGCGATACCGGTCAACCTCGACGAGTTTGCGCCAGCCGGCGCAAATATCGTCGCACCGGCGATCCGAGCATCGGCGGTGATTCGAGCATTACTGGGCGAGGATCTTCGTCCGGTCGACGCCGACGACATCGAAAAAGAGCACGTCAACGTTGAGTGCATCGATCTCCACCTTCGCCCCACGTTTTGCTTCAAGTGCGTTTGGACGACAAAGAGTAAATCGGTCGACCTGGCTGTTGACGCCATCACCGGAGAGCTTCAGACGCGGCCTTCGGCGGCGATGGCCGTGGTAGCCAAACTGATGACGCCCGAAACGCTCTTTGACCTTGGCGCGGAAACGCTTAACGTGATTGTCCCCGGCGGCGCGATCGCGCTGAAAGTAGCGAAGGCGCTCGCGAACAAACGCAACGTCTAAGCCGGCTCGGTTCGGTCGCGGGGCCTTGATTGGGCAGCAGTTCGCAATCGCGCGATCGGGTTCATCTTCCAAAGCCTCAATTAGTCGCCCTTGCGATATGCGGCCGGGCTTACCTCGAAGAAACGCCGGAACCGGCGGTTGAACTCGGAGAGGTCGCCAAAGCCGCAGCCCGTGGCCACGTCGGTGACGGGTAGCATGGTCGATCGCAACCGCCGCGCCGCTTCGATCATGCGAACGTGAAGCACGTACTGATACGGCGTTACGCCGGCCATTTTGCGAAAGGTTCGCACCAGGTGATATTTACTCAATCCGGCGACTGCTGCCAATTGTGCCAAAGATAACGGTTCGGTATAGCGCTCCTCGATGAATCGCGTGACTACCGATGCTCGTTCGACGTCGCCAACGTTGACGCCGGGGAGCTTTGTGACCCAAGCGTTTGCCCGCAGCGAGAGCTCGGCAAGGTGCAGGGCGAGCTCTTCTAAGCGAAGTACGTCGGGATTCCGCGCCTGGGCGAGTATGTCCGAGCAAAGCGCAAGCCGGTCGGCGAGCATCGGGATTCGGTAGACGGAAAAGGGGAGGCGCGGCAGCGAGTGCGCCGCGGCTAGGCCTTCGATGAAAGCCTGGCCGAATCGAAAGTCGATGCAGCGATCGCCGGTTCCGTGCTCGTGACGGCACTCAAAATCGGTCGCTGCATCGCAGAGTAGAAGAGACCCCGGCGTAAGGAACGAGGTGCCGTGAGTCGATCGGTAGGTAAACGTACCGGAGCTCACCAGAGCCACGGACACATAGGGACGCTGTTCCACGAACGGTCGGTCGCGCGGCCCGGCATCGCAATGACAGTCGCGAACGGACCAACCGTCACCCGAACAGAGATCGACGCTCGAAATCATCTACGGCAACTTTCCCCAAGACCAAAAACATCCGGCCCTTTATCGTGGTTTCAATGGACTTCGACCGACATGCGCGAGGCTTCGCGCGGGCTCTCCTCTCCAATGGGCCATCGCCGGTCCTGGGCGAGCGTGCGAGCGACCTGACATGGCTCGTCAGCCGCTGGCTGTTGGGTGCCGAGTTCTTCCTGAAGCGGCGCGACGAAAGCGACGGATAAGTATGCAACTCCACGATCTTGGCGCGTTCTGCGATCATCTCGACGTGCGCGTGAGCGACCTCCATGCGGCCAGAGCGTTTTACGATCCATTTTGCGCGGCACTCGGACTGACGCGCGTCGATGCCGGCTCGGAATGGATCGTTTACGAATCGCCCAGTCCGGACGCGCCGTTTCTCGCCCTAACCGCCGATCGGGAGGTCGCTCCGTGTCAGACGCGCGTCGCACTGCGAGCCGGTTCGAGAGAGGAGGTCGAACGAATAGCACGCGTCGCTGCCGATTCGGGTGCAACTCGCTTCGAGGCGCCGCATTTCTGTCCGGAGTATGCGGAAGGTTACTATGCTGCATTCTTTGAGGACCTCGACGGAAACCGTTACGAAATCTGCCACCGCGTAACCGGTGCCACAATCGCTCGAATCTGGCGCGGGCGCGTACGGTCGAGCAAACTCGATGAATACCTGCAGTACGAAGCGGAAACCGGTCTCACGGACTACACGAACACCGCCGGCAATCGGGGAGCCTACCTGCTCACCGCGCCACGCGAGGGTTACGTGGACGTACTGATGCTCTCATTCTGGGAATCGCGTGAAGCCATTGCGCGCTTTGCGGGCGAACCGATCGAGCGCGCCCGGTACTATCCGCGTAACGATGAATTTCTGCTCGAGTTTCCCGATTTGGTCGAGCACTTCGACCTGCCGTTTATCCGACGTAAAATCGTCTAATATCGTCGCGCTCGTGGCGGCGGCGCTCGATCGCTGTGACGAAGCCATGGCGCATCTCGAGCGGGCGTTTGCGGAACGGGAGCCGAGCCTGCTCTTCTTAAAGGGCCTTCCATGGTTCTCGCGGATCGCCGTGCGGCCGCGATTCAAAGAGATTCTGCGAACCATCGGGCCGTAGCGGGCGGAGGTATCCGGCGAACGGATCGGTCTTTACCTCGTCGCAGAAGTTCTCCAGATGGAATCCCGGAACCATTCGATATCCGACGTCCGTTACGAAGGAGTTCCCGGTCGCTTGAGGCTTTCGCTTCGCAACCACGGCGACGGCGGTGAGAAAAGCCGGAATGAACCCGGTGCGTGGCGCGGCCGCCAAAACCGCGACGACGTCGTCGCGCTTCATCAGGTCGAGCGAACCGCCGAAATCAGCCACGACCCCAGCATTGACAAGCATGACTTCGGTTGATTTCCACCGGGCGATTCCGCCTTGATCGTGCAGACTGACTGCATCCCAAATAGCGTCCACTCGCGATTTCTCGACGCCATGTCGCCCGGCGATCTCGCGCGCGAGGTTCGCGCTGTCGACTTCGAATCGCCGGTCCTGACTCATGTATGCCGGTGAAAGTCCGGTATCGTGGAGGATCGACGCGACGAAGACGGCCTCGACGTCGTGCGGAAGACTTTTTGCTCGAGCAATGAGCTCGGCGAAGAGAAAGGCGCGCAGCGAGTGATTGAAGATCTCGATCGGTTCGCACGCTCGCGCGGTCGCGACCGCCTCTCTCGAAAGCGCCGTGTCTGGAACGTTCAGTCCTGCTACGGTTTTGGCTCCATTCAAGGCCACCGGAGCCGCGGCGATGGCGCAAAATGAATTGAGAAAGTCGGAGCGATTCATGAAACCTGCAACCTCACGGCGGCGTAAAAAGGGCGGTGAAGAAATCCTGGTTATGGCCTTTTGGCGGTACGCTTGCCGCGATCGCCGTTACGTCCGCAATGGATGCGACGGGCTTATCGGCCTTCAGCGCGCTACCGCTGCTCGCGCTATTGATCATCTTCGGATACGCGCAGCGGTTCTCGCTGCAGGAGCTTGGGTTTAGACTTCGAGCGTCGCAGGCATGGCGCTCCTACGCCGTCGCGGTACTCTATCCCATAATCGCGATGGCGGCGATCGCCGCGGCCGCCGCCGCAAGCGGTGCGTTGCACGCGGCGCCGGTTGCGCATTCTCACCGCGCCGCCTGGGAAAACGTGCTGGTTTTGACCGCGGCAACGGTACCGGTCGCGCTCGTAACCGAAGAGGGCTTCTTTCGTGGCTGGCTGTGGGCGTCGCTCCTGCGCGCCGGCGCAAAGCCGGTCGCCGTCTTGGGTTTGACGAGCGTTGCATTCGCGCTCTGGCATTGGTCGTCGGTACTTCTGCCGACTGGATTCAATCCGCCGATCGTGCAGGTGCCGGCGTTCATGCTCAACGCCGTGGCGCTGGGTTTTATTTGGGGATTGCTTCGTTCGATCTCGCGTTCGCTTCTGGTCAGCAGCGTCAGTCATGGCATTTGGAACGGTTTGGCCTACGTGCTGTTTGGCTACGGAAGCCACGTCGGTGCGCTCGGGATCTCGAATACCGCCGTCTTCGCTCCGGAGACCGGATTGCTCGGCGTAGCGGTCAACGTGGCCGGCGTTGCGGCCCTGTGGGCCGTGCACCGCGCCCTTATTCGACGGCCTCACGCGATCGCGTAGAGCGTACCATCAGTGCTGGAAACGAAAACGATGCCGTTGGCAAGAACGGGGGAGCCGACGATAGATCCTAGCGCATAGATACGGTCCAGCGCGACGATGGTGCCGTCGAGCGTAGACTCGGAATAAAAAGTCGCAACATCGAGATTTCCGTTCCGATCGAGATGCGCCGGGAGGTTGCGCGCCGCGCCGTCCGTTTCAAATCGCGCAACGACCTCTCCGGACCGCGTATCCACCGCGTAGAGCCGTCCGTCAAAAGTCCCGAAATACGCGACGTGATCCGCCAGGGCGGGAGAGGAGTACGCGAATGCTCCGTATCGTACGGAGAATCTTGCGGTTCCCGTTTTTGCGTCCAAAGCCCTGAACCACCTCGAGTCGGAGGTCGTGTAGTAGACCGACCCACCGTCGACTGCGGGCGACGAGATCACCCAGCTCCCGTGTTCGTCGTGCTTCCAGATCAGGCGTCCGGTCCGCGTGTCCAACGCGTAGAGCTTGCTGTCGCGACAGCCGAAGTAGACCATGTTGCCGGCAACGGCAGCCGAGCTTGCGATTCCGACTTGATTGTAGATGTCGCGGTCGTCGCCCGTCGCGAACTTCCACTTGAGCGCACCCGACCGGGCATCGAGGGCGTAGAGGTAGCGGTCCCAGCTACCGATATAGACCGTTCCGTCTGCGACCGCGGGAGAGGCGTGGACCACGTTGCCGGTCGCGAACTTCCAGCGAAGTTTGCCGGAGCCGGCATCGATGGCGTAAACGTCGTGATCGCCGCTGCCGACGTACGCGATGCCGCCGGCTACGGCCGGCGACGAAAGAAAAACGTCGTATGGGTCGGGCATCATCTCGGTCCTGGGCGAGATTCCGTGAATCCCGGGAGCGGTGAATCGACGCTCTCCGCCGGTCGCAAAGCTCCACCGCTTCTGCCCCGTTTTTGCGTCAATCGCGTAGACGTTACCGTCGCGACTCGAGACGATCACTGCCCCATCCACCACGGCCGGCGTCGAGTTCACCGCCCCTTTCGTAGCGAAACTCCAGACCGGCGATCCGTCCGCGATGCGGATAGCGTAGAGATGACCGTCGGCCGCGCCGACGTAGACGGTGTTGCCGCTCACGGTCGGGGATGAAAAGATCTTTGCATGCGTGTGAAACCGCCACTTTACCGACGTCAGCATCGGCGCGCTCGAATTGTAGACCCCCAAGTGCGCAGGACCGCCACGAAACATGGCGGAGAGCGCAATGGCGAGCATGATGGCGATAGTTCTCATGCTAAGGCGCTTCCAGGCAATACCTCTAAATACTGCGAGCTTGATAGATTTTTGATGGCCCGCGTCTCAATTGTTTTCAATTAATTGCAGGGCGACTCTCATAGATCACGATTGTTCTTATTGCTCGCTGTGGTAATAGGCGATACCATATACTACGTGGAGCGTAATAACCCGGCCCTCTTGATACTAGCTTCGCTCTCAGCCGGGTCAAAACACGGGTATGCGATCATTCAAGACGTTGAGACGCGTACCGGCAGACGCTTGGGCCCGGGAACGCTATACGCTCGTCGCCGCGAACGGCGCGCTCGTCACCAAAGAGGCCCTGGCCGCCAGCGTCTGGCCACACGAGGCCGTAAGCGATACTCCTGCCCCAAGAGCGATCCGAGGACCCGAGTTTTCGCGATTCACGTAGCGGACGCGTTTACATCGCCTGCCCGTCAAACGTCTCGGACTGCAGGGCGTCTAGGAACCGCTCGAGCTCGGCGGCACGCTGCGCGCCCATTTTTTGCGCAGTCTTCGTTATGAGTCGCGGAGGAATGTCGTGCACGAAGGAGCGCAACGCTTTCACCGCACGAGCGAAGCTTTCGGCGTTCTCGCCGGTGAGCGAGATCATCCGCGCTGCGCCGATATCGCCCAAGAAGTCCAGCGAATCGGCGTCGTGGAGAACGATCGCTTCCGGTTGCGTGCCGGGATTACTGTAGTACATGTGGCCGCGCTCTGCGCCTTGAACTGCCGGCAGCTTCTCCATCGGGAAGCCCGCCGCTTTTAAGATCGCACCGCTCTGGCGGGCGGCGCACTCGCCGTGCTCGAGCTTGGTATCCTCGCACGGCATGAAGGCCGACATATCGTGCAGGAACGCCGCGGCGAAGAGCACGTCGGTATCGACGTGCAAGCCGTCGCCTTGCGCGAGTTCCAGCGCGATCCGGTAGTTACGCTCCGAATGCTGCCAGCCCCAGGCCGGATGGTGGAACTTCGAGCGAGCGAGATCGTAGATCGTTACCTTCCAGGGCGCATCCAGCGGAATGCCGGTTGCGGTTTGCGCGGGCTGCGCGACCGCGAGCAGCAGCGCGACGATCGCGCTCTGAGCCAACATCATAGCGGTACCTTCCGTCAGCGATCGGATAGATAACGCTCGACTGCGACGAGCGGCACCGCGACTCCCGTATCAATCCGGCCGGGAGACACGGCACCTTGGCAGTTACCGGAAGCCAACGGCGAGAAGTCTACGGCTCTCGTGACCAGCGTTCTCGTCCTCATCGTCGCGCTGCACGCGCCTCCGGCGCGCCCGGCCCCACTCCCCGTGTATCACGCCGCACCTACCGTCTTTCATGTGACGCCTCCGGTGTATCACGTGGCGCCTCCCGTGTATCACGTGGCACCGCCCGTCTACCACGTGGCACCGCCCGTCTACCATCCGGCGCCACCGCTCATCCGGCAAACGGTGCCGGTTGACTTGCCGATCAAGCATGCAGTGCGGGAGTCAGCGCTGCAGACGAACTCCGTTGCGTCTCCCGCTCAATACGCAAGACCGAGATGGACGTGGCCGGGGCTATGGAACCCCGTCGTGTTTTGGCAGCTCAACCCATATTGCTTCGGTTCCGGCGGCAGCTACTGGGGCGAGTGGGGGATGCTGGCGACCCCGAACGACGCTGGTTCCGCATACCAGTTCGGGCCGTGGGCCGGAAACGCGTGGCTGCCGGGCGCCGGTCTTCAGACCTTCTGCGGAACGCCGGCTTTCATCGGCCTCTGATAGACGGGTTGTACGTGCTGCCGCGGTCTTGCCGGTACGGGGCGCGCCGCCACTGCACGAACGTCAGCACTCGGCTTTGGTCGTGCGCCATGAACTCCCAGGGGCCGACGTACGTGTTGTTTGAAAAGACGTCGTTCTGATGAAACGTAATCGCCTTTTCGATCGCCGCTCGCTTGTACGGCGACCACGGCGGGTAAGTGCCCCAGTTTGAGAACAATCCTTGCAGGCCGCATGACACCGATGGGGTGCAGCCGCGAATGTGCGACGGCTCGAACTCAAAGAGGTTCTGGCTGACGGCAACGTTCTGCGTCTTCCAACGGCAATCGGAGTAATACGGCTCGTTACGAATTTTTCTACGTACGCAGGTCTTCAAGTTCGCTACCTTAGGATCGACCAGCGTGCAGTACCCCTTGCTGCTATTGGCGGGAGAACCGCAGAAACGGTCCGCGTTCTCGAAAAGAACGACTCCGCTCCAGTTGTCGACGAAGGTATTATCCGTAACCGAGATCGTGCCGTAGCCCGCCCGTATGCGTGAATCGCCGCCGCTCTCCGAGAGATAGATCGCGCCGGTCGGAAAGCCCGGGTTCTTGGGACCGTCTACCAGCGCGTTGCGAACGAACGTATTCTTCTCGATCTTCGCGTTGTAGGAAATCTCCACGATGATACCGTCGCCGGTGTTATTCTCGACGTCGTTCTTTTCGAAGTCGAAGTCGTTATTGTCGGTGTCGGCCCATAGCGCCGGACCGCGGTTGTCGTGGACCCAGTTGTTGGTGACCGTCCCGCCGTTGGTATCCCAGAACTTTCCGCCTCCCGAGCAGCCGCAACCGTAAACGTGCTTCTCCCAATTATAGGTGTTGTTGCCGACGATCTCGTTGTGGTCGAGCACGACGTTGAAGTCTCCGTGAGTCGCGTAGGAGGCAAATCCGTACTCGCCGTTATGCGAAAGGCAGTTGAAGCGCGTGACGCTATCCGGACCGAGAAAGACGCCGGCGCCGGCATCGTCGATGATGGTATTGTATTGAATCAGCCATTTGCGGCCGGGGTTGTGATTGACGACGGCTTGCCCATTGTTGCTGCCGATTGTGCCGAAGCGGCGGATCGTAAGATACTCCACGGTCACGCTTGAAGCGGCGGAGGTAAAAGCGTACTGGTTTTTCAGGCGTCCGTCGAGCACCGCGTTGGGACCGCCAATGAAGACGTCACCGTCGGCGGCAATGATCTGCCCGTACGGGCTGTTGCCGAACGTGTGCGTTCCCCCGGCAAACCAGTACGTGGTGTGGGCGACAGGCGTGAAAGACGAGTTGTCGCCCGCAGGAACGACCACCGCGCCGTTAGGAGGTTTCGACGGTCCGGTCAGCAGCGAGCCGTTCCCGCAGATCTGCGCACCGGCGTGCGCTGAGGGAGCCGAACGATCTCCGCCGGGCGCAAAACCCTCGTACGGCAGCGGTTGCGGCGTGAGGGGCGAGCAACCGGCGATGAGGAGAACTACAGTAAGTTGCGCCCGGAGCGCACCACTGCGAGCGACCAGCACCGCACCATTATAGCAATGGCTTGCCGCTGCCGGAACTCATCACGTTCTTACGGCGAAGGCCAGTCTCACGCTTTCGGAAATGGTCCTAGCGGTCGACCAGCCGATGGCTCGTAACAACGCTTTGAACCGGGCGCGCTGCGCGATCGGCTCGAACCACCGCAGGCCGCTAAGCAATAGGAGCGCCGGATCGCGGTCTACCAAAGAGCGCTCCAAGTGCGTCAAGGCTTCCTCAAACCTGCGAAGGCCGGCCGCTACCATCGCGAGGTTGACGCCGGTCACGTACTCAGTCCGAGATGCTTCGAGCAGGGACGCGTAGATGTCCTCAGCGCGTTTGGTCTCACCGCAATCGGCGTAAGCACGGCCGAGCAACGGCAAACGAAATGCGAGATCCTCAGCGCGATCGACCGGCAATGCGAGCAGGTCGGCGAGCGCCTCCGCCGGCTGTCCGTTGAGAACGAAGGCCTGCGCTCGGTGCAGCCTGGCAATCGAAAGTTCCGGCACGCTTTCGAGGAGGCTCGCAAAGGCGTCGATTGCACGTTGGCATTCACCCGTGTGTAAGAATATGCGCGCGAGGCATAGCTGCAGCACCGGCGAGGAGGGCTCGATAAAAAGTGCGCGCTCCATCTGGCGCAGGGATTTCTCCCGCGAACCTTTGCACGCGTAAAACCAAGCCGCACTGACGTAAACGGAGGTACACTTCGGGTTCAGCCGGATCGCGGTCTGTATCTCGCGCTCCGCTTCAGTCCAGCTCCAATCGCAAAAAAGCAGAATGTGTCCGAGCGTCGCACGGGCCTCTGCCGACGACGAGTCGATCTCGAGCGCGCGCAGGATGGCAGCTTTGGCTTTTGGGTACGTGAACGACCCCGGCGCGTAACCGTACTGGGTCATCAACGCGTACGACCGCGCCAGCCCGATGAGCGCCGGCACGTACTCCGGATGCTCGCGCAACGCTGCCTCGAACTGCTGGGATGCGTCCGCCAAGGCGCCGGCAGTGCGTCTTTCCAGCAGATAACAGCCGCGGCAGTAGTGATGAATCACGTCTGGTTCGCTGCGCGCGCGGCGACTCACAAATTCGTCGGTAGCGAGAGCAATCACGTCGCGCGCGGGCGGCGCCACGCTGACCGGCGCCACAAAGCGAAAACCCTCTCCCCGCACCGTCACGATATACTCGCGATCCCTCGCGTTCTGTTTTAGCAGTCGCCGCAACATATAGACGTGCTGCGAAAGGTTTCCATCGGTTACGGGCGCTTCCGGCCAGATTTGTGCGGCGATCGCCTCCTTATCCACGACGGCGCCGTTAGAGCGGATCAGCATAATCAGCAGCCGCGTGAGCCGTTCGGAGAGGAGCACTACGTCGGCTTCGTGATATAGCTTGCCGCGTAGCGGATCGAGCCGAAAGGAGCCAAACGCGTAGATTGGCGAGAGGTTCGATTGCACGTTCATCGTTGGTTTGCCACTACAGTACGTATTGTGCCGTCGCTGTTCATAATGATCGGCGAACCCAAAGTGTGACCGCTGAAACCGGCTTTTTTTCTTAACGACGTTAAAACAATCGCGACCGTTCGTTTGAGGTTTTGTGAAGTACCCTAAAAACAAGTGATGCGAAAGTCGGCAAAAGCGACTGCGCGTTCAATATACTTTAAAAGGTCGCGTTTTTCAAACTCGGTAAGCTCGTAGCATGCGCGTCAATTGGACGCCACACTCAAAGCTTAACGACAGAAGAGATGTACAAACGATGATTACACGATGTACCCTCCGTCGGGCGGCCATAGTCTCTTTGTTGCTGATGACCTTCGTCTTCCAGGAAACATGGGCACTGGCAGGCGTCACCGGCAACCTCGCCGGCACGATCAAAGATCCGAGCGGTGCTCCGATCGCAGGCGTGCAAGTGCAGGCTGTCTCCGCTTCGCAGAGCAAAACGGCTACGACTGATGCGGGAGGACGTTTCGTTCTCCTCTCGCTGGCACCCGATTCCTACACCCTTAGCCTAACCAAAACGGGGTACGAGAACGCTTCGCTCCCCGGCGTGAACATTTTCGCCGACCAAACGCAACAGGTCGACTACACGATGCAAAAGGCGCTCAAGACTATCGGGCACGTAGTCTCGCAAGCCGGCTCGTCGCTGGTAAAACCAGGCGTCGGCAGCGATCTCTACAGCGTCAACTCTGCCCAAGCGACCGCCGCCGCCGCGCTCGGCGGCTCCGGCAACCTCAACAGCACCTACTCGGCGATGGCCTCGGTTCCCGGGGTCCAAACGTCGCAGGGTGGCATGGGCTGGGATCTCAACGCCGCTTACGTTCGCGGACAGAACTCGAACTACACCGGTTACGAATACGACGGCATCCCGGTCAACCGCGCATTCGACAACTACAACTCCTCGACCGAATCCACTCTCGGTCTGCAGGAACTCCAGGTCTACACCGGCGGCGGCCCAACCTCCGTCGCAAGTGCCGGCACTGCCGGCTTCATCAACCAGGTAATCAAAACCGGAACCTTTCCGGGATTCGCTGTCGCAAATCTCGGCGTCGGCACGCCGACGTTTTACCACCAAGCCCAGGTCGAAATCGGCGGCTCGACCCCCGATCGCACCTTCAGTTACTATGTCGGACTCTTGGGTTACAACCAAGACTTTCGCATCATCGACAACAGCAACGGCGCGGGGTACGGTACGCCGGGCGGTATCTTCTCGGGGAATCCCGAGGGATTCGGGATCGGTTACGGGTTCGGGAGCGATCAGGTACTAGGGGTCGCCGCACCGATCTGCTACAACCTTTCACTATGCAACGGCGTCAAGCCGATGTGTTCGCTCGTCACCGCTGCTTGGAAGACGCCGCCGCCGGCCGGATGTTGGCAGTATTACAGCGGCGTGGGCGGCGGCTCGTTGCAGGTTGCCGATCGCGAAAACGTCGTGAACCTGCACGTGGGCATTCCTAAGAGCAACGGCTTGCGCGACGACGTCCAAGTTCTCTGGAGCGCCTCGTCGCTTTACAATTACGGTTACAACAGCCCAAGCGACTTGGGACCGGGTGTGAGTCAATTCTTCTACTCGCTTTACGGCACCCACTACGCACCGCCGACCTGCGGTCCGGAAACGATCGGACCGGGCCTGACGGTAAACGGCTGCACGAGTTCCGGACAGATTGCTGCGCTGGCGCCGTACGGAGTCGTCTGCGGCAAGACGCCGGTGAGCAACCCCACCCTGGGCTGTGCGCCGACGTACCTAGCCTACTCCGACGCGGTCACTTACAACCTACCGTTCGGTTCGCCGATTGCGACGAACTCCGGCAAGATCAAGCCGCCCTCGCCGTACTACGTGCCGAACGTGCCGGCCCACCCGTTCAACGGTCCGGTTCCGCTCTACGATAACTCGATCAACGGCAACCAGAACAGTACCGGTGTCGCGAAACTGCAGTACACCTATGCGCTTAGCCAATCAGCATACCTGCGCTTGTACGGCTATTCGTTCTACTCCGATTGGTTTCTAACCTCACCGACCTTTGCGGCTGCCGGCCAAATTGTGCCGTCCTTTCCAGGAGCGGCGCAATATCAGCTCATGACTCACACCGCCGGCGGAGCGCTCGATTTCCAAGACCAGATCAACGATAAGAACCTGCTTTCGCTCGACGGCAACTACTCGACCGCGGGCGTAACGCGCTTCAACAACTCGACCGCTAATGGCGGCACCTCGCCGATCGGCTACATGGCGCTGCGCAACGGAAAGTATACCTGTTACGATCCGGCCAGCGGCAAGCCGCAAATCTGTCTGGCGTTACCCGGCACAGAGAGCTACTACGACGTCGGCAAAGGTATGCTCGCGCCGACGTGGACGGCCGACGCATCTACCGGTCCTACCGGGTTTGCGCGCGCCGGCTCGCCGGCTGCGAAGGCCGGAGCCACCTGGGACACTCTCTGGAACGGCAACGCCGACGGTGCGTTCAACAACGTTCGGCCGCGCTTCGTCAATGGTGCGCTGTCCGACCAGTTCCGTCCCAACGACAAGTTCCTATTCAATCTCGCAATCCGGTACGACGATTTCACGTACGTCTTACCCGATTCGCTGACGGCCTCGACGCAGTTCTATGCCAATATGACGGCCAACTACACCTGCGTTTTCGCGGCGACGAGCCAAGTGCTCACGCAGCCGCTGGCAGCGGGTCAACCGCCCCCGGCTTCGGCCCAGTACGTCAACGGCGACTGTAACGCTGCCGCTGCGGCGTTGCATCCCAGCGGACCGCATGCCGGCTGGGTGCATCCCAACGGCACCGTGCAAGACGGCGTGCAGGCGCCGAACTTTACGGCCAGCTCGCCCGGTTCGTTTCCCTTGAACTACTGGCAGCCGCGTTTCTCAATGACGTACACGGCATCGCCCGACACCGTCGTTCGCGCCTCGGCCGGCCGTTACGCGCAGCCGCCCCTCTCGTCCTCCGTGCAGTACCTCAGCCTCTCGGGTGACGAACGTTCGACGTGGAATAATGCGATGAACCTGGGCTTCTACTCGCCCTTCCATCCGATTCCCGGAATCTCGTCAGCGCAGTACGACCTCTCGTTGGAGCACCACTTACGGGGAACGGATCTGAGTTTCAAGCTCACGCCGTTCTACACGTGGGTATCGAACTGGCAACAGGAGACGTTCATTCCAGGCGGCTCCGTGACACAAATTCCGGTCGGGGTGAACCGCATTGACGGCGTAGAGTTCCAGGCGAGCAAGGGCGACTTCACACGCAACGGACTCTCGGGCCAGCTCGCATTCACCTATACCAACTCCAAAGTTCAGTTTCAGAACGTGCCGTTGAGCACCGGCGGAATCGTACCGAATACCACGGTCGCGCTCAATCAAGCGATCGCGCAGTACAATGCGTTGACAAAAGCCGGTGGCGGCAGCCCATGCTACCAGGACCGTAAGGCCGTCTCATGCTCGACGCCGGACAACACGATCGCCAAGGGCTTCGATACGATTCTGAATCCCTACTACGGTGCGCCCTTGCAAGGCCAGCTCAATCCGAACGGCTGGTACAATCCATACAACCTCGCGGTCGCGCCGAATCTCAACGGTGCGGTGAACTCGTACATTTCACCCTACATCTCATCGTTGATCGTCAACTGGCGGCACGACAAACTGGCGATCACGCCGAGCTTCAACTTCCAAAGCGGCGGCTTCTACGGAAGCCCACTCGATACCGAAGGGGTCGATCCCCGCACCTGCATGCAAAACTCGGCTGCCGCCGGCATCACCAAGGTCTCTCCGAAGACAAATCCGCTGCAGTGCAACTATCTCTCGCTCACCGCACCTGGTCTCGGGCCCTTCAGCTTCCTCTACGTTCCCAACCCGCAGACGGGCGCGTTTCTCTTCAATAATTACGAGCAGCCCAACTCGATCTTCGGAAACCTCGCGGTCTCCTACGACGTCAGTCCACGAATCCGGCTGACGGCGATGGGCGTCAACCTGTTTCACGCCTGCTTCGGCGGCACGGCTGCACCCTGGACTGCCGCGAATCCGCCGAGCAACGTTATCTGCGGCTACACTCCCGAGGGCGGCTCGCTCAACGGCACGGTTTATCCCAGCAACTTCTACAACGGCACCAGCATCAACGACGTCGCCGCCAACCGAGGACGAACGCCCTTTACCCAGAGCTATCTGCCGAGCAATCTCAACAACGGTGCGATCGGCGGATCGGCGCCGCCGATCAACGTGTTCTTTAACGCACAGGTTAGGATGTAGCATCTAGTAGAGAGCGGGGTCGCGGCGGGAGTTCCAAGAAACCTCGGGCGTGCGCTCGGGATTGCGGCTCCCGCTCGCGATACTCCTCGGCTTGGCGATGCTCGCGGGCTGCGGCGGCCGCGTGCCGGCCGGTCGAAAGGCGTCCGACGCAGCGGTGCCGAGACGAGGCCACGCGCTGCAAAGCGATTTTTTACAAGCCGATCGGCGCTTAAAGGCCGCGTCGCATCGCGCGTCGACGGCCGCGGGTCCGACGGGATCTACGTTCCGCGCGATCCCTACGATCCGTCGGCTAGAGCTCGAATACCAAAGTGTAAGCCGTAAGGCCTTAGCAAGGCAAGCGCCTCGGACGCGCAGCCAGACCGAGATTCTGCGGCCTTGGGGAGGCGACGTGTGCGGCGGCTCCTAAGTATTCGCTTCCCCAGCTAAGACTTCACGTGTAAAGGAGCTCTTGTGAACGGACTATTGAAACTCGTGGTGCCGCTCGCCGCGGCGCTCGCGATCGCTGCGTGTAACGCAAGTAACTCTTCGAATATGCCCGCGACGACCGGCGCGTCGCAAGCAGTAACGCCGGCATCCGGCCATTCAGTACCCGAGTGGATGGCTAAACATCAAGCCCGCCGCGCCTGCAAAGAGCTCGACGGCGGCGTGAGATGCTTTACGCTGATCTCCAACGCGGGCCCGCTCGCGTGCAGTCCTTCGAGCAACTGCGGTTTGCGGCCCATCGATCTCCAAACCCGCTACAAACTTGGAGGATTGCTCGGCCGAGGCGCGGGAACGATCGTCGCGGTTATCGAGCTCGGCGACGTGCCCAATGCCTCAACCGATCTATCGACGTACCGCAGCCAGTTCGGTCTCGGTACGGCGCCATTTGCTAAATACAATCAGTACGGCCAACAGTCTAACTATCCGGAGACCTGCGCGGACTTCGGCTTCTGCCTTGAGGCAGACCTCGACACCGAGATGGTCGCTGCCTCGTGCCCCAAATGCACGATCTACATGATCGAGGGCGGGAACTGCGGCGCCGCCGTCTGCGGCTTGGAGGGTGCCGAAGCGACGGCCGTGGCCCTCGGTGCGACGATCATCAGCAACAGCTGGGGATGCCATACGGGCGTCTACGGCGCAAACTGTGGCGACCCGAACTTTCCCAACTACTTCAGCACTCCAAACATCGCCTATTTAGCCTCATCCGGCGACTCAGGATATCCTGAGATCGAGTGGCCCGCGACGCTCGACAACGTTGTCGCCGTCGGCGGAACGCAGCTCGAGAAGAGCGGTTCGGGCTTCACTGAGACGGTGTGGGACGGCGCGGGCGCAGGCTGCTCTACCACCATCACCAAGCCGTCGTGGCAACACGATCCGCTCTGCGCTGGTCGCACGATTGCCGACGTGTCGGCGCAGGCGGGCTGCAACCCGGGAGTAGCCGAATACGACACAAGCGGCGGCTACGGTGGTTGGATTTCCGGCGTCTGCGGTACGAGCGTCGCGTCGCCGCTCACGGCCGGCATCGTCGCACTCGGCGGCCATGAGACCAGCTACACCACGGGTGGTGAACGCTTTTGGAAATTGACGAATAAACAACACCGACGGAAGTTCAACGTCATCAAGAGCGGCAGCGATGGCTCGTGCGGAAACTATACCTGCGAAGCGGGTGCTCCCAAAGGGGAAAACTACAAAACCTACTCCGGTCCGGCCGGATGGGGAACTCCAATCGGTACCAGGGCGTTTTGATTTAGCCCGTTACCGGAACATAGCGAAAGGCGGACGCTCTTGCGTCCGCCTTTTCTTATCTCGCGCCTTTGCTGACGACCGCGCCAACCGGTTCCCCTGAATGACCGACAACCTTGGTCGGATCGCCGCCCGACGGGTAATCGTAGAAGTTAATTTCACCGGCCAAAGCATCGGGTGCGACAACCTTCGACCCCTGCTTCCAGAATCCGATGACGACTTGCACTTCGTCTAGCGGCGTGGTGCCCACGACCGTCCCGGTCGAGCCGCTGACGCGTATTTGATAAATCGCCGCGGGTGAAAGCTGAGACCCCAGCGCAATATACTTGCCGTCCCATTGAACGCCGCCCGCGATCAAAATCTTTGCGGGCAGCTTGCGCAACTTGATCGCCGTCAGGCTCTTAGCGCCGCGCGCCAGTTCTGCAAACTCGACATGCTTGCGCTTGTCGGCCCCATCGACGAACAGATTGCCCTTGTCGTCGTAGGCGCACGAAAAATAACCGTGAAATGCGCGGTCCGTGTAAAACTGCGGCGTGCCGCTCGCCTTTGCGTAGATTCCGACGTTGCCGCCGTGATAACTTGCGTTGAGGTTCGTAACCGCCAGGTCTCCGCTGGTGGGATCGATGGCGCAGCTGAAGGGATACTCGCCCGGATCTGAAAGCGATGCGATCGGCTGGGTTCCGCCGTGCGCGTACTCCTGCAGCTCGAACGCCCCTGCATTTGCGATCCAAACGTTTCCAGTTTGGTCGGCACATACGCCGTTTACGCCGTCGAATCCGGTGAGCGTTTGTTTTAAGGCTCCCGTCCGCCAATTGCAACCACTCCAAAACTCGAACTAAGGCTGCGTAACGTGTGGCTCATCACGGCATTTTCCTCCGATGCGTCATAGTTAAGGTTCCATTTGCGTCTTTCCTGAAGCTGCAGACGGAGTGCGATGAAACAAAGTGACATGTCGATTGCAGCGCCTCGCTAGCCCGGATCGAACGCGATGCCACCGATCTGCGAGAACTTACTGTCGCCATACGTTTGAAGCAGCTTACCGCTCGGAAACGAGCGCAACACGCCTTCGGAATCGGTCTGGTCGGCTCCAAAGATCGCCTTACCTCTTGGCGTGACCGCCATCTGATTCCAGTTGGCGTCAGTCGGCATCGACCTGCCCGTTGGCGAACCCGCCTCGGTGTACTCGGTAACGGTGTTGTAACCGCCGCCGGCCGAGTCGAGGACTAGCAAGTTCCCGGCGGGATCGGGCTTTGCATCCACCGGATTGGGGAGATTGATCGGAAGCAGCTTGGCCTGAATGCTGCCGGCCCGAAACTCGATGACGTAACCTGGCGGGCTGAGGACCGTCGCCGTCGCAAAGACGTTGCCCGCCGCGTCGCAGGCGACGGAAATAGCAGCTCCGTCACTCTCGCTGAGGGAACCGGTCGGGTGGTGATGCCCGCGGGCGAAGACGGTAATCGCGCCGCTGAAATTAGTCGCGTAGAGCGTTCCGTTCGTGCAGGTCGCGGCGTCCCACGCATTGGACACATCATGATAGACCGACGCGCTCATCGCGCCTCGTTTAAATTTGAGGACGTCCCCAGCGCCGTTATTGCCGACCCATAGATTGTGACCGGCATCCACGAAAAGATCGGTCGGGCGGTTGAGGCCGGCGGTTATTCTCCCGGCGAGCTTTCCGTCACGACCAAATACGTCGATGAAGTTGCCGAGGGTGTCGGAAACGTACACCAGAGCTCGATGCGGCTTAGGTTCAGCTAACGGAAGCATTGAAGCGCGCTCGACACTCTGCTGCACCGGATTTGAAAGCGGCGGAGCGGAACCGTTGGCGCTGCACCCAGCCAAGATCGCGCTTGCTGCAAAGACACCTAGCGGGCGCCGTAAGTGCAAGATGCTCATGAATCGTCTTCCTTCCTCAACTTATTTTTCGCCGACCGCTGAGATAATCCGCGACGAGCCTGGCGTCCGGGCGTAACGAACGGCTCGACCGTTCTGTGACTTTGTCTGCTATTTACTGACGAGCGGTTCCGAAGCGATGCCAAGCGGAGTCGTCGCGCCGCTGAGGGTCGAGAACGGCGAAGTTGCACCTTTCTTGTAACCAACTACATTGAAGTTCTCATTCGACTGGAAGAACATGTCGCTCGCCGTGAATCCGTTGAGCGTCGGGCCAAACATTTCGATTCCGGCCGTAATCGTCTCGAATGGATTCGTGGTTCCATACTTATAGACCGTCACGTTCGAACTCGAGAAGTTCGAAACGTAGATGATATCATTGTTACCAAACGACACGCCGATTGGTCCGTTCAAGCTCAGGAGGGTCTCGCTCTTCACATGGCTCGAGCCTGCCGGAATCTCGAAAACGGCGTTACGCGTGTCGCTGGCCACCCAGACGTTGTCGCTTGCGTCGATTCCGACTCCAACGGGCTGGCCGTATGGCCCAAAGTCGATCGTTTCGTACGGGATCGCCGAGCCGGTTGCGTATGCGGCGATCGTGTTGTTGTTGAGGTTGCTGACGAAGACGTTCCCTTTCGAATCGACTCCAACGCCGTACGGTCCGCTGATTCCATTGCCGATCGTCAAACTCGGGGAGCTCTGTCCTTTGGGATAGACCGTGAGCGTGTTGTTCCCGGCGTTGGTAACATAGAGCGTGCCGCTTTTATCGACCGCGACCTGGCTGGGCGCATTGACGCCCGTGGTGATCGAGCCGATCGGCGATCCGTTTACGGTGTTCGGGTTATACATGAGCACGCCGCTCGAAGCGTCCGCGACGAACAGAATCGACTTCTTTGGCTTATGATGTCTCCTCCTGTCGGGCCAGCCCGCGGGAGCGTTCGGCTTGCGCGGAATGGCCGGCACGATGATCGGGCCAGCAACCGCCGGGCCCGGCAGGACGCGCATATTCTTGCCGACGAGACTCGCGCTCGGCATCACCGCAGAAGCTTGGCTCGGCGATGATGGGTTACTGGAGCATCCGGCCGCAAATGCAAGTGCAGTGCCCGCGATGAGTGCGCGTCGTGAGAAAGTTTGCAACATGGATGATCTCCTTGGAGAAGGTTGGAGAGCATGCTGCTTGGCCGCTGTGACGCAGCTACCCCTGCCAGTTCTTGCCGCAGGGGCGCGAAAATGGCAGAAAGGCGCGCGGCTTGAGCCGCGCGCCTTTTTTAGCAACGGAGAGACTCCGTTATTTCGTAACAAGTGGCTCCGAAGCGATGCCGAGCGGACTCGTCGCGCCGCTGAGGGTCGAGAACGGCGTGGTTGCACCCTTCTTATAGCCAACGACGTTGTCGTCCTGATTCGCCTGGAAGAACATGTCGCTCACCGTGAATCCGTTGAGGGTCGGACCGTAGTGTTCGATTCCCGAGGTAATTGTTTCCAATGGGCTTGTAGTCCCATACGTGTAAACCGTCACATCCGAATGCCCAACGTTCGAAACGTAGATGATGTCGCTGTTACCGAACGACACGCCGATTGGTCCGGAGAGGTCCTGGAGGCCCGCGTTTTGCACCTGGGTCGAGCCGGCCGGAATCTCGAAGACCGCGTTAGTCGTATCGCAAGCGACCCAGACATTATCGTTTCCATCAATTCCGACTCCAACAGCTTGACCGTAGGGTGCAAAATTGATCGTCTCGTACGGCGTCTTCGAGCCCGCAGCGTACGCCGTGAGCATATTGTCGTTGAGGTTGCTGACGAAGACGTTCCCTTTCGAATCGACTCCGATGCCGTACGGTCCGTCGATTCCGCTGCTGATCGTCAGACTCGGCGAGCTCTGTCCCTTGGGGTAGACCGTTACCGTGTTGTTCCCCTCGTTGGTCACGTAGAGCGCGCTGTTCTTATCGACCGCGACCCCGGCCGGCGCGTTGACGCCGGTGGTAATCGAGCCGATCGGGGACCCGTTTGCGGTGTACGGGTTATACATGAGCACGCCACTCGAACCATCCGCTACAAACAAGATCGACCTCTTTCGATGGTGATGCCTCCTCCTATCGGGCCAGCCGGCCGGCGCGTTCGGCTTCTGCGGAACGGCGGGAACGACGATCGGGCCGGTCAACGCCGGGCCGGGCAGCACGCGCATGTTTTTACCGACGTGATGCGAGCTCGGTGTCACGGATGAAGATTGGCTCGGCGCAAGTGAGTTGCCGGAGCACCCGGCCGCAAATGCAAGCGCGGTGCCCGCGACGAGTGCGCGTCGTGAGAAGTTTAGCAACATGGATACCTCCTGAGGTGAAGGTTAGAGAGCCGCCTCTTTGGCCGCCTCGACGTCATTACCCCCTGCAGGTTGGAGTTGGAGCGCTGCCGGTCGGGATGGGGTATAGACGGAGTATAATGGTGGCTCCCTCCGGAGGTCTGGGAACAATGGAACAAAGATTGCCCCACGAGCACGATGACGGCACCGTGCACACGCACGACGACGCCTATCCGGGCCACACTCACGAGCATTCGCACTGCCACGTTCATCACGACGGCACGGTCCACGAGCACGCACATACGCACGACGGCTCGGATCTCGACCACGGTCACGAACACGATCGAACCGGGCACGATGGCGCGACCTAAAGGTTCGGCAAAGCTCGGTCCGGTCAGGTCGCTGCGGTTGCCGCTCGACCTCGACCACTGGTTCGAGCGGCGGCTGCGTGACGAAATCGAGCGGCCGGCGAGCGATATACTCTTGGAAGCGTTGCACGGCGGCCTACGGCTGCAGAGCGGTTACATGAGCCGTCATCGCCAAACGTTGGCTGAGTTCGTCGCCGTGAGCGATCGAATCGGTTACGAGTCGTACGTCCGCGCGCTGATGGACTCGTTTGGGATTCCATACGTCAAACATCTCGAGGCCTGGCTGCTCGCGGACGGCATCCTGCCGTTAGACAGAGCATTGAATGCCAGCGTAACGACGCAGACAGCTGCGAATAATCCGACGATTGCGAATCCCAACCAACCGGCCGGCGATCCGCGGCCGGCGATTCCAAGGAGCTCGACCGTGCCGACGTAAACGGCAACGAGGACCGAGGCCGCGGTAATCGTCACATTGTAATAGAGTTTGCGCTCTGGGTTGAGATACGCCCAGCCGTACGCGCCCAGCATCAGGATGCCGTCGGTCGCATCGATCAGCGACATGCCGGCCGCGAACAACGCCGGGAATATCAGAATCGCCCATATCGGTAGCCCTTTCCCCGCCTCGATCGCGGCGATGCCAAGCAGACCGACCTCGGTTGCGGTATCGAACCCGAGGCCAAAGAGGACGCCGATAAAGAACATGTCGCGGCTTCGCGAGACGAGCCGCAGCAGCGGCTTGAACATCCGGCCCAACAGTCCGCGACCCTCGAGCGACGCGCTCAGCGATTGCTCCGAATACGTTCCACCTCTGCGCAAGGACCGAAACGCGCGTACGATATCGAGAAGCACGAACGCGTTGATGCTTGCAATGAGAAAGAGAAAAATGGCTGAGACACTAGTCCCGACGATGCCGCCGAGTTCCTCAAGGTTCGGCAGGTGGGCGCGAACGGCTCCGGCACCAAGTACGATCGCGACCGTCAGTGCTACGACGACCGAAGAATGTCCCAGTGAAAAGAAGAACCCGACCGCCACCGGTTGCTTGCCGTCCTGCATTAACTTACGCGTGACGTTGTCGATGGCCGAAATATGATCGGCGTCCACCGCGTGGCGTAAACCGAATGTGAACGCAAGCGTCGCCGTGCCTAAAAGGAGCGCATGCGGCGGTGCGAATACGAAAAAGGCCAGGCTCCAGGCAATCGCGTTCGCGCCGAGCAGCAGCGCGTACATTGCGACGATTTTTTTCCGTGTGGAATGCGCCACGCGGGCGCCGTTCGACGTCACTACGTGTGTCACTGCCGAGTTTTTGTAGACAAATTGGACGAGCTAGCGATGCGCCGCCGCCAGGAGAAAGGAGCACCGGCGAACGATTTCAGAGCAGCGTGAGGGTCGTTTGGTGTTTTCTCTCGTTTCTGGTCGCGGCAATTTCGTCGCGCGGCGGCAGCGCGCTCGCATCGCCGCCCGGCTGTGACGCGCGGCTCGTCCTGGCGCAGACGCACACGGCGATGGGCGGCGCTGGATGGAATGGGATTGCCGAGATCTCGGCGTCCGGGCAGGCGACGGTCGCGGGGCTGCGCGGTACGGCGCGGTTCGACGACGACCTAACCGGTGGACGATACGCGCGGCGATTCCGCATCGCGGTAATGGGACCCAGCGCCGAGATTTATGACGGCGCGACCGTTTGGGCGCGCGACATCTCGGGCGGCGTGCACCCGTACGACTCTCCCTACGCCCGGCGGGAAGCGGTGACGAAGGCCTACCTCGCTCGCCGCCGTTACTTCGACCAGCATTCCGGCGCGGCAGTAACGTGCCTCGGAACGCAGGTCGAGGGGAATCGCTCGGAAACGGTGATTCGGGTAGAGCCGAGCGGCGGAATCCCGGCCGATCTCACGATCGACGCGCAAACGCATCTGCTCTTAGGCGTAAGCCTGCGCACGCCGCTCGAAAGATCCGTCCTGACCTACGCGGATTACCGCGTGGTTGAAGGCGTCGTGCTGCCGTTCTCGATCTCATCCGGTACGACAGCCGATCCTGCCGATGATTACGCATTCGCGGTGAGGCGCTATGAACTTCGGCCACGTGCTTCGAGCGGCGACTTCGCGAGGCCGAGCGCGGCTAACGACGCGCGGATGCTCGGCGGAGCTACGTCGGCGACCGTACCCATGACGCTCGAAGGACGCCAGCTGATCGTCTGGGCATCGATCAACGGTCGCCCTTCGATGCCGTTCATTCTCGATACCGGAGGTCACGCGATCCTCACGAAGCCGGCAGCAGAAAGATTGGGACTGTTGAGCAGCGGTGCCGGAAAAAGCGGCGGCTCCGGTGCCGGCACGATCTCGACGGCATACACGCGCGTGAAAAGCGTGCGCATCGGCGCAGCGGAGCTGCTCGATCAGCCGTTTCTGATCATTCCGTATCCATACTCGTTCTACGAGCGCGGTAAGAGAACGCCGCTTGCCGGCATTATCGGCTTGGAGTTCTTCGAACGTTACGCGGCGCGGCTGGATTACGGCGATCGCACGGTGACATTCACACCCCTGGCCGCCTTTCACTATCGCGGCGGCGGAACGGCGGTTCCATTTACATTCGAGAGCGACCCCGACGAGCCGATGGTGAACGCAGCCGCCGACGGCCATCGTGGGCTTTTCGGCGTAGATACCGGGAACGCCGGCGACCTCATCCTGTTTGGCCATTTTCTTGCGCAAACGGGACTCGGCGCGCATTACTCGGGCGGCACCCGGGTTATCGGAAGCGGCACCGGCGGAAGCAACACCGGGCATCTGGAGACGTTGCGAGGCTTTACGATCGGCGATCGCGATCTGCACGATCTCGAAGCGTACTTCACGCAGATGAAGAGCGGTGCGTTTGCAGCCTGGACGCAGGCCGGGAACATCGGCCTTAGCATCCTCTCCCGATTCATCCCGACTTTCGACTACGCCGGACAGCGGCTCTATCTCGATCGCGAGAACCGCGAAACGCCGCTCCTTAAGAATCGCTCGGGGATCGCCTTTGAAAAGAACGAACCCGGCGCCTTCGACGTGCTCCTCGTCAAGCCGAACTCGGCCGCGGCACAGGTTGGAATCGTTGCCGGTGACCGCATCGTCTCCGTTAACGGTGGGGACGCGTCGAACTATTCACGCGCCGACCTCCTTGATATCGTCACGAAACCAGCCGGAACAAAGGTACGCCTGGGAGTGCTCCACGCGGGCGCTACGAAGGACGTAACCATCACTCTGCACTAAGCAAAGGCCTTCAATTTCGGCGAGCGAAGGGTCTCGTCGTGGACGAAAAACGCTTCCGGTTCGACCTGCTCGTCGCCCTCGGCGCTCTGCTGATCAGCGGCGTCGCCGCCGCCTCATCGGCCTATCAAACGTACGTCATCCGCAAGCAGTTCAGCGCGACCGTCTGGCCCTATCTAACGTTCAATACGTCGAGCTCGAGCGACAAGTTCTTCGAGCTGGACATCAACAATCCGGGCATCGGTCCCGCGCTCATTTTAGCTTCGGTTGTAACTCGCGACGGAAAGGTCATCACTCGGCCGGTGGGCCCGACCATCGAGCCGGCGCTTGGTGTCGCGATCGATCCCGAACGGGCCGAAGCGACCGCCGACGCCGCGAAATCGGAAAAGCATGGCACGATGAACGTCACCATCACTACGATCGTTGCCGGCGACGTGGTGCCTGCGGGCTCGAAGCTTCAGCTGGTGCGCGTTGAGGGAAAATATATCGCGCGCCGCGTGATCGCCGATGTTCGGCGCATCGACGTCACGCTCTGCTATTGCTCGCTGCTGGGAGACTGTTGGACGAAGCGGCTCTGGGATTCTGCCGTCAAGCCGCGCCCCGTTGCTAGCTGCCCGCATGCGTAGCGCCTAGCTGTAAGCGCAACCCCAGCCACCGTGGGTGCGTCTAAAAGCACCTATGGAACAGCGCAAACTCGGAACGCAGGGTCTTACGGTCTCCGCTCTCGGACTCGGGTGCATGGGGATGACGACCGGGTACGGTACGGCGGACGAAGCCGAGGCGATCGCAACGATTCATCGAGCGCTCGAGCTTGGGGTTAACTTCTTCGACACGGCCGAGGTCTACGGACCCTACACAAATGAGGAGCTCGTCGGTCGAGCGCTGCGCGGCCGCCGGTCGGGTGTCGTCATCGCAACGAAGTTCGGCTTCCGATTCAGCAACGGCATCCGGGGCGTGGATGGAACGCCCCAGAACGTAAAGCGCGTCGCCAACGAGTCGCTCGCGCGCCTTGGTATTGACGTGATCGACCTCTATTACCAGCACCGGCGCGATCCGTCGGTGCCGGTCGAAGAGACGATCGGCGCGATGAAAGAACTCGTTGACGAAGGCAAGGTGCGCTACCTCGGGCTCTCGGAAGTCTCGGCCCATACGCTGCGGCGCGCGCACGCGGTCCATCCGATTAGCGCGCTGCAGAGCGAATACTCGTTGTGGGAGCGCGGCGTTGAAGAGAAGATTTTGCCGGCCGCGCGCGAGCTCGGTGTCGGCTTGGTGCCATATAGTCCGCTCGGACGTGGTTTTCTTACGGGCGCCGTAAACGTCCACGCGCTCGGCGAGAACGATTTTCGGCGCTCGAATCCGCGCTTCTCAAAAGAAAGCGCTCGGATTAACGCACGCATCGTCGAGCTCGTCCGCGAGGTCGCGGACGAGTGCGCTGCGAGGCCGGCGCAAGTGGCGGTAGCCTGGGTCCTCTCGCGCGGCAGCGACGTCGTGCCGATTCCCGGTACCAAGCGCGTGCGCTACCTCGAGGAAAACGTCGGCGCCCTCGATCTTCGGCTGACCGAGCAGCAGCTGGCGCGGCTCGACGGAATCGCTGCGCAGACCGCCGGCGAGCGCTATACGCCCGAAATGATGAAGCTGGTCGAACGCTAACTAGGGTCCGTAGGCAGCCGCTGGTGCCGGCGCGACGCCGGTAACGAGTGCGCTGGCCGACAGGCCGGCGGTGTAACTGAATTTGTACGTGTTTCCGGGATAGCCATACACGTCGATCGATCCGTGATCGGCGTCGCCACAGTAGAGATTCTTTTCCCTTTGATTTAGCTTGCACCAGATCGACGATCCCATCAGTGGCGAGGTCGTCGGAGATGCCTGGTACGGCGGCGAAAAGACGTCAATCGTTTCCGCAAGCCAATCGGTTATGATCAGATTGTTCTGGCCATCGAACGTCGGGGCCCCTGGCAGGCCAAGGCTCACACCGGAGAGCTGCGTGCCGGGCATTTTACCCTTCGGGAACTCGATGATATTGCCAACGTTGTTCTTCGTGAGGTTTGAGACGAAGACGTTCCCCTTACGATCGGTCCCAACGCCAAAAAGAACGGCGAACGAGGGATCGCTTAACGTCCCGAGCTGCTTCCCGCTGGTGCTGTTGTAGATTTCGACCGTAGGCGCTCCGCTTAGGTTATTGAGGTTCAGGATAAAGACGCGATTCTTGCCGGCGAATCCGACGTCGGCCGGCTCGCCGGTCGGATCTTGGATCGTCAACTTCGCGCCGCCGCAATTCGGTCCGTATTCGGTCGTTGTATTGGCGCGCCCATCGGGCACCCATAGATTTCCGTAGCGATCGATCGCGATACCGTTGGTCGACGAGGCGGGTTGGCAAATCGCGGGCGGCTTATTCGTTTTATCGTTGAGCGGAAACCACAGGACGCTCGAGCCGCCAAACTGAGCAACCGCAATGTGGTCGCCTCTATTCGCGTCACGCTCGACTGACGGCGGCTTCATCCAGCTGGGCCGCGTGCTACTGGGTTTGAACCCCGCGGGGAGCACGGAACGTGCGCCATCGCTTGCGATCATCGGCTCGTAACGCCCGAGTGGCTGGCGCTGCGCGAGCGCTTGAGTCGTCGCGCCTGAGCCGGCTGTTGGCTGATAACCAGAGCAAGCTGCGAGTAAAACGGTCGTTACTGCCGCGCCGAGCGCGGTTGCGGTGAAGACTGGGGAACGCATAGTTGCTTTTAACTCTCCTGAAAGGCAAAGGTGGCGGAACGGTTTGCATCTCGTTAAACGCGCGACGCGCCCCTTCCAGCCGAACAAGTCTCATCTTAGTCCCGAAGCTTGGGCGGGTCGGGTGGCCTCTTTATGGAAGGCGAGTGACTGATGCGCAAACACGAGACTCGGCTGCGGGCGGCGATAACGCTGTTGCGCAACGTTCGCAACCGCCGCGCCCTGGCGCGCCACCCGCTTCTCGAAGAGGCTTCGCGACAGCGTACCGAGCTTGCCGACCAGCTGCCGGGTATCGTCGCGTCACTCTTGGACGAGTTTAGTTTGGAATCGGAGCAGCAGCGGCGCCGCTTTTCCGTACTGCGGAGAAGCGACATCGAGCGTGAAAAGCATGCCGCCATCGCTAGGGACATGAGTTTGTCGCGCAGCCAGTTCTATCGCGACCTACGCGAGGCGCGCGAGCGGTTTACCGAAGGGTTGGAAAATTATCTTTCCCTCGGAACGAACGACGATCGAGGTCTTGATGGCCTCGTTCCGCATGGAACTCGCTTCGTCGCGATCGATGCACTGCGTGACGGTGGACAGTTCGAGCGCGCCCACGCTGCGGCCGCGGCTCTGGCGCGCGATAGCGATGACGCCTCGCAGGCGATTCGAGCCCTCTGCATACGCGCCGAGCTGGAGATCCAGCTCGGTGCGTTCGCAGAAGTGCAAACTACGACGGCGCGAGCACGGGTTTTGATTGCCGACGTTAACGACGACGGGCTCAGGCACATGCTCGAAGCGAACTGCGATCTCGTGGACTTCGAAGCCGCGCACTGCCAGGGAGCGCCGGCCGCCGCATCGGCTCGGGGGCTTTTGATCGAACGCCTGCGCCATGATTACTCGCGCGACCGCAGATACGCCGAAACGCTGGTCAAGGCTCTCGTCGCGGAGGCTTCGATCCAGTTCGAGCGCGACGAAGGTACGCGCGCATTGGCAACAATTGACGAGGCAGCGGCGATCATTGCTCGCATGCGGTTGGGGGGTTCGCGCTTAGCCGTCGACGTAGCGATTCGCGCTTCGGGAATCCGTGCGGTTCGGGCCGATCAAGTCTCAATAGCCCTCAGCGAAATGAGCGAACTCGTCGAGATGGGCAGCCGCACGGGAGACGTACGGAGCCTACGGATCGGAATGCAGATGATGGCTGCACACCTCTTGACATTGGGCCGCTTGGAAGAGGCGAAGCGATTCGCATTGGAGGCATGGTCACTGATCGACTTATTCGGAAGCGCTCTCGATCGTGTGATCGTGCTTTCGAACCTTGCTCGCATTGATATCCATCGACGAGACGGCAAGGAGGCCTTGCGATGGGTAAGCTTAGCGCGGGCAGTATCCTGCGATGCCTTTTCCATTACACAGGCCCTGGCGATCTCGGAAGCTGAGGCGCTGGTTCTGATCGGGCAGCCGGAACGTGCAGCCGGGATCGCGCACCTGCTGAGCGATCGCGTCGGCAACTGGCCTCGTCTTCTAGGACGTGCGAAGCTCGCTGAGGCGACCGCCCTTTCTACACTCAAACGCGAACGCGAGGCACGCGAATGCAGCGAAGAAGCTGTCGAGTTTTCGCGCGGAACCGCCGGTCCACTGCTGCATCTGCGCGCGCTCGACCTGAACCTCAAGCTCGGCGGGAGTTCCGCGTCGCGAGCCGCCCTGCGCGACTTGAAAGCCGCGCTTAACGCGTAGCGCCCGATCGCGTTCGTGCATCAATATTTGGCGTCGGTTCAGGCGTGGCCATTGCATTGACAGTTTTCGATTCAGCTGATAGCATCGAACAATGTCGATGCAACGGTGCTGCCCGCCCGCCCAGATCCCCCGCGTGGACCTCGGCACGGAGGCCGAGCTCTTCAAGGCGCTGGGTGACCCTCACCGACTAACCATCCTCACTGCGCTCGATCGCGCCGAGCACGACGTGTGCGTATGCGATTTCACCGACGCGCTTCCGCTCAATCAGCCGACTGTATCGCACCACTTGCGTATTCTGCGCGAGGCGCGGCTCATCACGGGCGAGCGGCGCGGTACCTGGGTCTACTATCGCCTCACTCCAGGAGCGCACGACCGGATCTCGACTGCTCTGGCCTCCGTTTTTAGACAGAAGGTTCCAGCATGAAAATGCACTTGAATCTTGCCACCACGGATCTGGTGAAAAGCGTCGACTTCTACTCGACGCTGCTCGATACCAAACCGGTGAAGGTGCTTGGCGATTACGCGCTCTTTATTACCGATAACCCCGCGCTCGAGCTCGCCTTGGACGTGAGCGACCGAGTCGCGGTGCCGGCGGATGCTCATTACGGCGTGTGCGTCGATGACGTCGAGGATGTCGAACGGGCCATCGCGCGCTTGGAGCGCGCCGATCTCGTGTCGTCGATCGAACGCGACGACACCTGTTGCTACGCGAAGCAGACCAAGGTCTGGGCAATCGATCCGGAGGGCCGGCGTTGGGAAGTCTATACCGTCCACGAAGACTCCGTCGAGCGCGACGGCTCGCAGGGGAGCTGCTGCGCAAGCGCTGAGGCGCAATCGTGCTGCGCGGCTGCATAGCCTCTTGGTGGTGAGCCTGCTCAAAAGGAGCGCCACCGAAGCGCTAGGCTCGGCGTTCCTACTCGCCGGCATCGTTGGTTCGGGCATTATGGCGGAACAGCTGAGTGGAGGGAATCACGCGCTCGCGCTGCTCGCGAACACGCTGGCGACCGGCGCTGTGCTGATGTGCCTGATCGCCGCACTTGGTCCGATCTCCGGCGCGCACTTCAATCCTGCGGTGTCCATTGCGGTCGCCCTGCGTGGAGGTCTGCCGTGGAGAGAAGTTCCAAGCTACGTAGGTGCTCAAGTGTTCGGCGCGTTCGCCGGCGTCGCGAGCGCGAACGTGATGTTCGGGCTTCCGTTATTCTTCGCGTCCCACCACCCACGAAGTGGCGCTCAACAGTGGTTTGGCGAGTTCGTCGCGACCTTTGGACTGCTCGTCGTAATCTGGGGATGCGTGCGATTCCGCTCTCCTTTTACCCCGTTCGCCGTGGCCTCGTACATCGTCGCCGCCTACTGGTTCACCTCGTCCACATCGTTCGCGAACCCAGCCGTGACAATTGCACGATCGCTCTCCGACACATTTGCCGGCATTCGCCCGCAGGACGCTCCAGGGTTCATCGTGGCGCAGTTGCTGGGTGCGACGTCCGCCACGCTGTTGTTCGGCTGGCTCGCAGCGTTCAAGACGCAGAGGACCGATGCTGTCCTCGTGCCGCACGACGGAGAGCCAAATGCCGTCGCGTAAGCCGTCCGAGCGCAGAGTCTTGTTCATCTGCGTAAGAAATTCAGCACGCAGCCAAATGGCCGAAGCCTTCCTGAATGACGCCTGCTCGGGCGAGTTCGAAGCGGAGAGTGCCGGACTCGATCCCGGTACGCTCAACCCGCTTGCCGTTACCGTGATGCGGGAAGTCGGCATCGATATATCCACAAAGTCCACGCAAAGCGTGTTCGAGCTCTTCAAAGCCGGCCGGTTATATTCGTACGTAATCACGGTTTGCGACGAAGCCAATGCCGAGAGCTGCCCAATTTTCCCCGGCAAGACGCATCGTCTGCATTGGAGTTTTGCCGATCCCGCAGCTTTGCAGGGATCGCGGGAGGAGCGCCTCGCCGCGACGCGCGTCATTCGCGATGCGATTCGCGCGAAGATCGCGGCTTGGTGTCGGGAGGTCTGCACGGTTAGCCACGCCGCTTAAGCCGGCGCGTGCCACCTGCCCAATGCGGCATGCAACTCGTCCCCTGCGCCACAAACTATGGGATCGCCGTGGCCGACGATCACGCGGTCGGGCTTCCATGCAAGAATCTGAGCTGCGACGTGCCGCATCGAAGATCTGCTTCTGAAGCCAAACCACCGCAGGATTGGGAATATCTGTAGCCGTCCGTCAAGCCCGAACAGCTTATAACCTAAACGCGTAAGTGGCGGTGCCTTCTCGTCGGCGGAGGCATTGATTAATAAGTCGGCGACGATGAGCGTGCGAGTTGCGATGTGGAAGAAAACCGCCTCATCGAACGAAAGCAGCCCGGACAGCGACGTGCAGGATAAGTCGCCCGCCCAAGGCGCTGCAGGTCCTGCATTAAGCACGTCGTCGATAAGTCGCGGATGTTGCCGTTGCAAGAATCGCGGCCCCCAGAACCTCGCGTTCGGATACGATGCACGGTACTCGCGCAGATACAAGTCGTGAAACCAGTTCGGCGCAACGACGTGCGTAACCGCTCCAATCCCAGCGATGGCATTGTAGAGCGCAGACGCGGGCCGGCACGGTGAATGGAGCAATACGTTGCGATCGCTCAGGCGTATCACCGTCATCACGTGGGGGAACCAGCTCCCAGCGAAGCGTATCGGCGTTGCGGCGGTCCACAGCGATTCGGCAAACGGCGTTAGCATGCCATCGCCAAACCGGTGGACCGATGCCGATGGATCTCCCGCTCGTCACGAATGACTAACACGCTTCCATCGCTCTGCAAGCGACCAATGCCGGCTTCGTCGACTAGATCTACGCGATCGGAGCGCGAGACGGCAAGAAAGCGAAAGGTCGGACACGCGCGTTCGTCGTAACCCGTAAAACCCCCAGGCTATCCATTGAAAGGTTAGATGAATTGAATTTCTTACGACTAGCTTCGATCGCGGTCCTGTCCGCTGCGCTATCGGCGTGTTCCACTTCCACGCAATCGTTTCAGCCGGTCGGAACCGCTGCGAACCCGGCCGGTAAGATTACCGGCTCTATGGATTCCTGGCATCGTTCGCTCGCGGAAAACCGATTACCGGGTGCGGGATGCTTTAAGGCGACGTATCCATACGCCGAATGGAATCGCATCGCTTGCTCCACCCCGCCGCGTCTTTGGTACCCAGTTCCACCTTCGCGCCGGCCAAGGTTGGGACTGAACGTCGGTGACGGCCTCGACTTTACGGCGGACACGACCCCAAATCTTATCTCCACGGCTATCGGCGCGTTTCCGAAAGTCAAAGGCGTGACAAGCGTGAACAGTTCAGGCTGCTGTGGCGAACAAGGCGTAAACAGCTATACGCTGCAGTTGAACTCGGACTTCTTCCAGAGCTCCGCCTGCGGCAATATTAAAAATTGCGTCGGCTGGGAGCAGTTCGTCTTCGAAAATCCGCCGGGCTCAGGTCAAGGATCGCTGTTCATTCAGGATTGGCTGGTTGCGACCGTGCGATCCGGGTTGACCGGCTGCCCGCAGGGCAAAGGTTGGCAGTTCGTTGGCATTGGATGCGTGCAGAATAGCCCGTTCAGTGTTAACATTCCCAACGTTTCCATCAAGGATCTGCACCAACTGATCGAAACCGGCGCCGCGGCCTCAAGCGGTGATAGCGTCTACCTTTCGGTGGGTGGCACGGAGTACGGCATGAAGAACGTTCAGAGCGACGGTATCACCGATCTCGCTGCGAATTGGGAAGGGGCAGAGTTCAACGTTATCGGTAACGCAGGCGGCGATGTCGCAAACTTCAATGCGGGATCGAAGATCACGGTGAGCGTGCAAGCGGACACCGGTCTAAGGAAAAAGCCGACGTGCCCGGCCGACTCCGGAACGACCGGCGAATCGAACAATCTCTTTTTCGTAAACGCACCCAGAAGGCCGGCGAAGCTGCAGTTTCCCTCCATCGAGTTCACCATGAGCAGCAACAACAGCGGCAACGCGTCGTGCGACACGGTGAGACGCACCTAGTCGAGAGTCCGAGATCGTCATCACGGTTAACGTAGAAGCCGGCGCCTTTCGCGCCGGCTTCTTATAAGGACTTGTAGCCATTAGCAGATAGCTGCTGCGCCGACGTATCGTTCGGGAGAACTGCCTGAAGCGGCGAAGAACCACCGGTTACCTGCGATCAGTTCGCCAGCGCGATGCCGCAAAAAATCAACGCGGCTGTATGCATGACGAGGGTCTTCATGTAGCAAACCTGCTAGTGGGGAACGGCGAGTGCGGAAAACTGCTCTGTTAGCTGGTACGTGTGCACGAGCTTCGAACCGCCGGCAGCGAAGACGGCGATCGTGTCCGCTCCCTTACGGGGAGCGTTTGCGACGTAGAGCCGGCCCGACCCATCGAATGCGAGCGCTGCTGGAAAAGGAACTCCGCGAATTGTGCGCCAGAGAGTTGTCTGTCCGTTACGATAGACCGTTATAGATCCATGTCCCTTTCTGTCTCGGCCATTGCCGACGTATATATTCCCGTCCGCATCGACTGCAATCGCGGTCGATGCATGTAGGCCCGCAGTGATCGTCAGTGACGGCGTGCTTTGCCCAACCGGATAGACCACAACGTTGTAGCCACCGCTGAAGAGTCCGTTGAGTACGACCAGATCCCCGTTCGGAGCGATCGCCAACTGGATTGGGAGGCCAATGCCCTGCGCGATGACACGCGATGGAGCGTGCCGCCCGCGCTCGTACACGCTCACCCAACCAGGAAACACATCAAAGTTGCCCACGTATAGATTTCCGAACTCGTCGAGCACCGGAGAATGCGCGAAGCCGCTGAGACCCTTGAGTTGCTTCCGTGGTTTCGTTCCGCCGGTTGCGTAAATCTCGCCGGTGCCTTCTAACTGACAGCAGCCCGAGCGATACTGGGCGACGGCGAATAAACGTCCGGCTGCGTCGGCAACGAGCCCTTTAGGAACACCGGTTATGCCGCTTAGAATCCGCAGCGGATTCACGCTCTTCGGCGGATACACGCTGATGTCACCCTCGTTTGACGAGGTCGAATTGCCGACATAAAGGTTGCCGGAACCATCGACCGTTAACGTGGTGGGGTTTTCGACGTCGGTGGTAATCGCTGGGCCGCCTAACATCTGTACCAATCCGTTCGGCGACGGACAGGACGCGCTAAACTGACACGTTTGCGCCACATAGGCAAACGGGGGATCGGTCTTCAAAGCAACTGCAGCGTTCCTAGAGGCGAGAGGAAGCGAACTGGACGGAGCGGCGATACGGCCGCCGCAGCCGGACAACATCGCAATTATTAGAGCGGTACCCATCAGTTTCAAATTCATGGTCACGCCGGTTCGACAATGCGAACGTTCGCGCCCTATCTAAAACTCCGTTTGGCTGCTAAAACAACCAAACTGGTCTTCGCAGCCTACGCCGCGGCGACGCTGTGATTCGTCGGCCCCGTCGACGTCGTGCTCGATACGTTAGGCGGCGACGTCCAAGAGCGCTCGTGGAACGTGCTGCGTAAGGGTGGCGTGCTGGTTTCCATCGTCGCTCCGCCGTCCACCGAAGAAGCACGCCGGCACGAGGCGACCGCGGCCATCTTTGCTTCGCATCCCGACGGCGCCCAGCTGGCGCGAATAGCCCAGTTGATCGACTTCGACTTCGTGCGGCCGGTGGTCGAGACCGTGCTACCGCTGTCGCAGGCAAAGCGCGCGCACGCGATGAGCGAAGCGGGACACGTACGCGGCACAATTGTGCTCTCGGTCGAGTAACACGAGCATGCTGATGGTTGATTGGCACGTGCTGGACCACTCGCAGAGCACTCTCGCGTTCGCACTTTTACTGATTCCTTTTTCCTTACTCACTGCGCTGCTCTTCGCTTCTCGGGTACAAGAGCCGCTCAGGGCTCGCTCCCCCGTGAGTGAAAAGATGAGGCGTAATAGATGATTTCAAGAACCGCAGACGATCCGCGATACAGTGAACTTCGTTGGCAGAAAACGCGATGGACGGAACAGAACTGCGAGGCTTGGGTTGCAGGGTGTGCTGACATCTTCTCGGCGCCCGTTCTTGCGGAGCTCGCAGCAGAAATGCACGGCTATGGGAGTGTTGTGCTTGAAGTTTCCGAACTCGACGTCGCCGACGCGACGTTCTTGCGCTTCTTGCTTCGACTCCACGAACCGGGGCGGCGGTCCGTCCGAGTCCTGGGCGCCCGGGCACACTTGAAACGCGTTCTCGAAACAACGGGTTTGGGAAATCTTTTTTCTTAGCAACCGCTCGCCCTGCGGCGCAGATCAGGCGTCGGCTGCACTGCAGATGGAGTCCAGACGGCTATGCTTGCCACATATCACATCAGCAATCTTGGTTCCGACGAAGCGGAATCACTCGCTCAAGTGACGGCACTCTTGCGGTGCGTCGCATATCGCACGCCCTTCGGCAGTTTCGTCGCTCAGATGATAGCGCGGCGCTATTACGACGCGTTGGCAAATCACGCCGACGAAAGTTTGCGCGACCAATTATGGCGCCACTTTTTCGTGGCACTCAACGCCTTTATCGTACTGCATGTCACTGACAGCCAAGCTGAACTCGACATTCTGCGCTCGATCGTCGCCGAGAACGCAGACCTGCTCCCACATTTTGCGGAAACCGAAGTTACGACAATTGGGGATCAGGGATTCTAAAGCTACCTCGTCTCGACCGTAGCAAACCCTGACGCGAAAAGGGATTTCACTAGACGACCGCTGGACCCGACGGGTCGAAGAAGCTCGCTGTCTATCCCAATCGGCGTAGAGGTGCGGCGCAGGGTCCCTGAAATGGCGAACTGGCCGTGCCGAAACAACCTCTTCCGTCGCGCCGTACACTTAGCAAAGGGAGGGTCGTAGTGTGAAGTCGCTCAACGCGACCGCGATATTCGTATTGGCTCTCGCGGTCACCATGCCGATACCTTTACGGGCCCAGGATCCGAAAGCTGCAGTGGAGAGGAGCGTTGACATCGCGGCGCTTATGAAGGCCAACGGGATACCGGGCATGAGCGTCGCGGTTATCCACGACTACAGCATCGCTTGGGCCAACGGCTACGGCGTCACAGAGAAGGGTGGCTCGACTGCTGTGACGCCGCGGACACTTTTTCTTGCCGGTTCGATCAGCAAACCGGTGACCGCGGTAGGAGCGCTTGCTCTAGTGGATGCGGCTGAACTGTCGCTGAACTCCGATGTGAATGAAAGCCTGAAGTCATGGAAGGTTCCGGCAAGCGCGTTTACCGTAAATCAAAAGGTGACGCTAGCGCGCATCCTCGACCACACTTCGGGGATTATAGGGGGCGACTTCTTTCCCGGTTATGCTATCGGCACCCCCGTACCAACCCTGTTACAGATCCTTTCCGGCGAATCGCCAGCGATGAACAATGCGATCATCGTAAGCCAAGTGCCGGGAACAGGATGGTCGTACTCCGGTAACGCTTACTTGGTCGTACAGCAATTGATGACCGATGTGAGCGGGCAGACTTTTTCCAGTCTCATGCGGCGCTTGGTTTTCGCGCCTCTCGGAATGTTTCAGAGCACCTTCGAACAACCGTTGCCGCCGCAATCAGCTCCTGATGCTGCACGCGGCACGCTGATTAACGGAAATCCGGTTGAGGGTGGCTGGCACGTACAACCGGAGATGGCTGCGGGAGGATTGTGGACGACGCCGACTGATTTAGCGAAGCTCGCAATTGAGGTAGCGTTAGAATCGCGAGGCTTATCACACCGCACTCTTACGGCTGCCACAGCGCGAGCGATGCTCGCGCCTCAATGGAGCCGCGGTGTAATCAATATCCTAGGCACGCCGAGCGATCCGGACCGCATGGGATACGGTTTCTTTGTTGGAGCGCGTCACCGGTTTGGTCACATTGGCGGAAATGTGGGTTATCAAGCCACGATGGTGATGTTTGCCGACACCGGAAACGGCGCGATAATCATGACGAATTCCGACATTGGTTTGCATGCGGGCAACGCGGTTCTCAACGCGATCGCGAAAGTGTATGGCTGGGACTACGTGGCGCCGTCGCCTCCGTAACCGATCTCACATCGAACCCCACCGCGTGGCGCACCAACCGCGACGCCTGCTGCGACGTCGCGCAGGCGCACAGTAATTTCGTCGTTCGAGCACCTTCGCGTTGACTTTGCATGGAGACCTCCGCAGAAGACAGTGTGTGCGCTCTTGATATGACGCCGAGCCCGCTCGCGGATGACCCGACTCACGTCAATCGAGCAGCAGCGCGCCGGAGGCGTCAACGATCGCGAAGCTCGAAGCGTCCATGAAAGCCGATGGAGCGGACGGGCTCAATATCCCAGTTTAGCCGAGGCGACGTCCGTGCCGGCGCGCTGTAGGATCACGGCTCTAATGCGCTCGCGCGGATGCACCAGCAGCGTCGCCGTTTCGCCGGCACTCGCCAAGGCGCCGAGATCGACGGTGCCCGCCGCCGTCTGCGCGACTGCGCGCAGCGAGCCGCCGGGCTTATCGGCGATGATGTATATCCACGAGCCGTCTCGCGCGTAGAGAATCTTCGCTGCGACCGGGTTTGCCGATTCCGGTGCCATCGAGACGTGGTTGAAATGGCTGTGGACCATCGTGATGAGTGCGACGTCCTCGGCCTTCAGTCGTTGCTGGAGAACGAGCGTTTGCCACCCAAGGCCGAGGAAGATTAGCGCGACCGCCGCCGCGAGCGCGAAGCGAAAGATGCTCGCGCGCGTTTTGGCCGCGCCAAGCTGTGGCCGTGCAGCCTCACGCAGCCTGCGCTCCAACGCCGGCGATGGCGCGGCCAAGGGTAGCGCCGCTGCCAGCGACGCCGCCACGGCTTGCGCTTGTGCGACGCGCTCGGCACATTCCGAGCACAACGCGACGTGGCGCTCGACGTTGCGCGCCGCATCGTCGTCGAGCGCGCCAAGCGGATAGAGTTCTGCGTCTTCGCCCAGATGTTCGGTCACGAGCGGGTCCCCTCGGCACTTGCCAGGTCCGTCTGCAACTTGCGCATCGCCATCGAGATGCGGCTCTTGATCGTGCCGAGCGGAACGTTCAGCTCCTGCGCGATCTCGACGTGGGTCTTGTTTCCATAGTACGCGAGTGTGAGCGCCGCCCGCTGTTCCTCGGGAAGCCGCCCGAGGGCGGCCTGCAACCGTTGCGTCTCGACGGGATCGACCGCCGGCGGATCGACCGATGCTACGGGCGCAAGGCGGGCCGCTTTCAACTCCCGTGCGTCTCTTCGGCCCTCGCGTCGAACCATCCCGAGCGACTCGTTGCGCACGCACGTGACCAAGTACGCCTTTAACATCTCTCGGTTCCCGGAGAAGCGGTTGGGAGCCCGCCATATGCGCAGGAGCGCGTCGTGCACGCAGTCTTCAGCGCGTGCGTTATCGGAGATGACATGGCAAGCAACGCTGAAGAATAGACGCGACCACAGCGCGTACACCTGCTCGAGGCCCGAAGGCCTGCGCGCGGCAAAGGCCTCGACGAGCTCGTCCATCTAACGGCTGACATACGGCCCTGTGGGTTTCACAACCTTGATATGCCACCGAGGCCGGTTTCGGATGACCCGACCAATCCGCCCATGCCCGTGGCGGCATATGCACCCACATGAGCAGATTATTTACGGGCCTGCAAATCGCACTGCTGGCCGTCGCCCTCACCGCCGGCGCGAATGCAGCCGTTCCACCGCTGCTTCCGACCGTCGCGACGGTCCACATCAAGGATTTCAAGTATCATCCGCCGGCCCTGACCGTTCACGTGGGCGACCGTGTCACATTCATCAACGACGACGACGAAGCCCACACCGTGACCGCGACCGACAAATCGTTCGATTCCGAAGGCCTCGACACCGCCGGTACGTGGCAGCACGTCTTCACCAAACCCGGCACCTACCACTATTTTTGCGAGCTGCATCCGTATATGAAGGCGACGATCATCGTCCTGCCGGCTGCGGCAAAGTAAGGAGCCAACAATGAAACGCGACGACTTCCTCAAACACGTTGCCTGGACCGGGACCGGTATCGCGTGGTCCTTGTCGAGCGGCGGCCTATTCAATGCTCAAAAAGCACTGGCCGCGGATGGTGCCATTTCGTTCGTTCAAATCAGCGATAGCCACATCGGCTTTGCGCGCCCCGAAAATATGGACGTAACGGGAACGCTTCAAAAGACCATCGCTGCGATCAACGCGATGCCAGTGCAACCGACGTTCGTCGTTCACACCGGCGACGTGACCCATCTTTCCAAGCCCGCACAGTTCGATACGGCGAAGCAAATCCTCGGTACGCTCAAGGCTCCGCTCGTCGTCCTGCCTGGAGAACACGATGTCATCGGTACGCCATCGGCGTTCTTCGACGCCTTTCGCCGGAGCGACGCCCCAAAGGGGTGGTTCTCGTGGGACCAAGGCGGCGCGCACTTCTTGTCGCTCGTCAACGTCTTCAACTTCGAAATCGACGGAAAGCTCGGCACCGAGCAGCTCGATTTTGTCGAGAAGGACCTCGCGGCGCAGAAGAGCTCAACCCCAATCGTCGTCTTCGCTCACGTTCCGTTATACGCGCTATTTCCGCCGTGGGGCTGGACCACGGAAGACGGCTCGCGCGTCTTGGCGGCGCTGCGTCGCTTCGATGCGGTAACGGTGCTGAACGGGCACATCCATCAGATCGTCCAGCACACCGATGGTAACATTCGGTTCGCAACCGCCGCCTCCACCGCGTATCCGCAGCCGGCACCGGGCACGGCAGACAAACCGGGCCCATTAAAGGTGCCGGACAGCAAGTTACTGAGCGTGCTGGGCTACCGCAGCGTGGAAATCGCACGCAATACTGCAACGATCGCCGATCACTCACTCCAAACGTAACAACGTCACAACCAAACTTTACCAAAGGAATAGCAAAGTGTTCACTTCTCTGATCCTAAGCTCCCTGATTGGACTCGCTTCTGTGCCGCCGATCGAACTCGCGCGTTGCGAAGTGTCGAAGCTTGTCACCGTCTGGAGCAATAATGACGACTCCACTGGCGTCACCGCATCTGCTTTGCATGTGCGCTTCTCCGACGTGGCTGCCAAGACGATCTCTCGGGTGACCTTCGCCCTCGACGACGGTGCCACTGTTGGCGACGTTGGGACATTCAGCCCTGGTGTCGCCATCAATCATAACCTTCGACTGGCGAACACCGCAGCCACATCCTGCGTTGTCTCGGCGGTCACATTTGCAGACGGGGCGACATGGGGCGCCACCCTTCACGGAGAATCAAAATGAAACCACCTAACTACGTTGCGGGCGTCAGCCTCGCGTTGGCGCTCGCAGCGTGCTCCGGCGCGCAAATCGGCTCAACGGTGAATGCCGTTCCGGCAGCCGGTGCGCCGCAGATTAGCTCCGTCACCGGCGCAGCCCCGCCGAGCGTCATTAAAGGCCAGCATCTCGCCGGCGCCCAGAGGGCGACGACTGCACTCATTCTCGTCGCGAACGAAAACACCGGCTTGGGCGGCTCGATTCGAGAATATGCCGAAAGCGCTAACGGAAACGTTGCGCCGAGCACCGTCATCAGTCACATTAACGGACCCTACGCCATCGCCTTCAGTTCAAGAGAAGGCATCGGCATTGCAAACGGCAACATCGACTCGGGCGGTCAGGCCGGGCTCGAAACGTTCGGGCTGACCGGCGATTTCTTGACCGGAGTCTCGTGCTTCAACAAACCCAGTCAGACGAACGCCGTGGCGTTCGACAGGAAGGGCCAGCTCTTCGTTTCCGCGTTCTTACCAGAGGGCGGCCGCGCCGTCGAGGTATTCGCGCCTGGAGCAAACGGCTGCGTTAAACCAAAGCGTACCATCTCCGACGAGGGTGGTCTGGCCATCGACAACAACAACCTTCTCTACGTGGCGAATTCGAAGACGGCAACGATCGATATCTTTCCGGCGGGATCCTCCATCATGCAGGCGCAGATCGGCGGAAGCAACACCGGACTAGTAGCTCCCGGCACGGTCGCGGTCGACGCTTCGCTCAACGTCTACGTCTTCGATACTAAGACTGCGACGATCAGCGAGTTCGCAGCCGGAGCGACCGGCAATGTCTCCCCGATCCGTAGCATCGCCGGCTCAAAGACCGGGCTTGCCGGGGGGAATGGCTTCAGCTTCGGGCTAGCAGTTAGTAAGAGGAGCAGCGAGATATTCGTCTCTAACCCGGGCTCGAACGCGATTCTTGGCTTTGCAGCGACTGCAAGCAGCAACGTTGCGCCGATCCAAACGATCGCTGGCGGTGCCACGGGACTTGCCGACCCACTGGGCCTTGCGGTAACTGAGTAACGCTTGCGGCAGCGCCTTTCTTGCGATGCTTCCGCACTGCAAGGTGCTGTCATTACACATACCGGCGACTCCTCAGCCCGACGCGATCATGAATTCGCAGACCTTCGCGCTCTTGCCAAAGGGAGCGGTGTTCGTCAACGCGGCGCGTGGAAGTCTCGTGGATGAAGACGCGCTGATAGCTGCGCTGACCTCGGGCCATCTTTTTGCGGCCGGTCTTGATGTGTTCCAACACGAGCCGGCCTTCGATCGCCGGTTCGCGGCATTGCCGAACGTGTTCTGGACGCCGCACATAGGAAGTGGGACGGAGGAAACGCGCGAGGCCATGGGTCTGGCACTCGACAACGCCGCGGCCGTCTGTGAGGGTCGTCCTCCACTCAATCTGGTCCCGTCGCCTTAGCGACTGAGGCCGATTCGATGGTTCGTCCGCTTTGGCTCAGCTGGAATCGATCGATAGTCGCGTGAACGGCCGCAAACGGCGTATATATGCTTGACAAATAATACGACCGGTCATAGTATCACTGCGATGAGACTCGGAGAAAGCTTCGCGTGGCAAGACTGAGCGTCCGCGAAAAGATTGTAGCGGCAGCGGCGGAGCGTTTTCACGCGCTTGGGTACAACGCGTGTGGTGTTCAGGAGATCGTTGACGCAGCCGGCGTCCCGAAGGGCTCATTCTATAACTATTTCAAGGCCAAAGAACTGCTGGCGCGAGAGATCTTAGATAATTATTGGGCCGGTGCGGACTTGGATTTACTTGCCGATAAGTCGATGGCTCCGCTGGAGCGCCTGCATCGTCACTTCCACCACATTGCCTCGCGATATAAGAAGTTCGGCTTTGCAAACGGCTGTTTGGTTTCGAAATTCATGCATGAGGCTTCAGACTCGACACCCCTCTTGCAGAAGGATCTCCGCAGACAGGTCGCTCGGTGGACGGCACTGATTGCGGAAGCCATTCGCGAAGGGCAGGCCGACCGAACCATCTCGACTTCAATCGATGCCGAAACAACAGCTCGCTTCCTTATCGAGAGTTGGGGTGGCGTGACCGGCGCCATGAAGCTCGCCGCGAGCCGTGCGCCGATCGATGATTTCTTTTCGGTTGCTTTCGGCACGCTGCTGCAGTCGGGCATGCCGGGGTTGAGGCAGCGCAAGACTCGAGTCTAAGGCGATCTTTTCCGATTTGATCAGTTTCCAGTTCCTAAGTCTTGACGTAAGACGACCGGTCGTATTAGTATCTAAACCCGCGGCGTATCCGCGCGGACACTCGGAAAACCCCCTGGAGGCGACGATGACCGCAACCACGGAAACGAAAAATAAGGCACTCGTGCTTGAAGCCTTCGACACGCTGTTTAATAAACGGGACTACGTCGCGGCCGAAAGGTTTTGGTCGCCGATCTACATCCAGCATAGCGCGCATATCCCGCCGGGGCGCGAGGGCTTATTCGGTCTGATCAAGAGTCTGCCGCCCACGCTAAAATACGAGAATGGCTTGATCCTCGCTGAAGGCGACATGCTGATGCTGCACGGCCGGTTTAGCGGCATTGGCCAACCCGCGAACTGGATTACGCTCGACATCGTTCGCATCGAAAACGGGCGTCTTGCCGAGCACTGGGACGTCATAGAGGACGAGGCTACGCACGATACGTCTGTAAGCGGGTTGCCCATGTTCGGCGCAACCTTCCCCGAATCCAAAGAAAACTAGGATGAGTACTCAAATTGTCCTGGTCACCGGTGGTCTCACCGGCATCGGGCGTGCCGCTGCCGTCGCCTTCGCCAAGAAGGGCGCGAAGGTGGTTGTTGGTGTCGGCGTGGTGATACTGGGTCAAGGCTCACTGTAGCAACATGGGGTCAACCATCTCATTCCGATCGCTGGAGGCAGTTCATCATGACCAAGACAGAAGCGCCCGTCCGAATCGTCGAGGAGTCGCCTGCATTTTGGAGAGTCGTTTTCGACCATCCGCCTTTCAACGTCTTGGATGCCGGCATCTTCGAAGGCCTGCAGGACCTACTTGGGCGGATGGACGCCAGCCTCGACCTCCGCGTGGTGGTGTTTGAAAGTGCGATCCCTGACTTCTATCTCGCCCATTTTGACTTGACCGGTAACGTGGGAAACATTCTCACCACCGTTGGCCGTACCGGCCTGCCGATCTTGATGGATACCTTCGTCCGCCTCACCAAGAGCCCAGTGGTCAGCATTGCGAAGATCCGAGGATGCGTCAGGGGCGCGAGCAGCGAGTTCGTGCTTGCGTGCGATATGCGCTTCGGCTCGCGCGAAAATATGTTCCTGGGTCAACCCGAAGTGGCGGTTGGAGTGCATCCCGGCGGCGGAGGCGCGGAGCGACTCCCGCTCCTGGTCGGCCGCGGTCGCGCGCTAGAGATCGTGCTAAGCGGAAACGACTTCGACGGCGAGACCGCGGAGCGCTATGGATACATCAACCGGGCGCTTCCAGACGCGGAGTTGAATGGCTTCGTCGACTCGCTTGCGCGCCGGATCGCCTCGTTCGATCGACCCGCCATCTCGGCGGCGAAAACTCTCATCAACCAGGTCTCATTGCCGAGCGCGGACCAGCTCCTCAACGCGCTCAACTCCTTTGAGATGGCCCTAGCGTGGCCGCAAGCGCAGAGGCGATTTCAAGCGTTGCTCAAACGCGGACTTCAACAAGATGCCGACTTCGAGAAGAGCTGGCCGACTGTGCTTGGCACGCTCTCGAGCCATAGTCGGCGCGATAAAATGAACTGCATCCCCCCTGTGGCTCCGACATAGTTCAGGCCACCGATGGCTAATTCGAAAAAGGAAAGCCGCTGCAGCTGGGTAACCGACGATCCTCTGATTTTGCAGTATCACGACAGAGAGTGGGGTACTCCCGTCCACGACGACCGGCGCCTCTTCGGGCTTACGCTCTTGGAAGGCGCGCAGGCCGGCTTGAACTGGATGATAATCCTGCGGCGTCGTGAGGCCTATCGCGCAGCGTTTGCCGACTTCGACCCGGCTCGAATTGCGCGCTTCGACCGCCGTAAGGTTGAGTCGCTTATGCGAAACGTCGCGATTATTCGAAATCGCAGGAAGATTGAGGGGGCGATACAAAATGCCCGGGCTTACCTCGCCCTTCGCGAGAGCGGCAACACGCTCGACGATTTCATGTGGAAGTTCGTCGGCGGAAAACCCATCGTTAATCGCTGGAGGAATATCTCTCAGATTCCCGCGTCGACGCCAGAATCCGACGCGATGAGCAAAGCGATGAAGAAGGCAGGGTTCACGTTCTTCGGAACGACGATCTGCTACGCACACATGCAGGCCGCAGGGATGGTTAACGACCATATCGTGACGTGCTTTCGATATCGCGAGCTTCTGCAGGCGCGATAGTTGGATATCTCAAGGTGCCAATCGAGGCGATTCTTAGGCGATCCTCCGCGGGGAGTATGGGGAGAAAGCGGCGCAACAGGCCGAAAATCCTGATATAGCAAGCTTTTGCCGAACCCGATTTGTTGCTTCGCACGTAAGGGGCCGGGGGTTCGAGTCCCCCCATCTCCACCATCGAAAACGCCTGACTCTTTAAGGGATTTTGGCGTTTTTTTCTGCGTGGCTGAGCGAGGCGATCCGCCGCATTTACGACAATCTTACGACAATAGGGTTCGAGCGACGCTGAAATCCGGTCGGCTGCCCTAGCGGCGTCGGGTTCCGACTTACCGCGGTTCCCAAATCAGAGGCCTGTGGCATTTACACTATCCCGGGAATCCAGCGCCAGGGGACGCGTAGCATATAGTCGGTATAGGACGGATCAGACTTGAGGAATGATTCCTCGGCTAGGCTCTTCAACACGAACCAAAAGATGCCGAACGTAACCATCGCGAGATTCAAGGGCGAATAAGCGTGAAGGACACTAGCAATGAACACGAGAGCGCCGCCAGTGTAGATTGGGTGACGTACATAGCTGTATGCCCCACGCGTCACCAACGATCGCAACGCGGGAACGAGTCCAATGCTCCTTCCAAGGCTCAAGCGAGCCCAAATCATCAACGATGCGCCGAGGGTCGCAAGTGTAGCCGATAACCAATAGGGCACGAGCGGCAGGCCCGGCGCCAACAGAGCGAAGATGAGAACGATCCAATATGTCTCCACAAAGGTCAGCAGCCAGACCCACAGGTTCGTGCTGATACGTACCGGAAGCTTTCGCGTGACCATCGTACCGATCAGAATGAGTCCTTGAAGGGCGAGCGCGAGCCGTGGTACGTCGAACCCCAACGTCCGCATGCGAATATAGGTGAGCCAAGCAAACGGAATCACGGCAACAAGGGCGATCGCTCTGTCGATCCACGGTGCCCTTACGAACGTCAACCACCGTTGGTTGAACTGGTCGTTGGCGCTGGGTTGAGGCGTAGTCGCCATTTCAATGACCTAATGATGGGCGAGTACCCGGAGACTCGCAGAAATCAACGCGCATCTCGATGAGAAAGCCTCCCCCGAGCGTAATAGTAAACCCACCGGTGAGCCGCAGTCAATCCGGATGAGCCGCGGCACTTGTTTGAGCAGCGGGTTGCTATCGCGCCGGGGCAACAGAGCAAGTCGGTTCAACCACGTAAAGGCGTCGTAAGCGCACGCTACAGAGGACCCCCTCAAGCGTACGAACCGGCCTCGAAGCGAGAGCAGCGGACAGCAACGACGGGGCGACCGGAAAGGACGCAGCCCGACTGCCGAGATTAGGCCTCCCCTCGCGTAGCTAGACGCATCGGAGCCGCGGATATGGATTGCGGCGAACGGTTAGCGGCGGCGTACGACAATCTTACGACAATTCTCGCGGAAACTGGCGGAAAGCGCCGACGTTAGCGGACGAAAAATCGGCCCCGAAAAAACTGACGCAGCAAGGAAAATCGGCTATTTCTTGCGTTTCGTACGCACTGTACGCTTCGAACGTCGTTTACTTCGCATGTAAAGGGGCCGGGGGGTACTTTGCCCGGAGCCGCTGAGCGTGGCATTCTTGGCCGAAGGGCTGGTTAGTGCGCGGTGGGAACTCTACCGCGATCAAGACGCCAGGGATGCTCATCGTACGGATCATTTCCAGGCGACTAGTAGTAGACGGCATCCGGCCGGTGAGCAGCGCAATGTCGAATCGGTGATTCCGATTTAAAGGCGGCAGAAACACCATGAACTATGACGAAGCCACACCAGTCCCGAACTACGCGGCTGCGATCGTGACCACCGACGATCTGCTCGCGTTTTCGGCCCAAAGCGCGTCGTGAACGAACTCCAAGAACAAACCGTCGTCATTATCGGGGGCAGTTCGGGCATTGGACTCGAAACGGCACGCCAAGCGCACGCGGCCGGTGCAGAGCTCGTGCTCACCGCACGCGCGCCGGAAAAGCTCGAGAGCGTCGCGCGCGAGCTGAAGGCTCGCCAAACGGCTGCCTTCGATGCAGCCGACTTGGGTCGGCTCGAGCAATTTTTCAAGGACTTGCCCAGTCCAGTCGATCACGTCATGCTAACAGCCGGCGGCCCTGCGTACATGCCGTTGTCCTCTATGAATCTTGACGATGCGCGACGGCATTTTGATGACCGGCTATCGGTAATGCTTGGCACCGCGCTATTCTCGCGCGGAAAAATACGGCCTGGTGGATCGCTGCTCTTCGTCGGTGGCACCGGCGCCCGCCGTCCCGGCGTCGGGCTCGCGATTGCCACGACACTCACCGCTGCCATTCCGGCACTTGCTGCAAATTTAGCCGTCGAGCTCGCCCCTACGCGCGTCAACGTGATTGCACCAGGCTTCGTCGACACGCCGCTCTCTGCGGCGATTCTGGGCGATCAAATCGATGCTAGGCGCAAACAACTGCGTGAAACGTTGCCCATCCGGCGCGTAGTCGGGCCGGCCGACGTCGCCGCGCTGGCGCTGCAGGTCATGAGTAATGGCGCGATCACCGGCGCGGTACTCGACATCGACGGTGGTCAGCAGCTCGTATAACGACGCTTTAGTGTGAGGAGCTTCGTACCCGGACTGCTTGGCTCGACTTGGTATGACGCGCTAGTGCGATCACTCCTCGACACGGGTAAACTGCATGAGGCGGTAGCCTTGACTTTCGATGGTCGTCGTGACACTCATGACTTCTTCGCGCGCGAACACGGCGTCGGTCTCCCAATCGTCGCGTTCGGAGTTGTAGATGCGTAGGTGATACTTTGCTTCGCCGGTCAGAATCGACGAAAGGTCCACAGGAACGTTGATTGACGTCGTGCTAACGTTCCCGACGAGCAATACGGTTTCGTGTTCGCGCTGGAACGCTACGACGCGAGCGCTTCGCGAAAAGATCGGGATGTTGTCCGATGCGTCGGTTATATAGACCGAGTGCGAATGATCGCTATCGATCTCGCACGTCGTGTAGATATGGAACGCGTTGCGTGCCAGGACGGCGAAGTAGCTAATCTCCTCGCCATGGTACGGTACGCGGCGTAGCGCCAGCCATCTCCAGTCCGCCGGTACGAGCGGTTGAATTTTCGGCAAATCCCCGGTAAGCGTCAAGCCGCAAACACCCTCAATCGCCGCCCATAAGAATCGTGGCGGTTCCCACGGAGACAGACGCATACCTCGATTGACCAGCGATTCACCGTCAAACCATTCGCTGAACTGCCCCGGGACCGTATTGTAACGACGCGGATCTTCGGCGTAATGTTCGAACGACGAACGCAGCGCCTTGACCATGAACTCCGGATGGTACGGTGCGGCCGCAAATGCGTACCACCACGTCAGACCGGGCCAAACTCCTCCGATGAGTCCCGAAAATGCCGCCGGATCGTAGCGCGGATCTAAATTCGAAGCGGTTCTTAGGCCCGCCGGCGTCCAGAAATCCGGGGAGTTTAGCCTACTGATAATGCGGAACGCCGTTTCCTCATCGCACGCACGGAACATCACCGGAAATACTTCGTCGCCGGTCAGATCGGTGTGGGCATCACCTTCCACGCCGATGTTCAGATAGAACATGCCGCTGTCCGGATTGATGAGATGCTTCGCCATAGCGTCGCGAATGCGATTGGAATAGCTCATGAAGTATTCCGGATCCGCATCGGCCCCGGGGATGCATGCGGCAAGGTGCGCGAGAAAGCGAAGCGCTGCGACGCATTCCGCGTTGATCTCCGTAACGGCTCCGTTAATGCTGTAGTTCGGAATAATGTTGCGCCAGCTCGCAATTGCCCAGACGTCGCCGCGCGGGTCGTTCGCACTGCAACAGACCAAATCGCGCGCATCCATTTGCGAAATAATGTGCCTGCCCGCCTTGGCAAGCGACGCGTACCTCTCGCGTAACCAGTCCAGGTCTCCGGTGGCGCGGTAATAGTGGTTGGCTGCCATCAGGTACAGCGGCGTATCGTCGTTGATGTTCAGGCCGTCGTCTTCGGGCTGGTCCGTCAGCGCATTGACGAACTCAGGAAGTTTTCCGTCCGTGTACTGCAGCGTTGCCCATTTGTCCAAAAGCGATCGCGAGAACTCCGGTATGAAATAGTCGTTGCCGACGATGAACCAAGCGCAGTCGCGGCAAACGACGTTCGACGTGACGCCGGGGTCGTTGGTGAAAAGCCAGCCGGTCGGATACTTGGCCATGACGCGCCGCATGTTGACTTTGCTCCACAGCGCGCCGTCATTAATGACCGAATCGGGTGTAATTACCTCGCTGCGGTGGATCGCGTCTTCGAGATGCGTAATCGTCAAGTCGAGGGCATCCAAACCAGATATTGTGGCTTTAAAGGCCGCTAGCGCTTCGTCCGCGTTTTCTTCGTAGACCCCGATTTTGAACGCGAATAGCTTTCGCTCTCCGGCCTGGAGATTGAACTCGAGCTGCAGACTGCCGAGGATGTCGCCGCCGGCCTCGCATGAATTCGACAGCGCCCGCAACCGCGCGACGTCGTACACGTGGCCAAAGTCGAAACTCGTTTCGTACGCGACCGGCTGCTCCGTGCAAGCAAGGATGCGCGTCGGTTTTAACGCGCCCTTATTCGTTGCGATGAGTCCTGGGAGCGACGTATCGTATTCTGCGACTACGCTTTTCGCGGCATCGCCACGCAAGCGAGCCGACCCGATTGCGCGGACGTCGCAATCGCGGGCGCTGCCGTTCTCAATTTCGACGAGGTAGTACAGAATCGGTGGATCGCTCTGCGCTTCTTCACGCGCAAGCAGCGAAAGAAAGACCGTTTCCCGGACATTGAGCGCGTCTGCCAAAACGAAACGGCGCCGTTGATATGCGGGATGAATGTCGAACGTGACCGCATCGCTTGTCGCTGCGATCGGCGTGTACGATCTCTCGCCGGTGTCGAGCTCGCGTCCAAGCCGGAGGTCGCGCAACGGACGCCCTAGCAAACCGTAACGCACCGAGAATGAACCGACCAGCGTCTTGCCCGCCGCGACACAGAATATCCGTTCGATGTCGCCGGTGTTCTTCGTGTTAACCCAAAGGGCCGAATTTCCAAGGCTCGAGCCCATGCCGAGCCGGCTCGCCGGAATATGATAGCTCGGAAGCCGCTGCATCCTCATCTACGTTTGCGGCGTTACGGTGGATCTTAGAAATCGGCTCATCAGGAGCGCTAAGCCCGCATAGCCGCCGGCCAGAATCGGCAGCGTTGCATCCCCATAGGGCCACGTTACGCCTAAGCCCTCGCCGAGCCAGAATGTCCCGAATGAGACGAGCATGACGCCCACGACGAACTTCAACGCGTTTTCCGGGATGCGCGCGAGCGGCTGCCGCACCAGGACCGCGACGATCGCAACCAGGACGAAGGCTGCCAGCGCGCCGGCTGCCGCGGCCTCGAGCGCGTGGCTCGACGCCGAGCCGACCGTCACGACGATGATGGCGACTTCGAGCCCCTCGAGGAAGACGCCGTTGAACGCGACCGCAAACCCAGCGCGCTGCTCGCGAGCGTTGCGCAACGTTGCGAGCTGACGCTCAAAGACAGCATGCTCGTCGCGCAGCGGGATCCGACCCGCATACCGTAAGATGGCCTTGCGCAGCCAACCGTAGCCGAACCAGAGCAAAAAGAGACCCATAGCGATCCGGATGACTCTGATCGGAACGAAGTGCAAGATCGCAGGGCCGCCGATTCCGACGATCGCAGCCAGAGCGATGCTTGCACAGGCAGCGCCCCTGAGTGCAATCCGCCAGCCTTGAGCGTAGCCGACCGCAAGAACGATCGTTACCGCTTCGATCGCCTCAACGGCACTTGCGAGGAACGCGGTCGTAGCGACCGCCCAGAGATGCACGCGATTTAGAGTTCCGACTGGCCGTTAGGACTTCCGGCTTTTCGGCAGCTGACGACCGGAGAAGCCTGCTCGGCGGGAGCGGTGGCCGCCAAGCAGACTGCGCGGGACAATGGGAGTGAGTCGACGTTCCGGTAAGCTCGTCAGTGCGAGAAGACCGAGTCGATCGCGAAGCCAGGGAGGAACTTTGACTCCCTTCATGCGGTAGGCCGCAAAACGCTACGCTGGGGCCATGAGACGAGCAATATCGGAAACCGTGTCGGACGTCGTCGGACCAATCGAACATGCGCATAAGATGTGGGGCTGGTATGCAGGGTTTTCAGGATTTCTCAGCTAGCATGCCGAACCCACCAGACGTGCTCAAGGGGGTTCTTAGATAGCATATGAGATTTCTGGCATTTGTAATCTTGCTCGTCGCCCTCGCGCCGCTGGGTGCGAATCCGGCGCAAACGGCATCGCTCGACTTGCTCCGCCGCGCCGCAAACCCCAACCCCACGCTCCAATCGTATACGGCGTCCGCGGAACTATCCGCGACACTCCACGCTTTGGTGCCGGTACACCGCACCTTTAACGGCACGGTCTATTACCTCAAGCCAAAGCGCAAGATTGAGTTCCAGAACGTCTCCGGTCCGCTGAGCCGGTTCAAAGATCTTGCGTCGTCCACCCCGAGCTACGAGGATCTCGCTGCCGACTACACGGTAACGCCGCTTGGCGATACCGGAACACTTTCGAGCTATTCGCTCGTTCCGAAGAAATCCGGCAGCCGCGTCGAAAAGCTGGCGGTGACGATCGACGACGCTACGGCGCTCGTCCGGCACGCCGAATGGCTCTATACCAACGGCGGGAAGTTGGACCTCGATCAGACCTACGCCGCAGTTGGAACGTTTCAGCTGCCGACAACGGCCCGCATTTCGGCACGATTCCCCGGCTACAGCGTAGACGGCAATCTTTCGTTCAGCGGCTACAAGCCGAATGCAGCCGTCTCGCCATCGGTATTCGCTTCACCTTAAAGGATTATCGTCGCGGGTCACAAGGCGCCTGACGCACGTGACGACGACCCGCAAGCCATCCTCGCTGCGACGAAGATTTATATTCGCGACTTCGACCGGCTCGTGGCGGAGAGCGCGACGCCAAAAGAACTGATCGATAAGATGACGCAGCTCCATGGCGAATGCGGAAACGCCGTACACACTGTGGACCGCTGCGTACGGCGTTGCCGAACAGCTAGGGGAATAACCGCGTTACGTGCGCGTCAACGGGGAGACTTCGCAGCCGATTTGATGAGATCTGCAACCGCGCCTGGATTCGACACGTAGATCGCGTGACTGCCGCCGACTTCCATCGATGTCGCTCCGGCTCGTTGGCACATGAACTGCTGCGCCGCAAACGGAATCATGCGATCGTCCCTGACGAGCAGATACCAACTGGGTTTGTGCTTCCAGGCCGGTTCGGTGATCTCGCCTGCCAAAGCGTCAACGCCCCACGGAACCTGCGAATCGGCCATGAACGCGGCCGTTCTAGGGTCGACGTCCGCCGCGAACGAAGCCGCGAACTTTGCTTTTTCGAGGAACAGATAGCCGTCAACGGGGGGTAAGATCGGCGGGACCGGCGCACCCGGTACCGGGTTTGCGATCAGGGTGTTTACCGACTCGCCTTTGGCGGGTGCAAAGGCCGTAATGTAAACGAGTCCCGCGACTTTGGAATCGTTGCCCGCTTCGGTGATTACCGCCCCGCCGTACGAATGACCGACTAGTATTACCTCGCCAGGCTGTCGGTCAATGATGAGCTTCGCTGCCGCAGCGTCGCCTTTAAGCGAAAGCGTGGGGTTCTGGACGACGCTTACGTTGAATCCGTCGTCCTTAAGAAGGTTGTAGACACCCATCCATCCGGATCCATCAACGAAACCGCCGTGGACGAGAACGATGTTGCTGATCACGATTCGCGCGTTCAAATTTTCAATCGCCGAGTCCTTGCGCGTCAAGATTACTTGGCGAGCGACCGCCGAGCAGCTTGTGCCAAGGAAGTACCTTTTTGCCAATTGCATCGCTGATTGCGTTCGAGCGCAAGGGCTGTCGTCTCGACCGCGTAATTGCGTGCGTTGTGAAACGCGAATTCTTTGCAATCGTACCGGCAATCTTGATCGCGGGATGTGCGGGCGGCTCGACGGCGGTCATGACCCCATCTACGGCAATGGCACGACCGCCGTGGTACCGGAAGGCGCCGACGGCCTTAAGAAAGGGCGTCTATATTGCCGAGTACTTTACGAACGAAATTCTCGGCTACGCTTGGGCGTCTCGAAAGAACATACCGCCGGTTTGCGAGATACCCGGCACGTACGTCGTCGACGTAGCGACCGACAAATCAGGGAATCTGATCGATCCCGACGGCGGCGCGCGAACCGTTACGGTATTTCGAGGGCCCCAAATGTGCGGCCCTAAGCTCGGTAGCTTCGCGGATAACGACGGCCAACCGTCGGATGCGGCGACGAGCGATGCGACTACGGACACGATCTACGTCGCGAATCTCCAGGCGACGGGTAAGCCGTACGGCAACGTCTCGGTCTGTACGCTTGCCGTCGGTTGCATTGCCGTTTTATCGAGTCGCGCGATCGGGGGCGAGCTCTTCTCCGTCGCCGAGGACGCGCAAGGCAACGTCTACGCGTCGGGTTATCCGCAAGCGTCGGGGTCGGGACCCGGCAGCGGCGCGTCACTGGTTTGGTGGAAGAACGGCAGGGGCAAAGGGATTCGCATTGCTGCCTATCGCAATTCGACGCCCGGCGGGCTCGAGGTGGACGCGAAGAACGAACTTCTAGCGCTCGATACTTTTGCGCCGGCGCTCTGGGTCTATACCGGCTGTCCGGAAAAGTGTACGGCGCACGGACCGTTTGCCCTCAAGGGAGAGACGGTCTTCGGTAAAGTCAACGCAAAGCTCGGCATATTCGAAGCCGCCGACGTCGAGTATGGCCAGGTTGACGTCTACCGGTATGCAGGAACCAAAGGCGTTACTTACCTCTACAGTTATGGCAACGGATTGACGCCGAGCGGCGACGTCGAGGGAATCGCGATTGACCCTGCAGCTGCCAACTAGCGGCCGATAATCCGAGCAAGAACTCGTTGCGTTTGCGCGAGCACGTGCGGCGTCGAGAAGTGCTGCGCGCACTCGAGTGCCTCTTCGATCGCCCCGCGGGCGGCGCGCCGGTCGCCCTGAACCAGATACGCTTGCGCGCTGATTCGCTGCGCCAATGAAAGAACACGCGCGTGGCCTTCCGTCCTCGCGGCTTCGGCCGCGAGCCTCGCCTGCACGCCGGCCTCGGCGGTGCGCCCAAGACGAAGCAATGCTCCCGCGGCGAGTCCGTGAGCCGAAAAGCTTTCGTATCGGTTCGTCGAGACCGATCCGGCTGCCACCGCAGCCGCGTGGGCGCGCTCCGGATTACCGATTGCGAGCTCGACGTCCGCGGCCGAGAACGTGAGGTAAGAACGAAGGCGCGGCGATAGAGAGCGGTCGACCGCATCAACTAAGCCTCGGTAGGTGCTGCGGTCTTGCGGACTGCGCGAATGCGCCCAACGCGTGAGCCAGAGTTGATGCGTCGCGTAAAGCTCGCGACCACGAAGACCGTGGGTGCGTGCGGCATCTGCCGCCCGCGCAAAAAGCTCCTCGCTCAGCAACGGATTCTCGGCGGTAAAGTCGGCGATCTCCGCTCGCAGTGACAGAAGGTCGATGGTGCTTTCAGGCGACGGCGCCTTGCCGTTAAAACCTTGCAGGAGCAGAGTTGCCTGCGCGGCGTCACCGCTTCGCAGCACCGCCGCAGCGCGAACGAGCGCGGCACGCCCAGCGGCTTGCGTAGAACAACTGTTACGTTTCGTTGCGACGCGGGAGATCGCCGACGGGCCGTGCACGAACCATCGGAGCAACAGCGAAACCGCTTCGCTCGCGTCTAGGAGCACCGCGCGCCGTGCGTCCGAGATGGTCGCAACGGCGAGGATCGCTTCCGCCGCATTGACGTGCACCCGAGCGCGGTCGAGGCAGTGCGCCCACGCATTCACCTCCGCGAGCAAAACGAGCGCTTCGCACCGGATCGCGGCATCGGCGCCACTGTTCGCTACGTCGTTCAAGATTGCAGTTGCGCTGGAGACTTCGCATGAATCGACAAGGCTTGCCGCGTGGGTCAACAGCCGGCGCGTGAAGTCTTCGTCCACCTCGATTGTCGAAAGCGGGCTCGTCGCCGCGCGATACTGCACGAAGAAACGGTCGTGGGCGGCGCGCCGCGACCGATGGAACTGGCGAATCGAGAGGCCGAGATCGGCAGCAACGGCGTGCGGGTAGTGCCGTTGCATATCCACTCGTAAAAGAATTGCGACCTGTCGCGCGCTGCGCCAATGCCCGTCGGATGCACCCTGCGCATCCATCGCGCGCAGCGCGGCGTCGACGCGTTTTCCTATTATGCCAAGCGCGTCATCGTCACTTCGGCCGGCGAACGCGTCGCTCGCGAGCGGATTGCGCCGCAGCCGGCGCGGGTGCCGAAGGTTGCGTAACAGATGGCGTGTTGCGCAGTAACGCGAACGTGTTGGATCGGAGCGGGCCATCGCGGCACGGGTTTCGTCGCCGTGATGGCCATGCCTGTGGCTACGATGCGGCTAGGGCGCGTAGCTCTCCGCGGGATAAAGCGAGACGCCCCACACGGACTGCAGCCCGGTCGAGATTGCTCCGGTCTGCACTCCGGTCGCGTAATCGTACTTCACGACTTGGTTGTTTTGGTAATCCGCCACGTAGAGGCTCGTTTGCCCGCTATTCAATTCAAACTTGTATGGATCGTGAGTGCCGGTATTTATGGTACGCGTCGGGGAGGTGGCGCCCGGTGCGTAGATGTTGATCACATGGTTCGTTTGATCGCCCAGGATGAGATCGCCCGCTCGGTCGATTGCTAAGCCACCGCTCTCACCTTCGCTCATTCCCTGATCGACGCAAACCGCCTGAAGCCGTTGGCACTTGCTCACCTGGCCGACCAAGCCGCTTCCGGCATCTTCGTTCCATGCCGCATATAAGTGCCGGGAACGGTCGAATGCCAGCGCTTCGGGGCGGCTAAGCAGCGAGATCGTCACGGTCGGAGACGAGCTGCCGGCGGGAAACTCCAAGATCACCCCGGATGCGAACTCGCCGACGGCAACCGTGCCCACGCGGTCGACCGCTACGCTGATCGGTCCGCTGATGGAGTTGGAGAGCGTGACGCTGGGTGTCGTCGAGCCGAGCGGATACTCCGTCACGGTGCCATTTCCCGAGTTCGCAACGTAGAGCGTGCCGTTTTTGTCGACGAAGTTGCCCAGCGGAGCGGAGATCCCGTCGGTGATCTCGCCGACCGGTGACGGATTCTTCTTTCCCTGCGGGTAGATCATGATGGCGTTCGCGGCGTTATCCGAAACGAAGACAAGCTTTTCGCTCGTGGCCGTCGGAGAAAGCCAACCGCGATGCGCGCCGAGTGAGGCAACCGAAGTTTCCGGTATGCTGGGCCCGGCGACCGAAGCCGGGCCGGCACAGCCGGCTATTGCGGCGGCGGCAATCAACGCGATCGCCGCGCTTCTAGCGGTACAAACGTATGACATCATCATGCTTCCTCGCTTTAGAGTGGCGCCGGCGGATCGATTGCGACGCCATATGGAATTCCGGTGGCGGTCCAGCCGTTCGTGATCGTGTCCGTCAGCTTTCCGGTGACGTAGTTATAGCCTTCGATCTTCGGCTCCGAGTTGTTCGCGTACGCAATCCAGACCTTATTTTCGCGCTTGTTAAAGGTTGGCTCGTTGCCGAACGCCGGGATCGTGCGGGTTGGACCGCTCGTATATGGAGGCGCCCAGACGCCCAGCGTGTTCGAGAGGGTTTCCATCACCAGGTTCTTAGCCGAGTCGAAGGTGATATCGCCGAGATTGGCGTCTCCAATGCTAAGTTGCTGACCGGTCTGCGATCCTGCCGGGAACTCGGCGACTGACGGCGGCCCACTCTTCGGTATGTACGAAACGTAGACGTTATCGCTGGAGTCGACGCCGATGTTCGTCACAATCTGGAAGTTGCTGAACGTGAGCGTGCCGCTGGCTTTCGTGTGCCCCGCTTTCCAGAACGTCACGTTGCCGGGAGGACCGGCGGTGCCTTCGGCGTTTGCCGCGAACACCGTACCGTGGCTATCCACGGCTATTGACGTGGGATAGTAACCGGGGTCGTTCAACGTTCGAAACGGCGTGCTTGCACCGCGCTGGAACGCGACGACGTTGAATGCATTGGTATTTGCAACCCAGAGCCGATGACGGCTATCAACAATGACGCCCTGCGGGCTGACGAGTCCGCTCGTCAGTTGTCCGATGGGTGCCTGATTGGTGCCGTTCAATGGGTAGATGTTTATGAAGCCGCCGTCATACGAGGCGCCGTAGAGCACAGCACCGCTCGCGGCCGGTGAGACCCAGCCGCGGCGGACTGCGGTGTAGCGGGCGGGGCCTCCAAAACGAATGACCTCCGAACCGACGCGGACGGTGTGCTCTCCGTTGGGCGTCACGCGTTCCAACGCATTCGCAGGCAGCGCCGGCGTCGTAGGGCTCGATCCCGCGCAGGCGGCGAGAGCCGCAACGAGCGCAAGAGACGCATACCGAACGTGGGTAAAAAGCATTAGTCGGACCTCCAAGCTATTAGGGGATGGCCGCTACCCTTCGGACGCCGTTAAAACCGCCACTGGCTCGCAACGCCCTTTGGCCGATTTTTGGCAGAAAGGTACACGCGGCAACGGCAAGAAGTCACAACCGATGAGACGCTTGGTTTCTCTGAAACTGAGCGCGCCGGTCGGTTAACGACGCGCAAGATCGGATGAGGATCTCGAAGCGATGTTCTATCGTGCTTCTGGTCGGGCTGCTCGTTGCGGCAACGCCGATGCCGCCGCAGAGTAACGACGCGAGCGCGCTCGACGCGCTTGCCGATCGCTACTGGCAGCACCAAATCGAGAGCAACTACTTTCTTCGCGCGCAGTTGGGCATGCCGATCGAGACGATCAAGCCGCTCACCTACGCAAACGCCGAGGCCGATGCCGGCTTCGCGCAAGGGGTTCTCGACGCACTCAAAAGCATTGACGCCCCCAAGCTCGACCACGATCGCTGGCTCACGTATCGCACTTTGAGCTATCTCGCAACCAACGACGTAGCGTACCGCACCTACTTCTGGTTGCGTCAAGGGGCGACTCCCTACGCGGGCGGCTTGCAGATCGCTTATATCTCATCAATCTTTGCCAACTTCCGCTTCGCGGATGTCTCCGATGCGCAGCGCTACGAATCGTTGCTGCACCAATACGCCGCTTTCGTCGGCTCGATGCGCGGCTTGCTGGAAGGACAACACCAGCGCGGTATCATTCTCCCCAACGTGGAGACCGACGCGGCCGAAGCGGTCTTCGCAGGTTACGCGAAACCCACCGCGGGCGCCGCGCTCGTACCGAGTGACGCGCGGCTCAAAGCGCTGGGGCCCGCGCAGCAAAGCGCTCTTCGCAGTGCAGCCGAAACTGTCGTTACCGGCGAGATCCTTCCAGCTTTTGAGTCGGTCGCAACCTATCTCAAGGGCTCCTATCGCGAAGGCGCTCCGGCGGGCGTCGGCCTTTCGGAATATCCCGGCGGCGCGGAGTACTACCGCTATCTGGTCGTCTCGAACACCACGCTAACGATCGAGCCTAACAAGCTGCACGCCATGGGGCTGGATGCGGTCGCGCAGCTCAATACGAAGCTCGACGCGATCCGAAGCGAAGTCGGCTTCCACGGCGATCTTCGGGAGTTCAAAGCGTTTCTCGCACACGATCAGAGATTTTACGTAAAGACGACACAGCAGTTCGGAGATCGTCTCGAGGTCTACGTCAAGCGCGCCGCGGCAGCCGTTCCACGCTACTTCTTGCAACTTCCGACGGCGCCGTACGGGGTCGCGCCGCTGCCCAAAGAGCTTGCCGCGTCGCAGACCTTCGGCTACTACGATCAGCCGACCGCGGCGCGGCCGAAGGGCGTCTACCTTTATAACGCGTGGCACCCGGATCGAACCTCGGCGCTCGGCGCGGGCGCGCTCATCTGCCACGAGCTGATTCCCGGTCATCACTTTCAGATCGCGCTCCAGCAAGAAAATACGTCGCTCCCAAACGTGCGGCGGTACGACTTCAGCGAGACGGGATTCGTGGAGGGCTGGGGAGAGTATGCCTCGCAGCTTTGCTGGGACATGGGGGTCTACGAAACGCCCTACGATAAAGCCGGCCGGATCATGCAAGATTTGATGGTCTCGACCCGCCTGGTCGTCGACACGGGGATGAACGCGCTGGGATGGAGCCGCGAACGCGCCATGCAGTTTATGCGCGAGAATCTTACCCTGAGCGAACCCCAGATTGAGACCGAGTCGCTGCGTTACTCGACCGATATTCCGGGGCAAGCGCTGGCATATAAGACCGGCGAGCTTACGATGCTGCAAATTCGCCGGCACGCGCGAGACGAGCTCGGCGCGGCGTTCGACATTCGCAAGTTCCATTCGTGGGTCATCGGGAGCGGCTCGATGACGCTCGATACGCTGCAGACACACGTAGATTACGAGATCGCTCAAGAGAAGCAGCGGAAGGGCGCCCTCAGGGAGTAAAAGCCGTAGCACGACCCCGCGTTGCAAGGCGCATCGCTTGCAGCTCGCTCATGGCGGCGCCCTCCTGCTGAGCCGCCGCAATCTCCTCGTCGCTTAACAAACGATGCAGCGTCGTTACGAGAAGCTCGTAGGTGAATCGCTCGGTAGGCTCGCGGTTGTATCCACCGGCAAAAACACTCTCGACGTAGCCGAGAAGTTTCGCCGCGTTTCTTGGATCGCTGTGCGCCAGCATCGTCGCTAAGTGCCCGATCGCGCACGCCATAATTCCGGCGTCACCGGCTTCGCGCGCGTCGAAGACTGCGGCCCGAGCCATCGCGCGAGCTTCTTCGTCACGATGGAGTGCGAGCAAATATGCCGACAGGTTCGATCGAGTGTTCGCTCGAAGGCGCACGTTCTTGCGCGCCATTCTGCTCGCGAGCAGGTCGTCCAGCCGGCGAACCGCGGCCTCGATCTCGCCGAGCGCAAATTCGGTCTCGGCGAGATTCGTCATGCTGACCCATACGACTCGCTCGTCGCCTTCCTGAAGCGCTATCTCGAGCACATCGAGCGCCGTCCGTCTGGCTTCCTCGAGGCGGCCGGTTATTTCGTACGCGACCGCAATCGAAGCCAGCGTTCTCGCTACCTCGCGTTGCTCGCCGACTCGTTTGCAGATCTCAAGCGCTCGGTTTAAGTCCTCTTGCGCCTGTTCGAAGAGTCCGGCCCGCAAGGACGCGACGCCGCGAGCTCGTAATGCTCGCGCCATCCCCGGGTAGTCCCCGAGCTCTTCGCAAAGCGCCAGCAATCGTCCAGCAGGTCCGTGCGCTTGCGAGGGCAAGAGCAAATCTCCGCGCATCGCAGTGATCGTTTCCCAAGCCATAACCTGCAACGGCTTGGGCAGCGGGCCGGCAAGAGCGCGTTCGGCGCGACGGGCCGCATCGGGGCCGAATCCACGGATCAGCAGAAACTCCTGCATTCCGGCCAGTAGGCGCACGCCCAATTCGATGTCGGCTCCTTCGTCAATCGCCCATTCGAGAGCGCGACGAAGGTTGTCGTACTCGGCCTCGATGATTTCGACCCAATTCGAAACGTGCCTGTCCGTTACGTTGACCAGCTTTAGGTAAAACTTCGCGTGTTGGCGACTTAACGTGTCGACGTCGTTGCCGAGTTTTTCGAGAGCGTACGCGCGCATCGTCTCGAGTAACCGAAAGCGCCGCGTCTTTCCTCGGCGTTCGCTGTTAACCAACGACTTGTCGACCAGAGAGCCAAGCACCTCGAGAACGTGCGGTTCGGCGACCCCGCCGCCGGAGCAAATTGCGAGGACCGCCTCGAGTGAGAACTCGGCGGGAAAGACGGCGAGCCGAGCAAAGAGCGTCCGCTCTTCCTGCGAGAGCAACTCGTAGCTCCAATCCACGAGAGCGCGCATCGTTTGGTGGCGTGCCAGCCGTCCGCCTCCGGTCAGCACTGCGAAACGTTCCGATAACCGTTCCTCGATCTGGGCCACGCTGAGCAATCGCACGCGTGCCGCCGCCAGCTCGATCGCCAGCGCGATTCCGTCAAGCCGTTGACAGATGCGCTCGATGGTCAATCGGTCGTCGTCAGGCACGAACGATGGGTCGGCGCGACGCGCGCTCTCTATGAAGAGTGCGACGGAGGCTTCCGAGCTCAACGAAGCGACGCGATACGTCTGTTCTCCGGAAACTTCCAGGGGTTGGCGGCTCGTCGCGAGGATGCGAACGTCGGAACAGCCCACCAAAATGGCTTTTACGGCGGCTGCGGCGGCCGTCGCGACTTGCTCGCAATTGTCGAGGATCAGCAACACGCTCTTTCGCACGAGTGCGTAGGCGATGGAGTCGAGCAGCGTCGCATCCGGACGCTCGCGAATGCCGAGTGTGGTCGCGATCGCCGATGCCACGCCGGCGGCATCGTGCGCCGGCGCGAGATCCACGAACCAGACGCCGTCCTTGCAGTCGGTCAACGCTGGGGACGATCCGGTTTCGACGGCGAGGCGCGTCTTTCCGACGCCGCCGGCGCCGATGACCGTAACGATGTGCGAGCTTGCCACGAGACGCTCGACCTCGGCAAGCTCCGTCTCGCGGCCGAAGAGCGGCATGAGAAACTTTGGGAGGTTGTGCTTCTTGCTCGCTCGAGTCCGCGACACGCGTAGTCGCGAGGGGCGCATGGCCGCGGCTTCGATCGCTTCGCGCTCTTGCGGCTCGAGCTGAAGCGCACCCAAGAGGAGCGCCAGCGTCTCGCGTTGGGGCGCCTTGTTGACCCCACGTTCAAGAGCGCTAATTCCGTCGGCACTCATCGCGGCGCGCTCTGCAAGAAGCTCTTGCGATAGGCCGGCAGCCAAGCGAAATTCGCGCAGGAGTGCGCCGAACGACCGGTGGCCCGCGACGTTTCCCAGCTCGGGCATTTATACGGCTAACTTATACGGATATCGGTTCCGGCGCCTCTGCCGTTGAGGCATCCTCTCCTTGGCCCTCTGCAAGGGCTACCCAAAAGTCGCGAAAAGGAAAAAGCGCATGCTTGCCAGCCAAGATAAACGAACGGCGAGGGTCCTCGTCTAGCATGATTCTGACCGCATCCCGAACCCGCCTACAGTGGAGCTGGCCGGCCCTCGCCGGCATTTACGCGCTAGTCAGTTGCGCGACCGCAGCCGCGATCGCTAGTCACAGTCCAGACCTATTCTATCGGATGAACGCGGTGCTGCTGCTGCTCTGGACGACTTCGACCGCCGTCGCGATTGCGTGCACCGGGCAGTGGTACGTGCACCAACGTTTCGCTGAGGTCGACTTCGTAAGGCACAACGAAGTCGGGGGCTTCATCGTCTCGATCGTCGGAGCGCTCTACGGCGTCCTTTTGGGCTTCATGACGGTAATCGCCTGGCAGCACTTCGCCGACTCGCGTCAAATCGTCGCACAGGAATCGGCTGCGGCGACCGATGCCTGGCATACTTCCGCCGGACTTCCGGCAGCGCCGCGCGGTCGAGCGCGGCACGATATGCTGCTGTACGCCAATGCGATGCTTGAACGGGAGTGGCCGGCGATGCGGACCCGTGCATTCGACAAGCAGGCCGATTTAATCGTAATGGACGCGATTGGGGCCGTTGCAGATTTCGATCCGGCGAATTTCAAAGAGGCCAATGCGCAGAGCGCCACCATGCAGCAGCTCGGCGCATTGCACGACTATCGTCAGCGCAGGCTCTCCGAGAACGACTCGGGCATAGCGTCATTCGAGTGGCTCGTTCTGATGGTCGGCGGAGCGTGCATCATCGGCTTCTGCTGGCTTTTCGGCCTCGAGAACAAAACGGTCCATTTGATCATGACGTCGGCCGTGACGATCATCATAGCGGGGACGCTCGTGCTCCTGTTCGAGCTGCAGTGCCCTTTCCAAAGCGACCTGCGCATTGCGCCGGCTGACTGGAGCGGCGTGATCTCCCACATTGAGTTCATGCAGGCGGGTTCGCAAGCCGCAATGCACATGTGAGGCTTGCGCCACGAAGATCGCACGGTTTGGAACGCGAATGCCAGAGGCTGTGGACGCTATCATTACCAAACGGAGCCGTCACTCATACCCTCATACGCTGGAGATCCTCAAGAAGTCGATCGCGGACGCGGGCAACACGGTCTTCGCGGCGATCGACCAATCGGCAGCCGCCGCGGGCGTCGGTTTGACGCTGCGACCGACGACGCTGTTGCTCTTTGGAAATCCCAAGGGCGGTACGCCGATGATGGAAGCCTTTCCACTCGTGGCGCTCGAACTTCCCCTCAAGCTGGCTGTTTGGGAGGACGCCGGCGGGGTCAGCGTTGCGTACGAGCCAATCTCGGAGATCGCCGCCCGCTACGGCGTGACCGGAATGGATGCGCGCGTGGATGCAATGGACCGCGCGCTCGAGGCGCTGACGAACAGCGTAACGTAAGCCGGCTACTGCCGTTGCGACGAGCCGGAGCCCATCAGTTGCCAGTTTTTTCCGCCGTCGGTTGAGTATTCGGTTCGCCAGCGGTAGAGGCTGGGGCTATCCCACACGTTGAGCGTCCGTGTTGTCACGGTCTTCCCGTTGTCGGTAAAGGAAAAGGGGTAGGTTATCGTGTTTCCGGCGACGGTGATCGTCGAAGCCGTCGTACGAGCGGCTTGGACGCTGTAGAAGCGATACGCGCCGGCGCCTTCGTCGTAGGTGTAGATGCCGAGGTCGTCGCTGAGCTTGCCGTCCGTCGAAACGCTCTGCTGGCAGATCATGAACGTATGGCCGGTAGACCACGCGCAGGTTGTCGTCGCCGTTGAGGTGCTGGGCTTAGAGTACGGCCCATCCACGAACGTGCCGTGACTCTGCCAGCTTCCGGCGAAGCGGTCGAGCTCGTCGAGCGGCGCCGCCGCACCGCGTACGGGCAACGCAACGAGACCGGCTGCTGAAAAAACCAGCGCGGCGCGCCAAACAAAACCTTTCACGGATTCTTCCTCCTTCGCGATTATCTCGCAGCGAAGAGCCTGCGATCGTCGGCATCGACGATGTCGACGATGAACTCCAAATCGGGATGCTGCCGCAGCGTCGCTTCGTACTCGGTCCGAAAATACAGCTCGTCTTCGGCATGTTTCGGCTTGATACGCTTCAGCGTAGCGTTAATCGCTGGATACTGCGATGGATCCGTTCGCTCTCGAAGCCAGGCCGCGACCTCGTCCTCGCTCGGCGCCTGCGCGACCGCGTCGAGCAGCTCGGCCTCGCCGATTCCAAGACGCTCGAGCAGATAGCCCGAGATCCCTTTGATGCGGCCGTTAATAAAGTACGGCCCCGGATGCCCTCCGGGTAGCTGCGCGCGAAGCTTGTCGATCGTGCGCGGCATCAGCATCAGGCCGTCGAGCTCAAGGTAACAGCTCCGCGGCGGCTCCAATCGCAGGTCGAGCGGCTCCATATGACGTTTTTCTTCCGTCGCAATCCAAACGCCCTTTTTCCGTTCAGGCGAAACTTTTTTTCCCCGACGCAATCCAAGCACGCTTCTTGTCCGTTAAGGCGAAAACGGAAAGGAGCTTTGCGAGTGGGCCGGGCGGCAAGAATTGCTTTGTACGCGTCGTGTTTCTCAATGCTGGCGATCGGCAGCGCCGGCGCACACCCGCTTGGAAATTTCACGATCAATCATCTGGCGCGGATTCGAGCCGGCACGACGGAGCTGCGCGTCCATTACGTTCTCGACATTGCGGAGATTCCGACGTTCCAAATCATGCACGCAGCGGGTGTCTGGACGCCGGCGCGCATGCGCGACTGGGCGCGCGATGAGAGCACCCTCGTTGCCAACGGCTTCTCCGTAAGGGCCGGCGCGGCCGCGCTTCCACTACGCATTAACACGTTCTCGGCGCGAACGCGGCCCGGAGCGGGGGGATTGCCGATTCTCTACTGGACCGGCGATTACGTCGCTCCTCTTCCCGCAAGCGCCACGATCGCGGTTAACGACCTCGTCTACGCCGATCGGCGCATCGGCTGGAAAGACATCGTTTTACCGGGTGTAACGGATCCGACCGACGAGCTGCGTTCGTACCCGAGCGCGTTGATCGGCTCGCCGCGCCACAACGATCGCGCCACGTTCGAAGTGCGCGACGGGCGTATCCTGAACGCGCGAATCGGCGGCGACGACACGACGGCGTGGAGCGCGCCCTCGATGGTGAAGGCATCCGCGCTTTCCGACCTCGTCGCGCGCAACGCGCAGACGCCGGTCTGGGTGCTGCTGACGATTCTCGCCGCCTTTGGACTGGGCGCACTGCACGGGCTCGAACCGGGTCACGGGAAGGCGTTGCTCGCGTTCACGCTGGTCGGCGCGCGAGCGACGTTCAAACAAGCGGTGATACTCGCGGCCGCGCTGACCTTCGCGCACACGATCGCCGTTCTGTTGCTCGCCGTCGTTCTGTCCTTTGCTACCGGCTTTGCGACCGAGCGGCTCTTCACGTGGATCACGCTGATCTTCGGCGTCGCGGTGGCATTCATCGGCGCGCGCGGCCTGGCGCTTGCACTCCTGCGGGCAAACGCCAATCGCGAGCACGCACGGGCGCACGAGCACGGAAGCGCGCACCATAACCACGACGAGGGACACGGCCACTCGCACGCGATTCCAGGCTCCGCGCCGCTGCGCTTCGGGAGCGCCGTCCTCGCGGCGATGAGCGGCGGCATCGCGCCGTGCCCGGCGGCGATCGTCGTGCTGCTCACAGCCTTGCACCTGCATCGCGTTGGATACGGTCTGCTGCTGATCGTCGTTTTCAGCCTTGGCCTAGCCGCCGTTCTCAGCGGTTTGGGACTCGCCGTAGTCCGCGGCGCTGCGTGGCTGGGGCGGCGTTCGCAGTTCGCGCGCGCGGCGCAGTTTGCACCGTTCCTAACGGCCGGCGTGATCTCGATAATCGGCGCGGTCATGCTCGCGCAAGGCGCGATCGGCGAGGGGCTTCCCGTTTCCGAACCGGTCGCCGCAGCAGCGGCGCTACTCTGCATCGGCGCATTCGCTTTCTTCCCTGCCTTGCTCTCACGCGGTCCGCGGACCGCGCACTCGTCATAAAGGAGACCACATGAGACTGCTTCGATCCACTGCAACGATGGCGGCCGTCTTTTTGCTCGCCTTCGCGATTTCGCTCTACTCGTTCAGAGCGGCGCGAGGATCCGATCATCAAGACTCGCCGACCGTCGTCAAAAATCCGCTCGCGGACATCACCGACGTTTATCTTTTCCCCGATCCGCACGATGCGTCGCGGGTCGCGCTTGCGATGGACGTTCGTCCGCTCATTCCAAAAGGAATGACCGGCGGCATCGCACTCGATCCCAACGTGCTCTACCAGTTCAAGATCGCGACCAGCGGGGTTGGCTCAAATTCGATCAAGGAAGATACGGTGATCCAGTTCACCGCAGATTCGGCCGGCACGAGCCAACACGTCACTCTTTACGGGCCGGCGGCGCCGAACGAGGTCGGAACGACCAACACGCTCGTTCCAGAGACGGGCACGTTCGGGTTCGGGTCGGTCGCCAAGCTAAAAGACCGCATAGATGTCTTCGTCGGGCCGCGCCGCGATCCGTTCTTCTTCGATCTCGCACAATTTTTTAAGATCGTGCCGGATCGAAACTATATGAACCATCCGCACACGCCGCCGGCGACCGCGACGTCGTTCCGGTTCGCATCGGCATCACAACCCATCGTTCTCAACGGCGTCAGCTACGGAACGGCCGGCTCGAACCACTGCGTCATCAAGAAGCCGCACGACTACCTCGCGCCTTACGACGTTCTCTCGATCGTCATCGAGATGCCCAAGAAACTGCTCGCGCCGCCCGGCGGGTCGCCTGGAGTCGTCGCCCTTTGGGCCACGACCGCCACGCCCAACGGCAAGCCGGAATAGGAGATTCGACCATGAAACCACGTTACATACTCTGCCTGATAGCGCTCGCGCTGGCCGGCGCGATCGTTGGAGGCTGCAGCTCGAACGGCGCGCGCTTGACGCCGGTTGGCTCTCAACTCGAGCCGGACCAAGCCAAAGGCAAGCAAGTTTCGTACAAGCAAATCGAGCTCTTGTCGCGTCCCGCGGTAAAAGAAGCCTTCGAACTCTTCGAAGATCACAATAAGACTAACCGTTCGGAACCGTACGACGACCCGGTCTTACAGGGTCAGATCAAATCGTTCGCGCAGGCGTTCCGCAGCAAGAAATGGTCCGAGACGCTGCAAGCGGTGCTCTATCCCAACGTCATGAAGGCCGACCTTTCGCAAAACGTAACGACAGCCGCCTACCTCGGTTACGAAACGGGCGGTGCGACCGGCAGCAAGTTCGGTGGGCGCGCGCTCGACGACGACATCATCGACATTTCGCTGGGTGCCATCTTCGGAAACACCCTCTCGGCGCTCGGCCTTATTCCCGACGACGGCAAAGAAGCGCCCTGTCTCACCACGGACAACGTCGCGTACGACAAGATGAACACGACGACGTTCCCGTACATCCAGGCACCGCGCTAATCGTGAGAAACCCTGGGGCGATTGTCGCCTTCACGGCGGCAATCGCCATGGGAGCGGCGTGGCCGTGGCTCTGGGCACATCGCGCGCAGCCGGACGCACCTTTCTCAGCCCCGATTTCGGCCGATTACCTTCAGCGCGACGCGACGATCGCGTTCTACGAAAGCCAAGCGCGCCTCGATTCGGCCGACCAAATCACGCGCCGGATGTTGGGCGGCGAATATCTTCAGCGCTTTCGAGAGACCGGCGACCTCAACGACGTTACGCGCGCAGCAGAAATGGCGAAGCAATCGCTTCGATTGCAGCCGAGCGGCAATATCCAAGCATTGAGCGTCCTCGCATCGAGCGATCTGGCCTTCCATCGTTTTGAGCCGGCGCTCGCGGCCGAGCGGGCGGCCGTGGAGGCCGCTCCTTTTAGTGACGATGCCCGGGCGCAGACTGCCTCGATCCTGATGGAGTTGGGTCGCTACGAGCAGGCCGCACGCATTCTTGCGCGCCCAAAGGATCAGAGCCTCAATCCGACCTGGATGTCGATTCGCGCCCGGTACGACGAGTTGACCGGCAGCCTCGCGGGCGCCCGAGCGCAGATGGCGCAGGCGACGGCGCTAATAGACGGGATGATCGGCGTGCCGGCCTACACGCGCTCGTGGTATCACATGCGTGACGCGCAGCTCGCCTTTGAGGCCGGAGATGCGAACGTTGCAAGCGCGGAGTTTGATGAAGCGCTGCGCGTCTATCCCGACAGCGCGATGGCTCTTCTCTTTCAAGCGAAGTTCTTTCGGGCCCGCGGTGATTGGCCGCACGCACTGGCGTCGGCGCAGCGCAGCGCTAATTTGTATCCGCTTCCGCAGGCGCTCGGTTACGTGGCCGACGCGCAGCGCGCGCTCGGCGACGCCGACGGCGCGCGCCGGACCGATGCCTTGATTCGCGCCGAGCAGCAGCTCTTCAACGCCCAAGGAATCAACGACCGACTGCTGGCGATCTACTATGCCGAACACCGCGAGCATCTCGGCGACGCGTTAGCCGCCGCGCGCTCCGACGCGGCAAAACGCGGTGATGAGATTTACGCCGACGACACGATGGCGTGGGTCTTGGCGGCGATGGGAAGATGGAAAGCAGCGCGGGTGTATGCGCAGCGGGCGACGCGATACGAGACGCAGGATCCCGAACTGCAGTATCACGCCGGCGTCATCGCAATGCATACGGGATACATTCCGGAAGCTCGACGCCGGTTGCGCGAAGCGCTCGCTGCCGACCCGCAGTTTCACCCAATCTATGCCGGCGAGGCGCAACGCGCGCTCGCGGCGATGGCGCAATGACGATGCGCGCTCGCATCGTCGCCATCTACGCCTTTCTCATCGGCATCAACCTGCTGGCATGGGGCCTGGCATTCTTCGCTTTCCTACCCCACCCGGTTCTTCTCGGCACGGCACTGCTCGCGTTCACGTTTGGATTGCGACACGCCGTAGACGCCGACCATATCTGCGCGATCGACAACGTCACAAGAAAGCTCGTGCAGGAGCGGCAGCGCCCGATCGGAGTCGGTTTCTTCTTCTCGCTCGGTCACTCGACGGTGGTCGTGGCGCTAACGCTTGCGATCGCGGTCGCGGCTGCGATGGTTAAGCACGAACTTCCGTCGCTGCAGCGAGCCGGGGAGCTCGTTGGTACCTCGGTCTCGGCGGCGTTTCTTCTGTTCGTTGCGGCGATCAACCTCACCGTGCTCGTGGACATCTTTGCGGCGTTCGCGCGCGCGCGCCGCGGCGAGCAGATAGAGGATGAACGCGTAGATACGATGCTCGACCGGCGCGGGCTCGTCGGGCGATTCTTTCGACCGCTGCTCAAGGTCGTCGACCGCAGCTGGAAGATGTATCCTATCGGCGTGCTCTTCGGACTCGGCTTCGATACGGCTAGTGAGGTTGCGCTCTTAGGGATCGCGGCAGTCGAGGCCGGCAAAGGACTTCCGGTCTTCGCGATCTTGCTCTTTCCACTGCTCTTCACGGCCGGCATGTCGCTGATCGACACGACCGACGGCATCGTAATGGCCGGCGCGTACGGCTGGGCATTCGTCAAGCCGATGCGCAAGCTGTACTACAACCTCGTCATCACATCGGTCTCGGTGCTCGTCGCTGTGATCGTCGGCGCCATCGAAGCCGGAAGCGTCGTAGCTAACCAGCTTCAGCTCAGCGGCGGAGTCTGGGACGCGGTTCGAACGGCGAACGAAAACTTCGGTATGCTCGGCTTCATCATCATCGGTCTCTTCGTCGCGAGCTGGCTCGTCTCGCTGGGAGTCTACCGGCTGCTCTGGGCCGAATGATATCAGCAGCTCATTGCCAGATGAATAACCTGATCCTCCGTGAGTACTCTGTTTTCCGAATTCCGCAATCCAAACGGGCCCTCGGAAGCAACCTTCGGCGATGCGACCGCCTTTCTACGGTCATGCAAACCGCACAAGAACTCAATCGCCGGCCGTCGCCGGCAACTCGTCCCCATCCGCTGGCCTATCTCGGCGGCCTTCTGTGGATGGGATCGTGGGATACCGACCGCATCTATGCGATCGATCCGAAGACCTGGAACGTGCGCCATGAATTCGAGGCGCCCGGCAAACCGTTCGGGCTGAGCGCATACAGCGACGAACTGCGTGCCGTCATATCGCATGGCGAAGAGGACGATCGCTATCTCTATCGGCTGGTGCCGGAAAGCGGATTCGATCTCGGCAGCAAGACGCCGTGCCCCGACCTCACTGGATCTTTTATGGCTGCCGCCGGAGATCGGATCTATCTCGGACAGATGACGTTCCGGCGCATCCTCGTGCTGAAGCCCGATGCGACCATCGAGCGCGAGATCGCGCTGCCGACTCGCTGCGCGGGGCTCGCTTTCGGGCCGCAAGGACGCTTCTACATGATCTCAGGCGATGCCGAGCTCGAGCACTTGAGCTTCGGCACGCTCGATATTTCGCAAAGCGCGCCCGCGTTCCAGGCCATCCGTTCGCTGCCGGATGAAGCGCGTTCGCTCGTCTACGACGGCTCTTTGTGGTGGACGTGTCTGCGCGATGCCAACGAGATCGCCTCGTTCACCGCGTGACCGCAGTGCCTTAGCGAGCGTGCTGCAGCATGTCGGTCAGAATGCCGGGCGGGACGGCATCGGGCCGGCTGAAGTCGAGCCGCTCGGCGAGGGCTGCGCGATAAGCAACCTTTGAGTTTCGCGTGGTGAGATCGATCTTCGGCGAAGTAGCGTCGAACGACGCGAGATTCGGTGTCGATTTAAAGGCGGCGTAGAGCGGCGAGGCGGTCGCGTCGTAGTTCGAGAGCGGCCGCATCCCTAAAAGCAGCTCGATGGTGCGTAACACGCTGACGGTTGAGTAATGCTCGTGCACGAGGCCGCCCTTTGCATAAGGAGACGCGATATAGAGCGTGGTTCGCTGGTCGCTGACGTGATCGGCTCCGTCCTGGGCGTCGTCTTCGGTGATGAAGATCGCCGACGACGGCCAGACCTTCGAGTGCGAGATGGCGGCGACGATCAGCCCGACCGCGTAATCGTTCGACGCGATGAACGCGGCCGGGGTTAGGTTTCCGGGGCGCGTTCCGGCAGTGTGATCGTTTGGAAGCCACATATACTCGAGTTGCGGAACCGAGTCGCTCGCGACGAACCGCTCGAACTCGCGCTTCCATTCTTTGTAACGGTCGATATCGCTGTAATCGAGATTCCAGCCGACATAATGCGGGTCGTAACGATCGCCTATGCTGGGAGCCGTCGAGGCGGGGTGGCCGTCGATGGCCGGCATCAGCGCCATCTCGCCGTAATCGCGAAACTTCACGCCCGCTCTGCGCGCGGCGTCCCACATGTATCCGTGGGCCGGAACCGAAGCGCCGATTCCCGTCAGTACTTGATCGTTATCGTTTCGGTTGCCGTAAGCCGGTGGCCACATGCGCTCGGCATAATCGTTGACGAAAGCTCCGTCGGCCCAGTTATGGCCCGGATCGCTGACCTCGCCGCTAGCATAGAAATCGTCGAAGAGTCCGAAACGCTGCGCCAATGCGTGTTGATTCGGCGTCACGCGGGAGCCAAAATATACCAGCTTCGGGTCGCCGTTCCCCTCAGACATGTCGCCGAGGATCTGGTCGTACGTGCGGTTCTCTTTGAGAATGAAGAAAACGTGCCGGATCGGGCCGCCTTGGCGAACGACCGTTTGCGAAGGCGCGGCGCCGGCATTTATCGCGCCTTGGGGATTGGGGGACGATGCGCCGCCGAGCGTCAGTTCGCGTATCGAGCCGTATTGAATTGCGGCGACATAGTCGTGGTAGCCGCGGCTCATCACGTCGAAGTCCGGATTCGCTTTCGTCCCCTCTCCTTTACCGTCGATAACGTAGAGCCGGTCACCGTACGGAATCGCAGCGGTCGGGTACCACCCCGCTGGTAGTCGAGCGCTGACGCGACCGTCACGCAGCACCGCGATCTCGTTGGCCGCACCGAGGCTGACGAAGATCGAACCGCCCTGTGCGGCGAGCCCATTGGGTGAAGAACCGATGGTGTGCGGCATCGTGCCCACGAACGTGTCGGCCAGTCGCTTTCTGCTTTCGACGTCGTACTCGCCGACCGTATCGGCGTCCGATTGAGCCACGTAGAGTCTATTTCCGACGACGAGCACGTCGCTGGGATGGAGATCGGCGGAAATGCGCCGCACGGATTTGGTGCGCGCGTCCACTTCGGCGACGTAACTCGACGAGCGCACCGCCACGAAGAGCTTCATGCCGTCATTTGAAAACGCGAGACTGCCGAGCTGAGTTCCGACGCGAACGGCTCGCGCCCCGCGCAGCGCGTCGAGCTTGCCGATGCGGACGGCCCCGTCGCCGTCGGTTGCGACCGCGACCGTTCCGTTTCGAGCCGCAACCGCGATCGGATAGCTGTTTTTGGGCAGCGCGATCTTACGGACCTGACCGCTCTTCGGGTCGGCAACGAAGAGGGCGTCGGCATTAGCGCCCGCGACCAGGATGCCGCGATCGGTCCAAACCGGCTTTCCAAGAGCTCCGGTCAACGAGATTCTTTTCAACAATCGCAGCGACGGTGTCGCGTAGAGCGCCAGCGCCGGAGGATTGAACCCGGACTCAAGCACGGCAAGCGTCGAGCCGTCGGAAGAAATCGCGGCGCCCTGCGGCATCGTGCCGGTTTGCACGACCGGGTCGGAGGTAGCCCGCAGCGCCCATCCGTTCGGCAATACGGAAGGGGCGGTACCGGCCGAAGCCGCTGCCGCGCCGGTCGCAACCAAAAGCAAACGTCCTAAAAGCGTGTTCATCGTCTCCGTTTTTTCGCCGAGCGGCTGGGCGGACCCACCGCGGCCGCGACGAATCGCAAAGAGCGCAATGCCTCTCGTGCAGCTACGAACCGAACCCCTGACGCCTGCGATCGGCGCGATCGTCGAGCAGGTTGACCTTAGCCGGCCGCTTGAGGACGACGAACTCGCGGCGATTCGCAGTGCGCTCGACGAGCATCTCGTGCTGTTCTTCCCGAAGCAATCGCTGACGCCGGTACAGCAGCGCGATTTTGCGGCGCGCTTCGGCCGCCTCTACCTTCACCCGTTCTATCCGGGGCACGAGCTAGCGCCCGAGATTATGCTCTTGGAGCACGACGCGACCCATCGCGCGAATAGCGACCGCTGGCATAACGACGTCACCTACCTCGCAACTCCGCCGCAGGCTGCGGTGCTCCATGCCGAAGAGGTTCCGCAGCTCGGAGGCGATACGCTCTGGGCGAACATGTATCTCGCGTACGAGAGCCTCTCGGAGCCACTCAAGCAGCTCGTCTCGGGACTGCGCGCCGTCCACTCGTTTGCGAAGAACTTCACGCCCGAACGCTTTACAGCGCTAAGAATGGAGGATCGCCGCGACGAGATCTACGCGGCGCACCCGCCCGTTTCGCATCCGGTTGCGCGAACGAACCCTGCAACCGGGCGTAAAGCACTCTTCGTGAATCAAGATTTTACGTCGCACATCGAAGGCGTTGCGCCGCGCGAGAGCGAGGCGCTGTTGCGCCTTCTCTTCGATCATATGGCACAACCGGAGTTCCAGGTTCGCTGGCGCTGGACGGCGGGGACGGTTGCCTTTTGGGATAACCGCTGGGCGCAACACTGCGCGCTTGCGGATTACTTTCCGGCGCACCGGCGCATGCGCCGAGCGACGATCCTCGGCGAGCGGCCGGTTTGAGCCGCTGGAGCCGCTGGCTTCCATGGATCGCGCTGGTCGTCGTGTACATTGTTTGGGGCTCGACGTATTTGGGCATCCGCGTCGCGGTCACCACGATTCCACCCTACCTTATGACGGGAGTTCGCTACTTGACTGCCGGCGGATTGCTCTTTGCTTGGCAATGGTTCGCGTCGAAAGAGAGGCCGCCGCTCCCAAACCGTAAGGCTATCGGGCAGATCGTAATAACGGCGTTCTTGCTCTTGGTCGTCGGCAACGGCCTTCTGTGCGTTGCCGAGACGCGTGTTGAAGCGGGAACCTCGGCGCTCTTGCTCGCGACGACACCGATTTGGATGCTGCTCATTGATGCGTTACGCACCCGCACCGCGCCGCCGATCGCCGCGGTCGGCGGCCTCGTCCTCGGAAGCGCGGGGATCGCAACGCTCGTCGGGCGCGGCGCCGGACATGCCGACCTCCTTTTCGCCGGCGTCATGATGCTCGCGTCCATCTCTTGGGCGGCCGGTACGATTTACGCCCAAGGCAAGGATCACGGACCGATGACCGCGTCGTTGGAGATGACCGCCGGCGGCATCCTCTGCATCGTCGTCGCCCTGCTCACCGGAGAAGTTTCGCACTTCAGGATTGCGGCGATTTCGGCCGAGTCTATTTGGGGGATGATTTGGCTTATCACTGCCGGCGCGATGCTCGGTTACAGCGCTTACGCGTACGTTTTGCGGACGCTCCCAACCGCGACCACTGCGACCGTCGGGTACGTCAACCCGGTCGTTGCGGTGATCCTCGGCGCGCTCATCTTGCGTGAGCCCGTTACCTGGAACATCCTGGCCGGCGGTGCGGCCGTCCTCGCCGCGGTCGTGCTGATTCTCGTTGGGAACAGGCGGCCTTCCGAGGAGTTTGTCGGCTAATGCTTCCCGCATACTTGGAATGCTCGCGCGATGCGGCGCATCGCTACCCCGCCGCCGAGTTGGCAACGACATGTCCGCACGACGCGGCGCCGCTGCTCGTGCGTTATTCCGTCAGCGAGCTATCGCGGGCCGCAGTTGCGGCGCGCCCGTGGACCATGTGGCGCTACCGCGAGATGCTGCCGGTGGCGCAAGGCGAGGAACCGATTTCGCTGGGAGAAGGCGCGACGCCGCTGCTTCGAGCGGTGTATTTGCAGCGCGAGCTTGGGCTCGACGATCTCTATGTCAAAGACGAGTCGGCAAATCCGACCGGCTCGTTCAAGGCGCGCGGCATGTCGACGGCGGTAACGGTTGCCAAGCGTCTGGGGGCGCATTCGCTGGTTGCGCCGAGCGCCGGCAACGCGGGCGGCGCGCTGGCGGCCTACGGCGCGCGTGCCGGGTTACCCGTGCGCGTCTACGTTCCGCGCGATACGCCGGCGCTGCTGATTGACGAGATGCGATCGTACGAAGCCGAGGTCGTTCTCGTGGACGGCCTGATCGACGATGCCGGCCGTATCGCGGTGGAGTACGCGCGAGAGCAGGGCGCGTTCAACGTCGCGACCTTCCGCGAACCGTACCGCGTCGAGGGAAAGAAGACGATGGGATACGAGCTGGTCGAACGGCTCGGCGCTGTGCCCGGCACGATCGTCTATCCAACCGGCGGCGGCATCGGGCTGGTAGCGATGTGGAAGGCCTTCGAGGAGCTCGAACGGCTCGGCTGGATCGATGGGCGGCGTCCCGTGATGGTCGCGGTTCAGGCCGAGGGTTGCGCGCCGATCGTTCGCGCGTTCGCGCGCGGTGAAGAGACGGCCGCGCGCGTTGAAGGCGGCGCAACGAAGATGTGGGGCCTTCGCGTCCCGGGCGGAATCGGCGATCGTCTGACGCTGCGCGCCTTGCGCGAATCGCACGGATTCGCACTCGCGGTCTCCGACGAAGCGGCCGCAGACGCGATGCACGACCTCCATCGCCAGGAAGGCATCGACGCCACCGAGGAAGGCGGCGCGACGCTCGCCGCGCTGCGCAGCTTGCTAACGGGCGGGGTCGAGCTGCCCACTCCGATCGTGCTCTTCAATACTGCGACGTCCTTGAAGTATGCGCCTCGCGCGGCGGGCGGGTAGATTGCAAAGGTCGCCGTACGAGCCCCGTGCTGAAAAGGAGGGTTACCACATGAACGCGCCGCGACATCGTTTGGTCGTCAGCCTCGTAATGGGAGCTGCGTTCGCATCGAGCGGTTGTTCCGGAACTCCAACGTCGTCGCAGCCTGCACTTCCCGCGACTTCAGGTGACGTTGCGCCGGCCGCCAGGCACGCCAAACAGATTCTCTACGTGCTCGTCAACGTCGGCACGTACGGCAGCTATGTCGCGCTCTACGACGCGTACGGAAAGAACGCGCAACCGATCGGCAAGATCACGCAAGGGCTTCACAATCCGGGCGCGATCTGGGTAGATGCCAAGGGAAACGTGTACGTCGGCAACGACATGACGTACACGAGCTCGGTCGTGGAGTACGCTCCCGGCGGCACGAAACCGAAGCGCACCTATAGGAACGGCATCGATCTTCCGTTCGGTGGAACGGTGGGTTCTGAGGGAACGATGTATGTTTCGGTCGCGGGCATCAAACATTACATCGAGGGCGGCATCGCAGTCTTTCCACGGCGGAAGATGAAACCGTCAACATTTCTGACGGAAAACATCTACGTGCCGCACGGTCTTGCGATAGACGCCAACGGTAATCTATTCGTCGCCGTGATTTTCGGCGATCAGTCGTCGGTCGTCGAGTTTCCGGCCGGCTCAAGCAAAAGCAGCGTGCTGCCGCTCAACGATCTCGATTCCGGCGCCTTCCTCGAAGATCTCAAGCTCGATGCCAACAACGACATCGTCGTTGCCGATGCGAACCTCAACGCGGTGCGCTTCTATCCGCCGCCGTACAAAGACGAGAGCATGGCGTTGACTACGGGTCTCAGTGCGCCGACCGCGCTCGCATACGGCCGCGACGGCTCGCTCTTCGTCGCCAACGAATACGTGAACCCCGCTCACGGCAACGTCGTGGTCTTCCCGCCCGGCGCGACGAAGCCGGCGCGCACGATCGTCAACGGCATAACCGGCGGCGTGCTCGGCGTTGCGACCAGCCCGAGCGACTAACTTCCTCGAGGCGCTCTCCGATGTAGGAGTTGCCTGCCCCGTCCTGCTCGAAGAGAGGCAGCCGTGGCTGAAGCGCTTCCAAAGGGCGTCGTAACGTTTCTTTTCAGCGACATCGAGGGCAGCACGAAACTCTGGGAGCGCTGCCCGGAACCGATGCACGTCGCGCTGCCGGAACACGACCGAATTCTTCGAGAGAGCATCGAGCGCCACGCCGGCGTCGTATTTAAAACGGCCGGCGACGGATTTTATTCTGCCTTCGAACATCCCGGTGAAGCCTTGGCCGCGGCGATTGAGGCGCAACGAGAGCTCCGCGCGAATTCGTGGCCGGGCGAAGTTGGGGAGCTTCGCATTCGAATGGGACTTCACAGCGGCGAGTGCACGCGGCGAGACGGCGACTACTTCGGCAACACGGTGAATCGCGTCGCTCGCCTGATGTCGATTGCGTACGGCGAGCAAATTCTTTTATCGGCCGCCACTGCGGCGCTCTTACGCGACTCGTTGCCGCCTGAGGTGACGCTGCGCGCCCTGGGATCCGCTCGGCTCAAGGATCTTAGCCAACTCGAGACGGCCTTTCAGGTAGTCGCGCCCGGTCTGCGCTCGACTTTTCCGCCGCTCGCGTCGCTCGATTCTCGACCGAACAACTTGCCTTCGCAACTGTCGAGCTTCGTCGGGCGCGAGGCGGAGCTCGAACGCGCCGGTGAGTTGATCGCGCGGGCCAGATTGCTGACGATCGCCGGGCCAGGAGGTATTGGGAAAACGCGGCTTACCCTTCAGCTTGCCGAGGATCTTGCCGATCGTTATCCCGACGGGGTGTGGTTCGTCGACCTTACCGCGATTCGTAACCCCGACTTGATTCCTCAGACCGTTGCGGCGGTATTCGGCGTTCGGGAACTGCCAAATGAAGCAATTGAAACAACCCTGCTCTCACATTTGGGCGAGAAGACGCTTCTGCTCGTCATCGACAATGCGGAACATCTGCTGGCGGGAGTGACGCGCTTCGTCAAAGCGCTACTCGGCCAGTGTCCTGCGGTGACGGTGCTGGTGACAAGCCGCGAACCGCTGCACCTTGCGGGCGAGCAGATCTATAGGCTCGGGCCGCTCGTGGAACCGACGCGCCTCTTCCTCGAACGAGCGCGCCGGGCTGCGCCTGCGATGGTTTTCGGTGACGAGGAGCGCGCCGAGGTCATCTCCTTGTGCGAGCGGCTCGAAGGCGTGCCGCTGGCAATCGAGCTTGCCTGCGCGCGTCTCGCCTCAATGCCGCTCAAACAGCTCGCGCGCAGGTTGGGTTCGGGCTTGAACCTGACGAGTAGAGATTTGACCGAGAGTTCGCACCACCGCGCGCTTCGAGAGACTATCGAATGGAGCTACCGGCTGCTCGAGCCCGACGAACAATCGCTTCTAGCCGAGCTGTCGGTTTTTCACGGGGGCTGCACCGTAGGCGCAATGGCGGCGGTCGCACCTTCAATTGCGGATCTCGACGATATCGTCGATTCACTTGTCGACAAGTCGCTGATATCGGTCGACGATTCGGGCGCCGAGGAACGCTACTGGCTGCTCGGAATCGTACGCGAGTATGCCGGCGAGCAGCTCCGCGCGAGCGGTGCAGTTGAAGGGGCCGAGCGCAATCACGCGCTCTATTACGCCGAGCTCGTCTCTACGACGGCATCGCGGTCTGCCGAAGGTAAGTCCTCATCGTACGCGGTGCTCGATGGCGACGCTCCGAACGTCCGAGCCGCGCTCGAGTGGATGCTCGCCCACGACGTGTCCGGCGCGATGCGCCTAATCGTGAAGCTCGCGCCTTACTGGCGCCTTCGTGGCAACGTTACTGAGGCTCGGTACTGGATGTCCAGAGCGCTCGATGCGGGCCCGGGTGACGCCGCAGATCGCGCGGCGGTGCTTTGTCTCGCCGCGAGCTTTGCCACGCTCCAGGACGAGCTTACCGAATCGCTTCGCCTTTCGGATGAGGCGCTTAAGCTCTATCGCACCGCAGGCGACAGTACCGGGATCGCCGCGGCGCTCTTCCACACTGCCGTAGCTCGCCACTGCCAGGGCCAGCTGAACGCCGCCGAGACGCTCTATCGCGAATCCCTCGCCGAGTTCAGCACGCAGGGCGATGCTGCATTTCGAGATGACCTGCATCGGAAATCTGGGCATGCTGGCGCGCCAGCGCGGCGATCTTCGCGACGCTTTCAATCTTCTCGACGACGCGATTGCGCGAGCGATTCGGTTAAACGAACGGCAAATTCTCGGAGACCTTCGGATGGCGATGGGATGGGTGCAGCTCGGTTTGAACGATCTGCCGCAATCGCGGCAGCTCTTCGAACGCGCGTTTGCCGATAAGAGCGCAGACCAGGACCGGTGCGGCGTTTGCTATGCACAGCATGGTTTAGCCACCGTCACGTTAAGGGAAGCGCGGTTGCGAGAAGCGCTCGAGGAGTTTTTGAAAACGCTCGATGCCGCGACCGAGCTGCGGCTAAAGGATTACGTCGCGCGAGCCCTCCACGGAATCGCCGCCGTCGAAGCGCGCGAGGGTGAGATCGATCTCGCCGCGCGACTGCTTGGACTCGCCGATCGGCTCTTCGACGAAAGCGGACGCGAACTCCGCGACAGCATCGCGTACGATATTGCTTCAGAATCGCTCGATGCGGCAACCACAGAGGCGCAACGCCTCGCCTTACGCGAAGAGGGCGCGCGAATGAGCGTGGATGAAGCGCTGGCTGCAGTACGCTCTTCACGCGCATACATGAAGGGCGCGCCGTGAACCGTCGAACCACGCGATTCTTAAGCTTGGTTTTGGCGATCGCGGTGCCGGCGTGCTCGCACGCTGGGAGCGCGCGGCGGGCCGCGCCGCACGAGTTGCCCATCGCCGACTGGTCGGAGCCGTCGTCACTGAACCCGCTGCTGGCGCACGATCAGGACACGATTGGATTCGACCTGCTCTTCGTTCAAACGCTGGTGGGATTGTCGCGCGACAATCAGCTGCTGCCCGTCTTAGTGACGCGGGTCCCCTCGCGTGCGAACGGCGATATCTCTCCGGACGGGCGAACGATCGTCTATCACTTGCGGCCGGATGTCCGTTTCGCTGACGGAAAGGGGCTTACGTCGCGCGACGTGGCCTTCACTTATCGCGCGATCATGGATCCGCGCAATCCCGTGTTGGGTCAAGACACATACGGGCGCATCGCTTCGTTGACCACCCCCGACGCTCGCACAGTGGTAATACGCTTGCACTCGTCATGGAACGCGGCGGTTCGCGAGTTATTCGCCCAATCCGATTACGCCTTCGGCATTCTCCCCGCGCACGCATTCGCAGGCACCCTGTTGCAGCGTGCTCCGTGGGAGGAACACGCCTTTGGAACCGGACCGTTTCGCGTAACGGAGTGGAGGCGCGGCGATAGGGTCGTGCTCGAGCCGAACCCATATTTTTCCCCGCGCCCAAAGTTGGCGCGCATCGAGCTGAGGATGATTCCCGACCTCAACGCCGTCGTGCTTGCGGTACGCACGGGCGAAGCCGATCTCGCGCGTATTACGGCGCTCGAGGTTCCGCAAGTCGGCTCCGTTGCAGACCTGCGAGTCGTTCCGACTGCCATCAACGGAATGAACTACTTGTCTATGCAGACAACGGAGCCGCCGACCGACGACGTTCGGGTCCGCCGCGCAGTTGCCGACGCGCTCGACGTTCCGCTTATCGAGCGGACTTTCCATAACCTCCAGCCGCGCGGTGCGGCGTTCTTACCGCCGGTGCTCGAGTGGCACGATGCGGCCTTGCCGGAGATCGCGCAAAATCGAAGAGCCGCTGCGTCCGAGCTCGACGGGGCCGGCTGGAAAGAAAGCGGCGGAACCCGCGTAAAAAGCGGCCGTCCGCTCGAAGTGCTGATTGTTGCGGAAGCGGGATTGCAGGGTGGAACGCCGACGATCGTGCAGCAGGAACTGACCGCGATCGGAATCCGAGCGACCATCAAGACCTTTCCTGCGAGCAGTTTCAACGGACCCGGCGGCCCGCTTCGTACGGGTCGCTTCAATATCGCGGCGCAAGGATGGATCGGCGGTGCCGATCCGGAGCAGAGTGTCACCTTCGCGTGCAGCCAGATCGGACCGAACGGTAATAACATCATGCATTTTTGCAATCGGCGATTCGACGCCGCGTTCGCCGATCAAGCCGTCACTCCGGACGACCGGCGGCGCGCCGCGGATTTTCTGACGATGCAGCGGATCGTCTATAGCGGGTTGCCGGTGATACCGCTGGATTACGTGCGCTACTTCGACGTCTCCAACCGACGCGTCACCGGGTTCGCACGTAACATGCTAGGATACCCGGTCGACGCCGAGACTTGGGATACAAATTGAATCACCGGCTCCGCACGAGCAGGCGTCGATTCAGCGGAGCTAACGTCAAAAGGATGCGGGAGCAGCCCCGGACGGGTCAACGGCGGCTCGGTAGCGAACGCCCTGATAGTCTTTCAGGTACACTCACTTTTGCGGAGGTCAGTATATGAACAGTATCACCGCGCACCGTTTCGTCATTGGCGGCCTTGTGGTTCTTCTTGCGCTAGCCGGGTTGAAGGCCTTCGCCAGTTGTGCAGACGGTAACCCCATCCATTTTCGCATGACTTCATATATTCCGCCCGCCCCAGCAAAATCCGCACCGGTTTCGGTTGTTGCTACCGGCACTTGGAGCAAGGGATATCCTCAGTGTAACGCGTCGTGCTACGTCGCTTTGGAATTTGTTGCAAGTGGTTCAAGTGACTTACTGAAGTGCGGTAAGGATGACTGTCTGTCTATCAATACGATGCAAACTTCGACAGACGCGACTCCGTTCACCGTATATAGCGCAAATGCTGAGGGCTACCATGAAGAGCAGGGGAACGGAAAATTTATCGTTGTCTTTAGTGCGAACCCAATCCAGCCCGCGATAGTGGGGACCCAATCAAGCCCGCAATAGCGGCGCAAGGAAAGGACACCATGCCACATCCGGTCGTTCACTTTGAGATCATCGGCAAAGACCCGGTCGCCTTGGGTGCCTTTTACCGCAAGGCGTTCGATTGGACCATTCCCGAGCAGCCGGTTGCGGGCGGAGCCGGCGTTCCCGATTACTACATGGTCATGCCCGACGGCGAGCAGCCGCCGAAAGCCGGAATCAACGGCGGGTTCGGCGTGCTGCCGCCGGGTTACGCCGGTCACGTGACCTTCTATATTGCCGTTGACGACGTCGGCGCCGCGTTAGAGAAGGTCGAAAAGCTCGGCGGAATGCGGATGTTGGGACCCGATCAGGTTCCCAACGGGCCGGTCATCGGGCTCTTCAAGGATCCGCAAGGAAACACGATCGGAGTCGTCGCGCTGCCCTCGTAGCAGCCGCCGCTACCGAGTGCCGCTGCCCAGATTCTCGATGCCGTAATGTTTGAACGTCGGCCAGAGCTGCGGCAGCGGCGGGTGCATGCCGCGACAAAGCACGATCGGGCGATTGCGCTCGTATGGCATCGCGTACGGCGAGGTGCCGAAGTGCGCGACGACTTGTGCCGAGTCGCAGATCGTCGCCCACTTTGCCGGGTCGACGTTGACGGCGAGTACGACCGAGCCGTCGTTACCGCGCGGTCCCCACAAGTAGTATTGGTTGTTACCGCTGAGTGCGGGCGGAAGGCCGGTGCCGTAGACGTCTATTGCTGCGGCCTCACCGTAGTTCGACGCAAAGATCGCCGCTCTGGCACGATCGGCCGGCGGTAACGCGGCGTACGCCATCTCGACGTCGCGCGCGAGCTCGCGCCAGCCGAACTCGTCGGAGAGCATCTGCATGAGCGGCGCCCCGATACCCGCGGCTTCGATCGGTTGCGGGCGGGGGGACATGCGATCGATCATCTGCTGCAAACGATCAGGCGCAAGTACCGGCAGCACGAGCGGGAGCGAGAACGCGCCGTTCGCGGCAGCCAGCACCGCCCAGAACGCGACGAGAAGCCGAGGCAACGTCGTGCAGGCTGCGGCGCCCAACGCGAACATCGTTGGGTAAGCTCCGGCCAGATAGTACATCTTACCGTGCGTGATCAGAATAAAGAGTGCGGTCACGACGAACCCGATCGAGAGAAACCTGAAGCGCGCGAGTCGGGCCCAGAAAAACGGCACAATGATTCCGGCAAGCCAAAGGGGAGCGAGCAAGAAGTTCACCGAGAGAATTTGATTGATCGTGAAGCCGACTGGCGAGCCGGTAAAGTTGCCCGGATTGTCGTTGCGCACCAGCTCGAGGAATGGGAAACCGTGGGCGGCTTGCCAGATGACGTTCGGTAAGGCCAAGACGGCCGCAATCAGCACGCCGGTCCAGAGGTCGCGCGACGCAAACGCAGCGCGCGGTCCGGTCAGTGCGACGCCGATCCCAAGGCCGATCACCCAAAAGAGCACGCCGTACCTCGCTTCAAACGCGACGCCGGCGATCGCGCCCGCCCACCAGAACGCGCGCGGCTCGTCGCGCACGAAGGCGCGCGTGATGAAGTAGGCGAGCGCGGTGAACGCGATCGGCTCGAACGTGGACGTCGCTAGCGTCGCCGTCATCGCGGTGACGAGCGTCGCGCTCGCGGCGGCAACCGCGGCCAGCCAGGCTCCGCGCGTAGTCGCGCCCAGCAATTGCGCGAAGAGCACGGTGAGCGGTACGAGAGCGATCGCGGCGAGCACGGCTGGAAGCCGCAGCAGCCAGATATTTACGCCGGCGAGCTGCGTCAACGCCGCGAGCAGCGGCACGAGCGGGGGCTGATCGACGTACCCAAAGGCCGGGTGACGTCCGGTGACGATGAAGTATAGCTCGTTGCGAAACGCGTCGTATTGCGCGGCGACGGCGAAATGAACGACCGCGACGACCACGGCGACGACGCCGGCCGCCCACCACGCTCCTCGACTCATCGGTTACGGCACCCGGTAGACCTGACCGGAATGCGATCCCTCGATGCTCTTGGAATAGGCGAGCGCGACACGACGCGCCGGGATCGGTTCGAAGCCGCGGAAGTACGGTCCAAACGCTTCCATCGATTCCTCGAGAACCGTCGGACTGACCGCGTTGATCCGGCGGTTCGAGAGCTCGATTGCCGCGGAGCGCACGAAGCTCTCGATCGCGCCATTGACCATCGCCGCCGAGGCGCCGTAACGGATGGGTTCTTGCGACAGAATTCCGGCGATCAGCGTGAACGAGCCGCCCGGCTCGACGAACTCGCGACCGACGAGAACGAGATTCACCTGGCCCATCAACTTGTCGCGCAAGCCGACGTCAAACTGCTCCGCCGTCATCGTTTCGAGCGGGCCGAAGTGCACGTTGCCCGCCGCGCAAGCCACCGCGTCGATCTTGCCGACGCGAGTGTAGAGCTCGCGCACGCTCGCGGGATCCGCGATGTTAACGCGAACGTCACCGCTCGAGCGCCCCGCCGTTACGATCTCGTGTCGCTGCGAAAGCTCGCCTACAACAGCCTTGCCGATAGTGCCGCTTGCACCCACGATAAGTATTTTCATGTCGCTATCCTACGCAGTGTCGCCCTTCGACTCCGCTCAGGGTGACACTGCTTGGGGTGCACTGCTTGGGGTGACACCGGTCGGGGTGACACTGCTGAACTGGCATCCTGCGCGGTGTCGCCCTTCGACGGAGTTTATCCCGAGCGAAGTCGAGGGGCTCAGGGTGACACTGCTTAGGGTGACACTGCGGAATCGACGAACGTTTCGAGCGCGGTGAGCGCTTCGGGCAGGTTCGCGCGACCGTAGCCGAAGCGAACGTGCTCGTCGCCGGCGTCGTAAATCGTGCTCGGCAAGAGCAGCACGCCGGCCTGCTCGACCGCGCGGAGACAGAAGGCTTCACTGCTGCCGCCCAAATACCGCGGAAAAGCGGTTGTCCCTGCGCGCGGTCGCGTCCAATCGAAGAGACCCGCGTGCCGCGCGAAGAATTCATCGAGGGAGTCCAAGTTACGCGCGACGATCTTCCGCACGCGCTCTAGGAGGTACTCCCGGTTGGCCAGCGCGAGCTCGGCCAGAAACTCGCTCGGCCCGCTGTTGCAGATCGAGAGGTAGTCTTTGAAGGTCGCCATCTTCTCGTAGAGCGTCGCGTCGGTGGTTGCGATCCAGCCGATGCGCAGCCCAGCAAGACCGTACGCCTTCGAGAGGCCACCGAGCGAAACGCCGCGCTCGTAGAGATCGCAAACCGCCGGAATGCGCTCGGCTTCGCGTTCGAGGCCACGGTAGACCTCATCGCCAAAGAGCCACAGCCCGTACTTGCGGGCTATCTTTACGACGGCGTCCATCTCTCGCCGATCGAATGGATAGCCGGTCGGATTGTTCGGCGTCGTCAGCACGATCGCGCGCGTCGCCGGCGTTACCAGCCGTTCGAGCTCCTCCAGGTCGGGCATACCTTCGCGCGCCAAGTCGGAGTGCCAGCGCAACAGCTCGGCGCCGATCGCCTGCGCCACCGAATAGTGCGACTGATAGCATGGGAACTGAGCGATGAATTGATCGCCGCGCGCTAGTACGACGTTTGCGAACGCGAAGATCGCCTCTTCGGAACCGGCGTGCACGAGAATCGACTCCGCATCGCCGTGCTCGTAGAGCGACGCGATGCTTTGCCGCAGCGCGGGACTGCCGCGCGATTCGGTGTAGCCAAGGCTTAGATCGCCGAGCCGCTCCATCGAGCCTGGCTCGAGCGCGAGCAAATCGCGAACCGGCAGCGTCTGCGCATCGCTCGAACAGAGCAAATAGCGCGTGCTGAACTCGTATCGAGCGAAATACCGTTCCAGGGCGAATGGATCGAAGGTGACGGACACGCGTCCTCCTTCCCTTGGGCCAAGGCCGAGCACCTTGGTAGTGCACACGTTTGGCCACGGCACCGCCGACGCGGTCGATATCGCCGCGCTTCTTCGTGGCGCGGGCGTGCGAGCCGTCGTCGACGTTCGCAGCGTTCCGAAGAGCCGCGCGCATCCGCACGTCTGGGCCGACGCGATGGCGCAGTGGGTGCCGGACCTCGCGCGGGCGAGCTATCAATGGTGCAGCGGGCTCGGCGGATTCCGGCGGACCCGGCCCGACTCGCCGAACGTCGGCCTGCGCCATCCTTCCTTCCGAGGCTACGCCGACTACATGCAGACCCCGCCCTTCAGCCTCGCGCTCGATGCCCTATTAAAGGAAGGCGCCCAGCAGCCGACGGCGATTATGTGCTCCGAGACTCTGTGGTGGCGCTGTCACCGGCGGCTCATCGCGGACGCGCTCGTCTTGCTGTACGACGTTGACGTTCGGCACCTGATGCATGCGGGGCCGCCGCAAGCGCATCGGCTCACGCCGGGCGTACGCGTGCTCGACGGCGGCATCTTACAGTATGATGACGAAAAAGCCGGGAAGGGCACGTGAAGAAGATCTTTGCCGCAGCAGCCGCCGTAGCGTGGATGCTGGCGCCGGCACGAGCGCAGGTTCCGCCTCAGGACTCCGCTGCGGCAGCGCTGCTTGCCAAGCATCACGCCTACGTCGGCTGGCACCTCGGCGATAGTACCTTCCGGAGCATGCGAATCACCGGAAGCGTCACCGACGAGAAAGGCGCGCAAACCCAGAAGCTGATGCTCCTATCTGCCGGGATCCTCTATCACGACACCTACACCGATATTATGCGCGGCGGCGTGACCGAGCATAACGGCTTCACCGGTCGCCTTTTCTGGCAATCCAACTTCAACGGCTTTACGACTCCCATCTACGGCGATTACGCGAAGTATCTCGCATCGCTGACGATGCTGCGACAGGAAGGCACGACCGAGCTGGGCGCTACGTACGTCGGAGAGCGGAGCGTTGACGGAAAGCCGGCCGGCGTCGTGCGCGTGACGCTCACCAACGGCGACCCGATCGATCTCTACGTCGATCCGGCAAGCGGGCGCGTACCTGCAAGCGACGATCGACCCGGGTGGATCGTTAGAAACGACGATCCACATTCTTTCGTATGCCGACGTCGTGCCGGGCAAGAAGATGATTTCGTCATATCGCATCGGCAAGGATCGAGCGCTTTACACGTACGACAAGTTCGAGCCGAACGTTTCGGTTACGCCGGCCGATCTGCATCCGCCGGCCGCGAAGGCATCGTGGACCTTCGCGAGTCAGCCGTTCCCGGTTACGTTGACAAGGAACCGTGTTTTGATCAATGCGACGGTCAACGGCGTTGCGGGACGTTTCATCCTCGATACCGGTGCATCGGCGATCGTCCTGGACGATCAGTTCGCCGACCGCGCCAAGGCTTCGGCGCTCGAAGGGAGCAGCGAGGCGTTTACGCTCTACGGTAACGTCAAGATACACACGCGCCGCGTGGACGCGATTTCGTTCGGCGGTTCTACCCTTCACAACGTCCTCGTGGCAAGCGAAGATTTTGAGAGCCACGATTATCGCGGGCTCGATCGCGCCGGGTACGACGGTTTGATCGGCTACGATCTCTTCGCCGGAGCGGTCGTCAAGCTAAACGTCTACGACTCGAACATCACTATTCTCGATCCGGCGGAGGACCTTTCGGCTTCTCGCGGGCTGCAGGTGCTCGTTGACCTATCCCATCGAATTCCGGGAATCCCGATAACGCTCAACGGGTCGTTTCCGGTTATCGCGTTTCTCGACACCGGAAATCCGGGCGTCGCCTTCTTGAGCTTTGACTTCGCCAAGAGTCACGACTTGCGAATCGGCAGCCCGCTCTGCGGAAACCTCGAAAGTCTCACGATCGGCCCGATCGTCTATCGAGGCCAGCCGGTTTGCCTGGAGAGTTTCAGGGCTGACTACATGCTGCTCGGCTACGATTTTCTCAAGCACTTCGATCTCGTCTTCGATTACCCGCATGGCCGCATGTTCATGACGCCGAACAAGAACTGATATGTCACACGACCGAATCGCTTTCAACCGCGCTGCCTTCTTGGCGGGCTCGCTCGCAGCAGTCGGCGCGCTTCCCGAGGTCGCGCGCGGCTCGGGCGGCGCTCCCACATCGTCGGGCCCCGCCCCTTCGCCGGAACATCTGCTCGGGCGGTTGATGGCCGGAAACAACCGTTTCGTCCATAACGATTTTCCCGCGCTGACGAACCGCATCGCCGAAAAGCGCGAGCTGCTCAAGCAGAGCCAAGCGCCGTTCGCGGCGATCCTGAGCTGCGCCGATTCGCGCGTCGTGCCGAATCTCGTCTTCGTTCAGGGGCTCGGCGACCTGTTCGTCACCAGAGTTGCCGGAAATTACCCGGACGATCTCGTCAGCGGTTCGATCGAGTATGCCATCGAACATCTCGGAACCCGGCTCGTCATGGTCTTGGGACATGAAAACTGCGGCGCAGTGGCGGCTGTCTACTCCGCGATCGAAACGAAGACGACCTTGCCGCCGCACCTCTCGACCATCCAACGGTTTCTCGCCCCCGGCATCAGCGACGTGGTGCGCGCGCACGGCACGCAGATGGCGGCGGTCGAAGCGAACGTTCGGGCCGCGGTCACAGCACTCAAAACGATGCCGCCGGAGCTCTCGAAGGACGTCAGCTCGGGCCGCGTACTCGTCGTCGGCGGCGTCTATCAGCTTGGCAGCGGGCAAGTTCGGCTGCTCGAGTAGCTCACGTTCCCGCGTCGGCGCCGGCGTGGAAGACGAACTTGACGATCAGGCGATCGAGCGTCGCTCCGGCTGCGGGGCTGCCGTAGTTGACGTAGAGCTCGTTGCCGGATGCGAACCGCTGGTGGAACCCGACCGCCAGATTATTTCCGATTTGGGTCGCGAAGCCGCCGAATCCGTTGATGTCGCGCAGTCCGACGGTCAGCGAGCTTTCACTGCTGATGTTGTATCCGACCGAGACGCGCCGCAGCCACTGCGAGTCGAGCACGCCGTTGGAGAACGCTCGCTGGTACGTGCCGTCGTATTCCAAGCCGAGCGTCATGTTTCGTAAGAGCGGGCGGCTGGTGACGATCGTAAAAAGATGCACGTAGTTATCACCAAACGGACCCCAGTTGTAGGCCACGTCGAGCGGCGTCGGCGTGCCGTCACGGTATCCGACCGGAATCTGATAGAGATTGAACGGTTGGGTGAAACCGTCGAGATAGCACGGATAGCCGGTGAAGCTCGAGGTAAAGAGAATCTGCCCCGTGCAGCCCGGGCCGGCCGGAATCGAATACGAGCGAAGCTGACCGACCGCTACGCCCGCGCCGTCGAGCGAAAGTTGATTCTTAAAAACGGCGTTGACGAACCAATCGACGTCGGCCTGGTGGACCGCGCCCGAATCGTCGATAAAACGGTCGGCGGTAAAAAAAAGCCCGTAGTTCTTGATTCCCGGCGTCGCGCCGGCGTAATTAACAAAGAATTGTGGACCGCGAATGTCGGAGTTCGCCGTGAAGCCGTCGATCGGATTGTAGTTCGGCGAGATGTCGAGATAGCCGCCGTTGATCTCGAAGTTGCCCTTATGCCGATCGACGAAGAACTCCGCGAGATCGGCGTGGCCCTGTGGTACCCACGAGCCGTTTTCGAACGAAAAGTTTGCAAATTCGATCATGCCGCTCTGAAGGTTGCGCATTTCGACGCCATTCTCGATCGTGTTATCCCAGCCGGCGATGCTGTGATTGGCGAAAACGCCGTCACTCCAGTACGTGAACGCGCCGCCCGGAACGGCGTGTTGAAAACCGTAGGCCGAATCGCTGAACGTGTTGTTCGAGGGTACGTCGTAGCCGTGGAAGGTCAGTGCGCCGAAGGCATTTTCGCCGAAGGTTCCCTCCACCTTACCGCCGCTGTCGAACGGTCCCACGGAGGGCGAATAGAAAACGAGAAAAGGCGGTTGCGTATTGGTTCCGACCGGCGCGCGGACGCTCGAGTTGGCATTGATGTAGGCGGCGCCCTGAGCGAAGAACGGCCGGTACTCGACGAGCTGACGCTGGAACTCTTGCGGAGCGATGGTCTGCTGATCGATCTCCACATTTGAGAAATCGGGGTTGAGCGTTCCGACGAAGCGAACCGTCGGCGTCAGCGGATAGCTGAGGTCGCCGCCGTACCATCGCACGTTCATCGGCAAGAACGTGCCGTTGGCTTGTTGGACGAGATTGCGATCTTGACCGATGCTCCCCAGAGCATAGATATCCGCGCGCGGCTTGGGGCGCGCCGCCGCCGAAGCCGCGAGATTGAGCTGCGCAGCGGGCCAAAAGCGCGGGTCGGGAGAGAAGAGCGGCCAGTTGCCGCTTCCGGCGTCCTGCATGATCGGGTCCCAAACCCACGTGATGTGCTCGCCGCGCGCGGCGATTTGACGCACGAACTGAAGTCGCCAGGTTTGCTTTCCGCCCCGAGGCACTCGCAGGACGTCGAGCGGAATAATCATAACGGCGCTCCAGGCACCGTTGGCACTCGTTCCCGCGGCGCTCCAACGCGGCCGGAAACGGGTGTTCTCGTTGGCCTGTTCGTAGCGAGTGCCGCGCGGGGTCGTTTCGAAGTAGAAGACCTGGCTGCCCGAACCGCTCGTATCCACACCGATGCCGACGAAGTCGTCGGTCCCAAAGCCAACGTCATTGGTCGTTTGCGTTGCGACGATCGGAACGCCGGGTTGTTCGGCTTTGAAGCCGACGTAGAGATTCTTATCGTCGTAGAGCAGATAGGCCGTCGTCGCGTACGTCGCAGGCGATCGGGTCGTTACGTTCTGCCACGGACCGCTTCCGTTGGGCACTAAACCCGCGGCCCAGGCCGGATCGGCGAGCGTTGGGTCGAGCGCCAATGGATGCGGCGCGCGCGCCACGGTGAACGAAAAGGTTTGGCTCACCGCGGCCTGCGCCGTGCTGGGTGACAGCCCAATTGCGACCACGACCAAGAGGGCCGAACGAAGCGGGCACACCGCCGTCAATCGGGGGGGCATGTCCCGCCGAGTCTAGCACGCGCAAGCGCGGGCCCCCGTCAATTGGCTATCAAATCGACCACTCCCAGACGTTCCAAAACGGCGTTACGGCCTGCGCGGGCCGGTAGCCGTGAAAGTCGGTGTTGATCGCGGCGACCTGCACCTCGTACCACAGCACGATGAACGGAAGCTGCTCGGAAACGATCCGCTGGACGCGCCGGTAGGCGGTGGCGCGGATCGCACGGTCGTACGTGCTTAACGCGGTGCGTTCCGCCTCGTCGAGTTCGCGGCTGCAGAAATGATAGATGTTCCAGCCGGCCGGCGGCGCCATCGTGCACATCACGAGAATGGAGTCGTCGGGGTCCGAGCCGTTCTCCCAGTTCTCGAGCGAGGCGTCGAACTTTCCGGCCTGTTCGATGCCGCCGGCGCCGAGCGTGGCGTAGAGTTTACCCGACGGAAAGTTTTTGATCGTCACGAGGACGCCGGCTCGACTCCACTGCGCCTGCAGCAGCTCTTCCGCGGCGGTCATGCTGCTCGAACCGGTAAAACTCACCAACGTCAGGTGAAGCCGTCCCGCCGGCCAACCGGCTTGCGCCAACATCGTTGCCGCACGACGTGGATCGTACGGATAGCGAGCGACGTCCGGGTTATAGCTCCACGAAAACGAAGGATGCAGCGAATCGCCGGGCAGCGCCACGCCGTGCATCACTTTCTCGATCAGTGCCCGGCGATCAATAGCGTAGGCAAGCGCGCGCCGCACGCGCACGTCGCTCAGACCCGGCACCGACGCGTTGAGTCCGACGTCGGTGAAGCGGTCGAGCGGCGTCATCACTAGGCGCGTGCCAGGAATTCCACGCAGCTCGGGCGCCAGAGACGCCGGCGCACGATAGAACGCGTCGATGTCGTGCGAGGCGAGCTCCGTCAGCATCGTCTCATCGCTTTCGACGATGCGGAAGTCAATGCGGCGTAGCCGCGGCGGCCCACGCCAGTATTTATCGTTGCCCACCATCTCGATGCGCGCGTTGCGATCGTAGGCAACGATTCGAAACGGGCCCGTTCCGACCGGCAGACCGTTATACGCGACGTGGTTGATGTCGGGGTAGCGCGCGAGCAGATGTTTGGGAAGGATCACGTTGGCGTGATTCGCCGGTCCGAAGAAGGTATTGACGAACGGCGCGAACGGACGCTTGAGATGGACGACGATCGTGTAGGCGTCGACCCGCTCGATCCGTGCGATAACATCGTAACCAACGCGGCTGACGATCATGTTGCGCGGATTGAGCATCTGTTGCCAGGTGTAGATCACATCGTCGGCGGTGAACGGCGCGCCATCTTGCCACCTTACGTTGCGGCGTAAGTGGTAGGTGATGCGCAGACCGTCGCGGCTAATGCCGCCGTTGGTTTGGGTCGGCTCGACGGTTGCGAGCTCGGGAACGAGCTCGCTGCGGTCGCTCCAGCGGAAAAGCCAAGCACCCCAGAAAGCCGCGAGGTCGACGACAACCACTTCCGTGCCGAGGAGCGGATTGAGATTGTCGGGATCTTCGCGCTGGGCGATTCGCAGGACGTCCGGAATCGTCCATGAATTGCGCGCGCCGTTCGAATTCGAGTGCGCGCGCGTGCAGCCGGAGAGCGCTGCGGCGAGCAGCACGAGCGCCGTCAGACGCTTCAATGATGGTCGGTGCGCGGCGGACTCTCTCGTGCGAGCAGCTCGTCGGTGAGCTCGACGATTCCGTTCGCGGCGGCTTCGAGCAGAATCCGTCCCTTCTCGGCAGTTGCCTTGGTCGGATCGCCCATAACGCCGCTGCCGCTGAGCTGGCTCCAATGCTCCATCATGACGAGCGGGCCTTCGCCCGCGACGAGATCGGTCCAATAGCTTTTCGACGGACGATGAGCGAGCTCGTGCACCGCCTTCTGCATGTCGACGAGATCGGGGCGTAACGCGAGGTAGAGCGACGTCTCGAACTCGCAAGCGTGATTCATTCCGCCGACCGGTTCCGATTCGCGAAACGATTCGGCCGCCTCGCGCACGCCGGGCGCGGCCCAGTAGCTAACCGCAGCGGCCAGCGCGTCGGTGTGGAGGACGCAGAGACGCGCGATGATGTCAATGAACGGCGCGTTGCTTCCGTGACCGTTGACGATCAGAATGCGTTGGAAACCGTGGTGGGCGAGACTCTTGCAAACGTCGAGTCCGTAATCGATCAGCGTGTGTGGACCGATCGTGATCGCGCCGGGAAAGTCCATGTGGTGCGGACTATAGCCGTGGTTGATCGGCGGCACGAGCACGATTCGGCCGGCCGCGCGCGAGGCCGCGAGCTCGCAGACGCTCGCGCAGAGCAGCAAGTCGGTGTCGATCGGAAGGTGAAGGCCGTGGTCTTCGAGCGTAGCGATCGGAACGATTGCGACGCACGGTCGCGCTGCCGCCTCTTTAACCTCCGGCCACGTCATCTCACCATACCGATATTTTTGTGCCATAACCGCGCCATTCTCGACGAGGTAGAATGAGTCATGGAAAAGTGGCGCGCGCTGCGCTTCGTCGCGTTGATCGGCATCGTCGGAGCCTTCGTGATCGGCAATCGAGCGTACGGTCGCGCTTAACAAGCGCGGGATTGGGAAACACCAGAGTCATGATGAAAGCTCTTATCGCAATCCTTACAGCGGCCGGCGGGATGCTTGCGGCCGGTTCGATTGCCAGCGCGCAAGGCGCACCACCGCCGCCCGCAGCTGCGCCATATACCGATAGCGCATGCGGAAGTTGGCAGGGCGACGTCTGGACGCCGAACGGAAACTGTCCGACCTCGGCCTACAAACACGAGGTCGTCGCCGGAACGATCGTCTTCGTCAAGGGCCATCTCGTCACGTTGCAGCAGACGAACAAACAAGTCGTGATTGATGACTCGGCGGCCTTGAACAACCAGAACAGCGGACGCGTCGCAGTCGGACGGCAGATCGTCGCGCACGGTTACTGGGAGGGCGGAAACTTCTACGCGACCGCAATCACCGGCGGTCAACCGCCTCCGCAGACGAGTCAATAGCTCCTCGTTGAGGAGCAGATGAGGGAGCGAGCTCGCGGCACCGCCGCGAGCTCGTCGTTTTACTCTAGTGCTTGTGGCCGCCCGAGACGGTAACGTTTACCGGTTTCGAAGCGATTCCGTTCGCGACGACTTCGAGCGTGCTCGCGCCGTTGCCGATCGCGCTCGGAACGTCGAACTCGGTCGACACGCTCTTAGATCCGCTGGCGACGCCCATCGTGCTGTGGTTGTGGGTGCGCGCGTAGACGACGTGACCGTTCGCGTTGTTCGTGATCCTTACCAGCGGATAGTTCGTCGCGTTTTGGAACTCGTCGCCGAACGACATCGCCTGACTGAGCCCGTTGAACTGCGTGCCGGTGATCTTGTAGGTTTGGCCCGCGCTGAGGCTCTTGGTAACCCGCTTGATGGTCGGAGCCCAGCCCGCTTTCGGCGAGCCCGGCGGCGTGTAGAGCGCAACGGAGTTGCCGAGCATCATGATCTGTCCGGTTGGAAGCAGAACCGGCGGTCCCTCTTCGTACGCACCGTTGACCGTAGTGAGAGCCGAACCATTCCACTCGTACAGCGTGCCGCTCGAACCGAAGACCAAGACGTTACCGTTTGGCTCGAGCGCAGCGAAAGAATCGCCGGCGCTGTCGCGATTCGGAAAGTCCGGTCCCTTTGCCCAGGTACCGGCTTTGCTTCCGGTCGAGTAATAGATGGCAGTGTGTCCGGCTCCATAGCCGCTGCTATACGATCCCGTGTAGAAGACGCTTCCGTCGGGGCGCAAAATCGACGGACCGATCTCACCCGGCGGCAAGTAGCAATTTTTCGGCCCCGGTCCGTACGGTAGGCAGCTATGGTATGGCGACGGCGAGTGCAGATCGACGATCGTTGAGCCGGCACTCTTCCACGTTTGCGTCACAGGATTGTAGATCTCCGCGTTCGGCGCGTTCTTCACGTCGGCGGTGAGAATCGTTCCGTCGGCGAGCAGCGTCCAGCCTTCCTCCGCATTGAAATCGGATTTCCCGGCGTGGCCAAAGTTCTTCCACGTTAGGGTCTTGGGGTCCAGGGCCGCGTCCCATTCGTGGAGCTTGTCGCCGACGAGCATCATTCCGTTCGGCAATACGCTCGAGGGAGAGTCACCGATATTCTTCCATCGTCTCGGATGTCCGAGCACTGTCCACTTGTTCTTGACCGGGTCGTAAACCGCGCCCTGATTGGTCAGCTGCAGCTGATAGCCGTTGCCCGGTTGGTTGTACTCGCCGCCGTCAATAACGAAGCGACCGTCTGCCAGCACGTCGGAGGCGGAGGCATCGGGCCCATAACCAGATTGGAGCGAGGCAACTTGCGTCCACGTGCCGTCGCTATAGTTGCCTTCGGCGTCGGGCACGTACCGATAGAAATCGCTCCAGTTGTATCCGCTCTGCGCGAGAATGGAGCCGTCGGTCATCAGCCATTCGAGCTGCATGAAGACCGGTGGCTGGCTTGTAAGGTGAGTAAACCTACCGGCGTGGCCGGAGCGCATCGCGTCGAGCGATTGAGGTGCGATGCCGGGCAGAACGGACCTTCCGCCCGAACATGCCGCAAGGCTCGCCGACGCCGCGACGGCGAGCGCTATGAGTGCCGATTTGGTGCGCAACTGCAACACGAGACCCTCCAAGGCGAAAAGAAGTCTGGGAAAGAGGAGCTTTTTGAGGTCGAGTTACTTTTTCCCGCTATCGGCGAAGCGACGACGAGCGGCGGTTATTCGCGGAAACGGTGACGTTGAGCGATTGCGATGCGATGCCGTTGGCGACGACTTCGAGCGTGCTCGCACCCGAACCGATCTCGCTCGGCACGTCGAAGTAGGTCCAAACGCGTTTCTTGCCGGTGGCGACACCCATCGTGCTGTGGTCGTGCGTGCGCGCGTAGTAGACGTGCCCGCTTGCCTTGTTCGTAATGCGCACCAATGGATAGTTGGTCGCGTTCTGGTTTTCGTCGCCGTACGATATCGCTTGACCGAGCCCGTTGAACTGCGTGCCTACGATCTTATATGTCTGACCCGCCGCGATGCTGGAGGGATAGGATTTGATCTTCGGGGCCCAGCTCGCGTGCGGCGATCCCGGCGGTGTGTAGAGCACGACCGAATAGCCGAGCATCATGACCTGGCCGGTCGGGAGTAGAATCGGCGCCCCTGCTACCGACGCGCCGTTGACTTGCGAGAGCGTCGAACCGTTCCATTCATACAGCGTTCCACTGACGCCGAAGACCAAGACGTCGCCGCTCGGCTCAAGGACTGCGAAAGAATCTCCCGCGTTGTCGCCGTTTGGAAAGTCGGGTCCGACCGCCCACGTGCCGGCCTTGCTTCCGGTCGAATAGTAGATCGCCGTGTGTCCCGCACCATAACTCGCCGTGTACGACCCGGTATAGAAGACACTGCCGTCGGGGCGCAGAATCGCCGGACCGATCTCTCCGGGCGGAAGATAGCACTCTTTCGGCGTCGGTCCGTACGTCAGACAGTAATGATACGGCGAGGGCGAGTGCAAGTCGACGATCGTCGACCCCGCGCTCGTCCACGTCGCGGTCGCCGGATTGTAGATCTCCGAGTGCGGCGCATTCTTGACGTCAGCAGTCAGAATCGTGCCGTTTGCAAGCAGCGACCAGCCCTCCTCGGCATTGTAGTCCGCTTTACCGGAGTGACCGACGCTCTTCCACTGCAGCGACTTCGGATCCAAGGTTGCGTCCCACGTATGAAGTTTGTCGCCGACGAGCAGTTTGCCGTTAGGCAACACGCTCGACGGTGAATCGCCGATCCACTTCCAGCGATGCGGATGTCCGATCGCAGTCCACGCATTCTTTACCGGGTCGTAGACCGCGCCGAGATTGACGAGCTGGAGATGGTAGTTGCCGCCGGCGTTGTACTCGCCGCCGCTAATCGCCAATCGGCCGTCGGCGAACAAATCGGCTGCAAAGTAGAGCGGAGCGTAACCCGCGGGAAGCGACGCGACTTGGCTCCACGTTCCGTCGCTGTAGTTGCCGTTCGCATCGGGGACGTAACGATAGAAATTATTCCACGACGCGGAACTTTGCGTGAGGATCGAGCCGTCGGTCATCAACCACGCCATCACCATTCCGGTCGGAGGCTGGCTCGTAAGCCGCGTGAAGTGTCCGGCGTGACTCGAGCGCCACGCATCGAGCGTTCCAGGAGCGACGCCGGGCAACACGGATCGGCTTACGGCGCATCCGGCGAGGACAACGGCGATGAAAGCAGCGCAAAGGAGTCGAAGCACGGGACACCTCCAGTGCGCGCTTTTCCGCCGGCGGTTATGGCACGCCTCCTGGCGGGAGCCTGCCGGGCCGGATACAAAAGGCCCTTTCCGGGGTAGGAGGATCGCATCGTGCTTTTAATCTCACGTCGCCCGCCGGCCATGCTTACGATCGTTGCGCTCGCCGCCGGGATCTTCTCCATTCCGGCAGCCGCGCAACAAATAAGCATTACCGTTAACGGTCAGCCGCTGGCGTTGAGTCCGGGACCGATCGAACAACAAGGCCGCGTCTTCGTTCCGATGCGCGGCATCTTCGAGCGCTTTGGCGCGGGCGTGGTCTACTCGGCGGGAACAATCAACGCGACAAAAGGAAGCACGACGATTCAGCTGCGCATCGGCTCGACGCAAGCGACGATCAATGGCCAGCCTCAAACTCTCGACGTCGCGCCGTTCATCGTCGGTGCTACCACCTACGTGCCGCTCCGCTTCATCGCGCAATCGCTCGGCGCACAGGTTGGATACGACAATTCGACGCGCGTCGTCTCGATCGCAATGCCGGGACAGGTCGTTCCTCCGCCGGTTCGGCCGCCTCCACCGGTTCGACCGCCTCCGCCGGTTCGGCCGCCTCCGCCGGTCGGACCCGAAGTGCGCCTGCGCAACCAGCAGCCGCCGCCGGGGAGCGAGACCCGCGATCGCTTCGTCGTCATCTCGGCCGAGTTCTCACGGAACGTTGACCCCGGCAGCGTACGCGTCCTGATCGACGGCGCCAACCGAACGAATCAGAGCGGCATATCATCCACCAGGTTTTCGTTCAGACCGCCGGCGCCGCTTGATTTCGGCGGGCATACCGCGCGTGTCACGGGCCGCGCCCCGGGGGGCGTGACGTTCGACCGGTCGTGGTCGTTCGCGGTGCGCCGCCAGGTCCAGGTCCCGCTGACGGTCCGTCAGCCGATGTCGAACGCCACGGTCAGCACCAGCTTCACCGTTTCGGGCAATACCGTCGCAAACGGGCGAATTCGGGTCACGGTGGGCGCGTCGCCCTCCACGACGGGTCTCTTCAGCGGGAACACCAACGCGGGGGCGGGGGGCAATTTCAGCCTCGTCGTGCGGTTGACGCGGACGATGCCCGGCATGCGCAGCCTTGCCTTGGCGGTCACTGCCACCGATCCGGTCAGTTTGCAGACGGCGCAAATCACGCTGCGGGTTCGGTTGCGCTAAAAAACGCCGTAGTTCAGACTTTCTTCACGCGCCGGAGCTAAAGTTCGCGCATGATGAGAAAGTTTATAGGGGTCGCACTCGCGCTTGCGGGACTCATCATTAGCGCCTGCGGCGGCCGTAGCACAAACGGCGGGCTGGTGCCAATGGGCAACAACATGTTTAAGTTGCCGGGGGTCGGCGATCTCGCCATGTACGCAACGCTTCCGAAGGATTCGATCGGCGAAGAACTTCCAACCGAAGGGCTTGGTACGATCAAGTCGGTGAAATGGAAGGCTAACCTGGGAGGATACACTCAGGAAAAATACTCGCAGGCGCTCGGATTTCCACCGAAAACGGTGATCACGATTCACAATCTCTCAAAGCACGTTCCGCATACGTTCGACTTTGTAAAAGAGGTTAAGGGACCGCCGGCGGGCTTTCCGAAGAATCCCAACCTGTCGATCAAAGCGCACGGCGGCGGAAAGTTCGAAGCCGGTTACGCGAGCGGACCAATCCAACCCGGAAAAACGGTCAAGATGACGCTCGTAAAAGAGGGCATGTATTTGATCGGCTGCGCCTACCATTACGGCGAGGGAATGCACGACGTGATCGTCGTTGGCAAACATGCGACGCACGGCCCGCAAGCCACGCCACCCGGCGGCAGGACACCGACTCCGTCGCCGACGCAGCGCTCGAGCTACGCTCCTAAAGACGGCAACTAGGATAGACGCGCAGCGAACCGAAGGTTGACCGGCGCCGCATGGGCGGCGATCGGAGGTGCAATCATGAGGTTCGCTGCTACCGTCATTTGCTGCGCCGTCCTAGCCGCGTGTTCGCGTCCGGGCGGAGGCCCAACGCTTCCGCTGGCTCCGTCGAACGCGGCCGAGTCGTCGCATCGACCGGATTCCGTCGGCTATCTCTCGCTCTACAGCTTTAAAGGCAGAGAGTCGGGCGGCGAGCCCCAATCGGAGCTGATCAACGTTAACGGCACGCTCTATGGGACGACCTCGTCGTACGGCGCCGGCTTCGGCACCGTATTTGCGATCAGCCCGTTCGGAAAACTCCGTGTGCTCCACGAATTCCAAAACTACCCGGACGGCGCGTATCCGCAAGCCGGTTTGATCGCGATCCACGGCACACTCTACGGTACGACCGTAGTGGGCGGAACGCACGGCGGCGGCACCGTCTTCTCGGTAACGCGCTCCGGTGACGAGCGCGTCGTTTACAGCTTTGGGAAAAAAGGCGACGGCGCGCAACCAGAGTCCAAACTCATCGCCGTTGACGGACTGCTCTACGGCACGACGCTCGATGGAGGCAAGCACGAGCGCGGCACCGTCTTCGAGATGACGCTTTCCGGCGACGAGCACGTCCTGCACAGCTTTGCAGGAGCACCCACCGATGCCGGTCATCCGAGCACCGGGTTGATCCTTGTAAAGAACTATCTCTACGGAACGACGCGCGCCGGCGGAAAAACGAAAACCGGCGGCGCGGTCTATCGCATCAACGCGATCGGCCAAGAGAGAGTCTTGCACGCGTTCGGCGTCGAGCGCGGTGACGGTCACAATCCGGCGGGAAGCCTGCTCTACTCTGGCGGCATTCTCTACGGCACGACGCTTCACGGCGGAAAATCCAACCAAGGCGTCGTCTTCGAGATGACGCCCGAGGGATCGGAACGCGTACTTCATAGCTTCGGATCCGGAGACGATGGCGCATTCCCGGACGCGAATTTGATTCCCGCTAAGGATGCGCTTTACGGAACCACGCTCGGCGGCGGTGATAGCCCGAAGAAAGCGAATCAGTGCATTTCACCGGGAGTCACGCGCGCTACCGGATATTACCGGTGCGGCACGATCTTTAAGATCGACCGGTTCGGGACCGAGCACGTCGTCTATCGCTTCGGCGGCGATCCCGACGGTGCCAACCCGGAAGCGGGCCTGATCGAGGCGGGCGGCGTGCTCTACGGAACGACCTTCTGGGGCGGCTCCTCCGCGTATTATGGCACCGTGTTTAGGCTGCTGCCATAATAGGCATTTAATGATCGCTTGCTAGCATAGGGCCTGATGATCTTCGATGACCAGAAGATCGAAGGCCTTATCGCACTATGCCGGCTCGCAGAAGCGTCCGCCGTGCTCGCAATTGAGCATGGAGAGTCGTCCTTACGCGCCGCCGTCTTCGCGATCGCCGGTGACGATCGCGCGCTCGCGCGACACGTTGCACCCGAGCTGCTCGCGTGCAAAAGCGCTGCCGAGGTTGCCGCATATCACGCCGCGATGCGTTTGGACCCCGGAGCTTACGACTATCTCGTTGCGGGTGCGGTGCTTGCGTGGGCGTCCGACGGCGCCGGCGCATGCGATTCATTTCGCGTCGCGCACGACCGGGCGATCGCGCAGCGGCGCTTCGATTTAGCCGTCGCAGCCCGCGAACGCCTAGCCCATCACGCCTTGCTCTTCGGCGAGATCGACGTTGCGCGCAAGGCGATCGAAGGCGCGATCGCCCTCGCCCAAAGCCATCGCTTCGCGAGCTGGCTATTGCGCTCGCTCGCCGCTGGGGCGAGTCTGGCGTTGGATGCCGGCGATCTCGATCGGGCTGCCGAGCTGCTCTCGCGCGGGCGCGCCGCGGCCGGATCGCCTGAAGATCTCGCCCTCTTCGCCGCAACCGGCGCACAGTTGGCCGTCGAACTCGGCGACAATGCGAAGCTGACCGAATGGAGCTCGACCGAAATGCTCGAGATCGCGCTTCGTTGCGAACGTCCCGAGACGGCAATCGCCGCAACGTTGGCGGGTTTGATCGCGGCCGGCGCGCCGGCCCCCGGAGAGCCGGTCGCAATCGCGCTACGCCGGTCGCTCATGCAAGCCGATGGCGCTTCGAGCGCGCCCGAGCTGTTTTCGATCGCGGCCCGCTACGGTGATCTCGACGAAGCGCGGTTTGGCGTGGATGCGCTCAGCGCGGTTGCAGCGCCGGAGCGACCGTACTTACGCGGGCATCGGTTTCTGGCGCGCGCGCACTTTCTTCTACGCTCCGGCGAGCGTGGCGGGTGGATCGATTGCGCGGGTGACGCGGCGCGGGCCTTCACCGCGATGGGCCTGCGCCGCTGGACGAACGAAGCAATGGGACTGCTCGTTTCGCAGGAGCCCGGCGGCGAACGCCGGACCCGCGGGCGCTCGGGATCGACGCTAACGGGACGTGAAGAGCAGGTCGCCCAGCTGATCCGCCGCGGCGCGCGCAATCGCGAGGTCGCCTCCGCGCTGCAGATCAGCGAACACACCGTCGAACGCCACGTGAGCTCGATTCTAGGGCGGCTCGGGCTGCGTTCACGTTGGCAAATCGCCGATTCAGGAAAGCACGCCGAAGATTAAGATTCGTCGAAATTTCTTATCGCAAGATAAAACAGCGTTGCCGATACCTTAACGTTTCGCCAATTCCCAGGATGCAACGCCCGATTCCATGGCCTAGCATCTCTTTTGAAGAGAGCCCACGCAAGCCGTTGGCCTCTCGTTGCTGCTGGGAGTTAATTGTTGCTCAAACGCCTGTTCCGTGTCCGCAAGCGCGTCCTATTCATAGGATTTTGTTATATGGCCGCGCCGCACGTTCGGGCTATTGCCGCCAGCGGCGGGATCATTACGGGGAACGTCATTGACGACAAGACCCACGCAGCAGTCGCGGGCGCGCAGATCGTTGCTACCTCTCCGAGCGGAACTTATCGGACCGTCAGCGACGCCCAGGGCAACTTTCGCTTTCTGAGCGTTCTGCCCGACGACTACTCGATCTCGGTGACCGGCGCCGGCTACCTGCCGTATTCGACCGTGATCGTGGTGCTCAACGGCTCGCAGCAGAGCGTCAAAGTCGTGCTCTCCAAGACGCTCAAGGTGATCGCCTCCACCCACTCGCGCTCGGCGGGCAGCGCTTTTCAGCGCGGGATGACGATCGATACTTATACGGTAACCGGCTCGCAGATTCTGACCGTGACGGGTAAGGCGTTCAACGCCAACGAGAACGACCTGTTGCGCAGCATCCCGAGCGTCACGATCGACAAGACGGGGACCGTCTCGATTCGCGGCGGCTTTGCGTTCGAAGCGGCCTACGAGTTCGAAGGGATCGACTACACGACCCCGACGCCCAATCTGCAGAACACGCTGCAGAACGTTTCGAACTTCAACTTGCTCAACGGGGTGGGCAGCGTGCAGCTCGTTCCGGGAGCCGGCGACGCGACGCATGGCGATACCGGCACGGGCCTAGTGCTCTTCACGGCCAAGAACGGGACCTTCCCTAGCTACTTTCACGGCGACGTCGAGGCCGGACTCTTTCCGTATCTCCATCAGTTGGGGTTGGAATGGGGCTGGGCCGATCCATCGCAACGGCTCTCCAACTACGCGGGCTTCATTGGAATTCGCAGCGCTTTTCAGTACGGGATTAACGGTACCGCAGCTAACGCCCTGGGTACGCTTGGGACCAACGCCGCCACGCTGGGCAGCACGATCGACCCGAACTTAGTCTACTACTCGCCGCAGTTTCTTTCGTCGAACGATTTCGTCGACAACTTGATCTACCGCTTTGGGCACAACAATAGCCAGCGCTTGCAGTTTTTCATCCAAGACCAGTCGATCACGCAGACCCTCGATTATGGCGGCTTTCAATTCCTGCCGTATATCTCCGGGGGCACGACGGCGGGCAAGTGCGCCCCGTTTCCGGTGCAGCGCCAAGGCCAGCCGGTCAACTCGATGTCGCAGAACTATGCCTGTGACAACTTGATCCCGCTCTTCCCCGGCCAGCCCAATACGTACGCCTTTGTCTCGCAGGCCGACTCGCGCTCGAGCCCGTTTCTGGCTTACAAGGGCGAGTACAACGTCAACTTGGGCTCGTCGTCGCTGCTCACGGCGCGCTATTGGCGGACGTTTAGCGGACAATCGCAAGACATGCCGGCCCAAGGGATTTTTGCGGTGCCATTCGGCGGCACGCGCACGGCGGGTCAGATCGACGGCACGACACAACTTGGAAGTAAGAACCTCTTGAAGTACGGCTCGATCTACGAGTGGGTCGTCCCCTACGGCAACCGCTACGACTTCACGTCGTACACGGCGCTCACGACTCCGGCCTTCATCATTAGTTACCCGATCACGCACCCGCTGCAACCGCTGCCGCTGCCCTACACCTACACTGGACTCTTGCCCAACAACAACCCGTCGGCGGCGCAGGGCTTGGAAAAGGACTTCTTCTCGCCGGCCTTTTGTTCGCAGATTGCGGCGGGTGCCGGTTGCGGTTATCTCAGCGCGTGGTTCCCCGGCGGCGTGCGGTTCCCGTTCGAAGAAGACGTCGAAACGGTCGCGCAGCAGCAGTACGGCCTGTATCTGCAAGACACGGTCGATATGTCCGACCGCTGGAAAGCCGAGGCGGGGGTGCGGCTCGATGGCTACAACTTCCAGATCCCAGCGCAAGTCGGAGCGCCGGCTTCGGTTCCCGCCGTCGAGCACCAGCGGCTCTACGAGCCGCATTTCGATGCGTCGTACCTACCCGATCAGCGCGATACGATTCGGGTCGGCTTTGGCCATACGCTTTCGATGCCGCTGCCCAGCCTGCTGGGCGCCGACGTGAGCCGCGCACCGTACGCAGCTTTTGAGAGGATTCCGTCGTACGACAACTCGACCGGCAAGCCGGCCATGTATTGCGGGCCGCTGGCTAACGGGCTATGCAGCAACTACGCCGATCAGCTTTACTGGTTAACCCGCGACTACCGCTATGGCAGTTCGACGCTGGAGGCGCCGCTGGTCGGAGCGACCTTCACGAACATTGATATTTCGTGGGCGCACGAGTTTCGCGACGGCGCGGCCTTCAAGATCACGCCGTTCTACCGGCGCGGCTACAACGTCATCGAGCAGACTGCCCAGATCGTCGGCTTCAACTTTCAAACCGGTTCGCCGGTCTTCGGCGACGTTGCGTTCTCCAATCTGGGGATTCAAAAAGCGACCGGCGTCGAGACGCTCTACACCAAAGACGTGGCGTTAGGGCTTTCGATGCAGCTCGGTGCGACCTACATCAGCCAGTTCGGCAACGAACCGCCGGGCACGTTCTTACAGCCGGCCGCACTAGCAGTCGGTGAAGTCTATCGCTCGCCCGACCTGTCGCCCTTCCAAATCAATGCCGCGTTGAACTGGAAGACCAGCCACGGATGGCGGATCAATCCGATCATCTTCGCCAACTCCGGCTTTCCGTACGGTGCGGGCTACTATACCGCCGTCTACTGCAACGGCATTCCGGTGGTCGTCCCCAACACCAGCCTAAGCACGATCTACTCGCAGACGCCCGGCTACATCGATCCGCTCGATCCCGGGACCTGTACGAAACCCAACATCGCCGCAACGCGCGGGATATCCGAGCGCGGGTTGCCCGGCGGCTTTTACACGACGCCGCGTATCAACGCCAACCTCACCATCGAGTACCGGCCGATGGTGCACGGTCTCGCGCAATCAGTCTTCGGTCTTTCGGTCGTCAACTTGTTCAACGAAGTCTACAACGTCCCGGTCTACAACGGCTGTTACGGTGCGCCGGTGAGCAGTGGATTGGCCAGCGGGAACGCGCCCTGCACCTATTCGACCGCACCCTATGCGCCGCCGGACGTTTCAGCGCACTCGAGCTCACCGTACTTAACCTATCCCAACCTCACGCCGATTTCGTTCCGGCTTTACTACCAGGTAACGCTATGAAAATGCTCGGCACTACGCGCCTCGCTTGGCGCTACGCTCCGCTTTCGGCACTAGCTTCGCAGCGCCGAAATCTGCCCTGCGCGCCCCCACGCCGACTTCGCGGCGTGGGACCCCTCTTTCTCGTTGCCGTGATTGTTGTGCTTGTCGCGTGCGGTAACGGCAGTTCGTCGGAGCCGCCGGTGACCTCGGTCGATCCGGCTGCGAGCAGCAAAATTCAGTTCGCGGTCGGCGTTGCGACGATGTCGTACAACGGCGGAACGAGCGTCGCGCTCGGGCTCAATACGGTTGAAACGCTGCGTCAAAAAGACGGCCTCTCCGGCACGCTCTATAACGTGCCGATGATCATCGGACCGAGCGGCTTTTCCGTAACCACTTCGACTGAGACTGGCCAGGGCGTGCAAAGCGCAGGTTCCGATTTGGGCACCAACCACGTCACGTGGGGAACGCTCAATCAATCGCTTTGGCTGAGCGGCGCGCAGCGTGGGCCAAAACAACCCACCACCGGCGCCTTCGGATACGGCTTGTGCCCCTGCAACTCCGACGCAGGACCGGGCAACGGCTTCACGCCGCTCTTCCAAGCCTTCAATCTGCCGATCTACGGCAACATCGCAGATCTTGCCAGCTGGTACGGAGGCCCGCCGGCCTTTCCGGCCGCCGGCCCGCAACTGGTCGCACAGGGGTGGGAAGGCTATTCGCTGGGCTTCACCGATTTTGCGGTGACGCCGGTGATTGGCACCTACCATCTTTACGCGGCGGTGCCGCCGGCCTTCGACACGCCACAGAATCCGACGCCGAGTCCCGGCCCCGACGGTACGCCGACTCCGCCGCCGGGAATTCTCGCGGCCGGCGCGCAGCTGACCAGCCTCACGCCGCTGCCCGCGTTCGCTCCGATGCCGGCGTTACGATCCGATCACAAAGGCGGCGGCACGATCGAGCTCAAGGTGCCAAGCGGCGTCAGCGAAGCGCTGGTGGTCGTCTTCGCACTGCATAGCAGCGGCAAATCGGGCAGCGAGTGCGTGCTCGCCCACACCAGCAACGCGTTCTATACCGTCGTGACGCATAAGAGCGGCGCGCAAACGTTGTTCTTGGCCGACGATTTAGGACCGCTGACGCAATCGGGTCAGAAGAGCGCGACCCTCTGCCAGGAAGGCAGCTATTCCATCTACGCCGTCGGCACCGATTGGCCGGTTTACGAATCCTCGTATCCCAACAACCTCGCGCAGCTCCCGCTGATCAACGGACCACGCGGGCAAGCCGACGTCACGACCTCCGACGTGCGCACGGGGACCTATCGATGACATCCTTCGCCCTTCGCCCTTCGACTTCGCTCGCTGCGCTCAGGGTGACAATGTTGTTGTTGGTTGCGGGGTTCGTGCTGAACGCGTGCGGCGGCGGCGGCGGATTGCCGGACGGCTCGGTCGTAAACTCGCCGGGCGGCGGCCCGACACAGTCGCCGACCAAACTCGTCAACGTCAAAGTGACCGTGACGATTCCAGCGGTCACCAAGCGACGTGGAGTGCGTCCGGATTACGTCTCCGCGAACACGCAGTCGCTGGTCATCGCGCTTTCGTCGGTAAACGGCGAGGGCGTAAGCGGGGTCAATCCGACCACGATCGACACGCTTCCGCATTCCGGCGGATGCAAAACCGGAGCCGGCGGGACTATTTGCAGCGCGACGGCATCGGGCTCGCCCGGCGAGGACGTATTCGGCGTGACGACGTACGCGGGCACGAACGCAACCGGCGCGGTGCTTTCGTTCGGCAACGTCGAGGCGAAGATTTCCGGAAGCGACAGCGGCGTTGCGATCAGCAATCAGCTCTCGCTCACGCTGGACGGCGTCATCGCGTCGCTCAAGCTCGCGCTTTCTCCGAATGACGCCAAACGCGGCAAACCTACCAAGGCTGCGGTCGCGTTAAGCGCATTCGATGCGAGCGGCGCCCAGATCGTGGGGCCGAGCAATTATGCCGCTTCGATTGCGCTTGCGATCCAAGGTGATTCCGCTCACGCGTTCACGCTGCACTCCGGCGCAAGATCGGGCTCATCGCTTTCCATCGTCAAGCCGACCTCCCGCATTACTCTGAACTACGACGGCAGCCAACAAGCCTCGTCCGTCGCGGTTCAGGCGACCGTGGACGGGCCATCCATCAGCCAGGCCGCGAAGTTTACGATGCACGGCAAGACGCCGCCACCTCCCGTCGGCGACATCTACGTGCTGAACCTCGGGGCAAACGACGGTCAGGGAGCGACGGTTACCGAGTACGACGGCACATCGAAAGGAAACGCGCCGCCGATTCGTACGTTGCAGCTCGACTCGAAGCTCTACGCTCGCAGCATCGCCGTTGACGCCGACGGCAATCTCTACGTCGGTTACTTCGACACTCAATTTGGGTTCTCGTTACAGACCCACACTCCCGACGCCGGGAACGAAATCGCGATCTATTCGCCCAACGCGAGCGGCAATCAGCCGCCGGCTGCGGTCCTAGTGGCCGACAAGAACACGAAGACCCTTATCTTCCCGGCGTATTTGACATTCGATGCGACCGGCGACTTGGTGACGTATGGCGCGACGACTGTCGACGGCAACCGCGGTAACAATGCGGTCCTTATCTACGCGCCGGGAAGTAAGGGGGCGAAGGCGCCGGCGAACGCGTGGGCATTCAACGCTCCGCTGCTTCGCTACTCCGGCCCGACCGGTCTGGCACTCGATGCGACGGGCGATTTCTACGTCAACGGGTCGCTCTTCCAGTCGCCCAATAATGTATACGGCCTCTATGTTGCGCCGGCTTCGGATTACAACAACCCCGCCACCAATCCGTCGCGCACGATCCCGTGGGACACCAAGACGGGGCTGTCGCCGGGCTTCACGCGAAACGTCGCGATCGACAGCAGTTCGGAGATCGTGATCGGCAACGTCCTGGAAGAGCTCAACAAGAGCAGCTATCCGGAGTGTCAAGGCCGCGTGAGCGTCTTTGCTGCAGGTGCCGGCGGCGGCAGCACGGACGTCACGCCGCTGCGAGTGCTGACGCTCGATACCGTCTTTACGGCGAACGCCGCATGCGCATCGTACAGCAATCCGCTGACGCCGTTCTTTTCCACGATCGCACTCTACGGCTCGTCGCTGTTCGTCGCCGACGACTTCAATAACGCTATCGATATGTTCGCGGCTAACGGAAACGGAACGGTCAAACCGTTGGTGACGATCTCGGGCGCGGCAACGGGTTTGAACGCCCCGATCGGGCTCGTTATTACCAAATCACAGAATTCCGAGCGGGCCAAGGCCGGCTCGGGTATCCCCGGTCACTCACGATAGTCCCCACAATCGGTCATTCACAAATACTTGACCAAAAAGGAAACAACATAATGAGAAACATTCTCGCTACCGTGGCCTTGGCAGCCGTGCCGGCGCTGTTATTCAGCGCCTGCAGCGGAAGCTCCCAAGGCACGGGCGTCTCGGCGGTACCAAACGTACCCGCCTCGGCGGCGAACCACCACATTCGTTCGCTTGACACGGGCGCCGATCTCGAGGCGGGCGGCGCGACGTTTCCCGCCTTCGCGTATAACCTCGGCTCGCAGCCGGTCGGCTCGGGCCTCAGCGGTTCCCGGCCGGGTCCGGGAGCAGGCTCCCTCTTCGCCAGCTATGGCGGGACGGGAACGATCTACTACTGTCTAACCGGCAGCGGCTTCGGTCGCAAAGAGTTCGAAGCGAACAACGGCACTGCAACTCAGGCTTGCGCGGCGCTCGGTGCGACCCCAGTGGGTTTCGGCGCGCGTCAAGATCCGCTCGATTTCGCCGCCAGCGACGTTGCAATGGCTTCGACTGAGTGCTGTGCTTCCGGTACCACGTACTTCAACGGTCGCATCGCTACCTCACCCTCATACGGCCAACCCTTCGAACTCCCGTCGATCGGCGGCCCGATCGTCTACGGCTACCGCCAAGTGGACTTCAAACACCACGAACCGATTAAGCTCTCGCGCTGGACGTACTGCGCGATCGCCAATGGCACGGTTGGCAACTGGAACGACGGGGCGATCACCGCCGACAACGGTGGCTCGTCGGTAACCGGCGGCAATTCGGAGCCAATCACGTTCTACTATCGTTCCGACGGTAGCGGAACCAGCTATCTCTACACGTTCCATCTCAATGCGGCGTGCAACGGTGCGTTTGGCGCGCCGTACAACGCACCGCCGTACGGCTCGCCGAGCCGCTCCGCCGCGTGGACCGCCGGCGTCAGCCAGACCTGGCCCGGACCGACTGGCCCGCAGGCCAGCGGCAGCGACTTCATCGGCGAGAGCGGTAACCCGGGTGTCCTCGCCGCAATCCAGTCAACGGCGTTTGCGACGGGTTACGTCGAAGGCGCGTGGGCGGCGTCTGCAACCGGCACGAAGGTCCTTCAGGCATTTCTCCAAGACGATGCCGGCACGGCATTCATCTCGCCCACCAACAGCGCCGCCGTCACGAAGGCGCTGGCGAAGGTCACCAGGTCGAACATCACCTACGGCGGCGGCAGCGACGGCAACCCGCTCGGTGGGAACCGTAAGTACTGCCAGCTGTACATCGACCCCAGCAACTGGAACTTCCCGCGCCAGCAAGCAGGTTCGTACCCGATCGTCGGCGTCAGCTACCTGCTCTTCTACGGAAACAACCAAGGCGTTCACGTTGCCGACAAGACTACACTGATCAAGTTCATCGCATCGTCGGCGGCGAACACGATCGTCAAGTCACTCGAATACGCTCCGTTGAACACCGGAATCCACACCGCGGTCCTCCAAGCGCTCAACGGATCCGCCACGCACAAGCCCTGCCTCCAATAGTTGGAAGCACCTGCCCTACGCGCGCCGCAGCAATGCGGCGCGCGTATCGCGCATCTCAATCGGAGAATATGCAAAGACTCTTTACCATAGTCGCTTTAGTATTCGCCTTCGCAGGGTGCGGTGGTTCGGGCTCCTCGAGCACAATGCCGGCCGCCCAGCCCGCGAAAGTGCGGTACCTTGACGGTGCGCCGGCGTTAGAAACACTAGTTAACGGGTCGCCGCAGGATCTCGGCACCAACGCCTATCTGCAGGTCGACTCGCGGACGGTGGTATCGATTTTCGGTTATGGTTCGATGAGTTCGTTTTTGCCGATCGCGGCAGGCACGCACAAACTGATCGCTCGCAATACCTTAGGATATTTCGTCGGTCCGCTTGAAACGACGGCGCTCAGTCCGGGAAAGCGCTACACGCTGATCGTGGTCGGCAGTTATCCGCACTACCGGGTGCTCACGTTCGAAGAACCCGCGGTTTCCGCGAACGCGGCGGTGTCGCTCTACGGAGCCTCTCCCAACACGCCGCAGGCGTCCTTCGGCACATTCAAAGCCTCGACCGGTACGGGTTTTAAGCAATTGGGCAGCGCGCGCCTCGGGACGCTCGCCACGGTCTCGCTTGGTAAAAGCGCGCCCGACGTAGGCGGCTACGCCGGCGAATCGAGCAGCCCACTGGGCGAGCTTACGCCGTCGCAGATCAACAGCTTCGATCTCGACAACGATTTGCCGTTCCAACAGCAGAGCCGTCTCTCGCTGTTCCTCTTCGATCGCAAGAGCGCCAGCACGCCGCGCGTCTTCGGGAGCCTCGACCAATGAAGTTCACCTTGTTCTTTCTCTCGCTGATGGTCGCGGCGGGCATTGCCGTTGCCGTCTCGGGGTGCGGGGCCAGCGGTCCGGCACCAATGGGCGCGTCGGGACCGCCGATACCGCCCAACGCGACGCCCGCGCCGAAGCTGCTCTACGTCGACCACAACGGCGTCTTCAACGAGTATCAGCTCCCGCTCACGCACAACTCCAAGCCGTTTCGCACGCTCGTCGAGTGGCCGGGCCTGGGAGTCGCGCCGGCCATTGCCGCCGATCAGCACGGTAACGTGGCCGTCGCCAGCCCGAAGGAGCTGCGTCTCTTTGACGCACCGATCGTTTCGTTCGCAGCGTCGCGCGCGAAGCTTCGCCTGACGCTAACGCCGGCCATTACGGCAATCGGCCCTTCGGGCAACGCCGGTCTGGTCGATCTGGAGTACGATCCCAACGAGAACCTTTGGCTTTTCAATGCGATCGGCCCCGGGATTACCGAACTGCGCGCACCCGTCACGCAGTCGAGCGTCGCGTCGATCTTCATTCCCTTTGGCGCTCCCGGCTCGAAGACGGCTCACTTCACGTCATTGATTCAGGGACGCTTCGACATCAACGCAACGCTCTACGTCTACGCAAATACTACGGCGGTACCGCCGCAAGGACGCTTGTTCAAATTCGGTTTCCCCTACGCAAAGCCGCCGGGAACGCTCGGCATCAACTTGGCACAGGCCGATTTCGTCGACTCGAGCGAGTGGCCGCCGAATGCACCCAGTGCGCCGTCGCTGCTGCTCGGAGAGTACCGCGGCCCACTGCACTCACCGAGGCCCGGCGCTCCGCCCTCACCCCCGGTTACCGTGGTCGGCCAGTTCCCACAGCCATTCAATCCACTTCAGGGACTCTTTCCCAACGCCCACACGAACACAATCGTCAGTGCGCTTGCCGCCGATACGTTTCGCTACGGCTACTACACGCTCGACGCGGGTGACGGTGCGCTCGACGTTTGGGATCTACCGATGCGCAGCAACGCGAAAGCGACGCTCTCGCTCAAGTGCCTGGCCGGCTTGACGAACTGCGGCGAGAAAGCGGAGCATCTTTTCTTAGCGCCGTGACGCTATCGGACTAGAAGCGCGGCGACGATGCCCAGAGCCGCGAGCGACACCAGCACAATCGCCGGCACGATGCCCCGTCTGCGCGAGAAGATCATTGCATAGACGGCTTTGAGCAGGTTGTTCGATGAGGTCGCGACGAGAATCGCGCTCGCCGCCGTCACCGTGTCGACGCCCGCCACGCCCCCTTGCGCCATGCTCAAAACGAACGGATCGATGTCGGTCACGCCGACGATTCCGGCCAGCTCGAAGATGCCTGCGCGGCCGAGATGACTCTGCGCGAGGTTCGCGAGCATCGAGACGACGACGAAAAGCAGCGCAAAGACGAGTGCCGTCGAGAGCTGCAACGGATTGGTGAACGTTCCCGAGCGAGTCGAACGGCTCGCCGAACGCGATCGCAGCGCCGCGATAATCGCCCCCACTGCGCCGAGCGCGAGAAGCGGAAGAGCGAGCGTGCGCGCGAGCGCGAGGTTGAAGATCGCGCAGACGACGAGAACGCGCAGATACATCATCGCCGTCGCGGCGACGATGCCGGCTTCGAGCTCCGCCGTCATCCCTTCTTCCACCGAACGGCGCGCCAGCACGACGGTCGTTGCGGTCGACGAGTACAGACCGCCGAGAACGGACGTGAGCAGCGTTCCGCCTTTGGGAAAGACGAAGCGCTGCAGTAAATAGCTGGCGTACGAAATCGTCGAAACCGCAACGACCGCAAGCCAAACCTCGAAGGGCGTGATCTGCGTGTGGGGGATCGTGGGCCGGCCCTGCAGCAGCGGCAAGATCACACCGACGAGAACTAAGAACTGCCCCGCCGTGGCGATCTCTTGCCTCGGAACTCGCGCCGCCCATGCGTGGAGCCTGCGGCGGCTGCCGAGCAGCAGCACCGCCGCAACCGCGACGGCAACGCAGAGCCAGAGCGGTTGCGTCAGCACGAGTGCACCGAGCGCGTAGGCGAGCAGATTGCAGGCGGGCACGATTAACGGCCCCTCGCTCAGGTCGGACGCGTCTTTGCTCTGCCGGCGTACGTACGCATAGATCCACGATCCAACGACCAGGAGCCCCGCGATAAAGGCCGCGCCGTAGTGCGGCTCCGCCAGAAAAAGGGCGCCGCCGGCAAGCGCCAAGAGCGGAAAGGTGCGAACCCCGCCCGGCCTGCGCGGCAGCTCGTCGGAGTAGAAGCCCTCGAACGCAAAGCCGAAAAAGAGCGAGAGCCCGAGGAGGAGCGCGAAGCGCTCGACCCCGGGTTCCGGGAGCGCGGGCATCGCTAACGTATGCTCGAGCGATGGTGGGGGCCGCCGGATTTGCGGCGCGCGTACTCTTGGATGCGACGCTTTGCGGCGCGGAATGCCTCGCGAACGGTCGGCTCGGCGTCAATCGCCAAGTCGTTACCCGGAACGACGATGTTGAGACGCACGTGCAAGGCCGAGCCGGAATGATGATGCCCGTCCTGGTGCTCGACCAGCACGCGGCAGCTTACGATGCCGTTGAAAAACTTCTCCAGCTTCGCCGCCTCGGAGTGAATGAGGCGCTCTAGCTGCTCGGTCGCCTCTACCCCGCGGTAGGATATCTGGACCGGGAAAGCCATCTCTTGATATACCCCCAATGCGTGCGATTAGCCTAGAGAAGCCCGCGCCGATCGAGACCAATCCGCTGCGTCTCGTCGAGAAGCCGCGACCCGTTCCCGGCGCCGGCGAAATCTTGGTGCGCGTCGTCACCTGCGGCGTCTGCCGCACCGACCTTCACTTGGCCGAGGGCGACCTTCCGCCAAGACATCCCGGCATCGTCCCTGGACACGAGGTTGTCGGCGTCGTCGAAGAGCTCGGCTCTGCATCCCAGCGATTCAAAGCCGGAGATCGCGTCGGCATCGCGTGGCTGCGGCAGACCGACGGCGTCTGCCGTTACTGCCGCCGGGAGAGAGAGAACCTCTGTCTCCAGGCGCGCTTCACCGGATGGGATTGCGACGGTGGTTACGCCGAGTACGCGGTCGTCCGCGAAGACTTCGCCTACGCATTGCCTGCGAAGATTGACGACGAACACGCGGCTCCGTTGCTCTGCGCCGGCATCATTGGATACCGCGCGATCGTCCGCGCCGGCGTCGTCCCGGGAGCGACCGTTGGGCTCTACGGATTCGGCGCTTCGGCGCACCTCGCGATTCAAGTACTCAAGCATTGGCAGTGCCGCGTCTTTGTCATGAGCCGCGGCGGGATTCATCGCGAACTCGCCGAGGAGCTTGGCGCCGACTGGATCGGCGAGGCCACCGATCCTCCACCGGCACCGCTCGACGCGGCGATCTTGTTCGCTCCTGCGGGCGATCTGGTGCCGCCGATCATGCAATCGCTCGACCGCGGCGGGATTCTCGCGATCGCCGGCATCTATCTCTCGGCGATCCCACCGCTCGACTACGAGCGCGATCTCTTCGACGAGCGCGAGATTCGCAGCGTTACCGCGAACACGCGCGCCGACGGCGAAGCCTTCCTTCGCCTGGCCGGTGAGATTCCAATCAGAACCTACACGGTCGGGATGCAGCTCGAGGAAGCGAACCGCGCGCTGAAGATGCTCAAGCACGACGAGTTGCGCGGCGCCGCCGTCCTGCACGTCTCGACCAAATCTTCGGTCTAACGGGAAAGGACGTATAGACGCCCTGTCTCTTCGACGCTGCGCTTGACGTTGATGTGCACATTTTTCCCCAATCGTAGCAGCGCCTCCATAAGCCATCCGGTGCTTACCCCCGAAACGTCGCCCTTCAGAATCCTCGAAACCTTGGGCTGAACGATTTTCATTCTCGCGGCCGCCTGAGCTTGGGTGAGGCCGAGCTCCCCTATTCGCCTACTGATAATGAGCACAAGCTCCGCTTTCGCAAGCTCGTCGCTTGGCGAATCAAAGCCGAGGTCAGAGAAAACGTTAGCGGCGCCGCGAGTGACTTTCGGTCGACTTCGGCTTATGAGCCGGCGATTGCGCCGCGATTGTTTTTTTGTAGAGTCGTTCATTATGTCGGTGTGCTTCATGTCGGTGTGCTTCTTTCGCCGTCCTTGTTCACACGAATCTCCGTGACCCAATGGATCAGTTTGATCTTCTCGTCTTTCCGATGCCAATTTATACCCAAACAGATATATCAGTCAACGTAGCGACTCCCCGGATGCCTTTCCCTCCGATGCTCGGGCTTGGAAAGGGCCGCCTGAAGGGAACGGCGCGAGCGGGCGCGGAGAACCTAGGCCATGCTTCTCCTGGGCGGCGCTCGCAGTATCTGCGCCGCGCTCTGCACGTTCCTCGTGCTCAGCGCGTGCAACGGAGCGTTCGGAGAGCGCGTGCACGAGCAATTCCAACGAACGGTTGCAACCGGCTCGTCACCGCTCGTTCGCGTCGAGAACGTCGCGGGTGAGATCCGGGTCGAAGGCTGGTCGAAGCCCGTCGTCAACGTCAGCGCGACGAAATACGGTTACGACGAACGAGAGCTGCGGAATATCGCGATCGACGTGCGTCCGGAAGAGGGCGGCCTTACGATCGCAACCACCTATTCGGGCGGCATGCACCACGGCGGCGTCCGCTACGCGATCGGCGTGCCGGCCGGCGCATCGGTGCGGATCAACAACATCGCCGGAATGGTCGTCCTGGCCGGCGTGCTCGGCGACGTCACCATCCAGACGCAGGCAGGCGCGATCAAGGCGAACGTCGGCCGAGTCGCGGGAAACCGCACGATCGACGTAAACGCGACGACCGGCGCGATTACGCTGGCGATCGCACCCGGCAGCAGCGCGACCGTTGATGCGAGCAGCACCGTCGGCAACTTCACCAGCGACGTTCCGGGCGTATCGCGCGCGCGCGAGAACGTCGTTGGAGCGCGCGGCACCGGAACGATCGGATCGGGCAGCGCGCGCATTCACCTCACGACGACGACCGGCGCGATCGCGCTGCGGCAGAGCGAATGAACGGCAGCGTTCGATTGACCGCGCTGCTCGCGCTGGCCTTCATCGCCGGTTGCGGCGAAGGCTCGGCGCTCGGCACGCCGTCGAGCCATCAACTATCTCTGCGTCCGGATTCGGGGAGCAACACGAGCGCGATCAAGCACATCGTGCTGGTCATTCAGGAGAACCGCACCTTCGACAATCTCTTCGCGACTTTTCCAGGCGCCGACGGCGCGACGCAAGGGCTGCTGAAATTGCCGAGCGGCGGTCACATCGTGGTACCACTGCAGCCGAAGAATCTCGTCGAGCGATGCGATTTCGGTCATGGGTACAAGGGATATCTCAAAGATTACGACGGCGGCGCGATGGACGGCTTCAATACCGAAGGTGGGGGGAAGCCATGCCCGGGTCCGACCGGCATCAAAACCTACCAGTACGTCATTCCGAAACAGATCGCGCCGTATTGGAGCATCGCGCAGCAGTACGTGCTGGCCGATCACATGTTCACGACGCAAGGCAGCGGAAGTTTTACCAACCATCAAGATTTGGTCGCCGGCGCGACGTTTCTCGACAAGACTCGAACGAGGAGCCTCGTAGATTTCCCATCGCGCAAACCGTGGGGATGCGACGGGAAGGACGGCACCGTTACGTCGTTCCTGCAAGCCGAACAAACCCGCCTGAAGTACCACTATCGCAAAGGCCCGTTCCCATGCATGCGCTACCAAACGCTGCGCGATCTGCTCGACGCCAAGGGCGTCTCCTGGAACTACTATTCGCCACCCTCGCCGGGCGGTACGGGCGCGATCTGGAACGCTTTCGACGCGATCAAAGCGGTGCGCGAAGGCCCTCAGTGGCGCACTAACGTCGCGCGTCCGCAGAACTTCTTTTACGACGTCACGAATCAGCGGCTCCCGGCCATGTCGTGGATCGTGCCCGACCTGCTCGACTCCGACCATCCCGGCACCAACTCGGACACCGGACCGTCATGGGTCGCGAGCATCGTCAATGCGGTCGGTCAGAGCCCGTATTGGAACTCGACGGCGGTCATCATCGTCTGGGACGATTGGGGTGGATTCTACGATCACGTGCCGCCGCCGTTCCAAGACCAATGGGGAGGCTTAGGCTTTCGCGTGCCGATGCTGGTCGTGGCTCCATACGCTAAACGCGGCGCGGGCTCGCAGGGAGGCTACATCTCGAACACGCAATACGAGTTTGGAAGCATCCTAAAGTTCATCGAAACGGTGTTCGACTTGGGAAGTTTGGGAACGACCGACGTCCGGGCCACCAGCATCCTCGACTGCTTTGACTTCACGCAGCCGCCGCGCCGGTTCACGAAAATTCCGTCGCAGTATTCGCGCAGCTACTTCCTGCACCGGCCGCCCTCGAATCTGCCCGTAGATACCGAATGAAGGTCGCCGGTGCGCTGACCGCCGCGATAATGCTGGCGTCGTGCACCGGCGGCTCGACGCAGAGCGGCGCCCTGCTGCCGCAGCGATTCCCTCCATTTGGAAGCAGCGGCTCGGGCTACATCGCGCACGTCGTGGTGGTGATCCAAGAGAACCGCAGCTTCGACGATTTCTTTGCGACGTTCCCGGGCGCGGACGGCGCGATCGGCGGCTGCATGAAGGGTGGTTCGCTTCACTCGATGCGGGGGCCGAGGATCCGAGCCGCTTCGTCTCATGGCTGCCCGAGCGGCGATACCTGGGTTCGGCTCGCAAAAGTCGATCTGGCCGAGCCGTGCGACTTCGGCCATTCGTATCATATCGTTCCGGTTGACTACGATCACGGAATGATGGACGGCTTCGGCCTCGAGGGTGGCAGCAAAAACTGCCCCGGCAAAGCCGGTGCCAAGGTCTATCAGTTCGCCGATCCGGCGCAGATCAAGCCGTATTGGAAAATCGCGCAAGATTATGTCCTGGCAGACCAGATGTTCCAAACGCAAGGCAGCGGAAGTTTCACGTCGCACCAAGACCTGATCGCCGGCAGCACGATCGTCGATCAACCCAAGGACACCGAAAGCATCGTCGATTTTCCGACCGGTCATCCATGGGGGTGCGATGCGACGCCGGGAACGCGGACGTCGCTGGTCGTCTACAAGCACCACAAGGTAAACGACGATTACGGCAAGGGACCCTTCCCGTGCTTCACCTACCAGACGATGCGCGATCTGCTCGATGCGAAGGGCGTTTCGTGGAAATACTACTCGCCGCCCGAGCCGCACGGCACGGGCGCGTACTGGAACGGCTTCGACGCAATCAAAGCCGTTCGCGAGGGTTCGGAGTGGCGCAAGAATATCAGCGACACGAATCAGTTCTTCTACGACGTTGCCGGCCGTACGCTGCCATCGGTCTCATGGATCGTACCCGACGAGAACAACTCCGACCATCCTGGGAATCACTCAGCGACCGGACCGTCGTGGGTCGCGAGCATCGTCAACGCGGTCGGTACCAGCTCGTACTGGCAATCGACTGCAGTCGTGATTCTCTGGGACGATTGGGGCGGCTTTTACGACAACACCCCGCCGCCGTTCTTCGATCATTGGGGAGGCCTCGGCTTTCGCGTTCCGATGATGGTCGTCTCCGCATACGCGCGCCAAACCTATCCGACCAAACCTGGTTACATCTCGCATACGCAGTACGAGTTCGGCAGCATCCTCAAGTTCGTCGAGAAGGTCTTCGCGCTGGGAAGCCTCGGCACGACCGACGCGCGCGCGACGAGCATCATCGATTGCTTCGACTTTTCGCAGAAGCCGCGCAGGTTCATAAAAATTCCCGCGGATTATTCGAGGGAGTATTTTCTTAGCAAGCCGCCCTCCTATCTGCCGGTTGACACGGAGTAGCCGGTAAGGAATTTGAAGCGACGCAGGGCAGGCTAGGAAATGGCGAAGAAAGGAGGCCGCATGGAGTTCCGCATCGTTAGTCATGCCTGCCTCGACGTGACCGCAGGCGGCAAGCGGCTGGTCATAGATCCCTGGCTTAACGAACCTACCTACTGGTCGTCGTGGTGGCACGCTCCGCCGCCGCAGTTCGGCGACGATATCTTCGCCGCCGATTACGTCTACATCACGCACTGGCACTTCGATCACTTCGATCCCAAGACGCTTAAGAAGTTTTCCAAACAAACGACCGCGGTCGTTCCGAGGTTCCCGATCTCGGGACTGAGGCAACAGCTCGAGCAGATTGGGTTCGAGCGGATCGTCGAGCTGCGCCACGGAGAACGCCTGCGTCTCGGCGATGATTTTTGGCTAACGAGCTACCAGATCAGCTTTCAAGACGACAGCATCGCGGTCGTCGAAGCGGACGGCGTCGTCCTGATGGATCTCAACGACGCCAAGCCGCTGCCGTCGAGCTGGCGAATGTTTCGCGCGAAGTATCCCAAACCCGATTTCATGCTGCGCAGTCACTCACCGGCTTGGTCGTATCCGACGCGTTACACGTTCGAAGATCCATCCGACCGGCTTCCCGTTGATTCACGCACCTATATGGAGGCGTTCGTAGCGGCCGCGCAACAGCTGCGCCCGCGCTATGCGATTCCGTTTGCGAGCGGCATCTGCCACCTGCACCGCGAGGTGCGCGACGAGAACCGATTCTTGGTCTCGGCGCCCGAGATGCGCGCCTATTTCGAAGCGAACGCTTCGCGCTCTCCGCAGACGTCGCTCGTTGTCATGCCGGTCGGCAGCCGCTGGTCTTCCGCATCGGGATTCGAGCTGACCGAGAACGTCGTTGACGACATGGTCGCCTACGCCGATCAGCGCGCCCAAAGCGAGAGCGAACGGCTCGAGAAGACGTATCGCACCGAGGAGACGAAGGAAGTCGCCTTCGACGACTTTTCGAAATACTTCGCGAAGTTTTTCGGCGCGATCCGACTGCTGCGTCCGCTCGTGCGCAAGACGCGCTGGGTCTTCACGATCGATAAGCCGCAGACCGAGTACTGGTGCGTCGACTTCGGGCGAGGCCGCGATCGAACGCAGCCCGCAGATGCCGCACGGTTTACGATAGCGTCGTCACGGTGAATCCGGCGGTGCTCTCGGGTTCGCTGCGCAACGACGTCTTTACGAACGTCGACATCTCGAAACGCTGGCGCGTTCACATCAAGCGCGGGAGCGCGATGCGCCACTTCGTGCTGGCAAATCTGCTGCTGCTCTACGAGGCCGAGTATCTCTCGCCCAAGCGCCTTTTCTCGTGGCGCTTCTTAAGTGGATACGCGCGGCGTTTCCCCGAAGTCGTCGACTACGCGCAGATGGCGTTCCAGACCGCGACCAAAGGTAAGGATTCGCTCGTGACGCGCGGTCACCAGCATCGCCGAAGGCTAGCGATGCGCGCCGCTACACGGCTTGCGCTTGCGCTGGCTCTCGTGACGGCCGGCTGTGGTGGCTCCGTGGTCCCCCTTCGACAACCCTTCGATGGAGTTTATCCCGAGCGAAGTCGAGGGGCTCAGGATGAAACAACTGAGGCGCGGCACATACCCAGTGTCACCCTGAGCGGAGTCGAAGGGCCGTCGAAGGGGCAGGGTGACACAAGAAAGACGACGCCGATTGCGCACGTGGTGCTGGTCATCCAAGAGAACCGCAGCTTCAACGATTTCTTCGCAACCTTTCCCGGCGCCGACGGCACGACCAAGGGCAAGGTCAAGCCGAACGCTCACTGCGGCATAGCCAGAGAAGAGACGATCCCGCTCGAAAAAATGGGACTGATTACGAAGCTGCACGGCACGCCGCACGATCTCACGCACACCTATAAAGCCTACACTACGGCGCGTAACGGCGTCGCGATGGACGGATTCGATGACGTAATCTTCCGTACCGGCGGCTACGAGTGCGCGTACCCGTACCAGTACACCGATCCCGCGGACATCAAGCCATATTGGCAGATGGCTCGGCAGTACGCGCTCGCGGAGCACATGTTTACAACGCAAGGCAGCAACAGCTTTACGGCGCATCAGGACCTGATCGCGGCCGATACGCGAATTGGACCGGCGGGAGCGCTGATCGATTTGCCGTCGTGCACGGGTTCGACGTGCGTCTGGGGCTGCGACGCACCGGCCGGGACGCACACCTCGCTGATCACCAAAGACGACGTCTACCGGTCCGGAGCGGGGCCCTTTCCTTGCCTGACCTATCCGACGCTGCGCAATCTGCTCGACGCGCGAAAGATCTCGTGGCGATATTACGTGCCGCCAATCTGTTGCAGCCTTTACGGAAAGCAGTTCAGCGCTTTCGACGCCATCAAAGCCGTGCGTTACAGCCGGCAATGGAGCGACGGCCACATCGCGAGCCCGCAGACCAGAATCCTCGACGACGTCAGAGCGAAGCACCTCGCGGCAATCTCCTGGGTGATTCCCGATGAGAGCGACTCCGACCATCCTGGGAGCGACTCCGACACCGGTCCGTCGTGGGTTGCCGGCATCGTCAACGCGATCGGCAAGAGCGCGTATTGGAAATCGACCGCGATCGTTATCGTCTGGGACGATTGGGGCGGCCTCTATGACAACCTTGAGCCGCCGCAGTATGGATACGGCGGTCTCGGCTTCCGAGTACCTGCGATCGTCGTCTCCGCTTACGCCAAGCCGGGCTACATCTCGAAGACGCAGTACGAGTTCGGCAGCATTCTGCACTACATCGAGAACAACTGGCATCTGGGTACGCTCCAGCGCAGCGACAAGCGCGCCGCCAGCATCGGAGAATGCTTGGACTACGCTCAGAAACCGATCGCCTTCACTCCGATCGCGTCGAAATACCCGACCGCATATTTCCTTGCGCACAAGCCGTCGTATTTGCCGGTCGACACCGATTGGTAGGAGCGCCTAAAAACCGGAGCGGCGCTTGCCCGAGGCAGCTAGGCGACCGAAAGTTTATCAATTTCCCCTGCAGGGGAAGCCGAACGGAGAGTCGCAGTTATCACGCCCCCGGGGCGTAATACCCCCGGATTCCCGTGGTCCAGCCTTTCACGAGGCACTTTTCATAAAAAGACAAAGGAGCGTTTCGAATGAGAATTTCGAGGTCGGCCGCATACGCACTCGGCGTAGTAGCGGCTGCCGCATTAGTCGCCGGTTGCAGTGGTGGAACACAGTCGTCGGCTCTCTCGCCGACCTCCGGTATGACCAATGCTCAACACAGCGGCGCCAGCCCGCTTCACCACAACGCGCTGGGCGCGTTCAACAGCGTGAAGCAGCCGGGGCAGGCGCACCCGGATCATCACAAATCCTGGGTCTCGCCCGACATCAAGAAGCGAGAGCCCCGCATCCTCTTCGTCTCCGACTCCGGCACGGAAGACGTCTACATGTACACCCTGCCCGGGATGAAGTTGAAGGGAACGCTTACCGGCTTCAGCGAGCCGCAGGGCATGTGCTCGGATACCAAGGGCAACGTGTTCGTAGATAACACCGGCACCACGCAGGTGTTGGAAATCTCGCGCACGGGCTCGATCGTGAATACGTTTACAGATACGTTGGGCTATCCGGTCGGATGCGCGATTGATCCGGCAACCGGTAACCTCGCCGTTGCGGACATCTTCGGCTTCTCCGGCCCCGGGCAAGTTGTCATCTGGGCGGGTGCGAACCCGTCGTCGACCCCGTCGGTCGTCAGCAACCCGAGCCAGTACTTCTACTACTTCGACGGCTACGGCCCGGGCAGCAGCCTCTGGGTTAGCGGCCGCAACTCTTACGGTACCTACATGGTCTCTGGCTGCGGCGCGTCGAGCTGCAGCACGATCCCGCTGACCGGCGGAACGATCTACTTCCCGGGCTCCGTGCAATGGGATGGCACGCGCGGGCAGTGGGTCCTCTTCGACCAGCTCTGCGGCGACACCACCGCGGCGTGCAGCTATCCGGTCTCGGCTAGCGGCGCGCTCGGATCGCCAACGACCTATTCCAACCCAGCCGGCGGCTCGGTTTGCGACCTGATCCAAGGCACGATCGGCGGAGACTTACACAAGTTCGTCGTCGGCAGCGACTACGAGTATTGTGGAGCCACCTCGAGCTCGTCAGGGCGCTGGGCATACACGGCGGGTGGCACCCCGACCAACTCGGTCAGCTACTCGTCTTACTACGCGCTTCCGGACGGAGCGGCAATCAGCGACAAGTAAGCGGACAACCGCATTCGGTCAAGAAGGAAACGGGCTCGCTTCGGCGGGCCCGTATCTTTTTGCCGAAGCGAGAAACGGAGTGTTGCGAATGAACTTCTCCAAGTCGGCCGCTTACGCGCTTGGCGTAGTAGCGGCCGCCGCATTATTTGCCGCGTGCAGTGGAGGAACGCAATCGTCGGCCCTCGCGCCGACTTCCGCGACCAATGCTCAGCGTAGCGGCGCGAGCCCGCTTCACCACAACGCCCTCGGCGCGTTCAACACCGTGAAGCAGCCGGGGCAGGCGCACCCGGATCATCACAAATCCTGGGTCTCGCCCGACATAAAAAAGGAACCGCGGCTCGCCTTCTTTTCCGACGTGGATAACCAAGACGTCTACATATACTCGCTGCCGAAGCTGACGTTGAAGGGAACGCTGACAGGCTTTAGCGAGCCGCAGGGCATGTGCTCGGATACCAGCGGCAACGTCTACGTCGCGAACACCGGCACCGAGCAGGTCTTGGAGATCTCGCGCACGGGATCGATCGTGAATACCTACACCGATACGTATGGCTACCCGGTCGGATGCGCGTACGATCCGGCGACCGGTAACCTCGCGGTTATGGACATTTTCGGGTTCTACGGCGCCGGGCAGGTTCTCGTCTACGCGAGCCCGTCGGCGACTCCGACGATCCTCAGCAATCCCGCGCAATACTTCTACTACTTCGGAGGGTACGGACCGAACAGCGTGCTATGGGCTGATGGTCGCGATTCTTACGGCACCTACATGGTCTCGGCGTGCGGCGCATCGAGCTGCAACACGGTCACGTTGAGCGGCGGAACGATCTACTTCCCGGGCGCGGTGCAATGGGATCACGTGCGCAGCAACTGGGTCCTCTTCGATCAGGTCTGCGGCGACACCGAAGCCGCCTGCAGTTACGCGGTCTCGGACAGCGGCGTGCTCGGAACTCCGACCACCTACCTTAACGCCGAGGGCGGCAACGTCTGCGATATGACGCAGGGCGTCATCGCCGGCGACAGACTCAAGTTCGTTGTCGGCGGCGACTACGAATACTGCGGCACAGTCTCGAGTTCGGTCGGTCGCTGGGCGTATCCGGCGGGCGGCGAGCCGACGAACTCCGGTACGCTCCCCTCGTACGCCCTACCAGACGGAGCAGCCGTCAGCTCGAAGTGAGCGGACGGCAGCAACTTGTCAAGAAAGGCAACAGGCTCGCTTCGACGAGCCTGTTATCTTTCGCCGATACCGAAAAAGGGAGCCTTGTAATTGAGCATTTTTAAATCGGCCGCTTTCGCTCTCGGCATAGTAGGCGCCACATCACTTGCCGCCTGCAGCGGCTCGACGCAGCCGCCGGCGCTCTCGCCGGCATCCACGACCAACGCTGCGCGCAACGGCGCGAATCCACTCCATCGCGACGCGCTCGACGCGTTCATCACGGTGAGGCAGCCGGGACGAGCGCATCCGGATCATCGCAAATCCTGGATCTCGCCCGACGCGAAGCGGGAGACTCGACTCGCTTTTGTGACCGACTTGGGCACCGGAGACATCTCCGTCTTCTCACTGCCGAAGTTCACGTTGAAGGGAACGCTGACCGGATTCAGCCAACCGCAGGGCATGTGCTCGGATACTGGCGGCAACGTCTACGTCGCGAACACCGGCAGCCAGCAGATCTTCGAGATCTCGCGCGCGGGGTCGATCGTGAACACGTACGACGACTCGTACGGCTATCCGGTCGGATGCGCCGTCGATCCGGCGACCGGCAACCTCGCGGTATCGGACATGTTCGGACTCTCCGGCAGCGGTCAAGTTCTCGTCTTCGCGAAAGGTTCGCAAACGCCGGCGGTCCTCAGCAATTCGGCGCAGTACTTCTATTATTTCGTAGGATACGGCCCGAACAGCGCGCTCTGGACGAGCGGCCGCAGCATCTACGGCAACTACATGGTCTCGGCGTGCGGTCCCTCAACGTGCAGCACGGTCAACCTGAGCGGCGGCACGATATACTTCCCTGGCCCGGTGCAATGGGACGGCAAGCGCGGGAACTGGGTTCTTTTCGATCAGACCTGCAACGCCACCGCAGCAGCGTGCAGCTATCCGGTCTCGGCGAGCGGCGTGCTCGGAACCGCGACGACTTACGATAACTATAATGAAGGCGGAGTCTGCGGCATGGCGCAAGGCGTGATCGCAGCGGACCATCTGAACTTCGTGGTCGGCAGTGACGCCTCGTGTACTTCGAGCTCAGCGGCGATCGCGCGCTGGGGCTACCCGGCGGGCGGCGCTCCGACGAACTTCGCCACGTTCTCAAGCCCGTACGCAATTCCCGGCGGAGTGGCGGTCAGCACGAAATGAGAGGAATCGGCTTCGTAGCGATTGCCGCACTGATCGCCGGCTGCAGCGGGCCGCAGTCCGTACCGAGCGGCTCGCTAGAAGCGCAATCGCGCGTCGCGACCGTCGTGCGCGATCGCGCGTTCGCGCCTGACCGCGGCGCGTCGTGGATTGCGCCCGCGGCGAAATCGTCGGCGCTGCTCTACGTCTCCGATTTGGGAACATTCGACGTCAACGTCTATGCATTTCCGTCGCTAAAGCCGGCCGGCAAGCTGACCGGTTTCGACGAGCCGCAGGGCGAGTGCGGCGATGCCAAGGGCAACGTCTGGATCACCAGCACCGGCAATGAGACCGTCTACAAGTACGCGCACGGCGCAACGCAACCGAGTGCGCTGCGCAGCGATCCGATCGGATTTCCAATCGGATGTGCGGTCGATCCGGCGAGCGGAGATCTCGCGATCGTTAATTTCGAGGATTTCAGCGGCGGCGGTTCGGTTTTAGTTTACAAGCACGCGCGCGGCGCGCCGGCGGCGTACTCCAACCCGAAGGGACTCTCATCCTACTTCGCGGCCTACGATGGTAAGGGCGATCTGTACGTCAGCGGCACCGCAAAAAAGACGCGAACGTATCTGCTTTCGGTTCTTCCGCACGATCGTACCGCGATGTCGTCGGTCGCGATCTCAGGCGGCAGGCTCTACTTTCCGGGCACGGTCGCCTGGCATGGCTCGACGCTCGTGCTCGGAGATCAAAAGTGCAAGAAAAAAGCGAGCTCGTGCTTCTACGAGCTGCACGTCTCGGGCACGACCGCGAAGATCGCCGGGACGACTGGGCTGACCGGCGCTTGCGACGTCGCGCAGGCCTGGGTTGGGAAGGCGCAGATGGCGGGCGGCGACTACCGCTACTGCGGCGGGCCGAGCAGCGCCGACATCTGGCGCTTTCCTTCGGGCGGCGATCCCACGGCGAAGATGGGCGGCCTGCAGATACCGGTCGGTGCCGAAGTAAGCGCGGCAGGCGGTCGCTAACCTAGCTCGCGCTGCCATTCAAAAAAAGTTGACGGCAGCCGCTCTAGCCCGGCAGGGAAGCGGGCGCTATCCGAAGCATTCAGTCAACCGGCAGCCACGAGCCTCACCAGCGTCGTGGTTTCCGTTTCAAAAACACCTAGCTATTGAAGGAGTTCTAAACGTGCGTTTCAGCCTTCTATGTGCGAGCACTGCGCTCGCAGCTAGTCTCATGCTCGCAGCCTGTTCGAGCGGCGGCGGCAGCTCCTCGGCGATCCCGGGCGGAAGCTCGATCGCGCCGATGGGTCAAAGCCACGGCGGCTATCGCCTTGTGACGGTCGCGCAGCGCGACACCACCTGCCCCTCCTCGTTCGTCCAGTGTCTCGCCGTGTCTCCCGGCTCGTATGCCTCCACCGAATGGTGCCTCTCGAGCAGCGGCAACTGCACCTCGGGCCTCTACGCGGGTAGAGTCAAATGGACCGTCCCGGAACAGCCGATCAAAAATCAGCACCGGCCGACCGTACCACAAGCTCCACGCAAGCTGGAGCCCGGTCAAGGGCAACCCGAGCGTCCTGACGGTTACCGCGGCAGCGGGGGCTCGGTCGAGCAAAGGCGTGGTCGGCTATTCCATGACCTGGGAAGTCTGCGGGCTGTCCGGAAGCCTCAAGGGCATCTGCTTCGGCCCCGAGTCGGAAGGCATTGCCGTACTCTAGTTCGATCGATTTTAAAGACGCAAACCGATCAAAGAGGCCCGGCATCTGCCGGGCCTCTTCTTTTAGTCGTTGCCGATGACGCCGGCCGGTTTGCCGCGCATCAACGATGCACGCTCGACGCGCATCCAATACGATGAGGGCTTCGCGCCGGCGATCGTTTTGAACTTGCGCGGCTTCTGCGCGTAATCGAATGCAGCCGGATCGGCTGCCGGATCGTTCGCGCGCGCGTCAGCTTTTGCGAGCGGCGCCAGATCGAAGTTATCTTCGATGTAGCGCAGCACGCTCGCGGTCTCGTACCGAGCGTGCGTTACCGAACCTTGCTTGGCATACGGTGAAACGATCAGCAGCGGCACGCGAAAACCGAGCCCGTCGTAATCTTCATGCACGGGTGGGACCGGATCGAAGAATCCGCCCCAATCGTCCCACATGATGAAGATCGCCGTCGACTCCCAGAACTTGCTCTCACCGATCGAGTTGACGACGCTCGCGATCCAGGCTGGTCCTTGCGGTTTGTCGCCGCTAGGATGATCGGAGGTCTCCCACGTCGGCGCAATCCACGTTATTGCGGCGAGCTTGCCGCCGGCGACGTCGACGAGAAACTGCGCGGGTGGATTGATGACGTCGGCGCTCCAGTCGGGACCGTTGTAGATCTTGTCGATCGCTTGATACGCCGACCACAATCCGCCGTCGCCGTCGATCTCACCGGCGTAGAAACGCCACCCGATGCCGGCCGCGTCGGCTTCGGAGGCGATCGTAGGATTGTTGAAACAAGCGGGAATGCTCGGACCGTAGGCGCGCGTCTTGAGCAGCGTCGTGACGGTATCGCTCGTTCCCGCCTTCGCATCCCCACTCGTTGACCGGATAATCCACTGCGTGGCTCGCGTAGGCGGCGACCAAGTATTGGTGCGCGACGAAGCTGCCGTCGAGATTCGATGCGAAGGTGTCGATCGGCGAGCACGTACTGATTCGCGATCGTCCAGTAGGGCGCGATCTGCGATTGCGGAACGTACGAGTAGGCGAGGTTCGGCGGCGCTCCGGGCGGTGCTCTCTCGTCATTCCAGCCGTCCATCTTGCAGTCGGTGCCGGGGAGTTTGCCCTTGCCATCGCACGCGGCGAAGAACGAGGCCGAATCGTGACCCACGTCCCACGGACTGCCGAGGCTGCGGGGTTTTACTTCGATCTTTTTGCCCTTGATGTCGTAGCCGTACTTTGCGGTCGTTGCCCCGGGATAACCCAAGAAGAGATTGTTGAACGACCGATTCTCTTGAATGACGAACACCACGTGCTTGATCGGGAGTAGCCGCGTCGCCCTTCGACTCCGCTCAGCGTACACGGCTCGGAAGCCTCGCCGGTGTCGAAGAGCCTGTCGCGTGTCGTCCTGAGCCTGTCGCGTGTCATCCTGAGCCTGTCGAAGGATGATCGGCGACCCACTCATCGAGCAGCCCGCGATTGCAAGCAGAGCGAGCAACGCAAGCACCCGTTGACGCACCGCTAGCCGGTTCCGCGCCGGGTGCAGATCACCTCGAAGGGAAGGGCGCACCGGCTGGTGGATTCACGCCCATGGGCAAGCGGCTCTTCGGCGCTGCGATGTTCGCGATTGCCTCAATGGCAATCGCGGCTTGTTCGCTCTTCGCCTTCGACAGCCCTTCGACTTCGCTGCGCTGAAGCGGTCGCTGAGCCGCGAAGGGTCAGGATGACACAGCGTTCCTGACCCCGCCACGGGCCAGCGGCGCTGGAAAAATCAAGCACATCGTCTATGTCATTCAAGAGAACCGCAGCTTCGATGATCTCTTCCAAGGTTATCCCGGGGCCGATACCGTTTCAAGCGGGAAGACCTCAGACGGAAAGACGATCGCGCTGCAGCCGATCTCGCTGGAAACGGGGTACGAGATCGAGCACTCGGCGCACGCCATGTTCGCGGCCTGCAACGGAACCGGCAAGCTTCCCGGGACGAAGTGCCGGATGGACGGCTTCAACAAAGAGCGCGAGTACCAAGGTCCGCTCAACGGCCAGTATGCCTACGTCCCGCACGCGGAATCGAAGCCGTACTTCGCGATGGCCCACGAGTTCGCCGTCGCCGATCGAATGTTCGCCTCGCAACTCGACGAGAGCTTCGTCGCGCATCAGTACGCGATCGCGGCGCAAGCCAAATCGAGCGTCGACTCCCCGTATCACTCGTGGTGGGGATGCACCGGAGGACCCGCCGAGAGGATTTCGACCATTACGCATCAGCGCGCGTACGGCAAATCGCAACGCCCCTGTTTCGACTACGAAACGCTCGGCGACGAGCTTGACACGGCCGGTATGAGCTGGCGTTTCTATACAAGCGAGTACTCAGATCCCTTTAACGGGATTTGGTCGGCCTACCAAGCCGTCAAACATATTTACGACGGACCGGACTGGACGAAGAACGTACGTTATCCGCAGAAGAAGTTTCTGCGGGACATCCGGCGCGGCCGGCTCGCGAGCTTCACGTGGATCACGCCCCTCTGCCAGGATTCCGATCATCCGGACTGTGGCGGCGGTCTCGGACCATCGTGGGTCGCCTCGATCGTCAATGCGGTCGGGGAGAGTAAGTTTTGGGATTCGACCGCGATCTTCGTGCAGTGGGACGACTGGGGCGGTTTCTACGATCACGTTCCGCCCCCGTACGAAGGCTACGACGGGCTCGGCTTTCGCGTTCCGCTGATCGTAATCTCTCCCTACGCTAAGAAAAACTACGTCTCGCACGTGCAATACGAAACCGCGAGCGTGCTGCGCTTCGCCGAGAACGTCTTCGGCCTCGGAAGGCTCTCGGCGGCCGACGCGCGTGCGACCTCACCCGCCGCCGATTGCTTCGACTTCAAACAGAGGCCGCGCGCGTTCGTGCCGATCAAGGCACCAAAGGACGCAGCCTTCTTTATGAATCAGCCTAACGACCCCCGAATCCCGGACGCACAATGAGTCGTTTACCTTTCTTCGTCTTAACGATTGGGCTCGCCGGGTGCGCGCTTCGTTCGCAGTCGCCGCTGCCATATATGCAAAGCAGCGCGGCTCTGCGGGTGCTCGACGAGACCGGCGCGGGTAAGATCACACACGTCGTCTATATCGTTCAGGAGAACCGCAGCTTCGACAACATGTTCCAGGGCTATCCCGGCGCCGATACCGTTTCCAGCGGCAAGAACTCGAGCGGCCAAACGATCGAGCTGCAGCCAGTAAGCCTTAAGCAAGATTACGACATCGACCACTCATCGACGGCAATGTTTGCCGCGTGCAACGGCACCGGGAAGCTGCCGGGAACCGACTGCCGCATGAACGGATTCGATAAGGAACGAGCGACGGGCGGTCCCGCAAACCCCGAATACGTCTACGTGCAGCACCGTGACTCGAAACCGTATTGGGACATGGCGCACGCGTGGGTCGTGGCCGACAAGATGTTCCAGTCGCAGCTCGATGAGAGCTTCGTCGCGCATCAATACGTCATTGCGGCACAAGCCGCGTGGAGCGTCAATCTGCCCGTCGAAACCTGGGGCTGCGTCAAGGGAAGTTACGACGTCGTTCATACGATCACGCCCGGCCGCAAGCTCGGTGGGACGCGTCCTCCCTGCTACGATTACCAAACGCTCGGCGACGAGCTCGACAAAGCCAAGCTTTCGTGGCGCTTCTATGCGGCGGGGCCAGGCAGTCCCGGTAGCGGCGAAGGATACCCATGGTCGGCCTATCAGGCCATCAAGCACATCCGCTATGGACCCGACTGGAAGAAAGACGTCATCTCGCCAAATTGGAAGTTCATCACCGATGTTCGCAAAGGCAAGCTCGCGAACTTTACCTGGATCACGCCGGTCTGCGCCGACTCCGACCACGTCGCCTGCGGCGGCGGTTTCGGACCGTCGTGGGTTGCGGCGCTCGTCAACACGGTCGGCAAGAGCAAGTTTTGGGACTCGACCGCGATCTTCGTGCAGTGGGACGATTGGGGAGGCCTCTACGATCACGTTCCGCCGCACTATTACGATCGCGATAGTTTGGGCTTTCGCGTTCCGTTGCTCGTGATCTCACCGTACGCAAAGCAGAATTTCGTCTCGCACGTTCATTATGAAACGGCAAGCGTACTGCGCTTCGCCGAAGATCTGTTCGGGCTCGGTCAACTCGCGGCCGCCGATGCACGGGCGGCCTCGCCCGCCAAAGACTGTTTCGACTTCCGGCAAGCGCCGCGCCCGTTCGTGAAGATCGCGGCGCCGAAGCCGCCGAAGTTCTTCATGGGGCCGCTCCCCAACGACGAGTTCCTACCCGACTATGAGTAGATTTCTCGCGGCAGCCTTGCTCCTGGGTGGCTGCGCCGGCGGAGCACTTCCGTACATGCGCAGCGCGACCGCGTTGCGGGCGCTCGATGCGACCGGTGCCGGGAAGATCGAACACGTCGTCTACATCGTGCAGGAGAACCGCAGCTTCGACAACATGTTCCAGGGCTATCCGGGCGCCGATACGGTCTCCAGCGGGAAGAACTCCAAAGGCCAGACCGTTGTGCTCCGGCCAATGAGCCTCACGAAGAGCTACGACATCGACCATTCGGCGCAGGCAATGTTTGCGGCATGCGATGGAACCGGCAAGCTGCCCGGGACCGATTGCCGCATGGACGGCTTCAACAAAGAAGGCTCGGTTTTCGCGCCGAAAAATCCGATGTACGTTTATGTGCCGCAGGATGAGTCGAAGCCCTACTTCGATATGGCGCACGAGTGGGTCGTAGCCGACCAAATGTTCCAATCGCAGCTCGATGAGAGCTACGTCGCGCATCAATACATCATTGCCGCCCAAGCGGCGTGGAGCGTCGATCTGCCGAACGGCAAATGGGGCTGCGACGGAAAGGGCGACGTCATCCAGACGATTACGGAAGATCGCAGCGTATTCGGTCCGAGCATCGAAACCTGCTACGATTATCAGACGCTCGGCGACGAGCTCGACAAGGCGAAGCTCTCGTGGCGATTCTACGCGAGCACATACGGCAGCGCTTCGAGCGGCGATGGGGCGATGTGGTCCTCGTATCAGGCGATCCGGCACATCCGTTACGGGCCCGACTGGAAGAACGTTATCTCGCCAAATTGGAAGTTCATCACCGACGTTCGCGCCGGCAAGCTCGCTAACTTCACCTGGATCACGCCGGTCTGCGCCGACTCCGATCACACCAACTGCGGCGGCGGCTACGGTCCGTCGTGGGTTGCGGCGTTGGTCAACACCATCGGCAAGAGCAAGTTCTGGAATTCGACCGCGATCTTCGTGCAGTGGGACGATTGGGGCGGTCTTTACGACCACGTTCCGCCACGCTACTACGATCGCGACAGCTTGGGCTTCCGCGTGCCGTTGCTGGTGATCTCGCCCTATGCCAAGCAAAACCACGTCTCACACGTGCATTACGAAACGGCGAGCGTGCTGCGCTTCGCCGAGGACTTGTGGGGCTTGGGTCAGCTCGCGGCCGCCGATAAGCGCGCCACCTCGCCAGCCGCGGATTGCTTCGATTTCTCCCGCAAGCCACGCCCGTTCCTCAAGATCAAGGCCCCGCATGGGCCGGACTTCTTCATGCATCGACTTCCTAACGATGACCTTGCGCCCGACTACGAGTAGATTTCTCGCCGCAGCCCTGCTCTTGAGCGGCTGCACTCTGCCGCCACAGTCGTCGCTGCCATACATGCGGGAAGGTATGGCGTTGCGGGTGCTCGACAAGACCGGCGCGGGCAAGATTACGCACGTCGTCTACATCATTCAAGAGAACCGCAGCTTCGACAATCTTTTCCAAGGTTATCCGGGCGCCGACACCGTCTCGAGCGGCAAGAACTCAGACGGCGAGACGATCGCCCTGCAGCCGATCAGCCTCAAGACGAGCTACGAGATCGACCACTCGGCGAAGGCGATGTTCGCGGCGTGCGACGGAACGGGCAAGCTGCCCGGCACCGATTGCCGCATGGACGGCTTCAATAAGGAAAGCACGTTCATCATGGGGCCGAAAAACCCCGAGTACGTCTACGTGCCGCATAGGGATTCGAAGCCGTATTGGGACATGGCTCACGAGTGGGTCGTCGGCGACCGAATGTTCCAATCGCAGCTCGACGAGAGTTTTGTGGCGCATCAATATGTGATCGCCGCGCAGGCGGCCTGGAGCGTCAACCTGCCCTCGTTCCCGCAAGGCTGCCAGGCGCCCAAGCAAGACATGATTTCGACGATCACAAAAGACCGCACGCTGGGCCCGCAGATCAGGCCGTGCTTTGATTACACAACGCTCGCCGACGAGCTCGATAAGGCCAAGCTCTCGTGGCGATTCTATGCGAGCAAGTTCGGCAGCGCCTCGAGCGGCAACGCCTCCCTATGGTCGAGCTTTGCGTCCATCGAGCACATCCGCAACGGTCCCGACTGGAAGAACGTGATCTCGCCGAACTGGAAGTTTATCACCGACGTGCGCAACGGCAGGCTTGCAAACTTTACCTGGATCACGCCGGTCTGTGCCGACTCCGATCACGTGAACTGCGGCGGCGGCTACGGGCCATCGTGGGTCGCGGCGCTTGTGAATACCGTCGGCAGGAGCAAGTTCTGGGATTCGACGGCGATCTTCGTGCAATGGGACGATTGGGGCGGACTCTACGACCACGTTCCGCCGCGCTACTACGATCGCGACAGCTTGGGCTTCCGCGTGCCGCTGCTGGTAATCTCGCCCTATGCCAAGCAAAACCACGTCTCGCACGTGCATTACGAAACGGCGAGCGTGCTGCGCTTCGCCGAGGACTTATGGGGCTTGGATCAGCTGGCGGCGGCCGACAAGCGCGCGAACTCACCAGCTAAAGATTGCTTCGATTTCTCGCAAAAGCCGCGCCCGTTCGTGAGGATCGCCGCGCCGCGCGGACCGGGCTTTTTCATGCGCCGGCTCCCCAACGATTACTTCGCACCCGATTACGAATGAGGCTCGCCTTCAATCGTCGCCGATGATGCCGTCCCGCAGCGCAGGCGATTCCGGCGAGCGCTCCAGCCGGATCCAATAGGACGCGGGCTTTGCGCCTCGGATCTTTTTGAACGCGCGCGGCCGCTGACCATAATCGAGCGCATCGGTCGCGGGATTGTTAGCGCGCTCGTCGCTCGCCGCGAGCTGAGGCAGCCCGAAGGTATCCTCAATGTAGCGCAAAACGCTCGACGTCTCGTATTGGACGTGGGTGACGTAGCCCCGCTTCGCATACGGAGAGATCATCAGCAGGGGCACGCGAAAGCCCAGCCCGTCATAATCCTCGTAGACCGGCTTTACGGGATCGAACCAACCGCCCCAGTCGTCCCACATGACGAAGATCGCGGTCGATTTCCAAAACGGACTCTCGCCGATCGCGTCCACGACGCTAGCCACCCATGCAGGGCCTTGCGTTGAGTCGCCGAGTAAACCGGGATGGTCGGAGGTGAGGAATGTCGGCGTTATCCACGTAACGTTCGCGAGCTTGCCGTCGGCGACGTCGGTGAGGAACTGCGCGGGCGGAGTTACGACGTCGGCCTTCCAGTCGGGACTCCGAAAATTCTGCGATCGGCTTGAAAGGCGGACCAAAAGGCGCCACTGGACTTGAGCGATCCGGCATAGTAGCGCCAGCTCACGCCGGCGCTATCGGCTTCACCGCCGAGCGTCTCCTGATTGAAACAGGCGCGAATCGGCGGGCCGAGCGAGCGCAGCTTTGTGAGCGTCGTGACCGTATCGCTCGTATGGCCCTCGCAGCCCCAGTCGGTCAAGGGACTATCTACGGTCCGGCTCGCATAGGCGGCTACCGTATACTGGTGCGCGACGAAGCTCCCGTCGAGATTAGACGAAAACATCCGATCGGCGAGCACGTACTGCTTTGCCATTTGCCAATACGGCTCGATCTCGTCTCGCGGGACGTACGCATAGGCAAAGTCTTTGGGATGGCCGAGCTCGGCTTGCTCGTGATTCCAGCCGTCCATCTTGCAGGTGGTTCCGGGAAGGCTCCCGCTGCCGTCGCAGTCGGTGAAAAACGCTTGCGAGGTATGTCCAAGGTCCCAAGCGGTGCCGAGGCCCTGTGGGTGCAGCGCGACCTTGCGATGTCGCTCGTCGTAACCGTACGCCGCAGTCTTTGCTGCCGGATAATCCATGAAGAGGTTATTGAACGAACGGTTTTCTTGAATGATGAAGACTACGTGCGCGACCGGCGGTCGTTTTGCGAGGGAGTCCGGCGCCGCCGCGGGCAGGCTCGCAGAGGTCCCTCCCGAACAGGCTGCGAGTGCAAAGAGCGCTGTAAGCGCTATCGAACGCACCGCGCAAGCGTTATTCGGCGCCGCTTGGATTCCCGCCGATCTCGCGCTATATTGAGGTTGGTGCTGGTAGATTCTTCGCTTAAGGCCAAGCGACTTTTCGACGCCGCGGCGGTCGGATTCGCTCTGCTCGCAATCGCCGGTTGCTCGGCGCGGGGAGAATCCCGGCTGCGCCGCCTCTTAAGGCAGCCGAAACGACCCGCGAATCCCCGACTCGGAGTGAAGATATGACCGTGCAGCTATTTTCCTGGTTCACCGCTCTGTGGCTGCTTGCGTTCTTGCCGGCCTGCGCGCTTCGACAGGCTCAGGGTGACACCGGGGGCGCGCTGCCGTATATGCGGAGCGGGACTGCGCTGCGGGCGCTCGACGAAACCGGCGCGGGAAAGATTCAGCACATCGTTTTCATCGTTCAGGAGAACCGCAGCTTCGACGACATGTTCGAAGGTTATCCAGGCGCCAACACCGTCTCGAGCGGCAAAGACTCGAAAGGGCAGACGATTGCGTTGCAGCCGGTCTCGCTCTCGCAGCAGTATATCATCGACCACTCGGCAGAAGCGATGTTCGCGGCCTGCGATGGAACGGGCAAGCTGCCGGGAACGAACTGCCGGATGGACGGATTCGATAAGGAACAGGGCTTCGGCGGTCCGCACCACCGCGAATACGTTTACGTCCCGCACAGCGAGTCGAAGCCGTACTGGGATATGGCCCACGAGTGGGTTCTTGCGGACAAGATGTTTCAGTCGCAGCTCGACGAGAGCTTCGTCGCGCATCAGTATGTGATCGCGGCGCAGGCGGCACAGACGGTCAATCTGCCGACCGGTGCGTGGGCCTGCGGCGGTGGAAGGACGGATACGATTCGAACGATCACTAACGAGCGGCGCACGCACGGCCCGAAGGTTAAGCCGTGTTTTGACTACGAGACACTCGGCGACGAGCTCGACAAGGCTAAGCGCTCGTGGCGATTCTATGCGAGCACGTACGGCAGCGGGTCGAGCGGTCAAGGCGCGGAGTGGTCGAGCTATCAGTCGGTCAAACACATTCGATTTGGTCCCGACTGGAAGAACGTCATCTCGCCGAACTGGAAGTTCATCACCGACGTTCGCACCGGAAAGCTCGCAAACTTTTCCTGGATCACGCCGGTCTGCGACGATTCCGATCACATAGCCTGCCTCAACGGCGGCTACGGGCCGTCGTGGGTTGCGGATCTCATTGATACCGTCGGCAAAAGCAAGTTCTGGAGCTCAACCGCGATCTTCGTGATGTGGGACGATTGGGGCGGTCTTTACGACCACGTTCCGCCTCCCTACGCCGATCGTGACGGACTCGGTTTTCGCGTTCCGCTGATCGTCATCTCGCCCTACGCGCGCCAGAACCACGTTTCGCACGTACAATACGAGACGGCGAGCGTGCTGCGCTTCGCCGAAGATCTCTTCGGTCTGGGACGGCTTGCCGCGGCCGACGCTCGTGCCGCCTCGCCGGCAAAGGATTGCTTCGACTTTTCGAAGCCGCCACGCCCGTTCGTGAAAATCAAGTCGCTCTATCCGCCGAGCTTTTTCACGCATCAATACGGTGAGTATCAAGCTCCCGACTACGAGTAGCTGATGTACACGCGTTGCGTTTCGGTAGCTGCAACGTTGGCGATCGCCTTGATCGCAACGGCTGCGTGTGCGCGTCTGTCGCCCTTCGACGGAGTTTATCCTGAGCGAAGTCGAAGGACTCAGGGTGACACGTGGGGTGGTCAGGGCGACACGGGTGTGCAGGGTGACACGCTAGGAGTGCTGCCAGTCGCACGCAGTACGGTGTTCGGGTCGGCGCTCGAGAGCGGGGCGGGGAAGATAAAGCACGTGGTCTACGTCGTTCAAGAGAATCGCAGCTTCGACGACATGTTCCAAGGCTATCCCGGCGCCGACACTGTTTCGAGCGGAAAGAACTCGCACGGCAAGACGATCCCGCTTCAACCGGTCTCGCTGAAAATGCGGTACGATATCGCGCACGACGCAACGGCGATGTTTGCCGCCTGCCACGGAACCGGGAAGCTTCCCGGGACGAAGTGCCGGATGGACGGCTTCAACAAAGAAGACGAGTACAGCGGCCCGACCAACGGTCAGTACGCCTACGTGCCACACGGCGAATCGAAGCCATACTTCGACATGGCCCACGAGTTCGTTCTGGCCGACCGGATGTTCCAGTCGCAGCTCGACGAGAGCTTCGTGGCACATCAATACATCATCGCCGCGCAGGCGAAGTCGAGCGTCAACGTACCGGATCTTCAATGGGGCTGCGAAGGGGGTGTGACGGATTCCGTTGCGACCATCACCCATCGGCGTACGTACGGTAACTCACATCGCCCCTGCTTCGACTACGCGACGCTCGGCGACGAGCTCGACCAGGCCGGATTACCCTGGCGCTTCTACACCAGCCAGTATTCGATCCCGTTTAGCGGATTTTGGTCGAGCTATCAGGCCGTCAAACATATCATCAACGGACCCGACTGGGCGAAGAGCATCCGCTACCCGCAGAAAAAGTTTCTGCGCGACATTCGGCGCGGCCGGCTGGCGAGCTTTACCTGGATCACGCCGCTCTGCGAGGATTCCGATCATCTCGAGTGCGGCGGCGGTTTCGGACCGTCGTGGGTGGCGTCGGTGGTCAACGCAATCGGCGAGAGCAAGTTCTGGAATTCGACGGTGATCTTCGTGCAGTGGGACGACTGGGGCGGCCTCTACGACCACGTGCCACCTCCCTACAAGGATTACGATGGCTTGGGATTTCGGGTTCCGCTGATCGTGATCTCACCGTATGCGAAGAAGAACTACGTCTCGCACGTGCAGTACGAGACCGCGAGCGTGCTGCGTTATGCGGAGGATCTTTTCGGCCTCGGTCAGCTCTCGGCAGCCGACGCGCGCGCGACTTCGCCCGCCAAAGACTGCCTCGACTTCAAACAGAAGCCGCGCGCGTTCGTGCCGATCAAGACCCCGGAGAACGCAGCCTTCTTTCTCAACCAGCCGAACGACCCGCGGATGCCGGACACGGAGTGACGACTACGAATAACAAAGGAGTTCAACGTGCGGTTTAGCGTTTATCTTGTGACCATTGCGCTCGCAGCGAGCCCGGTGTTGGCGGGGTGCGGCGGCGGATCGCAGCCAGGTGCCGGCGGCTCGCAGTTGGCCGGGCCCGCGACCCATCGCGCCAACGGCATCCACTACGTGACATTCAAGAACGCTACGGTCCCAAACAATGACTGCCCACCCGACCAGTTTGCGTTCTGCATTACGATTTCGCCCGGAACGACGGGACCGTACTGGGGTTGGTGCGGTAACGTTAGCTGCTACGGATCGCAGTACGAGATGGTCGCAACAAGCGAGATCGTCGAAACGAAGACCGGTAAGGCTGCGAACAAGAAGCTGCCGCAATCGTTCTCTCCGAGCCCGGGAAACCCGACTTGGCTCTACATAACCGAAGCGAAGCCCATTCGGCCCGCCAGGAATCCGAAGTTCACGCTGATCTCGTCGGCTTGCGAGTACTATTACCCGAGCAATTGTTACGGACCGATCAAAGTCGGCCTTGTCCCCGGCCCTAATCGTCGCCGATGATGTTCGCACCGTCGCGCGCGCTCTCCGAGCGTTGCAGCTCCATCCAATACGACGACGGCTTCGAGCCGGCGATCTTCTTGAAGGCGCGCGGCCCCCGGCCGTAATCGAACGCGTCGGTCGCAGGGTCCTTTGCGCGCGCGTCGCTGCGCGCGAGCGGCGACAAGCCGAAGTTGTCTTCGATGAAACGCAGCACGCTCGACGTTTCGTACTGCACGTGCGTGACGTACCCTTGCTTTGCATATGCCGAGACCGCGATGAGCGGCACGCGGAAACCGAGACCGTCGTAATCTTCGAGCACCGGCTGCACTGGATCGAACCAGCCGCCCCAATCGTCCCACATCACGAAGATCGCCGTTGATTTCCAAAACTTGCTTTCACCGATTGCGTCAACGATACTCGCGACCCAAGCCGGACCTTGGGTCGAAGCTAAGCCGGGATGGTCGGAGGTTGCAAAGGTCGGCGTAATCCAGGTGACGTTCGCGAGCTCGCCGTTGCCGACGTCGGTAAGAAACTGCGCGGGCGGATTGATGACGTCGGCGCTCCAATCAGAGCCGCCGTAGATTCCACGATCGGCTTGATACGACGACCACAGACCGCCGCTGTCGTAGACGGCGCCTGCGTAAAACCGCCAGCGCAGGCCGGCCTGGTCGGCGGCGGCCCCAAGCGTGGGGTTGTCAAAACAAACGGGAATCCTAGGCCCGATCGTACGCCGTTTCGTGAGCGTCGGAATCGTATCGGTCTTTCCGCCTTCGCACCCCCACGCGCTCAGCGGCGTATTAACGGAATGACTCGCATAGGCGGCGACGGCGTATTGGTGCGCGACGAAACTGCCGTCGAGATTCGAAGAGAACATCTTGTCGGCCAGCACGTACTGCTTTGCCATCTGCCAGTACGGCTCGATCTCGTCGCGCGGCACGTACGCGTAAGCGAAGTTTTTAGGATGGCCGCTACCGGCTTGCTGGTGATTCCAGCCGTCCATCCTACACTGCGTCCCCGGAAGGGTTCCTTGACCGTCGCAGTCGGTCTTAAATGATTGCGACGAATGCGCAATATCCCAAAAGGAGCCGAGCATCTGCGCGTGCAGTTCGATTTTTCGGTGACGCTCGTCGTAGCCGTAACGCTGCGTCAGCGCGCCCGGGTATCCCATGAAGAGATTGTTGAACGAGCGGTTCTCTTGAATGACGAAGACGACGTGTTTGATGGGGCTTTTGGCCCATGGTTGCGGCCCTTCGACGGAGTTTATCATTCGGGATGACACAACGCGGTTGAAATCATCGGGGTAAGATGCGACGGGCGGTAAGGTCGGAGGGCGAGCGGGCGAGCACGCGGCAAGCACGCAAACGACTATATAAGCGACGATTTTCTTGACGGTCACGGCTAAGCGCGCTTGGCCGCGACCGGATTCGCTCCCTCTACGGTTCGCTCGAGAAAAGTCGGTTCTCTTGGCAGGAAAAGGTAACTTTTGGCCGCATTGACGGGCACGGGCATCGCGCTACGATGCCCATCTCATACAGCTCAGCTATTGAAGGAGTTTAAACGTGCGTTTATCGCTTCTCTGTGCGAGTAGCGCGCTCGCGGCGAGCCTGATCCTTTCAGCATGTTCGAGCGGCAGCATGTCGCAAGCCGTCCCGGGCGGCTCGCAGTCAACGATGGGCCGTCATTCGGGAACCCCGATGCTCCAGCTTAAGGGTGCGATTGCCGATGCATCATGTCCCTCGTCGTATTACGAGTGCGTGACCGTATCGAAGTCTTCACCGCTTCAACAGCAGTGGTGCATCGTGTACTCGGGCACCTCGGATTGCAGCGATCTCTTCCCGGGTACCTGGACCTGGGCGGCACCGGTTACGAAAGCCCGTCATCACAGGCGGGGTAAAGTCGTTTCGAAGTTCAGCCCGAACCCCGGCAACCCGACCGAGCTGACCCTTTCCATCAAGGGACATCTCCGCTCGAGCAATGGTAAGGTTGCACGCATTGCCAACCTCACGGCCTGCAACAGCGCCAACTCGTGCGTCGGCCCCGTCGCGATCGGGATCATCATTCAGTAAAAACGCTTCTCGACGAGAAGCCCGTTAACGAAAGAGGCCCGGCAGTTGCCGGGCCTCTTTTCCTTTAGTCGCCGAAGTTCTCGGGCGCCAACGCTCGAGGTCGCGTCGCTTGTTGCGGGCGTATCCAATACGATGCGTCTTTGCCGCCCGCAATCTTGCTGAACTTGCGGGGCGACTGACTGAAATCGAACGCGTCGAGATCGTTTGCGGGATCGTTCGCGCGCGCGTCGCTAGCGGCGAGCCGCGCGAGGCCGAAGTCGTCTTCGATAAAGCGCAGCACGCTCGCCGTTTCGTACTGGACGTGCGTGACGCGGCCTTTGCGCGCGTACGGTGAGATGATTAAGAGCGGCACGCGAAAGCCGAGCCCGTCGTAGTCTTCGTAGACCGGCGGCACCGGGTCGAACCAACCTCCCCAATCGTCCCACATCACGAAGATCGCCGTTGATTTCCAAAACTTGCTTGCGCCGATCGCGTTGACGAGCGAGGTCACCCAGGCGGGGCCTTTGTGGCCGAGGAGCCCGGGATGATCGGAGCTCTCCCAACTCGGCGGCGTGATCCAAGTGATCGCCGCGAGCTTGCCGTGCCCGACGTCCTTGAAGAAACGCGTCGCCGGGCTGATCACGTCGGCGCTCCAATCCGGTCCTTTGAAGATCTTGCGGTCGGCTTGGTATGACGACCAGGTGCCGCCGTCGTCGTAGATTCCGCTCGCGTAGAAACGCCAGCCCACGTGGGCCGCGTCGGCCTCGTCGGCGATCGTCGGATTATCGAAGCAAACGACGATTGATTTGCCCTTCGTGCGCTGCTCGGTCAAAGTTTGAATCGTATCGCTCTTCCCACCCTCGCAGCCCCAGTCGGCATAGGGCCCGTCGACCGAGCGGCTCGCATACGCCGCGACCGCGTATTGATGCGCGGCGAAGCTCGCGTCGAGATTCGACGTAAACATGCGATCGGCGAGGACGTACTGCTGCGCCATCGTCCAATACGGCTCGATCTCTTTACGCGGCACGTAGGCGTAGGCGGCGTTAGGCGGGTCGTTCGCCTCGCGCTTCTTGTTCCAGCCGTCCATCTTACAATTCGTGCCCGGAAGCTTTCCGTCTCCGTCGCAGTCCGCGTAGAACGCAGCCGCCGAATGGTTGAGATCCCATCCGGTCGCAAGGCTCTCCGCGTGGAGCTGGACCTTGTGTCCGCGCGTGTCGTAACCGTACGAGGCAGTCGTCGCGCCGGGATAGCCCATGAAGAGATTGTTGAAGCTGCGGTTCTCCTGAATGATGAAGACCACGTGTTTGATGGGGGTTGTTGACGTGTCGTCATTCGACAAAGCTTGTCCTAAGCGACGCTGAGCTTGGCGAAGCGGAGTCGAAGGGCTCAGGATGACACGGTCGTGTGCAGGCGAAAATGAAGTTGTGTTACCTGCAACCGAGTCGGAGGGTGGCACGACGGAGCGTGCACAACCTGCGAGCGCACAGATTGCGGCAAGCGTGAGAAGGCTCCTAGTCATCTCCGAGCACGTTCGCCGGGCGGCCCCGTCCGGCCCACGAACGGTCGAGCTGAACCCAATGCGACATCGGCTTCGAGCCCGCGATCCCTTTAAACCGACGCGGCGTCTGACTGTAGTCGAAGGAGGTGGGATCGTTGGCGGGATCGTTCGCGCGCTTGTCGCTCGCTGCCATTTGCGCCAATCCGAAGTTGTCCTCGATGAAACGCAGCACGCTCGCGGTCTCGTATTGGACGTGCGTCACCGAGGCTTTCTTCGCATACGGCGAGATCATGATGAGCGGCACTCGAAAACCGAGACCGTCGTAGTCTTCGAAGACGGGCTTGACCGGATCGTAGAAGCCGCCCCAATCGTCCCATTGAATGAAGATTGCGGTCGACTTCCAGAACTTGCTCTTGCCGACCGCGTCGACGACACTGGCGACCCACGACGGCCCTTCGCTCGCCTGGCCCTCGGGGTGATCGGAGGTCGGCCACGTCGGGGTGATCCAGGTGATCTGGGCGAGCTCGCCTTTGCCGATGTCGGTGAGAAACTGCGAAGGCGGGTTGATGACGTCGGTGTTCCAATCCGGGCCACCGTAGATTGGCTTGTCGGCTTGATATGACGACCAGAACCCACCGCTTCCGTCGGTCGCGTCGGCATAGAAACGCCAGCTCACGCCTGCCGTATCGGCCTCGGCGGCCAGCGTCGGATTCTCGAAACAGGTAACGATCGGCGAGCCGTACGTTCGCTGCTGCGTGATCGTGAGAACCGTGTCGGTCTTTCCGCCCTCACAACCCCACGCTCCGGCCGGAAAGTCGACCGCAGAACTCGCGAAGCCCGCAACAAGGTACTGATGCGCGATGAAGCTGCCGTCCAGATTCGAGGCAAACATATTGTCGGCGAGAACGTACTGCTTAGCCATTGCCCAATAGGGCACGATCTCGCTTTCCTTTACGTAGGTATATTGCGGATTCGACGGCACGCCGAAGCCGGACGAAGTTTCCTTGTTCCAGCCGTCCATTTTGCAATCGGTTCCCGGAAGTGATCCCTGCCCGTCGCACGCAGCAAAGTACGCTTGTGACGCATGCCCGAGGTCCCATGTGGTCGCCAGCGATTGGGGTGTGAGCGCGATCTTTTTGCCCTGGCTGTTGAATCCGTATTTGGCCGTCGTCGCACCAGGAAAGCCGTAGAACATCGCGTTGAATGAACGGTTTTCCTGAATGATGTAAACGACGTGCTTGATAGGCGAGCTCGTCTGACCGTGTCTTCCTTCGCCCTTCCCTTCGCCCTTCGACAAGCTCAGGGTGACAAGATTGGGGAGCGCTCCGCCGGAGGGTGACACGGCAGAACGAGCGCAGCCTGCGACCGCGCACGCGAGTGCGAGTGCAGCGAGTTGTTTAGTCATCACCGATGATGCCGGCCGGTAGCGGCCGCCGGCGTGTCGCGCTCTCGAGCTGCAGCCAATACTCGGTTGATTTCGCGCCGCGGATCTTTTCGAACTTGCGGGGCGATTGGCTGTAATCGAAGGACTCCGGATCGCTCGCCGGGTCGTTCGCGCGCGCGTCGCTCGCCGCCATCTGCGGCAAACCGAAATTGTCTTCGATGAATCGCAGCACGCTCGCGGTCTCGTACTGAACGTGCGTCACCGACGTTTGCCTCGCATAGGGCGAGATCATTATCAGCGGGACCCGAAAACCGAGGCCGTCGTAGTCTTCGTAGACCGGCTGAACCGGGTCGAACCATCCGCCCCAATCGTCCCACATGATGAAGATCGCCGTTGACTTCCAGAACTTGCTCTTGCCGACCGCGTCAACGACGCTCGCGACCCAGGCGGGTCCGAGATTATCCCACATGCCGGCGTGATCGGAGGTTTCGTAGGTCGGCGTGATCCACGTGATGTTGGCGAGCTTTCCGGCCTCGATGTCGGTCAAGACTTGCGCGGGCGGACTGATGACGTCGCTCTTCCAGTCGGGCCCGTTATAGACTTTGTCGTCGGACTGGTACGACGACCACAGGCCGCCGTCGCCGTAGATATCGCCGGCGTAGAACCGCCAGCTCAATCCGGCGTGGTCGGCGTTTATCCCGATCGTCGGATTCTTCATGCAGGTTTTGACGTATTCGCCGGAGAGCGTGCGCGCGTCGGTCAGCGTCTGAACCTCATCTCCCGAGCCTCCCTCGCAGCCCCAGTAACTGCTCGGGCCGTCTACCGTTCGGCTCGCATATGCGGCGACCGCATATTGATGCGAGACGTAGCTGGCGTCGAGATTCGAAGCGAACATTTGGTCGGCCAGAACGTACTGGTTGGCCATTGCCCAATACGGCTTGATCTCTCGTCGCGGCACGTAAGAGTACGGGGCGTTGGGCGGCGCCATGATGCTGGCATGCGTATTGTCCCAACCGTCCATTTTGCAGTTCGTGCCCGGAAGACCTGACTGACCGTCGCAGTCAATGAAGAACGAGTACGAAGAGTGCGGCAGATCCCAGTGCGTCTTGAGCGTCTGCGCGCGCAGCGCGATCTTGTCACCCTTCTCGTCGTAGCCGTAGTTCTGGGTGGTCGCACCAGGATAGCCTAGGAAGAGATTGTTAAAGCTGCGATTCTCTTGAACGATGAAGACGACGTGTTGGATTGGAGACTTGCTCGAAGCGTGTCGTCCTGCACCACGCTGAGCGGAGTCGAAGGGTGAGACGCGCGCGGTGCTTGTGGAACAAGCGGCGACGGCCATTGCGCCTGCAATAGCCGTCGTCCACTTGAGTCGCTGGATTAGCGCGCTAGAGACCACCGACGCCTTTCGGCGTTCCCCAGCCGTCAGGTCCGGAGTAACGTCCGTACTGATTCGTTCCGGCCTGGCAGAGATAGGTACCCTGCAAACTCGCCGGACAACCATTCAACTTGCCGGTCGAGATGTAGTTGAAATCCCTCTTCTTTTTCTTGTTCGAGAGCGACCAGATGTTCTTGCCGCCATCTTGGCTCGTCGAGTTGCCTGCAAGACCGTACATGCCGCCAACCAACGGCGACGAAACGCTCGTGCCGCCGACCGTGCCCCAGCCGTGCTCATTATAGGTGTCGTACAACGCAACGCCCGCGGCGACCGCGGAGGTGTCGTTTTCAGTGCGTTTGCTGCACTTCGGATCGTGCTGCCAGGAAGGCTTCGAGATGACCGAGCATCCGCCGCCGGACAACGGCCAGACGGCCTCCGCGTAGACCGGTGGCGAACCGGCGTGGGAGAGCGTGGTTCCGCCGACCGAAACGACGGTGCTGTAATCGGCCGGGTCCTGCGTGCCGTATCCGCCGTCACCTGCACTGGCGAGATAGGTCACGCCGGGGGCGTCGAAGGCGCCGCCCGAGCCGCTGCCGCCGCCGCCGCCCCAGCTGTTGCTGACGATGGTAGCGCCGAGCTTGACGGCCTCTTTCTCCGCGGCAAACAGATTGTTAGTGTAGTTGTCGTTTGCTTCGATTAAATAGATCGTGCAGAGCGGACAGCTCGCCGAGACCATCTCGACGTCGAGATCGATCTCAACTCCCCAGCCGGTATTGCCTACCGGATAGTTGCCCACCTTGCCCGTTTGATTGTACTTCGTGAAGTTTGCCGTGCCCAGACCAAACTGAGTCCGGTATGCGGCGAGGTCGGAAGTGACGTTGGGATTATCGAACGCATCAACGATCGCGACGATCTGTCCCGCGCCCTTGGTTATCGGCAATTTGTAACGCGCTTGGAAGTTCGTCGGCTGCCAGCCGGCAACATCGGGGCTGATGACCCCATCCCGCTCGACGATCGCGTCGCACTGCATCTGGCCGCCGGTGCGGCTACCGGGACAGGCCCGGCGACCCTGCAACGACTGCGCAAGGGAAATCTGATTCGACGGGGCGACCGATTGGCCGCCTTGGGCCGGAACGCTGGACATGCCGCCAGCGTTGCAACCCGCAAATGCAAGCGCCAATACAAGCGGCGCCGCAAACTTTAAGGATCCGTTCACACATGCTCCTTCTTGAAAGAATTTCTCGGGGGAGGCGATGGGTTCCCGACGAGGGCGCCAATAACCTCGATATGAAGCCCCTTAGGCTATGAGATTTGTCATTGCCCTTCTCATCGGCATGCTCGCCGGCTGCGCCTCGGCGCCGATGCTGGTCACGGCGACGCTCGGGACGGTCGCTTGGATGGCCCCTGAAGCCAAACGAACCGATCTGCTCTACGCCTCGTCGATAAGGGGGCGCGTGATGGTCTTCGACTACCCGAACGGCGGTCTTGTCGGAACCTTCGAGGTCGCGACGGGCATCGGCGTCTGGGGAATCTGTTCCGATCGCAACGGCGACGTCTTCATCACCTCGCAGCAGAGCGCGACCTCGTCGTTCGTTTACGAATACGCGCACGGCGGCACGACGCCGATCGCTACGCTGCACGACGACGGCTACGCTGCTAACGATTGTTCGAGCGACCCGGTCACGGGAAACCTCGCGGTCGCTAACTATGACTTCGGCCCGAGCGGCGGCGCGAACGTCGCGATCTATACCGGCGCTCGCGGCAAGCCGCACCACTACGGCGATTCAAAGCTGAGCGTTGCGTATTGCGGTTACGACCAGAACGGAAATCTCTTCGTTGACGGCCGCGGAACCTATCAGCTCGCGGAGCTTCCGAGAGGAGACAACAAGCTCGAGAACATCGGCTTGAACCAACATCTCGTCGTGCCGGGCGGCGTCGAGTGGGACGGCACGCATCTTGCGGTCGAAGACGGCGGCTACATGCGCCGGTTTGCGGCGATCGATCGCGTCGCGCTTGCGAAGTCGAAGGCCGTCGTCGTCGGCGTCACGCATCTGCGCGGTCAGCCGAATCGCGGCGCGACCTTCTGGCTTCAAGGCCGCGACGTCGTGAGCGTCGCGGGTCAGCAGGACACGCGGGTCGGCCTTTGGCTGTATCCGAAGGGTGGTTTCTACACGCGGCTATTTCACGGACAAGGAGTTCGCGGGGACGGCCTCTACGGCGTGACCGTGAGCAAGGCGCCCTCGCATTGACAAAAGCGTTATTACGCGCCGTGAGCTGCCTGGCCGTGCTCGCGCTCGGCGCGTGCTCTTATTCGAACGTGTCGTCGCTTCCAGTCACACGCAGCAACGCCACGCTGCGCACGCTCGCGCAGACCGGTTCCGGCAAAATCGAACACGTCGTCTTCATCGTGCAAGAGAATCGCAGTTTCAACAATCTCTTCATGAGCTATCCGGGCGCCTACACCGTTTCGAGCGGCAAGGACTCGAAGGGCGGGACGATTGCGCTGCAGCCGGTCAGCCTGCTTAAGCAGTACACGATCGACCATTCCACCATCGCGATGTTCGCGGCGTGTGACGGAAAGGGGAGCCTGCCGGGGACGAAGTGCCGGATGGACGCCTTCGACAAAGAGTTTGCCGACGAAACGAGATTGAAGCACCCGCAGTACGTCTACGCTCCGCGCAGCGAGACGAAACCGTACTGGGACATGGCCCACGAGGGGGCACTCGCCGACCATACGTTCCAATCGCAGCTCGACGAGAGCTTCGTCGCACACCAATATATCATCGCCGCGCAGGCGCAATCGGCCGTGAATCTGCCGAACGGTCCGTGGGGCTGCCCGCCGGGACCGAGCACCTTTGTCGGCACGATCAACTCCGATCGCACCAACGGTCCCTCCGAACTGCCGTGTTTCGACTATCAAACGCTCGGTGACGAGCTCGACGGCGCGAAGCTCTCGTGGCGCTTTTACTCGAGTCAGTATAGTACGCCGTCGAGCGGTTTCGGCGCCGTCTGGTCGAGTTATCAAGCCGTCAAACACATCTACTACGGACCCGACTGGGCCAAAGACGTGATTTATCCGCAGAAGCAGTTTCTGCTCGACGTGCCGGCCGGCAAACTCGCAAGCTTTACGTGGATCACGCCGATCTGCGCGAACTCCGATCACGTGAACTGCGGCGGCGGGCACGGCCCGTCGTGGGTCGCAACGCTCGTCAACACGATCGGTAAGAGCAAGTTCTGGAACTCCACGGCAATCTTCGTGATCTGGGACGATTGGGGCGGGGTCTACGATCCCGCCCCACCGCCCTTCAAAGATTACGACGGCCTCGGCTTTCGCGTTCCGCTGCTCGTGATCTCGCCGTATGCGAAAAAGAACTACGTCTCGCACGTGCAGTACGAAACGGCGAGCGTGTTACGGTTCGCCGAAGACCTGTTCGGCCTCGGTCAGCTCGCGGCCGCCGATCGCCGGGCAACCTCGCCGGCCGCCGACTGTTTCGACTTCACGCAGCGGCCGCGTGCGTTCGTGCGCATTCGCTCGCCGGAGGGGCGCAACTTCTTCCTGCGGCAAGGGCGCGACGACCGCATCCCCGATTACGAATAGAGGCGGGCGCTTTTACGCGCCCGCCTTAGTTGCTCTAAAAGGCGCCGATTCCGTTGGGCGTTCCCCAGCCGTCCGGAGCCGAGTAACTCTTATACTGGTTGGTTCCGGCCTCGCAGAGATAACTGCCCTGCAAGCTCGACGGACAGCCATTTACGCTGCCACTGGCGACCTCGTGAAGATCCTCTTTGAGAGCCTTTTGCTTTAGCGTCCAGAAGCTCTCGCCGGCGTTCTGCTTCTCGGCGTTACCCGCCAATGCGAAGATGCTGGCCAACACCGGGGACGAGATGCTCGTGCCCTCGACGGTGAACCAACCCTTGTACGGGCCAAACGTGTCGTACTCTGCAACGCCCTGCGCGACCGCCGCGACGTCGTTCATCGTACGAAAGCTGCAGCTGGGATCGTGTTGCCACGAGGGCTTGGTGACGCCCGACGCGCAGCCCACTCCGCTGTCGGGCCAAACCGATTCAGTGTACGACGAGCCGGTTTTGTGCAGAAGCGTACCGCCGGCCGAAATGACGCTCGCAAGCGCCGCGGGCGCTTGCGTGCCGTAGCCGTAATCGCCGGCTGAAGCGAGATAGACGACGCCGGGCTTATTGAAGAACTTAGGATTGACGCAGTCGTTGTGGCCGAGACAGCCCCAGCTGTTGCTGACGATGTGCGCGCCGAGCTTTACCGCTTCGGCTTCAGCCTTTTGAAGACTCCGCGTGTTGGCGTTGTTCGCTTCGATCAGATAGGTCGTGCATTTCGGACAAACCGCCGCGACCATCTCGATGTCGAGATCGTCTTCGAGGCACCAGCCGGTTTGCGTGCTCGGACATGAAATGGGATAGCTGCCCTTCTCTCCCTGCTCATTGTATTTTACGAACTTCCCTTTTCCGAGGTTGAACTCGGTGCGGTACGCAGCGAGATCGGTGGCGGCGTTTGGATTGTCGTATGCATCCACGATCGCGACGATCTGACCCGCGCCGTTGGTCGACGACGGAAGATTGTAGGCCGCTTGAAGATCCGGCGGACCGAATCCGGCGACGTCGGATGAGATCTTGTTGCCCACAAGCAGCAGGTCGCACTGCGCGTAACCGGCTGGCACGTCCGGACAGACTTGTTTGGCCTCTCCGGTGGCCTTCCAATGCGGAATCGAAGTACTTTGCACCGGCGTTAGGCCGGCGGTTGCCGGCAGATTCGAAGAGCCGCCGGCGCTGCACGCCGCGACGGCAAGCGCCGCAATAACCGGCGCGGCGAGCTTCATAGATACGTTCACGGGATAGCCCCTTTCTATTCCTAGAACGCATTGATGCCGTCGGGCGTTCCCCAGCCCGCTGGGGCCGAGTAATCGCGGTACTGCCCGGTTCCCGCGCTGCACAGATAGCTGCCGCGCAGACTCACGGGACAGCCCGAAACGAGCCCGCTTGTCGATCTTATGAAGGTATTTTTTTTGGTGCTTTTTGCTCAGAGCCCAGAACCGTTCGCCGCCGTCGTTTCCGGCTGCGTCCCCGGCCACGCCGAAGATGCCTGCGATCAGAGGCGCGGAGACGCTCGTTCCGCTCACGAGGATCCATCCGTGATGGCGGAAGCTGTCGTATTCGGCCGCATCCCTTGCGACCGCCGCAACGTCGTTCATGGTGCGGTACGGACAACTTGGGTCGCCCTGCCACGCCGGCTTGACTTCGTCGCTGCAGCCGGCGCCCGAATCTCTCCAAGCGTTCTCACTATACTGCGAGCCGCTCTTCGCGAGCACGGTTCCGCCGACCGCAACGACCGTGTCGAGCGAGGCCGGCGCTTGCGTTCCGTAACCATAGTCACCCGCGGAAGCGACGAAGGTTACGTCGCTCTTCGCGAAGTCTTCGGGGTTGACGCAACCGTTCGACCCAGTGCCGCAACCCCAGCTATTGCTGACGATGTGGGCTCCGAGGCGCACCGCACTCAGCTCGGCAATCTGCAGGTCGTTCGGGAAGGCGCTCTTCGCCTCAAAGAGGTAGATCGTGCACTTCGGACAGACGGCCGAGACCATCTCGATATCGAGATCCTCTTCGAGTCCCCACCCGCTATTGGTCGCGGGGTAGTCTTTCTTTTGTCCCTCTTGGTTATATTTCGCGAACTTCGCCGAGCCAAGGTGAAATGCGGCGCGGTACTTCGCCAGGTCGGCGGTCGCATTCGGATTGTCGTAGGCGTCAACGACTGCAACGAGTTCTCCCGATCCTTCGCTCGCCGACGGAAGGTTGTACGCCGCGAGAAAATCGGCCGGTCGCCAGCCGACGATCGACTGGTGCTTTCCATTCATCAGCAGCGCGTCGCAATGCGCGCGCGGCGGCGGCTGCAGCGGACACGCAGCCTGCGCGGCTCCGGTAGCCTGCCACTGCGGGGTCGCGCGCGCCGGTATGTGAGCTTTCGGAGCGAGCGCCGGAATATTCGAAGAACCGCCGGCATTACACGCCGCCACCAGGAAGACTGCAACCAGCTGCGCCGCAAGTTTCAAGGGGTTCACGAACTCTCTTCTGTTCTTTGGCGTTGTCTGGGATGGGAGGGGTTACGTTCGCTCGAACTAGCCACCTGCGAGTATGGGCCGGCGGCCGAGCGCCAGCCCGTCTTGTTGAGACGCCCGTTTCACTACGGAAGGAAGGCGATGCTCGTGGAGCATTTGGCTAGTATAGTAAAGCGACATTGGTACGTCGCATCACTACCTGCTGCTATTTTTGCATTGGCGGCGTGCGCTGCCGCAACGACTCCCTCGACGCTGCCCAACGCCGAAGCGAAGGCAATGGCGCGATCGCTGTCCGGCAGTGGTTCAGGAAAGATCCAACACATCGTTTACATCGTTCAAGAGAACCGCAGCTTCAACGATATATTCGAGGGGTATCCAGGCGCTTATACCGTTTCGCAAGGCAAGATGCCAAACGGTCAGAAGGTCGCGCTGCAGCCGATCTCCTTAAAGACGCCGTACGACATCGATCACTCCGCGAACGCAATGTTCCAGGCCTGCGACGGAAAGGGCAAACTTCCCGGAACGAATTGCAGGATGGACGGCTTCAATCGCGAGCAGCAGTTCGGCGGCCCTCAAAACGGACAGTTCGGCTACGTACCGCACGACGAGTCGAAGCCGTATTTCGACATGGCGCACGAGTTCGTCTTGGCCGACCGGATGTTTCAGTCGCAGCTCGACGAGAGCTTCGTCGCGCACCAATACATCATCGCGGCCCAGGCGATGTCGAGTGTCGACGTTCCCGACTCGGGGACCTGGGGATGCGCGGCCGGAAAGTACGCGGTCGTTTCGACGATAACGCAAGACCGCAGCTACGGCAACCCGCAGCAGCCGTGCTTCGACTATACAACGCTCGGCGACGAGCTCGACAAGGCCAAATTGAAGTGGCGATTCTACACGAGTCAGTACACCGAGCCGTACAGCGGATTCTGGTCGGGATATCAGGCGGTCAGCCACATCTTCAACGGACCCGACTGGAAGAAAGATATCGTCACTCCGCAGAAACGCTTCCTGAAAGACGTCAAGGCGGGAAAGCTCGCGAGCTTCACGTGGATCACGCCGACCTGCGAGGATTCCGATCACTTGTCGTGCGGAGGCGGATTGGGGCCGTCGTGGGTGGCCTCGGTCGTCAACGCGGTCGGCGAGAGCCAGTTCTGGGATTCGACCGTGGTCTTCGTGCAATGGGACGATTGGGGCGGCATGTACGATCCCGTCGCTCCAAAGTTTAAAGATTACGATAGCTTAGGCTTCCGCGTGGGCTTAATCGTGATCTCCGCGTACGCGAAGAAGAACTACGTCTCTCACGTGCACTACGAGACCGCAAGCGTGCTTCGCTACGCCGAGGATCTCTTCGGCCTCGCCCAGCTCACGGCGGCCGATAAGCGAGCAATCTCACCGGCCGCCGACTGCCTCGATTTCTCGCAGGCGCCCCGCAAGTTCGTGCCGATCAAAGCGCCGAAAGACGCGAACTTCTTCTTAAATCAGCCGGTTGATCCGCGAATACCCGATACGCAATGAACCGTCGCGCACCGGTTGCGATCGCGGCCGCCCTCGCGGTCGCTCTCGGCGGCTGTTCTTCCCGCCCCTTCGACTCCGCTCAGGGTGACACAATGTTGGCTCAGGGTGACACGATGTTACCGTACATGCAGAGCGCCAATGCGCTGCGCGCCTTGGGTGGTACCGGCGCGGGAAAGATCACCCACGTCGTCTACATCATTCAGGAGAATCGCAGCTTCGACAACATGTTCCACGGCTACCCTGGCGCGGATACGGTCTCGAGCGGTCTGAACTCGTACGGTCAAACGATCAAGCTGCAGCCTCGCTCGATGAAGACCAACTACGAGATCGACCACTCGGCGCAGGCAATGTTCGAGGCTTGCAACGGAACGGGCAGCCTGCCCGGGACCGACTGCCAGATGAACGGGTTCAACAACGAGTTCTCGTTCGGCGGTCCTGCCAACCCTGAGTACGTCTACGTGCCGCACAAGGAATCGAAGCCGTACTTCGACATGGCGCACGAAGGCGTTCTCGCCGATCGGATGTTCCAATCGCAGCTCGACGAGAGCTTCGTCGCGCACCAGTACGTCATCGCCGCGCAAGCGGCATGGAGCGACGATCTGCCCTACGGCGCGTGGGGATGCGGCGGCGGGGGGGGCGATTTCGTATATACGATCACGAAAGATCGTAACCCGAACGGTCCGAAAATTTCACCGTGCTACGACTATCAAACGCTCGCCGACGAGCTCGATAAGGCCGGGCTTTCGTGGCGCTTCTACGCCGCAACGTATGGGAGCGCGTCGAGCGGCGAGGGAGCCGAATGGTCGGCCTTCCGGGCGATCAAACACATTCGCTACGGTTCGGAGTGGAAGAACGTCATCTCGCCGAACTGGAAGTTCATCACCGACGTGCGCGCCGGCAAGCTCGCCAACTTCACGTGGATCACGCCGGTCTGCGACGACTCCGATCACGTGAACTGTTACGGGGGTTACGGCCCGTCGTGGGTCGCGGCGCTCGTCAACACGGTCGGCAAGAGCAAGTTCTGGGATTCGACCGCGATCTTCATTCAGTGGGACGACTGGGGTGGCCTCTACGATCACGTCCCGCCGCCTTACGAGGATCGCGACGGCTTGGGCTTCCGCGTGCCGCTGCTCATTCTCTCGCCGTACGCGCGCGAGAATCGCGTCTCGCACAAACAGTACGAAACTGCGAGCGTACTGCGCTTCGCCGAAGACCTCTTCGGGCTCGGCCAGCTCGCGCCGGCCGACAAACGCGCGCTCTCACCCGCCAAAGATTGTTTCGACTTCTCGCAACAGGCGCATAAATTCGTGCCGATCGCCGCACCGCTTGGGCCGAAGTTCTTCATGCACAACCATGACCCCGAGAACTACTTCGCGCCCGACTACGAGTAGCAACGGCATGCGGCGTTTGAGCGCGCTCCGCGCTGTAGTACTCTGGGCGTCGGTCGCGGCATTGGGTGGATGCGGGGTTCAGCGCCAGGGTGACACGATTATTCCGTATATGCGCGGCGCGCAGGCGTTGCCGGCGCTTGACGCGAGCGGGGCCGGCAAAATCGCGCACGTCGTCTACATCGTGCAGGAGAACCGCAGCTTCGATAACCTCTTCGAAGGTTATCCGGGCGCGGATACGGTCTCGAGCGGCAAGAACTCGAAGGGTCAGACGATCGCGCTCCAGCCGACCAGTTTGACGCGCGTCTATGAGATCGACCACTCGGCTTCCGGCATGATTGCAGCATGCGACGGAACCGGCAAGCTCCCAGGCACAAAGTGCCGGATGGACGGTTTCGACAAGGAGTACTCGCGCGGCGGCCCTCAAAATCCGCAGTACGTCTACGTTCCGCATCAAGAGACCAAGCCGTATTGGGCGATGGCGCACGAATGGGTCTTGGCCGACAAGAACTTCCAGTCGCAGCTCGACGAGAGCTTCGTCGCGCATCAATACATCATCGCCGCGCAGGCCGATTCGAGCGCCAACGTTCCGACCGGTCTGTGGGGTTGCGCGGGTCCACCGGGCGACGAGGTGCAGACGATCACGCAGCAGCGCACCTACGGCAAGAACCAGCGGCCGTGCTTCAACTACGATACGCTCGGCGACGAGCTCGATGCCGCGAAACTCCCCTGGCGTTTCTACACGAGCGTCTACACCGGTGCCCCAAGCGGTTTCTGGTCGGGCTACCAGGCAGTCAAGCATATCTTTCACGGACCCGACTGGAGTAAAGACGTCGTCACGCCGCCGAAGCAGTTTCTCATTGACGTGGCGGCCGGAAAGCTCGCGAGCTTTACCTGGATCACACCCTTCTGCGCCAACTCCGATCATATGATGTGCGGCAGTGGGTACGGTCCTTCGTGGGTAGCCGCGCTCGTCAACGCGATTGGTAAGAGCAAGTTCTGGGGCTCGACCGTTATCTTCGTGCAGTGGGACGATTGGGGCGGGCTCTACGACCACGTGCCTCCGCCCTATAAGGACTACGACGGTACCGGTTTTCGCGTTCCGCTGCTCGTCATCTCGCCGTATGCGAAGAAAGACTACGTTTCGCACGTCCAGTACGAGACCGCCAGCGTGCTGCGCTTTGCCGAAGATCTTTTCGGCCTCAATCAACTCGCGGCCGCCGACAAGCGCGCGACGTCGCCCGCAAAAGACTGCCTAGACTTCTCGCAGACGCCGCGCGCGTTCGTGCCGATCAAGGCGCCGAAGGGAGAGAAGTTCTTCTTGCGTCAGGGCGCCGACTACCGCATCCCCGACAACGAATAGCCGGCTACTCGAATCGCTGAGCCCCGCCGACCGATGCTGTGCAGCGACGAACTCGCCTAACGACGCGCTTTGCTTTTGCCGACTCCGACCAGAACCGGTTGACGCTCGATCGCCGCGACGACTTCGGATTGCTGCGCGTAGAAGAGATCGACGGCAAGCTGCAGATTGAGCCAATACTGCGGGGTAGTGTCAAACGCGTAGCCAAGGCGAAGGGCCATTTCGGTCGTTACATTGCGACGCCCATTCAGCAATTCGTTGAGGCTCGTGCGATCGATGCCAAGAACCTCCGCGGCCTTACCCTGTGTCAGATTGAGCGGCTCTAAGAAATCCTCCCGTAGGACAGCGCCTGGAGTGATTGGGCGACGGTTGGTCGGTATAAGCATAGTCATGAAGTAACCTCAAAAATCGTAGGCATGAACGTCTAGCGATAGTCGACGATTTCTACGTTTTGTGCTTCTCCTTCGTTCCAGGGGGTCAACTTTTGCGCCTTTGTGTATGGAGGCGCATCCACGAGGATCTCGCTGCCGCGATGAGCTTTCGGTGTCCGCGGCAGATCCGCGACCTACGTGAGATCACCCGCTACCGTAAGGCGCTCATCCAGCAGCGGACCCGCGAAGCGCAACGTCTGCACAAGACGCTTGAAACGCGGGCCTCAAGTTCGGCAGTGTCGCGACCAACAACTTGGGCAAGTCCGGTCGAACGATGTTAAGCCTTGCTCGACGGCACGCATGACGCTGACATCCTAGCCGATCTCGCACGTCAGCGGCTACGCAAGAAGCTGCCGGCACTAGGCAAAGCATTGGTTGGCTGGTTTTCGCCGATGCACCGCGTGCTGGTCAGCGAGCTGCTCGCTCACCTCGAGTACCTCGACGAATCGATCGAGCGGCTCAGCGCCGACATTGCTTCGGATCGAGATCACGCGACAACCGGTGACGTCGCATTCCATCGTTCGACATCGACACCTTTGACGATCAACCAGAGGCTTATCGACAACTCCGCAACCAATGCCGGGAGAAGAATGAACGGAAAGATCGCGTCTTCCACCGTCGGCGCCAGGAAAACGCTGTAGCTGTTGATGATGTACGCGATTCCGCCGACCACCGCCAGGAGGCCGAGCCATCGTGGAAAGAACGTCGACCGCATCATCAGGTAACCATTCAAGATCAGGACGAATCCGAAGAATACCAGCCCCGCAGCGAAACCGTATTCGTGCAAGCGCAGGGCAAGTGCCGCCAGAGCAGCAAGCTGCTGTTGGTCGAAAGTCTTCAGTGCGCCAGCGCCGTTCGACAAAAAGAGCGCCGCAAAGTTGCAAATCGCCGCATTGAGTGTCTCAATGGCGGTATCCATGAGATTGAAGAGCAGAGCGATCAACGCCAAGGTTCCATTCACCGGCCGCAGCAGCACGTAGAAGACGCCCATGATGAATATGGAAAAGATCCACATCGTGATCTCGCCACCAAATCCTAGTCGCCAAAGCGATTCCAAGGCAGACATGTTGTGGGCCGTGGCGGTGGCGTTGCCGTCGACGATGATTCTGCTACGCACGAACATCTCGACGTAGAATCCAATGACGATGATGAAGAGATAGAGCCAGCCGGCTACTCTTGCGTAGGTTGAAATCGCCCCACTAGTATTGGGTTGCATCGACGCTCCTCCAGCGCTCCGACGAGTAAGGGGTTGTGGTTGTCGCCCGTCGTCTATGCCCGCGGCGATCCAGGAATGCTCCCGCCAGCAGGTGGGTGTATTCGTGGGAGAGCGGGCGCGACGTCACCGCCTCGCGCGCCGCTTAGTCGTGGTCGGCATAGGCCTTAGCCAGGGCGGAGAGGTCGAATGCCGTGATGCCCGGCGGCGCGCCGAACGCATCATCCCCGCCGCCGTGGCCGAGCACGACCTGCGGCCGGGCCGTGGCGGCGATCGCAGCGAGTTCGTCGGCGGACACGCGGTCCCGGATCGCATCGAGCCACGCGCGAGTGGGTCGTCCCGTTCGCCCTACGGGTTCTACGGCCACGACGCCGTGATGCCGGTTCCCATCACGTCAGGCATCTTTAACGAGCTTGTTCCGCATCACGATCACCGTTAAGTTTGACATCGCAAAGCCCATAGCTTTGAAACGTATTCGTTTCCGCTGTTCAGTCACATCGATCTGCGCGTTAGCGATGCGGATGCCGTGCGTCCGTTCTACGATGCCCTCATGGCCCTCTTCGGTACCGAACCAACGACGCCACGAGTCGTGCGTTACGGCTATACCCGGCGCTACGGCAACATCCGGGCGGATTTATTCAATATTTTTGCCGATCCCAACGCACGCCCGACAGCTACGCGTATTGCCTTCGCCGCTCCAAGCACTGCCTTTGTTGACGAAGTCACGCGCGTCGTTCGAGCGCATGGCGCTCAAAATATTGAACGTCCCCAATACTTCGACCAACACCATCCGACGTTCTACGCAGTTTTCTTCGAAGACCATTTGGGAAATCGCCTCGAGGTTTGCCATCACCGCATGGTAAATAGATACTAAAACGCGGCCCCACTCTTCGTCGCTCCTTTTTGAAAGCTAGCCGGTTTCAGTGCGCCGACGCAGGAGGTGTCGGGCGCGCGATCCGGAGCGGCATAGAATGACACGATGACCTTTTGGGCGCACGGCGACCAGGGTGAGACAGTGTGCCCGACGCCTGCGATGCTGATGATCGTTGCGCGGGAGAAGCGCGCTGCCGCCGCTTTCGCTCCCGCAAGCGATGTCAACGTGTCGAAAGTTCCGGAAATGAGGAGCGTCGGAATGTTGCTGGCAACGGGCTCGCGCATTGATCTTGGAGCTGGCGGGAGTTTCCAGACATCGCGGCAGTCTTCTTGAACGTACGCCCAGCCGCCGATACCTTCACGTTGCACCGAGGCCGGATAGTTCGGAAATGCTTGTCGTCCGGCCGCGGCGAGCTCCTGTGGCGTCCCGAGGTAATCTTCGCGACAGGTCGTGCCAACCGCCAGACCGTCGCCGAGAGCAGGTGCGCCCGGATGATACGGTGGCGCTCGGCCCGCGCGGTCCTTGGCGATCGCCTCGATGGAATCGCGGCGGCCGGCGGCGAGCCCCCCAATTGTATCCGGCGCGGCTTGGAGCGTCGGAATGCTATATGTTTGGTTGCGCAACCAGTCGATCAACGCGCCGCCGTCGATTATCACCGTGATGTTCTTGGCGGTGTAGGGGTCGCCGATCGTCGGCGTCAACGGCTTGGCTTCGAGCTTATTGACCAGTCCAGTAAAGGTCTGTTCAAGATGGGGATGGGCAGCGTCGCAGGGCGGTTGCGCTGCACAGGCCTTGAAGAGGTTGTCGAAGGCGTAGCGCGCGTTCCACCAGTTTACCGTGATGCTGTAGGTCGTCGGTAGGACGGAGTCGAGAACGACGCTGCGGATCCCCTCGGGATGGTTGCGCATAAGCGTCTGCGCCGTATACGTGCCGAACGAGTTCCCGTAAATATTCCACTCGGCAATGCCTAGCACTTTGCGGAGGTCGACCAGATCGGCGACGCTCTCGGTAGAATTGTAAGCACTGAGATTGGCGCCAGTTGCAATGAGCTCGTCCCGGCAGGCTTTGGTCGCAGCCAAGTGAGCGCGCTTTGTTGCCTCGGAATAAAAGCGAAGCCCAAGAAGCTCTCTGGCGAAGTCGTTACTTGCCGCACAGATCAGCGCCGGCTTTGAGGACCAAGTGCCCCGCTGACTCACAACCCAGACGTCCCGGTCGCGAATGAAGTTCGCCTTGATTATCTCGTCGATTTCAAGCGGCGCAATGTCGCCAGGCCCGCCTTCCAGATACAGAATCGGGTCGGGCCGCTTTTCCGAAGATCGTGCACTATATTTTGCGACCATGATCCGGATGGTGCGACCGTTCGGCCTGCTGTGATCTTCGGGCACGACGAGATATCCGCAGCTCGCGTGCTCGAGCCAGTCTACGCCCTGGATTTTGGCGCACGGCGCCGGCTCGAAACGCGGCACCGTTGCCGATCGACCGGCCTGTGCGACTTGTGCCGTAACCGAAAAAGCAAACAGAATGGCGAGCACGAGAAGATGTCGGTAGTCGATCGTCATGCGTCGAGATCCACGGTCAGGTTGGTCCACACGATCAAGGTCACGTTATTGACGGGATCGTACCCGATAAACGAATTGTAACCTGCCGTCTCGCCACCGTGATAGTAAATGGCATTCGGTCCGTAAGTGCGGCCCCGCGTCGGAGCTAAAACGCACGAATCCAATGGACAATCCAGTACTTGTGAACGGGCACTCAAGCACGATCCCTTACATGAATTCTAAATGCTCGCGATTTTTGTTCCCCGGCGCGAAAGCGAAAGACGCCGCACTCCTTACAGAATCAGACGTTTTCGTTGGTGGAGATGGGGGGACTCGAACCCCCGACCCCCTTACAAGCGAAGCAGGTGCTCCACCGGCTGAGCCACATTCCCGCTGCAATGCCACCAAAGCAAAGCTAAACTTGCTACTATCATCTCTGCGCAGAGGTTGTGACCAAACATCCTCAAGGCGCTTGGATTTAATTACAAGAATGACTGTCTTAAACGACAAGGCAGCATTAGGCCTTTAGCTTCTATAGTGCCACGAAGCAAGAACAAATCGTCCTACGGAGGCGGTACGATCTCGAGGTCTTTTGGCGAAATGCTTCGCAGATCGCGAGCATCGTCGCGCGTCCACGCCGGGGCGCCGTAGCGGTCGTTCACGAGCGGGACCACGTTATCGCAGCAGCCGGTATCGTAGACGTAGAGCCCGTACGTCTTCATGGCCTGCGCGACGATCTTGGCCTCGCGACTGAAGCCGTCGATATTAAACGAGCTCTTGAGGCGAGCGTGAACGCCGTACGGCATCGGGGTTTCGCCAGAAGGTCCTCGATATCTCAAGCTGTCGGTGCAATGCTCGATGGAAGCCGGAGAGACGCACTCGGTCTCGGAGAGGGTGTTTGCGACGGCGTTCCAGCCGATCGCATGAGCGATGACGCCGGCGGTCAGTTCTTCGGGCCGGATCGCCATCAGACCGATCGGCAGACCGGTGGCAGTTGACGCGTTAGTTTTTGAGCGAATGAAGGGCCTGGTGAGATCAACGTGCAGATTGCTATAGACCGCCAGCTCACCACGTGCGTCGTACGTCGTTTCGTAAGCTTCATAGTACTGACAGGTTTTCGTCTCCAGCACGAGCGAGTGGGCGTCGGATAGCGGCTCGATGTAGAAGTTCGGTTGCCATGGAACCGGCGAGACCGGCTGGTGCCAGTGGACTTTCGGCCGGACCGGAACGCGCGGCGTCGAGTTGTTCGCATCGTTAATGAGCTCGTTGGTTGGGATGGTCGCCTCGAATCCGCCGTCCCCGCCGGCCGCAACCATTGCGCCGAGCCACGCCGAGCTGCGCGGATCGGGCGATTCGCCGGCGACGTTCGTCTGCCAAACGTTACCGCTGGGATAGGGACAACCGAGAAAATCGCCCTTCGTCGCGAGTGCAACCCGAGCGACCTCGGGATGCAACCGCGCGCCCGTCGCAGGCGGTACGCCGACGAAGCCTTCAAAGAGCAGGATCGAAGTCGTGGCGAGGATTAGCGCGACCAAACTCGTCTCGCGCCGGTTCCAATTAGACGGCAGCATACGCGCAAATTCACTTTTTTCTCCGGCGCTCTCCTTCGTCTTATCGTCCCCGATTTCGGCCGGGGCCGGTCCCGGGACACGGTCGAAAGTCCCAAAAACTGGGGTTCGAATAGACCATGAGAGGCTCGCTCGCAAAGGTGTATCGTTTTAATATAGTCCGCGCTCCCTGAGGAAAGGTTACTTATGGGCGTGCAAACGTCCGTTTCCGATCGATCGACGTCATTTTTAATGGACGTCTCTCGCGATATTGCGTACGACGTTACTCAACTGACATCTCACGTCTTCGACACCGACGTGACGGCGCTCGCCGAGCTCGTCGGCCGACGCCCGCTCTTGCTTGCGTTTGACGAGGTGGTTTACGTCTTGTACGGTGCGACGATTCGCGCCTACATGGAACGCCACCTCAGCGTTTTCAGCACCGTCATTCTCAAGGCGGGTGAAGCGAACAAGAACTTCTACCAGGTCGAGCGCGTCTGCGAAGCCGCGATTTCGGCCGGCCTTCCGCGAAACGGCGTAATGATCGGCGTGGGCGGCGGCGTCGTGCTCGATATCGCCGGCATGGCCGCGGCGCTCTATCGGCGGGGCGTCGACTTCGTGCGGATACCGACGACTCTGCTCGGCATGATCGACGTTGCGGTCGGCATCAAACAGGCCGTGAATTTTGGGAAAAGGAAGAATATTCTCGGCACCTTTTATCCGCCGATCGGCGTCCTCAACGATCCCACGTTCCTGCAAACCGCGTCGCGTCGCGATCTTGCCAGCGGCGTTGCCGAGATGATCAAGATCGGCCTAATCGCGGACCGCGTTCTCTTTTGCCTGCTGGAACAATATCTCGAACGCTTGATCGAAAGCTCTTTTCAAAAGCCGGCCGCGGCCGCGCGAGAGATTCTGGAGCGCTCGCAGCTCGCGATGATGACGCAGCTCGCACCAAACCTTTATGAAGACGACCTCAAACGGGCGGTGGACTTCGGGCACTCCTTCAGCCCCACCCTCGAGCTGCGAAGCGACTACCGGCTGACGCACGGCGAGGCCGTTGCGATCGACATGTTGCTATCAACGCGCGATCGCGGTGCATCGCGGGATCTGCGAGCGATCGCTCTTCGACCGTCTGATCGCCTTGTACGAGACGGCAGGGCTGGCGATAATCGACGACTTGTGCACCGTGCCCGTTTTGGTCGAAGCCTTGGTAGACGTTAAAGGCCAACGTGGCGGTCATCTGAACTTTCCGGTTCCGGCCGGACTTGGAGCCTGCGCCTTCCTGCAGCACGTTGATGCAAACGATTGTCGTGTGGCGTTAAACGCGGTAGTGGGGCGAGCTCTTTGAGCGGTCTTAAGGCCAGCGCGTAGCGTCACGCGCTACTTTGCGAGGCTGACCGTTGCGCCGATCGGATCGTTCTCGCCGGAAATGCTCTTGATCGGATTGCCGCCGGATGGATAATCCCAATATCAGCGTGTCGCCGCCGTTCTGATTGGGGCCGATCAACTGAGTGGCGGAGCGGTGTCTCGGTCCGCTGTCGACGCGTGGAAGCCAGAACTGCGCGACTTCCGACGATCCGGTGAGGACCATCGTGTTGACGGTCGTTCCGATGCTTCCGCTGATCGAAAACTGGTAGATCGTGCTCGTGAAGTTGTGTTTGACGGCGACCTGATCGCCGACGGCGAGGTACTTGCCGTCCCACTGTACGCCGCCCGGCAAGTAGATCGTCTCGTCCACGTTGATGAAGTTGAGGGTGTTGCCGCCCTTGGATAACTCGCCGAGCCCGAAGACGCTGCCCTAAGTCTCGCCGTCGACGAACAGGTTCCCCTTGCCGTCGTAGGCGCAGTAGTAGTAATAGTAGATATTCGGATTCGAGTACGCCGTTGGTGTACCGCTGGCGTGCCGGTAGACTTCGACGTTGCCGATCCGTTCGGTGGCACCCCAAAAGTCGGCGACCGCGAGGTCTCCCGTCTTGGGATCGACGGAACAGCCGTTGGCCCTGCCGTTGGAATCGATCAGGTTCCGGATCGGGGTGGTGCCGCCGTGAGCGTACTCGGTGATTTGGTGCACGCCGTCGCTCGTGTCGTTGGTGACGTACACGTTGCCGGTGTTATCGACACACAAGCCTTCCGGATTGAAGAAGCCGGTCAGCTCTCCGACGAGCTTGTGCCCATGTTTGTAGGTGTAGATGAAGACGACTTGCGCTTCCAAGTCGGAGATGTAGAGGAGATCGTCGTTTTTTGCCTCGGGAAGGATCCACGACTTTCCCGCGGGCACGTGCGAGACGAGTCTGCCGTTCGGCGGCGTGACGGACGGCTGCAGCGCCGACCCGGCGCCGGCGCAGCCGGCGAGCAGGCCGGCAAGGAGTCCGAGTGCGAGCGGGTACCAACGCATAGCTCCTCCGATTCTGTAGCGGATTTAAGCTGCATCATAGCATCGCGCCCTCCGCAGGCGCAGGCAGGAGCAAGCCTATTGCGCCGTATCCGCACAGGAAGCCGCGGAAACGCGCGCGGCCGGCCGCGAATTACGACAGCCATGCCGCAGCCGGCGCCCCAAGGCGTCATCGTGTAAAGAGCCCGACCGCTAACCCGCAGAGTGCTCCGCCGCCGACCAAGCCGGCTCCGGTACCTTCCACTTCGAGGAAAGAAGGGCAAACGCAGCGATCAGCACGACCAGACCGAAGGCGTCGTGGATCGTGCTACGGGCCACCAAGTACGAAGTTCCGAGCAGCACGCCGACGACCGCCACGGTGATGCCTCGCACGAAACCCTGCAGCCGTCCGTTGCTGCGATAGCGCCGTAAGAGCGGCGTGCCGAGCAGCACGAAAATCAGCGACGGCGTAAAGATGCCGACCGGCGATCCGCCGCTTCATCGATCCCTACGCCGTCTGCGGAATCGGCGGGCCTTTTCGCGAGCGTCGGGCGCATGCTAGCTTTCGCCGAGCACGTATCCGGACGACCATCCGGTGCTCGAGGCGGAGATTCCAGGCTACGACGCGCTCTACGCGTATTGCCAAGGAAGGCGCACGTAACGGACGGAGCTGCGGCGGTGCTTTCACCGTCGGCTGCGAAGGTTTTCCATCGTGCATGAGGATCGCTGGTGGCGCGGCGCCGTACTGTTACCGATTTTCGCAAACGCCCCTCACGGCGTAGTCTTCGTCGAACGCGCGAAACACATGCGTCGCAATCCGGGACAGATCGGCCTCCCGGGCGGAGGCGCGGAGCCGAGCGACGCGGGCGATCCGGTGAGGACGGCGTTGCGAGAACTCTTCGAGGAGCTCGGCGTTGCGGCCGAGCGCGTCAGCGTCGTTGGGCGTTTGCCGGAACGCAAACAAGCCTCGAATCGCGTGCATATCACCCCGATCGTTGGGGTCCTCGATGCAGAAACGCGCTTTACTCTCGATGGCGAGGAGATCGCCGGCGTCTTCGAGGTTCCCTTAGCTTCAATCGTCGCCGCCGGCGCCATCTACGAGGACGTGAAGCTGATGGAACTCCGCGGCAGGACGATGTATGCGTTCGACTACGAGGCGCGCCACATCTGGGGCTTCACGGCCGGAATTCTGAAAACGTTCGTGGATGCATGGACTCTACCGGAATCCTCGCTTCGCCGCGCCGTCGAAGCGGCTTGGCGCGAGTAGCGCTCAATGTGCCACGATGGGAGCCGGCACGGGCGTCGTACGCGCGCATGCTATGGTACCGCCATTGAACGTTCTTGAGGGAGAGAGATGATGTTCGCATCTCGATTGGCAGCCGTTTTTGTTATCTTCGTACCGTTAAGCGCGTGCGCGCCCTCGTCTACCGCCATGCCTGGGCTCACTCCGCGCGGCGGCGCGGTTGGGGTCGAAAGCCCTCGCGCTGGCGCCTTTGCGGGCCGGAAATCGTGGCTTAAGAGCACCGCGCAGGGTAAGCCGCTGTTGTACGTTACGGATTCCGGAGGCGTTACGATTTACTCCAATTCCGGCGGCAACACGTTCCAGCTTGCCGGCGAGCTTTTCGGATTCCAAACGCCGGCCGGCGAGTGCACCGACGCTCGCGGGAACGTCTTCATCACCGACGAAACGGCGCGAGTCATCGACGAATACGCCCGCGGCGCCGTTACCCCGAAAGCCGTGATCCCCGACAATCTCGGTCAGCCGTTGAGCTGCTCGATTGACCGGAACGGCCGCATGGCTGTGACGAACTTCAGCAATCCGAGCGGCGGAGAACCCGGAAACGTCATCATCTATCCGTCGCCCTCGCAAACGCCGACGGAGTACTCCGATTCACTCTTGCATCTGCCGCTTTACTGCAGCTTCGATCGGAAAGGAAACTTGTACGTCGCGGCCTACGACACCGGTTACCACGCCGTTTTGAGCGAACTTCCCAACGGCAGCCAAACCTTCACGATTCTCTCGCTAAGCGGCGGCAAGATGAACATTCCCGGTTGGGTATTGGCGCAAGGAGGCTCGCAGCTTCTGCTCGGCGATATCGACGATCCTAAAACCCACATCTATCAGCTCAAGGTGCACGGCTCTGTCGCGACCGTGGTCGGGACGATTCCGTTGAGCCAAACGGAATTTCTGGCGCAGTTCGTCCTTTTCGGATCGGGATCCACGACGGCGCTCATTGCTCCGGATAACGACTACAGCAAAGTGCAGATCTACTCGTTTCCAGGCGGATCCGTTCTCGGATCGATCACCAGCGGAATATCGCAACCTGTCGGAGTGGCCATCAGCAAGTAACGCTCTGCGCGATGGACCGGTTGATCGGCACGCGCAAGAACGCCGTTCGCGTCGGCTCGTCGGAGATGCGCTCGGCGAACGCATCGAGCTCGCGGCGAGCACGCGCGGCAGCATCACGCGCCTCGCGCCGGGCTCCGCCGGCGGCAAGTCCCCGCGCGGCTGCCCACCATGCGTACTGGGGCCAAAACGCACCTTCAAGCGACGTCTCGCCGATCGCGACGATCTCGCGCGCGATCGCAAGCGCCTCTTCCTTTCGGCCGCCTTCGAGATACGCTAGCGTCAGATCGGCGAGATCGTCGACAAAGTCGCGGGGCTCCTGAATGGACCTGCGAATGACCAGTCCCGCCTGCATATGCTCGATCGCCGCATCGAGCTCGCCGAGCACGCGCTCCGCGTTTCCGAGATTCGCCAAAGCGGCGGCTTCGAAAACCGGATACCCCATATCGCGCGCGATTCCAAGAGCGGACTTCGCGAACCGCTTCGATTCAGCGGCTTTTCCAAGTTGCAAGGTGACGAAGCTCGCATTGACCTGATTGGCGACGAACGTTCGTCTCTCTTGAACCTTTTCGAGAAGCTGGTTCGAGCGTTCGATTGAGGTCAGCGCTTCGTCGAACAATCCGACCCGCATCAGTAGTATCGTACGATTCGTGTGCGTGGTCGCTAGCCCGCGCTTATGTCCGAGCGCCTCGAAAATCGTTACGGCCGAGTCGAACTCGCGCAACGCAAGCGTATAGTCTCCCAGCCAGGCGGCGGTCACCGCCAGGCGGCCGCGAGACATCGCCTCCGCCTCGCGGTCGTTGAGAGCCAAATGGAGCTCGAGCGAACGTTCGGTCAGCGAAAAGGCCTCTCGATAGTTCTGTTGCAGCAGTGCCGCGAGACTCGCCACCGCCAACGCTCGTGCTTCGATCGCCTGGTCGTTGAGGCTCGCGGCCCGATCGCGCATGAGCGCTAGATACGTACGAGCAGCCTCCAAATCTCCAATATTCGAGGTAAACTCGACGAGCAAGCAGAGGCATTCGAGCTGGCCTTGCACGTCGCCAGAGTGCTCGTAGATCTCGAGTGCTCGCCGCGCCGGCTCGACGGCGTCTGCCTGACGGCTGCAGAGGCCGGCGTGCGTCGCAGCCTGCACCTGCGCGCGCGCTCGCGCCGCATCGCCCAAATCTGGGGCGAGCTCCTCCAGGCGCACGATGTATTGACTTTCCTCCTGCAAATCTCCCAACGCCCGCGCTAAGAGTATGCGACGAAGCAAGACGTCGAACTGTGCCGAAGGGTTCGCGGCCGACAGACGTTCGAGCGCGTCGATATCCTCGCGTTGTCCCTCCCGATCGCCGCGGCGGCTGCGCGCCGTTTCGCGTATCTCGAGCGACGCTCGGCGTAAATCGTCCGAGCTCGCATTTTGAAGCGCGCGGCCGGCGAACTCGATAGCGTCGCCGTGCGCGTGAACGGCTGCCGCGCTTCGTGCCGCGCAGAGATACCACGTGGCAGCGCGATCGCCGGCACCGGCCGCTTCGTAGTGGCGCCCGATTTCGCGCGGCGAGACCGATGCGTTCGATTCGAAGATCGCTTCCAGGCACTGCGCGACCCTAAAGTGACGCTGCTCGCGAAACGCGGGTTCGATCCCGGAATAGACTGCCTCCGCGATCAGATGGTGGCTGAAGACGTAATCGTAACCGGCCCGTGACCCCGCTTCGCGCAGAATCCGACGATCGAGCAGTTCGTCCAGGCCGCGCGCGATAGACGTGCTCGAAAGATTCGAAACCTCACGAATCAGTGGAACGCTGCAACCGGAGCCGGCGACCGCCGCAATCTCGGCGACGGAACGACCTTCTGTGCTCAGTCCGTCAACTCGTTTCGCGATGACGCCCGACATGGTGGATGATTCGAGCTGCGGTTCGCGATTGTCGAGAATCATGCCGATCGCGCCCTCGAGAAAGAGCGCGTTCCCCTCGCATTGCGCGTAGAGAAACCGCACGAGCTCGGGCCCCCGTCCGCGCAGACCGTCGATGCGCTCGACGAGCTCGCCGATCTGAGCTTCGTCGAGGCGTTCGAGTTCGAGCTCTTCGACGCCGGCATGGGTATGTAAGGAGCGCTGGAGGGCTCGCAATGGATGACCGACCGGCGTTTCTTCCTGCCGGCACGTCGCCACGATCAGAATCGACGAGCGAGTTGCATCGCGGAATATACTGCCCAATGCTTCGATCGTTGCCGAACCTGCCCAGTGCAGATCCTCCAGTATTAGCAAGAGCGGTCGCGGTGATGCGAGCCTGCGAACCGCAAACGAAAGCGCTTCGTACACGCGCGCCGTCGCGCGCTCGGGTGACGTCTCGGAGAAGCGGACCTCCGGCACGTCGGGATCGCGAAGCTCGTGCAGCAGCGGGGAAAGAACGGTTCGCCGTTCGGGTGACATTTGGCGGGAGAGCAGTAACGGCAATCCCGAGCGAAGTGCCTCGACGACGGCTTGATACGGCGTCGACTCCGGAGACGCGGTCGTCCCGACGAAAACTCGTCCCCCTTCGGCCTGGACGGTACGCGCAAGCTCTGCGGTCAGGCGACTCTTACCGACTCCGGCCTCCCCGGAGATCAGCACGAAGCTTGCGGAACCGCGCGCCGCGCGGCCCCACGCGTTGTAGAGAAACGCCAGCTCCTTTTTGCGCCCCACGAACGGAAGTATCGAAATTACGCGCGCCGCATCCTGAGGGTTCGATGGCAAAGCTCCAACCGCACCCGGCAGTGCTTCCTGACGAAGGATCGACTGGCGCACGGCGACGGTCTCCGGCATCGGTGCGATCGCCAGCTCGTCGCGCAAGCGCTTCGCGAAGCGATCGTACTCGGCCAGCGCGCCCGCGGTGTCGCCCGACTCGTAACGAATCGCGACCAGCGAACGCAGCGCGTCCTCGCGCCAAGCATCGCTCGAAAGGATGCGCTTTGCACAGCTTATGGCCGCCGGAAAGTTTCGTTCCGCGCGATAGCGTTCGACCAGCGCGTCGAGCGCGGCGAAGTATCGCGCGCGCAAGCGTTCGCGTTCGGCCAGCACCCAGTCGTCGTAAACGTTTTCGAGCAGGTCGCCGGCGTAAAGCTCGATCGCAAGTTGCTGTGTCGCGGGATCATCAGCCAGCCGCTCGAACTCGACGACGTCCACGAACGCAGCCGCGGAATCGTTCCAGCGTACCGTCTCGGCGTCGCTAACGATCCATGGATCGCCGTCCCTCTCCGGGAGCGCCTTGTTCGCCAAGTAAAGATAACGGCGAAGTTCGGCCAGTGCGCCGGCTTCATCGTGGTCGGGAAACAACGTGAATGCCAGAGCCTCGCGAGCGAGTGCGCGGTCGCGCTTGAGCACCAGCAGCGCCAGCATTGCGAGCGTGGCGGACCGCTTTGCGAATTTCACCGGCGCGCCGGCGTAGCGGATGTCGGGCTGACCAAAGAGCCTGATTTCGAGCCTTACACCTTTTTCGCGGTCTGGCGGTTCGCGCGCGGCCATCGTTCCCGATTTCTCGCCGGCCGGTGAAGCGCCCGCTTTACGGGCGGCACGGCCGCGGCACGCCGCGTGCGTAGGATAAGCCGCATGAACCCGAAGCGACGCGACTTGACGTTCCTCGTACGAATGTGGCTCGCCGAGGAAACCGAGGGCGAAGCAGAGTGGCGCGGCTCCGTCCACGAGGTGGCGTCGGGCAACCGGCTCTTCGTGACGCAAACCCGCGATGTCGCCGATTTTATCGCAGCGCATCTCGCCGAATCCCGGGTTCGGAAAGCGTGAACACAATGGTTTTACGAGTCATCGGTCTGATGCTGCTCTGCTGCGCGCCGGCCTTGGCGACAGAACGCACCTATTACATCGCCGCCGACGAGGTCGTATGGAATTACTGCGCCGAGCGGGACGAACGTTCTCACCGGGGCGCCGCTCAAACCGGACAAGCTTCAGTTGGGCTTCGCGTACCACAAGATCGTCTATCGCGGCTATAACGACGCGACGTTTCGGACGGTCGAAATGCGTTCCGCCGATCAGCAGTACATGGGTACGCTCGGTCCGCCCATTCGCGCCGCGGTCGGCGATTCGGTCATGGTCGTCTTTAAGAACAACTCGCACCTCCCGCTGAGCTTTCACGTGCATGGGCTGCGTTATCTGAAGACCTCGGAAGGCGCGCCGTATCGAGACGGCACGGGACCGGCGGAGAAACCGGGCGACGCCGTGGCTCCGGGTGCGACGTACACGTACCACTTTGACGTTCCCGAGCGCTCGGGCCCGGGCCCGATGGATCCGAGCTCGATTCTATGGATGTATCACTCGCACACCGACGAGCTGCGCGACGTCAATACCGGGCTCGTCGGGCCTATCGTCGTGACGCGCCGCGGATCGGCCAACGCGGACGGCTCTCCCAGCGACGTAGACCGCGAGGTATTTACGATGTTCGCGCAGATCGACGAGAGCCAGAGCCGGTTGTTCAAAGAGAACATCGCCGATCGAACTATCAACCCGCGCGGCGTCAAGCCCGGTAATCAGGGCTTCATTGACGACAATCAGATGTTTTCGATAAACGGCTACATCTTCGGCAATATGCCGATGATTGACGTGCACGTTGGTCAACGCACGCGATGGTACGTCATGACGACGATGAGCGACTTCGACTTCCACGCACCCCACTGGCACGGCGAAACCGTCGTCATCAACGGCATGCGTACCGATACGGCGGAGCTGGGACCGATGGGCATGGTCGTCGCGGACATGATTGCCGACGATCCCGGCGTTTGGCTATACCACTGTCATCTCAACATTCATCTGCAGGCCGGCATGGTGGCTCGGTTCCGCACGTTGCCTTGAGCCGACCGAGCTGAAATCAGGTAAAACCCGCAACCAATCGCGTCGCGTACACAGTTGTGCTGAGCAATGGTTGATGCAGTCTTTCGTTCGTCGCTCGAAACGCCCGTCGGTGCGCTACAGTTGGCAGTGAACCGCGAAGGAGACCTGGTCGAGATCTTGCTCCCGAATCGGGGACCTGCCGTTGGGTTTTCGGCTGCACTTTCACCGGCGGCGGCGCAAGGAATGCACGCGGCTCGAGCGCAGCTGAGCGAATACTTTGAAGGAAAGCGCCGCGTTTTTGATTTGCCGCTGCGGCCCGAGGGCTCGCCGTTCGAGCAGCAAGTGTGGAGCAGGCTCTTGGAGGTGCCGTACGGAGTGACGACCTCGTACGGCGCGATCGCTGCAGCGCTCGGCCTCGCGAACGGCGCGCGCGCCGTCGGTTACGCCAACGGCGCGAATCCCATTCCAATCGTGATCCCCTGCCACCGCGTCATCGGGTCGAGCGGTGATCTAACCGGTTATGGCGGCGGCTTGCCGTTAAAGCGCGCTTTGCTCGAACTAGAAGGCGCCATCCCCGCGCCCGAGCCGCGTTTGTTCTAGCGTTCTTCCGGCTTCATCAACGTCCAAGGTGCGTGAGCGCGTCGCGAAGCGGCGCGCTCGAGATTCGTACGAGACCTTCAAAGGGCGTGTACATGTCAAGCGTCACAAAGATTGCGCCCGAGACTGCCAAGGCGCATAACCCCAACGCCGTGATGACAGTCGAGTTCGCCGGCGAGAAGAGGCCGAATCCCACGAACGTAATCGTGAACCAGAAGATCAAGACGACAAGCAACGGCGCCGAGACCGAAGACCCGCTTTGGGTATACATCAGCCAACGCACCTGACCCAGATTTATTGCCAGCCCGATAGCCTCTGTTTTGAGAGAACGCTGCGAGTCGGTCTTGGGCGACAAATTCTCGATCCGATCGAGAATCGCTTCTCCGCCGACCGCGGAGGGATCCAGTTTTGGAGCGTCTTCTTGCGGCCAGATCCGCGTCAGCGTCCGCGCAACGGCTACGCGCAAGGCGGCGCGCGGCGGAGCTGCCGCGGGGCCATAGTGCGCCAGAATCCGGTCGAGTATCACGACTTTCGACGTTACGTCGAAGAGCTCGCTGCGCTGCGCATTGTAGACGCCGGTCGCAGATGCAACGAGCAAGCCGAGGACCAACCCGGCCATCGTCCCGACGATACCGAGGCCCATCGCAAGGAGCTGCCGCGATTCGTCGCTCAAATGGTGCCCGGGCAAGACGTTGCGAAGCCGCATCCCGAGCAACGCGCCGCCGAAGAAGCATGCAAACGTGATGACGCCGGCTTCGATTGAGTTCACCTCGCGCGATTCGACGTAACCTCCTCCGTGCACTTCGAGGCGCGCGGCGGCAATTGCTCGAAACAAAGTGCGTGCCGCCTCCAAAAGCAGGCCGAGTTCTTATCCAAGGAACGCAACGGCAGGTATGGCCGGGAGCGAGCCCCGTCTCCAAAACGATGGACGGCAACGTGTGGCTCACGGCCTGGCTGCACCCCCGGCGCGGCGGCGAGTTGGACGTTGCTAAGGCGCAAGCGCTAGGCGCGACATTGCCTTCGAAGCGAACGTACGCCGATCGGGCAGCTCTGATACAAGCGACGGACGCCGATCCGGCCGACGTCGATCTGCTCCGCCGCTATTGTACAGCCCACGGCATCGAAATCGTTGCGCAGCACTGGCGTTCGGTCGTGCTGAGCGCGCCAATCCACACGTTCGTCGAGAATTTCGGCGCGACCGCGGGGATTTACCAGCTCGACGATAAGCGGCGTTTCAGGCATCGCTCCGGCGGCCTATACGCCCCTGCGGAGATCGCCCCAATTCTGCGAGGACCCTTCGGCATTCATCAGTGGCCGCGATCGCACGCGGTCGGCGCGCTGCACAGCGACGTGAAGCCGCTGAGCGCAGCCGAGATTGCGGGGCGCTACAGTTTTCCCGACGGGGACGGCACGGGAGTAACCGTCGGCGTGCTGCAAATGCGCGGCGTCTTTAACGCCGGCGACTTTGCGAAATGCATGCAGGCGCAGGGTGTCGCCGCCAAAACTCCGGTCGTTAAGCGCGTCGACAACGCGGAGCTGACCCATCAAATCAAAACGATGAAAGACGTTGAATCGGCGATCGATACGCAGATCGTCGGTGCGCTCGCGCCCGGAGCGCAGATCGTCGTCTATTCCACGCCGGACGACGAGCGCGGAGTGCTCGACGCAATCCGCTCGGCGATCTTCGACGACGAGCATCGCCCTTCGGTGCTTTCGATCAGCTTCGGGTTTCCGGAGCACTTATGGACGCCGATTGCCTTGACGATTCTCGACGAGCTTTTCACCGCCGCAGCCTTGCTCGGCGTGACGATCTTCTGCGCGTCGGGCGATCGCGGCGCCGAAGTAGACGCGGAAGGCAAAGCGCACGTGCTGGCGCCGGCAGCGAGCCCGTTCGCGCACGCGTGCGGCGGCACGGCGATTCCTTCGGGCGCCGAATCCTCGGCAGAGAGCGGATGGAACCAAAGCGGCGGCGGGTTCAGCGAGTTCTTTAACGCGCCGTCATGGCAGAGCACGGTAGCTGCAGAGGCTAGCGCATATCACGTGGCAGCGGGGCGCGGCGTTCCCGACGTCGCCGCGCAGGTAACGCCCGGTTATGCGGTCTTCTTCGACGGTTCACAGCTTGCGATGGGCGGTACGAGCGCGGCCGCACCAATGTGGGCTGCGCTAACGGCACGGCTAAATCAGCGGCTCGGAAAACCGCTCGGATTTTTTGCGCCGCTGCTCTACGGCAGACCCGCGAACGCGCTATTACGTGACGTGCTCTCGGGAGGAAACGATCGTTACAGCTGCGCTGCGGGCTGGAATCCGTGTACCGGGCTGGGCGTTCCGATCGGCGATGCGATCGAAACAGCGCTTAGGAGTGGATGACGCATCCCTGCGCATCGTCTTCGAAGGCTGCATGCGCGGCTTTAAGCTTTGCAACAGCTTGCTCCAGACGTTGCTTGTCGCATTTGGGCAGGGCGGCGAGTTTTTGATGAAGCTCGTCAATGGCGTGAGCGTGCGCGTGGAGTAAGTTGGAGATTTCTTCTTTTACGTTTGTCATATTACTGATGTATCGCCGCAGCCAGGGCCAGCGCCTCTTTTTCGCTTAGCCGGCCGCCCGTGTCCATTCGGCTTGCAATATCCTCTCCAGAGTATACCCGCGCGAGTCGCTCCATCAGGCGTTCGTATCCGGTGCGCTCGGTATGCTGGCGCATTTCGCCGCGCGCGCGATAGAGGGCGTCGGAGAAACCGGCTAGCAACGACGCGCGTTCGTAATCGGCTAAGAGCGACGCGAGCAGCGCGTGAGCTTCGATCACGCCGGCCAGCCAGCCGCGGCTGGACTTTGGTTGCAACTCCAGCGCCTCATGTAAGCGCGTGCGCGCTTCGTCGAGGTCGCCCGCAGCCATCGCATAGGCAGCAAGATTCGACAGCACTAGGACGGTGTAAATCGAGCTTAGCGCGGCGTACGTATCTTTCGCTTGCGTAGCCGCGGTTCGCGCCGCTTCGACGTTGCCCGCGGCGTACTCGAGCTCCCCGAGATTGAGCAGCGCGCTGGCGTGCGCCTCGCTTCCCGGACGCTCCAAACGTGCGACTTCTGAAAAGCGGCGCCGGGCGACCACGACATCGCCGCGTTGAAGACTATTCACGGCCCACATGCGGAGCATGGTGTTGACCGTGATTCGCGAGAGCCGTTCCGGCTCTGCATAGGCTTCCGCGAAGGCGCGCTCGGCTTCGTCGAAGCGGCCGGCGGCACCGTAGGTCGCGGCGAGATTGCCTAATGCACGCGCGATCTCGTCCGGATCGCCGGCGCGCCGCGCGCTTTCGACGGCCGCGCATGCGATCTTCTCGCGTTGCGGGATCGGCCGGCCGACCAGCCACTCGAGCTTCAGACAATGACGAAGAAGCCGCGCGTGGACGAGTTCGCTCGGCATCGCTTCTTCCAACTCGAGGGCCGTTTCGAACCAGCGCAGCGCTTCGTGCGGGGTTACGATCAGCTCTGGCCATTCGATCTCGGAAAGCAGCTTGAGACCTAGTTGCGGATCGTGCTTGCGAAAGATCGCCCAGTCGATGACCGCGCGTACGTTGTCGAGCTCGTTCGCGAAAAGTTTCCGCCATTGCACGTCCTCGAGCTCTTGCGCGAGGGGTACAAGGTCGTGCACGAATGCGGCATAAAAGTGCGCGTGTTTTGTCGCGGCCATTTCGCGCTCGTTGGCTTCGGCGAGACGTTCTCGCGCGTACTCGCGGATCGAGACCAGCATGTCGTAGCGACGCTCTTCGTCTTCAGGCTCCACAGCGACGAGCGATTTGTCCACCAGCGACGAAAGCGCTGCAAGCACCTCCCATTCGTCGGAGTCATCCACGCAAATCGCCGTGGCCGCCGCCCACGTCCATCCGCCGACGAAGATTGCGAGCTTTCGGAAAAGCGTACGCGCGTCCTCGTCGAGAAGATCGAAGCTCCAATCGATCGTGGCGCGCAGCGTTTGGTGGCGCGGCAGCGCGCTCTTGTCGCCGCTAGTAAGTACGCGAAAACGCTCGGTCAACTTTTCCGTCAGCTGTTTTGGGGAGAGCAGCTTGACTCGCGCGGCGGCGAGTTCGACTGCCAGCGGGATGCCGTCGAGGCGGCGGCAGATCTCGGAGACTAAGGGCGCGTTCTCATCGGTGAGCGCGAAACGATCGTCCGACGCACGCGCGCGGTCGACAAAAAGTTCGACGGCATCGCTCACTTCCAGCGAGGGCATGCGAAAGACGTGCTCGCCCGCGATCCCCAACTGCTCGCGACTCGTTGCGAGAATGCGAACTCCGGCACAGCCGCCCAGGATCGCGCCGGCAACGTGGCGTGCCTCGTCGACGAGGTGCTCGCAGTTGTCGAGAACGAGCAGCATCTGTCGCTGCGCGAGATCGCCGATCAGCGTCGTCAATAGGTCTTCGTTGGGGACCTCGCGCACGCCCAAGACCTGCGCAATTGTCGTTGTGACGAGAGCCGGATCCGAGATCGGAGCGAACTCGACCATCCACACGCCGTCGGCATATCGCTCGAGCAGCTCGGCTCCCGCTTGGAGTGCACAACGCGTCTTGCCGGAGCCGCCCGTTCCGACCAGCGTTGTCAGCCGATGCTCGTCCAGCAACATCTTGATATCTTCGACCACGCCGGCACGGCCCACAAACGACGTGAGCTGCTGTGGCAGGTTATTCGGAAGATACTCCAACGAGCGCACCGGTGGAAACTCGTCGAGCAGGTCGGGCGCGCACACTTGATAGATGCGCTCCGGCCGCGTGAGATCTCTGAGCCGGTGCGGGCCGAGATCGCGAAGCTCGACGCTGTCCGGGACGGCATCGCGCAACAGCTCCACCGCCGCGGCCGAGATCAGGATCTGGCCGCCGTAACCGATGGCGACCAATCGCGCCACGCGATTGAGAGCCGGGCCAACGTAATCGCCGCCGTGCTCTTGCGCGTAGCCTGCGTGGAGCGCCATGCGGACGCGAATCCCGCCAACCGCCGAAAAGTCTTCCACGGCCAATGCGCGCTGCGCGTGCAGCGCTGCTGCAATCGCCTCGGGTGCGGCTGCAAAGGCGGCGTAAAAGGCATCGCCCATAGTTTTGAAGACGTATCCGCCGTGCGCTTCAATACCGGCGCGAAGCAACTCGTTATGACGCGCCAGCGCCGCCGCCATTGCGTCGCCATCGCGCTCCCAACGCTGCACGCTGCCTTCGATATCCGAAAACAGAAAGGTGACGGTGCCGCTTGGCCGCGAGTTGGGCGAGCTCGTAAAATCGCTCGCGCTCGACATGGGTTTATTTTATCACATTGACAAGGGCACCGTGCATTGCCAAGAGTCGCACTCCATATATGCGAGAAGCCTCATAAGACTGTTTTGAAGGGCGTCAAAGCGGTCGCTTGAATCGCCGGCTCAAAACCGCTATACTGTCACTCCTTAAGTTCTTACAGTGACTCGGGGGAGTGCTGCCCTTCGGTTCGCACCGTAACAAGGGAGTACTACGGCAATGGCTTATCAAGACGACCCAAGCGACGACGCGTCGACCGACACCAGTTCTAACGGTGGCGCCTCCAGCGATGCTGCTTCGAGCGACTCGACGAGCGACGCTTCCTCGAACGACGGCTCGACGAGCGACACTGCTTCAAGCGACAGCACCTCGAGCGACGACTCCACGAGCGTTAGCTCCTTCGGCGATAGCTCTTCCAGTGATGGCGCTTCCAGCAATGGCGCTTCCAGCAATGGCGTTTCCAGTTCCTCTTCTGACGGCGCGGCGCCGCTCGACGCGTCCAGCAGCAGCTCGCCGGCGACCGACTCTAAAGCGAGCGTACCGATTCCTAGCGGGATTAATGCGAACCTGACATCGGCCGACCAGGCGACCATGCTCTCCGCGCTTGGAAATCCCGGCACGCCCGATCCCAACTGCGGCGCCGTCGCGCCGGCATTACAAAAGCTCATGAAGACCGCAAGCGTAGGCCCGTTTAACGTTACCGGTCTTTCAGCCGCGGTCGATGCGCTCGCGCGCGTCTTCGCCGCCGTACAAAGCGCAAAGCCGGATCTCTACGCGGTGCTCGGAACGGCGGGTATGCTTTGCGTCCGCTACGTTCGCGGTTCTACGACGAATTTTTCCAACCACTCGTGGGGTACTGCGATCGACATGACCATCGGCGGCGTTCTCACGCCGCGTGGGTCGACGACCGTCACGCAGGGGCTCGTCGACCTTGCACCATTCATGGCCGCCGAGCGATTCTTTTGGGGCGCGGGGTTCAGCCCGACACCCGACGGGATGCATTTCGAGGCATCACACGAACTTATCACCGATTGGAAAAGTAACGGAACGATACCATGACGTTGGACGACGACAGTTCGAGCAGTGACGGCTCGGTGACGGATTCAATGACGACGGACGATTCGTCGAGCGACCCTTCATCAAGCGATTCGTCGAGCGACTCTTCATCAAGCGATTCGTCGAGCGACGGCTCGAGCGATGGCAATTCTGCCTCAAGCTCGTCGAGTCAGAGCGCTATCGGCGGCTGGAGCGATGCGGCCGCCGGCGGCTGGAACAGCGGCGATCGTAGCGTCGGCGACGTGCGCCGCATTCCGTTGCAGGGCCTTACCAACGTCAATCAGTCTCCGGCTCCGAATCCCGCTACCACAGAGTCGGCGGCAGGCCGCGCGATTCTGTGCGTTCCAAGTGGCCTGAGCACCGACAACGGCGTTGAGGTGCTGCTCCACTTACACGGCTTTAATATCGGCTACCGCCAACGAGTCGCGTCGAGCCTGCCCGACGCCGGTACGGTACGGGACGTGCTACTGGATCAGATCGAGAGCCAGCTCCAGAGCTCGGGACGTCCGATGATCGCGATCTTGCCCCAAGGAACGTTGACGTCCGGATTCAGCGGTAACACGCCCTTCGATTGCAACACCTTCATTAACGAAGTACTCGGTGATGCGGTTTCCGCCGGCGTTTGGTCGAGTGCGCCGAGTATCTCACGGGTCGTCCTAAGCGCGCACAGCGGCGGTGGCGGATTCGTTGCAGTGATGGCGTCCGAATCCGGCCAGCCGCGGTTTCCGAGCCCGATCGCAGCGTTGTTCTTGTTCGAAGCCATCAACGGATCAAACGAGTTGGCCTCCGAGACGGCGTACGTGACGTCAAAGCTCAACGCCGACCTGCAGAGCCTCAACGGGCTCACCTCAACGGCCGACCAGCTCGCCTATTTGAAGACGAGCTTCCGGTTCCGCGGTACATACAACACCCAAGACGACTTCTATGCCGGCAACTACGCGGCCATCAAAGGCACGATCGCGAGCTTTTTTGCGCGCAACGCGGCGACGCTCGGAGGCTCCGGGTCCGACTCCTATGAGGCCTTTGCGGCCAATTACGTCGTCGTTACGCCGTCACCGTTCGTTGCGCACGACGGCATCGTCGGCCAGGGTAATCTCGCTCAGGCTCTCGCCATGCTTTCGTGAGCGTCCGCAAGCTCGTACTGCGCAACCATCAGTCGCCCGGGGATATCGTCATGCTGTCGGCTGCCATCCGCGATCTCCACTTGACGCACCCGGGCGCCTTTCTCACCGACGTCCGCACGCCTTGCACGCAACTCTGGGAAAACAATCCCTACATCACGCCGATCGCCGACGACGATCCAGACGCCGAGCACATCGAATGCCACTATCCGCTCATCCATAGCAGCAATCGGCTCCCCCACCATTTCGTGCAAGGATTTACGGCATATTTGGGCGAGCGTTTGCACTTACCGATAGAGGCGACTGCCTTCAAAGGCGACATCCATCTCGCACCTCAAGAAAAAACCTGGAAATCGCAGGTCAAAGAGATCGTCGGAATCGATCTGCCGTTCTGGATTGTCGTGGCGGGCGGGAAGCGCGATTTTACCGTGAAGTGGTGGTCGCACGAACGTTTTCAGGCCGTCGTCGACCGGTTACGCGGGCGAATGCTTTTCGTTCAGGTGGGCGTTGCGGAGCATCACCACCCGCGGTTGCGCGGCGCGATCGATCTCGTCGGCCGGACCGATCTACGTCAGCTGGTTCGTCTCGTCTATCACGCTCAGGGCGTCCTCTGTCCGGTGACGCTCCACATGCACCTTGCGGCGGCAATTGAGGTCAAAGGCGGACGACCAAAAAACCGCGCGTGCGTGGTGGTCGCAGGCGGGCGCGAGCCGCCCCATTGGGAGGCGTACCCGAGCCATCAGTTTGTTCACACCGTCGGCGCGCTGCTGTGCTGCGACAACGGCGGCTGCTGGAAAGCGCGAACCGAGCCACTCGGAGACGGGGATTCCAAAGATGAATCGCGGTGCGTTGACGTCGTCAATCACCTTCCGCGCTGCATGGATATGATTACAGCTGACGAAATTGTAGGGCGCATCGAGCGTTACGTCGCCGGCGGCGCGGCACGTTATCTTAGCAGCGGGGAAGCGCGAGCCGTAACGGAAACAACCGGGCTGTGGGGCGAAACGATCGAGGACACGTTGCCCGCTTAGCGGAGGGTGATTTAAGTTATGAATCGACGGTCGCAGCTTGAAATATTTGCGCGATCGTTGCAAGATTAGTTAGCAGCGCGCGCTCATTTTCTTCAAGTCTCGGGTGACGAGCCGGGTTGGAGGGGTCGATGGCCAACACACGATTCAACCGCAGCATACTTTGCCTCTGCATCGTTACCGCATTAAGCGGCTGTATGGCGTCCAATGCCGGAGTTACGCCGGGTGGAACGGCGAGCAACACGGCAATCACGGCGCCTCTCGGTTTGCAAAGGACCGGGTCACAAACTATACAGCACGTCGTCATCATCGTGCAGGAAGCCCGCAGTTTCGATAATCTCTTTTGCTCTTATCCCGGCACCGATTCGGCGAAATGCTCGCCTAAGACGCGCGCGATACCGCTCCAAGCAAATTGTACTATTTCGGACACCTTTGAAGATTTTAAACGCGACGTAAAAACGGGAAATTTCTCGCGCGAAAAAACAGTATGCCCAGGCTACACGCGACCCGAGTATCGTACGGTACCGGCGGCTCAAACGAAGATATACCGTGCGATCGCAGAGAGCTACGTGCTTGGTGACGATATGTTTTCGTCAACCGGGAACCCAACTTTCGAGTCGCACCAATATCACATCGCCGCGCAGGCAAATAACGCACTCGATCAACCGTTTGGAAAGACGACGCCGGACGGGTGCGTCTATCGCGCCAAGGTTCGGCAGTTGGGTGGCCCGCCGCAACCGGCATGCGAGACTTACAAGACGCTCGCAACGGAGTTGACGGAAGCCGGTCTGACGTGGGCTTACTACGCCGCGGGCAATTCGGAGCCGACGTGGGACGCCTTCGGCTGGGTCAAAGGGGCCTCGGCCGGGATCGCGCCGCCGACGCAATTCTTGACGGACGTCGCAAACGGCCGTCTTGGCGCCGTGACGTGGGTGACGCCGGAGTTTCGCGACTCCGATCTGTCGGGGGCTCGTTCTGCGAGCGGACCGGCGTGGGTCGCGTCACTCGTCAATGCGGTCGGCCAGAGTCAATTCTGGGATTCCACCGCTATCTTCATCACGTGGAGCGGCTTCGGCGGCTGGGCCGACCACGTCAGGCCGCCCAACCTCGACCGCGAGGGCCTCGGCTTCCGCGTTCCGTTTCTCGTTGTTTCACCCTTCGCTAAACAGAGTTACGTCACGCACGCCCAGTTCGAGACCACAAGCATTCTTCGCTTCGTTGAGGACGAGTTCGGACTCCCGCGTTTGACCAGCAGCGACGAACGGGCGCGCTCTCCTCTCGACTGTTTCGACTTCTCCCAGCAGCCGCGGGCATTCGTGCCGATCGAAACCCCATAGAACGCCCGCTCAGAGGTAGTCGGGCAGCGGTATTCCGCCTCTGAGCTGGGGGTCGGGAACGGGTGCAGCACGGACGATTTGAAACGGAAGGCAACCCGCCCAGACATCGCGTTCTAGATCGTGGTCGAAGTCGACCGGAGGTCCGGCGCGTGTTTTTGCCGACGCCTCTTCGATCGGAATGCGCAACACGAGCGTGCCCCGCAGTTCGTTGGCTGCCGGAGGACGAACGTCGTTCCAGCGACCCGGACAGACGCGTTCCATGATCGCGCGCAGTGCGGCGAGCTTTTCCGCATCGTCGCGCACCTCGGCGGCGCTGCCGAAAGCCACAACGGAGCGGTAGTTCACCGAATGCTGGTAAGCCGAGCGCGCAAGTACGAGGCCGTCCGCGATGCTGACCGTGACGCATACCGGTACCGAATCGATTAGGCCGTTCATCCACCGGCTCAAGGCAAACCCGTGGACATAGAGCGTTCGATCGATGCGTCCATGAACCATGGGAATGACGATCGGTCTGCCGCCTGCGACGAAGCCGACGCAACATTCCAGGCATTCGTCCAAGACCGCGGCGATCGTATCGAAATCGTACGATCCGCGATCGGGATAACGTCCAAGCGCTGCAATATTTTGCGGCATCAAAGCTACCATCCAGTAGTAACTGCCGATCACCGGCCGTTAAAGTTCCGCGCCGCTGCAAAACGACGGGACCACTTCGCACGCACCATAAGCTCGTGGCACCATGTGCTGACGCAAATGTGGCTCTTCTCTGGTGCCACTGTGGCGGTTACGATGGGCTATGAGCCGCTTGGCCGCATCGTGGCACCAGGGAACTGGTAAAATTCGAACCAACTTAGGATCCACGATGGAGCCAAAGGCAATCGTTCTCGATCGCAGCTCGCGCGTTTCGTTGCAGCGGCAACTCGAGGGCGCACTGCGCGATGCGATACTAGCGGGCCAGCTCGAGGCCGGAGAGCGCATTCTTTCCAGCCGAGATTTGCAGACGCATTTAGGCCTCTCGAGAAACACGATCGTCAGCGCGCTCGATCAGTTACAGGCCGAAGGATACCTCGTCACCGTTCGCGGCGCCGGAACCTTCGTGGCGCCCACGCTGCATCGTCGCGCGGTCGACCACCGGGCTCGAGCCGGCGCGGCCGATCTCGTCCCTACCGAAGCCGCCGCAGCATTTCTGCACAGTCAGTTTCTTGCGGTAAATTTGAATCGAGCGATTCCATTTCGTCCGGGGATACCGGCGCTCGATCTCTTTCCGGCCGCGCAGTTTAGGCGCGAGCTTGCCGTCTCCACATGGACGCCTCGCGTTCTCGATTATCCCGAGCCGCTGGGTGAGGAGCGCCTGCGCGAAGCGATCGCAAAGCGTTTGCACCAAACTCGGGGTCTGGCATGCAGTGCCGGCCAAGTTCTGATCGTCGGCGGAGCGCAGGCCGGAATGGCGCTCATCGCGCGAGTACTTCTGAAAAGAGGCGATGCCGTACTCGTCGAGGAGCCCGGATATCCGAGCGTTCGCGCGGTCTTTGCGGCCGAAAGATTACGGCTCATCGCAGCGCCGGTCGACGACGCAGGCGTCGACGTCGCGCGTTTTGCAAAACGCCGAGCGGCGCTGATTCATACGACGCCGTCGCATCAATACCCGACCGGCGCGGTACTTTCGCTAGAACGCCGGCTCGCGCTTCTCGATTGGGCGCGTACGAACGAATCGTGGATAATCGAAGACGACTACGACAGCGAGTTCAACTACACGGGTAATCCGCAGCCCGCTTTGCACAGTTTAGATACGGGCGACCGCGTGCTGTACGTCGGCACCTTTAGCAAGGTCCTCTCGCCCGCGCTTCGTCTCGCTTACATCGTCGTGCCGGAAAGCTTACGTTCGGCTTTTGTCGCCGCGCAACAGGTTACCGGCGCTCAGCCCAGCACGATCCTGCAACTCGCCATTGCACGAATGATGCAGGGCGGACACTTCGGCCGCCACGTGACGAAGACGCGGAAGGTGTATAACGAGCGGCGCGTCGCCGTCGCATCGGAGCTCGCGCGCTTGCTGGGAGATCTCATCCGCGTCAGCGACACGCGCGCCGGGCTCCACTTCATCGTGCATCTGCCCAAGTCTATCTCGGCGATCCAGGTATCGCAAAGAGCAGCCGAACGTGACGTGATCGTTCCTCCTCTTTCTGCCTATTTTTTAAACGAGCCGTTCCTCAACGGTATCGTGGTGGGATATGCGTCGACGCCGGTTCCCGAAGCAAAGCGCGCAGTCGCCACGCTTGCCGAGATCCTGCGCTCTCCGTAACGCCGCCCGCCGGCGGAACGAGGAACCCGGCGAACGATGGCATAGCCTTAGCCGTAATGAGACTTTGCTTTCGCGTTTTGGCAAGTCGTGGTGCCCTGCTGTCAATCGCTACTTTTTCGCTGAGCGCCTGCTCGTTCGGCGCTCGGACCGAGTTACCGCCGTCGCAGGCTGCCGAGACTCACATTTTGCGCGCAAAGATCACTCACGTTGTCTACATCGTTCAAGAGAACCGTAGCTTCAACAATCTCTTCCAGGGCTTTCCCGGCGCGTACACGGTTTCAACCGGTGTGGACTCAAAGGGCCGAACCATTAGTCTTCGCCCGATCGGTCTGGCCCATAGGTACGACATCGACCATTCCGCAAATGCAATGTTCGAGGCGTGCAACGGCAAGGGAAAGCTACCGGGAACGAAATGCCGGATGAACGGATTCGACCGCGAGGTGCTCTTCGACGGACCGCGCCACGGACAGTACGTCTACGTGCCGCATCAAGAATCCAAGCCGTATTTCGATATGGCGCACGAATGGGTGCTCGCGGATCGTATGTTTCAATCGCAGCTCGACGAAAGCTTCGTCGCACACCAGTACGTAATCGCGGCGCAAGCGCAGTCCAGCGCGGACCTTCCATACGGCCCGTGGGGGTGTGCGCCGGGCCCAAGCGACTTCGTCAAGACCATTGACAGCGATCGCAAATATGGTCCGGGACAGGTTCCATGCTTCGATTATCAAACGCTCGGCGACGAATTAGACCGCGCCGGATTTTCCTGGCGTTTCTATACGAGTAAGGACGGCGCTCCCTCAAGCGGCTCGGGTGCCGTATGGTCTGCGTATCAGGCCGTAAAACACATCTATGACGGACCGGACTGGGCGAACGTACTTACGCCGCAGCGAACGTTTCTCACCGACGTGACGTCTGGGAAGCTCGCGAACTTCACTTGGATCACCCCGATTTGCATCAACTCCGACCATCCGAACTGCGGCGGGGCGTACGGACCGTCGTGGGTAGCCGCACTCGTAAACGCGATCGGTAAGAGCAAGTTCTGGGACTCGACGGCGATTTTCGTCCAATGGGACGATTGGGGAGGCCTTTACGATCCCGTTCCTCCGCCGTACCGGGATTTTGACGGACTTGGCTTCCGCGTCCCGCTTCTGGTGATCTCACCGTACGCAAAGAAGAACTATGTCTCGCACGTGCAGTATGAAACGGCGAGCGTCCTACGCTTCGCTGAAGATCTCTTTGGTCTGGGGAGGCTCAGTGCTGCGGACCGCCGTGCAACCTCACCAAGCGCGGACTGTTTCGACTTCACGCAACAAGCGCGCCCCTTCGTCCCGATCAAAGCCCCCTACGGCCGAAAGTTCTTCTTACACCAGCGCCTCGACTACCGGATTCCCGACTCGCAGTAAGAAACGAGGCGGCGCGAACGCGCCGCCTCGTTTGCCAGTTGATGGCCTACGACGCTACTAGTACGCGCCGATGCCTTTCGGCGAGCCCCAGCCCGTCGGACCAGCATATTTTCCGAACTGCTTGGTGCCGGCGGTGCAAAGGTATGACCCGCCGCACGAACCATTGTTCCCAGTCTTGATATAGTGAAGCTGGCGGCGCTGCTTTTTCTTGCTGAGCGTCCAGAACTTCTGCGCGGCATTCACCGAGCTTGCGTTCCCAGCGAGCGCGAACACGGCCGCGTTCAACGGCGATGCAGCGCTCGTGCCGCACTCTTGAATCCATCCGCCGGCGCCGTAGCTATCGTACTCCGCGACGCCGGGAGAGCAGCCGGCTTCCGACGATACGTCGGCGTCGGTGCGATACGCGCAGCCGGGGTCCTTCTGCCAGCTTGGCTTCGTCTGACCGGTGCCGCTGCCGTTATTCGAACAGCCGCCGCCGGCATCGGGCCATACGCTTTCGGTATAGCCTGAACTGCTCGTATGGAGCTGAGTGCCTCCGACGGAGACTACGCTACCGAACCACTCCGGCGGACCGTTGAGGTTATAGGCACCGTCGCCGGACGCCGCAAGGTACACAACGCCGGGTTGATCGTAATCCGACTCGGAGTAGCCGCAGCTCGAGGCGTAGCAGATATAGCTATTGCTGATAATGTGGGCGCCGAGAGTCACCGCTTCGTTCTCGGCGGCCTCGAGGTCGCTCGTGCTATTGGAGTTTGCCTCGATGAGGTAGATCGTGCACTTCGGACAGGCCGCCGAAACCATGTCGACGTCGAGGTCCTCCTCGGTTCCCCAGCCGGTGCTTCCCGAAGGATAGTTGCTCGTCTGTCCTTCCTGGTTGTACTTAGTGAAGTTTGCCGTGCCGAGCCCGAACTGGCTGCGATACATGGCTAAGTCCGAGCTGATGTTCGGGTTGTCGTAGGCGTCTACGATCGCGACGATCTGGCCAGAACCGTTCGTAGACGACGGCAGCTTATACGCTTTCTGAAGGTCGCTCGGCGCCCAGCCGCTGGGGGTTGTAGGGCTCGTGTGGCCGTTAACCCTCAGCGCCGTGCACGTCGTGACTCCCACGACCTGCGGACAGGCCGCCGTTGCAATACCTTTTAGTTCCCACGAAGGGTGCAGCCGCGTCCCGACTGGGAGCGATCGGCCTGCTTGCCCGCTCGAGCCCGTCATTCCAGGCACCGATGAAGAGCCGCCTGAGCTACAGGCAGCTACGGCCAGCGCCACGAGCATCGGCGCCGCCAGTTTCATTGTTCCGCTCACATATGCTCCTTATTGATCGAAGTAATTGGGAATTGGCGGTACCTGGATTAGGGGCTGCGAAGACGCGTCCCTGGTTAGGCGATGGCGTTGTTCTGCGCCAGCACGGCCTCCACGTTTAGCTCGATTCGAACTTCGTCACCGACGACGACCCCGCCGGTTTCAAGCGCCGCATTCCAAGCGAGGCCGAAGTCCTTGCGGTTGATCGTGGCGTGCGCTTCGTATCCGACGCGAATGCCTCCCCACGGATCGGCCGCGCGTCCTTCAAAGCTGCCGGTCAGCCGAACCTCGCGTGTGACTCCGCGGATGGTAAGCTTTCCGTCGAGGGTGAAATCGTCGGGCGTTCCTTCGATTCTTGTGCTCTCAAAGATCAGATGCGGGAACTTCTCCACCTCGAAGAAGTCGGCCGAACGCAGGTGCGCGTCGCGCTGCTCTTCGCGCGTGTCGATCGAAGCAGCGTCGATGGTGGCCGTTATCGAGGTTGGAAGGTCGCTGCCGGGCGCTAGCTCAATTTGCCCGTCGAAGGTCGTGAAGCGGCCGCGGACCTTGGTGATCATCAGGTGCCGTACGACGAATTCAACCGTCGTGTGGGCGCGGTCGAGAGCGTAAATGCTTTTCTCTTGCAGTTGGGCGGTCATGGATTCTCCTTATTTGCGTCTTGCCGGTACGCGACAGTCGTCGTATAATCGGCTTATGTTGCGTATGTTACGGCTGTCGGGAACGCCGGTCAACCGACAAAATGGCGAAAATGTTGCTTATCCGACGAGATCGAGAAAGTGATGGTTAGCGCCCTAACCCAGCGCACCTTGCGCGTCGATCCGCGGGTCACGCGCACGCGTAAGCTGCTCCGCGACGCGCTCGCGTCGCTGCTTGCCGAGAAGAACTTCGAATCGATCACCGTGCAAGATATCGCCGAGCAAGCGACGGTGAATCGCGCAACGTTCTATGCCCATTTCACCGATAAGTTCGCGCTACTCGACACGATGATTCGCGAAGATTTTGCCGGCTATCTTTCGCAGGGTGATCCGCTGAGCGTCCCCGAGACGCGAGCGTTGCTGGCGGCCGTAGGCAAAAATGCCTTCGCTTTTGTGGGTTTACATCGGCGGTGCAAAATCGATCGCGACTTTGAGCCGCAGCTCCAGCGGAGCATGGAAGCAGAGCTGACCGATTTTCTTGCCGGCGAGTTCGGAGGTTGCACCGCGATGCTGATCGCCTCGGCGCTTGTCGGAAGTGCGATGAACTGGCGTCATGAAACGCCAAGGGCCTCGTTCGAACCCATCGTCGCGAACATCGTTGGAGTTCTCGTCGACGGCGTCAAAAAGCGTTTGGCATGAGAAAGGCGAGCGCGCGACGCGCTCGCCTTTCGTTCCGTTTCACTTCTCGGCGAAACTAGTACGCCTTAATGCCGTCTGGAGTTCCCCATCCGGTCGGGCCGCTGTACTTCTTGTAGCCGCCGTCTATCTTTGACAGGCCGGCCTCACAGAGATAGTCGCCGCAGCTACCATCGCTGCCGGAAGTGATTTGATGCAGCTGCCTCCGGTGCTTTCTGCGGCTCAGATCCCAGAACGTTTCGCCGCCGGTGGAGAGTTTGCTCGCGTTGCCGGCAAGCCCGACGATTCCGGCCGTGAGCGGTGCCGCGACGCTCGTCCCGCAGACATCGGTCCAGCCGCCGTAACTGCTGATGTACTCGGCAACGCCGGGGCTACAGCCGGCCTCGGCGGAGATATCCGAGATCGTTTTGCCTGCGCAGTCCGGATCGTGCTGCCACGACGGTTTGGGAGTAGTGGTCGCGCAACCCGCTCCGGCCCCGTCCCAAGCGCTTTCGGTGAAGGTCGAGCCGGACCCGGCCAACTGCGTGCCGCCGACTGCGAGCACGTTTGCAAGCGCCGCCGGCCACTCGATCTCCGGATATCCGGAGTCGCCGGATGAGGCCAAATATGCGATGCCCGGCGAATTGAAGAAGTTCGGGAAGTTCGGATCGCCGCAGTTCTCGCCATAGTTAAAGCTGCTGCACCCCCAGCTGTTGCTGAGGATCGTGGCACCGAGCTTAACGGCCGTCGCCTCGGCGTTCTCCAGACCGCAGACAACGCCGCCGCAGTTACCGCCTTCGATCAGGTAGATCGTACACAGCGGACAACTGGCAGAGACCATTTGGATGTCGAGGTCGGTTTCGACGCACCAACCGAAGTCTTCGCAGCTCTCAGGGTAACCGGATTGTTTTCCTTGTTCATTGTACTTTGCGAATGTTGCCGTTCCCAAGCCGAACGTGCTGCGGTAGGTCCCTAGGTCCGTCTGGGCACTAGGCAAATCGCCAAGTTCGATAAGCGCGACGATCGTTCCCGACCCTTTGCCCAACGATCCCGCAAGATTATAGCGAGTCTGTAAGTCGATTGGCCGCCAGCCGCAGCTGCCGCCGGACGGCGAGCAGTTTGGCCTTATGCCCTTGGTCACAACTAGTACGTGGCACTGCACGCCGCCGGCAAGTTTTTTGCAGACGCTGCGGGCTTCGTGCTTGGCTTGCCACTCGGGCACGTGGTGCCCGGCAGAGATCCCGCTTTGCGACGGGGAGCCGCCGGTTAGAACATTCGACGAACCGCCCGCGTTACAGCCTGCGATCGCTAATGCCACTACCAGCGGAAAAAACCTCAAAGATCCGTTCACAAATGCTGCTCCTTTACATGAGTCGATCTGGGAGCAGCAGTATTATGAGGTAACGTGGCGGTTGCCTCTATTGGATCTAGGAGACGGAACTCGCGCGTCGCGCATGTCGCCCGCGCGATCGGGGTCACGCACCGCGCATTCGTTCTCTTCACGATTGGACGGATAAGGAGCAGACGTGCACCTTTTCGTTCGCGCTTCGTTGGCAGGCAGCGATTCGGCAACTTCGAAAATGGCGCGCATGCGTTTTAATACTCTTTCATTTTGCGCGGCGATCTCGGTTGCTCTGCTCTCCGGTTGCGGCGAAAGCGGGTCGCTAACCTCAGTTACTTCGTCCGGCGCGGCGCTTCCGAGCTCTATCCATCTGCAAGCCCATGCCGGTTCAGGACTGATCTACAGCGCGTCCGGAGGAAACTCCGTCGACTATTATCTCAAGGGAACCGGTCCAAATAATCCGGTCGCGGGCAGCCTTTCGGGAGATTTTTCAGACCCGACGGGCATGGGCGTCGATAAGGCCGGCGACTTATACGTAGCCAACAATGATGCCCAGAACGTTCTGGTTTATCGTAGCGGTTCGACTTCGCCGAGCGCTACGCTAAACGACCCTAATCAGTTTCCGTATGACGTCGCGATCGGTCCCGATGGCACTGCGTATGTTGCGGGCATCTCGGGACCGATCGGGGCCAATGGCAACCTCGTGGCCTACGCCCCCGGCGCGAGCAGCCCCACCCGGACGCTGAATGACAGGCACTTCCTCCACGTTATCGGCGTGGCGTTGGACAAAAGCGGCAACGTGTTTGCCTCATATGACGCCCACATGGTGGCCGGCACCGCTAGCATCGTCGAGTTCAAGGGCGGCAAGGACAAAGCGACCGAGACCCACATAAAGCTCGGCGCGGCCGGCGGCATCGGGTTCGACAGCGCGGGGCACTTACTCGTTATCGACGTGCAGGCTCAAACCCTTAATATCTACGAGGTCGGGAAGCGGACGCCGATCCATCAACTCAAACTGCCGGGCACTTCAATTTTCTTTTCGTTTAATAGGGATTCATCGCGGTTGTACTTGGCGGACTATTCGCAGGGAAAGATTGACGAGTATCATTACCGCCCCGACGCCCTAACCTTGATCAACACCATCACCAACGGCATGTCCCCGTCGAGCTATAACCAGGGAATCGCAACGACTCCGGCTCAGCAACTCTAAGAGCCTCGGGGCGAGCAAAGCAAATAAACATCGAAGATCGTTTCACCAACGGCGCGGCCATAGTGCGGCTCAGTCGCAAGCCCTTGCATCACCGATCCGGCAGGTAACGTCTTCTCTGCCGACGTCAGGTGATGCTTATTAAAACCGATGACAAGGGTGCCCTTGAGTATAGTGAATATTCCGCTAATGCCATTGACATGCCAAGGATAGACGAACCCGTCTGGGAACTTGTCGCGTTCGATTTGTCCGCACTTATCCGACGCCTTTCCGCGGAGATACGCCTCAAACGCTCCCGGACGAACGCCTTTCATCCTGATAGGAAGCCAGCGAACGTCCTGAGGGAGAGTGTACACCGTGTGCGCCGCACGCGCCGCTTCGGAGTTATTCCATGCTATCAGGGCCAACAACCACAAGAGTAGGTACGTCGCTCGTCGGATCACTTCGAACTCAAAGCCCGCAGGCGAGCCTCACCGGCCTCCGCGAGCGACCTGAGTTCGTCGTATGTCTGGTACTCCGCGGCAGTTGGCCGGGCGTAGGCACCTTCGAGCGAGTTCAGTAAAAAGCCGAGCTGCTCTCGAATCTTCGTCGGATGCATGACGTCGCCTTCGCTCGAGTGAAGGTCAAGAAGCACCAGGTTCGCGATCTCGCTCTCGAGTGGCGAACGCTTCGCCGGCGGCATCTTCAGGCTCTCGCCCATGCCGCCCGCAATTGCTCGATCGAACGAGTCGATCGTTTTTAGAATTCGAATTTCGAGCGCGTAACGGGCTTCTAAGTCGCTGGATGTCTGATGCACGCCTGGATCGAGCTGCACGTTGAGCGGTGCCGTTATGCTCTTTGCCCCGTATTGCAGTACGACAGCGTACTTGCCCGGTGGGATCGTTGCGCCGTCGGATGCGTCCGACCAGTCATCGGCGGTAAGGTCACGGAATCCAGGCGGATCGTAGGCCGGAGGACCCCGCAGATCCCATGTGAAGGCGTTCACTGCGCCCCTCACCGCCGTCAGATCTTTGAGATCGCGAGCCCGTTTTTGCGTAGTGTCGAGATCGGCTTCTTGTTGCGCCGTAAGTTGCTTCTCGAGCGCTCCTTTGACGTGCAGGGTGAAGCTGCGCACGATCGCACCGTTGCGGTCCTGGAAGGTCAGCGTTACGGGAGTACTGCCGTTGTAGCTCGACGGTAGGTTGAAATATACGGTGGCGCCATATTCCTTGTTCTGACCGAAGTCTGTGGTCGAGAACGCAAACGTGCTCGCCAAGCCATACGAGTGCGTGAGCCACGCAGTTTCGGGAGCGAACAGCTGCGCGTCGGCTGGCGATTGCGGGGACTCGCGCGCGAGCTGTTCGATGAGCGCGAGATTGTCGAGAATCCAGAACGCTCGCCCGTGCGTCGCCGCGACGAGCTCACCCTCACGCGCGTCAATCGCAAGGTCCCGCACCTGTGCACCCGGCAAGTTCAGCGTGAGCGGCTGCCATCGCTCGCCGCCGTCGAGACTGACGTATACCGTGCTGCGCGTACCTGCGAAGAGCAGGCGTGGCTCACGCGGATCTTCGCGAACGACGTGGACGTACTGATCAGCAGGCAATCCGCTAGTCAGTGCGGTCCAGTGAGCGCCGCCATCAATCGTTTTGTAGAGATAAGGATGGAAATCGTCCCACATATAGCGGTCGGCGCTGAGATACGCCGTTCCCTTATCGGCATGCGACGGCTCGATCGAGCTGATCTGCGCCATTTGCGGAAGCTCGCGCGGCGGGATCAGCGTCCAATGAGCGCCGTGATCCTTTGAAACGTGTACCAACCCATCGGCCGAACCCGCCCAAAGAAGATTCTTATCGAGCGGCGAGACGGCGAGCGACGCGATGTCCGGGAACGTCTCGGCACCGGATTGGTCCCAGTCGACTGGACCGCCGCTCGGGCCTTCGGTCGATGGATCGTTGCGCGTGAGATCCGGACTGATGACGCTCCATGTCTGTCCATCGTCCATGCTCGAGAACACGACCTGCGCCGCGTCGAGCAGCTCGTGCGGATCGGCCATCGAAAAGAAGATCGGATGCGTCCATCCGAAGCGATATTTCGTTTCGCTTGCAGACGCACCGTGCATATAGCGTGGGTAGGGGCTAAGGTTTTTGGCGTCGCCCGTGAGGCGGTCTAAGCTCAATAGCGCGCTATAGTAGCCGGCCCCATAGGTAATCCGGGAACTGCCGGGCTGCGGTGCAACGAACGTGCTCTCACCCCACGCGACGGTGTGCCACTCGCCGGGGCCGATGCCAAAGGCTGACGCGCTCGGGCCTTCGAATGCCCCCTCGTCCTGCGCCGCGCCGAAGACGTGGAATGGGAATTCGTCGTCCAGCGCGACGTGATAGTATTGCCCAGTCGGCTGGTTGAGCTCGCTGCTCCAACGTTCGCCGCCGTCAACCGAAACCGTAGCGCCGCCGTCATTTCCCACGAGCAAAATCTTCGGATTGCGCGGGTTGATCCAGACGATGTGATTGTCGGGATGTGGTAGCATCAGCAGCGCCCAAGTGGCGCCGCCGTCGGAGCTTTTATAGACACCGTCGACGTTTGGAGCGTATACGAGATTAGGATTGCTCGGATCGACGCAAATCGCCATGTAGTAGAACGCACGCTGACGCAGGTTCATGTCCGCGTTGACGCGCTTCCAAGTTGCGCCGGCGTCGTTCGAACGGAAAACGCCGCCCCCACGCGCCTGTACGATCGCGTACACGATTTTCGGATTGCTCGCAGCGACCGCAACGCCGATCTTTCCAAGCGTTCCGCTCGGAAATCCGCGGTTTGTCGAGATCTTCGTCCAATGCGCGCCGGCGTCGGTCGTCTTATAGAGTCCGCTCGCTGGACCGCCGCTCGAGAGCTTCCAGGGCAGTCGCCGCACTTGCCACATCGCGGCGTACAGCACGTCTGCGTTGCGGGAATCCATCGCGAGATCAACGCAACCGGTGTTCTCATCAACGAAGAGCACCTTGCGCCAGGTCTTACCGCCATCGTAAGTCTTGAAGACGCCGCGCTCGGCATTCGGCTTAAAAACGTGTCCCAGCGACCCGGCGTAGGCGACGTTGGGATCGCCGGGGTCGATTGCGATTTTGGTTGTCGTGTGGCTTTCTCGCAAGCCGGCGTACGACCAGGTCTTTCCGGCGTCGGTCGTTTTATAAATGCCGTCGCCGGTATCGAAGTCGCCTCGAACGTCGGCTTCACCTGTCCCTGCGTAGACCACGTTCGGATTTGAGGGCGCAACCGCGAGCGCGCCGATCGGATCGGCGATAGCGGGAATCTTGCCGTCGGTAATGTTGGTCCAATACTGTCCGTAGGTCGTGCTCTTCCAGACGCCCCCCTGAACGCCGCCGAAATAGAAAAGATTCGGGTTGCTCGCAACACCGGCAACTGCAACGGAACGGCCTCCGACGTATGGGCCGATGCTGCGCCACTGCAGCTTGCTCATAAGTTGCTGCGCGGCCGAGGTAGAATCCGCGGCGCCTGCTCCGCCTAGGGCGGCGAGGATCGCAACGAGGATGACGGTTAGTTGACTCACGTCCTGGCGGTGCGGAAGATCGGCCAGCCGATTTCGGTCACTTGCTGATTCTCGTCGATGGTATCGTCGTTCGTCACGATGAAGTGTTCTCGAATCGGACCGTCGATCGCGATAGTGCTTTCGAGCACGTGACTTCCCAGAAGGCTATAAGTGCGATCTACTTGGTGCAGCGAGCCGCGATGCACGGCGACCGCGAGGTCGACTGGCGGCAGCTCGCGGATAACGACGTTTCCTGACGGGAACGGCGTACTCGTTACCGGCACGAAAAGCGTGACTTCGCCAACTTCCTCGGTGAAGAGCTCCGTCGGAAACAGGCCGCCCTGCGGGCCAGCCGGTGTTACGCCCTGTCTGCGTAAGACTGCGCGGATCTCAGCGAGTGCATCTAACCACCATGGCTGGATTTTCGCGATTTCGACGGTCTTCGTAATTGCTGCGACTTGGAGCGCCGGGATGGACCGATATTCGATCGCGATCGCCGCCGGTCTGTCTTCGAGCAATGCGCGCAGCGAAGCAACGATCCCCTGCGTGCGCTCGAGCTCGAACTCCATCTGCTTGAGGTGCGTGACAACGAGGTTGTTTCGCTCGGCAACGCTTGGTGCTGCGAGAATCGCCTTGATTTGCTCGACGGCCATCCCGAGGTTGCGGAACCGTCGAATTACCTGTGCCGTCGCGATTTGAGATAACTCGTACGACCGGTAGCCGGTCTCGCGGTCGACATCGGCCGGTGCAAGCAGGCCAACGTCGTGATAGTAGCGCAGGGCCTTGACGCTGAGGAACGTCATCCGCGAGAAGTCCCCGATCGACAGTTTCACCGGCATTAACTAATTGTGAGGTCTCCCCTGAGGGTAGAGTCAAGACCTCCCCTATTTCATGACCAGCGGTGCCGATGCGATCCCTCGAGGGTCCTTGATGCCCGTTATCGTGGAGAACGGTGACATCTTACCCTTCTTTTACCCGACCACGTTGAGCGTTTGATTCGTTTGGAAGTAGTAGTCTGAAGCGGTAAATCCGCCGTAGGTCGGGCCCGTCTTCTCGATACCCTTCGTAATGAAAGCCCACGGACTGGTGCTTCCGTGTTTGTAAACACTGACGGCGGAGCCGGCAAAGTCGGAAACGTACATCACGCCTCGCTCTCCAAAGGAGACGTCATTTGGTCCGTTAAGCCCGGACAAGCCGGCATTCTGTGGCTTGGACGAGCCGGCGGGCATCTCGTCAACCTCGTTACCGAAAATGTTGGCGATCCAAACGTTATCGTTCTCGTCCGTGGCGAGGCCGGCCGCTTGACCGTAGCTGCTGAAACTGATCGTCTCATAGGGCGAGGTCGCGCCCGCTTTGTAACCAACAATCGAGTTGCTGTCTAGATTACTAGCGAAAATGTTGCCGTGGGAATCGACCGCAACAGAGTAGGGATTGTCAAGCCCGTCGGTAATCGTCAGGCTCGGTGAACTCGAGCCGGCCTTGTAAACGGCGATCGAACCGATATTAGGACTACCGCCGAGCAAGTTGGCAACGTAGAGCGTTCCTTTCTTATCGACGGCCAAACCGACCGCATAATCAATACCCGTGGTAATCGAACCCTTCGGCGACGGATTCGGCGTATTAGGATCGTACATCAACACTTGATTGTTCTGAGGATCGGCCACAAAGAGGACTTGCCGTTGCTCTTTCCTATCGGGCCACACGTGCGGGAGATTCCACGGGTGAGGAACGAGCGGCGCAAAAAATGGCTGCACGAGCGCCAAGCCGCGCACGAGGCGCGTGCCCGGCGGAAAGTGGCCTGAGGACGATAGAGAGGAAGACGATTGACTAGGAGTTAGCGATCCCGAGCTGCTCGAACACCCAGCTGCGACTGCGAGGGCCGCAGCGACCAACGCAGGGAACCGTAGGGTTTCTAACATCTGTGACCTCCAAGGCAACGTTACGTTTAGAGTGTTTAAACTCGCTGGGCTCAGTAGCAACTGCCGCAGGGTTACTGAAGCCGTCCGCGATCGGATACTGGAACTTCCCCGACGGGTAAGCAAAGCGGTCGACGACGTTGCCGATGGCGTCCCCTGCGAAAAGGAGCTTGCTGCCGCGATTGAGCGCGATGTTGAAGGGCGCACCGCCGTTCGGTAAGGTAATGGATTGCGACGGTTGCGTTTCTCCGGGCTGGAAGACTAGAATTTCGGATGGTAGAACCTGCTGCACGACCAACACGTTGCCGGCCGAGTCAACCTGGATTCCGCCGCCATATGCAAACGAGAGGTTGAGATTCTTACCGGTTTTTGAGCCGGGTTTGTACTCGTTGACCGCGCTGACGCCCTGGTTGTTGAGAGCGTACATCACATAGAGATTTTGCTTGGCGTCGAGCGCGATCGAGAGCGGAGCGCCCCCACTAAAATCGGAGAGGCGATATTCTTTCGAGAGATTTCCTTTTGGATAGACGGCGACCCAACCGTTGCTGAGGAGGTTGAAGTTTGCGATATAGATGGTTCCGTTCTTTGCCGACTGCGGTGTCGGTCGGTTCTGAGAGGTCCGTCGCGTACGTTTTGCCCGGCGACGTCGCACCCGGCGAGTAGCGCTGTACGACCCACTTTCCGTTATACTGACCCGAGTCGGCCACGTAGAGATTACCCTTGCTATCGGTCGTCAGGCCATCGGGGAACGTGATCCCATTCGTAATCGTCGCGATCGGTTGCTGGGCTCTCCCGCGCTGACGGAAGACTTCGACCGCGTTTGCTCCGAGTTCGACACATACGTTAACGCCGACGCCGCGCGCGCGTCGTACGACGCGCTACCGTGTATCGGATGGGTGAGCGGCAACATTTTGGCAGCGGGCGCGGCCCGGTATGCGCCGACCGGATACGTCGTGACGTTGAGCGATTCCGCCGCGGGTCGATCGAGCGGCGAACCGCCGACGGCGCAGCCGGCAAGAACCGCCGACGCTGTTGCGCTTGCTAGGATGCGTAACAGTTTGAACGCCATACTTGTCCTTCTACTAGCTACCAGAGCCAGTCTTAATCCGCTCTCGATCTAAACACCCAAGATCGAAACGCTTCGTTAGCGCTTGTTCTTCCCCAGTATAATTTTGGGATTCCTTCTCCGAAAAGTCCCCGTTTTGTCCCACAACGAACGGCAGTCGCGCTTCCTCGCTCTACATTCGAACTTTCGATTTCTCGTTTCTGCTGAGTTTCAAATTGCAACGCCGACATCAAATCTGTTCATTGGCCGCTCGCTCTTGTGAAGCCACGCTGCGCGAGCCATGTCAACATGATTTGCGGGTATCCGGGCACGTACCGGGCCGGCGGTATCGGATCGCCATTGTAGCCTGTCCTCGAGAGGATGAGTTGATGGCCGACGTGCGGGTAGATCCGCATCGTGAAATCGCGCATTCCGGACTTTTCAAAATATTGCCGTAGTAAGGCGGATGAATCGCCAACGTCGACGTTGTGGTCGAGCTCACCGTAGACGGCGAGCGTCGGCGTGACGACGCGTTGCAGCGTCTGCGCCGGATCGTAAGTGATAAACTTCAACAGCCCCGCTCTCATCTCTACCGAAGGCGGTAGCGGTATGTCTAGCAACAAGGAGTACTCAAACCATGATTGCTTTTTTGCGTTTGCGTACGCGAGCTGAACGTCGCTCCATGACCCCGTGCCGGCGAGTGCCGCTTCGAACGCGTGCCAAGCAGCCGGTGCCTGATGCGTCTTATCAGGACCCATGTGATGACGCTGCATCTCTTGGATCACCTCGTAGTCGATATTGCTTAGCAGCGATTCCGCGGGAGCACTCTTCAAAATCATAAAGGCGATCGGACGCCGCGCTGCAACGATCGGGGCCGTCCAGCCGCCATTACTAAATCCCCAAATACCGATACGTCGCGAATCAACGAGACGGTCGGAGCGAAATGCGTCGTAGATGGCAACCACGTCCTGCGCACGCTGGGCCGGGCCATTTAATTGCCAACTACCGGATGATTCTCCAGTACCGCGTTGATCGTAGCTAATGACGTTAACGCCATTAGAGACCAAGTATGGGATAATGAATCCCATCTGACGCGTTTCCGGGTCGTTACCGTGAACCAGGATGATCGTTGCGCGAGGTACTTCGTCGTTGTAATAGAGGGAGACGCCTAGGCGGCCTTCAGCCGCGTTAACGACTCGGCGCTCCTCATGCACGCCCATCCGTCGGAGCAGGTTTGCGCTCTCGGCGAGCGGACCTACGCGCTGCGTGCGCGGGTCGAAGAACTCATTTTGCGAAGGATCGGGAAGCTCGCGCTCGACTCCAATGTAGAGCTCGTGCCCGGCACGCTCATACAGCCCTGGGGCGACTGTGGAGGCGCGAGCTAGAGCGCTGGTTGCGAGAAAGCAGCAGACAATTGCCAACGTGTGCTTCATGCCGAAACTACGACGATCTTTAGCGCAATGTTTCACCAAGAATTCGTCCGGTTCAACGAAACTCTAGCTGCTAAATCAGGCGGTTGATGCCCCGGATGCGTACATTGGCCCCAACGGGAGGATGTAGCGCAACCGAAGCCCGATCATCATATCACAAGCGCGCTTCGCTTAGCGCGGAGCGCTCTGGCTTTCTACGGTCAGGACCTTGAGACTTAGAATCTTCGGCTAACCCTAAAATCGCCAGCTATGCAAATGTGAATGATCTGCTGACTGCTCAACCGGCGGAAGGTCTTGCTGCCATACTCAAAGTCCTCGCCGGCTTCGGTCGCATCGTAGCGCGCCTGCGCGCCAACGTTTAGCGGCGGCCATTGCTTTAAGATCTGGTTCTTGAAGTTAACGCGATAGGCGAAGTCTTTCGCAAACAATACGATATCGCCGCGTACATTAGCATACCCTCCGTAGACCGGTTCGGAGTGTTCCGAACAGTTCGGACTATTGAAAGCGCCTTTAGCCTTGACAGGACCTCTAATCGCTAGGATGGCAATGGGCAAGGGCGTTTGTATCATGGTACCCGTCACGCCGGGCCGGGCGGCATCGCAATTGCCGCACAGGCCACATACCTTTTTATATCAGCACTGCTCTCGTGGACGTCGATGACGTACAGGCCCTTGAGCAGATCGCCGAGGGTGATGCCCGATATCGTTGTCGTGCTGCTCCCCTGAGCGATGTTGGTCAAAGCATACTTGGGACCCGGGTCCAGATTTGCGCAGGTACCCGTGTGAATATGGACGGGCTGCGAGCCGTTTTGGCCGCCGGACATTTTGACGACGATCCTAACACCGTCGTGGATCTGCACGAGCGTCGCCTCGCCGGTTTCACCTGGCCGATTCTGAGCGTATAGTTTTAAATTCAGAGTGGACGGATAGGCGCCGGCCGTCGCGCAGACGGTTGCACCCAGCGTTGCGGCGAAAAGTACGGTCCGTAGAGCAGGCATGGTTCAATTCCTCTAAGCGCAAGAAGATACTGTTTCGTTGGAAGGACCTCGGCTATGCGGCGGTTGCTTCGGTGCCGGCTCAGCTGCGACGGCGCGCGCGATATCAAAGCCTCCAGAAACTCTAAGTGTAGAGTACCCGGTTTCAAAAGTCGGTACGCTATAGCACCAGGAGCGCAACCCGATCCCGAAAAAGGTTCCTTTTCGACGAAAATGACCGCTAAACAACCCCTCGTACCCAGCCAAGCCGTGCTTAAGCAGAACGCGATCCTCGGTGGTTTAAGTCCGGCCATGGCCAAAGAGGTCCTCAAAACCGCGAAACTGATCGCGCTGGAAACTTCCCAGCAGATTTATGAGGCCGGCCGTCCGATACGGGATGTTTATTTCCCAATCGATGCGGTGCTTTCAGTCGTAACCCAAATGCGCGACGGCGGCTCAATCGAAGTAGGGACAGTCGGTCGCGAGGGGTCTCGGCAATCCCGTTGCTGCTAGGCGCAACGACCTCGGCTAACGAAAGTTATTGCCAAGTTCCTGGCCGCTCGGTCGTCATTAGCAGCGACCATTTTCGACGATTGCTCGACAGCGGAGATGGCAACTTTCGTGGCATGGTTGACCGATTTCTTCAAGCCTATGTCAATATGTTGGGGCAGCTAGCCGCATGCAACGGGATGCATACCATCCACGAGCGGTGCGCGCGCTGGCTTTTGTTGACCCACGATCGCGTCAACTCCGAAAAGATCGCTCTCACACACGAATACCTTGCGATGATGCTAGGCGCGCGCCGTTCCGGCGTCACCATCGCCGCTGCCACACTTCAGCAAGCGGGATTCATTCGCTATGCTCATGGTCATATAGTTATTCTCAATCGTCAGGGTCTCGAAGAGGCCTCCTGTGAGTGTTATGGCGTCGCGCGCGCGCAGTTTGGGCCGCTGTTGGAGCAAAATGGCCGGCAAGCAGTAGATGACGGCAAGAAGCACGCGTAACCACTATTTGCTTTGCTTCGTGCGAAACCGTACAGATTTGCCGCCAAGCCATTGCTAAGCTAGTCTCAAAGGCCGTTTAATTAAAATTGAGGCGGACGTGGCTCACCTACGCGTATCAACGAGCGCTTCCACGATGGTGCGAACGGACACGCCGGCGCCCAGGCATAAGCCGCTGCCATGACACAGGGGATCGGTTCGAGTAACACGTTTCGGCTTTACGTCCACCGCGACGGCGGGAAAATCATCGGCTTATGCACTGAGCTGAGGGAGGTAATTGAAGGTTCCACTACCGATGAGATCATCGTCAAAACCAAAGCCTTAATTGCCTCGGTGACGAATCGTCTAAAAACGCGAAAACCCCATATCACCGTCCGCGTGAGCCCGACCTTGGGAAAGGCTTCGCGTACTTGACCCGGCTTATCGTTAAGCCGAACTTAGATTGTGCCACCGAACCTGAAACCTCGGACGAAATTTCGGTAGGCCAGATGTACGAATACGGTGAGAACGTGCCGCAGGATTACGCGACTGCGCTGCACTGGTACCAACTGGCTGCTGCTACACGCGACAGCGCTGCAGCGGCCGGGGTGCAACGAGTCGAGCAGATCCTCGATCTGCGGCATTAGCCCGAGCCACGCAGCTCCGCACCCCGGTTTGCACTCCCGATCTGCCACCAGCAAGCGTGCGCTTCATACGGGCATTTGTTCGGTCAAGGATGGCGCCTGGAGTTATACGTTGTCGCTTTTTGCCACAAGTGCATTGTTTCGAGCGGAACTCGATGCACCGCTACAGCACTGGAAACACCTGCTCGCTGGTGATTTGATTTATCGTGTAACCTTTGTCGGTCTTTTAGGTTCGTTTCGAGTGGAAAGAACAAACCTCAAATTGAAAGTTGAGCATTTATGATGGACCTAACCAAGACCGCGCCGCGAAGCGTCAAAGAAACGATGCTCGGCATCGTGCAACTCGCTCGGGCGACCGACAAGGCAAAGGCCGCTGCGCACGGGCGCCTCGGTGAGTACAAGTACGACTGCCCCATGGACCAAGGCCTCTTCGAGTACCTTAACATGGATGCGAATGAGTTCCTCAATGTCGTGAAGACGGCGCGAGACGATTCCGGGATCGAAGCTTACGCTAAGACATTCGTTTCCAGGAAGGACCCTCGAAATATTGAGGCCTTCAACAAGAAGTGGCTCTCCGCAGTGCCGACCGGGGAATCGTTAAAGCATTTCGAGGAACTGCGCGCCAAGATCGCTCCCGATCGGAGTGACGTCGTGTCTTGGGCAGACCTGCTCGACCTAGACGAAGGCCGCGAAGTCCCCCGCCACGAGCCGCTTTACGCCTAACAAAACGTAGACCCCGCAGCAAAAAAGAGGAGCGCGATTTGAGCCGCGCTCCTCTTCTGCTTAGGTGGTTTGAGATGCGGCGCAGACCGCGTCTAAGACCGACGCTTCTCAGTAAGCCACGCCGCCATTCCGCCGCTGAGATTGACTGCCCGCGCGTAACCAAGGGCGTTAAGCCTGTTTGCAATATATCCGCTGCGGGCACCGACATGGCAAATCACGACAATATCGCGATCGGTTGGAAGTTCGCCCAGTCGTTGTTCGACTTCATCCATCGGAATATTGACGGAGCCCACGATCACACCGTCTGCAATTTCTTCCGGCTCGCGCACGTCGAGCAAGAACGGCACAGCCGGATCGTTAAGACGTCGCGCGAGCTCGCTCGACGATATCGATCTCACCTCACGAAATACTCTACCGGCACGTTGGCCTATACCTGTCGGAATCCCGTCGGTCCTCGCGAATCCCGTCCAATCCTGACAGATCCGTCAGACGGCCCGGGCAGGAACATCGTCACTTTCGAGATGACACCCCTACGATGCCGCTCGCGCTGGCATTACTAGCATTCTTCCTTTCGATCTGGATCGTGATTCCAGGCCCGATCCTTCCACTCTTCGTTCTGACGGTCGCCGGCACCGAACTCTGGCCGGTCTTGACGGTTCTGAACGCTATCGTCCTCTTCATCGCACTGCGCTCACACAGTTCCATGCGACCTGCGGCCATCATTATCGTGCTCGTGGCGCTGTTGTGTACGCTGGTCCCGCCTATTGCCTATGCGTTACAGGGTCCCCACGTACCGTTATCGGCTTTACTGATGCCGCTTTCCGAACGTGCCAACACGATCGCTGTTCGCTCAGGCGCCCCTCTCGTTCTCGTGATTTACGGCGGCGCGTGGGAGCACGGTTCGCCAAGAAACGACGCGCAATTCAATGCGATCATCACTTCTTGGGGCTATCGGGTCATCGCGCTGAACTATCCGCACGCGCCTGACTCGCGCTGGCCCACGCAACGTGACGCCATCCTCCGCCAGATCGATTCACTGCCGTCCGGCCGGATCGCCGTGCTCGGACACTCGTCCGGCGCACAGTTAGCGCTCATCGCCGCAGCTCTGCGGCCGCACCGCATCAACGCCGTGATAACCTACGAAAGTCCAGTGGATCTTCGACTCGCTTATGAGTATCCGCCCCAACCTGACGTGATCAACGTACGTCACGTCCTGCTCGACCTTTGCGGGGGAACGCCGGAGCAGAAACCCGCATGCTATCGGAGCGGATCACCGCGGTTCGTCATGCATCCCAGCATGCCGCCAGTCCTCATGATAGCGGCAGGACGCGATCACGTCGCCCCAATTGGTTTCGAACATCTCCTGCGTGACGAACTGCGGGGCTATGGCGTGAGCGTTACCTTCCTTGAGCTGCCTTGGGCCGATCACGCCTTCGAGGAGGTCGCTACGGGTTTTCACGACCGCATCGCGCTGTGGTACGTTCGCCGATTCCTGGATTTTCGTCTCCGGGCAGCGGTCGCGGCCGTAGCGCGTTAGGCTCCGGCCTACGCGGGGATAAGCATGTGAATGAACGCGTCCGAAATCTTCCAGGGAAAATCCTTTGGTCTCGGGGGCGTGCCGTTCGGCAACGAGTTCGCGTACGTCACCGATGAGGTCGCGTACGCTACGATCGAAGCCGCATGGAACGCCGGAGTGCGCTACTACGACACTTCGCCATGGTACGGTTTGGGGCTCGCGGAGCGGCGTCTGGGGACCTTTTTGCACCAACAAACGCGCAGCGAGTACGTTCTTTCATCGAAGGTTGGTAAGTTACTTACGGCGTCGCGCGACAACAATGCGAAAGAGTATTTTCCGTTCACCTCCTCGCCGAACAATCTTCGTTACGATTACACCGCCGACGGCGTCAAGCGCTCGATCGAAGACAGCCTGCAGCGGTTAGGTGTCGACGCCCTCGACGTCGTCTTCGTTCACGATCTCTCACCGGATAATGCGTGGTTGCCGGGGCCGTGGGAGGAGCAATTTGAGATCGCGCGCAACGGCGCGTTCCCAGCCCTGAGCGGGATGCGCGACGAAGGCGTGATCAAAGGCTGGGGACTTGGCGTCAACTCACCCGAACCGATTCTGAAGCTGATGGATGTCGCAGACGCGAACGTCTGCCTACTGGCGCGTCAATACTCGTTGATCGATCATGAGAATGCGCTGCACCAGGTCTTTCCAAAGGCTCGCGAGCGCGGAATGAGCTTTGTCGTCGGTTCTTCGCTCAACGCCGGCTTCATCAGCGGCAGCGCGCGCTTCAATTATGGTAAGGAGAATTACAAGATTCCGGCTAAGGCCATCGAAAAGCGCGCTCGGCTGCGCGCGGTTGCGGCGCGGTATGGCGTCGACCTTCGCACGGCTGCACTGCAGTTTTCGATTGCGCCGGACGTCGCGGCAGCATTGGTTGTCGGCTGCGCGAATCCACAGCAGGTGCTCGCGGACTACACGTCGCTCAAAACGAACATTCCGCACGCGTTCTGGTCGGATCTTAGGTCTGAACGCTTGATCGAAAACGACGCCACCGTACCGCCAGAAAATTAGGGCATTATAGCCCGAATGCGTACACGTTGCCATCACCGGAGCCGATGTAGACCGCCCCGTTGACCACCGTCGGCGACGAGAACACTTGGTTGCCAGTGTGGTAAGACCACAGCTTTGCCCCTGTGGCGGCGTTAAGCGCGTCCACGTTGCCGTCCTCGGAGCCGACGTAAACCACACGGTTTGCTACCGCCGGCGACGACAACACGAGGTTGCCGGTGGTGTAGGACCATTGTTTGGCTCCCGTGGCAGCGTTAAGGGCGTAAACCTTGTCGTCGATGGAACCGACGTAGACCACGCCATTGGACACTGCCGGCGACGAGTTTACGAGGTCGCCGGCGGTAAAAGTCCACAGCTGGGCACCCGTAGCAGCTTTGAGAGCGTAAACCTTGCTGTCCTCGCAGCCGACGTAAACCACTCCGTTGGCAACCGCGGGCGACGAATACACTTCGTTGCCGGTAGGGTGGGACCACAGCTTGGCGCCGGTGGCGGCGTTGAGGGCATACACGTTGGCGTCCTCGGAGCCGACATAGACCACCCCGTTAGCCACCGCGGGCGACGAATCAACGACGAGACGGGTCGGGTAGGACCACAGTTTTGATCCGGTGGCGGCTTTGAGCGCATAGACGCTGCCGTCCTCGGAGCCGATGTAGACCACCCCTTTGACCACTGCCGGCGACGACGTCACGTCGAAGCCCGTCGTGTAGGACCACAACTTGGCACCGGTGGCGGCGTTGAGAGCATACACGTTGGCGTCGTTGGAGCCGACGAAGACCACCCCTTTAGCCACCGCCGGCGTCGAGAACACTTCGCCGCCGGTGAGGAAGGTCCACAGCTTGGCCCCGGTGGCAGCTTTGAGCGCGTACACATTTCCGTCGTAGGAGCCGACGTAGGCCACCCCGTTGACCACCGCCGCAGACGAGCCTCCGCAGATCGACCCGGAGCAGCCGGTGAAGTGCGACCACAGCTTGTGCAGCCGATGCGCGTTGCGTGGCGACAGCATCTGCTCGTGGGGGTTAAACCTGCCGCCGGAAGGGATAAAGCCGAACTCGGACCAGTTCACCGAGCTCGTTCCGATTGCGTGCACATTCGTGGTGGCCTGCGCGGGCGGTGCCGGATTTGCAGTGAAGCCACTGCCGTTGGACGAGCACCCTGCTGCGCCGACGCCAAGCACGAGCGATATCGAGACCAGAAATCGAGTTCTCATTGATAGCCGTCTCCGAGGTCAGCTAGTTCAAAGGTACGCCACGCCTGTGAGGAAAGTCTGAATCTTAACGCCTCGGCCCGCAGCGGCGGGCCCGGCGCGATCGCGGCTGCCAAGCGCCTTTCCCCGAAAGAGCAACACTGTTGACCCGTGCTTGTGATGTCGCCATCGTCGGTGGCGGAATCGGTGGCCCAACCCTCGCGATCGGCCTAGCACAGGGGCGGTTATCGGTTCAGATTTACGAGCAGGACGTCGAGCTTCGCGAGATCGGAGCCGGAATCGCAATCGGTGGCAACGCGACTCGTTTGCTCAAGGAACTCGGCGTCGATCTGACGCCGATTGCCAACGTGCCGCCCACGCTGGAGTTCCGCCGCTGGAAAGATGGCGAGCTCCTGTGGTCCTACCCCATCGGCGATTCGTACCGGCAGCAGATGGGCGCGCCGTTCTTGACGCTCCACCGCAGCACGCTTGCGCATCAGCTTGCCGCCGCCGTACAGTCTGAGTCGATCCACTTGAATCATCGGCTGCTCGGCCTCTCCGAAGAATCCGGCGCAGTGCGCTTGCAGTTCGATCGAGGCGAAGACGTCCTCGCTCATGTCGTCGTTGGCGCTGACGGCGTCAACTCAACGGTGCGGCGCTACGTCTGCGGAACCGTAAGCCCCATCTATTCCGGTGAGATCGGGTTTCGCGGCGTCATTCCCACCGAGAAGTCACCGTGCTTGCCACGCCGACCTCACTTCACATTTGGTGCGGACCCGGCACGCACGCCGTCTTCTACGGGATGGATCGAGGCGAGTTGGTGAACCTCCTTGCCGTGTACGAGCCGGACCACCTCCCGGAATGGACGCGATCGTCCAGTCGCGCAGCAGCCACGACAGACGAAGCGCTCGGCATTCTTGAACGATATAGTTGGGACGGTCGGATCCTCGACCTAGTGCGCCACAGTGAGGGCGACATGAATTTCTGGGCGCTCGCCGACCTGCCTCATCTGCCACGATGGAGTCGCGGGCGCGTCGTGCTGCTCGGCGATGCCGCTCACGCACCTCTTCCGCATCAGGGACAAGGGGCCGGTCAGGCGATCGAAGATGCATACTCGCTAGGCCGGATTCTCGTCGATCGTGGCCTCGATGACTACGGCGTGACGTTTGCGACCTTCGAGCGGCATCGGAAACGCCGGACGTCGAAGGTCAAGACGTATTCACGGCTCGCGGGAAGATCATACAAGCTTGCTGACGATCGGGCGACGAAACGCGACGCGGATTGGCCATCGCTTCCACAACGTATCGGATGGATTCATGCCCATCGCGAGGAGGAGGCGATGCGCCTTTACTGACCCTCGCAACCGACGACGTTCCCGCGGGGAATCGATCGTGGAGCCGCTGAAAGGTGACCGCTGATGCGCTACGCATTTGGCTGTTTGGTCTTCGATTCAGCGCTGCGTACAGTGTTCAAGGACGGCACGAGCTCACGCGTCACTCCGAAGGCTGGGGCGGTTTTGGAGATGCTTATCGCAAGCGCCGGTCAGACCGTAAGCACGGTCGACTTGCTCGATCGCCTATGGCCGCACGACATCGGAGTATCCAGCGTGACGGAGAGCATCAAGCTCCTGCGCAAAGCTCTCGGTGACAGCGCACGCAATCCTCGGTTTATCGCCTCTGAGTACGGACATGGCTATCGCTTTATTTCGGCCGTTTGCACGGTGGGTTCTTACGAGCACAACGGCGACAGCGACATTGAGCTGTTGGAAGCGCGCTACCTATTGGCCCGGCGGCGCCCGTCGGATCTGCGTAAGTGCGCAGAGCAGTTTTCCCGCATCGCACGACACGGCAACAGAGCAGCATTGCTCGGGCTCGCCGAAGCTCACACGACGATGGCATCGCATTTGCTGACCGAGCCATCGAGCGCATTCAACCGGGCGACGGCTCTCGCGCAGCGCGCACTTCGCGCACGTGCTGACTATCCTCGTGCGTACGCAATCCTCGCGCATGTCGCTTTTTTTAGCAATCACAATCCGGAAGAGGCGAGCGCGCTGTGCAGTAAAGCACTTTCGTTTGACCCTTCGGATACGCTCGCGATCCGGGTGCTGGGCCGGATCGCGATGGCGAGCGGCCATTGGGACACCGCCCGTGACTACCTTTCTCGTGAGCTACTGCACGACGCTACCTCGCACGACGCAATGACAATGTTTGGGGTAATACAGCAGTACGAGCGGCGTCCGACTGAGGCCGCGGCAACCCTAGAGCGCATATGCGAACTCGACGCTAGCAATCTGCAGGCACAATACTACCTCGGAACGTGCTTGATCGAAGCGGGGTTGGCGCAAGACGCAATCCCGGTGTTACGACGGGTGACGAAAAGCGATCGATCGCCTGCTAATATAGCCGCACTAGGCCGAGCGTATGCTGCCGCCGGACGACTTGATGCAGCGCGCCGGCACCTCCGTGCTCTTGAGCGTCAACACCGGACGACGCCGTACGTCCTCGCAGGCCTGCAGGCAGCACTAGGAGAGAGCGACGCAGCGAAAGAGAGCCTTAAGGAGGCGCGGCACCGGAGGGATCCTTGGCTTCCCTTCTTTGGCGTCGAACCGCGCTTCGACCCGATCCGACATTAGCATTCCTTATGATTGTGGGGTCGTTGGGCTGCTAGTATAGCGAGATGAAGCTCGCTTTCTGCACTTTAGCATTCCTAATTTTCAATGCTGCTCCCGCCTGCGCGTTCGCACTGACGCTCGACGTGACGCCCCCAGTGTCGCTCGTGGACCAGCCTATATCAATTCGAATCACGCGTGCGCTTCCTGGTGCTAACGTCACGATTAGCGCTACCGAAACCATCTTCGGAATGGTTTTTCAATCCAGCGCAGCGTTCTTGGCAAACGCGCACGGGATCGTGGACCCTGCAATGCAAGGACCGTTAAGCGGGTCTTATAGCGGTGTCGATGCGATGGGTCTGTTTTGGTCGATGGAACCAACTGCGATGAAACCCGCGATCTCGTCGCACTCGGATTACCTAACTCCGCGTACCGTGACGTTCCACGCATCGGACGGCTCAACGACGGCAGTGCAGTCCATCGAACGCCGCGTGATCGAGCCCGGTATCGCTAGCGTCGATGTACGCGAACCGGGCCTCTACGCGAGATTTTACGCGCATAACGATGGACAGCGGCATCCTTCAGTCATCGTCCTCGGCGGCGCTGAGGGCGGATTGCCGGAGGAGCGTCCGGCAATTATCGCATCGCACGGATTCAACACGCTTAGCCTTGCGTATTTTGGCGTGGACGATCTGCCGCGATCGCTGGTCAGCGTTCCAATTGAAGTCGTGAAGCGGGCTATTGATTGGCTCGATAAGCAGCCCTCGGTCGATGCGTCGCACATCGCGGTCGTCGGCGGCTCCAAGGGCGCGGAGTTGGCGCTGGTCGCAGCCTCGTACTTCCCACAAGTCCGAGCCGTCGTGGCCCTCGCTCCCAGCAGCGTCGTGTATGACGGCATTACCTACGAAACCACGCACCCGGTGCCGTCTTCGTGGTCGTACGGCGGGAAGGACTTGCCGTATGTCAACGGCGCCATCCCGGTATCCGCCGCCAACGCCGCGGCAATGCAGCGCAAAAAAAATCAGCCGGTCTCCTTTGTTGCCGAATACTTGGCTCAATTGCAGAACGCGACGAATCTGGCCGAAGCAGAAATTCCAGTCGAGCGTATTCGTGGACCCGTGCTACTCGTCTCCGGCGACGACGATCGCTTGTGGCCCTCCTCGTTCATGGCCAACGCTATTATGCACCGGCTTAACTCGGCGCATCATCCCTTCAATGACCGGTGGCTGCATTATCCCGGCGCCGGACACGACATCGGGGAGCCATACTATATTACGACGGACTCGACGATCGCCCACTTACCACGATACAGCATCGAGCTTGGGGGTACTCCTCAAGCGAACGAAGCTGCAAGCGCTCAGCTCTGGCCTCAGCTGATTGACTTCTTGAAGAATTCCTAGAAGCACCGGCTAACTTCGCGCTAGGACCGGTGCTCGACGTTTGACATCCGTTGAAATCGAGAGGTACGATAACCGGGAGAGACGCAGCCGCCCAAACTCGGGGGGTTCTCATGAAATTGGTACGCATCGCGGCAGCATGTACGATCTCTCCTTTGCTCGCAGGTTGCATCGGCCACGGCGCTAGCCTTGCGCCGAACACGCCAAACACCGCGGAGCCGACGTCGCGCACGATATCGTCGGGGCCCAACACTTTTACGACGAGCGACGGGCGCCTCGCCCACTACGCGCCGACGCTCGACCGGGCACGGCATCGAAGGGCATGGCTTTTACGAGTCTCATCGTCCGGCGTGAGCTACCATGGCGGTCCCGTGCAATACTCGCCGAAGGTCTACGTGGTTTTCTGGGGCGCGATTTGGAAGAGCCGTCGGGGTGATCCCGACGGTGTCAAGAGGTATCTGCGTTCCTTTCTTAACGCGCTCAACGGCAGCCAATGGCTCAGCACCATCACCCAGTATTATGGGCAGTACGGCTCCATCTCGAACGACACCACGTTCGGCGGCGCGTACGTCGACACCACCAGCCAACTGCCGCCGCATCCCAGCGACGAAATCATCGCCTACATGGCCGGCCTGGCCGCCGCCCACTTCGGGGACTACTCGGGCGATGCGGGCTACGTCGTGGCGATGCCGCACGGGCATAACCCCGCCGAGTTCGGCATTAGCTACTGCGCGTACCATAGCTACGTTTCCACAATCAGCGGACTCGTCTCGTATACAGCGCTCCCGTATATGCCCGACGCCGGCCAAACGTGCGGCGCCGGTTTGGTGAACGATCCCGGAACGGACGATGGCGTCACCATTTTCGAGGGCCACGAGCAGGCCGAAACCGAGACGGACCCAGTGCCATTCACCGGTTGGTTCGGTCAGTACCAGTTTGAGATCGCCGACTATTGCGAGTTTACCGATCTGCAAAACACGCCGTTCGGCCGGCGCACCTTTCCGACGCAGCCTCTTTGGAGCAATCAGGACAACGCATGCGTGCAGTAATCTCGACCGTCGCAACAGCCTCACTGCTCGCAATCGTCGCTTGCTCGCGCACCGCGATTCCGGTGCCGGGTCCGGCGGCTGCGGCGCGCGCGCCGCAACTCATAACTCGCATCACGAGGAACCCGTTTCGACTCGTCTACTCGTGGCAGGAAGACGCCGAACCATTCGCGGGTCTGACGTACGTCAATGGGACGTTTTACGGCACGACTGCGTATGGAGGAAACGGCGTTGGAATGATCTTCAGCGTCACGCCTGCCGGCGTCGAGAGCGCGCTCCATACCTTCGACGGCTACGATGGTGTGACGCCAATGGCGAGGCTCGTCGCGCTGAACGGAACGCTCTACGGCACTACCTCGGCGGGCGGCGCGCAGGGCGATGGAACGGTTTTTAGCGTGACGACGAGCGGATCGTTTACTTTGCTGCATAGCTTTAGTGGAGCCGACGGGCGAGACCCGATGGCCGGCTTAACCGACGTCAACGGCACGCTGTACGGCACAACGTACTACGGCGGATCTCACGATGCGGGCACGGTCTTTAGCATCAGCCCGTCCGGGCCCGAAAGCGTCGTGTACAGTTTCACCGGCGGCGGCGACGGCGGGAAACCGCGGGCCGACCTGCTCGACACCAACGGCAGGCTGTACGGCACGACGTCGCAAGGCGGAACGAACGGCGTAGGAACGGTTTTCCGTATCACCCCTTCGGGTCAAGAGCGAGTTTTGTATTCCTTTGGAAACTCCCCAGACGGCGCTTATCCGATCGGCGCACTCGTCAAGGTTGGCGGCACGTTCTACGGCACGACCGGCGCGGGCGGCTCCAACTTGTGCATGGGTCTGACGTACTGCGGCACGGTCTTTAGCCTAACGCCCGGCGGATCGGAACGGATTCTTCACGACTTCAACTACACAGGCGATGGCTACTTCCCGTTCGCCGGTCTGGTTTACGCCAATGGCAGCTTCTACGGCACGACGGAGATGGGCGGGCTCTTGGGCGGCGGCATCTCGTACGGCACAATCTACAGCATCACGAGCAGCGGCGCCGAGAAAGTCCTGTGGTCGTTCGAAAACTCCGGTGACGGCAGCGAAATCGTCTCGCCGCTCCTCTATGTCAGAGGCCGGCTCTACGGCACCGCGCCGTTGTGCGGGGATCTCTGCGGAGGATCGGTTTTCGCCGTTAAACCGTAACGCGGATAGAAATGGTAACGCTGCTATTCACCGACATCGAAGGCAGCACGCGGCGCTGGGCGGAGCGGGGCGAGGCGATGTCCCGTGCGCTGCGCCGTCACGACGAACTGATTCGCGCCGCAATCGAGTCGCACGACGGACAGGTCTTTAAGACGGTCGGCGATGCGTTCTGCGCGGCGTTCCGGCGGGCAACCGACGGCGTTGCGGCCGCAGTCGACGCGCAGCAAACGCTCGCGGCCGAGGATTGGGGCGCGGTCGGAGGATTGCCCGTGCGAATGGCGCTGCACAGCGGAACGACCGAAGAGCGCAGCGGCGACTACTTCGGCCCGACGCTGAGCCGCGTGGCACGACTACTCGCAGCCGCACACGGCGGCCAAGTCGTCGTGTCGGAGGCGACTGCTGGGCTGCTGCATGGCGCGATGCCGGAACGCAGCGAGCTGCGCGACTTGGGCGAGCATCGCCTCAAGGATTTCGTCGAACTCGAACGCGTTTGGCAATTGGTGGCGCCGGGTTTAGCCGAGACGTTTCCGCCATTGCGTTCGCTGCAATCACTGCCGAATAACTTGCCGCGCCAGCTCACACCGCTCGTCGGGCGCGAGGAAGTCGTCGGGGCACTCGTCGCGCTCGTAAACGAACATCCGCTCGTGACGCTGGCCGGGACGGGAGGCGTCGGCAAGACGCGGATTGCGCTTCAAGTCGGCGCGGACCTACTCGAAAGCTTGCCTGACGGCGTGTGGTTCGTGGAGCTGGCGACTCTGCGCGACCGGAGCTTAGTGGCAGGCACGATCGCCGCGGCATTGGGATTGCGCGAACAGCCTGGGCGCTCCCCGCTTGAAACGTTGCAGTACTATCTCAAGCGCAAGCGCCTACTTCTGATCGTCGACAACTGCGAGCATGTGATCGATGAGGCCGCAAGAATCGTCGATGCGATACTGCGCAGCTGCCCGCAGGTGCGACTGTTGGCGACCAGTCGCGAACCGTTGCGAATCGCCGGCGAGCACGTCTATCGAGTTCCGTCACTCGCCGTTCCGCCGCCGGGCGAATCGCCGTCGGCAGAGGATGCGCTCCGTTATGACGCAATCGCGTTGTTTGCTCGTCGCGCCGCCGATTGCGACGCGACGTTTCAACTCACACCAGAGAACTTGCCCGTCGTGGCGGAGATTTGTCGCCGGCTCGACGGGATTGCGCTCGCCATCGAGTTGGCCGCCGCACGGGTTCCGGTGCTGTCGCCGCAGCGATTGGCGCGGAGGCTGGACGAACGCTTTCGGGTGCTGACCGGTGGAAGCCGCACCGCGCTGCCGCGTCAGCAGACGATGCGTGCGACGATCGATTGGAGCTACGGACTGCTCTCGGCTCCGGAGCAGGGATTGTTCCGGCGGCTCGCGATCTTCGCCGGCGGTTGCACGCTCGAAACCGCGAACGCAGTATGCGCCGATGAGGAAGTGCTCGATCTCTTGACGGCACTCGTCGATAAGTCGCTCGTCGTTGCAGAGCCCTTCGGCGAGCGCAAGCGCTACCGGATGCTCGAATCGACTCGGCAATACGGGCTCGAACGGTTGGCTGAGAGCGGCAACTACGAGACGGTCGCGAACGCGCACGCGGAAGCGTATCTGGCGTTGGCCGAGCAGCTGGATGCCGCATTCACGGCGATTCCGTTGCGAACGTGGCTGGAGCTTGCGGAGGAGGAGCTCGACAATTGGCGAGCAGCGCTCGACTGTACGCTCCAGAAGCGCGCTGACGTCACGCTCGGGCAGCGTCTGGCCGGTGCGTTGCGCCTGGTGTGGGCCGCCAGGGCTCCTACCGAAGGGCTGCACTGGGTGCGTGAAGCGTTGAAGTCCGTCACCGAGTCGACCCCGTTGAGCATTGTGGCACGGCTGGATCTTGTCGAAGCTAGCCTTCACGTTGCGCGCGGTCAGCTTGGGGAGGCGATTGCCGCGGCACAACGGGCACTGGAAGAATACCGCGAGCTCGGGGATCGAAGAGGAGTCGCCGACGCGCAACGCATTGCCGGCGATGGACTCGTTATCCTCGGTCGCATCGCCGATGGCGAAGGCTTGCTGCAAGCCGCGCGCGCGGAGTATCGCGCGCTCGGAGACGATCGATACGTCGGCATTGCGTCGGGATCGCTTGCCGCCGCGCGCCGCCTGGCCGACGACGTCACCGCGGCACGCGCCTTGTACGCCGAGGCGCTACCGATCTGTGAGGCGACCGGCGCCGAGCAAGCCGCGGCCATGTTCATGAGCAACTTGGCCGAGATCGAATTCCGCGATGGCAACGCGGCAGCGGCGGTGCGCGTCGGAGCGGAAGCGCTCGCGATTCTGCGCGAACTCGACGACCGGCCATCAACGGCAGTGGGCTTGAGCAATACAGCGGCCTATCTCATCGCGCTCGACGATTACCGCCGGGCCCGCGTGTACCTCCGCGAAGGACTCGCACTTGCGACGCAAGAGCAGATGGAATCGTTGATCGCGTGCGCGTTACAACACCTGGCGGCGATCGCCGTCCTGCGGCCTGCCCTGGAAGAAGGGCACACATCTACAGATTACATGCGCGGGGCGCGCCTACTCGGCTTCGTCGAGAGGCGGCTGGACGAACTGGGGTGGCGGCGTGAGTACACCGAGCGTGAGGAATACACGCGCGTGGTGGCCGCGCTCCGAGAATCGATTGGCGACAGCGAGCTCGATCGGCTCATGACTGAAGGCCATGCGTGGAGCGAGGACCATGCTATAGCAGAAGGCTTTGCGATCTGAACCGTTACCAGGGCGCCCCGGGTCGCGACGCGGGGCTTACCGCGATACCCTTGTCGGCACCTCCGTCAGGAACTTTGATCTCCTCAGTCGCGAGATGGTTCGGCCTGCTCTTCGGTCCGGGGAACTTCCAAACCGAAAGCGTGTTGGCCGTAAGGTACGCCCGCTGCTCGCTGCGGTCGAGGGCCAGCGCTTCGGGAAAGAGCCACGGCGGCTTGTCGGTCTCGATGCCGCCGCTTCCGTGACCCATGTGACCGAAAACGTGCGATATCTTCGTCGAACCGCGCTTGTAGATGCCGCAACGAGAGTGGTACGTGTCGCACACGGCGAGCGCGCCGCTTGCCGTCGTTACGATTCCGCCCGCGGAGACGAGCTTTAGCCCGAGGTCCTCCGGAGTGCCGGCGCCACCTATCCACCGGTCCACCTGCCCCGTGTTGGCTTGCGTCATAAAGGTGACGTAAAGGTTGCCAGCGTTGTCCACGGCAGCGTAGCCGCCATTGCGGCCGTTCGGGTCGCTCAGCGATCCGGTGGGCGTCGTGCTGCCGTTTGCGTACACCTCGACGAGCGTGTGTGGATCGTTGTTGTTCTTGTACTCGGTAACGTACACGGTTCCACTGCTGGGCTCGACGGCTACCGCGTACGGAGTGCCGTTGGGGTCGCTGAGGGTCACGACCGGGCCACGCGTACCCGGAACGAAGCGGTAAATTTTCTGTGCCGCAGCGTCGGCGACCCAAAGCCCGCGCTTGGAGTCGACGAAAAGACCCTGCGGCAAGCTAAACCCGGTCACAGACCCGCATGGACCAGCGTCAAGCGCCGCGCGATCGTAGATCTTGATCGCAGCGTCGTAATCGGAAACCACGTAAACGACGGATGACGGGCAGGTTCCGGCATCGTAACGGAGGGCAACGCTACGGTAGGCGGATCTGCCGAGCGCTCCTGGTACGGCCTGCGACGGCACTGACCCGAGGCTTGGACTGCCCAAGGAAGAGCACGCAGGCACAATGGCGACGGCAAGCGTCGCTGCGAGTAGGCGCCGAACCGTTAAGAAACCGCGGAAATCGCGAAGTCTTCTCATAAGCGCAAACCTCAAATAGAAGCTCGGGGGCAACGTCATCATACCACGCTTCAACCCAAAGCCGCCGCTGTGCCTTCGCATTGCGAGCGCGAAGCCGTAGAGCGGCTTGGGCGGTCACCGCGCGTGGTGCTGTTTATGGTGAGGTCACCGTCACCATATCTGCATCTCGAAAATGCCGGGACCTTCCACTGTACTTAGCATGCACGGCATATACGCCCGGTGAAGAGGCCGAAAATATCGCCTTTTCGCCTCCGTTTTTCACTTGAAGCGACCCGCCGATCGAATCCCAGGTGGCGTCCACTATATGGCCGTTAAGCTTCGCGTGAAGCGTGATGTGCTTGTTCAGTTTGATGGTCGGGCTCGTTGGCCTAATCACCAGGTGATGGGAATGGCCGCGATGACAAATATAGGAGCAGTAGAGTGGCTGGACGAGCGCCCGCGTAGACGCGAACGTGGATTGTGTAGGCGCGAACGTGGCTTGTGTAGGCGCGAACGTGGATTGCGTTCCAGGTGGTCCGCTACACCCGACTAACGCGGTCGACCGCAATGGGAAAATCTATGTCGCCAACTATGGGAGCGGCTCAATAACGACGTATGACCGATTTGGAAACCGAACGACGCCGACGATCTCCGTGGTGGGAGCCATCGCAGTTGCCGTGGATACGAATGGCAAGATTTACGTCGGGCATGGTGACCGCGTGACAACCTACAACCCCGATGGATCGCCGACGACTCCGACGATCGTGGTCCGCGGCGTCCACGGCGGCTCCCCTTCTATCTTTGGCGTGGCGGTCGACGTGAACGGGAAGATCTACGTGACCTCCTGGGGGGTGGCATAGACTTCATTGTGTTTATTCTTGTTACCACCATTTTAAATATGAGAGCTGGTTAACGACTTACAAGCCGGATGGGTCGAAGGGGCACCCCCACCATCCTGCTTGAGAATGGGCTAGCAAAGGTTGTCGCCGGAGGCCCTGCGATCGACGCGAGCGCTAAGATCTACGTCGTCAAGACCTATATCAACACTTTGAGTACTTTCGGCCCTGGCGGAAGGCCGACAAAACCAATCATCCAGACTGTCCAGCCCACAGGCTGTTGCGGTCGGCGCAAACGGAAAGATCTACGTGACGAACGTCGGCAACAATATCCTAACGACGTACACGCACCATGGATCTCCGACCACGCCGACCATCACTGGGTTGGATGATCCCACGGGCGTGGCCGTTTACTAAGGCAACTCATTGAGGCGGTGAGCCGAGCGATCCATCAAGCCGGTCTCATTTAGTTTCTATTTAGCCTGGCATACCATGGTGCCGTTATGGCCAGCGATCCGGGCCTGGAGAACCGTGCTGCGTTACCGACCGTCCTTACAATGCAACGCTTCTTTCTTCACCACGTATCTGGGAGAAGGACTCAATCCCCATGCCTTCGTCCTAACTCCCCACGACCAATTTTCCCAACGGCACGATGGACGGAAAATACATCGTGGTTGGCGGCCAGGAAGCCACCAGCGGTAAGAATGAGACCGGCATCAATGAGGCTACTCTGTCGGGTAAACCCGATGCTCGGACTAACGCCGTTTTTACGCGCCCATCGGCGATTTAACGATTTCGCCTCCGGCAACGAATTCATTAGTTGACACGACGTGGGCAGCATATGAGCCCCGCAAGCAGCCTCCACTTGCGAGGTGGACCCTAATGCGTGGTTGCTTAGCGCAAAGCGTGCGCGTACGCTTCCCGCATATGCGCTGTTGCAGCTTCAAGGGAGGGAGCATGAGAACTCATCGATTTGCAGGTTGGGCCCTGATCGCGGCCCTGGCGTTTTCAGCAACGCCCGCAATCTGTTCGGCGTCGCCCTCGAGCGATGCGATTAATACCGTCAAGCTTGCCATAGACGCGATGAACAAAAACAACATGAGCGCGTTTGTGGCGTTGTGCGCTTCCCCGGCCTTCATGATCGACACTTTCGATCCGTACCTTTCCGGCGGAGCGTCGGGTTGCACCGATTGGTGGAACGCGCGAGATGCCTACGACAAGACGGCTCAAATCACCGACGCAACCGGCGGCATCGGTATGCCGTGGCATGTGTTCGTGACCGGAAATAACGCGTACATCAGTACTCCATTCGACTACCACTACAATCAAAAGGGTGCAACGGTACGGGAGCAGGGTTCAGCCCTTGCCGTGACGCTCAAAAAGACGGCTAATGGCTGGCGCATAACGTCCTGGGCGCACGTAAAGCACCTCGGCGGCTAGACCACATCACGCTGCAGGCGTAAGCGCGACTCAGCTCTCGAGCTTGCGCCTGCGCAGCGTTCCTCGACGTGCCGTCTTGGGTGTCAACCAAATGACAGCCCCGCGATTTGGTTCGCGTCGTTGTACGCTATGCCGAACTTTAGGGAAACACCGGGTCCGAAATGAATTACATAGTCGAACCAGTGCTGGCTCGACTCCGTGCGTTCGCCCCGAAAAACAACCGCTGTGGGAGTTCCGTATGGGGCAAACTCTGACGCAAGAGTTGACGCCAATCGCGTTCTCAATTTGTCGGCGAGGCGCGGCGCGAGCGAGGCATAGTCTTCACGGCCCGATTGCATCTGTTCAAAAAACGTCGTCACGCGCGCGGTGACGCGCGGATCCTCGCCGGGGCTCGGCTGTAGTGCGGCCGCGGCGATCTCTGGAAAGAGACCTTCGAAGACGACGTTCGTCAGGATCTCTCCGGCCTCAGGATGACCGTTATCGTCACCATCATTTGTGAGCGCGATAACGTGCACGTTTTGCTTGGGGAAGTACTCATCGGCTGCGGTGAAGCCCGAATCCCCGCCCGTATGACCGATCCTTGGCTGCCCATCAACTGAATCGATGAACAACCCGAAGCCGTAGCCGGTGTTCTCACCATTGGCCGTGATCGGCGGCGTCGTCATCAATCCGTAACCCGCTGCCGACACTACTCGCCCTGCGCGTAGCGCACCGTCCCACTTCTCCAGATCCTCGACTGTCGAAACGAGGTCGCCGGCGGATGACGCAAACGATTGCCCGATCGTGCCTAGCGCGGGCTGAAAATATCCGTTGACTCGTCGATACCCTACCGCCATTTGGGGAACGTACGGCTCGTCGGAAATTATAAATGTCGCAGACATTCCGAGTGGATCGAGCAGATGCCGCTGAATATAGTCCTCATAGCGCTCGCCTGAAACGGTCTCGATGATCTGTCCGAGAATGAGGTAGTTCGTATTGCTGTACTGCCACCGGCTTCCTGGCGCGAACGCAAGCGGTTTACCTGCAATTCGTTGCATGATCTGCCCGAACGTGGCCGGCTTTTTTGCTGCCTCATCGATATCCGGACCGTCAAGGTACTCAGGAAGTCCGCTCGTTTGAGCGAGCAACTGACGCACCGTTATTTCGTTCGCATGAGGAACGCCCTGAACGTACGTAGCCAGCTTAGTGTCGAGATCCAGCTTTCCGCCTTGGCTTAGTTGAACGATTGCGGCAGCCGTAAACTGCTTCGTGATCGAACCGATCTCATAATGCGTGTCGACGCTTGCGGGAACGTGCTTCCCTAAGTCGCTAAAACCAAACGCACGCGCGTAGACGACCCGGCCGCCATCTACGACGGCGACCGTCGCGCCCGGAATATTGTAGCGGCGAAGCGCGGCTGCGATGTCGCCATCCAAATGCGCGGTAGCAGCGTCCATAGACGGGCGCGACGGAGCCGCAGCGATCGGCGCGCAGAATATTAGGAGGCTCACTGACAGAGCCAGACCGAGCGGAATTGACCGGTACACGAGCGCTACCGGCTAGGCTACTCGCTAGACTGCGTGCACCGAGCGTCGCGAAACCTGTCGCTTCTCATCCAGATCGAGCAGGTCGGCCCAGGTCGTTACGTCGGTTCGCTCCGGCGCTATCTGCCCGCGCAGGTTGACAAAAGCGTCACGCGACGCGCCCTCAGGCTCATGCAGTAGCCACTCGTGGTTCCATCGTTCGATCTCTTCGGGTGATTTCGCCGCGACGAACGGCCGCGTAAACGTTTCGATGTCCGCGTCGCTTTTTGCATTGCGTATAGCTCCCAGAAGCCGTTCATGGTCGATGCCGAGAAAAGCGAACACGGCCTGATCCATCGGGCAGTTATAGTGGTACTCACCGATGTCGCCGTGAGCTTTCGCGTTGCCCTTGTCGATCGTACGACCGAGCTGAACGACACCTTGCCACTTCTCACGAACGCTACGCGGATACTCTTTGGTCAAATCCATTTCAAAGCTCCTCGAATTGGTATGCTGCCCAAGACACCTGTCCCGGCGGGCCGGTTGCGGCCACGCGGGCGCCGGAGTCCCAGCGCATCGGAAGTCCCATATCGTAGGTCGCATTGCTCTGGAACCTGAGTGGAGCCTGAGATACGTTTGTCGGATGACGAACGTCCCTAAACGTGCGCATGTCTTCGCATTTTTGTCACTCGCGCTGCTGTCGCTCGTCATCGCATGTAGCGGGCACGGAAACTCGATGCTGCCAACTCCGGGCGCTCGCCAACGGCACCTTCGCCCGAAGGATTTGTCGCAGAACTACGCAGCGGTGATCCTCGGGGACAAACCCACAGGCTATTATCGGCTGGACGATACAGGCGCGATCGCCGCCGACAGTAGCGGCAACGGCTACGTCGGAACCGTGGGTGCCTCGGTGCAGGAGAGCGCGGCCGGGCTGATCGCGGGAAGCGACAACGCCATGGCGTTGCCCGGCACCGCAACGGCCGCGGGCATCGTCAGCTTCCCGGAAATCAAAGCCATGGAGCCGACGACGAACGTCTCGCTCGAGGCGTGGCTGCGGTTTACCAAGGTGCCGAAGATCTACACGGCGGCCGTCGCGTACGGAAGCGATCGGGGCAACGCACCATTCGACCTTTTCTTCCAGTCCGGCGGCACGATCGTCGCGCAATTCAATACGACAGGCGGCGACCTTGAAGTGAAGGCTCCGACTCCGCTAGCCGTCAACACGACGTATCACATCGTAAGCACGTACAACGGGACGACGGGCAGCCTTTACGTCAACGGCGCGCTGGTGGCGACCGGCACCAAATCCGGCACGCTGACCGGATACATTCCGAAATTCGGATTTGCCATCGGCGACGACGCGGCGTTCGACGATCCGGCCTTCAACGGTACGCTCGACGAAGTGGCCATTTATGCAAACCAGACGCTAACGGCGGCACAGGTTGCCAATCACTATAATGCGGGCACGACCGGCGCCTCGCCGACGCCGAGCCCGACTCGACACCGCCGCCACACCGACACCGGCGCCGACGCCGACCGGCAACGGCAACTACTCGGTCGTCATTCTAGGCGACGGGCCGACGGCGTACTATCACCTCGACGATACTGGAACGATCGCTGCTGACGCGAGCGGAAACGGACTCAACGGATCGATCGGATCGTCGGTTACGACCGGCGTCGCGGGCCTGCCTTCCGCGTATACCGATAGCGCCATGAGTTTCCCCGGCAGCGGCACGCCAGCCGGCACCGTTTCCGTTCCGGCGACCGCGAAGCTGCAGCCCGCCTCGGCGGTATCGCTCGAGGCATGGCTGAAGTTCGCAACGACGCCAGCGACTTACACCTTCGCCGTTGGATACGGCAGCGATTCGTCGTACGCGCCCTACGGGTTGTTCTTCAGGGCAAACGGCCAGATTCTCGCACAGTTTTACACGAGCGCCGGCGTGCTGGAAGTCGGCTCGACGGTCCATCTTTCACCGAACACGCCTACTACGTCGCCGGAACCTACGACGGCACGACCGGGCGCCTCTACATCAACGGCGTTCAAAACGCCACCGCGACGATATCGGGTACTTTCAAGAACTACTCTCCCGCAGTTCGGCTTCTCAATCGCCGACGATGCCGGGCACAGCGATCCCGGCGTTCAACGGAACGATCGACGAAGTCGCCGTGTACGCCGGAAAGGTATTGACGGCGGCGCAAGTTCAGAATCACTACGTCGCCGGAACGACCGGGCAGGGAGCGACGCCGTCGCCTCCACCGAGCCCGACACCGACACCGGCGTCGGCCACCGATTGGGATACGTTCGGCTTCGACCTGCAGCGCTCGGGCTACAACCCGAACGAGACGACGATCTCACCAAATAACGTCGGCTCGCTGCAACAAGTCTGGGCGTACAACGTCGGCTCGACGATGGTTCACGAACCAGTGTACGCCTATGCCGTCAACGTGGGCGGACAGCCGACGAATATCATCTATGCCGGCTCGCAATACGGGTCGACGATGTATGCGATCAATGCGAGCACCGGTGCGACCGTATGGTCGGACCCCGTTGCTTCGTCAAGCTACAAGTGTGGAAAATCGTACGTCGCAGTTTGGAGTCGGCGAGACCCCGACCATCGATCGCGGCAAGAACCTGCTCTATTTCTCCGACGGGCAGAATCAAGTGCACGCCGTCGATTTGGCGACGGGAAAAGAGGCGGCGGGCTGGCCACTGACGATTGCGGACTATACGCCGGATCACAACTTTATGCATGGTGGGTTGACCTACAATCCGGCAGACCGGGATGCTCTACGCGGTCACCGGGTCCACGTGCGACATCTCGCCGTGGTACGGCCGCATCGTTGCGATCAACACCGCCGGCCCGAGCATCGCCGGCACAATTCTTCACGATGAGCGGGAACTCGACGCAGGGTCCGAGCGGCGGCGGCATATGGGGTCCCGGCGGCGGATCGATCGATCCGTCGAACAACAACGTGTTCGTCGCTACCGGCAACGCCGACACCAGCGGCAGCGGATCGCAGAACGCGACGTATGCCGAGCAGGTGCTGGAGCTCTCGTCCACGCTCGGTTCCATCGTGGCGAACAACTACCCGACAAATATTCCGACGATCAACGGCGACGACGACTTTGATTTCGGCGCGACGCCGCTGATTTTCCAACCGCCGGGCTGCCCGACGCTCGTCGCGGCGATGAACAAATCGGGAATGTTCGAGCTTTACGACGAGTCTTCGATCAGTTCCGGTCCCGTACAATACATCGCGATGTCGGTTCCGACGGACAACGCCAGTTTCGTCGGTGTCCCGGCGTACGACCCGGCCACGGGTTACGTCTACGTCGGGATGCCCTCGACGGAGGGCTCCTACGTTCCGGGTCTCTCTGCGTTTAGCATGCAGGGCAACTGCACGCTGAATCCGACGCCGGTGTGGGCCGCGAGCTTCGGCCCCGATGGTGCAGGAGGCAGATCAAACTCCACGTTCGCCGATCTCGATCGCCAACGGCGTCGTTTACGTCGGCAACTATACGGGCGACACCGAATACGCGTTCAGCGCCGCATCGGGTACGTTGCTGTGGACCGTCCCGCTGTCGAGCTGGGGGAACGTCGGCACCGTCATCGCAAACGGGATGGTCTACGTGAGTGCGGCCGACGGGACGATCACGGCTTGGGCGCCGGCGCAGCAAGCGCAAATCCTGCGCAGGCACGTTCGCAAGAATAAGCATTCTTTCGTTCCGATCCACCGTTCCTGGCCGAGAGATTCATGGTCACCTTGGGATAATTCTTCGCACTACAGGACCAACTCAAGTCCGCGAGCTGCGCCGGCGTCGCGAACAGAACACCAATAGGCTTGGGGAGCCGGCCTTCCCGCTCTACGGTTGCACGCTAGCGTTTTGCTTGGTTAATGCTAGAATGCGGTATACGTTTTCTTGTGCTAATCGAAAGCGATCGCCGCTGAGGCGATTGCGAGCACGCTTCCGCTACTCGGTTCGACGGAGGGCACCCCATGCTCCATTTACGCAAGCTTACGACTACATGGCTTAGCATCGCAGCGTTGGCCGCGTGCAGCAGCAGCAACGTGCTTTTGCCGTCGACGGCGAGAGGGCCGCACGGGACGCAATCGTTCCCCTTTATAGGCACAATCGGCCAGACGTTCACGGTACCCGCGGGCGTCACTCACCTAACGATCACCGCTTACGGCGCTCGCGGCGCTGGGGAAGCGCCGCCAACGGGACGGCGGGGTGGTTTGGGAGCGGCCATAAAAGCCACAGTTCCCGTTGCGCCGGGGGAGACGTTGCTCGTCACCGTCGGTTCGCAGGGCAACGGTGCCCGCGGAGGCTTCAACGGCGGCGGGAACGCAGGCGGCTTTGCCTTCGGCGGGGGCGGAAGCTCTGACGTACGCACGGGAAACGGCACGAAGACGGATCGCATCATTGCCGCAGGCGGCGGAGGTGGGAGCGGCCAGCCTGGCGCTGGGCCCGCTGGCAGCACTTGTCCCGGCGGCGCAGGTGGAAAGGGCGGCGGCATAATCGGCGGCCGCGGCGGCCGCGGTAGAGATTGTGGCGCGCCTGCGGGCGGCGGTGCGGGCGGGTCCCAAAAATCCGGCGGACCCGGTGGCTCCGGCGGACGTTCCTTACGCGGGAGCGGGCGCTGCGCCGGCCCGCCCGGAGGTTCCGGAACGCTCCTCAACGGCGGCCCGGGCGGCGGCGTGTGCGGCGGCCGCGGCGGTGGCGGTGGTGGCGGCTACTACGGTGGAGGAGGCGGCGGTACCGGTGGTTGTTGCGCCGGCCCTACCGGCTTCGGCTCCGGCGGTGGTGGTGGCGGCGGCTCCTCGTTCGTCGAGAAGTCGGCAACCAACGTTCAGCTAACGCGAGGAGGCGGGCCGGCGGGCAACGGCAAGATCGTTATTTCCTGGTAAGAGATAGATTCGACGTTTTCACGCTACGTTGTGCGGCGGTCCCGCGTACGGGAACTCGGCGAGCAGATCAGTATGGGGCTTCACACCGTCTCCCGTCACCTTTCCATTCGTGAGCACCGGAAGGAAGTATGCCTCAACATCGTCGGTGAGCGCCCGGCCGTTGGTCGGGTACGATACTTCCCGGCCTGGCTCATAAGGCAGCACGTCAGGCAACTGCGTCGCTGCCACCCGCGTTGCTTCCTCCGGTGTGTATCCGCCCGTATGCTGCAGCGAGTGCGCGAAAACGGGGACGAACCGCGCGTCCTGCGCCGGCTCCCCGGTAATGTATGCACCCTTCGCGTCCGCGGCAAGGAAGGGTTCCTGCGATGCCCGAGCGTTTCGGTCGGCCTGAGTGTAACTTCCGGACGCCCCATCCATTGTGCGGGCCCAGAGGTTCATCTTAGAACCGAGTTTAGAGGTAGGCACTTCCAGCACAATGGAAGCGACGTTTTTATCGGCGAAGAAGTCATTGCCGGTGAATTTCAAACCATTTAGGGCGCCCTGTGCGTCGAAAAAAAACGGATCGCTGCGCCAGCCCGCAAAAAAGCGGTAGTCGCCGGCGGTCGTCACCCTTGGCTCGCGCCCCGTCGAAACGGCTGCCCCCTCGACAACAACTACCCCTTCATCGCCCGTGCGCCCAGACTTCGTGCCGTCAATCCGACGGACAGTTGCCGTCAGCCCCCCTCCCTTGGAGGCCGCGAAGCGCACGCTGTAAGCGATGTCGGCAATTACGTCGCCATTCGTGTCGATCATCACCTCATACAACGCGGTGGTCGCGAACGGATCCGTAGTCGTAGGGCCCGGTGGGTTCACGCCGACCGACGGGTGAGAGTTCCATAGCAGGATCGTTTTGCTACCATCCCCAGGTTTCGGGAACACATATAGGTCGGTGCAGTTTAAGCGGGCGTCCCCACTGGGAAACGCGAGGTTTGGGCCCGAGTAGTGGTGAGACATAAATCATCTTCTCCTTCGCTATAAGGTACGGCTTGCGCGATTCCCAGCGTTAATTGCTTCCCTTTCGCAAGTGTAAGCGCCACGTTTCGTGCACCCGTACCAACGATCGCCCTTGTAATAGTAAATGCCGCTCGCGATGTTGAGCCATACAACGGCACTTCCGCAATCCCACACAAACATAGGCTTGCGCGAGCCGGACGCTTCCACATTCGTTTCAATCCGCACGCGTTTCGTTAGATCTTCGGCTCGAGCTAGTAAAGGCCGGCTAATAGGAATTGCGCTCGCGGCTGCCGCGATGAAGAAGCTTCTTTTCATTTACCAAGCGTACCACGACCCGCGGACATTGTCTGGCCACTAGTAGTGTGCAGACGCGAACCGAGGGCCATCCGTCGATCGCGGTTCATTCGGATGTGTCAGGCGGCGTTGGCCGAGGCGGATCCGATAAATTTCAGCATGTCGGCATTGATCGTGTCGGCTTGCGTCGTGGGCATGCCGTGCGGAAAACCCTTGTAGGTTTTCAACGTCCCGTTCTTCAGCAGCTTTGCCGACAACGGTCCGGCATCGGCATAGGGAACGATCTGATCGTCGTCACCGTGCATTACTAGCACCGGTACCGTGATCTTCTTGAGATCGTCGGTGAAATCGGTTTGGGAGAAGGCGACGACGCCGTCGTACTGCGCCTTCGCGCCGCCCATCATGCCCTGGCGCCACCAGTTCTGGACGATCGCCTCCGATGCTTTTACGCCGGGCCGGTTGAAGCCGTAGAAAGGCCCGGCCGCCAAATCGCGATAGAACTCCGCGCGATGTGCCGCGACCTGAGCTTGGAATCCATCGAACACTTCTTTGGGGAGGCCGCCGGGGTTGGCCGTCGTCTTGACCATCAGCGGCGGCACCGCGCTGATCAGTACTGCCTTGGTCACGCGACTCTCGCCATGCCGCGCAAGGTAACGTACTACCTCGCCACCTCCGGTCGAATGGCCGACGTGAACGGCGTTCTTCAGATCGAGATGCGCGGTTACGGTCGCGAGATCGTCGGCATAGCGATCCATATCGTGGCCATCCGTTGTTTGCGTTGACCGCCCGTGCCCGCGGCGATCGTGCGCTATGACGCGATAGCCGTGATTGAGAAAGAACATCAGTTGCGTGTCCCAGTCATCTGCCGATAGCGGCCAACCGTGGCTGAAAACAATCGGCTGACCAGATCCCCAGTCTTTGTAGTAAATCTCCGTGCCGTCGTCGGTAGTGATGAAACTCATCGCAGCGTCCCCTATAGTGTGGGTGATGAAAAACCTATTGTAGCAAAACGCCGAGCACACGCCAGGGCCACACTCACAGACTTGAGGCGGCGCCCGCTATGAACGCCGCGACCTGTTGCGGTCGCGAAAGCATCACCGCATGACTGGAGTCGAGCTCAAGCGTCCGTGCCTTGATTTTTCTGGCGAGGGACCGCTCGAGGTTCGGATCGATCATGCGATCGCGTTTTGCAACGATATACCATGAAGGTCTCGTCTTCCACGCCGCGGCCGTGACCTTGGTGCTAAAACAGACAGCTGCGATCGGGCCTTGTGTTACCGCCATCACGGCGGTCTCGGAGGCCGGCAAGTCCTGCGCGAAATCGGAGGCGATTGCAGACGGCGGCATCGCCAGGAAGCCGGCGGCATCGGCTTTGACTCGAGCAATGCCGGGGGGTGTGGGGTATCCTTGCGCCATCTCATTAAATGACTCTCCCGCATTCGGTGCGGCTGCGGCTACGAAGACCAGGCCTGCTACCTTCGGATCCGTTCCTATTTGAGTAATCACGGCACCAGCCCAGGAATGGCCTACGAGCAAGACGCGCCCGTCTTGATTATCGATGGCACGCTTCGTCGCCGCAACGTCGTCCTTGAGGGACGTCAATGGATTCTGAACCGCCGTAACGGTAAATCCCCTCGCCTGTAAGATCGGAATGACGTTCGACCAGCTAGACCCGTCGGCAAAAGCACCGTGAACGAGTACGATGTTCCTTACACCAGTCGGGTGGCCGGTGCCTTGGGCAAAGCCTATCGCGTTGAGCGCCGATGCCGCAAGCACGGCAATCGTCACGAGCGTTGCCAATCTAAATTTCTGTCGCATTAGCACAGAGTCCTCACTATCTCTCTCCTTAGTGACCCACGCTTTGGCCGCCGTCGACGTGCAGAATTTCCCCGGTCACGAACTCCGCAGACTCGAGGAAAAGCACCGCCGCGACGATATCGCTAACCTCAGCCATCCGGCCGAGAGGATGTAATTTCGCAAGTGCCTCGTGAGTCTCGGCTGGGTGCATTGGCGTCTTGACATGTCCCGGCGCGACCGCATTCACGCGAATGCCACGCGAAGCATATTCGATCGCGAGAGCTCTTGTCGCATAGTTGAGGCCACCCTTCGTCACCGAGGCGAGGAAGGCAGGAATCTGCGAGTTTGGATGATCGACCAAGCTGGCGGTAATATTGACGACGTGCCCCGACCCTTGACGTGCCATTTGAACCATTGCCGCTTGCGTAACGCGAAAGAAGCCGCCAAGGTTGGTCGCAATCGCGTTTGCGAAATCGGCTTCCGTGTAGTCCTGAAATGGCTTACCGATGAATATGCCGGCGTTGTTTACAAGAGAGTCTACTCTGCCAAACTGCTTAACGGCTTCGCCTACAACTCGTTCTCCGACCTCCGGACTCGAAATATCGCCGGCGATGGTCACGATGCCCGGGTCGCTCAACGGTTTAATCGATCGCGAGGTGGCAACCACACTGTAATTCCGGTCTCTAAATCCCCGCACCAGGCCGGCGCCAATACCTTGCGAAGCACCGGTTACGATCACAACTTTGTTACTCACGATCGAGAACCGTGCGACGCGTCGACGCTGCGGAATCTTTGCACGACATTTAAACGGTCTGAAGCGCCTGCCGGGAGACGAATTTTGCTGCCTCCAGGATCACGCTGGTCACGGCCTGTGGCTGCGAGATCATGATTGCGTGTGAACCTCGCAGCTCGGTGACCTTCGAACGAGCCCGCTCGGCCATCGAGCGAACGATGTCGGCACCGGCACCCACGTCTTCGGTGGCGATTATTGCCCAGGACGGCAGCGCTTTCCAGGCGACCGGCCCGGAAGCATCGGCAAATGCGTTGGCCGCAATGGGGCGCTGCTCGGCGGCCATTAGCCTAGCCCGCTCTTCGGGCACGTCGGCGGCAAACGCCATCCGGAAGTGAACCGGATCGATCGTGTACTCGGGTGCCGTCTGCCCATCCGAGCCGGTTGGGTACTGACGTTCGACAAGCACCGGATTGAGGATGCTGTCCTTCGAATGCACGTCGGCGAGACGCTCGCCTTCCTCGGGAATCAGCGCTGCGACGTACACCAGGCCGACGACGTTTGAGGCTTTAGCGGCGGCATTGCTGGTCACGGCTCCCCCGTATGAATGGGCGACGAGTAGGACGGGACCGTCGATCTGATTGACAAAACTCGCAATATAGGCGGAATCGGAGCGCACGCCGCGCAGCGGATTGGGCGGAGCGACGACGTCATAGTCTTGCTCCTGCAGACGTTCGATAACTCCGTTCCAACTGGAAGCGTCGGCGAAGGCACCGTGCACGATTACGATGGTCGGCTTTTCGTTCATTGAGGCATCTCCTTACTTCCACGGAGCCTAGCACGACGCACGTCCGTTGTCTGGCCACTAATAGTGTGCAGAGGCGAAAGCGATATAAGCCCGTCTGCGCACTTTTAAGTTCCTGAAACGCGCGATGCCAAATGCTATGATACGGGCATGGTAAGTTCAAACGATGCCGACAAGGGACTAATTTCATTGGGTCTAGAGCTTCCTCCGGCGGTGACACCCTTTGGCGAGTACGTCGAAACCGTTCAAGCAGGAAACCTACTCTTTTTAACCGGCGCATTGCCCGTGCTCGGTCGCGATGTGAAATACCGCGGACGCATCGGCGCCGAGTTCGACACGACGCAGGGCCGAGCCGCAACGCGCCTCGCCGCGCTGAACGCCCTGGTAACTGCTAAGGAGCATCTCGGGTCGCTAAATCGCGTTAAGCGCGTTGTGCGGCTCGGCGTAATGCTCGCGACCTCCGGAGATCACGTCGAGCATCCAAAGGTCGCTGATGCAGCTTCCGAGTTGTTCCGCGATGTGTTCGGCAGCGCCAAGAATCCGGTCCGACTAGTATACGGCGTCGCAAGCCTTCCCTTTAACGCGCCGGTCGAACTCGACGTGATCTTCGAAGTGGCCTAGCGACTTCAGATTAGATTGCCCGCAGCTGCCCCAGCTCGGGAATTCCCAAAACGAAAAGGCTCACTCGTTCTTCGGGTGTGAACTGAAGCGCCCTAGCGATACGGTCCAAGAGTTTTGCTGATGCGCGGGGCGCCTCGCCGCTCTCGAGACGACGATACCAATTACGACTTATGCCTATGGCTTCGGCGATTTCTTCCTGAGTTACGCGGCGTCCACGCCGGACAGGCAGACGTTCCCACGGTCCAAGCGTCTCGACGTCAGGCGGAATGCTCCGCCGACGCGTTTTCAGAAACGACGCAAACTCGGATTGAGAACCGACGGTTTCGGGGGACATATCCATAGGATGATGGTAGGAGCCGGCAGCGCACCCCAGCATCAGTCACATGACTGAATCTGACGGTCCCGGCCTTGAACAGGATCAGGACGACTTAACCGCGGCCCCCTCGCTTGCCAGCGCATCGCGCAGCTGAAAGCGCGACGTGATATCGAGCTTCGGATAGATTCGATATAGGTGCGAGCTGACGGTTCGATGCGACAAGTACAGCCTTTGCCCGATTTCGCGGTTTGTTAGCCCTTCCGCGGCCATTAGTGCGATCTGTAACTCTTGGGGCGTCAGCTCTTCTCGGCGCGCCGGGACCTGCCGCTCAATCGAGGCGCCGGCTGCCCGGAGTTCTTGACGCGCTCGTTCGCTCCACGGCAACGCGCCCAGCGCGTCAAAAGCTTCCATCGCAGCCTGCAATAGTGGACGCGCCTCTCTCACACGCCGAGCTCGGCGAAGCCACGCGCCGAAAGCCAATCGCAGTCGCGCCGTCGTGAAAGACGAGCGTCCAACTGCGGCTGCGAGCGCCGCTTCGAAAAGCTGGGGCGCTTCCATAACGTCCGCGAGAATGGCGCGCGCGTAGAGCATGGCCAGTTGAAACTGCGGCGACGGCGTGCGCAGTGCAAGTGCCTCCATCTCTGCGAGCAACGCTAAGGCGTCGGAGCGATGTCCGCTTTGCACCGCCGCTTCGGCGAGATCGCCGATAAAGTAACAGTGGCGCATGGGATGGTGGGCGCTATCCAGCGGGTCGAACATCCGGCGAAGGTGCCGGTACGCGTCGTCGTAGCGTCCCGCCCCAAGCGCATTTATGCCTCTCGCCATTTGTACTTCGGCGAGCAGAATGCCGAGAGGCTGCGCGATTCGTTCGGCGTCGTCTGCTAGCGCCTCGGCAGATTCATAATCGCCGCGCAAAGCTGCAGACATGGCCGCGGCAGCTTGCGCAAGAGAAACGTACGTCGGTTGCTCCGTTTCTTGCGCGAGGCGCCTGCCCTCCTCCGCATCGGCGATAGCTACGTTGCGATTGCCACAAAAGATTGCGCTCCAGGCCCGGAGAACCAACATGTGCGCCAATAGAGCCAATCTGCCGTCGTTCCTTAGGCCGGCGATGGCACTGCTTAGAAAGCGTTCGGCCAAATCGAAATCGCCGATTTGAATTGCCGCCAGGCCTAATAAATGTGTGGTCCGCGCATTATCGGGAAGATTCGCCGCGAAGCGACGCAGTCGCTCGATTACGAATGCTCCACGATCGATCGGATCGGTCATGGCGACGATGAGGACGAATCGCGGGTCGTCTCCAGAGGAAGCTCGCACGCGCTCAACAGCTCCGACGACGTGCTGGCAAATTTCCTCGTCGGGCTCGGCCCACCAGCCCTTCGTCGCGGGCCCCGAGAGCAGGTCCAGCGCAACGTCGACGTCATCGTCGGTCTCGATGCTGTCTGCGATCTTTTTTAGGGCTTCGGCGCCAGAAATGCTGCGCTGCGCCGCTTCGCGGAAACACGCCGACCAGACACGACCGCGCCGCGAGAGCTCCAGCACTTCCGCTTTTTGAAGGAGCCTTACGACAAGGTCGTTCCAGCCTATTTCGAATGCCAGTTCCGATGCCCTCAATAGGCACCGCGCTCGCCTCGTCGTATCCGCGCTAAGTTCCGCGGCACGCTCGAGAGCCTGAATCGCGACACGCGCGTCACCGCGCTGCAAGGCTCGGGTACTTGCTGATTCGAGAGCCTGCGCTACCTTTTCGTCGGGTCCGACGGTAGCGGCTGCTCGATGCCAAACGCTGCGGTCGGGATCGTCCTTTAGGGCAGTCGCAAGTGCGGTGTGCGCAGCGGCACGCTCGACGATGTTAGATGTGCCGCTCACAGCAGACCGAACGAGCGGATGTCGGAATCGCACGCTAACCGTATCACCGTAAATCAATCTCGCCGTGACCGCGGGCGCTAGCACCTCGAGGGATAGCTCCTCGCCGCCGAACAACTTCGCGGCGCTCAAGATCTCGGCGAGGTTCGATCCTTCGTCAGTCGCAGCGATCAGCAATACTTCCCGCGTCTTGAGCGGCAGTTCCAAAATGCGAGAAGCGAAGGCACGTTCTAGCCGGGTCGTGAGCGGCAGATGTTCCGGAAACAATCCGCTGCTCGATGCTTCGAGTGCAATAGCCTTTGGCAGCTCTACAAGCGCTAAAGGATTGCCGGCCGATTCGCGCAGTACGCGGTCGCGAATTTGGCCCGAAAGAATAGGGCTGTGCGCCTGGAGTAACTCGCGCGATGCAATCTCGTCGAGACCTTCGACTCGCAGCTCTGGAACGATGTCGGCGAAAAGCGTTTCGGGAAGATCGCGGCTCGCGACAAGCAACACGATCGGCTCAGACTGCAACCGGCGCGCAATAAACGCAAGCACGTTGATGGTCGACCGATCTAACCATTGCGCATCGTCGACAACCAACAGTAGCGCGTGTTCGGATGCGAAGTCGCTCAGAAGGTCGAGTGCGGCTAACGCAACTAGGAAGAGTTCCGCGGCCGGAACATCTGCAAGCCCAAAGGCTGCACGAAGTGCGTCTTGTTGCGGGCCGGGTAATCGCTCGGTGTGCTCGACTATCGGCCGCAGGAGCTCGTAAAGGCCCGCGAACGGCAAATTCGTTTCCGACGGTACGCCGGTCGCGGCCAGCAACGACATTCCTCGCGAGGCGGCTCGCAACTTTGCAGCCTCTAAAATCGCCGTTTTCCCAACTCCGGCCTCGCCTCGAACGAGCATAGCGCTACCCCTATCGCTTACGCCATCGAGCTGTTCCTCAATGACCCGAAGCTCGCGCTCGCGTCCGAATAGGATGGCATCCGGACGGGGTGGCCGACTCATGACACCGACGAAACGCTAGGGTAATGCGAAGTTCCGCCGGTGTTGGGCGTCGTTATCATCCTGGGGCGGTGTTGCGTGAGCGCGTTGGTGGACAAAGGCGCAAAAGCAGAGCTCGTAACTACCTAGCTTTACTTACCGTCGCGCCCCAGGGAGAGTCGAATCCTTGCAAGGATCGCATAGGCGCACCGCCGACGGGATAGGCCCAGAATTTAACCGCGCTCCCATAGTCGCCCCCATTATCGGGACCGATGACATTGGGAGGATCGATCCAGAACTGAAGAACCTCGCGCGAGCTGCCAAGAGGGGTAGAGCCAACCTTTGTTCCGTGGTGGCCATTGATTGCGAAATGGTAGATTACCGATCCACGATTTTTGATGCCTATATCCGCTACTGCAATGTACCTTCCGTCCCACTGAACGCCGCCGGGCCAGCGAATGGTTTGATCGAGCGTGATTTCGGTGAACGCATGACTACCATGAGGAAGCTCGGCGAAGGCGAACCGGCTTCCGCGAGGTCCGAAACCGTCGAGGTACAGATTCCCGTGGTTGTCGTAACCACAGAAATAGACGACTTTGATTTTGGGATCTACATAGACCGTTGGGCTGCCCCGAGCGTGCGTGAAAATCGAGATTCCCTGCTCGTCTCCACTGTTCGCGGCTGCAAGGTCTCCCGTCACCGGATCGATCGAGCAAGCGGTCGGGTAGGAACCAGAGTCATCTAGGGTTGCGATCGGGCTCGTCCCACCGTGCGCGTACTCCAGGATCTCGCGCGAGTTATCCACGAACACATCGCCTTTTTTGTCAACGCACAAGCCCGTAGGCTTTAAGCCTGTCAGCCTTCCCTGAAGCCTCCCTTTGTGGTACGAGTATGCGTAAACGTCGCCCGTTCCCCAGTCTGAAACGTATAAGAGATCTTGTTTTGTGGCGCCGGAAGCCATCCACGACCCTTCGTTATCGGCGTGCGCGGCGGCAGCGCGGCTCTGCGTCATCGCGCCCGGCGCACCGATCGGCGGTGCCGATCCGCCGCAGCCTACGAGTACCGCCGCAGCTACGCAGCGTGTCAGTGCATAGCCGCCAAGATTCAAGTTCCTCATCGGCCTCGCTCCTCGATCCGTGAAGGGAGTGCCTGGAGACATTCACCGCGGCGTAGCTTAGTTCCATCTGCAACTGGCCAGGAACTTCCGCGGGAGATCCAAGACCTGCCGTTAGAAGGATCGAAGGTTAGTGAACGGCGATGCCCCGAGGATAGTCGAGTCCGGTTTGCGAGCCAGTGATCGTGCTTACGGGTGAAACATTGCCGCTTGAGCCCGCCGAATAGACCGTTACGCTCGCGCTCGGATCGGTGGCGTTTGAGACGTAAATGTTCTGGGCGGCGTCTAGCGTTAGCCCCCACGGCAGCCCAAGGCCGGTGTTGGACCCTGCGATCGTCCTAATTGGTGCCACGTTTCCGTTCGCGTTCGCAGGATAGACCGTTACGCTCGGCGGAATCGAATCATTGTAGCTTCCAATATTACTTACGTATGCATCGCCTTGGGAATCGACCGCTACACCGGTAGGATCGAACAAAGCGGTATTCGCGCCTGCGATAGTGCGGATCGGCGCAACGTTGCCGTTTGCACCAGCCGCGTAAACGGTAATGCTTTCGGTAGATGCAAACTCGGTGTCGTTTGCTACGTAGATCTCACCGTCTGCGCCTACAGCGATTCCGAATGGTTGGCTTAATCCCGTGTTAGACCCACTAATATCACGGATTGGCGCAGCATTGCCAGCAGCGCGCGCACCGAAAACCAACACATGACCTGTTAAACCCGGGCCCGCGCCCGCAACCACGTAGATGTTACCATCCGTATCGAGAGCGATCCCCCCGGGGCAGCCGTCTAGTCCGGTATTTCTTCCACGGATCCGCCGAGAAGGAGGAACGTTACCGTTGGCGCCATTTGCGAAAATAGCTATGTTTGCGTGCCGACACAAGAGGTGAATATTCTCGCTTCCGCCGTCCGAAACGTACAGGCGGTTCTTATTGTCAACGGCGACGCCTGCCGGATCGTGGACGAGAGTGTTTGACCCACTAATAGCGATTGTGGGCGCGACATTTCCATTTGCCGTAGCTGGGTAGCCAGTTATGACTTGGGATCCAAAATTGGCAACGTAGACGGTACTCGCGGTCACGCGGCTGTAGTTCTGTTGGTTCCGGTCGGTCGCGCGGCCAATTTGTAGCGCACCCCCCGTCGAAGTAGCGGTACCGGCGCAACCCGCAAGGCAAAAGGCGACTAAAATCGTTGTTATCGCGGAATGACCGTAAGAACGATGAATCATGCTTTCCTTCCTTTCGAAATGGAGCGCAGGCCGTTTCTGCCCTGCTACCCTCTCGCACAACGTACCGCGGGCTCCGGGGCGCACACCACGTACAAACGCACGGGCGGGTTGCACACTTGGCATTGCGCTACGCGGCGGCGCTCAGCCCCAGCGTATCCGGGCCTAACCCTCTTGTATTAGGAGCCTCGCGACCCGATTCTACTAATTGGGCAGCTTTTGAGTTTTACAGGGCGAGTGCCGAGATCGCGGCGCCAATAAAGTCGTTAGCTCAGCCGCCGGATGTAAGGTCTACCTCGCCGGTTATCACGTGCATCGAGATCGTTGCGGCACCGCTGCCAATCTTTGACGCCTCGAACTCGTTACTGCTCGAGCCTATCAGCGCCCGGGAATCAACCGTTGCACTGCTGCTCTGTGGGATGCGAAGCGTGATCTGCCCGGTCAAAGCCCGTAGAGCAATCTGTTGAACGCCTGCGACTGCGGCCATCCGCACGTCGATCTCTCCCGCCGCCGTCCCCGCCTTAACGTTTGAGCGAAAACCGTTGACTGTGATCACGCCCGCGCCGCTTGTGATCTCGAGGTCGGCGTCCGCCGGTGCGTGGATTACGAAGTCGACATCGCCTGACCGAGCGAAGGAACCTGAGCCGCTATAGGTTGTCGAGACCGCCAAGCCGTCCGGCGTGCGTTTCACGTTTGTATGAACTTCACGGAGCGCGGCTTCGTCGGAGGCGTACTCGGTTGCATCAACCGAAACGATCGGCTTGTTCCACGCCTCAACGCGGATCGTTCCATGGCCCTGCGACACGGCAAGCGATCCCTCACGAGGCATCGCAGCAGTCAGGTGAACGTCACTGCTTACCCGGCGATTGTCGAATGAGCAAGCTGAAAGCGGGATCGCTGCAAGAGCGGCGAGGAGAGCGAGAGCCGGAGATCGGCGCGGCGAGGGTGTCATGCCGCCTGTACGCTCCGTGAGATGCAGATGTTTCGATCTTGTCTGAGATACGGATTCCGTTGCGCCGAGAAGGAACCGCAATCTTTTGCATTGCATGACACTCTGGCGCGCGGCGCGTGCAGACTCCGGGGAGGTACTTACAGTGGTTCCGCTTCCCAAACTCTGGGCGATCTCTTTCCTTCTGTTCGTTGGCTCGGCGACTACTTTCGCGTTTGGTGTGTGTTCTGCTGCGGGCACGTCGCCGAAAACCGCGGCGCAGGCTAATTCCCAGTTGATCTCGGCCTTGCGGAGCGACCTCGCAACGTACCTCAAGACACGTGGAGCAAAGGAGCACCTTTCATCGTTATCGCTCGCAGTGAGTTATCGCGAGGGTCAGCCAGCGATTACCGTGACGAGCGGCACGACGACGTATGGCGGCAGCACGCCGGTGAGCCCGACGAGCCTCTATCAGATCGGCAGCAACACAAAGGCGTTCACTGCCGTCGCGATCCTGCAGCTGGAGGCGAAAGGAAAGCTATCGATCGACGCCCCGATCGGCAGGTACCTGCCGCAATATCCGGCCTATGGCGAGCTGACACTACGCCGGCTGCTCAACATGACCAGCGGTCTTGAATCGTACGACAATCTGCCGTCGTGGGAAACGTCGTTCGCAAATCACCCCATGGCCGATGTATCTGCAGATGCGCTCATCCGCAGCATTTATCCGCAGATCAAGTATCCTCCAGGATCTAAGTATTACTACTCCAATACCGGGTATCTCATCGCGCAGGAAGTCGTCGCCGCACTCAGTGCCAGTAAGAGTTTTTCGGCGGAAATCAAACGAATCGTCCATAGCGTCGGGCTAAAGCACACGTTTTACACGTCGCACCTGTACCCGCCGGACATTGCGCGCAACGTCGTGGCGGGATACTACGAGCAGGATGACAAGGGACTGCAGCCACTGCGCGACAAGGACGTAAGCGCGTACAGCGTTTCGTGGGCACAGGGCGCGGGCTCGATGGTCTCGACGCCCGCAGAACTCGTCGCCTGGGCACGCGCGCTCTATACCGGCACGACGCTGCTGCCCGCAAGGCAAAAAGCGGAGCTGATGAGCCTGGTCTCAACCAAAACCGCGAAGCCGCTTGCCAAGCCCACGGCCGATGATCCCGCCGGATTTGGCCTCGGCGTGGCAGAAAGATACGATCCGAAATCGGGCACGTCTTGGTTCTACCAAGGTGAAACACTCGGCTTCCGCGCAGCGCATATCTTTTTCCCCAACTCGGGCCTCGTCGTCGCGATCTTCGCGAATAGCCGTCCCGCTGAACGAGAGAGTCATATAGCGCAGCTGTTTGCCCAGCTCTACGCAACAATTAAAAAGTACGCACCAGAGCCGGCCTAGCACCGGCGCACCTAAGAGGACGCCGCTGACATGGAATCATCGATCGCGCCGCGCCACCTGATGGCGGACGCGCAGTTTCACCTGTTCGACTTCATTCAGACCTCCGACGGATTGCCGGCTGCTGTCGAGGCGATGAACGAGGCCGGTGTCGATCACGCGATGGTCAGCGGTATGGCCGTCTGCAAGAAGTGGTCGTCCTGGGACCCGGTCGAGCCGAAGTATTACCTCGACGACGACTCACGACTGTACCCATATTCCGCTACGGACGTCCTCGTTTACGAGCAGGTCATGTCGTTGCCCGAGCGCGAGCGCCGTCGGCTCCATCCGTTCATTTGCGGCTTCGACCCGACTGACCGCAACGCGGTCGACCACGTCAAGAGGATGCTCGCGCTGTTCCCGATTTTCTGGCAAGGCATTGGGGAGGTCTTCGCGCGGCACGGTGAGCTCACGGCTCTGATGTACGGTGAGCCCGGCCGCGCGAACCACGTCGCGCTCGACCCAGTTTACGAGCTAGCGGCCGACCTCGACATGCCGGTTTGGGTGCACAGCGACGTGACATCCATATGGGAGACGCAAAATCCGATCTATTTAAGTGAAATGACGGAGGCGCTCCGCAAGCATCCAGAAACGAAGTTCGTCTGGTGCCACGCTGGTGTCAGTCGCCGGCTCGTCGTTTCGACGCACGTCCATGATCTGCGCCGGCTACTGATGGCACACAAGAAGCTTTACGTCGACCTTTCGTGGGTGGTCTATGACGACCACCTCGTACTGAATGGCCAACCCAGGAGTGACTGGCTGGAACTCATGGAGCAGTTCCCAGACCGGTTCATGATCGGATCCGACGTCATCGCGTCCATGACGAGTTACGTCTCGACAATGACGCGCTATTATGTGATCCTCGACGCCCTCAAACCCGAGACCGCAAAGAGGGTGGCGCGAACCAACTTCTTGGAGATCCTTCCCAAGGCGGAGGTTGGCCTGCCAAAGAGCGCACTTCGCGGTTCGTATCGCAGGGAATTGCCATCCGCTAAGCGATCCTCCGGCTGAGATTGACTAACCTCCCAACTGAAAGGATATAAGAAAATGGCAAAGATTCTGGTTATTGCGAAGTGCAAAGATCAGCCAAAGTGGGAAGCGGGCTTCCGCACTCACGGCGATCTCTTCAAAACGGCGTATGGAATTTCCAAGCCGGTGAGTTACGGAATGGCCGAAGACGACTACGTTGTCGCCTGCTTTGAGACCAGCGATTTGGCGAAGGTCAACTCGGCGATCTCCTCGCCGGAGACAGCCAAAGCGATGGAGAGCGACGGGCTGCTCCGGGATACGGTGAAGGTCTTCGTGTTGGACAAGGAGCTCGCCGTCTAAGTACCGCGCGGCGGCGCGGAGCGGTTACTGCCTCATTTTTCGCCTCCTCTTTAGAACGATGACAGTCGCGGGCCGCTGCTCGTCATCGCCGGCGAAAAGGATCAGACCGTGCCGACAGTGGTCGCGCAGGCCGCGTTCGAGCTCGAAAACACTAATATCAGCCCGACGGAGTATATCGAGATGCCGGGCCGCGGTCACTCGCTTACGATCGATCACGGCTGGCAAGGCGGCGCGGACGTTGCGCTCTCCTTCGTGCAACGCTTCGCGCCGGCGACCGCCGGAGCTTAAGACCTCTTATCGAGTCACTGACTCTTGGCCCCGGTGGCGATCGCCCTTATGACGTCTCGAGCGGCCGCATTTATCTCTTCGTCGCTGCCGTTGGTGAAACCGAGGAGAAAACCGCGACAATCGCGCCGGCGAATGCAGAGCGCCGACAATGGCACGAGCCGTTGGCCGTGAACGGTTGAGGCTACTGCGACATCGTCGAAACCGGGTTTGGCCGACAGCGCGACGTGAAGCCCGGTGAGCGAGGGGCCGAGCCGGAATCCGGCGCGCAGCGCCGGTTGCAGCGCGTCCACGAGAATGGTGCGGCGGCGATCGTATATCGCATTCGTGCGGCGGATATGCCGCGCGAAGTGCCCGTGTGCGACGAAGTCCGCGAGCGTCGTTTGCAGGTGGATGCCGATGCCGAGCCCGGAGACGGCGCGCGCGACCGTAAAGGCATCCACTAGGTGCGGCGGTGCGACGATGTATCCCACGCGAATGCCCGGCGCCAACGTTTTGCTGAAGCTGCCGACGTACACCACGCGTTCGTCCCGGTCGAGACATTGGAGCGGCGGCAGCGGCTGCGCCTTCGACGTGAACTCGCTATCGTAATCGTCTTCGACGACGTAGCTACCACACTGGACGGCCCACTGTAACAGGACGATACGCCGCGCGACCGGCAGCGCACCGCCGAGCGGATACTGATGCGTGGGCGTCACGTAGGCCAGACGCGCATCACATGGAATCGCGTCAACGCACAGGCCGTCGGCATCGACCGGCACCGGAACGAGCGACAGATCGTGAGTCTCGAAGGCTGCGCGCGCGAGGGCGTAGCACGGATCTTCGACGACGACGCGATCCCCGGCGCGGGCGAGGACGGAAGCGATGAGATGTAACGCCGCTTGCGCGCCTTCCACGACAACGATCTGCTTGGCGTGTGCGGTCACGCCGCGGAATTGCCGCACGTGCAAGGCGATGGCGTCCTGCAGCGAGGGTAATCCCGACGCGCGGCCGTACCCGAGATTGCCGCGGTATGCATCCAGGGCGTTGCGCGCGCAACGCTCCCAGGCGGCGTGCGGAAACGAAGCGAGGTCGGGCATACCGGGCCTAAGGGGCCCGGCACCGGCGGAGGTTGTAAAGCGCGCGCGCAACGCTGCTGTGCGCCGCGCCGGCTCCGGCTGCACGTGCTTTACCGATGGACGCGCGGGAGCAGACGCGCGTCCCGCGGCGGCGACGACCGTTCCCGAGCCTGTCCGCGTTGCCAGATAGCCTTCGGCAGTCAACTGTTCGAAAGCCAGCGCCACGGTATTGCGCCCGAGTCCGAGACGTTTCGCTAGTTGTCGAGTTCCGAGCAACCTGGTACCGATGGGAAACGCGCCGCTCTCGATCGCCGAACGCAACCGGCGCGTCAACTGCACGAAGAGCTGCTCGCCGGAGCGGCGATCGGGAAAGAGTGGCTCGAGCGAAAGCGGCTCCCCCATATTCCACCGTAGTGGCACGTTACACGGAGCCACTCCTGCCTTAGAGTAGGGGCATGCTCAAGCCGATTGCCCTTACCATTGCCCTCGTTCTTGCGTTGTCGGTGCGCTTGCCCGCCGCGGACGGCGCGAGCTCGACCGGAATCAACCACGACTTCGATTGGAACTTCGGAACCTGGAAGACTCACATCCGGCGACTGCTGCATCCGTTATCGGGCTCAACGCAGTGGGTTGCGTACGATGGTGTCGTGACGGTGCGCCCGTTGCTCGACGGCGCGGCGAACGTCGAAGAGGTGGAGGCCGACGGACCGAACCACATCGAGCTGCTCGACGTTCGCACGTTCGACCCGCGATCGCGGCAGTGGATCGAAAACCAAGCGTACGGTGCCACGGGTACGCTCGGGCAACCCGCCTTCGGCAGGTTTGCAAACGGTCGCGGCGTCTTCCACGACGTCGAGGCGTTTAACGGCAGAACCGTGCTCGTGCGTCAAACGTTTTTCGACATCGCGCCATCGTCGTACGCCTTCGAGCAAGCTTTCTCGAGCGACGGTGGCCGAACGTGGGAGCCGAACTTCCGCGCGCATCTCGAGCGCACGAGCTCCCGTGCCGCGTCCGAAGGAGCGGGGACTGCCGCGCTCTCGCACGATTTCGATTTCAACTACGGCACGTGGCGAACGCACATCAAATATCGTCGCGGTTCGCACGACTCGTGGGGACAACAGATGGGCACGGTAACTCTGAGGAAGGTTTGGAACGGCCGTGGGCTATTGGAAGAGATCTCGGTCGGCGGTGCCGGCGGATTCGCGGGCTTGACGCTCTATCTCTACGATCCCCGAACGCACCAATGGAGCCAAACCTATGCCGACTCGAGCGACGGGACGTTCGGTCCACCGATGATCGGCACGTTCTCGCACGGTCGCGGCGAACTTTTCGGCCAGGACACGTACGGCGGTAAACGGGTACTCCAGCGCGGGGTGTGGTCGGATATTCGCACAGACGCGCACCATTTCGAGATCGACGTTTCGGACAACGGCGGCACCTCGTGGCAGCCGATCTTCGTTGCGGCGCTCACTCGGATAGGCCCCGGACCGTAGCCGCCGGCCGCCTTGCCGCTTGCGATGTCGCCCATTGCGACCGTAGACTACAGGAGAATCGAAGCAGCGACAGATGAATCGATCCGACGAGTCTCCATTCAAAGTCGAGCGCCTCGGAATCATCATGCGCTCCGATCCGTCGCGTGAAGACGAAGTCGAAGGTGTGCTCAATCCCGGCGCGGCGCGCGGGCCCGACGGCGAGCTCTATCTCTTCCCGCGCCTCGTCGGCAAGAACAATTATTCGCGCGTCGGAATCGCCCGCGTAATCTTCGACGGTAAAGGAGATCCCGTCGGCGTCGAGCGCCTCGGTTACGCTCTCGAGCCGGAGGAGCCGTACGAGCTGCGCCCGCAGGAGGGGACCGGTGGCTGTGAAGATCCGCGCGTAACGTTCCTCGAGCCGCTCGGTCTCTACGTCATGAGTTACGTCGCGTGGGGTCCTAAAGGCCCGCGCATCGCACTCGCCATTTCTGAAGATTTGCTCGAGTGGGAGCGGTTGGGACTCGTCACCTTTCAACCCGACGTTCAAGCAAAATATGGAGTCATTTTTAACAATTATCACAACAAGGATGCGGCGTTCTTTCCACATGCGATCCCGTTACAAGATGGAACGACGGTGCTCGGAATGCTGCACCGTCCTTTCTACGATGGTCCGCAGGCCGCGCCCAAAGGTATCCGCGATCCGCTTCCCAGCATCTGGGTCTCCGGATGCGAACTCGAATGGGCTTTACACGACGTTCGCAATCTTTGCGTGATGCGCAAGCACGCGCTTTTGATCGATCCCGAGCAATCGTGGGAAAGTCTGCGCATTGGCGTCGGCACCCCACCCGTAAGAACGCCGCTCGGCTTTCTTATGATTTATCATGGCGTCAGCGGCACCCTCGCTCGCACGACGTCGGACCGTAATCGCGTCGAATACGTGGCTGGAGTTCTCGTGGTTCACCGCGAGGGCGAGCAGCTGATGGAGTACCGCTCTTCGACGCCCATCTTGATACCCGAAGTCGCGGAGGAGACGTTCGGAACCGTCGACAACGTCGTTTTTCCGACCGGCGTCGACGACCGCGGCAACGGTACGCTCGACATTTACTACGGGATGGCGGACAAATACATCGGCGTCGCCCGTCTGCATCTCCCCGCGCAACTCGCCTTGGAAGCGCGCGAGCCGCTCGAAATCCAGCGCCTCCACCGGCAATAACGTTGAACGTCTAAAGGATCTCTTCGCCGATCGCGCCGCCCAGAAAAGCACGGCAGCGTTCGAGAAACGCGCTGCCTTCATTTTCGGGAAGGGCCCGCGCGATAACCATGCCGCCGACCATGCACGCGAATGCGCCTGCGGCGTCGGTTTCCTTATCCCGCCGTCTTCCCAAGCGCTCCGCGAGACGCGCGAGGCGCGCGCGGATCTCGCCGGCGACGCTACGCCGCATCTTCGCCCCGCTTCGCACCAGCTCGGTGCCGACCGTCGGCAACGGGCAGCCGCGCTCCGGATGCAGCATGTGGAGCTCGGCGAGATAGTCGGTCGCCCCGACCGTATCGGCGATCTCGAGTGACATCTGCCCGAAGGCCGCCTTCACCAGGTCGTCCTTCGACTTGAAGTGCGCGTAGAAGCCGCCGTGGGTCAGGCCCGCTCGCTTCATGATGTCTGCAACACCGACACCGTCGATCCCGCGCTCCCGAAACGCGTCGGCGGCCGCCTGCACGATTCGCTCGCGGGTTTCCCTTTTATGTTCTTTTGTCCACGGCATGATGCTCATCATATCAAAAAGCAAGCCGCTTGACACTATATGATGAACGTCATATAGTGTTAGAACCATGCTAGAACTCATTAACGCCATCGTCCTGGGAGCGTCGCTCGCGATCATCGTCACGGTTCTCACCACCCAAGCCGATGTTTCGTGGAACGCTCGCCGCTGGGCAATCGCCGGAATCTTCGTCTGGACCGCGTTGATCGTTGCCGGTGCGGCAACGGGACACTTTACGCCCGGCACGCCGGGAATCGTGATTCAGCCGCCGGCGATCTTCGCCGTCGCCGCCGCAGCGCTCTCGATCGCTTGGGTTTTCTCGCCACAGTTCCGCGGCGCGATGCTCTCGATTCCGTTGCAGTCGCTCGTCGGCCTCAACGTGCTGCGCGTCCTCGGCGTGTTCTTTGTGCTAAGGTACTTCACGCATGAATTGGCGGCGCCGTTCGGGCCGGTTGCCGGTCTCGGCGACACCATAACCGGTTTGCTTGCGATTCCGCTTGCGCTTTCGATCGGGCGCGGTTCGTTCAGCAAATCGTCCGTCGCCTGGTGGAATGCCTTCGGCGCGCTCGACTTGTTCACGGCGCTCACGCTGGGTGCGCTCTCGCAAGACGGCGTGCCGTTCCGGGTCTTCTTCGGCGAGCCGGGCCTCACCGCGATGACGCAGCTGCCGTCGGTGCTCGTTCCGACGATTCTAGTGCCGATCTATCTCTTAATCCACTTCACCGTCGCCTACCGGCTCGGTCAAGCCCCTGCGCGCCAAGCAGCGCATGCAGCGATTTAAGGAAACCATCGTGCAAGACGAAGCCAAAACGCCGTTTACGCAATCGTGGTTCGCGTCCGGTCAACGCCTCGGCTACGACCCGCGCACGCGGACCATCGATCCGGCATCACCGTTGAAAGTATGGGTTCGCATTGACGGCGACCCAACGCATGCGGTTACGTTCTTGCCTGGCTATCCCGACGGATCGACCGGTTGGGGCAAGGTGCTGCCGTACCTGCCCGATGCAGACGCGACGCCGAAAATCTTCGTCGAATACGTCGGGATGGGCGACTCCGATAAGCCGCGCGACTATCCGTACTCAACCGTGGAACGGACGGATCTCGTGGAAGCCATTTGGCGGCATTTCGGCGTGTCGTCTACGATCGCGGTGGCGTTCGACTTTTCGTCGCTTGTCGTCCTCGAACACTTGGCCCGACTTCTCGAACGCCCGATCGGCGCACCCAAAATTGACGGCGCATTCATTTTCAACGGTGGCCTTTTCGTCGACGGGCACACGCACCCGTGGTTCACCACGCCCGTGCTCAAGCGCCTCGACGGCATCGCGTTGCTCTCCAACGGTCCGTTCGCTACGTTCAAACCGATCGCCGGCGTCATGTGGTCGAAGAGCTACCGTTCGAAGTATCCCAATGCGTGGGAAGCAGAAGCGCGCGATCTCTACGCCGCGCTCAAGCGAAACGACGGACTCTTTTACCTATATCGCGCCGCAGGCTTCGTTGACGAGCACCGCGCGCAAGGAAACCGCCTCGATTTCGGGCGCATCTTCGACGCCTATAGCGGCCAGATTCAGTTCGTCGTCGGCGGTAGCGACGAAGATCCGTTCGAGCATCGTCAAATAACGCTCGCGCAACATCGCCTGAGCAAACGAGGACTCACGATCGTACGCCTGCCGGGCGGTCACCTCACGACGAACGAGCGCCCGGAGGAACTCGCCCGTCTCATCGGCGATTTTATCGCTTCGGTCGAAACGAGTGCAGTTGACTTCGCATCGCCGATTCCTGCAACCCGCGGGCCATCTTCCGTCTAGGGCGTAACGAGCTCTTAGTGCCGTCTCCAACATCGGCGAACGGTGACGAGCGGGACGGAGATTGTCACGATTAGTCCAATGGCCCCGAACAGCAGCGCGCTCACGGGGTTGCTGGATAGTGGAATGGCCGTGACCGAGAACGCCGCCAACGGAGCGCACGTCGCAAAGGCGAGCGGTTTCCCGACCAACCGTTCCGGAACGCCATACGCCTGCAACGTTTCGAGTTCTCCTCTGCTGGAGAGCAACCATAGCGCGCCCGCAAAGGCAATAACATCCATCGCAGCAAGCGGCAAGATCATGACGTACACAATGCGGAAGTTCATCGCCACAGGAAGCGCGACGAGAGCGAAAGGCAAGAGCAGCACGACGAAATACTTCGCATAGGTCAGCGTGACGTAGCGTGTCAGCGGGCTAGCCATGCGCTCGGAAATAAAGCCGCTTTGCTACCGACGATAAGGCTGCAGCCCTCGCGTCGTCTGAATAGACGATGCGGCCCCGCTTCGATGATGTGGACGGTGGTTGCGACATCGAGCAGGGCCCGGCCGTCGTGGTCGGTGAGCAAAACGCCCATGCCGCTCTCGCTGAGGTATCGAAGGATGGCTATACAATGCCAGCGCTGCAAACGGTCGAGCCCGGCAAACGGCTCGTCGACAATAACGAAGGCCGGACGCGCAGCGCGCACGATCGCCAAGAGCAACAAGCCGCGCTCTGCTGCCGTCATTTGGTTAGGCCGCTTTTGAAGCAGCGCTCCTAACCGGAGTTCCGCGACGACTTCGAAGACGTCGTCGCAATCATTTGCCGCCAGCCGCAAGTTCTCGACGGTGGAAAGATCACCAAGGACGCGTCGATCCTGCGGGACATATCGCAGACCACTGCGGACCCGCTCCGTGGGAGCCAGCGCCGAAAGGTCGAGTGTTCCCGACGCGCGTTCGATGAGGACGCGGCCGGCTTCTGCCGGACGAAGCCGGCCGCGACCCTATACAGCGTGCTCTTTCCGCTGCCGTTCACACCGGCTAGCGCAACGATACCCGCGCTCCCGACGCAAAGCGAGACATCGTCGAGTACAGTTCGAACTCCGTAACGCTTAGTTATCCCAACGAAGCGCAGAGCGGTCATGTTCCTCTAGCTTTACTGTATAAGGCTGAGCGCCGGCTTAGATCCCACTTCACTCGCCCGAGATCGTAAGCTTGGAGTTTCGGGTCAATGCCATCAGGTTGCAACAAGGTGGGCGGTGCCCGGGGTCGCGCTGAGGTTGAGGGCTGATTTTGAGTGGTGCCGGGAATCTGGGGCGCGAGATTTAACGTCCAATGTAGCGCCGGATCTGGTGGGTGTCTCGAACCCCAGTCGGAGTGCGGCGTGCCGTTTCCGAAAGGTTGTAGTCCTGATGCGTGCATACCGAACGATCACCCGTATTATTTGCATCTCATTTGCCACGGCGAGCGCGCTGAGTGCGCATTCGGGCGCGTTAAGTGGAGAGCTGGCCGCGACGGACGCCGCCACCGCGTAGCCGCACTGTCAGCGAGATCACACGGCAATGTGGGCAGTTCTGGGTTTCGTGGCCGCGGCGATCATTGGATTGGCGTCGGTGCTCGTTGCGGGCGGTCGCGGCTCTCCGCGCCGCGAAGATTTTCCGTGGGCGCTGGACCAAGTTTCGAGCCTCCACGTGGCAATCGTCGGTACCCTCGCCGGCTTCGCTTTTACGGCCGTGGTGCTCGTGGTGACGCTCGCGCGCGACACGACGGAAGCCGCAAAGATCGCCCTCGACACCGCCATCGTCATGTTTCTAGTCGCGTACCTGTATTGGGTTGGCAGCGCCTTTCTCATTTCGTACTTGCCGCACGGGCGCACGAGCGGCGACTTCGTGCAGCGCGTGCACTTCAGCTTGTCTTCGACGCTCGAATATCGAACTGTCTTTCTTTCCTGGTTTGCGCTGCTGCCACTCCTCCAGGCGAATGGGCTGGGCCGGCTCACGCCGGTTCTTTATTTTCTTCTGCCGGCGTCACTGTTCTTAGGATCTCTGCTATTATCGATGGCTACCGATGGTCTCGGGCTCATGCGGGTAAGAGAGATCTATTTCTCCGCCGCGTTCGCTACCGGACTCGCACTGCTCTACTGCGCGCTCGTCGCGTTCGCGTTTCCGATCGCTCGCTCTCCGTACTCCGCGCTGTATCTAGCGCTGGTCATCTTTTGCGTGAACGGCGCAGGCTTCGCGCTAGCGACACTGACGCCGCTCTCGCCAATATACTCCGGGGTGAAACGATTCTACGATCGTTACGGCAGACAGATCATTATCGCTGACATGCACCTCACGATGGTTTCGCTGACTTTTCTTTGGTTGGCGGTCGTTGGGGCGATTTGAGGGGCGGCGATACACAACGCTGATACGCGAAAACATATACGGCGTCTTCGGCGAGCATAACGCCCATAAGCGGCGGACTAAGATCGCCTCGCTGTGGGCCGAGGACGGTGTCTTCATCGATCCCGACGCACGCTACGAAGATATTCAGGTATCGAAGCCGCGAGCGTCTTCGCGGGAGTCAGATATACGCTCTAAGCGACTTGGCGTTAGGCCTCTCATTGCTGTCGCTTCTATGCGGCAAAAAGGATAACCTCAGATAACGAATCCATCGGGAAGATCGACCAGCTCTGCGGATTCTCAGCTTCCGCATGGGGAACGCATGCAATGATGGTTGGATCAGCGGATGGGAAAGGAACCGAGGTTGATGCGCTTATCAACAATTGCTGCCGCAGCCGGACTCGTTGCATTAACTGCCTGTACCGAGTCAATGACCTCGCTGCCACCCACCGCTTCAATCGCCGGATGCACGGCAAACGCTCAACGAGAACTGTCGACGTTCGACCCGAACCTGGCGACCGCGACGCACTCTCCGACCGCCGCGGAGTTGGGCCTCTGGCCCCGCCGAGGTCGAGCGGCCCGAGTTTGCGGTGACGTGGGAAGCGGGTTCGCACGCTGTCAAGCCTGGCTTCGCGCCGACGTTGCAGGAACGATTCAACGGAATACGCCAGGCGGTTATGCTCCCAGCGATCTGCAGAAAGCGTATGGGCTCACTTCGTCCAGTGAAACCGGCGGCGGTTGCACCGTTGCAATCGTGGACGCGTACGATGATCCGAACGCGGCTTCCGACCTCAACGTTTACCGTTCGCAATATGGCTTGCCTGAGTGCACCGTCTCTAACGGATGCTTTACCAAGCAGCAGTACACGTCGCGTGCGGACATCGGATGGGCCGGCGAGGAATCGCTCGATGTCGATATGGTGTCGGCAATCTGTCCAAAATGCAAGATCCTTTTGATAGAGGCGGCATCGGCGAGCATCGGCGACCTCGCCGCCGCCGAAAGATTCGCAACGAGTCACGCGCAGTACGTGAGCAATAGCTGGAGCGCCAACGAATTGACGAAGTCGTACGATCATGATTTCAACGCGAGCGGCGTCGCGATCACGGCCGCTACCGGCGACAAGGGTTACAATGCCAACGCTCAGTGGCCGGCGATTCTGCCAAACGTCATCGGCGTAGGCGGCACTACCTTAAGTTCCACAAGTCCGCTCGCGGAATCCGCCTGGTCCAACGCCGGAAGCGGTTGCAGCAAAATGTACGCCAAGCCCAGCTTTCAATCCAGTCTGAACACCGGGTGCTCGATGCGCGCGGAGGCTGACGTCTCGGCCGATGCGGATCCGGACACCGGTGTTGCGGTCTACGATACGTTCCATCGTCACGGATGGCTTGTTTTCGGGGGAACATCCGCCGCGGCGCCGATTGTCGCTTCAGTCTTCGCGCTTGCGGGTAAAACCGACGCTAACGATCCGGCGAATCTCTACGGGCACGCGTCCGTTTTATTTAATGTCACCGCCGGAAGCAACGGCGGCTGCGGCGCACCGCTCTGCACTGCGGGTCCTGGCTGGAGCGGGCCTACTGGATTGGGAACGCCGAAAGGTACCGCAGCCTTCTAGCGATCGCACTCGCGCTCTTTCCCTGCATGCAGAGTCGAACCTATCCTAATCTCAGCCTTGCGACGCTCGGGAAGAAGAAATAGCACGCGATTCCGATCAGGATCAAATAGCCGAGCAAGAAAAACGTCCAACCCATATTATGACGGATGACGACGGCTGCGTCCGGGCGAACACCTCGGGGATGAACGAGGCATCTACGACGCGGGGCTGCGTGTTCGGTACTGCTATGGAACGCCAGCCGATTGTGTCAACGTGATCGTTCATCTGGTCGACGGAACCTACGAGCTCTTTCGCCATTTCTATGGACTGCGTCGCTTCACCGATGGGAAGGAGCGACGATTCGGGGCGGTTGTCGGAGTGCTCAATACCGTGCTGCAAATGATCGGCGAGGGTGCCACGCACTTAGGCGTCGCCACCGATCACGTTATCGAATCGTTCCGCAACGGGCTTTGGAGCGGCTACAAAACGGGAGATGGAATCGATCCCGCGCTTTTCGCGCAGTTCGAGCCGCTCGAGGACGCGCTGCGAGCGATGGGGATTCCGGTTTGGGCGATGATCGAGCTGGAGGCCGATGATGCCCTTGCTTCGGCGGCCACAATCGCCTCGCAGGATTCTCGGGTACAGAAAATCTGCATTTGGACTCCGGATAAAGATCTCTCGCAATGCGTGCGCGAGGATCGCATCGTGCAAATCGACCGAAGAAGCAAGGTCATTCGGGACGCCAACGGCGTCCGAGCTAAGTTTGGGGTAAATCCCGAGCTGATACCCGACTATCTTGCGCTCGTTGGAGATGCCGCCGATGGCTATCCCGGCATCGCGCGCATTGGGGCGAAGGGCGCGGCCGCTCTGCTCACACGTTATGGCGCGATCGAACTATTTCCGTCGCAAGTGCTTGGAGAGCGGCACCGTCTCGCGCTGTTATTCAAGGTGCTAGCAACCCTTCGAACCGATGCGAAACTCTTTGCGGACGTCAACGAGTTGGAGTGGCGAGGCCCGACTGCCGGATTTCCCGCCGTGTGCGAGCGGCTCGACGCTCCCGATCTGCTTGCGCGCGTTACGAGAGCCGCGCGAGCTCACATACGCCACTAGAGCACCGGCATATTCGAATAAACCGGTGCTCTTCGTTTGTCGACTCCTCGTCGTAGGGCAGAAACGCAGATTATCTCTGTGCTGCCACCGTGCCGAGCGGTTCGTCGAAATTCCCCGTAAAGACCGCAAGCGGTGAACCGCCGGCCGGGTAGCTTGAAAACCGAGCCGTTGTCGTTACCCGCGTCCCCGCAATAGACAACGCCCTTCGCGATCCAGGTCTGCGCGCAGTCGCTGGAACCCGAGAACGATACGGTGCCCTTCAAGATCGCCTTCGTTCCCTTGATCTTGTACTGATACATCTTGTTCGCTAGCTGATCGAAGACGGTTAGGTACGTGCCGTCCCACTGGACGGAGCCGGGGAACTGCACGGTGTTGCTCGTTGTGATGATTCGCGGCGTGCTGCTGCCCTTCGGGAGCTCGTCGAGCTGGAAGGCAGAGCCGCTGGTAAAGCCGTCGAAGAAGAGATTTCCCTGGTCGTCGTAGCCGTCGAAGTACTCTCTGGCCAACGGCGTTTTGATGAGGGTGCCCGAGCCGCTGGCGTTCGTGTAGATGACGATGTCGCCCGTCAGACGACCCAAACAAGATCCCGACTGCAAGGTCGCCGTTCGTATCCATGGCGCAGCTCGATGGCATACTACCGTCAGAAACGGAGAGCGTCTTGATCGGCGTCTGGGGGACCTTGTACTCCGTGATCTGGTTATAGGCCGCGACGATCCAGAAGGTTTTCTTTCCATAGCCGTAGAGGACGTTCGTGCACCCTTGGCCGCCGACGTTATTGATCGTACCGATCTGCTTATCGCTCTTCGGATAGTCGAAGATGCTGGCGAAGGTGCCGTAAAAGTTGATGATGTACTCGAATTTCTTCGACCTCGCATGCCGGTCAGGAACAATCGTCGCGTAACGCGGGCAGCGGGCTCAGATTCGGGCGCGCTGCCGTTACCGGCCTTCCGTTCACAAAGGCCGTTCGACCTATGTATTTGATATTGAACGCAGCGTTTGACGGCGCGACCGCCGAGCCGCCGGCGCACGCCGAGCATATCGCAAGTGCAACGAGAGCACCCGCGTATTTCACTAAACCAGTCGTATTCATTACGTTATTCCCCTTCTAAGTAGAAACGAGCGCAGGTTACCTCTCGACCGAGACCGCGCCGCCCGGCGGCTCGAAGCTGCCCGTAGGGTCGCAGTCGGCGAAGCTCCGGCTCACCAAATGATTAGGAGCCCTTGTTTAATCGGGCTAGTGCCGCCGACCTTGCACGCGCCACCCGAAGCAAGGATCGCTACTACGCAACGCGGAGATAACACGGCCTTAAGGTTCGCTACGCATAGGGGAGCGTACTCACGCTTGGTCTTACCCCCGATCAAGCTTATCGCGAGCGCGGGCTCCGCCACGAGAGATACGCGCCTCTTGCAGGCGACGAAAGAAGCACTCCGAACCCGACTTCGTCACCACTGCGTCAGGAGCGAGGTTTAGGATGCCAACTTTCAACAATCGCGTGCTCGTGCTGATCGCGGGAGCACTTTTTGCTACTTCGGCGTGTGGGGGAAACACCACAGTTCCAACCGGAGTAACGGCGAGCACGTCGCAAGTCTCTGCGCCAGGCGCGGGTTCCATCGTTCCAAACGACACGACCTCGATTTTGAAAAAACTTACGAAGGACGTCGAAATCGGCTCGACAGTCGATGGCAAAAATGGCGACATGGGTCCGCGCGCAATCTCGCTGGTCCGATCGACCTTCGGGCTCAAGAAAGGGCAGCTGCTCGTTTGCAACTTCGAAGACTCTGCGGGCACTGCTGGGAAAGGTACCACGATCGAAGTACTCAATCCAAAGCCGCACTCCAAGCCGGTGACCTTTACGCAAAGCACCAAGGTAGAGGGATGCGACGGCGATGCAGTCACGGAGACAAATCAAGTCTACGGCACGGGGATGCTCAGCGGTCTCGTTTCGCAGTTTGACCAAGCCGGTTCGCTCAAGAAGAGTTACGGTTCGCACATCGAGGTTCCATTCGCCGACGCCGATGCATTCTGCGGTCTACCTTACGCGCCTGAGGACATCTACGTTTCGGATTCCAAGACCGGCTCGATTGTCAAGTTGGAATTCATTTCTGTTAGTGGCGGCAAAACGAAAGCGACCGAAGTTATAACCGGTTTCGGGGTTAATAAGGGCTCCGGCTGGAGCGTCTTGGGCCCATCCGGAATACAATACAATAGCAAAAGAACCGGTAGTCTTTGTAACGACACGCTGTATATCGTGGATGGGGTCGATAACACGGTCGTCGCCGTTTCGACCGCCAGCAGCCTACTTCAGAAGGACGAGATCGTCGTGCAACCCGGTGGAAAGAAATTCAAATGCGCTCACCCGAAAGCCACGTGCGCGACGCTCGTCTACAGTGGTTCTCCGCTCAATGCGCCGGTAGCTTCAGCTCTTCTACCTAACGGAAACCTCATCGTTGCGAATACCAAAGGTGGAAACAAGCTTGTGGAGCTGACGCCGACGGGAAAGGTACTTGCCACCAAAACAATCGACAAGAGTGCGACTGCTCACGTCTTCGGACTCGTTGCGAGCGGTACGAGCGATAGCGATACAGCGTTGTTCTATACCGATACCAAAACGAACACGCTGCAAGAACTCAAGCAATAGAGAATCCTAGTAGCAAGTCGCCGGGTACTTGCCGCTAAATAGTGTGATGCTGTGAAAGCCGCTATCGTAAAGGCCCCAAACGTTGCCCCCGAATATGGCGACTTCGCCGAACCGATAGTTGATGTAGGCTACGAACTCGTCGAGTTGGTGGCGGCGGGAATTCATAATGTCGTGCGCTCACTTGCGGCCGGGAGTCACTACGGTAGCGCCGGCAAGTGGCCGCAAATTCCCGGCGTCGACGCAGTAGCGCGCACCCCCGCAGGTGATCTTATCTATACGGGGTTTATCCAACCGCCGTACGGTACGCTCGCAGAGCGAATGGCGGCGCCAATTACGGTGCGCATTCCTCTGCCCTCGGGCGCGGACCCGGTGCACGTCGCGGGCGGACTGAACCCCGGTCTATCGTCCTGGTTGACGCTGAACGCACGCGCCGCAGAGATCGGCGAGCTCGGAACCGTGCTCATCCTCGGCGTGACCGGAATGGCGGGATCGCTTGCCGTTCAACATGCACGAATACTCGGCGCAACCCAGGTCGTCGGCCTCGGGCGAAGTCCGGCACGTCTCGAGCAGGCCGCAAAACTCGGGGCAAAAACCGTCGCGCTTACGGGAGAACGGGATGCCGACGCCGCGGCACTCGTCGATGCACTCGACGGTGCCGCACCAAGCATCGTCCTCGACTTTCTCTGGGCGGCCGCCGCCGAAACGGCATTCACGGCTTTGGGCAGGCGCGGCCTCGAGGAAGACACCGCAAACATTGCCTACGTGCAAATCGGTGCTATGGCCGGTCCCGAAGCAGCTGTGCCTGCGGCACTTTTACGAAGCCGGCACATCCGTATCTCCGGAAGCGGCGCCGGCTCCGCGTCGATCGCCGACGTCATCGCCCAAATCCCGGTTTACATACAACTCATCGCCGATCATAAGGTGGAAGTCCCAACACGAACGTATCCGCTCTCATCGATCTCCGAAGCCTGGACCGCGCCGGCAAACGGCACGGCTCGAACCGTAATCGTCCCTGGGTAAGCTGCCTTCTGATTGGCAGTATGCGGACGCGGTTCTCAAAGGACTGGTGTTTGATCTTCAAGGGCAGGGTGGCCTGCAGACCATCGTCTTCAAAGGAGAGACTGGATCGCCGAAGGCCCGGGTCTACAAGTATCTGCTGCGCTTCGCCCAAGGCAACGTGCTTGCGACGCTTACGCTCGACTCATCAAATCGCATCGAGGGTCTCGATTTTTCAGGCTAGTTACCATGGCGCGTCACATCAATGATACTTCATTCGTTGCGACGTCTCATAGGAGACCAGCTGTGAAGGCTTTCTATATATCCCCCGTCCTAATCGCTGCGCTCGCTGCGGCAGCGGCCTACCCGAAAATGGCCCCTCTCAGCCAATACCTGATGGACCGCCAAGCGGAAGTCGATCTGGCACGCAGCGCCGCCCCTGAAGCGATCTCGAGCCACGCGACTATTCTGGTGTTGACCCCGAGCGGATACGAAACCGCCGTAAAAGGCACGAACGGCTTCACCTGCTTGGTGGAACGCTCGTGGACCAAAGCCTTCGACGACGACAATTTCTGGAACCCGAAGGCGCTCCCGCCGGTGTGCTATAACGCGCCGGCCACGCGCACCGTGCTGCCCTACACCATCTTCTCGACGAATCTGGCGCTGGCCGGCGCGACCGAAGCGAAGATACACGAGCGCATGAATGCAGCGGTTGCCGGTAAGCAGCTGCCGCTCCCAGAAAATGGTTCGCTTGGCTATATGATGTCGAAGAATCAATGCATCGACGATCACGTCAAGGCGTGGTACCCGCACATCATGATTTACACTCCGAAAGCGTTAGGGGCAAACAGCGGAGAGAGCTGGGGCGCGGATCGAAAAGACTCTCCGGTCGTGTACGATAGCAATCACCTTATCTGGCCCCAGCCGTGGGCGTTGTTCTTCGTTCCCGTCGCTCGCTGGTCCGATGGGACGTCGGGGCCGGCGTTATGAACCGGCGCACGACAGCCCTCCTCACCCTCGCGGCTTCCTGATTCACGCGCAAAGCGCTCGCGTCGACGGATTCCGCCGCCGCCGTCGCTGCGCAAACGATGTTTGCGATGCTTTTGGGCGCGAAGGTGAGTGTTGGGGCTGCCCTCTCATCTTTTTCGAGGAAGCCTCTAATCATTACTAACGAGAGCTTTCGCCTCAACGATGCTAAAAATAAACCAATGATGAAATTCCATAACGTCTTACTGGCCTGCGCTCTGGGCGCAGGATCGTTACTCGGCGCGGCGGCGCCGGCATCGGCGGCTCACGTCTTCGTTGGCACCGCGCGACCGGCAGCGACGGAGCGGGTGCTCCCGGGCAATCGCTATTACGGACTCGGATACCGGGGCTACGGCTATCGCACGGCTACGGCTACCCCTCTCGCTACGCCTACGGCTATCCCTACGGCTACGGCGTCGGTGTCGGCGTTGGCTACGGCGTCGGCGTTGGCTACGGCTACGTCGGCGGAGGTTACGGGTACGCGCCCTATCCGGCCGTATATGGGCGTCGCGCATATTGGGCACGTCGTTTCTATCGGCGCCCTTATCGCCGCGTATATTAGGGACGGCGCTTCGTCCGCTAACGTATCGCTCCCATCGTCTTTGCAATGCTTGATGGGCACGAGATAATCGGAGAGAAGCGGTGAGATTGCAACCTTTTAGCAACGGCTAGCTGGTCAGGCGAGCGGCAATGGTCGTGACGGCACCGGCGCTGAGTGCACAATGGAAGTCGTCGTCCGCCCAAGTGGGGTAAAGCGGTCGAGAATCGGTTCGAGATCGTCCATCGACCGCAGGTAGACTCGCATGAAATAGCAGTCTTCACCCGTGATCCGATAGCACTCCGTTATCTCTGGCACGTCGCGCGCGATGTCGGGAATAAGGTGCAATTTCCGGCTTTGCGGGCTGACCCTAATGATCGTGCTGATAGAATAACCCAAAGCTCTGGGATTGACTTCAGCTCGAAAGGCGAGTACGCCGGCCTCCTCCAGCCGGCGCAAGCGGTCGGCGACCGCGGGCGTTGAAAGACCCACCAAGCGCCCGAGTTCGGTGACACGACGCCGCGCATCGGCTTGTAGCGCCTCCAGGATACGGCGGTCAATCTCGTCTAAGGGTTCGAAGGTTTGTGGCGGCTTATTCCTTTGTTCTGACGGTTTTTCCATGTCGCCTCCGATGTTCGGCCATTAACTCACGCTCTTTTCTTTCGTATCATACTCGCGTGAACCTCGCTACCTGCGTGAAGCCCGCCTTGCCGGCAGGCGGCGCTCTCCAGCGCATCCCGCCATCGGCCTTCTTTCTTGTAAGCGCTATTTTTCATTACCTGGGCCCCTCGTTCGCGGTGCTACTGTTTGCCCGGCTTGATGTTGCTGGAGTCGCTTGGCTGCGCATTGCGAGCGCAGCGGTGGTCTTTGCATTGTGGAGACGGCCATGGCGCACCGTCCTTCGGATGGAGCGACGACGTTGCTGGATCATCATTCAGCTTGGCGTTGTGCTTGCCACCATGAATTTATTCTTCTATTTCGCGGTCGATCGGTTGCCGCTCTCAACGGTAGGAGCCATAGAATTCCTAGGGACGGTGGCAATTGCCGCCTACGGCTTCCGTACGTCGCGCAATTTTATCGCGCTTGGTCTGACGACGCTGGGCATCGCCGCCATTACGCAAATTCGCCTTGCAGGCGAACCGGCCGGCTTCGCGTTCGCTTTCGCAAACTGCGTGCTCTTCGGGCTGTACATCATTCTCGGCCACCGCATTGCAAACACGAGCGCTGCCGAAAACCATTATGGCAAAGCGTCACCCAGCAACATCGACCAGCTCGCCGCATCAATGCTCGTTGCTACGGTCGTTATCACTCCTGCGGGGCTCCTCGGCGCAAGGCCTGCGTTTTCAAACGTATCACTACTTTCGGCCGGTGTGCTTGTTGGCATATGTTCGTCGGTGATCCCATACATCACTGATCAGCTAGCAATGGCGCGGCTACGGCGAGCAACCTTCGCATTGATGCTTGCGCTACTCCCAGTTTTTGCAACCGTCATCGGCGCGCTCGTTCTGCATCAGCACCCTACGATGCAAGACATTTTCGGCATCGCTCTTGTTGCAGGGGGCGTTGCAATCCACCGTCAGGAGAAACAATGAAGTACGTTCGCCTCGGTACATTGGCTTGCAAGTTTCGCGTATCTGCCTAGGGATGATGAGCTATGGCGATCGCACTGAGCGTGAGTGGCACCTGGACGAAGCGGCGGCGGAGCGAATCGTACGGAGCGCGATCGACGCCGGCGTCACGTTTTTCGATACCGCCGACATGTATTCGGCCGGGCTCACCGAGGAGATCACCGGACGATTACTTCGCAAGCTGCTCCCCTCTCGTGAGGCATATGTCCTCGCCACAAAAGTGTACTACCCCATGGGGCCGGCTCCGACAGATCGCGGCCTTTCTCGAAACGTGTTCTTTCCGCAATCGACGCCTCGTTGCGACGACTGGGAACCGATTACGTAGATCTTTATCAAATCCATCGTTGGGACGACGACTCACCGATAGAAGAGACGATGTCTGCGCTGGACCATGTAGTGAAGTGCGGAAAGGCTCGCTATATTGGTGCCTCTAGTATGTACGCGTGGCAATTTTCAAAGGCGCAATACGTCGCCAGCCAAGCCAACCAGACGAGGTTCGTTTCTATGCAAAACCACTACAATCTGGTCTACCGCGAGGAGGTGCGAGAGATGATACCTCTGTGCTTGGATCAGGGCGTCGGTCTCATTCCGTGGAGCCCGCTTGCCAGAGAATTACTGGCTGGGGGCCGCGTGCGTGGCGGCAAGCGAACCACGATCCGGTCCGGCAGTGACCCTTTCGCAGACAGTATGTATGTTGACGACGATTTCGATGTCGTCGACGTCGTGGTGACAATGGCTGCTGAACGTGGGCTCGCGCCGGCGCAGGTAGCGCTCGCGTGGCTTCTTAGTAAAGGCGCCGTCACGGCACCAATTGTTGGCGCCACCAAGCTTCGTCATGTCCAGGATGCCACTGCAGCGCTAGATGTGCAATTGAGCGACGAAGACATCGCTCGACTCGAAGCGCCATATCGTCCCCACCGAATTCTCGGTCACTTTTGAGGAGCTGCACGTGAGCAGCGGCGCCACCGCAGAAGATCTTATTTATCGAGAGATCGGTCTCACTGACGTGAAAACACCGCGATGCTCCACGAATGAACGGGGACGCCAGGGTACGATCGCAGCAGGCGACCGACGGAACCGCGTTTTTCATTGTAGTCATACACGTCGATCGATGCAGGATTGTATCGCGCCGCGAAGAGTTCCGTGTCATCAAAGCCAATCGCAAAGCCCGTGTAGATATTGCGCGCACTCGCATGGAAGCGCTTTGGAACCCGCGAACCATTTCGAAAGACCCCGATATAACACGGATTCCCAGCTCGGTTTCCGCCCACGGCCGTGACCAGGTTCCCTTTTGCATCGGCAGCGATCTCGACCGGTGAACACGAGCGGCCAAGCCATGCATAGGGATGCGCCGTCTTAGAGCCGGCGGCAAACACATCGAGTTTCGGCGTCGGGCCAAACCAGGTAGCGAAAACCGCGCCGTGCGGATTTGCGGCAACGCTAAAGAGGCCCTGGCCCCGAAGCTTGGCCCGTTGGTCGGTGAGCGTCCGCAAAGGCTGTGGACACTTGTTTCCAGGCGGAAATGGAAGCGGAAACTCGACGACCGAGTGGGACAACGTCGCCAGATACAAGACCTTCCCGGTCACCGATGGAGTAATACCATTCTGAAAAAGGCATGCGGCTCTTGCGGTCGTCTCTCCCGATGCGAAAAGCTGCAACTTCGAACCGCCGACGAATTGTTCGACCGCGTACAGGTTGTTGCTTTGGTCTACCGCGAGAGACGTGTAGCCGGCACCCTTCTCGGGGCGGATCGTATAAAGCGGACTCGGACTTGGCGAATCGTCGGCCGCGTTGAAGACGCCGATGTATGGATGCTGCGCTGGAGCGCCTAGCCCCACGTAGAGAAGATTCGGCGGAAGCGCGGATCGCGTTTGACTCGACGGAGTGATAGGCGGGAATGGTAACGACTGGCGCACGCTCGGGTGCGCCGCGCTCGGCACGCCGATCAGCGACTGCGATCCGCCGCAGCCCGCCAGCACTGCTGCAGCTGCGCAAATGCCAACCACGCGGCGAGGAAAATCTAAAGCTCTCAACTTGCCTTGCTCCATGCTCCATGAACGAATCGGCGGCAAAGAACGTTCGGTGCCTTAGCGCAAAGCCTTCGTGCTGGCCGCTTGGCAGGCCAGCCGTCCAGCCGTCCCTGCCGATCGGCGGCTGACCTGGAACACGCGTCTAAGCGGGTCAAGGTGCTACGCGATCGGCGTCGCGATGCCGCGCCGTTGCAAGGCCGCGATGTCAGTACCTATTATACGAGGTTTATCGTTCTGCGAGGAATGCACTCAGAACCGCGATCGTCGCGGTGGGGTTCTCATCCATCAGCCAATGACCGGAATCCGGAATCACGCTCGTTTGAACATTTACCGCGACGGCTTTCGCGACTGCAGCCATGAGCGGCGCGAACGATTTTTCGCCGCCCATCGCTAACACAGGCATTCGCAAAGGTGTCTTTGCGAATGTCGCGTCGGCGGGCGCATCTGCATCAAAGTCTTTGAAGTACGTAAAGCCGACACGCATGGTTCCCGGCTGCGCATAGGATGCAGCGATCGCGGCACGTTCGGCATTGCCGATTCTTTCGGGATGAAACGCAAATCTGTTCCAGAGCCAATCGAGGTAAATCCGTTCGCGTCCTGCTGTGAGCTGTTCTGCATACGTGCCGAAAAAATGAAAGTGCCACGTTGCCGGAAACAGCAGCACCGTCCGCCACGGACCGACGCCCGGGATCGGCCCGTCCATCAGTGCAAGTTTCGTGACATCGCTGCGAAATTGCGCGGCGTAGCTGTAGGCCACTATCAGCCCGATGTCGTGACCTACAACTGCTTCGCGGCGCATCTTAAGCTGTTGCATGAGCGAGTGGATGGAACGCGCGACTGAAGCCATGTCATATTGCGCGATAGGATTTTCCGGTCGCGAATTGCCAAGTCCGGGGAGGTCCGGAACGATGACCGTGTGCGTCTTTGCGAGCACCGGAGCAAGAGCCGACCACATCTGTCCGGTATCGCCATAACCGTGAAGAAGGAGCACCGCCGGCCCGCTCCCTCCGATCCGGTAATAAATTGTTCGACCGCCGGCTTGGATCGTGTGAGCTGCAAATCCCGGCGCAAATTGCGGCATCTCAGTCGGGCGCGCATTTCCAGGCGCGGCCGCAAGTGCAGCAATTAGGAGAAAAGCCTTCTTCAAAGTTGCGAATCGCATCGGGCGCTGGCCTAGCGCGCGATTTGGCCTAGGTAGTATCCGAGCCGATTTTCGACATCCCCGGGCTTGTGGAAGCCGCGCGCCATCAGCGCTTTGATCCCATCCTGGGCGGCGGACCGCCCAAGCGAAGCGATGCACGCATCCCACCCGGCACCGAGCTCGACGTCCGGCGGCAGGCTAGTGTTGACGAGGCGTTTAGTGTTGGCGATCGCCCACTTGTCGAATCCGGCGATCCGGGTCGCGAGCGCCTCTACGAAGGCGTCTAGCTCGGCGTCGGGCAAAGCGCGATTAACGTAGCCGTAGGCCTCGGCCTGGTCTGCCCTGATATCTTCCGAGCTCAGTAGCACCTCGAGGGCCCGGTTTCGGCCAATGAGTCGGGGAAGCCGGGCCATGGGGCCGCCGCCGGCAACCATCCCTACGCCCACCTCCCATTGCGAGAGGATGGCCTTTTCGCGGCTGGCGAAACTCATGTCGCAGGACAGCGTGATCTCGCTGCCGTTGCCGGTCGCGCGGCCACGGATGAGGGCAATGGAGGCTACGGGCAATCGTGTCAGGCGCACGAGAAAGTCCGGCCAAGGCGGCAGACCTGTGGGACCCGGCGGCAGCGCAGTCAGGTCATCAAGCTTGGCTGTGAAATCGGAGTGATTCAGAAAATAGTCATCGACGGCGCTGTCGAATACCACGACCCTGACAAGCTCATCGGCCTCGAGAGCGTCGATGACTTCCTGGAACTGCTGGAGCATTTCCGGGCCCATGACATTGATCGGCGGGTTGTCGATCGTGACACGCCAATAGGCGGCCGACCGCCGGGCCAAGCGAATCTGTCGCTTCGTAAGTGGGGCTGCTGCTGTCATGGCATTCTCCTGTCAATGTGTTTGTCTCGGAAACCGTTGATTGTCCTCAACGCTTTCTGGAGGGCTGGATCAGTTGTTCCTTGCCGGCAGTTGGTTCACTACTGCCGCGCCCGCCTTGCTGACGATCTCGTCCTGCGAATCCGTGCCTCCCGAACAACCGATTGCACCGATAATCATCCCCTCTTCGACCAGCGGGATGCCGCCTCGAGAGGCAATGATTCCATCGAACGCGAGCAGATAGTTGAGCTGCATAAGCTGGACACCGTCCTCGAAGACCTTGGTCTCGCGCCGGAAGGTCGCGGCCGCTCGAGCCTTGTGTTCGGCAATCTGAATGGAGGCAAGCATCGCGCCGTCCATTCGCGCAAAGGCGACGAGGTTGCCGCCGGAATCGACCACCGCTACATTCATCTTCCAGTTCCGCTTCTTCGCTTCTGCCACCGTTGCGTGAATAATCGCCTGGGCTCGGTCTAGCGATATCGGTGGGCCATACGGAATGTCGAAAGGAATTTTGTCGGGCACAAAATCGAGAGGATTTGTTTCCGCAGACTGCAGCGCTCGACTCGCATTAACGGCGGTTCCTATTTTGGCATTTGACATACGTCCTCTTTCAATGGTCGCACTACAGATCGCCACCTGAACCCGCCCACGGCCTTGACGGTAATGCGCCGACTCGATGTACTAGGTTCACGATAGGGTTCTAATGTACCACCGCCGGGGATCGACGTCTGGCAACTGAAAGTGCACAAACGCGCCTCAAACCGGAAACTCCCTCACCCGCGCTTCATTATCATCGTGCGTCGCGCGTAAATGCGCATCCGTGTCGACCTCAATGAGCTAATGTTGACGTTGCGAACCGAGCGTTGCTTGCCCAAGGCACCCTCGTAAGGCGGTTCGCGTCGTCGGCGTCGAGGAAAGTATTCCGAATTCTGACCTGGCTGCTCTGGGCACGATTAGTTAATCCGTCAGACGGCCGTTAGAAGAGCAGCCCGCCGCGTCGCCAAGGCCGGCACGATTCAGCCTTGGGACCAGGCGCTCAGGCAAATCGCGGCGGTCGCAAGCACTTTTAACTTCCCGAGGGTGTCTCAGCGACGTCATGAGCTGTGACGCTCCGAAGCTTGACTTGCCGCTCAAAGCATCGTACGGAGAACCTCATTTTCGGTCTGCAATGTGCGGATCGTCTCGGCGCGACTCGTCGCTTCGACGTGCCCGTATGCTGCGGTAGCACACTCTGACGGGGCGTGAAACCCGTACGGGAAAAGGATGTCGAGGATCGTGCCTGAGAAAGCGCAGAGACAGCTGACGGAGGGAGGTGCCGTTCGATGTTCGGGCATCCAATTATGACCCGCAGGGCGATGCTCCAAGGCCTGTCCACTCTACCGATCATTGGAACCTCACTTGAGGAGACCAAAACTGCGACCGCCCAGTCCTCGAGCGTTGACAACGTCAACTTCACATACATGGGGACGGCGGCTTGGGGAATCAGCTGCAACTCTTTGGTAATCCTAATCGATCCCTATCTGTCCAGAATTAACGGACCCGCGCCACCGGGTTCGCCCTACCAAAAAGTCAGTGGGGACTCGCGTCCGACGTACGGATGGGATGATGTCGCGACTCCGGAGACGGCCACCGTTGCTGCACATACTCCGAGAGCAGACCTCATTCTCGTTACGCACGCGCACTACGATCACATTCTGGACGTTCCCGGTATCGCGCTGAGAACGCGCGCGCCCGTGGTCGGTCACGAGAGCACGCAGAATATACTGCGAGCATATGGAGTACCCGAAGAACAGTTGCTTACCGTACGCGGCGGTGAAGACTACGATTTCGGTCGGTTCTCCGTGAAAGTCATTCCGAGTATTCACAGTGCTTTGGATCATAAGCACTATTACAGCTCACTTCAGGCTCCCGCCGGCATGAAAGCTCCTCTGACGCTCCGTCAGATGCACCCCGAAGGTGGCACGCTAGCGTACCTCATCCGCCTGAACCGGCAACAGATCCTGGCGTTTGGCTCTATGAACTATATCGAACGGGAAATCGCCGGATTGGATCCGGACGTCTTGATCGCGGGCGCTGGAGCGTCACGCAAAGAGATCTACGACTACAGTGGCCGGCTCATGCGCACTCTCAACTTTCCAAAGTTGGTGCTCCCTACGCATTGGGACAATTTCCTCGTTCCTTTCACCGCCCCACAACTACGAGAGCTTGGCGCTTTGCAATTCTTTGTACGCGAAATCGAAGCCGTTTCGCCGCACACCCGAGTCGTCGTTCCGGAGTACTTCACCACTTTCGCATAGCGTTGCAATGCTGACCACATCCTGTGAATCGCCACTTCGGCAATCACGGCTGTCATCACTTAGTCGCCGGGATGCGCAGTTAAACCTTGAGCGCTTCCTCGATAGCGCGGTGCTCTGACCATGGGGCGCCATCCTCCATCAACTCTGCGAGCCGAGCCTCGCCACAAGCGAGCAGCCGCAGAGGCGGCGCCTGGCCACGGCCAGGATCTGAAAGCCCGATGCGATCCCGAGCGGGAACAGCTCCGCGCGACTCATTTCAATATGGCTCGGCCGAGTGCCAAGGCTTCTTCACGCAATCGCTTGTCGCACGGAGCACCGCTGGCATCAGCGCTTCTCGGAGGATTGCTCGACCCACGGCAAGCGCTCTCATTTGCGCGGGTCAGTCTCATACGGCGCGACAAAGTGGATGCGACAGGGCCATGTACAATAACCTTAGGTCGCAATGTCAAGCATCCATGGTAACGATTACGTTACCCAGTTTTTGACCGGATGCTACGTATGTAAATGCTTCCGCAATCTTTCCCAAAGGATATTTCTTGTCTATCAAGGGCTTAAAGCAGCCTTTTTCAATCAGATCTAGGATAAACCTCAAAGTGGACGCGACGTTTTTAGGAGGGATGAACGGGACCCTCTTCCCGCCCAGCAATGGAGTGACGAGTGCGAAGAACAGGTTCTCCACCCCACCCGATGACGTATACAGTCCATCTCCTTTTAAGAGCGCTTTGCATTTGAGAAAACTGCTTTTGCCTACCGCGTCAAAAACAAAATCATAGCGCTCGTCGTCCTTTGTAAAGTCCTCTTTTTCGTAATCGATGACTTTATCCGCGCCCAACGATCGTATTAGCTCCGCGTTCTCGCCTCTGCATACGGCCGTAACGTAAACTCCAAAATATTTCAACAACTGAACGTAGGCCGAGCCAATGGCGCCCGTCGCCCCATACACCATTGCTTTCTGTCCGGCCTTGGGGTTCAATTGGTTAAGACCGCTGGCAGCATAAAACGATCCTTCGGGGCAGGCTGCAGCGACATCATAATCGAGGTTGTCAGGAATCGTCACCGTTCCTTTGACCGCCCTAGTTTCAGGTAATGCCAGATATTGTGCGAGAGATCCAGCCCCAAACATACCGCCAAATCCCATGACTCGATCCCCGACCTTAAAGGATCGTACGGTCGCTCCCACTTCTTCCACTCGTCCGGCAAAGTCGGTTCCGATAACGGCTGACCTCGGCTTCAGTAGCCCCGTAAACAACCTCATGAGGAATGGCTTGCCCGAAAGTACGTGACAATCCGTTCTGTTTACCGTGGCAGCATAGACTCGTATCAAGAGTTCGTCGTCTTTTGGAGTCGGCTTTTCAATCTCTCGTACGCTCAGAACTTCGCCTAAACCATACTTTGAACGAACCGCAGCTTTCACTTGCTCTTACGTGGTATTCGCTGGATGATTCTTGCCGAAAAACATCTTAGCTTAATATAGCACTGCCGACGCATCTCGCCAATGGCGGCGACCTGCGCGTTCGATCGGATTGCGCGCAAGGTCCGAATCCCGACGACGCGCCTACACGACCTGCAGTCCCCCGCAATCACTGGGATCCCTCCAGCGCTGGTACGCTAGCCTGCGGCGTCGGCGCTTTCAAACGAGCGTATTGCTTCGACGAAGGCAGCGCCATAGCGCTCGAGCTTGACGTCACCAACACCACCGATCTGCCGGAACGCCTGCAGAGTGACCGGTTGCTGCATGCACAGCTCGCGTAAGGTCGTATCGGAAAAGACGACATAGGGCGGAACGCCTTGATCGTCCGCGAGGCGCTTGCGCAACCTGCGCAGTGTCTCGAACAGTACGTCATCATCGACGGTAGGCAGTGCGCGAAGCCGGCGCCCGCGATGCTTCTTGGTCTTGGCGACGAAGCGCGGCCTGGCAAAAGCGAATGCGCGGTGGTCTTTGAGGGCACGCAATCCTTCCTCGGTTACGAACAAGGTTCGATGTTCGGACTCCTGTTCGATGCAGCCGGTGCGGATGAGCTCCGAGAGGAGCGCCATCCATTCGCCTTTAGTCTGCTCGGCACCGATCCCGAAGGTCGACAGGCGATCGTGCCCCCACGCGATGACCTTCTCCGTACGCTTTCCGAGCAGGACGTCGACGATGTGGTGCGCACCGCTCGAAAATCCGCTGTGCTTGCGCACGCGATAGATGCACGAGAGCAGCTTTCGAGCGACCTGCGTGCCGTCGACTCGCGCCGGCGGCTGCAGACAATTATCGCAGTTGCCGCACTGGTCGGCGACTGCGTCCTCGCCGAAATAGCGCAACAGGTGATTCCGCCGGCAATCCGTCGTCGCTGCGAAGTCGAGCATTTGTCGCAGAAGGCGCTCGGCCTTTTCGCGTTCCTGCGGATTCTCGATCTGACGAATGAAATGGCGCTGCTTCGCCGCATCGCCTCCGCCGAAGAAGAGGGCACAATCGCTGGCCAGGCCGTCCCGCCCGGCACGCCCGGTCTCCTGGTAATAGCTTTCGACATTCTTGGGCAAATCGTAGTGTACGACGTAGCGCACGTTGGGCTTGTCGATGCCCATGCCGAAGGCGATCGTCGCACAGATGACGCGGATCTCGTCGCGGATGAATAGCTCCTGATGGCGAGCGCGCTGCAGCGGCAGCAGGCCTGCGTGATACGGGCGAGACGAGATGCCAGTCGCGCAAAGCTTCGCCGCCAGCTCTTCTGCAGAGTTGCGGCTCTGCACATAGACGATGCCGCTTTCGTTGACGCGGGCCGTACACCATGACAGCAGTTGTTTGACTGCGTCGGCTTTTTCGAAGACAGCATAATGCAGATTCGGCCGGTTGAAACTTGCAACAAAGCGGCGTGCCTTCCGCAACTCGAGAAAGCGCTCGATGTCGTCGCGCACGCGCGCAGTCGCCGTCGCAGTGAGCGCCAGCATCGGAACGTCGGGGTAGCGCGAACGCAGCGATGCGATCTGGCGGTACTCGGGCCGAAAGTCGTGCCCCCATTCGCTGACGCAGTGCGCTTCGTCAACCGCTATGAGGCGCAAGCTCCAGCGCGCCAGGCTGGCTAGAAACCCTGCCATCACGGTGCGCTCCGGAGCAACATATAGAAGGCGGTACGCACCACGGTCGAGCGCTGCCAGCCGATGCGTGGTCGCCGACGGATCGAGCGAACTGTTGAGGAACGTTGCTGGAATGCCATTAGCTTCGAGCCCGTCGACCTGATCTTTCATCAAAGCGATCAGTGGCGAGATGACCAGCGTGAGCCCAGGCTCGAGCAGTGCCGGCAACTGATAGCAGAGCGATTTCCCGCCGCCGGTCGGCAGGAGAGCGAGCACGTCGTCTCCAGCTAGCGCCGCCTCGACGATCTCGCGCTGCAGCGGCCGAAACGATTCATACCCGAAATGATGCTTCAGTGCCTCGTCGAGCGTCATGATCCTCAGGGCCGGTACCAGTTAACTTTGATCTGTGCGATCCGGCAGCGTGTACCCTCCTTGTACCATGAAGGCGCTTGCGATTCGAAAGACGGCAATATACCGGTGCGTGTCGTGTGGCAACAGCGCGGTTGGCGCTCTCTGCGCTTTCGGCCATCGCCTCATCGAGGGCGATTAAATGCTTTTTGCCTCGTAAATCCGCGAGCACGACCAGAATGACGCGGCGCCTGGGGTAAACTCGTTTCACGGCGTATCTCCTTTGGATGTTTGTAATCCGGAGCTACGCCGCTCTTATTTCCGCGCTCCTCTTAGTCGCGTGCGCCAGCGAATTTACACGAAACTCGGGGGCGGCCTCCGTTTTGGCCCGGGAGCCCTCGTTGTGCTCGTATGTATGTTTGTGGTTTAGTTGACCGCTAACCGCCGATTATTAGGACGTTCTTCCTCGTCTTCTTTGGTGTTTTGAACGACGCGTGGAACATGCCGGTTACCGTGGCCGACGAACCGTTAGAGCGCGTTTGGTTTGTCTTATCGAATACGTGGATGCATTTCGTATCGCAAAGCTCAAAGACAGTGACCTGACCCATTTCTTCGGTGTTCTTCGTCTTGATGTTCTGTACCGTTCCAGCAACCATAATGGTCTGCCCGTCATAAGTCGCCGGGGCGCCGACAACGGTTGAAGGCGTGAGAGTCGTCATCGCAGCCGCTGCGATCGGTAAGGCCGCAAAAAGCGCGGCCAGGAAGAAACGATGCATGGAATTCCTCCGTGTCCGTCATCGTAACATTCGATTTCAAATGTGCAAGCGACGTAGCGCCCTCTTACCGTCGCTATCGGGCGTCCCACGTTTTTGCGTTATCGAAAACGCCTGATTCCTTGAGGGATTTCGGCGTTTTTGTTTTGCGGCAAACGAAGCAGGGCGCCGCGCTAACGGCAGTTGGTCTTGCGTGGCGATCCCAAGGCGGAGTTTAAAGATCGGTCCAGACTCCTTGCACTATGTGTAGGGGCTCGGGGTTAGGGTCCCAACCTCCACCAATGAACGAGCGAAAGGCGTTGGTGGCGTTGGCTTTTCGGGCGAAGCCGATGAGGGACGAGACGAGTTTTGCGGAATCAGATGGCCGTTAGATGAGCAGCGGCCGGATTGCCCAACCACTGGCGATTTGCGACGAATCTATTCGTTGATTTTTGCGACCTCTTTTCACGGCTCAGCCGACGTAAAACGGCCGGCGTCAGGGCATACGTATGTGCGAATGCTCGCGTCATGTGACTCTGATCGCTAAAGCCCGCCTCTGTAGCAACAGCGCTGATTGAAAGTACGGGATCGCTTAGAAGACTGAGCGCACGTTGCAACTGTAAGACGCGCATAAAGCGCGCTAGGCTGATTCCATAGGTTTTTCGGAACGAGCGTACGAGGCGAACTGGTGAAACGCTCGCATTGCGGGCAATCGTGGCGATTCCTCGCTCAGGGCAGAAATTCGCGCGTAGATCGGCAACCACTTCGCGCAAATACGCGGGACGGCCCCGCGGTATCCACTCGGGCCCATTGTTAACAAAGCCAAGTATTTCGAGACCCGCACACTCCAATCGCAGAGGATCCGGGTCGCCCATGTGTTCGGCCATCTCGCACGCGATTTCATAGGTGGGTACGTGGCCTGCTTGTGCGCGGGGCTCGAATGAGACGAGTCTCTCGAGTTCGGTACTCATGCGTAGCCGCAAGTTCGTGCCGCCCAGTGGACTATAAATATTTTCATGCGGGCTCTCGGGCGTCTCGACAATTGCGACCCCTGGTTCTCCCCGTATGCTCGTTTTCAGCGTGTTTTCTACGAACAGGCCGCTCAACGGCACGACGAGCGTTACTTCCTCGTGAACGTGAAATGGTGCGCGCGTATTGGGCGGCGTGAAAAACACTTCGACAAGAAAGGATCCCGCATTGGCGGTCTGTCGTTTGGGCCAAACTTGCCCGTAAACCATAACGTGCGTTTTATTCAAGACAGACAACGCGGACCTGCCTGAAAATGCGACCATGAAAGCGCGCGCTTTTGCGCTCACCGCCTACTTGCTTGCCGTGTCAGAAAGCGCGTTGAGCGCAGCTCCCGGAGACACGATCTACGCCCGCCCCGGGCTGCTCGTTTCGGCGAGTGGGGCGCGATTGAATATCTATTGTATGGGAAGCGGCTCACCCGCAGTCGTCTTCGATTCGGGCTGGGAAGACTGGGCGCCGGCATGGGCGGTGGTGCAGCCCCGAGTGGCGCGGTTTGCGCGCGCGTGCAGCTACGATCGAGCGGGCGCGGGTTTCAGCGACGCCGGCCCGATGCCGCGCACGACGGTGCGCATCGCAGACGAACTGCACGACGCGCTCCACAACGCCCACATCGGGGGACCCTATATTTTGGTAGGACACGCCTTTGGCGCCAACAACGTTCGCGCGTTCGCCGACCGGTATCCCTCAGACGTTGCGGGGCTCGTCTTTGTCGACGGTGATGCTGTCGATTACGAGCCCGCCGACATGCAAGCCATCGACCATCGCGGCGAGGCCACCTTCATCGCGCAGCTACGCACATGCCGCGATGCCGTCGCCGACCGGAAGCCGCTCCCGCTGCTGCACGGGCGCCACGGAATTGCTGTAAGTACGTGTGCGCAACAGTTCTTTCGCGGGTTGCCAGAAGCGGCGTGGTCGCCAGAGCTAAATGCCGCGCTGCTGCATATCGCACGAACCAAGGTGGCGATGTACGATGCGTACATTTCCGAGATGGAACAGATGCCGTGGGATGAGGCGTATCTTAAAGCGCACCGCCGATCCTTGGGGTCCCGTCCCGTCATCGTGATTTCGACGGGCAATCACGGCGTCGGCTCGCTCACCCCTCCACGTCCGCCCAGCCTCGCCCATCTGCGCTACGAATACGAGACCAACCTCGCGCAGTGGCATTTGTTGGAGCTCTCCTCTAATTCCAAACAAGTGTATGCAGACCACAGTTCGGAGTACGTCGTCTTCGACGAGCCCGACGCCGTCGTCACGGCGATTCGCGACGTCTACGATGCGAGCGCTGGAAAGCGTTCTTCAAATACGACGTCCCGAGTCCCGGCGCTACATCAGGTACACGGTCACCATCGTAAAGGTGAGTGCCCGTGCGTTCATCTATAGAACAGCGATCAGCGCAGTTCGGAGCCGTTGACCCATTCCAGATAGCGTTCGACCAACACGAAAAGCGGCTCTTCGGAGCAACGGACCGTTCGGCCACCGTCGGGATATACGATTTCAAAACGGGTGCGATGCTCGGTACGATGACGGGCTTCAAGGAGCCCGACGGCGTTGCGCTCGATCCGCCGGCGCCCTACTGATTACGATTACCCTTGTGCGTCGGTTCGGTATCGGTGAGCGTGTCAACATCTTAGTAGACATCGCGCGAAAGGCACGAAAAAAGCCCAAATAAATGGGCCTGATGTGATAGCGCCAACGGGAATCGAACCGGCTAGTCCCTTCGAATCCCGACGAGTTTTGCGGAATCCGTTAGATCGCCGTTAGACGAGGAGCCGGTTAGCCGGCCGACGGCGGAAGGCTCGTATTGACATGACCGCGCGATTAAGGCCGGTACACGCTGCCCCGCGGTGGCGGGAGGCCCAGACCGTACCGATGTCACGCGCAGTCCTATGCTCGAGCAAACGAAAGCGTCGGTAGGATCATTGCATGAAACAAGTCGTCGATCTCCTTCGGAGGTAGTGGATTTTTCGCATCGATCCACCAGTCCAAGACGAGAACGAATGTCGAGGCAACGTACTGTACGATAAGATCCGCCGGCATCGATTTGCTCGCTTTTCGTCGACCCGCAAATTCGGCTCGCACCGTATCAGCTAACATTTCGGCGAGGACCTGCCGAAGGCGGTCATGCAGGATCGCTCTTCCTCGGTCGCCCATCGAAAGTCGTCCATTGTGCCGATGACCAGGCCATGGCGGCGTTCAGCGCTGCCTTGTCTGCCTCCGTTGATCGCCGCTTACGATTTTTCGTCATTCAAGTGCGTCGCGGACGTAGGTGGTGGAACGGGACGCCTGCTAGCCGACATTCTCGCGACAAACCCGGAGGTCGAGGGAATACTATTCGATCTCCCGGATGTTTCGGCTGATGCCCTATCGCTGCTTGAGGCGAGCGGGGTGGCGGGGCGCTGTAAGTTCGTTGCCGGCGATTTTTTTGAGGGCGTCCCTGCCGGCGCCAACGCCTACGTGCTCAAGCATATTCTGCACGACTGGGACGACGCGCGTGCCATCGCGATCGTTTCGAATTGCCGGAAAGCGATGCCCCGTAACGCAACACTGCTAATCGTCGAGCGCGTCTTGCCCGAGAGGGCGCAGCAAGGGCGAGCAGCAGAGGCATACCTCGTTGACTTGGAGATGCTCGTCCATGCGCCTGGCGGCCGCGAGCGAGCTGAGAGCGAGTTCCGCGCAATCTTATCGGCCGCAGGGTTTGCAGCGGTCCGCGTCGTGCCGACAACTACTCCGGTGAGTGTGATTGAGGCACGTACGGCCTGAAATGGATGCGATCGGCGTGTGCCCGAGTCGGCGTTTTAAATGGAAGCGGGCTCTGAGGTCAGCTAAATCCAGTGGCAAGCCGCAGAGAAAATCGCGATGGATCCGGCGTATCACCACGAGGATCGGTTTGACGGCCGTTAGATTTAAGGTGCATATGGCCGCCAATGAGAAAACCATTACCGGCTCATTTTTATTTGGTAGCGCCAACGGGAATCGAACCCGCGTCCTTCGACAAGCTCAGGATGACGTGGGTACTGGCTGCTCCCGTCGAATACCCGCGAGTCCTTTCCTTGTACGGGTTTTTGCGTTTTAGCGTCCCGGTTAGTCCCTTCGAATCCCGGCGAGTCTTGCGGAATCCGTTAGCGCAGCCACTTATCATCGCTGAATTTCGAAAAGAGCACGAACGGCTTACTCACGGCTCTAAAGCAACACCGTGGAACGCCGCTGATCAACGCGCCGGCCGCGTAACGCGTTCGTAGTCGATCGTCCAGACGGTCTCCCACGCCTTACCTTTGTCCGCCGAGAACGCTTCTTCGAAGCGCGGATTACCGTTGTGCTGAGCCCAACGGTAACGCTCGACGATCGGTTTGCCCTCGAACGTATCGAGGCCGAAGAAATCGCCGGCGCCGTCTGCGCCGAATTTACCGACCTGCGGCGGGAGCGCCAAGCCCCGCTTCTGCGTTCCCGAGTAGAGCGACCACTGATGCGTAACCGGATCGTACAAGCGAACCGTCACGCCCACGATGTGCTGCGCCGGACAATGGAGATCGTCGTCCTCGATGTCAGCGCTTCCACCCCAAAACGGCCGGACGGAAGACGTACCGTCGCATGCGAACCAATCGTGACTGTCGCTTAACGGATGGCGCAGCTGCATGTCATGCGTTCGCCAAGTCCCAATCAGAAAGTCGAAACCGTTGTGTCCGTCGCCGCCCGGCGCGGTTGCGTTCCACACGCCTTTGCTAGAAGATGACACGCGCTCCGTGTCGGTAATCCAGTTGACTTCCCACGACTTTCCGCCGTCGGTAGAGAACGCTTGTTCAAAGTGGGGATTGCCGCTCACTTTGGTCCAATGGAAACGGACAATAATGGGCGTGCCCTTCCAGTTATCGTACGAATAGAAGTCGCCGACACCGTTTGCATCGAAATGCCCGACTTGCGGCGGTGGCGGGATGCCGAGCTTTTTCGTTCCCCACCAAAGCGTCCATTGGTGCGTTTGCGCATCGTAGAGGCGAAGCGTCATCCCGCCGATATGCCGGTTCGGGCATTTCAGATCGGCGTCTTCGAGATTTCCGCTGCCGCCCCAAAACGGGCGAAAGACCGACGTGCCGTGGCACTGGTACCACTGGTGGCTGCCGACCAACCGATCTTTGAGTATGCGGTAGTGCGTACGCCACGTTCCATAAGCAAAATTGAAATCGTTGCGTCCGTCGCGTGCCGTCGGGGCGGCCGGGTAAGGCGTGTACACCGGTGCAGGCGCGGCCGAGGCAGCAAGCAGCGTTACAGACAGCAGGAGCGTCGTGATCAGGTTCTTCATGGGATGGGCTCATTCTAGGCGAGGATTGGACCTTTGTATTGAGCCAATACGTGGTATTGTAAAGGTGCCAATCGACCTCGAGCCGCTGTTCCCCCGTGACCGTGCCCCGAAACAATGTCACGCGCGCTCGGTCACGAGTCGGCAGCAATCACGTCGCGCATTTACGTGCACGCTGTCGAGGTTAGAAGTCGATGCCGCGGCACGGCTCGACGCCCTTGCTAGGCAAGACCGTCGCGGCCGCGATGGCCGGCCCGAGTCGGCGCTCGGCAAAAAATGTTGGTGCCACAACGGCGCCACAAGTGAGCTGGCGTGACTCACAAAATCAGTAAAAATACGGCTTTGGGGGTAGCGCCAGCGGGAATCGAACCCGCGAATCGGGGTCCCGGTCGCTCCCGTCTAGTGGCCGGATACCATTCTGGTACGGGTTTTCGCGCTTCTGAGTCCCGGCTAGTCCCTTCGAATCCCCACGAGTTGTGCGTAATACGTTAGATCGCCGTTAGAGGAGCAAGCGCTAACTTTTCCGGTAACTAGATTCCGCGGGGAGCCGCAGGTGATCTCCGGGGCCGCCGCATTCAAAGACTCTAAGAACCATCAACTTTGTAACGAATTTCCCACTGCGATGTGTTCGGGTAACGCTGCGGCCTCACGACCTCTCCCTGTGGAGCTCCCTTGCATCGCCTTAGCGTGCCGAGATAGGCGACGCGCGATGGAGCACCTCACTTCACGTTCGAGTTATCGATGAAGGTATCCGTCATTTGTTAGTTCTAAGTTAAGTTGAAAATGGACGAAATGAACGCGATCCGCGTGCATCGCTTTGGAGGACCTGAGGTGCGGGCGTTTGAGCGAACGCAGCTGCCTGAGCCAAGCGGCGGCGAGACTCCGATTCGTGTCCGTGCGGCAGGCGTGGGCCACGGGACGCGCTTGTCCGAAGCGGGCGCAGCGGCGTGCAGCAAACACTTCCGCTCACGCCCGGCGCCGATATCGCGCATTAAACTATAACTGCAATTGGAGAGATCAATGGACGAAGTACAAGTCGAGCAGAAAAGCTATCAGATGCCACCGCACGAGGGGTTTACCGTCGCTCACTTTCTCACAGTGGCCGACCTCGAGCGATCCGCCGAATTCTACAAAACGGTCTTCGGGGGAGAAATTGTGAGCATGGGCGATGGAGACGCACCGCCGTACATCAAAATCGCAAACACGTGGCTCATAATCAACGTTGGGGGCGGTCCGACACCTGACAAACCAACGGTGACGCTCCGCCCCCCTCCCGACCCCAATGAGATCAGTAGCTTCATGAATATCCGTGTAGCAGATATTCAAGCGTGCTACAAGTTATGGAAGAGTCGGGGAGCGACGTTTCTTACCGAACCTCTGGACAAGTATGGTGAGACGCGCTGCTACATCCGCGATCCTGACGGTTACATCATCGAGGTCGGGCAAAGCAAAGCTGGGGTCCTTTATGGATAAGAAGTGGCCAAGGACAAAGTTGTAGTATTAACGGGCGCATCGCACGGCATCGGCGTAAGGAAAAGGGAGCGCCTGATGCCGCTTGGGCTGCGCGCGAGTGCCGTTCTGCCGAGCTCAGCGTCCGCCCGCTTCGAGTAAACGACACATGAAAGCATCTGTTGTGAGCGCGTACGGCGGTCCGGAAGTGATGAAATATCAAGACATGCCGGATCCGGAGCTGGGCGTGGGCGACGTCCTCGTCAAGGTGGCCGGCATCGGCATCAACCCGGAAGACATGCTCGAGCGCAACGGCGACTTGAAGGATCGGTGGCCGATGCACTTTCCGGCGATCATCGGCCTGGACGTGTCGGGAACGGTGGTCGCGACGGGCGACGGCGTCACCGACCTCAAGGTCGGCGACCGTGTCTGCGGGTGGTCGTACCACACGTACGCTGAACTAGTCGCCGACAAAGCGACTCTTTTCGCCAAGGTGCCGGAGACGATGGACCTGGTCGACGCGGCCGCGATTCCGCTCGTAGGCGTCACGGGCAGCCAATTGATCTCCGTCGCAAGCGGGTTGCAGTCGGGCCAGACGGTGCTGGTCTCCGGCGCGGCGGGCGCCGTCGGTCGTTGTGCCGTCTACATGGCGAAGGTATCGGGCGCGCACGTGATCGCGGGCGTGCAGCGTTTTCAGCTCGACCAGGCGGATAGCATCGGCGCTGACGAAACGATCGCTCTCGACGACCCGGCCGCCTTCGCGACGATTCCGCAAGTCGACATCGTGGCGAACACGCTTCGCGGGAAAGCGGCGACGGATCTGCTCGCGAAGGTCAAGGACGGCGGGACGTTTGCATCGGTGACGGGAGAGCCCGACGGCGCCAAGGACTACCCGAAGGTGCGCGTCGTCTCGTTCCGCTCAAAGCAAGACCGAGCGGGCATCGCCTTTATCGCCGATGCCGTAAACTCTGGCAAGATGACGATCCCGATCGGCCGCCGCGAGGAGCTTAAGAACGCGGGCGCAGCGCAGGCCGCGTTCACGAAGGGCGGTATCGGTAAGGTGCTGCTCATCCCGTGAGTAAGCCCCAGTTTTTTCTCGGTGTAAGTGCTCTCTATCTGAAATGGAGTCGTTAATGGACGAAGTACAAATCGAACAAAAGAGCTATGAGATGCCGCCGCGGGAGGGATTTACCGTCACTCATTTTATCACCGTCGCCGACATCGACCGATCGGCTGATTTTTATGAAAAGGTCTTCGGCGGCCGCATTCTGAGCAGAGGCGACAGCAAGGGTGCGTCCGGGCACATTCAGATCGCGAATACTTGGCTGATTGTCAACGTCGGGGGCGGGCCCACCCCGGACAAGCCGTCGGTAACGCTCAGCGTCCCCGCCGACCCGGATAGGGTCAGCAGCTTCTTGAATATCCGCGTTGCGGATATTCAAGCGTGCTACGAATTATGGAAAAGTCGAGGAGCCGAGTTCATCACGGAACCAAAGGACAAGTACGGCGAGATTCGCTGCTACATCCGTGATCCTGACGGTTATATCATCGAGGTTGGGCAAAGTAAGCCGGACGTCACGTCCGGTTAAGGCTCGGCGGTCGGCTACCGGCGTGGTCGATGAAAAGGTTGCGATAATCACCGGTGCTTCGCACGGCATCGGCGCGGGCCTAGTAGCCGCATACCGCGATGCAGGCTTCAAGGTGATCGCCAGCTCGCTCTCAATCGAGCGCGGCACAGACCCGAATGTGCTGAACGTTGCCGGCGACATCAGTAACCCCGAGACCGCCGACCTCATTATGAGTGAGGGCGTTGATAAATTCGGCCGGCTCGACACACTAGTTAATAATGCGGGAGCCTATATTTCGAAACCATTCACACAGTACACCCCGGCTGACTATGACTTGATGCTCTCAACGAACCTCGCCGGTTTTTTCCACATTACGCAGCGCGCGGTGCGTGTGATGGAGGCCCAAGGGTGGGGTCATATCGTGAACATCACGGCGACGGTAGCCGAACAACCTGTCAAAGGTGTTCCGGCGGCGTTAGCATCGTTGGCTAAAGGCGGCTTGAACTCAGTGACAAGGGCACTCGCGATCGAATATGCGTCGTGTGGCATCCGGGTGAACGCGGTCTCACCTATAATCATCAGGACGCATCCGGAGGCATCGTACGCCGGACTCGAATCGCAGATTCCGCTCGGACGAATTGGAGAGATCCAAGACGTCGTCTCTGCCGTGATGTATCTGGAAAACGCTCCGTACGTAACTGGGGAAATTTCCCATGTAGATGGCGGTCAAAGCGCAGGCCACTGGTAGATCGGCACGTCACGCGGTTGTTACGACTGATGCCACTCCCAACTGCCTTCGCGGAGATCGCGCTCTCAAATGGTCATCAAAGGTAAGATCTCACACCCGAGCTATACTAACGATAAGTGATTCAGCGGCCCAAGCAAAGTCGCGTGGCCTCGAGAACAGCGAGCCGTCCGCTCAATGCGCGATGGCGTTATCATAGGTGAGTTTTGAGGTCGGGGCCGTTGAGCAAAGCAATCGATGCTGCCGCCCCCTCAGAAAGGACATCTGCATTGCCTAACGTTCGTCATTCGACTGTCCGAGTAGTCCCCCCGAACGTCTTCTACCGTGAAGCCGGTACGCAAGGACAACGGTTCTTTTGCTGCTCCACGGCTTTGCTAACTCATCGCACTATTTCCGGCACCTGATGCCGAAGCTCGCAGGCCGATTTCACCTGATTGCACCTGAATGGCCCAGCTGCTCGGGGCGATCACTTAATCCGTCAGACGACAGGCCGACTGATGCGAAAAACCCTTACGGAATAAGGGTTTTTGGTAGCGCCAACGGGAATCGAACCCGCAAATCGGAGTCCCGGCCGCTCCCGTTAAATACCCGAAAGTCCTTTCCCGTACGGGTCTTCGCGTTTTTGAGTTCCGGCTAGTCCCTTCGAATCCCGACGAGTTTTGCGTAATCCGTTAGATATTCGTTAGAGGAACAGGCGCTAGCTTCTCCGCTGTTGAGACCGACGTTACTCTCCCTTTGCTCGCACGACTAGATACGTGCCCGGGTTTCTTAGCCAGGCAATGCCACCTAGTTCTAGGTCCGTTGATCGAATCGGTGCACTAACGCGCAGCCCGCCGCCTCCAACGCGTGGTGACGTGCGGTTGCGGCGATGCGGTGAAATCTAAGTTGGCTCGACCTGAGGGAAAGTCCAGGAACCGTTTAAGATCTCGGCTCGCGGACGATAAAAACGGACCATGTAGTTCCAGCCAGGCGTGATTGGCAAGCAATTCGGGATTTTTCCGTCGCATCCACCGAACTGGACCACGATGGAACCATCCGCGCCTCTCTTCGCTGTGAGGTTGTTGACCGAATACGCATCGTAAGCGTTCTATTCGGCAGCGGTGTTCGATCTTGACGCCGGATCCGTGCCATGACTATCTCCTTCGACCCCCATCCCGAGTCTCAGTTAGTTTTGCACATTCGCCACCGGCCACAAAAGGGACCTAGGCATCAGGGCACTCGACGGGTGGGCGGCGGTAGGAAACCGGAAAAATGTTAGTGTTTATCCGCCGAACTCGAATAGCCCGAGTGTCGTCATTACGAGGGGCGTAGACGTTCCTGAAGGTATGACGTTCGATAAGCAGGGGAATTTGTATGTCGCCAACTCCGGACGCCCGGCGGGGCGTTCAGGTTCGGCCCGTGCGTACAACGCGATGGGGAGGCAGATTCTCGCGATCAAGCAAGTATCCGCGCCAGTAGCCGTAGCATTCGCTGCGAGCGGCAACCTCGTGGTTGCAAATCAAGATTCAAGGCTAGTTTCTTTCTATCAGCCAAAATCAATCTCTCCCGTTCGATCCATAACGACGGCCCAGCCGCCAGCGATGCTACTAATCGGAAGTGGTGGAAACGTCTACGTCGGAGAATCTTATCGCGTCGAAGTGTTTGCGCCAGGTGCATCGGCACCGACGCGAACGCTGGCTATTGGCGCCGATGCGATGATTTGGGGATCAAAATAAGCCCCCGGGCTGTCGTTGAAGACGGCCTACCGCAACGACTGCAAGAAACGCGCGTAGCTATGCGATCGCAGGCGTAAACTCGTCGCGGTCAGCTATACGACTTCGCTCGCCTTCGTTACACCCAGTCGCGGAGCGTCACGGCGACAGTTTTTGTGGTTCCGTCTTTCGATACAACCTGCAGACGTAAAACCGTTCCTACAGGCCCGTCAATGGCTTTGCGGACCTGCGACAGCGTCGGCGCCTTGCCGTCAAAGCCAACGATCACGTCGCCCTTCACGATGCCCGCTTCCGCCGCCGGCGTGCCGGGGCGTACGTCAAAGACGACGATCTTTCCGCCGTTCGAAATGAGGAAGAGGCCGGCGCGCTCGTAGACGTCACGCGCTGCAAAGCTCGTGTTGGGCTGCAGCGCCATTGTCTCTTTGGCGTAATCGAAGGTGACGGTGAAGCGCTTCCAAACGCCGCCGCCAACGTTGGCCGCTACGAACGGCAGTGCGAAACCGCCCCCTTTATCCGTCGAGTAGCCCGCGACGAGGTCGTGCAACATGAACTGCGAAAAGCCCAGGCTTTCCAGTCGTCCTAGAAGACCCTTGCTCCCGCCGCCGACGCCGAACCCGTTGACGCTCTCGGCGCTGTGCGTCGAGGGAAGAACTTGCGGATGAGCTGCGACCCAAGGCGAAAACAAGTCGAGTGTGGCGTGCGATCCGGTATCGACCGTGCAATCGGATGCGATGCCGTCGATCGTACATTTGAACTGCGGTTGCGTACCGCCGAAATAAAACGACATCACCGTGGCGCCGGCAGGCGGACTCGCTCCCGGCATCTGCAGCGTAATCGTGTGACCGGCATAGTCGAACGTCGTGACGTAGCGCGCGAGAACTTCGAAGCCGATCACTCCGTCGGTCTTCTCTCCCGTAACGCCAAACAATTGCCGCACCGGAGCGACTGCAAACACCTGATTGCGCAGGAGCGCGTCGCCGATTTGCAGCGAGTCCACCGTACCGATGCTAATCGACTGCGTGGCCGCCCCCACGCCCCCCATTTGAGCCGCGCCGGCTCCCTTTGCGCCTATCTCGCTCGCCACGGCGGGATCGATAACGTTGACGCCTCCCGTGTCGAAGGCGAAGCGGTACGGCCCCTTGCCGTTGAGCATGACCTCCAAGTCGACGTGATTGTTGATGAGTTCGAATGGGACCGTCGTGGAGCTGCGACCGGCGTTCATTGAAAAATCGTGCACGCTCGAGGCGGGCCGGCTTAAGCCTGTGTTGCCAGAATCGACGATCTTCGCCGATGAGACTGCAGCGTCGGTAGAGTTGCCGGCACTAGATTGCGTTCGGCGGTAAGCCACCATATAGCCGTCGACCGATCGGTAGTCGGAGACCGTCACCGTATTGACGATCGGGCCCAAGGCGATAACGTAGCGCGACGGCAGATGACTCGCCATATCTATCCACACCTGCATCGGAAGTTGCGAGCCCTTCGGGGTAACGATCACGACGGCGTAACGGTGCCCGCCATCGCTCCTTGCGCCGCTCCACGACACCGAAGCCCCGCCGGCGCCCGGTGTAAACAGCGTCTGGTTAAATGCGTACGCCTGATCGATCTCTTGAGACCTTCCGCCGACGCTGTCGTCTACCCAAACCAATCCCGTTTGATCCTGATTCCACATCGAGGTACCGTCGTACCCGTCGGCCGATACGACCGGCGGAGTCGAGAAGCGCTCGGCAAAAAGTATGCCGCCGATGGAGCCTGCAGAGGTTCCAATACCGCTCAGTCCGTTGCTCGTCACCGTTTCTTTTATCTGCAGCGTGCCTCGGCTCCGCAAGGTGCTCGCGCCGAGAGCCTTTCGCGTCTGCTGAATTGTGCTAGCAAGATCCGAGTCGCCGTTCGAGGCTTGGGCAATCGCGGTCATGGCCCAGCAGGTCAAAGCACATACCGCGACGGTGATATATAGTTTTTGCATGGTTCCTCTGGGTGCGCGCGGACGCCGAAGGAGCGTTTACTGGTATCCAGCCTTGCGTAGTTCGGAAACGAGTACGTTTCCCGGCTCGGCGATGTGATCGTGCAGTAGCGCACATGCTTCGGCGACTCTTGCTCCTTTTATGAGCGTGAGGAGCTTACGGTGCTGGCGCTGTGATTCAGCGAAATTATTTGTGACTTCCACTTCTCGATGGATGTAACGTGCGACGTTTCTCTGCAACGTGAGGATTGCGCCTAGAAGACGAGGCCGTGCTGCCGGTTTGTACAGGATGGAATGAAAGTCGGTGTTGAAGTCGGCCCACCGGCTGCGATCCCTATCAAGCCGATCGAGTACCTGGGCAGCTTTGCGCAGATCGGCGTCGCCAATTTTAGGAATCGCAATCCTGAGCGCGCAGCATTCCAACGCGGAGCGCATGTCGTTGAGATCCTCGACTTCGGCGGCGGACAGAGCGGCAACGATTGCCCCGCGACGCGGGCGGATCTCGACGAGACCCTCTGCTTGGAGCCTGATGAATGTTTCACGAACGGGAACGTGGCTGACCCCAAAGGATCTAGCGATTTCGTCCTGACGTAGCGACTCGCCGGGGCTCAATCGCCCGCTAACGATTTCGCGGCGAAGACTGTCGAGGAGTACGTCTCCCATCGATGTGGTCGCTAACACGACGGCTCGTCTACGTGCATGCCGGATATAGTATATAATATATTATGTACGGGCGTCAAGGCTGACAAGATGTGAGGTAACATTTTTACAAATGGACGCAGATGCTCTTGAGTTCGCGCGGGCCCTCATTTCTCCGAGAGCCTCCGAAGAGTTGGGAGAACGTGCCGCGGACTTTGACTGGTTGGTTGGCAAGTGGTCTGCGATCGTGCGTGACTATAACGACGATGGCACGGTCGAGGAGAATGAGGGTTACGGCTCCGGTAATTGATGCGTTTCTATGCGCGTCTTGGGAGCGAAGGCGAACGTCCGCTTTCGCCTACGACGATCGCACACACGCATTCGCTCATCAACTCTGCAATGAAGTGGGCGCATCGCAAGGGACGCACTAACCGGAATCGAACCCGTCAATCGGGGTCCCGGCCGCTCCCGTCGAATACCCGAGAGTCCTTTCCTGTACGGGTTTTCGCGTTTTCGAGTCCCGGCTAGTCCCTTCGAATCCCGGCGAGTTTTGCGGAATCCGTTAGACGGCTGTTAGAGAAGCAGGCGCCCTCTTCCACGACCGATCCCCTCAACGCAGCCGCGGCAGATCATTAATGCGTCCTTAAACAATCCCAGGAGTTTCGATCTTGCATCGGAAGCGCATAAGCGCTTCCTAAAGCAGGAGGTTCTAAAATGGTCAACACCACGGCGAAGGGCACGCTTGAAATCGCAATGCAAGAGAGCAAGAACGAATTTAAGTCGAAAGAAGCAGCGCTCGACGGTATCCAAGCTGCACGCGAAGCGCAAGAGCACACGTGGGAGGCTTGGTTTGCCGTGCGCGATGTAGATTCGGCTGAGTTCGAATCAGCGCGGATTGCGTACATTGATGCTAATCTGGAAGTAAATCGCCTGATCGAAATCTACAACAGCTCCCGTCGTCATCAATAGAGACGATCAGCATCGTTTGAGGATTCGCCCGAGCGCCTGCATGGGTGCACTATTCGCTTACGAGGTCGCGCACCGGATGTGCGCTCGCGGACAACCGCTCAAGCACGCTTTTGTCTCGGGATACCCTGCACTACATTTACCGCGCGACTCACGAATTCGCCAGTATTCCGACGACGCATTGATCCAAGGCACTCAACACGTACGGGGTGCAGGAGGTAGAAGGCAGCATTCAAATTCAAGCGTGACCTTTTTCGGTCACGCCATGAGCTATCAGAAGGGAGTGCGCCTTGTCAGCTACTTCACCGAATGATTGGAACTCAAAGAGCAGCAATGCGATTTCCGCGCCTAACCAGTTCGTCGACGGGGCGAACGGCATAAGATATGGATACCGAAGGGTTGGTGCCTCGACGACCTCGCGTCCACCGTTGGTCCTGATGCAGCACTTCCGCGGCAACATGGACGACTGGGATCCGCTGTTGATAGATAGGCTGGCAGCGGAGCGTGGAGTCATCCTCTTCGACAACACCGGAGTCGGGCTCACTTCCGGATCGACACCATGCAGCATTACGCCGATGGCTCGCGATGCAATTGCCTTTGTGGACGCCCTGGGGCTCAACGAAGTCGATGTGCTCGGCTATTCGATCGGGGGAATGATTGCGCAGGAGTTCGCGCTACTGCGACCACGCCAAGTGAGGCGGCTCGTCTTGGCCGCTACCGGTCCGCAAGGAGGTGCCCAAGGGATGCACGGCTGGATCATCGACGTCGAGACCGTCGCAAATGCCGATCCGGGGAGTGCCGAGGGGCTTCTTTGGCTGTTCTTCAACCCAACGGAAACGAGCATCGCACGCGGCAAGGATTTCATCGCGCGCTTTACCTCTCGCACCGAAGAGCGCGATCAGCCAGTGAGTACGCAATCAAAAAAGGCGCAATACGATGCCATTGTCGAGTGGGGCATCCCCAACAAATCGAAGCTCAATCGCTTGGCGGGAATACGACAGCCCACGCTGGTCGCCAACGGGGACAACGACACGATGATCCCGCCGATCAATACGCGCATTCTCGCGGCACATTTGCCGAACGCCCGCGTCAGAATCTTCCCCGATGCCGGCCACGGGTTTCTTTTTCAGTGGCCGGTTCAGTTCGCAGCCTTGGTGTCGGAGTTTCTTGCTGTTCTGTAAACGATCGATGAACCGATTTTAACAAAGGAGCGCCTAATGGCGGTTGCGGATATCAGTCGAAAGAACATTGAAATCGAGCACGTAACCATCGAGTCGACGCGAACATTCGCCGAAGTCAGATCGGCGCTCGAACGCCTGGTGCCTCGACTCGACAGCCGGATTCCGGAATCCATGGACGTGCCTGATGCGAACCACCTCAAAGAGATCCTGGAGGCGGGGCCCGAGCTCGCGATCTTCCTGTGGCGCGACCACGGGTCATTGTTACGCCTCGCCGGGCTAACGCGCCAAGCGCTGCAATACGAGATCGGCAATCCGCTTACCGCTTCGAAAATGACGCGATGGCGTCTCCCCGCGAGCTTGTATGCTCCACTGCGCGTGATTCTGTATGCGAATGAGCAGGGGCGAGCATGCTTTGAGTTTGATCGCCCTTCGTCGCTCTTTGGGCAATTCGGTGACGATCGAGTTACCGCCGTTGCAACGGGCCTAGATATCGCCCTCGAGCGGGCCTTGCGCGCGGCGGCTGAATGACGAACTCGGCCAGGTTGCCGAGCATCTGCGCCAGGTCCAGCTCCGCTTCTCGGGTCTGGAAGCGCGCCTGAAGGCGGCTCCTAATCAGCCTTGGACGTCGGGTGTGCGCACGGCGTCGGCGAAGAGATCATAATCGCGACGAAAATCCTCAACCGAGGCAAGCGCGATCGCATTGACTCGCTCTTTGACGGTCACATGGCTGGCGGCCGGAAACGCCGCGATCCGTTGAGCCAGCGATCTGACGAAGCCATCGAGCTCGCTGGCCGGAAGCGCGCGATTGATCCAGCCGTACCGTTCGGCCAGCTCCGCGTCGTAATCTGCGGCACTCAACACATCTTCGAGTGCCCTGGCGCGGCCCATCAGGCGCGCGAGGTGTTGAGCGCCGCCGGGAATCTGGCCGAACGTCGGCTCAGGCTGACTGAAAATCGCTGACTCTCGCGCGGCAAAACGCATGTCGCACGCCACGGCAGCACGTACGCGACCCGCGATCTGCGCGATTGTGACGAGCCGGCTTGCGCTGAGATAACGAAACATGAGGGCGATCGACACTTCGCCCGTCAGCTTTGCGGCCTGCGCCCGGTACTCTTCGATGCGAGTCACGTCCACATGTGGAATGAAATAGTCGGGGTCGGCGCTCTTGAACACGAGCACTTTGAAGGTATCGTTGGCCTCGGCTTACTGAATCAGGGAGACCAGATCACGGACCAGTTCGGGCCCTAGAAGATTCATTGGCGGCGCCGCAATTTCAGCGAACCAAAACGGCCCCCGTCTGGCTCACAGTACGGGTCTCGAAGACCATGCTCGAATCTCCTTGCTTCAACGCAGACTAGTTGGCCTCACATATGAACACGATGGCGACCCAGCGCGATGATATCACCCGGAACTACGCGGTGAACGAACTTGGTCTCACCTGAGTTCGGACAGCCATCTCAGTGCGGATAAACTCGGCATGAAAAAATACTCGCCGCCGCGGAGCACATTGAACGTTTCAATGCTGCGGAAGCGGCGCCTCACCGGTTCTCTCGGGACCGTGAAGGTCGCATCGTCGCTTTGCAGCCCGATAATCGGGTCACGCTCGTCGTCTAGCGCCATGAAATTGCCGTCGTTGATCCACTCCTGTTGTAGGAATTCAATCGTGGCCATTGCTTTGGCGCTGACGAAGAGAAAGTGGGCGCCACGCGGCACTTCGTCAGCTTCTTCGGATAAATCGTTCGGATCGTACGGCCGTCCATACGTCGTGCCGCGCCTAATGAGGCGATGCAGGTTGACGTCAGTCAACCGGGTGAGGTTCGTGTTGCGCGGGTTCATGCGCCGAATATGGCATCCGAACGGGGCCCGCAGACCTCGCGCGTCGTCGGAGTAGCTGAAGTCATTGTTCCGCTGCGGGTCCGCACCGAGTGCGGGATTGTCGACTTCGGGCGCGAGCATCAACGGCGCACCGCTGCGCCAGCGGCCGACCAGCTTTGCGGCGAGCAATTCCCGCTCTTCCTCGGTTGTTCCATTCGCTTGCAGGAATCGATTGAACGCGCCGACGCGCGACTGATATTTGCGGAAGCCTACATATGTGCCGTTGCGACCGAGTATGTCCGGCTGCGGAATCGCTGTGACAACGCCGCTCTCGCCCGGATACCCTAGGATAAACTCGCCGGCCTTGATCGGCCGTCCCTGACCGGGCAGAGGCTCGACGCCGCTGCCCTCGATCGGCGGTTGGTCGATGCCGTCTTTATAACCCAGCGAATTGAGGTCGCGTGGCTGCGCCCCGAAGTCTTGCATAGCCAAAACGCTGACGCCCGAGCAGCCCTCGAACTGCTTGCGAGCGACACCCATGATGCGGTACCACTCTTCTTCGGAATTAGCGAACGCGCTGAGCCCGATGTGGATCGCACCCTTGCCGTACGGCAATTCCCAATTCTTCGGATCGTTGACGCCTTCGTCACGGAGCAGGGCGGCACGCGCCGCCATCCCTTCGCGGAACGCCTCGGGAAAGCTCTGCAGCGAGTCGCCAGGAACGCCGAGCGCCTCAAGGCCTGGATAACTGATCCCGATCGATAGCCAGGGATCGGCCGCGTCCCACCAGTTCCCAGCCGAGTCGACGTGAGGTATCAGCCGGCGGAGATATTCCCGACCAGCCTGAGGATCGTCGACGCGCAAGAGTACATGCGTGCCGAAGTATGGTGCCGGCCTCTGCCTGAGGACTGTGGCCTGGATTTCTTGCAAGTCGAGTGTAGCAATACTCGCGGCAACAGTTGCGCCGGTATCCTCAACCACGATCAAAACGACCCAGCGGTGCCTATTGAATCTTGTCGAGGAACTCGTCAACCGCCTTACTGAGTTTCTTCTGCCGCTCGATCTGAGCCAAAGTTAGGTCGGGATCGGCCACGAACCAGCCTGACGCCGTGATCTGATGCTTGACGAGGTAATCCTTTGCACCTGGGTTGCGAATCCCAGGCCAGCCTTCCCAAGCAGAGTCCATGAGGTCCAGATAGTCTGGAATTAACGCGATGAAGTCGTCGATATAGGCGTCCCAATCGCCGTCGAAAGAGGTCGCGAAGAGCAATCTCGTATCGTTGTCGAAGAACACGAAGCGCATGTCATGGAGCGTGCCGACCTTGCTCGCACCCGGCGAAAGGTTGCCACCCAGCAATCCCAGGAATGTCCGAAGCCGCTTGGCACCGCCGGGCGCTAACGGAACGATGATGGTCAATTCGGAGCGATTGCCGAGACGGGCGCCGACCCGACCGGCGCTTTCGATCGGCGGCGGCGGTTGAGACACCTGCGAAGTTAACTCTTTGAGTACGTTCTCCAGCGCCGTCTTTCCGACGTCCGACGCATCCGCGAACAACTCCCGCAGCTGCTGTATCTTCTCCTCGGTACTCTGGTCTTGCCCTTTTGCGACCGGTGTTTGCGCTTGAGTTTGCATTGTGTTCTTTCTCCTTCTAAAACAAGTTGTCGCATTCCACGCGCGGTTCTACTGGGAGATTAGGTCACGTTGCGACCTCCGGCAGGGTCAGCACCTCGTCCGCGCTGGTCGGTTCGCTCTGCGCCTGGTGATTTAAGATCCGGCGGACCTTGGCTGAGGCAGTGTAGATGCGCCGTACGCGCATGATTTCGCCCAATGGCCTGTGCTCGGCCGGGACCCGCCACTGGTTGAAGGCGAGCGCGTCGCTGGCCTCCAGATTCCCGCGGCCCGCGATGTCCTGGCGCGGAAGATGCACCCGCCCGACAGTGACGAAGGGAGACAACTTCTCCGGCCATTCCACGGTCACGTCGTTCACCGGCATCGCGTTGAGGTCCGTGCACAGCTGAATCTGAAGATCAAAATCAAAGGCGTGTGCGTGCAGTTCGTCCGCGAGCGTCGAAGCGAAGACGTCCGGTCCACTACTGAGATCGACCTCACGGTGCATTGCATGTGCGGCGCTCTCCGCATCCGGAGCGACGCGAACCTTGGCGACATGGTCACCATGACGTACCGCACCCATCGACCAGTACGGCGTCAGAAGCGGGTTCTGCACCGGTGTCTGCGTTGCAGCCTTGATAAACGCCAACAACTCTTCCCACGCCCAGTCGTCCTGTTTGTACGTGCCTTTTCCGGTCAGGAAGTCGGTCAAGAGCTCTCGGAACCCAGCCTTTCCCCGCGCAAGATACTTGGGAACGTCGTTGCCGATCTCCTCAATGAACAGATAGTGCTTCGCCGTGTTGGCAATGAAGGTCGGATTGTTCTTCAGCACGAGGTCGAACGTGTTCGTGTTCGGCTCGTCCTCGAGCAGCGTCGGCCCGTCCACATCGAAAATCTTGATCGCGAAACCCAGAACGGGTCCGAGTAGAGTGTCCGGGCCCAAATGGTTCGAGGCGTTGGAGAACCTGATTAGCGCGTCATGGAGTCCCGGCTTGGCATAGATGCCCTGTGCGTAGGGCCCAGGCGCATCGCCGAGGATCTCGACTTCCGCCCTGACCACGCCCAGTGTCTTCGCGTGGGCGCCCCGAACGGCTCGCCCGGTGCCCTCCACCGTCGGTGACTCACGGCCCTTTCGCTCCCAGAAGTCGATGATCTGGGCCATGTACTCGTCGAGGTTCGGATCGATCGTCTCGATCTCCGGCGAATAGCGAACGAAGTCGGATGACATCCCAGTCCTCCCGTCCAAGCCCCTGCGACGCCTACAGGGACCCGGCCTGCGGGGCGTCCCATTACTTGCTTAATGAGCCGGCGCCCGCAACAGAGTCGAAGTCCCTGAGCTGCACGGCCTAGGGCTTTCGATCCGCTAACCCGCATTATCCTCATTTTTCTCCCCCAACGAGGACCGGGTTAAATCTCTTGCATGGCGATTTTCTGCAAACGTCTTGACCGCCGCCGGCTGCGCTCGTCCCTACGAGCAAACTCAGTACCCCTCGAACGAGAGAGTAGTAGCTCGCTTATTTTGCGGCGCACTACTCGCGCGTTATACTTTGCGAACCGAGGCTACCGATCAGAGGGACGCTTCTTGGCTGGAGATATTGGTTTGGCGCTCGTTACCTCTATTCTGTCACTCAGCGAAGCTCGTCCAGCATTTCGCTTAAGGCCAATTCGCCGTCCGGAGTTTGAAAACCGCGAGTCAAAGCCGTGTTAGTCCGACGTTGCGATTCGGGACTTCGCACGAGCTCGCCGAAGAGGTCCGAGTCACGGCGAAACTCGTCCGTCGTTGCAAGCGCGATCGCATTGACGCGATCCTTGAGCGTGCGGCGCGCAGACGCCGGAAACCCCGCGATGCGATGTGCGAGCGATCGGACGAACTCGGCAAGAGCCTCGGCGGGCAGCGCTCGATTGATCCAGCCGTAACGCTCAGCGAGCTCCGCGTCGTAATCGTTCGCACTCAACATGGCTTCGAGCGCGCGGTTACGCCCCATCAGGCGTGTAAGGTGTTGGATGCCGCCGGCACCGGGAACGATACCAAATGCCGCCTCGAGATGCCCGAAAATAGCCGACTCGCGTGCCGCGAAGCTCATGTCGCACGCCAACACGAATTCGTTGCCGGCACCACGCGCACGACCTTCGACCTGCGCGATCGTCACCAGCCGGCTCGCGCTCAGATGCCGGAATAACAACCCTAGAGACGGTTCACCAGCCAGTTTGGCAGCCTCGCTGCGGTACTCGCTAACGCGCGTTATGTCGACGTGGGAGATAAAATACTCAGGATTGGTGGTCTTGAATACGATCACCTCAACGTCGTCGTTCGCTTCCGCCCGTTGGATTAACGACACCAAATCGCGCACGAGCTCGGGACCGAGAAGGTTCATGGGCGGCGCCGAAATACCGACGGACAGCACCGCGCCTTCGTTTTCCACGGTCAGGGTCTCGAAAACCATTCCTGGCGCTGTCATGTGGTAGTCGCACATTCGCTAGAGAGAAGCGAGGTTCTCCTGCGCCGGTTTATCGCGCCCCAATGGGCAAGGAAGGAGCCGCTAGGAAGTTCATCAGCCGTATCGAACCTCGGGTCGCTTACGAAGGCAGCGCAGCCGAAATCCTCTACCGCCTCTGCCTGACCTGCCGCTCAAAATGCGCTGCCGAGGCGGTTCCGCGCGGGGCGAAAGGAGATTGAGCGTGAACACGAGTGCATTCTGGGAGCGTTTCTGGCGCGCGAGCGGGGTCCAATTCATCGCCTTGTGCGTTATCGCGTTTGTCGTCTACGGCGATCAGCCCTCAATCGGGGCATCGCCCGACGCGCTGGCCGCGTTCTACCACGACCATCACGCGCGAATACTCATCGCTGCAGTGATCTCCGGCCTAGCAGTGCTCTATCTCATGTGGTTCGCGGCCGCGGTCAGGGTGACGCTCGCGGACGCCGGCAAAGACGGCTGGGGCGCCGCGGCGACTGCGTCCAGTGCAGCGGTCGGCGCGCTTTTCCTCCTGCTTACTGCCGTCAACGTAGGTCTCGCGTATGCAATCGACGGGCTGGGAAATCAAGCGCTTTTATCCGGACTGAACAACGTGTGGTGGGCCGCCTTCGTGATGAGCTCGTTCGTGCGGGCGATGTTGATCATGTCGGCGGCATTCGGCTTTTGGCGCGCTGGATTGATCTCAAACGCGCTTTTTGCGGTAGGACTCGCAGCCGTGGTTCTCGCCGTTCTCGGAGGCACTACGTGGGTGAGCGGCGGAGTCTGGGCGCCGGATGGAGTGTACTCGCGCCTCATTGCGCCCGGTATCGGCCTGCTCTGGGCTCTCGTCGTGAACTGGGTTCTTTGGACCAAACCTCCCTTGGCGCGCGCGGGATGGTGAGATGCCGTGGCGCACTTTGACTACGACGTAGTCGTCATCGGCTCGGGGTTCGGTGGTAGTGTTGCCGCACTTCGTGCGGCGGAGAAGGGCTACCGGGTCGCAGTCATGGAGTCCGGCAGACGCTGGAAAGACGAAGAAATTCCGAAGACCCAGTGGGCGACGGAAGTCCCGATCGCTTGAGGCACTTACTTGAAGCCGGACCGGCGCTCTCCGTCTTCCTCAAGCGCGACCACGGGGCACTTCTCGGTTTGTATGGCCAAGTTCGAGACGACGCGCAATATGAAATCGAAAATCCGCTCACCGCATCGACCATGACGCGCTACGGACCGCCGCTGGGCTGTACGCGCCGTTACGCGTCATTATTTATGAGAAAGACGACGGCGGTTCACGTACTGAGTACGACCTCCCATCATCGTTGTTCGATCAATTCGATGACGAACGTATCATGGAAGTCGCTCGTGGACTTGCCGTCGCGCTCAGTCGGGCAGTGTCCAAAGCCGACGCCTGAAAGGGGGAGATTCCATGCGTGACGTGCCTCAAAAGGCGCTTCAGGCCTTTGCCGATGCCATCATCGCCGTCGAGCAAATGTCATGAATCGCCAAACCTTCGTCAATGGTGCAACTATTGGCTTCGCAGCTGCGGCGCTCGGCATCGCCGCGTGCGCGCGGTCGAACACAAGCAATACTTCCTCAAAGGGGACACCAACCATGACGCAAACGCTCGAACCCACGGGCAGCGGCTCGACCGCCGTCCGCACGTTTCCCAAGCTGAACGTCCCAGAAGCGGACCTTGTCGACTTGCGCCGTCGCATTAAGGCGACGCGCTGGCCAACGCGCGAACTCGTCGCGGACGACTCGCAAGGCATTCAGTTGGCCACCACTCAGGCGCTCGCGGCCTACTGGTCGACTAATTATGACTGGCGCAGGTGCGAGGCAAGGTTGAATGCCATACCGCAATTCCTTACGAGCATCGATGGACAGGACATCCACTTTATCCACGTTCGGTCGCAGCACGAAAACGCGCTTCCGCTAATCGTCACGCACGGGTGGCCCGGTTCCTACATCGAGCAGACGAAAATCATCGATCTCCTGACCGACCCCACGTCGCACGGCGCGAGCGCGTCCGATGCCTTCCACCTGGTAATCCCGTCGATTCCGGGTTACGGCTATTCGCCCGAACCCACGACGCTTGGCTGGGATCCCGTGCGGGTCGCCAAGGCGTGGGTCGTGTTGATGGAGCGGCTCGGTTATCCCAAATTTGTCGCGCAGGGCGGCGACTGGGGTGCCGCCGTCACGCAAGAGCTCGCTTTACTGGCGCCCGCGCAAGTAATGGCGATCCACAGCAACATGCCGGGCACAGTGCCGGCGGACATCCTGGCGGCAGCCAAGGCCGGCAAGCCCGCGCCGCCCGGGCTTTCGAACGACGAGTTGCACGCGTTCGAGCAGCTGAAAGACTTCTACGGGCATCATCTCGGCTATTCCGTTGAAATGAGCAATCGCCCGCAGACGCTCTACGGGTTGATGGACTCGCCGGTCGGCCTGGCGGCTTGGATTCTCGATCACGATAAGGACAGCTACGAAATGATCGCGCCGGCCTTTGCCGGAAACCCCGGCGGCCTGTCGCGTGACGACGTGCTCGACAATATCACGATGTACTGGTTTTCGAAGACGGCGATCTCGTCGGCACGCCTCTATTGGGAAGACAAGCTCGACTTCTTCGACGTGAAGGGGGTCACCATTCCAACCGGGGTCAGCGCGTTTCCGCACGAGATTTACACGGCGCCGCGAAGCTGGTCGGAAAAAGCGTATCCGAAGCTCGTCTATTACAAGAAGCACGACGTGGGTGGCCACTTTGCTGCCTGGGAACAACCGCAACTCTTTAGCGAAGACGTTCGCGCCACGTTCCGGTCGGTGAGGAGCTAAAGCGGCGATTGAGCTTGATAGGCACGTCATCCCCCTACAACGAGACGGCGGCCCCCAATCTAAATGGCGGGAGAAACACCATGAACGAACTCAAAGGCCAAACCGTCGTCGTTATCGGCGGTAGTTCCGGCATCGGGCTCGAAACGGCCCGCCAGGCGCGTGCGGCCGGTGCAGAGTTGGTACTGGCGGCACGCATGAAGGAGCGGCTCGACAGTGCCGCCCGCGAGTTGCAGGTCACTCGGACGGCTGTCTTCGATGCGGCGGACTTAAAGCGGCTCGAGCAGTTTTTCAAAGACTTGCCCGAACCCATCGATCACATCATGCTAACTGCGGGCGGCCCTGCCTACATGCCATTATCCTCAATGAATCTCGACGACGCCCGACGGCATTTCGACGAACGTTTGTCAGTAATGCTCGGCATCGCGTTATTTTCGCGCGGGAAGATACGCCCTGGAGGATCACTGCTCTTCATCGGTGGCACCGGCGCGCGCCGCCCCGGCGTCGGGCTCGCGATTGCCACGACGCTTACAGCCGCAGCTCCGGCGCTCGCTGCGAATCTCGCCGTCGAGTTAGCTCCTACACGCGTCAACGTTATAGCACCGGGATTCGTCAACACGCCGCTCTCCGCAACGCTTCTCGGCGACCAAATCGATGCTAGGCGCGCACAACTGCGCGAAACGTTGCCGATCGGGCGTGTCGTGGAGCCGGCCGATGTCGCCGCGCTGGCCATCCACGTTATGATCAACGGCGCGATCACGGGCTCGACACTCGACATCGACGGCGGGCAGCAACTCATCAGTGGATGAAACACCGAGTAACTAGCGCCGCTACCGATGGAAAAACGAAGTGTTCCTCGCGCCGCTGGCGTTTTCGAATCGAAGTGACAGCGACGTCGCAGGCGAATTCGCATCCGCTGCGGCGGGCAAGATCGAAAGATGGCGTCGACGCGCGTCCTATGCGAATCGGCCAGCTCCGAAGCCTGGGCCTCAATCGCGTGCTGGTCGACGACGGCGGTTTGGAAGGACTGTGGTTTATGCTGGGCGTGATGCACAGATCGAGGTCCTCGGCGTTGGCAAGCGCGCTACGAATCTCGACGTCGCCGACCGCGTAACCCCGCGTGCGCGTATAGACGCTACGTGAACTCAAGCGTTCCGCGTAGCGCAGTTCGGAAGTGACTGAAGCTATATCGCTTCTGCTCATCAAGGAGCGGCTCAAGGATCCACATTCGTGAGATAAGCGCGCCCGCGTCGTACACCCGAATTGCCCAATGCGGTGGTCTTGGAACGCCGATGGGCCATGGGGATCTCGGCATCACTTACAACCGACATCAACGCGCGACCGTGGTCCCAAGGGCTGTAGGCTTGGATGCTTCGGCAAGAATCCGTTAGACGGAGTTGCGTGAGAAATGCTTATAAGATATGAGTTTTTATAGCGCCAACGGGAATCGAACCCGTCTTTCCGCCTTGAAAGGGCGATGTCCTAACCGATAGACGATGGCGCCGCGGGTGGCTCCAACACGGTAACGCGGCGCGGAGGGTGTGTCAATGACCGACCAAGAGGCGCCAGCCGCGGCGTCGAACGCGGCCGGATGGAATTCTTCGATCGTTCGCTATCGATAGCAAAGCCAGGCTTCAATCGCTGGCTCGTCCCGCCGGCTGCGCTGTGCATCCATCTCTGTATCGGGGAGGCGTATGCGTTCAGCGTCTTCACCAAGCCGATGGCTCAGGCGATCGGCGTGACCGCGCCAACGCCGGGCGTGGATTGGACGGTGCCGCAGCTGGGCTGGATCTTTAGCCTTGCGATCGTGATGCTCGGCCTTTCCGCAGCATTCGGGGGTAAGTGGGTCGAGCGCGCGGGGCCGCGCGCAGCGATGTTCGCTGCTGCGCTCTTCTTTAGCGTCGGGTTGATCGTCGCGGGCATTGGCGTCAACGCGCACTGGCTTTGGCTGGTCTATCTCGGCTACGGCGTGATCGGTGGCTGCGGGCTCGGTATCGGCTACATCTCGCCCGTCTCGACGCTGATCAAATGGTTTCCCGACCGGCCCGGCTTGGCGACCGGCACCGCGATCATGGGCTTCGGCGGCGGCGCGTTGATCGGCGCGCCGCTTTCGGTTCTCTTGATGAAGCATTTCGCGAACGCGACCGGCACGGGCGTCGCGCAGACGATGATCGTGCTCGGCATCCTTTACTTCATCTGGATGATCGTCGGTTCGCTGATCGTGCGCGTTCCGCAAGAAGGCTGGAGGCCGGCGGGGTACATGCCACCGGCTGCGTCGGCGATGATCACGATGAGGAACGTCTCGCGCGATCAAGCGCTGCGAACGCCGCAGTTTTACCTGCTGTGGCTCGTGCTCTGTTTAAACGTCACCGCCGGCATCGGGGTGATCGGTCAAGCGTCGTTAATGATACAAGATATGTTCGGCGTGACCGCGATCGCTGCCGCGGGGTTCGTGGGCCTCATGAGCCTCTTCAACATGGGCGGACGCATTTTCTGGGCGTCGCTCTCCGACTTTATCGGCCGCAAGATGACCTACACGATCTTCTTTATCTTGGGAACTGTGCTCTACTTCCTGATCCCGACGTTCGGGCACATGCACGCTATCGTGCTCTTCGTTCTTGCGGTTCTTGTGATTCTCACAATGTACGGCGGCGGTTTTGCGACGATTCCGGCGTACTTACGCGATCTCTTTGGAACGATCGAAGTCGGCGCCATTCACGGTGCGCTTTTGACGGCATGGTCGGTTGCGGGCGTTGCCGGACCCGTGCTCGTGAACTACATTCGCCAGTATCAAATCGATCGTGGCGTCGCCCAGGCCGACGCTTATTCCGTTACGATGTATATAATGGCATCGCTGCTAGTCGTCGGGCTAATCTGCAATTTTGCGATTCGTCCGGTGGACGAGCGGCACCATCTCGAAGCACAAACCGCGACTAACTGAGGCAGAAGATGGATCAACTTGAAGAACAGATGCGGCCGGCGGACAGCAACACGACGTTTCTCGTGCTGGCGTGGCTGTGGGTGGGCATCCCGCTCGCGTGGGGCATCGCCGTTACGATCGCAAACGCGACGAAGCTATTTGTTTAGGCGAGTCATCCTTCGACAAGCCCAGCCCAATGTTAGGGGCCTTGGGGCGTGATCAAGAGGCCCGCGGTCTTGACGCGTGAACGCGGTGCGTGTTATTGTTCGGGCCATGTCCCGACGCGCAAGCGATATGATGTTCTCCATGGGCCGCATGCGGATGCATGCGGAGGGGTCGTCGTGAAGCTCGTATAGGTAGATCCAGGAACAAGAATGCTTCACGCGCCCCTCGCCGACACGGCGGGGGGCGCGTTCTATCCTCGCTTTCCCATCGCAACAGGAGGCCGAGAATATGAAACTGACCGTTGGGGTCGCGCTGCTTGGGTGCGGAACGATCGGCGCAAGCGTCGCCGAAGCGCTTCACCATGCGCGCGAAACAATCGAACGCCGCACGGGCGTCGGCTACGAGTTACGCGGCGTCGCGATCCGCGATCCGCACAAACAGCGTCCGGCGGCGCTCGAGCGGCGGCTCTTCACCCACGATTCGCACGCGATCGTCGAGGATCCGAGCGTGGGGCTCGTAATCGAGCTAATCGGTGGAACGACCGATGCCGCCGAGCTCCTCGAGCGTGCGCTGGATCGCGGCTGTCACGTCGTAACCGCCAACAAAGACCTGCTCGCAACGCAAGGGCCGCGCCTGCGCGCCCTGGCCGCCAGCCGCGGCGCCGAGCTGCGTTTCGAAGCCGCCGTCGGCGGAGCGATCCCGATCGCTCGCACGCTCGAGGACGCCCTCGCGGGAGACGAGATTCTTTCCATCGCCGGCGTGCTCAACGGAAGCTGCACGTCGATTCTTAGCGCGATGGAAGGCGGTGCGAGTTTTGATGAAGCGACCGCGCTCGCGCGACGGCTCGGCTACTCCGAAGCCGATCCCTCCAACGACGTGGACGGCCACGACGCCGCCCATAAGCTGGCTCTGCTCGCGCAGCTGGCGTTTAATCTGGCGGTCGTATCGCCGCGAATTCGACGCACCGGAATCGGGGCGATTGCGCAACGCGACGTCGCACGCGCGCGCATGCTGGGGCTGCACGTTCGGCTGGTCGCCGCGATGGCGCTGCGCGAACGGGGCCTCGTTGCCGAGGTCGCACCGGTTCTGGTTCCCGAAGCGCACGAGTTCGCGCGCACGGCCGGCGCGGAGAACGTCGTGCAAATCGTCGCGCGCGATGCGGGCCGGCTTGTTTTGCGTGGATCGGGTGCCGGAGCAGCGGCGACCCGCTCGGCCGTAATGGGCGACGTCGTTGCGGTCTTGCGCGGCCTGCGGCACCGCCGCGATCCGATCGCACGAAGTCACCAAATCGCGCTCGACCCGGCGATCGACGTCGAGCCCTTCTTCGCAAACCTCGCGCGTGTCGCAGAAATCCCGCATCTGCGGCTGTGGGACGACGCCGTGAGCAGCGCTCCGGCTGCGGCCTTGGCAAACGCATGATGCGCGAAGAAACGATTTCGATCGGAGCACTCGAGCTCGATTGCGGCGCGCAACTTCCTACTGTGGAACAACGCGTGACCATCTATGGTACTCCGCACGGCGACGGTTCCAACGTCGTGCTGATCGAGCACGCGTTGACCGGATCGAGCCGCGTCGCGGAATGGTGGCCTGGCATCGCCGGCGACGGCGCGCTCTTCGATCCGCGCGATTGGTGCGTCATCGGCATCAACGCGCTGGGAAGTTGTTACGGCTCGACCGGACCGGCGTCCCGCGCGCCGGACGGCACACCATACGGCGAGCGCTTTCCACGCGTCACGGTCGCCGACATCGTACGCGCCGAGCGGCTCGTGCTTTCGCGCCTTGGCATCGAGCGAATCGCGCTCGCCGTAGGCGGATCGCTCGGCGGAATGCGCGCCTTGCAGTGGGCGCTCGATGCACCCGAACGCCTCGGATGCGCGGTCGCGATCGGCGCGCACGATCACCATAGCGCGATGGGCATCGCGCTCAACGCCCTCCAACGCGAAGCGCTCGGGCTAGACTCCGCGCGAGGATTGCGACTCGCGCGAAAGATCGCCATGATCTCCTACAAGAGCGAGGAGCTCTTCAACGCGCGCCACGACCGCAGGCTCGATCGTAACGGCATCGCCCGCTTCGACGTCGAGGGCTACTTAGAGCATCAAGCCGAGCGCTTCGAAGCGCGCATGGATCCAGCCAGTTACGCGGCCTTAACCCACGCGATGGATTCCTTCGACATTCGCGAGCGTGCGACCGAAAAGCCGGCGCCGGCTCTCGTTTTCGTCGGAATCTCGTCAGACGCGCTCTTCCGCGCGCAAGACGTCCGCGCAGCAGCCGAACGATTTTCGGTGCACGGGTGCGACGCGCACTATTACGAGTTGTCGAGCTCGCACGGCCACGACGCGTTTCTGGCGGAGCCGCGAGAGCTGCGTGCGTTGCTCGAGCCGATCGTGCGCGAGATGACGTCCGACGGCCGGCTACGGTCGAGCCGCGTTTCCTCGCTCGGCTTCTCGACCCGAGCGGTCTGGAGCGGGCAGGACTCGTGTCCGGCGACGGGAGCAACGATCGTGCCCGTCTACCAGTCGGCAACCTTCACGCTGCCCGAGATCGGCGTCACGAAGGGCTTCGACTACTCGCGCACGCGCAACCCGACGCGCCTGGCGTTGGAGCGGCAGCTCGCCGCACTCGAAGACGCCGAGTTCGCATGCGCGTTTTCCTCGGGCATGGCGGCCGTCGTCGCAGCGACCTCGCTGCTCTCAAGCGGAGACCACGTCATCGCAACCCGCGACATCTATGGCGGAACGCATCGGTTCTTCACCCAAACGCTGGCACGCTACGGAATCGAGGTGACGTTCGTCGACACGAGCGACGCGCGCGCGACGTGGGCCGCGGCGAAACCGGCGACGCGACTGCTTTGGCTCGAGACGCCGAGCAATCCGACGCTGCGGCTCTGCGACATCGAAGCATTGTCGCGACTACGCCCTTGCGGCGTGCTCGTCGCGGTCGACAATACGTTCGCCTCGCCGTTTCTTCAGCAGCCGCTGCGCCTAGGTGCCGACCTTGTCGTGCATTCCACTACCAAATACATTGGCGGCCATAGCGACACGATCGGCGGCGCAGTCGTTACCAACGATCGCGCGATCGCCGATGCAATTGCCTTCCACCAAAACTCCGCCGGCGCCGTGCCGGGGCCGTGGGACGTCTATCTTACGTTGCGTGGCGCCAAGACGCTCGCACTGCGGATGAGCAAGCATTCGCAGAACGCGCAAGCGGTCGCCGAGTTCCTATCACGGCGCGACGATGTAGACGCCGTTTACTATCCCGGCTCGCCGGCGCATCCGCAACACGAGCTGGCAAAACGTCAGATGCACGGATTCGGCGGCATCGTTTCGTTCCGCGCTGCCGGCGGCGTCGAACGCGCTCGCGCGATCGCCACAAACACGGCGATCTTCGCCCTAGCCGTCTCGCTGGGCGGCGTGGAATCGTTGATCTGCAATCCGGCGACGATGACGCACGGGTCGCTCACGGCGCAAGAGCGGATCGAGCTCGGGATAACCGACGATTTGCTGCGGCTCTCGGTCGGAATCGAAGAGACCACAGACCTGATTGCCGACTTAGCTTCGGCGCTCGATTCGACCAGGGTTGCGGCGCCGCGCTACTCTCGAATGCTCTGCCAGACCGGATAGGGTATGCGTGTCGCGCGATTGAGCAGAAATGCGAGCGCCGTTAGCGCCACCACGGCCGCCATCAGGACGAGCAAATCTTCGATCTTCGGCAGGATGCCGAGCGCCACGATGAGCGTGGTTGCGCCGGCCGGCGGATGCTCGGCCTTCAACAGAATCAATAGGCACGAGGTGAGCGCCAATGCGATCGCCGCGGCCACGACTCGATGGATGCCGACGTCGGCGCTGAGCGGTACGCCGAGCAGACCCGTGAGCGCAAGCGCGGCGTAGCCCGCTGCCGCTCCGGTGAAGTGGCCGATCAGCACGTGGCGCGGCGAGGAGTTCCGATCGAGCGGATTGGTGAACTGCATCATCGCCGTGGGACCCAGCGACGGGAAGATTAGCGGGCGCATCGTGACGGTGGCGGCGAGTCCCACGATCGCCATGGCGATGAAGCACCAGCCCGCGACTCGGAGCGCGTTCTGCATGGTACCCATCGTATGAGCTTCGGCAAAAAAAGGAAGCCTCGACTCGTTTGTGCGACTAAAGACCGCCGATGATGCAACCGGAGGCCAGCCAATGAAGCGTCTCATCGTCTTCGATCTAGACGGTACGCTCGCGAAGAGCAAGTCCGCGCTGGACGACGAAATGGCGGGGTTGATGACGCGACTGCTCGCGGTCGTCAAGGTCGCCATCATCTCCGGCGGGGACTATCCGCAGTTTCAAACCCAGGTGCTCGCTCGTCTTCCGGCGGCCGGGAACTTGGCGAACCTCTCGATCCTGCCGACGTCGGGAACGAAGTTCTTTTCGTACGACGGCGAGTGGCGCAAGCTCTATTCCGAAGACTTGACCGCCGCCGAGAAGCAGCAAATCGAAGACTCGCTCGAAAAAGCAGTCGCTCAGAGCGGCCTTCAGCCAAAAGAGACGTGGGGCGAGCGCATCGAGGACCGCGGAACGCAGATCACTTACTCAGCACTCGGCCAGCAAGCACCACTCGACGCAAAGGCACAGTGGGATCCCGACTTTTCGAAGCGCAAGCAGATCCAAGCGATTCTCGACGGCATGTTGCCCAACTTTTCCGTTCGCCTTGGAGGCACGACGTCGATCGACGTCACTCGCCCCGGCATCGATAAAGCCTACGGCATTCACAAGCTGCGCGACATACTCAACATCCCGCTCGCCGACATGCTCTTCATCGGTGATGCGATCTTTCCGGGCGGCAATGACTACGCGGCTAAGGAAGCCGGGGTCGACTGCATTGCGGTTCGCGACCCCGAGGAGACCAAACGCGTGGTGGAAGCGATCATCGCCTGTTTGTCTGACTGACGGCCCACGCAAAGGGGTCGAACTGATGAAGAGGCTTTGTCGCACGGGCTATGCATTCAGTGTCGGCACGGCCGCCGCAATGCTTGCCGCCGAAACCTTTGTCGGTATGGGTAAGGCTTTCGCTCGGCGGCCCATCTCGTTCCGCTTGGATGCGTCTCGGTCTGGTGATTCGTCCGGATTAATCCGGACATTGCCGCGAGCCGACGCGGCCTCGTGTAGTTTCTGATTGCTGCGTTTGCGCCGAAACCGAAAGCCGGGGCTTAAGGGCCTATCGCTACGCCCGTCTCACCGCCGCTTACGGCCATGATCGGCATTTGCGGACCGCTCTTAGTGGAATCGTACACCTGAACCGCTCCCGCTGAGGATTCTGGGCGGGTCGCGGCCCGACTCCTTAATATTAAGCGATTACCGAGATTGTGTGGCGTCGCACGGAGTGGTACGTTCGTAGGGCACTTTAGAGTGCGAGGAGAGGCAAATCATGGCTTTACGTTTTGGCGGCCGAATCGTTGCGACGATTTTAGTGGCCGCTGGAGTTACGCTTTTGGCGGCCTGTAGTGCGGCCGGTCGCGGAGCGCTACCGAGTGCCGATGGCTTGGCGAAGCCGCTGACGCACAGTCAGACGTTCATGTTTACTGGCCAACCCCAGCAGTTCAAAGTTCCGAGGAACGTGACATCGCTGACGGTTGACGTCGTGGCCGCGGCGGGTGCCGGCCCGATTGGTGGCCTCGGCGGACGGGTCCGGGCCACGATTCCGGTTACTGCGGGAGAGACGCTGGGGGTGTACGTCGGCGGCCAAGGGAGTTATGAAACGGGGGGATTTAACGGCGGCGCTAGCGGCGGTTCGGCAACCAGCCCCGGAAACGGTGGCGGTGGTGCTTCCGATGTTCGTGAGGGTGGTAGCAGCTTGCGGGACCGCGTTCTGGTCGCCGGCGGCGGAGGTGGAGAAGGCGGAGGCAACTACGTATACTCCGCGCCCGGCAGCGGCGGGAGCGGCGGCGGCCGGATCGGGGGCTCTGGCGGCTCCGGCAGCAACATTTATGACGCGGGCGGCGGCGGCACGCGACACCATGGTGGCCACGGGGGCGCTGCAGGGGGAAGTGGCTCCTATGGAACCCCTGGCAAGCCCGGGAGCCGTGGCGATGGTGGTGGCGGCGGCGACGGCGGTGGGTTTTACGGCGGCGGCGGCGGAGGAGGAGGAGGCGGTTACTACGGCGGCGGCGGCGGTGGCGGCGGCGGTAGCGTCGATTCGAACGTGAATGGCGACGGCGGTGGCGCTGGCGGCGGCTCCTCGTTTATCGAGCGGAAGGCGTCCATGCGGCAGGACTACCGCGGCTGGAAGAACGCGACCGGTAACGGCGTCGTTACGTTCCGCTGGCAATAGCGCTGTACGTCACATGTTTTTCCCGCTAGCCCACGCGGACGGACGCCGACCGGCGGCTGAACTCACGCGATTATTCCGAGTCAACCCCGCAACTCATGGTGGGCCTGGTAGGATTCGAACCTACGCGCAACCAGTTATGAGCCGGCCGCTCTACCGCTGAGCTACAGGCCCCGGCGGGCGAGCATCTTCGTGGCGTCGCGCGCGGCGGCCCTCACTGGCCTTGCGTTCTCCTAAAATGGAGTGTATAATCTCCATAAAAGGACCTCGCGACATTGACCGTTCTTGCCTATCCCGAAACCCGCTACGCGGCGCCCGAGCTGATCGACATTACGTCGCCGGCGGAACGCAAACGGCTTGGGCCGTCCGCGCTGAAGGCCTTCTTCAACATTGTCAGCTGCTGGCAGATCCGCGATGAGGATGCGATGCGGCTGCTGGGCGGCATGGCGAGCAGCAGCTACTACGCGATGAAGAAGTCGCCGCGGCGCAGCCTCGACCCCGATACGATGCTGCGCATCTCGTACCTGATCGGCATCTTCAAGGCGCTCAACATTCTCCACAGCAAAGCGTTGGCCGACCGATGGGTCACACTTGCGAATCGCAATCCGATCTTTCGTGGCATCACGCCGCTCGAGTATATGATTCGCGGTGGCATCCCGGCTATTCAGGTCGTGCGCCGGCTTCTCGACGCCCGGCGTGGCGGCATCTAAGCGCTTTCCGCCCAGCTCGCTGGTCCGGCGCAACGATACGCATCGGTTTATCGCGTCGAAATACGGCGAGAGCGTCTTGGCGCGCATCGCCGATTCCAACAGGCACCTCGACGACATCTTCAAGCTGGACATTGCCACGAACGAACGGACGCTTGCCGAAGCCGGATTCTCCAGCGGCATCGATGCGCACGAGCTCGTCTTCGGCGTGCCGTATTACCGAGTTGTCAATGCGGCGTTTACACACCCGCATCCGTTGGGCAGCCGCTTCAACGGCCCCGACCGCGGCGCGTGGTATTGCGGATTCGAGATCGAGACGGCGATGGCCGAGGTCGCCTTTCACAAGACGATCGATCTGCTCGAGATCGGCGTCCTCGAGGATGACGTTACCTACGACGACTACACCGCCGACTTCAGCGCCGAGTTCCACGATATGCGCGGCCCGAAACGCTTTGCGAAATACTTGGCCCCCAATAGCTACGTCGCGTCGCAACAGCTCGCGGAGGAGCTCTTAGCGGCCGGATCGCTCGGTGTCGTCTATCCGAGCGTGCGCAATCCGGGCGGCACGTGCATTGCCTGCTTCCGTCCCACGCTAGTCATGAACGCAACGAAAGGCTCGACCTACCGCTTCACCTGGAGCGGAGATACTACGCCGGTCATTACGCCGGCGTAATGCGCGGCCTGGCCGAGCTGCTCTTCGATCGCCATCAAGCGATTGTACTTTGCGGTACGGTCGCTGCGCGAGAGCGAGCCGGTTTTGATTTGCCCGGCATCTGTAGCGACGGCTAAATCCGCAATCGTCGTGTCTTCGGTTTCGCCGGAGCGGTGCGAGATCACCGTTCCGTAGCCGGCCTTTTGCGCCATTGCGATGCAATCGAGCGTTTCCGTCAACGTGCCAATCTGGTTGACCTTGATCAGAATTGCGTTGGCGGCTCCCTGCGCGATTCCACGCTCGAGGAACTGCATGTTCGTCACGAAGAGATCGTCGCCAACTAGCTGGATTCGCTTACCGAGCGCCTCGGTGAGCTTCACCCAGCCGGACCAGTCGTTTTCGGCGAGTCCGTCTTCGATCGAGACGATCGGATAGCGGTCGCAAAGCTCGGTGTAGAGCGCGATCATATCCTCGACCGTTGCGGAGCGTTCGCGCGAGAGCGGATAGTACTTGCCGTCTTGGTAGAACTCGCTCGACGCGGGATCGAGCGCGATCGCGACATCGGCGCCGGGCTTGTAGCCGGCACGTTCGATCGCCTCCACGATCAGGTCGAGCGCCTCCTGCGGAGTCCGCAGCGGCGGCGCGTAGCCGCCTTCGTCGCCGACGAGCGTTTGCATACCGCGTTCGCGCAGAATTTGCCCGATCGCGTGAAAAACTTCCGACCCGCAGCGCACCGCCTCAGTTTCGCTCCCTGCACCGAGCGGTACGATCATGCACTCTTGAAACTGGAGCGCACCCTCGGCGTGCTTCCCGCCGTTGATCACATTCATCATCGGAATCGGGAGCGTGGCTGCGCAGGGTCCGCCGAGATAGCGGTAGAGCGGCAGCGAGAGGCTGACGGCGGCCGCCCGCGCGACCGCCAGCGAAACGCCCAGAATAGCGTTCGCACCGAGATTCGATTTGTTCGGCGTGCCGTCGAGCTCGATGAGCTTCGAGTCGATCTCGCGTTGCGCGGTGGCGTCGAGGCCTTCGATCGCTGGACCGAGCATCTCGTTGACGGCGGCGACGGCCTTGCGGACACCCTTGCCGTTATAGCGCTGGGTGTCGCCGTCGCGCAGTTCGACCGCTTCGTTCGCGCCGGTCGAGGCGCCCGAGGGAACTATCGCCTCCTCCACGGCGCCGAAGCTCGTCGCCACGGTCACGGCGACGGTCGGGTTACCGCGCGAGTCGAGGATCTCGCGCGCATGAACGCCTTCGATTAGTGGATTGCCGCCGCCGCGCAGCAATTCGAGCGACACGCTACTCCTTGATCCAGCGCTCGAGGTCGGTTCGCCGCGACATGAAGTCGTTGTCGCTGAAGAAGAGCTTGAGCTCGCGGCCGGCGCTGGCGGGGCCGTCGCTTCCGTGGATCAAATTGCGACCGATCGCCTGGGCGAGGTCGCCGCGAAGCGAGCCCGGCGCGGCGTTGAGCGGATCGGTTGCGCCGATCAGCTGCCGGCAGCCGTCGATCGCTCTTTCACCTTCGACGGCCAGGACCACGATCGGACCGCTGGTAATGAAGGTGACGAGGTCGTCGAAGAACGCTTTGCCTTTATGCTCGGTATAGTGCTCGCGCGCGCGCTCGCCGTCGAGCTGCATCATCTTCATCGCCGAGATGATGTAGCCGCGCCGCTCGATGCGCGTCGTGATTTCGCCGATCAGACCGCGTGAGACGGCATCGGGTTTACAGATGATGAGCGTACGTTCAGTTGCCATGAGCCGTCCTTCGCCCTTCGCCCTTCGACTCCGCGCTTCGCGCTCCGCTCAGGATGACACCTAGAGGAGAGGCCGGGGCGGATAAGCTGCCAACAACACGGCGTGGGATTGAAGGCGGGGCCGTACGAGGCGGTGGCCGAGGCGCTCGCCGGGACGCCGTTTGCGTCGATTACGTACGCGGAGGAGACCGAGAGTACGAATGCCGACGCGGCGGCGCTGCTCGGCGACGAACGTTACGGCGGCCACGTCTTCATTGCTGAGTACCAAAGTCGCGGCGCCGGGCGCAAGGGCCGCACGTGGTTCGCACCGGCGGGATCGGCGCTCCTTTTCACGACGATCCTGCCGCGCGCGGTCGAAACCGAAGCGCTGTGGGTCGTTCCGTACTGGGTCGCGCTCGCGGTGCGCAACGCATTGCTCGGCTGCGGTATCAAAACGACGCTGCAGTGGCCAAACGATCTTCTGCTGCACGATCGCAAACTTGCGGGCGTGCTCTGCCAGTCGTCGGTCAGCGGACAAGCTGCGCGCGTTGCGTGCGGCGTCGGAATTAACGTGCGTCGTCCCGGCGCCGATCCGGGCATCGTTCCACCGCCGGCATTCTGCGACGACGGCGCGGTCATCGACCGCGCCGCGCTGTTGCGCGCGATCCTCACCGAATACGATCGCTCGCTCGTCACGCTCGACCGGCCCTGGCGCGTAGCGGCCGCGTGGGATGAGGCCGCCGAGTTGCCGGGAAAGCGCTACCGGATCCGTTTAGACGGCGAGCCCGAGTCGTTTGACGCAATCGCTGAAGGTCTAGAGCCGGGCGGAGGTTTGCGCGTCATCCGCGAGGACGGCCGCCGCGAGATCGTCTCGCTTGCCGATGCAACCGTCCTTCGACAGAGCCTGCCCTGAGCGGAGTCGAAGGGGGTTAAGGCTGCTCGTTGCGGGCGCGCGTGAGGCGCCGATCGCAAATTTCGCAGAAATGCGGCATCTTGTTGTCGGTTTCGAAGATCGAGTTCGAGTAATACATCGCGCAACGAGCATTGAAGCAGTGCTTGAGTCCGAAGGCATGTCCAAGCTCGTGAATCGATTCTTTCAGCGTTCGCTGGAAGAGGAGATTTGCGTCGGCCGGCTCGCCGTAGAACTCCGAGCGAAGCCGCGCAAGCGAAACGACGGCCGTTCCCTGCGTTTCGTCGGCGTCTCCGAAGACGAACCGATGCGACGTCTTGTAGAGATCGAAGTCGGTAATCGCCAACAGTGCGCCGGCGGCATCGGGATGCGCCCGCTGCAGCTTGGCGTTAAGCGTCGCGACGAAGAGCTGGCCGCGCGTTGCGTTGAGCGTGCTGCGCGGCACGACGAGCGAGCGTTCGACGCGCGCGCCGGCCAGGAATCGCTCCTCGAGGCAGGTCGCGAGACGGTCCAAGAATGCTGCATCGACGGTGTTGATCGGCACGATGCTAATCTTCGAATCCATCTCGGTAGGGAATCGTTCGCCCTAGCCGACGCAAAACTTGCCGGACGGCTCGATAACATTCTCTTAAAGTGACGCGGCTGGCGCGCGTCGAACTCGTCGTCCGTGATCGTCGGAGTCGGCATCGATATGGCAGACGTCGCGCGCTATCGCTTCGACGAGCGCAAGCTGGCGTGGTTCGCTCGCAAGATCTACACCGAGACCGAGATCGCCTATGCGATGCGCAAGCGCAACTGGCCCGAGCGGCTCGCCGGTTTCTTTGCCGCGAAGGAGGCAACGCGTAAGGCCTTCGGACACGCAATACCGTGGCGCTGGGTCGGCGTTACGCACGAACGCAGCGGAAAGCCCACAATCGAACTGCGCGACCGCGCCGCACAGCTGATGCGCGGCCGCGGCGTGCGGGCGATCCACCTCAGCATTACCCACACCGCGACGGTTGCCGCGGCGATGGTCATTCTGGAAGCGTGATTTACGTCTTAACGCCGCAAGCGATGCGAACGGCCGACGCCGAAGGCATCGCGCGCGTCGGCGAGGACGAACTGATGCGCAATGCCGGCAGGCGCATCGCCGAGCGGCTGCGGTTGCTCTCGACTCCGCAGCGGCCGATCGTGGCCTTTGCCGGCCCGGGCAACAACGGCGGCGATGCGTTCGCGGCCCTCGCCGAGCTTGCGCCCGCGTACGAGTGCATCATCGCGGCCGATCCGGCCGGGCGCCGCTCGGAGGCGAGGGCAGCGGCCGAAGCGCGCGCGGCGGCCGCCGGCGTGCGTGTGCTGCCGCTCCCCGCCGACGAACGAGCGGCGCGCGCGATGCTCGCCAACGCGGTCGGAGTGGATGGGCTCTTCGGAACCGGCGCGCGTCTGCCGCTCCCCGAATCGTACCGTCATCTCGCGCGTGCCTTAGACGCTCGCGAGCGGCCGGTGCTGGCGATCGACATCCCAAGCGGAATCGACGCGTTGACGGGCGCGGCGAGCGACGATGCGGTGCGCGCGGGCGTGACCGTCACGCTGGCTGCTGTCAAACCGGGCCTCTTACTCGAGCCGGCGCGCGAGTACGTCGGCGAGCTATGGTGCGGGCGAATCGGCATAGACGAGTCGATTCTGGCCGCGCAGCCTCGCGAATTTGCGACACTCGACGACGAGGAGTTTCTGGGGCTGCTGCCGCTGCGGGCGGCGGATACGGAAAAATACACCGCGGGTGCGCCGCTCATCATCGCCGGATCGGCGCAGTTTCCCGGCGCCGCCGTTCTTTGCGCGCTCGGCGCAGCCCGCGCGGGCGCCGGATACGTTACCGTCGCAACGCCGCGCGCGGCGGCGCGCACGCTGCGCGCCCATCTCGTCGAACAGGTCGTCGTTGAGCTGGCCGACGACGCGCCGCCGGAAGCGATTGCGCAGGAGCTGGTCGAGATTTCGAAGCGAAACGGGGCGGTCGCGATCGGGCCGGGTTTGGGGCTAGACCAACGAACCGGCGAAATCTTCGCGCGGTTCCTTGAGGTAAACCAGCTCCCGACCGTGATCGATGCTAGCGGGCTCTTCCATCTCAGCAAGCGGCTCGAGCTGTTGCGCGGCAAGCCGTGCGTGGTGACTCCGCATGCAGGCGAGTTCGCGCGTCTCTCGGGAGGCGGCACGGTTGCGCCCGGCACGCGCGTCGAGCGCATTCGCGAGTTCGTCGACCGAACCGGGATCACGACGCTGCTCAAAGGCTCGGATACGCTGATTTACGACGGATCGGTCGTTCACATCAACCCGACCGGAACGAACGCGCTGGCGACTGCGGGCACAGGCGATGTTCTTACCGGCATCATCGCGACGCTTCTCTCGCAGGGTCTGGCGCCGGTCGATGCGGCGCGAGCCGGCGCGTACTGGCACGGCCTTGCCGGACAATACGCCGCAAAGCAGCGCCGCACCGGCGTTATTGCGGGCGACGTGGCGCAGGCGCTGGGCCGTGCCTTGCCGCATCCGGCGCGGGAAAGGAACGAACTGCTTCGAATCGGCTAGCGATGTCTACTCATCTTCGCCTGGCCACGGTCGCGGTCTTGATCGCCAGCTTTGCCGTGGCGTGTTCCGGACATCAAAACATACCGGCCTCCAATAATCTGCCGAGCGCCGATCGTAGTACTCCGGCTAGCGGCGGCTCATTTGCCGGCCAATATGCGGGCAGCTTTGCGCTGACAGAATGCGGCGCGAGCAAATCCGGCCACTTCACGTTTAGCGGCAGCGGTCACGCGAGCTTTCTTCACCTCAGCACGGAGAGCGGAAGCATGCGGGACAAGCGGTTTGGAAACCGCTGCGTGTGGAGCGGCAGCGTGACGCTTCGAAGCTCGCATCGCCTACGGAATTCGGTGACTTTCAGCTTGGGACTCAACTTCGGATCGCGAGTCGATCCGTGCAGCAACGCCGTCGGCTTCGTCGTAAAGCGGGGAACGGGAAAGTTTGCGAACGCCGCCGGCAACGGCACCGTGACGTTTACTTGCAACGGCAGCAATTACACCGATTCATGGAGCGGCTCGCTGACGTTTTAGCCGAAGCTTAGAGTGTCGGGGCCCCGCTGGTCGGCATCGGCAACGGAACCGTCATGCGGGCGGAAAGGGCCTGATCGGCGACGGCTTCGAGCGCGGCGAGGTGCGCGCTTGTTAAGTCATCGAGCCCAGATCGTTGTCGCACCGCTCGAGCTTCGTCGCGAACGGCGACGAGCTCGGCTCGCGCGAGCGACTGCGCGTCGTACGGCATTCCTGGCTTGGGCGCCAGCAACATCTGCGCGAGCATGCGCACGTACCATTGCTGCAGGCTGCGATGCACCTCGCCCATCGCGCTCAAGTTCTTGCTGCGAAGGTCTCCGAAGACCGCGCTCTGGGTCCAGGCGAACGCATCGCTGAGGCTCATCGTGCGGCCGCTGCCATACTTGAGCGATAGATCGTCGAGACGCTGGAGCAAGATCGGACTGAAGATCGAGTTAAGCGTTCGCTGTTGGATGACTTCGGCAATCTGGGCAACCGGTTCGTCGTGGCGCATCGGCGGATTGTAAGCCCAAGCCGGCGTCGGAAGGTCGGTTACCCACTCGGCGTAGACCAACTGGCGCAGTAGTAACGGCGACAGGTTCCACACCGAGGGAGCGAAGAGATGCTGATCGAGAAAGGCGAAGGCGCGCCTCGATTCGCTGCGCGGAACGGGGGCGAGTGGAAGGATCGAGCCGCGATCGCCGACATGTGCGCGCGAGAGCTCTTCGCCGCCGATATAATGCCAAGCAAAGTTCGTGCAGCTAAGAGTGCGGAATAGCGCCAGCTCGAATGCCTCGCGCAGCGCATCGTGATTGGCTCCGCTTTGCGCGAAGCGCTGCGGCATAGCATGAATTATCGACTGCGAGATGCGCAGCTGCGCCTCGCACCAGTTGAGATTATCGCTGGTGAGGTCGAACTGGTCGACGCGCGGGTCGATCGCGTGTCCGGAAGCCCAATGGACGTCCTCGTCCATCGCGAACCGATACCACGGATTCGACCAGGCCGATGCCCATCGCAAGAGCGTCGGCCGCTCTTGCTCCGGCGTCGTAGCGCCGGAGATCGGCGCGTAGCCATACTTGATCGCATAGTAATCGTACGGTCCGAGCACCGTCTGGAAGTAGTCGCCGGTCGACATGCCCTTCGGCCAAACGTTGGTGGGTGTGTACTCCATGACCGAGTTTGCGAGCCCGTGTCGATCGGTAAAACTCTTAGAGCGAACTTGCGCCGACGAGTAAGCCTCCGAGGCGATAAAGTTATGCTGCAAGCCCCAGTTGTGGCCCGACTCGTGCAAAACGATCCCTTTGAGGAAATTCTCCGCATAATGCGGCGGAATTTGACCGGGCGTTATCTGGTCCGTCGCCCAGAGCGCCGATAAGCCAAAGATCGCCGACGCCTTGGCGCCGGCCGCGTAGCCCGCTTCACGCGCGGCGAAACCTCGCGAATCGTCGGACGCGCGAACCGGATCGACGAGATCCATGCCCTCCGTGTAGCCAAAGCGCATCAGGTCGGCGTCGACGACGATCGAGGTGTGAATCATCTCTCCGGTGCGTGGATCCCAAACGAGCCCAGCTTGGGCGAAGCCCCCACCGTAGGCAAGAGTGAGCCAGTGCACGGTGTTGTAACGGATGTCGTCGGGATCCCAGTTGGGATCGTCGGGCTGGTCTTTCACAACGACTGCGTTGGGATAGCCGATTGGCGCGAAGGCTTGGTTCCAAGTCAGCAGCGCTTCGCGAATTGCTTCCCGGTACTGCACCGGGACCGTGTTGCTGATGTAGTAGACCATCGGATGCCGCGCGATGTTCCAGCGCACGATATAGCGCACCTGACGCTCGTAAACGTTGTCGGCGTCGTACTCAAGCTGGATATTCGGATAGTAGCCCACGCGATCGTCGGCAAAGCGCGGCACGTAGCTTCCCAGCACCGGCGCCTTCGCGATGTTGTATTTGACGTCCATTTGAATCGCGCGCGCGTCGATTACGTTGTCGAAGACGTCGGGCGGCTGCGCCGAGGTAAACGTTTGATCGGCCTCGACGATGACGTTTTCGGGAAAGGCCTTGGTCGTACCGAAGTAGGAACGCGCGTCGTCGAGGCGGTAGGCAGACCCGGGCTTCGCGTCGGTATTGAGCCCCGCTCGGAACGCATCGGTGAGATCCAGAAGGTCGCCGAGCATATAGGAGGCGTCGAAGATGAGACGTCCGCTCGCGGCATCATCCGCGACCACCGGCGCGGTCGCGATCACCGAGGGCGCGAACGACTCGGCCACCGCCCGCGCGGCCGGGGTATTGGGGGTCGCGATGAACGACGTGTTCGGCCACGTTACGACGACCTTATCGTCGGCGCGGGTAAAGCGAACGATGCGCGCACTCGGAAACTCGACGTACGGCAGGCCGGGGGTCACGACCAACCCGCCATCGCCGTTCTCGGGGACCGCCGTTTGAATGAAGTCGGCATCGAGCTGATCTTTGGTCAGCTCGATGTACACCTTGCCGCCCTTGCGCCAAATCGCGAAGAGTCCGCGTTGCGGCGTCAGGCCTTTGGTGAACGTAGCATAATCGACGGGCGCTGTGGAGGCGGATTGGGCAGCGGCCTGCGTTGCTTGAATGATGAACGCGCCGAGCGCGAAGCCCGCGCATAAGAAAATGCGTCTCACACCGTTCTGTTCGTGCGCGGCTGAGCGCGCCCTTGTAAAACGCGACGCGCGTTAGGCAGTTAGACTAACGTAGGAGAGGCTTGCGGCCTATCGCATTTGGGTCCAACTGCTCATTTAGCTCGGCGACTTTTGAAGCAGCGAAAAGCAGGGCAAGAAGACGCCGCTTCGGCCGAGGAGTATTGCGACCGGGAGAGAAGGCGCAAATGAGCCCTATTGTCATGGGCTCCGGAGGCAATTGTGCGATCTCGTACGAATTTCGACATGGCCCTTTCAGCCGGCGCTCATTATAGCGCTGGCGAGTTGCAATGGCGCGGCGACTTCTACCACCACACTACCAATCCAAGGAAATGCCACCGCCTCCGTGCATGCCTCCATGGGCTCGTCGTCAAGACGCAGCCGTCCGGCATGCGGACCCAGCGGCTGCACGACGGACTGGGACTCGTTCGGCTTTGATTTGCAGCGAACGGGCTACAATCCGTACGAGTCATCGGTCGGCGCGAGCAACGTCGGCACACTTTCGCAAGTCTGGCGATTCAACGTCGGCTCCACGATGGTCCACGAGCCCGTCTACGCCTACGGCATCAAGGTAAAAAGAGTACCGACGAACATCTTATACGCGGGCTCGAACTGGGGATCGATCATCTACGCGATCAATGCCCAGACCGGCGCGATCGTCTGGCAGCACACCGTTCCGCATGCTTTCTACAGTTGCGGAAACTCGCACTCGCAGTTCTCGATCGGTGAAACGCCGGCGATCGATCCTGGAAAGAACGTCATTTACGTCGCGGACGGGCATAACCAAGTGCATGCCTATGACCTAGCGACGGGACGACAAGCCGCGGGCTGGCCGCTGGCGATCGCGAATTACCGGCACGGCGATCATAACTTCATGCACGGCGGCCTAACCTACAATCCTTCGAATGGAATGCTCTATGCCGTCACCGGCTCGACCTGCGACATCTCGCCATGGCACGGGCGCATCGTCGCCATCGACACGGCCGGCCCGAGCATCGTCAGTACTTTTTATACGATGAGCGGCGGTCCGACGCAGGGGGAGAGCGGCGCGGGAGTCTGGGGACCAGGCGGCGGCTCCATCGACCCGGCAACGAACGACGTGTTCATCGCGACCGGGAACGCCGATACCAAACATGGCGGTTCGCAGCACGCCTCGTACGCGGAACAAATCATCGCCCTCTCTCCGACCCTGAGCACTATTATCGGGAACAACTATCCGGCCAACATTCCGTCCGTTCCGGGCGACGACGACTTCGACTTCGGAGCGACGCCGCTGCTCTTCCAGCCCTACGGCTGCCCGCCGCTGCTTGCGGCAATGAATAAGTCGGGAATGTTCGAGTTGTACGATCAGGCCACGATCAGCAACGGTCCGATTCAATACATTTCGATGTCCGTCCCAAGCGACGATGCAAGCTTCGTCGGCGTACCGGCATACGACCCGAATACCGGTTACGTGTACGTGGGGTTGCCCTCGACTCAGGGAATCTATCAGGCGGGCATGGCGGCGTTCAGCGTGGCGTCGAACTGCACGTTGAACACGACCCCGGTTTGGAATGCGTCTTTCGGACCCGACGCAGGTAAGACCGATGACCAAGCCCCTCGTTCGCCGATCTCGATCGCGAACGGCGTCGTTTACGTCAGCAACTATACCGATGACACCGAGTTTGCATTCGACGCCGCAACCGGAGCTGCGCTTTGGACACTGTCGCTGCCGAGCTGGGGAAACGTCGGAACCGTGATCGCCAACGGCATGGTCTACGTCAGCGCCGCAGACGGGACGATTACCGGGTGGGCGCCGGCTGGATCGGCAGAAAAGTTGCGCAAGAAAGCCGTTCGGAGCGCGCCGATACCGTTCCACCGCTGGATGCCGTTTACGCCCTGGGGCAGGCCCCCGACCAACGTGGCCGCTGCTAGAGCGCTCGAGCGGCTGCGATGAGCGGATAAACGAACTTCGTTACGCGCTCCGCTGCCTCGCCGGCTCTTCCATCCGCATACGAATCGATGAGGGCGCTGCCGACGACGACGCCGTCGGCGTGCGCCGCAACCTCGCGCACCTCCGCGGCGCGGCTCAAGCCGAAGCCGACCGCGAGCGGCTTGGCCGTGAGCTCGCGCAGCATCGCGAGCTGAGCTTTGAGCGGCTCGAAATCGGGCGACGTGCCGGCACCGGTAACGCCCAGACGCGAGACGACGTAGACGAAGCCGGTCGCCGCGCCGGCGATCAGCCGCGCACGATCGCGCGTCGTTGACGGCGCGACCAGCAGCGGCATCTCCAAGCCGTGCGCGTGCAACGCCGCTTGCAGCTGCGCTGATTCCTCGAGCGCGCAGTCGGGAACGATCGCGCCCGCGGCGCCCGCGCCGGCGGCTTCGCGAGCAAAGCGCTCGAGACCGAATTGATAGACCGGATTGAAATACGTAAAGAGCAGCAGCGGCGCGCAGGTCGCGCTCGAGCGACGGATCACTTCGAGCACGTCGGAGAGGCGCGTTCCGTTTGCAAGCGCGCGCGCTCCCGCCGATGCGATCGTCGGACCGTCGGCGAGCGGATCGCTGTGCGGAACGCCAAGCTCGATAAGGTCGGCACCCGCGGCGCTGAGCGCAGCTAGGATCGCCTCGGTCGTGCCGAGATCGGGATCGCCCGCCATCACATAGGGAATGAATGCAACGCGACCTTCGCGCTTGGCGCGCTCGAACGCCGCCGTCAACTTTTTTACCACCGCGCGAGGCCCCTCAGCTCCGCTCGGGACAGGTCTTTGTCGCCGCGACCGCTGAGATTCACGAGAATCATATCGTCGGCGTTGCGCTCGGCGGCGAGCTTGCGCGCGAACGCAATCGCGTGCGCGCTCTCGAGCGCCGGTATGATACCCTCGCTGCGCGCGAACGCCGCAAAGGCCTCGATCGCCTCGGCATCGGTGACGCTGACGTACGTCGCGCGCCCGCTCTCTTTTAGGAACGCGTGCTCGGGACCGACGCCGGGGTAGTCGAGCCCCGCCGCGGTCGAGTGCGTCTCGGAGATCTGGCCGTCATCGCTCTGCAGCAGGTACGAGCGCGAGCCGTGCAGCACGCCGACCGTCCCCGCGCCAAGTGACGCGGCGGTTCTTCCACTCTCGACGCCTTCGCCTGCGGCTTCGACTCCCCAGAGTTTTACCTCCGGATCGTCGGCGAATCCGGCAAAGATCCCGATTGCATTGCTGCCGCCGCCAACGCAGGCGACGACGTCGCTGGGAAGCCGGCCGTACCGCTCGAGGACTTGACCGCGCGCCTCAATGCCCACGATCTTTTGCAGCTCGCGCACCAGATATGGATAAGGATGCGCGCCAACCACGCTGCCGATCACGTAGAACGCATCCTCGACGCGCTCGGCCCAGACGCGAAAGGCTTCGTTCGTGGCGTCTTTGAGCGTTTGCGTTCCGCTATCCACGGAGTGAACTTTCGCGCCGAGGAGCCGCATAACGTGAACGTTGAGCGCTTGCCGCTCGACGTCTCGCGCGCCCATATAAACGTCCACCGTCAGTCCAAACTTCGCGCCTACCGTTGCGGTCGCGACGCCATGCTGGCCGGCTCCGGTCTCGGCGAGCAACTGGCGCTTGCCCATCCGTAACGCCAGCAGTGCCTGTCCAACGGTGTTGTTGATCTTGTGCGCACCGGTATGGTTGGTGTCCTCGCGCTTCATGAGCAGCGGAACCGCGGAGAGGCCGGCGATGTAGCGCTCGCAGCGATAGAGCGGCGAAGGCCGCCCGACGAAGTCGCGCAACACGGCGTTGTACTCGTCCCAATAGGAGGGATCTGCGAACGCCTCGTTCATCGCACGCTCGAGCCGGTCGAGCGCAGCGATCAAGACCTCGGGAACAAAACGTCCGCCAAAATCGCCGAAGTAGCCGCGAGCGTCGGGTCTCTTCATCGCGTGCGGACCGCGCGGACGAAGGCTCGCATCTTTGCGAGATCCTTCCGCCCATCGGTCTCGATGCCGCTGCGAACGTCTACGCCGAAGGGATGCACGCGCTCTACGCACGCGCCGACGTTCTCGGGCGTCAGACCTCCCGCGACGACGATCGGCCGTTGTTTGGCAATCTCGACGACGAGGTCCCACGCGAAGCTCTCGCCCGTGCCGCCCGCCAAGACGCCGCGCTTTGAGTCGAAGAGCAGCAGCGCATAAGGAAAAGAACCCGCCGCTTCAGGAATTTCCGTCGCGTCTTTGTCTATTCCGATCGCTTTGATCGTGCGCTCGCCGTAGTTCGCAACGAACTCCGGCGATTCGTTGCCCGAGAACTGCAGCCGGGCTTGCGGAAAAAGGGAGCGGATCTTCTCGACTTCGCCGTGCGCCGGATTCACGAATACCGCAACGGGCTCGATCGACGGCGGCATGCGGCGCGCTATGTCGTTGGCGCCCTGCCACGTGATGCGCCGCGGCGAAGGAGCGAAAATCATGCCGAACGCATCGGCGCCGGCCTCGGCCGCCAGCTCGACATCGCGCGAGGCGGTACAGCCGCAAAACTTGATCCAAGTCTCAGCCATGTATTGCCGTTTCCTTGGCGCGCTCGAAGGTGCGCCACGCCGCGCCGCTCTTCAAGATGCTGCGCGCGCGCTCGAACGCCGCCGGGAGTTGGGCTTCGGCACCGATCACGCAGAAGACGACGGCAGCGTTGAGTGCGACGATCTCCGAGGCCGGCGTGCGGGCGCCATTGAGGATCTCCATAAAAGCGTCGCGTGAGGCTTCGACCGACCCCCCGGTCGGCATGCGCAGCGGCTCGTCGATGCCGCACTCCGACGGCTCCAAGCGCCCGAGCCTCGCGCCCTCTTCGTCGAAGGAGTATACCAGCGTCAGCGCATCGCCGACGACCTCGTCAACTCCGGTGCATCCGTGAACGACGGCACCGCGTTGCGCGCCCAGCGTACGCAGCGCCTCTCCGACGGGCTCTACCAAGGACTCGCGCGCTACGCCGACCACCAAGTGCGTGGCGCGCGCGGGATTGGTGAGCGGACCGAGCAGATTGAAGATCGTGCGCACGCCCAGCTCGCGCCGAACGATCGCCGCATTACGCATCGCTGGGTGGTAGCGCGGCGCAAACATGAAGGTGAAACCGCACTCGTGCAGCATCGCCGCGGCGCGCTCGGGAGCGATTTCGATCGGCAATCCCGCGGCTTCCAAAACGTCGGCGCTGCCGCACGCGCTCGAGGCCGCGCGGTTGCCGTGCTTGGCGACGGGCGTACCCGAGGCCGCGACGACGAGCGCGGTCATCGTCGAAATGTTGAGCGTGTTCGCGTGATCCCCGCCGGTACCAACCACGTCGACGACCATCGGCAGGCCGTGCTCGACGTGAATGCTGCGTTCGCGCATCGCACTAGCCGCTCCGACGATCTCGTCGACGCTCTCGCCTTTGGAGGCGAGAGCGACCAGCATGCCCGCGGCTTGTGCGGGCGTGTACTCGCCGTCCATTATCCCGCCAACAAACGACGCGGACTCTTCCTGCGAGAGATCCTCTCCGGCGAGCAGACGCCGCAAGAGTGGAGCGAACTCGCTCATGACGCCGTCGGGGGTCGCGATGACGCAGCCAATGAGAGAAAGTTCTCGATGAGCCGTTCGCCGTGTTCGCTGAGCACCGATTCGGGATGGAACTGAACGCCGTGCACCGGAAGATCTCGATGCGCGATGCCTTGAACGACTCCGTCATCGCTGCGCGCGCTGACGTGCAGCTCGGCGGGAATCGTCGCAGGGTCAAGGCAGAGCGAATGGTAGCGAGTCGCCGAGATCGGTGTCGGCAGCCCGGCGAAGAGTCCGTCGCCGTCGTGCGCGATCGCCGACGTCTTGCCGTGCATCTGCGCAGGGGCGTGGGTCACCGTTGCTCCCAAGATCTCGCCGATCGCCTGCAGCCCAAGGCAGACGCCCAAAGTCGGCATTCCGCGCTCGATGGCGGTTCGCAACACCTCCATCATCTTCAGCGCGTGCTCCGGACGCCCCGGCCCCGGTCCCACGACCAGCGCGTCGTAACGATCGAGCAACGATGGCCCCAGGCGCAGATCGTCGTTGAGCACCAGATCGGGCGTAGCTCCAGCCGACGCCAACAGATGGACGACGTTATAGCTGAAGCTGTCGAAGTTATCGATGAAGAGAACGCGCATCAGGTAATGCCGAGCACGGCGCGTGCGATCCCCGTCTTGTGAAAGACCTCCTCGTACTCGGCGATGGGATCGGAGTCGGCGACGATCCCGGCCGAGGCCTGCCACCACGCGCGGCCGTTCTGCACGTGCACGCTGCGCAGCGTGATGCAGGAATCAAAGTCGCCGCCGAACGACCAGCGGCCTATGCTGCCGGCGTAGAAACCTCGGGTGACCGGCTCGAGCGCGTCGATCAGCTGCATCGCGCGAATCTTCGGCGTTCCGGTGACGGTGCCCGCCGGAAAACCGGCGCGAAAGAGATCGAGTGCGTCGCAATCCTCGCGCAAGTGACCGATCACGTTCGAAACGATGTGCATGACGTGGCTGTAACGCTCGATCTGGAGCAGCTCGTCTACGTGTACGCTGCCGTACTCACAGACCGACCCGAGATCGTTGCGCCCAAGGTCAACGAGCATCACGTGCTCGGCGCGCTCCTTCTCATTGGCAAGGAGCTCGGCGGCTATGCGCGCGTCTTCGTCGTCGTCGTGCCCGCGCCAGCGAGTGCCGGCAAGCGGGCGAATCCGTGCCCGCCGTCCCTCCAGTCGCACCAGAAACTCCGGACTCGCGCCGAGGAGCTGGCCGAACGGCGTGTCGACGAAGAACATGTACGGCGACGGATTCACGCGCCGCAGCGCACGGTACAGATCGAACGGGCTCCCTTCGAGTTGCGCGCCGAAGCGAATTCCTAGTTGCAGCTGGTAGACGTCGCCCTCGAAAATACGGCGCTTGACTTCCGCAGCGAGTTCGAGGTAGCGTTCGCGATCGAGCGACTCGCTCATCGCCCCGGCCGCGCGAAGCGGTTTCGGAAGCGCGGCCTTTGCAGCCAGCAAACGATCGACGTAATCGTCGATCCGGCGTTCGCAGCCGTTGGGTTCGTCGCCGCTGCACCAAATCGTCAGCAAGTCCGTGAAGTGATCGAAGATCAGCCAGGTTGCGGGAATCGCAACATAGGCGCCAGGCATCGCCGGCGACGACTGTAGGCGATCGGGAAGCCGAGCGTCGTACCGCGCCGCATCGTACGAGAAGGCCAGCAGCGCGCCTCCGAGATTTCCCTGTGCGCCGCCGGTTCGGTGCGACGCGATGAAGCCGCGGACACGATCGTAAAGCTCTTTGCCCGGATCAAAAACTTGCGCCGCCCCATAGTCCAGACCGATGAACGAGTAGCGGGAGATCCGGCCGCCGCTTTCGACGCTTTCGAGCAGGCAGGACGCCTGCGGCTGGGCGAGCGCGGCGTAGGCGCCGATCGGCGTGAGCGTGTCGGCCGGAACGACGCGAACGGAAACGTGATCACTCATCCTTCGCCCTGAGCGAGGCGTAGCCGAGTCGAAGGGTCAGGATGACACGTTGACAAGCTTGCGTAGAGCATTTTCATCGAGGATTGTAACGCCTAGTTGCTCTGCTTTCGTCAGCTTGCTGCCGGGCTCATCGCCGGCAACGACGTAGTCGGTCTTCTTGCTGACGGAGCCGGTGACTTTACCCCCGGCTGCGACGATCAACTCGCTCGCTTCGTCGCGCGTAAGGCTCGGCAGCGTGCCCGTAAGAACGAACGTCTTGCCGGCAAGCCGCCCGTCAGCGGCGCGTGCGCGTTTGGGGGCGGTCGTTTCGACGCCGACGTGTTTTAGGCGCGCGATCATCTCGCGGTTGGCCTTTTGCTTGAAGAAGAGCGCGACGCTTCCGGCAACTTCCGGCCCGATTCCCTCGCTGCGCTGCAGCTCTTCCTCCGTCGCATCGGCGATCGCGTCGATCGTTCCAAAATCGCCGGCAAGAATCGCCGCCGTCTGCGTTCCGACGAAGCGAACCCCGAGCCCGTAGAGGAGACGTGCTAAACCGCGCTGCTTCGAGCGCTCGATATTGCGCAGCAAGTTTTCGACGCTCTTAGTTCCGGTGCGTGGAACCGTAGCGAGCGCGCCGGCGTCGAGCTTGTAGATGTCGGCGATGTCGCGGACCAATCCGCGCTCGGTGAGCTGCTGCGCCATAACGTCGCCGAGGCCTTCGATATCCATCGCGCCGCGCGACGCGAAGTGGCGTACGCGCTCGTAGACTTGCGCGGGGCAGGCAGCATTCGTGCAGCGCGACATTGCCTCGCCCGGCGGATGATCGACGTCCGACCCGCAAATCGGGCAGCGGTCGGGCATCTTGAAGCGCCGCTCCTTACCCGTGCGCTCACCGAGCAACGGTCCGACGACGCGCGGAATCACGTCGCCCGCGCGCGTCACCAGCACGGTGTCGCCGATGCGGATGTCGTTGTTCTTGATGTAATCGATGTTGTGCAGCGTGGCGCTCTTCACCGTCACCCCGCCGATCTGCACCGGTTTGAGCACGGCGTTAGGATTGAGCGTTCCGGTACGCCCGACGCTTACGGATATGTCGAGCAGCTTGGTGCGCGCCTCGCGCGGCTTGAACTTGTACGCGATCGCCCACCGCGGGTCGCGCGCAACGACCCCGAGGCGTTCCTGCAGGGCGAAATCGTCTACCTTGACCACGACACCATCGATTTCGTAGTCGAGATCGTCGCGACGCTCTTCCCATTTTCGGCAGAAGGACAGCACGTCGTCGAGCGTTGCGGCCCGCGCGATGTTGGGATTGACGGGCAGGCCGAGGGTCTCGAGCCGCCGCAAAGCATCCCACTGCGAGCGCACTCCTTCATCAGCAACGAGCTGATAGGCAAAGAACGATAGCCGGCGTTGTGCCGTGAGCCCGGGGTCGAGCTGGCGAACGCCGCCCGAAGCGGCGTTGCGCGGGTTCGCGAAGACCGGCAGCCCCTCGCGCTCGCGGGCCGCGTTCAGACGCTCGAAGTCGCTCTTGCGCAAATAGACCTCGCCGCGCGCCTCGACAAACTTGGGAACGTCACCCGTCATCCGCAAGCGCAGCGGAATCGTCTTGATCGTGCGCAGGTTCGCGGTGACGTCTTCGCCGATGCGGCCGTCGCCCCGCGTGCCACCGCGCGTCAGCGATCCGTCTCGATAGTCAAGCGCGATCGCCAGCCCATCGATCTTCAGCTCGCAGACGTACTCGACGTTGCCGCCGGCAAGCTTGCGTGCGCGCTCGTCAAACGCGCGAAGCTCGTCGGGAGAGACGGCATTCGCGAGGCTGAGCATCGGCCGCGCATGCTCGAACGGCGCGAAACGCACCGAAGCGACGGCACCGACGCGCTGCGTCGGCGAGTCCGGCCTTTGCAGCTCGGGATGAGCCTTCTCCAACTCGATGAGCTCGCGCAGCAGCGCATCGAACTCCGCGTCGGTGATCTGCGGATCGTCGAGCACGTAGTAACGGTAGTTCGCTTCTTCGATTTGCTCGCGCAGCGTCTCCGCGCGAGTGGCCCTGCCCTGACCCTGGCGAAGGGTCATCTGTGGCCGAGCGTCGCGACCTGCAGGGGATAGCCGTCGGGGTCCCCGACGATCGCGATGCGCCCGAACGGCTCGTCGTAAGGATCTTGAAAGACTGGAACGCCGCGCGCGGTGCAGTCGGCAACGAACTCATCGACGTTCTCGACGGTGAAACCGAGCTGCAGCGAGCCGGGGCGTACGGCAAGCACATCGCTCTTTCGATGCAGGCTCAAAATGGCGCCTTCGCCGAGCTCGAACCGCACTGGCCGCCTCGGCAGATCCTGGCGTACCGGCAAGCCGAGAACGTCGCGGTAGAAATCGCGCGAGCGCGCGAGATCGGAACAGACGAGCATGACGACTGAGAATTTCGCCATCGAGCGTTATGCTTCCACGGGCACGCGACCGCTTTCGCCCAGATCGTGCAGCGCGAAGAGATTCTCGCGCTCCAAGCGCTCGAGCTCCGCATCGTCGGGCCGATGATGCCCGACGGCTCGCTGATCGCGCAGGACCGGAACGAGATAGGCACCGGTGTAAGAGCGTTCGCTTCGTGCCACTTCCTCGGGAGTGCCGGTGGCAATCACGGTGCCGCCGCGATCGCCACCCTCGGGGCCGAGATCGATGAGATAGTCGGCGGTTTTGATAACCTCGAGGTTGTGCTCGATCACCAGCACCGTGTTGCCGAGCTTCACCAATCGTTCGAGCACGTCGAGCAGTTTGTGAATGTCGGCGAAGTGCAGCCCGGTCGTCGGCTCGTCGAGAACGTAGAACGTACGGCCGGTCGAGCGGCGCGAGAGCTCGGTCGCGAGCTTCACGCGCTGAGCTTCGCCGCCCGAGAGCGTCGTCGCGGGTTGGCCCATCTTGATGTAGCCCAATCCGACATCGCAGATCGTGCTCAACTTGCCCCGGACGCGCGGAATGCTGCTAAAGAACTCTGCCGCCTCGTCAACGCGCATTTCGAGTACGTCGGAAATCGTCTTCCCGCGATACTTTATCTCGAGCGTCTGCGCATTGTAGCGTTTGCCCTTGCAGACCTCGCACGGCACGTAAACGTCGGGTAGGAAGTGCATCTCGATTTTGATGATGCCGTCGCCCTGACAGGCTTCGCAGCGGCCGCCTTTGACGTTGAACGAGAAGCGCCCCGGGGTGTACCCGCGCATCCGCGCGTCGGGAACGAGCGAAAAGAGTTCGCGAATGTGGTCGAACGTGCCGGTATAGGTTGCCGGATTGCTGCGCGGCGTTCGACCGATCGGCGATTGGTCGATCACGACGAGCTTGTCGAGTTGCGCGGCGCCTTTGACGGTGCCGTAAGTGCCGCCCGGGGGTTGACGGTGCAGGTGCTGATTGAGCGCCCGAACCAACACCTCGTTCACGAGCGTCGACTTGCCGCTCCCGCTCACGCCGGTGACCGCGGCGAAGACGCCAATCGGCACGCGCACGTCGATTCCGTGAAGATTGTTTGCGGTCGCGTTGCGGACCTCGATCCAGCCGCGCGGCTCGCGCCGCCGGCGCGGAATCGGGATGAACTTGCGCCCCGAGAGATAGGCACCGGTCTCGGAGTTGGGGTTCGCGATGACGTCGGCGAGCGTGCCGGCGGTGAGAATTTCGCCGCCCTCTGCGCCCGCGCCGGGCCCGATATCGACGACCACGTCGGCCGTGCGCATTGTGTCTTCGTCGTGCTCGATGACGATCAGCGTGTTTCCGAGATCTCGCAACGTTTTTAGGGTCGCCAGCAGACGGTCGTTGTCGCGCTGGTGCAATCCGATCGACGGTTCGTCGAGAATATACAAAACGCCGACCAGGGCGCTGCCGATCTGGGTCGCGAGCCGAATGCGTTGCGATTCTCCGCCGGCAAGCGTCGTCGCCGACCGCGCGAGCGTCAGATAGTTCAGCCCGACATTGGTCAAGAACCCAAGCCGCGCGCGAATCTCCTTGACGATCTGATGCGCGATCTGCTCTTGGCGCGGCGTCATCGTTAGACCCTTAAAGAAAAGCTCGAGCTGCTCGATCGACATGCGGGTGAGGTCGTCGACGTTGCGTTCGCCAATCGTTACGGCCAGCGCTTCGGGCTTCAGGCGCGCACCGTTGCAGGCCGGGCAGGTCGAGGCCGACATGAACTTCTCGATCTCTTCCTTGACGTATTCGCTCGACGTCTCGCTATAGCGACGCCGCAAGTTATTAACGACGCCTTCGAACGAGGCGCGGTACTCCCAGGTCTTTCCGCCGCGCGACGTGTACTCGAACGTCTGCTCGCGATCCGTTCCGTTTAGGATGATGTCGAGCACTTCGCTGGAGAGCTGCTCGACGGGCGTCGTCATCTTTGCCCGGTACCGTCGCAAGACGCGCTCGAGTTGTTGCATGTAATAGGGATTCATCGAAGGATAGCGCCCCGAGCCCAAGTTTCGGCTCCATGGCACAACCGCGCCGTCGGCGATCGACTTGCTGCGATCGGGAATCACCTTCCAGGGGTCGATCTCGATCTTCTCGCCGAGCCCGCTGCAAGACGGGCACGCGCCGTATGGCGAGTTGAACGAGAAGAGCCGCGGCGCGAGCTCCTCGAACGAGAGCCCGCAGTAGACGCACGCGAAGGCTTCGCTGAAGGTCAACTCGCGGTCATTGGCGAGCACCGTGACGATGCCGGTCGAAAGACGCAGCGTCGTTTCGACCGAATCGGCAAGCCGGCTGCGAATCTCCGGCTTCATCACGAGGCGGTCCACGACGACCTCGATCGTATGCTTGCGCTTCTTGTCGAGGACGATCTTCTCACGGAGCTCCTTCGTCTCGCCGTCGATGCGCACGCGGGTGAAACCCTCCTTAGCGATCTCCTCGAAGAGCTTGGCGTACTCACCCTTACGCCCGCGCACCAGCGGCGCCAGCAGAACGATGCGCGTTCCTTCCGGCAGCTCCGCGATCGCATCGACGATCTGCGATGCCGATTGCGTGCTGATCTCGCGTCCGCACTTATAGCAGTGCGGCGTGCCTACGCGCGCGAAGAGTAACCGCAAATAGTCGTAGACTTCGGTGACCGTGCCGACGGTCGAGCGCGGATTGCGTGAGGTCGACTTCTGATCGATCGAGATCGCCGGCGAGAGTCCCTCGATGTAATCGACGTCGGGCTTCTCCATTTGCCCGAGAAACTGCCGTGCGTACGAAGAGAGCGATTCGACGTAGCGGCGCTGCCCTTCGGCGTAGATCGTGTCGAAGGCGAGCGACGACTTCCCGGAACCCGACAGCCCGGTTACCACGATCAGCCGGTTCCGCGGCAGAACCAAATCGATGTTCTTGAGGTTGTGCTCGCGCGCACCCTTGATAACAATGGAGTCTAACGACACGCTATTTAAGATACACGGACCGGCTGGAGAAGTATGCGAGCCGCGCCGGCAATCGAGCTGCAGGTCGCATCGGGGGGCGGGGCGCCGGGCGGCAGCTCTTCGCCCCGCACGTTGAGCCAGACGGTGTAGAGCCCGGCCTCCAGCGCGCCGGCGATATCGCGGTCGTAGCGGTCGCCGACCATCGCGCTGCGGGCCGGCGCACCCCCGAGGGTATGGCAGGCGTGGGCGAAGAGCAGGGGGTCGGGTTTGACCATTCCGACCTCGTCGGAGAGAAAGATCGCGTCGAAGTATTCGCTGATCTGCAGCAGCGCGATCTTCTCACGGTGCGTTTCGGAGAGGCCGTTCGTGACGATTCCCAGCTTCATGCCGCGTTCTCGCAGGGCGCGAAGCAGTTCGATCGCACCCGGAAAGAGCGTGAAGTATTTTACTCGATACGCGTTGTACCGCTCCGCGCTTCGCTTCGCGAGCTCGGGATCGTCCCCCGCTCCGACGCTCTCCAGCGCGCTCTGCCACATGCTTGCACGCAGGCTCGCCAACTTCACCTTCAAGTCGTCTGCCGAGAGACGATGCCAAAAGCCTTCTGCCGCCGCAATGTACGCGTCCTTGAGCGCGAGCGCATCGATGCCGTGCTCGGCCGCGACTTCGCGAGCAACCTCCTCTGCGGCATTGTGATATGCGTACGTGTCGTCGTGCAACGTATCGTCCAAGTCGAAGAGGACGATCTCGATCCGTCGCACGCTAGAGGCCCGCAACAACCTACTGGGGCTGCCCGATCTGCAATCCCTCAACCTTGCCCGCGCTGTCTACGGCAAAGAAGAAATTGAGTTTCTTGCCGTTCGAGAACGTCAGCGAGTACATCGCGTACGAGATGTTGCCTTGTGAGCCGGACTGCTGTTGGACGAAGCTCACCGGCGCTCCAAGACTTCCGAGAAGGCTTTGCGCGTTGCTGACCGTGGCGTCGGTCAAGGCGCCGTTGGCTTTCGTCGCGAGTTGCGAGCGGTCGATTTTACCGGACTGAAGTTGCGCGAACCAACTCTTTGCGCGAGCCAGCATCGCGGGATCGGTCGTCGGAGCGGCCGTCGGCTGGCTGGGGGGCGGAGCCGGCGGAGGCGCACCGTACGGTCCGGGTTGGCCGCCGTTGGGCATTGGCGGTGCAGGCGGCGGAGCCATCGCAATCGTACCCGCGAGCAGCGCCGCGGGGAGAAGCATCCTGACAAAATAAAACATTTGAGCCCCTTTCATGATCAGCGTTAGCGAATATCCGGCATGCGCTGTGCCAAGTATACCCAACCGTCGGCCGAGATGCGCACCGAACCGGAGAACGGTGTCGAAAACTCCTCGATGACGACGAAGAGTATGCCGATCAGACCGACCAAGATCGCCGTCATCATGAGCTGCGCTGGGCGATTTTCGACCCCAAAAATGAAGCAGAACGCGACCATCGCGAGCGCGCCTGCGACCAGTGCAAACCAGAGTACCGACGGAACCGCGGGGACGGCTCCGATCAGCCGCGCGCGTCGCGCGTCGAAAAGCCGTTGCGCGTTGGCGATCGCCGCCTGCTGTGCCGCGAACTCTTTGAAGTTGTTCGGATTAAACGTATTGACGGCGAACGATACGCTCTCCAATTGGTGCGCGCCGAGATCGGAAACGTCCGCGCCACGCGCCATTGCCGGCCATTCGATTCGGACCACCGTTTCGATGTAATTCCGCAGGCCGTCGCGCACTACGCCCCTTAGCGTGGTCGGAAAGGCGTCGACGACGTGATAGAGGTTACCCGTCGCGTCAACTTCGTTCTCGACGTTCGAAACCGCACCATCGTATTTCTGCCAAACGACGACGACGACGAAGCCGAGCACGACCGCGTACAGCACGCCGACTGCCGAGAAAAGATAACCCGCGACGTCGTTGTGACGCCGCAGCATTTCAGCCTTCAGCCGGCGCTGCACGACGGCGTGAAGAACGACGAAGCATGCGACCACCGCGGCGACGATCGCTAGCTCCGCTAGCAGGTCCGGAATGCTCGTGATCGTACGCGTCAAAACGCCTACGGGTGCCGCCAACGCCCCCACGCCGTTAGTGGTTCCCTAGGACTCGACGAGTTCCGCCAAAGCCTTGTCGAAGATCTTCGGCGCTTTTCCTCCGAAGAGGATGCTCTCGTTTCCGCCGATTTGCCTGCGCAGCTCGATCAGTTCGTCGCGCAGGGCGGCAGCTTTTTCGAACTCGAGACCGGCGGCTGCGTCGCGCATCTTGCGCTCCAGATCGCGCGCCATTTTCGTTGCCACGTCACGCGGGAGCCGATCCAGCTTGAGCTTTGCCGTGTTCTCTTCGGTCGCCCCTACCATGCTGAGGATGTCGTGAATCTCCTTGCGCACCGATTTCGGCTCGATGCCGTGCACGCGGTTATACTCGAGCTGCATATCGCGACGGCGGGACGTCTCGCCGATCGCGCGCGCCATCGATTCGGTCACGACGTCGGCATACATGATCACCTTGCCCTCGACGTTGCGCGAGGCTCGTCCGATCGTCTGTATGAGCGACGTCCCGCTGCGAAGATATCCTTCCTTATCGGCGTCGAGGATTCCAACCAGCGAGACCTCCGGGAGATCGAGACCCTCGCGCAGCAGATTGATACCGACCAGCACGTCGAAGACGCCCGCGCGCAGATCGCGTAGAATCGCAACCCGCTCCAGCGTGTCGATCTCGCTATGGAGATAACGGACGCGTAAACCGTTCTCGAGCAAGTAATCGGTCAGGTCCTCGGCCATCTTCTTCGTCAGCGTCGTCACCAAGACGCGCTCCTTGCGCCCGGCGCGCTGGGCGATCTCCTCCATCAGATCGTCAACCTGGTTGCGGGTCGGACGGACCTCGACTTCGGGATCGACGAGTCCGGTCGGGCGAATGATCATCTCCGCGACCTGCGAGCTGTGCTTTATCTCGTACGTTCCAGGCGTCGCCGAAACGTAGACCACCTGATTGATGTGCTCGTCGAACTCTTTATAGGTAAGCGGCCGGTTGTCGAGGGCGCTCGGCAAGCGAAAGCCGTGCTCGACCAAGACCTCCTTGCGCGAACGGTCGCCGGCGTACATGCCGTGAACCTGCGGGAGCGTCACGTGCGATTCGTCAACGAAAAGCAGCCAGTCTTTAGGAAAGAAGTCGATCAGACACCAGGGCGTAGAGCCAGGCTCGCGGCCCGTAAGATGGCGTGAATAGTTCTCGATGCCGTTGCAGTAGCCGACCTCGCGCAGCATGTCGAGGTCGTAGCGGGTGCGCATTTCCAGCCGTTGCGCTTCGAGAAGTTTGCCGTTTCGCTTGAAATAGGCGAGGCGTTCTTCGAGCTCGGCCTCGATCGAGAGTATCGCGCGCCGGAGCTTCTCCTCCGGCGTGATGAAATGCTTGGCAGGAAAGATCAGCAGCTCGTTTTTTTGCTCGACGTACTCGCCCGTCAGCATGTTGACGACGTTGATCTTTTCGATCTCGTCGCCGAAGAACTCGATCCGATGGACGAGCTCTTCGTCCACGCCTATGAACTCCAAGGTGTCGCCGCGTACGCGGAAGGTTCCGCGCACTAGGTTCAAATCGTTGCGCCGGTACTGCATATCGACGAGCTTGCGGAGCAAGACGTCGCGGTCGAGCGTATCGCCGACGCGCACGCGCGCCGACATTTCCATATAGTCGGAGGGCGATCCCAAGCCGAAGATGCACGAGACCGATGCGACGATCAACGTGTCGGGTCGCGTCAGCAGAGACTGCGTCGCCGAATGGCGAAGGCGTTCGATCTCGTCGTTGATCGAGCTGTCTTTCTCGATATACGTGTCGGTCGACGGCACGTACGCTTCCGGCTGGTAGTAATCGAAGTACGAAACGAAATACTCGACCGCGTCCTTCGGAAAGAACTCGCGGAATTCGGCACACAGCTGCGCGGCGAGCGTCTTGTTGTGGCAGAGCACGAGCGTGGGCTTGCGCACCAGCTCGATCGCGCGCGCCATTGCCATGGTCTTGCCGCTGCCGGTAACGCCGAGCAGCGTCTGCGCCCGGTCGCCGCGCGAGATGCCGCGGGCGAGCGCGTCGGTGACCTTGGGCTGATCGCCGGCCAGCGCGAAGGGGGACACGAGGGTGAACTCTTGAGCCACTGCCTTCCCTCAAACAGCCCCCGAGGGCCGAACGCTTCAGCCAGCGAACGACCGGCTTGAATGATTCACCACCCGCTTCTCTTCTGCGGAAACTCCAATCCGCAGCTGGCCGAAGAGATAGCCAAGCGCCTGCGGCTCCACGTCGGCAAGGCGCTCGTTTCCGAGTTTCGCAACGAAGAGACACGGGTCGAGATCGGCGAGAACGTCCGCGGATCCGAAGTCTTCGTCGTCCAGTCGATCTGTCGCGCTCCCAACGGCAAAGGCGTCAACGATGCGGTGATGGAGTTGCTTCTGATGATCGACGCACTGCGCCGCGCATCCGCTGCGCGCATCACCGCGGTGATTCCATACTACGGTTATGCCAAGCAGGACAAGAAGACGAAAGGGCGCGAGCCGATCTCGGCTAAGGTGATCGCTAACGTACTCAAAGTCGCAGGCGCGCGTCGGATCGTCACGATGGACCTGCACGCCGCCCAGATTCAAGGCTTCTTCGACATTCCGGTCGACAATTTGATGGCGATGCCGGTACTCTGCAACTACCTCAAAAAAGAAGGGCTCTGCGACGATAAGATCGTCGTCGTTTCGCCCGACGCCGGCGGCGTGCATCGCGCGGAGCTCTTCGCAAAGCGCCTGGGCAGCTCGCTTGCGATCGTCTTCAAGCGGCGTCCCGAACCCGACGTGTCGGAAGTGACCGATATCGTCGGCGACGTCACCGGGAAGGTCGCGGTCGTCGTCGACGACATGATCTCGACCGGTGGCACGCTCGCCAAAGCCGCCGAAGCGATCAAGGCGCGCGGCGCGACCCGCGTCTATACGGTCGCCTCGCATGGGATCTTCGCCGGTGAGGCGGTCGAGGTGCTCGAGCAATCCGCAATCGAGAAGGTGCTCTTCACCAATACCATACCGTTCGACCACGGCCCGAATCACCCTAAATTCGTTCAGCTCTCGATCGCGCAGATCTTCGCCGACGCCATCAACCGCATTACGACCAACCGGTCGGTCTCCGAGCTCTTCTCAGGCGAGGAGCCCCCCGAGCCCTTTCTGAGCGCTCCTCCCGAAGCGGTTGCGGTCGTCTAGCGCCTTCGTTTATAAAGGAAGCCGTGGCTACAAAAGACTTCAACCTCGCCGTCGAGCGGCGGCAGAAACTCGGCACGACCGGATCGCAGGCGTTGCGCGCGGCCGGAAAGGTCCCGGCGGTGCTCTACGGGCACGGCGTCGTAGCCGAGCATATCGCGGTTGACGCTCACGCCTTCGAGGAGCTTATTCATCGCGCCGGGCGCAACGCGATCATCACGCTCACCGAGGGCGCTCGTAAAGGACAGACTGCGTTCGTGCGCGAGATCCAGCGTCACCCCGTCTCTCGACGCGTGATTCATGCCGATCTGCAGCGCGTCTCGGCCGATGAAACGATCGAAGCCCGGCTTCCGATTGTAACCGTCGGCATCGCCGAGGGCGTTCGCAACGCGGGTGCCGTGATGGACGTCATCACGCACGAACTCGAAGTCTCCGGTCCGGCAAGCCGGATTCCCGAGCATCTCGAGGTAGACGTTACCGAGCTCGGCATCCACGATCACATCACCGCCGGTGAGATCGCCTTGCCGCCGGATTTCCAACTGGTCACGGCACCCGAAACGCTCGTCGTTGCGATCGAAGCGTCGCGGACGGCGCGTGAGTTCGAAGAGGCGGCGGCGCCGGCCGAGGAAGCCGCGGAGCCGCAGGTGATCGGCGCCGCGGAGCCAGCTCCCACGCCAGAGGCGAAATAGTCTTTCAGCGGCCGAGCAGAAGGCTAGTTGTCGGACTAGGAAATCCGGGCGCAGAGTACGCCGCAACGCGGCACAACATTGGCTTCGTGGTAGTCGACGAGGTAGCAAGGCGCCATGGCGTTACGAAGTGGAAGAAAAAGGACGGCGCGCAACAGGCGGCCGACGCGGCGCACGGCGTTATCTTCATCAAGCCCGTCACCTTCATGAACCTCTCCGGCACTCCGGTGCGCTTGATCTCATCCTGGTACCGGACGCCGCCTGAAGGCGTGCTCGTCGTCAGCGACGACATGGACCTGCCGTTCGGAAAACTCCGCATGCGGCCGGCCGGAGGACACGGCGGCCACAACGGACTGCGCTCGATCATCGCGACGATCGGCGAAAGTTTCCCCCGCATTCGCGTCGGTCTCGGCCGTCCCGAATACGACGGCGTCGATCACGTCTTAGGCCGCTTTCACGAAGATGAGGGGCGCGCGTTGCCGGCGATCGTCGGCGCGGCGGCCGACGGCGTGCAGCGCTGGATCGAAGAGGGCATCGAACCCGCGATGCAGTTCGTCAATACGTGGGGGCCCGCTTAACCGCCAAGGCCTGATCCTAGTTCGTGACGGCCGGCTTAGCTACGGACAAGCGTTGCGAATGCGGTTGATTGCGGCAACGCGCGTGCCTACGCCAGGGGTTGTGTAGAGAAAGAGTGTCGCCGTTAGCTCGGGGCAGACTTCGATCATCCGCTCGTCGGCGCCCCGTACTAGCGTGCGCACTGCCGCGGCAGGATCGCCGGTCGTTGCTACCGCGTATGCGTCGGCGCTGAGATCGTAGGAGCGCAACGCTGCGTTGCGCACCGGTACCGCTGCGAGATAGACGAGCGCGAGAAGCGCGCCGACGATCGTGAGGCGCGAGAGCGGGTCGTCGTCGCGACGGAACGGAATGCGATCGGCGATCACGACTGCAATCGCCGCAAAGACGATGATGATACCACCCTCGATCAGCGCGATCGAGAGCCGGTCGCCATGCGCGATGTGTCCGGCCAGATATGCGAGCCGGTACTTGATCTCGGGCGGCGTCAATCCCGCAAAGGTCTCAACGCGCAGCTGAGTGCTGATATACGACCAGGCCACGCTCGCCGCGAGAATTCCGGCGATGGCGTAGAGATACCACTGATGCGTTAGTGAGACGAGCCAGAGGATAATCGCCACGATCAACCCCGCAACGATCATCGCGACGATGGTATGGAAAGCCCAATATAGCGCCCAGATTCGCGTCAGTTCGTAAGTAAGCTCCAAGGTTCGGTCGACGCGATAGAGGTAGAACGACGGAACGATCGAGGCGAGGCGCGCAATTAGCGCGAGGGCCGCCCCGAAGAGAAAGCGCACGCTCCATTCGCTGCCGAGCCGCCGGCGGAGCGCGTCGCGCATTCTAGCCGCGCCGCCGGAGCTCCAAAGATAGAAGAGCGCTACGACTTCGAAAAGCTGCGTCAGTACGAATCCGAAGACGGTCCAATGCGCACGTCGAATCGCGCCGGCCTGACGCGCGGGATCGACCAATGCCGTCGCCGGCTCGGTCATCAGAGTCTGCGTCGTCAGAGCGTCGACGTGCAGATCGAGCGAGTTTGGCCGCGCCGCTAGCGCCGCCGCGCTGAGCATCAGCCACAACGTCGCAGTGACTACCGTACCGCCCAAGACTACGCGCCAGTCTAGGATCATCAACAGCGAGCTTCGCGGCCATAAGCTTGCCGCCTCTGCGGCCGCTATTTACGTCCGATCAGCCCGCCGGCAAAGGCTCGTTGAAATCTTCCGGGACGAATCCCAGGTTTTTATCGTTCGCGAAAACGCGTTCTTTGGTGAGCTCCACACGCACGCTACGTGCTACCGGCACGCCACGCCGCGTAATCAGCACTTCCTCTCCAGCCTCGACACGTTTAATAAGTTCGGAGAACCGCGCTCTGGCGTCGGTCACGCTCGTCTGTCTGCCAAAGCTCACGAGCATTTCGTCTTTCAATTCGCACGATCACCCTTCGACTCCGCTCAGGGTGACAGATTGAGTTGCCAACTCCTTTCGGCTTGCAAAACAGCCGCAGCATAGCACGGATGCTAGCTACTTTTTCGGCAGCGGGCGGGCCGGGTTACCTGCGACGCGTTCGCCGGGAGGAACGTCTTTGGTGACGACCGAGCCGGCGCCGGTCAGCGCTCCGTCGCCGACCGTTACCGGCGCGACGAGCGAGGTATTCGAGCCGATCGAAACGTCACGCCCGATGGTGGTCTCGTGCTTCTGCATTCCGTCGTAGTTGCAGGTGATCGTGCCGGCGCCGACGTTGGTCCCTTCGCCGACCGTCGAGTCGCCGAGGTACGAGAGGTGGCTCACCTTGACGCCGCGCGAGAGCTTCGATTTCTTGACCTCGACGAAGTTCCCGACGTGCACTCGCTGCGCGACGATTGTCTCGTCGCGCAGATGGGCGAACGGACCGATAGAGACTTCGCTGCCGACCTCTGAGTTTACGACGACGCTCTCGCGAACCGTGACGCGCTCGCCTAGGATTGCGTACGATAGCCGGCTGTTGGGACCGATCACGCAGTACCCACCTAGCTTCGAAAGGCGCGCGATGGTCGTATTCGGATAAATCACGGTATCGCTGCCGATCTCGAGCTCGGGCTCGAGGTAGGTCGTATCCGGGTCCACGATCGTGACGCCGCCGCGCATATGCTGCGCGCAGAGGCGCGCGTTCATTTCCTTACGGGCCTCCGCCAGCTCGACCCGATCGTTGATGCCGAGCACGTGAAGATGATCGGTCGCAACCACCGGACGAACGCGCTTTCCGGCCTTGACGAAGTACTCCACGGTGTCGGTGAGATAATACTCCGACTGCGCGTTGTCGTCGCGCAAATGCGTCACCGCCTCGCGTAGTGCGGTTTCATCGAATGCGTATATGCCGGCGTTCATTTCGTCGATCGCAAGTTCGTCGGGCGTTGCGTCGCGGACCTCGACGATGCGTTCGACGACCGGCCCGCGCCGAACGATGCGTCCGAAACTCGAAGGCAGCGGCATCTTCACGGTGACAAGCGACATTACCGCATCGTCCGGCCCTCTCGCGTCGAGCGAGCCGATCATGCCGCGGAAAATCTCTTCCGTGACAAGCGGCATGTCGCCGCAGGCGACGACGATCCGGCTCTGGGGTCGCGGATCGAGCCGATCGAGCGCGACGCGAACGGCGTGACCGGTGCCGAGCTGTTCGGCTTGCAGCACGCTCGCGACGTCGAAGCGATCGATCTGCCCTTCGAGCTCGTCGTTTACCACGACGACGATCTCCTCGATACCGGCGCCGCGAAGCGCGCGCACGACGTACCAGAGCATCGGCCGTCCGCAGACCTCGTGCAGCACCTTCGAGCGCGCGCTCTTCATGCGCGTCCCTTTTCCGGCGGCAAGCACGATGGCGCGGGTCATGCGCCGGCCACTCCCCGCGTCATGAGCTCGAGCGCGTTGCGCAAGCGTTCGCGAACGATATCCCGGCCGAGCAGCTCCATCGAGTCGTAGAGCGGAATCGAGGTCGGGCTTCCGGTGATCGCAACGTAGAACGGGCGCGCGACGTCGCGCATTTTCTTTCCGAGCGATTCGGCGATCCGCTCGAGCGCCGTTTGAATCGCGAAAACATTCCACGCGGGCAGCGCGTCGAGCTCCGCGAGCGCGAGGGAAAATGCTTGGCGCGTCTGATCGTCGTCGAGTTTTTTGCTTTGCAAGTTCTCGGCGCGCAGCGCGACGCGTCCCGAGAACAGAAAGGCTAAGAGCGGCCCCAGGTCGCTCAAACGCTCGATGCGTGGAGCCGCGAGCTGCGCGATGCGGCTCAAACGCTGCGGCGAGGCCGCCCACTCGCGCACGCGTTCGAGAAGCGACTCCGCGTCGTGGCGCTCGCGAATGTAACGTGCATTGAGCCAATCGAGCTTCGCGACGTCGAAGACGGGTCCGCCGACCGGAACGTGCTCGACCTCGAAACGCTTCACGATCGCGGGCAGGTCCAACAGCTCGTCCTCGCCGTCGCGGGTCGCATTCGCCAGCAAAGCCAAGAAATTGATCAGGGCTTCGGGGAGGTAGCCCATCGCGCGATAGAAGAGGATTCCGGTCGGATTCTTTCGTTTGCTGAGCTTACTCCTGTCGGGGTTGCGCAGCAGTGGGAGGTGCATCAGTTTGGGCGGCTCCCAACCGAAATAGGAGTAGAGCAAGAGGTGCTTGGGGGCGCTCGAGACCCACTCCTCGCCGCGAAAGACATGGGTGATCCGCATCAAGTGATCGTCGACGACGTTGGCCAGATGATAGGTCGGCAGTCCGTCCGATTTGACGAGCACTTGCATGTCGACGCTGCGATAATCGAACTCGATCGGCCCGCGGCGCAGGTCTTCGACGACGCAGGTTCCCTCATCGGGCACCACCATCCGAATGACGTACGGTTCGCCGGCCGCCTCGTGCCGGGCGATTTCATCGAGCGAGTAGCTGCGGCAGAGACCGTCGTAGCGCGACGGTTGTCCGGCGGCACGCTGCGCGACGCGCATCTCTTCGAGCCGCTGCGGCGTGCAGAAGCATTTGAAGGCGCGACCGCTCGCGAGCAGCTTATCGGCGTACTCGCGATAAATTGCCGAGCGCTCGCTCTGGCGATACGGTCCGTGCGGACCTCCGACGTCGGGCCCTTCGTCCCAATCGAGACCGCACCAGCGCAGCGTTTCGAGAATCGCGCGCTCGCTCTCGGCCGTGCTGCGGGCTTGATCGGTGTCCTCGACGCGCAGAATGAACTCGCCGCCGTGCTTGCGCGCGAAGCAATAATTGATCAGCGCGACATACGCGGTTCCCACGTGCGGGTCGCCGGTAGGCGACGGCGCGACGCGCGTTCGAACGCCCAATTTACCCGACCAGCGCTCGTCGTTTACCGCATTCGCGCTCGACGAAGTCGATGATCTCCTGCAGCGGCGCACCGGGCGTGAAGATCTCGCGCACGCCGAGCACTTTGAGACGCCTTGCGTCCTCGGCGGGAATGGTGCCGCCGCCGAAAAAGACGATGTCGGCGGCGTCTTGGCGCGCAAGCTGCTCGACTACGAGCGGGAAGAGCGTCATGTGTGCGCCCGAGAGAATCGAGAGCCCGATGCCGTCGGCGTCTTCTTGAATCGCCGTTTGAACGATCTGCTCGGGTGTCTGGAAGAGTCCGGTATAGATGACCTCCATGCCGGCATCGCGTAAAGCCCTCGCGATGACCTTCGCTCCACGATCGTGACCGTCGAGCCCGGCCTTAGCGATGACGATGCGCAGCGGTCGGTCGTTCATGTTCCACTATTCCGGCGCGACGCCGGCTCAGATGCAATGCCTCTTCGAGCTTGCGTACCACCTGCTTGAGGGTCCGTCGCATCCGGTAGAGCTCGATATCGGTTCGGCAACGCATGCCGTGCTTATGGCGCATTCTAGCGACCGGCCATTACAGCACCGCTCGTTCGATATAACGGCCATAAACGGCCGCCATCGCTTCGACGATCTCGCCTTCGGTGCAGTAGGCGTTGACGCACTCGATGAGATGCGGCATCAGATTGTCTTTCGGATCGCGGCAGGCGCCTTGCAGGCGCTCGAGCGTGTGCGCAACGGCACGCTCGTCGCGATTCTCGCGCACTCTTTGAACCGCGCGCGCCTGCGCGCGTTCCATCTCCTCGGTGATCTTCAGAAGGTCGATGTTCTCGGTCTCATCGTCGTGGACGAACGCGTTGACGCCGACGATGATGCGATCCCGCGTTTCGATCGAGCGTTGATAGCGATAGCTGGCCTCGGCGATCTCGCGCTGGAAGAAGCCGGCTTCGATCGCCTCGATCACGCCGCCATACTCGGCTATCTGATCGAAGTACGATTCGGCCTGGCGTTCCATTTCGTCGGTGAGCGCTTCGACGAAGTACGAGCCGCCGAGCGGGTCGACGACGTTGGTCACGTTCGTTTCGTAGGCGAGGACCTGCTGCGTGCGCAACGCGATCTCTACGGATTTTTCGGTCGGAAGCGCCAAGACTTCGTCCATCGAGTTGGTGTGCAGCGACTGCGTGCCGCCGAGCACCGCGGCCATCGCCTCGTAGGCGACTCGCACGATGTTGTTTTCGGGTTGTTGTGCCGTCGCGCTGCAGCCGGCCGTCTGCGTGTGGAAGCGAAGCTGCCACGAGCGCGGGTTGCGCGCGCCGTACTTCTCGCGCATGCGGCGCGCGTAGATTCGCCGGGCCGCGCGAAACTTTGCGATCTCTTCGAAGAAGTCGATGTGCGAGTTAAAGAAGAACGAAAGACGCGGCGCGAACTCGTCGACGTCCATTCCGGCGGCCATGCAGGCCTCGACGTACGCGAAGCCGTCGGCGAGCGTGAAGGCGAGCTCCTGCGCGGCCGTCGAACCCGCTTCGCGTATGTGATAGCCCGAGATGGAAATCGTGTTCCACTTCGGCATCTCGCGCGTGCAGAACTCGATCATGTCGACGATGATGCGCATGTGAGGGCGGGGCGGAAAGATCCACTCCTTCTGCGCGATGTACTCCTTAAGAATGTCGGCCTGAATCGTTCCGCCGAGCTTCGCGCGGGGAATCCCCTTCTTCTCGCCGGCCGCGATGTACTGAGCGAGCGCGATGCAGGCCGGGCCGTTGATCGTCATCGAGGTCGTTATATCGGCCATGTCGATGCCGTCGAAGAGGACCTCCATGTCCACGAGCGAGTCGATCGCGACACCGCACTTTCCGACCTCGCCGCGCGCCTGCGGTGCGTCGGAGTCGTATCCCATGAGCGTCGGCATATCGAAGGCAACCGAAAGCCCGTGCTGTCCGTGCTCGAGCAGAAAGTGGTAGCGTTCGTTGGTCTGCGCGGCGGTGCCGAAACCGGCGAACTGACGCATCGTCCAGAGCCGGTCGCGATAGCCGTTAGGGTGAATGCCGCGCGTATACGGATACTCGCCGGGCGACGGAAGGTCGCGTCCGGCAATGTCTTGCGGCTCGTAAACGGTCTTGACGGGAACGTCGGAGATCGTCCGGTCGAGCGCTCCGGAACCCGGCCCTTTGCGAGCCCAGAGCCCAGCCGGACGCTCGATCATCTTAGCCATAGGGGCCGAGCTTTTCGACGCGCCGGCGAGAAACTCCCCAAAGGCGGCTAGCAGCCCTATGGGCTCCCGAGTCCGAGCTTCGAGAGAACCTGTTCGGCCGCTTCGTATGGATCGAGGTCTCCGCGCGGTTGCGCTTTCAGCGCATCGTTGAGACGCTGCTCCAAACGCCCGAGTGCGAGCTGGCGCACTTGGTGGGTGAAAGCGTCGCGTCGCCGGCGTTCGATCTCGCCGGTTTCATTGAGATAGGCGGCGTGGCGTTCGATCGCGCTCACCAGCTCGTCGATCCCCTTTCCCTCGAGCGCTTGCGTCGTCACCAGCTCCGGAACCCAGCCCGGCCAGTGTTGCATCTCCATCATCGATCGAATCTCGCGGCGAAGTAGGTCGGCCATCGGGTGGTCGGCCTTGTTGACGACGAAGATATCGGCGATCTCCATGATGCCGGCCTTGAGCACTTGAATCGAGTCGCCGCTCCCCGGCTGCAACGCGACGATCGTCGTCTGCGCGAGCTCCGCAATCGCAACCTCGCTCTGGCCGACGCCGACCGTTTCGATCAGCACCAGGTCGAAACCGAAGGCATCCATCAGCAGCACTGCGTCGGCGGTCGCGCCGGCGAGACCGCCGAGATGTCCGCGGCTCGCCATCGAACGAATGAAGACGGCCTCGTCGGTGAAGTGTTCGGCGAGACGGATCCGATCGCCGAGCAGCGCCCCGCGCGAGAAGGGCGAGCTGGGATCGACCGAAACGACACCAACGCTCTTTGCGCGCGCGCGAGCGCTGCGGACGAGTCCGGAGGCGAGCGTCGATTTGCCGACGCCCGGCGGCCCGGTAAGCCCGACCGTCATCGCGCGTCCGACTTTTGGATAGAGTGCGCGAATCAGGTCGCCGCCGCGCCCCGACTCCGCACGAGAGATCGCCCGCGCGAGCGCACGGGGATTGCGCGCCTCGAACTCGCGCAGAAGGTCCATGCCAATACCTGCGGCTTGCGGCAAGAACGGACCTCCCTTACGTCCAAGGGCAAATTCCCATCGTGCTTTTGCGCTGCGCGGGAGTCGCGCTCGCCTCGATCCTGGCGTATAGTTGCGTGGTGCCCGCTGCGGGCGAAACGCTGGTCGTTCCGCTCACCGGCAAACGAGTGCGCGACATTCAGACCGCGCAGCTCTTTCATACGCTCTTTCACGACTTCTTTTATAAGGCAGATGGAACGACGTACGTGCAGTCCGGCGACATTCCGGCCATGTGGCTGCGCGATTCGTCGGCGCAAACGATACCATACATCCGCTTTGAAGCTTCGTACCCGATTCTTCGCGCTCGTTTCGCGGGGGTAATCGAGCGAAACGCTCGCAACATACTCACGGATCCCTACGCAAACGCTCTCAAATCCGATTACACCATCTGGGAGCGAAAGTGGGAGGTCGATTCGCTGGCATGGCCGGTCGTTCTCGCGTCGATCTACTGGCGTTCGACGCAAGACGCAACGCTCTTTACGCCCGATCTGCATCGCGCGCTTTCGAAGATCGTCGGCACCTACGAGTGCGAGCAACGCCATCGCAGCTGTAGCCGCTATCAGTATCCGTATCACGTCTATACCAATGACGAGTTCAACGAGTCGACGGGGATGATTTGGGGCGCGTTTCGACCCTCGGACGATGCGGTCGAGTATCGCTTCAACATTCCGCAGAACGTGCTTGCCGCGGTCGCCCTGCGCAACATCGTGCAGCTCGCAATCGACGGCTATCGCGACCGCGCGCTCGCCCGCCGGGCGCAAGTGCTCGGGGCGCGCGTCCAGAACGGAATCCAACTCTACGGCCGGTTCTTCAATCGACAGCGGGGCCTCTGGATGTATGCCTACGAAACGGACGGTTTCGGCAGATTCAACCTCATGGACGACGCCAACATCCCGAACCTTACGACGCTGCCGTATATCGATTGGTGCTCGACCTTCGACTCCACCTACCTGGCCACGCGCGCGTTTGCGCTCAGCATGGATAATCCGTTCTATTTCGCCGGGAAATACGCGGAGGGGTTGGGAAGCCCGCACACGCCGTACGGTTACGTCTGGCCGCTCGGGATCATCGGACGCGCCTTGACCGCCACCTCGTCGCTCGAAGTGGCCACCGCGATCACGACCCTTGCCGAGACCGATGGCGAGGACGGTCTGATTCACGAAAGCTTCTATCCCGGCGGATACTGGCGCTTCACGCGGCCGGAGTTCGGATGGGCGAATGCGCTCGGCGCCGAGCTGTTCTTTCGCAGCCTCGGCGGCGAGACGGCGACGCAATTTGCATGGAAAGGCCCGATGCTGCCGTTCCAGCGCCGCTCCGAAACGCCGGTCCTAGTGCCGTACTTTACTCAGATCGAAAACGCCGCCGAGATCGTCGGGACGCTTGGACGCCTTCTGCACTCGACGGGGGGGACGATGCAGCATCAATAATCGCGAAGGCTAACGAGGGGACAGCGCAAACCCGGTCGCCAAGTTTTAGGATCGTGGATCTAGGATATTATCGCTATCCAACGATAGCAGGCGACCGCATTCTCTTCGTCTGCGAAGACGATCTCTGGAGCGTGCCGGTATCGGGGGGCTCTGCGACGCGCCTTACCGTCAGTTTCGGCACCTGCTCCTTCCCGCGGCTCTCGCCCGACGGAGAGTCAGTCGCGTTTATTTCGACCGACGAGGGGAACCCCGAGCTGTACGTCATGCCGGCACGCGGCGGAGAGCCTAGACGCCTCACCTTTCTTGGCGCGTCGATTGTGTGGACGACCTGCTGGAGTGCGGATGGACGCGAGATTTACTTCGTCGGCAATCCGGCGACTTGGTATGAAGGCGAGACTCGTCCGTTCGCGATTTCGCCGGACGGTGGTACGCCGCGAGAGCTCAATCTCGGTCACGGTCGCTCGGTCTCGTTCGGTCCGCGAGGGCAGTTCGCAATCGGCCGAAACGCGGCCGACCCCGCGCGTTGGAAGCGCTATCGCGGCGGCACCTCGGGCGAAATCTGGGTCGACGCGGACTGGACCGGCACCTTCACTCGGTTGCCGCTGCCCGACGGAAACCCGTGCTGGCCGATGTGGATCGGAGAGCGCATTTACTTCCTGGCCGACCACGAGGGAATCGGAAACCTATATTCCTGTCAGCTCGACGGAAGCGGAATCTTGCGCCATACTAATGAGAGCGAGTACTACGCACGCTTCCCCTCGACCGACGGAACGCGGATCGTGTACTCCGCTGGAGCGGAGATCGGATGCTACGACGTCGCGAGCGACACGGCACGCCACATCTCGATTGAAACGCACTCGCCGATGCCGCAGACGGTACGGCGCTTTGAGAAGGCTTCGGACTCGCTCGAGCACTTCGTTCTGAATCCCGATGGAACGCAGATCGCATTCGACTCGCGCGGACAAGAGTTTACGATGCCGCTCTTCGACGGAGCGGCGATTCGCCATGGAATGGGCGGCCGCGCGCGCACTCGGCTGACGCAATGGCTCGAGGACGGGCGGCGACTCGTCTCCGTTACCGACGCCGGCGGATACGAGCAGATTGCGATTCGCCCCGCCGATGCCTCGAGCGAGATGAGACTCGTTTCGAGCGGCGACATCGGGCGCGTCACCGATATGATCTGCTCGCCGACGGGTAACGTCGTCGTCTTCGCAAACCATCGCCACGATCTCTGCGCGCTCGATCTCGACGACGGCAAGGTGCGCGTCCTCGACACCTGCCCATCGCATCGCATCGAGGATCTCGCGTTCTCGCCCGACGGACGTTTCGTCGCCTACGTCTGGTGGCCGGCGCACGGGACGTCGATCATTCGCGTCGTCAAAGTTCGCTCGGGCAAAGTGCACGACGTGACCTCGCCGCTGCGCACCGACAAGGCGCCTTCGTGGGATCCCGAAGGAAAATACCTCTACTTCATCTCGACGCGCGATTTCAACCCCGTCTACGACGCGCTGCAGTTCGATTTGAGTTTTCCCCAAGCGAGCCGCCCGTTCGTCGTGACCCTGCGCGACGACGTCTCGTCGCCTTTCGTGCCGAAGCCCAAGCCGGTCCACAGCGATCATCACGAGCGCGAACGATCGAACAACAAGCCGCCAAAGCCGATCGACGTCGAGATCGATTTCGACGGGATCGAGGGCAGAGTGCTCGGCTTTCCGGTCGACGAGGGCGAGTACGAACAAATCGTCGCGGTGCGCGAACGCGTGCTCTTCACTCGCTTCCCCGTCAAGGGAATCAAACCCGCGCGGCGCGAGGAGCTCGACGGCGACGAGCGAGGCACGCTCTTGGCGTACGACTTCGATCAGCAGCGCCTCGCAACGATCGCTTCCGAATGCGACGAGATCCATCTCGGTCACGATGGCCGTACGCTCGTCTACCGCTCGCGCGACCGCCTGCGCGCGATCGACGCGCTCAACGAGCTTCCGGAGGAAGGCGACGAGCAGAAGCCGGCGAGCGAACCGGGACGCAAGAGTGGTTGGATCGATCTCGACCGCGCCAGCGTTGAGATCGTACCGCGCGACGAATGGGCCCAGATGTATCGCGAAGCGTGGCGCTTACAAGCCGAGCACTTTTGGGTCGAAGACATGAGCGATATCGATTGGAAGCGCGTCTACGAGCGTTATGCGGCGATCTTGCCGCGGGTTCGCACGCGCGGAGAGCTCTCCGACCTGATCTGGGAGATGCAGGGCGAGCTCGGCACTTCTCACGCTTACGAGTGGGGCGGCGATTACCGCGAGCCTCCGCAGTATCAACGCGGTTTTCTTGGCGCGGATCTTCACTGGGACGAGGAGCGCGGCGCTTACCGGATCGAGCGAATCTATCGCGGCGATTCGTGGAATCGCGAGCACGATTCGCCGCTTGCGGAGCCAGGTTTAGACGTGCGCCAGGGAGATTGCATCGTTGCGATCGGCGGCAAGCGCCTATCGCGTGACGTCACGCCGGATCAGCTGCTCGTCAACGCCGCGGGGCGTAACGTCTCGATTACGCTGCAAGAGAGGAAGGGTGAAGAGCGGACGGTTCTCGCCAAGGCGTTGGATAACGAAGCAGCGCTGCGCTACCGCGCCTGGGTTTCGGAGAACCGCCGCATCGTGCACGAGCGAACCGGCGAGCGAATCGGATATTTGCACATTCCCGACATGGGGCCGTGGGGATTCTCGGAGTTTCACCGAGGTTATCTCAGCGAGTTCGACCGCAAAGGCCTGATCGTCGACGTCCGCTACAACCGTGGGGGTCACGTTTCGCCGTTACTTCTCGAGAAACTCGCACGCAAAAGAATCGGATACGACGCGCCGCGCTACGGAGCACCGGTCCCGTACCCGCCTGAGTCGGTCGGTGGCCCGATCGTCGCGCTCACGAACCAGTTTGCGGGCTCCGACGGCGACATCTTCAGCCATTCCTTCAAGCTCTATAAGCTTGGCCCGCTGGTCGGCAAGCGCACCTGGGGCGGCGTGATCGGGATCGAGCCGTACCATCATCTCGTCGACGGCACGCTCACGACCCAGCCGGAGTTCTCGTTTTGGTTCGTCGACGTCGGCTGGGGCGTGGAGAACCACGGGACGGATCCGGATTACGACGTTGATATCCCGCCGCACGATTACCGCGACGGAAAGGATCCGCAGTTGGAACTGGCATTCGCACTGATGGATCGCGCGCTCGAAGATTACGTCGAGCTTCGCCCCGATCTCGCCACACGTCCGTCGCTGCCGTTACCGACCCTGGCGTGACGGCGGCGCGCCGCCTCGCTCTGTTGGCGGCTTTTGTGTTACCTGCGATCGTCTATTTCGCAAGCGCATCGCCGGAACCGGCCTCCTGGGATACGGCGGAGTTGCAAGGCGTGCCGTACATTCTTGGCATCTCACACCCAACAGGATTTCCGTTCTACGTCTTAGCCGGGTACGTTTGGTCGCACGCTATTACGTTCGGGACGGTCGCGTGGCGAATGAACGCAATGAGCGGTGTCGCCGTCGCAACCACCGCCGGCGCGGCCTACGCGCTTGCGCTCGAGTTCGGTGCGAGCATTCCGGTCGCGCTGTTCGCGACGCTGTGGTTCGCGTTCACGCAAAACGTGTGGTCGCACGCCGCTCGCGCCGAAGCGCAAGACCTCGCCGTTGCGTGTTGCGCGCTCGCGATCTACGCATTCGCGCGCTGGCTGCGTGGCGCGCCGGACGCCTGGTTCGCCGCGGCTTTCGCTCTATGCGGGCTCGGGATCGCGGCGCATCCCAACGCCCTTTGGATTCTGCCCGCCTTCGTCATCGGTGCAATCATCGCAAAGCGGCGGCCGCGCGGACGGCTCGTTGCCGGATCGGCCGCGCTCGTCGTCGCCGGCCTCGCGCTCTATCTCTATCTTCCGCTTCGCTCGCAGTACGTTGTCGCCAATCATCTCGATCCGGCGGCCATGCTGCCCGGCACGGACGGCGGCATCTTTTGGAACTACAACGATCCGCGAACGCTACACGGACTCGTTCGCGAGCTGACCGGGAGCGAGTTCGAAACGCCCTCGTACTTCTTCGCATCGTTCAATCCGGTACACGTCGAGCAGGCGCTCTGGGCCTTCGTAAGCATCTTGCATCAGCAGTACGCCGCCTCGGCGGCGCTCCTAATCCTCGGCGGCATCGTTGCCGCCGGGCGTCGCGACTGGCGGACGACGCTCGTCGTTTGCGCGGCTTGCACGGGCGGACTGCTCTTTTCGGTCATCTATCCCAACGAGAGCGACGTGGGACGCTACCGGCTGCTCGCGTCGTGGTTAGCCGTCCCGCTTTTCGGCGCGCTCACGCCTGCGTCTAAAGAACGCCTCGGGCTCGTCTTACACGGTTTGCTGATCGTATATCTTGCGGCCGGGGCAAGCCTCGCTTTTGAACGGCAGCGCGGCTTCTTTCGTCACACGCCGGGCGAGGGCGGCCGCTGGGTGATTCAAGCAGTGGGCCCATACGTTCCGCCGGGGAGCGTCCTCGTAACCAGCTGGCTCGATGCCACCTCGCTCGCCTACGGAGCCTACGTTGACGGGTCGCTTCCCGGACGCATCATCGTCTCGGACGACAAGCTCAGCATTACGCGTTACCGCCGGTGGGCTAAGGACCACCGCGTCTTCATTCTCGCCAATCCTCACGACGTCAGCCGGCTTCCAGGGACGCGCGATTTCGCGACCCTCGACCGGTACCACGAGCTCTACGCGGTCACGCCTTGACTTTTCATCCGCACACCTGCTATAGGGGATAAATATTTATCCGGCCAAAATTAAATACTTAACCATCCAATATCGGCCAAGCAACAGCCCAGACCGATCCAAAAGTTTGGGAAGGAGTAGACCAGTGAACTGGAACGAGAGCCGGTGGCAGGGGATAGAGCGACGATACGACCCCGAAGCGGTGCGGCGGCTACAGGGCAGCTTCGTCGCCGAGCAGAGCTTTGCGCGCATGGGCGCGGACCGGCTGTGGCACGATTTACAGGCCGATGCGCCGGTAGCGGCACTCGGAACGCTCACCGGCAATCAGGCGGTCCAGGCGGCACGAGCGGGGTTGACCGCACTCTACTGCAGCGGCTGGCAAGTCGCCGCAGACGCCAACGCTGCGGGCGAGATGTATCCCGATCAGAGCCTCTATCCAGTAAACAGCGTGCCCGCGCTCGTCGAGCGGCTCAACAACGCGCTGGCACGGCTCGACCAAATCGAGTCGCTCGAGGGACGCGGCGGGACCCACTGGTATTTGCCGATCGTCGCCGACGCCGAAGCCGGCTTCGGCGGCCCGCTTAACGTCTTCGAGCTCATGAAAGCGATGATCCGCGCCGGGGCGGCCGGCGTACACTTCGAAGATCAGCTCAGCTCCGAAAAGAAGTGCGGGCATTTAGGCGGCAAGGTATTGATTCCGACGCAGCAGGCGGTGCGCCATTTGACCGCTGCGCGTCTGGCCGCCGACGTGCTCGACGTGCCGACGGTTCTAATCGCGCGTACCGATGCGAGCGCCGCGAAGCTCGTCACTAGCGACGTCGATCCGAGCGATCGCCGTTTTCTCACCGGCGAACGCACGCCCGAAGGCTTCTACGTCACCCAACCCGGGATCGAGGCGTGCATCGCGCGCGGCTTGGCTTACGCGCCGTACGCCGATCTCATTTGGATGGAAACCTCGGAACCAAACCTCGAGGAAGCTCGCCGCTTTGCCGACGCCATCCACGCGCGCTATCCCGGCAAACTGCTGGCCTACAACTGCTCGCCGTCCTTCAACTGGAAGAAGAAGCTCGACGGCGCAACGATCGCCGCCTTCCAGGACCGGCTCAACGAACTGGGGTACAAGTTCCAGTTCGTAACGCTGGCCGGCTTCCACGCGCTCAATCACAGTTTCTTCGCGCTCGCGCACGACTTCAAAGCGCGCGGCATGACGGCTTACGCCGAGTTTCAAGCGCAGGAGTTCGCGTCCGAACCGCTCGGCTACACGGCAACGCGCCACCAGCGCGAGGTGGGCACCGGCTACTTCGATGAAGTCGCCAGCGTGATCGGCGAAGGCAAGCTCTCGACGACCGCTCTGCGCGGCTCCACCGAAGCCGAGCAGTTTTACGACGGCGACGTCAAGGTGACGGCCTAGGAGTGAACGTTGCGCCGGCCGGCGCGGTCGAGCGCGACCTGCCCGCCGGATTCATCGCATTTTATCTGCCGCTGCACCGGCGCTTTACACCGGTGCAGCAAGCGCTCGCGCAGGCGCGCAAGGAACGGCTCGCGCGCGCCCACGCAGGCGAACTTCCGGAATATCTCCCGCCCTCCGATGCGACCCGTTCGTCGTGGCGGATCGAGCTGCCCGATTGGTGCGCGGATCAACGCAACCAGATGACCGGCCCCGCCGACGACGGCGAGCTCTGCGTGAAGATGCTCAATTCCGGCGCTCCGGGAGTAATGCTCGATCTCGAAGACTCGATGGCCAACACCTGGGAACATCTGATGCTGGGGCATCGCAACATCGTCGCGGCGCTTTACGGCGAGCTGACGTACGAAGACGCAAAGCGAGGCGGGACGATCGCGATCGCGCCGAGCACCACCGTTGTGTGGAACCGCGTCCGCGGGCTCCATCTCGCTCAAGCGGGCGTCATCTCCCACGTTCTCACCAGCGCGTCGCTCTTTGATCTCGCGCTGCTCGTCTTCAGCCTCGACTACGAGCGGTTGCGCCATCCACTCTGCATCTACATTCCCAAATCGGAATCCGCGCAGGAGGCGCTTTGGTGGAAGGAGGCCTTCGACGCGCTGATCGCGGCGAAGGGCTGGACGCGCGACGCGATCAAGGCCATGGCGCTAATCGAATCGCATCCGATCGCCTACGAGATCGAAGAGTTCCTATATAATCTGCGCGAGTACCTTCTGGGATTGAACCTCGGCCGCTGGGATTACATGGCGAGCCTGATCCACTACAATCTGGCCGATCCGCGCTGGCTGCTTGCGGATCGCAACACGATTCCATTCGACGTCGCCTTCTTTCAGCGTGTGCGCACGCTCTTGCCCGAGTTGACGCACAAGCATGGCGCGCTTGCGATCGGCGGTATGACGGCGCTCTATCCCAGCCGCGAGGATCCCGGCCTCAACGCGCGCGCGCTCGCGGTGCTCGAGCGCGACAAGGCGAACGAGGCAGCCTGCCTGATGGACGGCGCATGGACCGGCCATCCGGACCAGAACGCGATTGCGGTCGCGCAGTTTCCGTATCCGAATCAACTCGAAAGACGGCCGTCGCTCGAAACGAATCACCCCGATCTCCGACCCGCCCCCGCCGGCGTCGGTGCAACGACGTTCGACGGAACGCGGGCGGCCGTTCGTACCGTCATTCGCTATCGCAACGGCGTGCTCGAGGGACGCGGTGCGAGCCTGCTCGACGGCTACATGGAAGACCTTGCGACCGACCGAATCTACCGCTTGATGATCGCGCAGCGCCTGCGTTATCGCGGCCCATACACTCCGTCGTCGATCGGAGCGACGTTTGACGAAGAGTTGGCACGAATTCTTGCCGAGCTTCCCGCCGATGCGAACCAGGAGGCGCGCAGCAGGTATCGCCGGGCGCGCGACATCTCCGAAGCGATGATCGCCGGCGGAACGTTCGACCCGACGTAGCTTGAACGTGCGTACACGGGTCGCGGCGATAGCCGCCCTCGTCACGCTCGGTCTTCACCTCGCGGCAAACCCGCACTACGGCTTCTTCCGCGACGAGCTCTACTTCATCATCTGCGGTTTTCACCCGGCCTGGGGCTACGTCGATCAGCCGCCCATCGTGCCGCTACTCTCCGCCGGCTCGCAGCTCTTCGGCCATTCGCTCTTCGCGCTGCGCGCGATTCCGGCAATCTTTGCGGCCGCCGGCGCCTACGTTACGTGTTTGCTGGCATTCGAGCTCGGTGGAGGCGCGTTTGCGGCGGTGCTCGCGGTGCTGGCATATCTCGCGGCCGGCGTCTTGGAGAGCTTCGGCGCCAAGGCCGGCCCCGATATGGTCGGGCTGTGGCTGTGGCCGCTTTGCGCGCTCTACGTGCTGCGGATCGTCAAAGGCGCCGACCCCCGCTGGTGGCTCGCTGCCGGCGCCGTCGTCGGAATTGCAATCGAGAGCAAGTACAGCGTTCTCTTCTTCGCCGTCGCACTGCTGGCGGGGTTGGCGTTGACGCCGCAGCGCCGAGTGTTGGGCTCAGGCTGGTTTTACGCTGGAGCCGGAGTTGCGGCGATTATCGCGTTTCCAAACTTCCTGTGGCAAGCAATGCACGGATTTCCAATGTGGGAGCTGCTTCGAAACGGAGCGAGCGGCAAGAACCTCGTGGCGGGCCCGTTACTTTTTCTCTTTCAGCAGCTGCTGCTGACCAATCTCTTTACCTCGCCAATCTGGATCGCGGGCCTGATTTGGCTCTTTGCGAACGCAACGACGCGATTTCTCGGATACGCGTACCTCATTCTGATCGCGATGATGATCGCGCTGCACGCGAAGCACTACTATCCCGCCAACGTTTATCCAGTTCTCATGGCCGGCGGCGGTGTCGCGATCGAGTCCTGGATCGGCGCGCCGCTCGTGCGCGGCGCGATCGTCACGGCGACCGTCGCCGCCTGGTTATTCTTCGCGCCGTTCTCGTTGCCGGTGCTATCTGAGCCCGCGATGCTCGACTACTCGCGTTTTGTCGGCAGCGTGCTGCACATCCAACGATCGGCGCTCGCGACCGAGAAGATGCGCAGGTCCGCCCTACCCGAGGACTGGGCAGACATGCACGGCTGGCCGGAGCTGGCGGCAACGGTGGCGCGAATTTACTATTCGCTTCCAGCGCAGCAACGGGATCAGGCTGCGATCGTTGCAAGCAACTACGGTGAGGCTGCGGCGATCGACTTTTTCGGCACGCGGTACGGCTTGCCGCCGGCGCTCTCCGGCCATAACAACTACTGGCTCTGGGGCACACACGGCTACAACGGCAACGTCGTCATCGACGTCAACGGCGACTGCGGGGCCGGTCGGCATCTCTTCCGCACCGCGCGTCTGGCGGCGCGATTCAATCCGCCTTGGGTCATCTCGTACGAGCAGAACATTCCGATCATGGTCTGCACCGGCATTCGAACGCCGATCTCGGAGCTCTGGCCGAAGCTACGTTTTTATATTTAGCCAGCTCTCGATCGCACTGAAGAGCGCAGGGTCGAGGTATGACGGCGTGAAGTACTCGCCGCCCGTCGAGGCCTGCGCCGGCCCCAGCTTAATGAAGAGATGGTCGTCGTCCGGCAGCATGACGACCGTCAGCTTTCGGTTTGCGGAACGCGCCGCCTCGACCAGACGCGGCGTGTCGGCGGCAAGCACTTGAATGTCTTTGGTTCCCTGGACGATGAGAATCTGGCAAGGCACCGCGGCAATCAGCTTGGCCGGATCGACTCCAAACGAACTGCGCAACCACACGGCAAATGCATCCGTTCTCTTCCCCGTCGCGACTGCGGTGATGTAAGCTCGAGCTCGTTTCTCGGCAGCTGCGCGCTGGCCGGCCGGCGCGTCGCGAATCAACTGCTTGAAAAGGACTTGCTCGAGCGGAAGCGCCGGTGGAGCGAGCAAGACGATGCCGCGGAGGTGGCCGTCGGCGATGGCGATGGAAGGCGCGAGCTCGCCGCCTTCGCTGTGCCCGAGCACGAAGACACGGCTCGGGTCGATGCCCGGCTGCGCGCGCAAATATGCGATCACGTCGCGCGCGTCGGCGATCAAGCGATCGCGGGTCGCGAAGGTGCCGCCGCTCTTTGCGCACGAGCGCTTGTCGTAACGCAAGACGGCGTAACCTCCGTTCGACAAGGCGTTGGCGAGCTGCGCAAAGACTTTGTTTGGGCCGATCGTCTCGTCGCGATCGATGCAACCGCTGCCGTGGACGAAGACGAATGCCGGAACGGCAGCCACCGCGGCATCCGGCATCGAGAGGGTCCCGGCGAGCGTCACCCCGTCGCCGGCGCGAATCGAAACGTCGCGCGACGCGTATCGGGCGGCCGGCAACGGAACGGGGGTAGCGGCGCTAGGCTGCGGCAACACTTGCGAACTTTGCGATTGCAGCACGACCGAAGCTTGCTGCGAGGCGACATCGAGGCGCTCGAGCACGTAGCTATGCGGATCGAATGCGAGCGTAGCATCGACGCCGTCGGCGCCGTGGACGCTCAGCGTACCGGTTCCACTGCTCGTGACGGTTAGCGGCACCGCCAAGAATCCGCCGCCGCAAACGCACGCGAGCGTCAGTTTCTCGCCGCCGCCGGCGTGGAGCGCGGCAGGCGTCTGCGCCCAGGCTGCAACTAGATTGTCGCTTACCAAGAACGGCGCGTCGGGCGCTGCCGAAATCTTCTTGCTGATTTTGCCTTGCGTCACGGTTGCCTCATTGCCGTCGACCGTGACGACCGCGCGTCCGCCGGCAGTATCGACCGTGTAAGAAAGCGTAGCAAACGTCGACTCTTCGAGCTTGCGGACGGAGCTCAAGTTAAGTCCGGGTATGTCTGCTCGCTCTTCGACGACGATGACGGCGTCGTCGCGATGCACGACGATCGTGCTGTTTCCCACGCTGTGACCGCCGACGCTGATCGTGTAGCGGTACGTTCCATCGGGGAGAACCGTCGCGTTGGGCGGAGAGGTCGCGATTGCGCCCAGTAACAACGCGACGGCAACGAGCAGACTCCTCACGACGTAAGCTCAACTCCGAGCGCCCGCAAGAGTTTCGGATAGACGAGCTCCGTGCACTCTTGCGGTTGGCCCGGGTCGATAATGTCGTGTAAGGTCGGCAAATCCATCAGCTCGATGTACTCGACGCCGGCCGGTTTCCGGCGCGACCAGAGCTCGGAGATATGCTTGGTTACCGCGTTATTCACCGCCGGATCGTTGCGGTTGACGAGCGTGACGATGTGCGCGGCAAGCGGCGGGCTGCGCTGCGCTGCCGCATCGACCGCGTCGCCGATGCGCAGCATTTGTGCGAGCGCGCGCGTCGAGAAGCGCGGATAGGCGGTTAGGGGCGGCGCGTCTGCGCGCACGCGCGGGTCCCACCAGAGGAATGCGTTCGGCAGCGTCAGCGCGATCCGCTGCACCAGACGGCTGAGCCAATACGGCAAGTGCGGAAGCGCGAAAATCGGCGCGACTGGAACTGCGCGGTCGATCGCGCGAAACTGCGCGACGTGCGCGGCGAGTATTCCGCCCAGCGAGATTCCAAGAACGGCCACGCGGCTTCCGAGTCCGCATCCGATGTCGACCGCTTCGGCGGCGGCAGCCACCAGCATCTCGGCGGTGACCTCGGCGGTTCGCGTCGTAAGGCGGTCGCGATGGCCGTGCCGCGGAAAGCGAGGAACGAAGACATTGACGCCGTGCTCGTGCAGGAGCGGCGCGAACCGCGCGTATTGCGCCGGGTTATTGGTCAACCCATGAAGGAGCACGACCGCGAGCGGGGTCTCGGCGCCGCGCTCGAGCAACTGCGTCCGAGCCTGCGGCAAGATATGCTCGCCGTCGCGCGCCATGAGCGCGCGGGCCCGATCGAGCGCCTCGCCGTAAGAACGCGCCGCAGACCCGCCTTCGATCTAAGTATCCTCGCGCACGCGTTGGTACCAAGGACAACTGATCAGATGATCGTTGACGAGTCCGGCCGCCTGCATGAACGCGTAACAGATCGTAGGGCCGACGAAGCGAAATCCGCGTCGGACCAGATCGGCGCTCATCGCGTGCGATTCTTTCGTTGAAGCCGGCACATCCTGCATACGCCGCCGCCGATTGACGATCGGTTTGTTGCCGACGAATCGCCAGAGGTAGCTGTCGAAACTCGCGAACTCGTCGCGCAAGGCAAGCAGCGCGCGCGCGTTGCCGATCGCCGATTCGATCTTCGCTCGATTGCGAATGACACCGGGGTCGCGCAAGATCTTCTCGACGCGCGCCGGTGTGATGCGAGCGACAAAGCTAGGGTCGAAGTTTCGAAAGACCTGCCGGTAGCGCGCCCGCTTGCGAAGAACGGTTTCCCAGCTCAAGCCGGCTTGCGCCCCTTCGAGTACGATCAGCTCGAAGAGGGCAGAATCGTCGTGGAGCGGCACACCCCACTCCTCGTCATGATAAGCGATCGAGGCAGGCGTTTGGGCCCAAGGACAGCGCCGCGGGCCCATCTCGTTGCCAATCCGCACTACGGGCTCGCGGCCGTCTGGCCGAAGCTGCGCACCTATAACTAAGCGGTCTCTACCGTCGCAAGCGGATCGATCGCCGTTAGTAGATGGGGATGAACGCGATCGGCGAGCCGCCATTTGCGCAGCGGCGAAACGATATCGTGAGAAGGCGGCAAGCCGGTGAGCATGGAGAGTTCGACGCGTCCGGGATCGTGCCGGCGCCAGTTTCCATAGAGCTTGCGTATCGCAAAGTTGTTCACCGCAGCTTCGGTACGATTGGCGACGATCGTGACGTGCGCGGCAGCGGGGCGACTCGCGCGCGACTCGTCGAGCAACGATTGCGCCATGCGATAAGAGCGCGCGATCGCATGCGTCGCGTAGCGCGGATAACCGTTAGTTGCGAGAAACTGGCGCTCGCGCAGAATTGGATTCCACCAATGAAAACGGTTCGGCACTCGCAGCAATCGCTCAGCGACCGGACCCATAAGCCGATTTGGAATCCACGAGACGCCGAAGAACGGCGCGATCGGCACCGCGCGCTCGACCGCAAAATGCTGCGCAGTCCAGGCGGTGAGCAGGCCTCCGAGTGAGAACCCCGCGACCGTCACGCGCTCGCCGAGATCCCGCGCGATCGCGACGTAATCGGCAACCGCCTCGTAAAGCTCTTCTGCGCGCAAACGTTCGAGTGCGGTCGAGAGCGGATCGGCATGACCGTGATGCGGCAAGCGGGGCACGAGCACGTTATAGCCGCGTTCGAAGAGGTCGCGGGCAATGCGCTCGAACTGGATTGGGCTGGCGCTCATACCGTGCAGTAGGACGGCCGCGCGTTCGCAGCGCGCGGGCTGCACGTGCGCGATCGTGCGCCCCGCGGCCGAGACGCCGGGGTGGTCGCGAGCGATAAGCTGCTCGAGACGGCTGAAGCAGGTAGCCAAGGAAAATTCCTTAACAGCCATGGCGTGTATCTCCTTTCGGACCGCGCGCGGGAGCTAATCTCCGAAGAGGAGCGCTACGGCGCCCACAATTACGCTCCGCTCGACCTCGTGGTCGAGCGGGCCGAGGGCGTGTGGCTCTGGGACGTTGCGGGCAAGCGGTATCTCGACTGCGTCAGTGCGTACTCCGCAGTGAACGTCGGGCATTGCCATCCCCGCGTCTATGCGGCGCTCGTCGAGCAGGCGCAACGCGTGACCTTGACGTCGCGAGCGATGCGCAACGACCGGATGCCGGTTTTTTTGGAGAAGCTTACGCGAGTCTGCGGTTTCGACAAAGCCGTGCCGATGAATACCGGCGTGGAGGCCGTCGAGACGGCCGTCAAGCTGGCACGTCGCTGGGGCTACGTCACCAAGCGAATCCCTGAAGATCGTGCCGAGATCGTCGTCTTCGAAAATAATTTCCACGGACGAACGATAGCCGCGATCAGCGCGAGCACGACGCGCGAATATCGCGCGCATTTCGGTCCTTTTCTGCCGGGTTTCGTCGCGGTGCCGTTCGGCGACTTCGACGCTTTGGAGCGCGCGATAAATCCGAACACGTGCGCGATCCTGATCGAGCCGATTCAAGGTGAGGGCGGCGTCAACGTGCCGCCGCCGGGATACCTGCAACGGGCGCGCTCGCTCTGCCGGCATCGTGACGTGCTCTTCATTGCCGACGAAGTCCAGACCGGATTCGGGCGCACCGGCGAGATGTTCGGTTGCGATCACGAAAACGTCAAGCCCGACGTGTTGATCGTCGGCAAGGCGTTGGGGGGCGGCTACTACCCCGTCTCCGCGGCGCTTGCCAACGATGAGTTAATGGGTCTCTTCCAACCCGGCGATCACGGCAGTACGTTCGGCGGAAACCCGCTCGCTTCGGCGATTGCCGATGCGGCGATCGACGTGATCGTCTCCGAGGATCTTCCGGCCCGGGCCGCGCGCGCGGGCGCGGCGATCGAGCGAGGGCTGCGCGCGATCGGCTCGCCTTCGATAACCCAAGTGCGCGGACGCGGCCTCCTGATCGGAATCGCCCTGACCTTCCCGGCGCACCGGCTCTCCGACGCGCTGCTCGAGCGGGGCATTGCCGCCAAGGATACCCGGCCGGACGTCCTGCGGATCGCGCCTCCGCTGGTCATCGACGATGCCGCCGTGGCCTACTTCCTCGAGCGCTTTGAGGAAGCTATCCGCGCCGTCAACGCTCGCTCTTGACACTCCCCCAGCCGGGCGTGATATTGTTGGCGAGCCGAAGCAGCGGCTCGTACCGCTCACCGGATGCTCGCGAGCGATCCGGTCTTCACTTTAGGAACCATCGGCTGGTTCCACGGTGGGGCTGCTCCGGCGGCGCCTTTTTATTTTTGGAGATGAACACATAGCGAAGCTTTTGCGGGTCAACGATCAAATTCGCATTCGTGCGGTTCGGGTGATCGACGAAAACGGACAGCAACTCGGGATTTTGCAAACCGAAGACGCGCTGGCGCGCTCGCGAGCCGCTGGGCTCGATCTGATCGAAGTCTCGCCGAACGCCCAGCCGCCGGTCTGTAAGATCGCCGACTACGGACGGCTAAAATACGAGCAGTCGAAGAAAGACAAAGACGCTCGTAAGAAGCAGCGGCACTTCGAGCTAAAGGAAGTAAAGCTGCGGCCGAAGATCGAGACGCACGACTACGAGACGAAGGCGCGAATGGCCGAGCGGTTGTTGCTCGACGGAAGCAAGATCAAAGTGACGATCATGTTCCGCGGGAGAGAGATCACGTACACATCGTTCGGGCGCCGCTTGCTCGATCGCATGGCGGAAGACATGGCGCCGCTCGCCATAGTCGAACGCGAAGCGCGGCTCGAAGGAAAAAACATGTTCATGATCTTGGCACCACGCGCGGTGCCGACCGGTCCGCCGAAGTTCTCAGTTCAAGCGAAGGAGCCTACAAGTGCCTAAAATACGAACCCACCGAGGAACCGCCAAACGCGTCAAAGTCACCGCGACCGGTAAGGTGCTGCACCGCCATCAGTTCGACGGTTGCGGTCACATCCTCAGCAAGAAGACGCGCAAGCGCAAACGGAACTTCCGCAAGGATCAGCCGACGTTCAAGGGCGACCTCAAACGCCTCGCGCCAACGATCCCGTATTTGGTGTAGGGAGGGTCACGAAGAATGGCACGAATCAAACGCGGCGTCAGCGGTCTCAAGCACCGCCGCAAGGTGATGAAGCTCGTCAAGGGCTTTCGCGCAGCGCGTCGTCGCAACTATCGCGTTGCCAACGAAGCCTTGCTCAAGTCAATGGCCTACGCATTTCGGGACCGCCGAGTTCGCAAACGCGATTTTCGCTCGCTCTGGATCAGCCGCATCAACGCGGCGGCCCGGCGCGAGGGTCTTTCGTACTCCGTTCTCATGCACGGGCTCAAGAAATCGGGTGTGACGCTCAACCGAAAGGCGCTCGCCGACCTTGCCGTTTCCGATCAAAAAACATTCGGCGTCCTGCTCGATTTGGCGAAAAAAGCCGCTCAAAAATAGTTCGGGACGCCCTATGCCCTAGCAGAGTCGGAGGACAAAGGTATATAATCTTCGGACCATGAGGCGTTCAGGCGCCGTCTTTGCGACGGTACTCCTCGCCGGTATCCTCTCGCAAGCTCCGCCTTTGATAGCGTGGGGCCAATCCGCGCCTGCGCTCGCGCCCGCCAGCTCTGCTGAGATAGACCGGCTGGCGCTCGATGAGGTGCATGACGGCCGCACGCCGGGGATTGCAGTCGGGGTCGTCCAGGATGGCCGCCTGGTCTACGCGCGGGGCTTTGGTTTCGCGACGGTTACCCCACACGTCACGATGACACCCGACACCGAGTTCTACGCCGGCGGTCTCACGACCGAGTTCACGGCCGCGGCGGTTCTGCTGCTCGCTCAAGACGGTAAACTCAAACTTAACGATCCGGTCTCCAAGTACTATCCGGGGTTCAAACTCGGCGATAACATCACGATAAGTCAATTGCTCACGGAAACGTCGGGCTTGCCGGCTTATCCGCCGCCCGGAAACTCACCCGACTTCACACGATCGGTCGACCTCAAGAACGTCTTCTCGGCAGTCGATAAAATGAAACCCGCCGCGGCGCCAGGGACGGTCTACGCGCATAACCCGCTTAACTATCTGCTTGCGGGAGAGATCGTCGAGCGTGCCGGCGGCCTACCGCTCTCCGACTATCTCGAACAGCACATTTTCATTCCGTTAGTGATGAACCATACGTTCCTCGCCGGCGACGGCGGTATCTCGCCGACGCGTGCGACCGGCTACACGCGATCGCGCGCTACGTTCGCGGTCGCGCCGGCTTGGGACCCTTCATGGCTTGACGGCGATGCCGGCTTGGTCACCACGATCGACGATCTCGCGAAGTGGGATATCGAGATGCCCGTCTTGCTGCGCGTGGATTCGGTACGATTGCTCTTTACGCCCGGAACGAACGCCGGACCGACACAATATGGAATGGGCTGGGTCGTCGACCGCCGCGGGGGCCGCGATTTTTACTGGTCAAACGGCGAGATTTCCGGCTACAGAGCGATGAACGCGACGCTTCCGGAACAGCACGTCAGCGTCATCGTGCTCTCGAACGCCGATACGCTCCACGGTCCCGCTACCATTCCTGAAGAGATCGGGAATCGCATTCTCGACGTGCTTGCGCCACCCAAGACGGCACAGCTCGACAACCCGGTGATCTCCAGAGCTAAGGATTGGCTCGTGCGGCTCGCGGCGCGGAATATCGATCGCTCGGAGCTTACGCCCACGTTCAGCGCGTATCTCACCGACGAGCTCATCGCTCGCGAAGACTTTGCCGCGCTTGGAACGTTGCAAACGATCGTGCCGATCTCCAGCGCAGCGGAGAAGAACGGCGATACGCTCTACGTCTTCTTGGTGGGTTATCCAAACGCGAAGTATCGTTACAATTTCGAAGTCGCGCCGAACGGGAAGGTCGACGGAATCACGCTAACCGCCTAGCGCGCGTAAGAGTAAGTTATCGACGCGAACTAATCGTCGCCGTCGGCGAGACGGCGGCCGGTCGCCTCGACGACTTTGCCGAGCATCGTTACGGCTTCCGCGCGCGTGGCGTTGCTGAACATGTAACGTAGATGCTCGTCGGCATCTTCGACGATCAAGACCGCTCGTCGTCCTCCGCGCACCGAAGCAATAAGCGAGCTCAAATAACTTTCGTCTTCGGGCGCGAGCACTGAGTGCTCTCCACCGTCGCGATTGCGCTCCAACAATCGTTTTAGTACGGCGTCAATGTCGCTAGGTATGTCCACGACTTACCTCCAAGACCTATGTCCGCCACGTTGGTAGCAACGGCGACGGTGCAAGGAATATCTTTTAAATTCTATCCTCGCCGCCCTGCAGCCAGAAGAGTGCGATCACGGTTTTTGCGTCGGCCGTGCCCTCAGCGACCAACCGCCATGCCGCGCCGAATTCGAAGCACGCGATGTCGATCCGTTCGTCCTCGTCGAAGCTTGGTTCGCCCGCCGTAAGCCGGTCGGCGTGGAAGAAATGCATCACCTCCGAGCAGAAGCCCGGCGACGTCCAGATCGAACCGATCGGCCGAATGCGACCGGCAGTGTAGCCGGTCTCTTCGTGCAGCTCGCGCTTCGCGCCGTCGAGCGGACTCTCTCCGGGTTCCGCGCTGCCTGCCGGTATCTCCCAAAGAAGCGACCGAGCCGCGTGGCGATATTGGCGTACCAGCACGATCTCCCGCGCCGAGGGCGTTGCGACGATTCCCAGCGAGACGCCGTGCTCTACGATGTCCAGCTGCTGCTCGGCTCCGTCTGGATAGCGAACGTGGTCGGAGCGTACGTTAAAAACGCGGCCTTCGAAGAGACGCCGCGAGGCAAGGAGTTGGGGCACTTCTTCCATTCGCGCGGGCTTGGCGGAACGGCGGGCCTGCGCCTCGTAGCCTGCCGGATGCGGCATCAACGGTCGTCCGTTGCCACCGAGATCGGTTGGCTTGCGTACTTTCTGGTCGTCTTCGTCGCCGCGGTCTATTTGCTGGTGCGCAGCCTCGTGCCGCACCACTTCAACGACAAGATCGCAATAGTGCTCGCGGCAATCTTCGCCGGTCTTATTATGATCGGCACGCGCGCTCGGATCGGCGGATGGCGACGCGGCTAGGAAGGCGCGCGGAGCGCCTCACCGGCGTCCGGCTGTTACGAACGGGGAAGGGGCGCAGCGAACGGCAGCGCTTCGCGTTCGAAGGATTAACGTTGCTCGCCGAGGCCATCGCCGCCGGCTTTCCCATTGAAGAAGTCTACGCGACCCAGGCAGCCTATGACTCAACGGTGCTGTTGCACGAGCTCGATGCCCAGGAGACGCCGGTTTTTATCGTCGACGAGGCTGCACTCGCCGGCGTCTCCGACCTGGAGACGCCGAGTGGAATCGTTGCGGTCGCGCCGATTCGTCTGCACCCGCCCGCCGAGCTATTCAAACGTGGAAGCCCGCTCTTGGTGCTTGCTGACGTCAACGATCCGGCCAACGCAGGCACGCTGCTGCGTTCGGCCGATGCCTTCGGCTGCCCCGGCGTCCTCTTTGGCCGGCTCGGGGTGGATCCGTACCACCCCAAAGTCGTCCGGGGGTCGATGGGCGCGGCCTTCCGTATCGCCCTGAGCGTCGCCGACCCGCCCGCTACCGCCGTTGCGGCAGCCGATGCCGGCGTGCGCCTCCTCGGTCTTGCTGCCGGCGGCGCGCTCATTGGCCCTGGGAGCTGGCAAGCCCCGCTCGCCATCATCGTCGGCCACGAACGGCGTGGATTGGGGCGCTGGGAGAGCCTTTGCGAGCAGGTGCTAGCGATTCCGATGTCCGGTGCCGCGGAGAGTCTGAGCGCCGCCGTTGCCGGTTCGATCGCTCTCTTCGAAGCCAGCCGCGAAGCACGATCACAGCCTTGTCAAGAGAGTGGTCTGGGCCAAAAAAGTCAAGACTACCGGTGATAAAAGTCACATGGTATACTCAGGCGACGTGGGCCGCCGGGAGCATACGGCTCAGAAGGAGACTGCAAGCGCATGGCAACGTCCAATCTCTTCTGGAGGCTTTTCGCACAAACGGGTTCGATCGACGCGTATCTGGCATATCGAAGGCTGTACACCGCACCAACGCCCACCTAAACGGATCCGGCCGCAGAGCGAAGTCGACAGCGGTTTTGGAGGCGCCCGGTAACGTAGAACGAACCGGGCGCTTTGCTTTGGAAGAGCGATGACGGAACTGGCAGAGAACCTCCGCGAGCTGCAGCAGCGTTTTATCGGTGCCGCAGATGCTGCTGCCGACGAGCAAGCGCTCGAGAGCGTTCGCGTAACCTACCTCGGCCGAAATGGCGAGGTGACGAAAGTGCGCCGCTCGATTGGAACCCTTCCGGCACCCGATCGCCCCGGCGCGGGCAAAGCAATCAACGATGCCGTCGCCGTGATGGAAGCCCGCTTAGAAGAGCTTCGCGCGAGACTCGAATCGCGCGGCTTCGCATCCGAACTAGCTGCCTCGATCGACGTAACTTTTCCATCCATCCCACCGCTCGCCGGCTCGATTCATCCCGTGCGGCGCATCATCGAGGACAGCTGCGCGTATTTCAGCCGCCACGGCTTTGCGGTCGTCGTAGGCCCCGAGGCCGAGCCCGATTACTACAATTTCGACGCGCTCAACATCCCCAGCGATCATCCGGCGCGCGAGAGCTTCGATTCATTTTGGCTCACGGATACGCTGTTACTTCGCCCGCACACCTCGCCGATTCAGATCCGAACCATGCAACGGCATCGTCCGCCGATCGCTATCGTCGCGCCCGGAAAATGCTATCGGCGCGATGCGGTCGACGCGCGTCACCTCTTTCAATTTCACCAAGTCGAGGGCTTGCTCGTCGCAGAAGGCATTCACTTCGGCCATTTGAAGGGCATGCTCACCGGCCTCTGTCGCGAGCTTTTCGGAGCCGAGCAAAGAGTTCGTTTTCGCCCTTCCTATTTTCCATTCACCGAACCGAGTGCCGAGGTCGATACGACCTGTCCAAAATGTAGAGGGACTGGGGAAATCCCGGCGGCTGCGCCGCAGGGAGACCCCAACGTGCGCGGCACGTTTCGGACTTGCGGCATGTGCGGCGGTTCCGGATGGATCGAGCTCGGAGGGGCCGGCATGGTACATCCCAACGTGCTGCGCGCAGTTGGTTACGATCCCGACCGTTATTCAGGCTGGGCTTTTGGTCAGGGTGTCGAGCGGCTCGGACTCACGCGATACGACGTTGACGACATTCGCCGTTTCATTGACAGCGATCCGAACTTTCTACAGCAGTTAAGTTGATCGCGGAGAAATGCGCGTCCCGATAAGCTGGCTGCGCGAGTTCGTCGCGGTGCCAAACGATGCAGGCGAGATTGCCGACCGGTTGGCGATGCTCGGCTTTCCGGTCGCCGCCGTCGAAAAGCGACCGGCAATCACCGGCGTGGTTACCGGCAGGATCTCGGCGCTGGAGAAACATCCTAACGCCGACCGGCTGCTGGTCGCGCGAGTCGACGTCGGCCGCGCCGAAGCGCTGACGATCGCAACTGCTGCGACCAACGTCGCGTCCGGGCAAACGATTGCGGTGGCGACCGTCGGCGCAAAACTTCCCGAGTTAACTATCGAGGCGCGAACGATGCGCGGCGTCGCATCGCAAGGCATGATGATCTCGGCCGACGAGCTTGCGCTGCCGGCAGAGTGGTTCGAAGACGGAATTTTGCAATTCGACTCAACGACTGCTCTAGGCAGCGACGTCGTCGAGTTCTTCGGTCTCGGCGCAGACGTGCTCGACGTGGAGATTACTGCAAACCGCCCCGACTCTATGTCGATTCTCGGGTTGGCGCGCGAGCTGGCGGCCTCGTACAACCTGCCGTTGCGGCTGCCGTCGTTCGCTAATCCCGGCACCGACGGGCAAACCTCAGGCTTAGAACCAAGCGTCTCGATCGAATCCCCCGATTGCTACCGTTTCGTCGCGCAGCGCTTCGACGGCGTGCGCGTGGCGCCGGCACCTACCTGGATGCGCATTCGCCTGGCGCTCGCGGGACAGCGACCGATCAACAACCTTGTGGACGTTTCGAATTACGTCATGCTCGAAACGGCACAACCGCTGCACTTCTACGATGCCGACGCGATCGCGCAGATGCGCTTGATCGTGCGCAGCGCGGGCGATGGTGAGAAGATCGTGACCCTCGACGGGGTCGAACGCACGCTCTCGCCGCAAGCGCTCGTCATTGCCGACGACGAGCGAGCGCTCGGCCTAGCAGGGCTGATGGGTGGCGCCGCAAGCGAAGTCACCACCATGACCACCGCAATCGTGCTCGAGGCGGCGAACTTCAGCGGTACGCGAGTTCGGCGCATGAGCACCGCGTTGGGTCTGCGCAGCGAAGCCTCGGCGCGTCACGAAAAGTCGTTGGCGCCGGCCTTGACCGACATTGGCGCCGCGCGCGCCGCGCAGCTTTTGAGCGAACTTGGCGTAACGGTCCACGGCCCGCACATCTTCGGCACAGGTTTGACGTCCGCTCCGCCTATTGCGTTGCCGGCGCATGAAGTCGAGCGACTGTTGGGTCTCGTAATCCCGGCGGACCGCAGCGCCGCGCACCTGACCGCCCTTGGCTGCGACGTCGCAGTCACCGAAAATGACGCGCTCGCGGTTACGCCGCCGCCTTGGCGTCGCGATCTCACGATTCCCGCGGATCTCGTTGAAGAAATCGCACGCATTGAGGGGTACGATCGGATTCCCGCGGTCGTTCCGTCAGTCTGCGCACACGACATCTCGAGCGCGGCCTTTGAGCTCGAGAGCCAAATTGCGCGCACGCTCGCAGCGCTGGGTTATCGCGAGGTGATAACGCACTCGCTTCGCGAAACCGCGGGCTCCGATGCGGTCGAGGTCCGCAACCCGATTTCCGAGGAGCACCGCTTCCTGCGCGAATCCCTCGCGCCGGGGCTCATCGCGTATCTCGCCAGTGTGGGTGCGCCGGCGCGCGTCTTCGAAATCGGCGATATTTTTCGTACTACCGGCCAAGAGATCGTCGAGCGGACGTCGGTAGGGTTTGCCTTCTCCGTCGAGCGCTCCGATGAACCGCCGTGGCGCGATTCGTCCTTTCTGCGCCTCAAAGGCGATTGCGAGGCGTTGGTGCGTGAGGTAACCGGGCGCGCGACCTCCAGCCAACCGGCCATGCGGCCCGGCTTCCATCCCGGCAAGACGGCGGTCGTTGCGATCGACGGGGTCGAGATGGGCGTTATCGGTTGCGTCGATCCTCGGCTGGCCAAAGCGCACGATCTCAAAGGCACCGCCTATCTTTGCCTGCTCGATCTTCGGGCGCTGCCGCAGTACGCAACGCCGCGTTACGCGCCGCCGTCGCGATTTCCGTCGACCTATCGCGACCTCGCGCTCGTCGTCGAGATCGGCGTCGGCGCGCAAGAGATTGAGAGCGCGGTCGCGGCTGCACTCGGTTCGGTCTGCACCGGCGTCGCAGTCTTCGACGAATACCGGGGACCGCAGGTGGGCGACGAACGCAAAAGCCTCGCGGTCCGCGTAACGTTGCAGCGCTTCGATGCAACGATCACCGACGAGGAAGCCGATGCGGCGATAGCGCGCGCGCTCGAGGCGCTGCGCGAGCGGTTTGGAGCAATCATTCGAACGTGATCGCCGGCGTCGCGTGGCCGGACATCATTATCGTCATCGTGCTGGCCCTCGCAATCCTAAAGGGCTACTCGCGCGGCTTCGTTTCGGAGCTCGGCGGTGCCGTCGCGGTGACGGCTGCCCTCGTGACGCCGTGGTTCTATAACGGGAGCTTCGATACGCAGATCGAGAATCTCACTCACCTCGCTCCCGGATCGGCGCACGTCATCGGAATGTTTGCGACCGGCCTGGGGACCTACATCGTGATCTTGATCGTCGCGCGATTGCTCGGCACGATCGCGAAGCTTCCATTGCTCGGCATTGGGAATGCGCTCGGAGGTGCCGCGATTGGCTTGGCAAAGGGCGCAGTCCTGCTATGGCTGGTACTCTTCGTCGCGCTCTTCTTTCCGCTCTCAAGCGATATCCGCGACGGTCTCCATCAATCGCGGCTGGCGCCGTATCTCGTCACCTACGACGCGCCGATCGACGATGCAATCCTTTCCACGATTCCGTGGTTCGCGCGCCCGTTTGCGATGCCGTACTTCAGGCGACACCACTTATAACGCGTACCTCGAGCTCGATTGCCTCGATGGCGCCGAGTAGATCGACGTCCCCTATGTCACCCATCGTACCGAAGCGAACGATCTTTCCGGCAAGCTCGCTTTGTCCGCCCGCGAGCACGACGCCGTGCGACTCGCGCAATCGCTTCAGCAAGGCCCTGGCGTCGACGCCGGACGGCGGATAGGCTGCGACGACCGTCGGTGAGTGCGCGCCCGGGCGAGAAACGAGCGTAAAGCCAAGCCGCTGCAGGGCACTGCGAATCATCGCTGCAAAGCGAGCGTGACGCGCGAAGGCCTGCTCCGTTCCCTCGGCGTGATAACGCTCGAGCGCAGTATCGAGCGCGTAGAGGATTGAGATCGGAGGAGTCCAGGGCGTCTCTCCGTTGCGCGCGAGCTCGCGCGCGTGCCGTAGGTCAAAGTAGAAGCGCGGAAGGCGCGCGCTTTCGATCCGTTTTTGAGCGCGCGCGCTCAGCGCGACCATCGCGACGCCCGGGGGTGCCGCAAGCCCTTTTTGCGACGCGCTAACGACCGCATCGTAACCCCATTCGTCCATCCGAAACTCCGACGCGGCTAGGCCGCTCACCGAATCCACGAGCGATATCGCGCCGTGCGCGCGCAGAATCGTCGCCAGCGCGGCCATGTCGCAGGCGACGCCGGTCGACGTCTCGTTGTGCGTCAAAAGCACGCCGGCGATCTCTTTTTTCGAATCGGCGGCGAGCCGGGCGCCGAGCGCGGCCGGGTCGAGCGCAGCGCCGAGAGGAGTATCGAGCGCCTCGACCTTGCAGCCGTAACGGGCGGCGATCGCGGCAAACCGTTTCCCGAAAGCGCCGACCGCGCACGACAGCAACAACTCACCCGGCGAGAAGAGGTTGGTAACGACGCTCTCCATCGCGCCGGTGCCGGAGCTGCCGAGCAAAAGCACCTCTTCGCTCGTGCCGAAGACCGGACGCAGCGCCGCGACGATGCGTTCGAGCAGCCGTGCGAACTCTTCGCCGCGATGGTTGATCATTTGACCGGCCGCGGCTTCGAGCACCGGCTGCGCTACCGTCACCGGTCCAGGCAGGAATAACACTTGCCTTGGCATCGAAATACTCATTTCGATGGACGTCGCAGGCATCCGCTTGACCGAGCTTTCGAGTTGCGCCGGTTGCGCCGCCAAACTCGGCGCAGCCGAGTTGCAGCGCGTTATGGAGCACGTCACGCCCGCAACGGACGAGCGCGTGCTCGTCGGGTACGGCAGCAGCGATGACGCAGGCGTCTATCTGCTCAGCAACGAGAGCGCGCTCGTCTCGACCGTTGATTTCTTTACGCCGATCGTCGACGATCCGTTCGACTTCGGCCGGATCGCTGCGACAAACGCGCTCTCCGACGTTTACGCGATGGGGGGGCGACCGCTCTTCGCGCTCAACATCGTCGCTTTCCCCGAAGATCTCGACCTCGATATTTTGACGCAAATATTGGAAGGTGGTGCGAGTGTGGCGCGCGCCGCCGGCGTTGCCGTTATCGGCGGCCACACGATCAAAGACGCTGAGCCGAAGTATGGCATGGCGGTAACCGGCATCGTTGACCCCAAGCGCATCGTTACGAATGCGGGTGCGCGCCCGGGCGACGCGCTGGTGCTGACCAAGCCGCTTGGTACGGGGGTTCTCACAACCGCACGCAAACGCGGCGCGATTGCGCCCCACGATCTCGACGAAGCCGTGCGGGCGATGACCGCGCTCAACGACACCGCCGCGCAAGCGATGCTAGCGGCGCAAGCGCACGCCGCAACCGACGTTACCGGTTTCGGTCTGCTCGGTCACGGCGGCGGCATGGCGCGCGCATCGGGCCTGCGGTTCGTCGTTGATGCGAGCGCCGTGCCGTTTATGGATCGAGTGCTCGAGCTCATCGACGCAGGCATCGTCCCCGGCGGCACGCGCCACAACGCCCAGACCCACGCGACATTTACCCAGTTTGCAAACTCGGTGCCCGACGCCGTGCGCGTCGGCCTCTCCGACGCTCAAACGTCGGGCGGATTACTCATAAGCATCGCGCGCGAGCGTCTTCCGATGCTCGTGGGCGAGCTTCAAGAGCGCGGCGTCCTGGCGGCCGTCATTGGTGACGTCCGCGAAGGCGCCGGCATCGAGGTGCGTTAAAGCGGCCGCGCAGCGGTATCGGATCGGCTTGACGAGCATCCCCTCGGTGTTGAAGTATATTTGCTTCCAATCTTCAGAAAACCGCTGGTCTGACTGCCGCTCGTATAGAAACCGACGATGTCGCCGGGCCGGTTGTTAGCCGCTCGAGCTGACGCAACCTGTTCCTAAATGCGCGGCGCCCTCGCAGCCGGCAACGACGACTGCGAGGGCGCTTGATTGAATTGCGCTACAGCGCAATAAGCCGGTTAATGCCGTACCGGGACGAGCACCATCAGCATCCCGTCGGTGTTGCCCGAGCTGTCGGTGTAGAAGCCGACCATGTCTTTTCTGTCGTTTAGCCCGTTGATCGCGGTCGTTCCAACGCCGTTGGGATCGTCGAACGAGGACCAGCTGCTGGTCGCAGCGTTCATCAGAAAGCCATGCGTGGCACCGTAGCTATCGACGTAAGCCCCGGCGATATCGCCGTGGTTATTGATGCCGAACGGCGTCGTGTTCGTCGAGCCGGGATAGCTAAGGTTCGTGTAGCCGCTCCCGACCTTCAGAAAACCAATGGTCTCGCTGCCGCTCGTGTAGAAACCGACGACCTCGCCTGCGTTGTTGATTGACGTTGCGGTAACGTTGGACGCGCCGGGCGGTGCAATCGACGTGAACTGTTTGGTTACCCGATCCACCTGGAAGCCGAAGTTCGTGCCGCTTTGCGTGTAGAAGCCGACAGCCTGACCCGAGTTGTTGAGCCCGAGAATCTGCGTGACGCTGCTGCCTAGCCAAGAATAGCTGGAAAACTGGCCGTTCCAGTGGATGTACCCGTGATTGACGCCGCTTTTATCGACCCAGAAACCCCCGGTGTCGTCTAGGTTGTTGATCGTCGTGACCTGCGTCTGCACTGAGTGTGGGAAGTTTTGGGGCGAGAAGTTGCGCTCTTTAAAAGGAGGCGAGACCCGGTAGCCTTTGTTCGGATGACCGGAGGCGCCGCTGCCGTAGTAGCCGACGATCTGCTTCGAACGGCTGATTCCGAGCAACTGATTGAAGGTCAGATCGGCGATGTTGTTTATCGTTCTGAATTTGTAGGTCAATTGAGCGGTCGGGCTGCCGAGGGACGACGGCGTGATCCCGTTTACTGCCGTTGCAGGCGTAGTCGAACCGCCGCTGCAGGCCGCGGCGATCGTCGCCAGCAGCGCGAGCGCGGTTCCACGCGCTAGAAACCGAAAAGTCCCTTGACGCAAAGTCATCATGGGAAGCTCCTTTTAGAACCTTAAGTTTTTTGCAGTCTTACTCGACGGCGTGACGATTGGGTGAGGCAGTGCGCCGAGGGACTCTCCAACCGTACCACTGCCCTGCTAGCAGGTCAAGGAGAAGCGGGGAGGGATTACCTTTCGCGAGGGGACCGCTGAGCGTCATATCGGCGCGGAGGCAAGTTCGCTCTCGATCGTCTCAGCGAAGAGGCGCGTCGCCGAGGCGTCGACCCCGAGATAGAGGCCAGGTTCGATAAGCTCGACCTCGCTGACGCAGACGTTGTGGGAATCGTCGCGTAAGAGGTCCACGCGCGCGTAGAGCGGCCGCCCCGGCACGGCGCGCAGAGCTTGCCTAGCTGTCGCGATCTCGCAAGCATCCGCTGTAACGCGCGACGATCGCGCATCGCCAACTGCGAGCACCGTATCGAAGGGCTTCTTAACGACCGCGTGCGAGTACCACCCTGCAAAGAATACCAAGGCCCGCTCACCGTAGCCGACGACGGCATCGAGGTAGGGCTGCACCAGCACGTCATGCACCCGCGTCATGCGATCGAGGTAAGCCTGGCCTGCTGCATGGCCGGCCGCAACGCCCCGAATCAGGCGCACCTCGTGCGATGCAGCACCGTATGCCGGTTTGAGTACGAGATCGGACCAGCCGTTGCCCCGCGCGAGCTCTACCAGGTTCCGCTTCGAGCCGCGGGTTATCCACGTCGTCGGTACCACTCGGACGCCGCGTCGCTCGAGCTCGCGCAAATACGATTTATGGGAGTTCCATCTGATGAGATCCGGCTCGTTCTTCACGTTCGTGACCGTTTCGGCGCGCTCGAGCCACGCAAAAAACTCGGAGTACCGGTAATGATAGTCCCAGGTAGAGCGCAGCACGCAGAGCCGGCTCGCGCTCCACTGCGCCGATGGATCGCTCCAGATGGCGACCGAGACGCTCAATCCGCGATTGCGCAGCTCGTCGAGCAGTAAGCGGTCGTCGGGGTCGAGCGCCGGCACCGTCTCGCAAGTCACGAGCGTGCAGTCAATCATGGCGGGGAACTCGCGAGCTGCAATGAAGATCGCCTTCGTGATTCTTCACGCCCTCGATCGCGTCGATTGCTCGATTCTTCGCGAGCTGCAACGAAGCGGACGCGAATCGTTCGCGGAGATCGGCAAGCGCGTCGGCCTCTCGGCAACCAGCGTCGCGGAGCGAATTCGTCGTCTCGAAACCGCCGGCATTATCGAAGGCTATCAGGCGCGGCTCTCGGCAGCGAAACTGGGATATCCGGTAACGGCGTTCATCTTGGCGCGCCCCAACGGTCCGGATGCGCGCTTCGTCAACATCGTCGGCAAGCGCCCAGAGGTTCTCGCCTGCTACCGCGTGACGGGCGATTTCTCGTTCATCGCCCAGGCCGTCGTGCGCGACGTGCAACATCTCGAAGAGCTGCTGAACTACCTCGAGCCCGCATCGGTCCACATCGTCACGCTCGTCGTGCTCTCCACTTCGTTCGAAGGCATCTCGGTCAGCGTCGGCGACGGTCAATGACCGCCGACGGTCGCCCCCGCCCACAATAACACGCGGAGCAGACGTCGCTACAGCGGCGCGCCTGCCGATTGCCGCGCGTGCGCTTGACAAACCAAGGGAATTAGGCTGCCCTCCCGGGGGTTCCCAGGCCGTGGCGAGGCTATCGCTTGACCGAGCGTTTGCGCTCCGCGCGCCGCTTCACGGCGCCGTTGCGACGCTTCACTTGAGCCGCGCGCAGGCGCAAGGGCACTACATTGTTCGTCTTGGCGTGATCGCCGAGCGGGACCGGCGATATCATTCGCTTGCCCAGCGCTTGATAGAACACTTCGGAAAGCTCGTCGACGGGAACGAACGTCATGCTGTCGCGCACTTCCTTCGGAATGTCGTCGAGGTCCATCTCGTTGCGGCGCGGGAAGAGAATCTTGCTGATTCCGGCGCGCTTCGCGCCGAGCACCTTCTCCTTGAGCCCGCCGATCGGCAGAACTTGCCCGGTGAGCGTGATCTCGCCCGTCATCGCGAGATTCGGGTCGACCTTTATGCCGGAGAGCATTGACGCGATCGAGGTTGCGAGCGCGATGCCCGCGGACGGACCATCTTTCGGCGTTGCACCGGCGGGCACGTGGATGTGAATGTCGTGCTTCGAGAAGTAGTCCGTGGGTAAACCGAGCTCACCCGAGCGCGACCGCAGGAACGAAACGGCAGCCTGTGCGCTCTCCTTCATCACATCGCCCAGCTGACCGGTCAGCACGAGCTTGCCGGTTCCCGGCATTCCCTGGGTTTCGATGAAGAGAATGTCGCCGCCGACGGGCGTGTAAGCCATACCCGTTGCGACGCCGACCGATGCGACGCGCTTGCGCACCTCGTTGAAGAACCGGGGCTTGCTCAGAAAGTCGGCGAGATTCGCAGGCTTCACCCGGCCCTTGAATCGGGGATTCTCCGCGATTTTGCGGGCGATTTTGCGGAAGACCGTTCCGATCTCGCGTTCCAAGTTTCGCACGCCGGCTTCGCGCGTGTAATCGTTGATGATCCCACGAATCGCCAGGTCGCTGATCTGCGCCTGGGACTCGCGCAAGCCGTTATTCTCGCGCTGCTTCTTTACGAGATAACGCTTGGCGATCTGAAGCTTCTCGAGCTCGGTATACCCGTGGAGCGTGATAATCTCCATCCGGTCGCGCAGCGGCGGCGAGATCGTGTCGAGCGTATTCGCGGTGCAGATGAAGAGTACGGCCGACAGATCGAACGGCAAGTCGAGGTAGTGGTCGCGAAAATGCACGTTCTGCTCGGGATCGAGCACCTCGAGCAACGCCGATTGCGGATCGCCGCGAAAATCCGAGCCGACCTTATCGATCTCGTCAATCATCATCACCGGATTGCGCGTGCCGGCGTCGCGCATCGCTCGGACGATCGTCCCCGGCATCGCTCCGATGTAGGTGCGGCGATGGCCGCGGATTTCGGCTTCGTCGTGTACGCCGCCGACGGAAAGACGCACGAACTTGCGCCCCATCGCGCGAGCGATCGATTGACCGAGCGAGGTCTTTCCGACACCGGGCGGTCCGACAAAGCAGAGAATCGGCCCCGTTAGCTTCTTCTTGAGCTTTCCGACCGCAAGGTACTCGATGATGCGATCCTTGATCTTGTCGAGATCGTAGTGGTCTTCGTCGAGGATTGTCCGAGCCGCTTTGATGTCGATGTGGTCGGTCGTCTCGGTGTTCCACGGCAAGGTGACGAGCCAATCGAGGTACGTCCGGATGACGCCGTACTCGGGACTCGCTTGTGGAACGCGCGCCAGGCGCTCGAGCTCGCGGTCGGCGGCTTTCTTGACATCTTCGGGCATCGCGGCCGCGTCGATCTTCGTGCGCAGCTCGTTCGTTTCGGCCTGCTGCGGATCGACTTCACCCAGTTCCTCTTGAATCGCCCGCAGCTGCTGCCGCAAATAGAACTCGCGCTGATTCTTCTCCATCTCGCGCTGAATGTCGCTTTGGATCTTGTGACCGAGCTCGACGACTTCAAGCTCCTTCGTCAGCAGCAGCGTGAGCTTGCGCATGCGCTTTGCCGTGTCGCGCTCTTCGAGCAGCGCCTGCCGATCGGCGGTTTCAAGGCGCATCGTCGACGCAACGAAATACGTGAGCACCACGGGATCGGTGATGTTCGCGACCTCCATCTCCATCTCGCGCGGCGCTTGCGGCAGATACGACAGAAGCTTTTGAAAGAGTCCGGCGAGGTTGCGCTGCATCGCGACGAGCTCTTCGTTCTCTACCGTCGCGTCGGGCAGCTCGGCGTAGGCCGCTACCATGTAGGGCGAGACCTGAGTGAACTGCTCGATCCTGAAGACTTGCTGTCCGGCGATGATGCAGCGCAGCGTTCCGTCGGGAACCTTGAGCATTTTCTGAATAACGCCGATCGTTCCGACGCGCTGCACGTCTTCGGGACCGGGATCTTCGATCTCGCGATCTTTTAGCACGACCAGCCCGATCGGTTTTCCTTCACGCAACGCTTCCTCGACCAGCTGTATGCCGGGCTTCTTTACGACGGCCAGCGGGATGACGGTGTGCGGAAAGAGCACCGCCTCCTGAAGCGGCAAGATGCCGATCAGGTTGGCGGGTACGATGTTCTCGACAGATTTTTCGGCCATTGCCTAGGAGTGGGTCCTCTTTACCATGACGTGGAGTTCGGTGCGCGCGGTCGGCATATAGGCGGTCGCCGCGATCGGCCCGACGACGATCAACAGGCCGTCATCATAGCTTGCCGCAACGGCCTCGTATTCAATCGCCACCGGCAGACGAATGCGCTTCACGAACTCGCCGTGTACGATCTCCTTCTGAACAAAGGAGCCGCATCGCAAGCGCACTGCCTCGGCGCGACGTCCGGCGACGATCAGGCAGCGCTCGTCGAAACCGATGCGCAGGCTCTCGGGATCCGCGCCCGCGACCTCGACAACGACCACGACGCGTCGATCTTCCTCGTCGATGAAAACGTCGGCGTTGGGCTGAAAAGTCCCCAGGCGCGCTCGCACTACGAACTCCATCGCTGTTTAAACCCCCTCCCCTGGCAGTCGGATGCGCTGGTTGCCAGCCCCGTCATCACGAGCGTCGCGCCACTCGTCCTGTCATCCAAGAGCCCTTCGACTACGCTGCGGACAGGCTCTGTCGAAGGGCGAAGGGTTACATGCTTGGGTCGGGTAGCGGGCGCCCTCCCGGCCAGACAACGCATGGTGCGAGCTGGATGCGCAGGGCGCCGAAGGAATCCTGCGGGATTCGCACCGCAAAGAGCTCCGGATATTTCGTCGCTACCCCATAGCGCGTCTCAGGCGGGAACTGGGTGACGTTTTTCGTCGAGGTGTGGGTTGCCGCGAGCACCTGGTTGATCTCGGTAGCGTCGGCCGGCGACATGTACTGAGCGGTTCGCTCGCCAAGCCAGGTCGAGCCGTCCTGCGTTGTGTACAGAAAACCGATGATCGCTCCCGGCGTCATTGTCGCGGTCGAAAGCACTTGATCGATGCGAACGATCTGCGTTGCGCGGGAGACCGGTTTCGCGACAGCCTTCGGAACCATCCGCGCGGAGTCGAGACACGGGCCTTCTTCGAGCGGCGGCTGCATGGCTGCCGGGGCCGACGGGCCTTGCGGCGCCTGCGCCACGGTGTTCGCCAGTGTCGCGAGGAAGAACGTCACTAATGCAAGCATGGCAGCAATCTTCGCCTAAACTCCTGCGCCGCCTCGGTACGCGCGACGCTGCCCTGATCGTGATGGGTGGCATCATCGGCTCGGGTATCTTCATGAACCCGTCGGTCGTAGCGCGTCACGTCGGAAGCGGGCTGCTGGTCATGCTCGTTTGGATCGCCGGCGGTACGATCGCGCTGCTCGGCGCGGGCGTCTTTGCCGAGCTCGCCGCACGCCGTCCGCATGACGGTGGACTCTACGCGTATCTGCGCGACGCATTTCATCCCGCGCTCGCGTTCATCTTTGGGTGGTGCCTGCTGCTCGTTTCGCAGAGCGGCGGCATGGCGGCCGCAGCGGTGACATTTGCGGCGTACTTCGAACCGCTCACCGGCTGGCAGACTTCGACTGCGGTGGTCGGGGTCGCCGCGATCGCGCTCTTCACCGCGATCAACGCGCTTGGCGTGCGCACCGGCACGTCTACGCAAAACGCATTCATGGTCGTCAAAATTCTCGCGATCGTCGCCTTCGCGGCGATCGGGCTAACAAACGTTCACGCACCCGCCATTGCGACCCGCTTGCCGCAAACGGGCGCCGTCTTCGGAGCTCTGGGGCTTGCAATGGTCCCGGTCCTCTTTGCATATAGCGGCTGGCAGACGTCGAGCTTTATGACCGCCGAGCTCAAAGATCCCGCCAAAACGTTGTCTCGCGGAATGCTCGTCGGCGTGGTGACCGTCGTGCTGCTCTACCTTGCGGTGAACGCCGCCTGCTTGCGGGTTCTCGGCATCGAAGGATTGGCGGCGACGAATACCCCGGCCTCAGATATCGCACGACTCGCATTCGGTCAAGTCGGCCTACGCGTCATGGCGACCGTGATCGCGCTTTCGACGCTCGGCTTTCTGAGCAACCAGATTCTCACCTCACCGCGCGTCTACTTTCAGATGGCCGCCGACGGATCGTTCTTCAAGCCACTCGCTTGGGTAAACGCGCGGACGCACGCGCCGGTGATTGCGATCCTGCTTCAAGGCCTGATCGCCATCGTGATCACCCTCTCCGGCCGCTACGATCAAATTCTCAACTACGTTACCTGCAACGATTACATCTTCTTCGGCTTGGCTGCGATCGCGCTGATCGTCTTTCGCAATCGCGACGCGCGCGATCCGCAAGCGCCTCGGCCGTTTTTCCGTATGCCGGGTCATCCGGTCACGACGGTGATTTTCCTAGCCGCTGCTTGGGTAATCGTAGGCGACACGATCTGGAACTCACCCTACGACACGCTGATCGGCGTCGGCATCCTGCTCTCGGGCCTACCGGTCTACTGGCTCTTCACGTGGCGGAAGGCAGCAGCCGCAGCGCGCGCCGTCAAGCCCGGATGACCCTACAGCGCGTCGAAGATTCTTGGAAGAACGTCGGCCGCCCGTGCGCGCAAGATGCAATCTACACGATCGCTGATCGCAGTCTCTTCCGGATTGATTTCGACGACGAAGGCTCGGTCATTGTAGTGCGTGGCGAGCGCGGCCGCGGGATAGACGACCGCGCTCGTTCCGACGACCAGAATCACGTCGGCTCGACGGGCGGCGATCTCGGCTTCGCGCCAGATTACGGCCGGAAGCGGCTCACCGAACCAGACGATGTTCGGCCGGAAGCGTCCTCCGCAGAAGTGCCCGATCTCATCGAGCGGAAGGCCGGTCGCGTCGAGCGGGCGCCGCGCTTCGCACTTCGTACAGCGCGCTTCGCGCAGGTCGCCGTGCAGTTCGAGCACGTTGCGCGAACCCGCGCGCAGATGAAGCGAATCGACGTTTTGCGTCGCCAGCGTGAAATCGGGGATTGTATTCTCTAGCTGCGCGATGGCGCGATGCCCGGCGTTGGGCTCGGCGCCGTGGTGCGCTGCCTTTCGCTCGTTGTACCAGGTCCAAACGAGCAGTGGATTGCGCGCAAAACCTTCCGGCGAAGCGAGTTCCTCGACGCGATGCGTTCGCCACAGACCGTTAACGCCGCGAAAGGTCGGCAATCCGCTCTCCGCCGAGATCCCCGAACCCGTCAGGATAAAGACGGAGGCCGCGCCGCGCAGAGCGGCGAGAAGCGCTTCCAAGCTACGCGCGGACCGAGATTCGATGGTGCAGTTTGCCGAAAGGCTGATAGTGGCGCAGCGGGATCTCCGCCGCAGCGGCATGGCGAAGACCTAAGACGATCGCGACGATCATCGCGAGGCCGGCGACGATCGAGAAGAGGAACGCGGCCTGTAAGCCGCCCGCCAGCGCCTCCGCCGGCGACGCCCCTGCGCGCAAGATCATGCTCGTTCGCGCCTCTTGCGCGGCTGCGCCGAACGCGACGCTCAAACCGATGCCGAGCTGAAGCGCAAAACTCTGCACGGCCGATGCGGTGCCTTCGTCGGCATCCTCGACGTGCGCGAGCCCCGCGATCATGCCGCTCTGATAGGCGAGCATGCCGCCGAAGGCACCGATGCACGTCGCGACAAGAAAGAGCTGCAACGCCGAGCCGGGCTGCATGAAGAGCAGTATCGCTTCACCGGCAACCATTATTGCGCCCATGACGATGCCCATGCGTCGGACGCCAAGCAATCGCGCAATCGGCATCGTCGACGGTGCCGCAATGACCGCGGTAACGAGCGTCGAGGGAAGGAACGCGAGTCCCGCGACGAGCGGATCGAATCCCGCAACGCGCTGGAGGTAGACCGATCCAAAGACGAAGACTCCGGCATACGACATCGGCTGAAGCAAGACGACCGAGGCACCCGAGAGAAGATCGGGATAGCGCAAGATCCTGGCGGGAACGATCGGCTCGGGAACGCGCCGCTCGACAACGATAAAAAGCGCTAGGAGTACGGCGGTCGCCGCGATGCCGGCGACCGAGGCCGTCGATGCCCAACCTGCGACCGGGACTGATTCGACGGTGTAGACGAAAACGACGAGCGTCGCGGTCAACAGCAACGCGCCGAACACGTCGAGCCTCCGATGGGTGACGTTGCCGCGGTCACGCGGGATGTAGAAAGGCGCGAGCGCAAGAATCAGCGCCGCGACCGGCACGTTGACGAAGAGCACCGATCGCCAACCTAGATATTCCACGAGGATACCGCCAAAGAGCGTTCCAGCGGCGACTCCGGTCGTCCCAACCGTGCCCCACATTGCGACCGCGCGCGAGCGCTGCGGACCCGACGGAAAGAGCGAGAGCGCGATGGAAAGCGCTGCCGGGTTAACGAGCGCCGCGCCGAGACCTTGAATCGCGCGCATCGTGACGAGAATCGCGCCAGTATGCGCCATGCCTCCAAGCAGCGACGCGAGGGTGAAGACGATCAATCCGACGACGAAGAAATAAAAGCGACCGTAGATGTCCGCGCAGCGCCCCGTCAACATCAGAAATCCGGCCAGAAAAATAGCGTAAGTGCTGACGATCCACTGGCCCTGCGCGGCCGTCATGCGCAGCTCGCGCTCCATCGACGGCAGCGCGATGCTGACGATCGAGAAATCTACGAGCAGCATGAAAAAGGTCGCGCTCAACAGCGCGAACGCAACCCAAACGCGGGCCGCGCTTAGGGGGACGACTTGACTTTGGCTAGCAGGCTGTAGGTGGTGCCTCTGATCGATCCAGAGCCGGAGATCTCACCGTCGCCGGCGATCGTGCCGCGCATGGTGAAGTTGGCGGGGGACTGAAAAATAAGCGTGATCCGGCCATCGCTGACGTTGCCGCTGACCGGGACAGTACGGCCGCGGAGCGGATCCGGACGCACCGAGTCCGAGACGTACGTCCCGCTAACGATCCCTTGATTAAACTTGAGGTTCATGGTGCCCGAATACGGAACTCGCGAAGGGCCAAAGGTGGGTTGAAAGGCCGCTACGTACGTCGCTTCCCACGTGCGCCCGTGCATCACGGCCGCACGTGCCGGCAAGACCGAAAGCGCGATCAGCGCCGCCACGAGCGCCAAGGAACGATGACTCTTCATCGATAGAGCTCCTTTCACGTCTGCATCAGCTTCTGCCACTTTTCGCGGTCGATTCGCAGGTCCTCTTCGTCGAGCTGCGCCAGCGGGGTGCGGGCCAGATGCTCGCGTTCGCAGAGATCGTGATCTTTGGTGTCGACGTAGAGCAAACCGGTGACGAACTCGCCCCGCGCGCGCGTTTCGTGGATCGTGCGCAACGCCGCTATCCCGTCGGTCGGATCGTAGTCGACGTCGAGCTTTCGCAGCAGCACGTGCGAGCCGTCTTCCAGCTCGACGTCGCGAACGGTGCCGGGCTCGTAGTCAACGGTGATCTCGCGACCGCCGGCAATATAGTCCGCGGTGTGGAGAACGACGTCGTGTTCCTTGACGTACGCGTAACTCTTCGTCGAGCCTTCGTGATCGTTGAATGTAACGCACGGACTGATCACGTCGAGGATCGCGGTGCCGCGGTGAGAGAAAGCCGCCTGAAGTAAAGGAACGAGCTGTTTCCCGTCACCTGAGAAGGAACGGGCGACGAAAGTGGCGCCCAGCTCGATCGCCAGCCCGCAAATGTCCATCGTCGCATACTCGTTGACTTTGCCGCCCTTCTGGGTCGACCCGACGTCGGCCGTCGCCGAGAACTGACCTTTCGTTAAACCGTAGCAGCCGTTGTTTTCAACGATGTACGTGCAGTCGAGATTGCGGCGGATCATATGACAGTATTGACCTAGACCAATGCTGGCCGTATCGCCGTCGCCGCTGATGCCGAGAATCATAAGATCTCGATTGGCGAGCTTCGCCCCGGTTGCAGCCGACGGCATCCGGCCATGCAATCCGTTGAAGCCGTGAGCTTGCTCGACGAAATAAGCCGGCGTCTTCGACGAGCAGCCGATGCCGCTCATTTTCGCGAGGTTATGCGGCTCGACGCCGTACTCGTAAAGCGCCTTCACCAAGTGATTGGTAATCGAGTTGTGCCCGCATCCCGCACAGAGCGTGGTGGGCAGACCCTTATAGACTTCACGCGTCAGCCCGACGATATTGACGTTTGCTGTCATTAAACTCCCTTATTTAGTGCCAATCCTTCGACTCGCCTCTACGCGCCTCGCTCAGGACTGCGCTTCGCGCAGGCGCTGAGGAATTTGAAAATGGCTGCGCATCGTTATTCGGCGATCACGGCGGGCCTGCGTTCCTCTTCGAGCAGCGGATCGATGATCGCGTGGGCGTCGATCGGCACGCCGTTGTAGTGCCGGATCGATTCCAACCGGCCGATCAAATGGGTTGGAAGCTCGATACGCAGAATTCCGTAGAGTTGTCCGTCGCGGTTCTGCTCGACTACGTAGACGCGGTCGTGACGCTTCACGAACGTCGCGACTTCGGGCGAGAGCGGCAGACCGCGCACCCGCATGTAGTTGAACTCGATCCCCGCTTCGCGCAGAAAGTCACGCGCCTCGACGACCGCGTGGTGCGTCGTGCCGTATGCGAGGATCGCGAGCTTGCATCCCTTCTTTTCCTCGACAACCGGCGCCGGCACGGAGGTTCGGGCGGTATCGTGCTTACGCGTCAGGCGATCGAGATTGCGCTGCCAGACTTCGGGCATCTCCGAGTAACGCGCTTCCTCATCATGTCCGGTACCACGCGTAAAGAAGCCGGCGCCGGGGTGTTTGGTTCCCGGCAGCGTGCGGTAGGCGATCCCATCTTTGTCGACGTCGCGATAGCGTCCCCACGATTTCATCGTGGCAAGATCGTCCGCGCCCAGCACCTTACCGCGGTCGAACGGCTTCTCGGGGTAGCGCAGCGGCGGCGTCAGCCACGCGTTCATTCCCAAGTCCAGATCGCTCAGCACGAAGACGGGCGTCTGAAAACGTTCCGCCAGATCGAACGCTTCCATTGCGAACTCATACGCTTCGCTGACAGTCGCCGGCAAGAGCACGAGGTGCTTGGTATCGCCGTGCGAGAGCGTATACGCGAACGAGACGTCGCCTTGCATCGTTCGGGTCGGCAAACCGGTCGACGGCCCGGCGCGCTGAACGTCGAAAATAACGCCCGGCACCTCGGCAAAGTACCCGTAGCCGGCGTATTCGGCCATCAGCGATATGCCCGGTCCCGAAGTCGACGTCATCGCGCGCGCGCCCGCCCATCCCGCTCCAAAGACGATCCCAGCCGCGGCGAGCTCGTCTTCTGCCTGTACGATCGCGACGTTGCGTTCGCCCGTCTCTTCGTTCACGCGGTACCGGTCGCAGTACTGAATGAAATATTCGCAGAGCGAAGAGGAGGGCGTGATCGGATACCACGCGGCAACGGTGCAGCCGCCCATGACGCAGCCTAACGCCGCGGCCCGATTACCCTCCATGAACATCAGCCCTTCGGTTTTCCCGCTCATCGGCACCACGCGCCACGGATCGTGCTTCTCGAGCTGCTGCTGCGCGTACTCGATGCCGACCTTGACCGCCGCCATATTGAGCTCGACGGCCGACAGCTTGCTGCGGAACTGCGCGCGCAAGCTTTCCTCGACGGTCTCAATCGGCATCTCGAGCAAGTGCGCGAGCACGCCGACATAGATCATGTTCATCAGGTACTTACGAAGGTCGCCCTTATCGGCGAAGTGCTCTTTCGCGAGCGCGGTGAACGGGACCGCGTAATACGTGAGGTCTTCGCGCAACGTATCGCCCTTGCATGGGAAACTCTCTTCGTGGATGACCGCGCCGCCGGACTTGACGCCGGCCACGTCTTGCTGCCAGGTCACCGCATTGAGCGCGACGAGCACGTCGAAGTCCCGCGCGCGGCATTGGTAGCCGAGGGCTGAAACGCGCACGTCAAACCACGTCGGCAGACCCTCGATGTTCGACGGAAAGACGTTCTTGGGAGCTACTGGAATGCCGAGGCGGGCGATGGCGTTGGTCAGTACTAGGTTGGAAGACTGGCTCCCGGATCCGTTGACCGTCGCCACGCGAATCGTGAAATCGTTAACAGCGCGCGCGGACATGAAGGAAGCACTACTTCAGAAAGGGGCGGGCTCGTTCCTAGCGGCCGCCGAAATGAGAGCAAGTATGCTGGCTCTCGCTCACGTCATCTTGCGCGTCGGTCTCTGCGGCGCGATCGCCCGTGCGGCCCCCGGAACGCCCGTCGAACTACGGGTCCACCTGAGCGACCGAACGGGCCGCCCGCAGGTGAACAGAGTCTTTCGAATCGAGCGTGGCGACGAAGATGAAGCCGTCGTCGAGTTCGACAGCGCTTTCGGTATCTATGGACTCGACGTCGAAGCGCCGAAATATCGTTGCGCGACTTCGGACTATCTTTTCTTCATCGCCGGTCACGACCGAAGCGTCAGCGAAAAGCTAAACGACGCGCCCGTGCCCCGGCCGCCGCGGCCGGTACTGCTCTCCGGAACGGCGCCGCAATCATTCCTCTACGTCCAGCCGACCTTCGTTCTCTTCGACAAGAGCCAGGTCACGTGCAACAAACCCGTACCCGCTCCGCTTCCCACGCAGATCCTCGTCGAGAACGATCAGGACGCATATTACGCGTGGCTCTCATCCGACGCGTCGGCAGCTGCGGGATCGCAGCAGTTGGCGCTTCGTCTGCGTACGCCGACGCATCAATATCATTTCGTCAGGGTCCCGATACCGTTCCCGATTCCGTGGACCGGCTGGCCGCAGAGCATTCAGTTCAACGTGACCGAGGATATGCTCGACGGGCTGGCAGGCGATCCGGTCGACACGCTGCTCTGTCCGAAACTCTGGCAAACGTCGGCCGGCTAACCCCGGCTATTCGAAAAGTACGTCCACGCCTAGATCGCGGGCCGCATAGCAAAGCTCTGCATCGCTCGTTGCAAGCGCGATACGGCGGTCGATCGCTAGCGCGAGGTAAGCAGCGTCACACGCTGTCAGCGGATAATAGCGCACGAGTCGCACTTCGGTTCCTGAAAAGATCCGCTCACCCGGCGGGTCTACGAGAATCGGCAGGTCGCGCAGCGAATCCAGCGCATCATCCAGGCCCCGCGAGGTGAGGCGGCCGGCTCGCTCGGCCGAAAGCAACACGTTTTGAATCTCCCAGCGAAAGAGAGCCGGCACGTAAGCGCTCTCCACGACGATCCGGTCTAGAATCGCGTCGGCGAATCGATTGCGGTCGTCGGGAATAAACCACCTGGCAACAATGCTTCGACTCGGTCGAAGATCTCGGAAAGGCGTGCCTTGGCTTCGGCTAGTCCGATAGTCTTGCTCACATGACTGGTCAAGCATTCTGGGTCAACCTAGCGCAATCGTCGCGGCTATTGGCCCGATGAGAGGCCGCTGTTCTCAAAAACTGAAGTGGCCTGAATGCTACCGGTGGCAGACGCCGACGCGATCTGGCTTCGGGCTAGGTCTGCCGTCACCACGGCGCAGTATCCGCGGCGTCTAGATTACACGATAGTCGTGACTGGACTCGACGGTACGCGCGCTGCCACCGATCACTATCGCGCGAGTTGCGACCCAAGTAACGGAGCGATTCGGCTATTCCCTATCAGCGACGAGCAGCTGGCTGGGCCACCTCCGGTTCCGCGCGGCGTCAACACATACTTTACCATTTCGCTCTCGGGCGGTAGCGGTCCGAAGGGCGTCGTCTCGATCCCGATGGGGCACCCGGCGCCGGCCTTCGATCTCCTAGGCGAGCCGCTGCTCTCGCCGACTTACACGTTCGGTCTTCGCTATGCTCTGGCGACAAGCGGCGTCGATACTGCAGCGGAAAGCCCGCTTCGGGTGATCGCGACCGTATCGGCGCAAGCCGCTGAGTACCGCGTCGCGCTCGTCGATACGCCGACCATCGACGGCGTTCCGACCTACCACTTGAGGCTTGCACCGCTGCGGCGCCCAAAGGAGAACCGGCTGCGCGAGCTGTGGATCGGCACCGACGACTACTTGCCGAGGAAGGCTGCCATCTCCGGAAACTTTACACTCGCTCCGCTCGTTGACGTCCCCTGGACGATCGATTTTTCAATCGTCGATGGTGCGCCCTACATCGCGAGAGAAAGCACGTCCAGTACGCTCTATCTCGAGCATAAACGCGTCGTCAGTGAAGCGTCCATCGCGTTCCAAGATATTCGCGAGCCGAGCGGTTCGCTCTACGGCGCGCCGCTCGTCGAGCCCGCGACGACGGATACGTCACTCGTTGAGCCGGATCCCTTGAGACGGTAAAGCGGTCCGGGCTAGTTTGAGATCGCGGCGTCGGACGGCCTTGGCAATGGCGGCTTAGAGCGCCGGCGACGCCGAGTCTTTTAGAAGCACGAAGCGGCCCGCTTCTAAGGACGTTCGCTTCTGCCGACCGAGTTGTCGGAAAACGCCGTCGCGAGTTTGACGAGAACGAAGCAAAGAGCCCGGCGATTTGCCGGGCTCTCGATGTCTGTTGTCACCGCGTCATCCTTCGAGGATGAGAGGGGACTACTACATCATGTCGTAGCCGCCCATGCCGCCGCCGGGCATACCCGCCGGCTCTTTCTTCGGCTCTGGCTTGTCGGCAATGAGCGTTTCCGTGGTCAGGATCATCGACCCGATCGAGGCGGCGTTTTGCAGCGCCGCACGGGTGACCTTGAGCGGCTCGACGATGCCCGCCTTGAACATGTCGACGACCTCGCCGCTCATCGCGTCGAAGCCGAACGGCGCGCTCTTGGTGCGAACGGCGTTGACCTGCACTGAGCCTTCGAAGCCCGCGTTGTCGGCGATTTGACGCGCCGGCTCCTCGAGCGCCTTGCGCACGATGCCGATACCGATCTTCTCGTCGGCCCAGGTCGCGCTATGACCGTTGCTCTTGGGAGGCTCGTACCTATCGATCGCCTTGATCGCGTGGACGAGCGAAGCGCCGCCGCCGGGAATCATGCCCTCTTGAACGGCCGCACGAGTCGCCGAAAGCGCGTCTTCGATGCGGTGCTTCTTCTCTTTGAGCTCCGTTTCGGTCGCCGCGCCAACTTGAATGACCGCGACGCCGCCGGAGAGCTTGGCAAGACGCTCTTGCAGCTTCTCGCGATCGAAGTCGGAGTCGGTCTCCTCGATCTGCTTTTTAATCATCTCGATGCGGCCTTTGATCGCATCGGCCTTACCGTTGCCGTCGACGAGCGTAGTCTCTTCCTTGGTGACCGTCACGCGCTTGGCTTGACCGAGCTGATCCGGCGTCACCTTGTCGAGCTTGAGTCCCAACTCTTCCGAGATGACGGTCGCGCCGGTGAGCGTGGCGATGTCTTTGAGCATCTCCTTGCGACGGTCGCCGAAGCCCGGCGCCTTAACCGCAACCGAGGTGAACGTGCCGCGCAGCTTGTTGACGACCAGCGTCGCGAGCGCTTCGCCCTCAACGTCCTCGGCGATGATTAGCAGCGGTTTCTGAACCTGAACGACCTTCTCGAGCAGCGGCAGGATGTCGGCGATCGCCGAGATCTTGCGCTCCGTTACGAGAATGTACGGGTTTTCGAGCACTGACTCCATTCGCTCGGAGTCGGTAACCATATACGGCGAGATGTAGCCCTTGTCGAACTGCATGCCGTCCTTGGTCTCGACCTCGGTCTTGAGCGTTTTCGACTCTTCGACCGTGATCACGCCGTCCTTTCCGACTTTCTCCATCGCTTCGGCGATAAACGTGCCGATCTCCGGATCGTTGGCCGAAATCGACGCGACCTGCGCGATCTTCTCCTTGGTATCGACGTCCTTCTTGAACGACTCCATCTCTTTAACCGTGATCTCGACGGCTTTATCGATACCGTGCTTGATCAGCAGCGGATTGCTGCCCGCAGTGACGTTGCGTAGACCTTCGCGGATGATCGCCTGCGCGAGTACCGTCGCGGTCGTGGTGCCGTCGCCAGCAATGTCGTTGGTTTTAGATGCGACTTCCTTGACGAGCTGGGCCCCCATGTTCTCGAACACGTCGGGTAGCTCGATCTCCTTAGCGATCGTCACACCGTCGTTGGTGATCGTCGGCGAGCCGAACTTCTTGTCGAGCACGACGTTGCGACCCTTGGGGCCGAGTGTCACCTTCACGGCGTCGGCGAGGATGTTCGCACCGCGCTCGAGCGCGCGACGCGCGCTTTCATCGAATACGAGTTGCTTTGCAGCCATGTTTAAACTTGAACTCCTTAGACGCCGGCCGGCACTTTGTCGACGGTGGCGAGAATGTCTTTTTCAGGGATGATGAGGTACTCGGTGCCGTCAATCTTGACTTCGCTCCCCGAATACTTGCGGTAGAGCACGCGATCGCCGACCTTGACATGCATCTCGACCAGCGAACCTTTATCGGTCACTCGGCCTGGTCCGACCGCCCGGATCAGGCCCTCCTGGGGCTTCTCCTTAGCGGTGTCCGGAAGAAAAACGCCGCCGGTCGTCTTGTCGTCCTGCTCTACGTGCTCGATAACGACGTTATCGAACAAGGGCTTGAGATTCACGGAAACCTCCACAGCTTGGGTTAACTAGGTGAGGGATACAAATTAGCACTCTGGGCGCTCGAGCGCCAGCCGTGCCATAGTAGCAGACTCCGCCGGAGAGTGCAAGGACCTCTCCTCGGCCTCCGGTTCGGGTTCCCTAAGCGAGCAGCCGCCTTCCTTTTAAAGCACGAGCTGGAGGGGCGACCCAAAGAGCAGGTAGGCCTGTACAGCCGCCACTGCAGCGAAGAAGATGACGACCCAGGGGGGCTTCGCCCAGCAGCGCCACTCCCGAACCCCGTACCCATAGGCGGCGACGTAAAGCACGGCCGCTGCAATCGAGAGCGTAAGGACCGCATATCGGCCGAAGAGCAGCGCCAGAAAGGCGGCCTTGCAAAAGGTGAAGGCGTAGCCTTCAATCTCCGAACCGCGTTCGTGCTTTCTCGAGTTCTCCACGGGTGACCATTCCTTTCATCGCGCGCTCGCGCACCTTCGGGAAGAGCCGAACTGCGCAGAACGGCATGCGCACCGGGTCGCTGCCCGCGCCGGCGACGTGGACGCAGCATTGTTCCAAGCGTTCGGTAATGAGCGTGTCGGCGTCCATAAAATGCTTGATTGAGACGCGCTTGACTCGCTCGCCGACGAAACGGGCCGTGGCGTCTTTCGCGAATGCGACCCGCAGGAGATTGCCGATGCCGCCGAAGTCGCACGCGTCGCAGAGCGTCCGCAAATGCTGCGCCAACTCCGGACGCGAGAGCGTCATCGTCTCGGACATCAGGTTGATGAGTCCGTTCCGAACTTCGGATAGCGTTTCTGTGAACGCTATCTGATTGGCGAATACGCTTAAATGCTCGCGCAACGCTTGCTCGCCGACGACCGACGCCAAACCGACGAACCCTCCTTGGCGGCCCTGCAAAAAGTAGCCGATTGAGCAGCAATCCGGATGGCTGCACGGCAAGGCGATCAGATCGCTCGTCGTGACGCCGTAGCGCGACTGACCGGCGATGCGCGCGAGAACGCCGGTCGTGGTGATCCGCGACATCCGATCAACGGCCGGCGAACGCCCGGAGGCAAAAAGCGGCTGGAACATCACGCCGCCGACGTACGGGGTCGCAAATGCGGTGTCGAGCACATCGCCGATCTGGTCGGCGTTCTCCGGCACGACCGTCATCACCAAGGTCGTAAAGACGCAGGCGTCGCGGAGCCTGGCCACGACGCGCGCCTTGACGCCGCGAAGATCGACGCCGCGAAGGGCATCGTGGGTCGCGGCGCGCTGGCCATCGTACTGCAGATAGACTTCGACGCGGTCGCGTAGACCGGCCAGAAAATCGACGAATGCATCCTCGTTCGCAAGCCGCACGCCGTTGGTATTGAGCAGGATTCGGGTAATCGGCAGCGCGCAGAGCCGCTCGATCAACTCGCGGATCTGCGGATGCACTGTCGGCTCGCCGCCCGAGAGCATTACGACGTCGAGGCGCCCCGCTTCGCGCTCGAGGGCCGTCTCGACCGCGCCGAGCGCGGCCTCCAGCGGAAGATAGTGTCCGAGCGCCGGACTCGATTGCGTGTAGCAGGCGGGGCAGGTGAGGTTGCACTGCGTGGTGAGGTCGAGCAGATAGATACACGAATGTTGCAAGTGCGCCGGCCCAAGCCCGTACTCGTACCCCATCGGGACGGGATAGAGGTCGTTCGTGTCGGGATTGATGATCTTGGTCGGGACTCGCCACTGTTGCAGGTAGCGCCACAGCGAAGCGTCCTCTTCGTAGAGCGACCAAACCTCGCCGTGGCCTCGCCGGCACCAGCGGCGCAAGTAGACCGCACCATCGCGCTCGACCAAGTGGCCGTCGCAGAAATCGGTCGGATATTGCGGGTCGAAGGCGGGATTCTCCGCAAAGCAGCGCGGGCAGACCGCCCGCACGCTCTTGAGGACCGTGTAATCGTAAACGGGGAGCGCCACGTTCAGCTCACCCTTGGGACGAGACGCCGAAGATGTCGCACAGAGTAAGAAAGCCGAACGCCGTGGAGAGAAACGCAATCGTGAAGGCGCGGGTCAGCGCGCTCATGCGCACTCTCGCCTGTACGATTAACCCGGCTACGGTCAGCAGCGTCAAAAAGATAAAGAAGACCGTCGCACCGATCGAGATCGCGAACTCCTTTTCCGGTCCGGCGGCGGGTGCCCCGACGTTGGCAAAGGCCGATGCGCCGATAAAGCTCAACAAAATCCACGCCGGAATCGCACACACGATCCCGAGCAGGACCATCCCGACGAGCGGCACGACACCGGCCGAGCCTGATGCTACGCTCGGATAGCTTGCGCCGCAAAGCGGGCAATGCGCCGAGCTCTCAGGGACAGCGCCCCCGCAATTCGAACAACGCCGCGTTTCGCTCATCGCTACGCGACCAGCGGACGACGATGAGGCGCGAGCCTCGGACATACGAGCGTTACGAACCTCCAAGCAAAGAAGCCAAACCCGATGCAGCAACCGACTTGCGCGAGGCTCAGACTTCCGGCGATCGTCGCGTTCGCGCGAAAAAACTCGACGCCTAATCGGCCCGCGCAAAAGAGCATCCCGCCCAGGAAGAAGAGCCCGTTCTCGGGCACGATGCGCCGGCGCTCGATCGCGAGTAGAACGAGAAAAGCGCTGGCGGCAACGAGCGAGAGATAGAGCTGCGCGGGATGGCGCAGCGCGCCGTGATCGTGAACGGCCCATGCGAGATTTGCAGGTTTGCCGTAGCAACAACCGCCGATGAAGCAGCCGATTCGGCCGAGCGCTTCTCCGGCCGGAATCGCCAGCGCAAAGAGATCACCGGTCGGGCGGGTGATGCGCAGACGGCGTTTCATCCAGATGACGGCGAGCCAACCTCCGATGATCCCGCCCTCGATGGTCTTGCCCGGAAGACCCGTCGCGAAGAGCTGCAAGAGATTTGCGCCCGCTAATCCGCCGATCAATCCCGCCGCCATGATCCGCGCGATACCGTCGGTTGCCATTGCACGCCGCTTAGCCATCCGCCAAAACACGAATGCAGCGAGAGCATACGCCGCTGCGTAGATCGGCGCCGCGATGAGCCACCGCAGGTGCGGATCGAGCCCGTCCATGTCGCGATCTTCTGCCAGGCACGCTTGGCGCCTGCGCGAATGGCCCTTCATGATCGGTCGCCTAGAGATCTCCCTGGATGCGCTGCGTCACAATGCGGCGCTGCTGCGCGATCTAGTCGGCGCGCGCCGGACGGCCTTCGTCGTCAAAGGGAATGCCTACGGGCACGGCCTCGTACCAACCGCCCGCGCGATCGAGTCGTACGCGGCGCGTCTGTGCGTTTATACAATTGACGAAGCGCTCGAGCTGCGAACGGGCGGCATCACGGCGCCGATCCTCGTGATGGGTCCGGTTCCGCCGGAGGCGCTCGGCGATGCGCTTGCGACGGACGTTGAGTTCGCGCTCTGGAGCACTCGCGAGTTCGCCAGGCGCATCTGTGGAGCGGCGCGCAAGCGACAGCGTACTGCGAAGATTCACGTCAAAGTGAATACCGACCTGAACCGTCTGGGCTTCGAGCCGCATGAGCTCGTCGATGCAGTCGAAGACATAATCCGCTGGCCGGAGATTGCAATCGCGGGGATCTTCTCGCACCTGGCATCCGCCGAAGAGCTCGACTCGCCGTACACGATGCGTCAGCTCGACGCGTTCGAACGCGCACTCGTGCGGGCCAAGCCGTTGCTCGACCGGCAGTCGCTGCAGCCGGTTCGTCACATCGCCGCCTCGGCGGCGGCCATGATGTGGCCGCAGACACGCCTCGATATGGCGCGCTTCGGCATCGCGCTCTACGGTCTCTGGCCCTCGCCACAAACCCGCGAGGCGATGCGGGCGACGCCGCTCGACTTACGCCCGGCGCTACGCTACCACTCGCAGATCGTAGTCACGCGCACGATTGCTGCGGGCGCCTCGGTCGGCTACGGCGGCAGTTTTCACGCACCGCGCGATATGCGCGTCGGCGTGGTTCCGGCCGGCTATGCCGACGGCGTTCCGCGGGCGCTCTCCAATCGCGGCGCGTTCGCCGTCGACGGCGCGATCTGCCCGATCGTCGGGCGCGTCGCAATGAACATGACCGAGATCGACCTCAGCGCGGCCCCGAACGCAGGGGCCGGCTCGACCGTGGCGCTGATCGGCGGCGACGCCAACGCAACGATCGCTGCGGAGGACTGGGCGACTTGGTCGGAGTCGATTAACTACGAGATCGTAGCGCGACTCCCAAGCGATCTACCGCGCCTCTACGTCGAGGACGGCAAGCCTTAGGCGACCGCGGCGATCGCGGCCTTGAGATCCATCGTGCCGTTGTAGAGCGCGCTACCTACGACGCACGAGTCCACCGTAACGGGAACTGAGGCTTTGAGCTCGTGCAGGTCGTCGATGTTGCGCGCACCGCCGCTAGCCGTCACTTTCACCTCGGCCGCGTTGGCGACCGCGCACAACGCCTCGATATCGTAGCCCTCGCCCATCCCGTCACGCCGAATTTCGGTGAAGATGATGCGCGAGACGCCCCATTGCGCGACGCGGCGAACGAGCGCGTCGCGGTCGACCGGAGTACGCTCTTGCCAACCGTGCGTAGCGACCTGCGAACCGCGGGCGTCGATGCCGGCGATGACTCGTCCCGCAAAGCGATTCACGATGTTTCGCGCGAGCCGTTCGTCCTCGACCAGCAGCGTGCCGATAATAATCTCCGACGCGCCGGCGGAGAAAGCGTCTTCGGCGTGCTTTACGGCACGCAGACCACCGCCGGTCTGAACCGGCACGCTAATGGCTTGGCAAATTCGCTCGACCGCTGCGAGATTCTCCCCCGAACCGAAGGCGCCGTCGAGATCGATCACGTGAAGCCGCTGCGCGCCCGCATCAACGAACGCCTTTGCCCGTTCGACCGGATCGTCGTCGTACTCGATCTCGGTGGTCGGGTCGCCCTGTTTCATGCGAACGCACCTGCCGCCGCGCAAGACGATCGCCGGCACGACCAGCATCGGAGGCTTCCGTTAACCTCGGACGCCGTTTGCCGAGCGTTGTTCGATCGGCACGTACGGCCCCGTCGCGGGGCCTTCGTACGTGGCCTGCGGCCGAATGAGCCGGTTGTCTGCGAGTTGCTCGAGGATGTGAGCGGTCCAGCCTGCGATGCGCCCACATGCAAAGAGACACGTGAACTCGTCACCCGGAATGCCGAGATCGGTGAGAACCGGTGCGGTATAGAAGTCGACGTTCGCGTAGATAGTGTTGCCGGGCTTGCGCTCTTGTAACACCTTGCGGCTCGCCTCTTCGATCGCGTGTGCGGTTTCGTACCAGCGATCGCCACCGACGTGCCCGGCGAGTTCCTTGGCCATCGCCTCCAGATGGCGCGCGCGCGGGTCGCGCACCTTGTATTCGCGATGACCCATGCCCATGATCCGCTGCCCGCGATCGAGGATCGAACGGACGTACGGCTCGGCGTTCTCGGGCGACTTTACCTCCGACAAGGTGCGAAATGCAGCGGTCGCCGCGCCGCCATGGAGATCGCCCTGCAGCGTCGCGAGCGCGGCCGTCACGGACGCGTAGATGTCGGCGCGGGTCGAGGCCGCAACGCGCGCGGCGAAGGTCGAGGCATTGTACGAATGGTCGGCGAGCAGCACCAGGTAGGTGTCGAGCGCATCCTCCTCGATCGCGTGCGGAACTTTGCCGCTATGCATATAAAGGAAGTTTCCGGCTTGTGAAAGATCCGTGCGCGGCGAGACCGGCTCGAGCTCGCGGCGTATCCGATCCCACGCAGCGACGATCGTGGGCATCTTGGCGATCAACTCGATCGCAGTGTGGACGTCCGAACGATGCTCACCCTGCGCGTTGACGAGGGAAAAGAGTCCGAGCCCGCTGACGATCGTGCGAAGGACTTCCATCGGCCACGCCGTCTTCGGAACGTTCTGCATCGCAGCCAGGAGCGGCTCGGGGAGCGCTCGGCTTGAGCCGAGCTCACGCTTGAGGACTTCGAGCTGGTGGCGATTTGGGAGATTACCGTAGAGCAAGAGATGCACGATCTCTTCGAAGGTCGCGTTCGGCGCGAGATCGTCGATGTCATAACCACGGTAGGTTAGGCGCCCGATCTGCCCTTCTACATTACTAAGCTGGGTGGACCCGACAACGACACCTTCGAGACCACGATCGACAACGGTAGGCAAGGATTCCTCCATAAGATGGCGAGGTATAACAACGGGTTCTTTCCCTCGGCCCAATGCTTCGACTCCGCCGCGAGCGCGCCTTGGCAGAGGCATCAGTGGGCCGCCTGGTTGAAAATGGTTGGGCATCATGAACGCATTGGACCTCACGCAGCGCCCCCCGCGAAGCCCGCGCGAGCTTCTTGTAGGGTTGAATCTGCTGATGGCAGCCCGAACCGTCGACAAGATACGCGCGACGCTTCCCGGCGGCAACATCGGCGATTACCAAATCACCGGCTTCAGCTCGAGCCTGCTTAACGCGCTTGGAATCGCCGAAGGCGTATTACGCAAGGTCATCGCCGGCGCGCAATCCGACGCCGAAGTCGCGGCCTGGATTAAAGGGCATACCAACCCGGAACGCTATGCCGAGATTAACGCAAAACTGGAAGGCCAAACCGTCGGCGAGCGCCTCAACGATCCCGAGTTCTTACGGCGGTACCCGAGCGCGCGAAATCTGCCGCCCGAAACGTCGCGGCTCGATCACTTGATCGCCGACGACGCGGAAGCTTTCGCGAAGCCTTAGCCGTCCTCGGCGGGATCAGGCGACTGCATCGCGCAAATCGGCGCGCGCGCGAGCATATCCGACGAGGCGGTCGATCAGCGCTTCGAACGATATCCCGACCGCCGCGCAAGCGTCGGGCATGAGACTTGCCGGCGTCAACCCCGGCAGCGCGTTGATTTCCAGCAGATAGGGCCGCTGATCGGGCGTAACGATGAAATCGCTGCGCGAATAGTCGCGAAGACCGAGCAGCCGATGCGCCGAGAGTGCGAGCATCTGCAAGCGCGCCGCCAGTCCTTCATCGATCGGCGCCGGGACGATGTGGGTGCAGCCGCCCGGTTCGTATTTCGCATCGTAACTATAGAAACCGTCTCGGTTCGCGACGATCTCGAGAACCGGCAGGGCTTCCTCGCCTAGCACGGCACACGTAAACTCGCGCCCTTGTACGTACTCCTCGGCAAGAATTTGCGAGTACGACTTCGATGCGTCGAGCATCGCGCTCGTCCACTCCTCGTGAGTGTGCACGATCGCAACGCCGGCGGACGAGCCTTCGAAACGCGGCTTGATCACCAGCGGAAGATCGAGCGAGCCGGGTAAGAGCGGAAGCGTGCCGCCGGCGAGATCGAAGAGATCCCAGACCGGCGTCGGTAGACCCTCGGCGGCGAGCAGTTTTTTAGTGAGGTGCTTGTCCATCGAGAGCGCCGAGGCTTCGAGCCCGCTTCCGGTATAAGGAATCGATAGATACTCGAGCAGTGCTTGAACGTGTCCGTCTTCGCCGCCCGGTCCATGCAGAGCGATAAAGACCACGTCTGGTTTGAGCTGGCGCAACGCGTCGAAGAAGCGTTCGTCGTAATCGAGCGATTGCGCGTCGTATCCGAGCGAGTTCAGCGCGCGCATGACCTCAGAGCCCGATCGAATCGAGATCTCTCGCTCGGCGCTGCTGCCGCCCATCGCGACCGCGACTTTCGCCCTTCCGGTATCACGTTGCATCGATGAAGACTCCGACCAAATGCACTTCGAGCTGCAGTTCCACGTTCCAGCGATCGCGCACCGCACGTCGCACCCGGGCGAGCAGCGTGGCAACGTCTTTTGCCGTCGCGCCGCCGAGATTGTTGATGAAGTTCGCGTGCAGCGGCGAAACTTCAGCGTCTCCTTCGCGCCACCCCTTGGCGCCGGCTGCTTCGATCAAGCGAGCGGCCTTGTCGCCCGGAGGATTGCGGAAGCAGGAACCGGCATTCGGCAACGCAATCGGCTGTGTCTTCTTGCGCCGAACGAGCCGCGTCTGCATCTCGGCTCGGACGTCGCTCGCGCTCGAACGCGCGAACTCCAGCAGAACGCGCGAAACGATGACGTCTCGCTCGAGAGTCGACTGCCGGTAGAGATACCGAACGCTGACGGCGTGCGGCTCCGGATGGCTCGGCGACTGCACCCAGACTTCGCGAACGAACTCGCCGATCTCACGATCGGTCCCAGCGTTCATTCGCAACGAACCGCCGATCGTACCGGGAATGCCGGCGAGCGAGCCGATCCCGGCCGCCCCCGCCGAAGCCGCTTTGGCGGTCACGAGCGCCATGTCGGCCGAACCTCCAGCTTCGACGATCACGCTGCCATTGGCGGCCCGCACGCGCGCGGCCGCGAACTCGCCGGCCAGGCGAACGACGATGCCGCGCACCCCGCCGTCACCAACGAGCACGTTGCTTCCGCTGCCGATGATCCACCACGCCATTCTGCGCCGCAAGCAGTAACGCATCAGCTGCGCGAGCTCCCCTTCGTTCCGCACCGCCGCCAACGCATCGGCCGGACCGCCGATCTTCCACGAAGTATAGGGAGCGAGCGGCTCGTCGAAGCCAACGCGATCGCCGAAGATCTCGTCCAGGGCACGGCGATCTGAAGCGTCGAGGAGGGTGCGGACGGCTCGCGCGGTCGTGACGCTCACGCGCGCACCGAGGCGGCGCGATCTTCGGCTTTTCTGCCAAGATGCGCGGCCAGCCGCGACGCAACCTCGGTAATGTCGCCGGCGCCGAGCATCAGCACCATCGCGCCCGCAGGCATCTCGTCGAGAAGACGGCTCTCCAGCTCTTCCAACGAACCGGCATAGCTAACGCTCGCGCCGAACGCCGCGAGCGGTTCTCCAATCGAACGTTCGCTCACACCGGGAATCGCCGGTTCCATGGCGGCGTAGACCGGAGCGAGGTAGACGCGATCGGCGCCGCGCAGCGAGTCGGCAAACTCGCGCGCTAAGAATGCCGTTCGCGTGTAGCGGTGCGGCTGAAAGGCCACAACGAGCTCGCCCTGATGGTAGCGGCGCGCCGCTGCGATCGTCGCGCGCACCGCGGTCGGGTGGTGGGCATAATCGTCGACGATCGTGGCGCGCTCGTTGGAGATTAAGACGTCGAACCGGCGCCGCACGCCACGGAAAGCTCGCAGGGCCTCGGCGATCGCCTCGAAGGGCACGCCGAGCTCGGCACCAATCGCGATCGCAGCGAGCGCGTTCTCGACGTTGATCCTGCCGGGAACTCGGAGCTCGATGTTTCCCGCCGTGCGCCCCCCCGCAACGACGTCAAATCTCGAGCCGAAATCCGCAAAACTCAGGTTCGCCGGGCGCAGCCAGGCGTTTGAATCGAGGCCGAACGTGACGATCCGCGCGCGCAAGTCATGCGACTCGAGCGAGGCCGAGAGCGGATTATCGGCGCCGATCACCGCCAGACCGTCTTCGGGCAGCTTGGCAAGAAACTCCGCAAAGGCCCTAGCCAAGCCAGGGAGCTCGTCGTCACTGGTGAGGTGATCGTTTTCGATGTTGGTGACGATCGCCATCGCCGGTTCGAGCAACGCAAAGGACCCATCCGACTCGTCGGCCTCGGTGACGAACCACGGTGAGGCGCCATCGTAAGCGTTGCTCCCGAGCTCGACGTCAATGCCGCCGAGAACGAGACTCGCATCGATTCCGCCTCGGCGCAAGACCGCGTGCGTCATCGCGGTCGTCGTCGTCTTGCCGTGCGTTCCGCAGACCGCGATGCCGCGTCGCTCTCGCAACAGACGCGAGAGCATCTCTCCCCGTCGCAACACCGGAATCCCTAGCTGCACGGCGGCCGCATATTCGGGATTGCGGCGGTCAATCGCCGAGCTGACGATGACGGCATCGGCGTCGCGCACGTTGCGGGCGTGATGGCCGATCGTGACGCGCGCGCCCTCACCACGCAGTTCCTCGACGAGCGGCGATAGAGCGATGTCCGACCCGAAGACCCGCTCGCCGCGCGCCAGCAGAATGCGTGCGATCGCACTCATCCCGATGCCCCCGATTCCGACGAAGTGGTAGCTCGTCACGGATTGCCCTTTCGCGGAACTAAGAGATCGATCCGTGCGAGAATCGCGCGAACCGGGTCGTCTCCTGCCAGCCGCGCCGCACCGCGGGCGAGCTCCTGCAGGCGCTCCAGCAGCACCGTTCGAGCCAGAAGCGCGGGCAGATCGCCGGCCGCAAGCTCGCCATCGGTGAGCACGACGGCCGCCCCAGCGGCTTCAAAACGCGCGGCGTTTGCGGCTTGGTGCGCTTGCGCGGCGTACGGATAGGGAACGAGAATCGACGGTTTTCCCAGCGCGGCCAGCTCGCCGAGCGTCGAAGCACCGGCTCGAGTCAAGAGCAGATCCGCGACTGCGTAGGCATCGGCCATGTCATCGAGGTACGGGCGCGCGTGAGGAATCATCGAGCGCACGCGATCGTATTCCTCTGTGCCGGTCAATGCGAAGAGCTGCCAGCCCGGCGGCAAAGCGTTGCGTTCGATCAGATTCACCAACCCATCGTTGATCGAGCGCGCGCCCTGGCTTCCGCCCATTGCAACGAGCGTTCGCAGCGACGGGTCGAGCCCGAGCCGCGCAATCGCAGCCTCGCGCGGCGGCAGCGTTCGCAGCGTCGAACGGATCGGGATGCCGGTTGAATCGAGGCCCCACACTTCGTCCACTATCGGCGCCAGCAGCCGGTTCGTCAGGCCGGCCTCGGCGTTGGGCTCGAGCAACACGAGGCGCGCGTTGGAGAGGCGCAAGAACCGTCTCAAGCGCGCAGCGAGGGCGACGGGAAAGGCAACGTAACCACCGGTTGCAATCACCAGATCCGGACGCTGCGTTGCGAGCAGACGCAGGCTCTGGAGAGTTCCCTTGACGTTGGCTGCGATCGTCCCCAGCAAATCGAGCGTAAGCGAGCGCGGCAGCGATCGGCTCGCGATCGTTTGCAGGTCGTAGCCGGCCTTCGGTACGATCGTCGCCTCGAGACGGTCGGCGGTACCGATGAAAGAGACCTTCGCGCTGCGCTCGCGCAAGGCGTCTGCAATTGCAATTGCCGGGTAGAGATGTCCGCCCGTCCCGCCGCCCGCAAAAATAACCGCCAACGTTCTACGCACGCCGGGGACCCCTTCGTTTTTAACCGGCGCTTCGGTGCCATGCACCTGCGCGCCCCCCGGTGACCAAGTCACCGGGGTCCCCCTAGGCCTCCCCGCGAGCTTTGCGATGACGCTGTACGTTGGCGATGAGGGCGACGGCGATGAGGTTCACGACCAGCGAGCTGCCGCCGAACGAGATGAACGGAAGCGGAACGCCGGTCACCGGCCATGACGACGAGACGACACCGATGTTGACGAAGGCTTGAATCGTAATCATCGCGGCGCAGCCGATCGCAAGAAAGAATCCAAAACGGTCCGGCGCGGCGAGCGCGATCTTGACCGAACGATAGGCCAACGTTACGAAGAGCGCGACGACGGCGAGCGTGCCGATCAAGCCGAGCTCTTCGCCGAGCACCGAGAAGATAAAGTCGGTGTACTGCTCGGGCAGATAGAAGAACTTCGCGCGCGATGCGCCCAGTCCGACGCCGAAGAGTCCGCCGCTGCCCAGCGCCAAAAGCGACTGGACGATGTGGAAGCCGGTATTGAGCGGGTCCTTCCACGGATCGAGGAAGGCAAAGATTCGCGCCCGCCGATAGGGACTTGCGAGCACCGTGATCGCGGCAAACGGGACCATTGCAAGCGCGACGGCCGTGAGATGAACGAGGCGAGCTCCCGCAGCAAAGAAGAGCGTAAGCGCGATGAAGAGCAGCAGGCTCGCCGTTCCCATGTCGGGCTCTTTGAGCACCAACACGGCCATGATCGCGACCGGCACGCAGAGGGGAACGAGGCCGCGCACGAGCGACGTGATCCGATCGCCTCGTACCGACAAGACCGCTGATAGATAGATGACCAGCGCGAGCTTGGCAAACTCCGACGGCTCGACGCTAAAACTCGACGCACCGATCCAGCGGCGCCCGCCGTTGACCCCCACGCCGACGTGCGGAAAGAAGACGAGCAGCAGACCGGCGATCGCCGCCACCAAGAGATACGGCGCTATGCTTCGCAAACGCCGGTAGTCTATACGGTAGAATACGTAGGCGCCGGCCAACCCGAAGGCGAGCCAGACCAGCTGCCGTTTGAGGTAGTACGCAATGTCGCCGTGCTGCGCGTACGCGATCGCGCTCGACGCCGAAAAGACCATCACGAGACCGATTCCTATCAGCGCCGCAACCGAGGTGAAGAGCACCGTATCTATCGGCGCGCGCGTCGACGGGCGTAGCGTCGCGGCGCTATGCACCGGCCGGTTCCCGTAACGCGGCGACCGCCGCCGCGAACTGGTCGCCACGATCTTCGGCCGACGCGAACATATCGAACGAGGCGCAGCCCGGCGAGAGCAAGACGATTCCGCCCGGCACCGCGAGCTCACGTGCGCGCCGCACGGCTTCTTCCATCGTCGAGGCTAGGATCGTGGGCACGCCTTCCGCGGCGCGACGAATTTCACCGGCCGCTTCGCCGATCGCGACCAACGCGCTGTTGTGCTTGCGAATCTCGGCTCCGAGCGCCTCGAACTCCGTTCCCTTCGAGCGCCCCCCGGCAATTAAGACGATCGGTACGTCGTAAGTATTCAGCGCGGCGATGACCGATGCGGGGTTGGTTGCCTTCGAATCGTCGACGTAGCGCACGCCATCGATCTCGGCTATCGTTCTGAGCCGGTGCGGCATCGGCTCGAAGCTTGCGATTGCTTCGCGCAACGACTCGGGCGAGCAGCCGGCGACGATCGCCGCGAGCAGCGCCGCCATGGCGTTGCGCACGTTGTGATCGCCGGGCAGCGGAATCTCGTCGCGCGGTACGACCGGAACCGGTCGCGGGTCGCCGGCAACCGGCGCGTACGTCACGACCCCGTCGCGCAGGTACATCGTCGCGTGTTCGCGGTTCTCCAGCGAGAACCAGAGCTGCCTGGCCTGCACCCGTGTGTCGCCGCTGCGCCAATGGAGCACGCGAATTCTCGGATCGTCGAGATTGCCGACGAACCAATCCATCATCGACTGATTGGCGCAGATCCGGTATTTGGCTTCGGCGTATTCTTCCATTGAATAGTAGCGGTCGAGATGATCGGGCATGAGGTTGAGCAGCACGGCGACGCGCGGTTTAAACGCACGAATCGTCTCGAGCTGGAATGAGGAGACCTCGGCGACGACCCAGTCGCTGGGCTGCGTGCCGCGAACCTCCTTGATCAGCGGGTTACCGATGTTTCCACCGACTCGAACCCGCTCACCGCAGCTGCGCAGCAGGTGTCCGATCAACGCGGTAGTCGTAGACTTGCCCTTCGTTCCGGTAACCGCGATGATGGGTGCCTTGCAGAGCCGGTAGGCGAGCTCGATCTCGCCGAAGACCGGCACGTTGTACTCGTGAAGGTGACGCACGACCGGCGACGTCGGCGGTACGCCGGGCGAGAGAATGGCGCAGGTGAGCTCACCGGCGAGACCTGCGAGCTGTGCCGGTTCAACGAAGCGCGCGCTCAACGAACGCGCCGCCGCGATCGGCGTCGCCAGCTCCGAAATCGGTTTCTCGTCCGTAGCATAGAGGGTGACGTGGTGTTCGCTAAGCACCTCGATGCTTGCTAATCCGCTGCGGCCTAGGCCGATGATGAGTATCGTTTCCCCGGCGTCGAATTGAAAGGTATCGCTCATCGCACGATGGCCCATCCTAGCAACGAACAGAGCAACGATGCAAGCCAGAAGCGAATCGTCACCTTCGTCTCGGGCCAGCCTGCGAGCTCGAAGTGGTGGTGCAACGGGCTCATGCGAAGTATGCGGCGCCCTCCTGTCGCTTTGAAATAGGATACTTGCGCAATAACCGAGAGGGCTTCAACGACGAAGACGCCTCCAACGACGAGCAGCAGCAGCATCTGCCCGCAAAGGATCGCGACGCCGGCCAGCAGCGCGCCGAGCGCGAGCGAACCGGTATCGCCCATGAAGAGCCTGGCTGGATGGCGATTGAAGATCAGGAAGGCGCCGCAGGCCCCCACGCCGGCAGCGGCAGCGATTGCCGCCGACGGAACTTGCATCGTCGCACCGATGAACGCGAAGACGGCCAAGGGCGGAATCACGCTGCCGGCAGCGAGACCGTCGAGACCGTCGGTCAGGTTGACGGCGTGAATCGTTCCGACGATCGCGAGGATGCCCAGCGCGAGCCAAAGCCAGTGCGGGGCCGTCAGAAAGAAGCTCCCCGCGTGAAAGACCACGCCGCGGTTGACCGATCCCGCGTCGATGGCGCGCAGGAAGATCACCGCGGCCAAGGCGGTTGCGAGAAACTTGGTGCGCGCCGGCAAGCCCCGCGTCGGTCCGCCGCGGACGGTCAGCAGGTCGTCGGTCGCGCCGATCGCGGCGCAGAGCACCACGAGCAGAACGAGATCCATAAACAGCGGGATGTGCACGACGACGAGCGCGGCGAGCAGAACGGTAACGAAGACGAGACCGCCCATCGTCGGCGTGCCGGTCTTGCGGCTATGGGTCTCGGGCGCGTCTTCGTAGGCCTGCTGCCGTACCTGCAGACGGCCCAGGAGAACGAGCAGCACCGATCCTGCGGCAGTCGCGATCACGAAGCCGAAGAGCGCCCAGATTAGCAGGCTCGAGAACGCGAGATTCATCGGACGTCCTTTAACAGCGGATTTTCGCCGTCGCCGCGCCACTTCAAGACCACGACCGGCGTCTGTTCGTCGCTATTGCCGTGCGGATTATCGAGCAAAGCCGCCTCCACGCTCGCATCGCAGACGCCGCTCGAACGCCCGAGAACCTTCGCCTTGCCGAGATCGTTGGCGTCGACGACGGCGCATGCGATGCCGGTTCGCTCGTACGTGGCTCGAGCGAAACCGTCCGGCTCGCGGGGTGCAAATACGATCGCCCGTTCGTACGGCGGCATCGTTCCGGTATATCCGTCGAATGCCGCGACCGCGTCGCCCATCACTCGGTAAAAACCGCCGCGCCTGCCGGTCAGCCGCGCCACGAGCTGCACGAAGGTCGCGTAAATCACTCTCCAGGATCCGGCCCGATCGATCACGAGTTGAACCGATTCGGGCTGACTGATCGTCGCCATCGGATCGGCGCGACGCGAGATTGCGAAGGCGAGCCGCGACGGGCGAACGTACTCCGCGGCGAGCAGCTCGCCTTGGGCGATCGCGACCGCGCTCTCGGAAACCGCAACCACGTCGCCGGAGCGCGCGATGCCGCCAATCGCACTCGCGACGATCGCGACGAGATCGTCGCCGGGACGAACGAGCGGCGTTCTCAAGGGGATTGCGATCAGCCCCGCCGGCATTTCGGCGCGGGTCACAACCAGGCTGCGCGTAGCGAGACTCACGCGCGCAGCTCTTCCACGATCTCTTCCAGCTTGTATTTGCGCGAACCCTTGAGCAGCACGACGTCATCAGGACGCACGTGTTCGCGCAACCATCGCGCGGCTCGAGCGTTCGTCTCAACGAAGACGATCTGACGCGACTTGAGACCGCCGCGCTTCGCGCCGCGCGCCAAATCCGTCGCGTACTCGCCGCGCACGAGCAGCACGTCTACCTTACTCGCCGCGTGAGCGCCGACGCGCTCGTGGAGCGTTTGTGACTCTGCGCCAAGCTCGGCCATGCTCGCGAGCACGGCAATACGGCGTGAAGCCGCCTCGGACGCGAACGCATCGAGTGCGGCGATCATGCCGCTGGCGTTGGCGTTGTAAGCGTCATAGATGAAGTGGATGCCGCCTTCCACGGCTACGCGATCGTAGCGCCCCTGCGGCAAACGGAGCTTCGGGATTTCGTCAAAGAGCCGCTCGAGCGGCACTTCGAGCTCGAGCGCGCCCGCGATTGCGGCCGCAAGATTTGCACGATTATGCAAGCCGGGTAAGCGGAGGTCGATAGGATACTTGGCGATACGACCCTTGTTGCGATGAACGAGACCGTCGCCGGCGATCGCGGTCAACGGCTCCAGCTCCGGGTAGGCGTCGAGCGCCGGCCCCACGCCGAACCAATGCGCCGGCGCATCGAGACTCGGCGCTCGCTGCCGGGCGACCTGGTCGGCGACGTTGAGAATCGCTCGCGCGCCGCCCGCAAAAAGTCCCCACTTGGTCGCTTCGAGACGCTCGCGCGAACCCATGATCTCGAGGTGCGCCTCGCCGATATTTGTCAAGATTCCCAGCTGCGGGCGCGCGATTTCGACGAGAGCGGCAACGTCGCCGTAGTGGCGCGCGCCCATCTCGATAACGAGCACGTCGTGCGCTTCATTGCACGCATTCAAGAGCAGCTTGCTGACGCCGATTTCGTTGTTCTCGTTTTCGGGGGCCGCCAGCACGCGATCGCGGTACTTCACGGCCAGGAGCTGCGTCAAGAGGCTCTTCGTCGTCGTCTTGCCGGTGCTTCCGGTGATCGCGATCGTTCGGCCGCGAAAGTTCGCTCGCGCCGCACCCGCGAGTGCCATGTACGCCGCTTTCGTATCGGCGACGAGCATTACTGCGATCCCGGGGCGACGCGCATCCAAGCGATCGAGAACGAGCATCGTTGCACCGCGCCGCACCGCTTCTTCGGCGAAATCGTGACCGTCGTACCGCTCGCCGTGCAGCGCCACAAAGGTGTCGCCCGGTTCGATCGTTCGAGTATCGGTGCTCGCGCGCAGCGTCGCCGGCGCCCCTTGCGGGTCGAAGATCCTCGCATTGGTCGCCTCGATGGCACGATCGATCGGCAGCCTCATCGCAGCACGCTCCGCGAGCCGAGCGCCTCGCGCGCAACGGCGGCGTCGTCGAACTGCAGCACCCGATCGCCGACGATCTGATATGTCTCGTGACCTTTACCGGCGATCAGAACGACATCACCGGATCGCGCCTCCGCGATCGCTCGTTCGATGGCGCGGCGCCGATCGAGCTCGACGATGCGATCGCGATCCCCGATTCCCGCTACGATAGCATCAACGATGGCCTGCGGATCCTCGGTGCGCGGGTTGTCGCTGGTCACGTAGAGACGATCGGCAAAAACGGCGGCCACCGCACCCATCTCGGGCCGCTTTCCGCGGTCGCGATCTCCGCCGCATCCGAAAACGACGGTCAGCGCGCCGCTCGTCGTCTCGCGCAGCGAACGCAGCGCGCTCTCCAGCGCGTCGGGCGTGTGCGCGTAATCGACGACGACCGCAATCTCTCCGGCATCGAAGCGTTCCATGCGTCCGGGCACGCGCTCGAGTTCCGAAAGAGCACGCGCGCCGGTCGCGTCATCGACGCCCAAGAACCGCGCCACGCCGATCGCCGCGAGCGCGTTCCAAACGTTGAAACGCCCGGGGAGACGCAGCCGATATCGTTGTCCGTTCGCGGTGAAGCGGCTTCCGCTCGGTTCGACGGCGATCTCTTGGGGAGCCAGGTTTGCGGTATTCCGCAGTCCGTACGAAATCACCGAGCGCCCCTCGCGGCGCAGTTCCGATTCCCAGCGCTCGCCATATCGGTCGTCGGCATTGATAACGCTGGCCGGCGCAAGTGAGAAGAGCCGGCGCTTGGCGGCGGCGTATGCCTCGATGGTTTCGTGAAAGTCGAGATGATCGCGCGTGACGTTCGTCAACGCCGCGATGCGGAAGCGCACGTCTTCGACGCGATCGAGCGCGAGGGCATGGGAGCTCACTTCCATTGCGACCGCCTTCGCGCCCGCGTCCCGCATTCGCGCGAGCAGCCGCTGCAGCTCGGGCGGCTGCGGCGTCGTGTTCTCCAGCAACCAGCGATGCGCTCGAAACTCAGCGCCGACCGTTCCCGCGATGCCGCATGAAATGCCGGCGGCGTTGAGAATGGCCGCGATCATGTGCGTCGTGGTCGTCTTTCCGTTGGTGCCGGTAACGCCGATCGCGTCGAGCGCGTGAGAAGGGTCGCCGTAGAACGCGGCCGCTAGCACCGAAAGCGCGCGCCGCGAGTCCGCGACCTGCACGACGGTGACGTCCGCCGGCAAATCCACGGCGCGCTCGACGACGACGACTCGCGCGCCCTTACCGACGGCATCGTTCGCGTGACGGTGTCCGTCGGTATGTTCCCCCCGCAACGCGACGAAGAGCGCGCCGGGTTTGACGCATCGCGAATCGATCTCGATCGCGTCGACGTTGCGGCTCCGATCTCCGACCACGGCCAACGGCCCCTCGAGACGTTTCAGCAACGTCGCCAAAGCGACGTTCGGCTCAGCGGCCACGGATTGCGACGTCGGTGCTCGGCAGAACTCCAGCGTGCAGCATAGCGGCACGGGCGATAGCGGCGAAAGCCGGAGCGGCGACGACGCTTCCGTAGTACGAGCCGATCGGGCGTTCTACTTTGACGTAAATAAGGTAGCGTGCGTGCGGGTACGGGACCATTCCGATGAACGAGGCGGCATAGAAGCCGGAGCGGTACAGCCCGTCGACTACCATCTGTGCGGTACCGGTCTTTCCGGCAGTCGCGTATCCCGGAATCTGGGCGGTCGGATCGCCGGTACCGTGCAAAACGACCGCGCGCAAGAACGTGCGCAGCTCGGTTGCGGTCCGCTGCGAAAAGACGCGACGAGCGACGGCCGGTGAAAATCGCCGCAAGAGATTGCCCTGCTGATCGTAAACGGCGCGCGCGATGTGGGGCTGCATCAGCAATCCTCCATTTGCGATCGCGCAATAATACCGTGCCATTGCAAGCGGCGTAACCGAGACGCCCTGTCCGAACGACATCGTTGCCAGCGAGGAACCGCTCCATTGTGAGGGGGGCGGCACGATTCCGGGGTTTTCACCCGGCAATCCAACACCCGTCGGCGATCCGAAGCCGGCTTTGCGTTCCATCGCGTAGAGCGTCTTCGCGCCGATAGAAAGGCCTACTTCCGCCGCGCCGACGTTATGCGAGAACTCCACGATCTGCTCGAGCGTTTCGCCACCGCCCGTCCCTGCCATGAAGCCGTCTTCCGCATTATGAATGGTCTGCCCGCCTATCTCGAGACGATCGTGCGCGGGGAATCGGCTCGTCAAGCTGACCTTGCCGGATTCGAGCGCTGCGGCGGCGGTGATGAGCTTGTACGTAGAGCCGGGCTCGTAGGCATCCATCACGGCACGATCGCGGCGCTGCTCGTCGCCGTATTTCCAAAACCGATTGGGATCGAAGTTCGGCAGGTTGGCCATCGCGAGGATTTCACCCGACCAGGGATCCATCACAATCGCGGTTCCGTCGAGCGCGTGAAACTCGCTGACCTGCTTGGCCAGCGCTCGCTCTGCAACGAATTGCAGATAGGGATCGATCGTTAGCTCGACGTCCAAACCCGGCTGCGCGGCCACGACGATTCGCTCGGCGCCAAAGGGTATCGGCCGTCCGAACTCGTCCGCTTCGAGGGTGACGCGTCCAGACTGACCGCGCAGCATTCCGTCGTAGGCGTACTCGATGCCGTCAAGCCCGTTTTCGTCGGTGCCGACAAAGCCCAGGATGGTCGAGGCGAGGCGTCCGGCGGTGTCGACTCGCAACCCCGTCTCCTCTTCCTTTAGACCAACGCCGATCAGGCCTAAACTGCCCACTCGCGCCGCAGTTTCGTGCGGAACCTTACGCGCTATCCAAACGAACCAGAGATGCCGGTCGTGAAGCGCCGCGAGCGTGGCCGGAGCGAGCTTTCCGAAGATCCTCTCGAGCTTGGTTGCGGTCGTAGCGGGGTCAACGATCTCGCGCGGTACGGCGAAGACGCTCTCCGACGGCAGCGAGCGCACGAGCACGTTCCCGTTGCGATCGAGGATGCTTCCGCGGCGCGCAAAGACTTCGACGGTGTCGGAGCGCTGCAGGAGCGCCTGTTTCGCGTAGATCGCTCCTTTAAGTGCTTGAACGTCGCAGAGCCGCCACGCAAGAAAAAGCGCGACGGCCATGCAGGCATAAAAGAAGATTCTGGCGCGCATCGGAGCGACGCGCGCAAAGGTCCGCTGGTGCATAAGGCTCCTTGCGATCTATTGCTGGCGGGCAGTCGCCGGCATAAAGAATCCAGCGAGCGACGAGAGCATCGGGAACTTCGAGGGCATCCGGGCCACTGGGGGCCGCGGCTGGACGATTCTAACGACCGCTAAGGACGCCGGTTCGCGCATTCCCATGCGCGCCGCGAGTACGGCAAGACGATCGTCGGCCCGCAGTGCCGCGATGCGGTCGTCGAGACGCATCGTCTCTTCCTGCAACGCCTCCCTTTGGGCGCGAGCGCTTGCGACCGCATAGCTCAACCCCGTCAGACTCGATGTCAGCACGACGTAAGCCATGAGTAACAACAGAACGACGCCAAGCGCACTTAAAACGCGGCCAAGGCTCATGTAACGGGCACGCGACTTACGCACGATCCGCCGCTGGGTCGCAGCACGAACCGTTCGCGGATTGCGGATACGGGCCGGATGTTCGAAGAGACGCGGTGCGATCATCTCAGCCGGCCTTCCGTTGCGCGGAACGAAGTTTGGCGCTGCGCGCGCGCCGGTTCCGCGCGACCTCGTCGTCTTCGGGCAGAATCGGCCGCCTCGTCAGCACCTCAAGACGCTCGTCGTCTCGGAAAGTCTGCTTTACGATCCGATCTTCGAGCGAGTGAAAACTGATCGCGACGATTCGCCCGGCGCCGCGCAGGCGTCCGATCGCGCCGTGCAGACCATCGCGCAATGCGTCGAGCTCGTCGTTAACGGCGATGCGCAGCGCCTGGAAGACTCGCGTCGCCGGATGTATGCGTTCGCGCCGGCCTCGGCGGTGGACGATCCCTGCAACGAATGCGGCGAACTCGGCCGTCGTGTTGGGCAACGCGCCGTGCGTTCGCCGTGCGACGATCGCGCGTGCGATGCGACGGGCCATTCGCTGCTCGCCGTAGCGAAAGAAAATGTCGGCTAGCTCACTTTCGCTGGCGGTAGTGAGGATCTCGTAGGCGCTAGGACCGACTGTGGGGTCCATGCGCATATCAAGCGCCGCCGGTTTTCCGAGCGAGAAGCCGCGCTGCGCATCGTCAAGTTGCATCGACGAAACTCCCAAATCGAAGAGGACGCCGTCGACCGACTCGATCGCATGCCGGTCGAGCACGTGGGTGAGATCTCGAAAGTTTGCCTGAGCGAACGTTAAGCGAGGGTCGGCAATTGCCGCAGCCCGGGCGCCGGCGAGCGGATCGGCATCGAGCGCGATCAATCGCCCGTCCCGCAACTGCTCCAGGATCGCGCGCGCGTGACCGCCCGCTCCAAACGTCGCGTCTACGTAAACTCCGCTCGGATGGATCGCCAGATGCTCGATCGCGGGCCCGAGGAGTACCGAAACGTGATTCACCGCAACACCGCATCATAAGCCGAGCTCGGACATGAAGTTGGGTACCTCGCCCTCCGGCGGCCGTTGGAAGTCGTAGCGGTCCTTCGCCCAGATCTCGATCCGGGTCAGCAATCCGACCGAGACGACGTTACGCTCGATCCCGGCGTACTCGCGCAGCCGCGCCGGGACAACAACGCGTCCTTGCGCGTCGCACCCAGTCTCCTCGCTATGCGCGAAGAGGTAACGGACGTAGCGCCTGTAGCGCTCGTCCTTCACGGGGACGGCTTCGAGCCGCCCACAGAACTCAATCCAGGTGGCGGTCGGGTAGAGGGCAAGACAGGGATCTGGGTGGGCGATCGTCAGGACGAACTGGGGACCCAGCCGCTCGCGGAAGCGAGCCGGCACGATGAGGCGTCCCTTGTGGTCAAGGGCGTGCTGCTCCGAGCCGGCAAAGCGCGGCAGTTCCGCGTGCACAAAGTCCTCCGGAAGGCACCACTAAGCACTACTTTCCACCACTATACGCCCCGGGTTTCCTTAAGGCAAGGTAAAAGCACAACCTTGCGAGCTTCTTAGCACTCTATCGTTAAGAGTGCTGAGCATCGTAGCAGTGCTGGTGCCCGATTCAAGCCCGCCGCGCAACCGCCGCGTCGCGGTCAAATAATAAACGCGGGGCTTACGAGCGGAGCATCTGCGCGATATCGGACGAGCCGGTCGGATAGGCGAAGAGGACTTCCTCGAGCGTTCCGGCCGGAATGCCGGCCCGAATCGCGAGTGAGAACACGTTGATTAACTCCTCGGTGTGCGGCCCAAGAACGTGCGCTCCCAAGATGCGTTCGGTCTCTTCTTCGATCAAGATTTGGTAACAGGAGCGGCGCGCCCGCACTCTGCGTGAAGAGTACCAGTCCGTGTTGTCGCCTTGATGAACCGAGAAACGCAGACCGCGTTCCCTCGCCGCTTCTTGCGTAAAACCAATCGTGCCGAGCGACGGATTCGTGTAGACGATACTCGCAAGGCCGCTGAAATCGGTCGCGTAACAGTTCCCCTCCAGAATGTTTCGGGCGGCCAGCTCGCCTTCAGCGGCCGCGGTCGGCGTGAGCGGCAGGCCGCCGCCGTCGGCGCAATCGCCGGCGGCATAGACCGCGGGATTGCTGCGGCTTTGCAAAAACTGATTGACCGCGACGCCCTTGTTCGTGCGATCGACCCCGGCGGCGTCGAGCGCGAGAGCGTCGAGATCGGCGACACGCCCCGCGGCGTGGACGGCAAGGTCGCAGGACACCGCAAACTCGGATTCGCCGGCGGATCCCACTACGTACAAGCTTCCCTCTCGCACTTCGATTCCGCTCACCGCGGCATTGACGCGTACGTCGATGCCGATGCTCCGGCTGACCTCGACGAGTGCGTCAACGAGGCTGGGCTCGAAGCCCGGCAGCACGCGCGGCCCGCGCTGAAAGATGACCGGCTGCGCGCCGGCCCGCGCCGCCAGGTGCGCGAACTCAAACGCGATATAGCCTCCCCCAATGAAAGCGATGCGCCTCGGTAGCGCCTCCAAATCCAAAAAATCGGTGCTCGTAATCAAGCGCTGCGCACCCGGGAATTGAAGCGTCGCGGGTCGAGCGCCGGCCGCAAGCACGAAGTTGCGCGCCGCGAACCGTTCGCTTGAAATCTCGATCGTTCGTTCGTCGACAAAACGCGCGGCACCGTGGTATGTCGCGACGTTTGCGTCGCGCAGCTCCGACTCGCGCGCCGGCGGCACGGGGTCGGTGAACGTGCGTTTGAAACGCATCAACTCAGCCCAGTCGATCCGGATCTCGCCTGCCACGCCGGCTCCGCTCATCCGTTGCGACCAATCGATCAACTCCGCGACACCGACCAAGACCTTCTTCGGATCGCACCCGCGCAGCTGGCAGGTGCCGCCGTAGGGTAACACGTCGACGATCGCGACGCGCCGCCCCGCTTTGGCGCAGGCCTCCGCGGCGCTCGCGCCCGCGCTTCCCGTACCGACGACGACCAGATCGAAATCGCTCATTGCTAGCTCCTAAGCCTTGCTTTAGCGGCGCGTTCGTTATCGATTAATTCTCGCTTACGAGCCACGCCCCACCGATAACCTCCAAGAGCGCCTGAACCGCGGATCACACGATGGCAAGGAATGAGCACCGCAGCGGGGTTTCGCGCGCAGGCCGCCGCGACCGCGCGCACCGCCGTCGGGCGACCGATCGCCGCGGCAACTTCACCGTACGACTCCACGTCCCCGGACGCGATGGTCTGGAGATACCTCCAGACGCGCATCTGAAAGGCCGTCGCACGAATGTCGAGCGGCAGCGCGGGGCAAGGCTGCTCGCCGGCGAGGTGGCGCGAGATCGCATCTGCCCACGCGCTAAAATCGGGATGGTAAGGCTCGCGCATTGCTTCGATACGAGCCCGGCTATACTCGCGCGTCAATTTTTGAAGCAGTTCGCCGAGAGCGTCGCCGAAACCGATGAAACAAATGCCGCGATCTGTGGCGCCGATCAACATGAGACCGATCGGCGTTTGCATTGCTGCGTACGAGATCGTCACGCCCTCGCCGGCGCGGCGATATGCTCGCGGCGTCATTCCCAAATGCGACGTCGCTTTTTCGTAAACTCGGCTCGTCGAGCCGAATCCCGCGTCGAGCGCCGCCGCATCAATCGGCTTGGCTTTGCCGAGACCGTCCTTGAGCTTGCGCATCCGGACCGAGGCCAGATACTGCTTTGGCGTCAGACCGACGACTTGCTTGAAGGTGCGCCCGAAATGGAATCGGCTCATGGAGGCAAGACCGGCTAACTCAGCGAGCGTCAAGGCTTCGTCGCTATGATCTTCGACGTACCGGCAGACATCGCGTATGAGGTCGGCGTTAGGATTTGTTTTCAACATGAGTAAGACTCTAACGGCTCGCCAGAGGAGAAACCATCGGAAAGTTGCGCAGTCGTGGCGGCCTGCCTGCCAGGCCTAGGCACCGGGGGAGAAGAAAGGCGCCGGTGCGATGAGGCGATTACTCGGCATTGGCGGCCTCGTAGCCCTGCTTTACGGATGCAGCGGGGGCTACTTGCCTTACGCTTCCAACGCCCTCGACCCCGGCTCGATCGACCTGCTGGTAACGGGCGCTTCCCATGCCAAAGGCGTTCCGCCCGGCTTAGTCCACGCGATAGTCATGGCCGAATCGGCGGGCAACCCCTCGGCAATCAGTGTGGCCGGCGCGCAGGGGCTCATGCAGCTCATGCCCGGAACATCGGCGAGTTGCGGAATCGCCAATCCGTTCGACCCGACCGAAAACGTGCAGTGCGGCACGGGGTACTTGCACTCGCTCTTGCACCGCTATCACAACAACGTGACGCTCGCCGTCGCCGCCTACAACGCGGGCCCCGGCGCCGTCGACCGCTATCACGGCGTACCGCCGTATCCGGAGACGCGCGCATACGTCGTGCGCGTTCTCAACGCGTACCACAGCTACTGAGGCTCGGTCCGGGGGCTAGGGGTTTGTCGGACTTAGGCGCTTACCCGTCTTTAGGCCGGCTTTTGTTCGAAGACATCGTTGCTCATCGGTCACGAAGCTCCGGCTTCGCTCCCTCTCCGCGCCTCGTCTTCGAACAAAATTCGGCACCAAATCCGGGCAAGGCCCAAGTCCGGCAAACCCCTAGTGGCCGCTAAATGGCGACGCTGACGCACCGACAGCCGATACCCCGCGTTCGTTCGACGCTCTTGCACCTGCCGATTCTCGACAGCTATCTGCTGCACGAGATAGTCGGACCATTTCTTTTTGCGTTCGGCGCGTTTTTGCTCTTCTGGGGCTTGAACATATTCTTTCTCGCAGCCGACTACATCATCAATCAGCACGCGCCGTTCTTCTTGGTGCTGCGTTTCGTCATCTTCCGAATCCCGCAGGCGATTCCGATGGCGTTTCCCTTCGCATGTCTTTTTGCCGCCTTGCTCGCGATGGGGCGCGTGATGGGCGACAACGAGGTCACGGCCATGCGGACGTCGGGAATCCCGGTCATCCGAATCGCGCTCTCGCCGCTGCTCTTCGGCGTCGCGATGTTCGCGATTGCGTACGCGATGAACGAATGGGTCGCGCCTTTTTCGGTCGATCTTTCGACGCGGAGCTTCTATCAAATCATCTATCATACCGACGCACTGCCGGTCGAGCCGCAGTTTTTCCGCAAAGATCCCGATACGGGCAACACCTTTTACGTTGGGCAGGTCGCGCCCGACAACCGGACGATGATGGACGTGCAGATCTTCAAGCCGGCGAAGTTCGGGCCTTGGAATGAGACGCTGCAATCGAAGACGGCTTCGGTGCAAGCTAGCAGTCTGGTTCTTCACGACGTCATCGACACGCGGTACAACAACGACGGCTTTGTCTCCAACCAGCAGCACGTCAAGAACGTAACCATCGGCTTGCCGCTCGGCGAGACGTCGTCGCAGTTCGTCAGTAACGTCAATAACGATCCGTGGACGATGAGCAGCAAGTCGCTGCGCACCCAAGTCAACGCGTTGCAGTCTCAGGGCATCGGCGGCACCGCGATGGGCAACTTACAGATCAATCTCGCCGATAAGCTGGCATGGCCGTTCGCCTGCATCATCGGCGTTCTCGTAGCGGTGCCGCTCGCGCTGCGTTTCGGCAAACGCGGGCGCATGCTCGGCATTTCGCTCTCGATCGTCGCGTTTTTCGCCTACTACCTCATGGTTTCGGTGGCAGCCGCCTTCGGGCGCAACGGCGCAATGAATCCCTACATCGCGGCCTGGCTTCCGAACGTCCTCGTAGGAACCATCGGCGTGGTTCTTCTTTGGCTAGAAGAGCGTTAGGGAAGCTAGGCTGTGCCCCCCGGTAAGCGAGTACGTTGCGGCATCGCCGCGATCGCGGTGCTAGCCGCCTTGCTCGGCGCGGAAGTTCCGCTCGCGGCGCCCGCTTCGGCGCAAGGTCAGGAAGAGCTCGCCCTCGAGCTCTTCAACAAACAGAGCTGCGCGCTGCACTACCGCGACGATCCGCAGACGGTCGCGCAAGCGACCTCGAGCCCGAGCGAGTCGCCGGCTCCCGTCACAACGCCGGGCCTGCCGTATCCGCCGCCGGGCACCAGCAACGGGACGTACACGGTCAATCGGACACCTCCCCCGAACCCGGGCGCGACGCCGGGCGTGAGCCCGCCCCCCATCCCGGGTGCGACGCCGTCTCCCACCACGTCAACCGAGCCGATATTTCTGATCCGCGGCGGCGAGACGCCGCCGCCGATTCCCCCGGCCGGTCAAGCGACGCCCGCGCCGACGCCCGCACCGACCGGCGTACCGACGCTCGCGCCCGGATTCGTCGCCGTGATTTCGGACAAGTGGAGCGGCAACCGCGCGCAAGGACAGCCAAGCGACGCGATCGGAAACGTCCACATCTACTATAGCGACGAAGAGATTGTTGGAGAGCACGCCCACTTCGACGGCGCTCGGACGATCACGATCACGGGGCATCCCTTTCTCGTCAACCACGAACACAACTCGGTGCTGACCGCCGACGTGATTGTTTTCGATACGGTCCAACAGACTGCAAAGCTCACCAACGGAAGGGGCGCGAGCGACGAAGGCGTCGAGCGTGGTCTGGTTCATTTCTCCGCGGAAGACCTGCACACCGATCCGGACGGCACCGCCCACGGGCTCAATCCCTACATCACGACCTGCGAGAATCCACGCGGCGGATATCACATCACCGGAAAAGACATGGAAGTCTATCCGGGGGACAAGATCGTCATCCACAAAGCCGTGCTCTGGCTCGGAGCGGCGGCCGTCTTCTACCTTCCGCTCATCGTCATTCCGCTTCGCAGCCTGGCAAACCAGCGCGTCCGGCAACGATGGTTCCCCGAGGTCGGATACGACTCGTACGAGGGAGCTTGGATCAAGGTCCAAATTCCGTTTGGAAAGGACCAGTACTACTATGGTTATTACATCGTCAACTATTTTACCAAGCTGGGATTAGGCTTGGGCTACGTGGGCTTCTACGCCGCGAAGAGCGGCCGTCGCAGCGCGAGCGTGAACATTTACACAATCAACGGTTATAACGGAGGCGGACGCCAATATAACGCCGCGATCGGAGAGCAAGAGAACATCACGCAACACCTGCGCAGCAACTTTCAGTTCGCGTACCAGTCGAACTACGGTCCGCTCTTCAACATACCGCCGAACGAAACGTTCAGCGAGGCGCTCGTTCACCAAACCGCTCAAACGTCGCAGAATTACAGCTATACCCACACTTCGGTCGGCGGGCAGTCCAGCAGCGACAGCTTCACCTTCACCGACACCCGCCAGTTCAATCAGAGCTTACAGCAGACCACGACCTACGACATCAGCGACAGCAGCGCGAGTTTCCCCGGCATAACATCGTTCAGCAATCAGTCCGAGTTCGATTATCTCTTGCAGTATACGACCTCGGGAGCCGACTACCAGATGGAGTGGGACAAGACCTACTCGCTGGAAGCGACCGGTATCAACAAGATCCCGGAGTTTGAGGTGCGGCCGACCGACTTTTTCCAGCACTTCTTCATCCCGCTGGCGGCGGACCTGACCGGCGGCGAGTACAGCAATCCCGCCGGCGAGGGGCAGCCGCAGAGTCTTGCCACTTGGCGCGTCGACGCCAACCTTGTCGCCGGCCCGATCGAAGCGAAGGTGCTCGGCAGCGACTTCCAAGGTACCTTCACGCTCGACCAGTATGCATATGGCACGGGCGACCTCAAGGCTGCAATCGAGCAAGATCTTAGCCTCACCACGCCGATCAGCCAGCACGTCGTCAACACGCTGACCTACAATGAAGCGAACTACAACGGCCCGGCGCTGGTGCCGTTTCAGTACCTCGACCAGCAGCCGACGGAGAACACCAAAAACGCGCAGGATATGATACGTCTCTTCAATGACGACATCTACGCTTTTTCGGTCGGCTGGACGACCAACTTCGACGGGATCGCGCAGCCGCTCAGCTATCAGCTCAGCGCGCGGCCGTCGGCGCGATCGGTCGTCCTACTCAGCGGCTCCTTCATTCCCGGACCCGGGCAGGGCTTCGAAACGACGAACCTTCAACTATCGACGCCATTCGGCCGCGACGCATCGCTTCAGTTCGTCACCAACATCAACTGGCGTCCGTCGCTGGGGCTCGGGGAGTTCTTCTCCGACAAGATCATCTATTACACCCGCACGATCGGAAACTGCTACCAGCTGCTCGTGCTCTATAACGAGTCGCAACAAGCCATCAACGTTGGTCTGAACCTGCTCGCCTTCCCGTCGCAAACGGCGGTCTTCAACATCGGCCAACCCCAGCCGGTAATCCCGACGACGTTCAACTTCTGAAGCCGATTTACGGCGAGGGCCTGTGCGCTCGAAGACGCCCGTCGCTCGCGTCCTGCTCGTCCACTTTTTTGGGAGAACGAAGTTTTGAAGCAGCCCTCCATGGCTGGCCCAAAAAAGCTGGACGCTTCTCACCACAGGTTCGAACCAACCAATACCCCAAGGCGTTGAACTCTAATTTTTAAAAATTGCCGCAGCGGCGGGCGTGGGGGCGTGATGTGTCGCGACGGGGACTCCGACGCGAGCGCCATTCACAGGATGTGAAAATTGTCCTCAGCAGGTGGCGCGAGCGCGGTGTAGCAGGAGCGCCACAGGAGGTGGCGCGACGAGCGACCCGGCGCGATACATCACGCACCCGCGCAAAAGACGTTACGGCGTGTCACACTCCGGGTGGCCGCATGCGCAGGTTTCGGACTCGACACCCGATTCGTCAGCGCTGCGACAGTAGGTGCTGCAGTAAACGTCGCCGCCCTCGACCGGCCCCGTCACCGAGCAGTTGCATATGTCGTGCGCGCATTCGAGCGGCGCTTCGCGCATCGCGCTCACGGGCAGGGGGTCGGATGTGCCGGATTGTTCGCTATCTGGATCGTGACGATCTGAGCCGCCGGATCGGGTACCATCGAGTTCACAGCGAAGTACGTATTGTCAAACGGCTCCGTCATGCAGAGCTTCGGCGAGACGAACTGCGGATCGACCGGGCCGCCCGCGCCCATCGAGTCGAAAAAAGTCCATTGGCCTTGACTGCTGGCCTGCGCGGTGAACGCGTTGAAGGTCCACACGTTCGACGGGCTGGCGCTCGGCGACGGCGCGGCGGTGCTGAAGATCCCCGTCCGAGCGAGGATCGAGAATTCGGTTCCGGTCCCATTATTGTTGAGGTTGTAGCTGAACGTTTGCGGCGTCGTTCCCAAAAACACCCACGCCGGCGAAATGTGCGGGTTGCTGTTTCTCAGAAACGCCACAGCCCTGGCGTAAGAAGTCGCGCCGTTTCCGAGCGCAACCATTGCGAAGTTGTAGCCGTTCCAGTTGGTCTGCAACGTATCGGTCGACGGCGTCACTCCGCTGCCGCTGGTGTTGAAGACGACCATGTACTGGTACTGCTGGAAGTTGAAGGGAGCCTGGACGTCAAAGATCACCGCCATAAACCCCGGGGGCGCGCCGCCGGCTCCGAGACCTGCAGGATTTGGCGTGACCTGACGACCGCACGCCGCAACGATGAACGCCGTTACTAGAACGATTATAAAACCAAAGCTCAAACTGCGAATCATGGTCTCCTCGGATGCCACGCGCGACGCGGGCGTCGCCGCCCTTGCGGCCGTCGCGTTAGCGGCGGCATTTCCCAAAATCGGTGCGGCATGGCTCGTGCCGTTTGGCACTGCCGCGCTGTTCTGGGTTTGGCAGGGCGCTTCCTGGAAAAGAGCCGCACTTCTCGGTTGGTTAGCCGGATTAATTTTTTTCGCGCTGGACTTCGCGTGGGTCGGTCACACGGTCGGACATTACATCGGCGTCTTCGGACCGTTCATCGCTTTCGGCCCGGCGATGATCGAAGCGCCGTTCTTCGCGCTGGCGGGTGCACTAGCAGCGATTGCGTACGCAAAAATGCAAGCGAACGTCGCGCCGCTGGGTGCGGCCGCCGCGTTCGCGGTCTGCGAATGGCTTCGTTCGATCGGCATCCTCGCCGCACCGTTCGATCAGCTCGGCTACACGCAGGCCGATACTCCATTGCGCGTCTTTGCCGCCTATGCGGGCACGTATGGCGTTACGCTCGTGCTCTGCGCGCTCGGCGCCTACGTTGCGGATGCGTTGCATCGGCGAACCTGGCGACCTCTGGTCATCGTGGCGAGCCTCATCGCGTTACTGGGCTTTGCCGCCTGGAGCGCGTGGCCCGCGCGCCGTCTTGCGCCGCCAACGATTCCGGTTGCCGCCATTCAAGGCAACATCGCGCAGTCGTTCAAGTGGAATTCGCTCTCGTTAGCGGTGCGCAGGTACACTTCGATGACGCGCTTGGCCGGCAAGGCGAAGCCGCGTTTGATCGTTTGGCCGGAAACCGTCATTACCACCGTGCTCGACGCCAATCCGATGCTCTCGAGTCGCTTCTCTAATCTCGCGCGCCAAGTGCACGCGACGATCGTGGTCGGCAGCCTCGCCGGAGGCTACGACGGCCTTTACAACGCGCTCTACGTCTTTTCGCCGGAGGGCGGTTACTCCGTTTATCAAAAGCGTCAACTCGTGCCGTTCGCCGAATGGTTCCCGGGACGATCGTTTCTTTCGTGGCTCCCCTACGTAGGGATGCTCAACGGCGGTCTGTCGCCCGGCACCGTGGACGGCGTCTATCGAACGAGCGCGCTGACGATCGCGCCGCTAATCTGTTGGGAGTCGGCCTTCGCGGACCTCGCTCACGCACAACTGCGTAGAGGCGCGCAGCTGCTCGTCGTCAGCACCGACGACGCGTGGTTCGGCACGACGTCGGGACCCTACATGCACGCGCAGATCGCGCAACTCCGCGCCGTCGAGAGCGGCGCGTACGTCGTGCGGGCGGCCGCGACGGGGATCAGCGGAATCATCGCGCCCGACGGCCGCTGGCAGGCGCGCAGCCGCATCAACAGACGCGCCATCGTCGCCGGTCGCGTCGGCCCGCGCGTCGCGACGTTCTTTTCGCGAATCGGTCCCAACGCAATTGGGCTGCTCTTTGCGGTGCTCTACGTGACGCTCGCGGTACCGTTCGAAACGACGCCTCCCGATGCGGCGGATTGGCCCGATGCGCGTTAAACCGATCTGGTGGAAACGTTTCGCCCTAGTGACCGGCATCGGTCTTGGCATCTACGTCGTCGTCGAGATCGTTCTAGCCGGCGGCGGCACGCCTCCGGTCCCGCCGAATCAAGCGCCGATCGACTTGCGCGGCGGGCACGTTGTGACCAACCACATCGCGACCAAATCGTGGAGCTTCGATTACGACCACGCGCGGCTCTCGCCCGACGGCTTGAGCGGAAGCGTCGACGGCGTGCGCAACGGCGTCGTCTTCCGTAAAGGGAAGCCCTATCTCCGGATTTCCGCCAAGCACGTTCGGCTCAACATTCAATCGCTCGACTTCACCGCCGTCGGGAAGGTTCACGTCGAACGAATCGACGATCCGCAGAAACGTTCTTTCGACACCGATTTGGTGACCTGGACGAACGACGCTAAAGTGCTGAAAATGCCGCATCCGGCGTACATTCACTCGGGAACCGAAACGTTGCGGATTGACGGAATCAGCGTCAACTTCGATGACAACACCGTTCACCTCGGGAAGGTAGCCGGCGGCGTCGACATCACCAAATAATAGAAAAACCCCGATTTAGCGAAGCGCGTTGTCGCTTCATCTAAATCAGAGCTTTTCGGCTAAATCAGGTTTTTTCGTCGCCGAGCTTTTTTTTGGCTTCGGCTATTAACTTCTTAACCTTCTGGCCGCCCTTGTGGCCGATCTCCTCGTAGAAATCGGAGCCATACTTTTCTTTGACGACCTTGCCGCCTTTTTGACCGATCGACTCGTAGAACTCGACGCCGTGGCGGTCCCGCGTCGCCTTTCCGCCCTTTCGACCGATGTCTTCGTAAAAAGTCGAGCCGTAGCGATCACGAACCGTGTCGCCCCCTTTTTTGCCCGCCTCACGCACCGACATTTCGCGCTTAGAGGCGCCTTGTTTATCAGCCATTCATTCTCGCTACGCGTCTCGCTCGAAGTTTAGCTCGCCTTGCGCTTCGGACGCTGACCGCCCTTTTGACCGATCACCTCATAGAACGAAGGACCGTACTTGCTCTTTGTGGCTTCCCCACCCTTACGACCGATCTCTTCGTAGAACTCCGAGCCGTACTTTGCTTTCACGCGCTCACCGCCGCGGCGACCCGCCTCGCGAACGCTCATGCCTCCAGCTTGTCCGGTCTCTTGTGCCATATCGACTATCCTCTCATCTGGTTAAGGGTCCGAGTAACTCTATTCCCATACAAGCGCTCGGTAAACTCAGGATTTGCTGAGAATTTGAGGGCCCGTGCTTAAAAGCGGGTTGGAGAAGCGGTCAGCGCCTCGTAGAGGGTGTGGACTCGAGCGCGAAGATGCTCTAGGTTACCATCGTTCTCGAGGATGAAATCGGCGCTCCCACGCGCTCGCTCGGGTTCGATTTGGGCGGCCATTCGTGCACGCACGCGCGTCTCGTCCAGCTTATCTCGCTCTACGACCCGAGCGATCCGCTCTTCGAGCGGCGCGACCACGAGGACCGATCTGTCGACGAGCCGGTCGTAACCGGTTTCAAAGAGCAGAGGGACGACGTGGACCACGAGCTGACCGGGTTTGGCGTGCGCTTCGCGTTCCATCGCGACTCGACGTATGTGCGGATGCAGCAACGTGTTGAGGCGCTCGCGCGCCGAAGGATCGGCGAAGATGGTATCGGCCAGCGCGGCACGATCGAGAATGCCGCGGCGCACGGTGTGCGGCCAGACTCGCGCGATCTCCATCAGACCGTCACTGTTCGGAGCGACGACTTCGCGCGCGATCGCATCGGTGTCGATGACGAAGGCGCCGAGATCGGCGAAGATCGCCGCAACCGCACTCTTACCCGCCCCGATGCCGCCGGTCAAGCCAACGCGCACGGCCGGCGTTAGTGACCGGTGACCGTCACTAGGAGTTCGCCGAATCCACCGGACGGTCGGGGGCGGCCTCGATGCCGATCTCTTCCTCGACCGCGTACTGTTCGATCTCTTCAGGCGGCACGTCGGCGACGTGTTGGATCGATGCAGTGATCCGGCGCGTCGCGTGGTTGATAGTCAGCAGCGTCACTTCGACCTCCTGGCCGGCGTTGAATTGGGCGGAGGCATCGAACTCGCCCTTCGGCACCATCGCGAGGATGCCGGGAATCACCTCGACCAGCAGATAGTTGGGCGTAACCTTGACGATCTGCGCCGCCAACTTGTTCGTCTCGTAGAGGCGATCCGCGTACTGATCCCACGGATCGGGCAGTGCGTGCTTGAGCGACAGACTAACCTTCTTGGCTTCCGGGTCGAACTTCATGATCTCGACGTGCACGACGTCGCCGATCTTCACGACTTCGGAGGGATGCTTGATGCGCGCGTAGGCGAGCTCGCTGTTGTGGATTAAGCCGTCAATGCCGCCGAGATCGACGAAGGCGCCGAAGTCGGCAAGGCGGACGACGACTCCCTCGCGTATCTGCCCCACCTCAAGCGTATCGAGCAACTCCTGTTTCTTTGCTTGCAGCTCTTCTTCGAGCACGAGCCGTTGCGAAAGGACGACGCGATGGCGCTTGTGGTCGAGATCGATCACCTTGAGACGCAGGTGTTGCCCGACGAGTTCGTCGAGGTTGCCTACCGGCTGGCGTCGGATTTGCGACGCCGGCACGAAGCCGCGCATCCCGAGATCGACCAGAACGCCGCCTTTGACGACCTGCGTGACGGTCGCTTCGATGACTTCGTCGCGATTGTGTGCCTCGATGACCTTCTCCCACGTTTTGAGAGCGCGGGCGCGCCGCTCGGAGAGAAAGAGCGTTCCGTCGAGCTCGTCTATGCGGTGGACCATCACTTCGACGGTGTCGCCGACTCGCAAGAGTTTCGGATCGATCGCGAGCGAGAGCTCGCGGAAGGGTAGAACGCCTTCGGATTTTCCGCCGACGTCGACCAGCACTTCGTCTTTATCCTTCTGGACGATCGTACCAGTGAGAACTTGACCTTCGTCGAGAACCTTGAGCGATTCTTCGTAGAGACGCTGCTCGAGCGCTAACTGGTCTTCGTCGTATTGATTCGGAGCGACTTCAGTTGTAGAGATTTGACTTTCCCACTTTCGTAAATTTGTTTATCGTTGGCACCGTCTGCACCACCAGGTCCCCCTCTGCGCGAGCACGGTCCGAACGATCTTGCTCGTGCCGCAGCGCAAACAGGGCCGCCCGTCTCTGCCGTAGACCGAGAGGTTGTTTTGGAAACCACCTTGCAGCCCGTCGGCATCTACGTAGTCGTCGACACTCGTCCCGCGCATTTCGATAGCGCGCTCTAAAACGTCGACGATGGCGCGACGTAAGCGGTAAGCAGCCGGTTTCGTCAACCTCCGACTCGGAAGGCTCGGACGAATCCGAGCTTCCCATAGCGCTTCGCTCGCATAAATATTGCCGATGCCTGCGATGCGCCGTTGATCGAGGAGGAATGCCTTGACCGGCGTCGGCCGCCCCGACAGCATACCGGTAAAGGCTGCTTGTGTAAAGCCTGAGGAGAGCGGCTCGACACCGAGCTCGCGGTCCCATGCTTCGCCCCGGGCGACGAGCCGCATCCGTCCGAAGGTCCGCACGTCGGAGAAGCTCAAACGACCGCCTCCCTTAAAGTAGAGCACGACGTGCGTCCCGGGCAACTCAGCCAGGCCGTCAGCGCCCACCACGAGGCGGCCCGTCATCCGCAGGCTCGTAACCAGCGAACGGCCCGAGGCCAGATCTAGGACGACATATTTACCGCGCCGCCGGACGCCGGCGATCCGCTCGCCCGCAACCGTGGTTGAAAAGCCAAGAGCAGCAGGCGCGACCGCGATCTTGGGGAGCCGCACCTCCGCACGCTCGATCGTCTTGCCGACGACCTTACCGGCAAGACCTCGTGCGATCGTTTCCGCCTCGGGAAGCTCAGGCATTTCCTTCGACTTCGCTCAGGACAGGCTCTTCGACTTCGCTCAGGACTACTGCGGTGGCGGCACGGCGTGCAAATCCAATTTGACGCCTTGTGTGATTCCGTCGGCGGCCGCTTCACCGGCTTTGAGCTCGATGACATACTTCGCTCTCGCGCCGACGCGGGGAATCTCGGCGTCAGAGACCGTTTTCGGGGCAGTCGGCACGCTTACGAAAACGCGCCGCACCGTGCCGTCGGAGGCGACGAAGATCATATCGAGCGGCACCAGCGTATCCTTCATCCAAAAATCGACGACTTGGTCGTCGGTGAAGACGAAAATCATACCGGTATGCGGAGCAATCGTCGTGCGATCCATCAAGCCGTGCTCGCGTTGCGGCTCGGTTCGCGCGACTTCGAGCGTAAGGTCGGCGCGCGGCGCGTGCACCGTGACGGCGGGCAACGCCGCCGCGAGAACGGCGGCGGCAAGTTTATACACGCTCGAGGCTCTCCGTATCGATTGGCTCGACATCGTACCAATTGCGAGCCGACTTGAGCGTCACTTCGAGCGGAACCGCTAATGCGATCGCGTTCTCCATGTGCTCGCGCACCAGATTCGCCGCCTCGGTCAAATCGCTCTTGCGCACTTCAAAGATCAGCTCGTCGTGTATTTGAAGGAGCATGGTCGCGTCGATCCGGCTCTCCTGGAGCGCGCGATCGATTCGCACCATCGCTAGCTTCATGAGATCGGCGGCACTGCCTTGAAGCGGAGCGTTCGTCGCCTCTCGCTCGGCCGCCGCGCGCAGCATATAGTTACCGGAGACCAAGCCCGGCATGTAGCGACGGCGCCCGAGGATGGTCGAAACGTAGCCGTTTCGACGCCCCTCCTCGATCGTTCGCTCGATGTACGCTCGCACGTCGGGAAAGCGTGCAAAATAGGCGGTCGTGATCTCTTTGGCCTCGGCGCGGCTGATCTCTAGCCGCTGCGCGAGCCCGAAGTCCGACATGCCGTAGAAGAGGCCGAAGTTGACGCTCTTGGCCATCCGCCGCTGATTTGGGTCGACGCGCTGTTCGGCCGGGATGCTAAAGATCTGCCGCGCGGTAAAATCGTGAATGTCCTGCGCCTCCTCGAAGGCAGTACGTAAGGCTGCGTCGCCGGAGAGATGGGCCATCAAGCGAAGCTCGATTTGGCTGTAATCGGCCGCCAGCAGCGCGTACTCGTCGCTGCGAGCGACGAAGGCGCGCCGAATGCGTCGGCCGAGCTCGCCCCGAACCGGAATGTTCTGAAGGTTTGGATTCGTCGACGATAGGCGTCCGGTCGCAGTCGCCGTTTGATTGAATTCAGTGCGCAACCGGCCGTCACGCGGATCGACGAGCGCGGGAATGACGTCGATGTAGGTGTTCTTGAGCTTGGTAACTTCGCGCCACTCCAAGACGAGCGCACAAATCGGATACTCTCGTGCCAGGCCCTGCAGCACTTCGACTCCGGTCGCCCAGCCGGTCTTGGTCTTTTTGCCGCCGGGAATCTCTAGCTTTCCGAAGAGCAGCTTGCCGAGCTGCTGCGGCGACCCGATGTTGAACTCTTCGCCGGCAAAATCATAGATGCGCCGTTGCAAGCGCGCGGCCGCAGCCTCGACCTGCTCGCCGATCGCCCCAAGCTCGCGCGAATCGATGGTGACCCCGGCGGCTTCCATCGCGGCCAAGACCGGCGCGAGCGGAACTTCGACCTCTTCGTAGACCGCAAGCTGATCGCGGGCGGCGAGCTCGGCGCGCGTTGCGGCGACCAACTGAAATGCCGCATCGGCGTGCGCTGCAGCGTCGGCGGGAAGCTCCGCTCCCAGCAGTTGCGCGGCGGCGTCTTCGATCTCGGCGAAGCCGCGCGCGGGATCGAGCAAGTGGGCAGCGACCATCGCATCGTCGCTGAAGCGCGCGCCGCGCACGCCGCCTTCGCGCATCGCGTGCAGGAGCCGCTTCGCATCGTACGCCCCCGGCAGCGCCACGCCCTCGAAGAGCCGCTCGAGACTCTGGCGAACGCCCTCGTGCGCCAACGCACCGATCAAAAAGCTCAGACCTTCGCCCGCTCGAGCGGTCGCGCCGATCGCGTCGCCGCGCATTGCGAAGACGATCCTCTCGCTTTGCGCGAGCGTTTGCAGCTCTTGCGCGAGCCTTGCGAATTCGGGAGGATCGACCGCCGGCTCGTAACTGCGATAGTTACCGCTCAGTTTTGCGCCCTTATCGAAGAGCGGCAGATCGCTTGGCGGTTGCAGCTTTGCAAGCAGCGTCTTGAACTCGAGATCGCTATAGAGCCGGTAGAGCTCGGCGTTGGACGGCTCGGCGTAGCGGCTGCGCTCCCAGTCAATCGTTAGCGGAAGATCGCGACGCACGATCGAGACCGCACGGCAGAGGCAAGCCTGCTGCCCGTATTGCTCGATCAATGCTTGCAGCTTCGGATTTCCGGCGAGCCTCGGATCGGCAACGAGCGCGTCGAGCGATCCGGCCGCCTGCAAGAGTTTGGTCGCGGTCTTTTCACCGACGCCCGGGACTCCGGGAAGGTTATCGGACGGATCGCCTTTGAGACCACGATAGTCGGGGAGCTGCCCGGGCTCGAGTCCGAAGCGCTCGCGCACCGCGTCTGGATCGTAGCGGCCGAGTTCGGTTATCCCGCGCCGCGTCGTCAGAACCGTGGTGCGCTCGTCGACGAGCTGAAGCAAATCGAGATCGCCGGTGACGACGATCGTCTGCTCGCCGACCTCTTCGGCTTGACGCGCAATCGTCGCAATCACGTCGTCGGCCTCTTGACCTTCGATCTCGACGATCGGAATGCGAAAGGTTTCGAGCACCCGGCGCACGAGCGCGAACTGGCTGCGTAATTCGTCGGGCATGATACGGCGCTGCGCCTTGTATTGCGCAAAGAGCGCGACACGCTCGGCCGGCATACCCTTGTCGAAGGCAGCGAGAACGTGCGTCGGCTTCTCGTCGGCGATCAGCTTGTTGAGCATCATCGTGAAGCCATAAACGGCGTTGATCGGCACGCCTCCGCTCGTCGTTAGCCCGGGAAGCGCGAAGAACGCGCGATAGACCAAACCGTACGTATCGAGCAGCATCAAGGCCATTGCTCGGGTCCTACCGCACGACGACCGTGGAGGAGGCCGCGGTTACGCTCCCGTCGTCAGCGATGCCAAGGACCGAGAGATCGTATTGACCGCTGCGGGCCGGTAACGCGACGGCAAGTCCGCCGGCGCTCGCGCGCGAGACCTCCCACGTGACCGTTTGCGTCTCGGCTTGTACCAGCGACAGCTCGGGCGGCGGTTGGGTACGCCGTACGAAGCCCAGTATTTGGGCGCGGTCGCCAGTCGAGTTGACCCACGGATGCCAAGTCACCGACTCCGGCGCGCTGTTTTGGGTCGTCGTGACGGCGATCGAAAGCAGCGCGGGCGCCGATACGAAGAGCGCGCTGCCCGACGGGGCGCCTCGGCTAATTCGCACCACGAATGTCCCTGCCCCGACCGAACCTCCGCGAAACGAGACTTTGGCGGCTTCACCCGGCGCAAACTGCCCGGTTCCCAGAACGAGCTGCTCGACTCGGGGACGCCCGGGAGCGGCGAGCGCGATCGGAACGGCGTTCCATTCCAAAACGCCGTCGCGCACGAAGGCAGCGCCAACGCGCAGCTCGCCCGCCGCATCGATTGCACCCAGTCGCGCGACCGCACGTCCGCCGGAGATCCTCGCAACCCGCGACTCCACGCCGAGCGCGCTCTCGAACGTGATCAGTGCGTCGCCTTGCGACCCGGCGGCATTCGCCTCAACGGCAATCTGATCGCCCGGACGATAGCTATCTTGAGCCAGCGTGACGCGCACGCTTGGAGTGCCGCCGTCACTCGCCGCTGCGGCCGCCTGCGGATCGACTCGAACCGCAGCGACGTCGGTCGCGCGCCCACCTCGATCGATCCAGGCGCGCACGAAGCTCGTGCCTAGTTCGGGCGCGCTGAAACTTCCTCGCGCATGGCCGTCCCCATCGAGGGTGAGGTGCTGCCGCGCGCCCGACACACCATGGGTAAGGTCGACGCTGACGACTGCGCCCGCGAGCGGCTTTCCGTCGAGCGATTCTGCGTAAACGTCGAAGCCGAGCGGGGTGCCGATGCTCTGCGCGGAATGATCGACGGTCAAACGTATCGCAGCCTGCGCGGTCGGCACGCTGACCCGCGTGTCGGCTGTCGCGCCGTTCGCTTCCACGTGCACGCCGTAAGTTGAGCCGAGCTCGTCGTTAGGATGCGGGATCTCCACCGTCGCGTTGCCATTATCGTCGGTCCGCACCGTGGCGTCATACCATGACGCTTTTCCCCACGACTCATCCCGGTCGAGCGCAGCCTGCCCTGAGCCTGTCGAAGGGTAGACGTGCGGCGATCGGACGACGGTCAGGCGAACGGTGCTGCCGCCGCGCGAAGCGTGAACGAGCAACGGCACGTCGCGAAGCGGATCGCAGGGACCGCTGCAGGCAGATGTGACGTCTAGCGAAAGCCCGGCCGCGTTTGCCTCCACGTCGATCGTCGCGCCGCCGATTCCACCGGCCGCCTGCGCTAAGACGGCGTACTCGCCCGAAGCCGCACTCACCGGCAGAACGAACGACGTCGAGAACGCTCCTGCCGCATCGAGCGGCGCGCTGATCTGCGCGACCGCGGTTGCGCCGTGACGAATTGAAACCAACGCGCTGCCGGCGCTGGCGTGCAGCACACCGCGCGAGCGCGTTCGCGCGAAGCCGGCAACGCGCACCGTATCGCCCGCATGCACGGCCGCCGATTCCGTACGCACGCCGACGATCGTCGATGGAAACGGCGGCTGCGGAAGCAGGCTCAGGAACGCGTAGCTCTTTCCCCATTGCGCGAGGGCGAAGACCGGACGCGGCGACCGGTTCCAGCGCACGATGCCGTCGCCGTCAGTCATCGCCGCGACAAAGTCGCGGTTAACGACGAAAAGGACGCGCATCCGCGCCAGCGGCATGCCCGTTCCGAGATCGGCCGCGTAGAGCAGCAATCCGCTTGGCGTTTCCTTCGAGATGAGCCCGACGCGCGAGCGATTTATCCACACCTGTTCGCCGACGTTTCCCCGCCTCGCTTCGACGACGAAGAAACCCTCGCGCGTGCCGAGCGGCACGTTGACCATGCTCGATTGGAACTGATACCCGCCGGGAGGAGTAAACGTAAACGAAAGCATCGGGCGCCGCGACGACGTCACGATCGCGCGCGGACTGAAGTTCGATCCGGCGGTCAGCACGTCGGCCGGATCGACCTGATATACGGAGAAGGAGACCGGTGCGCTTGAGTAGGTGTCCAAGCGAACCGCGGCAGCCTTCCATGGCGCGCTCGAGTCGGCCGCGAAGAGTTGAAAATTCGCGTCCAAGCGGTGCAGGTCGACGATCGGCCGCTCGGCCTTAACGGGCACCACGTTGACGCCGGCGATCAGAACTCCGGCAGCGAGTAAACGAGGGAGCCGCATGCGTTTGCGCTGCTTCGGCAGGTCGAAGTCCGAAGCCCGCGTATTGCAGCAGCGTGGACGAACAGGCTGCGGGAGAACGACCCACCTCGACGCGCTGCCGCTTCTGTGGCTTCGAAGAGGGCGGCAGCGATGCGCAGAACGTCCGCGAGAAGGCGCACTTTCAAGTCGTCGTCGCTTGCGGTTCGTGCGGCCATCCGTTCGCCGTTCTTTCGCGCAACTAGTGATCGGTAAGGTGACGACCGCGCGCCTCCCGGCGGCAGCGCTCGCCGCGTTTTTCGTTACGAGCGGCGCGGGCGGGCTGGCGGCGACGCCGGGGCCGAGCCCGGCGCCACACGCGCCCATCGTCTTTCACCTTCCAACCGTTCCGCTGCACACCGAAGTCGTCGTCGAAGTCAACAAAAAGGGCCAGGTCGTGCGCGTGAAATCGACCAAGCCGAGCAAATACCAGACTTTCAACTTGCAGACGTTCGGCAACGCGCTTCAAATGTGGATTCGCCGTCCCGACGGCACCGCCACGGTCGGTCTCTACCGCGTAACGTACGACTACAACCCGAAGACAAAAGGTGTGACCCGTCACGTCGCGATCGTCTCCGCGGGCGGAAACTGGGGTAACGACCCAGGTGCGGCCAACGTCATGATCGAGATGGCCAAGAAACAGGCGGCCGAGGCTGAAGCGGCCGCTATCGCACGACAGCGCAAAGCTCAACAGGAGCAGAACGCAAAGCTCCCCTCGCTCAACCAAATCCGCGGCTTACAGACTCCTACTCCCAAACCGTCGCCTCTGATCACGCTGCCGCCTAGAGTTTGAGGTTCCTCACCTACCGTTGCGCTGACGGATCCCTGCGGCCGGGCGTGCTGGAAGACGGCATGATCCGCACGATCGCCACCGAGACGCTGCGCGACTACATCGAGCTCGCGCCACACGAGCGCATCGCGTGGCACACGTCCGACGATCTAGTTCTGCTGAGCGACGTCTCGCTCGACACGCCGGTTCGCCCTCCTCGCAACGTCTTCTGCGTCGGGCGCAACTATCTCGAACACGCCATCGAGGGTGCGCGCGCGGCGGGGCGCGAGCTAAAGCTCCCGAAGGTGCCGACGTTTTTCACCAAGGCGTCGACTGCGGTCGCCGCGCCGGGCTCTGACTTGCACTTGGACCGGCAGATTTCGCGTGAGTACGACTTCGAAGCCGAGCTCGCGGTCGTGATCGGCGCCCGCTGCAAAAACGTTTCAGAAGAAGAAGCGCGCAGCGTCGTCTTCGGATATACGGCGCTCAACGACGTCACGGCTCGCGACCTGCAGCGCGAGTACGGTCAGTGGTTCAAGGGCAAGAGTCTCGATTCGAGCTGTCCGCTCGGCCCGTGGATCGTGACGCCCGAAGAAGTCGGCGATCCGCAGGCGCTCGAGGTCACCTTTGATTTGAACGGCGTTCGCAAGCAGCACAGCAACACCGCCAAGATGATCTTTCCGATCTCGCGTCTCATCGCCGAGCTCTCTAAGGGAATGACGCTGCTCCCGGGCGACATCATCGCTACCGGGACGCCCGAAGGCGTCGGCTTCGCACGCAATCCGCCCGAGTTTCTCGCAAATGGCGACGTGCTCGACGTCGGGATCGAGAAGGTCGGCCACCTGACGAATACCGTCACGCTCGAATAATCCGGCCGCCATTTCGAAGGGCCACGAAGCTTGCGGGCCGTATGAGCCGGGGCTATGATCGTTGCCGTTCCTCGCGAGGCCGCGGAAAAGGAGCGCAGGGTGGCGCTTGTGCCCGAGACTGTCGCGCGATTCATTAAGTTGGGCGTCGGCGTCTGCGTGCAGCACGGTGCGGGCGCCGCGGCCGCCTTTCCCGACGATCTCTACGAGAAGGCCGGCGCGACCTTCGCCGACGACGTGCGGTCGCTAGCGGCTGGGGCCGACGTTTTGGTCACGGTCGGCCGTCCAAGCGACGAGATGCTCGACGCGTTGCCCGCCGGCAGCGTCGTCGCCGGTTTTCTCAATCCGCTTGCGGACGATCCGAGTACGTCAAACGGCTCGCCGGCGCCAAGTTGACGGCGCTTGCGATGGAGATGATCCCGCGCATCACGCGCGCGCAATCGATGGACGCGCTCTCGTCGCAGAGCAACATCGCCGGATACAAATCGGTTCTGCTCGCAGCCGTCACGCTGCCGAAGTTCTTTCCGATGCTCACGACCGCCGCCGGCACGATCGCCCCTGCAAAAGTTCTCGTGCTCGGTGCGGGGGTCGCCGGCCTGCAGGCGATCGCGACCGCGCGCCGGCTGGGAGCGGTCGTCAGCGGCTACGACGTGCGCGCGGTAGTAAAGGAGCAAGTTCTCTCGCTCGGCGCGAGTTTTCTAGAGTTCGATGTCGGCGGCGACGCCGAAGGTGCGGGAGGTTATGCAAAGGAGCTGACGCCCGAGCAGCAAGCTCGACAGCGCGAGTGGATGGTCGAGCAGATCGGCGCCAACGACGTCATCATAACGACCGCGCTCGTACCCGGAAAGCGCGCGCCGGTGCTCATCAGCGAAGCAGCCGTCGGCGCGATGAAGCCGGGGAGCGCGATCGTCGATCTCGCGGCCGAAGCCGGCGGCAACTGCGCGCTCACCGTCGCCGATCAGATCGTGACGACGCCCAACGGCGTTACGATCGTCGGCACAACGAACTTGCCGAGCACGATGCCTGCCGACGCGAGCCGCCTCTACTCGCGCAACGTCTACGCGTTGCTCTCGCCGTGGATCGCCGACGGCGTGCTGAACATCGACCCGAACGATGACGTTGCCAAAGGTGCGGTCGTCGCGCGCGACGGCAGCGTGCTGATCGCAGGAGAATCGTAATGGACGCCGCTCATTACATCGAGCTGCTCACGGTGCTGATGCTCGCGGTCTTCGTGGGCTTCGAGGTGATCTCGAAGGTGCCGACGACCCTGCATACGCCGCTGATGTCGGCGACGAACGCGATTCACGGGATCGTCCTCGCCGGCGCGATCGTGATCGTCGCGCGGCTCTTTACCGGAAGCGCGACCGCCGGCTTAACCATCCTTGCGATCGCGGCCGTTACGCTTGGCGCCATTAACGTCTTCGGCGGATTCGCCGTGACGGAACGCATGCTCCAGATGTTCAAGCGCAAGGAGCCTGGCAAGTGACCGCAACGGCAATCGGAACCTCGCTCGCGGATCTGGTTGCAGTCGCGTTATTCATCTACGGGCTTCACGAGCTGAATTCGCCGGCGACCGCACGCCGCGGTAACCAATTCGCGATGCTGGGAATGTTCATCGCGCTCGTCTCGATCCTCGTTCAAACCTCGGCGATTGGCTGGTGGGCAATCGCGATCGGGGTCGCGCTTGGCGGGGCGGTCGGAATTTATGCTGCGGTCAAGGTCAAGATGACGGCGATGCCGCAGATGGTCGCGCTCTACAACGGTGCCGGCGGCGGAGCGGCAGCACTGATCTCGACCGTCGCGTTCTTCAACGCCGGTGGTGCGGGCAGCTCCGACGCGGTCGTGGCGGTCTCGCTCGTGCTCTCCGCGATCATCGGCTCGATCAGCTTGGCCGGCTCGATCGTCGCGTTCCTGAAGCTGCAAGAGGTGATGACGGGCCGCCCGATTACCTACCGGGGTCAGCAGCTCGTCAACGGAATCGTCTTACTCGCGATTCTCGCGCTTGCCGTCTGGTTCGTCGTTACGCTGGGAACGGTGCCGTCCTGGGCGTTTGGCGCGCTGCTGCTCGCGGCGTTGCTGCTGGGAGTGCTCTTCGTTTTGCCGATCGGCGGTGCCGACATGCCGGTGGTGATTTCACTCTTGAACTCCTTCACCGGGGTAGCCGTCGCGATCACCGGATTCGAAATCGACTCGCCGCTGCTGATCATCTGCGGAGCTCTGGTCGGAGCGAGCGGCACCATTCTGACCGTTGCGATGAGCCGCGCGATGAACCGGCCGCTGAGCAACGTGCTGTTCGGCGCTTTCGGAGCGGCGGGGGGAACCGAGGTCGCATCGGCGAGCGGCGGGCCGCAGCAGATTCGCAGCACGAGCACCGACGACGTCGCCGTGATGCTCGCGTACGCGTCGAAGGTCATCTTCGTTCCCGGTTACGGCATGGCGGTCGCGCAGGCGCAGCACAGCGTCAAAGCGCTCGCCGATCAGCTCGAGAAGCACGGTGTAAAAGTGCTCTATGCGATTCATCCCGTCGCCGGGCGTATGCCCGGCCACATGAACGTGCTGCTCGCCGAAGCGAACGTACCGTACAATCAGCTGCTCGACATGGAAGATGCGAACCCGGAGTTCCCAACCGCCGACGTCGCGCTGGTCATCGGCGCCAACGACGTGACCAACCCCGCGGCGCGCAGCGTCAAGAGTTCGCCGATCTACGGCATGCCGATCCTCGACGTCGACAAGGCCGGCAACGTCGTCGTACTCAAGCGCTCGATGCGTTCGGGCTTCGCCGGCATCGAGAACCCGCTCTACGAGCTGCCGAACACCTCGATGCTCTTCGGCGACGCCAAAGCGTCGGTCGACGCGCTCACGGCGGCGGTCAAGGCGTTGTAGCCGGGCCTCCCTTCTTACGCCTCTTGCCTTCGGTAAGCTCGATGACGACGACGTAGAGCACTGGTACGATCGCCAGATTCATCACGGTCGAGACGAGCATTCCGCCCAAAACCGCGGTACCCAGCGAGATCCGCGACTGCGCGCCGTCGCCGTGTGCGAAGGCAAGCGGCATGATCCCGAGGATGAATGCGATCGAGGTCATCAGGATCGGGCGCAGCCGCGTAGCGGCGGCGTGGGCGACCGCTTCGACCGCTTCCATTCCCTGTTCGCGAAGCTGATTCGCGAACTCGACGATCAGAATCGCGTTTTTCGCCGCCAGACCGATCAACATGACGTATCCGATCTGCGCGTAGATGTCGGAGGACGTGATCGGGATCGGGACCGCATGTCCGGTGAGCTTCGAGTGGATGACGAAGCTCACGAGCTCTGCCAGCCGACGAATGTAGATCGCCCCGATCGCGCCCAGCAGCGCGAGCGGCACCGCCAGCATGATCACAAACGGCGTCGACAGACTTTCGTACTGTGCGACGAGCACCAGAAAAACGAAGAGCAGGCCCATCACAAAGACGGCGATCGTCTGCGGTCCGCTTTGAACTTGCTGACGCGCGATGCCGCTCCAATCGTAGCCCATGCCCTTGGGCAGGTTCGCCACCACGTGTCGCCGGATCGCGTCGAGCGCTTCGCCGGAGCTCGCGCCCAGGCCGGGGTTGCCGTCGATCTCGTACGCATTGTACTCGTTGAAGCGCATGATCGCGACGTTGTCTGTCGCCAGCCGCGTTTTCAAAAACTGGCTGACCGGCATCATGTCGCCGTTGCCGTTGGCGACGAAGATGCGAGAGAGATCTGACGGCGAAGTGCGCTGGCCGGCTTTGGCTTGAAGCACGACTTGGTACGAGCGCGTGCCGTAGTCGAAGAAATTCACGAAGGTCGAGCCCGTCGTGCCGTTGATCGTGTCGAAGAAGGAGCTCGGCGTTACGCCGAACGCAAGCGCTTTCGACCGATCGAACTCGGTGACCAGATACGTGCCGGTAAAGATCGTGGGGAAGCGAACTTGCTGCAGCTTCGGGTCGCGCCTCGCGTCGGCGAGGATCTTATTGCTGACCTTGTCCAGCGTCGGCAGACCCAGGTTGTTGATGTCTTGGATTTGAATTGAGAACCCGCCGGTCGAACCTAAGCCGGGAATCGCCGGAGGGTTGACGGGGTACGCCGTCACGTTCGGAATCTTCAAAAACTGTTGGTATAGATCGTACTGCACGGCGAGCGACGAGTTCGCGACACCGTGCCGCTCCGAGAGCGGATTGAGCTGGAGAAACATCGTGGCCTGATTCGAGCTGTTGTTCGCGAAGCCGAAGCCGATTCCAGAGGTCACCGCCGCGACCTGCGGCATCTTATGCATCATGTTTTCGAGCCGTTTCACGATGGCGGTGGTTTGATCGATCGAGGCCTGAATCGGAAGCGTCACGAGGACGTAGAGCAGACTCTGATCTTCGTTGGGAAGAAACCCGGTCGGCGTGATCCTGAACAGCAGGCCGAGCAGCGCGATTCCGGCGACGAAGACCGCAAGCACCAGTTTTTGGCGCCCGATCAGCCTGGGCACCAGGCGCCGATACCAGCCGGTGAGGGCCACAAGCCGGTCGTTGAACCAAAGCATAAAACGGTTGTGCGTCGGCTCGGCGCCGTGTACGAGAAGGTAGGTCAGCACCGGAGCGAGCGTCATCGCCGTGAAGAGCGAGATTCCAATCGAGGCCGCCATCGTCAGCGCGAACTGCTGGAACAGCAAGCCGGTCGTTCCCGGCAGAAATGCGACCGGAATGAAGACCGACATCAGCACGAGCGACGTGGCGACGACGGCGCCCCCGATCTCTCGCATAGCGCGCACGGTCGCCTCGAACGGAGCGCTCTTGTCGTCCACGATGTGGCGCACGACGTTCTCCAGCACGACGATCGCGTCGTCGACGACCAATCCGGTTGCCAGCGTCAGGCCGAAGAGCGAAAGCGTGTTGATCGAAAAACCGAGCAGCTTCATCGCCGCGAACGTACCGATCAGCGAGACGGGGATCGTGATCGACGGAATGATCGTGCTGTGCCAGCTCTGCAAAAAGATGAAGATCACCAGGACGACCAAGAGGATCGCGATCAGCAGCGTGACCAGAACCTCCTTGATTGACGCGCGCACGAAGTCGGAGGTGTCAAAAGCGATCTTGTACGCGTAGCCCGCCGGCATCGTCTGCGCGATTTGCGCCATCGTCGTCCGGACGTTCTTTGAGATTTGGAGGGAGTTGGCGGTCGGCTCACCGATGACCGCGAGTACGACGGCGGTTTGTCCGTTGTATCGCGCGGAGGTGACGTAGTTCTGCGCGCCGAGCTCGACCTGCGCTACGTCGCCGAGTCGCAGATAGCCGCCGTTCGGCTGCGCCTGCAGGACGATCTGCTTGAACTCTTCGGGCGTCTGCAGCCGGCCGTTGATCGAGATCGGAATCTGGAACGGTTGCGACCCGGTCGTCGGCGGCTGGCCGATCGAGCCCGGGGCAACGTCGGCGTTATTCTGTTTGATGGCGTTGAGAACCGTATCGACCGAGACGCTGTTGGCTTGCAGCTTGTGCGGATCGACCCAGATGCGCATGCCGTAGGTGCGATCGCCGAGCACTATGACCTGGCCGACGCCGGGCACGCGCTTGAGATTCTCAATGACGTTGAGGTCGGCGTAGTTGCTCACTGCGACGTCCGAGACGGCCGCGCTGGTGGAGAGCATCGCCACCGCAATCGTGATGTTGCCGGAGCTCTTCTGCACGCTCACGCCCTCGCTCTGAACGGCCTGCGGCAGCTGCGACAACGTGAGATCAACGCCGTGCTGGACGTTGGTCTGATCGGTCGTCGGATCGGTGCCCAGGGCGAAGGTGCACGTGATTACGCTCGTTCCGTTGGCGCTGGAGTACGACTGCATGTACTGCAATCCGTCCGAGCCGTTGATGTTGATCTCGAGCGGCGTCGTCACCGAGCGCATTACCATCGCGGCGGTCGCACCCGGATACTGCGACGTGACCGTCACGGTCGGCGGCGAAATCTGGGGGTACTGCGCGACCGGCAACGCCGGAATCGTGATCAGGCCGGCGAGCAGCACGATGAAACTCATCACGGCCGCAAAGTGCGGACGCCGCAAGAAGAACTCGATCATGCGACCGCATCCAGTGAGAGAACGCTCATTTCCTCCACAACCGCCACCGATAGGCGTTCCACGTCGGTACGAAGGCGTTCGGCGCGAAACCGCGTAAGCGCTTGCGATACGCGTAAATATAATCGGCGTTGAACAAGTAGAGCACCGGAACTTCCCGGGCCACGATTTGCCCGATCTGGCCGTAAAGCCGTTTGCGCGCATTCGTGCGGGTCTGCGCGAGCGCCGCCCGCTCGAGGCGATCGACCTGTAAATCGCACCAACGCATGTAGTTCGAAGCTCCGCCGCATCCAAGGACCGAGGAGTCGTCGGGATCGGCGCCCATCGTCCAGGGCACGTACGCAAGGTCGAAGCCACCGACTGCCAGCACCCCGGTGCGAGGAAGAAAGAGTTGCGCGTTGCTGACGGCTTTGATCGTGACGTCGACGCCGCGCTCGCGCAGCGATGCTTGAACCGACGTCGCGACGCGCACGCCGGTCGCAGTCTCGGGAAACTGCACGTAGACGAGATGGAGCGGCACACCGTTACGCCGGCGCACGCCGTCGGGACCGCGGTGCCAGCCGGCGAGCTCGAGCAGCCGATCCGCGCCGCCCGGGTCGTACCCCGGCTGGCGCACCGAAGGATCGAAGGCCCACGAGAACTGCGGCTGGATCATGTTCGTCACCGGATAGAACCCGAGCGTGATCTTTCGCGAGATCGCGTTGCGGTCGATCGACATCGCGATGGCGCGGCGCACGCGCACGTCGTCGAGCGGGTGACGCGCAGTGTTGAAGGCAAGGCCGGCTACCACCGCGGTCGGCACCGTGAGGAAAGCGAGATTCGGATCGCTGCGGACCACGGCGAGCTGCGCGGGGGCGAGTAAATTCCAATCGAGCGCCCCCGATTGCAGCAAGAGCAAGTTCGTCGAGGGGTCGGGGATCGTTCGAATCGTGAGATCTGCAACCGGCGGTGGGCCGCGCCAATAGCGAGCGTTCGCGGCGTAGCGCAGCCCCTCGCCGCGCTTCCACGAGACGAAGCGATAGGGCCCGTCGCCGACGACGGGTGCGGCGTTGAACGCAGCCCGAGCCAGCGGAGCCTCGGCGCGCAAGATATGCGACGGCAAGACGAACTGCGGCGAGGTGCCGTACGAGAAATAGGTCATCACGGCGGGCGCCCAAGGCCGCGCCATCCGAAAGACGACCGTGCGTGGACCCTGGGCCGAGGCGCGGTCGATGAGCTCGTAGCCTTCGTGCGAGCGGACCGGATTACGCGGATCGAGGATCGCCCGTAACGTGAAGAGGACGTCCTCGGCCGTGACCGGCCTGCCATCGCTCCATTGGACTCCCGCGCGCAGGCGGTAGCGAATCGTCCGGCCGTCGGCCGAGATTCCGCCGTTGCTGCGGCTCGGGATCTCTGCCAGCAGCGCCGGCTGCGGGCGCCCGTGCGAATCGAGATCGATGAACGGCTCAAAGACCAGGCGAGCGGCCTGCAGCTCGACCGATGCGGCGTCGGGAGTCAGGAAGAGCGGGTTGAGCGTACGCGGGTCGGCGGCCAGGTCGAACCGGACCGCCGCAGGCGCCGCCGGCTGGGCCGCCTTGCTGCAGCCGACCGCCAGCCCAAGCGTGAGAAAACAAGGAAACCATAAACCGAGGGTTGCCCCGAACGGATTTGTGGTGTTATTGTTACGAGGCCGATTATTGTTCGGCAAATCTGCTCCCATGTCGAATATGGTGATGATTAACCACGAGCTGGACGAGCTCGACCTCCAACTCCTCGACGCGTTGCAACGCAACGCGCGATCGACCTTTACCGAACTGGCCGCCCTGGTCGGGCTCAAGGCTCCGGCGGTCCACGACCGAGTGAAGCGACTCGAACAGCGGGGTTACATCCGCGGCTATTCGGCGCTCCTCGATGCCGAGCGTCTCGGACTTCATCTAACGGCCTTCGTGAGCTGCTACACCTCACCCGACTGCGCGTACGACGATTTTACGCGCCGGCTCAGCGAGATGCCGGAAATCTGTGAAGTGCACTCGGTCGCAGGGGAAGAGAGCTTCGTCTGCAAGGTGGTCACTCGTTCAACCCAGCATCTCGACGAGTTGCTCGCTCGGCTCAAGGCCACGCCGGGAATGGCGCGGACCCGTACCACCGTCGTGCTGAGCATGCCGTTCGAGCGCGGCGGCGTGACGGTCCATTAGCGTGCAAATCTCGCACTCCCATCCGCTCGGAGCGCATCGCGTGCTCGAACCGGCCGGCGCCATGCCGCAAGATGCATGGCGAATCGACAACACTCCGGTCGCACGCGAGAACGAGATTCTGTGCGGGGTCGATGTACTCAACATCGATTCGGCGTCATTTCGGCAGATCGCCGAGGTTTGCCATTTCGATCCTCGGCGAATCGGCGAGCACGTGGCCAAGACGGTTGGCGAACGCGGAAAGCAGCACAACCCCGTGACCGGAAGCGGCGGCATGTTCGTCGGGCGCGTGCTCGAGATCGGTAACGCGTTGCAGGGGAGAATTGACCTCCGCGCCGGCGATCGCATTGCGTCGCTCGTCTCGCTGAGCCTGACGCCGTTGCACGTCGAAGCGATCGAAGAGGTTGACGTCGCGACTGGGCGCATCTGGGTACGTGGTAAGGCGATCCTCTTTGAGAGCGGAATTTGGGCGCGGCTTCCGGACGATATCGACGAAAACGTCGCGCTCGCGGTGCTGGACGTCGCTGGCGCACCCGCGCAAGTGCCGCGCCTGTGCTCCGAAGGGCAAACCGTCGTCGTGATCGGTGCCGCCGGTAAGAGCGGTCTGTTCTCGTGCGCACAAGCCAAGGCGTGCGTAGGTTCGACGGGGCGCGTGATTGGTCTCGTTCACGATGCGTCGGCGGAGCCGGCGCAGCTCTTAGTGCGAGCGGGATTGGTCGACGATCTCATCGCTGTCGATGCCCGGCGAGCGCTCGAGACGAGCAGCCGGCTCGAAGCCGTCGCTCCGCAGCTCGCAGACCTTGTGATCAACTGCGTGAATGTGCCCGGAACGGAGCTTTCCTCGATTCTCTGCGCGCGTGACGGCGGAACGATCTATTTTTTTTCGATGGCGACATCGTTCACCGCCGCGGCGCTCGGCGCCGAGGGCATCGGCCGCGACGTCACGATGATCATCGGAAACGGCTATGCAAGAGACCACGCCGCTATCGCGCTGCAGACCCTGCGGAACCACCCGGACTTGCACGCATACTTCAATGCGAAATACAAAAAAGGAATGACGACATGAGCACCGCCACCGCCATCCATCACCTCAAGCCGCCCGCACCTCCAGAGCAGTTCGAGTACAAGAACCTCAAACAAGGTGAGTTTTGGCGTCATATTCCGGCTTACGCCGATGTCGACGAAGCGACGTTCCTCGACCATCTCTGGCAGTCGCGCAAGTCGGTCAAAACGGCCGAAGAGCTGCTCGAAACGATCCGCGAAGTCTGCTCGCCGGCGTTCTATCGGGATGCCGAAGCGGGATTCCACCAAGCCCCAATGGCAGTACGCGTCTCGCCGTACGCGATTTCGCTGATCGACTGGAATGACCCGATCGGCGATCCGATCCGGCGCCAGTTCATTCCGCTCGCCTCGACAGCGCTGCCCGATCATCCGCGCCTCACCCTAGACTCGCTGCACGAGCAGGAAGACTCGCCCGTGCCGGGTCTAGTCCATCGTTACGTCGACAAGGCGCTCTTCTTACCGCTAAACGTTTGCCCGGTGTACTGCCGGTTCTGCACGCGCAGCTACGCGATCGGGCCCGACACCGCGTACGTCGACAAGATTCCGCTGGCGAAGACGCCCAAGCAGTGGCACGAAGCCTTCAACTACATCGCGGACCGGCCCGAGCTCGAAGACATCGTGATTTCCGGCGGCGACGTTTATCAGCTTGCGCCCAAGAACATCGAGTTCATCGGCAACGCGCTGCTCGACATTCCGCACGTTCGGCGCATGCGTTTTGCTACTAAAGGCCCAGCGATCATGCCGATGAAACTGCTCACGCACACCGAGTGGCTCGACGCTTTGACGTCGATCGTCGATCGCGGACGCACGCTCGGCAAGGAGGTCGTCCTCCACACGCACTTCAACGCACCCGAAGAGATCACGTGGATCACCGAGAAGGCTATGCGCGTGCTCTTCGAGCGAGGCATCTTCACGCGCAATCAATCGGTTTTGATCCGCGGCGTCAACGACACGCGAGAGCGCATGCAGCTGCTCGTCAAGCGGCTCGGGTACGTGAACGTTCACCCATACTACGTCTACATGCACGACATGGTCAAAGGCGTCGAGGAGCTGCGCACCACGATCGCGACGGCCACCGACACGGAGAAATTCGTGCGCGGCAGCACCGCCGGCTTTAACACGCCGACCTTCGTCTGTGACGCGCCGGGCGGCGGCGGCAAGCGCGACGTGCATTCCTACGAATACTACGATCGCGAAAACGGCATCGCCGTCTATGCGGCGCCGAGCGTCAAGCCCGGCAAGGCCTTCGTCTACTTCGATCCGATCGATCAGCTCTCGCCGGCAGCGCGCGAGCGCTGGCACGTGCCGGAGATCGCCGACGAAATGATCGGCCGAGCGATCCAGCACGCCGATATCGGGGAGAAGCAGCTCGTTCTAGCGTAGCCAAAGAAGGAGAGGTCACCGATGCATACGTCGGTCGTTCGCACCAGACTCGCGTTAACGACGCTCGCGGTCTTGGTATTCGCTGCGCCCATTGCGGCTCAGGCCGATCTGCCGCCGCTGATTCCGCGCGCCGTGCTATTTGGGAACCCCCAGAAAGCCTCTCCGGCGATCTCAGCGGACGGAACGATGCTGGCTTACCTCGCGCCGTACAACGGGGTGCTCTCGATTTGGGTACGCACGATCGGCAAGAGCGACGACCGCGTCGTCGCGACGGATCCGGCGCGCCCCATCCGCAACGTCGTTTGGCAGCCCGATGCGAAGCACGTACTCTACGAGCAAGACAAGGGCGGCAACGAAAACTTTCACGTCTATCAGGCGAACATCGCGACCAAAGCGACCCGCGATCTTACGCCTTTCGGCGACAAGGTCCGATCCGACATCGAGAGCGTCGACCCGCATTTTCCCAACGAAATCCTGATCACGTCGAACAAGCGCGACCCCAACGTCTTCGACGTCTATCGAGTCAACCTCATGACGGGCGTCGCGACGCTCGATACGCAGAATCCGGGAAGCGTCGGCGGCTGGGCGGAGGACAACAACCTCGTCGTCCGCGCCGCGCTGCAGAATAACTCCGACGGATCGAACGAGATCTTGGTTCGTCCGAATGCATCCTCTCCATGGCACTCGCTGCTGAAAGCATCGGCCGACGACCAGATCGCGCCGGTGGCGTTCAGCGCGGATAACCGCTCGCTCTACGTTTCGTCGAGCGTCAGCACGAACTCGGCGCGCCTACTGCTCTACGACTTGAGCAGCGGTCAGTTCACGGTCGTAGCCTCAGACCCGACCTACGACGTCGGAGGCCCTTTGATCGATGCAAAATCCAGAAAGCTGGCCGCCGTTTCGTTCGAGCGCGACCGAACCGAGTGGGACGTGCTGGATCCGTCGTACGAGGCCGATTTCGCGGCGCTGCGGCAGCTGCACCCCGGCGACTTCGGGTTCCTTAGCAGCACTGCCGACGGCCGGCGCCTGATCGTCAACTACGTCGTCGACGACGGGCCGGTTTCCTATTACTCGTACGACCGCAGCACGAAGCAGGGAACGTTTCTCTTCGTCTCGCGCCCGGCGTTGTTGAACTACAAGCTCGCCCCGATGCAGCCCATTACCTACACGGCGAGCGACGGGCTCACGATTCACGGTTATCTCACGCTGCCGGTCGGAGTTCCACCGAAAAATCTTCCGATGGTGTTATACGTGCACGGCGGTCCATGGGCACGCGATCTGTGGGGTTACACCCCCTACGTGCAGTGGCTAGCCAATCGCGGTTATGCCGTTTTACAAGTGAACTTCCGCGGCTCAACCGGCTACGGGAAGAGCTTCCTCAACGCCGGGAATCGCCAATGGGCCGGCGCGATGCATCAGGATCTCATCGACGCCAAGCACTGGGCGGTCGCCGAAGGGTACGCCGATCCGTCCAAGGTCGCGATCATGGGCGGCAGCTACGGAGGCTACGCGACGCTTGCGGGCGTCACGTTCTCGCCCGATGCCTTCGCGGCGGGCGTCGACATCGTCGGGCCGTCGAACTTGAATACCTTGCTGCAAGCAATTCCGCCCTACTGGTCGACGGTCCGCGCGACTTTTGCCTTGCGGATGGGAGACACGGTCGATTTCTTGAACTCGCAGTCGCCGCTCTTTTTGGCCGATAAGATCAAGGTCCCACTGTTGATCGGGCAGGGTGCAAACGATCCGCGCGTCAACAAGCGCGAGAGCGACCAGATCGTCGCCGCGATGCGCAAGAACAACGAGCCGGTCGAATACATCGTCTTTCCAGACGAGGGTCACGGCTTTGCGCGCCCGGAGAATACCCGCCGCTTCGACGCTGCCGTGGAAGGTTTCTTAGGGAAATATCTGGGCGGACGCGTCGAGCCGGCGGGACCCGACGAGAGCGTTACGGCCTTCGAGCACTGATTCTTCTCGTAATGGACCAGAAGCGCTTCCGGCTCGATTTCGTTATCGCGTTCTGCGCGCTGCTGATCAGCACGGTAGCGGCCGTGGCGACCGTCTATCAAACGCGCGTAATCGCGAGTGAGTTCAGTGCGACGGTCTGGCCCTACGTCAGCCTCGACGTGACGAACTCGCCCGCGCTTTTCGAGTTCGACCTGCGCAACGACGGCCTCGGCCCCGCGATCGTTCGCTCGGCGACGATCACATTGGACGGTAAGCCGCAGCCATCCGTGGAGGCGCTGCTTCGCACGTTTGCAACGCGGGACCCGCGCACCATCGCGGCGCTGCGCGCCGGCAAACGCATACGGCTCATGACGAGCACGCCGACCTCCGGCCTGGTGATCCCGGCCAACGCTACGCACCCGATCATCAAACTGGAGGGCGCAGCATACGTGCAGCAGTTCCGTGCAGCCATTCCGCGATTCGGCCTTTCGCTCTGCTACTGCTCGCTGACCGGAACCTGTTGGACGCAGAGCTTTCATGCGCGCGACACCGAGCCCAAAGCGGTGACCTCGTGTGCGCGCAGTTCGTGACCTCGCTGCTTCGTTAGCGCATCGTCGCCGTCAGCATCACGGGGCCGGCGGGACGCAGCGTCACTAACGGCGCGACGCGCACCGGTGGCCCGGGCGCCGGCGTAAAGCTAAAACGCTGCAGCAAAGTTCGCAACACGATCGCGGCTTCGTGGCGGGCAAAATCTTCGCCGATGCAGCGTCGCGCACCGGCGCCGAACGGGACGTACGCGAAGGGCGGCGGCTCTGCGCCGAGCCAACGGTCCGGATCGAACGTGTCGGGATCGGGAAAGTTATCCGTACGACGATGTAAGAGAAGCGGCACTAAAAAGACCGTCATCTTGGCCGGAATGCGGGTCCCGTCACTCAACGTTACCTCGCGCAGCGATTCACGGCCGATGATCCAGGCCGGCGGATAGAGCCGCAAAACTTCCTTGATGAGCCGATCGATGTAATCGCGATCCCCGGAACGCGCGGCGTCCCCCGCGCGCGTGTCGGTCTGCGGATGCTGCCCCAAGAGATAGAGCGCCCACGTCAACAAGTTTGCGGTCGTTTCGTGACCGGCGATGAAGAGCGTCATGATCTCGTCGCGAACCCTTCGACTGCGCTCCGCTTCGCGAGGCTCGGCGTCGCTTTTCTCAGGATGATTCGACGGGATTTGCGCTTCGTCAGCGGCGAGGAGTAGCGAAAGTGCATCGGTGCGATCGCTGCCGTCGCGCCGCCTGCGGGCGATCAGCGCATAAATGATTGCGTCGAGTATGCGACGCGCGTGCCAGAAGCGCCGCGTGTTGGGCAGCGGGAGCCGCTGACGGAGCGCGCCGAGCGGCGTGAGCATCGCGGGAAACTCGTTCATCATCAGGCGCAGCGCCTCGGCAACGGCCTGTGCAGAATCGCTCTCGTCGCTGCCAAAAAGAGTCTCGCTGGCGATGCGAAGCGTGAGCCCGGTCATCGCCGCATGCGCATCGAAAGCACCGGCACGCAGACGTTCCGTAAACTCGAGCGCGTCGCGCTCCATTATGCGCTCGTACTCCGCGATGCGCTCGCGGTGAAAGGCCGGCTGCACGACGCGTCGCATCTGCAGATGGAGCGGATCTTCGCTCGTGAGCAACCCGTCGCCGAGCAGCAACCGCAAGACCCGCGTGCCGAGCGATTTCGAGAAGGCGTGCTGCTGGGTGACCAGGACATCCTTGATCAGCGCCGGATCGTTGATGAAGACGTAGCTGCGCCATGGCAGCGAAAAAGCGACCACGTTGCCGTAACGCGCGTTCATCGCGCTTAAAAAATCCGGGAATCGGCGAAACGGCACGGGAAGCAGCCCGCGCAGTGTTGCGATGCGCCCTGGCCCCGGGATCTTATTTCGCATTGACTGCCTCGTATGTCACGACGTCGCCGAATCGACAGGCGACGCGATACTCGCCGCCTGCAACTCCCCGGCTGATTTTAGGCCATAGTCGCATTTGATTGGGGTCGCTCGAAAAATCGTCCGCGTAAACGAGATACTGGACGCCATCGGCCCGGTCGATCGTCGCGCGAGGCCGCTGCGCCGCGACCGCGGAGAACCATTCATCGTAGGTTGCAAGCGATGCCGCCTTCGGAACGCAGCCGATCGCCCGGCGTGCAGCGGCTAGATCGTGATAGTACGGATGCAGGTAATGCAGCGGGTGCATTGGATCGAAAGCGATGAGAAAGACGACGCAGAGAACGCCCGCGACCGCTGTAGCGCGTACCGCGGAGCGACCACCTGCACGGCGCGCCAACGAGGCGACGCCGGCAATCGTCGCGACGAGCAACCACGGAATCCAAAGAGCCGCGTAGTGATCTCCCATTCGCCAAACGTACCCCGAGTTGGCTAACAGCACGATCGCGGCGCCGGGGATCGCCAGCAGCACCCACCACGAACGCAACGGCAGAAAGGCGAGCGGCACCAGCGCCTCGAGCACATAGGTCAGGCGTCCGAAGGTGAAGATTGCGCGCGCGAACTCTAGCGGGTGCGCGATCGGTGAAACGACCAACGCGAGCGGGCCGGCTGCAAATGGGTACACGTAAAAGTGGCTTGGAACCCATCCTCCCAATCGCGGCGTGACGATCGCATAGTACGCTGTCAACGCCGCCGCCGCCCCGGCCGCGAGCGCGCAGCCGGCGATCGCGAGGCTGCGCGGAGCGCTCGCGACGCCGTCGAGCAAGCCGCGTCCCGTACTTTTGCGGCGCACCGCGATCGCGATCAGGACGATCCCAAAGGCCACGAGCGTCAGCGCAACGTCCTCGCGCAACCCGATCGCCGCGACCGCGCAGACCGCAAACCAAATCCAGCGCCCCCGGTCGGCGGCGAGAACGAGCCCGAGCGCGAGCGGCGTGAAAAGCCCCAGCTCGTGAAACTCGTCGAAGCCCAGCGCAAGCAACGGCGGATAGAGCAGTGCGAGCAATCCGAGACCATCCGCAAGCCGATTCTCGACGTACGGCCGTGCAAGGGATGCGACCAGCGGCGCGCACGCGACCGTTGCCGCGGCTTGCACGAGCTGAAGCGGCAACGCGCTGCCCGTCACGGCGACGAGCGGCCAGAGCAACGCCAGCGACGGAGACCAATGATAGCGAAAGTGCGATCCCGCTTCGACGCCGTTGCGCATACCGCCGAACGCGTCGGCGACGATCTGCGCGAAGGTACCCGTATCGGAGCCGTAGGTCCAGAGCTTCGCCCGCACTACCGCGAGCGCTGCGAGCACGACGAACTCGACGCAGCACCAAAACCAGAGCCTCACGTCAATTCACCGGCCGAAGAGGCGGATGCATCCAACTCCGACAAGCTCTTGAACGATGAGTAGGATTTGCGTCTTCTGCGGTTCCCATGAGGGCAACGACCCGTCCTACGCGCAGATCGCGCGCAAAGCCGCCGAGGCGATCGTCGCCGCGGGTTATGGCGTGGTCTACGGCGGCGGCGGAATCGGTTTGATGCGGATCGTCGCCGATGCGGCGCTGGACTCCGGCGGCGAGGTCATCGGCGTCATACCGCACGCACTGGCGCGCACCGAGCAGGCCCACCAGGGTTTGACCGAGCTGCACGTCGTCGACACCATGCACGAACGCAAAGCCCTGATGGTGGACCTCAGCGACGCGTTCGTCGCGCTCCCCGGGGGTTACGGCACGATGGATGAGTTCTGCGAAGTCCTGAGCTGGCGGCAGCTTCGAATTCACGACAAGCCGATCGGATTGCTCAACTATCGCGGCTATTACGACGCATTACTGGCGCTCTTCGACTCGATGGTCCGCGAGGGCTTTATCGGTCCGTACACGCGCAGCCTCTTTGTTGACGCACCGACGATCGATGAACTCCTCGCAACGATGTTTGCGACGAAGAACCTGCCATAAGTACGTGACCGTGTCGCCCTTCGACAAAGCTTGTCCTGAGCGAGCGTAGCGAGTCGAAGGGCTCAGGGTGACACGGCGCGGCTGATCTACTCCGAGAGGGCGGCGGAGATGATGCGTTCTTGTTCGACCGCGTGCTGGCCGGCGTACCCTTCGCTCGGACTCGCCCGGTAGCCGCGCCCGATGTACTCGATGTCGAAGCCGTCGCGCTTGCCTTCGAGCAGCCGCCGGCGCACGAAGGCGCGCGCTCCCATGTTCTTGGGCTCCTCTTGCACCCAGACGATCTTCTTCAAGCGCGGATAATCGCCGATCAGACGATTGATGTCGCCGACAGGCAATGGCGCGAGCAACTCGATGCGCGCGATCGCCGTGTGCTTGAGCGCTCCGTATGCGATGTGACCGATGAGATCGTGATAAATCTTTCCGCTGCAGAGAATCAGGCGATCCACCAGCTCGCGGTCGAGGGCTCGCGGGTCGTCAATCACCCGTGCGAAGCCGCCCGCGGCCATCTCGTCGAGCGTGCCGGCCGCGCTGTCGGTCCGCAGGAGCGACTTCGGCGTCATGACCACGAGCGGTACCGCGATCGGCGAGCGGGCCTGCAGCCGCAGCAAGTGATAGTAGTTGCTCGCAATCGACGGCGAAGCGACGCGCAAATTTCCTTCGGCGACGAGCTGCAGAAAACGCTCGAGGCGCGCGCTCGAGTGTTCCGGACCGCCGCCCTCGTAGCCGTGCGGAAGTAGCAGCGTCAGGCGCGAAGTCTGACCCCACTTCGCTTGTCCTGCCGCGATGAACTGATCGATCACGATCTCCGCGCCGTTCACGAAGTCGCCGTACTGCGCTTCCCACAAGACCAGCGCGTTGGGCTGCTGCGTTGAGTATCCGTACTCAAAGCCGACGCAGGCGTATTCGGAGAGGGGGCTATTGCGAATCTCAAACGATGCTTGGCTCTCGGCAAGGTGCTGCAGCGGAATCCACACTGCGTGCGCGCCGGTACCTGCACCCAGCGGAGCCGAAGTGCCCGTGCTGAGCGGAGTCGAAGTGTCATGGAAGACCGCGTGGCGGTGGCTGAAGGTGCCGCGCTCGGTATCCTGACCGCTGAGCCGAATCGGCGTCCCGGTCGTGAGCAGCGACGCGAAGGCAAGCGATTCAGCCGTTCCCCAGTCGACCAGGCCTCTCTCGGCGATCGTGGCGGCGCGACGTTCGAACTGCGTGTGCAGCTTGCGATTGAGCGTGAAGCCCCGCGGCACGCTCGTCAGCGTCTCGCTCCAGGCGACGAGTGCGCTGCGCTCGACCGGCGCCAATGCGGTGCCATCGAACGTGTTGCTGCCGGAGATCTTGCGCCCGTGGATGTGCGACGCGAGCGCGCCCTTGACGGCGCGGCGCACCTGCCGAAGGCGTTCGGTCGCCTCTTCCACCATCGCCTGCGCCTGTTCCGTGGTGAGGACGCCCTGATTGACGAGCTTATTGGCGAAGAGCTCCCGCACGGTCGGATGGTTCTTGATTCGCTCGGCCATTTGCGGTTGCGTATATGCCGGTTCGTCCTGCTCGTTATGACCGAAACGCCGGTATCCGATCAGATCGATCAAAACGTCGCGGCCAAAGGCGCGCCGGAAGTCGATGACCAGGTGAACGGCGGTGATGCAGGCGTCGACGTCGTCCGCATTAACGTGCACGATCGGAACGTCGAAACCCTTGGCTAAGTCCGAAGCATAACGCGTCGAACGCGCGTCGGCCGGATCGGTCGTGAAGCCAATCTGGTTGTTCGCTATCAGATGAATGGTACCGCCGGTTTCGTAACCGGGGAGCGATTGGAGATTGAAAACCTCCGAAACGATGCCTTGGCCGGTAAACGCGGCGTCACCGTGAATCAGAATCGGTACCGCTCGCCGGCAGTCTTGCGTGGGTGTTCCGTGCGAATGATCGGTCTGCAACGCGCGGGCGCTGCCTTCGACGACCGGATCGACGGCCTCGAGATGGCTCGGATTGTGCGCCAGCGTTACCTGAATCGTCTTGCCCTTCGAGGTCGTAAACGTGCCGGTCGCGCCGTGGTGATACTTGACGTCACCCATCACGTCGTCGTCGCCGAGGTTGCCGCGGTACTGGGCGGCTTCGAACTCGGTCATAACTTCTTCATACGGAAGATTGACGACGTGCGCGATCACGTTGAGGCGTCCGCGGTGCGCCATCCCGAGTACTGCGTCGCCGACGCCGTCATCGGCGAGCATGTCGAGCATCTCCTCGAGCATCGGCACCATCACGTCGAGACCCTCGCCCGAGAAGGTCTTCTGTCCCAAGAACGTCTTGCGAACGTATTGATCGAAGGCCTCGACCTGCGTCAAGCGTTCGAGAAAGTCGATCTGGCGTTGCGGCGACTCTTTGACTCTGTTGCGCCCCGACTCGATGTAGTCGCGCAGCCAGACCCGCTGCTCGGCATTGGAAATGTGCTCGATTTCGTAGGCGATGGTCGAGCTATACGTTTCTCGCAGGCGAGGCAAGACTTCGGCGAGCGTACTCCCCGGCAGCTTCACCCGCAAGACGCTCGCCGGAATCGCGCTCTGCAGCGCCGGCGTCAGACCGTACGTCTGCGGCAAAAGCGAAGGATCACCGACCGGCTCGGTGCCGAGCGGATCGAGGTGCGCTGCTAGGTGCCCGTGCCGCCTGTAGGCCGAGACGATCGCCATGCCGGCCGCGACAGCGCGCAACATTTCGTCTGACGGCTGGGTAGCGGCCGCGCCGACCGGCGCGAACGCAACCTGCGGTACCGCCGCGGCTTGCAATCCGAGCGACGCGAAGATCGCCTCGTAAAAGCCGTCTCGTCCCTGCAGCAGCTCGTCGACGCGGCGTAGATATTCGCCCGATTGCGCGCCTTGAATGACGCGGTGATCGTAGGTGCTCGTGATCTGCATAACGCGCGCAACGCCGAGCAGACGCAGCGACTGCTCGTTAGCGCCGCCGAATCCGGCGGGATACCCGATCGCGCCGGTCGCGATGATCGCGCCCTGCCCGATCATCAGGCGAGGCACCGATGCGACCGTTCCGATGCCGCCCGGATTGGTCAGCGTAAACGAGGCGCCTTGCAGATCGTCGGCGACGAGCTTGTTCTCGCGCGCTTTCGCGACCAGCTCTTCGTACTTGCCGCGAAACGCCGCAAAGTCGAGCGCATCGGCATCGCGGATGACCGGCACGACCAACGAACGCGTGCCGTCTTTGCGCTCGGTATCGACCGCCAGGCCGAGATTGATGCCGGGTTCGAGCCGCGCCGCCGCGCCGGCTTCGTCGCGCCGGAACGAATAGGTGATGAACGGGAGCTCGCGTGCGGCGCGCACGAGCGCGAATGCGATGATGTGCGTGAACGAGATGCGCTCGGTACGTCCCGCGGCTCTGACGGCACCGTTGAGCTCCTTGCGCCGCGCGTCGAGCACGTCAACTGGGAGGCTGCGAAAGCTGGTCGCCGTCGGAATCGAAAGGCTCTGCTCCATGTAGGCGCTTAAAGCGGCTGCAGGCCCTTTCAGCGGCATGAGCTTCGCGTTGGGTGGAATCGGAGGTGCGGGAACGGCCGGCGGCGGCGCGGTGCGCTGAGCGCTGTGCGCTTGATCGAGCACATCGGAACGCAAGATCAAGCCGTTGGGTCCCGACCCGTGAACGCGCGTGAGATCGACGCCGAGTCGCTCCGCGATTCGGCGCGCAGGCGCGTCGGCAAGCGGCTCGCCGTCGGCAAGCGGCGCGGCGCGCGGCGCCGGCGACGGTTGCTGCGGCGACGCCTTCGCGCCATTTCCGGGAGCAGTAACGACCGCGCCGTCGCGTTTTGAGGAGTCTATCTCGGCAAGCGCCGAGCCGACCGCGACGGTTTGGCCTTCGCGCGCGAGGATTTTGGTTACGACGCCCGATGCGGTCGCCGGAACCTCGACGTCGACCTTATCGGTCGTCACCTCGACGAGCGGGTCGCCCTCGGCAACGTACTCGCCGACGCGCTTGCGCCACTCGACGATCGAGCCTTGGGTGACCGATTCGCCCATTTCGGGAAGCGTCACGCTGACCAGCGTCTGTTCCAAAGCAGGCTTCATCTTATCTTTAGGAGGTTCCGGGGCCTACGACATTGCCTGCGGCCTAAAAGTACTTGGCTGGGAGGGGAGGCATCGACTCGACCGCATTCTTTCGAAAATGCGGGCGCGGATGTCCCAGCACGAACGCCGCAACGTCGTAGGCCTGATCTAGCGAGAGCGTGCCCGGTGCGTTCTTCGGCATGTTGTAACGGATGAAGCCGGTCATCCGATCGATGTGCGCCATGCCGGCGCCGTCGTTGAAGGAGCGGGCACCCCAGAGCGGTGGGAAGATTCCCGAGATTCCCTGCCCGTGGGCACCGTGACAGCTCGTGCAGTTCGTCGCAAAGAGAGCTGCGCCGCGCGCTGTGTCCGGTGACGCGGCGGGCAGCGGCTGGATGTAACGGTCCGATGCCGGCTGCTTCGCACCGATCGGAGTTCCTCGCGAGAGCCACGCGATGTAGGCGACCAGCGCGATCATCGGTTTGCTGTTATAGGCGGGCGCTCGGCCGTTCATGCTATAGAGAAAACATTCCGCGATGCGGTCCTGCAGGGCGATCACGCGGTGCGCGCGTTTGTTCCATTGCGGAAAGCGCGCGTAGGTACCGACGAAGCTTCCGCCGCGCAGCTGCATGCCCGCCGCGATGTGGCAGTCGGCGCATTGCATGTCGGCGCGCACGAATCGCTTCATCAAACGATGGGTCTTTACCATGATGGCGTAGCCGTCGGCGATCGACTTGCCGACTGGTCCGCTCGGAAGCGCGCGCGGATCGTAAAGCGCTTCGGCGTGGTGCGAAGCGCCGCCGGCACACGCGCCGAGCGCGAGCGCGAACATCGTTCCAATTAGGCGGCGTTTCATAGCGGCGTCAGATATGCGTAGCCGTATCTACTCTGCAGCACCGCGATCGTTGCGACCATTGACGGCACGACGAGCGCGCCTGCGATCAAGTGCGTGAGGATGTCGCCGGCAACGTCGGTTGCAGTCATGCCGGCCGGCGCAAAGCCTCGCTTGACGATCGCGCGGGCTTGCTCCTCAACCGCGGTGTGACACGTTAGAACGATCATGCCGCGGCGCTGCAACATCGCGATCGAGGTATCCTGGTACATGGCCGCGTCGTCGTCCGGATCCGCATGCGGATCGAACGTCGCGCGCTCGTTCACGTAGACGTTGGTGAGGACCGGCTGTCCGGCTGCGTCGCGAAGCTTCAAAAACTCTCCGAGCCGGTATTTCTGCCAAACGTAATCACTGTAGCCATAGACCGCCGAGGGACCGTGACCGGCCAGCGCGATCGCAATCGTGCCGGCCGGATAGCCGAAGCCGAACTGCAACCCGTTGAACGAGTTCTTGATGCTTCCCAGCACCGCGGGCTCGAACGTAACCGCCTCGTAGAGCTGGCGTATCTGCGCCGTCCGGCCCACGACCGCCGCGAAGGATTGCTCGTCGAAATCGGCCCGCCGCTCGACGCGATGGACCCCGCCCGGGACCGCCGCCTGGGCTAAAGCCGGAGCGGCAGCGACCCAGACGGAGCTTGCGAAGAAGCCTCTTCTATTCATCCCGCAAGCATACACCAAACAGCCGTTCGAGGATTTGACGGCGGCACCGGTCAACTGACCTCGAGATGAGCGGAACGGAGATCAATCCCACCGCGGCGGGGTCCGAAAGCTTAAACCGGCGCGTCTTCGTGGGCATTTCCGCAGCTGCGACGCTGGCCGCACCGGCGGCGGCCGCCTCCGCCCAAGAGCAACTCGGCCGGCCGCACCCGCCGCTGGTAGCAGAGAACGATCCGGCGATCACCGTCGAGCGCGTCAAACTCGAGCGGCCGGACACGGTGGTCCCCGCGTACGCCGCATGGCCGGCCGCCGCCGGACCGGGCACTCCTTCGGTCGTGGTGATCATGCACGTCTGGGGTGTCGATACGTCGATCCGCGACGTCGTGCGTCGCTACGCGAAGGCCGGCTTTGCCGCGATTGCGCCAGATCTCTACGCGCGCTACGGCGCGCCGAGCGGCGACGGCTCGACGGATTACACCATCTTTCGCCCGTCCTCGAAGCAGCTCGACCGGACGATCTACGCCGGCGACATTCGCGCGGCCGCACTCTGGCTCTCCACGAAGTTTCCAGGCACGAAAATCGGCCTCACCGGTTTCTGCATGGGCGGTCATATCGCGTGGAACGCGGCCATTGACGACGCCAATCTGTTTTTGGTAGTCGCTCCATTTTACGGAGCGGTCGCCGGCGTCGACCCCAAGGCGATCGCGATCCCGGTCTGCGGCAGTTTCGGCGGCCGTGATACCGGCATTCCAGCCGCCGACGTCCGCGCATTCGCTGCGGCGCTAACGGTGCCCAACGATGTCCGCGTTTACGACGAAGCCGGACACGCGTTCTTCGACGATCAACGCGCTTCGTACGTCGCGTCGGCGGCAGCCGACGCGTGGAAACGTACGCTGACGTGTTTCGATAAGTACTTGCGCGGAACGACGACGTGATCGTCGTCGGAGCGCTCGCACTCTTTCTCTTCGGCTTCGCGCTCGGCGGCACGCTGGCGTGGCTTTCGGCGCGCTCGCACCAAGAGAAAGCGATCGAAGCGCTTTTGGAGCGCACTAAGAACGAGCTGCGTGAGGCGACGGCGATGCGCGCAAGCGAGCGCGTCGGCGAACTCGTCTCGCCGGTCGCCCAGAAGCTCGGCGAGTTCGACCGGCTCCTCGGCGAACTCTTAGGGCGCACCAATCAGCTCGAGAGCGCTACCCAAAACCTCACGACGCAGACCTCGACACTGGTGAGCGCGTTGCGCAATCCGGCGTCGCGCGGCAAGTGGGGCGAAATGCAGCTGCGCAACGTCGTCGAGAAGGCCGGTATGCTCTCCTACTGCGACTTCGTCGAACAGCAAACGGTAGCGCTCGAAGAGGCGCGCGGGCGACCGGACATGACGGTCAATCTCCCGGGCGAGCGGTGCGTCTTCGTCGATGCCAAAGCGCCGCTCGACGCGCTGCAAGCCGCGCTCGAGGCCACCGACGAGACGGCTCGCAAACGGCTCGTCAAGCAGCACGCCCGCGCCTTGCGCGATCACGTCGACCAACTCGCGCGCCGCGGCTACCAGACCGCGCAGGGCTCCGCGGACTTCGTGGTGATGTTCGTCGCGGGCGAAGCCTTCCTCGGCACCGCCTGCAGCGAGGATCCCGCACTGATTGATTACGCGCTCGACAAAGGCGTTCTCGTCGCAGGTCCGCTCTCGCTCATCAGCCTGCTCCGAAGCTTTGCGCTGGGCTGGCAGGCGTTGCGCCAAGAAGAGAACGCCAAACGCATCGCGACGATCGGCAAGGTCCTCTACGAGCGCGCGATCAAATTCTCCGAGCACCTGGTCGAGGTACGCAAGCACCTCGAGCGTTCGGTCACCGCCTTTAACGGCGCGGTGAGCTCTTACGAAACGAAGCTGCTGCCGCAGGGGCGCAAGCTCAAGGACGAAGCCGCGCTCTCCGGCGACGAGATGGCCGAGCTTCCTCCGATCGACGTCGTGCCTCGAACCGTTACCGCACTCGATACCGGTTCGAGTGCGAAACGCTTACCGCGCTCGCAGCAGCTCTTCGCTAAAGACGACGCCGTATAACGCTACGCGATGCCGAGAAAGAGCGCCGTTATTGCTTTGAGGAGTGATCCGCTTCCCACGCTTTGAGCGCCGTAAGCGTGTTCTCGACGTGTTGCGACGGATCGAGGCTCGTGTACGTGTAGACGATCGTTCCGTCGGGTGCGATCACGTATGACGTGCGGTTGGCGTACTGCGGATGCTGCGGCAGCACGGCGTCGTACTCTTTCATGACCGTCTGATCGGTATCGGCCGCTACCGGAAACTTGCTGCGGCATTCGCTTACCGAGAACTTTTGCAGCGTATCGAGTTGGTCGTGTGAGACCCCGATGACCGTTGCGCCGAGCGCCTTGTATTGATCGCTCGCGTCGGCGAAATCGTGGGCTTCGATCGTGCATCCTTTCGTAAATGCAGCCGGATAGAAGTAGAGTACGACCGGCCCTTTCTTCAGCGCGTCGGCGAGGCTGAACGTAAAGACGTTGCCGCCTTGCGTGGCCTGCAAGGTGAACCCGGGCGCTTTGCTCCCGGTCGAGAGCGCGGCAGACGCGGGAGCCGTCAGGCAGAACGCGACGATCGCAGCGAGCAGTGGAAGATGCATCCTCATCTCTGTGGTCCTTTCTACAACCCCATCAGGCGTGCGAGAATCAGGCGCTGGACCTCATTGGTTCCCTCCCCGATCTCGTTGATCTTCTGATCGCGGTACATTCGGGAGATCGGGTATTCGTCCATGAACCCGTACCCTCCGTGAATTTGGAGGGCATCGTTGACGACGCGGTGTGAGAGCTCGCCCGCGAAGAGCTTGGCGAAACTCGCGGCCTGGACGTAGTCGCGGCCTTGGTCTTTCTCCCAGGCGGCGCGTAACATCATCAGTTTGGCGTGCTCGATCTCGGTCAGCATGTCGACGAGCTTGAACGAGATCGCCTGAAACTTGCTGATCGGCTGTCCGAATGCGTGCCGGTCGCGCGCGTAGGCGAGCGCCTCGTCGTACGCGCCCATGGCAAGCCCGATCGAAAGGGCCGCGACCGAGATGCGCCCGCCGTCCAGGATCGAGAGAAACTGCCGGTAGCCCTCGCCACGGGGTCCGAGCAAGTTTCCTTCGGGCACCTCGGCGTCGGCAAAGGAGAGTTCACGCGTGTCCGACGCACGCCAGCCCATCTTCGCGTACTTTCGGCTGCGGGTGAATCCAGGCGTATCTTGCGGCACGATAACGTTGGAGATCTCTCGCGAGCCGTCCGCACGCCGTCCCGTCACGGCGGTAATCGTCGTTCCCCCCGTGATTTCGGTCCCGGAGTTGGTGATGAACGCCTTGGTGCCGTTGATCACCCACTTTCCGCCGCGCAGCTCCGCCTTGGTCTGCACGTTCCCTGCATCGCTGCCGGCGCTAGGCTCGGTGAGGCCGAAGCCCCACAAGCGCTCGCCGCGCGCGAGCGGGACGAGATACTCTTGCTTCTGGGCTTGCGTTCCGAAAAGATAGAAGGGAGTCGCGCCGAGTGAGACGTGCGCGGCCATCGTGATTGCCGTCGAGGCGTCGGCGCGCGCGATCTCCATCACCGCGAGCGCATAGCTCACCGTGTCGCCGCCGGCGCCGCCATACTCTTCGGGGAAAGGCAGCCCCATGAAGCCGAGCTCGGCCATCTTCGCGATCAACTCGTATGGAAATCGCTCGTTGCGATCCATCTCTTCGGCGCGGGGCCGTACCTCGTCGCGCGCAAACTCGCGCGCGAGGCTCTGGATGGCCTTTTGCTCGTCGGTTAAATCGAAGTCCATGGCAAAGGTATAGCCCCGAGCTTCATTTAAACTCCTCTCCCGGCGATGATCTCCCTCCGCGGCGTTTCGCTTGTTTATCCTAATGGAGTCCGCGCCCTCGACAACGTTAGCCTCGAGATTGCAAAAGGCGATTTCGTCTTCCTTGTTGGGGACTCGGGAACCGGAAAGTCGAGTCTCCTTCGCCTTCTGTATCGCGAAGCGAGACCGTCTACCGGTGAAATCGTCGTCGACGGTATTCGCGTCGATCGTTTGCGGCGCAGCCGCATACCGGCGTTGCGCCGTCATCTCGGGGTCGTCTTCCAAGACTTCAAGCTGCTTGTCGACAAGACGGTGTGGGAGAACGTCGCCTTTGCGATGCAGGTGACCGGAGCCCACACGCGCGATGTGATGCGTCAGGTGCCGCGGGTGCTCGATCTGGTCGGCCTCTCGCATAAGAGCCGCATGTACCCCAACGAACTCTCCGGCGGCGAGCAGCAGCGAACCGCAATCGCCCGGGCGCTGGTCAACAATCCGAAGATTCTGCTCTGCGACGAACCGACCGGTAATCTGGACCCCGCCAACACCACGGAAATCACGGCGCTGCTGCAGCGCATCAATCTCAAAGGAACGACCGTCGTCGTGGCGACCCACAACCAAGCGGTCGTAGACCGCATGCGCCGGCGCGTCGTGCGCCTGGAAGACGGCCGTATCACGACCGACGAGGAGCGAGGCTACTACTATCTTGGACTCGGGCAAGGTCAAGTTCTTTCTGGGTGAGGTGCTGCGCAACTTTTCGCGCAACACCGGGATGCAGATGACGGCGATCGGCACGGTCGCGATCACGATCGTGCTGCTCGGCCTCTTCCTCTTCGTGCGCGCGGCGGTCGCTGATGCCGGCCGTCAGCTCCTCGATCAGATCGAAGTTTCCGCCTACTTGCACACGGACGTAACGCCCACGCAAATAACGGCAATCGCGCACGTGCTGGCGGCCGATCCGCGAGTCGCATCGGCCCAGTTCGTTTCGAAAAAGCAAGGTTTAGCAGAGCTGCGCGCGCGGACGCAAGGCACGATCGACACCGCGTTGCTGACCGAGAATCCGTTGCCGGACAAGTTCCGCATCAAAGCGCGCGTTCCGGACGACGTTCCCGCGGTAGCCGCGAACGTTCGCCGTTTGAGCGGGGTCGACAACGTCTACTACGGGCAGAAGATCGTCGCGCGTTTGCTGAAGCTTGGCGCGGTGCTGCGGCGAATCGGCATCACGGTGATCGTCGTCTTCTTCGTCGTGGCGGGAATCATCATCTCAAACACGATTCGGCTGACGGTTTTCGCGCGGCGGCGCGAGATCGCGATCATGCAGCTCGTCGGCGCCACCAGCACGTACATTCGCCTGCCCTTCATTTTCGAAGGCCTGCTCGACGGCCTGATCGGCGCGCTGGTCGCGATCGGATTGCTCGCGCTCGCGCGCGCCGAGCTCTGGCCACGCCTGCTCGAGGCGCTCCCGTGGGCGCAGCTCACGGTCTCGCCGGTCGACCCGCGCGTGCTGGCCGGCCAGTTGGCCTTAATCGGCGCGGCGATCGGAGTCGTCGCGTCGTGGATCTCGGTCGGACGCCACCTGCGTACGTAAGCGACGGATGCGCGCTCGTCTCGCCGTCATCGCCGTAGCGCTTGCCATCGTTCCGGCGCTCGCCGGCGGAACGACGATCGAGCAACGCATCGCCAACGAACGCGCCAAGGCTGCGCAGATTCAAGCGCGGCTTCACACCAAGCGCGCGGAGCTGCACGCCGTGACGATGCACTACGACGATTTGCAGCGGCAGCTCGGCGAGACAAACGCTGCGATCGGTCAGGTCAGCGGCCGCATTGACTCGCTGCAGACGCAGCAGAGCTCGACCCAACGACGGATCGATTGGACTTCAATTCAGCTCGACGCGGCGCAGCGCTCGTTACGGCTGCACGACCAACTGCTCAAACGGCGGCTCGTCGACGTCTACGAATTCGGCGACCTCACCTACTTTAACGCGCTGATCGGAGCCCGCTCGTTCAGCGAGTTCGTCGAGCGCTGGGAAGACCTGCGGCTGCTGATTGCCGCGAACGAACGGACGGTGCGAACGCGCAAAGCCGCCGAGGAGCGCGTAGCCGCGATCGAAGCCGATCTCGAGCGAACCCGGCTCGCGCTGCAGCAAGAAGAAGCAGCTCAACAGGAGGCGCGTAGTCAGCTCGATTCGCTCGCAGGCGAGCGGCGGAACCTGGTAGAGCTTACGGCCGTCCGCCGGCGCAGCGTCGAATCGCAGGTCGCGCAGATAGAAGGACTTTCGGCCGCTGAGGAATCCGCGCTCGAGGGATTGATCCTCGAGCGCGAGCGTGAACTCGCAGCCCAGCGACGCGCGTCCGGCATTGCGGGCGGCGTCGAGAGCGGCGCTCCCGGCATGTTCTCATGGCCGGTGACCGGAACGATCACCTCGCCGTTCGGTTGGCGCACCAACCCCTTCGGCGGCGGTCCGGAGTTCCATCAAGGGCTCGACATCGCCGCCCCGATGGGTACTACGGTCACCGCTGCGGCGGGCGGAACCGTGATCATGGCGCAGTGGTATGGCGGCTACGGCAACTACATCCTCATCGATCACGGCGCCGGCTACTCGACCGGCTACGGACACCTCTCGGCGATGTACGTCTCGAGCGGCCAGTCGGTCCAGCGGGGTCAGGCAGTCGGCGCGGTTGGCTCGACCGGGCAGTCGACCGGGCCGCACCTTCATTTTGAGGTGCGGATTGCTGGCAAACCTGTTGACCCCGCGCCCCGGCTCCATTAAGACTTAACGAGTAATCTCGAAGCCGAGCAACTCGTAGCCCGCCCAAGCGGGTATTGATAGAGGACAGATGAGCCGTTCCCTACGCCTCCTTTCTACCGTCTTACTAGTCGTCGCGATCGCGGCGGCGGCCGCGGTCTTTATCGGCTACCGCTGGGGCCCGCTCGCGCGCCAGTCCGTGCTCGAGGTTGCCACGACCGGCGACTTGCGCGATCTGTTCGGGTCGAACGGGCCTCAGGGATCGATGCTCGTCGATCTCGCGCTCCGCAAACTCGAAAGCGATTTCTACAAGCCGATCGACCCGCAGACGCCGCTCGCCGGCGAGAGCGCGAGTCTGCGCACGCTGCTCAATGCGAAGCGTGTCGACAACGCGACACTGCCAAGCGACGCGGCGGAAGGCGATCCGCGGCTGGACGGCGAGCGCGCCGGCAACTTGTTGGCGTTCGCGCAGCAACACTATGCCGCCAACGTCGGACCGAGCGGCCGTGAAGATCTTACCGATGCGGCGTTGCGCGGTATCATGAACTCGGTGCACGATCCGTACACCGTGTATCTCTCGCCGCGCGAGATACAGGGCCTGAACGAATCGCTCTCGGGTGGCAACTTCGGCGGGATCGGCGTTTACATCTATCAACTCAAAGACGGTCGGATCGTATTGCAGCCGATTGAGTCGCTGCCGGCCGCGCGCGTCGGAATGAAACCTGGCGAGATCATCGACACCGTCGACGGCAAGTCGGTCCGCGGTATGAGCATCGACCGCGTTGAGGAACTGATTCGAGGCGAAGTCGGAACCGCCGTGCGCGTGCGAGGGCATGCGTACAACTCGCCTTCAACGGAACAGACGTTCACGATCGTGCGCGAGATCATTCACGTTCCAACCGTCCGCGCGAAGATGGAAAACGGGCTCGATTACGTCCGCCTTTCGGATTTCGGCACAACCTCGGCCGACGAGGTCCGCAAGGCTCTGCTCGACGGGCGCGCGCACGGCGCGCGTGGGTACATTTTAGACCTTCGCGACAACGGCGGAGGACTGCTCGACGCCGCCGTTGAGATCTCGAGTCTTTTCATCCCGCAGGGGCCAATCGTCTCAACGATTCGCCGCGACGGGCAGCACACGAGCCAAGCGGCACTCGGCGATGCGATCGAAGGGCTCCGCCCGCTTGCCGTGCTGGTCAACAAGTACACCGCGAGCGCCTCGGAGATTACGGCGGGCGCGCTCCAGGACTACCGGCTGGCAACGCTGATCGGAACCCGCACCTACGGCAAGGGCGTGGTGCAGAGCATCTTCCCGATGCCCGATCAGGGGGCGCTCAAGATCACGACCGCACGCTACCTGACCCCGGCCGGGCGGGACATCCAGCACCACGGCATCGAACCCGACGTAGTCATCGAGCAGGACGCGAACCCCGCCCTGATCGACACCCGCGCCGATAAACAACTCGCCGCCGCGAAGGCACGTTTACAATCCGCAATACGTTAATTTGGAGATCATGAAACGCTTCTGCTCCCTTCTGTTGGCCGCCGCGCTGAGCGGCGCGCTGGTCCAGCTCCCCGCCGCGTCGGCCGCCCAGTCGCAGCTCTCTTCGGTGGATGCCGGGGAGATCGCGACCAGCTACGGTTATCTGACCGACAACTTCTATAAGAAGGTCGACCCGCAAGTCGTGCTCGACTCGATTCGCATGCAGCTTCTCGGGGCGATGCGCACGGCCGGAGTCAAGAACGCCGCGCTCCCGGTCGTCCATGCGAGCGACGGGTCGACGAGCAACATCCGCTCGATCGACCACGAGGTCGAACAAGCCGGACTGGAGTCGAAGTCGAAATTTTCGCTGCATCAGCTGACGTACGTTGCGCTCGACGGCATGATGAAGTCGGTCAGCGATCGCTACACCGTCTTCATGACGCCTAAGGAGTTCGCCGGGCTCAATGAGGGCCTCGACGGCGGCGATTTCGGTGGAACCGGAATCGTGATTCAGGTTGACGACAAAACGAAGTACATCTCGGTCGAGAACGTCGTTCCGGACGGTCCCGCCGATAAGGCCGGAATCCAACAAGACGATCTCATCACGGCGATCGACGGCGCGTCGACACGGGGAATGAACCTCAATGCCGCCAGCGGCAAGCTGCGCGGTAAGGAAGGTACCAAAGTGACGCTGACCGTCGAGCGCGACGGCGCGGCACTTCAGGCGCCGATCATGATTACTCGCGCCAAAATCCATCAGCTCAGCGTCTACGAGAAGATGTTACCCGGCAAGATCGGATACATCGCGCTGACCGTTTTTGGCCGGGAGACGGGCGACGAGCTCAACGCCGCACTCGGCCGATTGCAGCAGCAGGGGGCGCGCGCGTTGATCCTCGATCTGCGCGATAACGGCGGCGGTTATCTCGAAGCGGCCGTCGCGGTGAGCTCGAAGTTCATTTCGAGCGGGCCGATCGTTTCGGTGGAGTCGCGCGCCTCGAACATTACCACCCTCGACGCCGATGACACGGCGATCAATCCGTTACCGCTCGTCGTGCTCGTAAACGGCTACACGGCCTCGGCCTCGGAGATCACTTCGGGCGCGATCCAAGACAGCAGCGTCGGCACGATCATCGGGACGAAGACGTTCGGCAAAGGCGTCGTGCAGACGATCATTCCGCTCCCCGACAAGAGCGCGATCAAGGTCACGACGGCGCGTTATCTGACGCCGCGCAACCGCGACATCAACCACCTCGGGATCACGCCAGACGTGATGGTGGTCGAGAACAAACATCCGCAGTTCGGCCAGCCGACGAAAGACGAGCAGCTCACGCGCGCGATTCAGTACCTAGACGATAAGCTCGCGCACCTCAACCAGGAGAATAACTCTTAGGAAAGCTCTGATTTAGATGCAGCTCTAGGAGCCGATGGCCGCAGTTTACTATGGTAAATAAGGCCTGAGGCGACAACGAGATGCGCTAAATCAAAGCTTTCCTTATTAGGACTTTTTCCGAGAAGTCGGGGCCTTGCGCTTCCGCGCCGGCTTCGGCTTGTCGTCCACCACGGCCGCGCCAGCCGCGGCCGTTTCTTTTTCCGCTTTGGCGGTCTTGCGGGGCCGCCGCGTCGTTGACACCGCGGCCGGAAGCGCGAGCGCGCTTGCAGTCCCTTCCAGATCACCGGTCGCAGCGCTGCGCGCCGTTCGACGCCGGCGAGCCGGCTTCGTCCGCTTCAGATCTTCCTCGGGCGCAGTGAGGCTCGGCGGCGGTGCTTCGACGGCCGGCGGAGCCGGCCGCCTGACCCTCGCGATTGCGCGAGAGGGCTCCGGGGGCGCGGTTTCGCCGGTCGGATGCGCCGCACCGTCGGCGGAGACTTCAAAGATGGCCCGATCCGGCATCGTCGCGGCGGCACCCGCGTCGCCTCGGCCGCGCCGTCCACGGCGACGGCGACGACGACGACGGTGTTGCCCTACTCCGTCGGTTGAGGCCGGCGTCTCGCGAGGCGTCACCGGCGTCATCGGCGTTACGGCGACCGCCTCTTCGACGACCGCGGCTTCGTCTCGACCGCGACCGCGCCGACGGCGGCGGCGCTTGCGCTTCCCGTCGGTTGCGTGCTGTACCGCTCCCTGCGCGATGATGATCGCGTCGGGCTGGGCCTCGCCAATGCGTTCGGCACGAAGCGCTTTGTCCTGCGCTTCCTCCTCTTCGGTGATCGCCGAGATTCCGATCGGCGGGCGCGAAGCCGATTGACGCGCCGCGTCTTCGGCAAGCTCGCGCAGCTGGCGAGTCTGCTCGGCGGCGGAGATTTCCGCGCGACGGCCGCCACGCCGTTTGCGCCGCGGCTTGGCGCCGGCAGTCACGAGTTCCGCAAGCACGTAGTCGTCTTTGTCGTCGACGTCGAGGATGCGAATGCGCACGAAGTTACCCGCATTGTTTGCGGCGTTTTCGACCTCGACGAGGTGCCCTTCGACGACTCCGATGGCGGAGGTCGGATTCGGCAACCGTCCGGGCAGAAGCTCAACCTCATGCTCGTCGCCAACGCGGACGACGTGGTCCTTGTCGATCGGTTTGCGTGCGGCGGAGAGCTCGATGCGCGCCTTCTCCGGATGAATCATCGGATCTACGCGAACGTGGATCGGATGCTCGATCGCGCGCGCCAGCTCCTCGCATTCGGTTTCGTACCAATAGTCCATCTGGACCGCGACGGTCGGCGCGACGTGTACGACGACGTCGCCCGCGACGCCGTCGCTCGCTTCGCTTCGAATCTGCCGGAACGTCTCGATCGCCACCGATTGGGCGGACATGACGCTGCCCATCCCGTTGCAAGTCGGGCATGCGCCGCGCAGCTGACTGCCGAGATCCTTGCCGATTCGCTTGCGCGTGAACTCGAGCAACCCGAGATTCGAGAACGACTGGATCGTCGCGCGCGTCCGGTCGCGGCGCAGGTTCTCCTCCATCGTCTTGACGACCCTGTCGCGCGACCCTTCCGATGACATGTCAATGAAATCGACGACGATGATCCCGCCGATGTCGCGAAGGCGCACCTGGCGCGCGATCTCCTCCGCCGCTTCGATATTCGTCTTGAGGATGGTATCTTCGAGATTCCGGCCGCCGGTGAACTTGCCTGAGTTTACGTCGATGACGGTTAACGCTTCGGTCGACTCGATCACGATCGACGCGCCCGACGGTAAATTGATCTTCGGCCGCATGAGCTTCTGCAGCTCGTCGTTGATCTTATAGTCGTCGAAGAGCGAGCGGCCGGAGTTGTAGTACTCGATTCGCTCGATGTACTGCGGCCCGAGCAGCTGCAGGAAATCGCGAATCTTCCGGTACTCCTCTTCGTCGTCGATCAAGACGCGCTCGACGTCGGCGGTGATGAAGTCGCGTGCCGCCTTATAGACGAGGTTCATGTCCTTGTGGAGCAGCGACGGCGACGCGGCGCGCTTGTACATCTCGAGAATGCCGTGCCACATTCGAATGAGCACGCCGAGGTCGGCGATCAGCTCGGCCTCGCTCGCTCCTGCCGCAGCCGTTCGGACGACCGTGGCCATACCCTCGGGGCGGATGCGCTTCATCACGCGCTTGAGCCGGTTGCGCTCATCGGCCGATTCGATCTTGCGCGAGACGCCGGAGTACTTGCCGGTCGGCATCAGGATCAGATAGCGACCCGGCAGCGAGATGTTCGTCGAGATGCGCGCACCCTTGAGCCCGCGCGGCTCCTTGACGATCTGCACCAGCACGTCGTCGCCGCGTTTGACCTTTTCGCTGATCGTAAAGCCGCTATGCCCTTGCGTGATCTCGACGTCGCCGATGTTCAGCGGCTGCTTGTTGATGTCGTCGACGTAGAGAAACGCGTTGCGGCCCAGACCGATGTCGACGAATGCCGCTCCCATTCCGGGGAGCACGTTCTGCACTTTACCTTTGAAGATCGAGCCGATGACTTTCTCTTCGCGCTCGATGTAGAGTTCGGCTAACTCGCCGTCCTCGAGAATGGCGACCCGGTTTTCCCAGGGGTCGCTCGAGATCAATATCTCGCTCGACAAATTGTCCTCAAATCACGGGAGCTGCCTCGCGCCGCGCTTCCGTACCGGCGCGCTTGCGCACGGCGCTCCCAAAAAACTAAAAAAACTTCGGCCGGGCGGCCCTTCGTCACCGGACGCAGCCTGCCCAAGCAGTCGCTTCCGGTCTTCCCGCCGAGCTGGGCGGCGACCTGCGACAGCAAGCAGGGACCCGGCTGAACGCTGCCCGGCACGTCAGGCGTTTCCCAAGACGTCACGGTCCTTCTGCGAGTAGATGTTGAGCAGAATGCCGAGCGCCGCGAAGTCGGTGAGCACCGCCGAGCCTCCATACGACATGAATGGGAGCGGAATGCCGGTGATCGGCATCGTCCCGATCGTCATTCCGACGTTGACGAGTACGTGAAAGAAGAGCATCCCGACCAATCCCGCCGCGAGCAGGAAGCCGAAGCGATCGCGCGCCGCAAACATCGTGCGAATGCCCCCATAGAAGATCGCAGCGTAGAGCGTCAGCAGAACCACGGCGCCGGCAAATCCCCACTCCTCGGCTAAGACCGTGAAGATGAAATCGCGCGAGTGCTCCGGTACGAAGTTGAGCTGCGTCTGCGTACCGTGATAGAGTCCGCGCCCAAACCACTCGCCGTTGCCTACCGCGATCTTCGATTGGTTGAGATTGTAACCGGTACCCTGCGGATCGGCCTTGGGGTTCAGAAAAACGAAGAGACGCGCGCGCTGGAACGGCTTGAGCACGGCGTTGGTGCCGAGCGCAGCGGCGGAAACGACCAGCACGCCGAGCACGTAGATGAGGAAATCGCCAAGCCTGGGCAGCGCAAAGAAGAGCTCGACCGTCGTGATTGCGAGCAGCACGAGCGAGGTGCCTAGGTCGGGCTGCTTGAGAATCAGCAGCGCGGGAATCGCGACGACCAGGAGCGGCTTCCAGATCTCTTGGAGGTTCTGGTACGCTCCGCGGCAGAGCACGGCCGCAAGTGAGATCGCGATGACGAGCTTTGCAGGCTCGGAGGGCTGGAACGTTCCGAGCGGGCCGAGCGAAATCCAGCGTTGCGCGCCCATCGCGCTATGGCCACCCCGTAAAATGAAGAGCAGCAAAAGCAGGTTGACGGCGTAGAGTCCCGGCGCCCACCGCTGCCAGCTGCGATAATCCACGAGCGATAGACCGAACATCACCGGAATGCCGAGCGACAGATAGAGGATCTGCTTTGGGTACTCGCCGGCGGCACTCGGCGCGTGCAATCCCGCCGATCGAATGCAGAGGATACCGGCCAAAGCGATGAGAACGCCGCCGGCCGCCAACGGCCAGTTGAAGTTCCTAACGTAACGCTTGGCGTCGCCGCCGAGCGCCAGAACCGCCACTAAGCCTGAGCCGGCGAAGTGGCGGCCTTCAGCGCTTTCTTGCGGCGGCGCCGCTTGCGAACCGGCGGCTTGCCCGAGCTAACAGCCGGCGGCGGGAGGGTCGGGCGTTCGCGTTTGGCCGCGCCGTTGCCGTTGGGTCGGTTCACCGAAAGAATCGGGATGTTGGCGAGCATTGCGAGCGTGCGGTCTTGACGATCGAAGGTCACGTCGATCTTATCGCGATCGACCTGTACGTAGCGCGAGATCACGTCGACGAAATCGCGTTTCATCGTCTCGATCATCTCGGGGGCGAGTTCCAAGTGATCGGTCATCAGGACGAGACGCAACCGGTCTTTTGCCGTCGCACTCGATCCCTCGCGCTGAAAAAGGCGCTTGAGAAACTCGATCATCGACGCTTACCTCCCAAGATCGAGCCGAGTTTTTCGAATAACGAGACCTTCGCCGCCGGCGGCATCGGCGCCGGAACGTCCTCGCCGGCGACGCGCGCCGCAATCGCGTGATAGGCCGCCCCCGTCGGTGTGGTCGCGCGCAGCGCGAGCGGCTCGCCACGATTGGTCGTCACGATGATCTCGGGCTCGTCGGCGATCACGCCTAGCAGCGGCAACCGCAGAATCGCGTTGACGTCCTCAACTGATAACATTTTCCCCTTGCGCACCAGCTGCGGCCGCAGACGGTTGATGATGAGTTGTGGGCGAAAACGGTTCCCGAGCAATCCGACGACGCGATCGACGTCGCGCACGGCGGCGACCTCCGGCGTGCAGATAACGATCGCCTCATCCGCACCGGCGACGGCATTGCGGAAGCCGAGCTCGATGCCGGCCGGGCTGTCGATCAGCACGTAATCGTACCGCTCGCGAAGCTTGACAATCAGAGCTTGCATCTTATCGGTCTGGACGTCGTCCTTCTCGCGCGCCTGCGCCGCCGCAAGCAGGAAGAGCCGTTCGGTGTGCTTATCGGCGACGAGCGCATCTTCAATCTCGACCCGCTCTTCGAGGACGTCGAGCAAATGATGGTTGACGCGGCTCTCCAGCCCGAGCACGATGTCGAGATTGCGCAAACCGACGTCGGCGTCGATCATCACGACGCTCGCTCCACGGCTCGCCAGTGCGGTTCCGAGATTCGCCGTCGTCGTAGTCTTCCCGACGCCGCCTTTGCCCGAGGTCAGCACGATGGCGCGTCCGCGCTTTACGGTTGCCGCGCTCGCTTCCCACTGCGCTTGCTCTGAGTTTGTCGAAGGGTCCGGCTGTACTTGATGCACCATTACCCCGCTTTCAATGCCTCGAGCAGACGTCCGAATAACGTTTGGTTGTCGAAACTGGTGAAGGGAACGAGCTCGCCTTCGAGCCGTCGCGCTATCTTGTCGTAGATCGCGCGCAAGCGATTCGTTTCGTTGAGCACGATTGGTTCGCCGCGATTGGTCGTATCGATTACTTCTTCATCGTCGGGGACGATGCCGAGGAGCTCGATCGAGAGGACGTCGCAGACGTCTTCAACCGAAAGCATATCTCCGCTGCGGACCATCTCCGGACGCAGGCGGTTGACGATCAAACGAATTGTCTTTCCGGCTTCGGCGATCTTCCCGACGACGCGGTCGGCGTCTCGAATCGCGCTGACCTCCGGTGTGGTGACGACGATTGCTTCGGCGGCTCCGGCAACCGCGTTGCGAAAACCCGACTCGATGCCGGCGGGACAGTCGATCAGCACGTAGTCGGCCTGCTCGGCCGCACGGTCGACGATCGCTGAAAACTGCTCCGGCGTGATCGCATCTTTCTCGCGGGTCTGAGCGGCCGGAAGGATCGAGAGCGAATCGAAGCGCTTGTCTTTGATCAACGCCTGGCGAAGCTGACAGCGACCTTCCGCCACCTCGACGAGATCGAAGACGATGCGCTTCTCTAGCCCCAGTACCAAGTCGAGATTGCGCAAGCCGATGTCCGCATCAATCAGAATGACGCGCTTCCCGCGCTTGGCGAGCGTCGCGCCGAGGTTTGCGGTCGTGGTCGTCTTTCCGACGCCGCCTTTACCGGAGGTGATGACGATCTTACGAGTAGTCACGCCGAGGATGCTCCCGAGCCGTCGAGGTGTTTGAAGCGGTCGAGTGGGAGAACGACGATCTGCCCGTCGCGCACGATCGCCGCCTCGGCGCCGCGCGTACCGCGCCGTTGCGGACCCTCTTCGGCCGCAATAAAGGTGGAGATGCGCAGCTGCGTTGCCGCGAGATCGAGCGCGAAAATGCGCGCGCTTGCGTCGCCCTGCGCGCCGGCGTGCGCGATCCCCGCGAGCCGTCCGAAGACCAATATGTCGCCAGTCGCGACCAGCTCGGCGCCGGGATTGACGTCGCCAACGACCACGATGTTGCCGGTGTGATGAAGCGTTTGGCCGCCGCGCAGCGTCGCGGGGTGATAGAGCGTGGTCGGCAGCGCTTCGACCAGCCGCAGCTCGGGCACCGGTCGCGCAGCCTCAGGCTCGATCTTCACCCGGCGGACGCTTGCCTCACCACGTTTGCGCCGCTGCGCAATGTCGCCGCGCGCGCCGGAGAAGTCGGCGACCAGCGAGCGCGCCGAATCCGAAAGCCGCGGTGCGAGGGGCTCAAACTGGAGGCCTTCGGCGCGTGCCAGCAGTTCGAGCCCCTCGCCCGTCCCCGTGAACGCCCGCAGGGTGATGCCCGCACCGGCCAAGAGTGCGCGCAAGCGCGTCACGTCTTCCGCCGACGGTACGTTCTCACCATAGTTTGCTACCGCGGACGCGCCTCGATAAAAGGTCGGCTGCTCGGCGAGGCGAGCTTCAAGTTCATCGAGGGCCTCTCCGAGGTCGCGGCCGCAGAGCGCCAGTTCAAGGCCGTCCAGCCGCCCTCGTAAGAGTGTCACGTTCGGCTCTGCGCGAAGTATCTAGCCCATACCCGCCGGTATCCACAAACGATTCGCAATTTCTTTATCTTTTCCACATATAATACACAGTGACTCGACGTACGCTGGCCAGTACGTCATGCAAAGGAAGCCTTAACGCATGCTCCGCCGCACGATTCCGATCTTCACCATCATCTCCCTTATCTCTGCCGTATGTCCGGCACGAGTCTTCGCCATGTCGACCCAGGCGGAGATCGCCCTCGGCCAAGCGGAAGACCAGCAGATCGTCGCGAGCAGCGTCGTCGAGACCGATCCGCTGCTCAACGCCTACGTTCAGGGAGTCGCCGGCAATCTTTGGAATCAGGTCGCGCGCAAGGACGTGCCATACTCGGTCAAGGTCCTCAAAGATAGTCAGATCAACTCCTTCGCGACGATGGGCGGCTTCGTCTACGTTAACGAGGGCCTGATCGACTTCGCCCAATCCGATGACGAGCTGGCCAGCGTCATCGGCCACGAAACCGGTCACATCGAGCGACGGCACGTCATCACCACCAACTCGAAAGCGGAGATCCTGAATCTCCTCTTTGGCCTGGCTTCGATCTTCTCGCCGATCATTTACGAGTTCGGTGGCCTCGCGGAAGCCGGCGTGATGGCGAAGATCGAGCGTGGCGACGAGCTGCAAGCCGATCGGTACGGCCTACAGCTGATGTCCCGGGCGGGCTACGATCCCGAGTCAATGGTGACGATGATGGCGCATCTGGGCGTGCTGCAGAACGAGCACGACGATGCCGTGAGCAAATATCTCCAAGACCACCCCGACCCGGCCAATCGCGTCGCGCACTTGATGGGCTATCCCGAGCTCGACCCCAGCGACGTGACGACCAGTCAAGAACTCGTTCAGGCTTCAGGCGACGAGGAGCGCTCGCGCTACGCCTTCGCGCGGATCCGCCTCAATCAAGTTCTAGCGAAAGATCCGCAGAGCTCCGAAGCACTCCTAGAGCTCGGCCAATCTGAGCTGGCGCTCGGATTGCCGAATAAGAGCGAGCAGACCCTTGCCGAGGCGGCACAGCTCGGCTCGCCGCAGACGCGAGCGACCGCCAACGCGCGGATCGCCGCACTGCGTCAGATGGAAGTGCAGGAGGTAACGTTCGCACGACTGGATCCTCCAAAGCATAAGGCCGATCCACCCAGCCTGCAAAGCACCGTAACAGCGGCCCAAGCGACGCACCTTCAGAGCGCGACCGAAATTCAAGCCCGCGAATCCGAGGGCAAGGATCAGCTCAAGTCGGTGCAGACCCGGCTCGACACGCTGACCTATGAGGTTCCCGACCTGAGCCGCATTAACATCAAGCGCGGCTCGCGGACCGAGGCCATCGTTAAGAATCTCACCTCGATGGCGCGCTCGCTCAACAGCGCGCTGCAGGACGTCGGCGGCGATTCGAGTCCGATCGGCGGCATCGGAACGCTCGAGAAAAACAAGGAGGGCGGACTGCTCAAGGAGAGCGCCGACATCTATGGGGAGATGCTGGCGCCGTTCACGCTCACGCCGATTCCGACCGAATCGGTCGCGATCTTTCCTTCTTACCCCTCGATGATGAGCGAGCTCTCCCGCGCCGACGGCGAGATGTTGCGCTCTGTCGACGCGTCACGCGCGGCGCTGACGCAGATCGATCAGTCGCTCGGCGATCTCGATGAGTTCCTCAAGGATTTGGATCACGCGTCGGTCAGTTACAGCGGCGACATCAGTCCAAACGAATACGCGGCTCTCGTGCCGCTCATGAAGCAGTGCGTGGATGAGTTCAACGCCGCCGCGACGCAGGCGTCGCAGGGCGCGCAGCTCTTCGACCTCGCTCGCTCGCGCCAGCTCTCGACCCGAATCACGCTGCTCGGCCTGGGAACCTCGCCCGAGCTTTACTCAACGCTGCGGTATGCGCTGCAGCAGCGCTTCGGAAACGGCACCGTCGATTATCGCACGATGCTGCGCGACGGCTTGACGCCCGGCGACGTGACCGCAGCCGCGATCATCGCAGCCGACATCAAGAGCACGCCTCAGAGCGTCATCGCGGAGGCAAAGAGCTCGGGCACGACGGTCATCGATGTGGCGAACGCGCATAAGATGCACTCGTGGCCGCTCGAGATCTTCATGGGTCTGGTCTACCTCGACTACACCGACGACCCGCGCAAGGAGTTGCGCAAGGCGGACGGAACGCTCGCGGTCGATCTCAACAAGCTAGGTTTGTAGAAAGGAACGTTTGTGCCGGGAGCAGCTGACGCACGCACCATCTTTACGCTCGTTCGCAAGGGCATCGACGCGCGCGCGGTGCACGTGCACGTCCGCAAACCGTTTCGGTTCTTGCTTTGCGGCGATCCGGCGCTGATTGCCGAGTTTCGAGCGCTATTGCTCTCGGGGCATGACGAAAGCGTTCCGCCCGACGCGGCCGCGTGTTTGGAGACGATTCGCCCCGAAGCTCCGCTCGTTACCAATCCCAGCGAAGTTCGCGCGGTCGTCTTTCTCGGGCGGCCGGGTGACGCTGCTGCATCGGACTTAGCGGCGATGAGCGTCTTGCGCGTGCCGATTCTGGTCTTGACGGTCGACCCGCTAGCGATGAGCTCGGGCCCGCCGGCGCCCCCGCCCGCGGGCAGCTGGGCGGAGTACGTCGTTCCGGCGATCGCGCGGGAGCCGTTGCGCGGTCGTTTCTTCCCGCATCTGGTCGAATGCGCGAAAGGCGTCGAGATCGCGGTCGGCCGGCGTTTGCCGGTGCTGCGCGATTGCGTCGCTTCCAAACTAACGCGCGACGCCGCGAACAACGCGCTGAAGGTCGCGCTCGCAAGCGCCGTCGTCGATCACATTCCGGTCGTCGGCATCGTGCTCGGGGCAGTCGCCTCAGCCGGCGATATGGTCGCGATCACCGGCATTCAGGTGATGTTGATGCTTCACATCGAGGCGGTTTACGGCCGCGACCCCGACGTGCAGCGAACCTGGCAGGTGCTGCCGGTGATTGGCGGCGGATTCGGCTGGCGCACGCTAGCGCGCGAGCTCGCCGGTTTCGTTCCGGTCGCCGGAATTGCGATCAAGGGCGCGATCGCCTACGCGGGCACGATCGTCGTCGGCGAAGGCGTTACGTTCTTCCACGAACACGGCAGCCATATGACCAAAGGCGAAGCCTCGACGGTCTACGAGCGTGCCAAGGACGACGCGCTGCGCTTCGGGCGCGATCTTATAGCGAAACTGCGGAAATAGGCCGCGCCGCGAGCGCCTGAAACATCCCGTCTCGCTCGCCCGTAGAGGGAGCCATGAACCTCTTGCGTTCGGCCGCGGGCGCCTTCGCCTTGGCGGCTCTTCTCACACCGGCTGTCACACGCGCCGCCGAGCCGGATCCGCGTGTTGCGCAGCTCATCGAGGCATCGGGAAAGGCACTGGGAGTCGCCTCGCTTTCATCCGTCGCTACGCTGCGCTTCGACGAGCGTATTTCGGCGGTCGGGCTCCACGGAACCGTGACCCAGTACGTTGACGTCCGCGACGGGCGGTTTGCAGAAACGACCAACCTCGCGCCGGTCGTTTCGCTCGACGGCTACGACGGAAGCGTCGAGTGGAGCGGCGACGGAACGCACCTCGTCTGGAATGACGGCGGCGACAGCGATCGCGCCTCGGAGATCAATCAGGCATATCTCGAGAGTTACGCGCTCTGGAAACCGCTGTCGAGCGGCGCCGAGGTCTCGTGGCTGGGCACCAAGACGCAGGCCGGTCGCAGCTACGACGGACTGAAGATCACGCCGGCCGGCTCGAAGTTGCCGTTCGAGCTCTGGTTCGACGGCACGACGCACCTGCCGGTACGCGGCAACTTCGTCAACGGCTTCACCACTTCGACGCTGACGTTCTCCGGTTACGAGCGCGATCGCGGCCTCGACGTCGCCCGCGCGATTCACATCGATTCCAGTGACGGGAACAACTCCGATATCGACGTGGTCGGCATCGCGTTCGATGCGCCCGGCGCGCAAAGCGCTTTGGCGCGGCCGCAAACGAAGCCGGCCGATTTTTCGATGCAGAACGGGAAGAGTTCGACGACCATCCCGATCGCGATTGGCGAGAATCACGTCTACCTCGACGTTACGATCAACGGTAAGGGACCGTATCGCTTTATCTTCGATACCGGCGGTTCGAACGTCATCGATCCGGCGGTTGCCAAAGAGATCGGCGCATTTGGAAGCGGATCCGCGCAAGGCAGCGGCGTCGGTTCGCAGACCGAGTCGCTTAGCTTCGCTCGCGTTTCGACGCTCCAAGTCGGCGATGCGGTGCTGACCGACCAGTTGTTCGCAGTCGCGCCGACGCGTCAAGGGTTCGGTGTTTCGGCAGGCCATCCGGTCGACGGATTGATCGGCTGGGAAGTACTCGCGCGTTACGTCACGACCTTCGACTACGCGAATCGCCGCATCGTGCTCAGCATGCCCGGCTCGGCGCCGCCGCCTGCGAACGGGCACGTCGTCCCGTTCGTCCTCTATGGTACGCAGCCGCAGATTGCTTGCACGATCGACGGGATTCCCGCCGAATGCACCATCGATACCGGTGCGCGCGATACGATCACCTTTATGTCGCCGTTCCTCGCCGCACACCCGCAAGTCGTCCCGGCGACATTAACGGCCGTGGGCGTCAATGGTTTTGGATTCGGCGGCCCGGCAATGGGCAAGCTCGGGCGCGTGCAAACCGTCGGCATCGACGATCTCCAGCTAACGAATCTCGTCGCGGATTACACGACGCAGACGGCCGGTGCGTTGGCCGCGCCGTTCGTCGGCGCAAACGTCGGCGGCAATTTACTGCGGCGCTTTACTGTGACGTTCGACTATTGGAACGGCACGATGACGCTCGTCCCGAACGCAGCTTTGCGCGAAGCCGACTCCTACGAGCGTTCCGGCTTGTTTCTAATCAAGCGCGGAGACAGCGTCGTCGTGATCGACTCGCGCCCTGGCACTCCGGCCGCAAATGCGGGTGTCGTCAAAGGTGACGTGCTCGACTCGATTGACGGCTCGGCCGCCGGCACGATGCCCCTGGGCGACGTTCGCAACCTGCTGGCGCAGGCCGCCGGAACGGTGGTGACGCTGACCGTCACCGGCAAAGATGGAAATAAGCGCTCCGTAAAGTTCACGCTACAGGATTACGTGTAAGCCCGAATCAGCACGAATCCGATAGTTTTTGTCGGCGCGACCGGCTAGGATGGCGTCATGAAGTATTTGCCGATCCCCGCCGAGATCGCCGAAGAAGCTCGCGAAAAGGGCGTCGACCGTTTTGGGCATGAGCTGGAGGCCACGAAAGAAACGGCACCCTGTCGCGTCTGTCTCCGGATTCCATCCCAACCCGAAGAGATGATTCTGATGTCCTATCAGCCGCTTCCGGACAAGAGCCCGTATGCCGAAGTCGGACCGATCTTCGTGCATTCGCACCGCTGCCGCCCGTACTCGGACGTCGAGACGTTCCCAGCCGATTTTGTAGCGCGCCCATTGGTTCTACGTGCGTACGGATACGATGGCCGCATTATCGATGCTCGAGTAGCAGAACCCGGTCGAGCTTTCGCGGACGCGGCCGATTTCTTGACCCGTGAGGAGGTTGCCGAAATTCACGTTCGACATGTCTCGTACACCTGTTTCGATTTTAAAATCGTTCGTTCCGACGGGAGTTCGACAGAATGAGGGTTCGCAAACTCAATCATGCGGTGCTTCGCGTTCGAGATCTCGAGCGCAGTCTCGAGTTTTATCGCGATGTGCTCGGGCTGGAGCCTGTCGCCCGCGTGGAAAAAGTCATGGCCTTCATGCGCGCGCCCGATTCGGAGAACCATCATGACTTGGGGCTTGCAGCCGTCGGACCGCACGCACCGCCGCCCAACGAACGCGGCGTCGGACTCTATCATTTGGCGTGGGAAGTTGACGAAATCGAGTCGTTGCGCGAAGCGCGCGACGCACTCGAACGATACGGCACGCTCAGCGGTGCCAGCGATCACGGCGCGACAAAGTCGATCTACGGCTACGATCCTGACGGAAACGAATTCGAAGTGATGTGGATGGTGTCGCGCGAGCAGTGGGGCGATTACGAGCGCGCCGCGCCGACTCGTCCGCTCGATCTCGAAGCCGAGATCGAACGCTGGAGCGCGCGCGCGAAGCGCTAAGACTCAAACCAAATTCGTGCGCTCGGATAGTCGGCCCAAACGGTAGATCGAGCGTATGCGTTCGAGCCGAGCTTCCCGTCGAGGCGGGGCGAGTCTTCGAAGACGTCGTCGTTCGGCCGCGTCGTAAAAGCGACGTTCGCGAATTCCGTCGCGCCGACGCGCAGACGCGGGACGACGATGCGATCGACACCCGCCGCAACGCCGACGTTGCGATCGAGCGGCAATTGCGGGTGCTGGCCGTGCCAGCGTTCTAACGTAGCGTGACGGATGAAACTCGTGGCTTGGACGACGACACCGGCTGCGTAGGCGGGCGCGTACGCAACCGAAGCGGCGGTGTCGAACGCCATCGAAAGTGCAGGATCGTCTTCGACCTCTACTCGCAAGTACGGATATCCCATGTCGAAGAGCAGCGGAACCGCGCCCGGATGGGAGCTCGGCGGCTGCGCGATCAGGTCGAGCGAACCGCGAACGAAATCGAAACGCCAGATCCGGCCGGCAAACCACGTGCGGCCGAGCTGTGCGTCGAAGCCTTGAAGAATCGGATCCGAACGGTCGCTCGCGCCGCGCTCGAAGATCGGTAACCCCGTCGCCTCGACGAGCGCCGGAATAGCGTAACTGGATTCGAAGAACGGCAACGCCGCGTAGCGCCCACCGTTGCTCGCATACGTTGCCAGTCTGAAGCGCGCCACGCTGGAATCGAAAACGAAACCGCTGCCGTTCGTGTCGAGCCAGCAAGCGAATATTGAGCCATCGGCGGTGCGGGGAACCGCGAAGAAACGTCCGCCGCGCAACTCGACCGGAATCGAGAGATCGCCTCCAGTCGCACCGATCAGCGCTAGGCCGGCGGCTACGCCGAGAAACTCACTGCGTTTCACGTTGCATCACTCCGTTACGTCCGAGGGATTGTCTCCCTGCCTCCGGTATTGCTTGGCTCATGACCGACGAACAGAAATCGTTAGCTCCGGGATTGTTTCTGACACCCCAATCCGCCGAGCTGCCGCCGCTGGCACCCGAGGTTGAAGCCGAGGCGCTCGCGCGCCTGCGCACCGTTCCAATCTTCGAGACCGTCGGTTTCTCAAACGTACGCATGGGTGTCGGATGGTTCGACTGTACCATCGCGCGGAATCGCGCGTTCGACGGAATCTTTGATTCGTTTCACGGCGGCCTGTTGATGACGGCGGCCGATTCGGCAGCCGCGGTCGTGAGCTTGACCGTGTGGGGCGCGGAGAGCCGCATCACCACCACCGACATGAACATCCGTTTCTTGGCGCCCGCGCGAAGTGACGTCAGACTCTTCGCGCAAGCGATCAGACAAGGGCGAACGCTGATCCCCACGATTGCAAACCTTTGGCGCGACGACGGCACCCTCGTCGCCGTCGCACAAGTCACGTACATGCGACTGACCTGAACGGCTTTCGCGGGATCGAGCCGGCGTGATAGAGTGGGGTGAGGATATGCCTATCGACGAGATCGTGCTGCCGGAGACCAAGCCCGAGACCGAATGGGTGCGCGGGCGCCCGCTCCAAAAAGTGAGCCCGCAACGCAACCACTCGCTGCTGCAAGGGGCGCTGTCGACGCAGCTGAGCCGTTGGGCGACAGGTCGCGGCGAGGCCGGCCCGGAGTGGCGCTTCCGCGTCGCACCCCCCGGCGAAGTTCGCCGGCCGCTCGTTCCCGACGTTGCGTACGTTTCCAACGAACGTCTTCGACCGCTCAGCGATGAAGAGCTGCAGTTGCCGCCGCTTGCGCCCGACGTCGCGGTCGAAATTCTTTCGCCTGACGACCGGCGCATTGACGTCGACAGCAAGATCGATGTTTACTTACGTGCCGGATCGTCGCTCGTTATGGTCGTCGATCCGCAACGCCGGATTGTCGAGTTGCACGACCGTGACAAGACGGCGCAAGTCGATGAAAGCGACGTTATCGCGCATCCGGCTTTGCCTGAGTTTTCTTATCCGGTAAGCGAGCTGTTTGCAGTGCTTAAGCGCGCGTAGAGGATTCGCGAGTCGCCCTTCGCCCTTCGACTGCGCTCGCTGCGCTCGCTGCGCTCAGGATGACAAGGCTCAGGGTGACACGGTTACCTTTCGACAGGCTCACGGTGACACGGTTAACCTTCTACAGAGCTCAGGGTGGGAGTAAGAACGCGTCCATGGTGTCGACGTCGAAGAAGGCGCCTGGATCGCCCGTCTGCACCGCTCGAGAAGTCAGGTGAGGATTCGAACGCAACAGGCGAAGCGTATCGCCGGAGGGCAAGTATTCGATAAATCGTCGAGCGCGCGGCGAGAGCAAAACCGGGTGGCCCGGCTCGTCATCGCGCTGCGGGTAGACGACGTCGGCGTCGTGCGTCTCTGCGCAAATCGTTTCGATCAGCGGTTCGCTAACGAGCGGTTTATCGCCGAGCACGACGAGCATCGAGACATCGCTGGCTAAATGGCGATTCGCGAGCGCGAGCGAGTGCGACATGCCGCGCTCGGGTTCGTTGTTGGGTACGAGCGTGAGATCGCAACGCAGGGCTAAATATTCGGCGACCTCGCGGCCGCAGACGACGACCGGATGCCAACGCTGCGCCGCAGCGATCGCGTGTTCGATCAACAGGCGGCCGCGAAAATCCATCAGAAGCTTCTGTTTCCCGATGCGTGACGACGTGCCCGCCGCAAGAATGACGGCGCGAGCGTCGCGATCGGTCATGCGTTGCGAGCGACTCGTTCGAGACGGCGATGAATCGCACCGTCCACATTGCGCAGCGGCGAGCCGTCGCCGCCACGGCGGGTCGCGACGATCTCGGCTAAGATCGAAAGGGCGGTCTCCGCAACGGTCGTTCCGCCGAGATCGAGACCGACCGGACCGTGAATGCGAGCGATGGCCGTTTCGTCGAAGCCTTCCGCCCGCAATGAGGCCCGGCGCGCAGCCTGCGATCGACGGCTTCCGAGCAGTCCGATGTATGGCGCCGCGGAGTTGAGCGCGCAGCGCAGGGCGGGAAGATCGAACTTCGGATCGTGCGAGAGAACGACTACTGGCATGCGATCCGAGAGTTTCGCCGGAAGATATTCGTCAGGCCACGCACGTGCGATCTCAGTTTCATCCCCCATACGTTCCTTCGTCGCAAAGGCCGGGCGCGGATCGACCACAACGACGTCGAAGTCGAGACGCCGGGCAATCGTCGCCAGCTCGGCGGCCAGCGTGGTCGCGCCGACGAGAATCAGCCGGTCCTTTGGCGCGAAGCAGTACTCGAAGTCGACGCGCGTCCCGTCGGCCGCAGGATATGCAAACGTCAATCGCGCCTCGCCCCGCCCCGCGGCGATCGCTTCGGCGAGGTCGCGAAACTCCGGCTGCGGGCGCCACACGACGAGCCGCATCACCGCGCCGCAGGCCGTCCCGCCCATAACCTCGTCGTCACTGGTAAGGTTGACGTCGAGACGCCGCGTCTCACCGTCGGCGGCTGTCTTCAAGCACGTCTCGACGATCTCGGCTTCGTAGCAACCCGCACCGACGTTCCCGAAGACGCGACCGCTTGCGTCGACCACGATCGTCGTTCCGATCGGCGCCGTTGCCGCGTCGCGCAGATCGACGAGCGTGGCCAACGCGAAGGTTCGCTTTTCATCGAGCCAGCGAGCGGCGACCGCAAAGACATCGCGCATCAGGCAGCCATCCGCGATCTTCGCCCGAGCTTCGTCAGCGCGTCCATGCGCTCGAGTGAAGTGAAGATCGTTACGTACGGCAGGGCGGCTGCCATGCCGCGCGCTGCGGGCGTATAGCCGGGAAGCGCTGCGTCGGGGTTCAGCCACGCGATCGCCGCGCAGCGCCGCGCCAGCTCGCGCATCGCGCGCTTGAGTCGAGGGATCTCGCCGACGTCGAGACCGTCGCTGACGATCATCACGAAGGTCTGATCGGAAAGGCGCGCGGCATATTTGCGCAGGAACTCGATCAGGCTCGCGCCGATCCGCGTGCCGCCGCCCCAGGCCTCGCCGAGGTCGTCGAGGCGATACTCGCTACGAGGCGCGTCGCGCAGCTTGCGCGTGACCTCGCGCAGCTCCGTGCTGAAGATAAAGGCACCGGCGCGTCGGCTTCGCTTGCAGAGCGCATAGGCAAACTGCAGCATCCTTGGCGCGTGTTCGCTCATCGAACGACTGCCGTCGAGGAGCACGACGAAGCGCGGATTGCGCAGCGGATGGCCGAGCGTATGCGGCTCAAGCAGATCGCCGCCGGTCCGCAGACTCGCGCGCAGCGTGCGGCGCAGATCGAAGCGCTCGCCGCGCGGGCGAGGCTTCCAGCGTAATGAATGCCCCAATCGCAAGCGGGCGATGAGCCGGCCGGCCTCGCGCAGCGCGGCATCGAGGCCTTCCATCGGAATCGCCGGCGCGTTCGCGACCGCCGCGCTCGCGCTGTAGCGCGCGAGCAGCGCCTGCCACGCTTCGCCGGCGTTCTGCGCTTCGGGTTGCCGCTTGATCTCGACGCTATCGGCGTGCGCGAGCGCGTTGTCGCGCACCGGACGCGTGCGCCGGCGCCGGTGGCTGGGGCGCGCCGACCCCGGCGCCACGCTTGCGAAAAATGCATCGAAGGCACGGTCGAACAACTCGATCTCTTCGGGCTTGCTGCAGCAGACGGCGCGCAGCGCCGCGGCAACGCGCCGCCGATCGCGAAGGCCGACCAGTTCGATCGCCCGCGCGGCTTCGAGCGCTTCGCGTGGGCCGATATTGAATTTGTGCACGCTGCGTAGCCGCTCGCAGAACTCCACGACCTTCGCGGCGAGATTGTCGTTCATGCGTGTGTCAGCATCGGCTCGTACTGCGGGCGCAAGCTGCGCAGCAGCTCCCAATCTTCTTGAACCTTCAAGATGCATCCGGTCGTCGCTTCGAGCGTCGCTTCGTCGAGCGCGTCGCGATGCAGCCGCACGAGCGCGAGCGCCCAGTCGAGGCTCTCGGCGGTTCCGGGAACGCGCTGGAACGGCTGCGCTCGAAGGAACTCCATGAAACGCGCGATCTGGCGCGCGAGACGTTCGTTGATTCCCGGCAAGCGCGCGTTGAGAATTTCCAGTTCGCGCTCGAACGAAGGGTAGCCGATCCACAGGTAGAGGCAGCGCCGCCGCAATGCATCGGAGAGGTCGCGGGTGCGATTCGAAGTGACGACGACGACGGGGCGAGCCTTGGCGCGCAGCGTGCCGATCTCCGGGATGGTCACCTGGAACTCGCCGAGCAGCTCGAGCAGAAAAGCTTCGAAGGCCTCGTCGGCGCGGTCGATTTCGTCGATCAGAAGCACCGGCGCGCGCTCTTCGCCGATGGCTTCGAGTAGCGGCCGCACGAGCAAGAACTCGCGCCCAAAGATCTGTTCCTCACGCTCCTGCAGGCTCGCGCCCTGATGTTCGGTGAGCCGGATGTGCAGCAGCTGCTTGGGATAGTTCCACTCGTAGAGCGCGCTTGCCGAATCGAGACCCTCGTAGCATTGCAGACGGATCAGCTTCGTCTTCAGAACGTCGGCCAGTACTTTCGCGCTTTCAGTCTTTCCGACACCGGCGGGCCCTTCCACCAAGAGCGGCTTCTCGAGCGCGAGTGCGAGCTCGAGCGAGGTCGCGACGTCCTCGTCGGCGATGTAGCCGCGCTGCGCGAAGCGCTCGCGAATGCGCTCCGCGTTCACCGTGCGGCCTCTGCTTCCGCGGCCGCTAGCGTCGCGACGATCTCGGCCAGAATCGAAATTGCCACTTCACCCGGACGCCGTGCGCCGATGTCGATGCCGGCGGGATTGTGCACGTACGCAAGCCGCTCGGACGCGACGCCGCGCCGCTCCGCCTCCGCGAAGACCTCCACGGCTCGCTTGCGGCTTGCGAGCAGACCGATATACGCGGGTTCACCGATCTCGAGCAACGCTTTGAGCGCGGCTTCGTCGTAGTTTCCCTGCGACGCCACGACCGCGACGAGCCGCTCGCGATCCGCCGGTTCGATTCCGGCCAGAAAGCCGGGAAGCGCGTCGATTGCCACCGCGTGCTCGGCTTGCGCTTCACCCAGCTCGTGCAGCTCGCCAGGCTCGACCACGCGAACGACGTTGTAACCATCGAGTGCGCAAGCCAGCCGGGCGAGCTCGGCCGCAACCGGAGTCGTGCCGGCAATCACGAGCATGCGCGCCGGCAGATGCGGCTCGACGTAGACGTCAACGGCACCCTCCGACGCGCACTCCCCTTCGATCTGCACCAAGCGAGATTCGCCGCTGCGCATTGCATCGAGTGCTTCCTGGCGCACGATGTCGCGCGAGCAGGAGCCGCCGACAAAGCCGAGCATTGCGCCGTCGGCAAGAACGATAGCGCGGTCCCCGAGGTGCGAGCTGATCGGACCTTCGCGCTTGACGACAGTCGCAAGGGCGAACGGCGTGCGCGCGCGCTCGAGCTCGGCGGCGCGCTCGAAGAACTCGCGCGCGGTCATCGTGTTAGCCGCTCAGCCGGTTCTTCACGTTCTCGAAGGTCGTGGCGATCACGCGCTGCGCTTGAGTCTCGACGGCGCGGCCACCGATCGTCGCGATCGGTCCGCGCAGCGAGGCTGTCCCTTTCCAATCCAGAATGGTCGTTGTGCCGCCGTCGGTGGTAAGATCGGCGCCGGCAACCAAGTCGACGACGCTGCCGAGCCCGCCACCGCTAATCTTCATATCCATGTGGTTGCCGTCGGCGCTCGGTTCGAGGACGATCTTGAACGTGAACTTTCCACGGACCGGACCGGCCGCCACGCCGACGGTCGCGTTGAACCTGTGCGCGTCGATGATGCTGGTCGATTGAACGTCGGGCAGACACGCGGCGATCTTCGCCGGGTCGTTGATGAAGTTCCAAACCGTCGCCTTGTCGGCGGATATCCGCTCCTGTCCGCTCCAGCTGAGATTCATGCCGTAGGAGATGCGTCGCGGATGGCGCGCCAGACTTTCTCGCGCGTCAGCGGCATGTCGATGTGCGTGACGCCGAGCGGCGCGAGCGCGTCCATGACCGCGTTGACGAATGCCTGCGGCGAGCCGACGTTGGGACTCTCGCCGACGCCCTTGGCGCCGATCGGATGGTGCGGACTCGGCGTTACCGTGCTGTCGGTCTCCCAATGCGGCGCTTCGAGCGCGGTTGGGACAAGGTACTCGGTGAAGTTGGTGTTGAGGTTGTTACCGCCGTCGTCGTACTTGATCTCCTGCATGAAGGCCATCGCAAAGCCTTCGGTGAGGCCACCGTGGATCTGTCCTTCGACGATCATCGGATTGATGACGATTCCGCAGTCGTCTACCGCCAAGAAGCGAAGGACTTTCACGGCGCCGGTATCTTTATCAACGTCGACGACCGCGATGTACGCGCCGTTGGGGAACGTCAAGTTCGGCGGATCGTAGTAGTACGTTGCTTCGAGTCCGGGTTCGGTTTCGGGCGGCGGATTGGTGTAGGCCGCGAATGCGACCTCCTTCATCGTGACGCTTTTTCCGGGAACACCTTTGACGCCGAACTTATAATCTTTCCACTCGACGTCGTCCTCAGAGGCTTCCAAGAGATGCGCGGCGATTTTCTTTGCCTTCTCGCGAATCCGGCGCGCCGCCAATGCGAGCGCTCCGCCCGCGACCGGCGTGCTGCGGCTCGCATAGGTTCCCAAGCCGTAAGGAGCGGTGTCGGTGTCGCCCTCTTCGACGAGCAGCTCTTGCGGGTCAAGTCCGAGCTCTTCGCCGACGATCTGCGCCCAGGTCGTCTCGTGGCCCTGCCCCTGATGGCGCGTTCCGGCGCGCACGATGCCCGAGCCCGTCGGATGGATGCGGATCTCGGCACTGTCGAACATCTTGATGCCTAGGATGTCGAACTGCTTGCCGGGACCCGCGCCGACGATCTCGGTGAAGGTCGAGATGCCGATTCCCATCAGCTCGCCGCGCGCGCGCTTCTCGGCTTGCTCTTTGCGAAGCGCGTCGTAACCAATCTTGTCGAGCGCTTTGTGCAGCGTCGCCGAGTAATCGCCGCTGTCGTACGTAAAGCCGAGCGGCGACGGATACGGAAACTGCTCTTTTTTGACGAAGTTTTTCTCGCGGAATTGCGCCGCGTCCATGTTGAGCTTGCGCGCGAGAATCTCCATCCCGCGCTCGATCGCAAACGAGGCTTCGGTCACGCGGAACGAGCAGCGATAGGCGATCCCACCCGGCGGCTTATTGGTGAAGTAGGCGTCGACTTCGGCGAACGCTGCTGGAAAGTCGTACGATCCCGTGACGATGCCGAACATTCCGGCCGGATACTTACGCGGATCGGCGGCGGCGTCGAACGCGCCGTGATCGGCGACCGTCGAGACCTTAAGCGCGGTGACTTTCCCCTCTTCGGTCGCGCCGATCTCGACGTCCATGTGATAGTCGCGCGCGAATCCGGTTGTGGTGAGGTTTTCGGTTCGCGACTCGACCCACTTCACCGGAACTCCGATAATGACCGAGGCAACGGTAGCGACGACGTAGCCCGGATAGACCGGAACCTTATTGCCGAAGCCGCCGCCGATGTCGGGCGATATCACGTGGATCTTGTCTTCCGGGATTCCGGTGACGAGCGAAAACGCAGTGCGATGGACGTGAGGAGCTTGCGACGTCATGTAGAGGGTCAAGCGGCCCGTGGCCTTGTTCATGTCGGCGAGTATGCCACAGGGTTCGAGCGGCGCGGGGTGACAGCGCGGCGAAAGAATCCGTTCCTTGATGCGAACCGGGGAGGACGCAAGCGCGCTCTCCGTCTTGGCCTTGTCGCCGACCTCCCAATGATAGATGCGATTCGTCTTCTGCTCGCGGTCGTCTCGAAGAATGATCTTATCTTCGCGCGCTTGATAGGGATCGCAGATCGGATCGAGCGGCTCGTACTCGACCTCAACCAGCTCCGCGCCGTCGACCGCGATCTCGCGTGAGGTCGCGACGACGCCGGCGACTTCCTGATACTGGTAGAGCGCCTTGCCGAACGCCAACACCATCTGCTTGTCGTAGCCGTGGAAGGTCGGCAACCACTCCAGCTTGGCAGCGTCGAGATCTTCGCCGGTGATGACCGCCTTGACGCCGGGCAGCGCCATCGCCTTGCTCTTATCGATGCTCTTGATGCGCGCGTGCGGATACGGGCTGTGCACGAGCGCCAGGTAGAGCATATTCGGCAGCTTGATGTCGTCGAGATAGCGCCCGCGCCCGCGAATGAAGCGCGGATCCTCCTTGCGCTTCATCGCGACGCCGATGGCGTGACGTTGCTGACCGTCGGTCGTCGTCGACACGATTAACTCCCCGTTGCGGCGAGCTCGCCGGCGAGCTCGTTCGCCGCCTGCTCGACCGCCTTGACGATGTTCTGATATCCCGTGCAGCGGCAGAGATTCCCCGCGATCTGCTCGCGGATCTCCACTTCGCTTGGCTGCGGCTTGTGTTTGAGCATCACGTAGGCCGTCATCAGCATGCCTGGCGTGCAGTAGCCGCACTGGAGTCCGTGCTGGTCCCAAAAGGCTTGCTGGAGCGGATGGAGTTTGCCACCTTGCTCGAGCCCTTCGACCGTCGTGATCTCGTGGCCGTCGGCTTGGACGGCAAACATCGTGCACGATTTGACCGCTCGATCGCCGTCGAGCGCGACGACGCAGCAGCCGCAGCTCGACGTATCGCAGCCCACGTGCGTTCCGGTCAGGCCGAGCTCTTCGCGCAGAAAGTACGCCAAAAGCATGCGCGGTTCGACGTCGCGTTCGTAGCCAGTGCCATTGACGGTAACGCTGACCTTCATTTTAAATCTCCCACGCCGAGACGTTCCAAGGACTGTACGATCGCGCGGCCGACGAGCACGCCCGCCATCGACTTTTTGTACTCGACCGAGCCGCGATTGTCGGGGTTCGGGTCGGCCACTTTCTCGGCTTCCCGCATCGCCTCTTGCACGAGACTCTTGCTCGGCTTGGCACCTTTGAGCAGCTGCTCGGCGGCCGGTACCCGCAGCGCTTTTGCACCGAGCGCGCCGATGGCGATTCCGGCATCCGCGATCGTTCCGTCGCCGGCCAGCGCGATCTGCACTGCCGCCGAGGCGGTCGCGAAGTCGCCGACCTTGCGTTCGATCTTCTGAAACGAGCCCGAAGTCCGCGCGCCCGGCATCGGAAAACGCGCTTCCACGGCAATCTCGCCGGTGTCGACCGCGGTGGTATACGAATCGACCAGAAAATCGTCGATCGCAATGGTTCGGGTGCCGCTTTTTCCGCGAACGACGATCTGCGCGCGCGACGCTAACGCCGTCGCCGGCCAGTCGCCGGCCGGATCGTTGTGGCAGAGGCTGCCGACGACCGTACCCATTTGACGCACCACCGGATCGGCGACGACCGCCGACGTATCCGCGATAAGCCGATAGCGGTCGCCGATCAGTTTTGAGGTTTCGAGCGCGAAGTCGCGGGTCGTAGCCCCGACGGTAAGGGCGTCGTCGCTTTCGCGCAGATAGGCCAGCTCCTCAATTGGATTGATGTCGACCAGGAGCGATGGCCGCGCTAGCCGGAACCGCATCGCAGGGATCAGGCTTTGCCCGCCCGCTAGCACGCGCGCATCGTCGCCGCCGCGGCTGAGCAATTCAAGCGCCTCTTCGACCGAACGGGCCGACTGGTAGTCGAACGGGGCTGGAAACATTCGCGCCTCCAAACCATGCATGATGGACCAGTGATTTCGGTCTCCTCGAGTTCGACGCCGGGCCGCCGCTTCCTCAGCGCTCGCAGGCTCCGTTTATGCTCGCGGCCGCCTCTGCAAACCCAGCCACGAATTTCGGCGAGGCCCGCAAAAGCGGTGCCGCTCTTCGTTTGCCGGCCGTACTCGGCAGCGGCCGTCATAGCCGCGGCGATCGCTCCCGCAGACGTTCCCCCGATGTTGCGGAAGCGATCCTTTTCCGAAAGCGCTACCACGGCCGCGGGGTAAACGACGCCGCTCGTGATTCCACCTTTCATTACGATGTCGCACCGGTTTGTCGTGGTGCGAAGTTGTGCGCCATCGTTTGATGGTGTAGTCGTCATCCGGCCCTCCTGGCTCCTTAGCTCGGCTGCGCGGGCGGATAGCGCAGCGCATCACGCATGCGCGCGTCCGGTCGCGCCCCCGAGAGTTCGTCCTCGCGGGGGCGCTACTTCTTACGTTAGTTGAGCGACGTCGCTCTGCTCGGCACCGGAGCGCCGAAGAACGCCAACAGGTCGGAGTTGACGCGATCCTTCAGAGTGGAGGGCAACCCGTGCGGGGCACCTTTGTAGACTTCAAGGCGCCCGTTTGGAACGAGCTTCACCGCGAGCATCGATGCATCGGCGATCGGAACGATTTGATCGTCGTCTCCGTGAATGAAGAGCGTCGGGACGTTCATCTTCTTCAAATCTTCGGTGAAGTCGGTCTCCGAGAACGCCTTGACGCAATCGTAGCAGGCTTTGATGCCTGCCAGCATTCCCTGCAGCCAGAACGAGTCGCGTAGACCTTGCGAAACCTTCGCGCCCTCGCGGTTGGCGCCGAAGAACGGACTGCTTAGGTCTCTCCAGAATTGCGACCGGTCGGACTGAATCGCCGCGCGGATTTGGTCGAACACTTCGATCGGCAGGCCGCCGGGATTGTCAGCCGTCTTGAGCATGAGCGGTGGAACCGAACTGATCAACACCGCCTTCGCAACGCGCTGCGTCCCGTGTCGACCGATGTAGCGCGCGACCTCGCCGCCGCCGGTCGAGTGCCCAACGTGGATCGCCTCGCGCAGGTCGAGATGACTGACGAGCTCGGCGAGATCGTCGGCGTAGGTGTCCATGTCGTTTCCGTCCCAGGGCTGGCTCGAGCGGCCGTGGCCGCGCCGGTCGTGGGCGATACAGCGGTAGCCATGCGCGGCTAAGAAGAGCATTTGATCTTCCCAGGCGTCGGAACTGAGCGGCCACCCGTGACTGAAGACGACCGGCTGCCCGGTTCCCCAATCCTTGTAGTAGAGTTGCGTGCCGTCACGCAGCGTCAAATAAGTCATGTGTTTCTCTCCTTCGTTTCACCAGCATAGTCGGATGGTGCGGGATGCGGTAGTGGGCGGGCTCGCACAAGTGTTAACACGATCGGTTTGGGGGCTGGATTTTGCAGTCTCGATGTGCGAGCCTGGTCGGTACATGATCGCGGTAAGAGTACACCGGTACGGTGGGCCCGAGGAGCTCGTACTCGAGGAGACGGCGATACCGGTACCATCACCGGGCGAGACGCTGGTTCGCGTCAGCGCGGCGGGCGTGGGACCGTGGGACGCGCTAATTCGAACGGGGCGCAGCGGCGTCTCGCAAACGCTGCCGTTAATCCCGGGCTCCGATATCGCTGGGGTCGTGGAAGCGACCGGCGAGCCGATCTTCGGCGTAACGAATCCATCGTTCACCGGCGGCTACGCGCAGTACGCGGCCGCCTCAATGGGCTCGATCGCGCGCAAGCCGGCGAGCTTAAGTTTTGTCGAAGCTGCGTCGGTGCCGGTCGTCGCGATCACCGCCTGGCAGATGGTTTGCGATCGCGCGAACGTACACGCCGGTCAAACGGTGCTCGTACACGGCGCGGCCGGGAATGTCGGCGCCTATGCCGTCCAACTCGCGCGTTGGGCGGGCGCGCGGGTCATCGCCGTCGCCGGGGCCGGCGACGCCGACTACCTGTGCAGCCTCGGAGCGGCCGAGATCATCGATTTTCACACGCAACGCTTCGACGAACTCGTAGCCGGCGTTGACGCGGTGATCGATACCGTGGGCGGCGACGCGCAGGAGCGTTCGTTTTCGGTTATCAAACCCGGCGGCACGCTGGTATCGAGCGTTTCGCAGCCGCCCGAAGCGCTCGGTAAGCAGTACGGCGTGCGCACCGCGTACTTCATCGTCGACGTCCCGACCGCCCAACTCGAGCGCATCGCCCAGCTCATCGGAGATGGTACGCTGAAGGTGGATCTCGGCGTCGTGCTGAGCCTCGCCGACGCGCGCAAGGCTCACGAGATGCTCGCCGGTACGCTGCCGCATCCGCGCGGCAAGATCGTTCTCGATGTTGACATGCTCAGGGAGAACGCATAATGTTACCTCGGTCGCTTTTGCTAACGGCGGCTCTAGCTGCCGCCATGGTGGGAAAGGTCGCCGCATTTCCGGTGGACTTCGGTCCCGGATTTACGACGCGCACCGTGACGGTCGACGGCTGCACGATCAGTGCGACCGTGGGCGGCCATGGTCCGGCCGTCGTGCTACTGCACGGTTACGCCGAAGATTCGCGCATGTGGAGACCGCTTGCCGTGGCGCTGGCTCCACGCTTTACCGTGATCGCGCCCGATCTTCCAGGCATCGGCAACTCCTCGATTCCTTCGTCTGGGCTCGACATGGCGACATCGTCGCGGCGCATTCGCGACGCCGTCGTTGCGCTCGGCTATCGCGACGTGGACGTAGTGGGCCACGATATCGGGCTCATGGTGGCGTACGCGTATGCGGCGATTTATCCGACTGAGGTAAAGCGCCTCGCGCTGATGGACGCCTTTCTGCCCGGCGTGCACGGCTGGGAGCCGATCTACAACAACCCCGGCCTGTGGCATTTTCGCTTCCACGGTCCAACGCCGCTCGCGCTCGTTCGCGGACGCGAGCGGATCTACTTCGATTATTATTGGGATGACTTCGCCGCCGATCCACGTCATTCGATTCCCGAAGCGAATCGCGTCGAATACACGGCAGCATACTCGCGCCCCGGGCGGATGGCGGCGGGTTGGGCGTACTTCGCCTCGTTTCCGGAGACCGCCGTCGCGTTTGCGAAACTCGCGCAGACCAAGTTGACCATTCCCGTTCTCTCGATCGGTGGAGAAAAATCCTTGGGCGTCGCGCTCGGCGCGCAAACGCGGCTCGTCGCCTCGAACGTCAGCGTCATCGTCGTTAAGAACGCCGGCCACTGGCTCATGGAAGAACAACCAGCCGCGACGATGACTGCCTTGGAGCAATTTCTGGAACGCCGATAGCTCACCGCTTTTTGAAATTCAAAGGAGACCGATAATCATGGCCATTCGTCCGATCTTTTACCAGAACTGCAGCACCACCCCTGCGCCGATGTAGTTGAACTTCAGCGCGTCGATTCCGGTAAAAGCGTGACCGTACTCGAGGTCGATTTCGGTTCGGGTACCGAGCAGCTTCTGAACGCCGAAATCCGTAAAAGCGCGCGCTCCCTGATGAGGAGAAACCTTCGATTGCAGCACGTACTCGGCGTAGAACTGATAGTAGTTGGGAATCTGCGTGGTGACGACCAGCGACGGCATCGTGACGCCGTATTGGAAGTGTTCGTCTCCGGCGAAGGCGCCCGTCGACGATACGGCGATCGTCGTGCCGATGCTCGTTGCGCGACTCATCGAGAACGAAGCATCGAGGTTTCCGGTGATCGTCGCGTTGCCGGCCGTTAGGAACTCCGATCCGTTCGGCCCGGTATAGAGTCCGTCGAATGCGATCGTCCAGCGCCCGCTCGGCGGCAGCTCGTACTTGATTCCCAACCCGGAGTCGTCGACGCCGTGCAGCGTAGTGCTCGGTACGCCCGGGCCATAGCTGCGCACGCCCTCGTAGTTCGGCCCGATGACGTCGAACTCGAAGCGATCCGCGACACCGATGCGCAGAAAGTTCTGCGGAACTTGGCTCTCCACGCTGCCCTCCTTGGGCGTTCCGAGAACCTCGTTTTGATAGCCCAACTCGAAGAGCGCCGTGTGCTTGGCAACCGCGCAGGCGCTAAATCCGACGGTCGGGCGGTTCGCGGTGGCGAGCAGGCGGCCCGGACCGTCGCACGGGTTGTTTTGCGGCGCCGGCGATGGCGAAGGCTGTGGCTGCGCGCCGGCTGGACTTCCGCCGAGCAATGCAAGAATGTAGAGTGCTATCATGAGGCAGATGCGTGCCACGCCGCGGTACCTTCGGCTAGCCGTCGTACTTTGCGTGCTGCTCGCGCCGGCGACGGGGGCGGCACTCGCGCAGAACGCGACCCCACAGCCGTCGCCGATCGTATCGCCCGCGCCGACCGCGTCGCCCGCTCCAACCGCATCGCCGCGCGCATTGGGTCTGCAGTTCGCGACCACCTTCGCCACCACGTTCCTCAATCAGAACACGTCGGGGCCGGGACAAATCGGGCCCGAAGCAGCCGGCTATCTGATGGGAGGCCCGATCGCGCCGAACACGCCGTACGATGCGTTTTCGAGCGCGCCGCTGACGCCGGGCATCGTCGGCATCGCCGATGCGCTCACGACCGCAACCGAACGCACCAAAACGGTTGACATTAGCCTGAATGCGGCGCTCGAATACGTCGGCGGCAGCGTGACGAACGCGTCGTATTGGGGCGAGAACCTCATTCCGACGATGAACCCGCATATGGGTTCGCAGGCATTGCCGTATGCGATAACATTTCCTACCGCGCCCGGGCAGGACGACGGCAGCAACTTTCGCCTCTCCGTTCTCGGGGGATCGGTCGCGACCGCCGACGGCAACCTCGCGTTTAAGTTCGGCTACTTCGATCTTGCGCAGACGGCGCGCTTCGTCTTCATCCAGCCGCTGCTCACGAGCGTCAACCCAGCGATCGCCTACGCTCCGGCCGAGACGCTATCGAGCGGCCTGCCGGGCAGCGACGACTGGCAACCATTCTCAACCCAGCTCGCGCTCGATGGTGCCGACCTGCTCGCAAAGAAAGGAATCGCCGCGTTCGAGCTGACGACGGGAGCTCTTCCGTCTTTGCCGGACGCGAGCGCACGTTTCACAATCGGATCGCTCGCCTTCGATCACGGTGAAGGCACGACGTACGCACTCCAAGTGTTGCACGCGACAACCTCGGGAGCATCATTCGTAAGCAGCGCTGCGTTTGGTGCGAATCCGCACTTCTTTCCCACACCGCAGGGCATCCTGGCAAGCAGCACGCTGAGCGGCCAGCAGCAGACGATCGCGGGCGCGAGCGCAAACGTGCACGTGATGCCGCGCTGGAATCTCGACGGAACCGTCGAGATTGCCCGCGCCTGGTACGACGCGCAAAACGTCGCGATGCGCAATAGCGCGCGACCCGGCGGATATTACCACGCCGGTTTGGTCAAGACGCTTGGGCGCGCGACGACTTCGTTTGACGCGTATCGCATGGAGCCGAACTATGCGACGATCGTGCTGCCGTACGGAGTGCCCGAAAATCAGTGGGGCGCGGCCTGGGCATGGCCCGCGCCGTGGCTGGGTTCGAGCTTTCAGCTGATCGATAACAGCGTGCTGGGCGTCAATCGCCAAGGCTATCGTTTGCGGTACTTCCTCGACGGCGGCCCGCTCGAGGTTCGTCTCGAATACGCAAACTTCGCGCAGATCGAGGCCGCAACGACGCTGACCTCGCAGCAGACCGGCTTCGTCGGCGGATACTTCCCGATCGAACTGCCGGCCAACGCGACCCTAGGACGGCAAGAACGCTACGGTCTTTGGATCGCGTGGCATCCTTCGTTCGGCGATCTGACGCTTGACGTCATTGACGATCAGTTTTGGCGCCCGTGGGGAGTGCCATTGGATAACGTTTCGCTCGCCGTGCCGCAAACGGTGCTGACCTACTCGCGGCACCTCTCGCCGCGCTTCGTTTTAGCGACCGGAATCGGGCGCTACTCGATGAACGGCACCTTTTCGGAACCGGTCAGTTTTCATCATCAGATATTCTTCGTCGGAGCGATCTTCAAACAAACGGCACAAGCGTCGATCCTGGCGACGTTTCGGCGCAACGCGATGGCTGGGATCTCTTCATTCCCGCCGATGCCGGAATCGCCGAACTTCACCGGCTCGCAGCTCATCGTCGAACAACGCTATCAAATCTAGGAATGTGCCTTGCTAAGGTTCGGGCCTGCTCCACGACGAGCCGTCGACGTAATGAATGTAGGTAAGCGCGCATTCGACGCCATGGGGAAGCTCGCGTACGGGGAGCGTCGGATCGGCCTGCAGTTCGCGATTCGAGATCATCACCGATTTCGTAAAGTTTCCGCGCGCGGTAAAGTCGCGAGACCCTCCCGCGCGCCCGGCCGCGGTGAAGCGCACGAGATTTGCCGGGATGTCGCCCGTGATCATAAAGGAGACGCGAATCGTTTCAGGCGGAGCGGTGCCGCGCCGCTCGACCGTCTCGGGTAGGCGCGAGCACGACGTCATCCGCGCCGGTAGCGGACTCTCGTCGGCGATTGCCGGCGATACCGGTAGCCATATCGCGGCGAGCAAACCGGAGCAGGTTGCGACCGCGGCTCCGGCGCTGCCGAGCGTTGCAAGAAAATTGCGGCCTGTCGTCAGCATTACTCTCTCTCACACTCCAAGTCACACGTTGCACGGAGCAGGCGAGGGCGCGCCGATTAGCATCGCGCCCGAGGGGTATTATACGCCGCATGTATGTTAGCAATCTAGTGCGAGCCGCATTAGCAGCGGCACTCGTTGCGGCGGTCCCAGCGACCAGCTCCGCCCAGGTGTTTGTTGGAGTCGGCGTTACGATCGCTCCGCCGGCGATTCCGGTCTACGTTCAACCTCAGGCTCCCGCGCCCAACTACATCTGGGAGCCGGGATACTGGGGATGGGGCACGGGCGGCTATTACTGGGTGCCTGGAACGTGGATAGTGGCGCCGGCGGTTGGTCTGCTGTGGACTCCGGGTTATTGGGGTTGGCGCGACAACGCCTACTACTGGCACCGCGGCTATTGGGGACCGACCGTCGGATTTTACGGCGGCGTCAACTACGGCTTCGGATACTTCGGCGCCGGCTACCTCGGCGGACGTTGGGACGGACGCGTCTTCCGTTACAACACGGCCGTTACGCGCGTCAACACGACCGTGATTCACAACACCTACATCGATAAAACGGTGGTTTATCGAGACGATCACGTTCGGACTGGTTACAATGGCGGTCATGGCGGCGTCCAAGCTCACCCCACGCAGGGGCAACTCGAGGCGCGCGAGCACGGGGAGGGCCCGACGAGCGCACAGCAATACCACGAAGAGGTCTCGGCGCAGGATCGCAACCACCTCTCGACCGTCAATCAGGGACATCCGAACACCGGGGCTGTCGCGCACCCGTATAGCACGACGAATCGGCCGGCGCACTCCGCTCCCGTCACGAACGCCGACCGGCAAGCGGCGGAACGGCATGTGGCACAACAGCAAGGGCAGCACAACAACAACAAACCGCCGCGATAGGCGGCTACTCGAGCGCGGCCGCGAGTATGGTAACGGCGCGCTCGACGTCGTGGCGCGAGACGATCAAGGGCGGCGCAAAGCGTAACGTGTTGCCGCCCGCGCTGCCGATCAGCAAGCCGCCCCCGCGCGCCTGCCCGACGATGTCCTTCGCGTCGTACGGCGCGCGCACGGGCACACCGACAAGAAGCCCCATCCCGCGCGGGGGTTCGAAGATCTCGGGAAGCGATTGCGCGAGTTGCGCGAGAGAGCCAAAGAGCTCGTCCGAACGCGCACGCACGTGGCGATCGAGATCGAGCTCGTCGCGAATCCGAAGGTGGGCGAGCGCCGCGGCGCACGGAATCGGAGAGCCGCCGAACGTCGAGCCGTGATCGCCGGGCCGGAAACCTGACGCGGCGCGTTCGTTGGCAAGCACCGCGCCGATCGGCAGTCCGTTTGCAAGACCTTTCGCCAGCGTGACCACGTCCGGTCGCGCGCCGAAGCTCTCGAACGCAAAGAACGAGCCGGTGCGGCCTGTGCCGCACTGAATCTCGTCGAAGATCAAGAGCACATCGCGTTCGTCGCAGAGCTCGCGTGCCGTCGTGAGAAACTCGACCGTTGCGACGTTCACGCCGCTCTCGCCCTGCACCGGCTCGACGATGAATGCCGCAGTGCGATCGTCGATCGCATCGCGCAAGGCTGCGACGTCGTTGAACGCCACGAAAGCAAACCCATCCGGCAAGGGTTCGAATCCCTCGCGCAACGATGCGTTTGCGGTCGCGGCGAGCGAACCGAACGTTCGGCCGTGAAAAGAGCCCGTGCACGCCAAAATGGTTCGGCGGCCGTGCTGGTTGCGCCGGTAAGCCCACTTTCGCGCGAGCTTGATGGCGGCTTCGTTCGCCTCGGTGCCGGAGTTGCAGAAGAATGCGCCGCTCATCCCCGAACGCTCGACCAACTCGCGCGCGAGGAGACCCGCCGGCTCGTGGTGGTAGAGATTGCTGGCGTGCGTGAGCGTACGCGCCTGCGCCGCAATCGCGTCCGCGATCGCAGGATGCGCGTGACCGAGCGCGCTGACGGCGAGGCCGCCGATAAAATCGAGATAACGCTGCCCGCTCTCGTCGATAAGCTCGCAGCCTTCACCCGCAACGATCACCAGCGGCGCGCGAGCGTACGTATCGAGCAGCGTCACGTGCGGTAGTTCGCGTTGATCGCAACGTAGTCGCGCGAGAGATCGCAGCCCCAGCCGACGGCCTCTGCTTCACCCAGACCCAGCTTCAACTCGACGGCCACGTTTGAAGACTCGAGCTCGCGGTGCCCTTGCGCCTCGGAGAGGAGCTCGACGCCGGAATCGACCCACGGCTTTCCATTCACCTCGAGCGACCACCGCAACGGATCGAGCCCCGCGCGCGCCGCGCCGGCCGCAGCTACGATGCGTCCCCAGTTCGGATCTTCCCCGTAGAGGGCCGTCTTGACCAAATTGCTGTTGAGGATCGCGCGCGCAATCGCACGTGCCTGAGCGGTATCGCGAGCTCCGCTGACGCGAACCTCCATCACTTTCGTCGCGCCTTCGCCATCGGCGATCATGGCGCGTGCGAGATCGAGGCAAACGGCGCGCAGCGCGGCGGCACATTCGACCGGCGTTTGAGCTCCGTTCGAGCTCGCCGGTGCGAACGCATAGACCGCGTCGTTGGTCGACATGTCGCCATCGACCGAGATCATGTTGAAGGTTTCATCGCTGCACTCACGCAGCAGATGCGCGAGCCCGCTGCCGGAGATCGGATAATCCGTTGCGATGAAGGCGAGCATCGTCGCCATGTTGGGAGCGATCATACCCGAGCCTTTGGCGATGCCGCCGGCAACGTATTTGCGGCCGCGATGATAGAACGCGTAGGCCGCGAGCTTCGGCACGCGATCGGTCGTCATGATCGCCTCGGCTGCATCGAAGGCGGCCTTACCTCCTGAATCGAGTTGCGCGACGGCTCGTTCGAGTCCGCGCTGCACTCGGTCGATCGGCAGCGGCACGCCGATGACGCCGGTCGACGCGACCACGACTTCGGCCGGAGTGATTCCAAGCAACGCCGCGGCTTGGCGCGCGGTCGCACGGGCATCGCGTTCTCCGCGCTCTCCGGTACACGCGTTCGCGCAGCCCGAATTACAGACGACCGCCCGCATCGCGGGCGAGTTCGCGAGATGCTCGGCGCTCACGAGAAGCGGCGCGGCTTTGATCTCGTTCGTCGTCGTTACCGACGCGCAGTTTTGCGGGCCGTCGAACCCAATCAATGCCAGGTCGCGCTTGCGCGGTTTGATTCCCGCATGCACGCCCGCAAGCCGCACCCCGGGGACGGCGCCGAGGCCGCCCCGCATCGGGATCAGCTCAAGCGAAGATGGGGCGAGCACCAAGGCCACTCTCCTCGGGATAACCGCACATCAGGTTGCAGTTGGCGATCGCTTGGCCCGCAGCGCCTTTGCCAAGGTTATCGATCGCGCAAATCGCGCGCACCATGGTTGCGTCGACGTCAACGCGCAGTTCCGCATCGTTCGTTCCTGCGACCGCCGCAACGCTTGGGGCGCGCTCGCCGGCAACCATATGCACGAACGAAGCATCGCCGTAAGCGCGAGCGTAAGCCGCCTCGACTTCGCCCGCATCGAGCCGTGCGTCGAAGATTGCGTAGGCGTCGACGAGCAAGCCGCGCGCTAGCGGCACCACGTGCGGCGTGAACGCGACTGCCGCCGTGACGCCGGCGGCGCGAAGATGCCGCTCGATCTCCGGTTGATGCCGATGGCCGCTCAAACCGTAGGCGCGCACCTCGCCGCTGACCTCCGCAAAAAGCGACGTCACGCGCGGCGTGCGGCCGGCACCGGTGATGCCGCTCTTAGCGTCAATGACGATGTGACGCGGATTGCCGATCTCGGCGAGCGGCAAGAGCGCGAGCAGCGCGGCGGTCGGATAGCAACCTGGGTTGGCAACGAGCCGCGCGCCGCAGATCGCCTCACGATGCCACTCGGTTAACCCATAGACCGCCGAGGCGTCGAAGCGATACGACGACGAGAGATCGATCGCGCGAAGTCCTCGCGCGAGAATCTCCGGCACGACGGCACGTACGTCGTCGTCGGTCCCGGCGGTGACGACCACGTCGCCGGACGTTGCGCTCTCCAGAACGCTGCCGGATTCGCCGAACCGGTACGGTGTCGAACGCAAGAGCGGGAAATGGTCGGCGACCGACTCGCCGGCATGGCTGCTGCTTTCGAGAAGGCCGACCTCGAACGACGGGTGCGAATGCAGCAGGCGAATGACTTCGGCGGCCGCGTAACCGCTCGCGCCCCAGACGTGAACGCGCGTCACCGCGCGAACTCCGGCGCCAGCAGCTCGCGCTTGAGCGATGCGATCTGCGCGCGCACGTCGTCCGGCGCCGTCGAGCCAATCGTCCGCTTTGCCGCGACGGAACCGCGCGCATCGAGAGTTGTCTCGAGTGGGCGGCCGTCGCGTTCCGCGCGCGCGACTTCGGCGCCGACGCGCGCATGTGCCTCGCGCGGCGACGTTCCCTCGATTACGAGACGATCCGCGAGGTCGGTCGCGAGCGTGTAGCCGCTGCACGCCATCGCCTCCATACGCTCGCGCACGAAGCCGACCGATTCCCAGGCGCGCGCGAAAGCCTCGAATACCGCAAGTGCGTCCTCCGCAATCGCGATCGTTTGAGCCTTCGTCACTTGCAGATCGCGGTGATACGACGGCGCAAGGCCGCAGAGCGTGGCGAGCGCGCCGGCGTACGATCCGGTGAGCTGCGCGGCGTAGGCGCGCACGAGCTCGAACGGGTCGGGGTTGCGTTTCTGCGGCATCAAGCTCGAGCCGGTTGACGCGGCATCGCCGATCCGAACGTAAGCGTAGGCCGGCGCCGACCACGCGATCAGCTCCTCGGCGATGCGCGACGCATCGATGACGGCGCGAACGCAGGCGTGAGCGAGATCGAGCGCCGCATCGCGGTTTCCGATCGCGTTGAGGCCATTTCGCGAGGGCGCATCGAAACCGAGCGCGCGCGCCGCGCGCTCCCGGTCGAGAGGGAGGCTCGTACCGGCGAGCGCGGCGCTGCCGAGCGGACATGACCTGCGGGCTTCCGCATCGACGCCGGCAAAGCGCCGCGCCGCCAGTACGAACGGCTCGCTCCACGCTGCGAGCACGAAGGCGAGCAGCACCGGCTGTGCCGGCTGACGGTGCGTGCACGCGGCAAGAACGGTCCGGGCGTCGAGCTCGAGGCTAGCTCGCGAGATCAGTGCGCTCGCAATGCCGTGCGTTAACGCGGCCCCACGCAACGCGCGATCGCGGACGTAGAGCAGGAGCGTGGTCGCAACTTGATCGTTACGGCTCCGTCCGGCATGCAGCCACTCGCCGGCCGTGCCGGCCAGCTCGCGGACGCGCGCGTCGATCGCGCCGTGAATGTCCTCCACGTCGAGAGCGCGCGCGTAGGATGCGAGCTCACCGCCGGCGATCTCAGTTTCGATTTTGCGCAGGGCGACGCGCAAGGATTGGGCCACGGCGGGCGTGACGATCGCTCCGCCTTCGAGTGCTTCGACGTGCGCGAGCGAACACGCAACGTCGAACGGCGCAAGAACGAGATCCTCTTCAAGCGAGGATCCGAAGGCGAGCAGAGTGCGATCGGCCGCGCCCGTAAACCGGCCGCCCCATTGCAGCGCGCTCACGTCGCGCCGAGTGCCGCGCTCGTCGCTTCGGTGACGCGCGCGTACGTTTCGAGCGGAAGCGCGTGCAGCGCGATCAATCCGCTGGCGGCCTGATGATCGAAGACGTCACGCGTGCCGTAGGTCGCAACCTGTTCGCGATAGAGCGCGAAGGGCGAGCGGGTGCCGGTGACGGTGCAGGTGCCGCGATGCAGGCGCAACCGGACTTCGCCGGTCATTCGCGGTGAGAAGCTTTCGTTAAAGGCATCGAGCGACGCGCGTAGCGGTTGCATCCATAAGCCGTCGTAGACGAGCTCCGCATAACGGCAATCGGTCAAGGCTTTGAATCGCAGCTCGTCGCGCGTCAGCACGAGCCGCTCGAGCGCGCGATGCGCCGCGATGAGAATCGTCGCCGCGGGCGACTCGTAGACCTCACGCGACTTGAAACCGACAACGCGATCCTCGACGAGGTCGATGCGCCCGACGCCGTGTTTTCCGCCGATCGCATTGAGCTCGCTAACCAATGCAGCGCTCGTGTTCGCGCCGAGCGCAGGTTTACCGGAATGAAACCCGACGACGATCTCCTGCGGCGTTGCCGGCTGCTCCGTCGCGCCCGCCGTCCACGCGAACGCGTCCTCCGGCGGCGAGTTCCAGGGATCCTCGAGAACGCCGGCTTCTATCGAGCGGCCCCAAAGGTTCGCATCGATCGAGTACGGCTTTTCCGCGGTATGCGGCACCGGCACGCCGTGTTCGCGCGCGAAGGCGATCGCGTCAGGGCGCGAGAGCGGTGACTCGCGCAGCGGCGCGCGACAGGTCAAGCCGGGGTCGAGCGCGCGCACCGCCAGCTCGATGCGCACCTGGTCGTTGCCTTTACCGGTGCAGCCGTGCGCGACGACCCTCGCGCCGTATTGGTGCGCGATCTCGACGAGGAGCCCGCCGATGAGCGGACGCGAGAGCGCGGCCGAAAGCGGATATGCGCCTTGGTAGAGCGCGTTGGCTCGTAGCGCCGCAAATGCATACTCGCCGGCAAATCGCTCGCGCGCGTCGACCACGATCGCATCGTAACTGCCGAGAGCGATTGCTTTAGCGCGCACGGCTTCAAGGGCCGCAACCGCGCCGGCCCCCGTCACGGCGTCGCTTTCACCGAGATCGACCGTCATCGCGATGACCTCGCGACCTTCCAGAATCAGCTTCTTCAAGAGCACCGAAGTGTCGAGGCCGCCGGAATAGGCGAGAACGACTCTGCTCATGCCGCCGCTTGGACTTTCAGATCGGCAAAGCGCTGCTTGACGAACACCGCCTCCTCCGGCGTGCGAACGACCACCAAGATCGTGTCGTCGCCGCCGATCGTACCAAGCACCTCCGGCCAAACGGCTTCGTCGATCGCCGATGCCACCATCATCGCACTTCCCGGCGGAGTGTGGATGACGATCAGGTTTCCGCTCCCGGCGATCGTCGTGGCGAGTTCGCTCATCGCGCGATGAAGGCGGCTTGCATAGTTCGGCGCCGCGTTCGGCACGACGTATTTAAAGATCTCGCCTTGCTGCGATGCGATCGGAATCTTAGCGAGCCGAAGCTCTTTGACGTCGCGAGAGACCGTTGCTTGCGTTACCGCAAAGCCCTGTCGCTGCAGATGCGCGACGAGCTCATCTTGCGAATGGATCGGCCGCGTAGCGACGAGCGTCAAGATCGCGCGCTGGCGTCGTTCTTTCATATCGGATATCCTCGGCATTCAGTTAACAGCGCGACGAGCAGCGCTTTCTGCGCGTGCATGCGGTTCTCGGCTTGGATAAGTATCGCGCTCTGCGGACCATCAATGACGGCAGCCTCCACTTCTTCGGCGCGATGTGCCGGCAGGCAGTGGAGAAAGATCGCGTGCGGCGCCGCATAGCTCATCAGCTCGGCGGTTACGGCGTACGGCCGAAGCATCGCGTCGTTACGCTCGCGATACTGCTCCTCTCCCATTGACGTCCAGACGTCGGTATAGACGGCGTCGACGCCGCGCACGGCTCGCACCGGGTTCGCAAACGCCCGTGCGCCGCCGCCGGAAGTGGCGGCAAGCCGCGTCAGATGTGTGAGGAAGGCTTCCGTCGGCCGATGGGTCGGGGGAGATCCGAAGTTGACGGTTGCGCCGAGCATGACGCTCGCTTCGGCTAAGGATGCCGCGACGTTGTTGCGCGCGTCGCCTAAGTACGCGATACGAAGGCCCCGTACGTCGCCGAAATGTTCGCTGAGCGTAAGCACGTCGGCGAGCGCCTGACACGGATGCGCGTTGGCCGAGAGCCCGTTGATAATCGGCACGCTCGCGGCTCGCGCGAAGCGCTCGAGCGGCGCGTGGTCGTGCGTGCGGACGACGATCGCGTCGACGTAACGCGAGAGTACGCGGGCCGCATCCTCGGGCGTTTCGCGCGAACCCACCGCAAACTCCGAGCCGTGCGCGAAGAGGGTCTCGCCCCCGAGCTTTGCCACCGCGACCTCAAAGGAAACTCGCGTTCGCAAACTCGGCTTTTCGAAGAGCAGCGCGACGGTCCGTTCGCGCAGCAGCGATCGCTGCTCGCGCGCCGCGCTACTCTTGAGGAAGGCCGCGAGCCGCAGGAGACCGAGCAGTTCCTGTGCGGTGAGGTCGCTTATCCTAAGGAAGCTGCGCCCGGCGAGGCCGGAAAGCCGAGCCGGGGCTGGCGCGACGGCATACATCTCCTGTATATTTATGCATATGATGCATGAATATGCAAGGACCCTCGTGGTCAAGTACGGCGGCGGCGCGATGCGTGGCTGCGGCGGCGAGCCCGACCCCGTCCTGGCCGAACTCGCGATGCTTCGCGGCGCCGGCAGCTCGGTCGTGCTCGTTCACGGCGGCGGCCCAGAGATCGACTCGGCTCTCGCCGAGCTTGGCATCTCGACGTCGCGAATCGACGGGTTGCGCGTGACCGACACAGCCACACTAAAGGTCACCGAAGCCGTGCTTTGTGCGAGCATCAATAAACGCATCGTCCGCGACGCGCTTGCGCTCGGGATGCCGGCCGTCGGTCTGAGCGGCCAGGACGGCGGCATGCTGATCGCCGAGCGCGCCGTGGGATTGCAAGGCGAAGATCTCGGATACGTGGGACAAATCGTCTCGACCGACGTGCGGCCGCTTCGCGCGCTCCTCGATGCCGGATTCCTGCCGGTCGTCGCACCGCTCGCCGTCGCTCGCGGCGGCGACCACGCCTACAATGTCAACGCCGATTTAGCGGCTGCCGCGCTCGCCGGAGCACTGCGGGCCGACGTTTTCGTCGCGATTACCAACGTGCCGCGCGTTTTTCGCGATCCCAGCGATCCCTTATCGGGGATCGATGCCTTTACGCCGGAAGATGCGTTTCGTTTCGCGGCAGGCGAAGCGTGTCGATCGAGCATGAAACCGAAACTGCAAGCCGCAGCCCGTGCGGTTCGCGACGGCGCAGCAGCGGCATATATCTGCTCGGTCAAACCCAACGCGATCGCTGCGGCGATACGCGGCGAAGCGACGATGATTCGCGCTGCCTAGCCACGAGAGCAACGTTACAGCGACGACGGGCCCCCGTTGTCTCCAAAGCCTTCATAGCTAGTTGACGCTTGAGCATGCAAGCGCAGCGCACTGATTGTCACACGCAGCCTCGCAACGGCGTTCTGAGTCATGTCATCTAGGCGGCCAAGGGTGCACCAACGCTTTGCACGGCTATGTGAAGAAGATTTTGCTGGGGCAACGGGCGGAGCAGCTGGCGCATCGGAAAATGGAATGATTGATCCGTTGACGGGGTGGCCGGAAGCGCACGCGGTGTTCTGGAGCCGCGGAAAGATCTTCGATCTCGGTACGCTTGGTGGCTATGAGAGTACTGCCGGTCAGATGAACAACCGTGGCCAAGTGACCGGTGCCGCGGGAAACGCAGTCCCAGACCAGTATTCGTTCTTCGGTTTAGTCACTCAAACAAGGGGTTTCATTTGGGAGAAGTCTACCGGGATGCGCGACATCGGTACGTTGGGGGGACCCGACACAGTTGCGCCATATCTAAACCAGCGCGGCCAAATATCCGGATGCTCTTATACAAACTCGACTCCGAATCAGAGTACCGGTCTTCCGACTACGGATCCCTTCCTTTGGTACCACAACACTATGAAAGACCTCGGCAGCTTTGGGGGCGTGTTCGGGTGTGCCTGGGCGCTGAATGAGTCGGGCGACGTTGCCGGGATGTCCGATCTCGCAGGCGATCAGACAGCCCACCCCTTCCTGTGGCGGCACGGACGGCTCATCGATCTTGGCACCTTGGGTGGGGATTACGGAATCGGGACCTGGCTCAACAACGCCGGCCAAGTCGCCGGGTTTACCACCACCAGCGGCAATAACGCGATTCACGCTTTCCGCTGGGCTAGGGGCGTGATGACGGACCTCGGCACGGTAGACGGCGACTTGTGCAGCAACGCAAATGGAATCAACGCGCGGGGCGACGTCGTCGGAGCCTCTTCGTCTTGCGGCTACGGAGCAGCGCGCGCATTCCTGTGGCGGGATGGCACCATGATCGATCTCAATGACTATGTGCCGCCTAGTTCTAATCTGCAACTGTTCGAGGCGCTCTATATTAGCGATAATGGAGCCATAGCGGGACACGGTGTCGTTCCAAACGGTAATATTCACACGTTCGTACTGCTCCCCAACGGCCGTTCGAGCATCGCAGCCGAACGTCACATTTCATATCGTTTAACGGCAACGGCGAAACGTCCAACGCTCAGAGAAATGTTAACCTTTCTTCTCGCCAGCGAAGCGCGCATGAAGCACATGCCATTTCTGAACCGACTACCGCGCCCATGACATATCGCGATAGTTCCGCGCCGCAATGGAGAACGGAGCCGCCTCGCCACCCAGCCCGGGGCCTTGTATAATCGTGAGATGCTATGATTTCACGCGTGAGGTAGACCGATGGGGCATCGAGCACCACGAAGAAGGACGCGCGCCCGGAAAAATCGTCGTAACAATGCCGATTGCGGAGCAACTCTCAACGCCGAGGAGCGTGCACAATGAAACCTGCGATTCTCGTGATTACCATCGTGATTCTGTTTCCTGCTTCTGCCTCAGCGTCACAGCCGCTGTTACTCCAGGCCGATCAAGGCGAGCAACGGACGTGTATGCCCCGGCCGGGAGTGAACGTTGGCCGGCTTCCGACATTCATTATCAAGGTGGACCCTCAAAATGGCGGCTCGCGGAACCTCGTAATGCTGACCGAAGACCTGCTGCCTGGTGCAGTCATTCCTTGGCACCGCCGTTTGCATGAAGATGAGATCGTCTTCACGGAAAACGGAACGGTATACGCTGCACGTAGGTAACCGCACTGCATCGCTTGGTGCCCACGCGACAATTTTTATTCCGCACAAGACGTGGGTTACGATTAGGAACAACGGTCCGACGACCGTTCGGCTCATAGCGATTTTTAATCGCTCCGGCTTCGAGGAATTCTTACGCTGCATATCGGTGCCCGCCGGTCGGCCGATCCATGCGCTTATTCAAGCGCCGGTCAACGCGTGCTACCGCTTGGGTGATGCCGAACATCGATGATCGGCTAGAGCATCACGCGGCGAAAATCGGCCAACAAACCCAGCGATGTAGACGAGAAAGCTCGCGGTGCGCACGATGAAGCGCCCGCGGCTCAACTACCCGTCCGGCGTTTCCAACGCCTCCGGCTCGCGCATGCCCGGTATTTTCCCAAAAAAACGCTCGCGCTAACCCCCGTGCGCGTGGCTCACGCTGCGCAGCCACGCGACGATCACGGCGCTGACATCGGTATCGTATGTCTCGACGGTGCCCTGCTCGTCGTCGCTCTCGGCCGACTTCGGCGATGCCGCTCGTCCCAAGCCATGGCTCATTGCGGGAATCACGTCGAGCATCGCAGACTTGGGATGCGCCGCGTTGACGACTGCCACGATCCGTTCGTGGTCCGCCAGCTCGGTTTCAAAATCGGAGGTCCCATAGACGGCCAGGACCGGTACGCCGAGCTTCGGCCACGGTGCGATGATGTTGAGATGCGCGAGCTGCTGCACGTATGAAGCGGGTGCCGGATAGATGGAGTCGTGGACGCGGCAGGCCGGCATCACGCGCTCGATCTCTGCCTCGGGCTCGTACTCGTAGAAGAGACGCTGCATGCATTGCGCCTTCTCGATCAGCGCTTGGTCGACGGCCGCCGGTGTTTCGTTGTCGAGCTCGAGATCGCGGCGCAGATTGCGAATCTCGTACTCCGGCCAGTCGCGCCCGACACCTTCGAGCGCGATCACGCCGGCGACGCGATTGGTGACCGCCAAGATCGGCGCGATGACGGTGCCGATGCTATGACCAAGCAGATAGATGCGGGCCGGATCGACGTGTGGATTTCGCCGCAGGGCGCCGAGCGCCGCCGCGTATCCGCGCATTTCCGCATCGAAATCGACGTTGCGGCAGGGCGGCCCATGGCTATCGCCGACGCCACTCTTCTCCAGGCGCATCGTGACGAAGCCGGCGCGAGCGATGTCGTGGGTGAGGTGCATGTAGGCGTCTTGCGAGCTTGTCGCGTTGTCGACCGTGAAACAGCCGATGCCGCCGATCAGCAAGACGGCCGGAGCCGGCGACGCAAGGCCCAATGGCATCGTCAGCAGCGTGCGGCGAATCGAATCGTCGACGGCGACCTCGCCGTACTCGGTGACGACGCCGGGGTCGCGTTCGTCTCGGGCCGAACCGAGCACCGTATCGAGCCGCAGCGGCGCGCCGTCGCGGATCACGTCGACGGTGACCCCTTCGTTCGCGTGCAGATCGTGGACCGCCGCGAGAAACTGCGCCACCGTCGCGATCGGCACCCCGCCGACCGCGCGAATCGTGTCGCCGCTGCGAAGGCCTGCCTGTGCGGCGGCGCTTCCCGAGATCACCGCTTGCGCGCGAACGCCGTCGCCCGAGCCAACGACCGCGGCCCCGAAGACGCCGTGGCGCGGGAGCACCGGAAGCGGACTCGCCATGACGGTCGGATCGACTGCAGGCGGCGCGACGTGGAGCGAACCATTGCTCAGCGCAAGCGGGCGGTACGTATCGGGTGCATTGAAGAAGCGGCTCGGCCAGGCGAGAATCTGCCGGTCGGGATAATCGTAGACGAGATTGAAGCGCTTGAGCAATCCGGTGCCGATGCTGGCATCCTGCGGCCCGAGCGCGAAAACACCGCCGCGGTCGCGCGAGGCGCGGGTCACTACGCCGGAGATCGTCGTGCCGAAGAGCGATACGGTCGTTCGAAGCACGTCGCTGTAGATCGGGCCGCCGATGCCGACGCCGGTTATCGCGTTGCGAACCGGCGCGTCGCGATAGAAGTCGTTTGTCTGCGCGAAACGGCGAAAGAGCGTGAGCGAGGAACGGTCGCCGGTGTCAATCATGAAGATGCCGTGCACACCGTCGACCGCCGCCGTGATCTCGGGAATGCTGCCGGCATCGGTGGTGAACGCCACCTTTGCGGCGGTTTTTGGAGCCGGCAGTGGCGGGTAAGAAAATGTGATCGTTTGATCGTCCATATTAACGCCGACGCGCAGCCTGCGCAGGATGCCGTAGCCGACGATACCGTCGAGCCGTGGAAAACCGAACGTTCGCCGGATCCGCGAAAGGTCCAGGACCTCGGCATCGAGATCTTCGAAACGCAGCGCGCCGATTCCGACGCTCTTGAGGCGTGTGAGGCCGACCGATTCTGAACCGCTGCCCGCGCCGGTTACCGATCCAGCCGCTCGCGCGGCAAGCTTTAAGCCCTGTGCCACGCTCGGCGTAATGGTGACCGTTGGGTCTCCGGTATCAACGATCATCATAAATGGACCCTTGCCGTCGAGCATCACCTGAATCATCATCCGATTATCGAAGAGCGTAAACGGGATGGTGGTCGAGCTCGGGCCGTGCGCAACGGCAGTCAACGCCGCGAGCAGAATCGTGCCAAGCATGCTACAGATTACCACGCTCGCCTGCCTGCGCGTTCGCTTTGACGATTTTTTTAACGGGGTCGTGCCCCAGCCGGCACGATTTTGCGAATTCGACGTCGAACGCGCGCCGACCGGAGGAGAACGCACGTGAATAAATTTCGTAACTTCGTAATTATCTTCATCAGCACCGCGTTTTTAGCGGCGTGCGGCGGCGGCGGGACGTTCAGTCCAAACGCCGGCAGCGGCATCCCGATGGGCGTTCGCGAACGCTCGTCCGCCGGGAGCCCCGCGGGGTCGGGCTACAAAGTGCTTTATGCCTTCAAGGGAACGCCGGACGGCGCCAGCCCCTATGGCGGCTTAGTAGCGCTCAACGGCACGCTATACGGAACGACGCTGAACGGCTCGAAAAACTACTGCTCGTCGAGCTGCGGCAGCAACCTGTGCTACCTCGGATGCGGCACGATCTTTACGGTGACCAAAGGTGGTGCGGAAGACATCATCTACAACTTCGACGGCACCTTTAACGGCGGGCACGACGGCTCGTGGCCGTGGGCGGCACCGACCGTGCTCAACGGCCAGTTCTTTGGGACGACCTCGAGCGCCGGAGAGTTCGGTGACGGCGTCGTTTACACGACGACTCCCTCGGGATCGGAACAGGTCATCTACAGTTTCAAGGGCAGCGGTTCGGCGGACGCCCAAGACTCTCAAGCCGCGCTGATCCCGCTCTCCGGCAAGCTCTACGGCACGTCGGTTTACGGCGGCAGCACCGGTTGCGGCGGGGCGGGATGCGGCACCGTCTTTTCAGTTACCACCGCGGGAACGGAGAAGGTCCTTTATAGCTTCAAAGGTGGCAACGACGGCGAGCGCCTCTACGGGCCCGTGACCGCAATGAACGGCAAGCTCTACGGCGCGACCTTAGAAGGCGGCGGAACGGGATGCGGCGGTAACGGTTGCGGCACGATCTTCGAACTGAACCTGCGCGGCAAAGAACACGTGCTCTATCGCTTCGCCGATTCGACCGACGGCGCGTTTCCAAACGGTCTGACCGCCGTGAAAGGCGTGCTCTACGGCACCACCGAGGGCGGCGGCAGCCGAAGCTCGGGAACGTTCTTCTCGGTGACGACGTCGGGCACGCTCGCCACGCTCTACGACTTCAAAGACATTCCCGACGGTAATCTCCCTGGCGCGAGCATGATTTACTCGAAGGGCGAGCTCTACGGCACCACGGTCGGCGGAGGTACTGCGGGCCACGGCACCGTCTTTAAGATCAACCCAACAGGTACCGAGAGCGTGCTGCATAGCTTCCTGGGAGGCACCGACGGACAGGATCCCAACGCACCCGTCTACATGTTGCGCGGCGTGCTCTACGGCACCACGATAAGCGGCGGCAATGGAGGCTGCGCGAACAGTTACGGCTGCGGTACGATCTTCAAAGTAAGGCCGTAACCAGGTGCCCAAGCCGAGTGCCATTCCGGCCGAGAAAATCGCGCTCTACGATAAGCTGATCGCGACGAATCCCGAGGTTGCGAGAAAGGGCGATACCAATCCGTATACTTCGCACAACGGACACATGTACACGCACCTTTCTCCGCCCGGGACTTTGGCGATCCGGCTCTCACCGGACGACCTCGAGGCCTTTCTCAAGAAATACAAGACCAAGCTCTTCGAAACGTACGGCGTCGTGAAAAAGGATTGGGTCGTCGTTCCCGACGCTCTGCTCAAAAAGACCAGCGAGCTGCGCAAATACTTCGATCTGAGTTATGGCTACGTGAAGACGCTCAAGCCTAAGACGGCCGCCAAAAAAAAGAGCCGCTAGGCGGCGACGACGGCTGCGACGGCTCGCTGTAGAATGGCCGCGATCTCTTTCGGGCTGCGGCCGGCGGACGCAAGCATGTCGTACGTTTCGAAGCTGGTCAAGACGTAGAGCAGGTCGACGATCTCGGCCGCGACGCGCCCGCGTCGCCGGCGGCCGACGATCGCGCCGAGCGCTTCGCGCCGCCAACCGCCGCGTTCTTGCAGCGCACGATCGACCTCGGGATCGAGCACGGCCATCGCGTTGAGCCGGCGCACGAGCCCGCCTTCACTCTTCCAAAGATGACAGAAGGCGCCGACGAGCGCCGAAAGACCGCGCGTAGCATCGGGGTTGCAAACCGCATCGCCGACCGCTTTCATGTTGGCGCGAACTCCGAAATCGTCGAACAGCGCTTCCAATAGTTTGCCCTTCGATTTGAACTGATAGTAGACGGTCATCCGAGCGACGTCGGCGCGCGCGGCGACCGCATCGATGCTAAATGTAGCGGCGTGCGGGTCGGTCAAAAGCGCGCGCGCCGCTGCGATGATGCGCGAGCGGGTAGCCAGCGTCGCCGCTTGGCGGCGCTCGCCGGCTTGATAGGGCCGCGGAGTCATCCAGCCCTATTCGGCGCGCCGACTAGGTTGACATTTTTAGTCAGATAGTCTAAATAAATATGCATGGCCCTCTTTTCGGCGCTCATCGCGATGCACGCGATCTTGACGACCGCCGGTTACGTCGGCCTCATCGCGGCCAACCTGTGGCTCTTGCTGCTCAGCCGTGGCGGCGATGGAAGCGCGCTGGCCGCGGGCGTGCGCTCGTGGCGGCAATCGGCGCGTCTCTTCGGGCCCATGCTTGGCGTTGGAGTGCTTGCCGGATTCGCGCTGGCGCTCGTGATGCACGTGCCGCTCGGGGCGGCGTGGTTGATCGCAACGTATGCGTTGATCGTGCTAGCAATCATCGCGCAGGCGAGGCTAATGATTCCATGGCAGCTCGCAGCCAATGCGGCGATGGCGCGCGGGGAACGCGTTTCGACGCGCACCGTCACGGTCGTCCTTTCAATTTTCAGCATCGCTTACGTGGGGATCGTCACGCTGATGCTGCTGCGTCCATCGCTCTAGTTGATTATTTGGCGCCAGTTACCTCGACGATTTGGCTCGGCTCGCCGGAAAAGCGCGTCGTAAACCACGGGTTGCCGGAGGCGTCGACCGCGACCCCAAGCGGGTTGTACGGCAAATCGTAGGCGATCTGCTTACCACGCTTGTCGATGTGCCACAGCGCACCTTTGTAGGCAAACGGATCGCCGCCGGTCATCCACATGCCGCTCGAAGTAGCCGCGAGACCGCTGGGGTACGCACCTTCCGAGAGGCCCTTATGATGAACCCGGATGAGCCGAACTCTACCGCCCTCAAGCGTTCCCAAATAATTCGCGCCCGAGTCGCGGTGCCCGAAATCGTTCGTCGTGAACCACGGATTACCGTCCGGTCCGATTACGCTGGATTTTGCCGCCACGTTTGGGCAACACGGCTCGAATGCTGCGACCATATGGATAAACGTGCGCAGCAATTCCTTCGAGTGCGCGCCGCGCTCGACGAGTTCACCACGCGTCTTGGGGTTCTGTGCGACGAACCACAGGTTGCGGCCGGTGTCGGCCGTCAGCGCTCCGTTCGGCGTCATCAGCACCGGCAGCAGCTGCGCGGCGATGGTTCCGTTCTTGGTCAAGTGCGCCACCAGCGGCTGCGAGCCGAACCCGACAATCCACGGCTCGCCGCGCGGTCCGAACGCAATCCCCATCGCTTTGCTGTTGGTGTACTGCGGCGCGGCGTATTCGGTGATCGTTCCGGAAGGCGTGATTTGACCGATCGCGACGCCGCGAAAATCGGAGAACCACATGTTGCCGTCGGGCCCCGCCACGATGGAGTACGGAATCGAGCCAGCCGGCAATCCGCTCGTGTACTCGGTCACTGTGCCGCCAGGCGTAATCTCCCCGATCGCCGGCGTTCCACTGTCCGTAAACCACATATTTCCGCCGGGACCCAACGCAAGGTCGGTCGCGGCCGCGCTGGCGGGAAAACCTGCGGTCTGACCCGCCGTAAAAACCGTAAACGTCAAGCCGCTCGATCGCCTAACCGATGGAGCGGCCGATTGCGGAGTGCCAGCCGCGGATTGAAGACTTTGCCCGGAACAGGCTGCAACGAATAGGAGCGCGGCTAGGGCGCTGAGCTTTCTATACATCCTCAGTTCTTCATCATGCCGCGCAGCTTCTCCGGGTTGCGGACGACGTACATCGCAGCGATGCGTCCGTCGACGATTTCCAATGCGGTCGCATCTTGAACGCCGGCGGCAGTGAAGGTCAGGGTGCCGGGCATCCCGTTGAGCATCACCAGGTCCATCCGAATGACGTCGCGCCAACCTTGCTTCTCCTTTAGACCAAAGATGAATTTCGTGACGCGCTCGCGTCCGATCACCGGCACCGTTGCAGCCGGGACTTTGCCGCCGCCGTCGCTGGTAAAGACGACGTCGTCGGTGAGAAGGCGTTCGAGCGCTGCAGGATCGTCGCCTTGGATCGCGGCCAAGAACGCATCGCGCACGCGCAGCAACTCTTTTGGATCGGTGCGCGAGCGACGGCCGGCGTCGCGCACGTGTTCGCGCGCTCGGGTCGCGAGTTTGCGAACGGCCGGCTCGGCGCGCCCCAGCGTCTGCGCGACTTCCGCAAACGGCACGTCGAGCACGTCATGCAGTAAAAACGCCGCGCGCTCGAGCGGCGCCAGCCGTTCGAGCGCGATCATCAGCGCAAACGAGATGTCGTCGGCGAGCGTCGCCGCGGCCTCCGGATCGTCGCTGCTCTCCGAGATGACCGGTTCGGGAAGCCACGGCCCGACGTAGACCTCACGCGTGGCGCGCGCCGAGCGAAGACGGTCGAGGCAGAGCCGCGTCACGATCGTGCGCGCGAGCGCCTTTTCGTCGCGTACCTGCGAGGTATCGAACGCAGCGCTCCAGCGCAGGTACGCGTCTTGCGTCACGTCTTCGGCTTCGCCGTACTCGCCGAGCATGCGATAGGCATGGCGTATGAGCTGCGGGCGCAGCTCTTCGAATCGCTCGGCGTGTGCCAACATCACGCGTATTGCGGACGCTGCATCGCGAGCGTTTCACCGCCGACGCGCAGGCGAACGCACGCGTGACCGTGACCGATCGCGTATTTGAACGTGGGGTACGCTTGTGCACCGACGATCGCGTAGGCGAGCGAAACGAGCCCAGCGCGCCCCCAACGTTTGAGAATCTCGGCACGCGCCTCATCGCCGCTGCCGTCGCGCGCGATCGTTGCCAGCGCGAGCTCGACGCCGAGCAGCGCTGCCTTCGAACACTTCGCATAATCGCGTTCGAGGATCGCCCGGATTATTTCCGGCTTCACGCCCGCCGCTTCAGCCATTGAAACGCCGAGCTGCAAGCACGCTCCGCAGTCGGCTGACTTACCCGACGTCAGCGCCGCGCCGTAATATGCATCGAGCGGAACCTTCCGATAACTCCCAAGCTTGCCCAGTGCCTGCATCGGCATGACGGCGCCTACGCCGGCCTCGTCGACAATCTCGCGGACGTAACCGGTGTCGTATCCCCACCGGCGTCCAAACTTATCGAGCTGCTTCTTCACCAACCACTTGAACATCTTGCTTCCTGTCCTCCGCAGCCTAGACGGAGTCAGCCCGCGATATGTGACATCCGGCTCCGGTGCGCGGAGTTACGCCGGCATACCCTCTTTCACGATCGAACGTAGCGTCGCGCGAAGCTCGGGCGAATCGGCGTGTCGGTGGACGGTTATTGCGTGCTGGGCCGCCGCTTCTACCAGCTCGTCGTCACGGTCGGCGGATATCGCGATCGTGCAGTTCACTTCGCTCGGATATTCTCGACAATCGATAAACTTGCGAGCCATGGGGTCCTCCTTCGTCCGGCTCGGCCGGGCTCTGGGCTTTCATCAAGCGCGCGGCGTTTCCCGCGCTCGCCGCGGCGGAGTCGAACGGTTCCTTGGCGTAAGCTCTGCGCATGAATGTCTGGTCAGCTCCACGCGCGGCGTTCGGCCTTTGCGCGGTGCTCGCAGCGGCAGGGTGCGGATCCCCTTACGTTGCGTCCGGAACGTCCGGCTTGCCGCCCGCAGCCCCGCTATCACGCGGCGCCGGCGGCTGGATGTCGCCTGAAGCCAAGCGCGCCAAAGAGCTGCTCTACGTTGCAGATCCGACCGGGTCACCGTCGTACTCGGGGGCGATCGACGTCTTCCAGCTGCGCGGCTTGAAATACAAGCTCGTCGGCCAGATTGAGGATGACAACTATCCCGACGGCATGACAACCGACGCCGCCGGCAATCTCTATGTGACCGACATGGGTGTCGCCACGGAAGGACCGGTCCCCGGCGACATCAAGGTCTTTCCAAAAGGCGGAACGCGTTACACGCGCCTCATCGTTCCGGCATCCTGGACGCCCTTCGACATTGCGGTCGGCAAAGACGGTACGCTCTACGTCGCGAACATCGCGCCGCTCGCGTACTTTTCTCCGGGATCGGTCTCGGTTTATCCGCCCCTTGCAAGCCTTCCGTCGCGGGTTTTGAAGTTTCCCAACTTTCAGGTGTACGGCATCACGCTGCATCGGCAGACGAGCACGTTCTACGTGTCGTACGCCGGCTCGGGCAGCAACGGCGAGATAAACAAGTTCGTGCACGCGCGCGGTAGGCCGAAGAACTTAGGCGTCTCGTATGGCTCTCCATGGGGCATCATCGAGGACGGTGCGGATAATCTGCTCGCATGCAGCGGCGATGGTACGATCAACGTCTATGCCGAAGCGACCGGCAAACTCGTGCAGCAGATCTCCGTTTCGGGCGGCGCGCTCTGGGAAGCGTTCAATCAATCGCGGACGAGGCTTTACGTGACGAACTTCCAAGAGGTTGAGATCTTCAGCTACCCCGCCGGGAAGATGATCGGAACGATCGACCAACAAGGATGGGGTGGCCGCTCGAACTATCCGACCGGCCTCGCGCTCTGGCCGCCGCCTCAATAACGTCGCTTACACTGCGACGATCACAATGAGCTCGTTCAATGCTCGAACGTCACTTGCGTTTCGCGTGTAAAGAGGCAGACCCGTACCCAGCGCGATGGATGCGATCATAAGATCGAGAACGCGCGGGCTGCGAGGTTTGCCGCCTGTATCTGCGATCGCAGCGTAGATGCGACCATACGCCCTCGCGGCGCCGTCGTCGAACGGAAGCGGCGTAAATGCGGCTTCAGCGCGTTGAAGTCGATCTTGGCGGCGAGCTCGTTCGGTTGGATCGCTAGTAGACTGAGGCCCTGCTGCTAGCTCCGCCAGCGTGATCGAAGAGATAAGCGGTTCTTCCGGCAGCGCGGCGGGATCGATTTCCTCGAGGTCGATGACCACCGACGTGTCGAGGATCGCGCGGCGATGTCTAGCCACGCGGTTTCGGATCGGGATCCGCGATGGCGTCAAGGTCCTTGCGCAGTCGACGATAACTCATCCGCGGAGCACCGCGGAAGATCTCGAGCACCGTCGCTAAGCGCGCGTTACCCCGTCTCCGCAGCGGAATCAGCTCGCCTACCGGCGCGCCGTCCCGCGTCACGATAAAACTCTCGCCGGCTTCGAGAGCCCGCATGATTTTGCCACTTTCGTTACGCAGCTCGCGCTGAGAAATCTGCCTCACCTTTTAACTGTAGCACGGCGTGCTACAGGTTGCAAACTGCGCCGTAGCCGCACTCGCTGGAGGAGTGGCTGTGGCACCGCCGCGGCTCGAAGAGTGTTGCAGCTCTCGTTATGAGTACGAACGGTATGCGGGCGGCGGTCGTGCCGTCGACCGACGATCATCGCCTAGAGCTGCGCGACGTTGGAGTTCGCGAACCCGGTCCCGGCCAAGTGCGTATCAAGGTCGAGGCGTGCGGAGTTTGCCACAGCGATTCGCTGACGGTGCTCAGCCTGTGGCCCGGCATTGCCTATCCACGAATTCCGGGGCATGAGATCGCCGGCACGATCGAAGCGCTCGGCCCCGAAACGAGCGGCTGGAAGGTGGGCGATCGGGTCGGCGTCGGCTGGCACGGCGGTCACGACGGCACTTGCAATCGCTGTCGCCGCGGCGACTTCATCACGTGCGAGAATCTGCAGGTGCCGGGAATCGCGTACGATGGCGGCCACGCGCAGTACGTCGTCGCGCCGGTGGTGGCGCTGGCGCGCATTCCCGACGAGCTGACGGCGGTCGAGGCCGCGCCGCTGATGTGCGCCGGCATTACGACCTTCAACTCCTTGCGCCACAGCCCGGCGCGCGCCGGCGACCTCGTTGCCGTGCTCGGCGTCGGTGGCTTGGGCCATCTGGCGGTGCAGTTCGCGGCAAAGATGGGCTTCCGCACGGTGGCGATCGCGCGCGGTCGCGATAAAGAGGAGCTGGCTCGAAAGCTCGGTGCGTCGCACTATATTGATAGCCGTGACGGAGACGTCGCCACTGAGCTGCAGCGCCTTGGCGGCGCGAAGGTTGTGCTCGCCACGATCACGTCGGCCGCGGCTATGGAGCCGGTGCTGGGTGGACTCGGCGTCGACGGCCAGTTGCTGATCGTCGGCGCAACGCAAGAACCGTTGCCGGTGAACACGCTAGCGCTGATGGGGCTCCGCGGCTCGATCAAAGTCTGGCCGTCGGGTACCTGCACCGACTCGGAGGATACGCTGCGGTTCGCGGTGCACTCCGGCGTCCGCGCGATGATCGAAGTAATGCCGTTGGAACGCGCCGTCGAAGGCTACGAGCGCATGATGAGCGGCGCGGCTCGCTTTCGCGTCGTGCTGAGCATGTCGAACGCGTAGGCAGCGGAGACGGCGAGCGAGCCACGAACCAAGCGCGCCTATGAAACGATGCTTCGCGATATTCTTCGTCGCGCTTTGGCTCGCCGCGCTTGGTACCGTCACGCCCGCGACCGCCAGCGAATCCGATACCGCGCTGCGCGATGCGCTGCAGCGCGATCTCAACGCGCATTTGGCGGCACGCTCGAAAATCGAGCACATCTCGGCGATCTCGCTGAGCGTCAGTCTGCACGGCGCGCAGCCGAACATCAACGTTACGACCGGAACCACGAAGTTCGGCGGCGGAGCCCCTGTTACGCAAGAGCATCTCTGGCAGATCGGCAGCAACACAAAGGCCTTCACCGCGGCGATCGTTCTGCAACTCGAAGCGGAAGGGAAGCTGACGATCGATCAAACCGTGGGTCATTGGCTGCCGCAGTATCCGGCCTGGAAGAACGTAACGATTCGACGGCTGCTCAACATGACGAGCGGCATTCCGGGCTACGATGACGTCCAAGCGATGCTGGAAGACTACGCGAAGAATCCGACGCGAGACTTAACTATTCCCGAGCTGATCGCGTATGTCTATCCAGGAAATCCGCACGCGCCGCCGCCGACCACCGGCTACAATTACTCGAACACGAATTATCTGCTCGCCGAGCTGATTATCGAGCGCGCAACGCATAACAACTACGCGAGCGAACTCGAGCGGCGGTTCCTTCGTTCCGACCTTGGGTTGACGTCGTCGTATTACTCCGGCACTCAATATCCGGGCAGCGTGCTGGACAGGATGGTCTCCGGATATTTCTTTAGCCACGATTCCGACAACGCCGGGCTGGCGCCGTTACTCGGCCGTGACGTGCGCGCCGACAGCGTCTCGTGGATGAAAGCCGCCGGCGCAATTGTCTCGACACCCGAAGACCTCACGCGTTGGGCGCGCGCGCTCTACAACGGCCCGATTCTCGCATCCAAGCAGCGCGCCGAACTGGTCGAGCTGGTTTCGACGAAGACCGGCCAGCCGATCAAAACGACGAGCCTCAGCGACCCGCGCGGCTTCGGTCTGGGCGTCGCGGAACTGACGACGCCGCAGACGGGAACCGTTTGGTTTTACGAGGGCGAAACGCTTGGCTATCGCATGGTGCACGTCTATTTCCCACGTCAAGATGCGGCGATTGCGTTCGGCATGAACAGCCAAGCGGATTCAAAACAGGACTCCTCAGGCAAACTCGCCCTCGCGATTTATGAAACGCTGCACGCCGCCGGCCGCCTGTAGGCCCGACGTAATGCCGCTCTCGCGCAGCGCCTTCATCGGCTCGTCGCTCGGGCTTTCGGCCGTTGCCGCGCTGCGCTGGCCGGCCATGGCGCGTGCTGCAGCACCGACGACCGGGGTCGTTCCGGTGCGCGTCGATGCGGGACTCATCATCCGCACGATCGTCGGTTTGCGTCCCTATCGCTCGAGCGGGTTCGTGCTGCGCGCGCAGCGTTTTGGCTCGAAAATGCTCGTACACAACTACGGACATGGCGGCGGCGGCTTTAGCCTGTCGTGGGGCTGTGCGACGCTGGCCGCCGATTTGGTGGCCGATCGCTCGCCGGCGCAGGCGGCGGTCTTGGGCTGCGGCGTCATCGGCCTGACGACCGCGCGAATACTGCAGAACCGTGGATGGCAGGTGACTATCTATGCCGCCGATCTTCCGCCGGCGACGACGTCGAACGTTGCGGGCGCGCAGTGGACGCCGACGACGGTCTTCGCGCGAGATGCCGTGACGCCGGCCTTTCTCGACTCGTTTCGCAAAGCGGCGCACATCGCGAACCGCCAGTTCCAGCTGATGGTAGGGCCAACGTATGGCGTCCGCTGGATCGACAACTATGCGCTCAAACGCGACGGCCAGTCGAGCGTTCCGGAGCTCGACTACGCGACGTGGGCAGGCATCGCCGATCTCTATGCCGACATCGAAACGATCGATCCGGCAACGGTGCCGTTCGTCGGTTTTGCGAGCGTTCACCGCTTTAGCACGATGCTAATGGAGCCGAACACGTTTCTCCCCGCGGTGCAGCGCGATTTTCTGTTGCAGGGCGGACACATTGCCGTGCGCGACTTTCGCAGTTCATCCGAGGTAGCGGCTCTGCACGAGCCGGTCGTCTTCAACTGCACCGGCCTGGGAGCGCGCACGCTCTTCAACGATTCGGCACTCGAGCCGGTTCGCGGCCAGCTCACGATTCTCGAGCCGCAGCCCGACGTCGCCTACACTTATCTGACCGGCGAGCTCTACATGTTTCCGCGCTCCGACGGCATCGTGCTCGGAGGAACTTTCGAGCGCGGTAACTGGTCGACGAGCGTCGATCTCGCAGCGCAGGCGCGCATTCTCGCCGGCCACGAAGCGATTTTTGCCAAGTCGTCCTGAGCCCTTCGGGTCGGCTCACGGTAACGAAGCGCGGTTAGCCGGAGTCCGCGATGAGGCGTGCGTAGGTACGGCTCGAATCCGTCGGCATGCGCTTGAGATCGGGATCGGTGTCGAGATCGATATGGTAGAGCCCGAAGTCGCTGCCATCGTCGAAGGGTAAGCCCCACTCGCGATTCGAGGTGATGCTCCAGCAGATGTAGGCTTCTACCGGAGCACCGCGCTCTACGGCCTTACGCACTTGGCTGACGTGCTCCGTCAAGTAGTCGGGGCGGCCGATGCCGCCGGCCCGAACGACGCAGCCGTTCTCGATGACGATAATCGGCTTGCCGGGAAACTCGCGCGCCGCTTCGACCAGAATCATCCCGAGAGCGTCCGGCCAGACCGGGGCGTTTTGGTATTGGAAATCCGAGGCAGCGCTGAGACGGTGGAGATCGCGCGGCCAGAACGAGGGGACGCCCCAGTAATAGTCGAGCCCGACAAAATCGAGCGTCCCGACGCACTCGCGCGGGCAAAGAAACTCCGGTAACTTGCCGGCCATGCCGAGATTCCACCAGTTCGTGCCGAGCAGCGTAGTGAAGATCGCGAGACTCTTGCGCAGCGCAAAGAATGCATGAAGCCATGACGAGCGCGTCGCGCCGATGCGCTCGAGACCATGCAGCGGCACGAACTCAACGCGGTCTGGATCACCGAAGATAAGCCGTGCGATCCGCCGCGCAATGTCTGGTTCCAGTCCTTCGTAACGCCCCGTGTCATCCTGAGCCGCGCGCGAAGCGCGCGCGTCGAACGACGTACACAATCCCGGCACGCCCGGATGGACTCCGACACGCAACCTGTGACGCCTGCGAATGCGCGCGACCGAGCGGTCCATTTCAGGAACGTCGCGCTGCTTCTCGGCCTCGGCTTCCTCCTCGCGCCCGATATGCGCGACGGTCTTACGATTGAAGGCGTTTGGAATCTCGGGACGGTCGGGCCGCAGTTCGCGAATGGCGCGGTCGACGATATTGAGCAGACTGCGGCTGCCCAGCGCCATCGCGACGGCAAAGTACTGCGGCGCGCCGGGCAGTTGCGTGATGCGCAGCGCGTCCACTGCATATTGGCGCAGCGTGACATCGTCGTCGAAGACTGCGTCGGCTTTGCCCTGCTTCAGCACCTCGACTGCATCATGCATAGCGTTGACGTAGCTGATTGTCGCCGCGGGGAACCAACCACCGACGATCGTCGCCGGGAATGTGTCGGCAACCACGGCGACGCGACCCCGCCAAGCTTGTGTTTCCGCCGGAAGCGTGAACGTGCTGGAATGCAGCACCGCGAGATGGGTGCAATAGTAAGGCTCCGAGAAAAATGCGTGCTGCAGGCGCTCCTGCGTCATCGTGAGCTGCGCGATCGTGCAATCGACGCGGCCGCCTTCAACGATCGCCGACTGCGCGATGCGCGCTGCCTGCCGTTTTGCGTCCTCCGGCGACTGCAAATGCGTAGCGTTTCGGTCGATCCAGCGCTGTAGCCAGCGCGGCAGGCCCAAGACGAGCGGATTCGCGCCGACGCGCGCACTCGGCCGAATGTGCCGAATAGCATCGCGCGCTTTGAAGTGGGCGCGAAAGAGATTGGGGATGAGCGTGAGCACGTCGTCCATTTGCGCATCGCCGCTTTCGTACGGCGGCTGCCCGGGCGGGATTGCGTATGCGCGCATCCAAAAGCCTTTGATCCAGCCGTAGACTAGCTGATTTGGCTCGTTGAGCGTAAGGTAGTCGTCGATGAGATCGCCGAGCCGCTGCGCGATCTCATTTGCGAACTGCGCGACGCGGTCGGGGAAGCCCGGGTCGAGCGGCCCCGCTCCGCTACCCGCGGCCTGAACGTGGAGCGGCCAGGTGTTGTGGACGAGCGTGACGACCACCGACATCCCTGCGTCGCGGATTGCTTGCAAGACGTCGCGGTAGTGTGCAAAGGCCTCGTCGTTCCAGACGCCCGGTTGGGGCTCGAGCCTCGCCCAAGAGAGCGAGAGGCGAAAGACGCCGCAACCTAGGCCCCGCGCGAGCTCAACGTCCTCGCGGAAGCGATTCCAAAAATCCGTGGCCTTGCCGCGCGCGATCAGGCCGCGCACACGCTCCCAGACATCCCGAACGTCGTCGCACTGGTCGTACGCTTCGCATTGATGGTCGGCCGTTGCGACGCCGAATTCAAGCTTGCACGCCACGGCTGGCAGATGCGCGACGACGCGCAGCGGTCCCTCTCCGCTGCCTCCCCGCTAGGTCGATCCAGGTGGCTACGACTTCGTACAAGTCTCCTTAACGGTTACGACGCGGCCACTCGTTTCGGTAAACGACGTCGTCATGGTCCTCTTCGTGTCGCTCACCTTGGTGAAAACCTCAGGCGCGAACGATGCAATATCCGGTGCTTTACTCTGGATGACATACGCGTAGCTCGTATGAGACGCCACCGGCATCGCCGCGGTCGAAACTGCGTACCCGCCCCGGTCTCCGGTCGTGATGCGCACCCATCGCTTCGCCGGGCCGTCCCACGTGAATTTCGTCTCGTTACGGACTTCGCGCGGAATCCACGACGCCGTATGGATCGTTGACTCACGAAGCATCCAATACCCCGACGGGTCCATCGAATAGACTTCGGTCGTCCGGAACGGACCGGGACGCCGCGAGCTCATATCGGAGCACTCCCAGGTCCCGATCAAAAACTTCATCGTTGAAAAATCTGGTTTGGGCTGAGTCGGGACCGGCGTGCCTTCGATGTTCGGCGAAGCCGCAAACGCGGCGGCACCACCGAGCCCTACCGTCAAACAAAACGCAAAAAGAAAACGCAGCGATAGCTTCATAAGGTAAAGAACCCCTTTCATAAGTGGCTTCAGATGGCTTCGCACGCAGAGAGCAAGTTCCTACCCATCGCGGCAAGGCAAGCGTTAGAGCAAGACGGGCTACGCAACTCAAGCAGCTGCGTCTAGGCGAGCTCGTTATTCTGCCGTAAGGAGTCCGTTGGAGCCAACTAGATGGCGGAGCTGGTCGAGATCCGGATCGGTGCGCAGTCGAGCGAGCGTATCAATGTCGTGATTGCAGCTACGGTAACGCCGGCGACGTATACCACGCTGGACCGCTTCATCGCGAAGTGCGTGCTGCATCTCGGCGGAGATGCAGGGATCTAGATCGCGCCTCGCTTCGGAAAAAATCGCGGCGATCTACTGCTTCAGCAGGATCTCCGTGCGCGTTCGGACGTCGGGCGGGAATGGGCTGGCGCGCCGGGTCGCGCGGTCAATGTGGACGGCCGTCAGTTCGCAAACCGCACAGACCTCGTCGCGCTCGGCGTCGCGCATTTCGTGCACGAAGACGATCTTCTTTTCCGCGATGCGCACAATATGCGAGCGAATTTCAAGTATCGCGCCGGCGAAGAGCTCGCGATTGTACGTAATGTTCTGTTGAACGCCGGCCATTCCGGACTGCGTTTCGCGTATATAGCTTGGAGTAATTCCGATCGCGGCCATTAGGTTCCAGGTCGCCTCGTCGAACTTGCCGACGTACCACATGACGTTCATGTGACCCATCTGGTCGCAATGCCAGGGAAAGACCGCTCCACGATACGTCACGATTGGTTTCAAGGGAATCGCCTCGTACCGCTTGGCGCCGCTCCTTCCCTTTCGGGCGTCTCGGAATCTACAGCAAGAAGGGTGGGAGAGCGTCTCGGCCCTAGGGACCGGGCGCGACGGCGGGGTCCGCGGCCACGCCGAACGCGCTTTGCAGATCGTTGTGGTAGCGGTTTGCCAGCACGTGACCGAATCCGTAGCGGGAGATTTCGCTGACCACACCCATGTCTGAGTCTGCAACGTAGACACGCTTGTTCTGCGAAATAGTGAGCGCGCTGAGGTCTCCGGATTCAACAAAAACCGTCTTGCGTAGCCTGTGCGTCTTCGCAGTGAAGATGAAGACGTCGTCGTATTGGTAGTCGGCTACGTACACCTCGCCGCTCGGTCCGACCGTGATGCCCAGCGGCTCGATCAGGTTATTCTGACCGAACTCCTTCGAAGGTTTTGTTTTACCCGGTGGATAGATCGACACGAACGCGGCGTAATTGTTGTGATTCGCGACGTACAAGTTATCAGCCGAGTCGACGGCAACGCCGTAGGGATCCAATCCGCTAATTACGGTCGACGGTGTCGTCTGTCCGGCCGGAAACTCGACGACGCTTCCTTCATAGCTGCCAAGCTCGTTGGAGACCCACACGTTTCCCTTCGAGTCGACCGCCACCGCGGCTGGAGTGGTCAGATCTTGATGCAGCGTCAGCGACGGCGACGACCTGCCGGGCCGATAGATCGTGACGGTGTTGTTGCCGCTGTTTGCCACGTAAAGATTTCCAGCCGCGTCGACCGCGAGCCCCTGCGGGCCCACGATGCCGTTTGTAATCGAACCGACCGGGTTGGGATTGGTGCCGCCGGCCGGAAAGATCCACACCGTGCTGGCAAAGTTGTCGGCCACGTAGACATGGTTGCTCGAGGCGTCCGGCAAAGGGCGCCCCAGTGCTTGCGCCGCAACGTTTGCCGCGGACGGCGTCACGGCGGAGGCTCCCGAGGCCGAGCAGCCGGCGACAACCGTGACCATAAGGACGAGTGAAAGCAGCCGATGCGAAGCCATTGTGGAATCTCCTTGACGCGATGATTGCTTATCGTACGATGGTAACGCCGGCGCAGCGGGCCGGACAAGAGTAATTACCTACGCGCGTGTCGATGATTGCAAGCCGGTTGCTTGAAGCGGATCTGCTCTATCAGATGGGGGCGGTCCAGATCGCAGCGCAGCGGCTAGAGCCGCTGGCGCGCGAAACGACCCCGACGAGTGCGCGGCTCGCTGCGCTCTGCCGGCTCACCGAGATCGCGTGCGACCGCGGCCAGCTCGCCGAGGCGCGCCGGAGTCTCGCCGAAATGCATAGCTCGGCGGAACGGCTCGGTGACGAGCTCGCGCTCGCAGACCGCGCCGAGCTCACGTACGCAACGGCGCGCTATGCATTCTCTCGCCGAGACGGCCCAGAGCTAATACGTCTGGCGCACGATGCGTTGCGGACGGCTCGCCAAGCACCCCGCAGCGATCGGATATCGTCGCTCGCGATACGAATCAACTCTTACCTGGCCGTTGACCGCTACCACCGGCGAGATCTCGCCGGTGCGGCGGCCGCCGCCGCGATAGCCATAGAGCGATTGCAGTCCACGCCCAGCGCTCTTCCATACGTCAAGACGCACGCGCTGACGACGCGCGCCGTCATCGATCTCCACGACCCGGCCCGCGCACATCTCGCCGCCGCCGAGAACGTCGAAGCGCTCAAACTAGCATTGGGCGCCGGCATGATCGCAACAGCGCGCGACGCACTCTTCAACATAGCGAACTCTTGGCTCTTCTGCGACGATTCCGTCGCATCGCTGCACGAAACCAGAATCGTGCATGCGAGTCTGGAAGATGCGCTCGTCGCTCCGTCGCGCAGCGACGATCCCGTGCTAGCAGCCCTCGCGCTCTGTTCTTGTGGGCGGTATAGCGAAGCGGCAGAAGTCATCGAGCGCATCGGGCCGCCTACGAGCCAGAGAAGCTCCGATTGGCTACCGATTTTTTTCGGACCGGTGACTGCGACCAAACTCGCGCGGATCTTGTTCAAAGCGGGCAAGTTCGAGGAGGCCGAGCGGACCGCTGCCGACGCGCTGCAGGCGTGGGAGCAATCGCGTTTAGGCGGAGACGGCACTGCCCTGCGGGTTCGCGCCGAAGCGCTCGAGGTGCTTGGCGAAACTCACAAAGCGACCGAGGTGATCGAAGAGGCGATCGACGCCCTCCAACCGATCAAGCCGATCCATCACCTGGTCGGCGCTTACCGGTGCGCGCATCGTCTGACCAAGAAGCGGACGTATCTCGATAACGCTTGCGACTTGGCGAAAGCCTTCACGCGCATCGAGTCTGCACCGCGCGACACGCGGTTGACGCCACGCGAGTATGAAATCGCGCTCCTCGTGGCAGAGGGTAACAGCAACAAAAGCATCGCCGCTGCGTTGAGGATTAGCTCGCGGACGGTCGAGAACCATGTAGCGTCAATCTTTGGGCGGCTTTCGATCCGAGGGCGCTGGCAGCTGACGACCGATTTGGTTAGGCGTGCTCCGCGAGCTTGAAGGTTCGGAGTTTCTGCGCGCTTGGCACGCGCGCTACGCCGGCGCGGCGACGGTGGCGTTCGGGTATGGCCGCATCGTGGGCGAGAGACGGTCGAGCTACGATCTGCTCGTTGACGACGTCGCCGCGCTGTCGAAAGTGACGACGGCGATCGATCTCGCCTGCGGAGACGGATATTTGCTGGCGCTGCTCGCACGGCGTTTGCCGTCGGCGGAGTTGACCGGCATTGACATGACGCCCGAGGAACTGGGGGTCGCGCGCGATCGCGGCTTACCGGTCAGCGTGCAGCTCTTAGCCGCGCGCGCGGAAGCGTTGCCGTTGAATGATGCGAGCGCCGACGCGGTCGGCTGCCATATGGCGTTGATGCTCTTCGATGACGCGCGCAGCGTCGTCAACGAACTGGAGCGCGTAATTCGGCCCGGCGGAATCTTCGCCGCGGTTCTCGGCCCGGCGTCGGGCAACAGCGAGCTCGTCGCTCGCTTCGGGGCACTGCTTCGCGAAGCCGAGGCCACCGAGAAATTGCCGCCATTACACGTCGGCGACCCTGCGACGTTCGCGGAGGACTCGCTGCGCGCGCTCTTTGCAAGCGACGCCTGGAGCGACGTGCGCATCGACCAGTTCCAGGTTCGATTTGACGGTACCGACGATCAAATATTGGCGACGCTGCTCAGCATGTACAACGTCGCGCGCCTCTCCGACGACGGGAGAAAGGAGTTGACGCGACGCCTCAGAGCTGAAATGCTCGAACGACGCCAAGCAAGTGAGACGACGGAATGCGTCCTGGGGCTGCGGCACCTCGTCGTCGTGCGCGGGTGACATGCACCGGGAAGCCAGCCGGACCCACGCTCGGTCAGAGAGCGTGGCAGCGTCGCAGCAACTCAATCGGATGCAGCGAATGACTTCGCACGATGACTGCAAATATACGCCACATGAAGGCTGCAGCTTGTTCCACTCTATTAGGCGCGCTTCTCCTACTGAATGGGTGTTCCAACATCGCGGCGACGCAGCATGCGTTACCGCAAACTGGATCCGCCGCCTCGGCCGGATCTACGGTCGATCGTTTCCAGGCCGGTGCGTTGGGCGAACTTTTCAATCTCGATTATTCCAACGGATCGATTACCGTCTTTTCAATCCAAAACGGCAAAGCGACGCAAACCGCACGATTTAAGCCGGCGCACGGGTTGGCTCAGGGCCTTGCTTCAGACCGTTTCGGCCAGATCTACACCACCATCACGGATTCGAAATCCAAACCATGTGCCGCATGCGTGGAGGTCTTTAGCGATGCCGGCAAGCTCGTCAAGCAGCTCGACGCGCCGCTACTGCAGGGTGCGCCAGGTGCACCTTCGCTGACCGACCTTTCCGTTGACGTCCACCAAAACGTCTACGTGAGCGATTACGGTCAACAGGCCGTTTACTTCTTCCCGCACGGGCGGATGACGCGACACGGTCCGACGGTCGTCGTGCAAAACTCGCAGAACGCCGCGTCGGTCTTGGCGACTCCAGATGGCGGCAAGGTTTTGGTATCGGGCGGATGCGGGTTCGCAAGCGTGCGGCCCTACGCGCGCGTAGGGCGTCGGAAGTACACGCAGGGTGCGTGTTTCGGCATCGGCACGATCGCACTGATCGGCGGCGCCGTGGACGATGAGGAGGAGGCAATGACGCCCGTCGACGGGGTACCCGGGCTCGTATCGGTTTCCTCCCCGAGCGGCGGAACGACGTTTCACACGCCGGACCTACTTCACGCCTCGATCAGCGGCGTCGCGTTTAATAGCGATGCTTCGGTAGCATACGTCGCGAATCATGAGAAGGAATGCGTCTATGCCTTCGCGCGACCGGCGAGCGGATGGCTGTCGCGGCGTCAGCCCAAATTGTTGGCGACGTACAAAGATTTTAAAAACCTCGACATCATTGCCGTCCCGCAATGATTTGAATCCCCGCACCAGCCGCGACGTAGCTTGTCGTGAGCGACGCTGAGCTTGTCGAAGCGGAGTCGAAGGGCTTAAGACGACACAGATCGGGTCCAGGCACCAATCTGAAGCGGCAGGAAGATGTGGCCGCCGGTCGCGAGCGTTTCGCGCTCCAAACGCTGGGCAAATGCATCGCCGTCGAGATCGCCGTTGAGCTCGGTCAGCGCCGATTCAAAAAACCGATAACCTAACGAACCAGCGCCGTTGACGACGCGCAGGTCGCTGCGAATCGACGGCAGCGGCAGGCCGGCTTCGGTAAACAGGTTCACCAACCGCAATCCCATGTCGACGTGCATGCCGGTTCGGCGCATGCGATCGATCGACGTTTGTGCGAAGCGGCGATAGAGGGGCACGTCCGGCCAATCCGACGTTTGCGGCCAGAGGATCGACTCGTAGTGCCACTCGTGCATGACGATGCGCCCGCCGTCGTGTACCAAGCCGGCGGCGCGGCGAATCGCTCCGACCGGGTCGGGTTCGTGCATCAAAAAGAATCTCCCGACAACGGCATCGACCGGAGCGTCGAGGTGTAAGTTCCGCAACGCGCCGGCGCGAAACTCGATGCAATCGAAGCCCTCGGCTTCGGCGCGCCAGTAGGCGCGGTCGACGTTTCGGGTGTCGGCGTCGAGGCCGATGACCGTGCCGTCGGCGCCCACGCGTTCCGCCACGAGGAGCGCGAGATCGGCCAGGTCGGGACCTAGCACGAGCACGCGCATCCCGGGCGTAATCCCCGAGCACGACAGCAGCTCCTCGGTCAACGGTTGTGCAAATGCGGCCTTGACGGCGTGTACGTGCTCGGTCTTCATACCGACATTGTCGCTTCCGGCGGGGGGCGAAGCCACGAAGATACTCACATTTTCGAGCCGAACTACGCCCACGTCGTGGCTGAAGCGCTCGGGGAGGTGCTGCGCTCGCTTCGTTCTGCTGCTCTGCTTTCGCAAGAGGCACTCGCGGAACGCTCCGGATTATCCACCCGCACGGTCAGCGATATCGAGACCGGCTCGGCCCGCACGCCGCGGCTGATCACCGTCATGCTGCTTGCCGAGGCGATGGGCCTATCGTCCGAGGACCGCCAGCGCCTTCAGAACGCCGCCCGCAAACCCGCCGCCCAGCCGGCAGGTGCAAGCATGTTCTTCTCGACTTCGGCGTTGCAAGCGGCGGCGCTGGTCGGCCGCGATGCCGACGTCAAAAGCGCCGCTGCGCTGCTTGCGCGCGAGGACGTGCGGCTGGTCACGCTGGTCGGTCCGGCCGGGGTCGGCAAGACGAGCCTCGCCACCAAAGTTGCGGTCGACAGCGCCGGTGCATTCGAACACGGGGCGGTGATGGCCGAGCTCGCGCCGGTCACGGAACCATCGCTCGTTCCCGCGGCGGTTGCGCGCGCGCTTGGGATACGCGAAGCGGCCGACGCGACGCCGAGCGAAGCGGTCGCGGGATACCTGCGCACGCGAAACGCGCTGCTCGTCCTCGATAACCTCGAGCATCTGCTGCCGGCGGCCGGGTGGATCGGCGCGCTGCTCGCGCAATGCGCTCGGCTTACGATCCTCGTCACCAGCCGCGAGCCGCTTCATCTGCGCGCCGAGCACGTCTATGCGGTTCGCCCGCTGCGCAGCGGTGCGGCAGTGCTGCTGTTCGTGCAGCGCGCGCAAATGGTAAAGCCCGAGTTCGAACTGAACGATGCCAACTCGGCGGCCGTCGGCACGATCGTCGACCACCTCGACGGTTTGCCGCTAGCGATCGAGCTCGCCGCCCCGCGCCTCTTGCTGCTTCCGCCCAAGGCGCTGGCCGCGCGGCTCGAACGGCGACTTCCGCTGCTCGGCGACGGCGCAACTGATCGTCCCGAGCGGCAACAGACGATGCACGGCGCGATTGCCTGGAGCTACGATCTGCTCTCCGACTCCGAGCAGCGGTTATTCAGGCGTTTGGGCGTGCTGCAGGGCGGCGGCACGCTCGAGGCAGCGGCTGCGGTTGCCGGCGACGGACGCGACGAGCGCTCGATTCTCTTTCGGCTCGCGCCGCTGGTCGAGAAAAACATGCTCTGGCTGGCGGAAGATACCGATGCGGAGCCGCGAGTCTCGATGCTCGAGATGCTGCGCGAGTTCGCGCACGAACGGCTGATAGAAAGCGAAGAGCTCGCCGACGCGCAACGTCGCCTTGCCGAGTACGTGCTGCAGTTTACAACCGGCGCAGAACGGCAGCTAACGAGTTCGGGACAGGGCCGCCGGCTCGCGCACCTAGACCGCGACCACGCGAACATCCACGTCGCGCTCGAGTGGGCCGCGAGCAACGCGCAGACCGAGATCGGCTTCCGACTGTTGAGCGAGCTTTGGCGATTTTGGTGGCTGCACGGTTATCTCACCGAAGGCCTCGGCTGGATTCGACGCTTCTTGGCGTTACGAAAAGGGGCGCCCGATGCCGTACCGGACGTCCTGTACGGCAAGGTGCTGCGCGGCCACGTGGTGCTGCTTTCGGCGCTCGGCAGCTTCGACGAAGCATTGGTATCGTGCGAGGAGGCGATCGCGCTGCAGCGCCGGGTCGGCGACGACGCGGGGCTGGGTGCTTCGCTCACGTCGCTCGGCGTCATTCGCCAATTTTGCGGTGAGGCGGATCGCGCGGAGGAAGCCCATCGCGAAAGTCTCGAGATCCGGCGGCGAATCGGTGACGAGGCCGGCATCGCAACCTCGCTGTCGAATCTATCGTCGGTTGCGTACGGCCGGAACGATATGGCGCGCGCCGCCGAGCTGGGCAACGAAAGCGTCGAGATCTACCGCCGGCTCGGGCACGAATCGGGGCTCGCTCACGCGCTGATGAAGATCGGTCTGGTCGCCGCAGCGGAAGGCGAGTACGCGCGCGCAGACGAGCTCTTCAACGAGTGTTTACGGATGCAGCGCGCGATCGGCAACACCGGAAGCATCATGTACTCGCTGGGTAATCTCGGGGCCGTTGCCCACAAGCGCGGCAACGATCAGCTCGCGCTCGCGCGTTTTCGCGAAGTGCTCGAGCTGCTCGATTCGGTGCCGAACAAATCGGCTCTCACCAAAACCTTCGAGGATATCGCCGCAACGATCGCTGCGCTCGGCGATCCTTTGCGCGCCGCCCGTCTGTTCGGAGCCGCCGACGCGCTACGTCGCACGCTTCGATCGCCGTTATTTCCGTCGGAGCAAGCCGAGTATGAAGCCGAAACGGCGAAAGCGCGCGCGATGCTCGGCGACGAGACCTTCGACGCGCAATGGCGCGTCGGTTCGAGCATCACGCTCGAGCGCGCGCTGGAAGAGGCGCGCGAAGCGGTCGCACCTCCTGCCCTAAAACGCTAAGTGCCGACGGCGGCGGACCGCAATCGGCACTTAGCGTGCGTCTCACGTTGTGAGATTCTCGGGCTAGTGGAAGTTTCCTGAGGGGAACGTCGCTACGCCATAGATTTTGCCGCCGCCGGGCGTAAAGGTGTTGAGTTTCTTGTCCTTCGGGTAGCTATACTCAGTGACGCGTCCGTAGAAGCGGTCGGCCACGAAAAGGCGCGTGCCCTTCGAGTTGAGGGTGATGAACTCGGGCGTGCCGCCGGTGACGAGTTGCGTTGGTGATTGACTGGGGATGATATCGTCAACTCCAGGGATGTACTGGTCTACCGCCAGGAACTCGTACGGCCGGCTGGGGTTTGGCGACCGGACCATCGCGATGCCGCCAGTCTGGCCGAACGACGGGAAGCCTTGCATAGCTACGCAGCTCGCGCTTCCAGAAAAGCAGCCCAGCAATCCGCCGGTCGCGCCGCTGCTGGGATTCTGGATGTACTCCAGCGCAAAGATCTGCGTCTGGCCCTGTTGGGTAGCGTTGAGCAAGGTAAAGCCGGAGATCTCCATGTTCGGCTGGGGCGCGTTCCACGTCGTGCTCGGCGTTGACGAACCTGCGAGATATTCGCTGATGTAGTTCGTGCCGCCGTAGACCGGCGTGTTGGAGACGTAAACGTTTCCAAAGCCGTCGACTTTAACGTCCCAGGGTCCGTTCAACCCATTGCTGATCGTCATCTTCGGCGAACTGGAACCTTTACCGTAGACGGTAACGGTGTTCGAAACGTAGTTGGCGACGTAGAGGTTACCGGAAAGGTCTGTTGCGATGCCGTTCGGGCCGTGGATGCCTTGCGTGATCGTGCGCTCTGGGGGCGGATTTTGGGTCGTGCTGGCCGGGTTGAAGACCGAGATCCGGTTGTTTTCGTTGTCGCTGACGAAGAGGAGCTGGCCACCCCCGTCCGGCCCGACGCGCTGGGCGGCCGAACCCTTAGCGTTTGCGGCGGCCGGCACGTACATATGAGCCGAATCGGAAGAGACGGGGGCTGCGGGGAGCGAGGAAGTTGCGCCGCTGCATCCGGCGAGCGGCTGAGAGAGGATGGCTGCGATCGCGACGCCGGTGATGGTGCGAAGCGACAGGTTAAGGTTGTTCATTGGAAGCGCCTTTCGTAACGGGAAGGAGTGGGATACCTCGACCTTATCGCTGCGCGGGTGGACAAACCACGAAATTTCCAGACATTTTCGCTCGAGCCGAGCGTCAAACGGCGCGTCAGAATCCAAACCCCGACCGCGGCGGCTCCCCGCGCAGCGGGCGAGCGGTCTTCAGTGCACCGCCCCGAGAGCAGGGTATAAGAGGCCATGAGCAAGGAACAGAATTCTCGGCAGTTGCTCGTCGCGACGATGCTGAGTCTCGTCGTGGCGGCCTGCTCGCATACCACTTCTCCGTCCGCCCAAATTAATAGCGGCTTTGCCCCGTTCAGCTCGACGCGCAATCAAACGGTCGGGTTGGTGGCAAACACGAAACACTCGCTGGGAGCCTCCGACGTCAACACCCTTGACGTCGCATATACGGCGCTCCAGGAAAAAGCCAATGCCTACGCCAGCTTCATGGTGGAAGCGATAACGACGTCGTCCTTCGATCCGGCGAAGAACGCAAAGTATTCCGCCGATCTGACGACGGCGATTGCGAGCTTTGACAAAAACTTTACAGCGTTGTCGGCAACCCGTCAAGTCAGCGTCGCGAACACCTGGGTACCGTCCTTCGCGCAGTCGTTACAGACCCGTTGGGATCAATACAAGGGCTTGATCGCCAAGATGTCGCCGCAGACAAAGGCAGATCTCATCGTCGCAATTAAACGCGACACGGTCTGGCCGAATTACGAAGACATCGGTACCGAGCCGGTTGCAACTAATCGCTAATAGGGCGCAATAAATGGGACTCGCGTGAGGATACCGCGAAGGTGCGGGGCGTGTTCGTGCGATACGCCCGCCCCGCGCTGAGCGGTCTCTTCATCGCGTGCGCCCTTCTTGCAGCTCCACCTGCGCATGGGCAGCAGTCGGCGCTCGACGACCTGATCCGTCAGCGCGTGCGCTACGTCTTCGTCATCTACCAGGAGAACCGATCGTTCGACCACTATTTCGGAACTTTTCCCGGTGCGAACGGCATCTACAGTCAGGCGGCGAGACCGGCCGGCTTCGCGCAATACAACCCGGTATCGAAACGGTACACGCAGCCGTTTCGGCTCACCACGCCCGACCTAGGTCTGCTCAACAACGCGCGCTCGATCGTCGACGCGGGCATCCACGCCGGTGCGATGGATGGTTTCGTCGGCGCGCAAGCGGCGTGGGCCCAGAGTCTTCCGGCCGCCGCAAAAAAAGCGCTCGGCATGACCGACCCGACGCAGGCGGCCTCGGTCGGCGACGAGGCGATGGCGCACGTCGATTGCGACACAATTCCGTATCTGTGGACGTTTGCGAACCGCTTCGCGCTATTCGATAACTTCTTTCAAGGCGTTCGCGCGCCGTCGGCGCCCAGCAACGTCGAGATCATCGCGGCGCAGAACGGTGAAACGGAATACGCGCGCTACGGCGCGGCCGGCCCGCCGTACACGGCACAACCGCTCGGTGCGAGCGGTCGCGGCGTTCCGATGTTCGTCGATCTCGACCCTGCCTGGGGCCCCTACAACAGCGCGGAATCGAGCCCGCAGCGGCAGGTCGACCAAACCTACGCGAGCCTGTTGTTGAATCTCGAAGGCATCGAGGCCACCCGCTTAACCAAATACACGCAAGATATCGATGACGACATTGCCTATCTGCGCGGGCGCGGCGATGCGCCGGTGAACTGGACCTGGTATCAGCAGGGATACGAAAACCCGGCCGATCCGCGACGCGTCACGCTCGTGACGCACCATCTCGCCCCGCATTACTTTGGATACGTTGCCAATAACCCGTCGATGGACCGTGACATCGCCGACATCACGCGTTTTGCATCGGATGTCGCGCAGGATAAGTTGGGTACGGGCGGAGTCTTCTACCTCAAGGGAGGATACGCGAGCAACCAAGGACTTCACGCGGCTGCGGCGGCGCCCAATACGTTTCTCGGCGACGACGACCATCCCGGCGAATCGGATTTGCAGGTCGCGCAAGCCGATGTTGCAAGCCTGGTTAACACGATCGCGCGCAGCAAATATTGGAGCCAATCGGCGATCCTGATCACGTGGGACGATCCCGGCGGCTACTGGGACCACGTTCCGCCGCCAAAATGGCTCGTATGTCCGGACGGTCATCCATGCGGCAACGGCCAGCGCGTCCCGCTGCTGCTGATCTCGCCGTTTGCGCGCACCGGCGTTGCGCACGAGTTCGACGATCAGGCATCGGTGGTAGAGTTCGTCGAGCAGCTCTTCAATCGCACGCCGCTCGCGCATTTCCCCGATGAGGCGCGCTATGCGCCGATGGGCCCGCGCGATGCGAGTGAAGTGACCGGCGATCTCACAGGCGGTTTCGATCCGGCTCGGCTGCGCGGCGAACTCGCCCCGATTCCGGCGGCAGCGGCGGAAATTCCAGACGACGTCGTTCGTACGATTCCGAGCCCGTGGTCGTGCGGCTCGATCGGCGTTCGTCCGGTAGCACCGCCGGCGGGAGTTTCAGACGCGCCGCCGGCGGGGTTCGAACCGCACGTGCTGGTCGTGCCTATGGGGCGCTTCGTGCCGAGGACGTAGCGGCGAGCAGCGGCGCGAGATGGTCGCGCAGTGACAACGCGATCAGCACCCAGCAGAGGCTCAAAATTAATCCCGGAAAGATCCCCATAGGCATCACCGTGATGTGAAAAGCGAGGATGTTATAGAGGATGCCTGCGGAGGCTACGAGCGCCAGCGGAACGTATCGATTCGCCAGTAGCACCACGCCGCTTAGGAACTGGATCGCATCGATGAAGAGCACGAAGTGCGACTGAAAGATCACGTTTTGAAACTCGCCGGCGAGTCCAGGCATCGCCGGCGGTCCGGAGCTAAACGAGAGCACGAACCCGCTCAGCCCTGCCACCGTAAAGGCAAGGCCGAGCAGGATGCGCGCGATGAGCGTAGCGATTTGCATCGCTGATTCTCCTTTACGGCGCCGTAACGAACCACTCGGTCCCGAAGCGGTCTTGCAACGCGCCGAACTTGCCGCCCCATTGAGCGTCGCCGAAGGGCGTCAGCACCTTACCGGCGTCGGCGAGCTCGTCGAAGATCTCAGATGCGCGCGTCGGGTCGGGCGCGTTGAGCGCCAGCGAGACGTTGCCTTCGTCAGCATCGATGGTGCGCTTCGTCATTCCATCAGAGGCTTTGAACGAGATGCCGGGTGCCGTAAAGTTAGCGTACTGAACCGCGTCACCTTCACGCGCGACGATCTCGTAACTTCCGCCGAGCGCGTTCTTGTAGAACTCGAGCGCCTCGGCGCAGCGACCGTAGAAGAAAACGAACGGGACGAGCTCCAGCGACGCATTGCGCATGTCGTCTCCGGGATCGACCAAGCCGATCGTGTGGCCCTCGGGGTCGCGGAAGAGGCCGATCGCCGGCCCGTTTGGCACCTTGTCGGGGCCCATCATTCGCGCGCCGCCATGCTCTTCGATCTTGGCGAAGGCCCCTTCGATATCGTCAACCACCACGTAGAAGGTGACGTGCCCGTCGTAGCCATCGGGCGCTTTGCCGATGCCGCCGCCGATTCCGCGCTGGAACCCGGGAACGGGATCGACGAGGCTATACTGGATTTCGTACTCGGGGATTGGTGCTGCGACGTTCCATCCGAAAACGTTGGAGTAGAAACTACCTAATTTCGGCGCGTCGTGCCCCATAATTTCGAAATGCATGACTGGATGTTTCATTATTTAAATCCTCTTTCGTTATGCGTTGTAGACACGGCGAAGCTCGTCAATGTCGAGCTTGCCCATTTGAAGCATCGCGCGCATGGCGCGCTGCGAGCGCTCCTTGTCGTCGCCGCCGAGTACGTCGCGCAGACCGGCAGGCACGAGGTTCCATGCGAAGCCGAAGCGATCGGCAACCCATCCGCACGGCAGCTGCTCGCCGCCGTCGGAGAGCCTATCCCACAGCTTGTCGAGCTCGGCTTGCGTCTCGCACGTAACGAAGAGCGCGATCTTACCTTGCGAGAAACTCTCGCTGCGCGCTTGTGGTCCGATCGCCGGCGCGTTGATCGCCATGAACTCTTGACCGTCGAGCTCGAAGTCGATCGTCATTACCGAGCCGGCCGGTCCCGGACCGGCCTCGCCGTACCGGCTCACGTCGGTGATTCTTGAACTCTTAAAGGTGGCAACGTAGAACTCAACCGCCTCTTCGGCCTGGCCCGTAAACCACAGGAACGGGGTAATGCTCGGCATCGGGGTCTCCTTTCGTGCCGCTATGCTAACAATTTTACTTGCAAAATGCAAGTATCATTGTATAAATAAAGCTGACGTGCTATTCTGGAGCGGTGAGCGAGCGCGGTTACGGGCAGTTTTGCGGCTTCGCCCGTGCGCTTGAGATCGTCGGCGACCGTTGGGCGCTGATGATCGTACGCGACCTGCTGGTGGGGCCCAAGCGCTTTAGCGATCTGCACGCCGGGCTGCCGAAGATTCCGACCAACGTGCTCACGGCGCGCCTGAAGCAGCTCGAGGCGGCCGGGGTCGCCGAGCGACGCGCGCTTCCGCGGCCGCCAGGCGGCGTCGCCTACGAGCTGACGCCCCGCGGCCGCGCGCTTGAGGAGACCGTCGTAGCGATTGGGCGTTGGGGCGCCAAATTGCTCGATGTCCCGCGGGACGGCGAGATCGTCACGGTCGATTCACTCGCGATGGCGTTGCGCACGACGTTTCGGCCAGAGGCCGCAGCGGATCTGCACGCCCGCTTCGAGTTGCACATCGGCAAGATCGTCTTGCACGCGATCGTCGACGGACCGGCGATCGCCGTCGGCCGAGGACCGATCGAGAAGCCCGATTTGATCGTCGAATCGAGCCCCGCGCTCAAAGATCTGATGTCGGGTGAAATAACGCCGCGCCAGGCGCTCGCGAGCGGCACGATGCGAATTACCGGAAGCCGCAAGCTCTTCGATCGGTTCGCACAGGTCTTCAGAATTTAAGCGGACGCGCGAATGCTCGTCGCAGCGTTAGTCGTGCGCTCGCTCCCACGTCAAGTGATAAACCATCAACATGATTCGCGCACAGGTCGTCGAATCGAGGTGCGCCGGTCGAGTGGCCATCAAGCATATCTAACAAGGAGATTCAATGAGCACACCCGTTAACTCTCAGCTTTTCCGTTTCGCGCCGTTGGCCGTTGCCGCGTTATTAGCGGGCTGCAGCGGTGCTTCGCTTCCAGGTGCATCCGCACCGTCGGTTTCACAGCAGGCGTCGCGCGCACATGCCGCGACACGCAGCTCTTGGATGTCGCCGCAGGCCAAGCAGCAGAGTTTGATCTACGTTTCGTCGGTACTCACCAACGACGTCTACGCCTACTCCTATTCGACGCACCAACTCATGGGAACGCTGACCGGCTTTGAGACGCCCTACGGGCTTTGCACCGATAAATCGGGCGATGTTTGGGTCGTCAACGACGGCGCCTCGGAGATGGTCGAATACGCGCACGGCGGTACGGGTTCGATCGCAACGCTCAGCGATCCAAGCGAATACCCCGAAGGGTGCGCAATCGATGTCACGACCGGCAATCTCGCCGTTGCAAACTTCTCGAGCAATACCGGCGGCGGAAACGTGGTGATTTACACCGATGCAAAGGGCACGCCTCAAGCGTACTCAGACCCCAGCATCGTCGACTATCGCTTCTGCGGCTACGATGCGAATGGCAATCTCTTCGTGGACGGCGTCAATGCAAGCTCGGCCTTCGTCTTAGCCGAGCTCCCGAAGGGCAGCAGCACCTTCACGGACATCCCGATCAGCCAAAAGATTGAATGGCCGGGCGGCGTGCAGTGGGACGGCAAGCACGTTGCCGTCGGAGATACCGATGCCGTGACGGTCTATCGAGTCAATCCCGCCAACGGCGACGTCGTCGGCTCGACGAAACTCGATGGTGCCAACTACGTCGATCAGTTTTGGGTCAACGGCTCGGTCAGCACGCGGAAGAAGGCGAGAAGAGCGCGCGTGCTCGCTCCCAGCCAAGACGGCGGCTCGCTCGCGCTCTACAAGTATCCGGCCGGAGGATCGCCGTTGTGGAGCATCAGCGTGCAGGAGCCCTTCGGCGTAACGGTCAGCAAGTGATCGCCTCTGCGTGCGCGATTAGACCGACCTGATGATCTCAGGCTAAACACGCGTTTTAGGATGGATTCTTAAGAAAGCAGGTCGCGTTCAACATCCCATTGCATGGCCGGTTTCACCCTTGGCATGTTAGCGTGGTGGAGTATGCCGTTGTGAAGGGAGAGAAGCCATGCGTCCTCGCGTTGCCGCGGCCTGCTGCCTAGCGGGAGTTTTGGGAACGGGCTGCGCGCAGTCCACCGCCCCCTATGTGGGCGAGCGATCCGCGGCGCAGCAGTTCAGCCGCACGACGAGCTACACGGAGACGGTACTGCACCGCTTCAAAAGCAGCCCCGATGCGGCCAGTCCTGAAGCCGGCGTATTCGTCGACAAGGCCGGCAATATTTTCGGCACGACGATTGCTGGCGGCACGCATCCGACGTGCCCGAACGGCTACGACAAGGGCTGCGGCACGGTCTTTTCGCTCGACGCCACCGGCAAAGAACACTTGGTCTATAGCTTTGCCGGAGACCCCGATGCCAGCGAGCCGTTCGCGGGGCTGCTTCGCAGCCGCGGCGTTTTCTATGGCACCACCGCCGTCGGCGGCGCCTACCACCCATGCTATACGTACGGCGGTCTTGGATGCGGCGCGGTCTTCAAGATCGGCCGCCACGGCAAGGAGAGCTTGGTCTACAGTTTCAAAGGGAACTTTGGAACCGGTGTAGTTGACGGACAGGGGCCGATGGGCGGCGTCGTCACGGATGCGGCCGGAACCCTCTACGGCACGACGCCCTTTGGCGGCGCGAACGAGACCGGAACGATTTTCAAGATTACAAAGCAGGGAGCCGAGACCGTTCTCTATTCTTTCAAGGACCAGAACGACGGCGGCCGCCCGTACTCCGGAGTGATTCGCGACGCGGCCGGAAATCTATACGGCGTCGCGTACTTCGGCGGTCAGAGCGCCTGCACCGGCGGATGCGGAACGATCTTCGAGCTAAAGGCGAGCGGTGCGTTCAAGACGCTCTACTCGTTTACCGGAGGAGATGACGGCGGAAATCCGATCGGCGGGATGGTGATGGATGCCGCCGGTAACCTTTATGGAACCGCGCAGAACTACGGCAACCGCAGCTGCAACAAGCGGGGCGGTAATCCGGGCTGCGGAACGATCTTCGAGCTCAACACGAAGCATAAGCTCACGGTGTTGCACGAGTTTGCCGGGGATCCCGACGGCGCGGTACCGTCCGAAAGCATGATCATCGACGCGAACGGCAACCTGTACGGCACGACCTCGTTCGGCGGCGACAACAACTGCAACGGCGGCTACTCCTGCGGAACCGTCTTCGAAGTCCCTTCGCACGGCAGCGAATACGTGATACTCACGTTTACCGGTGGAAAAAAAGATGGCGAAGTTCCGTACGGCCCGGTGGCGCGCGATGCCGCCGGCAACCTCTACGGTACGACGGTAAGCGGCGGCGTCGGTCCCTGCAATCGCGGTTGCGGAATCGTCTTTAAACTTCGTCCAGGTCCTTAAGCATGCGTTCTTGCGAAGGTCGCAATCCAGTTCGGCTCCCACGTCTGGCCGCCGTCGGCAGAGAAGGATTGCACGAGCCGAAACGAGTTCGGCGTAATCTCGTCAAAGACGAAGCGAACAAAGATAGCCTTACCGTTGAAGAGTTCTTGATCGTAGAACTCGCCGCGACCGTTGCTGAATCGCCCGACCATCGCGGCCGTACCCAGCGACGGCGCTGCGCTGTTGGCAAAGTAAATGCTCCATTGCGCGGTGGCCGGGTTGTAAAGCCGCAGCGTTAATCCTTCGATCGAGCTCGCGGCGTTCGCCACCTCGAGCTCGCCGACGTTTGCGCTGCCGTTCCAGATCTTGTGGACGACCGACGTTCCGTCTAAATCGATCCATGTGCTGGATCCCGAGAGCGGATGAACGAGCCGGCGTAGATGCGTGGTCCAGCTGCCGAATTCGAAATCGAAATCGTGTTGATGGCCGAGATCGGCCACCACGGTAGCGGACGAGTCTTGCGGCAGCGGGCTGCGACGCGTAAACGTTTGGATCAAATTGGTCTCCCACGTTTTGCCGCCGTCGGCCGAAAACGATTGCTCGGTGTGAAACGACTCGGGCGCGATTTCAGAATAGACGACCCGAACGTAGACTGGCTTTCCGTCGACTAGCTCCTGATTGAAGAACTCTCCGCGACCGTTTTGGAACGAGCCGACCAACGGCGGATCGACCGCACCGTCGCGGCTGCCGGCCCAATAGATTCTCCATTGCTGCGATTGCGGATCGTACAAGCGAAGCATCATTCCGATATAGTGCGGCGCGGTGCGCTCGTTTTCGAGCTCGGCGAGGCTCGCGCGTCCTTCCCAGAGCCTGCGCACCACGTGAACGTATCCAGCCGGCGCGATCCACCTCGTCGAGCCGGTCAAGGGCTGCTGCAAGCGGCGGACGGCAATGTTCCAGGTTCCGACTTCGAAGTCGAAATCGTGCGCGCCGTCGTGCGGGGCCGCGCTCGCCGCGGCAGCCGCGCCGCCACAGAGCAGCGATGCAAGGAAGAAACAGAGCGACAGCTTCATCGTTTCGGTTGACCGCCTGCGATCGTGGGGGCGCGAGCACATCGCGCGATTTACCTAGAGACGCTCGAGCAGCGACTCGTCGTCCAGACGAGCCAACTCGGGCGGCACGCGATCGCGGACCCGTGCGGCGAGTTGCGCGGCAAGCTCGCTGCGGCGATCGTCGGTGAGGGCGTCGCGACGCTCGAGAAAACGCTTGATCAGCGCGCGTTCTTCGCCGGTGAGGTATGCCGTCGCGGCGTATGCGGGCTCCGCTTCGTGGCGATCGAGAGAGCGCGGCGCCGCCAAGCGTGCGTCGCGCACGACGATCGTTCCGGCTGCGACATCCCCGAGGCGCTTGTTCTCGGGTGAGATCAGCGCGCTGATCGCGGCGACCAAATAGTAGCCGAGCAGCTGTTCGCCGATGCGAATTAAGTTTCGAATGAGCGAAGCGCCGAAGTCGATCGGATAACCGCCGTCGCGAACGACTCGAATGCCGAGCAGCTTCTTGCCCGGGGTCTGCCCGTTCCAAAGCGCCTCAAAGACGATAAAGTAGCCAAATAAAACGCTAAACACGATCGTAACCAGCAGCGCGATTGCCAGGCTCATTGCGAGCTTGTCTGTAACGGGCGGCGCGTGGCGAACCGGCGCCGCGCGCGATACCGCCAAAAAGAGGCTTCCGAATATCGCGATCAGCGCGGCGATCTGGATCGTTTGATCCACGGCGAGCGCGAGGAAGCGGCTCCCCAGACCGGCGAGCTCGTAGTTAAATGCGATGCTTTCGGGCGTACGAACCTCGAGCGTCCGATCCACACGAGCCAGGTTCGACGGGCGCCGCCCGCCAACTTCCGAGCGTTGACGCAAGCCGCTTTCGTCGCGCGCCGATCCGATACGTGGCGGCGCCTCGACGCGCTCGTCGAGCGCGTTGGGCGCCGGGGCACGCGCGCGCTCTCGCCTGACGAGATCTTCGAGCTGGGACGTCTCTATCGTGCGACGACCAGCGATCTCGCCTACGCCCAAGGACGCGGCTACGACGACTCGCTGCTCGAGTATTTGAACCGCTGCGTGGCGCGAGCGCACGCGCAGGTCTACGCGAGGGCGCCGGAGAGCAGCATGCATCGCATCGCGAAATTCTACGCGCGCGTCTTTCCGCAAGAGTTTCGCCGCTCGCTTCCCTATGTCGCGATCTGCACCGCGATTACAGCAGCATGCGCGGTCGTTGCATACGTGCTGGTTCGCAACCATCCGGCCGATGCGTTCGCGCTGCTGCCCAAGGCGCTCGTCTCCGAGAACATCCGCAAGAGCCTGCACGACTCGAACTTTGCGGTGGATCCGAGCTTTGGGCCGGCGATGTCGGCGGAGATCATCACCAACAACGTCAAGGTCGCGATCATTGCCTTCGCCGGGTCGGTTACCTTCGGCGCGCTTACCGTTTACATCATCGCGACAAACGGCCTGATGCTCGGCGGGATGGGAGCGCTCTTCACCAATGCCGGATTCGGCAGCGATTTCTGGGCGACGATCGCGCCGCACGGCATCATCGAGCTGACCGCGATCCAGATCGCCGGAGCCGCGGGTCTGCTGATTGCAGCGGCCGCGATCTATCCCGGACGCCGCCGGCGGCGCGACTTGATCGTCGAGAATGCACGGCGCGCCGGAACGTTGATCGTCGGCGTCGCGTCGATGCTGATCGTTGCCGGCACGATCGAAGCCTTCGTCTCGCCGCGGCACTGGCCGGAATCGGTGCGGCTGGCGATCGGCTTGCTTACCGCGATCGCACTGGTTTTGTATTTCACCAGCGCGGGCCCTTCGACTCCGCTGCGGAGTCGAAGGGCTCAGGATGACACGACAGGGGATGAGAGTTAGACGGTAGTAGCTCGACGATATGAAGCGGCGTAGGTTTTTGCATCAGAGTGCGACGGCGCTGGCCGTCGCCGGACTTCCTCGCTTGGCCCTTGCAGCGACCGAAGCGGACTCGTTTCGACCCTCGGAAGGCGCATGGCGAACCTACACGGTGACCACGACGGCGACCGTGACGGCCTCGGGTGCCCCAGTTCGTATTTGGATTCCCATCCCGTCGTTCTACGAAGCCGATTGGATGCGGCCCGGTGCAACCACATTGCAATCGAACGGGGCGTCGGCGCGCATCGTCACCGACCCACGATCGAACACGAAGATGGTCTACGCCGAGTGGGCGAACGTTAACGGCAACGCGACGCTCAAGGCAACGAGTATCGTCTCCTCGCGCGACCTTGCGGTCGATCTGTCGCGACCCGGAACACCCGTGGCGTTGGCGAGCAGCGAATATCGGCTCTACACGTCGCCGACCAAACTCTTGCCGACCGGCGGCATCGTGGGGGAAACCGCTAGTAAGATCGTCGGATCTAGCAGCGACGAGCTCGAAAAAGCAAAGTCGATCTACGAATGGATCGTCGTAAACGCTTCGCGCAACCCAAAGACGCGCGGTTGCGGCCTCGGCGACGTCAGCTTCATGCTCCAGACCGGCGACCTGAGCGGCAAGTGTGCCGATATCAACGGACTCTTCGTCGCGCTCGCGCGTGCCGCCGGGCTGCCCGCACGCGATTTATATGGAGTCCGCGTCGCGCCGTCTCGCTTTGGCTATAAGAGTCTCGGAGCGAAGTCGGAGACCATTACGAAGGCTCAGCACTGCCGCGCGGAGGTCTATCTGCAGCGGTACGGCTGGGTACCGGCCGACCCTGCCGACGTGCGCAAAGTCATGCTTGAAGAGCCGCCGGGAAATCTATCGCCCAACGATCCGAAGGTTGCCGCGGCGCGCCGGACGCTCTTCGGCGCGTGGGAAGGAAACTACGTCGCCTACAATGACGGGCACGACATTGCGCTTCCGGGCTCTAGCGGCGAAGACGTTGGCTTCCTAATGTACCCGCAGGCCGAGGTTCGCGGAGATCGCAAAGATAGTCTTTCGCCCGACGATTTCGTTTACTCGATAACGACGATGAACCACGCCTGAAGAAGAAAAGGCCATCGCCCGCGAGCGCCTCGTCCTCTAGGCCCAGAACGCCGCGCTTTGGGCAGGCTCTGCCTGGTAGAGGCGGACTTCGCGGACGCGTCCACCAGCTAGCGTGAAGATTAGGACCTCGCCCGCCGTCAGCTTGCGGCCTTTTCGATCGCCGGTGACGTCGCATTGGACGAAGACTTTGTCGCCGGACGCTGCCATCGTCGATGGTATGGAGCGGAATGTGCCGGCCGTTTCTTGGCCTACCTGTGCGAACATCGCGAAGATCGCGTCGCGGCCGTTGTAATTTCCTGCAAGTATACCGGTCGGCTCACTGCGCCATCTGGCGTCAGCATCAAAGAGTTCGCTCAGGGTCGCCATATCAGAAGCGGTGAATGCCTCGAATCCCTTTTTAACGCGGTCGATATTATCGATTTCGGTGTGTGTGGAAGTCATAAATCTCCCCCCTTCAAAGAGGCTCGGAAAGCCGTAAAGTTCTACAAGTCACTGACCGAGCCTGCGGTCAGCGGAGCTATTCGGTCGCGACCCCGATTGTGTCCAGCTGAGAATTGATCGATTTCACGACCGCCTCAATGGACGCTCCGTTGCCGGAGTCAGCAGTAGCGGCTTTGTCGAGTTGGTTTTGCCAATCGAGTAGCGCGGGCTTGCCACCTTCCGTGGCTCGCTCCATCCACGTGTCGCTGGTCCTCACCTTGCGGCAGTCGTCCTGTTTGGCCCATTCCCCACCGATCCGACGCCCGAGCGACGTAAGCTGGGCGCCGACCGCAGCGTTTGTGCTTGGGTCGGTGACGTGCACGAGGAACTTTTGACTATCCGAGAACCAGCCGGCGTACCCCCGCTCGCCAAAATAGAATGCGTGCACCTGCCCCCAATACTTGTTCCAACTCTGCCACTCCGACTCACAATGGTCTGCCTGCCAAACCACGCGGAAGGAATCTTTCCACGAATCGAGCGTCGCAGCGTCGTCGGCGAAACAGGAGGCTCGTGCGACGAGAAAGATCGCGAATGCAACCGGCAGTGCGCGCAGTATTTGCGGCGCTCTGGATCGTGAGATAGACATCGAGCGCTTGGTTCTGCGCCGGCGTCCGCTTTCCCGTGGATCCCAGTGATTGGCCTCGCCCTAGCGAAAATCTAGAGCAAGCCGCGGCGCTTAACGCGCAGGTATTCGTCGATCAGCGCTGTCGTCAGCTTCGCGGCCGGCACGTCGATCACGATGACGCCGGCGCGTTCGAGCATCGCTTTCGCAAGACGCCGTTCGTTCGACAAGCCGAGCGCGACGTTGGCGCGATAGGCGTCGCCGACGGTGTGCGGCTCTTCCGAGAGCGCCGCGCTCACGGCGGCATCGTTCATGAAGACGCAGATCAGGACGTGATGCCGGGCCAGCGATCCAGCCTCGGCCATCACGGTGGCCTGCGCGAGCGGGTCGATCACGTCGGTGAAAAAGACGATTAGCGAGCGCTTGTGCAAGTGATGGCGCAGATACGCGAAGGCGCGCGCGTAGTTCGACTCCTCGAAGCGCGGTTCGAGGCCGTAGAGCGTGTCGGTGAGCCGCGCCATCGACGAGCGCGTCGAGCGCGGAGCGCTTGCGGTCGAGGATCTCGTGCGCGAAGGCAACGAGGCCCGACGCGGTCGCTGGCGAGTCCGGCGATCGTGACCAGCGACAACGCCGCGGTCACGGCGTAGTCGAGCTTTCTGGTCGCGTCGATGCGCGGCGTCATCAGGCGTCCGCAGTCGAGCAGCAGCATCACGTTCTGACTGCGCTCGACCTCGTGCTGTGCGACCATGAGCTTGCCGCGGCGGGCAGTAGCTTTCCAATCGATCGTGCGAAAGGCGTCGCCGTCGCTCCACTCGCGCAGGGATTCGAACTCCGTTCCTGCGCCACGCAGCTTCATGCGGCGCAGCCCTGCTTCGATGGTACGGTTGCGCAGGTGGAGCTTCCCGTAGCGCTCGACGGCGGAAAGGTCGGGAAAGACGCGGATCGCGTGGGGCGCCGGAATGCGAAGGCGGCGGCGAATGAGACCGAGCGAATTTTCGTACCAGACGTAGAGCGTTGCGAGCTCGTCGGGACCGCGATAGATCGGCGTGACTGCGCGTGCGATCGTGGTGCGGCTTCGCGCCGGGACGTCGGCGACGAGCTCGTCGGTTTCGAATCGCAGGCTCGTTGCGGGTGTTTCGACGATCGCCAGACGTAGCGCGCGATTCGAACGATTTTCAATCGCGTACTGGATCTCGGTGCGAATGCCGAGCGCAAAGTGCTGCGGCGGCGTCCGCGCGATCCGCACCATGGATGGCGGCGGCCCGACGATCGCATCGGTAATCGTCGCCCCCACGAGTGCTACGGCCAGAACGATCGCAAGCGGAACGAACGCCGCGACGCCCGGCGATAGCGCGAGCAGCAAAGCGATCCCGGCGAGCGTCCAGAGAAAGCGCGACGTAAGCCAGGCCGGAAGCCAGATGCGTGACACCGATTTTTTCAATGTCAGGATGCGGCCTCGCCGCGCGGCACCGGGAGCGTTGCGAGCACCTCGCGCAGGATGTCGCGAGCGGAGACGCCTTCGATCTCAGCGTCGGGGGCGACGATCAAGCGATGCGGTATGACGAGATCGGACACGTCTTTGACGTCGTCGGGTGTTGCGAAGTCACGCCCGGCAATAGCGGCTGCAGCTTGCGATGCAGTCAGCAGCTGCACGCCGGCGCGGGGCGAAGCGCCTAACGTAAGGCGTGGATGCGAGCGCGTCGCAGCGACGATGCGATACGTATACTCACGAACGCCGCCGGAGAGATGCACGTCGCGAACCGCGCGCTGCGCCTCGAGCACTTCGGCGCCATTGGTAACCGGCGCGATGTGCGACGCTTCCAGGTTGCGCGCATCGAAGCCGGCGGCGGTGCGTGCGAGCAGCTCGAGCTCCTGCGCCTCCTGCGGATACGACGACTCGACTTTGATCGTGAAGCGGTCGAGCTGCGCTTCCGGAAGCGGATAGGTGCCTTCGTACTCAATCGGATTCTGCGTCGCGCAGAGCAGAAACGGCTGCGGCAGCGGATAGGGAACGCCGTCGATCGTGACGCGTCCCTCCTCCATCGCTTCGAGCAGTGCCGACTGCGTCTTTGGCGGCGTGCGGTTCACTTCGTCGGCGAGCACCACGTTCGCCACGATCGGCCCCGTGCGCGTCGTAAACTGCGCGGTCTGCGGATTGAAGACGGTCGTGCCGACAACGTCGGACGGCATCAAGTCGGGCGTAAACGCGATGCGACGGAACTCGAGGCCGAGCAGCATCGCCAGCGCGCGTACGGCGAGCGTCTTACCGGTGCCCGGCACGCCTTCGATCAAGGCGTGGCCGCGCGCGAGCAGAGCGATCGTGAGGCCGAGCGTCATGCGGTCCGCGCCGACCAGAACGCCCTCCATTCCGGCCGCAAGGCGTTCCGCGACTTCTTGAACGGCGGCAGTGTTCACGTGGACTCCTTTCGGCGTTGGAAATCGATCCTTGCCTGAGCGACGATCTCTTCGTCGGGCGGACGACGGCGCGAACGGCGCATCAGTTCGGCAATCGCGGTGATATAGCCGGACGAATCGCGCTCGTCGCGCGAACCCGGAAGATAAGGCGGCGCGAATGGCACGTTCGCGCCGATCAGCGCGATCGCGGCGAGCGCGACGACGATCCAGACCGCAGCGTGGACCGGCGCCGGCAAGACGCCCCACATGGACAAGCTTGCGTTGTAGCCGTGGACGTATTCGTCAAAGGCGACCGCGCCGTGTCCGGCGATCGCGTTATACGCAAACCGCAGGTTGTCGGCTTCGCGGAGCCGCGCGTTTCCGAAGAGCGCCGGCTCGGTAATCGCGATCACTTCGCCGCGTCCGAACCGATACCAAACGGCGACCATGCCCTGCTTATTCGCGAGCAGTGGAGTGCCGTGCGGATCTTTGAACGGGAAGGTCCAGTCGAACGGTCCACCGGCGCGTGCGACGCCGGCGGTGTAAGCGTTGCGCGCGAGCGTAATCGCGTCGCCGCCGCCGTGCGTATGCAGCGTCGTGCCGACCCCGGGCGTGACGTCCTGCGGACCGGCAAACTCGGCATCGATCGCGACGAGACGCCCGCCGCCCGAAACGAAACGGCGCAGAAACTCCGTATCGTGCTCGTCGAGCGGATTTGCGGAGGGATCGTTCTCGTAGCCGGTGATTATCAGCGTCCGAGCGTCGACATCGAGCGTCGGCAGCGGGGCCTCGAACCTCCGTACCGCAGCGCCAGCCGATCGCAGCACCTCGTAGAGCGCGCGATAACCGTTCGGCCCGCTGTCAAAGGTCGAGTAGATCGAAGGAAGCCGTCTCTGCTCGATCGCGTTTCGCTCGTAGCCCAGCAACACGAGCAGCAGCGCGCAGCCGGCAACGACGGCGAGGTCAAGACGACGCATGCGGTAACAGCGATTCAAAGGCTTCGCGCGCGTACCGCCACTGCAGTTCGTCAACCGCGCGCTCGGCGTAGGCCCTTTGCACGAACGGCGCGGCGACGGCGTCGAAGGAAGGGATCAATGCCGCGTCGCGTCTGCGCAACGCGCGGCGAAAATCTCCGACCGTCGCGCTCCGAGCCGCTTCAACGGTGCCTTGCCGGTCGAGCAGCGCGACCGTCGCGGCGAAGAGCAAGACCGCCGCGCCGCCATAATCGCCCCGGCTTGCGGCGCTGCAAGCCTCTTTGTAGAGCGCGCGCGGCGACGGCCGTCCTTCGAGCGGGGTCGACTCCAGCAGCGCGGTAGAGCGCGCGAGATGAAAGTTCATCAGCAGGCGCACTACGACGTAGATCAACAGTAGGCCGACGAGCACCAAGAGCACGTCGCCGATACTCGCCGCTGCAGCACGCCCGACGTGCACTCGCGCGAAGATCGCGCTCCACAGACGCCGCCAGCGTTCGGAGACCCACTCCCACAGGCGCATCCACCACGGTTCCCAGACCTCGGCCGCGGGCGATGCAAGCCGATACCGTCCCGGCACTGCCAGCTCGCGTTCGGCCAGTCCGCGCAAATCTGGTGGCTCGGTCGTTCTCACCGGCGGCCCGGACTTCAGGCGCGCCGTCGAGTGCGTGTGATTCGCGCGCAGCCAGCGTTCGATCAGGGCGTCGCGCGAAGGCGCGACGAGCGCGAACGCAGCCGCAGCCGCGACGATCACGCCGGCGCAGCGGCGGTCAATCGCTCGAGGCTCGTCTCCAAGTCGAACGCCTCGCGCCGAATGCGAACGTCGAAGTAGTAGATCGCAAGCAGCACGACGGCGAAGGGCGTGATGACGGCCCGCGCCAGCGATTCGATCAGTGCCTGCAGCAGCGGCAGGTGCGCGACGGCCGCGATGAGTCCGATGAAGCCGAAGATCGTGGAACCGGCGAACATCACCGCGAAGGCCGCGAGCGAGAAGAGCAACGCACGCCAGAACTCGGCTCGATTAAAGACCCGTTCGAAGCCCAGCCCCAACGACTCGATCACGGGGCGCCGTTCGATTACAGTTGAGTACATTGCGAAGGTGAGGGACACCAGAATCGGCGCGAGCGACGGCAGTAATACCAAAAAACCGGTCAGGCCGATCAAAACGCCGACGAATACGGCCCCGGCTCCGAAGGCAAAGTACGACAGGATGCCCGCAAAGATCATGACCACGATGAAAACGATCGTGTACCAGCAGAGCAAGATCAACAGATCGATTCCGATCATCGCCGCGACCTGCAACCATCGCCGCAGCACGATCTCGTAGCAAGCCCGGAACTCGACCGGCCGATTGCGATAGAGGCGCGCCACGCCGACGGCGACCGCGTTGAGCGCAAACGGCCAGACCGCGTACGTCGCAAAGATCAACACCGCGAAAACCACAACCGTCAGCGGTGAGTTGAAGATCGAGGGGATCGGCGTGGTCGACGCGAGCTTCGGGTGTATCAAAATGCGGAGCATCGCGTCGAACTCCGGCTGCGAGCTGAGGTCGAGCGCGTATTGCAAGATCGCTAGCGGCACGATTAAGACCGCGACGATTGCTGCAAACGGCAAAAAGTTACGGATATATAGCGTAACGGCCCGGTCGAAGATCTCACCGAATCCAAGCGGGCGAAGCTCCATCGCCGCGCGACTTCGGGCCAGGCAATACGAACACCCCCGATGAAAGCCGGACGATGCTGCTAGGCACGCTCGATGCGGTGCGGCGCTATCCCGTCAAGAGTCTGCCCGGCGAGCGACTCGAGGCCGCCGAGGTCGCAGCAGACGGAATTCCGGGCGATCGCGCGCGGGCGCTGTTCGTCTTATCGGGAAGCGCTCGTCTCGGAAAAACCTATCGCGGCAAGGAAGACGAGCGCCTGCATCGGGTAAGCGGGGTCGACGCGGCGTGCTCGGCGGCGGCGCAACGCGGAGTCGAGTTGGAGGTGCGTCGCGACGGACATTTCTTCGACGATGCTCCCATCTCGATTGTCGCCGATCGCTGGCTCGACGAGTTGAGCGAGCACGTCGGATACGACGTCGAATGGGAACGCTTTCGACCCAATTTTTTCGTTCGCGCTTCGGATGCGTTCTCGCAAGCCGAAAGCGAGCTCGTGGACGCGAGTTTAGCACTCGGAAGCGTCAAGTTGCGCGTACGCTGCCCGATCGGGCGCTGTGTCACCGTGACGTACGATCCCCACGGAGATTCGATCGATCCGCGCGTCCTTCAATTCATTGCGCAGGAACGCAACGCGTGGATGGGCATCTACTGCGACGTCCTAGAGCCGGGCACGGCGCGCGTCGGCGACGCACTGACGCTGCTCTAAAGCTGCAGCAAGACGCAACGAGAGGCGCCGCGCTTGGAACGGCACCTCTCTGCCCACACCCAACCCGAGCGTAGCGCACCGCACCGCGTGCGGCCCTAATGCAAACGCGTTATACCATTCGGCACTTCCAATCGGCAGCTCCGATTGGGATGCGCAGCTACAGCGTCCGGCGGCCTTCCAGCGCTTTGGCGATCGTCATCTCGTCGGCGTAGTCGAGGTCTCCGCCGATCGGCAGACCGTAGGCCAGGCGAGTCACCGTAACGCCGAGCGGTTGGAGCAAGCGCGACAGGTAGAGCGCTGTCGCTTCACCCTCGGCGTTGGGATTGGTCGCGAGAATGATCTCGTGCGGCCGCTCGCGCCCAATGCGCTCGACCAGCTCCTTCACGTGCAGTTGCGCGGGACCGATGCCGTCCATCGGCGAGATCAAACCGCCAAGCACGTGGTAGCGTCCCTTGAACGCGCCGGTGCGTTCGATCGCATAGACGTCCTTTGCTTCGGCGACGACGCAAATGATTGTGGCGTCGCGCCGGTCGTCGGTGCAGAACTCGCACGGATCGTTTTCCGCCAAGCAAAAGCAAATCGAGCAGAATCGCACGTTGTCTTTGACGGCTAAAATCGCCTCGGCAAGACTCTGCGCTTCGTGACGAGGCCGGTTCAAGAGATGAAAGACCAAACGCGCCGCCGTCTTGGGACCGATCGTCGGCAACTTGCTGAGCTCGTTGATCAATGCGGCGATCGGGCTTGCGACCGTGTTCACATCAATCCGGGGATTCGCATGCCCCCCGTCACCGAGGCCATTCGTTTCTGCGACGCTTCCGCCGCTTTGTTTAGCGCGTCGTTGACCGCCGCCGCAACGAGGTCTTCCAGGGTCTCGATGTCCTCGGGATCGACGGCGTCCTTGCCGATCTTCACTCGCCGGACGCGCTGATCGCAGCTCGCCTCGACGGTGACCATTCCGCCGGCCGCGCTTCCACTGACGACCGTGTTCGCGAGCTCCTCCTGCGCCTTCTGCATCTCGGCTTGCATCTTCTTGAACTGCGCGAGCAAATGAGCTTGATTCATCTAGAGCTTAACCTCGTATCCGTTCGTTGGCGTAATCGAAGAGCGCGTCAGGGCCGTCCTCCTCACGAACCGGCGCGCGATTCGCGCTTCCGTCGACGCGCAGCGTCAGCTTGAGCGGCACGCCCAGCACGTCGGCAATCGCCGATTCGATCAGCGCAGCGTGCTCGCGCAGGGTCTCGGCACTCCAAGCGTTTGGCAGTTTGAGCACGATCGCGTTGCTCTCAACCGTCTCGATCGCCGCCCGCGAAAGCGGCGCGCTGAGCGACTGACGCTCGCTCTCGACCTTCCCGCGAATGCTCTGCCAGGCGGCCCTGACCTGCTGCACCGAGAGCGGTGCGCTCTTCGCGGGTGAGCTCTTCGATGGTGCGGCCTTCGCGGGTGCGGTCTTGGGCGCGGCACCAACGCCGGCTGGGCCGCTGCTCGGCCGGGCGCTCGGCGCCCCAGTGATTCGCTCTTCCAAAGCGGCGACTCGCGAGGCGAGGCTTTCGAATGACGGCTCCTCGGGCGCCATGATGAAGCGCAGCAACGCCGTCTCGAGCTCGAGCCGCGCGTTGGCGCCGGAACGCGCCAGCGAAAAGGCCTCGCCAAAGGTCCGCAGCGCGCGCAGAACGGCCGCTTCCGAGATGCGCCGCGCCTGGTGCGTGACACGCGCGGCGTCCTCCGCGGCAAGGTCGCGGGCGAGCAGTGCAGGATCCACCTGCGCGACGAGCACGTTTCGGAAGGCGCCGATCAGGGAGCGCATCAGCATCGCAAGGTCGGCCCCGGCGTCGCTCGCCTCTTCGGCGACGTTCAAGGCGGCCGCCGCGTCTTTGACGACGATCGCGTCGAGCAGCGCGTCGGTGAAATGGCGTCCGGTCGAGCCGAACGCGAGATCGAGCGTCGCGGCGGTGGCCGGTTTTCCACCGGCAAAAGCTGCGAGCTGCTCGAGCATCGTCAGGGCGTCGCGCAGGCCGCCGTCGGCACGGTAGGCGATCGCGGCCAGCGCATCGTCGTCAACGGCGATCTTCTCGGCTTTTGAGATTTCTTTCATCTTCTCGATCATCACCGGGACTGCGATTCGGCGAAACGCGTACCGCTGGCAGCGCGAGAGGATCGTGACCGGAAGCTTTTCAGGTTCGGTCGTCGCCAAGATGAAAATGACGTGCGGCGGCGGCTCTTCGAGGGTCTTGAGAAAGGCGTTCGCGCCCTCTTTCGTCAGCATGTGCGCCTCGTCGATGATGTAGACTTTCATCCGCATCGTCGCCGGCGCATACTTGACTGCCTCACGTAGCGTCCCGATGGCCTCGACCCCGCGATTGCTGGCTGCGTCGATCTCCAGGACGTCGAGCGCCGTCCCGGCCAGCATGGCCCGACAGTTCTCGCAGGTGTTGTCCGGCACCGCGATGGGGCCTTTCACGCAGTTGATACAGCGTGCTAGAATCTTGGCAGCCGAGGTCTTTCCGGAACCGCGCGGCCCAGAGAATAGGTAAGCATGGGCGAGCTTTCCGCTTTCGATCGCGGCCGTAAGGGTTCGTACGACGGCGTCCTGCCCGACAAGATCGGCAAACGTCAGAGGGCGCCAGGTGCGGTAGAGGGACACGGGGGCTCAAACTTTAGCAGGTCGTTTCAAGGCGCCTGCCGGAGGGTATGGTTGCAACGAAGCTCTCTGCCGAGCGGTTATAGGAGTTGTCTCCCAGGCGACGGCGCTTGGTCAATTTGTAGGATAAGAAGATATCCGTGAATCTGCGCGTAGCGCTCCAAGAAAAGTTTGGGTTCGGGGCTTTTTACCCGGGCCAAGAAGAGGTCGTGTCGCGCGTTCTTCAGCGACAGGACACGCTGGCAATTCTTGCGACCGGTGCGGGCAAGAGTCTCACGTATCAGCTACCGGCGCTGTTGTCGGAAGGCACGACGGTCGTCGTCAGCCCGCTGATCGCGCTGATGAAGGACCAGCTCGACATGCTGCGCGAGCGCGGGATCACCGACGTCGTCGCGCTCAACTCCACGCTCTCCGAAGATCAAGAGATGCACGCGCGCGAGCGCATTGGCTCGGGTAACGTCCGGATCGTCTATACGACGCCCGAGAAGCTCGAAGACGATACTTTCCTGCGGCTCCTTCAATCGATACGAGTGCCGCTCTTCGTCGTCGACGAGGCGCACTGCATCAGCCAGTGGGGGCACGATTTCCGTCCCGCCTATCTCGCGTTGGGCGGCGTGATCGCTAAGCTCGGACACCCGACGGTGCTGGCCCTCACCGCGACCGCAACGCCCTCGGTGCGTGAAGATATTCTTCACCAGCTCGGCATCGATAGCGTCAAGCCGATCGTGCGCGGATTCGACCGCCCGAACTTGATCTACGAGACGCGCAAAGCCGATAAAGAGGCCGACAAGCTGCGGATTCTCACCTCGCTCTTCGCCGGCGACGGGGCACTCGCAGGTACGGGTATCATTTACACCGCCACGATCAAGAACGCGCTTGAAGTTCAGCGCTTCCTCTCGCTCGAGCTCGGGATTCCGGCGGCGGTCTATCATTCGAAGCTGCACAAAGAGGAACGCACCAGCGTCCACAACTTGTTCATGGACGAAACGATTCGAGCCGTCGTTGCGACCAACGCGTTCGGCTTGGGAATCGATAAGCCGAACATCCGCTTCGTCGTGCACTACGATCTGCCCGGATCGCTCGAGGCTTACACTCAAGAGGCCGGGCGCGCGGGACGCGACGGCCTAGCTTCCCGCTGCATCCTTATCTATCGTATGAGCGATACGCGGGTGCAGAACTACTTCTTGACCGGCAAGTATCCCGACGTCGAAGAGGTTCAGCGCGTTTTCGGAACGATCGAAGTTTTCTGCGATCAGGCCGGCGGCGTCTCGATGATCGATCTGCGCAAGATTCTTCAGCTCCCGCTGACCAAGCTGAAAGTGATCCTCGCGCTGCTCAAGAAGTCTGGTTATATCGAACACGTCGGCAAATCCGCCTACGGCTTGACCGAAGCGGTACGCAAGCACCGCGATCTGATTTTGAACCTGGCGAACTACGAGACGAAAAAATCGTACGATCAGAGCAAGCTCGCGATGATGTTGCAATACGCTGAAACGACGTCGTGCCGGCGCCGCTTCATTTTGAATTATTTCGGCGAAGATTTCGACACCGTCAACTGTGGCGCGTGCGACAACTGCTTGCGCGCGGTACGGCGCGGCATCGACGCGCAGGCCGCTACCGGCGGCTTCAGGATCGGCGACGTCGTCCAACACCCCAAATTCGGCTCGGGCACCGTCGAACGCGCCGAGCGCGACTTGGTGACGGTGCTCTTCCCCAGCGTCGGATATAAGACGCTGCTGGCCTCGGCCGTCAACCACGCCTCAGTAGAGCAAATCGCCTAAAAGCTCATAGAACTCAAAAGGAGCCGCCAGGCGGGAGCGAAGCACTAGCTTCGTTGAGCAGCAAAGCATTCGAGCAAATGGCGAAGGCAGCGCTTGTGGTCGCGGCCTTTGTCGCGCTCTACGGCGCCGCGTCCGCTCAAACGCCCTCGCCGTCACCTTCCCCCTCGCCGCAGACGTCGCTCACCCCCTCGCCAACTCCCGCAGCCCCGCCACCCTACGCCGCGCCGAGCGCCACGCAGCCGCCGATCTCCGTCACGCCCGCCCAGGCCTTAGTGCCCGTCGGCAAGGCGGCCAACATCTCGATCGGCTCGGCGATCAGCCCGCTTACGGCGGTGATACGCGACGGCTCGATCGCCGCGGTCGGGGGCATCGATCAGGCCGCACAGCGGATAACGATCGTCGGCAAGGCGCCCGGCACAACCGTCATGACGGTGAGCGACACGCGCGGCCTGCAGCGCGACGTTCCGGTGCGCGTCGCATATTACGCGGGAACGATCGCCGACCGGATCCCGCTCGCGCTGACCGGCGATCCCGCCTCCGCGGAGTTCGTGCGCGAGGAAGTCGCGCGCGCCGTTAGAGATGCGGCATCCCCGCGACCCGGCGCGCAGGTCGTCGTCACGGCCGACGACGTTCCGGCTCGCCGCCCGCTCGATCAGGACGACGTCGCATCCTTCGATATCCCGGTTCTAATACAGAGCGTCAGCGACTTCGAAGTCGACGGCTCGACCCACGTTGACGTGCAGAACGTCGCCGTACCGCGCATCTCGCCCAACTCGCTGATGGTGAGCGACTATCCCGAGCGCTTGACCGAGAACGGCACGCTCTTCACCGCCGACCTGCTCCACGAAGCGCCATCGCGTTTTCTCTACTTCCACTACAATCCGCCCGGACAACCCGACCGCCGAATCATTCTTCGCGCAGATAATCTTTCGCGCGAGCCGGCGATCGTGCAGTTCATCAGCGGGCGCGGCGGCCCGTCGCCCAACGAGATGGAGGTCGGCCATACCGCTACGAAGCGGTTTCTGATCAACGTCGTGCAGAACCAAGGACGGCTGCTGACGCTGGGCGGCAACAGCTCGACCGATATCGTCGAGCAGGATTTGCCGGCCCGAAGCGTCGTCTGTAATCTGCTTCAGCTACGCGTGCTCTCCGGCGGCAACGTGCACTTGACACTCTTCGCGCAGGACGCTTCCGAGAATCTCGACGCTGCGGTGAGCGGCTCCGGGCTACTCGAAGGCGCCGCCAAGCACGCGCGCGGCATCTATCCGATCGCCGAGTTTCACTTCGCAACGCAGTGGAAGGTAAACGAAGATTATCTCGAGCTTCCGATCGGGCATCTCCCGCTTCCCAACGATCTGCGCGGTCAAGCGCTTTCGGGAGATTACGGCGTATTGCAATCCTTCGTGGTCAACGTCGAGAACCCGACGGGATCGCCACAAGCGATCGCGATCTACGAGAATCCGCGCGGCGGCCGCTCGACCGCCACCTATCTGATCGACGGCGTCTTGGTGCAGTCGCATCAGGTGCCCGCATATTCGCGTTACAAGGTTCGGCAGTATATCGTGCCGGCACACGGTTTCGTGCGCGTCACGATCGTCACGATCCCTGAGGGCGGCTCGAGCCTTCCGCTGCGTCTCATCTTCGCGCCCGACGACGGAAGTGTCGCGCCCGGCGCGCGCGGCTCACCGATCTACTGACGAAGCGTAGACGCGCTCGATGCGTTGGGCGCTGCTCTCCCACGAGAAACGAGCGATAGCGGCGGCCCGGACTTGCCGTGCGCGCAGCTCCTCGGAGCCGTTCAACGCCGCGCCGAGCGCGCCAGCCCAGGCATTGGGATCGTCGGCGTCCACGCTGGTCGCATCGCCGGCCACAACCTCGGGAAGCGAGGTACGATCGGAAACGACGCACGGCACGCCGGCACAGAGCGCCTGCGCTGCCGCGTACCCAAAACCTTCGTAGCGCGAGGGTACGGCCGCAACGGCGCAACGCGCGTAGAGCCCGATAAGCTGCGCGCGCGGCACGTAGCCAGGCATCTCGATGCGGGCTGCGACCTGCAACCGCTGCGCGAGTTGCGCGCATTCGTGCGCGTACGGTGTGTGCGGGCCGATCGCGATCAGTCGCGCCCCGGGCAAATGCGGAAGCGCGCGAATCAGCACCTCGAGGTTCTTGCGCCGCTCGACCGTTCCAACCGCAAGGATCGTCGCGCCGTCGCCGGCGCCTCGCGGGACGCTGCAGAAATCGGCAGCGACGCCCGGATAAACGACCTCGACGCGCGAGGGATCGAAGTCGCCCAGAATCCGCAGCAGCCGATCGCGCGAGAAGTTCGAATCGACGACGATCCTCGCAGCAGCGCGATACCGGTGCAGCGAGAACGGCCCGAAATAGTAGCGCGCGTACGCGGGAGCGTGGGCCTGTGCTTCGTGCCAGGCGAGATCGTGCACCGTCACGACGATCGGCATTCCGGTCATGCGCGGCATCGTGCCGGCCGTGCAATGGAGCAGCTGCGCGCCTGAAGATCGCGCGCGGCGTGGCAAGACGGCTTGATCCCACAGCACCCGGCGATCGAAGCGCCACGGATCGAGCCGAGGTTCTCGCAAGGCGATGGCGTCGAGGCCCCGCCGCTGCAAGGCATCGATCAAACCTCGGACGTACTCGCCGATTCCCGTTGCCGTGCCGACGGTCAGTTGCGCGTCGAGCGCAATCCTCAACGCAGGTCTCGTTCGAGCGCGCGAACCATCAGCGAGCGCGGATCCAGAGCGCGCGCCCGCGTCAAATCGGCGGCCGCAGCTTGCCGGTCGCCCCGCTCCCAAGCCAGGACTCCGAGACCCGCGATCGCGTCGGCGCTCGACGGATCGATTGCAGCAGCGTGCGCGAAGAGCTCCTGCGCGCGACGCCGGTCGCGCAGCAGATCGGCTTGGTTCGCAGCCTCCACGGCGTACCGTTCGGAGAGTGGCGCGAGCGCCACGGCCGCTTCGAAATCGCCGGCTGCACGGGCGAGCCACGCATTCTGAAGGGCACTCCCGGGAACTTGTCGCCAGGCCTTCCGATTTGCCAGCCGTCCCATCCGCCAGTCGGCTTCCGCGACCGCATCGGGATGAGTTCCGCCGCGTGCCAGACGATTTCGCAGCAGACGTTCGACCGCGTAGCCTTCCGCGGGATCGCGCGCAGCCAGGACCTGCACCGCGGCTTGCACCGCGTTGGGATCGGGCGCGGCCAAAAAATACTCGCCCGCCAAAACGGGTTGGCCGCGCAACAACGCGACCCGCGCGAGCAGCTCGTCACGAACGGGCGACGACGGCAGGCGCAGCGCGTAGCGTTCGGCGGCGTCCGGATCGTGCCGCGCGAGCGCAGCTTGTGCCAAGGTCGCTTCGACGTACGGAGCCGGCGCAATGCGATCGAGCGCGCGATAGACGGCCAGACCGAAACTCGCCGGTACGCGCGTGGGCAGCGTTCCGCGAACGGCCGCGCCGGCGGTGAGCGAATCCGAGCCGAGTTGAATCGCGCCGAAGGCAATCAGCAACGCCATGACAACCGCGCCGAGCGTGAAACGAAAGATGGCGTACTCTCGAGGAACCGTCAACCTAGGGAATCCCCCTTAGAACTTGACGGTAAAGTTGACGTCCTCGCGCGTCTGAGTGGTGCCGTTGATCGGGAAGATGTTGTCCTGCAAGCGCTCTTGATACGCACCGATCGAGAGCGAGCTGGAGATCCGCGGGATGTTGAACGTGAGCTTTCCGCCGTACGTATTGTCCACGGCATCGAGATTCACAAGACCCGGTAAACCGTACGCGCCGTAGAGCCGTTGCGCATCGTAGTTCAAGTTCAGCGTCAATCCGCGCAAGACCGGTACCGAAACGCCCGCACCAAGCGAAAGCCGGTTCAGGTCGGCGTTATTCGGAACGACAAGCGCCGTGCCGACCCCGGGCAGCTGCCACGACGACGCTGAACCGAGCGGTGAGACGGAGAAGTTTTGCGCGTCGTTGCTTCCGACGTGCTCGTAACCGCTCGAGAGATTGACGTTGAGATTTCGCTTGCCGGCCCGCACGTCGAAGTTCGCGCCCGCATCGTACGAAGCGTCGTGGAGCGTGAGCTGCGGTGTTGGCGGCGCGGCATCGTCCGCATGACCTTCAAACTTCACGCTTCCGACCTGAGCCGGCGACGACAGAAAATCGCTCGCGCGAATCTCGGGCGGGGCAAACGCCTGCGTTCCGGGCGCCGGTGAGATGACGCTCTGCGGCACCGGCTGATACGCAGCGGCAAAGTGGGCGCTCGGCGCGAGCGTCACGACGTCGCTCGACCCCGATGAAGGCGCCGTGAAACGGGCGACGCTCGGCGCGAGATCGAACGGCGCCGACTCCGCAGCGGCGGCAAAGGACGGCCCTTGATCGTTGCTCGGAACGCTCAGTGCAAGCTGGTCTTCCGAAAGCGTCGACGTGAAGTCGGAGGCAAGATACTGCGTCGTGCCGCCCGAGTGAACTTGCAACGCGAGATCGCGCAAGGGCGATTCGCTCGCGCGATCGCCGCGCGCTGCCGCGAAGGAAGCCGTCGAGTCGGTCGTCTCGCCGAAGAGGCGCAGCATCAACTGCGAGCCCATGTCGAACTTCGAACTCTGCGGAAGAAGCTCGGAGGCTGAGGCAACGTTCGGAATAAGCGCTAAAACCAGCGCTGCCGTTGCCACGCTGCCGACAACCCGACGCACTTTTACCTCCCTAAATGTTTACTGTTATGCCGCTGCGACCACGCCGTACGCGCTTCGCAGGGATATCTAGCTTGGAGGTCGAGGGTCTGCTCCCCTTGCGAGAAAGCGCCGGGCGATCAAGATCGCCGCGTAATCGTCGATCGGGCGCTCGGGCAGCTGCATCCCGACTGGGATCAGCCGGCGCCATCCCCGAGGCGGATGCTCGGCGAAGTAGAGCACTCGGGCGGCGCGGCTCGTCTCGTACTCGTCCACGAGATGGATCGGAAGACCGAGGGATTCGAGCGAGGCTTTGATGGGTCGCGAGTTCGTACCGCGACCCAAAGCGATCGCCGTCACGTGCCGGGTGCGAATCAATTCTTCCAAGCACGCAGGCAAGCGGTCGATCGCCTCAATGCCTGCGGCCACGACCGCTCCAGAAGCCTCGAGCAGCGCATAGCCCGCTTTGCTGCGTCCCGGATCGACGCCGAGTACCGTATCCGTCGAGTTCATGGCTGATGCGTCAGCACGATCACGATCGGGATGAATCCGCTGCGGGGGTAGAAATCCGACGCTGCGAAGGCGGTCAGCACGTAGGTGCCCGGCTGGGAAATTCGCTGCTGCATCTGCTGCGCATCGGGAATCAGCTGCATCGGTTGCACGGCTTCGGAGAGAAACGGCGGCAACCCCAGCCGGCGGGCCGCGGCTGAGACGTAGGCTTCGAGCTGGATGATCGCGATATTTATGCTCGCACCGCTCTTGCCGGGAATCACGATCTCGGCGATCGCCTGACCCTTACTGAAGTACCGGATGTCCTGCGTCACGTTGATCGCGAAGTGGATCGGATCGTTCTCGAAGAGATTCTGATCTGAAGTAACCGTCAGCATGACGTTGGCTTGTGAGAGCGCCGCCGCCGTCGTCAGATCGGTCGCCAAGCCGGTCAATTTCTTATCCGCATCCGAAGCTACCGTGTAGGGCTTCAGACCGAGCCGCGGATAGGTCGCGTTGACGTACTTGACCGCGAAGAAATAGTAATCGCGGATCGTCGCCAGCCGCCGGGCCTGCGATGCGGATTGCGGAATGATTCGGTAGAACGGAACCATCAGCGTATTGACCGGCAGGACGAGCCGGCCCGTGTTGACCTTGGCTTCGAGGTCGCGCTGACGTGCTTGCATCTCATTGATCTGCGCGTTGAGCGTCGTGAGCTTGAAAAAGGCCGTTTTGACCTGCTCGGACGCGAAGATCGCGGCCAGCGAGACGACCAGAGCGATGAACATGCCGGTCGCGATCGCGACGATCGTCGACGTGTACCTCGGGCGAATTCCAAAGAGACTGAGGCGCTTGCGTCCGACCTGATGGCCGACGCGGTCGCCGACGTACGCGACCGCACCGGCGAGCCCCATCACCACCGCGATGTTTCCGATGCCTCGCACGATCTCGACGAGATTCATACCAGCGCCGCGCGCCTCAACCGGATCGCGCCAATCGCGGTGAAGAGGATGTTCGGAACCCAGGACCAGAGCGCCGCGAAAGCGGTAAAGGCGTCGGCGGCGAACGAGCAGATCGTCATCACGACGTAGTAGACGAAGACGATCGCAAGCGACAGGCCGAAACCCAAACTCGTGCTTCCGCTCGACCGGATCGAGCGCAGTCCGAACGGGATTGCGATGAGAATGAAGACGAAGCACGCGAAGGGCCGAGCGAGCTTCTCTTGATAGGTCGTTACGTACTTGCGCCGTTCGTTATCAGTAAGCTGGCCGGAGCGTACGATCTCGGCGATCTCCGCCCGGCTCATATTTTCGGGGTCGTCGTTGCTCATACGCTTGGTTAAATCCGTTGGCCTCTCGCCGATTTCGACCTCCTGGTGCGGAATGTTGGGCTCGGCAATCGTCGTGCCATCGGGATTGAAGCGATAGACGCTCGAATTCTGCAGCGTCCATTTGTCAGCCGTGAACTCGGCGCGGTCGGCAAAGATAACCTGGCGCGGCTCGTGGTGATTGTCGTATTGAATCAGCGTTACGTGGAGCAGCGCGCGCGAGTTCGGCTCGTACGCCGTCGCGATCGTCACCTGCCGGCCGCCGCCAGGGAGCGGCGCCGAGACGGTCAAGTCGCGATTGAAGGCGCTGACGTGATTGATGACGACGTTCTCGATCTCGGTGAGCTGGTCGTTTGCATACGGAACGACGTGCTCTTGCAGAAAATACGTGACGAAGGACATCACGATTCCGACGGCCAGCAGCGGCGCAACGATCCGCGTGAACGTCACGCCGGCAGCTTTGAGTGCGTTGATCTCGCTCTCGCTCGAGAGGCGCTGCACCGCGAGCAGCGTTCCGAGCAGCAGCGCCATCGGGATCACCAGCACGACGTCGGCAGGAAGCGACCAGACGAAGACGAGCAGCGCCGCCCAGAGCGGCGCGTGTTCGCTGCTCACCAACTTGCCGATGTTCAGAATCTCGGTCGCCGCGAAGATCAGCATGAACGCCGCCAAACCGAACACGAACGGCCCCGTCAGCTCGCTGAGCATATACCGATCGAGAATCGTAAATTTCATTCCGCGATCGATTCGCCAATGATGTGGAGCGACGAGCGACCCGACGCAACACGTAAACCGACTCTCGTAGCCAAGCCCGAATCGACTATAGCCTAAACCCTTCGCCGAGATAGAATTGCCGAGCAATCGGTGAATCGAGAACCTCTTGGGCGTTCCCGGAGACCTCAATTCGGCCGTTGTTGAGCAGGTACGCGCGGTCGACGATCGCGAGCGTTTCACGCACTTGGTGGTCGGTGATCAGGATCCCGAGCCCGCGGTCGCGGAGCTGTCGAATCATCGCCTGAATGTCGGCGACGGCAATCGGATCGATTCCCGTGAACGGCTCGTCGAGCAGCAGAAAGGCCGGCGCAATCGCAAGCGCACGCGCGATTTCTACGCGCCGCCGCTCGCCGCCCGACAGGCTGTCGCCGCGCGCGTCGACGAAGGCACGCAAACCGAACTCTTCGAGCAGGGCCGGAAGACGGCGCTCGCGCTCCTCGTGCGGCATGCCGTTCTGCTCCCAGATCAGCCGAATGTTGTCGCCGACCGAGAGCTTGCGAAAGATCGAGTTCTCTTGCGCGAGGTAGCCGATGCCGTTTCGGGCACGCGCGTACATCGGCGCGCTCGTAAGATCGATCTCGCGCTCGGCGTTGGAGAGCAGCACCGTTCCGCCGTCGGGCTTCACCAAGCCGACGACGATGTAAAAGGTCGTCGTCTTGCCCGCGCCGTTCGGGCCGAGGAGACCGACGACCTCACCGGTCTTGACTTCGGCGCTGACGCCGTTGACGACGGTTCGCTCGCCGTACCGTTTGACGAGTCCGCGTAGCTTGATCGATGGTGTATGGTTCATTGCATTCGCATGTGAGTGAGGGATATATCCGAGTCGAAGCTCGAACCGGTCGCGCGAAAGCCTTTCGGATCGGTAACCACGACGTTGCCGCTGCCGTGCAGCATGCCGGTTGCTTGCTGATATACGAGCTGCGTACACTCCAACGTCATCCCGGACGACGTGTGGGCGTGGACGCCGTTCATCAGCGTGACGGTGTGCGCCGCCTGATCGACCACGGCTTGCGGCGCCGTTGCCGCGATCGTCGCACCATGTTTGTCGTGGAAGGTCACGCGCGCATTCTGAAAAACGGCGCGCGCGCCGCCCTGAGGCCCCGTGCTCTCGTACGAGCTTGCGAGCAGATCGTAATCGATCCGGTTGTGGACTTGCTGAATGAGGTGGACGGGCCGACGGGCGGTGCCCCGCCCGCTGATTTTGAGCACGAGCGGGGTCGGCGAGCTGCGAGGTGCCGCCGACGAGGACGGGGAGGGCGTCGCTTTGGGTGGCTGGGGATTACAACCGGCCGCCGCCGCGAGTAAGGCCGCCGTCGCCAAAGCGCGGTAATGCACTATCCCTCGATCGTAGGACTCGGCACGCCGCCTCTAGCCGCGGCAAGCGCGAGAGCCATCATCGGCATCCACACTCCGAAAAGTACGACGGTCACAGTATCAATGAGCCCTTGCACGGCCACGCCGACCAGTCCCGCCGCGATGCTCAGCGACAGGATCGCCTCAGCTGACGCCGCCGTCGAGACTCGTCGGCGCAGCTCGACCGCGAAGCGCCAGATCGTCCACGCGAACGCGGCGAGTCCGACGACTCCGATCTCGACGAAGAACGTCAGGTAGAGATTATGCGCGTGAAAGGCGGTCGGATCGGCGTCAGGCGCGCGCACCACCGCGTAAAGGCGAGAAAAGTTGAACGGTCCGACGCCGGTAAGCGGAAAGCGATCGGCCACCTGCAGCGCGGCTTGCCAAATTGAGAGGCGCGTGTAGTCTTCGCTCGGATCGTGATGTGCGTTGAAGAGCAAGACCACTGCCACGATGCCGCCGAGCACGATCAGCGCCGCGCCGGCAAGGCCGCGCCGGGCCCGCACCGCGAGCAGAAAGGCGCAAGCGGCGGCGAACCCCATCCAGCCGGCACGTGAGTAAGTAAGCCCTAACGCGACGAGACCGGCTGCAAAGGCGCTCCATGCCACGATTCTCAGCGCGCGCGCCGAGCCGATAGAGCCCAGCGCATAGGCGATCGGCAAGAGGACGATCAGATAACCGGCCAGCTCACCGGGCAGAATGAAGGTACCCGTCGCGCGCCCGTGCGCGAGGGCGAACTGCGCAGGCGGAAAACGCGTCGCCACCATCACGATCGCGGCGACGGCGGCAAGCGCACCCGAGATCAGATAAGCGTAGTAGATCGCGTTTGCGGCGTAGCGATCGGAGTAGAAACGCATGATCGCGCACTGCCATATGATTCCAAAGCCGCCGATACCGGTGAAGAGGAAGCCCGCCGCGGGATTGAAACCAAGGCACCCCGCCAACAGTCCCGCACCAAAAAGAGCGAGCAATGGAAGCAACAGCGGCTGCGCGCTGCGCTGCGGAAAACGCACCAACATAACCACCGCGTAGATCGCAAGCAGCGCGCAGATGGCGAGAACCGCCAGAACGATTCCACGTGGAATAAGCGAGAAGCCGGGAAAGTCGACGCCGGTAAGCGCGATGAAGCTCGGAAAGAGCGGCACCATCGCGAAGATGACGCCAAAGGCAGCGGGCATCAATCGTCGCATCGCGATCCGTTGAAGAGCGTCGCGATGCGCTGCGCAATTCGCCGCGTTCCACCCGGCGCTCCCATCCGCGCGCGGCCGATCTCGCCCATCCGCTTTTGCCGCGCCGGATCGTCGAGGATCGCGCTCACACCGGCTACCGCTTCGTTGCGCTCGCGCGGCAAGACCGCCAACGCTTCCCCGAGCAATCCTTGCTGACGTTGCCGGTACCAATGCGCGTTGCGATCGCTTCCGCGTTCGAATGCGACGACTGGGACGCCGCCGGCTGCTGCTGCTTCGTTCGCCGTTCCGGCCTGACCGAGGACGAGCACGACCCGCTCGATCAACGGCCCGATCGGACCGCGCCATCCGCGCACGATTTCACGGCCGTCACGACTCAAAACGAATGGCACCGACTCGTCGCTGCCTGCGCGAACGGTCCAGCCCGCGCGCAGCGCGTCGCGCGCAAAACGATCGGCGTCGAGTCCACGCGCGACCGAGAGCGCGCCTCCGAGGCCCGGCCGCGCCGCCGCCAGCTCGTGCGTGACCTCGAGGAGAAACTCGGCGTCCCCATACGCGCGCTCGCGGCTCCCCGGAAAGAGCGCCAGCGCCGGAGCGAATCCCGCGACCGCCGGCTCGACCGCGGCGTCCGATTTCGTCGCAAAGAGATCGACGATCGCGTTGGCGGCATCCGCCTTTACACCTTGCCGCCGCAACGCTTGTGCGGTGGGCTCATCGCGGACGAAGCAGGCCGCGGCACGTGCGAGGGTCGCAGCTTCGAACCTGCCGTACGGAGCGACCGCGACGCTCTTCGCGCTTCCAACGAATAACGTTGGAGTTCGCGCCCGCAATGCCATTGCGAGCGCGTAGACGTCGCCGACCGCAACGACGGCATCGTATTGGCCGCGCGCGCGGCGCAAAAACCGCATCTGATTCCAAGATAGCGCGAGCAATCCGGCCCGCAAGTCGCGGACCAGATTGCGTACGTTTCCCATCGCTATCAAACCGCCGCTCGGCATCGTCCGCCGCGGTCCGACTTCGTGCATCTCGCCGCTCGGCGCCTCGCCGACGAGCGCGAGATGGTCGGTGCGCGCATCGGGCTCGAGCCCGTGAAGCTCGAAAGCGATGCGATCGGCGATTGCCGTCTCTCCGTGACCGTTCGTGACGAAGAGCACGCGCTTCACGCGGCCCGATCGCCTAACAACGGCACGAGCGTGAAGCTCGATACGCAAAACCGGCGCCTCGAAGGCTCGTACTCGAGCTCGCTGCGCGAGACGAAACGCCCATACGGACCCGCGTGAACGATCGGAACCGGCCCCGGCGTACTCGGGCCGATCGAGCGTATCGTGACTATGTCCGCCGAGAATCAAGTCGATACGAGGGATGCGAGCCGCAAGCTCGCGATCGAGCGTTAGCCCGATATGGGAGAGCACTACCAGCAGATCGCCGTCGGGAATTTCGCTAACGTACGGCTGCAGCGCGCTCCACGGATCGAGAAAGCGCCAGCCGAAGACGCGCTCCCAAGGGCTACCGACGCGATACTGCATAATCAAGAGCCCGAAGACGTGGACGCGTACCGGGCACCCGTTCTCGCCGGCGGCCTGGAAACGGAGCGCCGGCAGAAAGGGCAGCGCTCTTCCTTTGGTATCTTGCAGGTTCGTGCAGACGAGCGGGTGACGCATTTGCAGCGCGCGCGACCGCAGCAATCCGAAGAGATAATGAAACTCGCGATTTCCGATCGCCTGCGCGTCGTAACCGGCCGCGTCCATCTCAGCGATGATCGGCTCGCTGCGATGGTACACGCTTTGGCTTCCCCGCAGCGCGTCGCCGCAGTCGAAGAGCAATCCCGGCCGCTCCTCGCGCAGCGCCCGCAGCGGAGCTACGATGCCGCGGCGATCGTGAAGATCGGAGGTATGATAGATGCGAATCATGCCGCGTTCGCACTCGCGAGCTCGACCGCGTAGCGCGCGCAGCGTTCGAGCGCATCGGGAGGGCCGAGCGCCTCGCGCATCCGCGCAAACTCCGCGTACTGAGGCGATGGATCGTTCATCAGCGCCTCGAGCGCATCGGCCAGTCCGTCGGGCGTCGCCCGCTCTTGCAAGAGCTCCGGAACGATCTCGCGCCCCAAGACCAGGTTCGGCAGAGTGATAAAACGATGCCTGATCATACGATGACCGTACCAGATCAGAATTCGCGGAATCACATAGATCGCCACCGCCGGGACGCCGAGGAGTGCCGTTTCCAGCACCGCCGTACCCGACGAGACCCACGCGGCATCGGCATCGGCGAGCGCCGGTGTGACGCCCCACACGATCTCGACGTCGCTCAGCTGCTCGCGTCTTACCGCTGCCGCGATCGAGTGTTGCGCGCGCTCGTTCGCCGCACCAAAAACGCCGCGTAGCCTCGGCCGCCGTTCTTTGAGCGTGCGATAGGCTGCGGCAAGCACCGGCAAATGCCGCCGCAGCTCGCCCGCGCGGCTGCCCGGCAGCATCGCGACGAGGCCGCCGTCGCGGGGCGCCGGCGCGCGAAGCGGGCGCGTCCGATACCGGCTCGCAAGCGGATGCCCGAAGAAATCGATGCGACATCCAATGCTTCGATAGAATGCGTATTGATGCGCAAAGGCCGTGACCGGAACCATCAGCGAGCTCACGCGCCGCGCCTTCTCCTCGTTGTCGAGCCACGTTCCGGGCGGAAAGAGATCCAAAATCGCCCCGGCGTAACGAAAGCGGCGCAGCGTGCTCGCCAAGCGAAGATTGAATACGCCGAAATCGACGAGCACGACGAGATCGGGCTTCGATGCACGGATGTGATAGGCCGTGCGCAGCATCGCGTAGAGCAGTTTTGGAATGCGCGGGATCGCCGCCAGCGGACCCATGCTCGCCCAGCCCTTATGGTTGCGCCACAGCCGAAATCCCGCCGCCCGCATCGCCTCGCCGCCGATCCCTTCAAACTCCGCTTGCGGATCCAGGCCGCGAATCTGCTCTGCCAGCAGAATCGCGATCGCTTCGCCGCTCGGCTCCCCCGTCGAAAAAAAATATCTCATACGGCCTTTTTCGTCGGCCGCTACGTACCGCGGAGGGGTTTCCGACGCGAGTGCCTTTGACAGGAGGTCATAATTTACATTAGCAGGAGGCACGAGCTGCGCCCTTCGACTGCGCCCTCCGTGGCGCGCTCAGGATGACAGCGACCCCGACGCGGTATGTAGCGGCCGACGAAGGCGCTGCGAAATCCTATTTTAACACGCCTCGCTGAGACGGTGCTTCAAGAAAGGCGATGATCTCGCGGCCTGGATTCGTCTTAACCTCTTCTTTCATCGCCTCGATCGCTTGCGAGACGTTGAGCTTCGGGTTGTAGAGCAGCTTGTAGAAGCGTTTGATCTCGTTGCGCTCCTCGCTTGAGAATTCGGCGCGGCGCAGGCCGACGCTATTGAGCCCGTACGGCTCGCACGGATTACCCTCGACGAGAAAGAACGGCGGCACGTCTTTTATGCACTTGCTCATCCCGCCGATCATCGCATGCCGCCCGATGCGAGTGAATTGATGAACCCCCGTTTGTCCGCCGATCGTGACGTAGTCGCCGACGTTGACGTGCCCTGCGAGCTGCGCCAGATTGCTCATGGTCACGCCGTTGCCGAGAATGCAGTTGTGCGCGATGTGCATGTACGCGAGGAGCAGGCAATCGTCACCGACGGAGGTCATCTCGTCGTGACCCGTCGCCCGCTGAATGCTGACGTACTCGCGCAGGATCGTTCGGTTCCCGATCCGCGTGTACGCGCGCTCGCCGGCGTATTTACGATCCTGTGAGGCCGCACCGACCGTGCAATACGGGTAGAGCAGGCAATCTTCGCCGATTTCGGTCCAGCCGTTGACGATCACGTGCGCTTGGAGAACGGTGCTCGCTCCGATCGATACGTGCTCGCCGACGACGCAGAACGGCCCGACCTCGACGTTCTTGCCGATCTCGGCAGCCGGATGGACTATCGCGGTTGGATGCAGCATCGCGCTACGTACTAAATGTGAAGGACGCTCGAATCCGCCCCGAACATGCGCGGATCGGAGGCGATCGAGAACATTAGCTCGGCGGAGCAGGCGAATTGACCGTCGACGGTCGCCTCGCCTAAAACCCAGCCGATGTTGCGCTTATGGCGCAGCATCGTTACTTCCATGTCGAGCCGGTCACCCGGGATGACCGGACGCCGGAACTTCGCCTTGTCGATTCCAGCGAGGTACGGTGTCTTCCGCGAGAACTCGCCCGGCTCGAGAATCATCGCGCCGCCGAGCTGCGCCAGCGCTTCGACCATGTAGACGCCGGGCAGAACCGGATTGCCCGGAAAATGGCCGGCAAAGATTTGCTCGTTGTACGTGATGTTCTTATAACCGCGAACGCGCACCATGTGTTCAAACTCCAGGATGCGATCGACGAGCAGCATCGGGTAGCGGTGCGGCAGGATCTCGAAGATCGCGCGAATATCCAGCTCGGCCAAGCGTCCTCTCCTATGCAGACGGCACGCGCAGTTGCGTGCGCAGCGTCCGCGTTAACGATGCGTGGAGCTCGTGACCGCTTTTGATCGCAACGATCTCGCATTGCGGCCACGCTCCGAGCAGCGCGAGATCGCCGATCAGATCGAGCACCTTATGGCGCACCGCTTCGTCCGGCCAGCGCAGCGGCTGCATCGGTCCGTCGGGTGTAAAGACGAGCGCGTTCTCCAGACTTCCGCCGCGTCCAAGGCCGCGCGCCCACAACGCCTCGATTTCGTGCAGATACGCGAACGTCCGCGCACCGGCGATCTCGGCCGCGTATTGCTGCGAGTCAATTTCGCGGTCGAAGTATTGCGTGCCGATCGGCGCAGCAAAATCGGCAATGAAGCGCACTCGAAATGAGGGTGCCGGGAAGGCTGCGATCATTCGATCGCCGGATCGCAGCCAGAAGGGTTCCTCGATCTCCAGTATCTTGCGCGCGTCGCCTTGCATTTCCAGACCGCATCCGACGATCGCGGCGAGGAACTCCGCCGAGCTTCCGTCGCCTGCCGGAATTTCGGGGCCGTCGACGTGGATCTCGGCGTTGCTTACGCCCATCGCGAAGAGCGCCGAAAGGAGATGCTCGGTCGTCGAAACGGTCGCTCCGCCGCGACCCAACACGGTGGCGCGCGATGTGTCGACGATGAAGTCCACGGTGGCGGGCACGCGCGTCCCTCCCAGAACGAACGATATTCCGTCGCCGGCGCGCGCCGGTCGAACGTCAACCGCGGCCTGCGCACCTGTGTGAAGACCGATCCCTTCAAAATGAAGCGCCTCGCGGAGCGTCGCCTGCATCACGCGTCGTTATTCGGCCGAGCGCGAACGCTCCAGCGCCTCAACACGATCGAACAGCTTTGGCAGCTTGCGAATCATGACCTCTCGGCGGAGATCCTCGCGATGGTCGCGCGCAGGATTCCCGGAGATCGTTGCGCCGTCGGCGATATTGCCCCAGACTCCCGATTGCCCGGCGATCGTCACCCCCGAACCGACGGTGACGTGGCCCTTGAAACCGACTTGCCCGGCGACTTTAACGTAGTCGCCGATAACGGTCGAACCGGCCAGGCCCGTCAACGACGCGATCACGCAGTGCTTGCCCACGCGGCAGTTGTGCCCGATCTGCACGAGATTGTCGATCTTGGTACCGGTGCCGATGCGCGTGCTGCCCGTTTGCGCGCGGTCGATGCACGTGTTAGCCCCGACCTCGACGTCGCTTTCGAGTACCACGTTTCCGATTTGCGGGATTCGTTCCGATCGGCCGTCGACGAAGGCCCAGCCGAAGCCGTCGCTGCCGATCACGCAGCCGGCGTGCAGCACGACGCGGTCGCCGACGCAGGTGCTTGACATGACGGTGGCGTGCGGATGAATCCAAACCGCCTCGCCGATCGAAACGCCGTCACCGACGTATGCTCCGGCACTCACGACGCTTCCCGCCCCGATCGCGGTACGATTGCCGACGTAAGCGTGCGCGCCGACGTACACGTCGGCGGCGAGCTGCGCGTCCGGTTCGATCGTGGCGCTGGGGTGGCGAAAGGGACCGCGCGGTCGCGGCGGACGCAAACCTTCCAGCAGCACGGCCAAAGCCTGGCGCGCGTTTTCGACGACCAGCAGCGGCTTACCGATGGCGTCCTGCACGAACGAGGCATCGACCAAGACCGCGGCCGCCCGGCTCGCAAGCGCGGAGGCGAGAAATGCTTGCGAGGTCGCAAAGGTCAGCGCGTCGTCGGTAGCCTCTTCGACCGTCGTGATTCGCCCGATCCGAACGCTCCCGTCGCCGGCGACGCGTCCGCCGACCCTCGCGGCTAGTTCGTCAAGGGTGCCTAGCGTCATTACTATTCGGAGCTACGTACCCGGCGTGGGCGTCGCCTTCTCCGTTATGTTGAGCGCCTTCTCGACGTCGGCCGTGATGTCGACGCCGCCATATCCGATTCCCTCGCGCGTCAGCACGAGCTTGAGCTGCCGCTGCGACGCGATCTTTCCGGCGGCGTCGCGAATCTGGGACGAGAGCTGATCGGTGACTCGCGCGTACTTGCGTTGGAGCGCGACGGCCTCTCGCTGCTTGCGGCCGGTGCTCTCGCGGCGGCCTTGAATCGCGCGCTCCTCGGCGTAAAGCTGGCTCTGATAGCCCTGGTACTCCGGCCAGTTCGCGACGACCCGCTGCACGTCTACCAATCCGATGGGACTGGAGGTCGCGCAGCTTGCTAGCGCGACGACCGTGCAGAGGAGCAGAATGTGCTTGTACTTCTTCACTCGTGTTGGCTTTCGACGTCCTTGATGAGTTCGTTAGTTAAATCGTAACCGCCCGTCGCAGACCAGATATTGACGAAGACGATGCTGAACCCTTGCTCCTTCGCGATCCGTTTCGCGTCGCGCTCTACCTGCGCCGCGATCTGCGCATAGAGGTCGCTGCGGCGCTTCTGCAGTGCATTGAGCTCCTTTGCGGTAGCTCCGGTTGCGCCGACGTCGGCTCCGTGGAGCGCCGCGAACTGCCGGTCGAGATCGCTCTTGGTCGCGTTGTACTCTTGGACCGTCTTTGCGGCGTCGGCCTGAAACTGCCCGGCGAACTGACGGTGGATGGCGGCGATTTGCGCCTGCACGTTCGGCGGAAGATTCGTCGGCAGCGACGGCGGCCCGATGCTGCGCAACTGCGAACCGACCTGGTTGCGGCGTTCCTCGAGCTTCGCTCGCGTCTGCTGCGCGATCGCGCCTACCTGGGTGCGAATCGCATCGCCGGTCTCACGATCGAGCTGCGCGCGGTAAGCGCGGAGCGTCGCGGCGTCGGCATTGCGTTGCGTCTCCAGCGCCGCGGTCTCTCTGGCGTCGATCGCCGCCAGCTGCGATTGTGCCTGCTTGCGGGCGGCCGGATCCAGCGCCAGGTTGTTGAGGCGCATCTTGATCGCTAATCGTTGCGTGGCATCCTGCTGAGTCAGTCGCAGCGAGAGGTCGGTCTCATTCTGCTGGAGCTGCTCGGCCTTGGCTCGATACTTGTCGGAGGCCTGCGTCTGAAGTTGTTTCTGAATGGAAGAGCTAGCCGCATTATTTTGCGCGATCACGTTCTGCTGGTAGGCCATGAGGTCGGCATTGGCCGCGTTGGTAGCCTGCGCGGCCTGCGCGGCCGAAACGCCGCTCATTTGCTGCGCGGCGAGCGCCCCCGAGCCCTTGACGCCGGCGGCGGCCAGCGCGGCGCTAACGGCCTGTTGCTCTCGGCGCTCGTAATCGTGCTGCTTTTGCGCGAGGATTTTGTTCGCTCGCACCTGGGCGTCGTGCAGCTCCCGATTGAGCTGCGCGGTCTGCGACGCGATCTGCGCCGCGCCCAGCGGCACCTGCGGCCCCGCCGCTTGCAGATTGATCGCGGCAATCGCATCGTCGAGCTGCGAGATCTGTCCGTAGAGCGGATGGTGCTTGACGACCTCGTCGATCCTCACGTAGCCGGCGCCACGAATCGCAGCGGAATGCACGTTCGGCGCGCAGCCGGCGATCGCAAGTGACGCGGCGCAGCTCAGAATTCTATCTCGTAAGCTCATTTTGGACATCCGTTGTGATGTCCGTCCCCCCAGAGATCACGTCCGCCTTATCGACGACGAGCAGCAAGTTCTTCTTGCGAGCGACGTCCGACGTGGCGGCGCGGGTCTGATCTACGAGCGGCTTGAGAAGCTGATCTTGTTTGTCGGAGATCGACTTATTGAACTCTTGCAGGAGCTTAGCCTTGTCGCTGGGGTTGCGCGTCTGCGCCATCCGCGCCGCGAAGACCTGGCGCTGCGTCGTTTCAAACTGCTGCATCGCGCTGTTTGCGGTCTGCACCTTCGGCACGCCGTCGAGCACCGATTGATCGACGAATCCGATCTCCGAGGGCGGAGGCGTCGCAGCCGGCGGCTGGATGGCCTGCGGGCTGGTAAAAACGGCTTCGACGTCTTTGGTTATGTCTTGGCCACCGAAGATTACGATGCGTTTGTCGACGACGATCGACAGATTCCGCGACGAGCTCACGGCCGCGATCGCGAGCTGCGCCCGCTGAAAGAGCGGCCCGACGATTTCGCGCTGCTTATCGTTGAGCTGTTGCTGGAACTGCATCGCGAGCTGCTGCTTGGCGGCGTCGGAGCGCGTGCGTCGCAGTTGCCCGTTGAACTGCGCGTCGAGCTGCGACTTATACCCGGCGAGCTGGCGGTTCGCGTTGACAAAGACCGGCAAGTTCGCAAGCTCCGCTTGGTCGACGAAGCCGACGTCGGTGAGGTCCGCCGCGATCGCGCCGCGGCCCGTCCATATTGCGAGCCCAAAGGCGCCGGCGAAGAGTATCGCTGACCGAATGTTCATATCGTTCTATTTTGCTCCAGGACTACTATCGTACTAGGAGGCACGCTCCTAAAAACTCTGCCCGATTCCGAAGCTCGTATGCGTGCCATTGACTCCTTTTGCGAAATCGATCCGAACCGTTCGCAGGCCGAGCTGCGGGACATCAAAGCGTATTCCGAAGCCGGCGTCTCCGTAGAGCGCCCAATCGGCTGGATAACCGGTGATGCGGTTCGTAAACGGATTGAGCAGCGGATATGCGCCGCGGATGTGATAATCCAGCTCGTCGACGAAGACGGCCAGCGTGATGCGCCGGTCGAGCGCGACGGGTTGGCGCAGCTCGATCTGGCCAAGATAGGCGTTGGTCGCGTAAAAGACCTGATTGTAGCCTCGCATCTGCTGATCGGAAAAATAGAAGAGCGAGCTTGGCGGAATCACGCCGGTCGAATTGTATGCGGCGCCGTGAACCCCAAGCGTGGCGTCCTTGAGCACCGGAAAGAACTTCGCGAGATCGAGGGTGGTCTGTGTATACGAGAAGTTCGACCCGATCGCCGGCGCCGAGAAGACGGCGTTCAACAGAGCCTTGACGCCGTCGCGCGGATTGAACGGATCGTCGAGCGTGATCGACTGCAGGCTGAGACCGGTCGTCACCAGGTTGTACGGCGCCCCGGTGTTGACGTTGGCGATCGACGAGGCTGCGATTCCGAAGGAGCCGCCGTAAGCCGTCGGACTCGAGTTAATCGGGCTGGGAGTCGGTCCGACGAATATGTTCGGCTGGTTACCTTGGAAGTAGAACGGGGCCGGGACCGTGGTGTCGTAACGAATCCGCTGTCCGCTCAGTGAAAGCGACAGGATCGTGTAGTCGCTGAGGCGGCGGCCGATGTTCCCGGTGGCACCGTTGGCGCTCGAGACGCTCGTAGCATCTGTGCTGGAGACCAGCTGCGAGTTGGTGCTCGAATAAAGCGTCACCGGAATGGGGACAGTCGAATTGCTGCGCACCGACGTTCCCGAGCCGGCGACCGCGTAGATCGGATAGAAGTACGTCGTGTGGTTTGTGAAGATCGAGGCGCCGGCCGTGTACTTTTGACCCTTCGGCGTATTGCCAAGGTACGGCACCGTGAGGTTGAGCTGCGCGATGCCCGCCCGCGCGCCCTGTTCGAACTGTAGGCCGGCCGAGTTACCGGTGCCGTGCAGATTAGAGTCGGAAAAGCCGAGCGTTGCGTAGAGCCCGAGCCCGGTCAGGCCACCGGAGTAACCGAAGCCGACCGAAGCCGTCGCGGTGCGCTGCTCCGTGACGTGCCAGACGAGCGTGACGTCCTGCGGCTTCTTTGGGTCGGGACCCGGCCTGACGTCCGGCTCGACCTTCGAAAAGAAGTTCAACGCGTTGAGACGCTGATAGTCGTGCTTGATCGCGTCGGTGTTGAGGACCATGCCGGGACGCTCGCGCAGCTCACGGCGAATGACGTTGTCCTTCGTCCGCGTATTGCCGGTGATCTCAACGACCGCGATACGTGCGACGTAGATATTGTATTTGACGTCGGCGGTGCCGGCCTGCAGGTTGATCGACGACGGATCGATGCCGCCCTCGAAGTTGCCCAACTCGAGGTGGAACTTTTCTTCGTAAAGCTTCTGCAGCACTTTGTAGTCGGCGTCGCGTACCGCTTCGGAGAAGATGTCGCCGGGCTTCAAGGTCAGGTGCGGCAGAATATAGGGTGGGGGCAGCAACGGATCGCCGCCGATGATGATGCTCTTGACGACCAAGCCTTCTTGAACGGTCAGCGTCAACACGCCATTCTGTGGATCGATGTGGACGTCTTTGACGTGGGTCGGCACCTGGCCGCCGTAGCCAATACGCTCGTAATAGTTATTGATCTTCAGGACGTCTTGACGGAACGTATTGGTGTTGAATACCTGCCCGACCGAAAGGTCCATGAGCGCCAGCAGCGTATCGCTCGGAACCTTCTGGTTTCCGACGAAGACGATCTTGGTAAGGACCGGATTCTCGACGACGCGATAAGTGATCGCTATGCCGTTGGGACGCTGTCGCACCAATGGCGGCGCGATGTCGGCGAAGTAGCCGAGCGCGTTGATTCGGGCAAGGTCGTCCTGAACGACCTTTGGGTTGTAGGGCTGGCCGGGGCGCGCTCCTACGACCGACATGATGACCTGCGTCGGCACGCGAAGGTTGCCCGTGACGTCAACGGAGACGATCTTCGGCGACGCGCTCGAGGACGCGCTCGGCGCGGCGCTTGAGGCCGCGATCGGCGCGGCGCTCGAGGCCGCGATCGGGGTAAGGGTCAACCCGGTTACCGCAAGGAGCGATAGAAGCGCCAAGTACCGCTGCAACGGTCCGACGCGCCGCCCGGGGTTAAAGGTCATGTGAAAAAGTCGTCCTCAATCTATCACGAGGTCCTCTGTTGGCCTCAGCTTGGCAGCGTGCACCAGCGCGTGCGTGCGACCCGGGACGCCTGTTCCGCCCCCCTCCCCCTGTGTCCTTGCGTGTCCCCGAAGCCTGAATCTGCGATTAATCAAGTTGCCGTTTACCAGAAATGGCGTTGTAGTGTCAAGCTGAAGCCGGTGTTTCCGATGAGCGGCTCGGTGGCCAGAAAACTCGAGCCGAATCCCGTCGGCGCGCTCGGCAACTGCAAGAGCTTAGTCGGTCCGCTGACCAAGAAGAAGTTGAGCGAAGCGGTGGTCTCGGAGCTCGGCTGCACCATCAGTCCAAATGATTGCGTTTGAGGAATCCCAAACGTGACTGCGTAAACGGCGCTCACCGCTCTGCCGAGCAGCCGGCTCGCCGTAAATCCGACGTTGCCGTAGTAGCCGAGCGTGAGGTTGATGCTCGAAAGTCCGAGACCTTGGCCAAGCGTCGACTCGATGGGCGACAATAAGCCGGCGGTAAACTGCGCATTGAGCACATTGAAAGCCTCTTGACCGACCGTGATCGTGCCGCGCTGAGCGATACCCACGTTCGGAATCGGCGAGACAGCGCCAATCGGCGCTATTCCGTTGGGCTGCTGTTGGGCCAGCTCTCCCTGCCGCGTGAAGCCGATACCGGTAGCGAAGCCGCCGAAAGGCGCGATTAAGCCGAGGATCTGCTCCTTGCTGTAGCCCGGAGGATTGGAGTTGAGATCGACCCGCAGGCCGGCGATCGGTCCGTCGACGCGGATGGTAACCTCGGCGCTGCCGTAAGGATTTCGCGCGCGGTCGGGATCGGGATTTACGATCGTCGTCGTCGCGACCGCGTTGAGCGTCGGCAGCACGCCGTCGGCCGGATTGAAAGCCACGCTTCCCTGCTGGACGCGAAAGGCGCGGTCGAAGTACGTGAGCGTGCCGCCGGTTGACTTGAAGGTGCCCGCCACCACCGGGGCAGCGAGCTTGCCGGAGAGCTTCGCGGAGCCCGCGACGCCGATGTCGAGGCCGGCGCCGTAGCCTTTCCCGCGAACGCGAACGTTCTTCCCTGCCGTGGCCTGCATGTTAAATGCGAGCGGCAAAGAGAGTGTCGACGCCGCACCCGATTGCTGGGCCGCGTTAACGAACGCCGCGAACGAAAGGGTCGCATCGCTCAGCGTGACGTTTCCCGCGAGCAACGCCTCCGAGTTCGCGTGTTTCGTCAGCGTAATCGCGCCGTCCAGCGTCCCATTCCCATAAGCGGGGAGATCGAGTTGCGCGCCGCGGGCCACGGCCTTGAGCGCGAGCACCGAACCGCCCGATGCGAAGCCGTTTAGAAACACAACGCTTCCCGAGCCCGTGATGATGCCGTTTCCAAACCGCGCCGACGCGTGCTGGACCGTAGCGGAGGTGTGGTTAAACGCTAGTTCGGCGGCGATTTGTGATACCGCCACCCGCTGGAGGTCGCTAACGTAGGATCCGTTGGTAAGCGAGATGCGCCCGACGATCGCCGGTTCACGAATCGTGCCGGAGAGCCCGACATGACCATCGATGATCCCGGTGAGCTTCGTGTTGTTGCCGAGGGCGTCGTTGAACATCCCCGGATCGAGCCCGACGACGTCGAGATCGAAGCTGATCGGCTGATCGGGCGCCGCCAACCGGAGCGGCGAGAGTTGAAGCGGAAGCGACCCCGCCAGCGTTGCATCGCCGCGCGTGAAGCTTGCGCCGGCATTCGAGAGCACGAGCGCGCCGCGCGAGACTCGCACCTCGCCGAAAAGCGACGCGATCGGAATGCCGCGTGCAACGACGTCGCTTGCGTCGAAACCCGCGACGAAGGTCGGTGCCTTGTAGGTGCCGCCGACTCGCAGCGTCGATTCGAAGGATCCCGTTACCGGAACCTTGACGCGCGAGACGTTGTAGATGAGTTCGGCAAGCTGGTCGGTCTGCGCGTGCGCCTGCACGTCGATCGGTTCGTTCGGCCCGATGCCCAGCGTCCCGGACGCCGTCGCCGCGAGCGCCGACGTCGCCAGTTCGGCGCGATCGATGACGATTCGCCGGCCGGCGGAATGAAGCGACATCTCCGCGCGATCGAGCGCGAGTGGGCCGAGCGTTCCGCCCGCAATGCGGGCGTTCCCGCGAACATCGATATCCGGATAGCGTCCTCGAACCGTCGCTTCACCCGAGGTGCGCCCGGTAATCGGAAGCGTGCGCATGCCAAGCGCCGGCAGCCAGAGCGCGAGGTCGACATCCTCGATCTTGCCGGCGAGATCGAATCGCGAACGCATCAGTGTTGACTGCCAGGCGTTCGTGGGCGTCAAGGCGATCGAGCCATGCGAGCGCAGCATTCCCTCGCTTCCTCCGACCGCGAGCGTACCGGTGATGGCGTCGAGTCCGCTCTTCCAGATGGCCCTGGTGTCGCCGATCGGCAAGTTGCGGTACCGGAAACCGCGGATGTCGATATCGCCGCTTGAGGCGATGCGCGCGCCGCGCGCGGCCGCCGCAAGCTTCACGCTTCCGTCGCCGTCGAGCGTATCGCCGGTATCGAAGAAGTTGTTGAAGTCGGAGAGATCGGCGTGCGGCGCTTGGACGTCGATGAGGTTCTCGTGCGGCCGAACGACCGCCGTGAAATGCGTCGCGGTAGTGCCGACGAGCACCGAGCCGTCACGCATCGCGACACCGTGCGGATCGGCGGCGAGCAGCGCGCTTCCGTTGATGAAGGATAATCCGTTCACCTGGCCGGCCGGAACTCCGACCACACCGCTGACGCTGGGCGCAACGCTGCGCCCAGCGATGTGGAGGCGCGCGTTGAAGGTGCCGTCGGTCATGTAGTTGGGCAATCCGAACGATCGCAGCGCCGGCGCGATTTGGGCGGCCGGAACTTGCGCGTCGAGCGCATAGGCCGGCGCGCCTGACGTTAGCGCGCCGATGCTTCCGTCGACGTGCGTGTACGTGCTGCCGAGCGCGCCGAGTATTCGGTGCAGCGCGACAGCGTTTCCAGCAACGCGCACGTCGCCGTTGCCGGTGAGCGCGAAGCGATCCATTCGACCAGCATCGATCGCGACGCCCCCGTCAAACGTCGGGATCGGCGTTCCCGCCGAGAGCTCGCCGGTTGCCGAGAGGGTTCCGGTTTCGAGCGGAAGGCCGATGCCGCGAAGCTGCGGCGCCTTCAACTTCTTTGCGACCAGTGCGACCGCGTCGGGGGTCGCCCCGGCGGTGCCCGGCGCGAGCGCGAACGTGCCGGCCGCGACCACCTCACCGCCCGCAGCATCTGCTTGCGCCGAATAGACGCGCAACCGGTTTCCTTCGATTCCCAGCGTCAAGCTGGCGCCCGAGATGGGAATGCCGCGCAGCGTTGCGCCGCGCATCGCCAAATTCGAACCCTGCACGATGATGCGCTGCGGCTCGATTGCGATTCCGACGGTGCCGGCGACGCCGCCGTGCGCGACCATCGCACTGCCGAGAAACGGCTGCAATCCTTCGAACGTGCCGCGGTAGCCGCCGTACGCGACGAAACGCTGCGCCGAAAAACCGCCGTGTCCGTCGAAGACTCCCCACGGGCCGACCGCGTGAATCGAGTTGACCGCGACGCTACGAAGCGAGCCTCCGAACGAGGCACCGACACGATCGAACTTAACGCTGACGATGCTCGCGTCGGCGGCAGTTACGTTGCCGGCCATCACGATCGCGTTACCGGCTCCGCCGCCCGCTAAAGCCATCCCGACCGCGCGCGAGTTGATCGGCGGCATCTGCGGCAATGGAATTCCCGGAAACGCGTTGTGGCTCGGCGCGTGCATCCGCAGACCGCTCGCGAGCATCCAGAACGCGCTGGTACGCTCGGGCCGGTCGAGCAGATAGCCGCCGTCGAAACTGCCGCGCTCGGTGTGAAACCAAAACGGCACGACGCTCGCAGTGCCGTTGGGGTTTGTATCTACCAGCGCAGCGACGCGCGAAACGCCTCGCGCAGACGCGGCGCTCCCGATCAGATGAAAGAGCAAATCGCTTCCGGTCGCCGACGCGTCGACGATGATTGGTTCGTCTCCCAACATTTCGTCGAGATAGGGAAGATGATTCGCCGATCCCTCGACGTGTACGGCGAAGAGCGAGCGAAGTTGCTTTCCGATCTCCATCGTGCCGTTCAGGCGCACTTCGACGCCGCCGTAGTCGACGCGGAGCGGCGCGAGCGCGACGACGTCGGAATGATAGACGACTCCGGCAGCCAGCGAATTGAACGGCATAGCACGATACCGCGCGTTTGGGGCGTAGACGCGCGCGACGATCACCGGATCGACGACCGGACCGTGCACGAGCACACCGAGGCTCGCTCTTCCTGAAATCGGCTGACCGCGCGCGAAGCTGAAGGCTTTACGCAGGGCCGAGAGATCGCCGGTTCCGGAGACGCCCAAACGAAGCTCCGCGGCACCCGTCAGTGCGCCCGTGATATCGAAAACCCCGCCGTCGATGCGGAGAGGAATGCCGGCCAGCATCGCTCGCGCACCTTGCACGAAGAACGTTCCGTCGACGAGCCCAAGGTGCGCGCGAAAGTTCTCGACCGGCGCTGCCAGTGCTGTTAACCCGAGGCGCCCCGCGTCGACGTCAAGTCGCAGGCTTACGTGGTACTGCGGCGTTTCGTTCGGCCCGACGCCGAGCGCGTAAAGGCGCGCGTCAAAGTTTCGGCCCTCGCCGCCGAGTATTCGAACCGCCGCCGTGTCGGCGAAGTAGTTCGCCAGCGTGCGGACCGGAAAGTACGGCGCGCGCGCGCGGTGCATCGCAAAGCCTGCAATCGCGTCGTTCCTGCCGGAGATCGTAAACGGCTCTCGGCGAGCTTGCTCAAACGCTCCGCTGGCCTGATATCGAGTGAGCGCCGCCGAGTCGACCGACGCGTCTGCCGTAATGCCGTCGACGCGCAGGTACTTCGCGCTCGCATCGTAGGCGGCCGGCTCGCGCAGCTCGACCTGAGCGTCGCGCACGCGCAACGAAAAGCGCAGTGGAACCGGGTTGATCTGCCGCGGCACCGGCGGACCGGGCGCCGCGCGTGGGATATTGAAATTGAAACTCCCGTCGCGGAACCGGAGGAGCGTCAGCTTGGCGCCATCGATTTCGATCGCACGCAAGCCGAACCGATGGGCGCTTCCCGGCAAGAGATCGCGCAGCGAGAAGCGCAGCGCGAATCGGCTTGCCTCGAGTACGGTCTGACCCTCGCGCTCGACGTGCAGGCCGGAGAGAAGTGCCGCATCCCGCCCCACGCTGAGCGCAGCGATTTGGATAGTGTATCCGGTCGCGAGGCCGGCGCCTTCTTGAATTACAAAGCGCAGCAGCTCGTCGCGCCGTGCGACCGCAAGCGAGAGCACGATTATTGCGGCCAGCAGGCCGATCGCAAAGCGTTTGCGCACTTGAAGCTCTTGGGGTTTCTAATACCCCCTGCGCTGCGCTTGGCCCCGCCTAATTTACCAGCTTCTAAAAGAAGCCCGTATCCAGCTGCAGCTCACGAGCCGTGTCATCCCCTGCGAAGCTCGCCTCGCACTCTGTCATCCTGAGCGCAGCGACACTGAGCGAGCGTAGCGAGTCGAAGTGGAGCGAAGTCGAAGGGCGAAGGGCGAAGTCTCTTTATAAGTCGAGGCTTTTTACGCTCTTGGCGTACTCGAAGATGTACTGCTTGCGGGGCTCCACTTTGTCGCCCATCAGATCGGTGAATATCTGCTCCGCTTCGACCGCGTCCTCGACGGTGATCTGTTTGAGCCGCCGGTGACCGACCTCCATCGTCGTCTCAGCGAGCTGCTCGGCATCCATCTCACCAAGCCCTTTGTATTGTTGAATGACGAAGTCTTTGCCGTCTTCGCCGACGATCGCTTTCATCTCCGCGTCGTTGAAGGCCCACCATTGCTTCTTGCCTCTGCGGATTCCGTAGAGCGGCGGCTGCGCGATAAAAACGTGTCCTTCCTCGACGAGCGGGCGCATCTGCCGGTAGAAGAACGTCAAGAGCAGCGTCCTGATATGCGAGCCGTCAACGTCGGCGTCGGTCATGATGATGATCTTGTGATAGCGCAGCTTCTGGACGTTGAACTCGTCGCCGAAACCGGTTCCGAGCGCCGTGATCATCGTGCGGATCTCTTCGTTGGCAAGCACCTTGTCGAGCCGTGCCTTTTCGACGTTGAGAATCTTTCCGCGCAATGGGAGAATCGCCTGATTGTTGGGATCCCTCCCGCCCTTCGCGGTTCCGCCGGCCGAATCGCCTTCCACCAAGAACAGCTCGCTCTCGGCGGCGTTCGTATTCTTGCAGTCGACGAGTTTGCCTGGGAGTCCCGAACCTTCGAGCGCATTCTTACGCCGAGAGAGATCGCGCGCTTTCTTCGCGGCGTCGCGCGCGCGCTGAGCCTGCATGCATTTTTCGATGATGACGCGCGCGTACTTGGGATTCTCCTCCAAGAAAAAATCGAGCCGTTCCGAAACGAGTCCGGCGACGATGCTGCGCACCCTGGCGTTGCCCAGCTTCGTCTTCGTCTGCCCCTCGAACTGGGGATCCTGCAGCTTGACCGATACGACCGCCGTCAACCCTTCAACGACGTCGTCGGTCGAGAGCGAGCTATCCGACTCCTTGAGCATGCCGCGCTTGCGGGCGTAAGAGTTGACCGCGTTGGTGACGGCTTGCCGAAAGCCCTGAAGGTGCATGCCGCCCTCGATCGTGCCGATGTTGTTTGCGTAAGAGAAGATCTGGTCGGCATAGGCGCCGGTATACTGCATCGCGACCTCGACGTCGACTCCGTCGCGCTCCGCGTGCGTCGAGATGATCGGATGCAGCGGGTCTTTCTTCTCGTTCAGCCACTCGACGAACGAGACGATGCCGCCGTCGAAGGTGTAGGTTCGCTCGCGCACCGACTCGCCGCGCTCGTCGCGCAGGGTAATGGAGAGCCCGCGATTGAGGAAGGCCAACTCGCGCAGCCGTTTCTGAAGAATGTCCCAGTGGAACTCCGATACCTCGAAGATCTCGGGATCGGGCTTGAACCACTGCAGCGTTCCGGTGCCGTCGGTTCTGCCGATCTTCTTGAGTTTTTGCACGGTCACGCCACGCTCGAACTTCATCAGCCAGACGAAGCCGTCGCGCTTGACTTCCGTGATCATCCACTCGGAAAGCGCGTTGACGACCGAGATTCCGACACCGTGGAGGCCGCCCGAGACCTTATAGCCGCCCTTGCCGAACTTAGCGCCCGCGTGCAAGATGGTCATCACGACTTCCACCGCCGGCAGCTTCTCCTCGGCGTGCACGTCGATTGGAATGCCGCGCCCGTCGTCGACGACGGAGCACGAACCGTCCTTATGCAGAACGACACCGATGTTGCGAGCGTATCCCGCCATCGCTTCGTCGACCGCATTGTCGACCGCTTCATAAACAAGCTGATGTAAACCGCGCTCGGCGGTGTTGCCGATGTACATGCCGGGGCGCTTGCGCACGGCCTCAAGCCCGCGCAATACCTCGATTTGCTCGCCGGTATAGTTCGTTGTCATTACGTTCTTCGTTTTTTGTTCCGCAGAGCGTCGCCTTTATGCGACGGCGTTTCGTAAAGGAGTTCGTTCAGCTCGTCGCCCAGGATGTTGCGCACCGTTGCCGGCATGATATCCTCAGGCGCGACCTTGCTGCGCAAAAGCACGTACGAGCTGGCGACGAGCCGTTCGCGCCCGTCGCGCGAGAGCTGCTTCGCGCTCCGAGCCTGCAACAGCATCCCCCACCAGCGGGAAAGCAGCAGCGTGCGAATCCGCTCGTACTCCACTTCGATTAACCCCTCAACGAGCGCTGCCGTTCCACGGTAGCCAAGCCACGGCGCCTCGAAGAGCAGGCGCGCCGTCGCTGCGACGCGTTCTTGCCCCGCGGCGGCGGCGCAGGCTGGGCAGAGCCGATCGCCCGCAGGAGCGACGAGCGCTCCGCAGCCCGCGCATTCCTTCCAGCCGGCAGCCCGCCGCTCGCGGCTTGAGCGTTCGACGTCGCCGCGAAAGCGCGCGAGCGCTTCGGCGGCGCTAGCCGGCTCGGCGCGCTCGGGCGCCGCACGTAGGCCGGCGACCCTCCGCACGGCCTTAACCGCACCGGCGCGCTCGGGCAACCTGCCGACGCGAAAGCGCAGGCGTGCCACGCCCGCGTTCGGCAGCCGTGCCTGGACCGCCCGCAGCACGTGTTCGCCCAGAAAGCTTAGCTGGTGGCTCCACGCGCTCGAGCGTGTCACGATCGTGAGCGTTCCTTGCACTATCCCCGAAGGGTGCGAGTTCGCCGCAACTTTCGAACCGACGATCTCGGGCCAACCCGCCTCCAGCAACACGACCGGATCTCGCGGAGTCTTCTCCGCCGGCCTCCATCCCGCGATCGCCTCCGAGAGTTTCAGCACGACGCGTATGCTTGCACTCGAGCGTTGGCGACTTGTGCCAAATGGGCGCCCGGCGGCAGACCCGGCGGAGCCTGCGTCGCCGTGATAAAGGCTTGGTCGTAGTCGCCGACCTCAGCCAGAAACGCGGCCGCGCGTTCTTCGTCCAGCTCCGAGAGCACGTCGTCGAGCAGCAGCAACGGCGCTTCGCGCGCGCGTTCGCGGAGCACTGCATATTCGGCTACTTTGAGCGCTAGGATGGCAGTGCGTTGCTGTCCTTGCGAGCCGTACACTGCCAGCGAGAGACCGTCGAGCTTCAAACCGACGTCATCGCGATGGGGACCGACGATCGAGGTCTTTCGCACCCGTTCCGCGTCGCGCGAATGCTGCAGCCGTGTTTCAAAGGCTTGCGCGATCGACTCCGGCGACGGGCTTTCGAAGGGTACGTTGGGCTCGTAGCTCACCTCGAGGTTTTCGCCTCGAGCGAACTGCGAGTGGGCGCGGCGAGCGTCGTGTGCGAGCGCGCCTATCAGAGCGTCGCGCGCCGTTATGATCTGCGTTCCGGCCTCGACGAGGGTTCGGTTGTACGTAGCGAGCAGCTCGGGATCGGGATCGACCGCGCCACGAAGCAACGCGTTCTTCTGCTGCACTGTCTTGCGATAGCGGGCGAGCTGGTGGTAATAGCCCGGCTCGCTCTGCGCGAGGGCGCTATTCAAAAACGCTCGACGAGCGCTCGGCGTGCCGCTTGCGAGCGCAAGATCCGCCGGAACGAACGTTACGACGCGCATTCTTCCGAGATAGCCGGCGTAGCGAACGCCATTCCCATTGACGGTGTAGATCTTGCGCGTCCCCCCGCTCGTGCGTCCGATCGTGCACGCCAGCTCGACGCTTCCTGCCTGTAGTGTCGCTTGGCCGCGCAGCACGGCACGCTCGCAGCCTTTGCGCACGGCATCGGCGTCGCGGGCCGTTCGAAACGACTTGCCGGTGCCCAACATCGCAATCCCTTCCAAGAGATTACTCTTCCCTTGGGCGTTGGCTCCGACGAAGACGTTCAGTCCCGTTGCGGGCTCGATCTCTAGCTCGGAATAGTTTCTAAAGTCGCAGAGCGTTAACCGCGAAAGCAGCACATCATTGCCGAAGCGGCATTAGCACGTAGAGTTGCTGTCCCGTCTCGAGCGGCTGGGCCGGCCGGATCGCGGCCGGCGAGAGTGGTCCCAGCAGCTCGATGATCGTCTTTTCGTCCTTGACGTGGTTGAGTATCTCGACGAGATAACGAGCATTGAAAGCAATCGTTAAGTCCTCGCCGCTCTGCTCGACTTCGAGCTCTTCGTACGCGTTGCCGGAGACGTCCGAGCTAGCGGTAACGATCAGCGTTTGATTCGAGATTGCGAGCCTCACCATACTGGCCCGGTCGCCGGCGACCAGCTCCGCTCGGCGTAGGGCTCCGATCAGAAGCGGTGTGCTGACGGTAACGCTGCGGTCGAACTTGGCGGGGATCACCTGCTGGTAGTTGGGATATTGGCCGTCGACGAGGCGCACGGTGATCGCGACGTCGCCGCTGGTCATCTGAAGCTGATTGCTCTGCGCTCCGAGTGCACTGATAGCGATCTGCTCGCCGCCGGACAGGTTACGCGCCGCCTCGGCGAGCGCCCTCGACGGCACGATGAACTTCTCGGCACCGGAAACGCCGCTCTCCAGGGTCGTAACGAACTTCGCGAGCCGGTATCCATCGGTGGCGACCATCGTCAGCGCGTTACCGTCCACCTCGAGCAGAGTGCCCATCAGAACCGCCCCGCGTGCCTCCTCGCCTGAGGCTGCAAAGATCGTCGCGTCAATGGCGTCGCGGAAGCGTTTCGCCGCGATCTCCAACTGCGAGCCCCGTGCGGCTGCCGGCAGCGGAGGATACTCGTCGGCCGGCAGCGCGTGAAAGTCATAGTTGCTCCGCTCGTACTTGACACTCGCACGGGTCGGTGTACCAGTCAGTTCGAGCGTCCCCGGCGAAAGGTTGCCGAGATAGCTCGCAAAGAGCTTGGCCGGAATCGTGACCGAGCCGCCTTCGGCGACTTGCGCCGGAAAAGCATGTTCCAGCGTCACCTCGAGATCGGTCGCGCGGACGGCGATCTTTCCGCCGTCGGCCTGCAGCAGGACGTTGGATAGGACCGGCACCGTGGTGTGCGCGTTGACCACCTTGCTGGCGGCGCCGACGGCCGTCGCGATGTCTTTCGTCGAGCACGTGAACTTCATCGTTTCCACCGTTGGTCGTGAGGGCGCGTTTTCCTAGGAGTAAAGAAAGAGAGTCGTAGCAGTAGTAGAGCGGTGTATTCTGCGAAAAACGTCAAATTAGCTCGCGCAGTACGCGGTTTTTCCTAGGGATAAACTTGTGAGCGCAAGAGTGCGGCTTATACACCTTTCCACGCAGCCGGATTCGAAGCAGCGGATACGCCGGGGCAGGTTAGACCTTGTGAACAGAGTGTTTAGGGGGTCTGGCACATCGCGATGAGCTGGCGGATCTTGTTGCGGTAGGCCTCGTCCCGCTGCATCTGCTCCTTGATCTTGTCGCGTGCATACATCACGGTGGTGTGGTCTTTCTTACCGAAATCGCGGGCGATCTGCGGCAGGGAGTAATTTGTCAGTTCGGTCGCAATGTACATGGCGATCTGGCGCGGCGCGGCGAGACGCTGATCGCGCCGCCCGTTGTCCATTTCCTTGACGGTAAGGCCGTGTGCGCCCGCAACCGTCTCTTTGATCTTGCTGATCGTGATGCGATGCAACGGGGCCTGTGCGAGTGCGCTTTTGAGAACGTCGGCGGCGAGGTCGGTCGTGATCGGCGCCTTCGTGAGCGAGGCATAGGCGATGACACGAATCAGCGCGCCTTCGAGCTCGCGAATATTCGATGGGATGACCTTAGCGATGAACGACGTCACCTCGTCGGGGACCGGGATATTCTCGCTGCCCGCCTTCTTTCGGAGAATGGCTTCGCGCGTCTCCAAGTCGGGTGCTTGAATGTCGGTAAGCAGGCCCCACTCGAAACGCGAGCGGAGTCGCGCTTCGAGCGTCTGGATCTCTTTCGGCGGACGGTCCGACGAAATGATGAGTTGGCGCCCCGACTCGTGCAGCGCGTTGAACGTGTGAAAAAACTCCTCTTGCGTCGTCTCCTTGCCGGCTAGGAATTGAATGTCGTCGATGAGCAGCACGTCGACCTGGCGGTAGCGATTGCGAAACTCGGGCGTGCGGTTGTTCTGCAGTGCGATGATGAACTCGTTGGTGAACTTCTCACACGTGCAGTAGACGACGTTGGCAGCCAGGTTGTCTTGAATGACGCGATGCCCAATGGCGTGCATAAGGTGCGTCTTACCTAACCCGACGCCGCCGTAAAGGAAGAGTGGATTGTACGCGTGGGCCGGAGCGCCGGCAACCGCTTGCGCAGCCGCGTGCGCAAAGCGGTTGGAGTTGCCGACTACGAACTCTTCGAAGGTATAACGAGCATTAAGATTAGCGGTGCGGAACTCCTCAAGCGGACGAGGCGGAATGCCGGGCGGCGTGCGGCCGAGATCGCTCGACTCGGCGACTGAGAGCCGCAGCTCGACGCTGGTTCCAAAGAGCTCGCTGAGCACTCCGATCATTTGCCCGCGCAGCTTGCTCCCCACCCAATCTTGAGCAAACTTGCTGTGCACCGCGAGGTGAAGCTCGTTGCCGTGGAACGAGATAAAGCGGATCGGTTTGATCCACATCTCGAAGACGGGCTTTGAAAAGGTTCGTTCTAAGGTGTCGAGTGCCGATTGCCAGAGCTCGTTGGAGATGTCCGAGTTGATCGCAAGCGGCATCCTCTGCGTCCTTCTTTTGGCAAATAGCTCGAAACCAGCACCACGCAGCGGGCCCTTGTGAGAGGAAGGAATCAGGCTGCGCCACCCCCGTGAGGGCGCAACCACTTGGCTTAATGAAGCCTTGCTCCTGCGGAATCTATGCACGACTTTATACACTTATCCACAGCTTGACGCGAACAGTATTTCGCGGAATTTTTCGGATTTATGAACGGCTGTAACGGGACCCCGCAGAACGCCCGAATTGCCCGGCAGTGTAAGGGTAGTTTGACGCCTTTTTGACCCCCGAGCGAGGCCTTCTCCACAACCTTCTCCACAGGTGTGGAAAGGGCGGCAGGCACCTCCAGTTTGAATCAGCTTAGCTTTGCAGCGCTTGGTAAATATAGCGGAGCTTAGCAGAACGGTACACAGCCGCGCAGCTCCCGCCTACTTGCCGGGGGCAAGCTGGAGGAGCGTTCGAACGAGGCCGTACAGCTCGGCCTGATGGGTGTTGGCGTAAATCGCCAGGATCAGGAACGCTCCCGTAATCGAAGCAATAATCAGCGAGCGCCGCCGCACAGGATGCGCAATTCCTTGCTCCGACAGCGATCGCCTCGGATTCAACCTACGCACTACCGAAAGGCTGGTGGGTCAGTTTCGGGCTGCGGCCGAAGCGCTCAAAGTGAGTTGGAAGCGAGCCGCCTGATTCTAGGATTCTTTGCGAGCGCGTTACTCATCGAGCTTTCGTTCACGCACCTTCCACCCTTGATCGCTTGGATTCCCGGCGTCCTGATCGGCCTACCCGCGGCCTATCTCTTTGTGAGGCTCTGGGGGTCCCTCGCCGTGCTAGAGGCTCACTCTGTTGCGGCGAAGGCTTCCAAGCAAGCGTCCGCCACGATTGTGTTGGCTCCGTTGCATTTTCGTCCGCCTCTGCTACAATATCGCGGCTATGTTTGAGTTCGATCTCCAGCTTTTTGCGTCCAAGAAGGGCGCCGGCTCGACCCGCAACGGACGCGACTCGAACGCCCAGCGCCTCGGCGTCAAGCGCTTCGGCGGCGAGCGGGTGATCGCGGGGAACATTATCGTGCGCCAGCGCGGCACGCGCTTCTATCCCGGATCGAACGTCGGAATCGGCCGGGATCATACGCTTTTTGCGTTGAGCGATGGGATCGTCGAGTTCGGCGCGAGCAGCGAACGCAAGCGCGTTTCGGTCGTTCCGGCGGCCTAGCGCGAATCGCTAGCGCACACGAATGGGGCCGTTAGGCCCCGTTTTGTTATCCGGCGAACCTACGCCCGGTGCAGTTCATCGATCAAGCGGAGATCGCGGTAGCGGCCGGCGACGGCGGCGACGGTATCGTTGCGTGGCGTCGGGAGAAGTACGTTCCGAAAGGCGGCCCGGCCGGCGGCGACGGCGGCCACGGCGGAAACGTCTATCTTGAGGCGACGCCCGAGCTTTCGACCTTGGTCGAGTTTCGTTACCGGCGTAGTTTCTCGGCGCAATCCGGTAAGCCCGGTGGGAGCTCGAACAAGTCGGGGAAGAGCGGCGACGACTTGACGATTCACGTTCCGGTTGGAACGCTGGTCTTTAAGTCGCGAACCGATCGCGAACGCGATTTTCTCGCCGATTTACGAGAGCCGGGCGCGCGTGTCTTGGCGGCAAAAGGCGGTCGCGGCGGGCTCGGCAATCAACACTTCGCAACGAGCGTGCGGCAAGCGCCGCGTTTCGCCGAACGCGGCGAGCCTGGCGAACGATTTGCGCTGCAGCTCGAGCTTCGACTTCTCGCCGATTGCGGCATCGTCGGCGTGCCCAACGCCGGAAAATCGACGCTGCTCTCCGTTATCTCGGCGGCGCGTCCCAAGATCGCCGACTATCCTTTCACGACGCTCGAGCCGGAGCTCGGAGTCGTGCGCGTCTCCGACGAGGACTCGTTCGTGATGGTAGACGTGCCCGGCTTGGTCGAAGGCGCGCACGAAGGAACCGGCCTGGGTGACCAATTCCTCAGACACGTCGAGCGTACGCGCGCGCTCGTGCATTTGCTCGACGGCGCGAAGCCTTTGGACGAGATCCTCGCCGACAAGACGACGATCGAATCGGAGCTCGTCGCTTGGAATCCCGCGCTCCGCGAAAAGCCGATGCTGCTCGTTCTCAATAAGCTCGATATTCCCGACGCGCGCGAGTCCCTAGACGCGCTGCAGCGCCGCTTTCCGGGAATCCGCGGCATCAGCGCCGCAACCGGGGAAGGCGTGCGCGATCTAGTCTTCGCGGTCGCGCGGACGATCGAGGCTGCGCCGATACCCGAGATCGTGGCGCCGCCGGCGGCTCGAATCGAGCTGCTGCCGCCCTTGGCGTTTCGAATCGAACGACTTGAGGACGGCGCGTTCGCCGTCTTTGGGGAGCGGATCGAGCGGCTCGCCGCGATGACGGACTTCGATTCCGACGAAGCGCTGGGGCGCTTCGAGCGCGCGCTTGCGAAAATGGGCGTCGAGCAGAGACTCCGGGAGCTTGGGGCCGTCGAAGGGGATACTGTGCGCATCGGGCCGTACGAGTTCACCTACTCATGAGGTACGGCGTCTTCGGCGGCACCTTCGATCCAATTCACAACGCGCATCTCTTCGTTGCCGAATCGGCACGCGTGCTCGAACGGCTCGACCGCGTGCTCTTCGTTCCGACCGGGAACAATCATTACCGCGATCGGCCGCAGGCCGACGCGATGCACCGTTGCGCGATGATTCGCGGCGCTATCGAAGGCAACTCCGCCTTTGCTCTCGACGAGACCGATCTGCGCGAAAACGCTACCGGTTACACCGCCGACTTGTTGCCGGAGCTGCGCGCGAAATATCCCGATGCCGACTTCACGTTCATCATCGGTGCCGATTCGCTGGCCACCGCAAACTGGGTGCGGCTCGATGAGGTCATTGAAGCGCTCGAGCGTTTCGCGATCGCGCCGCGCGACGGCGTCGTGACCGATGCACTCGCGCGCGTAATCGCGGCAATTCCGCCGCCCTTGCGCGAACGCGTCACGACCCTCAACTTGCCGGAGATTCCCGCATCTTCCAGCTTCGTTCGAACGCTGCTCTCGCAAGGGCGCAGCGTTCGTTATCTCGTGCCCGAGGCGGTATGGGAGTACATCGTCGCCCACCGGCTCTACGGCTTTAAAACTAATGGCGTTCTATCGTAGGGAGTCCCCAGTGCTTGCAGGCGCGTTCGCGGCTGCGGCGCTGGCGGCGTGCGGATCGGCGCAGTCTCCCGACGACCGCACGGTTTGCACGGTCTATTCGAGCGGACGATCGCGGGTCGAAGTTGTCGCCGATGGGACGGTGACTCGGGTTTTGGGCGTGCAGCAAGGACGAGTGAGTCCGCATGAGGGCTTTCTCTTCCGGCTAGGATCGGGCTGCGATCTCGTCCTGCGGGTCGAGGCGAACACTGATTTCACCGGTCCGATTGCGCTTTCGCCCGGTCAGCACGTCGTCGTCAAAGGCGAGTACGAATACTATCCGCGCGGCGGTGTGATTCACTGGACCCATCGGGATCCCCGGGGCCGTCACGAGGGGGGCTACATCGACACCGGCGGCAAGACGTATTTTTGAGGAGCCTGTGCTCCTTAGGCTCACATGAGCGGCAGACCGCCCCTCTCGCGCATTCTGCTGGCGAGCGCCTCGCCGCGGCGCTACCAGCTTCTGCGCTCGCTCGGCCTCGCCGTCGAGGTCGCAGCGAGCGGCTACGACGAGGCGCCGGTGGCCGGCCTCGCCCCGCCCGAGCTGGCGACGCTGCACGCAGCCGAGAAACTGCGCGCGGCTTTGCGGAAAAACAGCCCGCTTCGTGACGGCCTCCCGGTGCTCGCCGCCGACACCGTCGTCGACGTAGACGGTCAGGCGTTGGGCAAACCCAAAGACCTCGGCGAGGCGAGGCGGATGCTCGAGCGGCTCTCCGGCCGCGATCACTTGGTCCACACCGCGTTCGCCCTTGCGGCCCCCGGCGAGCCCAAGTGGGTTGCAGAGCGCGCCACGACGCGCGTTCGTTTCTACCCGCTGCAAGCCGACGAGATAGGCGAATACGTGAAGACGGGCGAGCCGCTGGACAAAGCCGGCGCTTACGGAATTCAAGGGCGCGCCGCATACCTCATCGAGTCGATCGACGGCGACTTTTATACCGTAATGGGCTTGCCGCTGGCTCGCTTTATTCGGGCCGTTCGGCGGTTGGGATTCGCGCTTCCGGAACCGAATGAACCTCACCTGGGCCAATACGCGCCCTAGCATCCGACGCAACTCGGGGTCATCATCTTTACGTATCGAGACGAACGCAGGCTCTTTGCGCTGATCGGCATTATCATCGCCGCTGCGCTCTTGGCTTTGCTGCAGATCGGTGCGCAACGCAGCGGATCGGTGAGCCCGATTGCAACCCTTGCGAACTCGTTATTCGGCGTCGCCGAAACGGCGATCGCCGCAACGGCTCGTGGAACGCGCGCACTGGGCAATGCGATTCTTGCGTTGCCGTCGCTCGAACGGGAGAACGCGGCGCTGCGCGAGCGCAACCAACGGCTAACCCAAGAGAACGCCCGTCTCCACGAGTTGGCCGCGGCGTATGCAGCCGAATCGTCGGTGCGTCCGGTCGTCGATCTCTACCACGGTATCGAAGCTCGCGTCATCGGTTTTCCGCCCGAGAACGAATCGCGCGCGGTTACGATCGACAAAGGATTCCGGGCCGGCGTCGTGCGGGACCTAGGGGTGCTCGCCGCCGGCGGTATGGTCGGCCGCGTCGCCGCGGTCGGGCCCTACTCGAGCACCGTGCTGCTCGCGACCGATTACACCAGCCGCATCCCGGCGATCGTGCGGCGCGGGCGCTGGTGGGGCATCGCGCGTGGAAACCTCGGCAGCGTTGTCGTCGAGTATCTGCCGCAAGACGCTCCGTTGCGCGTCGGCGACGTCGTGGTCACCGGCGAAGGCCGCTCGTTTCATTCCGGGGTCCCGATCGGGACGGTAAAGACGATCGAACGGGGCGATGGGACGCTCTATCAGACCGCCGTCATCAAGACGTTCGTCGATCTCGGGGCGCTCGATCGCGTCGTCATCGTTCCACGCTAGTGGTACGGGAGAGTAAGCCGCACGTACCCCCGTTCGTCGGACCGGCCTGGTACGTGGCCGGGGCGTGGGCGGTCGCGGCCCTGATTGCGCAGACGACGCTAGTGCACTATCTGGCAATTCGCGGCGTCGTTCCGAGCTTCGTGCTCGTCGTTGTCGTCTGGTATGCGATTCGCGTCGATGCGCGGCGCGCCGCGGTCTACGGTCTCTTTGCCGGTTTTTGCGAAGACGCGCTTTCAACGCAGACCGGCGCGGCCTGGATGATCTCGACGAGCCTGAGCGCGCTGCTCGCGAGCTGGCTTTCACGCGGCTTTTTTGCCGACTCGCTGCCGCTGGCGACCGGAATCACCGTCGTCGCGACGCTGCTGCGCGCGCTGGTCTTTTGGGTCGTGATGGCGCTCTCCGGCTACCCGTCGGGTTTGGGTGCGCTGCACTTTCACGAGGCCGTGCTGCAAGCGGCACTGAACGCAGCAACGATCGTGGTCGCGATGCTGGTGACTCGCCGCTTCGAGGCCGCACGATCGTGATTCCGCAGCGAGCCGCGCCGCGCCCTAAGGAATGGCGGCTTCCGACGTGGCGGCTCGTCGCGTTCCTCACGCTCGTCGCGATTTCGTTGCTCGCGCTGCTGGCGCGGCTCGTGCAGGTTCAGCTCATCGATGGCGAGCGGTATCGCGCGGCGGCGCAAGCGAATCAGATTCGTCTCATACCGGTAGCTGCGCCGCGCGGAATGATCCGCGATCGTCACGGAATGGTGATCGCGCGGAGCCGCCCGTCTTTTGTGGTCGGTCTCATTCCATCGGAGGTTACCGATCCCGATCGCGAGCTTGCAACCCTCGCGACCGTGCTGGACGTCAACGCGCAGCGGCTATGGTACAGGCTGCTTCACCACCGCGGCGTTAACTATCCGAACTTTGCGGCGGTCGTCGCGAACGAACCATACGGTCCGGTGATACTCGCAACGGATCTCCCAGTCGCCACCGTCGCGCGGCTCTCGGAGGTGCTGACCGATCTTGCGGGCGTCGATCTGGAAGTGCAACCGGTTCGAGATTATCCGCATGGGCCGCCCGGCTCGCATCTCATCGGCTACGTCGGCGCAATCACGCAAGAAGAGTACGATCGGCTCAAGCACGCAGGGTATTCGCCCAACGACGTGATTGGCAAGGACGGGTTGGAGTTCGCGTACGACAAGTATCTTCGCGGAGTGCCCGGCGGTCAACGCGTCGTCGTCGACGCGGCCGGCGCAGTCGTTCCGAACATAAAACTGGGCGCCCGGGCCGCCGTACCGGGCGACACGATCGTTACGAACATCGACTGGCCGTTGCAAGCGATCGTTGAGAGAGCGCTCGCCGACGGGATTCGCGGGCTGGGACGCGGCCGCCACTTGTCCGGTGCAGTGGTGGCAGAGGATCCCTGGACGGGCGGCATCCTCGCGCTCGCGAGCTATCCGAACTTCGATCCGAACGACTTCACGGCGAATCGCTGGAAGCGGATCGCGGCCGACCTTACGAGTCCCGCACAACCGCTCTTCGATCGCGCGATCGCGGCGGCGACCCCGACCGGTTCGACATTTAAGATGGTCACCGGTTCGGCCGCGCTGACGGAACGCGTCGTGCGCGTCGATCAAGTCGTCGACGATACCGGCGGATGGAATTGCGGCGGTTACTATGCGCGCGACATCGCGGCCGGCGGTCTCGGCAATACGACCTTCGTTCCGGCTCTGGCGGCATCGAGCGACGGCTACTTCTTCCGTCTCGCTTGGTGGCTTGGAAACGCGCGTCTGCGCAAGTATGCGCTTGCATTCGGACTCGACTCGAAGACCGGAATCGATCTTCCCGGAGAGAACGAGGGGAATTGGCCGACTAGCGATTGGGAAATGCGGGCGTTCGGCGTTCCCATGCAGCCCAGCGAAGCCTGCTTTTTGGGAATCGGGCAGGGTGCGATGCAAGCGACGCCGCTGCAGATGGTCAACATCGCGTCGGCGGTGATCAACGGCGGAACGCTCTATCGGCCGCAGATCGCGCGCGAAATTCGCGGTCCGGACGCTCGAACGGTCGCGCTATTCGATCCGCAGGTCATTCGCCACGTTCCAGTCACTGCGCCGGCGCTCGCCGCGGTACGAGCGGGGATGGCGAAGGTCACCGATCCGGGCGGAACCGCTTACGGATTGGCGATCGACGGGTTGCCCTTTTCGGGCAAGACCGGCACGGTCGAAACCGACGGCGGCAACGGCCCCAACACGACCTGGTTCATCGCCTGGGCTCCGAGCCTTCACCCGAAGTTGGCGCTCGCGGTCTTCGTCGATCGCAGCGGCGGCTACGGCGCGACTGTTGCCGCTCCGATCGCGCGGCAAATCCTCGTCCGGTACTTTAACAAGAAAAAGTAGTCTTCCAGGCGAAGCCAATCGCCATGATTGCAGTACATGAAGATCGTCTTGCCGCTGCCGTCGAGCGGCTCGGTTCAGAGAACGCGTTTGAGATTTTAGCGCGCGCGCGCGAGCTCGAAGCTTGCGGCCGCCGCGTCGTGCACATGGAGATCGGCGAACCGGACTTCGACACGCCCGAACATATCAAGAAGGCTGCAGTTGACGCGCTCTACGACAACCACACGCATTACACGCCGTCGAGTGGTCTGCTCTCGCTGCGGTCCGCGATCGCGGAATATGCTAGCCGTTTCCGTCAGGTGACGCCTGAGTGGAACGCCGATAACGTCGTCGTCAGCCCCGGTGCCAAACCGATCATTTGGAATACCTTGAGCGCGCTGCTCGACCCCGGCGACGACTTCATCTACTTCGACCCCGCTTACCCGGCGTACGCATCCTGCGCGAGCTATCATCTGGCGAACGTGCACGCGATTCCGTTGCTCGAATCGCGAAACTGGCGCATGGATCTCGACGAGCTCGCGCGCCGAGTCTCGTCCAAGACCAAAGTAGTCGTCATCAACTCGCCGCACAATCCGACCGGTGGGGTCCTGACAACGAGCGATCTCGAGTTCATTGCCGAGTTGGCCCAGCGTTACGATTTCCTGGTACTCGCCGACGAGATCTACAGCCGCAACTTCTATCTCGGCAGCGAGTACGTCTCGATCGCGTCGCTACCCGGCATGCGCGATCGCACGATCGTCGTGGATGGCTTTTCGAAGGCCTACGCGATGACGGGATGGCGTCTCGGCTATGCGCTAATGCCCGAGCGTCTCGCGAAGGGCGCGACGCTCTTCAACAACAACACCTTTAGCTGCGTTGCGACCTTCGTGCAGATGGCCGGCATTGCGGCGCTCACCGGCCCGGACGAGCCGGTCGTTCGCATGAACGAAATCTTCCGCACGCGACGCGATCGTCTGATCGAAGGGCTCAATGCGATCGCCGGAATCTCGTGCCTGCTCCCGGAGGGCGCCTTTTACGCCTTCCCCAACATCTCGGCGATTACCGACGACGACCGCGCGCTGGCGAAGTTCTTGCTTGAGGAAGGGGGCGTCGCATGCGGGGGCGGCTCCTCGTTCGGTGCGGCCGGAAAAGGCTATCTGCGATTCTCCTACGCAGCCTCGCTCGAGGATATCGACTGGGCGCTGCAATCGATTCGCGAGACACTACCGAAGTTCACGGGCTAACGCTTAGTTAGCAAGTTTCATTGCGCGTTTGACGTCCGTCAGGACGCCGGCGGCGATTTCGCGCGCTCGGGCGGTCCCGTCGGCGACGATCCGTTCGACCAGCGCCAGATCGTCGCGGTAAAGCGCATAGCGTTCGCGAACCGGACGCAAATACAGATTAAGCTGCTCGGCGAAGTCGCTTTTGTCTTGCACGCATCCGAGCGCCCCCGAGCGGCACTCGGCGGCGATCCCGTCGACCTTAAGGGGATTGACGAATCGCCACAACGCAAAGACGGGACAGATTTCCGGCCGGCCGGGATCGCCGCGGCGAATTTTCAGCGGGTCCGTGACCATCGCGCGAACTTTACGCGTCGTCGTTTCTTCGTCATCGCCGATATAAATCGCGTTGTCGTACGACTTGCTCATCTTGCGTCCATCGGTGCCGGGAACTTCAGGAAATTCTGAGAGCGTCGCCTGCGGTTCGACGAGGATCTCTTGCCCGTTGCCGTAGAGGTAGTTAAAGCGTCGAACGATCTCGCGACCGAGCTCGAGGTGCGCTACTTGGTCGCGGCCGACCGGGACGTACTCGCCGCGAAAGCTTGCGATATCGCAAAGCTGCAACAACGGATAGCCGAGAAACCCGTAGGTGGCGATTTTTTGTCCCAGCGCCTCAATTTGACCCTTGAACGTCGGTACGCGCTCGAGCCATGAAAGCGGCGTAATCATCGCGAGCAGCGCCTGAAGTTCGCTAATCTCCGGAACTCCCGATTGTAGGAAAATCGTCGATCTTTGCGGATCGACGCCGGCCGCGAGCCATGCCGCCACCATCTCGTCGCGCGCGCCGCGAATCTTGGCGGGATCGTCGAAATCGGTCGTATACGCGTGCAGATCGGCGATCTCGAAGAAGGCGTCGGAAGTCTCCGAAAAGTTCGCCCATTGCGTGAGAACGCCGACGAGATGGCCGAGATGAACTTGGCCGCTCGGACGCATGCCCGCCATCACGCGCGGGCGCTTGGTGACGGTGAGAGTCATTCGCGCGTGATTGTTACTCGGTAACCGCTAATGCCTTGCGAGCTGCGCGCGAACGTAAGCGCGCGCGGCACCGACGGCATGCGCGATTGGGGTTCCCCCGGCCAGCTCGCACGCCAGCGCCATCGCAAGGGTGCAACCGGTTCCGTGCATCGAGCCTGCGATTCGCGGCTCGCTAAAAATCTCGACTCCACCCTGGGTTGCGAGCGCGTCGGCCGGCTCGCCGTCGAGATGGCCCCCTTTGACCAGCACAGCCGCCGCGCCGCGCGCTCGGAGGGCAGCGGCGGCTTCACCGATTGTGTCGCGCGAAATGACCGAGATGCCGAGTAAAAATGCGGCTTCGTCTAGGTTGGGTGTGAGCGTGACGTTGGGTAGACTTGCAAGCTCGTCGCGGACGGCATAGCGGCCGGCCGTATCGGTAAGCTCGCCGCCGCTGCTGGCTGCAAAGACCGTGTCGACGACTGCCGGCAGCCAAGGATGCAGTCGCAGCGCCGCGCTGACCGCGCGCACGGCCGCAAGCGTCGGCAGCGCGCCGACCCGTACGGCCCCCGCTGCGTCCCAAGGCATCGCCGCGAGTTGCGCCGCAATCGCCTCGGGTGGGACCGGGTGCAACGCGCTCACGCCGCGTTCGTCCTGCGCGCTGACCGCGACGACCGACGTAAAGACCCGAACTCCGAAGTCGCATCCGACGACGAGATCCCGGCCGACACCCGCGACGTTCCACGGATGCGTAGTGCCGATCGAGAGAACGATCGAGTTCACGAACCGGTCCCGTCGCCGTCGCAACGGTTCCATGCATCGAGAAGTTCCGCGGCCGCTTGGCGCGGACGTGCGCTGCCGGAAATCGCGGAAATCACGGCCGCCATCGCGGCGCCGCTGCGTCGTACATCTAAAATCGTTCTTGCCGTAATGCCGCCGACGGCAGCGACGGGAAGTTTCGTCGCAGCTGCGATTGCACGCAATCCAGCCGTTCCGATCGGCGCGCCGGCATCGCTTTTCGACGTCGTCGCGTAGATCGAACCGGTTCCAACGTAGTCGACGTCACAAGTATCGGCAGCGCGCGCCTCTTCGATCGTGCCGCAGGACAATCCGATCAGGCGGTCGCGCATCGCAGCGCGCACCGGCGCAATCCGATTGAAGCCGTCATCACCCGGTCCGAGGTGCACGCCGTCGCAATCGAACGTCTCGGTCGCGCGCCAGTCGTCGTTTACGATCAGCAGCGCGTCGTTTCGGCGCGTCAGGTCGCGCAACGCGAGCGCGCGCTGCTTGACGATGCCACGCTTGGCGCGATACTGGACGATGCGTACGCCTGCATCGAGCACCGCTTGCGCGAGTTCGAGCATTTGCGGATCGTCGTTGAGAATGACGTAAATGCCGTGCAGTAACCGAGCGCGATCGGCGCGCGTCACCTTTCCCGGCGCGTGCGTTGCCACAACACGACGTTTACGATGAGGTATGCGATGAAAACGATGCCGACGAAAAAGGCGAGTTGGGGGTGGTGCGTGGCGAGCGACAATGGTACGAGGAATGCAAAGCAGAGAACTCCGGCCATCAAGAGTGCGACGATGCGCGAAACGGGAAACATCGGGCTTACGATTCCTCGCTGAGCAAAAGATCACCCAGGCGCATCAACTCGCCGTCGGTGTTGAAGCGAAATTCGATGCGGCCGCCGCGCCGCGAACGTACGACGGCAACGTGCGCGCCGAAACGCGCGCGCAAGCGGGCTTCGAAGTCGAGCTCCTCCGGTGAAAGTTCGCGTGCTACCGGCGCGCTCGGCGGGCGCACCGTCGCCGGCGCCGTCAAGCGCTCCAGCGCGCGCACCGTCAGCCCTTCGCTCACCGCGCGCTGCGCCAACGAAACGCGGCTTGATTCGGGAGCCGCGAGCAGTGCGCGCGCATGCCCGGCCGAGAGCCGTCCGTCGACGAGCAGCACCTTTATCGCATCCGAGAGCCCGAGGAGGCGCAAGCCGTTTGCGACGGCGGGGCGGCTCTTGCCGAGCCGCCGCGCGAGCTCCTCTTGCGTCATCCCGTACTCGTCCATGAGGTGCTGAAAACCGGCGGCTTCCTCGAGCGGATTGAGATCCTCGCGCTGAAGGTTTTCGACGATCGCAAACTCGAGGGTCTGACGATCGTCGCTGGCGCGAACGATCGCTGGTATCGTCGGACGCAATAGCGCAGCACAGGCGCGCCAGCGACGCTCGCCGGCGATCAACTCGTAGCCATCGCCGCGACGGCGCACGATGATCGGCACGAGCACGCCGTACTCCGCGATCGACGCCTTGAGCTCGTCGAGAGCGCCGGCCTCGAAGCTCTTGCGCGGTTGAAACGGGTTTGGCGTTATCTCGGTGACGGGAATTTCGCGAACGATCTCGTGCGACGTCGCGACGGGGACCGCGGCCTCGCCGAGCAACGCCCCCAATCCGCGCCCCAAGCCGCGCTTTGGCGCGCTCATGCTTGTCTGGCCACCCCTTGCTCCGCCGCGAGCATCTCGCGTGCGAGTGCGAGATACGCCTGCGCCCCGCGGCTCTTGAGATCGAAGAGAATTGCCGGCTTCCCGTAGGACGGCGCCTCCGAGAGACGCACGTTGCGCGGGATCTGCGTCTTGAAAATCTGCTGCGGAAAGTACTTTTCCAGCTCGCGGATGACTTCGAGCGACAGACGCATGCGGCCGTCGAACATCGTGACGAGCACGCCGCTGACATGCAACCTGGGATTGAGCGCGTCGCGAATGCGCCAAATGACACCGGTTAACTGCGCGAGCCCTTCGAGCGCGTAGAACTCCGCCTGCACCGGAATGATGCACTCGTCAGCCGTGGTGAGCGCGTTGATGGTCAGCAAGCCGAGTGACGGCGGCGAATCGATTAGCACGAAATCGTAGTTCGGGGCGATCGGGGCGAGGGCTTGACGTAGACGCGTCTCGCGCGAGAGCGCAGCAACGAGCTCGACGTCGGCGCCGGCGAGGTTGATCGTCGCAGGCGCTAGCGTGAGATTCTCGATTTCAGTTGGTACGACGACGCGTTCCAGCGGAATCTCCTGCATCAGCACGTGATAAATGTCGTGCGTCAACTGCGACTTGTCGACGCCCAGACCGGTCGTGGTGTTGCCCTGAGGATCGGTGTCAATGACGAGAACGCGCCGCCCCTGTACCGCGAGTGCGGCGCCAAGGTTGACGGCAGTCGTGCTCTTTCCGACACCGCCCTTCTGATTGACGAGCGCGATGATGCGACTCATTGAGGTTCCCTAGGCAGCGCCGGCGAGATACTGCTCGAGAATTCGCAGCAGCAAGCTCCGCTCGTTACGTTCGGGCTCGTCGGTGACCTGCTCGAAGAGCCAGCGCAGCGCAGCCCCCACGCGCTCGTCACCCTTGAATCCGGCCTGCGCCTCGCCCCGACGGACGAGCGCCTCAATCACGTCGTCCCCGGTCACCGCAAGCTCGCGGATTGAGAAGGCGGGCTTGCGCGCGAGCTCGGCGCGAACTCGGGCTTCGAAGGCCTCATTGCTGCCATCGCGCTTCGGCAAGCCGCTTCCGCGGATATCGGCATGGCGCAGCGCGAACAGGCGTTCGATGTTCTCCGGTCCGATCCTTCGAATGAAGCGACGGTGCCCAGGCTCGCTAAGTGTCGCATCGGCCGTATACATGTGCTGTTTAACCAAGCGCTCAGTCGCTTCAATGTCATCGTTTGAAAAGCGGAAGCGCTCGAGTATTGCGCGGGTCATCTCGGCACCGACGATCTCGTGCCGGTAGAAGTGGGGGCCATCCTTGGTGCGCGGCTTGCCGACATCGTGTAGTAGAGCAGCCAAGCGCAAGATGAGATCGCCCGGCGGCGTGGCGTCGAGCGTCGCCAAGTTGTGATCCCAGACGTCGAAGGCGTGCCACTCGTTCTGCTCGACTCCGACCCCTTCTACTAGCTCAGGCCACAGCTCGGCCAGCACGCCGGTCTCTTGGAGGAGCCGCAACCCGATCGATGGCCTGTGCGCTGTGAGGAGCTTAAGGAGCTCGTCATGAACTCGCTCGGCGGAAATACTTTTGGCCAGCGGCGCGGCCGCCCGCATCCCTTCGCGGACCGCCGCCGTGACGTCGTACTCAAAGCGCGCTGCGAACTGGGCGGCCCGCAGCATCCGCAGCGGATCTTCGCGGAAGGTCTCGGGGGTCAGAATATCGATCCGTCGGGCCACGATATCGGCCTGGCCATCGTATGGGTCGACGATCTCGCCGGAAGGAAGCGCTCGCGCGATCATATTCATCCGGAAATCGCGCCTGCCGAGATCCTCCTGCAAGGTCACCTCTGGCCCGGCCTCGATCTCGAAGTCCCGATGGCCGAGGCCAAACGATCGTTCCCGCCGGGGCGCCGCGACGTCAACCGTCTGACCGTTGACCGTCAGCTTTACGACCGCAAAGGAGGCTCCGACGACGTCGACTCGGCCCAGCCCCATCAGCCGCTCGACCAGTTCGTTCACAGGGAGACCGATCACCACGTAATCCGAATCGGCGGCAGGCGCTTCGACCCCCGCCAGCCTGGCCCGAACTTCATCGCGCACCCGGCCGCCGACGACGTAGAGGCTGCCCTCAGGCAGGGCCGCAACGAGCCGGTCATCGAGCGGGTGCATCGCGTTCATCGTAGCGCAAACGGCGGCCAGGCCGATGTTTCACGGTAAACAATTTGGAAACGACGCGGGCAGGATTGATCGGCAGGGGGATGACCTTCCTCTAGGCAAGGGTGCCCTACCCCGCAGCAGCTAAGGGTGGCTCACAGTCCGCACTTGCGGAGGAGGGATCATGCCCGTGACGATGCGCGCATTCGGAGGGCGCCTTGGCGCCACGATTCTGTGCTCTGCGTTGGCGCTCGAAGGCTGTGGTTCGGCCTTCCCACCCGCGCCGCCACGAGCCACGTCCTTCCCGCCGCAGACCAACATCCAGACCTCGGTTATCACGGTCCCCATCGAGGTACGGGTCCGGAACCTTCGACAGGCACTTGAGCCGCGCAGGATCGTCGAAAATTTTAGACTCTGGCTGGCGTGCTGTCCAAACGGCTTCCAACGACGGTTACGCCGACGTTCGCACGATCATCGCAACCTATCTCAACAGCAAAGTCGTCGGGTCGCAGTACGTGCCGACCGAGTTTCGCATCACGGCGCGACGCGGTGACGTTGGAGAGAGCGGCCAAGGCGACGTCATTCGGATCGGATTCAACGAGCGCTTCGAACTCCAGCTGCGATCGCGAGCGGGCAATTATGTCTGCGGTCCCAAGGCGAACGCCGCGCTGCGAGCGTCGGCTGCCATCGCGGCTCGAGTGCGCCCGGACGGAACGCTCGAAACGAACATTTCCAACGCCACCGGGCGTCTAGCGGCTTATTGCGATATCGCCCGCTCGGTCCTCAACAGCGGTGGAATCGACCTGACCCCGGTACTCCGCGAGCCGTATCTGCGCGCGCTGAACAAGGTCGGTAGTGCGGCAGCGCTCGTGATCCAACGCGCCTTCGACTTGGTCGTCCGGGCGAAGTTCGCAACCGTCGCCCGGCAGCTCGCTCAGCCGATTCAAATCTCGGAGAACGCTTGGCTCACGCCGAACTTGCAGAACGCGACCGTACGGAAGCTGACGCTGGCGACGAGCGGCGCCGATCTGCTCGCGACTTTCAATCTGGCGGTCGCTGCGCGTCCGCAGATTTCGCTGGGCAGTGAACCGCCGCCGCCTTCGCAGGTTTCGGTTCCAAGTTTTTCCGCGCTCGAGATCCCGGACGAGTTTCGCCTGCCGATCGACATCCGCGTACCGTTCGCGTTGATGGTGCAGCGCGCGCGCTCTTCGATCGTCGGGACGGAGCTTCCGATCAAGGTGATCGGCACGGTCCGCGTCGACAACGTCGATATTTACGCCACCGATTCCGGAACGGCCACGGCGCCACAGCCGAAACTCGTCATCGAGATCGACTTCTCCGGAGGCGCTTCCGGGAAACTCTATCTTTGGGGAACGCCGACCGTCGATCCGGCGACGCGCGTGATCTCAATGCCCGATCTCACCTACACCACCGATACCAGCCGGCTTTTGATACGCATGTTCGCACCGCTGCTGACCTCGAACTTCGTCGTCTCACGGGTGCGCAACGCCGCGACGTTCGACGCCTCGAAGGTCATCGACGAGCACACGGCTGCCTTTATGAAGCCTTACGACCACACGCTGACCACGTCGGACGGGACGTCGGTTGCGTTGCATGGCGTCCCCACACAGGTTGGATTGAACGGCATCTCGGTCGAAGCCGACGCGCTCGTCGTCCACGCCGTTGTAAACGGGACCCTGACCGCAAGTGTGAATACCTCGGCCGATGCGCTCTCGCTTGGGCGCTGATTAGCGCGAGGAGCCCGACAAACTCCTACAGCGTAAGTCGCCCGCGCAAACTAAGCACCGAGATCGACCGTACGGTTCGCGCATACGGTTGGGACGGTCCGTGGATGAACCGCGCGGGCTTCGACATGGAAGCGCTATCCGTGACCGGCTACACCTACGCCGAGGGCGGCAGAGTCCCTCATCTCCCGCCAACCTTCCTGGAATACGAAGCCAGTTCGATACGTCCCGCATTCCCTCCGACGATGGTACTCAATGACTACATCGCCGGCTACCTGGGCGCAGCCGGCATCATCGCCGCTTTGCGGCGCCGAGCGCGTGAAGGCGGCAGCTATCACGTGCGCGTGAGCCTCTCGCGCGCGGCGATGTGGTATCAGAGCCTCGGCCAGTTCGCCAATACCGACGTCGATACCACGAACCCCGACCATCGACTGATTCCGCCGGAGAGCGTTACCGGAATGACTTGCTACGGCGAGTTGGTACGTCTCGCGCCGTTGGAGAAACTCTCGCGTACGCCGGGCCGTTGGCACGACCCGTTGCTCGTCGTTCGCGGCGGCGACAAGCCGGTCTGGACCTAAGTTAGCTGCTCTGCGCCGCTCCCGGCGGTGGCGTTTTTCAACTGGAATGCGAGCGCTACGAGGATGACGCCGTAGACCAGTCCGTAAACGGCCAGCGTCCAGACGAACAGATGCAAACCGGTGCGCGGACTGAAGATGAAGATAACCCCGGCGATCAGCGCGAGGATCCCGGCAGCTACCAGCCACCGGCGTATGCGCCCCGTCGTCTGAAGCGAGGTGACGCCGACGATTTGGACGATGCCTCGCACCACCAGGGCAATCCCGATGAGGTAGCCGAGAACCGTGAGCACGACGTGGGGCCAAACGCCAACGACGACTGCGGAGACGATCGCTACCGTTGCTTCGAGCGCGCGTCGCATCCACGGCAGTTTCGCGGACGCGTTGCGGATCGCGCCCACGGCCGAGAAGATCCCGTCGACGGACGCGTAGGCGACGAAGAGGACGAGCAGCACGCGAAGCGACGCGTGCGGCCAAATCAAGAGCACGAGCCCGAGTATCACGGCCAGCACTCCGCGCAGAATCATCAGCAGCCACATCTTCGCAGCGCGCTCCGACGTATCGATCTGAAGCTGCATTTTTGCGATTTCGAGGGTTTTTACGCAGGTACCCCTTCACGCGTGGCCGGGAGCGCGCAAACGGCGGAACGAAGGTTTTGCAATAGTGGATCGGATGATGACCAAAGCGGAACGCCGGGCCGCCGGGAGGAGATTGCGATCGCGGTGCCCTCGCTGCGCGCACGCTAAATGGAAGATCAGATCCGACGACCCGGTCGCAATGCTCGAAGCGTCGGATGACGGCCGGCTCAAAAAGCTTCTCCCGGTCCGCTACGGCAGAATGTCGCAGTCGCCGTTCACGTTCTTTCGCGGGACGGCTGCCATTCAAGCGCACGACCTCGCCGGCGCGCCGAGTTCAGGGATCGAGGTGCAGCTCTGCGGCGACTGCCATCTGATGAACTTCGGCGGGTTCGCGACGCCCGAGCGACGTTTGGCGTTCGACATCAACGATTTTGACGAAACGTTCCCCGGGCCGTTCGAATGGGACGTGAAGCGGCTTGCGGTCAGTTTTCTGCTGGCCGCCCGCAGCAATAGTTTCGGCGAACGTCTCGCTGAAAAAGTGGTGCGCGCTAGCGTGACGTCTTACCGGTCGCGGATTGCCGAGTTCGCCGGCCGGACGATCCTCGAGCGTTGGTACGAGGGCATCGGCTTCGAGGATCTGATCGATTTTTTTTCCGATTGCCGTAAAACGAAGAGTACGCTGCGCAAGACCGGTCGTAGAGCTGCGAAGCGTACCGCGGAGGCGGTCTTCCCGAAGTTGACCAAGATCGTCGATGGAAGAGCGAAGATTATCGACAATCCCCCGCTCATATGCCACGCCTACAAAAAGATCTCGGGCTGGGAGAAAACGACGACGGCAATTATTTCGCGATACAGAGCGTCGGCCGCCGCCGATCTTCAATATCTGCTGGATTGCTACGAATTCGAAGATAGCGCTTTAAAGGTCGTCGGGGTGGGAAGCGTCGGCACGCGCTGTTACGTCGCGCTCTTTCTCGCAAAGGGTGAGGAACCGTTATTCCTCCAAATGAAGGAGGCGCGCCGATCGGTGCTGGAGCCGGCAGGGCGCAAGAGCCGCTTTGCGCATGAGGGTGAGCGGGTCGTCAATGGGCAGCGCCTAATGCAGGCCGCCAGCGACATCTTCCTCGGCTGGACGGAACTGCCCGGTCATCACGAGTTTTACGTCCGCCAACTGCGCGATATGAAGGTATCCGCAGACATCGCCTCTTTCGGCCCGCGGGTATTGACGAGCTACGCAACGATGTGCGGCTGGGCCCTAGCTCGTGCCCACGCCAAAGCCGGCGATGCCGACACGATCGCAGGCTACTTGGGAGCGGGCGATGCCTTCGATACGGCGATCGTCGAATACAGCAAAGCGTACGCACTCCAAGTCGACCGCGATTATGCGGCGATGCAGGACGCGATTCGCTCCGGTCGCCTCCGCGCCGAGGTCGAAGCGTAGGAGTCTTAAAAGCAGAGGGGACGTTTTGCCGGGATGCCCGGACGCCGTGGAAAACGCAGGGCGGTCGAACCACGCTTCTCGACTAAAATGAGGCGGCGATCGCCCTCGAGCGGTTCTTCGCGTGCGACGCGCCCACCAAGCATCAGCGACGCATCCTCGAGCGCTCTTCGCTCTTCGGGGAAGATCGCACCTCGCTGCAAGATCGCGACCCCGCCAGGACGGATCAGCGGCAGCAACAGCTCGGCGACCATCGGCGCGTTTCCCACTGCACGGCACGTGCCGCCGGCGAAAGCTTCCCGCAGGCCCGCCTCGTGGCCGGCAATCTCAGCGCGCTGCGCGACAACGGTGCCGCTCAGTCCGAGCCGTTCCAGCGTCGATTCGAGAAACAGAGCCTTCTTAGTGGTGGCCTCGATCATCGTTACCGGAATCCCGGTCGCGATCGCGATTGGAATCGCCGGCATTCCGGCGCCGGAGCCGACGTCGACGTAGGGTTCGAGCAGGTACGGGACGACGGTCAGGCTGTCGGCGATGTGCTCTACGAGCTCCGCCGGCGATTTGGCTCCCGTCAGGTTGAAACGGCGGTTCGTATCGAGGACGATCCGGCCGTACTCCGCGAGCCGTGCGGCCAGGCCTGAGTGTGCGCCAGACTTTTCGAGGAGCGCCTCGAGCTCGTTATCGAGTGGCCTCACAGAGCGAGGCGTTCGCGGCGGCGCCGGCGCGTAGCTCCAGGAACCGCCGTTCGACTGGATTGCGCGCTAAAGCCGCCGCTTTTTCAAAGTGCTTGCGCGCGTCGCCGGCGCGTCCGGCCCGCAGCTCCAACTCGCCGAGCGCCGCCGGAAGAAACGGATACGAGGCCAGCTCGCCGCTTGCCGCGATCGCGCCGATCGCTTCGATGCCGCGATCGGGACCGTGCTGTTGCGCCAGCGCGATCGCGCGATTGAGTGCGACCACCGGCGACGGACGAATGCTCACCAGCACGTCGTACAGCCAAACCAGGCGCGCCCAGTCGATATCTTCCTCACGCGCCGCGTTGGAATGAATCGACGCGATTGCTGCTTCGACATGATACTCGCTCAGTTCGTCGCCGCTAGCCGACCGATTCAAAAAATCGTCTCCCTTCGAAATGAAATCGCGATTCCATAGCGCTCGGTCTTGGTCGGCGAGCGCGATCAATTCGCCGCTTCCATTGAGCCTTGCCGGCAGTCGAGCCGCGTGCAACCACATAAGCGCGCATAATGCGTAGCTTTCCGGTGTCGCGACGAGCGGATGTTCGAGCAACAGCGCGCCAAGCCTCATCGCCTCCGCGCAGAGCTCCGTTCTTACCGCACCTTGTGGGGACGCGCCGTGATAGCCTTCGTTGAAGAGCAAATAAAGCGCGCGGTGGACGGCCGACAACCGCGCCGGCAGCTCGGCGTCGGCCAAATCGAAGAGTCGTTTCGAATCAGCTAATGCCTTCTTCCCACGCTCGATGCGCTTTTCGATCGTCGCGCGCTTGCGCAAGAAGGCGCCGGCGATCTCGGCGGTCGCAAAGCCGCAGACGAGCGCAAGCGTCAGCGCGACTTGCACTTCTTGCGCCAGCCTCGGATCGCAGCAAGAAAAGATCATGCGCAGCTGGTCGTCTTTGATGGTCTCGTCAGTGAAGAATTCGTTGACGGTCGGCACGAGCGTCCACTCGCTTTCGAGTAGACGCCCGAGCTCGGGAACCAGATTGCGTGCGGTGCGTTCGTGCCGCAGAAGATCGATGGCGCGATTTTTCGCCGCCTTCATCAGCCATGCGGAGGGATTCTGTGGGACGCCGCGCAGCTTCCACACCTCGAGCGCGCGGCAGAAAACGTCTTGCATGACGTCCTCTGCCAGCGCGATGTTATCGAGACCGAAGATTCTCGAGAGCGCGGTGACGATTCGCCCCGACTCCCGCCGAAAGAGGCGGTCGACTTCCACTACATCTTCATGACCGGTCGCACTTCGACGAGTCCGTCATACTCGAAGATCGGGCATCCGCCCGCGAGCTGCGCGGCCTGGCCGATGTCCTTAGCTTCGATCAGGCTGTAGCCGCCCACGACGTCCTTTGACTCCGGATAGGGTCCGTCGGTAATGGTCCGCTGTTTGCCGCGAACAACTTTGCCCTCAGACTCGAGCGGCTGACCTCGATCCTTCATGTGGCCCGAGTCGGCAAGCTCTTTCATCCAGCTGATCCAGCGCTGCATCTGAACTTCGCCTTCTGCGGGCGTCTCGGCCCGGCGGCCGCCGCGGTAGAGATAGATGAATTCACTCATGTTGGGTTCCTCCTTAGGACACTTAGACGTTCGAGCGGCTCGAAACCCGACACTTGTGGACGAAGAGCGCGACGATCGCCACGTCGGAGGGCGTGATGCCGGGAATTCGCGCGGCCACTCCGAGCGTGGGCGGGCGCCGCTGGGCGAACTTCTCGCGCGCTTCGCGCGACAGGGCTCGAATCGATGCGTAATCGAAGTCGGCCGGAATCGCCAGCCGCTCGGCCCTGGCGGCTTTCTCGATCGCGATCTCCTCGCGGCGAACGTATCCTTCGGACTTGAGCTCGATCGCGACGCGTTCGCCAATCTGGGGAGCCACGCGCGGGTCGAATCGGCCGGCGACGCTTTCGAAGTCGAGGTTGGGGCGGCGCAGGGCGTCGGCGATGGTGCTGCCGGCCTCAAAGCGCTCCTCGCCGACGAACGCTGTATCCAGACGAGTCTCCTGCGCCTGCCGGCGAGCAGCGCGTAACGCGGCACGGCGTCGCTCGAAGGCTTCCCAGGCGCTATCATCTACCAACCCAACGGCCCGCCCAATCGGCGTTAGGCGAAGATCCGCGTTGTCGTGCCGCAGCACCACGCGGTGCTCGGCCCGCGAGGTGAGCATCCGGTAGGGTTCGTCGACGCCCTTGGTAACGAGATCGTCGATCAAAACGCCGATGTAAGCCTGTGATCGCGTCAACCGCAACGGCTCCTCACCGCGCGCGGCACGCCCGGCGTTGATTCCGGCGAGCAGGCCCTGGGCGGCGGCCTCTTCGTAGCCCGAGGTGCCGTTGATCTGCCCGCAGTGATAGAGGCCCGCGATGCGATGGGTCTCCAGTGTTTCGCGCAGTTCGGTCGGCGGCACCATGTCGTACTCGACCGCGTAGCCCGCGCGCAGCATCGCACACGACTCCAACCCCGGCAACGTCTGCAACATCTCGTGTTGGATCTCGGCCGGCAGCGACGTTGAGAAACCGCCGACGTAGAGCGTCGGCTCTTCCCAGCCCTCGGGCTCGATGAAGATCTGATGCGTCGGATTGTGCGCAAACTTGACGACCTTGTCTTCAATCGATGGACAGTAGCGCGGACCGATTCCGCGGATCAGGTCCAGGCCGTAAAGCGGCGAGCGATGGAGATTCGCGCGCACCAGCGCGTGAGTTCGCGCATTCGTTTCGGTGACGTAGCAGGGGAGCTGTGGTCCGCCGAATCGAGGCGGGCTCGTATACGAAAAGAGCAGCGGGCGCAGGCTCGGGGCTTGGCAGTGCATCGCATCGTAATCGACGCTCGCCCTATCGATCCGCGGTGGGGTGCCGGTCTTGAGCCGGGCGGTTTGAAAGCCGAGCCGGCGCACCGCCTTGGCCAAGCCGGCCGCGGGGGCTTCGCCGAAGCGGCCCTCCGCCCGGACGACGTCGCCGCGGAAAGATTTTCCGCCAAGGAACGTCCCGGTCGCGAGAACGACCCGGCCTGCGTAGAAACGGCTGCCTCCGGCGCAGAGCACGCCGCGCACCGCACCGGCCTGCACGATCAAATCCTCGACCAGGCCCTGCACGATCTGCAAATTCGGTTGTGCCTTCAGCAATGCGGTCGCTACGCTCGCATATGCGGGTTTATCCATCTGCTGACGCAGCGCGCGCACTGACGGACCTTTGCTTTCGTTCAAGAAACGCGCGTGCAGACTGCAGCGATCGGCGATGCCGGCCATCGCGCCGCCGAGCGCATCGATCTCTCGAACGAGTTGTCCTTTCGCGCTGCCGCCGATCGACGGATTGCACGCAAGCGTGCAGATCTTCTCCGGATCGCCGGTTACGAGCAGAGTCGGCACGCCGAGGCGTGCCGATGCGAGCGCGGCTTCGACGCCGGCATGACCGCCGCCGACGACGATCGTGCCGGCGTCGCTACTCATGATGATGCCAAGATGCTACTCGAGCACTTGACCGTTTTGCAAGTAGACTCGTTGCACCGCGCAACGCTTCGGTTTCGGACCGTCCCATGGCTGGCCGGTCAGCGCGTTGGTGAGGTTGTGATTGATCTGTGCGCCGCGGGCGAAGCTACCTTTATCAATGAGAACGTATTTTTCTTTGTTATAGTTGATGAGAAAATCTACTTCGGTCGCGGGCGAGTCGTGCGTGTTGTAGTAGACGACGTTGATGCCGTTGGTGAGATTGCTTCCGTTCGAGTTTACGACACAGCTGACGATCGTAACGCCGAACTTCGAAACGTCCTTCGCCGAGATCGCCGTGGGTGCGGCGATGGCGCAGAACGCCGCGAAGGCCAAAAGCACACGTTTCATTCGGTTTTCCCCCTTACTTTCCGACACAAAATCGGGAAAAGATCCCGTCCAGAACCTCTTCGGCGGCGACCTGCTCGCTTACATGCCCGAGCGCCGAAAACGCGCGCTGTAGGTCGCCGGTCACGAAATCGAGCGGCTCCCGCGAGCGCAGGGTCGCGCACGCGCGCTCCAGCGAGTCGAGCGCAGCATTGACGGCGTCGAACTCGTGCAGCGCACGAAGATGCGGGCGAGAGAGATCGAGACGCTCTCCGCCCCAGCCGATCCGCGCAATCGCAGTGCGCAGGAGCTCGATCGATCGTTCGTCACGAACGCTGCCGACGATCGCATCGGGATGGCCGCATGCGAGCGCGCCGGCCGTTCCGAGATCGGCCTTGTTGAAGAAGAGAATCCGCTCGCGGTTGCGCGTTCGCGCGAGCAGACTCGCGGCATCGCTCCGAATCGGCTGCGAGCCGTCGATCACAAGGAGTGCGATGCGTGCGCCTCGCAGCGCCCGCTCCGTGCGCTCGATGCCGAGGATCTCCAAGCGGTCGGCATGCGCCCGAATTCCGGCCGTATCGATCAGGCGAACCGGCACACCGTCGAGGAGGACGCTCTCCTCAATCGTGTCGCGCGTCGTTCCTGGAGACTCGGAGACGATCGCTCGATCTTCGCCGACGAGCTTGTTGAGCAGCGATGACTTGCCGGCGTTCGGAGGCCCGACGATCGCGACGGAAACGCCGTCGCGTATCAATCGGCCGACCTCGCCGTCGTGCCGCAAACGCTCCAGCGCGGCGAGCATCTGCGCGATCCGCTCTTCGAGCTGACTTCGGTCGGGCTCGGGCACCTCGTCCGGGAAGTCGATCGCGGCCGCGAGTTCTTCGAGCGTCCGCGCCAGCGAGCCGCGCAGCGAAGCGACCTGGTCGGCGAGTCCGCCTCCGAGATTCGCGAGCGCTGCCCGCGCGGCGGCACGCGTTTCAGCGTCGACGACGTCCGCGACCGCGGCGGCGGAGTGCAGATCCATCTTTCCGTTGAGAAAGGCTCGGCGGGTGAACTCTCCGGGCTCCGCGAGTCGCGCTCCGCAGGTCAGCAGCGCGCGCACCACCTCGCGCGCGACGACCGGCGAGCCGTGAAGGTGAAGCTCGAGCATCTCTTCGCCGGTGTAGCTACGCGGCGCAGGAAACGCGATCGCGAGCCCTTCGTCGAGCGCTCCGCCGCGTTCGTCGAGAATCGTCACGCGGGTGGCGACGCGCGCGCGAAGCCGGCTCTTGCTCGCAAGCAGTCGGCGGGCGAGCGCGGGAACCTCCGGTCCGCTGACGCGGACGACCGCGATCGCGCCTTTTCCCGGCGGCGTCGCAATCGCGGTTATGGTGTCGTCAACTGGGATGGACGACCACGTACCGCTCGGGCTCCTCGCCCTCGGATTCGGTGCGCACCAGCTCGGAGGTCGCGAGTGCAAGGTGAACGATCTTGCGCTCCGAGGGAAGCATCGGCTCGAGCTTTTGGGGCTTGCTCTCACGTATGCAGCGTTCGAGCGTCGCGAGCGCGAGATTCTTGAGTTGATCGGCGCGATGAGCGCGATAGCCCTCGGCGTCGATCGTATAGTAACGGCGATTCGTGCGCACCCCGGCGTTGAACGCGTTATTGAAAATGAGGTTAAGAGCTTCGAGCGTATTCCCGTGGCGTCCGATCAACATTCCCAAGTGCGGGCCGTTGATCTCGAGATATTCGCCCTCGGTCCGGCTGACGTAGGAGATGTCTAGCTCTCGAACGCCCATTTTTTCGAGGATCTCGCGCAGCAGGTCGTGCGCAGGTTTCGCATCTTCGGGCAGTTCGGTGCGCTCGCCTACGCTGGAATGAGTGCGGTGCGTCTCGCGCCGGCCGCGCGTGCCCCCGCCACGGCCGCCCGATTTGCCGCCGCCGGGCTTCCCGCCGATCGTCCGATCGCGGATGTCTGCGGGCTGTTCTTCAAACTCGAAATCGTCTTCGTAAAGCATGCAGTATCTTATGTGCCTCGTTTATTTCGTCTCTTCGATCGCCCGGATCGCGCCGGCTTCGGTTTCGCAACGCCGTTCCCGCTCGGCGCCTTTGCGGCGAGGGCCTTCGCCGATGCGTCGCTTCCTCCGACGCTCTCGGTGATCGCGTGCTCGCTGTCGATCAACGCCAGCGGCTGATGATAGCGACGCAGCATGTAGAACTGCTGCGCCATCGTAAACATATTGTAGGCAAACCAGTACAATACCATCGCCGACGGCCAGTGGTATTTCCAACCGAGAAAACCAAGCATCACCGGCGATATCACGGCCATCATGCGCTGAGTCTGGGCCTGCTGCGGATCGGTTGCCGGCATGCTGACGTACCGCACGCTCAGATACATCGAAAGCGCGTAGAGCAAGATCAGCACCAGATCCGCGTGCGCAAGGCTGACGGCGAAAACAGGAACGCCGAAGAGTACGGGCGCGCTTACGGCGTGCGAGATCGCGCTGCCGATCCAGAGCCAGTCTTGGTTTTCGAAGGCCCCCCTGTGGTTCATCACGACGTAGTAGACGCTGATGATGACGGGATATTGAACCAGCATCGGCCAGCAGCCCGCAAACGGATTGACTTTGTACTCCTTATAAAGCGCCATCGTCTCCATCTGGAGCTTCTGACGGTCGTCCTTAAAGCGTTCTTGCAGGCGTTTGAGCTGGGGCGCGATCTTCTGCATGGAGAGAAAGGCCTTGAACTGCGCGGTGTTCAGCGGCCAAAAGACAAGGCGGATGATCGCCGCCAGAATGACGAGACTCCAGCCGAAATTTCCAATCGGCTTGTCGATCCACGAAACGAGCGCAAAGAGCGCGTTGACGATTGGGTCGAGCCACGACGCGGCGAGGATTACGTGCACGTACTCGTTCCTTTAGTTCCCAAAGGCTCCGGCACCAGGTCGACGCCGCCGGGATGCCATGGATGACAGCGAGCCAGTCGCGTGGCGGCGAGCCAACCGCCCCGCAGAACGCCATGTTCGGTCAACGCAACGACCGCGTAACGGGAGCAGCTTGGATAGAACCGGCAGGCTCGCGGTAAGAGCGGCGAGATTAAGAGCTGATAGAGCCGGATTAGCCCGACCAATAGCAGACGCATCGGCCTACCGTCGCCCGTTGAGTGCCGAGGCTACCTCGGCCTGAAGCTCGGCAAACCCCGCCTGAGCCGCGAGCGGACGCGCCACAAGGAGCAGACGCAGAGCGCGCCGCTCTGCGAGCGCTTCGTGGACGATCGCCGCCAGCCGGCGGCGCACCTTATTGCGGATCACGGCCTTTCCGATCGACTTGCTCACGGTTATGCCGACCAGCGAAGAAGGATCGCCGGGAAGCGAATCACTGCGATAAATGACGAGACTCTTGGACGAAGCACGCCGCCCTTGCCGGCGCAAGCGAGCAAAGTCCGCTTGACGGCTTAGGCTTGCGAAGCGCCGCATCAGACGGTGAGGCGATGACGCCCCTTCTTCCGCCGGCGGGCAAGAACCTTACGCCCCTGCTTGCTTTGCATCCGTTCCAAAAAGCCGTGAACGCGCTTGCGCCGGCGATTGTGCGGCTGATACGTCCGCTTCATAACGTCCCTTCGGAGTTTCGTCCTTCGACTCAGCGCCCTTCGACAAGCTCAGGACGCTTCGCTCAGGATGACAAGTAAGTCTGCCCCACACCCTGGTGGCAGACAGCCCCTGATTATAGCCAGCGACCCGGCGCCCGCGCAAGCACCCGCGCCGGCCCTCACCATTTTACCGCGGCGGGGATGCGTGCGGAGCCCGCCGTAACTTGCTGAAGTTTTGAGCGTTTCGAGTATGCAGCCGCCTGGCCGCCGACGCGTCGTCGTTACGGGGCTGGGGGCGGTTACCCCGGTCGGCAACACCCGCGATGAGTTCTGGAGGCGTCTGACCGCCGGGGAGTCGGGCATCGCTCCCATCACTGCCTTCGATGCCAGCGATTTCGACGCGCGAATTGCCGGCGAAGTCAAAGACTTCAAGCCCGAGCAGCTTATCGGGCGCAAAGAGGCTCGCCGCATGGACCGGTTCACGCAGTTCGCCTTCGTGGCCGCCCGCGAAGCAATCGAAGATGCCAAGCTGCCCGAGGACGCGGAGTTCAAGAAGCGCGTCGGCGGCGTGATCGGCACGGGCATTGGGGGCATCATCACCTTTTGGCTGAACTCCGACAAAGCCAACGAAAACGGAACGTGGGCGAAAGTCACGCCCTTTTTCATTCCGATGCTGATGGCCAATGCCGCTCCCGCGCACATTTCGATGGCCCACGGCTTCCAGGGACCGTTCTTTGCGGCCGCGAGCGCCTGCGCCAGCGGAAACGACGCGATCTGCACTGCCTACAACGCGGTGGCGTACGGCGACGCGATCGCGATGATCAGCGGCGGCAGCGAGGCTACCGTCTCACCGCTGGCGATCGGCGGCTTTTGCTCGATGCGCGCGCTCTCCACGCGTAACGACGACCCGACTCGCGCAAGCCGTCCATTCGATCGTGAGCGCGACGGCTTCGTCCTTGGGGAGGGTGCGGGTATTCTCGTGCTCGAGGAGTACGAGCACGCCCGCGCGCGCGGAGCTTCGATCTACTGCGAGATGCTCGGTTATGGACAATCCTCCGATGCCTACGATCTCGTCGCGCCCGACCCGGACGGCAACGGTGTGAGGTTGGCGTTTGCGCGCGCCTTCGCGAGCGCTGGGATCGAGCCGGGCGACGTCGACTACATCAACGCGCACGGAACGTCGACGCCGGTGGGTGATCCCGCCGAATCGAGGGCAATCGAAAAAACTTTTGGCGAGCACGCCTACAAAATCGGCGTCAGCTCCACCAAGTCAATGCACGGTCACGCGCTCGGCGCTGCCGGGGGAATCGAGGGCGTCGCGACGGCTCTCGCGGTCGCGCGCGACCTTATGCCGCCGACGACGAACTACGAGTTTCCCGATCCGCAGTGCACCCTCGACTACGTTCCCAACGTTGCGCGTCAAGCACCGATCCGCATCGCGCTCTCGAACTCGTTCGGCTTCGGCGGCCACAACAGCGTGCTCGTCTTCGGCAAGGTTAGATCCTCGCAATAGTGACGGTTCACTGAGATGAGCGGCGAGAAGTATCGGGGGCGGCTACGCGCCCTGCTTCGCCTTGCGGGCGTTCGTCGAGCCACCGATTTGACCGACTTCGAGCGAGCCTTTGCCCACCAAAGCTATGCGAAAGAGCACGGCGGCGCCTCGAACGACCGGATGGAGTTCCTCGGGGATTCCGTTCTCGGTTGCATCACTGCCGGATGGCTCTTCGAGAACTTCGCCGACGAGCCCGAAGGAATGCTGACGCTGCGCAAGGCCGCAATCGTCAACGACGGGCAGCTCGCGCAAACGGCGCGGCGTCTTGAATTCGGTGCGTTGACGCGACTCGGTGCCGGAATGGAGACGGCCGGCGGGGCCGACAATACGTCGGTACTTGCCGACGCGTTCGAAGCCTTTGTCGGCGCGATCTACCTTCGCTTCGGGCTCGAGCGGGCAGAGCGTTTCGTCGTCACGCAGCACGTCGAGCAGCTCGACCACTCCTCCGACGCGCTGCTCGATGCCAAGACTCGTTTGCAGCATTACACGCAAGAACATCTCGCGGCCACTCCCGTCTACCGCGAGACGAGCGGCGGCACGCCCCAGCGGCCCGCGTTCAAGTCGCGCGTCAGCGTCAAAGGCAAGATCCTGGGGCGCGGCGAGGGCTTCTCGAAGAAGGCCGCGCAGCAAGCCGCCGCGCAAGCCGCGTTGCTCTTCGTTACTGAGCGCCTTGCTTCAGAAACAGCAGGGGGCCCGCGCCGCGATAGTCGGCGCGGGGGCGTGGAGCCGAGTCTTCGGGGCGAAGTCCCGAAGGCGAAGGCGAAACGCCAGAGCGTTGCGCAAAGTGCAACGCGCTTAAAATGAAGCTAGCACGAATTCGGTCGTTCGGTTTCAAGACGTTTGCCGATCCGACCGTGCTCGAGTTCGATGCCGGCGTCACCGCGATCGTCGGACCGAACGGATCGGGCAAATCGAATTTGGTGGACGCCTTCCGCTGGGTCTTGGGGGAGACGTCGAGCAAGAGCCTGCGAGGTCGCGCGCTGGAGGACGTGATCTTCTCCGGCAACGAGCTGCGAAAGCCGCTTGGCATGGCCGAAGTCTCGATACTCTTCGACAACTCCGATCGAAAGTTGCCGATCGACTTCGCGGAAGTCGAAGTCACCCGCCGGGCCTACCGGGTCGGCGAGAGCGAGTACTTCATCAATCGGACGCAAGTGCGGTTGCGCGACATCGTGGATCTCTTGATGGGCACCGGGCTTGGACCCGGCTCGTACGCGATCGTTTCACAAGGTCAGATCGATGCGATTCTTACGAGCAAGCCCGTCGAACGGCGTGCGCTCTTCGAAGAGACGGCGGGAATCGGGAAGTTTCTCGCGCGCAAGCACGAGTCGATGCGTCGCCTCGAACGTACCGAACAGAACGCGATCCGGATCAGCGATCTGATCGCCGAGCTCGAGCGGCGGATTCCTGAGCTCGAAACGCAGATGCGCCGTGCGCGGCGATATCGCCGCGTCAGCACGCGCGTGCGCGACCTGGAGATCCTCGGCTACCTGCGGGCGAGTGCGACGCGCCGGGCCGAGTCGACGATGCTCCGCAACGAGATCGCGGCTAATGAGGAGCTGCGAAACGAAGCCGCGGCGACGGCCGCCTCGCTCGGCGACGAGCTCGCAAAACTGCGCACCCAGCTCTATCGGTGCGAGCTGGCGCTCGAGGAACATCGCTCGCAGGCGCAGAGCAAGCGCGACGAGCTCGCGAAGCTCGAGGCGCAATACGCCGCCGCGCTGGCGCGTCGGGAGGCGCTCGAGCGGCAGTCCACGCAAACGTCCCAGGATGCGGCGCGTACGGGGCAGGAGCGTACCTCGCTGCTAGCGGCGATCGCGGGATTGGACGAACGTCTCGCGCCTCTCGCCGGCGAGATCGAAGCGGCGCGCGAGCGCGAGCTCGCGGCGGCAGCCGCGCTCGCTCAATCGCGCGCGAGTCTCGAGTCGATCTTCGTCCGGCTGCGGGAGCTCGAAGCCGTCGCGGCCGAGCTTGGCGCCCGCAGAGCGGAGCGCCGCGTGCAGGCCCAGAGCCTGCGCGCCGAAGCCGAACGTTTAGAGACTGAAGAACGCGCCGCTCGCGAGCGCGCCGAGCAGATCGAGATCGTTGCCGGCGGCGCGCTACATCGGCAGGGCGCTCTTCGGCGCGGACTCGAAGCGCGCGACGAAGAGCTGCTCGACGCGCGCGGCCGGGCCGAGGATGCCGAACGCGAGGCGTCGCTATCGCAGGAAGAGGTCTCGCGCGCGGTCGCCGCGCACCGCGATCAGGCGGTCGAAGCGAGGGCTGCCGAATCACGGCTTCACACGATCGAGGAGCTCGAGAACTCACTCGTTGGCCACGTCCCGGGGACGCGCGCGATCGTCGAAGCCTGGCAGCGCGCCGAACTGAACGGCATCGAGGGAATCGTTTCGAACCTTATTACGACCGACGAGCGGTACGCGCGCGCCCTGGACGTCGCATTCGGCGCGCGGCTTTCAAACGTCGTCACGACGACCTCGGAAGACGCCGAACGCTGCGTCGAATTTCTCAACCGGAAGGAGGCCGGCCGGGCCACGTTTCTTCCGCTCGACACGCTTGCCACACGGCAAGGGCGTCAGCTCGACGAGCGGCTCGCCGGATTACCGGGCGTTTTGGGTTACGCGCATACGTTGGTGCGTACCGAGCCGCGCTTTGAGGGCATCGTCAACTTTCTCGTCGGCAACGTTTTGATCGTCACCACCCTCGAGGTCGGTATCGAGCTCGTCCGGCGTCAAGGGTTACGCGATACGATCGTCACGTTAAACGGCGAGCAGATCACGGGAGGTGGTGCGATTACGGGCGGGCGCTTCGTGCGCGAGCGCTCGATCCTATCGCGGCGGTTCCAGGCCGCGAGCCTTCGCGAGGCGCTCGTCGGAATGCGTTCGCACCTCGAGGAAGCCGAACGCCGTCTGCGCGACGCGCATCTGCGCGCCGATGCGGCGATCGGTGCGCGGGATGCCGCGCGCGAGCGCCAACGTCGAATCGAATCGCAGCTTGTTGGGCTGCGGGCCGAATCGACCGGTCTCGCGGCGGAGGTCGAGCGCACTCGAAGCGAATTGGAGAATGCCCGCGCGGCAACGACCGGGTTGCGCGCGCGCGCAGCCCGCTCTCGCGAGCTCGAGCGCGAGTACGAACGCGAGGAGCCCGCGGCCGAGCGCGGTGACGAGGAACGCGTCGCGCTCGAGGCTGAGTTGGCGCGCGTGCGCCAGGAGATCGCTCGTGCCGAAGCGGCGCAGACCTCGACCAACGCGCGGGGAGCCGAACTGCGCGAACGTTCGGCCGCACTTACCGCCGAACGCGACGCGTCGCGCGCGCGACTCGGCATGCTCGACCAGGACAGCGAACGCGGTGGATTGGCACGTGAAGAGATGTTGTCGCAGATCGCCGCGTTGGTCGAAGAGACTCGCACGCTTCACGCGCACGTCGACGGTCTTCACCGCGGCGTCGCTACACTCGACGAGCAGCTCGAGAAGGCGCGGCGCGAACGCGAAGAGCTTGCAGCACGCCAAACGCAGCTCGAGTCGGACGTGCATGCGGCCGAACAGAAAGAGCGCGAGACCGCCGGCGGCGGCGAGCGGCAGCGCGTGCGTCTGGCGCAGGTCGAAGCCGAGCTCGGAATGCTGGTCTCGCAGTTCGCGCAGAATCCCGCGACCGCCGACGAGTGCAGTGACGTCGAGACTCGCTATCGAGGCGAGCCCGATTCAATCGTGGAGGAGTTGCCGCGGCTGCGCGACGAGCTGGCACGGCTGCAAGCCAACGTGAATCTCAATGCCGAGTTGGAGCGTGGTGAGGTCGCCGAGCGCGAGCAGTTCTTACGGACCCAACTGGAGGATCTGTCGAAGGCGCGCGAGACGCTGCTCGAATCGATTCGCGAGATCGAACGAGAGACGCAAGTGCAGTTCAATGAGACCTTCGAGCGCGTTTCCGAGTCGTTTGCGCAAATGTATGGCCGGCTCTTCGCCGGAGGTGAGGCGAAGATGTGGCAAACGCAGCCCGAGAACCTTTCCGAAACGGGCATCGAGATCGCAGTGCGGCCGCCCGGGAAAAAGGCGATGCCGCTCGCGGCGCTCTCCGGCGGGGAGCGGGCGATGACGGCCGCAGCCTTGATCTTTGCGCTGATCGCCACGAAGCCGGCGCCGTTCTATCTGCTCGACGAAGTCGACGCCGCGCTCGACGACGCGAACATCGATCGCTTCTGCACGATGGTGCGAGAGTTCGCGACCGAATCGCAAATGCTGATCGTCACGCACAACAAGAAGACGATGGAGATGGCAGATCGGATCTACGGCGTTACGACGCGCGACGCGGGCGTGAGCGCTGTCGTCTCAGCCGAGCTGGCGCGCGAAGCCGAGGCGATGCTTGCCTGAAGCGCTGCCGTTGCGGCAGAAAGCGGCGCTCTTTTCGCTCTCAGATAAGACCGGAGCCGCCGAACTGGCGCGCACCTTGCACGAGCGGCGCATCGTCATCTATGCGACCGGCGGGACGCGAGCCTTTCTGGAGGAGTGCGGCGTTCCGGCGCGCGGCGTCGAGGAGCTCACCGGTTTCCCAGCGCTCTTCGGTGGCCGAGTGAAGACGCTCCACCCAAAGATCTTCGGTGCGATCCTTTACGATCGCCACAATCGCGACCATCTCTCCCAGTCAGAGAAGTACGCGATTCCTGAGATCGTGACCGTCGCCGTCAACCTCTATCCCTTCGAGGCCACCGTCGCGCGCGGCGGGGCCACGTTGGACGAGGCGATCGAACAGATCGACATCGGCGGCGTCGCTTTGCTGCGAGCCGCCGCAAAGAATTTCGAGCACGTCGCGGTGCTCACGCATCCGTCGCAGTATCCGGAGTATCGTGAGGCCTTCGAAGCTGACGCGGTCTCGACGGGGTTGCGTTGCAAGCTTGCCGTCGCGGCCTTCGAACGTACGGGCGAATACGATGTCGCGATTGCGCACTATCTTGCCACGGCCGGCGAAGTGCTCCCGAGCGAGCTTCCCGGGGCGCTCGCGCTCGCACTTCCACTCGCCGAACGTTTGCGCTATGGAACCAATCCGCAAGAACGCGCGGCATTCTATCTCGACCGCGTCGAACGTATCCCCGAGCAGCTTCATGGGAAGGCTCTCTCCTATAACAATCTACTCGATCTCGATGCGACGCTTCGGCTCTTATCCCGAGCACCGCTCGGGAGGCAGTTTGGCGACCACGCTCGATTCGTTCGCGCCGGGGTCGTGAAGCACGCCGTTCCGTGCGGCGTCGCTCAGCGTTCGAGCGTTGCGGTTGCGGTGCGAGAGGCGCTCTACGCGGATCCCGTTTCAGCCTATGGAGGAATCGTCGCAACCGATGCGGCGATCGATCGCGAGGCGGCCCTCGTGCTGTGCGAATTCTTTCTCGAGATCGTCGCGGCGCCCGATTTTGATGCCGGAGCGCTCGGTGCGCTCAAGACGAAGAGGAATCTGCGCGTCATGCGATTCCCGCGCGCGCTCCCTAACGAGCTGGCGCGCGAACTGCGCCTGCGAAGCGCGCTCGGCGGCGTGCTCGCCGAGAACGACGATCCCGCCGCGCCCGCCGAGGAATGGCGCGTCGTCAGCGCCCGGGAGCCCAGCGCGCGGGAGTGGCACGACCTCGGCTTCGCGTGGGACATCGTGCGGCACGTGAAGAGCAACGGGATCGTGATCGTCAAAGACGGCACGACGCGCGGTATTTGCGCAGGTCAGACCAATCGCGTGAGCGCCGTCGAGATCGCCGCGCAGCGCGCGGGCGCGGATGCGCGCGGCTCGGCTTGCGCGAGCGACGGGTTTTTCCCCTTTGCCGACGGCTTACAGGCCGCCGTCGAGGGCGGTTGCACTGCGATTGTGGCACCGGGTGGATCGATTCGCGACAACGAAGTCATCGCCGCCGCAGACCGGGCCGGCGCGGCCCTCGTCTTTTCGACGTACCGGTACTTCCTTCACTAAAATTCTCCAACAAGCTCCTGCAGGAGGCGATTCTATGCCGCGGTTTTTGCACACGTCGATCTTTGTCAACGATATGAAAGAGTCGATCGCCTTTTACACCGACAAGCTTGGGTTAAAGCTGCTCGACGGGCCGTACCACTATCCCGGCAACGCGGACATGGCGTTCGTGGGGCGCGATTGGAACGCATATATCGAGCTCGTTTACGATCTCGAAGAACATCCGCCCTACGCGCTCGGTAACCGCTACGAACACCTCGCCATCGAAAGCGATGGGGAGCTTCGCGAATACGTCGACGGCCTCAAAGGCAAGGGGGTGCGCGTTATCAAAGACGTCTACAAGTCGCCGAGTGGTACGCGGGCGATCGCCTTCATCGAAGATCCCAACGGCATTCCGGTCGAGTTGCTCGAGCCGCGCGCGAAGCAGTCTCTTTCGTAACGCATCGGTCATCATCTGTAGATAAAGGGATCGGCGGGTGAGGGGACGCGTTCGATGCTCGTCGGGACCAGGCGAAACTCACCGTCGGTTTTTTCGATTCGCCCGTCGACACGCAGCCAGCTGCCCGCAGCGTACGGCAAAGCCCGATCGAGCCGCACCGCGACCGGTGCGGCGTCGGCGCGGCAGCAAGTAATCGCGTATCGCACGACGGCACTTGCGCCACGCTCGCGTTCGAGCGCGCCGGTGAAGGTCAAATGTTCGCCCGCGAAGAGATCGCTCAGAGTCGTTTCCGTGGCATGGTATTGCGGCGGGGGCGCGCCCAGCAGCGCTCCGACGAGCATCAGCACCGGCGCGGCACGTGCGCCGGCCGAGCGGCATCGCCGATAGAACACCGCCAAGAGGAGGGCCGCACACGAACAGAACGCGAGCGCCGGAGCGAACCTCGGATGTACGAGCGCGCCGCCGTCACGCGCTGCAACAATTGCGAGCGCCGTTGCGAGCACTGCGTAAGCGAACGCGTCGTGTCCGAGGGAATGCGGCCGCGCGCGCCGCAACGCTCGCAGGTCGACGATTCCGGCGATGCACAGGAATGCCGCTGCGGCGATGGGCGCGCGAATTCGCAGCGCGCCGGCGATCGCGACGGTGCCCAGCCCACAAGGCGCGGCCGTAAATCCAAGCGCCGCGCCGAGCAACGCGCTTTCGATCGGCGAGATGCGCGCGGGATCGAACGAGGCAAAGCCTTGCGTCGCGGCGGCGGCGACGAGCGCCGCGGGAAGCACCGAAGCCAGTTCCCCAAGCAGATGCTTATCCTCGTCCTCGCCGCGCTCGCGACGCAAGTCGCGATAGAGAAGGCGCGCGGCGAGCAAACTCGCCACGTAACGAACGAGTGCGACGATCGGTCCGAAGACGAGCCAAGTCGCCGCCGCCGACGGAAGCGAGCGTGCCGAGGGCCCGCGTCCGCACCCGCAACCGAGATGCTCGACGATCTCCGCGCGACGGTGCAGCAGACGTGCGAGAAGCAGCCCGGCGAGCAGGAATGGCGTCGCTTCGAAGAGCGTGCTTGCCGAGGTCGCGAGCGCCGAACGCATCGCGTCGGGCGATGAGAGCATGGCCAGTGCCAGGGCGGCGCTTCCATAGAGGAGATTGCGCACGCGAAACTATCACGCGAGCACGTGCAATGGCTAGCTTGACGCTCCAGCGAAGGGTAGCCGCCAATGGTCACGCCTAGTGTCTGAAAGACTGAGCGCGCCGCGCGGTACGTCGGATATCTTTCCGCCGCAATCCGCGCACTGGAACGAGCTCGAGGGACGCATGCATTCCCTTGCGGCGCGATATGGCTATGGTGAAATTCGCACGCCGCTCTTCGAGTCGACCGAGCTCTTCGTGCGCGGCGTCGGCGAGCAGACCGATATCGTCGAAAAGGAGATGTACACGTTCACCGATCGCGGCGGCCGTTCGCTTACGCTTCGCCCGGAGTGGACGGCGCCGGTCGTTCGGGCCGCGCTCGAGCATCATCGGTTCACGGCCAACGCCCTGCGTCTCTATTACATCGGGCCGATCTTTCGGTATGAACGCCCGCAGAAAGGCCGCTATCGCCAATCGCATCAGTTCGGCGTCGAATGCTTTGGATTCTCCGGTCCGGAAGCGGACTTGGAAGTCATCTCGCTCGCGTGGGAGCTGGTGCGAAGCTACGAGATCTCGGATGCGACGCTCAACCTCAACTCTCTGGGAGACGAACGATGCCGTCCCCGCTATCGGGAGGCGTTGCTCGAGCATTTTCGCCCGCACTTGGACGCGATGAGCGAGGAGTCGCGCGAGCGCGCGCGACGCAACCCGCTTCGACTTCTCGACAGCAAGGATCCCGACGATGCCCCCTACATCGAGCGCGCACCGGTGCTCGAATCGTTTCTCTGCGTCGAGTGCCGGGAGCATTTCGACGCGCTGACGGCGTATCTCGATTTGGCAAAAATCCCGTACGTCATCAACCCTCGAATCGTGCGCGGGCTCGACTATTACGAGCGAACCGTCTTCGAAATCACGTCAAACGTGCTGGGGGCGCAGAGCAGCGTTTTAGGAGGCGGCCGCTACGATCGGCTCGTGGCCTCGCTCGGCGGACCCGACGTGCCGGCGGTAGGATTTGCGCTCGGTATGGAGCGCTTTCTCATCATGCTGCAGGCCCGCGGCGGGCCCGAAGAGGCGGCGCGGCGTGGGATTCAGGCGGTGGCGCTAGGTCCCCAGGCGCGAACGGTTATGGCGCCGATCGTAGCGCAGCTCCGTCGCCGGCTCGCCGCGCCGACCTTCGCGGATTACAACGATCGTAAGCTTCTCGCACATTTGAAGATCGCCGACCGCAATCTCGCGCGTTACGCTCTTATCGTCGGGAGCGAAGAGCTGGCCTCGGGCGAACTCATCCTGCGCGACCTCGAGCACCGAAGCGACCGCCGGCTGCCGCTTGGCGAGCCAAGAGTCGTCGCGGAGCGCCTCGTAGAAGCGGTGCAATAATGGAAGAACGCTTCGCCGAGGAGACGCAGACGTTGCGCGAGCTGCTCGCGATCATGCAAGAGCACGATCTCGAGGCCATCAAGGTCAAGCTCGGCGACGCCGTGTACGAGCTTTCCCGCCGTCCGTCCGAACGGGTTCCGCCGGCCGATTCGCTGGGGGGCGCGCCCGCGGCCCGACTCGAGCAAGATTCGTCCTCACCGCCGATTGACGGCGCCAACGTCACTAGGGTGCTCGCCCCGCTCACCGGCGTCTTTTATCGTTCGCCCTCGCCGGACGCGGCGCCGTACGTCGACGTCGGCGACCGTGTCGAGCCGGGCGACATTCTTTGCGTGCTCGAGGCGATGAAACTCTTCAACGAGATTCAGAGCGACGACGCGGGTAGAATCGTTCGCATCGTTCCGGACAACGGCGAACTCGTCTCGCAGGGTGGAGAACTTTTTTGGATCGAGCCGTGAACTACCAGGCGCGACGCGATTTCGGCGAGCTGCTCGCAGACCGTCGAGGGATGCTCGATTCTCCGCACTATCGCCCGCAAGTCGAAGCGATCGTCGAGGTGGTCGTCGGCGCGTTGCGCGACGGTAAGAAGGTCTTGTGGTGCGGTAACGGCGGAAGTGCCGCGGAAGCGCAGCACATGGCGGCCGAGCTTTCCGGGCGTTTCTTGCGCGAGCGTCCGGGACTCCACAGCGAAGCGCTTTCGGTCAACTCGTCGACGCTGACTTGCGTCGGAAACGACTACGGCTACGACCACGTTTTTTCGCGGCAAGTCGAGGCGTTCGCGCACCCCGGCGACGTCGTCATCGGAATGACGACGAGCGGAAGCTCGCGCAACGTCGTCCTCGCGCTCGAAGCGGCAAGGCGGCGCGGAGCCATCGCGATCGCGTTTACCGGCAACGGCGGTGGTAAGGTCGCTGAAGTCGCCGACCTTTCACTGATCGGACCCGACGGCTACGCCGCAGTCGTTCAGGAAGTCCATCAGGTGATGGCACACATCGTTTGCGATCTCGTCGAGCAGCAACTGATCTTCGATGGCGGGATTCGATGAAGTCGGCTCTCATGATGCCCGACGCGCGGACGCTCTTCGAGCGCGCGAAGGGCCGGCGGATCCTGGTCGTCGGCGATCTGATGATCGACGAGTGGATTTGGGGAACGGTCACGCGGATCTCGCCCGAGGCTCCCGTTCCTGTCGTCGCGGTTGCCGATCACTCTTTCACGCTGGGCGGCGCCGGCAACGTCGCGAACAACCTGGTCGCACTGCTCGCGGACGTCGTCTTCGCCGGGACGGTCGGCGACGACGCGTTCGCCAGACAAGTGCGCGATTTGCTGCGCGGCGAACAGGTCGACGACTCCGGCGTCTTTACCGTCTCCGACCGCCCGACGACGCGAAAGACGCGGATCGTGGCGCACAGTCAGCAGGTCGTGCGCGCCGATTGGGAATCGACCGAAACGCTGACGACCGCCGATCGCCGGCGGTTAGTCGAGTTCGTGCGCGACCGTGCCGCGAGCTGCGACGCGGTGATTCTCAGCGACTACGCTAAGGGACTGCTCTCCCGCGAGATCGTCGAGGCGGCCTGTGCGTCGCCGTTGGTGCTTGCCGATCCGAAACCGCAGAACATCGCGCTCTTCTCCCGCATCACCTGCGTGGCTCCCAACGCCGCCGAAGCCTCGACGATTACCGGGATTCCGATCGCCGACGACGCGAGCCTGGAGCGCGCGGGAGTGCGGCTGCTCGAACTCCTCGATTGCCGCTACGCCGTCGTTACGCGCGGCGAGCACGGCATGGCGCTCTTCGGTCGCGACGGCGAGCGCTTGCAGATTCCATCGGTCGCGCGCACCGTCTACGACGTCAGCGGAGCCGGCGACACCGTTATCGCGGTTCTCGGCTTGGCGCTCGCAGCCGGCGCTCCGATCGAACAGGCGATGCAGCTCGCGAACTTCGCCGCCGGTGCGGTAGTCGCGAAGCTCGGGACGGCGACCGCGTCACCCGGGGAGATCCTCGCGCTGCTCGATCCGGCGACATGAACGCGCAGACATTTTTCGGCCGGCTTCTCAGCGTCGATGAGGCGGCGGCGTGGCGCGACGAGCTGCGCCGGCGCGGTCGCAGCGTCGTCTTCACTAATGGCTGCTTCGATCGTGCTGCACGCCGGCCACGTCGAGTATTTGGCTTGGGCGAGAGCGCAAGGCGACGCGTTAATCGTCGGTTTGAATGAGGACGAATCGGTGCGGCGCATCAAGGGCGAGTCGCGGCCGATCGTTCCATTCGCGCAGCGCGCCGCCGTGCTGCTCGCATTGCGCAGCGTGGATACGGTCGTGGGGTTCGGCGACCGCACGCCCGAGCTGCTGATCGACCGAATTCGCCCCGACGTGCACGTCAAGAGCGACCAGTACCGTGAAGACGAGCTGCCGGAGCGGACCGTCGTGCTGCAGCATGGGGGGCGAATCGCGCTTGCTCCGCACGTCCAAGGCGAGAGTACGACCGACCTCATCGCGCGAATCCTGAGGAACTACTCCAGTTCCTAAATGCGTATAGCGTTCACCGCTAACGGACCGGGTGAGGTTGCCGGTTGGCTCCGGCCGCTGTTGCGATCGCTCTACCGGCTGAGTCCCGATCTGGTCCCGTTCGTCTTCTTGGTGCCCGACGATTACGCAACCGGCTTCGAAGGCGAGATGGTTCGCGAGGCCTTCCCGGCGGCAGTCGTGTACGAGCCGAAGAGCTATCTTAAGTTTGCGTTGGGTGGACGGCTCGACGGCCTTCCACCCAGCGTCGACGTGGTGCAATATATCGGCGGAGATCTTCTGCACGCCGGGCGCCTTCACGCGCGCTTGAAGGGGCGCGCCGCTACCTATAAGTTCTCGCGCCGGGCCTATCGCAACGTTTTCGATCGCGCCTTCGCCGTCGATCGCCGCAACGTCGAGCAGCTCGAGGCGTGGGGCACCGCGCGCGAACGCATCGATCAGGTTGGCAACCTTGCCATCGACGGTGCGCTTTTCGAAGCGGCGCTCTCCGATGAAGTGACCGCGCCCGACGGTATCGTGATCATGCCCGGGTCGCGAACCTACGAAATCGAGAACTTGGTCCCGTTCTACTTTGCGGTAGCCTTGCGCATTCTGCGCGAGCGCCCCGAGATTCCGATCGCGTTTGCGATCTCACCGTTCACGCCGCGCCCTCAGCTACGCGCGGCGATCGAGGGCGGCGGGCACCCGCGCATGTTCGCGACGCGCGGTCGCTTCGTCACGGAAGAGGGACGAGATTATTTGACGTCGGCAACGGGGGAGATTCGCATACCGGTCGTCGCCAACGCGCTCGCAGCAGCAGCGCGGGCGCGACTCGTCCTGACGATACCCGGGACGAAGACGATCGAGCTCGCGGCACTCGGCAAGCCGGCAATCACGCTGACGCCGCTCAACGCGCCCGAACTCGTGACGATCAACGGCCCGCTGACCTACCTCAACCGTATACCGTTTGTCGGGATTCCGCTCAAACGCGCGGTGGCGGTCGGCGTTTCGCGGCATTTTCCACATCATACGCAGCCGAACATGGATGCGGGTGCCTCGTTGATTCGCGAAGTCCACGGCACGGTAACGCCTGGACGCATCGCGCGCATTGCGCTCGAAGCTTTCGACGACCGAGCCTGGCTTGCAGCGGCGTCGGAGTCGCTCGCGGCGCTCTATCGCGATCACGCCGGAGCTTCGGATCGGATGGCGCAGTCGCTGCTCGCCTTAGCGGGGTAGGTTGTGGATTTCTCCGTCGTGATTGCGACAAAAGACCGCGCGCGCTACCTCGAACGCGCGCTCGCGACGCTGCAGATCCAGCGCGATGCGCCGCCGTTCGAAGTGATCGTCGTCGACAACGGCTCCTCCGATGCAACGGGCAGCGTCGTCGAACGATTCGCGCTCGGCTCTGCGCCGGTGCGCTACCTCGCCACGCCTGAGCCGAATCGCGGCAAGGCGCGAAACCGGGGGGTCGAGATCGCTTCGGGCCGCTACCTGCTCTTCTGCGACGATGACGTTGCGTTACCGCAGCGTTGGATCGCCGCGCACGCAGCCGCTCACGACGGCAGGAGAGCGCGTCGTCAACGGGCCGATTTTGAACGTGCCGTCGTACGAGGATCGCCCGACGCCGAAGGCCGCCAACTATTCGCGCGCTTTTCTCTGCACTTGCAACGCATCGCTTTCGCGCGCTGCGTTCGCGAAGGCCGGCGGATTCGACGAGAGCTTCGATCTTTACGGCTGGGAGGATACCGAGCTGGGCGTGCGCCTTCGCGTCGCGGGTCTGCGCTGGAGGTTTGCCTGGGACGCGTACCTTTGGCACGTCAAACCGCCCGACGAGAACACGCTCGCAGTCGAAAGCCGCAAGGCGATCGAGAAGGCGCGCATGGCGCGTCGCTTTCTCGCGAAGCACCCCTCCCGGCGAGCGCGCTTGGCGACCGGAGCCCATCCGCTCAACCTGTTACGCGGCCGGTATCTCTTACCGGATTGGTTGCTGGCGATTTATGCGGGGATGGCGACGAGCGGTCGCGTACCGGCCTGGCTGAACGCGATCGTGCGAGCCCAGTTTCTGGATGCCGTCTACGCGCGCGAACTGACTCGAGCGCTCGATGAGCGATAACCGGGCCTTACTCTACTGCTCCGGCGGCGGCATCGGCGACTCTCTCGTCGCATCGGTGGTGGCGCGCGCGTTGCACAAGCGCTTTTCGAAGGTCGCGGCCCTGACGCTGGAGGCGCACCGGCCGTTGCTCGAGCGCGTCCCCGACGTCGACAGTGTGATCGTTGACGACGGCGGTGACGAACGCGCACTCGCGCGCCGTCTGGGCGATGCTCGCTACGAGGCATGCGTGGTCACCTGGGCGACGCCGCGAACGGCTCGCGTTCCGCAGCTCGCAGGAATTCCGGTGCGCGTCGGGCAGGCACGCCGCATCTACTCTTTTCGCTTTACGGATCGTGTCGTCGTGCGCAGCGAACTCGGCGACGTCACTTCGCACTGGTCCGAGATCTTGCTCGACTACGCTCGGGCCATCGATTGCGATACGGACGACCAGCGGTACCGATTCGTACCGACGGAGGCCGACGAGCGCGAGGCAGCCGAACTCAGCGCGCGCTCAGGCCGTTTCATCATCCTCAATCCATGCAATGCGGTCGCCTCCCGGCGCGGCATCTGGCCGCTCGCAGGTTGGGCGGCTCTCGCGAAGTCGTTGCGCGACCGCTTTGGTGCGCGTATCCTGGTCAGCGGCTCGACCGGCGATGCGCCGATGACCGAGGGAATCGTGCGTCTTACCGGCGACGACGGATTCGTTTCCATCGCGGGACGAACGCGTCTTGGCGCCTTCGGTGCGCTCGCGCGCAACGCGCAGGCCTTCGTCGGCATCACCACTGGGTCGATGCACGTGGCAGCGGCCGTTGGATGCCCCACCGTCGGAATCTTTCCGTTTCAGTCGGACTTCCCCGAGCGCTGGGCGCCGCTTGGAAGACACATTGAGGTGGTGCGAGCCTCGTATCCTTGCCACGCCGGCGACACGAAAGAGAGCTGTCGCGACTATGCGTGCATCGCAAACCTTGACGTTGCGCGGATCCTGTCGGCGGTCGCTGCGCTGATCTCGTAATGCGAGCGACGATTCAGCTCTGCACGTACAACCGCGCGCCGCTGCTCGGGAGAGTCCTCGAGGCATGCTTCGATCAAAGGGTCGACGAAAACGCGTACGAAGTCGTGCTGGTCGACGACGGATCGAGCGACGCCACGCCGAGGGTCATCGAGGAAGCTCGCGGCCGAGCGCCGTGCTCGTTCGTGGTCGTGACGCAGGCCAATGCCGGGCTCGCGCGTGCCCGCAATGCCGGGATCGCACGCTCGAGCGGCGAGCGGATCATCTTCATCGACGACGACGTTCTGCCGCTCCCCAACTTCGTCGACGCACATTTGCGGGCCGGCGACCGCCACCCCAACGCGATCGTGCGCGGGGGTGCGATCGAGGTCGACGACCTCGACGATCTGCCGCCACCCGTTTGGAGCATCAAGAACTACAGCGGCAACTATTTCTGGACGACGAACGTCTCAGTGCCCTTGGCGACGATTCGTGCCATTGGCGGATTCGACGAGTCCTTCTCGGAGTACGGCTGGGAAGATATCGACGTTGGGTTGCGGCTGCGCGCCTCCGGGGTGCGCGCCGTCTTCGACCCTAACGCGCTCGTCTACCACTTCAAACCACGTCCGCGTACGGCGAGCGTTGAGAAGATGATCGCGCAGGCGAGCGCGCAAGCGCGGACCGCGGTGCGCCTGGTGCGCCGCCATCCAAACTGGCGCGCCTATCTCGCCACCGGAATCAATCCGCTGCAGCGAGGATTCCACGGCCTGCTGCGCGGTCTCCATTTTGGCGCGCGCTTTCGGCGACGGCTGGCGGCCCTCGACCGCGACCGAGAGCTCGACCGGCGCGAGCTCCGAGCCGCGCGGGCGCTTGCAAACGAAGTCTATTTCGGCGAGTTGGAACGCGCGCTGCGTTCACACTTGTGAAGATATTGCTTTCCCGCACGGATCGGATCGGGGATCTGATTCTGTCGACGCCGGCGATTGCGACCGTTCGAGCTTCCTTCCCGAATGCGCACCTCGCGATCGTCACGAGCGAGTACAACGGCGTCGTGGTCGAGCGTAACGACGACGTCGACGAGCGCATCGTCCTGCGCAGCGGGGCCGGGCCACGAGCGTTGGGTGCAACGCTGAGGGGCTACGACGTCGCGATTGCGCTCGCGCCGCGAGCCGTCGACCTGCAGCTCGTCGGGGCAACGCGCGCCCCATTGCGCGTCGGCTACACGTACCAGCGACGCTGGTTCGCACGGCTCACCGCAGGATTCTACGTCAACCGCACCATGATATCGGAAGCCGATCCCGAGCTGTGCGATCGCGATCCGCACCGAATCGTGCGGCACGAAGTCGTGCAGCTGCTCGATCTCGTGGCGCTCGCCGGTGCGAACCAGCAGGTCCGGACGCTTCGCTTGGACGTGACCGACGAGGACCGCACCGCGGCCCGTGATCTTCCGGCCGATCCGATCGTGCTCCATCTCGGACGCCGGTGGTTCTCAGAGGGGAGCACACTGGCCGGGACGCTGGCGATCGTCGAGAGGCTCGCGTCGCTCGGGCCGGTGGTGATAACGTGTGCGCGCGAGTGCGAGCACTTGGCACCGGCCTTTGAAGCGAACGCAGCTGTCGCGCGTCTGCTGTGCGGTTTGCCCTTTTTCCCGTGGGCGGCGGTACTCGAGCGGGGCCGCGTCGTCGTGACCGTCGATACCGGTGCGACCCACGTCGCAAGCGCGGTCGGAAGGCCGACGGTCGTCGCATTCGAACATCGCTATTTTCGGCTAAACTCTCAAGAATGGTCGCCCTACGGCGTTCCTCACGCAGTCGTACGAAAGCCGGCGCGAGCCGATGATGCGTCGATCGCACTGTTTTGCGACGAGATCGTCGCGGGTGTCGCCGGGTTGATGAATGTCTGAGACGCCTGCAATTTCCGTCGTCATTCCGACCTACAACCGGCTCGACACGCTCGAGGAAGTGCTGCCGTTGCTGCTGGCCCAGGATCTCGCGCCGTCACAGTACGAGCTGCTTGTCTGCGATTCCAACTCGAACGACGGGACCGCGCAGTATCTGGCCGCGCTGCAAAGCCAGCATTGCACCGTCCGCCACCTGGCCGATGCGTATAGCGGCCGGGCTGCGGCCCGCAACGCCGGCATCGCCGCGGCGCGCGGAGAGATCGTGCTATTCAACGACGCCGACATTCTCGCGTCGCCGAACCTGATCTCGACGCACTTGCGGCGCCATCGCGAGCAAAGCGGCATCGCCGTCGTCGGTCTCGAAGTTCAGGTGAAGGACCTGGCGGAGTACGTTTTTAAACGCGATCACCCCGAGGCTCGCGGGCATCTTCATCCGCCATCGCGAAAAAAACTCTCATGGCTTTACTTTTTGACCGGCAACGCATCCGTGCGCCGCGCCGACTTATTGCGCGCGGGCTGTTTCGATGAAAGCTTCACCGGCTACGGACACGAGGACCTCGAGCTCGGTTATCGCCTGCATCAGCTCGGCATCGAGATCCTGTACGAGCCCGGCGCCGTGAACTATCATTGCCAAGCTATTGCATACGACGATCAGAAGGAGAAGATGCGATTGGCCGGCCGCTCGACGGCGCGCTTTTATAACAAGCACCCGCACTTGGAGGTGATGCTGAAGCTCGGCATGACGCCGGTTTCGCTCGGGGCGCATGCGCTGCTGACCCGCTGGCCGCACGTTTTGGGATACATCGATCGACAGGCCGGGCGCTCGCGACTCGCGCGCGAGCTCTTACTGCAATACTATTACGTCTCGGGAATAAAAGAGGCTCGTGGCCGATAAGGTTTCGTGCGGCGCGCTGCGCGCCGGTGACGAAGGCAAGACGGTCGAGTTGAACGGCTGGGTGAACCGCCGCCGCGATCACGGCGGTTTGATCTTCGTCGATCTTCGCGATCACGAAGGCGTCACGCAGATCGTCTTCGATCCGCAGCACGAGAGCTTCGCGCAGGCCGAGCACCTTCGCAACGAGGACGTGCTGCGCGTAAGCGGCATGGTGCGCCGGCGCCCGGCCGGCACCGAGAACCCTCGCTTGGGGACCGGCGTGGTCGAAGTTGCGATCCGCGAGCTGGAAGTGCTCAATCGCTCGCGGTGCCCCCGTTCCAAGTGAATGCCGACGAAGCGGTCGATGAAAACCTGCGGCTCGAGTATCGATATCTCGATCTTCGGCGCCCGCGTCTGCAACGCAACCTGCGTACGCGCCACCGCATCATCAAGGCGATTCGCGATTTCTTCGACTCTCGAGATTTCTTGGAGATCGAGACGCCCATGTTGATCAAATCGACGCCCGAAGGCGCTCGCGATTACCTCGTGCCAAGCCGCCTCTACCCCGGCCATTTTTATGCGCTGCCTCAGTCCCCTCAGCTGCTCAAGCAGATCCTGATGATCGCCGGCTTTGGAAAGTATATGCAGATCGCGCGCTGCATGCGCGACGAGGATCTCCGGGCCGACCGTTTGGTCGAGTTCGTTCAGCTCGACGTCGAGCTCTCGTTCTGCACGCAAGAGGACGTACTCGACGTGATGGAGTCGTGTATGCGCTTCGTCTGGCGCACGGTGATGGACCTCGAAGTTCCACCGTTTCCCCGTCTCACGCATCAAGAAGCGATGGCAAGGTACGGGGTCGACAAGCCGGACCTGCGCTTCGGTCTCGAGCTTGCCGATGCGACCGCGATTTTTGCAGGGACGGAGTTCGGCGTATTCCGATCGGCAATCGATTCCGGCGGCGCGGTCGTCGGGCTGCGTTATCCAGGCGGCGCGGCGCTCTCGCGCCGCGAGTTCGACGCGCTAACCGAACGCGCCAAAGAGTTTGGCGGCAAAGGCATGGTCTGGATTGCGCTCGGGCAGGACGGCGTGAAATCCTCGGCTGGCAAGTTTCTAACCAACGAACAGATCGAGCGGGTGAGCGCCGCACTTGGCGCGGCGACGGGGGATGCGCTGCTCCTCTTCGCAGACGTCAGAGATGTTGCGTACGCGGTCGCCGGTAAGATGCGCAACGAGATCGGCGAGCGTTGCAAGTTGCGCGATCCCCAAGCTTTTGCGTTCGCATGGGTGACCGGCTTTCCGTATCTTGAGATCGATGAGACGACGGGCCAACCGGCGCCGGCGCATCACCCGTTTACCGCGCCCGCGCCCGGCGACTGGAGCCTTATCGATCGCGATCCGATGGCGATGCGCGCCCAGCATTACGATATGGTGCTCAACGGCTACGAGCTCGGCTCGGGCTCGATTCGAATTCACAAGGCAAGCGAGCAACGCAAGATCTTCGAGATGCTCGGACTTACGCCGGAACAAGTGGAAGAGCGATTCGGCTTCTTCGTGCGTGCGCTCGAGTATGGCGCACCACCGCACGGCGGCATGGCGCTCGGCATCGACCGCATCGTAATGATCGCGTGCGGCGAGGAGAACTGTCGCGAAGTCACCGCTTTCCCGAAGAACCAGGTTGCGCGCGACCCGATGATGGACGCGCCGAGTCCGGTTCCCGAGCAGCTCTTGCACGACTTGCACCTGCGCCTCGCGCCCGAAGCTCGTTCGCGCACCTGAAGAAGCTTAGCTAAATACGCACGACCGTCACGCTCGCAGGAGGTCAAGCGTTATGCTTAACGTTGATTGATGTAAGGAGTTAAGCATGCAGTTCGCAGTATTGTTAGCCCTATCTCAGTTCTTCTTCTGGTCGAGTCCGATAGATTGGCAGATGAATCAGCAGAACGTTGTGATAAGGGGAACGGTTCTTGACGATTCCACGGGGCGTCCCGTGCCGGGGGCGCCGGTCTACGCGACGTCGGCCGCATTCGATGCCCGCACGGTTTCGGATTCGAAGGGTCAGTTCATCTTCCTAACGCTCTTCCCGGGGACGTATTACCTGGGCGCCTCAAAAAATGCTGACGGTGACGTCTACGGTGGCCGTGGCTACGAGCCGCCGCCGCTATTTGCGGGTTTTGAATACGGCGCGACGATCCTAGTATCGCACCCTACAGATTAAGCCCCGTTAACGCGGCGAGCTAACAGTTCGTTCGCCCGGTTGAAAACTGCATCGAACATGGGCACGGTTAACTTGCCCGTGTTCGTGTTCTGCCGGCTGGGATGATACGACGCGACGACGGCAACGTTACGCCGGCCTTTTCGCGCCGATAGTTCGGCTCGATGGGCGAACGCAGCCGGCTCGAACGCGAAGTTCCGCTCGCGCAGCACCTTCAGTGCGGCGGCAAAGGCGACCGCGCCGAGCGCGATGATGACGCGCAATCGTGTGAGCGCGTCGAACTCTTCGAGCAGATACGGGAAGCAGTTCCGCAGCTCGGCGGGCGTCGGTTTGTTTTGCGGGGGCGCGCAGCGCGCTGCCGCGGTGATCAGCGCGTCGCGAAGGGTCAAGCCGTCGTCGCGGTCGAGCGCCTGCGGCTGCGAAGCGAAGCCGGCCCGGTAGAGCGCCGGATAGAGAAACGCTCCCGAGGCGTCGCCGGTGAACGGACGTCCCGTTCGATTGCTGCCATGCGCGCCGGGGGCGAGGCCGACGATCATCACTCGGGCGCGCGGGTCGCCGAACGAGGGGACCGGCTTGCCCCAATACTCGCAGTCGCGGTGGGCGCGCTTGCGCTCGCGCGCGACTCGCGCTGTGTACGCTCGCAGCTCGGGGCAACGCTCGCATCGAATGACCGCCCGCTCGATTTCCGCGATCGACCTTGTCTTCACCGAGAACGCCTAGCTGGAAAGAACATCGGCATATTCGATGCCGATCGGCGCCACAACGTAGGCAACGCCTTCGTTGCGCTGCCAGAGGCGCTCGATCGCAGCCCGCGGGTAGACGACGCGCACGTTTGGCGCCGCGGGATCGTTCATCGCGCAATCGCCGTCGCGCGTGAAACCGCAGAGCACTGCGAGGTGGCCGTCGGAGTGCGCGAGCGGCGCGCCCGGTAGCTCGCCGTCGCGCCACGAGTAGGAGATCGCGAGCGGAAGGTTGCGTTCGATCAAACGCTGTGCGTGTTCGAGATTGCAAAGATGGGCGACGACGCCGCGCAAACCGAGCTTGCCGCTATGCGCGACGTTAAACGACCAATTGCCGGTGCCGTTGTAAGCGCGATCGAAGACCGCGCGCGCAGTCTCCGCTACCGGGCGATCGATGCCATGGAAGGCGTGGATCATCGAAAGGCTGGCCGGACTGCACCATCCGCGTTCGTCTTGCACTTGCGCATATTGCGAGCGTGGCGGCACGTCGAGGATCAACGCGTCGCGCGCAAAGGGCAGCGAGGAACGCGCGCGTACCGGCGAAGAGAACGCCACCAGTTCGAACTCCACGTCGTGCGCGCGCACCTCGATGCCGTCGAACGGCTGGGCGGCTTCGATGACGTCGACGTTGACGCGAGTGCCCTCATGCTCCGGGCTGAACGATTTCGCGCCGCCGGGGCGCCACTCCGCAAGGTCGAGCCAATCGCCGGAGGGCTGGCGAGCGCGGAGCAGCCGAAACGCGATGCGCCCGCTATCGGCGTGCGTGTTCCAGCTTAGCACGCCGCTGCGGGCCGGCTCAAAGTAGAGGCGCGCCGTTTCGCGCGTGCGTAGCACCTGCGCGAAAGCGGCGAGATTCAAATGCTCCATTGCCAGGCATTCCAGCTGTCGCCGATAAAGGCGGCTGGAACGTAGTTCTTGAGATCGTCGTTCATCGCGGTATAGTTCATGCGCCAGCTGAAGAAGACGGCCGGTACGACCTCTCGGAGGCGCTCTTCCTCACGTTGATAGAGTCGTTTGCGCGCAGTCAAGTCGAATGTGCTCGCCGCCGCTTCGCTTGTGGCGTTGACGATCGGGTCGTTCAGCCACGATGTATTCGCACCGCGCGGAGGAATGAAGGCGCCGCTCCAATCGCCCGAGTTATCGGGGTCGGGTCCGTTCGTCTCGATCGACCATTCGAGGTCGTACTTGCCGGTGTAGAGCGGTCCGTCCATCGCGAAGAGATAGCTGCCCGGGTAGTTCCGGATCGCTACGTCGATGCCCACGTTGTGCAGCATCGATTGAATCAGTACCTGCGATTCGCTGTTCTCCTGGTGACCGGTCGTTGCGTAGATGTCCAGATGCATCGTTTTTGCGCCTTTGTGAAGCACGCCGTCTGCGCCGAGCCTCCAGCCCGCGTCGTTGAGAAGGCGTTTAGCGCCGGCCGGATCGTAGCGGTAGGGCGGCAGCGCAGGCGCGGCCCACGATGCTGGAAAGATGTCGGAGCGTGCGAGCGTATCGATCCCGTGAAATACGGTATCGTTGATGCGCTTCCAATCAACCGCTTCGGCGATCGCGCGCCGCACGCGGACGTCGGCGAGCAATGGCCGGCTGACGTTGATGCCGAGGTGGCGCCAGTCGGCGATCAGCCGGCGATCGACCCGAATTCCGGCGATGCTCGAGAGACGAGGAATCCCGTTCGCGCTCACGTTCGGGTAGACGTCGATCTCGTGGGTTGCGAGCTGATTGAAGAGCGTGTTGACGTCGGGAACGACCTTCCAGATTACTTGCTTCAACTTCGGCGCGCCGCGGAAGTAGCGGGGATTCGGCACGAAGACGAGCGAGGATCCATGATTCCACTCTTTGAGCAAGTACGGCCCGCTCGACAGAGGTCGCTCGTTGAAGGGCGTCGCGTTGAGATTCGGAAGCTTCGCGAGCAAGTGCGCCGGCAGCGGCGGATAGGCGGCGCCGCCCATTGCGAGTATGCCGAGCACCGCGACGTTGGGGCGCTTGAGTCGAATGACGATGGTGTAGGGATCGGGCGCGCTCGCCGACGCGATCGCGTCCCAGCCGTAACGCGTCTTGACGTTGTTTGCGGGATTCGTGACGGCGCGATACGTGAAGAGCCAATCGGCCGACGTCAAGGGCACGCCGTCGGCCCAAGCGACGCCGCGGCGCAGATGCACGACGATCCGCTTGCCATCAGGGCTGATCCCGCCGTTCGCAAGCGTCGGCACTTGCGTTGCGAGATCTGGAATGTAGTTTCCGCGCGGGTCGATACGCAAAACGAACGAGAACAGCAGCCCGGCGATCGTGTCCGTCGCCGCGGTATGGGCGAACATGAGGTTGAGACTGTCGGGTTCTTCGTCCTCTCCAAGGCGCAGAACGCCCGGAACCGTCCATCCGCTCCGCGCGCCGGTCGCTCTCTGCGGCCCGGCGCGCGTACAACCGCCGGCGAGCACCAGAACTGCGAGCGCCGCCGCGAGCCTGCGACGGGCGATCACTCGCGTGCGGCCGCCGTCAGCGGCGGACGCTTCACGATCGCCGGTGCAATTGCGGCGTAGAAATGCTCCGCGCCGAAGCGGACGAGATCGTCGGCCGGCAAACCCGTCTCCTTGCCGGCGCGCTCGATCTCGGCACGAGCGCTGCCTTCGTCGAGCCCCTCGGTGTTGAGCGCGATGCCGACGACCTTTGCGGGCTTGAGCGTTCCCAGCAGCTGCTCGTGAATCGCGATCGATTCGCGATAACCCAGCGTCGGCGTCGGATACGATTCGATCTGCGCGCGGCGAGGATCGCAGACCAGAACGAGCGCGTCGGGAGCACAGCCCGTCATCAGCGCGAACGTGACCGAACCGTAGGCAGGATGATTGATCGCGCCTTGTCCCTCGACGACGATCGAGGTTGGCACCCTCGGCAACGGCATAAAGGACGAGCTGTTCGGCAGCACCGGGGGCAAAGTCGGAGATGACGCGATCGACGGAGATACCCCAACCCGCGATCAGTACGCCGGTTTGACCGGTCGGAACGAAGCGCGCATTCCTTCCCGCCGCGTTTGCCGCGCGCACCAGCTCCAGCGAGACGGTCATCTTGCCGACCGCGCAATCGTTGCCGACCGTCAGCAGCACCGGCGGCTCGATCGCGTAAACGTCGCCGGAGAAAAGCGGAACGTCGGGCGGCTCACGCACGTCCCAGATCGTCGTCCCTGCGGCGCGTGCCGCGACCCTAAACTCGCGATCCTCGTCGAGCATTTCGTGCAGTCCGCTGACGATCTCGAGTCGCGCGCCGATCGCTTCGAGTATCGCGCTGCGCCATGCCGGCGGCAGTCCGCCACCCTTGGGTGCCGTCCCGATCAGAAGCGCGTTCGGCGAAAACTCTAGCGCTTCGGCCACACTCGCGACGATCGGCGCCTGGCTATCGAGATAGCCGAGCACCTCGCGCACGCGCCGGCCGGCATTCGAGGGATCGATGACCGCGACGACCTCGTCGCTCCCATAGCGAATTACGCCGTGCGCCGTCTTGGCGTCGGATTTGAACCGATCGGGCGCGAGGATTGCGTACCGTCGGTTCATGCCGGCGCAACTTCGCGCACGCCCAGACCGGGAGCGTCCGGAAGCAGAATCTTGCCGCGATCGTAACGGATTCCGGCGAACGGATCGTACGCGGTGAGCAACGGTCCGTCCAGATCCGCCCAATCAACCAACGGTGAAAGATGAGCCGCAGCAGTCGCGGCAATCGCGCTCTCGACCATGCACCCGAGCATGATCTTCATGCCCATCGCGCGCGCCGTGTGAATCATGGCAAGCGCGCCGCGGATCCCGCCCGTCTTCGCGAGCTTAACGTTGACGCCGTCGACGCAGTTCCTCAGCGCTGGAAGGTCGCTCGCGGCGAGCGCATCTTCGTCCGCGACGATCGGAATGGATACGCGCTCGCGAATCGCGCGAAGCTGCTCCGGCCGGCCCGCCGGAATCGGCTGCTCGCAGAACTCGATCTCGTAGCGCGCCAGCTCGTTGAGAATGAGAATCGCGCGCTCGGCGTCCCAACCCTCGTTTGCGTCGACCCGAATCGTTCCGTTGTAACGCGCGCGTATCGTCGCGATCGTTTCAACCTGTTCGGAGGGAGTTCCGGTGCCGAGCTTGATCTTGAGAATCGGGCTATCGGCGACCTCGGCCACTTTTTGCATCGTGAGCTCCGGATCGGCGATGCCGATCGTGCGAGAGGTCGTCGGCGTCAGCGCCGGATCGAGGCCTAGGAGCGCGTAGAGCGGTTTGTCGAGATCCTTGCCGATCAGGTCGTGGAGCGCCAAATCGAGGCCCGCGCGCGCTGCCGCCGGTATCCCGTCGTGCAGCAGGGCTTCGAGGCAATAGGGATCGTCGGCTGCCAGCGAGTTCGTTGCAAAGTACGCTATCACGCTCTCGACCGACTCGCCGTAACGCCCCACCGGGTTGGCCTCTCCAATTCCCTCGAGGTCGCCTGCGCGAAGGCGAATCACGGCCGAGCATGCGACCGTCTCGGCGTCACCGCGTGCAATCTGGAACGGATGAAGGAGCGGCAGTTCGAGCGACGTTACGGTAAGAGCGAGCGCCATCCGGCGACGCTTTCAACCGTCGGGAACGCCTTCCTCGGGAGGTTTTTCCGAGTTGCTTGACTGCCGGTGTTAGGGTAGAGAGGCTCGACTGCGTCTAGCGCGCAGCGCGCGAAGGCTCCGAACCGCTTTATATAACCTAGGGAGCACCAGCTCCGGATACGACGGACCGGCTTGGGCGATACGCCTGCCGGCCCGGCGCCCGGGCCGCACCCACCTGCGAGAATGCAGGTTCGATCCTCGCGCGAAAGACGCTACCTGCGGTCGAGTTTTGCCGTTCGCCAGCCACGCACCGCGTCGGCGAGTTGCGCGACGCCGGCAGTTCCACAAGACGCGTCGAGCGCGAGATGTCCGAGAAAGCCGGCGAAGTTTGCGACGGTCTCGCCGATCGACCGCTCCGTTTCCAGGCTCACGTCGCTCCAGAGCAGCACCGTATTCGGCGCCAGCGTTCGCGGATCGCTTGCGGCGTCGAGTTGCTGCGGCTGGGGTCCAAATCGAAGCCACGCCGAATCGGCTTCCTTCGCGACGCGTTTACAGTCGTGCGTGGTGGCAGCAAAAGTCTTCGGCGCGTTGCGCAACGCGAGCGTAACGTTGCGGGCCTTCGCCAACGACGTCGCGATGCCCAAGCGCGCAAGTTGATCGTTCCACGAGCATTCGATCTCCTGTGCGAGCGGCGCTGCGACCAGCGGCGCACCCAGCGCAAGTGCATAATCGAGGACCTCGGCCAACCGCTGCGGCGCGCACGAAAAGAACGTCGAATCCGCGATCGCTGCGATCGAAAGGCCGCGGTCGGTCGCCATCTTCTTGACTTGGGCGAGGTAGTCGTCGTCGGTGCGCGGAAAGTGCCGAACGTCCAACACGACGCCGTCGCACGCCAGCTCGCGCGCGCAGAGGTCGAGAAACTCCAGTTGCGTTAGCTCGCCGCGCTCGATGTCGCGGTGGAGCGAACTGCTCGCGCAAGCAAGCTTCATGCAATGGGATGTTTAGCTCGGAGCCTAAAAGAGCCTATCGGCGCGAGGGAGGGAAGAATACGCCGTGGACATTCTGACGCCCAGTACCGTCGAAGCCCAAGACCCCGAGATCTTTGCCGCGATCGCCGGCGAGGAACGGCGGCAGCTCGAGAACTTAGAGCTCATCGCATCGGAGAACTACGCGAGCCGGGCGGTTCGCGAAGCGATGGGCTGCGTGATGACCAACAAGTACGCCGAGGGCTATCCGGGGAAGCGCTATTATGGCGGTTGCGAATGGGTTGATGTCGCCGAAACGCTCGCGATCGACCGCGTCAAACGGCTTTTCCGCGCGGAGCATGCCAACGTGCAGCCCCACTCCGGCGCCCAGGCCAACATGGCAGTCTTCATGGCGGTGTTGCAGCCGGGAGATACGGTGCTGGGCATGTCGCTTGCGCACGGGGGTCATCTGACGCATGGAACCAAGGTGAGTTTTTCGGGGAAGCTTTACAACGCGCTAGCCTATGGAGTGCGGCAGGATACCGAGCTGATCGACTTCGATGAAGTTCGTGCGTTGGCGCGTGCGCACAAACCAAAGATGATCGTTGCCGGTGCGAGCGCCTATCCGCGAATCATGGAGTATGCGCCGTTTCGCGAGATCGCCGACGAGATCGGGGCCGCGCTCCTGGTGGACTTCGCGCACGTCGCGGGGTTGGTCGCGACGAACCTCCATCCTTCGCCGGTGCCGCTTGCCGATTTCGTTACCTCGACGACGCACAAAACGCTGCGCGGCCCGCGCGGCGGCTTTATTTTGAGCACCGCCAAGTGGGCGCAGGCAGTAGATAAGAGCGTTTTCCCCGGCATTCAGGGCGGCCCGCTGATGCACGCGATCGCCGCCAAAGCCGTCGGATTCAACGAGGCGCTGCAACCGGAATTCGCAGCATATCAACGTCAAGTGATCGAGAACGCGCGCGCGATGGCCGAAGAGTTTACGAAGTCCGGCCTACGGCTCGTCGCCGGCGGCACCGACACGCACTTGATTCTCGTCGACGTTTCCGTAAAGGGACTTACCGGCAAGGCCGTCGAGGCCTACCTCGACGAGATCGGAATCACCGTAAACAAAAACGCGATTCCATTCGACAAGCAGAAGCCGTTCGTCGCCAGCGGCATTCGTCTGGGCACCCCGGCAATCACGTCGCGCGGCTTCAAAGTCGAGGAGTGTCGCGAGGTCGCGCGGATTATCTGCGACGGTTTAGCGGATATCGAACGCCGCGAGAACGTCGACCGCCTTCGCGGACGGGTACGAGAGCTGACGGCGCAGTTCGAGGTGCCGTAGCGGCGCTCCCAAAGGTCGGAACGCCCGGGCCACTAAAGAGCCATTCATGCGCCCAGGGTGGGACGAATACTTTATGCAAATCGCGCGTACCGTCGGTACGCGCGCGACCTGCCCGCGGGCTGCCGTCGGTTGCGTGTTGGTGCGCGAGCATCGCATTTTGACGACCGGCTATAACGGAGCCCCGCGCGGCGTCGCCCACTGCGCCGAGGCGGGATGCACGCTCGTGAACGAACATTGTATGCGTGCGACCCATGCCGAAGCGAACGCCGTGGTTCAGGGAGCCTTGCACGGCGTTAGCCTCGAGTTCGCCACCGCATACTGCACGCACCAGCCGTGCGTCAACTGCTCGAAGTTGCTCATCAGTGCCGGCGTGACGAAGATCGTTTACGAGGAAGCCTATCCCGATTTGCTCGCCGGGCAACTTTTAGCCGAGGCGGGCGTGGCGCTCGTTGCGTACGGGGCGCTCGAAGGTGCGCGCGGATGACCGCACATCACGTCAGCCCTGGAATCACGTACGCCGCGGCCTTCATCATCGCTGCGGCGGTCAGCGGTTTGGCGACCCCACTGATCGTCAGTCTGGCGCTTAAACTCCGAATCGTGGATAACGATGGACACGATCGGCGAATGCACGCCTCGCCGAAGCCGCGCGTCGGGGGCATCGCGGTCTTCTTCGGTTTTGCGTTTGCGCTCTTTACGGTCCTGGGTATCGCGCTCGCGTCGCCGCTTGGACTGCTTCCAGCGGCCGATCAGTTCGAAGCGATCCACGGGCTGGTCGGATTGCTTTTCGGGAGTCTATTGATTCTCGGCGTCGGCATCTGGGACGACGTCATGCAGATGCGTCCGCGCAACAAGCTGATTGCGCAGGTCGTCGTTGCGCTCATCTCGATGCTCTACGGTTTCGTCATCCCCGGCATCACCAATCCGTTCGATCGCAACCCGGGGACGAACTGGATAGACTTTCCGCTCTGGGTCGGCGTGCCGTTGACGCTGATCTGGTACGTCGGCATGATGAACGCCATCAACTTTCTCGACGGCCTCGACGGGCTGCTGGCCGGCGTAGCCGCGATCTCGAGCGTCTTTCTCTTCGTAATCTCGGTGCTCCACGGCAATCCGGTCGTCGCCCTGGTCGTGGTTGCCCTCGCGGGTGCCGCACTCGGCTTCCTTCCATACAACTTCAATCCGGCGCGGATCATCTTGGGCGACGCAGGGTCGCTCTTCATCGGATACGTCTTCGCAACCGTCTCGATCATCGGCGCAAGCAAGACTGCGATCGCGATCAGCGTCGTCGTGCCGCTGCTCGTACTCGCGCTGCCGGTACTCGACACGGCGGCCGCAATAGTGCGTCGCGCGACCAGCGGCAAGCACATCGCGGAGGCCGACCGCGGCCATTTTCACCATCAGCTGATATTCCGTTTCGGGCTCAACGTGCGCCAAGCGGTCTTGCTGCTTTATGCCGTCTGTTTCGTGCTCGGGGCGGTCGCGCTCGCTTTCTCCGGCGAGTTTACGCACGTTTTTCGCCACGCCACGTAACGAGGTAGCTACACACCATATGAGCGCAAAGCTCAAAGTTATGAGCGTTTTTGGGACGCGTCCGGATACCATCAAGATGGCGCCCGTCGTCCACGCCTTGCACGAACATCCCCAGATCGACGACTTCGTTTGCGTTACCGCACAGCACCGCAAGATGCTCGACGACCTGCTCGCGCTCTTCGCGATCGCGCCGGACTACGATCTGAACGTCATGACCGAAGATCAGACCTTGACGCAGGTGACGACGCGCGTGCTGACGCGGATGGAGGGCGCTTTAGCCGATGCTGCGCCCGACGTCGTGCTGGTGCACGGCGACACGACGACGAGTACGGCCGCGGCGCTGGCTGCCTTTTACCGGCAAATTCCGGTCGGTCACGTCGAGGCGGGCCTTCGCACGAAGAACCGCTGGCTTCCCTATCCCGAAGAGATGAACCGCCGCCTAACAGGTGCCATAACGTCGTACCATTTTGCGCCGACCTCGCTCGCGCGAGAGCACCTGCTGGTCGAGAACATCGCGCCCGACGACATCGTCGTCACCGGCAATACGGTGATCGACGCGTTCCACAATACTTCCGCTCGCGAGGATCTCCCGGAGCCGCCGCGCTGGAACAAGATCGATCGCAGCCGGCCGACGATCGTCGTCACCGCGCACCGCCGCGAGAATCACGAGCACATGCGCGAGATCTGCGAAGCGTTGCGGGAGATTGCCGAACTGCCCTCGCGGCCGCAGCTCTACTGGCCCGTTCACCCGTCGCCGCGCGTTGCTCCCGTCGCTCACGCCGTGCTCGACGGCGTCGCCGGCGTCATTCTGGTCGGCCCGATCGGCTATGCGGAGATGGTCGCGGCAGTCAGAGACTCGGTCTTCGTCCTCACCGACTCGGGCGGTCTTCAAGAGGAAGCGCCGTGTATCGGTAAGCCCGTCCTGGTTATGCGCGACGAGACCGAACGGCCCGAGGGTTTGCTCGCCGGAACGCTCGAGCTGGTAGGCCCGCACCGCGAGCGCATCGTCGCAGCGGCGCGTCGCCTGCTGACCGACCCGGCCGCCTACGCGCGCATGGCCCAGGCCGTCAATCCGTACGGCGACGGACACGCTTCGGAACGGATCGCGGCGTGGCTGCTGGCCCGGCTGCGCGGCGGCTCCTATCCCTCCCCGTTCTCCGCGGGCGCGCCCGCCGGTTCCGTCGCCACGAACCGGTGAAGCCGCTCCCGCCGGTCTTGGTTGCGGGCGGCACCTTCGCCGGCGCCGCGGTAATCGGGCTCTTGGGCGGGATCGCGGCGGATAGACATTTCAACCAGCCCTTGCTGGTACCGGCGGGGCTTCTGCTGGGCGCGGCGGTAGGCGGCCTTTCGGCGCTGCGCCTCATCGTTCGATCGATTCGATGAAGGCCTATTACCGGCTTAAATGGACCGTCGCGGGCCGGACCGCGGGGATCGGAGTCGCTGCCTCGCTCCTCCTACTGGCCTGGGACTGGCGGGCGAGCTTGGCGCTAGGCGTGGGATTTGCGTGCGGCATCGCCAACACGCTCGCCATCATGCATGGAAGCGAGCGTTTAGTCGAAAAGCAGAGCGCCGTCTTCTTTGGGTTAAGTAGTTTACTGCGCCTGGCCGCTTTTAGTATAGTAGCCGCGGCGTTGGCGGCCCGCGGTCCCTGGTGGTCGCTCGGGCCGTTTTTGGCCGGTTTCTTCTTCCCGCTCGCTGCGTATGCGTGGGGCGCGTCGCGAGCCTTCCGAGAGTAACGCGTGCACGAACAGATCGGCGAACATATTCAGTGGCATCTGCCGGTGCTCGGCGCGGTTCATGCCGACACCATCACGACGACATGGCTGGTCATGGTCGTCGCGTTGATCTTTTTCGGCTGGATCGGCGCGAGTTACCGTTCGCCTTACGTGAGCAAGCGCCAAGCGATCCTCGAAGCGGTTTTCAACTACATCGCCGATCTCGTCACCAGCGTCTTGGGCGAGGACGGCGAGCCGTTCGTCCCGTTTTTCGTGGCGCTCTTTTTCTTCATTTTCTTGCTCAACCAGTTCGGGATGCTGCCCTTTAAAGCGCTCGGTCTGCCCTTTGGCGGATCGCCGACGGCCGACCTCAACACGGTCGTACCGCTGGCGCTGGTCGTCTTCTGCACGATCCAAGTCGTTGCGTTTCGCAAGAAGGGCTTGGCATATTTCGGTCACGTCTTGAAACCTTTCCCGGCGCTTTTGCCGATCAACATCCTCGACGAGATCCTGCGGCCCATCACGCTCGCGGCGCGGCTTTTCTTCAACATCTTCGTCGGAGAGCTGCTCTTCGTCATCGTCACTTCGATCATCTTGGCGCACATCAGCATCGGATTCTTCAATCTGTCGCTGGGCGTCACCGTCGTTCCGATCCTGATTCAGTTCTTCAACTTCTTCGTCGGAACGATCCAGGCTTTCGTTTTCACGTTGCTGGCAATCGTCTACATGTCGTTGGCGCTTGCCGACGAACACTAGAGACGAACACTAGAAAGGAACGTTTGTGAACCCAGAAGCTCTAATTGCCGCGGCTGCGGTACTCTGCTTCGGAATCGTAATCTCGGGGGTCGCCTTCGGCTCCGCGGTCGGCGACGGCATCGTCGCGTCCAAAGCCGTCGAATCGATCGCTCGCCAACCCGAGGCGCGCCCGAACATCTTTCTCTTCATGTTCCTGGGCGTCGGCGTGTTGGAGGCAGTACCGTTCATCGCGATCGCGCTCTCGTTCTACATTCTGCTCGTGGTCGCAAAGGTTCCACAGATCGTGACCTCGCTGGTTAAATGAGCTGCGAGGCACTCGGCTTTCTCTGCATCAACGGGACGCTGGTCGTACAGCTCGTGAACTTCGCGATTTTCTTCGCGGTGCTCAACGTGGTCTTTTTGCGACCCGTTGCAACCGCGATTGCGAAACGCCGCCAGTACATCAATAGCCTCGTCTCGGATTACGACCGCTACCAACACGAAGCGCGCGACTTGCGCGCCGAGGCGGAAGGCATCCGCGCCGCCGCGCGCCGGGAAGCCGAGCAGCGCGTATCGAGCGCGCGCGCGACCGCGTCGAACGAGGCGGCCGAACTGGCGACGCGCTACGGACAACAGGCGCAGAGCATCGTCGAGGAGGCACAGAAAACGGCGCAGGCCGAGCTCGACGCGGCGCGTGCCGGCGAGGGCGAGGCGGTGCGCGGGCTGGCCGGGCTGATGCTGCAGCGTGTCGTTCCCGAAGCAGGCCCATGAGCGATTCGAAACTCTACTTCGAAATCGCCGTCTGGAGCCAGATCGTTTCGTCGATCCTCTTTATCGGCGTGCTCGTCTTCATGTGGTTTAAGTGGCTCCTGCCGGTCTTTATGGCGGCCCAAGAGCGCAGCAACCGCCAGATCGCGGAGGCGGAACGACATCGCGACGAAGTTAAGGCCGCCCTCGAAACGTTGCGCTCGGAAATCGACACGGCGCGGCACGATGCGACGCTGATCGAAGGACGGGCCGGCGCGCGAGCCGAGCACGAGCGTCAGGCACTGCTGCAAGAGACGACCGATGCCGGCGAACGCGCGTTGGCCGACGCCGCGCGAGAACTCGAGCGCGCCCTCACGGCGGCGCGTCAGCGATTGCGCGACGATCTCGTCGAGCGGGCGCTCGAGCTCGCGCGCCAGGAGGCCGCGCAACGCATCGGGCCGGCCCTCGACGCTCGTCTCGTCGATCGCTTCGCCGATTCGCTTGAGAGCGTCGCGCATGGTTAATCAGACGCTTGCGCGCCGCTATGCAATTGCCGTCGCCACGCTGGCACGCGAGCAGGAAGCCGTTGGGCGCGTGAGTGAGGATTTGCAAATGCTTGCCGGAGCAGTCGGAGCTCCGGGCCTCGTCAACGACTTCTTCGAGTCGCCGGTTATCGATCGCCCCTCCAAAGAGCGCGTGCTCGCGGAGACGTTCGAAGGAAAAGTTCATCCGATTGCTCTGCACGCGCTGCTCTTGCTGGTCCGCAAGCGCCGCGAAGTTTTGCTCAAGGCGATCGTTGCCGAATATCTTGCGCTCGAGCGGGCGGCGCGTGGCGCCGAGACGCTCAGGTTGGAGTCGGCGAGGAGGCTCGATCGCGACGAGCTCTCGCGGCTGGTGACGAAACTCGAATCGCTCTACGGAAAGAAGTTCGAGGTTACCGAGGTCGTCGATCCAGGGCTTATCGGCGGTCTGCGCATCATGATGGGCGATCGCCGAATCGACGACTCCATCTCCGGACGCCTCAGCGCGCTCGCTCGCGACCTCTCCCTGGCCACGTAAGCTCACATTCGACAGAAAGCAGATCATGATAAACGCTGACGAAATCGCCGGTCTCCTCAAACAACAGATCGAGCAGTTCAAAACCGGCATCCAAGAAGATGAGGTCGGAACCGTCATCGAAGTCGGCGCAAACCTCGCTCGTGTCTACGGGCTGCGCGGTGTTCGCTCGTCCGAGCTGGTCGAGTTCGCCAATGGGCTGCAAGGCGTCGCGCTCAACCTCGAAGAGGACAACGTCGGCGTCGTGATCATGGGTCCCGACGTCGAGATCAAGGAGGGCGGTAGCGTCAGACGCACCGGCCGCATCGCGTCGGTTCCGGTCGGCGAAGCGCTGCTCGGGCGGGTCGTCAGTCCGCTCGGACTCGCGATTGACGGAAAGGGCGAAATTCAAACGACGCGCTTCCGCACGGTCGAGAACATCGCGCCGACGGTCGTCCAGCGCCAACCCGTCAAACAACCGCTGCAAACCGGAATTCGCGCGATCGACGCGCTCATTCCGATCGGCCGCGGGCAGCGCGAGCTGATCATCGGCGACCGCTCGACCGGCAAAACGGCGATGGCGGTCGATACGATCATCAACCAGCGCGGACGCAACGTCTTCTGCGTCTACGTTGCAATCGGTCAGAAGAACTCGACCGTGGCCGCGCTCGCCCAGGTGCTCGAGCAGAAAGGGGCGATGCCGTACACGACGATCGTTGCGGTTAGCCCTGCCGAGGCCGCGGCGCTTCGCTGGCTCGCGCCGTTTGCCGGTTGCGCGATGGCTGAGGAGTTGATGTACGCGGGCAAAGACGTGCTGATCGTCTACGACGATCTGACCAAACACGCGCAATCGTACCGCGAGATGTCGCTGTTGCTGCGGCGGCCGCCGGGACGCGAGGCCTATCCGGGCGACGTCTTCTACCTGCACTCGCGTCTGTTGGAGCGCGCGGCCAAGCTTTCCGACGAGATGGGCGGCGGGTCGATGACGGCGTTGCCGGTGATCGAAACGCAGGCCGGCGACTTCGCGGCGTACATTCCGACGAACGTGATCTCGATTACCGACGGCCAGATCTACCTGACGCCGCAGCTCTTCTTCCAGGGAATTCGACCGGCCGTCGACATCGGGCTCTCGGTCTCACGCGTCGGCGGCGCCGCCCAGACGAAAGCGATGAAATCGGTCGCCGGCCAGCTGAAACTCGAACTGGCGCAGTATCGCGATCTCGCAGCGTTCGCCAAACTTTCGAGCGATCTCGACAAAGCCACGCAGAACCAGCTGATGCGCGGCGAGAAGCTCACCGAGCTCTTGAAGCAGCCCCAGTATCAGCCGCAGCCTACCGAAGATCAGGTCGCGATCATCTACGCTGCGACCAACGGATTCGCCAACAACATTCCGACCGCGCGCCTGCAGAACTGGGCCGGCGCGTTGATCGACTTCCTGCACGACAAGCATTCCGAGATCACGGCGGCGATCGCGCAGAGCGGCCAACTCTCCGACGAAACGCGCAAGCAGCTCGACGCCGCACTGACGGAGTTTAACAAGAGCTTTTAATGCCGACAGTCAGGGATTTGCGCGACCGGATCCGGTCGCTCAAGAACACGCAGCAGATCACGAAGGCGATGAAGCAAGTTGCCGCTGCGAAGATACGTCGCGCCGAGGCGGCGCAGAAGCGCGCCCGTCCTTACGCCGACGCGCTGGCGGAGATGCTTACCGACCTGATGGGTGCGGTGACGTCGGTGGATCACCCGTTCATGAGGCCGGGAAGGGAAGGCGCGCCCCCGGGGATCGTCCTGATCACCGCCGACAAGGGGCTCGCCGGCGCGTTCAACTCAAATGCGATCGCCGCCGCCGAAGTCTTTGCGCGCACTCAGAGCGCGGTGAAGTATTACACGATTGGTACGAAAGCGCGTAACGCGGTTCGTCGCATGGGTATGCCCGACCATCGGACGTGGCTGCTCGGTGCGCCTTCAAAAATCGAAACGGCTCGCCAAGCCGCGAACGCGGCGACGGACGACTTCAACGGCGGAGCGATCTCGCGGATCGTGTTGGTCTCGCAGAAGTTGGTAACGATGATGTCGCAGCGTCCCCAGACGCGCAAGCTCGTCCCGATCCTAAAGGAAGACCTCACCGCACTCGGCGATGGAACCCGTGCGGCGCAGGACGCAAAGCCGCGCGGGGCGATCGAGTTTGCACCCTCTCCCGAGTTCGTGCTCTCGCGCCTGCTGCCAAAGTATCTCGAGTTCACAATCTACTCCGCGATGCTCGAGACCGACGCAGCCTTCTTCGCCGCTCAGCTCGTTGCGATGACCAACGCGACGGATAACGCCTCGAAGCTGATCGACGAGCTCACCATCGCGATGAACAATGCGCGGCAAGCGGCAATCACCAAGGAACTGCTCGAGATCGTGGGCGGCGCCGAAGCGCTCGGCGTCGCGTGAGACGAGCTTGACCATCATCTCGCTTATTAAGGAACTGTAGACATGGCTGCTGATACTGGTAAGGTCGTTCAAGTGCTAGGTAACGTCGTTGACGTTGAGTTCACGCCCGAGACGTTACCGAGAATTAACGACGCGCTGCACGTTGGCGTCAACACTTCGGCCTCAAAGCAGGCCGCATCCAACGACGGTCAGGCGACGCTGGGCGGAACCGCGATGGCGGCGCGCGAGCTGACGCTCGAAGTGCAGGACGGGCTCGGGGACAATCAGGTGCGTTGCTTGGCGCTCGGATCGACCGACGGACTCGTGCGCGGCGCCGCGGTACAGAGCACCGGCGGCCCGATCGAAGTGCCGGTCGGCGAAGGTACGCTCGGGCGCCTTTTCAACGTCCTCGGCGAGACGATCGACAGCGACGAGCCGGTGCAGGCGGCGGCACGCTGGCCGATCCACCGTCCCGCGCCGGCGCTCAAATACCAAGATCCTACCGCGCGCGTCTTCGAAACCGGCATCAAAGTCGTCGATCTGATGGCGCCTTATACACGCGGCGGAAAGGTCGGGCTCTTCGGCGGCGCCGGCGTCGGCAAGACCGTCCTGATTCAGGAGTTGATTCGGAACATCGCCTACGTTCACAAAGGCTTCTCGGTCTTCACCGGCGTCGGCGAGCGGACGCGCGAAGGCAACGACCTTTGGCTCGAAATGAAAGAGTCGGGCGTTCTCGCTCAGACGACGCTCGTTTTCGGGCAGATGGACGAGCCGCCGGGCGTTCGCTTTCGCGTCGCCCAGACCGGAGTCACGATGGCCGAGTACTTCCGCGACGAACTGGGCGCCGACGTGCTGCTCTTCATCGACAACATCTTTCGTTACATGCAAGCCGGCTCCGAAGTCTCCGCGTTAATGGGCCGCATGCCGTCAGCGGTCGGATATCAACCTACGCTCGGCACCGATATGGGTGTGCTCGAGGAACGCATCACGTCGACGCGCAAGGGGTCGATCACCTCGGTGCAAGCCGTTTACGTTCCGGCCGACGATTACACGGATCCGGCCGTTGCGACGACATTCGCGCACCTCGATGCCACGACCGCGCTTTCGCGCCCGATTTCGGAACTGGGCATCTATCCGGCCGTCGACCCGCTCGCGTCGACGTCGCGAATCCTCGATCCGCAGATCATCGGCGAAGAACACTACGCGGTCGCGCGCGGGGTCCAAGAGGTACTGCAGCGCTATCGCGATTTGCAGGACATCATCGCGATTCTAGGCGTCGAGGAACTCTCGGAGGACGACAAGGTCGCGGTCGCCCGCGCCCGTCGCATTCAACGGTTCTTCTCGCAGCCGTTCTTCGTCGCCGAGCAATTCACCGGGCGCCCCGGCAAGTACGTCAAGCTTCCCGAGACGGTCGCCTCGTTCAAGGAGATTCTCGACGGCAAGGTCGACGATTTGCCCGAGGGAGCGTTCTTCTACGCCGGCACGATCGACGAGGTACGCGAGAACGCCGAGCGGATGGCGAAGTAAGGCACGTGGCTCACACCCTTCCGTTCAAGCTCGTAACGCCGGCGCAGATCGTCTTCGAAGGCGACGCCGAGCTCGTCATTGTCGTGACCACCGAGGGCGAGGAAGGCATCCTTCCGCTGCACGCGCCGTTCTTGGCGGCACTACGACCCGGCGTTTTGCGAGCAAACGTTCTCGTCGACGGTACCGGCACGCGTCTCGAACTGGCGACGAGCGAAGGATTCATGCAGGCACTTCCCAATCGCGTCACGGTTCTCGTCGATGAAGCGGTGCGGTTCGAGGAGGTCGTCGTTGCCGAGGCGCGTCAGGAGTTGAGCGAGGCCGCGGAGCGGCAGAAGGCCGCCGCCGGCGATAACGCGCTCTACGCGCGCGAGCAGGCAATCATCGAGTTTGCCAACGCGAAACTGCGGCTAACCGGGCATAGGTAGGCGAGCGGTCAGCCTGCGCGAACAGGCCACTAATATGCTGGATCGGCTCGAGACGACGCTTCGGATCCGGGGTGGCGCGCGACTGGAGGGTTCGGTCGCGACGCACGGCGCCAAGAATGCAGCGCTACCGATCATGGCTGCATCGCTGCTCGCCAAAGGCACCGTCACCCTCCGGCGCGTTCCACGCATTACCGACGTCTCCGTGATGTCGTCGCTGCTTGAGGCACTCGGCGCCCGGCTGCGCTACGAGGGCGACAATACCGTAACGATCGATGCGAGCAACGTGGCGTCGTACCGCGCGCCGTACGCGCTCGTGCGCAAGCTGGCAGCGTCGTTCGACGTCGTCGGAGCGTTGCTCGGGCGTTTCGGGCGCGCCGAAGTACCGCTGCCTGGGGGCTGCGTGCTCGGTACGCGAGCGACCGACATGCACGAACAAGCCTTTCTCGCGCTCGGTTGCGACGTTCGCAACGCACACGGGTATCTGATCGCTCAATCGCGTGGGCCGCGGTTGCGCGGCGCTACCATTGAGTTTCGGATGCCGAGCGTCGGCGCAACGAAGAACGCGATGCTCGCGGCCGTCGTAGCCGAAGGCACGACCAAACTCGAGAACGTCGCGATGGAGCCGGAGGTCGTGGATCTAGCGAACTTCCTGGTCGCAATGGGCGCGAAGATTTCCGGGCAAGGCACCGATGCGATCGTGATCGAAGGCGTTAGCGAGCTGTACGGCGTCGAGTACGAGATCATTCCCGATCGCATCGTCACCGGCACGCTATTGCTCGCCGGCGCCGTCACGCGCGGCGACGTCACGGTGACGAGATGCCGGCCCGATCACTTGGGTGCGCTGACGACCAAGCTGGTCGAGTGTGGCGTTGTCACAATGACGGGCGATGATTGGATCCGGGTGAAGGCCGATGGCGTAACCGGCGGAACGGGGATTCTCACCGCTCCCTATCCGGGCTTCCCAACAGATCTTCAGCCGCAAATCGTAGGCTTTCTGTGCACCTGCCCGGGGACGAGCATCGTCGAGGAGTCAATTTTCAACGCGCGCTTTTCCTACGTAAACGAACTGGCGCGCATGGGCGCGGACGTAAAAGTGACGATGGAGAGCAATGCGGCCGTCATCAAGGGTCCCAAGCAGCTCTCCGGTGCGCCGGTCGAAGCCCCGGATATCCGTGCCGGTGCCGGGCTCGTCGTCGCCGGCCTCGCCGCTGTCGGCGAGACGGAGATCATCGGACTCGAATATATCGACCGCGGTTACGAACGTCTCGAGGAGCTCCTGTCGGAGCTTGGAGCGCAGGTGCAGCGCAGCAGCGGCGTGACGCCGCTCGTCGAGCCGACGGGATTGTTCGAGACAAGCGAGTATCCACGCGTTTCTGCGACCGGATAAGCTTTCATCCATAGGAGTTACTTTTGGACATCGGGATCGATCTCGGCACGGCGAACGTGCTCGTTCACGTCAAGGGTAAGGGCATCGTTTTGCGCGAGCCGTCGGTCGTGGCGAAAGACATAAACACCGGCAAGATCCTATCGGTCGGGGAGGAGGCCCGCCAGATGCTCGGGCGAACGCCGTCGCACATTCAAGCGATTCGTCCCTTGCGCGACGGCGTAATCGCCGATTTTGAGGTTACCGAAGCGATGCTTTCGTACTTCATCAAAAAGGTAATGAAAGACCGCTCCTGGTGGTCGTCGATCTTCAAGCCGAAGCCGCACGTCACGATTTGCGTCCCGGCCGAGATCACCAGCGTCGAAGAGCGCGCCGTCAAAGACGCTGCCAAACTAGCGGGGGCGCGCGAGGTCGGCATCATCGAAGAGCCGATGGCAGCGGCGATCGGCGCCGGCCTGCCGATCGGGGGTCCGGCCGGCAATATGGTCGTCGACGTCGGCGGCGGCACGACCGACGTAGCCGTGATCTCGCTCGGTGGAATCGTCGTTTCGCAATCGCTTCGGGTCGCCGGGAATAAGATGGACGAGGCGATCGTCCGTTACATTCGCCGCGTTTACAATCTGATGATCGGCGAGCGGACGGCCGAGGAGATCAAGATCAAAATCGGATCGTCTTACAAACTCGAACAGGAGCTTGCGATGGAGATTCGCGGGCGAGATTTGATCAACGGCTTGCCAAAGACCGTCAAGATCACGAGCGAAGAGATTCGCGAGGCGCTCTCCGAGCCGATCGCCGCGATCGTCGAAGCGGTCAAAGCCGTGCTCGAGAAGACGCCGCCTGAGCTGTCCGCCGACATCATCGATCGCGGCATCATTCTCACCGGAGGCGGAGCGCTGTTGCGCGGGTTCGAGAAGCTGCTCTCCGAGGTCACGGGCGTTCCGGCGATCGTTGCCGACGACCCTCTCTCCTGCGTTGCGATAGGTACCGGCGCAAGACTGCGCGTGTAGGAGGTTCCCTAGTTTGCGGATCATCGATGCGGGCGCCGCCGGAGTCGACGCGATCGCCGAAGAGGTCGCGACCGTCGTCTACTCAGGTGGAACCGTCATCTTCCCCAACGACACCAGCTACCTTATCGGATGCGATCCATACGATTACGAAGCAATCGATCGCGTCTACGTAGCGATGGGGCGCCCCGACAACCGGCCGCTGACGATGCACGTCGCGACCGCGGCAGAGTTCTTAGAGTACGCAGCCAACAACCCGCTCGCGATTACGGCCGCCAAACGGTTGCTCCCTGCACCGGTGATCCTGCTCGTCCGCAAGCCGGCGTTCGTCAGCGATGAATTGGCGGCAGGCTTGCAGACGCTCGCGTTTCGCGTGCCCGACGATGCCTTTGCTCGCGTCGTGCTCGAACGCTGCGGTCCCATCGCCGGGACGACCGCGAATCCGCGCGGCGGCACTCGCTATCTCGGCGGAGCCGACCGCTCGATGCTCCCGGCCGCCGATCTTTTGGTAGAACACGGACCGACGCGCTATAATATCGAATCGTCAATCGTCGATCTTTCCGGTAGCCACGCGCGTTTGCTTCGAGAAGGCGTAGTCTCCGAGAAGCGCCTCGTCGAGCTACTCGGACCGATCGAACGCCCAACGGTAAAGGTACGTACTCAACGACAATGATCCGGTCAATCTTCGCGCTCGGCGGTACCGTCGCGTTAGCGACGTCCTTCGCCGCCGCCGCATCGCCGAACTCGCCCCCTTCGCATCCGCCCGTGCGCGCTGCATCGCCGGCGCACTCCACATCGCCGGCGCACTCTGCATCGTCGGGGCACTCTGCATCGCCGGCGCCGAGCGGCTCGTCAAACGCAGCACCCGCTTCCTTCGATATGGGAGTCTGGACGGTGCACGCAAGCTCGCTCGACGCAAACTTCAAAAACGGCGATTTCAGCACGCCCAACAAGGTCGTCATGACGCGAGTCGGCGGCGACGTCAGCGCCGATAAAGCCAACGGAAACTATAAAAAGAAGCTGCTATTCCTGAACGGACACGTCGTCATGCACGACACACAGGGCAACGCGCAGAGTATCGCGGGGGGCCCGGCGCCCAGTGCGCCGAGCCCTTCGACCCTGACCGCGGATAAAGCGCAGGTCGATGGAGCGGCAAAGCTCTACAAAGCGATCGGAAACGTGCATTACGTTCAGGCCGATACGGTGGTAGATGCGAACACCGGCACGCTCGACGACGAAGCGCATACGCTGCTGCTCGAAGGGGCCGTCCACATTAGCGAGGGCGCGCGCAACATGACGGCGCACAAGGTCCTCTACAACACGGTCACCGGCGGCGCACATGCCGAAGGCGACGTTACGATCGCGTTTCCGGGCGAGCTGCACCGCAAGCTGGCCACGCCGCGTCCCATCAAGGTTCCCAAGAACGCTCTCACGGAGCCGGTTCCGAGCTCCGCTCCCTAGCAGCCACTGATGCTCGGCTTCGCTCGCCAAGAGATGCCACTTGCAGCCCGCATGCGGCCGCGTACCCTAGACGAATTCGTCGGGCAAGATCCGCTTCTCGGCAAAGGTCGCGCCCTGCGAACCGCAATCGAACGCGACGCGGTGCCGTCGATGGTTCTCTGGGGTCCGCCGGGCAGCGGAAAGACAACGCTAGCGCAGATCGTCGCGAGCTCTACAGGCGCACACTTCGAAGGAATGTCGGCGGTAAGCGCCGGCGTTGCGGATTTGCGGCGGGTTGTCGGCGAGGCGAAGGCGCGCGGACGAGTCGGCATGCGGACCGTGCTCTTCATCGACGAGATTCATCGGTTCAATAAAGCGCAACAGGACGCCATACTTCCGTACGTCGAGGACGGCACCGTAACGTTCATCGGCGCGACGACCGAGAATCCGTCCTTCGAAGTCAACTCGGCGCTCCTCTCGCGGGCACGCGTATTCGTGCTGCAGCCGCTCTCGGACGACGATATCGGCGATATCGTCGAACGGGCGCTGGAGGACCGCGAGCGCGGGCTCGGCGATCGAAACGTAACGCTCGACGGCGAGGCCCGCCGGCTCTTGATTTCGCTCGCTAACGGCGACGCGCGTGCGGCCCTCAACGCGCTCGAGTTCGCGGCCGCCTCGGCGACCGCCCGGAACGACGGCGTCGCGATCGACGCGTTACTCGTGCGCGAAGCCGTGCAGCGGCGCGGCTCGCAGTACGACAAGGGCGGCGAGATGCATTACGATATCGTCAGCGCTTTCATCAAATCCGTTCGCGCGAGCGACGCCGACGCATCGCTCTACTGGCTCGCGCGGATGATCGATGGTGGCGAGGATCCGCTCTTCATCGCTCGGCGGCTTGTGATCCTGGCTTCGGAAGACGTCGGTCTCGCGGATTCGAACGGATTGCAAGTGGCGATCGCCGCACAACAGGCCGTTCATTTCGTCGGCATGCCCGAAGGATTCTTCCCGCTCGCTCACGCCGCGCTTTATCTAGCGACGGCGCCCAAGAGCAATGAAGTTGGGCGCGCGTTTAGCGCCGCGATGGAGGATGTCGTAGAAACGCGCAACGATCCGGTTCCGATGCACCTGCGCAACGCGCCGACGGGTTTGATGCGGCAGCTCGGATACGGGAAGGGTTACCACTACGCTCATGATGACTACGACGTCGTTACGCTCAACCTGCCGCCGGCCCTGAGCGGACGCCGCTACTTTAACGAAAAAAGGCGGTCCGAGTGATTCTCGGACCGCCAGTTTCCCGTTGCTACTTCTCGGAGTGTGCGTTGGAGCTTCGCACACCCCGATGATAGAACCTCATACTGTGAGCGACCTGTGAATTCGGACCGAATTTCATCTCGACAATTCTGCGACAACGCCGCTGCGAGCCGACGTCGCCGACGCGATGCGCGAGGCATGCGAAACAAATTATAACCCAAATTCACTACACGACGAGGGACGGCGAGCGCGAGCCGTGCTAGACACGGCGCGCGAACGCATTGCATCGCTATTGGGAGCGTCGCGCAGCGAGATCGTTTTTACCTCGAGCGGCACCGAGGCTAACAATCTCGCATTGGTGGGAGTTGCCCGCGCCGGCCGGCCGGGGAGCGGGGTCGTCGCGGCAGCAACCGAGCATGCCTCCGTACTCGCGGCGTTCGAGCGTCTCGCCGAAGAAGGCCTTGAAGCGACTGTGCTCCCGGTCGACTCCGACGGGCGTCTCGCCCCGGCCCGCTTTTCGGAGGCCCTTCATCCGGGCACGATCCTCGCCTCCGTGGGATATGCTAACAATGAAATCGGGACCGTCCAGCCGGTCGCCGAACTGGCTGAGATCGCCCACCGGCGCGGCCTCCTTTTTCACACCGACGCCGTACAGGCTCCAGGCTGGCTCCCACTGGACGTGGGCGAGCTGGGAGTCGATTTGCTCTCGCTCTCGGCGCACAAGTTCCACGGCCCGAAAGGGGTCGGCGCAATCTTTATCCGCCGAGGGACGCCGATCGCACCGATTTTCTACGGCGGAGGCCAAGAGTTCGGGCTGCGCCCAGGCACCCAGAATGTCGCGGGGATCGTTGGAATGGCGCGCGCGCTCGAGCTCGCGCAGCTCGAACGCCCGAATCAGAGCAGGCGCGTGGCCGCACTGCGCGACCGTCTCGAGGCCGGCATCCTAGCAACCGTTCCCGACGTCAGGGTCAATGGAGCGGAGCAACGGCTGCCAAGCATCCTCAATGTAAGCTTCGCCGGCGCCGACTCGGCGGCGCTCCTCATTGCGCTCGATCTCGCGGGGATCGCTGCCTCGGCCGGAAGCGCCTGCACCTCGGGCAGCCTCGAGCCGAGCCACGTCCTGGCCGCTTTGGGGCTCGAGAGCCAATGGCAGCGGGGAGCGATTCGGTTTTCGCTGGGGATGGCAACCACGCCGGCAGAGATCGAGCACGTTTTGGAGGTTATACCGGCCCTCGTCGCGGACGTGCGTCGGCCAACCGGGACACTTGCGGGGGGAATGGGTAGAATCAAAACGAACGGCGCGCGGCTGGAGAGAAAAGCTTGAGCGGTACTGAGTACGGCACTCTGATTCTTGATGTGCTCGGCGGGGTCGGCGCTCTTTTGATCGGGGTCGGTGTTTTGATCGGGAGCTTGGCGATCGCCCGCGAGCTAACGGAGTTCCGCGCGACCTTGAAGCAGGTGGTCGACGAAATCGACCAGATCCGCGAGCCGGTGATCAATACGCTAGAGCAGGTCGACAAGGTCGTAAAGTCAGTCCAGGGCACCGCCGACTCAGTATCGCAAACGGCAGACTTGACGAAGAGTGCGGTCGTGCCGGCAATCGTCAATATCGGCGCCACGGTTGGCGGGGTTACCGCGGGTTTGCGACGTTTGGTTAGTGGAAAAGATCGAAATGATAGGGAGTAGATGAGCATGGATAAAGGCAATAGCGGGGGTGGCGGCTTTTTCGCCGGCTTGCTGATCGGCGCCGTCGTCGGCGGCACCGCTGCGGTACTACTGGCGCAAGAGGAAGCCCGCGATCAGCTCGCCGGAAAGGCGCGTCAGGCCGGCAACTTCGCATCGGATGCGACCGGCGATCTTCGCGGCAAATTCAACGACGTGACCTCGCAATGGCAGTCGAGCGTCTCGGAGCTCTACGAGCGCGGACGTAAAGTCGTTGAAAGCGCACGCGCAAACCTCGACGCCGCAATCGCCGAGGGCCAAGCCGCAGCCCAGGAGACGGCCGACGAACTGCAGCGGAAAGCCGAGGGATAACCGTTGGACATCAAGGTGAACGTCCGCGAAGCGCCGGGCGATTGTTACGTCGTTGACCTTACTGGTGAAATCGACGTTTACACTTCGCCCAAGGTGAAAGATGCGATCGGTGCGCTAATCGATCGCGGCGTCTATCACCTGGTGATCAATCTCGAGAAGGTACGCTATATAGATTCGACGGGTCTCGGCGTGCTAATCGGGGGCCTCAAGCGAGTCCGCGAGCATGGCGGCTCGGTGAATTTGGTCTGTACTAATCCGCAAATCAAGAAGATTTTCGATATCACGGGACTCGTCAAGATCTTCGGGATCTTCGACAGCGAAGACGCCGCGATGAAGGCTTTGGTATGAACCAGGCCGTCGAGCACGACGTTCCCGAGCTCGTCGAGCTGCGCATTCCCGCTCGTCCCGAGTGGGTCGCGCTCGCGCGCCTCGCGGCAGCGACGGTCGCGAACCGGCTGCGCTTTTCGATCGAGGAGATAGAGGACGTCAAGCTCGCCGTAGCTGAGGCTTGCACCGCCGTGATCCAGCATGAGAGTCATGGCGAATTCATTTCGCTCACCTGCGAGGCGCTCGCGGACTCGCTGCGCGTGCGCGTTCACGACACCGGACGCCACCTCGTTGACGCCACCGAACGTCAGCGTATGAATTTCGAGGAAGCGCGCATCGCGGGCCTGGGAGTATTCTTAATCCGCACCCTGATGGACGAAGTGAGCTACGACGTTCATCCGCAGCACGGAACCGATCTGCTGATGGTAAAGAGGCTGGCAACCGCCCCCTACCCGTGACTCGCTAGTGTCCGAAAGGGACGAAGCACGCCCCGAGCGGGAGCGAACTCGCGCGCTTTTCACGCGCTTCATTCGCGCGCGCAAGCGTCACACCGATCGTCCGGAGCGTCCCGACGATGCATACGAGGGTTTGCGCGACGAGCTTGTCGTCGTTCATCTCAATCTCGTGCGGTTTCTCGCGGTACGATTCGCCAATCGCGGCGAGCCGCTCGACGATCTCGTCCAAGTCGGAACGGTTGGACTGCTCAAAGCGATCGATCGGTTCGACTTGGAACGCGGGGTCGAGTTCACGACCTACGCGACGCCGACGATCGTCGGCGAGATCAAGCGGTACTTTCGCGACAAAGGCTGGGCCGTAAAAGTGCCGCGCCGATTGCAGGAACTCAATCTCGCGGTCAATCGCGCCAACGACAAGCTCGCGGTCGAGCTCGGCCGAAGTCCGACCGTCGGCGAGCTCGCCGAGCACTTAAAAGCCGGTGAAGACGAGATCCTCGAGGCTCAAGAGCTCGGACAGGCGTACAATCTGCTTTCGCTCGACAGCGAAGTCTCCGGCGAGACCGATAAGAAATCGCAGACTCTTGCCGACACGGTCGGCGTCTCGGACGCGGGCTTGGAGCTGCTCGAAGACCGCGCCAACTTGCAGCGCGCGTTCGAGGTCTTGACCGGACGCGAGCGCGTCATCATCTACCTGCGTTTCTACGAATCCGTCTCCCAGACCGAGATCGCTAAGCGTCTCAACGTCTCTCAGATGCACGTCTCTCGCCTGCAGGCAAAAGCATTAGATAAGCTTCGCGCCGTCCTCGCAGAGTGACGCGCGGGCTCGCCGCAGCGAATCCGTGCAGAGTGAGAGGTCGAGGCGTTCGACGTGATGCTGAGGAAGTTCGGACCGACGAGCGGAGCCATGGAGGCGAGCGAGGAGGCCGAACAGCAGGAGCGTAGCCTGGATGGCGAAGCGACGAGCGGTTCCGAGGCGTCATGTCGAACGCACTCGACCGTTCTCCCGTAACGATATACGTGAAGAGATGAAGAGTCAGGAACTGAGACAGGCGTGGATCGACTTCTTCGTCGGCAAGCAGCACAAGCTGCTTCCGCCGGCGAGTCTGGTTCCGCACGAGATGTCGACGACGCTCTTCACGATCGCCGGGATGGAGCAGTTCGTGCCGGTATTTCTCGGCGAGCAGCCGCCACCAGCGCCGCGGGTCGTCACCGTGCAGCGCTGCTTGCGCGTGGCCGGCGCGAAGAGCGACATCGAGAGCGTTGGGCGGACCGGCAGGCACGGGACGTTCCTCGAGATGCTCGGCAATTTTAGCTTTGGCGATTACTACAAGCGCGAAGCGATCGCGTGGGCGTGGGAGTTCGTGACCGAAGTGCTGCGTTTAGATCCGTCGCGCTTGTACGTGACGGTTCATACCGGTGATGACGAGGCGGAGCGGCTTTGGATCGATGAAGTTGGACTCGAGCCGGAGCGTATCACGCGGTTTGACGAAGAGAATTTTTGGACGATGGGCGCGACCGGTCCGTGCGGACCGTGCACTGAGATCTTCTACGATACCGGTGCGCAATGCGCAAGTGGACCGAGCGATACCGGTCCGAATCTCGGCGATCGGTACGTCGAGATATGGAACATCGTCTTTCAACAATACAATCGATCGGCCGACGCCAAGCTCGAGGATCTGCCGCGCAAAGCGATCGACACCGGCGCCGGACTCGAACGAATGCTCGCCGTCTGTAACGGCGTTGCGTCGATGTATCAGACCGACCTCTTCACCGATTTGGTCGCGGCGCAGCCCGAGATAGGGCGTACGACGCTGACCCCGCAAGAGCAAGCGGCCCGTCAGAATATCATCGCCGACCACATTCGCGCGGCCACGTTTTTGATCAACGACGGCGTTTACCCGTCGAATACCGAGCGCGGTTTCGTGCTCCGATTCTTGATTCGCCGCGCGATTCGCAACGGTAAGCTGCTTGGATATCCCGACGGTTTTCTCGCGGACCTCGTTCCGGCCGTGGTACGTTCGCTCGCACCGGGCTATCCGGAACTCGCCGACAGCGAGGCGCGGATTGATGCGGCGCTGCGCCGGGAAGAACGGATCTTCGACCGAACGCTGGAACGCGGCATGGCGATGCTCGACCGTCTCATCGACGATGCAGTCGAGCGTCGTGGCGGAACGATCGGGGGCGAGGATGCCTTCGCGCTGCACGATACGTACGGCTTTCCGCTTGAACTCACGCGCGAGATCGCCGGCGAGCGAGGCGTTTCCGTCGATACGGTGGCATTCGACCGTCTCATGGAGGAGCAGCGCGAGCGCGCGCGTCGCGATGCTGCGTCCAAACGTGACGTGGTCGCGTTAGCGGACTTGCCCGCGATTTCGAGCGAGTTCACCGGATACGACGAAGGCCTTGAAGCCGACGGTCGAGTTCTGGCTGTTCTCAAGGGGGGTGCGACGGTGCCGTCGCTGCGCGTCGGTGAGGAAGGCGCGTTGATCTTGGACCGCACGTCGTTCTACGCCGAGCGCGGCGGACAGATCGGCGATCGCGGCATCCTACTTGCCGATGGCGCTCGCTTCGAAGTTCGCGACGCGCAATACATGGGCGACGCGATTGCACACCATGGCCTCGTCCTTGAAGGTGAGATCGCAACCGGCGATCGGGTTCGTGCCGGCGTTTCGGAGCGCTGGCGTCGTGAGATTCGTCGCCACCATACCTCGGCGCATTTGTTACAGCGCGCGCTCAAAGACGTGCTCGGCGAAGAGGTCAATCAAGCCGGATCGTGGGTCGGCATCGATCGAATGCGTTTCGACTTTCGCTGGCCCGGCGGCGCGCTCAGTAGCGAAGAGAAGCGCTCCGTCGCGCGCCGCGTCAACGAGATGATTCGCGACGACGCGGATCTGGTCACGCGCGTCTTGCCGCTCGAAGAGGCCAAGAAGACCGGCGCGATCTGGATGGCCGGTGAGAACTACGGCGAAATGATTCGCGTCGTGCAGGCCGGTCGGTCGATCGAGTTCTGCGGCGGAACGCACTCGCACTCGACCGGCGAACTTGGGATGTTCGTCATTCTTTCGGAGTTTTCGATCGGCAGCGGAATTCGCCGCATCGAATCGTGTGTTTCCGAGGCGGCCGAAGAGTACGTCGGCAGGCAGGGTGATCTGATCGGATCGCTCACGTCCGCGTTGGCGACTACGCCTGACGAGTTGCGCGAGCGCGTCGAGCGCATGCAGCGTGAGGTCAAGGACCTGCAGACGGCGCTCGGGCAGCTGCGCGCACGAATTGCAGCGAACGAGGCTCAAACGTACGTCGAGCGCGCCGAGCGGCGAGGCGACCGGGCTTTCGTCGGTGCGGTCGTGCACGAAGCCACTGCCGAGTCGCTGCGCCATCTCGGGAATGCGATTCGCAGCCGTCTGCAAAGCGGCGTCGTCGCGCTGGCCGGTATCGACAACGGCAGCGTGAGCATCTTGGTCAGCGCAAGCGACGATCTCGTCAAGGCCGGCGTGCACGCAGGTAACCTCGTGAAGCTTGCGGCGCCGCTCGTCGGCGGTAAGGGCGGCGGTCAGGCAAGTCAGGCTCAGGGCGGCGGCTCGGAGGCCGACGGCGCCGAGGCGGCGATTGGCGCCGTTCGTGACGCGGTCTTGACATGACGCTGCGCGCCGCGCTCATCCCGCTCGCATTCTGCGCGCTGCCGGGTGCAAGCCCGGCGGTGCTCGACTCACAATACGTCTTGCAGCGATACGCGGCTGCGGTCGCGGCCGTGACGCCGCCGAAAGTCGTCGTATACTCCTATACGGTCTCGCAAGCCGGCCCGACCAATATCGAGCAACGGCACCGGATCTACCGCAGCGGCACGAACGTGCGCGACGAGACGCTCTCCGTTGACGGAAATGCGGTCCACCGTAAAATCGTGCGCTTTTCGCATCGCGAGGACCCGTATACGGTTACGCGTTTCGCTCCACGGCCCGACGCGTACGAGCTGCTCTTCCTTGGAACTGCGAAGGACGGCCGCCATCTCGATTACGTCTACGAAGCGACGCCGTTAAGCCACGCAGCCGGCGCGTCGATCGATCGTCTGACGATCGACGGGTCGAACTTTCTTCCCCGGAACGTGCACTTTCGCAGCAGCGGCCCCTACGCTGAGGGAAGCGGCGAGATCGACTTTGGGCCATACGGAAAGTACTGGATGCCGGTGACGGCCGTGGCCGACGCGCACATAAAAGGAAAACCGGCGCGCGAGCGGATTGCCTGGAGCGATTACCGGTTTCCGGAGAGCTTACCGCCCTCGACCTTCCAACCGCCCGAGCCGCTTGTGCACGCAACGTCTTCGCCGTAGTGACGCGCTTGCGACCTGCGTACGCCGCAGCGCTCGTCGCCGTCGCCGTTGCGGCGCTGCTCTCGCATCTTCGCCCGACACCATATAACAACTTCGTTCTGCTCGCTCAAGCGCTCTTGCACGGACGCGCGTGGATCGATTGGCCCGGGCCGTACATTGACGCGCTCAATTACGGCGGCCGCTACTACGTCATCGAGGCGCCGCTGCCCGCGTTCCTCTTGCTGCCGTTTGTCGCGATTCTCGGGGCCCAGACAAATCAAACCGCCCTTGCAGTCGTTCTTGCCGGAGTCGCGGTCGGAGCCGCATGGGAGCTGGGTGAGCGTTTTGGTTTGCGCAGCTCGGCGAACATATGGATCTGCGCGTTCCTTTTGGCTGGAACCGATCTGCTGTGGTGCGCGGCCCTCGGCGACGTCTGGTTCATCGCGCACGTCTCCGCGGTCTGCTTCACGATGCTCGCGCTCGTCGAGCTCGCCGGCAAGCAGCGCGGCTGGCTCGTCGGCCTGTTTGCAGCCTGCGCTTTCGAATCGCGCTTCTCGATGATTGCTGCACTCCCCGTCTACGCATATCTCCTTACCTGTCATCCCGAGCGAAGCGCCCCGAACGAGCGCAGCGAGGCGCGGGGCGCGAAGTCGAAGGTCGAAGGGCGAACGACAACGCAGCCGCTCGTTTCTTTTGCGGTGCTTTTGGGGGGCGCCGGCGTGCTTTGGATGCTCTACAATTTTGTGCGCTGGGGAACGTGGAGCGACATCGGCTATACGACTTGGTATCATCAAGATCAGGCCGGCATGCCGACGGGGTCGCCGTTTCGTTTTAGCTATCTGCCCAACGAGCTCTGGTCCTTCTTCGTGCAGCAGCCCACGCGGCTTGCGAGCTTCCCGTGGTTACGCCCGGAGTTCTCCGGCGTCGCGATTACGTGGACGTCGCCGGCATTAGTGCTCGCGTTCCTGGCGCGGTCGCCGATTCGATGGGTCATCGCGCTCTGGGTTGCGGCGCTGCTCGCCGCCGTGCCCAACTTTCTGTATTATGTGAACGGCTTCGCGCAGTTCGGGATGCGCCACGCGCTCGACTTCGAGCCCTTTCTCGTCGCGCTCATGATGCTGGCAGTGCGCGACCGCTTTCCGCGCTGGGGATACGTCCTGATCGCATACTCTTGCGTTGCCGGTCTTTGGGGCTGCTGGTACTGGCTGACTTTCGTGCGTACCTAGCCCAGGCCGCCGAAACAACCGAGCCGGCGCCGCGGTAGCGGGAGTATGGCGCACCGCGTCGCAGAGACCTCGCCACGCGTCGTAGCGCGCACGGCGGGCGTCTTTTACCTGATCACCGTGATCACGGGACTCTTCGCCGAGGTGGCGGTTCGCGGAAACGTGATCGTAACGGACGACGCCGCCGCGACGGCTCGCAATATTCTGGCGTCGGAGAATCTTTATCGATTAGGTTTTGCCGCCGACATCGTCGGCGGAGCCGCCTATCTCGTCGTGACGGTACTTCTCTACGAGCTGCTCAGGCCGGTGAACAGGCGCATCTCGCTGCTCGCAGCATTCTTTAGCCTTGTGGGCATCGCGGTTGGCGCGATTGCGGGGCTCGGTCATCTAGCGCCGCTGCTTCTTTTAAAAGATGGTTACCTCAGCCCGTTCAACACCGCTCAATTGCAGGCTCTAGCGCTGCTCTCTCTCAAGCTGCACGCTCGAGGCTACTGGATCTGCCTCGTTTTCTTTGGATTCTACGAAGCCATACTCGGCTATCTCATCTTCAGGTCGCGCTTCTTGCCTCGAACGCTGGGCGTTCTCGTAGCGCTTGCAGGTTTGGCTTTCCTGACCAATAGCTTTGCGCTCTTCGTGGCGCCGGCAGTTGGCAACGTCTTGAATCCTTCAATGCTGCTGCTTGACAGCATCGGCGAGATCTCGCTGACTCTGTGGCTTCTCATTGTCGGTGTGAACGTCGAAAAGTGGGAGGAACGAGCTCACGCAACGAGCGCATCGTAGGCGGCGCGCAGCCCGCCCGCATCGCGAACCGGAGCGCCGCACGCTCCGGTAACGCATACGTATGCAGCGGGCTGCTCCACCGGCATCTCGAGCTGCGCCGCAGCTCCGGGCGAGAGCGTGCGAATCGCCGCAAAGGGCGTCGGAAGACGGAGCGCCGCTTCGCGAAAGGCATCCGTTGCGGCCGGATCGCCGACGATGCGAACCGAGAGCTCCGGACAAAGATACCGGCGCAGCGCGCGAGCGTACGTCGCTCCGAAGGCTCCGGCGCCGCGCGTGCTCTGCGAGTACGCGCGGAGAACCGATTCGGCGCTTTCGCGATAGCGAGAATCTCCGGTTAGCCCTGACATCCGCAGCAGCACCTCTGCAAAGACGCCGTTATCGGCAATCGGGCGATCGGCGACCGCGAGCCGCCCAAAATCGTCGCTGCCGCGCAGACGATCGTAGAACCCGCCCTCAGGCGATTCGAAGTTCGCGATGACCGCATCGACAAGCGATTGCGCTCTCGAGAGGTAGCGCGTCTCGCCCGAGATTTCGTGCGCGTCGAGCAGCGCTCGGGCATACGCGACCTGATCGGCGAAAAGGCCGCTCACCGTTGGTGCGTCACCCGGCGCGAGCACGTGAAAGAGCAACCCATCCCTGCCGGCGAGCCGCTCCGCAACATGATCGAGCGACTGCAAGGCTTCGACAAGAAGGGCATCGTCGTCGAGCGCGCGTGCGGCGAGACACTGCGCGCCCGCGAGCGCACAGGTCCAATTCGTGTACGAGGTACGGTCGACATACGGAGCTTCGCGCTTGCGGCGTTCCTCAAGCGGCAGCTCGTAGTAGGCTTCGTCGGCGTCTTGACTTCCCGCGAAGAATCCAGTTTGTGGATCGCGTAAAACGTGGCGCACGTAGTTCGTCGTCGAAACCAACGTTTCGCGAAACTCGTTGGTGGGCGCGTAAAGCACCAGCTCCGAGAGAACGCGCAGCAGTCCTGCATGATCCTCCGCCATCTTCTCAAAATGCGGTACGCTCCAATCGCGAGTCGTTGAATATCGGAAGAAACCGCCCTCGACGTGATCGTACGTACCTCCTCGAGCCATCGAGAGCATCGTCTTTGCTACCATTGCATAGAGATGCTGCCGCCCCGAAAGACGCCACTCCGAAAGCAGGAACTCGAGGGCTTCCGGCTGCGGAAACTTCGGCGAGTCGCCGAAGCCGCCGAACTCTTCGTCGAAGGCATTTTCGAGCTCGCCGGTGAGCTCGCCGATGGGAAGATCGGTCAGATCGGCGCTCGAGTGCGACGTGCGCTCGGCGGCGCGCGCCTCCAACTCGGCGACGTGTTGCGCGATTTCGTCCTTTCGATCCGAATAGAAGCGTGCGATTTCTTCGAGCGCGCGGCGGAACTGCTGCGGCGGCAGATACGTTGCGCCGGTGAGCGTCGTACCGTCAGGCGCCAGAAAGGCGGTCGTCGGCCAACCGCCCATGTTGTAGCGCGCGTTGACGTCCGGACGCCGATCGTTGTCGACGCGTATCGGAACGAAGTTGCGATTGATCGCTTCGATCACACCCTGGTCGGAGTACGAGGTTTCATCCATCACGTGGCACCAGTGGCACCAAACCGCCGATATCGAGAGGAGGATCGGTTTGTCCTCGGATTTGGCACGTTCGAAGGCCGGCTCGGCCCATGGCATCCATGCGATCTCACCCGCTCGATTCGGTCGCGGCGAGAAACGGAACTCAGTCATCGGGGGCTCCTTGCAGGAAAGACGTTGCGTAGAAGACGGCGATCAACGCATACAGCGCAAGAGCAGCGATGCCTTCCGACTCGAGATGAAAGGCATACGTCGCCGCGAAGAAGAGCGCAAAGCCAAGGCTCGCCAGCGCGTAGCGCTTGTGGGCGACGGGGTTCATCGCGTACGTCTCGCTATCGTAAAAGCCGCCGGGGGAACGACTGCGCCGCCACGCGGCCGCACCGACCAGCAACGCGGCTGCCAATCCAACGAGACTCCAGACCACGCTCTAAAGAGTAGCGCGGCAACGCGTCGAAAGCCAGCGCGATGGCGTCCCGTACGCATTCGACGCGCCCAGGTTCGCTCGAGACCTACCGGAAGAAACGTGACTTCGGTCAAACGCCGGAGCCGAGCGGTCGCAAGCAAAAAGCCGCGCAGCTTACCAGAAAGCCGCGCTTTGTCGTGCAGATGCATCGTGCGACGCGCCTGCACTACGACTTTCGATTGGAGGCCGACGGCGTGCTGGCGTCGTGGGCCGTTCCGAAAGGTCCGACGCTCGTCGCCGGCGACCGGCGGCTCGCGATGCACGTCGAAGACCATCCGCTCGATTACCGCGATTTCGAAGGGAACATTCCGAAAGGGCAATATGGCGCCGGAAACGTGATCGTCTGGGATCGCGGAACCTACTCGCTGGCCGAGGGCGACGATCCCGCCGACGAGATCGCGAACGGAAAGATAAAGTTCATATTGCATGGGAAGAAGCTCAACGGCGAGTTTACGCTCGTGAAGATCAAGCCGCGCGACGATGAATCGGGCGATCCGTGGCTGCTCATCAAAGACCGAGACGAACACGCCGATCCGAAGTACGATCCCGCCAAGCATCCCGAATCGGTAAAAAGCGGCAAGACGCTCGACGACGTAGCGAACGATCCACGCGCCCGAACGTGGCAGTCGAAGCCGAGCGCGCGTCAGGCTGCACTGCCGGGGCGGCGCGCAACCGCCAAGCGCGATCCAGTTCCGCATCCCAAATCGCTGATGCTGGCAACACTTGTCTCCGAGCCCTTCGACGATCCCGATTGGCTCTTCGAGATCAAGTGGGATGGATATCGCGCGCTTTGCACGATCGAGGAGAGAGACTTCTCGCTCGTTTCGCGCAACGGCCTCGACATGCTGAAGCGTTTTCCGGATCTGCAAGCCTTATCCAGCGCCTTTGCGAGTCTGCCGATCGTCGTCGACGGCGAGATCGTCAGCCTCGATAAGAAAGGGCGGTCGGAGTTTCAGCGTCTGCAAGAATCGCAGAAGAAGCCGGCCGGGCTGACGTACGTAGCATTTGACCTGCTCTACGCCGATGGCCGCGATTTGCGCAAGATGCCGCTCGAAGAGCGGAAGTCGCTGCTCGAGCGGCTCATAAGCGGCGACGATTTGGTGCTGTACTCCAAGCATATCGTCGGAAACGGTAAGGCGCTCTTCGAAAACGCACAGAAGAACGATCTCGAGGGGATCATCGGTAAAAAGCGCGACTCCACGTATCAGGAACGGCGCAGCCGCGACTGGGTGAAGATCAAGACGGGTCGCGAGCAGGAGTTCGTGGTCGGCGGCTGGACCGAGCCGAAGGGCAGCCGAGAAGGCTTTGGCGCGTTGTTACTCGGCGTTTTCAAGGCGAAGTCGCTGCACTTCGTGGGCTCCGTCGGGACTGGCTTCACGGGGAAAGTGCTGCAGCAGCTTTATACGCGGCTGCGCGCGATCGAGCGAAAAACCTCGCCGTTCGCCAATGACGTCGTCGCAAACTCGGCCTGTCATTGGACGTCGCCGGAACTGGTCGTCGAGGTCCGCTTCTCGGAATGGACGCGTGACGGATATCTGCGTCAACCTGCGTATTTGGGATTGCGTCCGGACAAATCCGCCGCCGACGTCGTTGCCGAGCTTCCGGTGAACGCGTGACGGCGCAACGGCGCGTCGGGGCGAAAGTCGGCTCGCGCACGCTCTCGCTCTCGAATCTCGACAAGGTTCTGTGGCCGCGCGACGGCTATACCAAGGGCGACCTCATCGAATATTACCAACGGGTCGCGCCGGTCGCCGTCGCGCATCTTAAAGGCCGTCCGCTGACGCTGCAACGCTATCCCAATGGGATCGACGCGCAGGCTTTCTTCGAGAAGCAGATGCCGCGCGGCGCGCCGGAGTGGATCGACAACGTAACCGTCCCCACGCCGGGCGGTACGCGCAGTCACGTTACGTTCGCGATCTGTAACGATGCGCCGAGCCTGGTCTACTTTGCGAACCTCGCGACGATCGTGCTTCACGTCTGGACGTCGCGCATGCCGAAGCTCGAAGAGCCGGACTTCGTCATCTTTGACCTCGACCCCGGAGAGAAGTGCACGCTGAAGACGCTAGGAACGGTCGCACTGAACGTGCGCGGCTTGCTTGAGGAGATCGGGTTGAAGCCACTCGTTAAGACAACCGGCGGATACGGGGTGCACGTGATCGTGCCGCTCGAGTCAGGGTACTCCTACGATACCGCTAAGGTTTTTGCCGAGATCGTTGCGCGTCGAACGGCAACTCAGCTTGCCGAGTTGGCAACGCTCCAACGTACGGTCGCAAAGCGGCCGTCGAATGCGGTCTACATCGATTACGTTCAAGTCGGCCAAGGGAAGACGATCGTCGCACCGTACTCGGTGCGAGCTCGGGATGGCGCGCCGGTTTCGACCCCGCTCCACTGGAGCGAGGTCGAGGCCTTCGCGCGACGGCGCACGGCCGCAGCACCGGCCGACGAGTTCGCGAAGTACACGATTGCGTCGACGCCGGGCCGGCTTGCGCGCGAAGGCGACCTGTGGGGGCCAAAGGCTTGGAAAAAGCAGCGCCTCGAGGCGGCGATTGGAAAGGCCCGCCGCTTGTGGTAGGGGAGTGCCTTTGGGTAGAATAGTCGGGCTATGGCGCATGCAATCTGGTCTGGATCAATCAACTTTGGGCTCGTTACCATCCCGGTCAAGCTCTTCACGGCGGTCAAAACCGACGAGCTCTCCTTCAATATGCTTCACGCAAAGGACGAGGGACGCATCAAGTACGAGCGGATCTGCAGCGTCGACGGCAGGCCGGTGCCGTGGGACGAAATCGTCAAAGGCTACGAGTACGAGAAGGGAGAGTACGTCGTCCTGACGGACGAAGATTTCAAGAAGGTCAATCCGGAAGCGACCCAATCGGTCGATATCTTGGAGTTCGTCGAGCTCGACAAGATCAATCCAATGTACTTCGACAAACCGTACTACCTCGAGCCGACGAAGCAGGGTCGCCACGCGTATGCGCTTCTGCGCGAGACGCTCGAGCATACCAACCGTGTAGCGGTCGCGCGGGTGGTGATCCGGACCAAAGAGTACATTGCCGCGGTCAAGCCGGTCGACGGCGCGCTGGTGCTCGAGCTCATGCACTGGGCGAGCGAGATCGTTGCCGCCGAATCGCTCGAGATTCCGAGTCGCGAGAAGCTGCCCGAAAAAGAGATGCAGATGGCGCGCATGCTCGTTGACACAATGAGCGTTGACGAATTCGAGCCGGAGAAGTTCACAAACAACTATCACGACGAGCTCTTGACGATGATCGAAGCGCGCGCCAACGGCAAGGAGCTTCCAAAGGCGAAGAAGGCTCCGGCGAGAGCGAAGGTCGTCAATCTCATGGACGTCCTCGCGCAAAGCCTCGAAGAGAGCAAGAAACGTCGCGCCGGGAGCAACGGAAAAGCGGGCACCAGCAAGCGCCGCAAGACAACCGCAGCCTAGCGGCGGCGCGTGTCCGAAGTCCCAACCATCGAGACGCCTCGTTTAACGCTGCGAGCATGGCGCGACGCCGACGTCGAGCCGTGGGCTGCGATGAACGCCGATCCGCGCGTCACCGAGTTCTTGGGAAGAGCGTATACGCGCGAGCTCTCCGAGGCCTCGGCCGCCGCGATTCGACGCGCGCTTGAAGAAAACGGCTATGGCTGGTGGGCGGTCGAGGTTCGCGACGGGGCTCCCTTCGCGGGCGTCATTGCACTGCAAAAGGTACCGTTTTCGGCACCCTTTACCCCGGCAACTGAGATCGGATGGCGGTTATCGTTCGAGAACTGGGGGCGCGGCTACGCGACCGAAGGCGCCAAGGCCGCGCTCGGCTTTGCTTTCACCGAGCTAAATTGGAATGAAGTCGTCGCATTCACTGCGGCGACGAATCTTCGCTCGCAACGCGTGATGCAGCGCCTGGGCATGACCCACAATCCCGCCCACGACTTCGATCATCCAAAACTCGAACCCGGCAATCCGCTCCGCCGCCACGTCTTGTATCGCATCAACAACCCTCACTTATAAAAACATCGTCGACTAACTCAGGCCATGGGCGATGAGAAGCGTCCAGTTTTTTCGGGCCAGCCATGGAGGGCTGCTTCAAAGCTTGCTGACCCCGAAAAAATGGACGAGCAGGAGCGAGTAGGACGCGAGCGACGGGCGTCTTCGAATCGCCCATGGCCTGAGTTAGTCGACGATATTCGCCGCTTCGACCTCTAGCGAGAGCGCGCCGTCGTCGCTGCGGACCGCGGAAGCCTCACCGCGAGCGTTGTACAGGCCCATCACCAGCGCAACGCTGGCCATCGTCAACGACTCGACGCCGGCAAAACCGGGACCGAACGTTGCGAGTAGCTTCGTCGAAATCGGCGGCGCGAGAATACCCGAGAGTGAGTCCAGCGAGGAGCTCGTGCCGAGCACCATACCTTGGTCGCGATCCGAGGCGGCGTTGCTGATGAGCGCCGTGATCCCCGTGTTCGCCAGCGCAATTCCGAACGAGAAGAGCAGCATCGTCGCGGCCAGCAAGCCGACGTCGCGCACGAACGGCAGCGAAGCAAACCCGACGATCAGTGAGGCCAGACCGAGATTCGACATCCAGCGATCGCCTAACCGCGCCGAGACGCGCCCGACCACGAACGCATTCATAATGACGTTGAAAATCGCGAAGAACGAAAAGAAATAATCCGTCTGCGATAGCGAAAAACCGAGCTGTCGCTGAAAGTAGAGCGAGAAGACTGCAAACCATCCGTAAAGAGCCAGCGCGATCGCGAGCTTCTGCCAGAGAAGCCGGCTGAGGTAGGGTTTACGGAAGGTCGCCAAAATCGCGCGAATAGAAAAACGCTCTTCCTCTTGCGCGCGCGTGTGGGATTCGGGCAGCATGACGATGGTGACGACCAGGGTGAGGAATTGCAACGCAGCCGCCACCAAAAACGGAACCGCAAAACCGTAACGCGCGTAGAGCAGTCCGCCCCCGAGCGGGCCGAAGACCATGCCGGCTGCGAACATGGCGCTGATCAGGCCGAAGGCGCGGGAGCGCATGCGCGGCTCTACGAGATCCGCGACGTAGGCCTGCGTGATGCTGATGTTTCCACCGGAGACGCCCTCGACGACTCGCGCTAAGAAAACGACGGTGATCGGAGCTATCGCGAGCCAAACGGCGATGTTCGGCGCGAGTCCGAGCATCACCCAACCGATGGTCGCACCGATCTGGCTGATGATCAGCACCATTTTGCGGCCAAGGCGGTCGGAGAGGCTTCCCCAAAGCGGCGCCGAGACGAACTGGCAGAGCGAGAACGTGGCCATCAGCAGGCCGACCACGAAGGGCGAGACGCCGAAATGCGTCACGAAATACGGCAGCATCGGAATCAGCATGCTGAAGCCGACGATGTCGATGAACGTGATGCCGAGAATCGGCAGGAGCCTGCGCACCATGCTCGCTGAGGTCATTCGAGGCCCTCTATCGCGACGACTCTACGGGCAGAACGATGCGTGAGAAGCGTTCGCTCTTGCGTACGACGTCGAGTTTGTAGGAGCGACTGAGATCGATGCTGGTCAGCAGCTTGTGCAGCGCGTCGATCCCGTTGAGGCGTTGCCCTTCGAATGTTAGCAGAACGTCGCCGGCTTGCAAGCGCGCCGTATCGGCCGGACTGCCTGCTTCGACCGTCTCGATCATGATCGCGCGCCGATCCTCTAGACCAAGGCGGCGCGCAGCGGCCGGCGCAAGCACGATCTCCTGTGCTCCGATGCCGAGATAACCGCGCCGAACGCGGCCGTCGCGCATCAGAAGCCCGGCGATATGCTTGGCGGTGTTGATCGCGATTGCAAAGCAGAGCCCTTGGCCGGGCAGCACCGCCGTGTTCACGCCGATCACGTCGCCGCCGGCAGTGACGAGCGGCCCACCCGAGTTGCCCGGATTGAGGGCGGCGTCGGTTTGGATGATGTTATCCATCAAGTGACCCGATTGCGAGCGCAGCGAGCGACCGAGCGCGCTTACGACGCCCGCCGTGACCGTGTACGCGAGCCCGTACGGATTTCCGACCGCGATGACGAGCTGACCCGGCCGAAGGGTGCCCGAGTCGCCAAGCGATGCGTAGGCGACGTCGGGGGCGTCGACCCGCAAGACCGCGAGATCCGAGTGCGGATCGTCGCCGATCACATCAGCCGGCAACTCACGTCCATCGAGCAGCGCAACGCCGATGCGGCGCGCGTCGTGGACGACGTGGCTGTTGGTGACGACGAAGCCGTCGGGCGTAAAAACGAAACCGCTTCCGTTTCCGCCGCGCCGGCCGCTGCGCACCTCGATGCTGACGACCGCCGGGCTGACTCGTTCGGCCGCCGCCGTTACGGCTGCCGAGTACGGGTCGAGCGAAGTCGAGTTTTCTATTGAGAGGAGGGGTAAAGCCATTGAGTGACTCTCCAAACCGCGGCCCGGCGCGGCGGGTTTCGTGGAGAGGGTCGATGCCTACCGCCCCGAATCGTGCTGCTCCGCGCCCAGATGGCGGAATTGGTAGACGCGCTGGTTTCAGGTACCAGTGGTGGCAACACCGTGGGGGTTCGAGTCCCTTTCTGGGCACCAAACGATTCGCACGGTGTTGCCACCACAGCGCAGCGCTCGCGGAGCGGGTTTCAAGTACTTGGGTCCCCGGCCGCCCTTCGACTCGCTTTCGCTCGCTCAGGACAGGCTGCGGCTGGGGAATGCAACACCGTGGGGGTTCGAGTCCCTTTCTGGGCACCAACGGCCGCGTACAGCGGCTGTGGGGCAATCTAGTGGCGGCGTCGATAGACTGCGGGCGTTACGCCGGTGACCGACTTGAAGACTCGCGTCAAATGGCTTTGATCGGTGAACCCCGCATCCGCCGCAATCTGCGCGAGCGGGACGCTCGCGTTGGCGAGACGGCGGCATGCAAGCTGGATGCGTAGGCGAGCGACGTACTCGCCGACCGGAACGCCGTAACGGCGGCGAAACGCGCGCGCGAGATGGCACGGATGCACGCCGGCATCTGCGGCGAGTCGCGTCAGCTCGAGATGACGCGCAAAGTCATTCTCGATCGTTGCGCGCGTTTGATGCAGCCAAGGCGGCTCTTCCGTCTCGTTGAGCTTCATGCGATAGATGTGACCGCACAGCTCGTAAAGCAAGGACTCCACGACGATTTGCGACGTGGAATCGGAGTTTCGGTATTCGTTGTAGAGCCGCACGGCAAGCCACGTCGCGACTCCGCCGTGAAGGTCGGTTAAATGTTCGCAGACCGGTCCGTAGCTTGCGATTGTCTCCATCCACGTGTCGGTCAGCTCGATGATGAAGAAACGGCAGCCGCCTTCACCCACGGTATCGGCATGGGGTACCTTCGGAGGCAGAAAGGCGACCGTTAGCGGCTCGTAAGCGATCGTGACCTCACCCGAGCGCTCGACGTACGTGCCGTCGAGCAACAGACAAAAATGACCGGCTGCGTGCGTGTGAGGTGGAATGTCGATCGGCCGCTCGTGGCGCACTTCGGAGAACGTGGCTCCGGCGATCGTCAGCGATTTGGTTTCTCCGTAAAAGGACCCGATGCCGAAAAGCCGTGCCATAGCGTAAGAATGCTACACCGAACGCAAAGATCGTACAAGACTTTTAGCGCCCGCTCTGCGATGCTACGATTGATGAGACGCAACCAGTGGATCACCGCCACATGCGCGACGACGTTTGCGACCCTCGTTGGACCCGCGCCGGCGCTGTCGGCAACGGCGCCCGAAAACCGAGGTAAGCCGCTCGCGTTGCCGCCATCGGGACGTATTCGGGTTGCCTACGCGGTCGGCGACGGCGCGACGCTCATCGATTTCGCCGGCCCCTGGGAAGTCTTCGGCGAAGTGATGGTCCCGTCGCTTGGCAGCACGATGGAAGTCCAAATGCCGTTCGATCAGTATCTCGTCGGCGAATCGGGCGAAACGGCCGAAACGGAGCGAGGCTTGCGGGTCGTTCCGGCCTTTTCGTTTGCGTCGGCGCCGCAACCAGACGTCATCATCGTGGGCGCACAACCGGCATCAGCCGCTCTTCTCTCGTGGCTACGACGCGCGAGCCCGCGCGCGGCCGTGACGGCGTCGGTCTGCACCGGCGCGTTTGCGCTCGCAAAGACGGGAATGCTCGACGGCCTCTTTGCAACGACGCACCACGCCTTCTACGATCGATTCGCGCAGCAGTTTCCCAACATTCGGCTCGTGCGCGGCGTGCGCTACGTCGAAAACGAGAGTTCTTCTTGTGCCGGCGGCTTGACCTCGGGGTTCGATCTCGCCCTGCGCATCGTCGAACGTTACTTCGACATCGGAATTGCGGACGCGACCGCCGATTACATGGAGTACCAACGACGCGCGGACTAGAGTTCGCGTTGGAAGATTCGAACGAGGGCCGAACTGGCGAGAAGCGCCGGTATCGCACCCGCAAGTTGCAGCGCCGCGAGCCAACGCCACGCGACGTCGAAACCGTTCGCTTGCGCGATCGCCCCGAAGATCGGCGGCGTCACCATCGCGGCCAAGAGCGTCCACGTCAAGCCGACGCCGAGCGCGCTGCCGGAGTGTTCCTCGCCGCCGATCTCGGCGAACCCGATGATGCTCACGCCGAACCATCCCTCCGCGTTGAAACCCAGGGCCGCTGCCAATCCCGCAGCCAACCACGGCGGCGTTGCGGGTCCGACCTCACCCATGCCGAAGGCAACGAGCGCGACGAGCACGCACACGACGACGAGCGGCAGCGTCCGGCTCCCCCCAAACAGGTGGTCGCTGATCCATCCCCACGCGAGCCGGCCGGCGATTGCTGTGAGCTGCGAGATCGTGAAGAGCGAAAGCGCCACCGGCAGCGCGTAGCCGGCTGCGTGCACGAACGTCAGCGTCAGGAATGCCAGCAGCGCGAACTGACCGCAGGCAAGGACCATCGAAGTGATCGTCAGCAAGATAAGACGAGCCTCACGCGCGATTTCGACCATTTCGAGCAGCATCGCGCGCAGCGAAACGCGTTCACCTTGCAGCTCGACGGGCTCGCGGTAGAGCGCCGAGGCAATCGAGCACGCAATCAGCGTCAGCGCTCCGGCGGCAATCAGCGCACCACGGTACTGAAAATGAAGCGCGATCGCTGGAAGCAAGAGCGATCCGAGCACGCCCGCGACTGGAACGCCGCATTGACGCACGCCCATCGCCAGACCGCGATCTGCCTTCTTGAAGAAGAAGATGATCGCATGGCTTCCGGCCGGCGTTACGGCAGCATAGCCGATCCCGTAGACGAGAAGCCATACGATCAGCCACGTAAAGTTCGGGACGAGCGATCCCGCGATCAGCGCGATCCCCATCACGAGACCGCTCCAAAACACGACCGCTTTGTCCCCAAATCGGTCGGTAAGCAGCCCCGCTACGGACGTCATCGCGACCGATCCGGTCATTTGAATCGAGAGGATGAGACCAAGCTCGGTCTGTCCCAGGTGAAGCGCCGACGCAAAGAACGTCATTAGCGCGCCGGTCGAGATGATGAAGAGCGAAGCGCCGACCATCGCGCCGGTGAAGAGCGCGAGCACCTCGTACCGTGATTCGGGCATCGGGTTGTGCGGGCGCGGACGCCGTGGAAGAACGTGCATTGCCATGAGGGTTTCTTCGGGCGCCGGCGCCGAAGCTGCTAAATATGAGTCGCCAGGACGATCGCACTCTCCACTTGGTACTCTTCCTAGTCAGCGCGCCCAGCGCGGCGATCGTCTGGTTCGTCTTCCATGCGGTCTACCAGGATTTGACCGCTTCGGTGAAGGCGGTGGGGTACATCGACGCCTCAACGCAAATTGGAATCGATCTCGGCTACTTCGTGATGGTCGTCGGCACGCTGGTCCTCGCCGCGGTCGCGATTTGGCAGGGGATTGCGTATCTGCGTATCGTGCTGCGAGACCGGTAGGCGTGCGCGCGCTGCTGGTCGTCAATCCGACGGCGCGGCAAGGGCATCTTCTGGGCAATGCAGTCCACGAGGAGCTCCGGCGCCGCGGCGTCGAGATTGTTGAGGACCCATCCGCGACCGGAGTCGACGCGATCGTCGTTGCCGGCGGCGACGGCACGGTAACGCGAGAGATTCCGCGCGCAATCGCGCTCGGCGTGCCGATCGGGGTCGTGCCCTTGGGAACCTTCAACGATCTCGCGAGGACGCTGGCAATTCCGCTCGACATCACCGGCGCTTGCGCCGTCATTGCAGCCGGTCGCGCGAGAACGATCGACGCCGCGTGCGTCAACGGCAGATACTTTCTGACCGAGGCGAGCATCGGAATCTCGAGCCGGCTGGCGCGATTGCAAAAGCCCAAGGACAAAAAACGCTTCGGCCTTGTAGCGATCGCCGCGAGCCTTCTGCTCGCGGCGCAGCACGCGCGATCTTTTCACGCCGAGGTCGCGTACGACGGCAGGCAGCTGCGTTTGAGATCGGTGCAGCTCACGGTGGCGAACAGCCAGCGCTTCGGCGGATTCATTACCGTAGACGACGCCGCGATCGACGATGGTTGGCTCGACCTCTATTCGATCGAGGTCAACAGCGTGATCGGATTTTACTCATTGGTTGCCGCCATCGCTGCCGGCCGGCGACAGTCGTCGCCGGGCCTGCATACCTTTCGCTCTACCGCCTTCGATATCCGAACGCGGCGGCCGCACCGTATCAGCGCCGACGGCGAGCCGGCCGGCACGACGCCGGCACGGTTCGAACTCCTGCCGCGAGCCCTAGGCGTCTTCGCACCCTAGTCCAGGCGGCAGATTAAAGCAACCAAGCCAGCCGAAACGAAAACTTTCTTAGCGCTTGCGCGTATATAACAGACACAAGGCATCGATCGTTACTCCGGGAGAGCAGTCATGAGCGTTTACGAATTCGGGCCGTTTCAACTCGACGAGGCGCGCCTTCTTTTGCTCGATCGAGGCGTCCCTTTGCCGATCGGTCCAAAGGTCGTCGAAACCCTTTTAGCGCTGCTCGAGCACCCCGGCGAGGTCTTTCCGAAGAACGAGCTGCTTGCTCGCATTTGGCCAGAGGGCTACGTCGACGAAGCAAACCTCGCGCAGAACGTCTACGTGCTGCGTAAAACGTTGCGAGGGCGTTGGAACGCGGCAGCGATCGAAACGATTCCGCGCCGAGGCTATCGATTCACCGCGCCCGTCCGGCGCCGCGAAGACCTCCCGCGCCCAGAGCCGGCAAAGGCCATCGCCTTTCCGCCAATGCGACGAAGGGGAGCCGTGCTGGCCGCAGCCTGTGCGCTTGCGCTCCTCGGCGGCTCCGGACTAACGCCGGGAGCGACGAGCGTCGCAAATGCGCGGTCGAGCGTTGCGGCCCAAGATACCCGGCTCTACGAGATCGGCCGCTACTATTGGAACCTGCGCACCCGTGACGGCGTCAGCAAGAGCGTCGAATACTTTAGGCGCATCGTCGCCAACGATCGGAGTGATGCCCGAGGCTATGCGGGTCTCGCGTCGGCGTACGCGATCATGGCCGATTATGGATATGGATCCGCTCCGGCAATGGCCCAAATCTCTCGCGCGCAAGCCTTTGCGCGCCAGGCGCTGACCATCGACCCGGCCAGTGCCGAGGCCTATTCGGTCATGGGCTTCATCAAGTCCCACGGCTCAAAGCAGAACGATCTAGCTATCAGCTACCTCCGGCGCGCCATCGCGCTCGATCCGGCGAACGGAGCCGCGCACGAATGGTACGGCACGGCCCTGCTGGAACAAGGGCGGGTCGGCGAAGCGTACTCCGAGCTGAGCAAGGCCGCGCAGCTCGAGCCGCTCTCGGTCGCGACCACCGCCTGGCTCGGCACGGCTGCCTATCTCAAGCGGAACTACCGAGACGCCCTGGCCTACGCTCGTGAAACCCTCGATCTCTCGCCGGGACGTTCCGATGCGTACGAGACCCTCGGGCTCGCTTACGAAGCGCTCGGCGATCAGCCGCATGCCGCACAATCCTTCGGCCGGCTCGCGCAGACGTGTCCTAAGTGCCGGGCGGAAGCGGCCGCCCTGTTGGCGGGCGTTTACGCCCAGGCCAATCAAATGGCCCGCGCGCGAGCCGAGTTGACCATCGCGCAAGCACATGTCAAGGACGTCTCGCCGGAAGACCTCGCGGCGGCCTTCGAAGCGGTCGGACAGCATGGGGCCGCTCTGACGTGGTTGCGGCGAGCGCAAAACGATGGCTACTACGCCACCGAGATCGCCAACGATCCGCGTTTTGCCGTGCTTCGCCGGTCGATGGAGTTACGCCAACAAAAACCGGCCTGAGAAAACTCGGCCAAGGAGCTTGACGAGGCCGTACTAATAAGCTATTGTACTAGTGTACTAGTACGATAGCTTGATGGTACTAGATCGCTTGAAAGGACCCCGTCATGATTCACACGACCTTCGCCCAGAACTCCGACTCACTGCGCGAGACCCGCACGCCGGTCCGGCTCCCCGACCAGCGGCGCACCGAGCTCTTCCCCGGGTGGGGCCCTAAGGTTTAGGAGCTAGCAGGTCGCTCTGATGCCGGCCGTACTGACCGTCGACCCCCGCAGCGGCGTGCCGATCTACCTGCAGATCATCGAGCAGGTTAAACGATCGGTCGCGCTGGGCGTTTTGCAGGTCGGCGAGCAGCTCCCGACGGTCAAACAGCTCGCGATGGACCTTACCGTGAATGCCAACACCGTTGCGCGTGCCTACCGCGATCTCGAACGCGAGGGCGTGATCGAGACCTCCCCCGGCCGCGGCTCCTTCGTCCGCGCGAACGGGGTCGCCGAGGCGCCGAAAGTTGCCGCCGAGATCGGCCGCGGCGCGCTCGACGTCGCGCTGCGCGAGGCGAAGTCGGTAGGGCTCCAACGAGAACAGGTCCGCGAGCTCTTCGAAGCCGCGCTGGAGCGCTGGTTCGGCGACCTTTGAGAAATGAGTGAGATGAGCACGATCACGATTTCAAACCTACGGAAGTCCTATGGTCCGATTGCGGCGGTTGACGGGCTCTCGCTGGAGATCCCGAGCGCGACCGTCTTCGGGTTGCTTGGACCCAACGGCGCCGGTAAAACGACAACGTTTAAGTGTCTGCTCGGTCTGGCGCGCCCGACGAGCGGAACGATCCTCTACGACGGCAGTCCGCTCGTGCCCGCGACGCTCGAGCGCGTCGCTTACGTAGCGGAGCGCAGCGTGCTCTACGATTGGGTTACGGTCGACCAGCACGTCGAGATGAACCGGCGCGCATTTCGTGCGTTTGCTCCTGCGCGTGCACACGAGCTGCTCGAATCGTTCAACGTCGACCGGCGCCGCCGCGTACGATTTCTCTCTAAAGGCATGAAGACGGCGGTGATGGTGGCGCTTGCCTTCGCTCAAAACGCCGAGATTCTCGTGCTCGACGAGCCGACCGGTGGATTAGACCCGATCAACCAGCGGCACGTCTTGAGCCTCATGATCAACGAGGCAGCAAAAGGCAATACGGTGATCTTTTCGTCGCATCAGATCGGTCAAGTCGAACGCGCGGCAGAGCAGATTGCAATCATGGATCGGGGACGACTCGTCCTCCAAGGACTCGTCGACGACTTGAAAGGCGATCGCAAGATTGTCGAAGGCATCTTCCCCGACGTGACGTTTACCCTCGACGGAATCGCGAACGATTCTCGCGTCGCACGTACCGATCGCAGCGAGCGAATCGTGCGCCTCCTCGTCACCAAGGGCGCCGACGAGATCGCGGCGCGGCTCTCCCGCGCCGGCGCGATGGGCGTTCGCGTGCTGGATCTCAACCTTGAGGACATCTTCCTCTATGCCGTTTCGCCGGGAACGGCTACGACCGACGTCGTCGCCAAAGGAAGCTCTTGATGAATTACATTGAATGGTTGCGTATCCGTAACTGCCTGCGAACGGTCGCAATTATCCTAGCGGTCCTGGTGGTTTTAGCGGTCGTCTTGCGGATCTCGTTCGCCCGATATGCATCGCCCGCGACGTGGGTCGCGAATATGACGAACGACCCGACCGCCAAGGCAACGCATTCGGTTCTGACGGACGGTACGAAGCGCACCGTTATCGACGATCCCGCGGATCGGACGCACGTCGTGATCGACGACCGAGGATCGGCCGGGAGTCACATCGTCGTGACCGAGCCATCCTCCCATTCGCACGACAGTTCGCATCTCAGCCACGTCGGAAACGTTGTAAGCTCGCATTCCTCCGGCGGCATAACTACGACGGTCATCGACAGCAATGGCTCCGTGCCAATGATCTTCTATATGGCCCTGGCCGACATCGTGGCCCTGATCGTCGCAACGATTTTGGCGGCACCCTTTGCCCGCGAGATCGACGGCCATCTTGAAATCGCTCTGACAAGGCCGTGCTCGCGCCTGCGATTCGCACTCGGCACGGTCGGCGTCGACGCGGTCGGAATTTTGGGGTCGTCGCTGCTCACCATCGTTGCGCTCTACTTGTGCCAACTGCTCTTCGAGACATGGCGTCTCGACTTCACGGGAGAGAACGGGCTAGCGATCCTGATGGGCATGGCGCTCCCGCTCGCCTGGTATGCGATGCTCTGCGCGGCGACGACGTGGCTTAGCCGGTCTTACGGCGCCGTACTCGGCTTCGCATGGCCGGTTGCGCTTCTAATCGGCGGATTGACGCGCATTGCGCCGAGCAACGGCGTCGCGGTAGCCGTTCACGACGTTGCTTGGGGGCTCTCACGTTTTATCCCGCTGACCTACGTGCATCTCGCAGGCACGAGTGGCCTCGACAACTACGCGGGGCTTGGTTTCGAATGGCGGCTCTCAGCCGAAATACTGTTTTTCGTCGTGTACGGTGCGCTGGCTATCTGGCAGTGGCAGCGCGTGGAGGCTTGATCGTGGAAATCATGGGAACGAGTTTTACGCTCTCGCTCGGGGTTTGGCGCCTTCGGTTCGTGCTCGCGATCGAAGAGAACGAAGAGCCTCCGAAAGAGCGGGTCCGAACGCCGCACAGATTGCGCGTCGTCCCGGAGGATGAGTTCGTCCGGTAAGGTTTAGTAACGCCGTTGTTTGGATGCAGCTCTAGATCACCTCATGCACTCGATAGCGGCGTTACTAATATACAAAGCCTGTGCGGACGGCGGGCCGGGAAAACTTGAAGCCGTCGCCGCCGACGGTATAAAGATAGATGTTCGGGATCAGCGGATCGCCGCTGATGTTGAAGGCAAACTGGCCGACGAGGGTCGTGAAGGTTCCGCCCGACTGCAGCGATATCAACAGCGAGCTGCGCGAGGTCGCGTTACCGCGTTGCGAGGCCGCGATTAGGAGCTGCGCGGCGGCGTATCCGAAGGCCGATTGCGTGGTGATTTGGCTGACCTCACGCTCGAAATCGGTGACGAGCTGCACGGCGCTGGGAACCCGGTCGATCGGCGGCATCGGCGACGCGATGTAGGCTCCATCGAGCGTCTTTGCGTAGGTCGAAATCGTCTCGGAGTTGTAGAAGCCGTCGGCGGCCCCAAACTCGCCTGCGTAGCCTCCCACTCGTAACGCGTCGGCGATCGGTCCCATCTCCGACGTCTTTCCGGCGAGAAAGACGTAGCCCGGGGAACGATCGAGCACCGTTCGCGCGGCCTGCGCCGGATCGGTCTTCGCGAGCGGAAAGAGCACGAGATCGGCGGGATGCCGGTCGTTTCGCGCTTGGTTGACGAAACCGCTGCCGACGTCGTAACCGTAGTCGCCGTCGAACGCGATCGCAATCACCGGAACACCGCGTTTCTGTTCGAGCGCGGCGCTCGCAAAGAGCCTTCCAGAGGCGCTGTCTCTGGCCGGCAACCGGTAGACGTTGTGATAGCCGCGCTTGGTCACCGCATCGGCCGTGACGGTCGGCACGATCACGGCGAAGCCGACGTTTGCGTACCGAGAGAGCGCAGCGAGCGTCATCGGTGCGGTGAGGTTCCCGATCATTCCGATCACCGTGAAGTCGGCTGCGGCGACGTTGGCGTTGGAGGCGGCGAGTCCAGGATCGTTACGATCGTCGAGCGGACGCATCGCCCACGCGTGCGAGACCGGAGCGTTGAAACGATTCTGCTCGTCGACTGCGGCTTGAACGCCTTTGACGACCTCCTCGCCGTACTTTTGCAGCGGCCCTGAGAGCGTTACATTGACGGCGATCGTCAGCTGTTGCAAGTATTGTTGCGGGGCCGCAATCGGATGCAGCGGATAGACTTGCGCTCCCGCCCGCGCTGCCACGCCGCTCGCGGCCGCGGCGGATGCGGCGGCGATAAAGTTGCGCCGTCTCACACGTACCCGCCGACGGTGGTGATCAAGAAGAGAACCGAAAACGTCATGTTCGAGATAAAGACCCGTTCGTTGATAACGAAGAGGTTCGCGCCGCTTCGAAAGAGATGCTCTTCGTAGATGATGAGAGCGGCGACTGAGAGCACGCCGAGAAAGTACGCCGGGCCGGCGCCGGCCAGCAGGCCGGCGCCGCCTAAGAGCAGCAGCATCGCGGCGTGCAGCGCGATCGGGAGCACGCGTCCGCTCGCTTCGCCGAAACGCACGGGCAACGACCGAATGCCTTGCGCTTCGTCGAACGCCAGATCCATCAGCGCATAGATGATGTCGAATCCCGCGACCCAGATCGTCACGGCTGCGAAGAGCAGCAGGGCGGGCAGCGTAATCGTTCCAGCGATTCCGACGTAGGCTCCGAGCGGCGCGAGTCCGTCCACCGCGCCGAGCACGAAGTGGCTCGCCCAGGTGAAGCGTTTGCAGAGCGGATAGACCAGCAAGAGCAGCGCCGCGACCGGCATCAGCTTCACGCAGAGCGGATTGAGCATCCACGCCGCCCAGAGCAGCAACGCTAGGCCCGCAAGGCTTGCCCAAATCATCGCCGACGGCGCAAGCGCCCCGCTTGCGACCGCGCGGCGCGCGGTTCGCGGATTGCGCGCGTCGATCTCACGATCGAGGAAACGATTTGCGGCCATTGCCGCGGTTCGCGCTCCCAACACGGCGAGCGTGATCCACCCAAGTGCTGCGGGCGAAGGAATGCCGCGCGCCGCCAAGATCGCGCCGACGTACGCGAACGGCAGTGCGAAGAGCGTATGTTCGATGCGAATCTCGCGCAGAAAGAGACCGAGAAACTTCACCGGCGCGGCCCTTGTCCAGACCAATCGTCGGGCTGCAGCGCGCGCTCGATGCGGTCGAGGCCGTACGTATGCCACCGCTCGCTGACGAGCCGCCGCGTTGCGTCGTCCATGATCATCTCCGGCGGCCAGGCGCGCGTGTAACCTTCCGACGCGTCCTTACGCGTTGCGTCAACGCCGATCTTCGTGCCGTATGCGACGCTATACGATCCGTGGTCGAGATCGTCGACGGGTCCCGGCATCGTCACGAGATCGCGCTCTGGCGCCAAGTTGTTTAGCACGAACCATGCAACGTGGCGTGGGTTTTGAACGTCGACGTCCGCGTCGACGACGATCAAGACGCGTGTCAGCATCATCATGTGCCCGAGTCCCCAGAGCGCGTTCATCACCTTCTTTGCCTGGCCTGGATAGGTTTTCCGTATCGAGACGATCGCGAGGTTATGAAAGCCGCCCTCGACCGGCAGATTCATGTCGACGACTTCGGGTAGCATCGCCTGCAGGATCGGAAGGAAGATACGTTCGGTGGCCTTGCCGAGCCACGCGTCCTCCATCGGCGGCTTGCCGACGACCGTCGCTGCGTAAACGGCGTTGCGCCGGTGGGTCATGCACTCGACGTGAAAGGTCGGATAGCGGTCGGCCGGGCTGTAGACACCGGTATGATCGCCAAAAGGCCCTTCGACGCGCAGGTCGTCGTTGTCGACGTACCCTTCGAGCACGAACTCCGCCTCGGCCGGCACCATCAGATCGACCGTTTTCGCGCGGACGAGTTCGACCGGTTTCCCGCGCAAAAGCCCGGCAAACGCAAACTCGTCGAGCAGCGGCGGAAGCGGTGCAGTCGCTGCATAGGTGAGCACCGGTTCGGTACCGATCGCGACGGCGGCGGGGATCTTCGAGCCCCAGGCGTCGGCGTGCGCGCGACCATGCTTGTGGCGTTGCCAATGCATTGCCGTCTGCGTCGCATTAAAGACCTGCATGCGGTACATGCCGGCGTTGACGCGACCGTTGCGCGGGTCTTTGGTGATTACCAGCGGCAGCGTGATGAACGGTCCCGCGTCGAGCGGCCAGGTCGTGAGCACCGGCAGTTTGGTGAGGTCCGGCGCCGCGACGACGTCGTGAACGCTGCCCTCACGAACGATTTTCGGGATCGCATTTGCGAGCGGTGCGAGCGCGAGCGCGCCGCGAAGCTTTCCTACCAGCGATCCGGCCGCCGGTGCGAAATCGATAAGCTTACCAACGCGCGCGCCGACTTCGTCGAGCCGCGTTGCGCCAAGCGCCATCGCCATCCGGCGATGCGTACCGAATTGATTCGTCAGAACCCGAAAGCTCGAACCCTTGACGTTGGTGAAGAGCAAGGCCGGGCCACCGGCTTTGACGACACGATCGGTGATCTCGCTGATCTCGAGCCGTGGATCGACGCTCGCCCCGATGACGTGCAGTTCGCCGGCGCCGCGCAGCGCGTCGATGAACTCCGAGAGCGAACGAAAGGGCATGGCGTCTTGACTTACGCGTCGAGACGCCGCGAGACCCCTCTAATCATTGTGGGACGGAATCGCCGCGACGAAGCGCGCGCCCCCGGAGGGCGCCTCAACGGCCGTCACGGTACCGTCGTGCGCGCGTGCGATCCAGCGCACGATCGCCAGGCCAAGACCGGTGCCGGTGCCGTCGTTCGAACGGCGATAGAAGCGTTGGAAGATCCGCTCGCGGTCGCCGGCCGGAATGCCGTCGCCGTCGTCATCGACGACGATCTCGCAGAGCCGGCCGTTCTGCCGCGAAGCGATCGTAACGCTTCGACGAGCGTGACGAATCGCGTTCTCGAGAAGATTGCGCGCCAGCTCGCGCAGGCGCCGCTCGTCGCCATCGACGATTGCGCTCGCAGGCGAGCTCGTCAAATCGATGCCGCGTGCCGCCGCCGCCTGGGCCGTCTCGCGCGAAGAGCTCACGACTACGGCGGCGAGATCGACGGGTTCGCACTGCAGCGCTCGACGCCGAGGGTCGCGTGCGAGCGTCAACAGGTCGGTTACGACGGCCGACGCTTCGAGCGCGCTGCGCGCAATCGTTTCAAAAGCGGCTTGCGCCTCAGCGGAGGCCGACGCGCGCGCAGCCTGCGCGATCGCTGCAATCGCGGCGAGCGGCGTGCGCAACTCGTGTGCGGCATCGGCCGCAAAGGTGCGCTCGCGCAGCCGCGCGGCCTCGAGCGGCGCGATCGTTGCGCGAGCGAGCAGGTAGGAAGCGAGGGCGACGATCGCGACGAGCGGGACGTCGATTGCCGCAAGCGTAACGACGACGCGGCGAAGCGCCGTTGCGAGCGCGCGCGCTCCTTCCGGAGTCCCCAGCGCAGGCGCCAGCAGCGATCCATACTCTCGAGCCATAAACGCATACGCGCCCAGGTTAAGGGCGAGCAATATGCAAACGAAGATCCCAAGGTAGAGTATCGCCGCGCGAGCGATCAACCCGCGTCGAACCTCGGGAGCGACAAACTCCTAACCGGCCTTCAGGCGATATCCGATGCCCCATACCGTTTCGATGACACCGCTCGCTCCAAGGGCTTTGAGCTTCCGCCGGAGCTGGCTGATGTAGACGTCGACGATGTTGCTCGAGCCCTCGAAGTCATAATCCCAGATGCGCTCGACGATTTGCATGCGCGAGAGCGCGATCCCGACGTTGCGAGCCAGAAACTCCAAGAGACGGAACTCCGTCGCGCCCAGGACCACCGGCTTACCGTTGTAGGTGACGTTGCGTCCGGCCAGGTCGATGCGCAGCGCACCGGCTTCGACGACGCCGACCATCGGCCGGTCCGCACGGCGCAGGATCGCAGCGACGCGCGCCACCAGTTCTTCCTCGACGAATGGTTTGACGAGATAGTCGTCGGCGCCGCAATCGAGTCCTGCGACTCGATCTTCAACGGCGTCGCGTGCGGTGAGCATCAGGATGGGGGTCTGTACGCCTTCGGCGCGCGCGTTGCGCGCGAGCGCGAAGCCGTCTATGCCGGGCAAGCCGACATCGATGATCGCCGCGTCGTAACAGCGACGCAAGAGATGATCGAGCCCTTCCTCCCCGTCGGCGACGACGTTGGCGGCGTATTTTCGCGCTTCGAGCATCGTCCGGATGGACTCCGCCACGGGCGCGTTATCTTCGACCACTAGAACTCTCATATCGTTGACCTCAGTACTTCAACGGACCGGGGAAAGCTACCGTCAACGCGGCGCTAAAGAACGGATGTTCGCCAGGCGACTGAACCTCCTGAGCGAGTATCCGAAACGGCGCGATCTGGACGGCTCCGTAGTAAACGAAATCACGGTTGATAAAAGGATTCGCGTACGCGTCGTATCGCAAGCCTAAGTACGCGTGTGGGATCGGGTAGTACTTCAGGCGGACGTAACCTCCGGATGAATGGATATTCGTCAAAAAGCCATCGGCGTCGTGGTCGTAGCCGTACCACTGTTCGGCTTGCAAATCCAAGGGACCATAACTTCCGTGTGCCAGCAGACCGTAGCGTTCGTAGAGATCCGCAAATGGAAGACGGCCCGTGGTCAAAATTCCGAGCGTACCGCCGAGTGCGGTCGCGCCTAGACTGAGCTCGCTCTTGCTGGTTTGCGCTAGCGTATAACGCAGCCAGGCGCTAAGCTCCGGGCTCTTCATCCACGTCGTTTCACCGGTGTTGACGGGCTTACCACCATATGGAGCACCTTGAAACGCACCTAGACTCACCGTTCCGTACACCTGTAGCTTGCCAAAGGATCGGTTCCCCTGCAGGCCCCACCGCGGCGACGAAAGCGGCAAGTTATTCAAGCCAACGTGCGCGCCGTAGTAGCCGTACTGCGTCAGGTCGTCAAGACGTTCGCCAGGAGACTGCGCCAAGGGCAGCTCGTAGAGGCCTCCGCGGTAAAGGGTCTGCGTGTGTTCGTTGTAATCGGAGAGGAAGAAAAGATAGGTTGCTGCCGGTCCACCTCCGGCTCCCAAACTGTAGTGAAGGAAGGCCGTGATCGGGCCGAGGTTCGCGCTTCCAAGCACAATGCCGCCTGGTGAAAACCTGGGGCTGTCGGGCGCGGGTTCTTTGTCGTACTCCATTTGATAACGGATCGCGAAGACGGTCGTGCCGTGCTCGGGGAGCGGCAATCGGTAGCCGTGCGACCGGAAGTAGTTGCCGAACGCGTTGAGTTCGGGGAGGACGCTATGGCACTGTCCGCAGCGCAGATGGTACCGCTGCGCGAAGATCGGAATCGCGCGCGCCGGGGCCGAGGCCCACGCGACGAAGAGTGCAGCGAGGGCTACGGTGACGAGTTTATTGCGCAACTATCGCTGCTCGCATGCCGCCGCCGTAGTGGAAAAAGCACCCAAAGAGGTACGTTCCGGCCCGATCGGCGGTGATCGTTTGCGATGATCCGCTCGCTTGGAGCGCGCCGCTGGTCCAGTTGCTCGAAAGCGTGGTTCCCTTTTGTTGCAGGGCGCTGGCCGGGAACTGGAAGCCGTTGGGAAACGACGTTGCGCCCTGAATCACCGTGGCGGTGTGCGCGAAGCTGTCGACGTTGACGAAGTGAATCTGCGAGCCGACCGCAATCGTCGTCACCGCGGGTGAGTAACCGAGGCTCGTGCCGTACGGCGTCGGCTGCTGCGCGAACTGCGTTAAGCTTACTTGGATCGTCACGCCGCCGCCGCCACCCGAAGAGGACGAAATGCCGCCCGCCGTGCAGGCTGCGAGAAGGAGCGCGCTTCCCATCCCGAGTCGCCGGATCATCGTGTCGCTACCTGCTGGGCGCGCAGCCGCTCCACCAGCTCGTCGCTCAGCGCGCTCGAGGCAAGCATCGTTTGGGCGAGCGCGCCGTCGCGATTGAGAAGATAAACGAACGTCGTGTGCTCGTCGCGGTAACCGTGCCGCCCTTCTTCCGAGATGACGCCGAACTCGCGCATCACGGCCCGTACGTCGCGAATCGATCCGCCCGCGAGCAGCCAGTAGTGCGGATTGGCTTCAAAACGTTTGGCCAGCTCTCGCATTGTTTTCGGCGAATCGTGCTCGGGATCGAGCGTTATCGTCAGCAGGCGCGCGTTGAGGTGCGCGCTTTTGATTCGCCGCGCCGCGTCGGCGAACTGCGCGTCGATCAACGGACAGGCATCGGTGCAATGCGCCGAAATGAACGTGACGCCGAGCGGCTTTCCACGCAGCGATGCGAGCGTAAAGGTATGGCCCTGCTGGTCGACGAGGCGCGGTTGGCTCGCCGCGACCGCGGCTTTCTGCGTCCGCGTGACCGGCGTTTTTGACGTCCGCGCGATTGCATAGCCGCCTTTTCCCGGCGACGCGGTCGGCCCGGGCGTCGCACTCGCGACGACTTCGATCACCCCGCGCATGGCATTGGAGACATAATGAAACGCGCAGCCGATGAGATAGATTCCCGGCTTCGAGAGTTTGACCGTTACCGAGGCGCCGCCATTGAGCGTGCCGCTTGCGTAGCCGGAGCCAAGCACGCCGTTTCCGAGCGGGGAGAACGAGAAACTCGGGTTTGACGGCCAACTCGGCGGCGGTCCATTGGTCTGTGCGATGACGTTAAGCGTGTGCGGTGTCGAGGAAGAAAGATTCGTTATCGTAATTTTTGCGCCCGGCGGAAACGCGAGCACTTGCGACGTCTGCGCCTGCGTGTAGCCGCCGACGGTTCCCCAGACCGGATCGTCGACGACGCCGATCTTACCGTTCGGTATGGCGACACCGATGCCGCCGGGCGGTGGTGGCGAGGGCGAGCCGCCGCCCCCGCCGCCACCGATCGTGCCCAGGCCGCCGCCGTTGGTGCATGCCGCTATGGCCGCAACCAAGAGCAGTCCGCCCCAGAGCACGGAGCCAGGAAATCTCATCGAGCGGGAGCTGTTCCTTGAGGTCCGGGCGTCGCGCCTGCGTGGACGACGAACACGTCCTGCATTCCCTCATGGTAGTGGAACGCGCAGCCGATCAAATAGATACCCGCTCTGCCGAGCGTTACTTTCACCGATCCGCCTGGAGAGATCGAGCCGCTGGCGTAGCCTCTGCCGAACTTCCCACCCGACGCCTGGATCTTAAGGGTGGGACTTGCGGGAAACTTTGCCGGCGGTCCGCTGATCTTCTTCACCTCGTTGAACGTATGGCTGATGTTGTTCGAGATGTTCTTAATCGTAAGGACCGTGCGCGGCGGGAAACCGAGCGCTTGAGAAAACGACTGCTGCGTGAAACCGCCAAGCGTTGCTTGCCAGAACGGATCGTGAACGGTGCCGACGCCTTCACCGGGGAGCTCCTCCATCGCGGTGCCGGTTCTGCCGTCGGGAAGCACCGCGGTAATTTGGAGTTCGGGCATTCCGGGAAGGGCGTAAGAGGCGCCGCTTCCAGCTGCATTTCCACCGTAGTGTCCGGCGCACGCCGCAAGCACGGCGGCGCCGAGGGCCACGGCGAGTCCTGCTAGTTTTCTAGACATGTAGCCTCCTGGGGTGTGTGAGTGGTCTGGGCATCGTATGGGGTGGTTATGAAAAAAGTCTAAATCTTGATCGAGTCGCGCATCGCGGCCGCGATGTTCTGCAGCGCCGGATCGCCCGCAGCGTCGAGCGTCGCCTGAGCGAATGCATTGCGGGCCGCCGCATGATCCCCCTCTCGAAGCAGCACGACGCCGAGCGCGAACCGCGCGCGAGCGTACGACGGCGCTAGCGACAGCGCGCTGCGAAGCTCGCGCTCGGCCGCATCGTACCGGCCGAGATGTTCTTCGGCGAGCGCGAGATCGTAATGAGCGACCGCATATGAGGGATTAGCGTGCAGCAGCTTGCCGAAATCTTCGCGTGCGGTTGCGGCATCGCCGCTGTGTAGTGCGACGATCCCACGCGAATAGAGCGCTCGCGCCGAGTCCGGCGCGAGCGCTACGTAACGATCGGCGATGACGCGCGCTTCGCGCAGGTCGCCGCGCGCTATGTCTACCGCAACGAGGTTCGCCATCGCTGCGAGGAAACCGGGGTCGAGCGCGATTGCGGCACGCAGCTCGCGCGCCGCGTCGTCGTTACGCTGCAGATTCGCGTACGCGATCGCCAGGTCGTAGCGCGCGGTCGAGCCTTCCGGCTCGGCCGGGCGGAGCGCGACGATGCGTTCGAACTCAGGTGCGGCCGCTGCCCAGTCGGCGCGGGCCTCGGCGTTGAGGCCCAGCGTGAACCGCTCTTCGATCTCGCGGCGGACGGCAAACGCGCGCAGCGCCGGGACCGAGGTCGTGCGGGGTACCGGGCTCGAGGTCGGATAGGTTTGCGCTACTCCCGCGGTCGCCGCAGCCGAAACGAGAAGGGCGACGAGAAGGGGGCCCCGCATCGGTCACGGAGTGCCGGCGTTGGCTGGGAGCTCACCCTCATGCCAGCGAGCGGCTGCCGCCGCCCGCTCGGGCTTGCATTCCCAACCAACACGTCCGGCCGATGTGATCGGGCCCAGCAGGGCCGGTGCAGCGGACGGGGTCAGCGCCCCCGCAAGCAGGTCCTCGAGCGACGCCGTGCCGGCGACGGCGAAACGGCCGCATGCAAAAATGGCGGCCAACAGAGTGACCGCGAGGACCGCGCGGCGGAGTAGGGTTCTTGACACTACCTACATCATAGCCGAAAGTCTAAAGAATCCGTGAATCGCACGATCCACGCGGCCGCGGCGCTGCTTCTAGTTATGCTTGTGGCGATGCCGGCGCGTGCTGCGGCCCCGCTGGTAGTAGGGTCGGTGCGCGATCAGCATGGGGCGGCGATTGCCGGAGCGACCGTGACCGGCCAAATGCCCGACGGCAGCCGTCCCACCACCACGACCGACGCCTCGGGGACTTTCGCCCTCCACGCCGATGGGGTCGTTGCGGTCGTCGTCAGCTGCCGCTATTGCCGCACGACGCGGGTCGCGACGCTCTCCGGCGAACCGGTCGTCGCGATCGTCCGGCAGTACGACGCGCTAGCGGCCGACGTTCCCACGCCCGGCGACCTTGAGAATCTGCCGTACGCGAACGTAGAGTCCTCGATTGCATTGCGGCCGTTCACGCTGCTGGCCCAGACCAGCGCGCCCTATCCCGGCTCGACCTTGAGCGACCGCGGCCTCTCGGCGACCGGTTCCTTGCTAATAGACAACGGCGTCCCTAACTACGACATCACATCGGGCCTATCGCCGTACGGTCTCATACCGGCCAACTACGAGCAGAGCGCCGTCGTTCGCAACGCAGCCTACGCGTTTCTTTACGGTAACCAGGCCGAAGGCGGAACGGTCCAGCTCGATCCATTCCTAGGCGGAACGAACTGGCAGGTTGCGACGCTGGGCAGCGATACGATTGCGCGCGCGCAAATCGGAACGGACGCGTCGTCCATTGCGCTGGGCACCTTCAGCAACAACGAGGAGTCGCGTCAGCGTACCGACCTCTTCCAAACCTGGTCGCTCGGGGCGGATCAGTCGGTCACGGCCGGTGGCGGAACCGAGCAGGGACGACAGTGGGAACCCGATTCGACCCTGGCGCAAAGCTTCTCATTTGCGAACGCGACGTTTAGCGATCCGCGTGCGCTGAACTTATCGATCTCCGCGATCGTCGATCGCGGCGACTACGCCCTCACTGAGGGCGAGTATCCCGTTTCGAATATCTGGTCCGATTCGGAGCTGAGCGCCGGAATACACACGACCGGCTCGGTTGCGGGATTCGCCGATGCAGTGGTGCGCACGTCGAGCGGGATCTACGACCAGCAAGCCCTGCCCAACGGGTTACCGCGGCTTGGCGCGACGTCGACGCAAACGCACGTTGACGCTGGTCTGGTCGCGAGCGGAAATGACTACGACGTCGTCGCCGGAATCGGAGCCTTCTGGATCGGTTACAGCGGCGGCATATTGGGGATCTCAAACCCGGCTAACACCTCGCTCGTCGTGCCGTCGCTGCAAGCGCGGTTATTTCCGAGAGGTAGGTGGAGCCTGGGTCTTCAGCAGAGCGGCTCGTTTTCGTTGCCGACCCTCATCGAACAGTCGCTTTACACTGGAGGCCGGCCGCAGCCGGTGCAGATCGAGCACAATTCGCTCTCCGCCGGAACGCTCACCTATACGGATAACTCGCGCCTAAGCCTCTCGTTCGAAGAAGCTTCGCAGACGGTTGCGGGAAGGTGGCCCGGCATGGTGAGCTCATCGGGTCTCTCGGCGACGTGGCAAGTTGCACCGGCGATCGTGCTGCGTGCCTGGACGATGCACGTGACCGATACGGCGGCGTTATACGGCGGCGGCCTCCCGTACGCGGGCATGTCACCGACCGTGAACGCGCTTTGGCTCACCTACGACGCGACCGGGGCAGTGCGAGCCGACGTCATCTATCGGCGCGACTTGCTCGACTCGTTACCTTACTACCACGTCGACGGCGCGATTTCCGGGCCAATCACCAGCGGCTTGCGCTGGTACGCCGGCGCCGAAGATCGAATGCAGCGGACTTTCATCAACGTCGGCATTCGCTTCGGCGGGCGTTAGCGCTACGAGCTACTCGTCGTGCCGTCCCTGCGGCCGGCGGCGTCTGCGCATCGGCGGTGCGCCGGGCGCGCTTGCGCGCGACGCATAGTCGCTGGGCGCGCTCGCACGGGACGCGTTGTCGCTGGGCACGCTCGCACGGGACGCGTTATCGCCGTTGGGCGAGACGCCTCCCAAGAGCGCCTTGCGGGAGAGGTTGACCCGGCCTTGTCCGTCGATCTCGACGACCTTGACCATGATTTCGTCGCCGAGCTTGACGACATCTTCGACTTTTTCGACCCGTGTCGGAGCCAGCTGGCTGATGTGAACGAGACCCTCTTTACCGGGAAGGATCTGCACGAACGCGCCGATGTTGATGATCCGCGTCACGGTGCCGAGGTACGTTTCGCCGACTGCAATGTCGCGCGTCAGGTTTTCGACGATCTGCTTGGCCTTATCACCCGAAGCTCCGTCGAGCGACGTTATGAAGACGCTGCCGTCGTCCTCGATGTCGATCTTCTCGACGCCGGTGTCGGCGATGATCTTGTTGATCACCTTGCCGCCGGGGCCGATGACGTCTTTGATCTTGGCAGGATTGATCTTGATGACGATCATGCGCGGCGCGTAATCCGACAGCTGTTCGCGCGGCCGGACGATCGTCTCGGTAAGCTTATCGATGATCGCATGGCGCGACTTGCGCGCCTGAGTCATCGCCTCGCGCATGATCTCGATCGTGATGCCTTGCACCTTGATGTCCATCTGAATCGCGGTGATACCCTTTTTGGTTCCCGCAACCTTGAAGTCCATCTCGCCGAGTGCGTCCTCGAGACCTTGAATGTCGGTTAGGACCGTGTACTTGCCGTCTTTGAGAATCAAACCCATCGCGACGCCGGCAACGTGCTCGCGGATCGGAACGCCGGCGTCCATCAACGCCAACGACGACCCACAAACGGACGCCATGGATGAAGAACCGTTCGATTCGAGCACCTCGCTGATTAGCCGAAGCGTGTACGGAAACTCATCCTTGGCAGGCAAAACCGGTATCAGCGCGCGTTCGGCGAGGTGACCGTGACCGATCTCGCGGCGGCCGGGGCCGCGCATCGGACGCGTCTCCCCGACCGAATAGGGCGGAAAGTTGTAGAAGTGCATGTAGCGTTTGTCTTCGAGCGCGACGATGCCGTCGAGCCGTTGGGCGTCGCTCGTCGAACCCAGCGTCGCGGCCGTAAAGACTTGCGTTTGACCGCGCGTGAAGACGCCCGAGCCGTGCACGCGCGGCACGTAATGCACCTTGCACCAGATCGGACGGACTTCGTCGGGCTTTCGGCCGTCGGGACGAACCTTCTCGTCGACGACCATCGTGCGCAGCTCTTCCTCCTCCATGATCTTGATGATCTTGTGGAACTCTTTGGCCGTGGCCGGCGCTTCGAGCAACACCTTGACGGCGTCATCTTTCTTGCCGCAGCGCGAGAGCGCTTCGTCAACGCGCAGCGTGCCGAAGGCCGATTCGCGCTTCTGCTTGTCCACGATGCGCATCGCTTTAGCGACGTCCTTGGCGAACGATTTGCGGACCCACCGCTCGAGGTCGGAATCGACGTGCGCGACCGGATATTCGCGCTTCTCTTTTCCGGCCTTATCTGCAAGTTGCTCGATCGCTTCGACGATCTTACGAATCTCGGCGTGCGCGAACTCGACCGCGCCCAAGAAATCATCCTCGTCGATTTCGTTTCCACCGCCTTCGACCATCATGACCGCATCGGCCGTGCCCGCGATGACGATGTCCATGCCGCCGCTTACGTACTGCGGCAGCGGCGGATTGCAGACGTACTCGCCGCGCTCGTCGCGCCCGATGCGCACCGCGGCGACCGTTTTATCGAACGGAATATCGCTCAACGCCAGCGCCGCGCCGGCAGCGCAGATGCCGATGACGTCGGCATCGAGCTCCGGATCGACCGAAAGCACGGTGGCGACGATCTGGACGTCGTTGCGGAAGCCGTCAGGAAAGAGCGGACGAATTGGCCGGTCGATCTGCCGCGAACTAATCACGGCGTGCTCGGTGGGACGTCCCTCACGCTTGATATAGCCCCCAGGAATCTTTCCGGCGGCGTACATCTTCTCTTCAAAATCGCAGGTCAGTGGGAAAAAGTCGATGCCTTCACGAGGATTCTCGGAGGCAGTCACGGCGCAGAGCACGACGTTTTGGTCGCCATAACGAACCAACGCGGAGCCATTCGCTTGCTTCGCGAGCTCGCCGGTTTCGATGGTCATCGTGCGCCCGCCGACCGTTAAACTTACGGATTCGGGCACAGTATCTCCTAAATAATTTATATTATTTCTTCGTTTGAGGCGTTTCCATTCGGCAGGGCCGAGCCGCGACCTGCCCTAAACGGCGTTCCAATGCCGACCCTTACCCCTGAGGGCCTGACCAAGCTCAAGCTCAAGGCCAACGATGTGCGCCAAGGCATCATTCGATCGTTGCTCTCGGCGGGATCCGGCCATTCGGCCGGCCCGCTCGACATGTCCGACGTCTTCACGGCGCTTTACGGTCATTTGATGCGCCACGATCCGCACAATCCCGAGTGGCCGGATCGCGATCGTCTCCTTCTCTCCTGCGGTCACATCGCTCCGGTGCGCTACTCAGCGATGGCGAATTTTGGATATTTTCCGATTGACGAGCTGCTGACGCTGCGCAAGTACGGTACGCGGCTGCAAGGCCACCCCGAGCGCGTGCGGCTGCCGGCGGTCGAAACGACCTCTGGTCCGCTGGGCGAAGGGCTCGCGCAGGGCGTCGGCATGGCGCTCGGCGCGAGAATGAACGGCAAGGATTTCCGAGTCTGGGTCGTCACGTCGGATGCCGAGCACCAGTGCGGGTTGCATTGGGAGGCGGTGTTGACGGGTGCGAAGTTCAAACTCGACAATCTCACCGCGATCGTCGATCGCAATTTCATCCAGATTGACGGCAGCACCGAAGACGTGATGCCCCTCGAGCCGTTTGCCGATAAATACCGAGCCTTCAACTGGGAGGTTTTCGAGTGCGACGGCAACGACGTCGCGGAGTTCATCGAGACCGCGCAGCGCGCGACGAAAGTCGCCGGCAAGCCGCAGGTGATTATCGCCAACACGGTGCCCGGCAAGGGCGTCTCGTTCATGGAAGGCGACTATACGTGGCACGGAAAGCCGCCCAACGCGCAGCAGGCCGACGAAGCGTTGCGTGAACTTGCAGCAGAACGAGAGAGGATCGTAGCCAATGGCTAGCGGTACGCGGCTATTCGACGATGCCGCCGGCGCGATGAACTTGGTCGATTATCGCAGCCCGGAGCTCAAGCAGGCTCCGACCCGCAACGGATTCGGCGAAGGCGTGATCGAGGCGGGCTCGCGCGACCGCAACGTCCTCGGTATCTGCGCGGACCTTGCGGAATCGACGCGCTTCGAAGGCTTTCGCAAAGCCCATCCGCAGCAGTATATCGAGATCGGGGTCTCCGAGCAAATGCTCGTTGCGATGGCCGGTGGGCTCGCGGCAGTCGGGAAGATTCCGTGGATCGCCAGCTATGCGATGTTCAACCCGGGACGCTCGTGGGAGCAAGTACGCACGATCATGGCGCTCAACGAGACGAACGTCAAGATTGCCGGCGCGCACGCCGGCGTCTCGGTTGGACCCGACGGCGCCACGCATCAGGCGATCGAGGACATCGCGATCATGCGCGTCATTCCGCATATGACCGTCGTCGTGCCGTGCGACGCGGTGCAAACGAAGAAGGCGACACTGGCGCTCTCGGCGACCTGGGGACCCGCCTATCTACGCTTCGGCCGAGAGAAATCGGCCGTGATAACGACCGACGAAACGCCCTTTGAAATCGGCGTCGCGCAGACTTTTCGCGAAGGGCGCGACGTCGCGATGGTCGCTTGCGGGATCTTGGTGTATAACGCGTTACTCGCGGCCGATCGCCTCGCTCGCGAAGACGGAATCGAGTGTCGAGTCGTCAACAATCATACCGTCAAACCGATGGACGAAGCGGCGATCGTTGACGCCGCGCAGAGCTGCGGCGCAATCGTTACGGTCGAGGAGCATCAAAAGCAGGCCGGCATGGGATCGCGCGTCGCCGAGATTCTCGTGCAGCGTCATCCGGTGCCGATCGAGATGGTCGGCGTCGACGACCGGTTTGGCCAATCGGGTGACCCGATGGAGCTCATCGAGCATTACGGGATGGGCGTCGACGCAATCGTGGACGCCGGGCGCCGCGCCTACCGGCGCAAACCTAATTCCGAAATGAGGCTGCGGTAGCGCTCGAGATTCTTGGCGTGCAGGTAGTTGAGCAGACGGCGGCGCTGGCCGACCTGCAGCAGCAGACCGCGCCGGCTGTGGTGATCTTTTTTATGAATCTTCAGATGCTCGGTGAGCTGGTTGATTGAAGTGGTCAGCATCGCGATCTGGACTTCGGCCGATCCGGTGTCCTGCGACCCGCGGCCGTACTTGCCGGCGATCTCCGACTTTTGATCTTTGGTGAGCGGCACGTTATGAAACTCCTTAAGCAGGATGGTCTCGCTCGGGTACAGTCTGCCTCGACCGTCCCGGCGACCGGCCTAGGATAGCAAAGCGCGGCTGCGTACGCAAGGTGCCGCCGAACCGGCATACAATCGCAGCCGCTGTGGACCTTCAAATACGCGGACGGGTGGCGCTGGTAACCGGGGCAAGCTCAGGGATTGGCGAAGCGGTCGCCCATGCGCTCGCGCGCGAGGGCGTGCGATTGGCAGTAGCCGCACGCGACGCCGAACGGCTCGACGCCGTGGCGCGTGCGGCAAAAGAACTCGGCGCGCAAGAGACGCGGAGCTTTCGCGCGGATTTGCAAGACGCCGAATCGACCGCTGCGATGCTCGCGAGCGTGCGCCGAGCTTTCGGTGAGGTCGAGATCGCAGTCCTCAACGGCGGCGGACCCAAGCCCGGACGATTCAGCGAGATGGCGCTTGCCGATTGGGACGGCGCCTACGAGTTGCTGCTGCGCGGCATGCTGGTTTTGCTGGAGAAGATCGTGCCTGCGATGCGCGCCCGCGGGTGGGGACGTATCGTCGCGTTGACGTCGTCGGCGGTGAAACAGCCGATTGACGCGCTCGTTCTCTCCAACGCATTTCGCACCGCGCTGGTCTCGGCGTTGCGAACGCTCGCGGTCGAAGTCGCGCGCGACGGCGTGACCGTGAACTCCATCGCGACGGGCCGGATCGACACCGCGCGGCTGCGTGCCCTCTATGGCGATGACGAACTCAAGCTGCGGGAAGCGGGGCTTGAAGTACCGATCGGACGGATTGCGGCGCCGGACGAGTTTGCGCCGATGGTCGCGTTCCTCTGCAGCGAGCCGGCGCGTTACGTCACGGGGCAAACGATAGCGATCGACGGTGGTCTGATTCGCGGCCTGTTCGGCTGAATGCGGTACGTCCTATTGAAAGCCGGCGATCGAGATCTCGCAAGATCGCTGTTTGCGACGATGGCGGCGATCTTCGGCGAGGAATCGCAAGCGTTGAGCGACGGCTACGTCGATCGGCTCTTAGCCCGCGAAGATTTTTTGGCGATCGCGGCGCTCGCCGGCGATCGCGTTGCGGGCGGACTAACCGCTTACGTAATACCTTTGACTAGAAGCCAAGCATCGGAAGTTTTCATCTACGACGTCGCCGTGCGCAGCGAAGACCGTCGAAAAGGCATCGGGCGCGGACTCATATCCGCACTGCGGGACGTTGTCTGCGCGAAGGGATGCGGCGACGCGTTCGTACTTGCCGAAAATGGCGACGTCGATGCTTTGAACTTCTATCGCAGCCTTGGCGGCGTCGCGTCGCCTGTGACGCTCTTCGATTTCGAGCAATCTCAACGGATGCGTAACGGAGGCTGAAGGAGGCATCGCATGGGAAAAGTTCGGGTTGCAAGTTTCGGGGTCTCGATCGATGGATACGGTGCGGGACCGCGGCAGGACCTCGAACATCCGCTCGGCGTCGGTGGAGAGCGGCTCTTTGAATGGTTCTTCGAGACGCGCACGTGGTGTGCGATACACGGCAAAGACGGCGGTGACACGGGCGTCGACGACGAATTTGCAAAGCGCGGATTCGAGAACGTCGGTGCGTGGATTCTCGGACGAAACATGTTCGGGCCCGTGCGGGGACCATGGCCCGATGAGGCCTGGAACGGATGGTGGGGCGACGAGCCGCCATATCATGTGCCGGTTTTCGTCTTGACGCATCATCGGCGCGAGCCGCTTGAGATGCAGGGGAGTACGACCTTTCATTTCGTTACCGAGGGCATCGAAGCCGCGCTTGCACGGGCGAGGGAAGCGGCGGGCCGGCGCGACGTTCGCATTGGGGGAGGCGTTGCGACGATTCGCGAGTACCTGCGCGCGGGACTGATCGATGAGATGCACCTAGCGGTCGTTCCGGCGCTCCTCGGCGCGGGCGAACAGCTCTTCGCCGGGATCGATTTGCCCGAGTTCGGCTACGCGGTCGAAGGAACGACCGCCGCGAGGCGTGCGACGCACGTCGTGGTCGCGAAGGTGCGATAGGGACCGGCGCGAATCACCGGGCCGATATGCAGGGAGTAGAAGGAAAACGCGTCGCCGCGTTGATCGGCGACGGATTCGAGGAGATCGAGCTCACGGAACCCCACCGGGCGCTCGAAGAGGCCGGCGCGATCGTGACGATCGTCGGGGTTGACGATCGCTCGCGTCAGCGCATTCGCGGCAAGCGAGGTCTCGACGACGGTCAGAGCCTGCGCGCCGAAGAGCTCGTTAGCGATTGCACGGCCGAAGATTTCGACGCGATTTTGATTCCCGGAGGAACCTCGCCCGACCGGATTCGCACCGATCGCGAGGTGCATCGCTTCGTGCGCGAGTTTGACGCGCTGAAAAAGCCGATGTTTTCGATTGGCCACGGCGCGCAAGTCTTCATTTCCTCGCAGATCGTGCGCGGCCGTCAGATCACCGGGGTTCATTCCATTGCCGACGATATCCGTAACGCCGGCGGTCTCTATCGCGATCAGCCGACCGTCACCGATTCGAACTGGGTCTCGACGCGCGGAAGCGAGGACCTGCCGCAGTTCAACCGCGCGATGCTCGAAAAGCTCGCGACCGCGACGCCGGCTCAAATCGGGTCGTAACGCGCCAGCGCCTCGCCATATTGGCGCAAGGCAACCAGTGCGACGATCGCGCAAAACACAAGCTCGGCAAGAACCGAACGCGTCGTAGCCGCGAGCGCGTAAGCTATGCCGCTGGCGGCGGCGGCGAGTGCGACGTAGAGCACGCGCGATGGTCCGCGCCGGATCGTCGCGCATAGTGCCGTCAGCGTGGCGGCGATGACGGCGGCAACCGTTACCAGGAACGTGAACGGAGCGTCGGTCGCGCCGCGCAGCACCAATCCGAGCGCGTACGCAAGGGCTGCCAGCGTCGCCGCGATGCAAGGGACGAAGGCTTTTGCGCGCGCGAGCTGGCGTCCGAAGAGCGGCGCATTCTGTTCGCACCGGTCGAGGTACGGATGGAGTCCGGGGCTTTGCGTCAGCGCCATTGCGATGCCGAGCAGCGAGCAGAGAAAGAGCGGCGCCGCAAAACCGGCCGGTTGGGCGAGTCCCGCAACAAAGGCTGCCGCGCAGGAATAGAAGACGATGCGCCGCTGCGCGTATAGCCGTGCGCGCGCAACGGCGAGCAAGATTCGCACGGTTACGTGAAGGCTCTCGCTGCGGCGGCATCGGTATGTGTCGAAAGCAGCGCGCAACCCTCGACGATGTCGAGGATCTTACGCGCGTAGACCATCTGGGGCCGGTCGAGAACGAGCAGCTTGGGCTCGCCGATCAGCGCTCCGATTAGGGGGTAGGCGAAGGCCTCGTGCACGCCGGCCAGACGGCAGCGCAAAAGCTCGGCGCGCTCTCGCGCGCGCGCCGGCTCGACGTTCCAGAGCGCCGCGCGATAGGCGACGTAGCGCGCGAACTCGCCGTCGTCGAGTGGGAAGGGCTCGTGCGGAACCAGTGCGGCGACGCGCTTGCAGTGCACCGATTGCACGTGTGGATCGTAATCATCGATCAACACGCAGCCGCTCGACGTCTTGACGATGCCGCACGCCAGCAACGCGACGATCGCGGCCTCCTGCCCTGAGGCGCATTGCAGGGCTGCTCCCTCGCCGCTGCGGAGATCGAGCGTCACTGGGCCGGCCGCGGCGTCGCCGCGCGCGAACGTCGCCTCCCGCATCCGCAAGAGTGGCATCTCGGCAGTATCATTCGGCAGTTTGCGCCAACTCCACTACTCGGCCGTGTTGTCGAATACGCAAGTCGCGCAGAAGCTTCTCGAGATCCGCACGCTCATGGAGATGGCGGGCGATTCCTTCTACAAATACATGGCCTACGAGAAGGCGGCCGCGTCGGTCGAGAACGCGCCGCCGCTCGGCGATCTCGTCGCGGCGGGCGAGCACCTCAAGCTTCCGAGCGTCGGAAAGTCGATCGGCGCCGTGATCGAGCAGCTAACGCGCACCGGAACGGCCGATCAACTAGAACAACTTCACCAACGCTTTCCACCCTCGCTCTTGGAGGTGCTGGGCGTGAGCGGCATCGGGACCAAGACCGCCGCGATGCTCTTCGCGGAGTACGGAATTGCATCGCTCGCCGATCTGGAGAGCTGCGATCGAAGCCGGTGCGCTCGCGGGCGTTCCGCGTTTAGGAAGCAAGACGATCGAGAATTGGCGGCGCGGGATTCTTGCATACAAGGGGCGCCAGCGACGCACGCCGCTGCCGCTGGCTCTGGCAATCGCGCATCAGGCAGTCGAGTACGTGCGGCAGGGACCGCCGCTCGATCGGCTCTGCTTTGCCGGGAGCCTGCGGCGCGCTGAGGTGACGGTCGGCGACATCGACGTGGTCTGCACGTCACAGCACGCGGCCGACGTCGTCGCGCACTTCACCGCCTGGCCGCGCGCCCAAGCCGTGCTTGCCGAGGGCCCGACCAAGGCCAGCATCTGGCTTCCCGGGCGGGCTGCAGATCGATTTGCGCGTGTTGCCCGACCATCTCTACGGGAATTTGTTGCAGCACTTCACGGGCTCGCGCGAGCACAACATCAAGCTGCGCGAATATGCGGTTCGGGCGAATCTGCGCGTCAGCGAGAACGGCATCTTGAATCTCGAGAACGGCGAGGTGACGACTTGCACCGAGGAAACGGGGGTCTACGCTGCGCTCGGCATGCAATACGTCCCACCCGAGCTGCGCAGCGGACTCGACGAGATCGAGCTCGCGCGCGCCGGTGCGATTCCCGAGCTCGTCGAGTTGGACGATCTGCGGGGCGATTTCCACATGCATACGCAGTGGAGCGACGGGGACGATACGCTCGAGGAGATGATCGTCGCGGCCGCGGCGAGAGGCTACGAATATCACGCGATCAGCGACCATTCGCAGGGACGCGGTCGCCGCTTCGGCTTAGAACCGAGCCGATTGCTCGAACAACGTGCGATCATCGAAGAACTCGGCGCTCGCCACAAGATCCGCACGCTCTGCGCGAGCGAGGTCGACATTCTGCCCGATGGCTCACTCGACTTCGACGACGCAGTGCTGGCGCAGCTCGATATCGTCATCGGTTCGGTTCACATCGCGACGCGCCAGTCGCGCGAGGAGATGACGGCCCGACTAATTCGGGCCTGCGAGAATCGGTACGTGAACATCATCGGGCATCCGACCGGGCGGCGCTTCGATGCTTCGACGGGCTCAGCACATGCTACCGGATATGAGTTCGATTACGACGCCGTCTTTGCGGCCGCTGCACGCACTGGGACGGCGCTCGAGATTGACGGACAGGCGGCGCGGCTCGATCTGCCGGCGCCGCTGGCACGCAAAGCCAAGAGTTTGGGCACGACGTTTACGCTCGACAGCGACGCGCATCGGACGGGCGACTTGACCGCGATCGAGTTCGCGGTCGGTCAAGCGCGGCGAGCCGGACTGGAACGCGGCGACGTACTGAACGCGCGGCCGCTCGACGACGTTCGCGCGTTCGTCGCGCGCAAGCGTAGACGCATGATCGCCGGTGCACGCTTGGCCGGTTCCGCTTTCGGTCGCGGTGACGCGAAGTCACCGCTGATCTTCGTGCACGGCGTCGGCTCGACAGCTGCGATTTGGGATTACCAGCTCGAGTCTTTCGGCAGCGAGCGCCTCTGCGCCGCGATCGAGCTGCGCGGGAACGGAGCGAGCAAGCCCGATCCGGATCCGTCGGCGATCACGCGTCAAGGCTTCGCAGAAGACGTGCTTACCGTGGCCGATGCGCTCGGCGCGCGGCGCTTCACGCTTGTCGGCTGCAGTCTCGGCGGCGTCGTCGCCTTCGAGCTTTGGCGCAACGTACAGGATCGCGTCACGGCGATGGTCTTGCTCGGGACGTTCGCGCGCTATCCCGACGGCGAGCGCTATGCGGAGCAGATCGCGACACAGGCGCGCGAGATCGGCGATATGCGCGCATTCGGTCAGCTGCGCGCCGCGAAGCTGGGACTTCCGCCGGACCGTCTGCGTGAAACGATCGAGCAGTTCGCGTGCAAGTCCGTCGAGTGTTTTCTCGCGGCTACGCAAGCCACGTGGACCGGCGACTATCGCGATCTCTTGCCGAGTATCGAGGTACCGGTGCTCGTCGCGTACGGCGAGCACGACGTCGTCGCACCCCGATCGCTTGCCGAAGAGATCGCGGCGGCCATCCCCGGCGCTGCGCTCGCGACGATTCGCGACGCCGGTCACGTCGCCAATGCCGATAACCCCGCCGTTTTCAACCGGCTTTTACGCGAGTTTCTGCTTACTTCACGGAAATAGCGAGCCCGCTGACCCCGTATTCATAGTGCACCAGCGTCTTGATTCGCTTACCGCCGGCCGGATATCGCCATTGCGCGACGACGTTGCCCTCGTCGGCGGTCGCCACCGCCGTGCCGTCCCCGATGGCTAGCGGCGAGCCCGACCAAAGGGTATCGAGACGAACGACGGCGACCACGTCGCCGCCCGAGCCCGAGATCTTAATGCGATAGATCGATGGCCCCTGTTGGCGAAAAGGCTCGACCAACGCAAGGTACTTACCATCCCATTGCAAGCCGCCCGGATACCAGGAGGCCGCTTTGTTCAACGTGACGTTCGCAAACGCGTTTGCGCCCTTTGCCAGTTCGCCGAGCTTGAAGAAGATGGTGCTGCCTTCGGCGCCGTCGACAAAGAGATTGCCGCCGTCATCGTAGGTGCAAGCCGTTGGCGTGAACGGGATCGGGTAGCTAGCCGGTTTTCCCTCGCGCGCGCCGGCATAAATATCGGCGAAGTTACGACCCAGCCGGTCGCCGGTTATTATTGCGAGATTTCCGCTAGTCGGGTCGATCGCGCAAGCATTCCCGGTCCAGGAATGCAGAATGTGAATCTTCGCAATGGGAGTCGTTCCACCGTGGGCATATTCGTAGGCGGTTCGGCGGTTATCGTCGGCGACAATAACCCAGACGTTCCCCGACGTATCCGAACAAATACCGGTGGCGAAACGCGTGATGGGAATCGTCGAAACGAGCTTGCCTTGAGGAAACGTCAGCACCGAGAGCAGCCCCTTGAAACGGTGGTGCCCTGAATGCGCGATGTACAGGAGATCGCCGGAGTAGCCGGCAGTGCCGCCGGCTCGTTGTTTGCCGGCAAACGTACCGGCCGGCATCGCTGAGGCGCCGAGGTTGCGATCTGCGCCGCACGCATCGAGAGCCGCCGACACCAAGCAGAGAGCTAATGCAAGACCAAGCCGGGCGAAACTCACAGATATCTCCTCCAATCAGGGTTCTACTCGGCGACACGTTCGGATGCGGCGTAGAGATTGGCTCGCTCTCCGCGGACGAATCCGGCGAGCGTTACGTTGAACTCGCGCGCCAGCTCGACCGCGAGGCTGCTAGGAGCCGAGACCGATGCGACGATCGGAACCGCAGCCACGACCGCTTTCTGCAGAATCTCGTAGCTTGCCCGCCCGCTAACCATCAGGATTCGGCGCCGAAGCGGTAGCTGACCGTTGAGCAGCGCCCAGCCGACGACCTTGTCGACTGCGTTATGACGGCCGACGTCTTCTCGCAGCGCCACCATATCGCCGCGCTCGTCGAAGAGCGCGGCGGCATGCAGGCCGCCGGTCGTCGCGAAAGTGCGCTGCGCTTCGCGCATGCGCTCGGGCAACTTGTAGAGAAGCTGCGCCGGCACGCAGACGTCGTCGACGATCGGGGTTGCGCCGAGTTCGCGAAGCGATTCGAGCTGAGCGCGTCCGCAGACGCCGCAGGCACTGCTCATCGTGAAGTGGCGTTCGAATCGCGAGAAATCGGGCGCCGAGCGTCCTGCGCGCAGCTCGATGGTAACGATGTTATAGCGCTGCGCGGGATCGACGGCCGGATCGATGCAATACGTCAACTCCGCGATCTCGTCGTGTCGTCGAATGATACCTTCGCCGTAAACGAAGCCGCCGGCGAGTTCGAAATCGTTGCCGGGCGTCCGCATCGTGACGGCGAGCGTGCGCTGCGTGACGCCCGCAACGAGCCGAAGCTCGAGCGGTTCCTCCGTGACGACACGATCGTACTTGCGCGACTGCGCGTTTCCGTCGAGTGCGATAGCCTCCACCTCAACGCTGCGCCCGGGACGAGCGGCTTCCATGGCGTCACCCTTTGACAGAATCAAGGCGACATTTCCTCGTCTGGCGGGCGGTTCTGCACGTAGGTGTACCCGAAGCGCCCCTTGATGCAGAGATGACCGCTCGTGACCGCGTTTTCGATCGGCGAGGTGACCTTGACGATCTCGTTATCCTGCACGTGGAGCGTCAGCGTGCAGCCGACGCCGCAGTACGAGCAGATCGTGTCGGTCTTGACCTGCTGCTCTTCCTTCCACTCACCGCTACCCCGCATTTCGTGCTCCGACGAGAACATTAGTGCCCCGGTCGGGCAGACGCCGATGCAATTACCGCAATAGACGCATGCCGATTCGGGCAGCGCGACGTCGTATTCGGTCGAAATATGCGCTTCGAATCCACGCCCGGCGACGGCGATCGCAAACGTATTTTGCGCGTCGACGCCGCAGGCTTCGACGCACTTGTAGCAGAGAATGCACTTGGCATAGTCGCGCACGTAAAGCGCGTTGTCGACCTTGACCGGTTGCGCGACCGTTTCCGGCGCCTCGCCATATCGCGTTGCATCGGCTCCGTAGCGTTCGCAGAAGTGCTGGGCGTCGGGGGCGGTCGAGAGATCGACTGACGAAGCGAGAAATTCGAGGACCATCTTACGGCTATGGCGCACGCGTTGCGAATCGGTGCGAATGACCATGCCCGGTTCGACCCGGCGCGCGCAGGCGGGAACGAGAACGCGGGAACCCTCCAACTCGACGACGCAGACGCGGCAGGCGTTCACAGGCGTGAGCGATTCGAGAAAGCAGAGCGTCGGTGTATCCACGCCGGCTGCCGTGCACGCATCGAGAATCGTCGAGCCGGCCGGAACGCCAACCGCGGTGCCGTCGACGGTAATCTCTACCAGCGGTTTGGGCGGCAGCGCCGGCGCTCGTGGAATCGGCCCTCGAATCATCCCGGTGCCTCCGCTCCCAAGACTCTGAGATGAGCTTGAGCCGTCTCGATCGCGTTGGCGGCAGTTTGACCGAGTCCGCAGATCGACGCATCGCGCATGGCGCGTCCAATCTCGTTGAGCAGCGCGACGTCACGCGTGCGCTGCGCATCCGTACTCCGCGCCGACGCTAGCCGCTCCAACGCCTCTTCCTGACGAACGGTTCCCACCCGGCAGGGCACGCACTGGCCGCACGACTCGTCACGAAAGAACCGCGCGATGCGGCGCAGGATTTCGATCAGTTCGACGCCCTCGGCGAAGAGCATCACCACACCCGAACCGAGCGTCGCACCGGCGGCGCGAGCATCTTCAAACGTCAACGGCATCGTCAGCGCGTCGGGCGAAACCATCGCGCCGGCCGCGCCGCCGAGCAGAATAGCCTGCAGCCGCTCTTCATCGGGAACGCCTCCCGCCATCTCGATCAGCGCGCCCAGCGTGGTTCCGTGCGGGACTTCGTAGAGCCCCGGGTGCTCGATCGCGCCGGAGAGACAGAAGAGCCGAGTTCCGGTCGACCCGGGCGTTCCGACGCGTGCGAACGCGGCGCCTCCCTCGACGAGAATAACCGGAAGGTTGACGAGCGTTTCGACGTTGTTAATTTGCGTCGGTTTTCCGAAAAGGCCCGCCTCTACCGGAAACGGCGGCTTGTTGCGCGGTTCGCCGCGCTTCCCTTCGATCGAGTTGAAGAGCGCCGTCTCCTCACCGCAAATATACGCACCCGCGCCGCGGCGAATCTCGAGATCGAAACGCACTCCTCTCCCTAGCACGTCGTTGCCGAGCAGTCCGTGCTTGCGCGCCTGTTCGATCGCATTGCCGATGCGCTGGATCGCGAGCGGATACTCGCCCCGAATATAAATGAAGCCTTGCTCGCAGCCGATGGCGTAGGCGGCAATCGTCATCGCTTCGACGATCGCATACGGGTCGTATTCCATAAGGATCCGATCCTTAAACGTGCCCGGCTCGGATTCGTCGGCGTTGCAGACGAGGTAATGGGGACGAGCCGGCGCGTGCGCAACCGCTTGCATCTTGCGACCGGTCGGGAAGGCCGCGCCGCCGCGTCCTAAGAGCTTCGAAGCATCGATCTCCCCGATGACGCGCTCCGGGCCAAACTCGAAGGCTTCGCGCAGAGCCCGATAGCCGCCGTGCGCGCGATAATCGTCGAGACTATCGGGATTTATCTTTCCTATCCGGCGCAGCAGTCGAAGTTCGGTACCGCCGACGTGCGGGATCGTTCCAGCGCCGTCGCGCCCTGCGCTGCCGCTGCGGGCAGGCGCATCCCCCGTCATCGTGCCGCTCAACCGATGTGCGTTAACCGGCGCCAATTGACGCGCCGAGGGGGGATCGCCGGCCACAGTTACGAGTGCCGCCGGCGCGCGGTCGCAGAGTCCAAGGCACGGGCTGCGAAGCCACGTCGTCCGGCCGTCGGCGCTCTCGCCCGCGCGACCGAATGTGGATTCGAGCGAGCTGCAGAGCGACTCGGCACCGGCGCAGATACAGGCAATGTCGTCGCAGACGTGGACGACTCGCGGCGGACGCTGCTTCGTTGAAAGCAGCGCGTAGAAGCTCGCGACTCCGTAAGCCTCCGCCGGTGCGACGTCCAGACACCGTCCAACGTAGTTCAGGGCACCAGGGCTAATCCAACCGATGCGGTCTTGCAGCGCATGCAGCGCGGGAAGCAGGAGATGGCGTCGAGAGAGCCTGCCCCCAGCGGAGTCGAAGGGCGCCGTGCCCGTCTGACTATCGCTCGGGCTGCCGAGCGCACCGTCAACGGCGGCGCGCTCCTCGCCCGTCGGCGCGTCCGACGTATAGTGCAGATCCATTAGTTACCCACGTCGATGCGAACCGCGCAGGCTTTGAACTCGGCGGTCCCCGATTTTGGATCGGTGGCATCGATCGTAAGCAGATTCGTCGCGACGGCGTCGTTGAAGTGAAAGGTCGTAAAGACCAGGCCGGGTCGCAGTCCAGGATCGATACGGACGGGCACGACGATCGAGCCGCGCCGCGAAGTAACGCGCACCGGCTCGCCGTCGGTAACGCCGTAGCGCTCCGCGTCTTGCGGTGAGATGTCGAGCGTCTCTCCGCGCCGAAGCGGCGACGAGTAGCCGCCGCTTTGCACGCCGGTGTTGAATGAGTCCAGCCGCCGTCCGGTCGTCAAGCGCACCGGATACTCCTCATCGAGTGCCTCCACCGGCGGATCGTGTTCGACGCAAGCGAATGGCGCGCGCTCACCCAATACCGGCTCCTCCCAAAGGCGCGCGTGCAAAAAGAGCTCGCCGGGGTGATTCTCGTCGTAACATGGCCAGGGAATTCCGTTGCGCTCGTCGAGCCGCTTGTAGCTCATGCCCGCGTGCCAGGGTGAGAGCGCGCGGCACTCGTCCCAGACCTGCTCGGCACTGTAATCGGGCCAATCGTTGTCGAGACGGCGCGCCAGCGCGGACAGGATCGCAATGTCGTCGCGCGCCTCGCCCGGCGGATCGAGCGCCTTGCGGCAGCGCTGAACGCGTCGCTCGCTACTCGTGACGGTGCCTTCGGATTCGCACCAGCTCGCCGACGCCGGAAAGACCACCTCGGCGAGCTCCCCGGTCTTGGTGAGAAAGATGTCTTGGACGATGAGGTGCTTGAGGCTGCGCAGCAGCTCGACCGCATGTGTTTGGTCGGCTTCCGACTGCGCCGGATTCTCTCCGATGATGTAGAGCGTGTCGAGCTCGCGACGTTCGATTGCGTGGAACATATCGGTGAGATTCCACCCGCGCCCGGGTGGCAGCGTGGCGTTCCACGCACGCTCGAACTTGGCAACGCTGGCCGGATCTTCAACATCTTGGCCGCCGGGAAACTTGTTCGGAATAGCACCCATATCGCCACCGCCTTGCACGTTGTTCTGACCGCGCAGCGGGTTGACGCCCGAGCCGTATCGGCCGACATGACCGCAGAGTAAAGCGAGGTTGATGAGGGCGCGCACGTTGTCGACGGCATTGTGATGTTCGGTGATGCCGAGCGTCCAGCAGAGTTCCGCGCGCTCGGCAAGCGCGTAGGCATGGGCGAGTTCGCGGATGAGCGCGGCCGGCACGCCGGTCGTCTTCTCGGCGTACTCCAGCGTGTATGGGTCGACCGTCTCACAATAATCCTCGAAGCCGCTCGTGGCACGCGCGATGAAGTCGCGATTCTCTAAGCCCTGCTCGAGAATTTCCCGGCCGATGGCGTTGGCCAGAGCGATGTCCGATCCGACGTCGAGGCCGAGCCAGCCATCCGCCCACTGCGCGCTGGTCGTGCGCCGCGGATCGACGACGTAAAGCTTCGCGCCGTTGTGAATCCCGCGCAGCACGTGATGGAAAAAGATCGGATGCGTCTCGCGCGCATTCGACCCCCAAAGGACGATCACGTCGGTCCGCTCGATCTCCTCGTACGAGCTCGTGCCGCCGCCTGCCCCGAAGACCGCCGTCAGACCGACGACGCTGGGGGCGTGTCAAGTCCGGTTGCAGCTATCGACGTTGTTGCTGCCGATGACCGAGCGAGCGAACTTCTGGGCGACGTAGTTCATCTCGTTGGTCGCTTTCGAGCAGCTGAACATTCCGAAAGAGCGGACGCCGCCACGATCGCGAGCGTCGCGCAGGCCCGAAGCAGCTCGATCGAGCGCCTCGTCCCACGTGGCACGTCGCAAGCGCTCGCCGTCACGCACCAGCGGATGCGTCAATCGAAGATAGGGTTTGCTCATGTATTTTCGGATTCTAATGCCCGCTCGCCGGCCCCCGCCCGTCGAGCTAACTCAACCTGCCGGCTCGGCTCGCGCCTACGGCTCGCTCATGATAAGCGGAGCTTCCGGCGCGAAAGGCGGTGGATAACGGCTCAGTTGATCGACCGCGTGGATGTTCTCGAACGAGACGGAAGCCTGCGGGTAAACAAGCCCGTCGTAGCGCATCGGCCGCAGCGCGGTCTCGTCGTACACGTAGAGCGCGTTCTCCACACTCATGAACCGGACGCGCCACCGCACGCTCGTCCCTGGTCCGTCCACGAAATTGAAGCGCTCAACCAGCTGGATCGGTGCAAACGATCGCGTATCGACCCATAACTGCTCGAGGCGATAGCGGCCGGGATCGCGCAGCGCCTGCAGCCGCAGGTGGTAGGCTGGCACGCCGTAGGTAGATTCGATGCCGTCCAGCGTCACGCGATATATCCGTCGGTAGATGGTTTCGCGCTCGATGGTCGGCGGTGCGCTCGGCGTCGTGCTCGGCTCTTGGTCACGGCCGGGCGGGCTTGGATCGTGAAAGTCGGCGCGTACTTCGCGGACGACCTCCATCGGATCCGGCGATGCCGCAGCGTTCGTCGGCGAAATCTCGGCCATGCCGAAGGTATAGTTCGGCGCGAGCAGCGGAACGCCAAGATAGTCAGTGGGCGGCTGCGGCTTGCCGAGTACCGACGATAAGAGCGGGATCTTCACGGTGATGCCGTGTGCCGCGTAGGTTGGGTGCGCCTTTTCGTAGTCGCTAATCGGATCGACCGCGACCTGTTGCGTCACCGAGTCATAGGCGCTCCAGTACCGCTCGGTCTTGACCGAGCCACCCTCGAGCACGCTAACGGCCACGGAGTATTCGAGCAGCGGCGGGTACGACTGCTGGTGCCAGTAAGCGCGAGCGCGAGCAAAAATCTGATACGGATCGGGGAGCGATTGCGCGGCGACCGAGACCGGGAAGGCGGCGACCAGTAAAAGGACGGCACTAATCCAGCGCGTCACCCCATATTAGTTATTAGCTCTGACCCAACGGCCTGCCGCGATGCTTCCCCTGGCCAGAGGAGCTTGCCGACGGCAAACGCAAGACCGCCCTTCCAAAAGGAGGGACGAGGCGTGGATCTTTCGTCGATCACCGTCTATGCGAACGGCCGGTTCCAGCGCTACGAGGATGCGAAGGTCGGGCTGCTCACTCACGGGCTCCAGTACGGAACCGGCTGTTTCGAAGGGATTCGGGGCTACTGGGTACCGGACGAACGCGAGCTCTTCCTGGTGCTGGTGCGCGATCATTTCGAACGCCTGACGACTTCGGCGAAGATCCTGACGATCGAGCTTTCCAAGAGCGCCGACGAGCTGGCCGAGATCACGACCGAGCTCTGTCTACGCAATCGCTACGAAACCGACGTGTACATTCGTCCGTTTGCTTATAAGGCCGCCGAAGACGTGGGGGTACGGCTGCATAACGTGCCCGACGAGTTGGCGATAGTTCCGATACCGTTTTCGCCGTATATCGATAGCAGCCGTTGCCTCGACGTCTGCGTGAGTTCCTGGCGACGTGCCGACGACACGATGGCACCGCCGCGCGCCAAGATCACCGGGCTGTACGTCAACTCCGCGCTCGCCAAGAGCGAAGCCATCCAAAACGGCTACGACGAGGCAGTTCTGCTGTCACACGACGGGCACGTTGCCGAAGGTTCGGCCGAAAATATCTTCCTGGTGCGGCGCGGCGTGCTCTACACGCCCGATCCGTCCCAGAACGTCCTGGAGGGCGTCACGCGCCGGGCGATCATCGAGATCGCGCGCGACGAGCTAGGCGTTCCGACCGTCGAGCGCTCGATCGATCGCGGCGAACTGTACGCGGCCGACGAAATATTTTTTACCGGAACGGCCGTCGGCATCTGCCCGGTATCCTCGGTCGATCGCCGCAGAGTCGGCGACGGAAACACCGGACCGATCACCGAACGGTTGCGCGCGATCTACGATCGTATCGTAACCGGACGCGACCCGCGCTACGAAACGTGGCTTACGCGAACGTACGCCTCGGCGAAGATCAACGCGTAGGGGGAGCGGTGGGCGCGTCGGTGGGCGTCGGCGCGTCGCTCTGCTCAGTCGCATAGCTGGGAACTGATGTGTCGCTCGGTGCGGGCGCATAACTGGGAGACGACGAGTTGTCTTGTACGTTACCGTGCGCGTTCCAATACGTAGCGTCGGGCGAGGTGCTCGGCGTACTTCGTTGCACTCCGATTCCCATTGCCTCGCGCCAGCGCGCGAAGCGCAGCTCGTCGGCGTACGCGAGTCGTGAAACCGAATGAATGAAGGAACGTCCGAGATCCTTCGACGGCAACGCGGTGGTCATGACCGCGATGACGTAGGGCGCTTCACTTGCGAAGACGATTCCGGCATCGTTAAGCGTGTCGTTGAGCGAGCCGGTCTTGTGCGCGACGGCCACGTCCGGCGGGAGCGGCTCGGGCAGGAGCGTGTTATACTCGTCGGCCTTTAGGATCGCGATCATCTCGTTTGACGACCATTCGTCCACGAGCTCGCCGCGAGCCATCAGCGCGAGCAGGTGCACGAGATCGGCGGGGGAGGTTCGCAGAGTCTGACGGATCGACCAGCCGGCGGTACGCACGTCGCCCGCGAGATGCGTGCGCGTGAGGCCGAGCTCCTCCATGCGACGGTTGATATTGCGCCGTCCGATGAGCCGAATCAGCATGTTCGTCGCGGTGTTGTCGCTGATGTCGATCATTTTCTCGAGCAGCTCCGAGACCGGATAGGTCGTGCCGACCGGCTCGTCGCAGAGATCGCCGGATCCGTAATCTTTGTCGAAGTATTCGAGCCTCACTCGGCGCTGCAGATCGAAGCGTCCGGCTTCGAGCTGCGCGAAGACTTCGACCATAACGGGAACTTTGATCGTAGACGCCGCGGGCATGCTCTTGCCGGCGTTGAAGCCGGCATAGTAGCCGGTGTTAAGGTCGAAGACGTCGAGCGCGATCGCTCCCCGTGCGTGTCGCGCCAGGCTGCGAACGTCGTGGTTGAGGCTTGCCAGCGGCGGCGGCAGATATGCGCGCGCCGGCGCGACCGATGCGATTGCCATTCCGACAGCACACGCTAGGAGTGACACCGCACGCCACGACATTGCCGCCGTTTTGATTCTCTCGCGCTTGCGTTCCTGCTAATGCCACGACGATAACGAGGCTTGCTCGCTCCTATGGTGAAGGGCCGCGGATGAGAGGAACGCGGCGCAATCCGTGGCGATGGCTGACCGAAGCCCGCGTTACCTACGCGTTAAAAGTACTGTTGCTGCTCGTTCTGGTCTTCTTTGTCGGCCAGTTCGTCGTCGAAATACTCGTCAGAATACGCACCGTCGTCTATATTCTGATCGCGGCCGTCTTTCTCGCCTATCTCATTTATCCGGCGGTCGGTCGTCTACGGCGACGGATGCCGCTGGTGCTTGCGATCCTTCTCATCTACGCGGCGATCCTGCTCGGCCTCTTCACGATCGCCCTCTTTATCGTTCCGCATATCATGAACGATGTCGGGCTCCTCGTGAAGCGCTATCCCGATCTCGTCGCCAGATTCGATTCGCTCGTCAACAACCCGAACGATCCGCTGATCGCAGGCCTACCTCAATGGCTGCGTGACGAAATCGCCCGGGTGCCGACGCAAATTGCGCGCTGGGTCGAATTGCGCGGCGTGCAAGTCTTCGGACAGATCGTCGTCGTCCTCGCAGGCACCGTCGCGCTCGTCGCGCTCTTCATCGTCATTCCGATGGTAACGGTTTACCTTTTGCTGGATCTCGACAATCTGAAATCGAGCCTCGCGGCGATCGTGCCCCAGGACCGGTGGCGCGCGACGATGAGCTTGCTCTCCGAGATCGACGGCGTCATCGGAGGCTTCATCCGCGGTCAGCTGCTCGTCGCCTTCGTCGTCGGCGTGCTGATCACGTTAGCGCTCCTGCTGTTGCACGTGCCGTATCCGTATCTCTTCGGGCTGCTGGCCTTTTTCGGCGACCTAATCCCCTACGTCGGCGCGGTCCTTGCCTTCCTTCCCGCTTTTCTGTCGTCGGTCTTGACGAATGGTTGGGTCAACGCGCTGCTCGTCACCGTCGCCTTCGTTGCGATCTACGAGGCCGAGGGACATCTTCTCGCGCCTGTAGTGGTCGGACGCCAGGTGCGCTTAAGTGCATTCGCCGTGATCGTCGCGATTTTAATCGGGGGCGAGTTGGCCGGCCTCTTTGGCGTGCTCGTCGCCGTGCCGGTCGCGGGCGTGATGCGCGTCGTGCTGGCGCGGGTGCTCGAAGCCGCGAAAGCGAAAGCCCCGCCGCCGTGAGTACGATGCTTTCACCCGTGCAGCGCGTCGATATCGTCGGCGTCCCGATGGACCTGGGCGCGAGCCGGCGCGGGGTCGACATGGGGCCGTATGCGGTTCGCTATGCTAAGCTGCACGACGCGCTTGGCAAGCTCGGCATCGCCACGATCGTCGATCGCGGCAACCTGCACGTGCCGATCCGCGAGTCCGCTGAGTCGGAGGATGCCTCCGCAAAGTTTCTGAGCGTCATCACCGGCGTCTGCGACGATTTGGCGCGCCACGTCGAGCAGGCAGTGCGCGAAGGCGGTCTGCCGATCGTGCTCGGCGGCGACCATTCGATCGCGGTAGGGACGCTCGACGGTCTGACCCGCGCGCGCGGCGAGGCTCCGGGACTCGTCTGGATCGACGCGCACGCCGACATCAACAGCCCGGGAAGTTCCTCGACCGGAAACGTTCACGGCATGCCGCTCTACTTCGCGCTCCAAAAAGGATTTGCAAAAGCCGGCCGAACCGTGCAGATCGGCTTGCGCGACGTCGATCAAATGGAAAAGAAAATGCTGCGTGAGTCCGGCGTGCAGGCGTTTACCATGACGGACGTCGACAAGCTTGGGATGGTCCGGGTAATCGAAGAAGCGCGTTCGATCGCCGGCGCCGGCGGCCGGCCGATTCACGTTTCGTTCGATATGGATGCGATCGATCCGAGCGAGGCGCCCGGCACCGGCACGCCCGTCAAAGGCGGGTTAAGCTATCGCGAAGCGCATTTGGTGATGGAGATGCTCTACGATAGCGGACAGCTCGGTTCGATCGAAATGGTCGAGATCAATCCGATCCTCGACAATCGCAATCAAACCGCACTGCTTGCAGTGGGACTAATCTGCTCCGCCTTAGGTAAGTCAATACTCTAACTTGAACGGCTACGGCTGCCACTCGTAGATCGTGCCGCACGCCAGCACTTCACACGGTCCCGAGCCGCCGTATAACGTGGTGCCATAAAGCGCGTTGCCGCGCGTCACAAGTGCGCCGCCGGGATCCAATCCGTCGCTGGGGTTGCCGTTGAACGAGTGCAGGATCGTCTCGCTCCACTGGGAGGCGCGGCGTCGCTGATGAGCGAGATGGAAGAGAGTGCCGCACCCGGTACTGGCCTGGCAAGAACCTGTGCCGCCACCTGATGTCTCGCCGTAGAAGCCGCCCGCACCATCGGACGTAATGCCGTCGGGCTGCGCTCCGTCGTTTGGACCGCCCTTAAAGGCATAGAGAACCGACTCCCTCCAACGTTTGCGCTCTCCGGCGGCAACGTGTAAGGCAAAAATGGTACCGCATCCCATTAACCCTTTCTCGACGTCGCAACCCGGCAATCCACCTCCGTACGCCGTCGTGCCGTACAACGTCCCGTTTGAGGTTTGTATCAGCGCGCCGCCTGGGATCGATCCGTCGTTTTTCGGTTTCTGGCCGACGTTAAACGAGTGCACGATCGTCTCGACGTATCGGGAACCCCCACGGCGAGGCTTCAATGCGAAGACCGTGCCGCATCCCCGGACGTACGGACACATCGTCGAGCGGCCGCCGTACGCGGTTTCGCCGTAGAGCGTTCCGTCGGAAGCGAGAACGAGCTGCGCGTTCGGCCCCGCGCCGTCGGGTGCTCCGGCAAACGAGTGGAGCATCGTTTCGTGCCATTGTTCGCTGTTCGGTGACGGCGGGGTTAGCTTGAAGATCGCACCGCATCCATCCGAGGAGAATAAGCACGTGGTCCCGCTTCCGCCCATCCAAGTTGGGCCGTAAAGGCTACCCGAAGAATCGAGCGTCAGCGCGATGGGCATCGAACCGTCATCCGGTGGTCCGCGGAAACTGTACAGGACGGTTTCTTTCCAGCGTTTTCCGTGAGCGGGGGGCGAGAGCACGAAAGCCGTGCCGAGGTTCGCGCTTCCTCCAAACTGCGTCGTTCCGTAAAACGATCCGCTGCGCAGAAGAAGCGAGTTCGGCAGCTCGCCGTCGCCCAAAGCCTTTCCAAACGAATAGAGGATCGTTTCTTTTAGTGACGATGGATCGAGCATGAAGAAAGTGCCGCAGCCGTGTGTGCATTCCTGCGAATGCGCGCTCCCGCCATAGTTGGTTACTCCGTAGAGACGGCCCGCGGCGTCCGGCAGAAGACCACTGACCGGCACCCACCCGTCGGCCGGCGGTCCCTGGAACGAATGCACGATTGCATACGAGGACGTCGTGCGTGCGGTGCTATTGACACTATTAGGGAGCGATGAGGGCACCTCGGAAGCCGTACACGCAACGAGACCCAGCACCAAAGCGATGGAGTGATTCTTTACGCGCATCGCGCCTCCGTTACGGTTCGTACTCGTAGAACGTGCTGCATCCAAACGCACAGAACGACCCGCCGTAGAGGGTTATACCGTACAAGTGTTTGCGATCGGCGACGACTGCACCGCCCGGATCCCAGCCGTCGCTGGTGCCCCGCTAAACGAATGTGCCAAGGTCTGGGTCCACTTCGCGTGGTGTCGGGACGGGATGAAATGAAAGAGTGTGCCGCAGCCCGTGCCGCGGTTGCAGTAACCTGCGTCGCCACTTACGGTTGCGCCGCAGAAACCACCACCTTCGCGCCGCACAAAGGCGACTTAATCGCCATTTTGAAAGCTTAGTCGTCTACAACTTAATCATGGTTTGTGCTTCGCATGAGACGCCGCCGCCGCATACCGCGGGATCCCAGCTCGCATCGGCGAGCAACGATCGAATGCGCGTTTCGAGTTGCGGATCGATCGGCGGTTGGAACGTAACGTTCTCAGTGCGACCGTCTTCGCCGACGGTGACGATCAGCGTCACGTGAGCTCCGAGCGCATCGAGCTCCTTGCGAACGTCTGGGTCCAGCACCGGATCGGGTTGCTGGGCACCGAAAGGAAGATACCCGCCGGGCTGCGGCCGGGCGCCGGTGCTCGCAACCTGTCGTATTACGGGCGAAGGCGTTGCATTAGGCACCGCGTTCGTATCCGCGTTTCCGGTTCCCGTTCGCGGAACTGCGGCGACGTCCGGGGCGACCGGCGCGTTCGACGCGATCGCGGGTGCGGGCGGCGCATGTCTGTGCGGCGTCGCGGCGACGATGCGGGCGTGGTGTGCGAAGTTGACGATCGCCTTGGTGCTGCGGCGCGGCGCGACCGCGCGGGGCGGCGGCTGCACGGCTTTCGGGGGCTTGATCTCTACCCGAACGATATGCGTGAAGCTGACGGTTTCGACGCGTGGGGCGCTCGACTCGGTCCAGGCCAGCGCCGGGATCGCAAGCGCCACAAGGACGTGAATGCCCACCGAGGCAAGCGTTGCTCGCCCCATCCGCGCGTTGGTCCCCGCCGTCGCAGTCATACCGACTCTCCCTTCGATTCCAGCGCGCCGGCGCCCCCGCCCGTGACCCCGGCGAGCGCCCAGGAGCCGCCCCACAGCGCGAGCGCGATGAAGAGGCTCGACCACTCGCCCGGATCGTGCACGGCGCCGGGGACTCCGTAGAATCCCAACGTTCTCGGCAAGTGGAGCGTCAGGACCCAAATCGCATACGTCAAACCGATTAGGACGACCGCGGGGCGCGCAAGATAGCCGATCGCGATCACGATGCCGGCTGCGATGAATCCCGCTCCGAAGAACGCAACCCAAAAGACGTGCCACGGAATCCAGCCCGGGATCAACGCTGCGATCGGCGCGAGCGCCAGATAGTGGTCGACGCCAAAGACGATGAGACTGAGTGCGAAGAGATAGCGGCCTACGGTAAAAAGCGCCGGCCCCGAGGAACTGCCGGTCACCATCCATGCGAGGCTCCCGAGCGCGACGACTTCGAAGACGACCGTGCGCAGCGAGATGCTGGCAAAGTGCGCGGCCGCCCGCGGCGCATCGAGAAACAGCGCGAAGACCAGCAGCATAGCGCCCAGAATCGTCGCGCAATTCTTCGCGCTCTCCGCGCGCAATAGACCGATCCCGCAGACGATCCAAATCGCGCTCACGATGTATGCCAACCACGGCATCGGCGGCAAGAACGGAAGAACCGGAATAGCGGCGTAGCCCTGGCCGAGCTTATCGGTCCCGTGAACGAACGCAAGTGCGAGTGTCTCGACTCCCAGCGCGATCATTGCAATTCCGAACAGAACGTATCCCAGCTTGGCGAGCCGATCCACGACGCGTTCTAGAACGCGCCGGGCGCGGAGGCCGTGACGCTCCCGTATCTACGTCGTTACCTCCGCGCCCCATGCGTCCCAGTCGTTCGCCGAATCGCGAGCGAAGAGCTCGATGCGCGAGCGCCGGCCGCAGAGTTCTTCGATGAGACGGCGGAATATCGCGGGCTTGCGGCTGTGCTCGCGACGTGGTTGCATCACGACCTGGCCTTGACCGAGATCGAGAATCGGAAAGGGCCGGCCGGTCGGCATGGTCGTCGCCGCGAGCAGAAACTCCGTGGTGGGCTTGGTAAACGTGGGCGGCACGCCCTGACCGCGAATTGGTTCGCCCTTGCTATTCGTCTTGACCCAAACGTAAGCGACGCCGCGATAGTGTAGTCCCCAAGCTTCGATGAGGTTGACGGCAAAGTTCAAGCGCGGCCCGGTCGACCACAAAAAGAGGACCGCGCGTTTGTTCATGATCGATCGTACCGGCAACTCTGCGAGCTCGGCCTGTTCCATCAGTGGATAGTGCTTTGCCGCGGCTGCGTCTTTGATCTGGCTACCGTAGTAGAACCAGGGCGGATCGGCATAAACGATGTCGTAGGTTCGGGTCGGAAAGGGCGGAAGGTCGTCGTGCTTTCCGGCTGGACGGCGGCGCGCTAGCCGCCGCAGATGCTGTTGATTCTTCATCGCAACTCCTACAGGCTCGACGTCAGCGCCGCGACGAGTGCGCCGCAGAGCGTTGCGGCAAAATTTACTGCGTCGTTTTCGATCCACTCTACGCCGCGGCGCAGCACGGTCGTCGCTCCGCAGTCGTGGTGCCGAGTCTCGCATTCGCACGCGCAGACCTCGCACCATCGCAACGCTTGAACGCTGGCACCCAAGATTGAGTCGAAAACGGCTCCGAAAACGCCGCCGGCGGCCACCTGCCACAGCGGCGCGATACCGACGAGCGTTGCCGTTGCCGCAACGCAGAGCGCGCCCGCCAAAGTCGCGATCAAACCGAGCGGCGTCACGCCGCCGGAGCGTCCGGCAGGCAGCGACCGCAACGTGAGTATTGAGACCGGTCCGCGCCGCGAGAGCGTGCCGATTTCGGTGCCCCACGTATCGGCGGATGCCGCAGCGAATGCGCCCGCGAAGGCCGCCGCGAACGCCGTATTCCCGCGCGCGGAGAGGAGCGCGCAAAGGGCTGCGACGCCGCCGTTTGCGAGCACCTGCCATCCGTCGCGCGAAGCCTCGCCGTGTGCTTGCGCGATCGCACGTTTGCGCGTTCGTCCGATTTTCGTGAGCACCGTTGATGGAATGAAGAACGCAAAGAGCACCGCCGCCGCTCGCCAACCGCCGCTGCCGAAAACGATCGCGCCGACCGCAAAAGCGACGGCCGCGCCGCTGGCGGAGAGTGCGCGCGTTCGGTAGGCGAGCCCGGCGACGAGCGCAGCGAAGACGACGCCGGCTGTAATCTGCATCAGGATCGCGTGGCGAAGTGCGCCTCGAGCGCGTCGAGCAGACCGGCCGTGGTGAAGGTGGCGGCAACGACGTCGACCTGCAGCCCCGCCTCGGATGCGGCGCGTGCGGTGACCGGACCGATGCAAGCCACGCACTTGCCGTGCCCCAGCCGCGCCGCGGCGGGTTCGCCGCCGAGCAGCTGGGCGAAGCCGCGAACGGTGCTTGCACTGGTGAAGGTCAGCACGTCGGCACTCGCGGCTTTCTTCGCGAACTCGGAATCGTTCGGAACGATGGTCTTGTAGGCGGGCACGACCGTTGCGACCCGGCCGGCCTCTTCGAGCATCCGCGGCACGACGTCGCGAGCATCCTGCGCGCGATAGACCAGCACGCGATCGCCGGCATGCGATCGCTCGATCACCGCACGCGCAATTTCTTCGCCGACGAAGGCCTCGGGGACGACGTCGGCGCGCACGCCGTAACCGCGCAAGCGCTCCGCGGTTCGCTCGCCGATCGCCGCGATTTTCGCGCTCCCAATCGCACGCGCGTCGGCGTTGCGCGCAGTCAGCCGCTCGAAAAACGCGTCGACGCCGTTCTGTGACGTGAAGACGATCCACGCGTAGGACGGGAGGGTATCTATCGCATTCTCGGCCGCGGTCGCATCGTCAGACGCTGCGAATGCAATCGTCGGGGCGAGGACCGGCTGGGCTCCGCGTGCGATCAAAGCCCAAGCGAAGGCACGCGATTGCCGGCCGGCTCGCGTTATTAGAACACGTTTGCCGAAGAGCGCTGCGTTGTCGAACCACCGCAGGCGTTCGCGCAACGCAACGACGCCGCCGACGATAACGATCGCAGGCGATCCGATCTCCGCGGCCGCGGCTTCGTCGGCGATCGTGGCGAGCGTTCCGATCGCGGTTCGCTGGTCGGGGCGCGTGCCGTTTTGAACGGCCGCGGCCGGCGTCGTGCCGGCGAGCCCGTGTTCTACGAGCTGCTTTGCGATCTCGCGGAGGTTCGCGATTGCCATCAGCATGACGAGCGTGCGATGCGGATCGGCGAGCTTGGCCCAATCCAACGTCGATGCCGCCTTTGACGGATCTTCGTGGCCCGTCAAGACGGTGAATGACGTAGCGTGCTCGCGGTGCGTGATCGGGATCCCGGCGTACGCAGGAACCGCCATCGCCGAACTGATGCCCGGAACGACCTCGAACGCGATCCCGGCGGCCTCCAACGCTTCGGCCTCCTCGCCGCCGCGCCCGAAGACGAGCGGATCGCCGCCTTTGAGTCGAACGACGCGTTGCCCTTCGCGCGCCTTACGAATCATCAGCGCTTCGATATCCTCTTGCGCCATCGAGTGATGGCCACCACGCTTGCCGACGAAGATGCGTTCGCACGTCTGCGGCGCGAAGGCGACGACCGCATCGCTTGCGAGCGCGTCGTACAGCAGCACGTCGGCGCTCCGCAGCACTTCGGCTGCCCGCAACGTCAGCAGGCCCGGATCGCCCGGGCCTGCACCGACCAGATAAACTCTGCCGTTCATCGCGGGAATGGAGCCTGTCCGCAGCGAGCGTTGCGAGTCGAAGGGCGGCTACTTGGCGCCATCGGCGAGGTCGAGCTCGAAGAGATCGTCGAGCACGCGCGCGCTCGAAAGCGCTTCAGCGTGATCGAGCGTCGCCTGCTCACGAATCTTCAGAATGGCCGAGTGCAAAAGTTTGGAAACGATCGTCATCGTCATGCCGGTCACGAGCATGCGTTCGCGTTCGTCGAGATCCGGACAGCGCGCCAGCAACCGCTCGAGCTCGGCGGCTCGAATCGTCTCGGCCTTTTGTGTCAGTCGCGCGATCACCGGCACCGCAACGCGCGAGCGATACCAGTTCTCGAAGCGTTCGACGTACTCGGCGATAATCTCCTCGACGGCCGGAATTGCTTCGCGCCGTAGATCGAGCCGTTCGTTGACAACCGATTTGAGCCCGTCGATATCGACGAGCGAAACGTTCTCGACGTTCGTCACAGCCGGATCGACGTCGCGCGGCACTGCGATGTCGACGATGAAGAGCGGGCGTTGGGGACGTTGCGACATCGCGGCGCGCACGCGTGCCTCGTCGAGGACGAAATCGGAAGCCCCGGTCGATGCCACCACGACGTCGGCCGCGGAGAGTGCCTCAGCGAGCTCCAGCATCTCGACGGCTTCGCCGAAGCCGGCATCGGTAACGAGTCCCCGCGAGCGCGAGATCGTCCGGTTCGCGACGATCACGCGCTGCGCGCCTTCACCGCGCAGACGTTTCACCGCGGTCCGCCCCATCTTGCCGGCGCCGACGACGAGAATGCAGGTGCCCTCGAGCGTACCGATGCGCGCGCGGGCTGCTTCGAGCGCGGCCGTCGCCATCGAGACCGACTCGCCGCCGATGTCGGTCTGCGCGCGCGCCGTCTTGCCGGCTGCAAGCGCTTCTCGAAAGAGACGGTGCAGAGTGCGGCCCAGCGACTTCGCGCGCGTCGCGGCGACGTACGCATCCTTGACTTGACCGAGAATCTCCGCCTCGCCGATCAGCATCGAATCGAGGCCCGTGCAGACCCGAAACAAGTGCTCCACCGCTTGATGTCCGAGCTGCGTGTAGAGATAAGACTCGATGTCGTAACCGATCGTGCCGTGGCGGAAGTTCGCAAGAAACGATTTGATCTGCGCGACGCCGGTCTCGTATTCGTCTAGCTCGGCGTAGATCTCCAGGCGCCCGCAGGTTTGCAGCATCACGGCCTCGCGCACTGCTTCGTAGTCGCGTAGCGCGACCAGCGCTTCGGCCATCCGTGAGGGCGGGAAGGCATGGCGCTCGCGTACTTCGACGGGAGCGGTTCGGTGCGAGAGCCCGATGCAAGCGATCGGCATTCGCGCTACTCCAAACTCAGCCGATGGGTCAAGATCGCCATCTCGCCGGCGAGATCGATGTTGCGCACCAGTACCTGGCCGTGCAAGAGCAACGGCGTTGGGGCGAAGTTGAGAATCGCGCGGATGCCGAGGTCGGCAACGCGCTGGGCGCTCTCTTGGGCAGCTTCGGCCGGAACGGCGATCACCGCGATGTTGCAACCCGCTTCTGCGAGCACGCGTTCCAGCTCCGCGGCGTCGTGCACCTCGATCCCTTGCCAGAGCCGGCCGACGACAGCTGGCGAGCGGTCGAAGATGGCCGCGACGTTGAACCGTTTCTCGCGCGCGGTGATGAAGGCCGCGAAAGCGCGCCCGAGATATCCGAAGCCGACGATCGCGATCCGCCAGTCATGCTCCAATCCTAAGACCCAGGCTAGCTGCTCCACAAGCGGATCAATCGCATACCCCTGGCCACGGCGGCCCAGCGGACCGAGCGCGCAGAGGTCCTTTCGGATCTGGGTGCTGGCGATCGTGTGGCCGAGCAGCGCGGCGAGTCCGTGCGAAGTGATCGTCCGCTTCCCTCCGGCATGCGCCTGTCGCAACGCCCGGTGATATGCATACAGCCGAGGAATCGAGACCTCGCCCAGCGGCTCGGCCGGCTCCAGGCGCCGTACGCCGGCTTTGGGATCGATCATACGCTCGCCAGCAGCGCGGTCAACGATGCGTCGGCGGCCGCTACCGTACGCTCGACGTCCCGGGCGGTATGGGCGGCCGAGAGAAAGTTCGCTTCGAACTGCGAGGGTGCGAGGTAGACGCCGCGATCGAGCATGGCCCCGAAGTACTTCGCGAAGAGCCCGCGATCGGTTTTCCGCGCGCCCTCGAGATCCTTGACGGCATCGGGTGTGAAAAAAACGCAGAACATCGCACCGGCGTGGGTGCAATAGTGTCCGACGCCGTGGCTGCGCAGCACTTTCTCCAATCCGGCAACGAGCTGTCCGGTCGTGCGCTCCAGGCGATCGTAGAGCGTCGCGTCCGAAGCGACGATCTGCAGCGTCGCGAGTCCGGCTGTCACTGCGAGCGGGTTGCCCGACAGGGTTCCCGCTTGATAGACGGGTCCTTCGGGCGAAAGTTGTGCCATCACGTCGGCTCGCCCTCCGAAGGCGGCGACCGGAAGTCCACCGCCGATGATCTTGCCGAGCGTGGTAACGTCCGGGACGACGCCTTCGCGCGCTTGCGCGCCCCCGCGAGCCACGCGAAAGCCGCTCATCACTTCGTCGAATATCAGCAGAGAACCGTAATGCGTGCAGAGCTCGCGCAGGCGTTGCAGATAACCACGTTGCGGCAGAACGAGTCCCATGTTACCGGGATACGGCTCGACGATAACGGCGGCGATCGAGTTGGGGTGCGTTTCGAAAACTTGCTCGGCCGCGGCCGCGTCGTTGAACGGCAGAAGGATCGTGTCACGCGCCGTCCCTTCCGTGACGCCGGGCGAATCGGGAACGCCGTGCGTCAGCGCACCGGAGCCCGCAGCAATCAAGAACGAGTCGCCGTGGCCGTGATAGCAGCCGGCAAATTTCACGATCTTCTCGCGGTTCGTGAACCCGCGAGCGAGCCGGATTGCGGCCATCGTCGCCTCGGTGCCGCTCGAAACGAGGCGCAGACGCTCGATCGACGGCATCATCGCAACGATCAGCTCGGCGAGCTCGCTCTCTATCTCGGTCGGAGTGCCGAACGACGTTCCGCGCGTCATCGCGTTGGCAACCGCGCGCATTACCGCAGGGTGGGCGTGCCCGAGCAGAAGCGCGCCCCACGACATTAAGTAGTCGATATATTCGTGGTCGTCGAGATCGTGGATCGTTGCACCCGCACCGCTTTTTATGAAGACCGGCGAGAGACCGACCGCTCCAAGCGCCCGCACCGGCGAATTGACGCCGCCGGCGATGACGCGCCGAGCACGAGCGAATGCGGCGATCGAGCGTTCGAGTTTCATGCGTTGATCGCTTTCCTCTCTAGGTCCTCGATACGGTTGACGTTCCGAAAGCACCGTGCCTCGACCGGAAGGAAGCGCGTCGCGAGACGATCGATAGCGTCACGCATTGCGAACCGGCCGCGCGTGCGCAGCTCGAAACCTTCGCGCAGGAGCGAGCGGCGCGCGTAGAGCGCCGTAAGCGGTTCGATGCCGCCGGCGTGCACCGGCACGACCGCTTCGTCGCCGGGCTGCCACGCCGCCGCAAGCTGCGCGAGTACGCTGGTCTCGAGATGCGGCTGATCGGCGGCGACCGCGAAGATGCGCTCGGCTCGAATCAAAGCGCAGGCCGAGAGCAAAGCGCTCAACGGGCCTTCGCCCGGCCGGCGGTCGATCAATACGGGCGCGAGGAGCAGATCATCGAGCGCACGTGAAAACGAGCCTTTGGCGGCGATATAGACCGGCCATCCCGCGGCGCGCACCCGGTCGTAACAGTGTGCGAGCATCGGACGGCCGGCGACCCCGAACTCGAGTTTTCGCGGAAATCGCCGCGCTTCTCCGCCGGCGAGCAGCACGATTGCCGTGCTATCCATGACGCTTGGCGTATTCTTTGGCGAAGTAGGTTATCACGATGTCGGCACCCGCCCGCACGAAGGACGTCAGGATCTCGTCGGCTGCGCGCTCGCGGTCGAGCCAGCCGCGAGCCACGGCCGCGCAAACCATCGCGTACTCGCCGCTCACGTTGTACACCGCAAGCGGCGCGTCGAAGCGCTCGCGCGCCGCGCGCAGAACGTCGAGATATGGAAGACCGGGCTTGATCATGACGATGTCGGCTCCTTGCGCCAGGTCGAGCGCAATCTCGCGCAGCGCTTCGCGCGCGTTCGGCGGGTCCATTTGATAACCGCGCCGGTCGCCGAATGCGGGCGTCGATCCCGCGGCTTCGCGAAACGGACCGTAGAACGCCGAGGCGTATTTCGCGCTGTACGCCATGATTGCGACCTCCTTCGCGCCGGCGCCGTCGAGCGCCGCGCGAATCGCCGCGACGCGTCCGTCCATCATGTCCGACGGCGCGACGACGTCAACGCCCGCCCGCGCATAGGTCGTTGCAATCGCGCAGAGGAGCTCGACGGTCGCGTCGTTCTCTACCTCGCCGCGCGCGTCCAAAAGTCCGCAGTGCCCGTGCGCGGTGTACTCGCAGCAGCAGAGGTCGGCCATGACGAGCATCTCCGGCAGCGCTGCTTTGATGGCGCGAATCGCGCGTTGGACGATCCCGTCTGGATCGTGGGCGCTCGATGCGCGATCGTCCTTACGAGCGGGGATGCCAAAGAGCAGAACGCTTTTGATGCCCGCAGAGAAGAGCTCGCGAGCCTCGGCGACCGCGCCCTCGAGTTCGTAACGGGCAATGCCGGGCATGGCCTCGATTGCACCAGCATCGCTCGCGCGTTCGGCGACGAAGAGCGGCTGCACGAGTTGGTCGGTCGCCACGCGATGCTCGCGGACGAGCGCGCGTACGACCTCGTTGCGGCGCAAACGCCGCGGACGCATAACGATCAGCTTCCGGCTCCCATCGCTTTCGCGTTCGAGGCGTTCAAACGTTCGGCTAGCTCGACACCGAGCGCGTCGGCCTGCGCGAGCGTCGAAATCTTGCGCTCGAGCCGTGCGCGGGTCAGCGCGCCGGCCGGCGGAGCGAAGGCGCCCTCAACGATCATCGTTTCTGAGCTGAGTTTCGCGTAAATACCGAGCGGCGCGCTGCAACCGGCTTTCAACGTCCGAAGCGCCGCGCGCTCGCAGGTGACGCACAACTCGCTTTCGTGGTCGTTGACCGCATCGCGCAGCGCCGTCGCGAGCCGCTCGTCGCCGGCGCGGATCTCGATCGCGAGCGCGCCTTGCCCGACTGCCGGAACCACGCGCTCGGGCGCGAAAGGCGCGACGTGCCTCGCACCTGCCCCAAGGCGGTTCAATCCAGCCATCGCGAGCACGATCGCGTCGTACTCGCCGGCTTGGAGTTTTCGCAGCCGCGTGTCGACGTTTCCGCGCAGCGATTCGTATCGCAAATCCGGCCGGAGCGCCGCGAGCTGAGCCTGCCGGCGAGGGCTCGAGGTTCCGACGACCGCACCGGCCGGCAACGACTCGAAGTCCGGATAACGCTCGCTGCAGAAGGCGTCGCGCGCATCTTCACGCCGCGAAATGGCTGCAATGCGCAGATCGTCCGGCAGCGAGGCGGCTAGGTCTTTGGCCGAGTGAACCGCGTAGTCGGCGCGTCGCTCGCGCAGCGCGCTTTCGAGCTCTTTGACGAAGACGTTGACCGCTCCGAGCCGATCGATCGGAGTCTGGCGGTCGCGGTCTCCGGTCGTCGTCACGCCGAGCAACGTCGTCGCGATTGCGCGTTCGGCGAGGCGGGCGGCAACGCTGCGGCTTTGAATGGTCGCAAGCTCGCTGCGCCGCGTCGCGCAGACGACCCTGATCGGGGCAGCCGCGAGCTCGGAGATCGGGCGTTGCGCGAGCGCGCGAAGAATCGGCGCGCGTTCCTTTTCGGGGAATGCCTCTTTCACGTAGGCGCGCATCTGCGCGAGTGAGCGCACCGCGTCGGCATATGGCGCACCCAGCGTTTGCGCCAGCTCGGCGACGACGCGACGTGAAAAGGCCGGCGCGCTGCCGCCCGAGTCGGCGCTGATGGTTAGCTCCCCGATCCGCTGCGTTGCGGGCATCGTAAAGTCGCCGCGGTCGGGGACGGCCGCGTCGCAGACGAGCGCGTGTGTCGCCCGCGCATCGGCGACGATCCGCGCGTTGAGCTCCGGGTCGTCGGTCGCAGCGATTACAAGCGATGCGTTTTGCAGATCGCGAGCCTCGTATGCGCGCTGCTCGTACGTGCCGCCGCTCTCGCTCAAGGTCGAACGCATTCGATCGCCGAGACGTACGGCAACGACAAAAATCGGAAACCCGGCACCGGCGATCGATTCCGCCTTTCGCGCGGCAACGTTGCCTCCGCCGACGATCACGACGCGGCGACCGTTTGGCCGGAGAGAGATAGGAAGCATAGGAACGCACAAAGAGTTCCGCGTCCGGCAGCAAAAAACCGCCTCGTGACGAGCCGCATTTGGTAACCAAAGCCGGGGAGGGACCCGCCCGAGCGGCGTGGATCGGCGCGATCGTCGCGGCGCTCGTGACCCTGCCCGGTTTATGGGTCGGAACGCTCTGGGACAACAGCGAGACCGCCTACGGCGAAGTCGCGCGCGAAATACTGTTGACGCACGATTGGATCGTCATGCATCTCAACGCCGTACCGTATTTCGTGCAGCCACCGCTCTATTTCTGGACGGGCGCCGTATTTGCGCTCGTTATGGGTCCTACCGCGTTTGCATTTCGGCTTCCATCGGCGCTCGCGACCATAGCGCTCGGCGCCTTTACCGGGTATGCGGTCGCGCGCCAAGCGGGAACCCGCGTCGGCATTTATGCCGCCGTGATCCTTTCGACGTGCCTGATGCAGGCGGTCATCGGAAGGCTCGCGATCATGGACGCGCTGCTCGACTTGACCGTTGCGATGACGATCTTTTGGTGGTTCCGCTCGCTCGAAACGGGGCGCGGGCGGTACGCGGTCTATGGCTGGATCGCCGCCGGCGCCGGGTTCCTTGCCAAGGGTTTGGTTGCGCCGGTCGTTGCGCTCTTGGTGATCGTGCCTTTCTATCTTTGGAATCGCCGTTGCGAAGCAATGCAGCCTCTGTCGCAGCGTGGCTGGATCGCCGGCCTGCTCGCGTTTCTTGCGGTCGTCATACCGTGGCCGGTCGAGTTGTTCGCCCACTACCATCTCTTTCCGATCGAAAAGCTAATCGGGGAGTACACGATCGGCCGGTATACCGGTGTGGTCGAGAATCAATCCGGCCCTATCTGGTACTACCTGCCCGTCATCATCTTGGGCTTCTTTCCGTGGATCGCGTTTCTACCGATGGCGATCGTTTACGGTCTGCGGCAGCTGCGCGGCCCAGCGCAAACGCCGCAGCTCGCGCGTTTGGTACGTCTCGCCTTCGTCTGGATCGGGATGCCGTTGCTCTTCTTCAGCTTCGCGCGCACGAAGCTTCCAAATTACGTGGCGCTCGGATTTCCGGCGCTCGCGCTGATCACCGCACTTTATTTCGATGCCGTCGTGCGCAAGGGCGGGACGCGTTCGGCGGTCATATCCGCCGCGACGGTTCCAGTGACGATCGGGGCGCTCGCTGTCGCGATCTTGCTCTTCACCCTCAACAACCGGCTCACCGCGGAGGTGGCAAATGCGGTTCCGCCGTTGCTCGGCATGGCCGTCGCGATTTTCGCGGGCTCGCTGCTGACGGCGCTGCTCGTCGCTCGCCCGAAGACGGCCCGATTCGCACCTTACGCGCTCGCCCTTTCCGTGCTCGTTGCGGTCGACGTGGTGGCGGTGCGGGTCTTGCCGCAGGCCGAAGCGTTCAAACCGGTGCCGCGACTCGCCGCGTTGATCGAGCGCGCGCACAGGCCGGGCGATGTCATTGCGATTGCGGGTGTCTCGGGCGGAAACGCACTGCTCTTCTACACGCGTCCCGTCGTCAGCGCGCTCGCGCGGCCGGGTAACGCCGATCCTGGCAGCGACGGAGTCGACCCGCGCGCGTTTGTTTGCGGAGCGCGCCGCGCATGGGTTGTCGTTCCGGCCTCGAGCGTAGCCGGCGATCCGTCGTACGGCCGGCGCCGGCGCGTCATTGCCGTCGATCGAAAGGCCGCACTACTGCTGTACGACGGTCCCCGCTGTCGCTGAAAAACACGGGGCCTGTGCCGCCAATCATCACGACCCAGGTCCCCGCCATGGCGGAGTAGAGTGTGCCGGCGATGCGTTCTTAGAGTCTTGTTGCGCTTGAATCGATGTTGCATAGCTTGCTCCTCCCACCGAAACTAACTGGTTCGGCGCAAGCTACCTTCCTGCTGCTTCGGCTTTCAGTTAGGGCTTATGAGCAGCGACTTGAGCTTCCGTTACCGCCGAAGCTTTGTTGCTCCCAAGCGATCCGCGAATAAAGGTTAGCACGTCGGCGATCTGTTTGTTCGTTAGCGTACCCTTCCATGCCGGCATCTGTCCGTTGTAGCTTTGACCGCCGACCGTGATCGCTCCGTGCAGGCCTCCAAGCACGATGCCGATGACCTTACTCGGATCGCCCGTGACGACCGGATTATCTGCAAGCGGCGGGAATGTGCCGGGCACGCCTTTACCTTGCGCACCGTGGCAGCTCGCGCAATTCTCGGAGAAGACCGAAGCTCCGGGTCCGGTTGCCGTCGACGAGGTTGCGGCGTTGGCGCCGGACGTGCTCGTGCTCGGCTGCGCTTCGGCGGCGGCCGCGCTCAACACGATCGACTCGGGCGGTGAGGCGGGGGCAGCGGCCTGTTTGATCATCGTGCTTACCTGTCCGTAGACCGACAAGCAGACGATCACGACCACGACTACCGTCGTCGACCAGAGCAGGCCCGAACGTGCGCCGAAGCTACGGGTCGTGCTGCGATCGAGCCAGGGCAGCAGCAGAACCACGAGCAGGAAGAGCGTCGGCACGATGATCGTCGCAATGAGTTCGGTGCCGATCGATAGCGGGCCGAGATGAATTTCCGGCGGCACCAACGCGAGCAGGCCAAAGAGCGACAAGAAATACCAGGCCGGATACGGGACGAAAAACTTGGTCGGATTCGCTTTCTCGTCGAGGTACGGCGGCGCGACGATCGCGAGAAAGACGATGATGATGAAGATGATCAGCGAGAAGGCGCCGTCCATGAAAAATTGATCCGGCCAGAAGCGCCCCGGCCGTAGCGTGCGCGGGTCCTTCACGACCGGACCAGCCGAGCCGTTGTGGCGGAAGATCGCCAAGTGTGCGCCGACCAAAAGGACGAGCACCGCAGGCATCAACCAGACGTGCAGTCCGAAGAAGCGGTTGATCGTCGCGGTACCCATCGCGCCGCCGCCCTGCGCGATGTGCTGCAGGATCGGACCGGCGATCGGGGCCAGGCCGGTGATGTTGAGCGATACCTGCGACGCGAAGTACGCATCCATATCCCACGGCAAGAGATAACCGGTGAGTCCGAGCACGAGCGTAACCAGCAGCAGGAGCACGCCGACCACCCACTGCAGTTCGCGCGGCGACTTGTAGGCTCCCCAGACGAGCACTTGCAGCAAGTGCAGGAAGACCAGCGCGATCATTGCCGACGCGCCCCAGTAATGCACGGCGAGCAAAAAATGCGTCCACGGGTTGAGGTACATCGCTCGAGTCGATTCCCACGCCGTCGCCGCCGACGGCGCGTAAAAGAACGTCAGGAAGATTCCCGTGACGATCTGCACGATCATCGTGAAGAGCGTCGCGCTTCCGAAGACGTACCAGTAGCTCGCTCCGCCGGGAACATCTTCCATCAGGAAGTCTTTCGTCATCGAGACGAAGCCGGTGCGTTGTTCGATCCAATTCAACATCTTGGGATCCCCCGACCTATGACTGATACGAGACGACGATGCGCGACGGTGTGTTCGACTGATAGACGATCCAGGTGACCTCGGCGGCGCCGTTCTGTTTGCGCAGCGGGAGCGGGTCGAGGCCTCGCGGTGCGGGACCCGCGATGTGCGTGCCCTCAAACGTGTATTGCGACCCGTGGCACGGGCACATGAAGCGGTTTTCAGCGTCGCTCCAGCCGTAATAACAGCCGAGGTGCGGGCAGATCGGACTGAAGATAACGAAGCCCAAGTTGACGACGTCGTAGGGAAGATCGGGCTTACCGCCGGGTTGATTGAAGATATCGGGCCGAGCCGCGGTAAACTTCGCCGGATCCACCTTGATGCCCCAAACGTACTCCGCAGCGGATTGTTCGGGAAGATATCCGTCGACGAACTTGAGCGTGAAGGTCAGCTTCACCGGTTTCGACGTCGCCTTCTGCAGGGCGTCGAGCTCCGCCGCGCTCAACGGCGACCAGCTTCCGGTCGCGGAGTTTTTTGGCGGCAGCAGCGAGCCGATGATGGGCACGGCGAGCACGAGGCCGACGATGCCCCCGATGGTGATCGTCGCGTTCGCCATGAACGTTCGGCGCGTTACTTCTTCCTGCGTTTGAGGCAGGTCGTACGCGCTCAATATCTTACGGTGGCCGCTTTGAGAAGCGTCGGCATTCGAATCGGACAAGGTTTTTCTCCACAGAAGATCGTCAGTTCGGGCCGCAGGCTGATTTGGCGAGATTGCAAGTCACACCTTGTAGCTATGCAGACCCGAAATCCAGATATTGACACCGAGGTAGCAGAAGATGATCGAGACGAACCCGATGACGCTCACCCAGCTGGTGCGAAGACCGCGCCACGCGTGGCGAGTGTGCAAGTGCATATACGCCAGATAGATGATCCACGAGAAGAGCGCCGCGGTCTCTTTGGGATCCCACTGCCAGTACGCGCCCCACGCCTCTTTCGCCCACATCGCGCCGGTGATGATTCCGATCGAGATGAGGGGCAAGCCGATCGCCACCGCCCGGTAGACGATCACGTCGAGTTGCGCAAGACTGGGAAGCGCGGCGAGCCATCGCGCGACCGGATTACCCGCGACCGCGGCGCTGCCGGCTCCGGCCGTCGCCGTAACGAGCACGCCTCGGACGCGAAAACTCTGTTCCGCGTAATACTTCACTAAATAGACGCACGAGAAGACGAACGCGACGAGGAAGGCTGCATACGATGAAACGACGATCGGCACGTGGATCTTTGCCCAGTACGATTGGAGCGAGGGGACGGGCGGCATCGTGCCTTCATACCATGTGACGCCGTAGGCGAGAAAGATCGCAGCCAGCGCGAGCACGAACCCCCCGGCGAACCAAAGGTCGTACCGAAACGCGAAAACGATAAAGATCGCAACCGACATTGCCGCAAAGAGAGATAACGATCCGTAGAGATTGAGCAACGGCCAAACGTGGGTGAGCTCCCAGCGCGCGCCGAGTTGCGCGAACTGGGCGACGCACCCAAGAATCGCCAATGGAATCCCGACGTCGCGCAGCCACTGCGCGCGCGAGAAGAAATAGACCAGCAGCGCGAGCGCCCCCAGGGTGTAGGCGCTCAGCGCGACCGCGATCAGGATTTCATCGAGCGGCATTTCGTCAGCCCTATTCTATCGCCGGTCGAGGCCGGTTTCTCTGCGTAAGGTCGCTGCCAACCGGCCGAACTCGGCCTCGAACACGTCGTACCCCTTGACCGTGGTGGCGGCCGCCCCTACCCGCGCGCGCTGAGGCCCGACATCGTCGACGCGAAGGTAAAGGCGAGCCGGCAGAAAGTAGAACGAAATCACCAAGCCGGCCAGCAGCACGAACGCGCCGATTCCAACCAGCGGAACGCCCGGATCGTAGCGGTATTGGAAGCCGCTGTAGAGCACGTACCGCCTCGGAGTCACGCGCCAACCGTCGCCGGCGTCGACCGCCTTCCCGAGCGGCACGACCCCTTCGCCGAGCGAGCTGCCGGCTTGCGAAGCGGCGAGCACCACGCCGGGGTCGTTAACGCGCGGGTCGGCCGTCGGCATGCCGTTCTGCTTGTCGATGGTTGGCGCGAACCGCTCGTAGAGAACGCTTCGTTGCGTTCCCGGTAGATCGAGCGAATCGCCCTCGAGGAAGGTGCGATTCGACAGGGCGGCGTCGCGACGACCGTTCCGCGCAACGTCGAACTTCATTCCAAAGCCGTAGCTAGCTTGATAGTAGAGCGTCCCGTCGACGTCGATTGGGTGGTTGACGCGCACCGTCAGGTGTTTGGGTGCTCCGTCCCTGCCGGTAACGGTCACGTGTGAGACGTAATCGACGGGTTGATAGACCATCCCGCTCTTGGTCATGATCGGCGCGATCTTATACGAGAAATCGTCCAAGCGGATCAGCGCCTTCGTCCGATCGACTTGCGTCGTCGATCCTGTAAGCAGCGCGAGCTCGCCCGAAAAACCGTGCGCCCAGTAGAGCGTCGTTCCGGCCGCGACGATCACGAATCCGGCGTGCGCGACGAGCACGCCGCGCCGCGCCCAGTTATGCTTGTCGGCGAAGCTCCATTCGATGCCGCCGAAGACGCGTTCGCGAATTTGCCACCCGCGTGCCGCGAGTGCGGCAGCAATGCGCCGGCGGACGTCGGCCGCGTCGCCGTCGACCTCGAAACTGTCGTGAAGGGGAAGTTTCTCGACGCTGACGGGTCGCAGCGGTGGAAGGCGGGCGGGGATAACGCGCTTGAACGTGCAGACTGCCAGCGACAGCAAGATCAAACCGATGATTCCGACGTACCACGGCGAGTGATAGATGTTGTCGAAGCTAAGGCGAAGTATCGCGCGAGCGATCGGCGCCGCGTAGCTCTGAAAGTAGATGCTGGGATCTTGACCTTGATCGACGATCACTCCGACCAGCGTCAGCAGCCCCCACGCGACGAAGAGTGATACGGCAAAGAGCACGTTGCCGAAGGTCGAAACGAACTCGGCGTAAACCGCCCTTGCCGCGCTCATCGCGGCCTAAGCGTCGAGCTGGACCAGCGCCGTTCGAGCGGAAGGATCACCCAAATCGAGATCTCGTAGAGCGCGTACATCGGCAACGCCAGCAGCGCCATCGTGAGCGGGTTTCCGTCGGGTGCGGCGATTCCGCCGGCCACGAAGAAACCGAAGAGCGCGTGGCGGCGATACTTCATCAGCGATTTGGCGTTGAGGATGCCGAGCCGGGCTAAGCCGATCAACACGATCGGCGTCTGGAAGATGACGGCGAAGAGTGCGAGCAAGACCATCACGAAGTTTAGCGTTGCGGCGACCCCGAAGGTCGGCGTTGCGACCGCGGCGGTGATATGCAGCAGCGCTGCGACAACTCGCGGCACGACGACGAAGTGCGCGAAGGCGAGTCCGAGCGCCGCAAGAACCATCGAGGGCAGGATGAAGGCGTAGACCATCCGGCGTGTGCGCGGATGGATTGCGGGTACGACGAAGAGCCAAAGCTGTTGCAGAAGCAGCGGCAGTCCGATCACGATGCCGCCGATCACCGAAAACTTGAATTCGGTGAAGATCACGTCTGCCGGACCGAATGCGTGCAGCTCAATCCCGCCGAAGTACTCGTGCATCATCCACTTGATGACGTATTGCGACGGCCAAAAGAGAACGACGGCGATGGCGCCGACGGTCGCGAGCGATATTACGAGACGGTTACGGAGCTCCCGCAGATGCTCCGTAAAGGGCATCTCTTTTTGATCCCACGCCGCGTCGTCTTCAGGCGCGCGCAGGTCGCTGCGCAGCGCTTCGCTGCGGGCGGGATCTTCGACTTCGCTCGCAGTGCTCGCTTCGCTCAGGATGACACCTAAGGAGCGCTAGGAGCTTGGGGTGCCGTGGCCGGGAGTAGGCGGCGGGACGGATTCTCCGGCGATCGAACCTGCCTGGACGTTATCCATCACGTCGGCGTGCTGTGCGGCGGCTCGCTGGCGAGCTTCTTCGCGGGCCCGGGCGGCCGCTTCGTCGGCTTCCGCCTGTCCGACCAGGAACTCTTTCTTCGCTTGACCCGCGCTGCGCGCCAGCTTCGGCAGCTTGTCCGCTCCGAAGAGAAGCGCGCCGAGCACGAGGATGCCGATGATGATCGGCGCGTCGATGATGGCGAGAAGCGGATGTACGGTCATGATTGAAGGGCCTCCGTGAGTCGTATCAGCTCCTCCTTCGCCGCGCCGTCCGCAATCGGCTCCAAAGCGCTCTTGGCTCGCTCCACGAAGCGGGCGATCTGCGCTCGCGTGGCCGCCATTCCGCCCTCGCGCTCGATGCCGTCGACGATCGCCGGGATCGCCTCGTTTGCGCCGTCGTCGTAAAAACGCCGGACCTGCGCGCGGAAGCCGCCATTACCCGATGCGAGTGCCGCTATCAACGGAATCGTCGTCTTGCGCTCGGTCAGATCGTTGCCGGCCGGTTTGCCGAGCGAGCGTTCGTCGGCAGTCATGTCCAATAGATCGTCCTTCATCTGAAACCCGACGCCGAAACATTCGCCGAACTCGTGCAATGCCGCGACTTCGGGCGGCCGCCCCTCGCCCATGATCGCGCCACACTGCGCGGACGCGGCAAAGAGCGACGCCGTCTTCTTGCGAGCGATCTCGACATACGTCTCGAGCTGGAGATCGAGGTTGCCCAGGGCTTGCAGCTGCAACACTTCGCCGTCGCAGATATCGGCTAGCGTCGCCGAAAGCACGTTCGGGATGGGGTGCGGATAGTTGAGCGTTACGTTTTTGAATATCCACGCGAAGAGATAATCGCCGGCCAGGACGCTGACCCGGTTGCCATAGTCCACCGCCGTTGCGTTCACACCGCGCCGCGTTCGCGCGTTGTCGACCACATCGTCGTGAATGAGCGTCGCGACGTGAATGAGCTCCATGTACGCCGCGAGGTGAAGGTGATCGACGGCTCTTCCACCGCAGGCCTCGGCGGCAAGCAGGGTGATACGCGGTCTCAAGCGTTTTCCGCCGGCGGCGAGCATTCGCTTGATGGCCTCGGTGATGACCGGATTCTCGGTCGTAAAGGTCGCGCGGAAGAACTCTTCGACAAGCGCGTGGAGATCCTCGGAGGTGCCGCGCGCGGATCGGACCGCTCTCATGCTTCTACTCCGCTGCGCATTTCGTTCCGTAGTGGATCGCGATCGCTCCGCCCATCAGCGAAAGATATCCCGCCCGGCTGAACCCGGCACGCGCGAAGCGCTGCGAGAGTTCCGCGGCGTTGGGATGATGGGTGAGCGAATTCGGAAGATATGCGTATGCCGATCGCGAGCCGCCGATAATTCCTCCTACAATGGGCACGAGCCGGTAAAAGTAGAGATCGAAGAGGCGTTTGAAGCTTCGATTCGGTGCCTTTGTAACGTCGAGGCTTACAAAACGCGCGCCGGGACGAAGCACGCGAAGAATCTCGCGCAAGGTCGCATCCACGTCGACGACGTTGCGCAACGAGAACCCCATCGTTGCTCCGTCGAAGCTCGCGTCTTCGAAGGGGAGCGCCATCACGTCGCCCTCGACGAAGCGGGTTTTGCCGCGAGCAATTCGCGAGGCTCGGTGCTGGGCGCGATCGAGCATCGGCCGGCAAAAATCGACGCCGATTACCTCGAGGCTGCGATCGCTGCGCACGAGCCCGAAGGCGAGGTCGCCGGTCCCGCAGCAGCAGTCAAGGACCCGGCCGCCGGGCGGCGGCGCGAGCAGCGCGATCGCCCGGCGCCGCCATCGCTCGTCGAGGCCAGCCGTCAGCACGCGGTTCGCTAGATCGTAGCGCGGCGCGATCCGGGCGAACATCTCGCGGACGAAGGTCCCGCGGTCGCCGTCGGCGCGGCCGTGCAGCGGAGCTGAGGTCATATCGCAAAGAGGCTTCGACTAGGCGTCGGCGCCCTCCGTCGTGATGGCAGCCGTATGCTGGAGCTTAGCTCGACGGACGCAGCGATCGCGAGTATCGAATCCGCCAAGCAGGTTCGAGTCGAGGCGTACACGCTGCACGGTCCGGTCTTGCGGGCGCTGGAAGACGCGGCCCGGCGCGGCGCGCGCGTGGACGTCGAACTGGAGAGAGCGCCGTTTGACGACGCAAAGCGGCATCTCGCCGCGGAAAACGCGCGGATCGCAGCCGAGCTACGCCGCGCCGGCGCGGAGGCGCGGCTGGAAGATCCGATTCACGCCAAGACGATCTCCGTGGACGGCACGCTCTTTCTCGACGAGAAGAATTGGCACGAGGGTGACATCGTCTTGCGCGACGACGATCCGGCTTCGATTCCGATGACAAAACGCGAGGCGCTCGACCAGGAGGCGGAACTTCTTTACCATGCGCGCGACTGCGACGGCGTGGTCGTCGAGAGCGAGTCGTTCGGTGCGGGAAATGCGACGTACCGTGCGCTCAAGGTGCTCGGCCTCGCCGGCGCCGCGCCGCGGCTGCTCGTAAGCGAGCGCGATTTGCGCGGCAGCTCGCGCGAGCGCGCGGCGCTCGCAGACCTCATTCGCGACGGCGTCCGCGTACGGATTTGCAGGGATTCGGCGAAGCTCGCCGTGGCGGGCGATCGGGTCTGGCTCGGCTCCGCGAATGCGACGTATGCCAATGGCAAATGGGCGATGCCCGATTGGGGCCTCTGCACGAACGATGCGGAGATCGCGCGCACCGTGCGCCAACGTCTCGAGCACGAATGGGCCGGCGCGCACGAGTTTAAATCAGCGACGAAAGCGCCGCGGCGGAGCTTTTAGAGCGGGAAGAGACGCCGTGCGTTCGCATCCGTCGTTGCCACCAAATCGTCGATCGGCATAGCGAGCACGTCGCTCAGCTTTGCCGCCGTATGCAAGACGAACGCCGGCTCGTTGCGCTTGCCGCGCACCGGCACGGGCGCGAGATAGGGGCAATCGGTTTCAAGCACGAGGCTGCCGGCACCAACCGCGCGGACTGCGGCGCGCAGATCTCCCGCGTTCGGAAAGGTCAGCACGCCGCCGATTCCGAGCGTTAGGCCGAACTCGCCGACGAGCGCCTGCGCCTGCGCCTCGTTACCGGTGAAGCAATGCACGACGCCGCGCATCTCCGCTCCCCATTCTTCACGCAGGATGGCCGTGAAATCGTCGAACGCGTCGCGCTGGTGGAAGACGACCGGCAGCGCGACCTCGCGCGCGAACCGCAGCTGCGCGCGCAGTACGTTTTGCTGGGCCTCGCGCGGGCTGTGGCCGTAATAGTAATCGAGCCCGGTCTCGCCGATCGCAACGACGGCCGCCGCTTCCAACAGCGAGCGCAGCGCGCCGGCGATGTCGTCGGGAGCGTCCTTGGCTTCGTGCGGATGGATGCCGACTGCGACCGCAAGCCCGTAGCGTTGCGCGGTCTCGATCGCGCGTCGACTATCGGCGATATCTTCACCGACGGTCAGCAATGCGCTGACGCCCGATGCGCGCGCGCGCGCAACCACCTCGTCGCGATCGTGGTCGAACTTTCGATCGTGAACGTGACAGTGGGTATCGATCACGCTTGCGGCGCGGCTTCGAGCCTTGGAAAGAGGGACGCGCCCGGCGCGGTCTGCGTGAGCGGCGGCAGACCTCCCCACGCCCGCAGCGACGACGACCAGTCCTCATCGACCCGCCCCGGAGCGCCGAGCTGCTGCCACATCTCGCCCATACGCTCCGGCATCACCGGGTGCAATAGAATTGCGAGCCAGCGCAGCCCTTCGACAAGATCGTAGAGGACCGCGTCGAGCTCTTTGGTTTGGCCAAGCTTGTGAAGCTCCCAGGGCTTGCGCTCGTCGATCGTGCGGTTGAGCGCGCTTACGAGCTCCCAAACCTCCTCGAGCGCTTCGCGCAAGCGCAGTTCGAGGATGCGCTCGCGCACGACGGCCGGCAACGGCGCGAAGCGCTGCGCTAGCGCACTCGTCGTGTGAGGCCGTTCGGGCACGATGCCGTCGCGGTAACGTGCGAGCATCGCTAGGGTGCGTTGCAAGAGGTTGCCGAGGTCGTTGGCAAGATCGCTGTTGCGCCGTTGGGCGATCTTTTCTTCGGAGTATGAGAAGTCGCTGCCAAAAGGCGCCTCGCGCAGCAGAAAGTAGCGAATCGAATCGGCGCCGAAGCGCTGCGCGAGCATAAAAGGATCGACCGTGTTGCCGAGGCTCTTGCTCATCTTCTGACCAGCGACCGTGATCCAGCCGTGCGCGAAGATAAGGTCCGGCGCGGCCTCGCCGAGCGCCCACAGAATTGCCGGCCAGATGATCGTGTGAAAGCGCGCGATGTCCTTGCCGACGAGCTGCAACCGTGCCGGCCAATACTCGCGAAAGCGCTTCTCGTCTTTGCTCCAACCGATCGCCGTGATGTAGTTCAGCAGCGCGTCCAGCCAGACGTAGACCACCCCGCCGTCGGGAATCGGGACGCCCCAATCGAAGTTCGTTCGCGAGACCGAGAGATCGTCAAGCCCCTCTCGCAAGAACGCCATCATCTCGTTGTAGACGCTGCGCGGCTGCACCCACTCCGGAAAACGCTCGTAATGTTCGATTAAACGATCGCGATAGGACGAAAGTCGAAAGAACCAATCCTCTTCCGAAATCCACTCCACCGGGCGCCCGCAGGTCGGGCACCGCCCTTCGAGGATCTTCTTTTCGGGCCAGAACGTCTCGTCGTCGACGCAGTACCAGCCTTCGTACCTGCCGCGGTAAACGTCGCCCGTTTCGCGCAACCGCTCGAAGACGAGTTCGACTATCTCCATATGGCGGGGCTCGGTGGTTCGGATGAAATCGTCGTACGTAATGTGATAGGTTTTTAAAAGCGCCTTCCAACGCGGGACCAGCTCGTCGCACCATTCTTGCGGTGTCTTGCCGGCGGCGGCAGCGGCGTTGGCCACCTTTTGTCCGTGCTCGTCGCTGCCGGTCAAGAAGAAGGCCGGGCGAAACGTTCGCGCGGTGCGGGCGACCACGTCGGCGACGATCGACGTGTAGGCGTGGCCGATGTGTGGATTGCCGTTGATGTAGTAAATCGGCGTCGTGACGTAATAAGCGCGCTCCATCGTCAGCTAGCGTTCTTTAATCGAGGTTTTCAGCCGCGCCTTCTGTGCCGCCGCGCGCGCGTAGAGTTGCTGCCGGTCACCGAAGCCGCGCGCCGCGAGCAGCTTCGCGACTTCGCCGACTCGGTGCCCATCGGCCAGCAGCGCCTCGATCGCCGAGTTTGCATTCTCGAAGGTAGGCGGCGGCGCCGGAGCCGCATGCGGCGCGACCGCGAACGCGACCTCGCCCCGCACCGGATCGGCAAGCGAAGCGATGATGCTTTGCGGCGTTCCCAGGAGTTGCTGCTCGTGAAGCTTCGTATACTCGCGCACGACAAAGACCTGCGCCTCCGGCGCGACTGCCGCGAGATCGGCGAGCGTGGCACGGATTCGTTGCGGCGATTCGAACCAAATCGTGGTCGCGTCGTTGGCGAGCGCGCGCGCGAAGCGCTCGCGCCGGGCCGTGCTCGTTCTTGGAGGAAAACCTTCGAAGGAAAAGCGGCGCAGAGAGAAACCCGAAAGCAGCGCGACGCCCATCGCGGCGCTCGGTCCGGGCAGCACTTCGACCGAAATGCCCGCAGAGCGCGCCGCGGCGATCAGCTCGCTTCCCGGATCCGATACTCCCGGCATTCCGGCGTCGCTCGTGACCGCGACCAGTGCCGACCGCGCCCGCTCGAGGATCGCCGGCGTCGCGCGCTCCGCATTCGCTTCGCGATAGCTCCAGATCTCGCGCCCTGCGAGCCCGAGACCGCCGAGCAGCTTTCGCGCAACCCGCGTATCCTCGGCGACGATCAACTCGGCGTCGCGCAGCGCGTCCAGAGCCCGCAGCGTGACGTCGCGCAGGTTACCGAGCGGCGTCGGTACGAAGACCAGCGGCATGGCGCGGAGCTTCGACGTCGAGCACATACCTCCGGGGACAACGCTCGAGCTATACATCTCGCCAAGCTGCCCGTACTGTCAACGCGCGATGGCGCACTACGACGCGGCAGGAACGCCGTACACGACCCATGACGCTCAGAACGATCGCGATGCGCGCAGGCGAATGTTCGCTTACAGCAGCGGCGATCCGACGGTTCCGGTGATCGTCGCCGACGGCGTCTACGTGCAATCGGGATGGGGATCGCCGCCGCGCGGTTGAACGGTCCACTGACGCGCCGGTCGGCGCGGTCAAAGTGATGCGAATCGGCAAGAGCGAAGAGCCTCTTAGTTGCTTTTGATAGCGGAGGCTTAAATGGACCATACTTCAGCCGCGGCCGCGAGCGCTTTTGCGGCGTTTGCCTTCTTTTACGTGATCGTGCTGCTCGCGGTGGTCGCGTTCACGCTCTGGGTTTATTGGCGTATCTTCACCAAAGCTGGATACAACGGCGCCCTATCCCTGCTCAATCTCATTCCCGGGATCGGGCCGCTCATTTGCGTGCTGATCCTGGCTTTTGGCCGATGGCCGATCGAAGATCAGCTTGCGTCGCTGATCGGCCGCAGCGGTCCGTCGACGATGCCTCCGCCGCCCGGCACCTCGGTCATGCCGACTGCGTAGACTGCTAAGGAGCTGAGCTCTTCCAAAGGTCGGCGATCCAGCCTTCGACCGCGTCGGCTTGCGAAGGCAACGATGCTGAGAGATTCTCCGGCCCCGAACTCGTGACCGCGATGTCGTCTTCGATCCGCACGCCGATACCGCGGAATCGTTCCGGCACGGTCGCGTCGTCGGGCTGAAAGTAGATGCCCGGTTCGACGGTGAGGACCATGCCCTCGCGCAGTTTGCCGTGCCGGTACTCTTGCGTTCGCGCGTGCGCGCAATCGTGCACGTCGAGCCCGAGCATATGACTCACGCCGTGGAGGGTGTAACGCCGGTGGAAGAGCCGATCCGCATCGAGCGCCTCCTCAAGCGATGTCCGCAGGATGCCGAGATCGATCAGACCTTCGCCCATGATCCGCACCGCGCGACGATGCGGCTCCAGAAAGTCATTACCGGCCACGGCCGCTTCGATGCCGGCTTGTTGCGCTTTCCAGACCAAATCGTAGACGGTTCGCTGCTCCGGTGAGAAGCGTCCGGAGATTGGGAACGTGCGCGTGATGTCGGCAGTGTAGAGCGAATCGCACTCGACGCCGCCGTCGAGCAGCAAGAGCTGCCCTTGACGCAGCGCGCCGTCGTTGCGCGTCCAGTGCAGCGTGCAGGCATGTTCCGCCGCGGCCGCTATCGTTAAATATCCGACGTCGTTGGCATCGATGCGCGCGCGGCCCCAAAAAGCCGCCTCGATCGCGCGTTCGCTCTTGGCACTGCGCATGGCGCGGATCGCGTCTTCAAACGCGAGCTTCGAGATCGCGCAGGCCGTGCGCAGTTCGTCGAGCTCGTACTCGTCCTTGATCAAGCGCGCCTCGGAGAGGTATTCGGCAAGTTCGTCATCGGCGTTAGCATCGGCACGACCGAGACGCGCGTCGACCGCGTCGTCGTGGCCGCGCAGAAGCGCAACCGGATACTTGGCGTCGCGCAGCTCGTCCAAATACTCGGTGAGAGCGTTCATTGGCCGGCACTCATCGACGCCGAAGTAGGCTTTGCTTTCGTCGACGCCTCGGTGACGCCCAACCCAGAGCTCGCCGTGGACCCGATCGGTGAAGAACGCGGCCGTCCCGCGATTGTGCTCGGGCACGTAGAGCACGCTGCGGTGGCCGGCGCCCTGCGGTTCGAGCACGAGCACCGCGCCGGGCTCGCCGGCGCCGAGCAGATACGCAAAATCGCTGGACGGGCGAAAGCGGAACGAGGTGTCGTTGGCGCGTACGCGCTCGACTCCGGCCGGAAGGACGAGGTACGTGCCGGGATAGGTTTTGGAAAGCGCTTCGCGCCGCGCGGCAAAGCGATCGCCTTGCGGGTGGCGGTCGCGGGCGACGGGGCGCTCTATCCAATTGCCCGACATGAACTCGATCAGGGCTGCGGGCGGCTCGAAATCGTGGCTGGCTTTGGTGAGATCGGCTGGGGCGTTAGCTGTTCGTTGCGCAGACATGGTTCGACGAAGATTCGCCTAACGCACGGGGGGTCATGCCGGAACCAGTCCGAGCGACCGATACGCTCGCCAACGAACGGACGTACCTCGCCTACATCCGGACGGCCCTCGCCTTTATCGCCTTCGGCTTCGTGATCGCGCGCTTCTCGCTCTTCGCGCGCGAGTTTTCGGTCTTCGTCCATCACTCGAATCCTGAGGCCGGGCTGTCGACGAGCTTCGGAACCGCGATGGCAATCTTCGGCATCCTGGTGGCGCTGCTCGGCGCGTGGCGTTACGCGCGAACGGACCGCTTCTTGCACGAGGGACGCGTCTCGTCGCTCTCCGGCCTCGCCGGATACCTGATCTCGCTCTTCGTGGTGGCGATTGGCGCGGTCGTCGCCTTCGCGCTGGTCTCCTATCGCTAGATATCTAAACTAAAATCGAGTGCGGGCGCGCTGTGGGTGAGCCAACCGGCGCTGATCACGTCGACGCCGGTCCGCGCGATTTCAGCGACGTTTTCCGGCGTTACGCCGCCGCTCGCTTCGGTCAAGACGCGGCCGTTGACGATGTGCACGGCGTCGGCGATTTGCGCCGGCGTCATGTTGTCGAGCAGCACCGCGTCGACTGGTGTGTCGAGCGCTTCGCGAAGCTGTTCGAGGCTCTCGACCTCGACTTCGACCTTGACGGTGTGTCCGACGTGCGCGCGCGCCGCCGCGACCGCCTCACGCAGCGAGCCGGCCAGCGCGAGATGATTGTCCTTGATCAGCACGGCGTCATCCAAACCGAAGCGATGGTTGCGTCCGCCTCCGCACGCGACGGCGTATCGTTCGAACGCGCGCAGACCGGGCGTCGTCTTGCGCGTGTCGGCAATGCTCGCGCGCGTCCCGGCGACCAGATCGACGAGCGTACGGGTAGCCGTTGCGATTCCACTTAGACGGGCAAGAAAATTCAGCGCCGTTCGCTCGCCGGTGAGGATCGCTCGGGCGCGGGCCGCGATTTCGGCGACGACCGTCCCGGCTTCGACGCGCTCGCCTTCACCAACGCGCGCGCAGGTCTGGGCGTTTTCGTCGAGCAGCGAGAATGCAAGAAATGCAACCGGCAATCCGGCGACTACTCCGCTGCGGCGCGCGACGATATGCGCCGTTGCGGTGCGGTCGGGCTCGACAATCGCATCGGTGGTGAGATCACCGCCGCGCCCGACGTCTTCGAGCAACGCAGCCCGGACGATCGGCTCGGCGATCAGCTCAAGCGACGCTTGGCAGCCGCGTAAAGGAACGCTTCGCAAAGGCTTCATCGGTCTGCGGATAATCGCTGCGATAGTGGCTGCCGCGGCTCTCACGGCGCGCCAGCGCCGCTTCGGTGATCAATCGCCCGACGACGAGAAGATTGCGTAGCTCAGGCGCCTCGGCGAACTCCTCCTCGAGCTCGTGGATGCGGGCGAGAGCGGCGCGTAGATCGGGCTCGTCGCGGACCAAGCCGACGTTGGAGTACATCACGTTGCGCACGTCGCTGAGCGCTTGCGCGGTCGTGCTGGCGCGCCTTCGGACCGCTCTGCCGCGCCGCACCGGATTCGCGCGATCCACGATCCGCGCCGATGAGTCGACGCCGGCGATATCGCTCGCGACGCGCGAACCGTAGACGAGCGCTTCGAGCAACGAGTTGCTCGCAAGCCGGTTTGCACCGTGAACGCCGGTCGCGCTCGTTTCGCCGCACGCCCAGAGATTCTCAAGCGAAGTTCTCCCCCACTCGTCGACGGCGATCCCGCCCATGTGGTAGTGCGCGGCCGGAGCGACCGGAATGTTCTGCACGCGCGGATCGATACCGGCTGCGATGCAGAAGCCAAAGACGGTAGGAAAAGCTTCGGGGAATTTCGCGCCGATCGCGGCGCGTGCGTCGAGGCCGACGGTGCGCCCCCGCTGTTGCTGCTCGAAGATAGCGCGCGCGACGACGTCGCGCGGGGCGAGCTCTGCATCGGGATGGAGCGCGAGCATGAAACGCTCGCCGAGATCGTTGACCAGCGTTGCACCCTCCCCGCGAACCGCTTCGGTCACCAGCGGCATCGGGTCGCGCCCGATCGCGAGCGCCGTCGGATGGAACTGAACGAACTCCATGTCGGCGAGCAGTGCGCCGGCACGTGCCGCCATCGCGATCCCGTCGCCGGTCGCTTCGATGGGATTGGTCGTGAAACGGTAGAGCCGGCCGACGCCGCCGGTAGCGAGCACGACCGCGCCGGCTCGAAACGCGATGCGCGCGTCGCCGGCGTTGTCGATCGCGGAGACGCCGCCGACCCGGTTATCCTCGACGATCAAATCGCCGGCCGTGACCTCTTCGACGACCTCGATCGAAGGCTGGGCGCGCACTGCCTCGATCAGCGTCTTAAGGATCTCGTGGCCGGTTGCGTCACCACCGGCTTTGACGATGCGCCGGCGCTGATGCGCGGCTTCCCGTCCCAGCGCGAGCTCACCGCCTTCGGTGCGATCGAATGCGGCGCCGAGCTCGAGCAGCTCTTCCACTCGAGCCGGCGCGTCGCGGGTTAAGATCTCGACGATCTTGCTATCGCTGATGCCGGCGCCGGCGCGCTGCGTATCGATCGCATGCAGTCGCGGCGAGTCGTCCTTGCCGATCGCAGCTGCGATCCCGCCCTGTGCCCAATCGGTTGCGGCTCCTTTGCCCAGCCGCGTCTTGCAAAGAACGGTCACTTTTGCGGGATGGAGTTTGAGCGCGGCGATCAAGCCGGCGATGCCGGCGCCGATGACGAGCGCGTCGCTGCGGTGCGTTTCCACGAATCGGCTCAGTCGCGAATTTGACGGCTGAAGTCGAGCATACGTTCGACTGCGCGACGCGCGCGTAGCGCGATCTCCGGCGCGATAGTGACCTCGTACTCCATCGCTTCGAGGGAGTGAAGCACTTTGGGAAGCGTGTTGCGTTTCATGTGAGGGCAGAGATTGCACGGACGCACGAACTCGACGTTTGGATAGCGGACGGAGACGTTGTCGGCCATCGAGCACTCGGTCATGAGAAGAACTCGCGCTTGCGGGCCCCCCTTCGACAGCGTTCCGACGTATTCGGTCATGCCTTGCGTCGAGCCGACGAAGTCGGCCTCCGCAAGCACATCGGGCGGGCACTCGGGATGAGCGATGACGACCAGCGACGGATCGCCTTCGCGAAAGCTGCGCACGTCTTTGCCGGTGAAGCGCTCGTGAACCTCACAGTGCCCCTTCCACGCGACGATTTCGACGTTGGTCTTCGACGCGACGTACTTCGCGAGGTATTCGTCAGGCAAAAAGACCACACGGGGGACCCCGAGCGCCTCTACGATCCCAACCGCGTTGCCGCTCGTGACGCAGACGTCCGATTCGGCTTTGACCTCGGCCGAGGTGTTGACGTACGTAACGATCGGCGTTCCAGGATACTTCTCGCGCAGGAGGCGGACGTCGGCGCCCGTGATCGATTCCGCAAGCGAGCAGCCGGCTTTCAGGTCGGGAACGAGGACCGTCTTGGAAGGGTTGACGAGCTTGGCCGTCTCGGCCATGAAGTGGACGCCGCAGAGCACGATAACGTCGGCCTCGGTTTTGGCCGCCTGCATCGCCAGCGCCAGCGAGTCTCCGACGATGTCGGCGACGGTGTAGAAAATCTCGGGAACCTGGTAGTTATGGGCCAGAATTACGGCGTTGCGCTCGCGCTTGAGGCGGTTGATGGCTGCGACGTAGGGGGCGTGCAGGGGCCACTCGACGCGCGGAATGACGCGCTCCGCGTGGCGGAAGATCGCTTCGGTCTCGGCCGCGACGCTGCTGGTATACGGTAGTTCGATAACGCCCATGAGTTTCAGGGATGATTGCGGGCCTCGGCGCCGCTTCTCCCCTTAGGTAATACCCATTGTGTCGGAGTCGGTTTTCAGCGGAGCGAGGCTGGGGCGGTTTAGAGCTACCGAGCTTACGGGTACGAGGCGCCTGAGAGCCACTCAAGGGTAAGGAGGGATTAATTCAATGAATCGATGGTTTGTCGGTATCGTTCTCGCCGGGGCTTGCCTGGCGGGAGGCACGATCTTTGTTGCCAGCGCGGCTCAACCCATGCCGTCGCCTTCGCCGATGACTTCGGCGTCACCGACACCGGCATCGACGATGCAACCCTAGGGCGCGCAACGTCGAATCGTACAGCCTGGTGTCCATAAGTTGTGGGTAACGAAAATTTCTTGTGGAACGCTTGTGGAAGCGTGCCTTAACCGGCTTGAAAGAACGTTAGTGGTTTTGATAGCATGCAAGCACTTCGCCCGATGACGAAGCGCGGAGTGTATCGAGCCGCCATCGGCAGCATGTAGACGACCCGTCGCGTCCAAGCGAGCGACAAATCCGAGTGAGGCCGATTGGAACCGGATCGAGACGTCGGTGGGAGGCTTTCGACGGCTTCAAACAGGCGAGAATGACCGGCGGTACGGCAAAGCCCGCAGTGAACGCTGCGGGCTTTGTGCAAAGGTGCGGCTCATGGAACGGCGGGCGGAGCTCACCCTGCGCGGATTCTTCCTGGGCGCCGCAATCACGCTCGTCTTTACGGCTGCCAACGTCTATCTCGGCTTAAAGGTCGGGCTCACGTTCGCCTCGTCCATCCCTGCAGCGGTCATCTCGATGGCCGCGTTGCGCGCCTTCCGCAACGCCACGATCTACGAGAATAATATCGTTCAAACGATTGCCTCGGCCGCCGGAACGCTCTCGGCGATAATTTTCGTCCTGCCTGGACTAGTGATGATCGGCTGGTGGAGCGGCTTTCCGTTCGCGCAATCGTTTGGGATCGCTGCGATCGGCGGCGTGCTCGGCGTGATGTACAGCGTTCCGTTGCGGCGCGCGCTCGTGACCGGGTCCGATCTTCCGTATCCGGAAGGCGTCGCTGCTGCTGAAGTTCTCAAGGTCGGCACCGGCGCCGGCTCGGCGGAGGAGCACAATCGGGCGGGGCTTCTAGCGCTGCTCGCGGGAACGCTGGCATCGGCCGGATTCGCGATCGTCGTGGCGACGCGGCTCTTTACCAGCGAGCTCGCGACGTTCTTTCGGATCGGCAACGCCGCCACCGGGATCGGTTTCTCGCTATCGCTAGCGCTGGTCGGCGCGGGACAGCTCATCGGCCTTACGGTCGGCATCGCGATCTTTGCCGGACTCTTCATCGCCTGGGGCATCGCAACACCGGTTCTCACGGCGCTGCATCCCACCGCAGGCTCGGCGGTCGACGTCGCCACCGCGGTCTGGGCTCACCAGGTGCGTTTCATCGGGGCGGGCGCGATCGGCGTTGCGGCGCTATGGTCGCTCGGCCGGCTGGCGCGTCCGGTCGTGCTTGGCGTCAGCTCGGCGTTAGCGGCATCGCGCCGGCGTAAGGAAGGCGGCTCGGAACTGCCGCGCACCGAGCGCGACCTGCCGATCGGCATCGTCGGCGCCGTCAGCCTCTTTTGTTTGATTCCGCTCGCAGTGCTCTTTTGGTCGTTTCTCTCCGGCGGCCAGCTCGCGCCGCTCGCGCTTGCTTTGACGTTGGGCGCGATCCTGTACGTCGTGGTTGCCGGATTCTTCGTCGCCGCGGCCTGCGGTTATATGGCGGGATTGATCGGCTCTTCGAACAGTCCGGTCTCCGGCTTGGCGATTCTCTCGGTAATCGGGGCGGCGCTCATGGTGCTGGCAATCGGCAGGGGCGTCGTGCACGTTGCCGCCCTGCCGATGATTGCGTACACGCTCTTGGTGACCGCGGTTCTGCTCTGCGTCGCGACGATCTCAAACGACAACCTGCAAGATCTCAAGACCGGACAGCTCGTCGACGCAACGCCGTGGCGCCAGCAGGTTGCGCTGGTCGCGGGCGTGGTGGTCGGAGCGCTCGTGATTCCGCCGATTCTCGACTTGCTCAACCGCGCGTATGGATTTATGGGAGCGGTCGCCCCGCACGGAGCGGTCGCGCAGCCGTTGCCCGCGCCGCAAGCGACGCTGATCTCGGCGCTCGCGAAAGGCGTCATCGGCGGGCACCTCGACTGGGGCCTAATCGAAATCGGCGCGGTCGTCGGCGCGATCGTCGTTGCGATCGACGAACTGCTGCGCGCGAGAAAAGGGCTCGCGCTCCCACCGCTTGCGGTCGGGCTGGGCATCTATCTGCCTGCCTCGACGACCGCTCCGGTCGTGCTCGGTGCGATTCTCGGCTGGGCGTACAATCGTTGGGCCGCGTCCCTCGACTCCGCTCGGGATAAAGTGGGTTACGGCGAGCGGGCCAAACAGCTCGGCGTGCTCGTCGCCTCGGGACTTATCGTTGGAGAGAGCCTCTTCGGCGTCTTCCTCGCCGGCCTGATCGTCTTTAGCGGAAGGCCGGAGCCGCTCGGTCTGGTCGGCGACGCCTTCGCGCCGGCCGCGACGGCGATCGGCGCGGTCGCCTTCGCACTAGCTTTAATCGGACTCTTTGCTTGGCTCAGCCGGATTTCAGGCGAGGCTTGGCGTGGAGGGGGTACAATTCGCACTTGAAATGGCGGCTGGGGCAGATCGCCCGAAAATTAAGGTAGCCGGGGGCGGCGCTCGCCGTGCTCTGCGCCGTTGCATTGGCGGCGTGCGGAGGCGGGCGACGTCAGCACGGTCACCGCTTCGGCTCGCCCGCGCCGGCGAGCATTCCGACGACGGCCGCCGCTCCGGCGACCGTAAATCCGACCGTGCAGATCGCCGGCATCGTTGCGCCCTACCAAAACGTTTCGTTGTCGAGCTCGCTCGTCCTAACATTGCTCTTGATACCGATTATGTATCTCCGTTTTGCGCCGCAACGTTACCGGCCATCGTCCGTCAACGGCGAGACCGACCCCGATCAAATCGAGCTTCCGACGTCGCTACCGGCGACGCCCGCCTCGGAGACGTAAAGCCATGATCCGCTCCGCCATTCTCGTTGCGGCCGCGCTCGGATCCGTTTCGGCGGCCGCTCGCGCCGATACGCCTGCGCTCCGTCACCTCGTCTACTCGTTTACCTTCGAATCGAAGCAGAACGGCACGGTGCCTAACGACCCCGGTACGTCGGGCGCGAGCACCTACACCGGCAATCTCGACGATACGGGCAACATTACGGTCGACGTGCTGCGCGAGGCGCCGGATCGCGGCCTAGTTGTAATTGTGAGCGAGCGAGGCGATCGTACCCGAACCGGCGAGGCGACGGCCTGCGCCGTCTACGGCAACACGAACGTGGCCTGCGATCCCAGCAAGAAGGTGAATCGCGAAGAACTTTCCTTGCTCCGTTTTCTCGGCGCGAACTTCCTCGATCCGGCCCGGCTCGAAGGGAAGCAGCACTGGTCGGTTTCGGAGAAGAAAACCGGCGACACGATGAGCGCCGACTATACCATCGAGAAGAGTGACGGCGACGTCATGGCGATCGGCGAGACGCGTCACGTCGAAGACACCTCCCAGGGCGTCACGACATTCGATGCCGAGACCAAGATCGACTACGTCGCAAGCCGGCTACTTCCGACGACGATCGACGAATACGCGACCGAGCAGCGCCACGCCGGCGTCAACGGCATCTACACGACCGTCTATCAGACCACGCTCAAACTGGTCTCCGATTCGATGGCGAAACAGTGATTCGTCCGGATCAAACCAAGCCTTCGATGCCGCTAATCGATCGGTCGGGAACGCGCAGCGAGAGTTTCGTAGCCGCGGCATAGCGGGCGTGATCCGCTTCGGCTAAGTTTGCGTAGGTCTGCGCAAATCGCGCGGCCGAGAGGTCGAACCGGTCGCTAGAACCGAGATAGGCCGCAATCGCGTGCGGATCGCCGGAGCGGGCGTGGCCGCGTGCCAGCGTCCAGCCGCAGTACTCCGCCATGAACTCCAGCTGCGATGCGGTCACGATATCGAGATTCGCGGAGGTTTTCATATCGCGCATTTGCCGCACGTAGTAGTCGCGACCGCCTAGTGTAAACCATCCGAGAAAAATATCGGCGGCAGCCTGCAGAATGCGCTGGCCGATGACCACGCGCTCCCCGTGATTGGTGAACTCGCTCGGTTTGGTGTAAGCCTCCAGCACAGATGCTTGCGCCTCTTTGATTTGGAGTAGAAGCGGCTCCCCCTGATCGGTGAGGGAGAGGGAAACAAAGCACGCCGTGCCGACGCTGCCGACTCCGACGACCTTCAGCGCAACGTCGTGCAGCTTGTAACGGTCGCGCAGCATGCGTACGTGCGCGGGGAGCGTCTCGAGATAACGTGCGTGAGCTTCGCGTGCGAGCTGTCCGCCCTCCTCGTCGAGGTGAAGGCGCCGAAAGGTGGGTGGCTGATCGACGAACTGCGGGGGAGAACCGCGCGTCAACTTAGGCAGCGCCCGTTGCGCGGTTCGATGCCTTGCGCGATTGAAGACCCGGCGGAGCACCCGTCGATGCAGCGGCGTTTCGCGTATTACTCGTTTGACGTCGACGCGTTGATAGAATACTTCCAGCGGTGAGAGCGTCGTGAAATAGGCCATGGCTTCGCGGTACGCGCGCACGCCGGCGAGTACGCTCTGCTGCCCCGCGTTTGCGGGAAACGAGCGGGCACGTGCCGCGAGGGCGATGCTCGCCGCCAAACGGAGCACGTCCCACTCCCACGGCCCCGGCAGCGTTTCGTCGAAGTCGTTGAGGTCGTAGATTAATCTGCGTTCGGGCGTGGCGAAGAAGCCGAAGTTCGCGACATGCGCGTCACCGCAGGCCTGAACGGTAATGCCGGTGACGGGAAGCGACGCAAGATCGGCCGCCATTACCACAGCCGAACCACGGTAAAATGCAAACGGTGACGCCGCCATCCGCTCGTGGCGAAGCGCTATGAGTTCCAGAAGCCGGCTCTTCTCTTGTTCGGCCAGCAGTGCGACAGGATCGCGGCCGGGCGACGGCTGCCACTCGCCGAAGCTGGAACGCGGCAGGCGCTTTCGTAATGATTCCAATTATCGATCGTCCATGCTGAAAGCAGCGCATTTCGTCAAAACAGTGCGTCACCCTATTGGTTCGAGAATCGGCTCTGCAGCACCGGCGTCGGCACGCCTGGGCGACCTGTTCGGCACGAGCGGACGCGGCCGCGGCGCGCGCCGATACCGCATGTACGCGATTGGTACGACAAAGAGTGTCAGCAGGAGCGAGCTCGACAACCCCCCGATTACGACAACCCCCAAAGCTTGACGGTACTGCGCACCGATCGTATGGCCGAGAGCCAGCGGCAACATTCCGGCGACCATCGCTGCGGTCGTCATCAGAATTGGCCGGAAGCGACGACGAGCAGCCGCGATCATCGCCGCGTAAGGAGGTTGGCCGAGACGCGTTTCGCGCTCTGCATATTCGACCAGCAGGATGCCGTTCTTAGCGACGAGACCGATCAGCATGACGGTGCCGAGCATCGAGTAGAGATTCAGCGGTTGGCTCGTGAGAAACAACGCTCCGAAAGCGCCGATCGAGGCGAGCGGCACCGTCAGCATGATCGCGAGTGGAAGCGCGTAGCTGCGATAGAGCACCGCGAGTATGACGTACACGATGACGATCGAGAGCAGCAGAGTCGTCAGAATCTTAGCGGCGGTCTCTAGAAACTGCTCGAGGTCGCCGCGTGGTTCGACGTGGGCGCTCGGCGGAATGAAGCTCGGATCGCGCAGCTCTCGCGCCAGCGGTCCAGTCACGAGCCCAATCGGTGCCGAGCCAACCATATTTGCCGAAACGGTGACGATTCGTTCGCCGTTCTCGCGCTCGATGATCCTCGGCTCCGTCGTTGCGGCGATCGATGCAAGATCTCCCAGCGGCACGAGCCGGCCGTCGGAGGATCGAACGGGAACTCGCATTGCGGCGTCGAGATCGCCGCGACGCGTCGCGTCGGATTGCAGCACGATATTGGTGAGACCCGACACCATGCGCACTTTGGCGGCGATCGCGCCGCCGGTGGCGATCCGCGCCGTTTGGGCAGCGTCGTCGGCAGAGACGCCGAGCAGTGAAGCCTTGGCGGGGTCGATCGTAACGTCGACCCGCGGTCCAACGCCGGCGTTGCTAGCGCGAACGTCGGTCGCGTAGGGATTAGCTAGCAGTGCGGCAACGATGCGAGCCGCAGCCGTCTCTTCGGCGGCTGGATCGCCGGCCAGACTATAGTTGATCGGAGCGGTCCCGCCCATCGCGCGCTCGGCGCCGGCGATTTGTGCTTCGGGCACCAGCGATTGCATTGCCTTGACGCGCGCCGTCGTGGGGTCGCCTGACGCGGTTTCGTCGTCGAGTGTTGCATCGATCTGGGCGACGTTTGAGGCGAAGACGTTCGTTACGCCGTTGAAGGCCAGACCAGTCGTCAGAACGACGTGGCGCACGTCGCGCTCGTCGAGCAGGTGCGCGACTAGCCCAGCTGCTCGCGCCTGAGTCCGCTCGAGCGGCGTACCGGCGGGAAACGTCAACGAGAGCGAGGCGCGCCCGGCGGTGGTCGGCGGCGAAAACTCCGTAGCTATGCTTGCCGATCCAACGAGCCAGAGTGCGAGCCCACATGCGAGGGCCGTTCCAGTCGCAATCGTGCGGCGATGTTCCCAAGCCTTTGGAAGCCAGCGCTCCGAGTATCGGGCGCTCAGGCCTTCCTCCCATCGTTGGATCGTTCTGGCGCCGGAATGGGTCGCTTCGATCGCGGCACGGGCCGCGGGCGTGCGAAGCATCCACGGGAGGAGGCGCCGCGGTTGGGCTTCGCGCGCGCGCAGCGACCAGCGCGCGGCCAGCAGCGGCGTCAGCGTGAACGAGACGAGCAGCGAGAAAGCCGTCGCGAAGACGATCGTCAATCCGAACTCTCGCATGAATTGCCCGACCACGCCGCTCATGAATGCGATCGGTGCAAAGACGGCAACGTCGACGAGCGTTATCGCAAATGCCGCGCCGCCGAGCTCGTTGCGGCCGGCGATCGCCGCTTCGTCGCCGCGCAAGCCGCGCCGCGCGCAGCTTGCGATCGCTTCGACGATGACGATAGAATCGTCGACGAGAATGCCGGTCGTCAACGAGAGGCCCATCAGCGAAAGAACGTCGATCGTGAAGCCCGCGGCCCACATGGCGACAAGCGCCGCGCAGAGCGATGCCGGTATCGAGATCGCTGCGATCACCGCGTTACGCCACGAACGCAAGAAAATAAGCATTACCAGCACCGTGAGCACGACACCCTCGGCGATGGTTTGAAAGACGCCGTCGGTGGCAGCAACGGTATACGGTTCGTCGCTTCGCAGCGGCGTGAAGCGAATCAGCGGGTACTGCCGGGCCAGACGAGCAAACGCTTTATGCGCTGCCGAAATTGCACCGAGCGCATCGGCACCGGCGCTGCGCCCTATCGAAAGAACGATCGCGGGGGCGCCGTCGACGGTTACCACGACGTTGCCGTTTTCGTAGTCGTCCTCGACGGAGGCGACGTCGCGAAGCCGAAGTGAAGACGTCCCCGGAATCGAGACCGGCAACTCGCGTAGCGATGCCGCCGTATCCGCTGCCGCTCGTATTCCGATCGTCGACTCTTGTAACGGCGATCGGAGACGGCCGCCGGGAAAGACGTCGTTCGCCGATTCGATCGCGCGCATGACGTCGAGTGGTGTCGCCCCGATTTCGTAGAGCGCGCCCACTCGGGGAACGACCGTGAGCTGGCGATCGAGCTCACCCGAGACCGTTACCGTTCCAACGCCGTTCGTCGCTCGCAGCGCGGGTGCGATTTTGTGCTCGACGATATCGGTGAGATCGCGCGCCGCGATCACCGCCGAGGTTACCGATTCTTCCATGACGGGGCTCTGGGATGGATCGCGATCGGCGACGACCGGGGGCACGAGGTCGGCCGGCATGTTCGCACGCGCGGCGTCGACGGCTTGCTGTGCGTTCGTTCGGTCGGTTTCGAGGTCGCTGCCGAAGCGGAAACGGACGTCGATCGCGCCGATGTCTTCCTGCGCCGACGCCGAGACTCGCTCGACGTCGGGTATCGCTTCGAGCTGATCTTCGATCGGCGCGATGACCAAGCGCTCGACCTCCGCCGGCGCGGCTCCCGCGTACGGCGCCGAAATCGAGACCACGGGAAAAGCGACCGGCGGCAAAACGCTGCGTCCCATGCGCGCGAATGCCAAAAGACCGCCCAACCCGACGAGCAGGTAGAAGAGCGTTGCGCCAATCGGGTTACGCAGCGCGAAGCGCGTCAGGAACATCTGCGTGCTCTTGGCGTCCAACGCCCTGTAGGCTGTCGTCTATGCGCCCAAATTACTACGCTCGGAAGTAATATGCCGGCGCCAACGTCTTCCGGGGCAGTTTAAATTCTTTATTCTGAAGACATGAAGTACGCACTTTGCCTCGCGCTCGCGGGAGCGCTCTCGCCCGCCACCGCGGGCGCGCAGATGGGACCGCCGATACCGATGACGGCCGGCCAGTTCGCAAACAGCACGTCGGGTCAAGAGGTGATCTTAGCCGTTCGCGTCGATACGCTGGCGCGCACGACGCTCGATGCCGAGCTGCTCGAGCGCGTAACCGATTCACGATATCGAGCCACCCACAAACGCGTCGTTCTCTACTTGGCCGCCGAAACGCCATTCGTGATGGGGTCAATTGCCGACGTCAAACCGGGCGCAATCATCTTCATCTACGGTGTGGCAACGACGGCTGGGCACGCGGATGTCAAGAAGGTGGTTGTGGTTACGCCGTACGCAAAGGTCGAGTGAGCGCGCTCGTTGGCGAGACGAGCGGCTGGATCGCGCTAGCCTTGATCCCGGTGGCTGCCGGTGCCGGCTGGTTTACGCGGCGATGGCTGCTCGGGCAGTTCCGGTATCGGATGCGCCCGCATTACATCATAGGATATGCCACGCTCGGATTTGCGCTGCTGCACGCCGCATTTTCAATGGGTGCGATGGCTGGCGCCGATGCGACCGGTATCCGTTTTGCAACGCTGGCGATCTTTGGCTTGGGATGGCAGGCGTTGCTCGGAAGCAATCTGCAATCGCCAGGCGATTATCGAATGCCGCTGCGTAGATGGCACCTCGTCACGTTCGTCGCCGTCACGATTTTCGCGGCCGGACACGTATTGCTCGATCGCTAAGAAGCGCTAGACCTTCCGCGCCGGGTCGACGATCGGGCCGTCGTCGAGAACCCACTGTGGTTCCCAACGCGGGTCGCGCAGCAAATCGATCGTGTCGCTAAGGTAGCGGCGTTCGCTGCGCAATCGGTGTACGGTGTGCGAGGCGCTCAAGTAGGCCGAGCCGGCACGCTGCCGCATGTCGCCGAGCAGCCGCGAGAGTCGGCGCTCGTGCGCCGCGATATTCCGCGCTCGCTGCGCGAGCAGCTCGGCGGCCGCGTCGCGTTTGAGCTGACCGAGCAGGACCAATGCCGTCTCCAACGCCGGATCTTCGGTCTGTACGTCGAGGAGCACGGTGCTCAGCAGCTCCCCAAAGCGTCGCTCCCCCGCAGCCGAAAGGTGGTAGAGCGCCTTCGTCTTTTGCGGGCCGCGCTTCGCGGCCGTAGGCTCCCGTTCGAGCAGGCCCGCTGCGGCGAGCCGCTCGATTAAGCCGTAGACGTTTCCGCGCTTAAAGCTTCGATAGAGCGGAGCGTGCTCGCGCATCGCTTTGTCGAGCTGGTAGGCTGAGGCGGGTCTACGTCGCACGAGGCCCAAAACGAAGAGCTCGCGTTGCGCGTCGGCGGCGCTCACGATTTGTAAAGCTCCGTCGGATCGAGATCGAGCTCTTTGACCAAGGGCTCGACTTGTAGAGGCGTGTACCAGCACTCGCGATTATCGCCGCACTGACAGATGTAATGCAGCGCTGCGGCATGGGCGCGCCGCCCGATCTTGGCTAGCGCAAAGCATGTGGCGGGGACGAACTGCGATGCCGATAGGTGCTGCAGACGCTCCAAGCCGGTCTGCGCGTCACGTATGTGACCGTTCCGAAAGCGCGCGTAAAGCGCGTATCCCTCCGCAAAATAGCGCGCGTTCATCCTGCGGTTCGCGGCTCTCTCTTCGCCCAGTAGCAAGGACGCGAGTCCGAGGTCGGTGGCAATAGTGGCCTCCTAGAAGGCGCTCGGCTTCGTCGAGCTTTTGGCTTAACATCTGCTCGAACCGATAGAACCACCGAGGGTTGCGCGACGCCATTCGCCGGCGCGCAAAGCGTCGCAAAGGTCGCGGAGCTCCACCGCCCCTTTTCGGCCGCCGTTCTTGCGGCACATTGCGACGAGCGGATTGAAACCGCCAGAGATCGACGCGGCCCGGAACATCTACGGCTCTAAAAGAGGATTGGATGGGCCATTTGGCGTCGCCGTCCGTTGGCGAGTCGGCTAGAGCATCCTCGAGATCGTGAGGTCTTTCCCGTCAGTCAGAATCGTGACCGCGCCGTCTTCATCGGTGCGGTACACGATAGCTCGGTTGCGTTTGAGGGTCGCGATGGTCGAGAGCGCCGGGTGCCCGAAGGTGTTGTGCCGGCCGACCGAGATCATCGCGTACTGCGGCCGAACCGCGGCGATGAAGGCGGCCGTTGACGAGTAGGCCGAGCCGTGATGTCCGACTTTGAGCACCGTACATCGCAGATCGGCGCCTTCCATCAAGAATCGCTCTTCTGCCGCGGCGCCGGCGTCGCCGGTGAATAGCATGCAGAAGGAACCGTAGCGCAAAGTGAACGCGACCGAGTTTTCATTGATGTCGTTGCGCGAGTTTACGATCAAAGGCAGCGAAGGTCCGAGAAAGCGCAGCGCGACGCCGTCGAGGCTCCAAACGTCTCCCGCGCGAGGATAGGCGGTAGCAACGCCTTCTGCGCGCGCGGTCGCGACGGCATCTTGATAGGCGTGTCCGCCGTAATGCTGACCGCTGTCGGCAAACTCGCCGACGCGCAGACGGCGCAAGACCGGCGCCACGCCGCCGGCGTGATCGCCGTGCGGGTGCGAAAGAACGATCGCGTCGAGCGCGTGGATTCCGCGGCGCAGTAAAAACGGCACGACGATCCGCTCCCCGACTTGTTCGGCGACGGAGCCGTTGATCTGCACGCCGTGCTCGAGCCGCCCGCCGGCGTCTACCAGCAAAGCGTGCCCGCGCGGCGTCTCCACGACGATCGCGTCGGCTTGCCCGACGTCGAGCACGGTGATGCTCAGGCGATGATCGATGCCGCGCGGCGGCAGCAGCACGAACGCCGTTGCAAGCGCGAGCGCGGCGACGGCGAGCGTCGCTGCGCCTCGCCGCCAAAGCAGCGGCGCGCACACCAGCGCGGCGTCGTAACTTGCAATGCACCACGGCGGCGCCGGCGTCATCGGTATCGCCGCGCCAGGAAGCGCGCCGATCGTCTGGACGACCGAGAGCATCCATGCGAGCAGCCACGAGTTGATGTTCGCGCATGCTTGGGCCAGCGGAGCGCACCACGTCAACAGCAGCTGCATAGCGCCGAGCGCCATCGTCGCCGCGACGCACGGAACGACGGCGAAGTTCGCGGCGAGCGCGTAGGGCGTGAACTGCAGAAAGGCAGCGGCGCCCAGCGGCCAGACTCCGATTTGCGTCGCCAGTGAAAGGATCAGCGCCTCGCGGACGCGTTCCGGCAGCTCGATCCGCGTCTCCAGCCACCGCTCCAGCGGTCCAGCGCACGTGAAAATCGCTCCCACGCACGAAAATGAGAGCGCAAAAGAGATCGTCGCGACGCTGGCGGGGCGCGCGAAGGTCACTACCAGCGCCGCGATCGCTAGCGCGTTCCACGAGAACGTTGCGCGGCCGCACGCGCGAGCGGCCAGCGCCGCGGTCGCCATCGTCGCAGCGCGCACTGCCGGCAGCTGCGCGCCGCTCCACCAAACGAATCCCCAAACGAGCGCAATCGCTGCGAGGCACGCGAGCCAACGCGGAAGCGACACGATCGTAAGCAGCGCCAGGCAGAGCGCGGCGACCGCGCCGAGGTGCAAGCCGGCCGTAACCAAGACGTGAACCGTTCCCGTCTCCTGAAACTCGCTGCGTAGAGCCGGCGAGAGCGCGGAGCGTTCTCCCCAGAGCTCGCCCGCCACGACCGAAGCATCCGGCTCGCCAAGCCGATCGCGCAATCGTTGGTATGCCCAGGCGTGCGCCTGCGCCAGCCGTGTGGTTAGATCGCTGGCCGGTTGCGCGCGCAGCGAGAGTATCTGTGCGCCATCGAGCCGGCCGTCGAATCCGCGTTCGCGCTGGAGATCACGTTCGCTCGGCTCGCCTGGATTGCGCGCTTCGTCGAACGGTTCGAGCCGACCGCGCACGATTGCGCGGTCACCGACCGGCGGCGACGAACCTCGCACCCGCGCGAGAACGCGCAAGCCGTTCTCGAGCGCGAGCGCTACGCTGGTCGAACCGTCGCCGGCACTCGTCGCTTCGAGGACCGTGGCGCCGTATCGAGCGGTGCGCGCTTCGACCACGAGCGGCGTTGCGCGCCGGTGCAACTCGGCGTTGGCTCCGCTCGCGACGAGCACGATTCCGGCCAGCCCCAGAAGCTGCGGAGGCCAGCGGCCCCAGGCCGCGGCAACGCCAAACGCGGCGAAGCCGGCGCCGGCTAGGACACGAATATCGGGCCCTACCGGCGCCACGGCCAGCGTTCCGAGTACTGCCGCCATCGAGCAGAGAAGCAAGGCCGAGGGCATCGTCGCTCTCCTGCGACGAGCCGGTCAGTCGTCCACACGTACAGCACGTACAGAAGGAAAGGGGAGAGCCGTGCGGATCATCGTCACCGGTGGAGCGGGCTTCATCGGATCTCACATCGCCGATGCGTATGCTGCGCAGGGCCACGAGCTGCTCGTCATCGACTCGCTCTGGGAGCACGGCGGCGGCCGGCGTACCAACGTGCGCAACGATGTCTCGTTCGTGCAGATGGACGTCCGCGACGAGGGTATCGGTCGCATTTTTGCAGAGTTCAAGCCGGAGATCGTCAGCCACCACGCAGCGCAGCACTCGGTCGCGATCTCGGCTCGCGATCCCATTTACGATGCTCAAGTGAACGTCATCGGGCTGCTCAACGTTCTCGAGCATGCCAGCCGCAGCGGCGCTCGCAAAGTGATCTATGCATCGAGCGGCGCGACCTTCGGCACGCCGGAGCGCCTGCCGATCACCGACGCGACGCCGCAGCGCCCCAGCTCCCCCTACGGCATCACCAAGATGGTTGGCGAACATTATCTGAAATTCTATCGCGATGACAAAAGGCTCGATTTTACCGCGTTGCGTTATGGAAACGTCTATGGACCGCGTCAGGATCCCAACGGCGAGGCCGGCGTCATTTCAATCTTCATCGGGAAGTTTCTCACGCACCAGCCGGTGCGCATCGATTGGGACGGCGAGCAGACGCGCGACTACGTCTTCGTGTCGGACGTCGCAAGAGCCAACGTGGCGGCGCTGGAGCGCGGCTCCGGGGAAGCCTACGTGATCGGCACCGGAGTCAAGACGAGCGTCAACGAGATCTATCGCGCGCTGGTTTCGATCAGCGGCTTCGAAGCACCGATCGAGCATGCTCCACGCCGCCCGGGCGACGCGCGCGACGCGCAGTTCGATGCGGCGCGCGCCCGTACGGAGCTCGACTGGAACCCGTCGACGTCACTGGACGAGGGAATTCGAGCGACCTACGATTACTTCGAGCATCTCGCTCCCGCGCAGTAACTTTGCGCGATGGAGCGCTTTGCGGCGACCGCCGAGCGTATCGGAGCGGTCTCAGCGAAACTCGAAAAGATCGCGCTGCTCGCGGAGTACTTCCGGACGGTCGACGATGCCGATCTTCTTGCCTCCGCGCGGTTCTTCAGCGGCGGTCCGTTTGCGGCGCGCGATCATCGGACTCTTTCGGTAGGCGGCAGGACGATCGTCGAAACCGCACGGCGCGTCTGGGGATTTGACGATGCGGCGCTCGGGCAGAGCTATCGCGCGACCGGCGATCTCGGCGCTGCGCTCGGTCCGCTAGTTGCCCCGGTGCACGATGCGATGCTCTTTCGCGACCGTCTAACGCCCGCAAGCCTTGACGTTTTCTTCGGCGAGATCGCCGCCGCATCCGGAAAACGCGCCAATCGGCGACGCGAAGCGGTTCTCGAGCGCATCTTTCGAGCGTGCGAGGATCCGCTCGTCACGACGTACGTCGTCAAGATCGTGACCGGCGACTTGCGGGTCGGACTGCGTGAGGGACTGGTGCTCGAAGCGATCGCGAGTGCGTTCGGCGCCGATCCGGAGGACGTGCGGCGCGGCGCGATGGCCTCCGGCGACGTCGGCGCCGTCGCGCTCGCTGCCAAGCACGGCACGCTGAGCGAGCTGCGTGTCGAGTACGGCGCACCGTTCGGATTCATGCTTGCAACGCCCGTTGCGTACGGCGAGGCGTATAAAGAACTCTCCGGCGCCGTTTGGCACGTCGAAGACAAGTACGACGGTATTCGCGCACAAGCGCACGTGCGCGATGGAACGGTGCGATTATTCTCGCGCCGGCTAAACGACGTGACCGAGTCGTATCCGGAGATTGCCGAGGAGCTCGCATCGCTGCACGGCGATGCGATCCTCGACGGTGAGATCGTCGCGCTGCGCGACGGGCGCGTCCTGCCCTTTCGATCGCTGCAAGCGCGTCTGCAGCGCAAAAGCCTCGACGAAACACTGCTTCGGGACGTTCCGATCGCATACATGATATTCGACCTGCTCGCGATCGGCGACGAGCTGCTGATCGATGAACCGCTGGCGACGCGCCGCGAGCGGCTCGCCGGTCTCTTCAGTTCGACCGTGCGCCTCGTGCATTCACCCTTCGAAACGGCTGGTGATCCCGCCGCCGCGGACGTGAACGAGCGTTTCGAAGCGGCTCGCGCGCGCGGAAACGAAGGCCTGATGCTCAAACGCGCCGATGCACCCTATGCGCCCGGCCGGCGCGGAAAGTGGTGGCTCAAGCTTAAGCGCGAGCTCTCTACGCTCGACGTTGTGGTCGTCGCGGTCGAATGGGGTCACGGAAAGCGCGCCGACGTTCTCTCCGATTATACGTTCGCGGTGCGCGGGGACGACGGCACTCTACAGACGATAGGGAAAGCCTATTCCGGCTTGACCGACGCCGAGATCGCCGAGCTCACCCAATGGTTCTTAACCCATCGTCTTTCGTCCGAGCATCAGCGCGAGAAGGCGCGCGCGTGGGAGATTCCGGTCGAGCCGAAGATCGTGCTCGAGGTCGCCTTCGACATAATCCAGGAGAGCGAACTGCACGAGAGCGGTTTTTCGCTGCGCTTCCCGCGCATCGTCGGAATCCGCGACGACAAGCCGCCCGAGGAGATCGACACGCTCGATCGCGTGCGAGAAATCTATCGTGAGATGCTGACCCGCGAAGGTTCGTGATAGTGGGCTTTACCGGCTCGTCTCCATCGCATACGCGTCGGGCGTGCGAACGTGCTCGGGGCGGACGCCGACGCCGATAAGGCGCGCGGGAAGCCGTCGAAGAAACGGAAACTCGTCGAATAATCGAGCTGCAAGCGGCGGTCCCGTAACCGGTGCTCCTTGCAGCAGCGGCCCGATCGCGCGATCTTGCACGAAGGTTTGAAACGCTTGCGTTACCTTAGTGGGAAACATACGGCGATCTTGGATGCGCTGCAAGTCAGATTCGCTTGGCGTCGCGCCGTCGCGCAGCAACGTTGCAAGAACGTTCGCGGTGGCGACCGCGTCTTGGATCGCGAGATTGATGCCGATGCCGCCGATCGGCGACATTGCGTGCGCCGCATCGCCGATGCAGAGCAGGCCGATCCGATGCCAGCACGCGAGCCGGTCGACGCGTACGTCCAACATGGCGACCTTCGACCAATCGTCGAGCGTGCCGACGCGGTCGCTTAGCATCGGCACGGTCTCGGCGAGCCCGCGCTGAAGTGCGCCGATTCCCTCGGCCTGCAGCTGCGCGAACGAGCCCTTGGCGATGAGATAGGCACACTGCCAGTAGTCGCCGCGGTTGAGCAGGACGACAAAGTGACCGGTTCTAACCCAGCCGAGCTGTTGCGTCGAGTCCTCCGGATGCTTTGGAATTCGCATCCATAAGACGTCCATCGGCGCGCCGAGATCGTCGACCGCGAAGCCCGCGAGGTCGCGAATCGTCGAGTGCCGTCCGTCGGCTCCGACGACGAGCTTCGCCGCGATCTCGATCTCGCCGTTCAGAGTGCCGGCTCGTACGCCGGTAACGCGCCCCGCTTCTTCGACGAGGCCGGTGCCTTCGGTCTTCATCATCAGATGGAAGGTCGGGTACCGTTTGCCGCGCCGCGCGAGAAAGTCAAGAAAGTCCCATTGCGGCATCAAGGCGACGAATTTGCAGTGCGTCGAAAGATGCGTGAGATCGGCGATCTTGACCGACTCGCCTGCGATATTTGCGCTGGCGGCCTGAAACTGGTCGTGAGGGAGGGCGAGAAACTCGTCGAGCCAGCCGAGCTCGTAGAGCAGCTCCAACGTTGACGGATGGACCGTGTCGCCGCGAAAGTCGCGCAAGAAGTCGGGATACTTCTCGAGCACGGTTACGTCAACGCCGGCGCGAGCCAGCAGGACGCCCAGCATCATGCCGCAGGGTCCGCCGCCGACGATGCAAGCGTCGGTCTTCAAGCGTTGCGATTCGTTCATGCAACCACCAAGTTGAGCAGTTTTCCGGGAACGTAGACGTGCTTGCGACGCTCTTTGCCATCCAGGTGCGCCCGAACGTTAGGATCGGCGAGCGCGAGCGCCAGCGCTTCGTCCTCGTTCACGCCGGCGGCGGCCGCAATGCGAGCCCGGACTTTGCCATTTACCTGTACGACGAGCGTGACCTCTTCGACCGCCAGTGCGCGTTCGTCCGGCTCGAGGTAGCGCTCGAGGTGCACCGAGCGCTCGTGACCGAGTCGCTCCCAGAGCTCTTCGGCAATGTGCGGCGCAAACGGCGCGATGAGAATCGGCAGCGAGCGAACCGCGTAAAGCAGGGCCGGTGAGGCCGGGGCTGCCGCGGCAGCCGTCATCAAATTGACGAGCTCGTCGATCTTGGCGATCGTCGTGTTGTAGTGAAAGCGACGGTCGAGCGTCTCGTCGATCGCCGACTTAGCAACGACGTGCACGGCTCGGAGCAGCGCCTTCTCTTCGATCGTACGAGCCTCTGGAAAGCCGTTTCGGTCGTCGCGCGCGCTTTCTAGGTGTGGTTCGCACGCGCGCCAAATTCTATTGAGCAGCCGCACGCGTCCGGTAATGCCTTCGTCGGTCCAGTTGCTCGTCTCCTCGGGCGGCGTCACGTAGAGCAGAAAAAGGCGCATCGCGTCGACGCCGTTGGTTTCGGCCGTCTCGTCAATAGCGACGACGTTTCCGCGAGATTTCGACATCTTCTCGCCATCGCGCAGCAGCAAGCCCTGATGAAAGAGATGCTCGAACGGCTCGTCGGTGCCGCTTACCCATCCGCGATCGTGAAAGAACTTGTAGAAGAAGCGCGAGTAAAGTAGGTGCAGCACCGTATGTTCGGCGCCGCCGATGTACTGGTCGACGTTCATCCAGAGGCCTGCGCGCCGCGGATCCCACGGCAACCGGTCGTTGTGCGGGTCGAGGTAACGCAAATAATACCACGACGATTCGAAGAAGGTGTCCATGGTGTCGCTTTCGCGGCGCGCCGGACCTCCGCATCGCGGGCACGTGGTGTTGATGAACTCCGGAATCGAGGCCAGCGGCGACCCCCTCGACGAGCTCGGAATAGGCCCTTCTCCCGTAATCCGGTCGTGCGGCGGGAGAAGTATCGGGAGCTGGTCGTTGGGCACCGGAACCTCGCCACATTCGGCGCAGTAGACGATCGGAATCGGCGTTCCCCAATAGCGCTGGCGCGAGATCAGCCAATCGCGCAGCTTGTAGCTCACGCTCTCTTTGCCGGCGCCGACGGCTGCCAGACGTTGCGCGATCGCTTCGCGCGCGCGTTCGCTCGACATTCCATCGAAGTCATCGCTGCCGATCAATCGCCCGTCTTCGACGAATGGAACCCCCAGCGGCGCGCCGCCTGTCTCGTCGCGCGAGACGACGACTTGCGCGATCGGCAGCGCATGCCGCTTCGCGAACTCGAAATCGCGCTCGTCGTGGGCCGGAACTCCCATCACGGCGCCGCCTCCGTACTCCGCGAGCACGTAGTTGGTCAGCCAAATCGGGACGCGTTCACGCGAGAGAGGATGGATCGCATACGCGCCGGTGAAGACGCCCTGCTTTTCCATCAGGCTCGTTCGTTCGAGTTCCGACTTCGACTTCAAAGTTTGCGCGAACGCATCCATGGCGTCGGCATGCTCGCGTGAAACAAGCGGCCGCAGCGATTCGACGATCTTGTGCTCGGGCGCGACTGCGAGAAACGTGACGCCGTAGAGCGTGTCGAGCCGCGTCGTAAAGACCTCGATGGCCGCATCGAGACCGTCGACGCCGAAAACGACGTTCGCGCCTTCGCTACGCCCGATCCAGTTTCGCTGCATCGTGCGCGTGCGCTCCGGCCAGCCGGTCAACTTGTCGAGATCGTTCAAGAGGCGATCGACGTAGGCGGTGATCCTCAAGAACCATTGCGAGAGATTGCGCCGCTCGACGAGATGTGAGCAGCGCCAACAGCGCCCGTCGATGACTTGCTCGTTGGCGAGCACCGTTTGGTCGTGCGGGCACCAGTTCACCGGCGCTTCGCGCTTATACGCAAGACCGTGCTCGAAGAGTCGCAAGAAGAGCCATTGGTTCCAGCGGTAGTACTCGGACTCGCACGTGGCGATCTCACGCGACCAATCGTAGCTCGTTCCCAGCAAGCGGACTTGTCGCCGCATGTTGAGGATGTTTTCGGCGGTCCAGACGGCGGGGTCGATCCCGCGATCGATCGCCGCGTTCTCGGCCGGCAGCCCAAACGCGTCCCAGCCCAACGGATGAAGTACGTTGTAGCCGAGCATACGCATCATGCGTGCGACCGCGTCGCCGAAGGTGTAGTTCTTCGCGTGACCGACGTGGAGATCGCCCGACGCATACGGGAGCATCTCCATGAAATATTTCTTCGGCTTATCGCTTTCGTCGGGCGCGTGATAGAGCTGCGCGCGCTGCCAACGCGTCTGCCACTTCCGCTCGATCGCGGCGAAGTCGTACATGTGGAGCATCGTACACGGTCGTCGCTCGCTACGCTACCCTTTCGGTCGGTCGCCGGCGCGTGATAGAGCGCCATGATTACGCGAATCGCTTTGGCTGCGGCCGCGCTCGGGCTTGCCGCTTTCGCGCTCTGGCATCCTGCTCGGCCGCTTGCGGTGCAATCGGAGACCCCCGCACCAGCACCGCAAGCCAGCTTCGCCGGCGCGGACGGCGCACGCCGGCACCATCGCGGCACGCAACCGCAAGGCAGCGACGACGACCTGGTCGTCTACGTCGCGGGAGCGGTAAGAAGACCCGGGCTTTATCACCTGCATCCGGGCGACCGCAACGCGCAGGGGGTCACGCTGGCCGGCGGCCTGAGCGTCGCTGCCGATGCCGGTGCGGTCAATCTCGCGCAACGAGCGGCCGACGGTGACGAGATCTACGTTCCGCTCGTCGGCGAGACGCCTCGTTCTCACTCCACGCAACGCCACGCCAGGCGCCATTCAACAAAGCCGTCGCTGGAGAGCGTCGACGTCAACCGGTCCGACGCCGGAAATCTTGCCGCCGTTCCGGGAATCGGGCGCGCGGTCGCAGAGCGCATCGTCGAGTTGCGCCGGCGCGAGGGGGGCTTTGCCTCGCTCGACCAGCTGCTCGACGTCGCCGGAATGACGCAGAGTCGTCTCGAGCGGGCTCGTCCCTATCTGCGCCAGCCGTAGGACTCACGCGACAGGGCTACTCCGTGCGGGAAGCGCATTCAGTTAAGCCAGGTGATTTCCAACGCGCTTCCTTCGAAAGAGACGCTTCCAAACTTAATTCGGCGAGCGCTCGAAGAAGCACGCGACGAAGTCGTGGTCGAGCGCGTCGCAGGAACCTGGACGCCGACTTCGAGCCAACGACTGCTCGAACGCGTCGAGAACGTCGCCTGCGCCATCCGTGACGCAGGCTTGGTTGCAGGCGATCGCGTCGCGCTGATTTCGCACAACTGCGTTGACTGGATCGTCGCCGACTTCGCGACCTTCTTTGCCGGCTGCGTGGTCGTGCCGATCTATCCAACCCAGGCGCTCGATCACACCGCCTACATCCTCGAGCATTCCGGCGCGCGGCTGCTCTTCGTCGACTCGGATGCGACGGCGCAGCGGGTTCGCGAGTCGGGTGCGGCGCCGCCGCGCGTCGTCACCTTCGACTCGAGTGGTTCCGACGGAGTCGCTGCCTTTGAAGCGCGCGGTGCTGCGATTCGCGCCGAGCATCCGGAGTTCCCGAGTGCGTACGAAGCGACGCTCCTACCGGACGACCTGGCCGTCCTGATTTACACGTCTGGGACGACGGGCTCGCCAAAAGGCGTGATGCTCTCGCACGACAACCTCGGATTCGACGCGCAGGTCTCGCTGGCGTGCGGTTTCGAGGGGATCGAGCGCGGACGCGACGTGATCTCGGTCCTGCCCTATTCGCACATCTACGAACACACTCTAATCTATATCTACCTGATCGCGAAGCTGCGGTACTTCATCTGTCACGACCCCAACGAGCTGCTCACCGATCTGCGCGACGTCCGTCCAGCCGGAATGACGGCGGTGCCGCGGATCTTCGATCGCGTGATGGCGGGCATCAAAGGGCAAGCACGGGCCGCGGGAGGCGTGCGCGGAAGGCTCGTGCCGTGGGCGCTTCGCATCGGGCGGAAGTACGCCTTCGCCAAAACCTTCGAACGATCGCCTACGCCGGCGCTCAGCCTGCAATACGCGGTAGCGAAGAGGCTCGTGCTGGACAAAATTCGGCGCGCGCTCGGTCTCGATCGCGTGCGGTTCCTCAACAGTGGCAGCGCCGCACTTCACCTCGATACCGCGATGACGTTCCTGGGGTTGGGCATTCCAATCATGCAAGGCTACGGTCTCACCGAGACGTCGCCCGTCATCTCAGTCAACCGTCTCACGGCAAACGAGTACGGCGCGGTCGGGCGTCCCATCACGGGCGTTGAGGTACGGATCGCTGCGGACGGAGAGGTACTCGTGCGGGGACGTAACGTCATGCAGGGCTATTATCGCGATCCGGCGGAGACAGCCGCGACGATCGTTGACGGCTGGCTGCACACCGGCGACATCGGCGAGATCGACGAGGCGAGGTTCCTGCGCATCACCGATCGGAAAAATGAAATCTTCAAGACCGGCACCGGCAAGTGGGTCTCTCCGGCCCGCATCGAGGCGAACATTAAGCGCTCGATCTTCGTCCCGCACGCAATGGTGGTCGGCAACGGGCGTCCCTATCCGATCGCGTTGATCTCGCCGAACTGGCCGCTCGTGCGTCAGGAGTTTCCGGATTTGCCGAAGGACATGCCGACCGACTCGCTCGCACAGCGGGAGGACGTGCGCGCATTTCTAGCCCACGAGGTGCACAAGCAGACGCGGGGGCTGGCGAGCTACGAGCAGATACGGCGCGTCATCGTCGTTCCACACGAGTTCAGCGTCGAAGGCGGCGAGCTCTCTCCCTCGATGAAAATCAAGCGGCGCGTGGTGGAGCGGCGCTATGGCGACGAAATCGAGCTCGCTTATCGCGGCGAGGCGCCGGTGCACGCCGCACTTTAGTGGCCTATCGCGTCGACGAGGTCGTTCGTGGCCCAGTCAAGGGCAAGACCGTCTTTCCCGCGCTGCTGCTCCATTTGATCGAACGGCAGTCCGATCACGGTTACGGGTTGATGCAGCGTATCGATGCGCTGTGCGGCGATCTCGTCGCCGTCAATACTAATAAGATTTATCCACTGCTGCGCCGGCTCGAGGAGCGCGGCTTCGTTACGGCCTCGTGGGAAGCGCCGGCGAAACGCTCGCGGCGCGTCTACGCGATCACGGCGGAAGGCAAAGAGCGGCTGGAGCGCATCAAGCGCCTGATGCTGCCGTACCTCAACTCGATCGCCGGCGCAATCGAGCGGCTAAAGTCCGAGCTTTACGGTCCGCTTTGAGTAAACTTTGATTGATCGGCGGCAGGACAGCGACGCTTTAGCCGCAATAATCGGCTTCGCATTGCACTCCGTAACGATACTGCTGACCGCCTTGCGCGTTCTGCTCATTTCCGTTGTGCTCGCATTGCCTGCACAGGCAGCGAAGCCACCGCCTATTCCGGCGCAAACGCCCGATGCCGTGACGCATCACACGCTCTCGCTCGGCGGCCGAACGCTGGCCTACACGGCGCGCGCCGGCACCATCACGCTGCGCAACATCGACGATCAACCGACGGCGCGAGTCTTCTACACTGCCTACACCCTCGACGGCGCCGACCCGTCGAAGCGCGCGGTGACGTTCCTTTATAACGGCGGACCCGGAAGTTCGACGATGTGGCTGCGGATGGGATCGTTCGGACCGGTTCGCGTCGCCACTGCGGACGGAGGTCTTACCGGTCCACCGCCCTATCGTATCGTCGACAATCAGTACAGCCTGCTCGACAAGACCGATCTGGTCTTCATCGATATGCCCGGCAGCGGATACGGACGGATCATCGGCGCCGGGACTCGCAAGGACTTCTGGGGCGTCGATGAGGACGCCGCCGCCTTCGGGCAGTTCATCCAGCGTTACGTCACCAACTTCAACCGGTGGAACTCGCCCCGCTTTCTCTTCGGCGAGTCGTACGGTACGACTCGCTCGAGCGTGCTCGCCAAGTATCTTCAGGACCGAGGCATCGGCCTCAACGGCATCGTCCTGCTCTCGTCCTTTTTGAATTCCAACATCGATTACAACGACGGCGCGCCGATCGGCGGGGGCGACTGGGCGTACATTCTTTATCTTCCGACCGAGGCCGCGACCGCCTGGTACCATCGCGCGCTCAATAACCCACCGCCCCTAAACGCATTGATCTCCGAGGTCGAGAACTTCGGGCTGACGGAGTACCTCGATGCGCTCGGAGAGGGCGCACAGCTCGCGCCCGATCGCTACAATGACGTCGTCGCCAAGCTCCACCGGTATACGGGTCTCTCCGAGCAATACATCCGTAACTCGAACCTTCGCATTCCTTACGATCGCTTTCAAAGCGAACTGCTTCGCGAGCGCGGCATTTCCGTCGGCCGAATCGACTCGCGCTTCCAGACCTACGTGCTCGACCGTCCCCAGGTCGCGCCTGATTGGGATGCGACCGACGCGGCGATCGATTCGGCTTTCGTCTCGACGAGCAACTACTATCTGCGGCAGGTGCTCAGGTACAACACGCCGCTGCTCTATCGCTCGGAAATTTACGATTTGATCTACGCCGACGACCAGACGTGGAACTTCAAGCACGGTGTCAACGTTCAAGTACTCAACGTGACACCGGACCTCGCGCAGTCAATGACCTACAATCCAAGCATGAAGGTCTTCTCGGCGAACGGTTACTTCGATTTCGCGACGCCGTTTTTTGCGACGGTCTACGCGCTCGATCACCTCTATCTGGCTCCTGCGGTGCAGCGGAACATTACGTTTGGCTTTTACGACTCGGGGCATATGGTCTATCTCCATCCCGAAGCGCTCGGGCGCTTTCATGCCGATCTGGAACGCTGGTACGCAAGGGTGCTCGCCCATGCGTAACCTCCTACTCTTGATCGTAGCAACGGCGCTGATCGGTGCCGGCCACGGACCGCCGCCCGCGACGCCCGCCCCTAGCGGCGTCACGCCCGACGTCGTCACGAAGCACACGATCGCTCTTGGCGGAAAGAGCTATCCGTACACGGCCCGCGCCGGCACCATCGCGCTGCAGAACAAAGCGGGCGAAGTGACGTGCCGGATGTTTTACACGGCGTTCACGGTCGACGGAGCCGATCCGCGCACGCGACCGGTCACGTTTTTATATAACGGCGGCCCGGGCAGCTCGACGATCTGGCTGCGGATGGGTTCCTTCGGGCCGGTGCGAGTGCTCGTCGGTGACGGAACGCCGACGCACGATGCACCCTTCAATCTCGTCGAGAATCAGTACTCGCTGCTCGATCGGACCGACTTGGTCTTCGTCGACGCGCCCGATACCGGCTTCAGCCGGATCGTCCCGCCTGGCAAGCCGAGCGATTTCTTCGGAGTCGACCCCGACGTGACGGCATTCGCGCAGTTCGTATCGCGCTACATTACGTCGTTCTCTCGCTGGGACTCGCCGAAGTTCTTATTCGGCGAGTCGTACGGCACGCCGCGCTCGGCGATGCTGGTCAATACCTTGCAGCAGCAGGGAATCGGCATCAACGGCGTCGTGCTGCTCTCGTCAATCCTCGACTTTTCGCTCGACTGGGATATCAACTTTTCGCCGACGGCGATCGGCGGCGGGGACTGGGCCTTTCCGCTCTACCTGCCGACCGAAGCCGCGACCTCATGGTACCATCATGCGCTGCCGGGACCGAGCACGAGCCTCGAGACGCTCTTGCCGCAGGTCGAAGACTTCGCGATGCACGAGTACCTCAGCGCGCTGGCACAAGGCGCGAAGCTGTCGCCGGGCACGTACGCCGACGTCGTTGCGAAGCTCCATCAATACACGGGCCTCTCTGAACGCTACATTCGCCTCTCGAACCTGCGCATTCCGTACTGGCGGTACTCAACCGAGCTCTTTCGCAACAGCGGCGTGATGACGGGACGGCTCGATTCGCGGTTTACGTCGTACAACCTCGACCGCATCGGCGACCGGCCCGACTTCGATGCGACCGATGCATCGGTCGATGCATCCTTCGTCGGCGCGGGGAATTACTACATGCGCGACGTCTTGGGTTACCAGACGGAGCTGATCTACCGCCCGATCACGGGCCTCTTCGGGCAGTGGGACTGGAAGCACAACGGGAACCTTCCGACCAACACCGCGCAGGATTTGGCGCGGGCCATGGCCTTCGATCCAAACCTACAGATATTTTCGGGCAACGGCTACTACGACTTTGCGACGCCCTTCTTTGCTACGGTCTACACGCTCAATCATTTGACCGTGCCGCCGGACCTTCAGAAGAACGTCACCTACGGCTTCTATCAGTCCGGGCACATGGTCTACATGCAGACGCAGGCGCTCGTACAGTTTCATAACGATCTGGAAAACTGGTACGCGAAGACTCTACAGGAAACTCATATTTAAAACCATCTCTGTGTCGCCTCGGGCCTCATTTACCCTAGTAAACATCGGCCCTCGGCTCCTTGATCTGGTTTAAATCTGAGCTTCCTGTCTCATTGGCCGAGCGCTTGCGCACGTGCCAGCGTTTGATGGTAGATCGCTGAAAGTTTATCATAGGCCGTACGCATGTCGGGAGTGGGCGACGCGTCGGCGCTTTCGATTGCACCTTCGAGAGAATCAAGGGCGCCTTCAAGGTAGAGAAAGCTGGTAAAATCGTGCGAGTAGGAGCCAACCGAGTCATCGGGATTGGTTGGGGGCTCCTCGCCGATGAGTTGCGCGCGTACGGTTTTTAGCTGCTCGCCCGAAAGGTGTGCGGCAGCCTGCTGAGCCTTCGCGCGCGCGATCTTCACCTGCGAGTGCAATGCATCCACGCGTTTTGCGAGGTCGTATTGCGCGCGTAAATCGGCGTCGCTCGCGGCGATGCGGGGATCCCGCAGCACGCGCGCCTCGCGCGTGTAGCTGTGACCGTTAACGCTCAGCCTGACGGTGTAATGCCCAGGCGGGACGAGCGGACCGTCCGACGTTTCTTCGTGATAATCCCAAACGAAGCGATGAGCCCCGGCCGCTGCTGCGGGAACCGGATGGCGTTCGATCCAGTGAGTTGTGTATGGAACCGAGTTCGGCTCGACGGGTTTGGATGGATGAGCGCTCGACCACTCCCGCACAACGCTGCCGTCGCTAGCGAGCACCTCGATTGCGACCGGCGTGTGCGGCGCCTCGGGAAGATAGTAGTCAATGTATAGCCCGACCGGCGCGTTATCTGCCTGCGGCTCGTCGAGCGGCAGCGGAGTTCCCTCTTGGTTTCCGGGACGCACGCGGTAGGCGGTCGCCGGAGCGAAGAGATAAGCGCCGCCAGCGGCGACGGCATCGGTCATCTGCCTCAAGGGCGCGAGATCGTCCATCACCCAAAAGGCGCGCCCGTGCGTCGCAATTACCAGATCGTCGCCGTGCACGGCTAGGTCGCGGATCGACGTAACCGGTAGATTCAGTTGCAACGGCTGCCACAACGCACCGTCGTCGAACGAGACGTAGACGCCGCGTTCCGTTCCGGCGTAGAGCAGGCCGGGTCGCACCGGATCTTCGCGTACCGCGTTGACGAACGACCCATTGGGAATGCCGTTCGACGATCGCGCTCCACGTCGCGCCGCCGTCACGCGTGCGATAGATGTACGGCCTGTAATCGTCGAGGCGATGACGATCGACGGCGAGGTACGCGGTCGCTGCGTCGAAGTGCGATGCCTCGATGATGCCGACCTTGCTCCATGCCGTCAGCTCCGGCGGCGTGACGTTGTGCCAGCTTCGAGCATCATCGCGAGTCAGCCACACGTTGCCGTCGTCGGTGCCGGCCCAGACGAGACCGGCGCGCAGCGGCGACGGCGCGATCGCATAAACCACGCCGTGGCGTCGCAGACCGTTACTCTCGGCGAGCGTTGCGGGATCGAGATTCGATGGCGTGCCTTCGTCGACACGCGTAAGATCGGGGCTGACGATCTTCCATGTCTCGCCGCCGTCGCGCGAACGGAAGACGTTCTGGTGACCGAAGTAGAGTGAAGTACGGTCGACGGGCGAGAACGCGATCGGCAGCGTCCAAGTGTTGCGCCAAACCGTTCCGGGCTGCGTGATGATCGGATCCACGACCTGCTCCCAGCCAGTGGCCGGAATCTCTCGCGTAACGGTCGCCGATCCTCCGCCGCTCGAGTCGCCGTAGACGAGTCCGGGATGTTTGGGATCCGGCGCCAGCGTCCCGTTTTCACCGCCGACGTCGATCGGACGGAAATCCTGTTGCGAGATCGTGCCGTATTTGCTCGCGCTGGTCGCAATCGCGGCGCCCGAATCTTGTTGCGCTCCGTACGCCGAAAACGGAAAGGCGTTGTCGGTGGCGACGTGATAAAATTGCGCCGTCGGCTGGTTATACCACGAGCTCCAGGTCTTCATTCCGTTGACCGTTACGACAACACCCTGATCGCTCCCCAGAATCATGCGGCTCGAATCGCTCGGGTCGATCCAGAGCGTATGATAATCGTCGCCGGACGGATCACCGAGGACCGCCTCGAAGCTCTTGCCCGCATTCGTCGAGCGATAGGTCGCGGTGTTCATAACGTAGGCGACGTCGGGATTGCGCGGATCGGCGGTGATCCCGCCGAAATACCAGCCGCGTTGCCAGATGCGTTTGTCGCCGTCGGTGTGCGTCCACGTCGCACCCGCATCGTCGGAACGATAGATGCCGCCTTGCTTCGGATCGCTGTCCACGATCGCGTAGATGCGATGGGGCGCCGCCGCAGAGATCGAAAGCCCGATGTGGCCGACATGCGGTGGTAAGCCGTTGGTGAGCTGCGTCCAGGTCGCGCCCGCGTCGATGGATTTATAGAGCCCGCCGCCTGGGCCGTTTGATGGTGGATAAACGTTCCACGGTGGTCGGCGCGTCTGCCATAGCGCGGCGTAGAGCACGTTTGGATTTCCGGGCTCCATCGCAAGCGAGATCGCGCCGGTATCGGGATTCTTGTAGAGCACTTTGTTCCACGTCTTGCCGCCGTCGGTCGTTTTGAAGACGCCGCGTTCGGGATTGGCGGCGTACGGATGGCCGAGCGCAGCGACATAGACGACGTTGGGATCGTTGGGATCCACGACGATCGCTCCGATCTGTTTGGTATCGCTCAGGCCGAGATGCGTCCAGCTCTTCCCGCCATCGATCGACTTGTACATGCCGTCGCCGTAGGCGATATCCGAACGCATGTCGGCTTCACCGGTGCCGACGTAGATCGTGCGTGGACTGCTCGGGGCGACTGCAATCGCGCCGATCGAGCCGACGTCCTCACTGTCGAAGATCGGATTCCACGTCCGCCCGGCATCGAGGCTCTCCCAAACTCCGCCGTCGACCGCACCAAAGTAAAAGTGATTCGGCTCGCCAGGGACGCCCGTCAGGGCGAGCGCACGACCGCCGCGAAAGGGCCCGATCAGTCGCCAGTGCAGTGCGCCGAAATACGCGGAGCCGATTCGCGTTGCGGAAGCCGCGTAGCTTAGCGTCGGTGTCGCGAGAGTGCAGGTCAACAAAAAAATAAGCAGGCGTCGCATGACGCCTGCTGTTAGTTACCGGAAGGAAGCGCGCCTACCAGCCACCGCCGCTGTCGCCGCCGCCTCCGCCAAAGTCGCCGCCGCCGCCGGAATCGCCGAAGCCGCCGCCGCTGAAGTCGCCGCCGCTAGCGCCGCCCATATCGGCTTGGCCGGGATCACTCTGCCATCCGCTGGAATCTGCCGCGCCCCATCCGCCACCGGTATCGGCTGGAATCTGACCGGCCTGCGGCGCGATTCCACCGCCGCCGCGGAAGAGCTCGTTGCCAAGCCATGCGCCGCCGAGACCTCCGAGCAATCCGCTCCAGAAGCTTCCGCCGCCGCCGTATCCGTAACCCGGGCCGTAGCCGGGTCCATAGCCTGGTCCACCCGGTGGCCCGCCTTGCGGCGCTCCGGGTGCGCCGGGTGCTCCGCCGTAGTAGCGCGGCATCGAGAGCGCGCGCAGAATAGACCGCAAGATCAGAAAGCCGACGACCGCGAAGACGATCCACCAGAACATCGAAATGTGTACTCCCCTAGAAGGTAAACCGCGCGCCGCCGGCAGGCCGGCACCGCTCGACGCGCTCGAGGTGCGCTGCTGCAAGCCACCGAGATTCGCGCGATAGATGTTGAGAACGGCGTCGACGGCGCCCGCGATGCCGGCATCGTAGTTCTCGCCGCGAAACTGCGCCTCCATCGCGGTTCTGATCGAGCGCAGCGCATCGGGCGTAAACCAGCCGGCTTGAACGCCCGAGCGATCGGGCACGATGATGTCGCGCCGATCGTCGCGCGCGATGAAGATCAGCACCCCGTTGACGCTCTGCTGCGAGAAGGCCGCGCCGGCCGCGCTTTGCAAGCTCGCTCCGCCCAGCGACGGCGTCGTGACGACGACGATCTCCTTGCCGGTCTGCGCGCTGAAGTTCCCGATGCGCTCGTTGAGCTGCGCGACGGTTGCGGGCGAGAACATCCCGGCCTGGTCCTGCACGAAGTCGCGTGCGGCGGCCGGCAGGGCGCTCGCAAAAGCGAGCAGCATCGCGCCGGCGCAAACCCATTGAAATCGCATCGAGAGAGCCTTCACAGCAGCTCATACCCGGGCCTGCGTGGCGAAGTTTCGAGCGCGTAGCGGGAACTAAGGCGTCGCCTGGCTGAGACTTGAAGCGGCATGGGCGAACCTGCGCAACGCGCCTCCCTCAAGGCCGATTCGCTGTCGTTTGTCGAGGTTCTCGCGACCTCGATTGCGCTTATCGGGCCGAGCATGACGCCGCTTTTGATCGCACCGTATATGTACGCGCTCGCCGGGAACGGCACGTGGCTGGCCTACGTTTTCGGCGGCACGATGCTGATTTTCGTCGCGCTCTGCATCAATCAGTTCGCCCGCCGCTGCGCGACCGCGGGCTCGATGTACGAATACGTCGCCGACCACCTTGGGCCGGCGACGGGGGCGATCGGCGGCTGGACGTTGCTCTGGGCCTACGGTTTCGTCGCCGCGGCCGTGCTCGGCGCGATGGCGCTCTTCGTCGAGCGCCTGCTCTCCGAAATCGGCGTCCACGCACCGGCCTACCTGATCGTGATCACCCTCGCGGCGATTGCTTGGCAAGCCGCGTACCGCGGCGTCCAGGTCTCCGCAATCGTAATGCTCGTGCTCGAGTGTATTTCGGTCAGCATCATCCTTCTGCTGGTCGCGATCGTGCTGCACGCGCACGGACCGGCGCTCGACATGCGGCAGCTGCGGGTTGAGGGAGGCTTCCCTGGCGGCATCGGTCTGGCCATCGCGTTTGCGGTCTTTAGCTTCGTCGGCTTTGAAAGCGCCACGGCGTTCGGCGCCGAGGCGAAGCGCCCGCTGGTGACGATCCCGCGCGCCGTCATTGGGAGCGTGATCTTCGCCGGCGCGTTCTTCGTGCTGGCGACGTACGCCGAGATCGTCGGTCTCTCGCACGCAGCGCAGTCGCTCGATAAACAGCAGTTTCCGCTCCAAACGCTGGTTGAAACCTTCGGCCTGGGATACCTAGCGGTTCCGATCACGCTCGGTGCGGTCTGCAGCGCTTTCTCCGTCTGCCTCGCGTGCATCACGACGGCCGGACGGATTGCCTACGCAATGGCCGCCGCCGGGATTCTGCCTTCGGTCTTTACTCGCATCGAACCCAAGCACGACACGCCGAACGTCGCGGTGACGATCGTCACCGCCACCACGCTCGCGGTCGCGTTAGCTGCGTTCGCATTCGGAGTGGCGCCGATCGACGTCTTCAATAACTGCGGCACGCTCAGCTCGTTTGGATTCATTTCTATCTACCTGCTGATCGCGATCGCCGCCGTCGTCTATTGCAAGCGCCTAGGCGTCTTACGGCCGATCGACGCAATCGTATCGGGCGTTGCGTCGTTGCTGCTGCTCTTGACGGCGGTTACGCTCTTCTATCCCGTGCCGGCGCCCCCGCAGCGTTGGTTCGGCTACTGTTTCTTGGCGTTTCTCGCAGCGGGCTGGCTGAGGTTTGGGTTCAAGAAGGCCAGCGGCTGATCACCACGCGCTGCTGTGTGTAGAACGCGATCGCGTCCTTGCCGTGGCAGCGGAGATCGCCGAAGATCGAGTCTTTGACGCCGCCGAACGGAAAGAACGCCATCGGCGCGGCGATGCCGACGTTGACGCCGACCATGCCGACTTCGATTCGCGACGCAAAGGTTCGCGCGCTGCCGCCGTCTTTGGTGAAGATCGACGACGCATTGCCGTAGCGCGAGCGGTTCGCAATCGCGATTGCATCGTCGAGTGAGGGCGCGCGCACGATCGCCAAGACCGGTCCGAAGATTTCGTCGCGCGCCAGCTCGCTCGCCGGATCGACGCGATCGAAGATCACCGGCGCGGCAAAGGCGCCGCCTTCAGGCACGCCGCATGGCTCGAGCAGGACGCGCACCCCGGCCTTGCGCGCTCGTTCCACGTAGCCGTGGATGCGCGCGAGCGCTTCATCGCTGACGACCGGTCCCATCTCGACGCCCTCGTCGGCGCCTCTGCCAAGCCGCATTTTAGCAGCTGCTTCTACGAGCATCGGGACGAATGCGTCGCCCGCTTCCCCGACGGCGACGACGACCGAGCCGGCCAAACAGCGTTGACCGGCGCCGCCGAACGATGCCGAGATGACCGCGTCGCGGGTCGCGGAGTTCACCGCGTCGGGCATGACGACGAGGTAGTTCTTCGCGCCGCCGAGCGCCTGGACTCGTTTGTGCGCGCGCACGGCCCGCTCTTGAACGCGACGTGCGACGTTCGAGGAGCCGACGAACGAGACGGCCGCGACGTCCGGATGGTCGATCAGCGATTCGGCCGTTTCGGTGGCGCCGTGCACGACGCTAAAGACGCCGCTCGGAAATCCGCACTCGCGCGCGGCGGTAAAGAGCAGCTCGGAGGTCAGCGGCGTTTGCGGTGAGGGTTTCAGCACGAACGTGTTTCCGGCCGCGATCGCGATCGGAAACATCCACAACGGAATCATCGCCGGAAAATTGAACGGGGTGATCCCCACGCAGACGCCGAGCGGATAGCGCATCGAGACGGAGTCGATGCCGCGGGCGATGTCGGGGAGCGCATCGCCCATCATCAGTGAAGGCATGCCGCATGCGAACTCGACGGCTTCGATGCCGCGCCGTACCTCGGCGCGCGCATCGGCGAGAGTCTTACCGTTTTCACGCGAGACCGCGAGCGCAAGTTCCTCGCGCCGCCGCTCGAGCGCGTCCGCGTAGCGGAAAAGCAAGCGCGCGCGCTCGACTACCGGTACCGCACTCCATGCACCGAAGGCCTCGCCGGCGGAAGTCACGGCGCGATCCACGTCGTCGCGTTGCGCGATCGGTACCTCGCCGATCCGCTCGCGCGTCGCCTTGTCGTGGACGTGCAGTTGCGTCACGCGCTCAAGCGCCCCAACGCGCCGTCGAGAGTTTCGAATGCTTCGTCGAGCTCCTCGCGCGTGATGACGAGCGGCGGCGAGACGATCGCGACGTTGTATCGTCCTAAGACGTAGAGCCCGCGATCGAGCAGATCGTTGAAGAACGGTTGGAGCGATTGCGTGCCCTGCCAAGGCACCAACGGTTTGCGCGTCTCGCGATCTGCGACGAGTTCCAAGCCGAAGAACGCGCCGACGCCGCGCGCTTCGCCGACGATCTTATGACGGCGCTGCAGCGCGTCGAAGCGCGTCCGCAGCCAGCCCTCGATCTCGCGCGCTCGCTCGAAGAGCGCTTCGTCGCGGTACGCGCGCAACGTGGCGACGCCCGCTGCCATCGCCAGCGGATGGCCGCTGAAGGTGTGGCCGCTGGGCAGCGGGCGGTTATCGAAGTGCTTCGCGAGCGATTCGCGCATCGCGACGCCGCCGAGCGGAACGTACGCGGACGTCACGCCCTTTCGCGAAGGTGAACATATCGGGCGTCACGCCGAACCGCTGCGCGGCGAAGGCCTCGCCGGTGCGGCCGAAGCCGGTCATCACCTCGTCGAAAACGAGCAGGATTCCGTGGCGGTCGCAGAGCTCGCGAACGCGCGCAAGATAGCCTTCGCGGATAGACGATCACGCCGTTGCTTCCGACGATCGGCTCGATCAGCAGCGCCGCGATCCGGTCGCCGTCTTCGTAGCTGACGATCTCTTCGAGATGCTCGATCGCGCGATCGGTCTCTTCGCGCGGGATCGCGCGTGTGAAACGGGCTGCGGTACGGAAACGGCGCGAAGAAGCGAACGATGCCGGGAATGCCCGGCTCGTTCGGCCAGCGGCGGTTCTCGCCGGTCAGCGTCCCCGCACCGGGCGCCGAGCCGTGGAACGAGCGGTACGCAGTCATCACTTTGTGCCGTCCGCGTCAACGTGCGCGCGAGCTTGATCGCGTCTTCGTTCGCTTCGCCGCCGCCGGTGGTGAAGAAGACGCGTCCGCTCTCCGACCACGGCGCGATCTCGACGATCGCGCGAGCCAGCTCGGCGCGCTGGTCGTTTGCCAGACTCGGGGCGACGTACGCGACGCGCTGCGCCTGGTCGGCGATCGCCGCCGCGACGACGGGATGCGCGTGCCCGAGATTGACCGCGACGAGTCCCGCCGAAAGATCGATATAGCGCTTGCCACGGTCGTCGTAGAGAGCAGGAGCCTTCGCCGCGCACGATCACGGGAGGATTGCGACCGCTCTGCGCAACCCACGGCGTCAGCACGTAACGCGCGTGCAACGCGGCAACGTCGTCGAGAACGCTCTTGGGCGGTACTCATCCTGGTTACGAGCTTCGCTATGACGATCAAGCCACCCGCGACGCTCAGCGCAAAGAAGACGATGAAAACCCAAACGCCGAAGCGCTTCCAAAAGTCGCGCCGCGCGCGCACCACTTTGCGTCTGATGCGTGACCTGTCCTCGCTTCACGATCCCTGCGCCTTTCTTTCTGCCGTGTCACCCTGAGCGAGCCTGCCCTGCGCGGAGTCGAAGGGTCGAAGGGTGGACCACAAACGCTCCAAATTGTAGAAAACGCGCTGCTCCGGCGTGAACACGTGAACGATCACGTTGCCGAGATCGATCAGAATCCACGATCCGTCCGAGTATCCTTCGACCCGCGACACTCCGTGGCCGTTCGCGCGAACGGCTTCGATGATGGCGTCGGCAATTGCGCGAGTCTGAACCTTCGAGCGGCCGGTGACGATCGCGAACGTATCGGCAAGGATCGTTCGACCGCCGACGTCAAGCGCGGTAAAGTCTTCACCTTTTTTGTCGAGCGCGCTCTCGCGTACGACGTCGATCAGCTCGCCGATGCGCGTTCCTCCGCTAAAGCTTGTTTCTCGGCGCGGCGCCGGGCCGACAGCATCAGGGTTTCGCGCATCGCGGCGTCGAGATCGCGCAGCGCAAGCTCCCAGAGCGCGCCTCGCTCCGGAAAGCGCCGGCCCGGCTCGAGCGAATCGGCCAGATATACCGCTTGATCGAGCGGCGACATCTCCTCGGCGCCCGTCGTATGCTTTTCGATCGCGGAGAGCACTTCGGCATCCTCGACCCCGAATCGCTCGCGCGCGATCGCGGCGCCGAGCCGAGCGTGCAACAGCACCGGATGCGCGCGCGCGGCCGCGCCGATCGGAAGTCTTCGCGATGCGGATTCGGCGAGCAAACGTTCCGGCGAGTAGAGGCGGGCGAGGTCGTGCAGCATTCCGGCAAGCCGCGCCTTACGCGAATCGAGGCCGTGTGACGTTGCGCGAGCATATCTGCGCAGCGAGCGACGCGCACGCTGTGCTCGTAGCGATGCTGCTGACCAATCTGCTCGCGAACTCGACGCGCCAGCTCCGTAAAGGTCACGAGCCCTCGACCCGGGCGCGTAAGAAACGCAACCGGTTGCGATAGAGCTCGCTGCGCAGGCTGCCGGCCCACATGATCAGCGCGCTCTCGTTGTCGTCGCTGTAGTAGCCGGTGCGCATCGTCACGGTCGTGAAGCCGTATTTTCGATAGAGGCGCTGAGCCACGGCGTTGCTTTCGCGTACTTCCAACGTCATCCAGGCCGCGCCGCGTTCGATCGCCTCGTCGATGAGGCGCAGCAGCAGCACTTCGCCGAAGCGGCGCCCGCGATACTCCGGGTCGACCGCGAGCGTGGTAACGTGCGAGTCTTCCAAAATCACCCAGATTCCGCCGTAGACGACGATTCGGTCTTCGAAGAGCCCAACGAAGTAATGCGCAAGCTTGTTCGTGCTCAACTCGTTGTAGAACGCATCCGACGGCCAGACCGTCGAAAAGCAGGCGCGCTCGATTCGCATCACATCGGTTACGTCCGAGGTCGCCATCGGTCGAATCGAAAACCGGCTGGGCCGCTGCGCCGGCCGCTCGAGCTCCATCTTCATGGAATGCGGCGCTACGATCTCGGCGGTTTGGCGGCGGGAAGCTCGCCGTAATCGGCCCGCACTTCGTGCGGGCTTGCGGACGGCGTGCGCGCAGTGGCCGCTAGTGCGGCCGCGGCCGCGGCTGGCATGACGACTGGGTCGAAAGAGCGCACGATGATGCCGCGTTCGGCAAGTGCGTGCAGCACGTCCTCCGGCGCCCCCACCACATCCAGCTCGGGTCGCGCGCCGGCGGCCAGCACCTCATCCAAAACCTCCGAAATTCGGCCCGACGCACGCCTGCGCGTTTGGTCGCAGCGATAACGCGCGGAGATGACACCGGGCCGTCCAACGACGACGGCGAGAACGCGCTCGAAACCGCCGCCGAACTCGAGCAGATCGAACGACGAAACCGGCACGAGCGGGAGTTCCCACACGGCGGCCAGCGACTTCGCATACGCGATCGCGATCCGCAAACCCGTGAAACCGCCCGGACCGACACCTACGGCCAAGCGGTCGATCCGCCCAGGCGCGTGACCGGCGTCGTCGAGCACGCTTTTGACGATCGCGAGCCCGCGCTCCAGCGCGACGTTCCCCGTCTCCCAGCGCGACGCGGCGATTTTGCCGTCACACGCGACCGCCGCCGAAAATGCACCCAGCGCTCCGTCGAGGGCAAGAACGTTCACTGCGGCGGTCGAAGATATAACGTGCGTGGTTCGTCTCCGGCGCCTTCGATTTCGATTTCGTACCGCCGCGACGGAATAGCGTCCGGCGCGTTGCGCCACCACTCGATCAGCGCGATCGAATGGCCGTCGAGCGCCTCCTCGAGGCCAAGCTCGTCCACTTCGCGCGGATCATCGATGCGGTAGAGGTCGATGTGTTCGATCGGCGGATCGCCGTCGTAGCGATGACGGAAGGTAAAGCTCGGGCTATGGGTCTGGTCGGTGCCGTGGAGCGTTCGCACGACCGCCCGGACCAACGCGGTTTTGCCCGATCCGAGCGGACCGGTCAGCGCGACGACGTCGCCGGGTCGAAGATGGCGCGCGAAAACGGCCGCGAATTTGCCGAGGTCTTCTTCGGTGGGAAGAGTTAGGCGGACTTCCATGAATGCAGGAAACCATTGAACAACGATATCGTAGTACAGGTCAACGTCGAAGACGAGATGCGGGAGAGCTATCTCTCGTATGCGATGTCGGTCATCGCGTCGCGGGCGCTTCCCGACGTGCGCGACGGCCTCAAACCCGTCCAGCGGCGGATTCTCTACGCTATGCGCGAGATGGGGCTCGACCCGAGCAAGCAGCACCGAAAGTGCGCCGGTATCATCGGCGAGGTGCTCAAGAGTTACCACCCGCATGGAGACAGTTCGGTCTACGACGCGCTCGTGCGCATGGCGCAAGATTTTACGCTGCGCTACCCCTTGGTCGACGGGCACGGCAACTTTGGATCGATCGATCCCGATCCGCCGGCGGCCTACCGGTACACCGAAGGGCGATTGGCGCGCACGGCCCTCGACGTTTTGGCCGATATCGATAAAGAGACGGTACCATTCGTCCCAACCTTCGATAATCAGGGCGTCGAGCCGAGTGTGCTTCCCGGGCGGCTGCCACAGCTGCTCGTCAACGGCTCGAGCGGCATTGCGGTCGGTATGGCAACCAACATTCCGCCGCACAATTTGAATGAGATTGCCGATGCAATCGCGGCGCTGATCGACGAACCCAAGACGAGCGACGACGATCTTTGCACGATCGTCCAGGGTCCGGACTTCCCGACCGGCGGTACGATCTTAGGTCACGAAGCGATTCGTGAAGCCTACAAGACCGGGCGCGGATCGATTACGATTCGCGGCAAGGCTGAGATTGTAGAAGAACGCGGCAAGCACAAAATCATCATCACCGAGATACCGTATCAAGTCTATAAGGGACGGATCGTCGAGGCGATTTCGGAAGCGTACTCCGAGAAGCGAATCACCGGAATCGCCCGCATGGACGACGAGTCGAACCGCAAAGGCATGCGCGTCGTCGTCGAGCTGCAGAAGAGCGCAACGCCCAAGATCGTGCTCAATCAGCTCTTCAAGCATACGCCGTTGCAAGCGACCTTCGGCTTCAACATGCTCGCCCTCGTGCCGGTCGGTCCGCCACGTCGGGACGGTACGGTGGCGATCGAGCCGCAGGTTTTGACGCTCAAACAGCTTCTCGAGCATTTCATCGCCCATCGCAAGAACGTCGTTACGCTGCGGGCTACATACGATCTCAATAAAGCCAGGGAGCGCGCGCACCTGCTCGAGGGTTACCGGATAGCGCTCGATCACATCGACGAGGTCATCCAGATCGTTCGCGGCAGTCAGACGACCGACGAGGCGAAGACGCGTCTATCGGAACGCTTCGAGCTCAGCGACGTGCAGGCTCAGGCGATCGTCGACATGCGCCTGCGTACGCTGGTCGGCCTCGAGCGCCAGAAGATCGAGCAAGAGTATGCCGAGCTGATCAAAACCATCGCCGAGTTGGAAGACATTCTGCGCAGCCCGCGCCGCATCGCTGGCATCGTTAGGCAAGAGACGCTCGACGTCAAGAAACGCTTCGGTGACGAACGGCGCACGGGCGTCGAGCCGGCCGAAGACGAGATCTCAATCGAGCAGATTACGCCCAACATCGACGTGGTCGTCACCTATACGGTCGGCGGCTACATCAAGCGCGTCTCGGTCGATACGTTCCGCACGCAGCTTCGAGGCGGCCGGGGCGTCACCGGCATTTCGAATCTCAAGCGCGAAGACGTGGTTCGAAACTTCTTCGTTACCAAGACGCACGACCACGTGCTCTTCTTTACGAACAAGGGACGCGTCTACAGACTTCGCGGCTACGAGATACCCGACACCACTCGCCAAGCTCGCGGCACCGCGCTGGTCAACCTGCTGACGCTTCCGCCCGGGGAAGAGGTCACGGCGGCGTTCCCGATCGCGCACTTCGAGGGCGAACGATATCTGGTTATGGTGACTAAGCAAGGCGTGATCAAAAAGACGAAGCTCGACCAGTTCTCCAACGTGCGCCGCAACGGGCTCATCGCCATCAATCTCGACGAGGGCGACGAGCTGCTTGCCGTCGATCTCTCGGACGGTTCGCACGACATCATTCTCGCCTCCACGAAGGGCATGGCCGTCCACTTCAACGAGAAAGACGTGCGGCCGATGGGCCGCGTGGCGCGCGGCGTCAAGGCGATGACGCTGGACAAGGGCGACACGGTCATCGCGATGGACGTCGTCGAAGACGAGCGGCGCGAGGTCTTGCTCGTCACGTCACTTGCCTTCGGCAAGCGCACCCCGATCCAGGATTACCGTCACACCTCACGCGGCGGCAAGGGCGTCAAAGCCTTTGCGCGCCAGCGCGACGACATCGGCCAAGTCGTCGATCAGATTCTGGTCGCCCCGGAGGATCAAATATTGATGATCACGTCTGGGAATCAAGTCATCCGGCTGCAAGTCGGTGAGATCCGCAAGACCGGCCGCGACGCCAAAGGCGTCCGGCTGCAGCGGCTGGGCGAAGGCGACGAGGTCATCGCGATCACCAATCTCGGCAAGCAGGCCAAGCAGATTACCGAGATCACGGGCGAACCGCAGCCAGCCGAGCTTTAAACCTCAATCCCGCCTCTTGACAACGGCCAACTAAAGAATTAAGATTCATTTTGAACTAATTCTTTAAGAGGCCGGCTGCAGGAGGGCGAGGCAATGGGCAGGGTTGCAGCGATCTTCATCGCGCTGGTGGCCTCGACGAGCTTTCTCTGCCGCGCGAAAACGCCTGTGGTGCGTCCATTTGGAGCGGGGCTTTACGACGTTGCTCTGGATTTGAGCGAGCCACTCCAAGCGACCGTTCGCGCCACGTTGAGCGTAACCGACGGGCAGTTGTTCACTACGCATGGCCGCGGCTATCAATGGAGCTCCCACATCAAATATCTGCGAGCCTACTCGAGCGAGGGCAGCGAAATCCCGCTCACGTTCGTCGCGCCGAATCACTGGCGTTTTTCGACGCTGCCGAATGAAACGGTTCGAGTTGCCTATAACGTCGATTTGAGCTGTATGAAACCAGTGCGCGAAAGTCGGCGGCATTGCGGACAATCCCTCGGCAACAAGCTTTACGTAGCCAACCAGGCCCTCTTCGTGATGAGCGATGCGTCGGGGGAGCGCACCGTACATTTCATCGTTCCCGCCTCTTTTAAGATCGCGAGCCCGTTAACGCAGCTCACGGCTTTGACGTACGCGGCGCCCAGCAATAGAGAACTCGCAAGCAGCACGACCGTAATCGAGCGGCTTCCGCTCCTACCCGAACGAAGGGAAGGAGCGACCTTATCAATGACCTCGGGAGCGACCTCGTTCAAGTTTTGCGATTTTGACGCAAGTCAGCAACACTCCAGTGGTGGCTGCACGCGACTGAGCCGCATTGGCAGGTGATAGGCGCCGGTGGAACCTTCCCGCCCTGAAGGGTGATTATACCCTTCGGAGGTACCGTAAGAACCGCATGAGCGCATTACCTGACGTTACGCAAGCCAACTTTGACGCCGAGGTGCTAAAAAGCACCCAGCCGGTGCTGGTCGATTTTTGGGCGCCCTGGTGCGGGCCGTGCCGGATGCTCGGTCCGATCGTCGAGAAGATCGCGGCCGCAAACTCGGGCAAGGCCAAGTTCGTCAAGCTTAATACCGATGAGAATCCCAACCTGGCTGGGCAGTATCAGGTCTCGGGCATTCCCTGCCTGATTCTCTTCAAGAACGGCGAGCCGGTCGATAGAATCGTCGGCTACGTGCCCGAAAACGCCGTGACGTCGATGCTCGGCAAACACGTGGCGTGAAGTCGATCCCGGCGATGCACCGGGTATTGTCGGACGAGCGCGTAGCTCGGTACGAGATCTTGCTGGGAAGAAATGCAATCAAACGCGCGGCCGAAGAAGTTCTCGGCCGCGCGCGTGCGTCCGGAGCGACCGCATACGATGCGCTCGTAGACGAGCTGGCAAGCCGCCTCGAAGGTTTACATCGAGAGGCGCTATGCCTCGTCATCAACGCAACGGGCATCATCCTCCATACGAATCTCGGTCGAGCACCGGTCGCGACAAACGCGCTGCGTGAGGTCATGGGAATCTCGCAAGGCTATTCGAATCTGGAGTACGATCTGGAGCGGGGCGAGCGAAGCTCGCGGTACGCGCACGTGAGTGGCCTCGTTAACGACGTAACCGGCGCGCAAGATTCGCTCGTCGTTAACAACTGCGCCGCCGCCGTGCTGCTCGTGCTCGATACCTTCGCCAGAGGGCGCGAAGTCATCGTGGCGCGCAATCAACTCGTGGAGATCGGCGGCGGCTTTCGCGTTCCGGACGTTCTCGAACGCAGCGGCGCGACGCTGGTCGAGGTCGGCACGACGAATCGCGTCTACATTGCGGATTTCGAGCGGGCACTCTCGCCGCGCACGGCGCTTCTGCTGCGCACGCATCCGTCCAACTATCGTATCGAGGGGTTTACGCACGACGCCCCCGCGCAAGAGCTCGTCGAACTCGGCCGCCGCGCAGGCGTGATCGTCGCCGAGGATCTCGGAAGCGGTGCGGTCGTGGACCTTGCCGAGTTCGGAATCGCGCACGAGCGGACGGTGCAGGAGGCGCTCGGCGACGGTATCGGCCTCGTCACCTTCTCGGGCGATAAGCTGCTCGGCGGACCTCAAGCCGGCATCATCGCCGGTCGCTCTCATCTCATTGCACCCTTAAAGAACAACCCGTTGCTGCGCGCGTTGCGCGTCGGAAAGATGACGCTCGCGGCGCTCGAGGGGACGCTGCAGCACTATCGCGACGGCTCGTTCCGGGAAAATCTTCCGATCTTTCGAATGCTGACGGCGACGACCGAGCAGCTGCGCGAACGCGCGGACGCCTACGTCAACGCGATACCACACGCAAGAGTGGTGGATAGCGAAGCGTACGTAGGCGGAGGCTCGCTCGCCCAAGAGCGGTTGGCGTCAGTCGCGGTTTCAATCGAGTCGAGGAAGCCGGATCTCGCCGCAGCGTGCCTGCGTGACGCGATTCCGCCAATCGTTGGCCGAATCGGTGATGGATGCGTACTGCTCGACCTTCGGACGATTGCGCCCGAGTCAGATACGGTGGTCGTCGCGGCTTTGAAAAAAGTCATGGCAATCGGCTAACGGATGCCCGAGCTTCCGGACGTCGCGGCGTACATCGCAGCGCTCGAGCCGCGGATTATCGGTGAAGAGCTCGAACGCGCTCGCGTCGCGAGCATCTCGCTCCTACGAACTTCAACCCCGCCGCTCGCGAGCGTCGAGGGGCGGGTAGTGCGTGAGCTGCGCCGGATCGGCAAGCGTATCGCCATCGGTTTCGACGGCGATCTCTGGCTCGTGCTGCACCTCATGATCGCCGGGCGTTTGCATTGGCGGCCACGCGGCGCGAAACTCGGCGGCCGCAATGCGCTTGCGGCCTTTGATTTTGCCGGCGGCTCGCTCGTGCTGACCGAAGCCGGAAGCAAACGCCGAGCCTCATTGCGAGTCGTCGCCGGTCAGGATGCACTCGAAAGGCTCGACCCGGGCGGTATCGACCCGTTTGGCAGCGACCTCGAGGCCTTTCGGCGCGCGTTGAGCGCCGAGAATCACACGCTCAAGCGCGCGCTGACCGATCCGCACGTTATCGACGGCATCGGCAACGCCTATTCGGATGAGATCTTGCATGCGGCGCGCCTCTCTCCGCTCGCACTCACGCAGAAGCTCAAAGCCGACGAGTGGGAGAGACTCTACGAAGCGACCCGTGCGACGTTGCAAGAGTGGATCGATCGGCTTGGCGACGAGGCGGGCAAGACTTTTCCGGAAAAGGTGACCGCGTTTCGCAGCGGCATGGCCGTGCACGGCCGCTTTCGCAAACCCTGCCCGCGATGCAGTTCGCCGGTTCAGCGGATTCGCTACGCCGATAACGAGACGAACTATTGCCCGTACTGTCAGACCGGCGGAAAAGTGCTCGCCGATCGCGCGTTGTCGCGCCTGCGCATCAGCCCACTGAGAGCGGTCGCGTCCGTTCGCGATGACTAGTTCCGGTCTTGTCATCCTGAGCGCAGCGAGCGGAGCGAGCGAAGTCGAAGGGCGAGGCGACGACGAGAGGCGCGAAATCAGGGCTTTATTTAGGTTGAAAACCAGCCGGAGGGCTCGACGTCGAGATTGACGTTGATCTGCTTGACCTCGGTGTAGGCGTCGTAGCCGTAGGTGCCGAGCTCGCGACCGATCCCCGACTGCTTGTAGCCGCCCCACGGCGCCTCGTTGTAGGTCGGGTGATAGGTGTTGATCCAGGTGATGCCGGCCCGCAGCTTGCGGATGACGCGGTGTGCCTTCGCGATGTCTTGCGTAAAGACCGCGCCCGCCAAACCATAGATCGTGTCGTTTGCCAGCGCGACCGCCTCGGCTTCGTTGTCGAACGTTTGCACGACCAGAACCGGACCAAAGATCTCTTCTTGCACGATGCGCATCTGTGGCAACGTCCCGTCAAAAATCGTTGGCGCGATGAAGTTGCCCTCGGCAAGCGGACCGCCGAGCCGCTCACCTCCGCAGAGGAGCTTCGCGCCTTCGTTAATGCCCGCTTCGATGTAGGCTTGGACCCGTTCGCGATGGACCGGCGAGATGATCGGCCCCATCTCGGACTGCGGATCGAATCCGTCGCCGACTCGAATCTTTTGCGCGCGCGCGACGACGCGCTCGACGAAGCGGTCGTGCAGCGTCCGTTCGAGAATCAGCCGCGAGCCCGCCGAACAGACCTGTCCGGCGTTTGCAAAAATGCCGAAGAGCGCGTAGTCAACCGCCGTGTCAAAATCGGCATCCGCAAAAACGACGTTCGGCGATTTGCCACCGAGCTCGAGCGAAATCTTCTTGAGATTCGTCGTCGCATCGAGCATGATGCTGCGCCCGGTCTTAGTGCCCCCCGTAAAGGCGATCTTGTCGACGAGCATGCTCGCGGCGATCGCATGACCGGCCGTAGCGCCCGTACCGGTAACGATGTTGAGGACGCCGGCCGGGAACTCCAGCTGCTCGAAAATCATCGCCAGTCTGATTGCCGAGAGCGGCGTCAGTTCCGACGGCTTCAGGACGCAAACGTTTCCGGCTGCCAGCGCGGGCGCCAGCTTCCAAGTCGCCATCAGCAGCGGATAGTTCCATGGCACGATCTGCCCGCATACGCCGATCGGCTCGCGTACTGTGAAGGTCTGCGACGGCGCCGGAACGTCAAACGTTTGTCCGTGCGGCTTGGTCGCGAGCCCGGCGTAGTAGCGAAAACAGTTGGCCGCGTCGACCGCGTCGTACTCGGTCTCACGCAGCGGCTTGCCGTTGTTGAGCGTGTCGATCCGCATGAACTCGCCGCGCGCGGCGTCGATGGCGTCGGCGACCTTAAAGAGCAATGCGGCGCGGTCGGCGGCGCTCAGCGCGCGCCACGGCCCACCGTCGAAGGCCCGGCGAGCGGCGAGAATCGCCGCCTCGGCGTCTGCCGCACTGGCCTCGGCAATCGTCGCGATGATGCGCCCGTTAGCCGGATTGGCGAGCTCGCGCGTGCCGCCGTCGGACGCTAGCCTCCAACCGCCGTCCACATACATTGGAATCACGCCGTTGATGCGAGGGAGATTGCGAAGAATTTCCTCCGCCGAGACCGCGGGATGCGTAGTTTGCATTATCACTTTACTCCTGCTCGTGCCATCCTTCGACAAGCTCAGGATGACACGCCAATTTATGTCGACACATCTACTCTTTGACTCATTGCTGCAAGACTTTCACCGAGGGCCCGGCAGACGTAGTCGGCCTCTTCCTCGGTGATGGTCAACGGCGGCTCGACGCGAATCACGCGTGCGTTAACGAGCGTGCCGGACACCAGCACGCTGCGCTCGAGCATGCGCTTTGCCAGCTCAAAACCCGTCTCGTGATCGCGAAACTCGATCGCCATCAAGAGCCCTTTTCCGCGCGCGTCGACGACGAGATCCTCGTGTCCCGCGACGGCCCGGCGAATGCCGGCGAGCATGCGCTCTCCCAGAATCGCGGCCCGCTCGGGCAACTTGTCTTCGAGCAGGACGTTGATGGTTGCCAGCGCCGCGGCGCAGGCCAGCGGGTTGCCGCCGAACGTCGACGTGTGCAGGAATGGATTGTCGAAAAGCCGCGAAAAAATCTCGCGCCTCCCGACGACGGCGCCGGCCGGAACGACTCCGCCGCCAAAGGCCTTGGCGAGACACATCAAATCCGGTGCGATGCCGTAATGCTCGCAGGCGAACATCTTTCCGGTCCGGCCCATTCCGGTCTGCACTTCGTCGAGAATGAAGAGCGAGCCGAACTCGTCGCAGAGCGCGCGGACGCTGGGAAGATAATCGTCGTCGGGGATATTGACCCCGCCCTCGCCCTGAATCGGCTCGAGCAGCACGGCGCCGACGTCTTCGCCGACTGCCTTGCACGACGTCATCATGTCGCGCAGCGCCGGCACGTCGTTGAACGGCACGTGCTCGATGTTTGGCAGCATCGGGCCAAACGGCCGGCGAAACTCGGCTTTGGCGCTCGCCGAAAGCGACCCGTAGCTCTTGCCGTGAAAACCCTTCGTCGCGGCGACGATCGTTTGTTTGGTGGGGTCGTAGGCGCGCGCGAGCTTGAGCGCACCTTCGACCGCTTCGGTGCCGCTGTTGCAAAAAAAGCTATAGTCGAGGCCTTCGGGCGTGAGCATCGCCAGCGCTTTTGCCAGCATCGCGCGCAACGGATCGAGCAAGTCTTGGCTATGCAGCGGTTGGCGGCGAAGTTGATCGGCGACGGCCTTGACGACTTTGGGATTTCGATGACCGACGTTGAAGATGCCGAAGCCGCCCAAACAGTCGAGGTAGGTTCGCCCGGTGACGTCGCGATAAGAGTTCAGTCCGGCGTCGGCCCATTCGACGACCGCGCCCGCGCGCTGCGCGTCGGTCGCTTTGCGATACTCTAGAAAGCCGGGATTAATGTGGTCGCGAAACGACTCCACCGTCTCGTGCGTAATCCACGAAGCTTGCTCCGGAGTTACGTCGGTTTGTTCGATCAACTCTAAAACGCGCTGCGTGTACTCGTAAACCTTGCGCTGGCGGTCACCCTCGATTTTCGATCACCTCGTAAAGACTTCTCGCGCGCTCGCGCGCAGAATTTCAAGCCCTTCGTCGAGTTCGGCATCATCGATGACGAGCGGAACGAGAATGCGAATGACGTCGCGCTGCCCGGCCAAGAGCAGGAGCAGCCCGCGGTCGCGCGCCGCCTCGACGATCTCACCGGCGCCCGATGAAAGCTCTATCGCCTGCATGGCGCCGAGTCCGCGCACGTCTTCGATTTGAGCAAACTCGCTTCGCAGCGATTGCAAGGCTGCCGCGACTCGCCGGCCGATCGCGCGGGCACGAGCTAAAAAGGCGCCGTCCATGATTTCGAAGACTTCGAGCGCCGCCGCGCAGGCGACGGGATTGCCGGCAAACGTGCCTCCGAGACCACCCGGCGCGGGCGCGTCCATGATCTCGGCCTTCCCCACGACTCCCGCCAGCGGCAGGCCGCCGCCGATCGATTTTGCGACCGTCAGTAAATCGGGCTCGAGGTTGAACTGCTCGCAGGCGAAGAACGTGCCGGTGCGCCCGAAACCCGTTTGAATCTCGTCGGCGATCAGCACGATGCCGTGCGAGTCGGCGATTCGGCGCAGCGCGGTCAAGAACTCCGGCGGAGCCGGAACGAAACCGCCTTCACCGAGCACCGGCTCGATGATGAATGCCGCGACGCGATCCGGCGCGACGACGCCGGCGAAGAGCTCCTCGATCGCTTCGAGCGCATGCTGCGTCGTCACGCCGTGATGTTCGAAGGGGAATGGCGCGTGGTAGATCTCGCCGCAAAACGGCCCGAAGTGCTGTTTGTACGGCTCGTTCTTTCCCGTCATCGAGAGCGCGAGCAGGGTCCGCCCGTGGTAGCCGTGGGTGAACGCAACGACAGCCGGCCGGCGCGTAAACTCCCGTGCAATCTTCACCGCGTTTTCGGTTGCTTCGGCGCCGGTCGAGAGCAGCAGCGTCTTTTTGCGCGAATTGCCGGGTGCGCGGCGATTGAGCTCTTCAGCGACGCGTAGGTACGGCTCGTACATCGCCACTTGGAAGCAGGTGTGCGTGAACCGGGCGGCCTGGCCGGCGATCGCGGCGACGATTTTCGGATCGGCGTGCCCGGCGTTGAGGGTGCCGATTCCACCCACAAAATCGATGTAGCGGCGACCTTCGACGTCCCAGAGGGTCGCGCCGCTTGCGCGATCGACCCAGATCGGATGCGCGGTCGCGACGCCCCGCGCCACGCTCTCTTGGCGGCGTCGTGTAAGGGACGTTCGGCTAGCGGAGCTAGACGTTTTTTCGTGGACTCTCATGGTGCGGCGAGGAAGTCCTATTCGGCGAGTTTAACGACGTTCTTCTTTATGAGAAACGCCGTCATCGCAGTATTCGCCTTCGCGCTCCTTGCCATGCCGGCCGAAACGATCGCCGGTACGACCGGCACGCTGAAAGGCCGCGTCGTGGACGCGGCGACGCAGGCGCCGATTGCGGGAGCGGTCGTTATCGCTTCCTCACCGTCGCAGACCGCGCAGAGCACGTCCGACGCTTCGGGCGCCTTCTCTTTCATTTCGCTGCCGCCCGATACGTATACGGTCAGCGCAACCAAAGCCGGGTACGATCCCCAATCGCAGCCTGGCATCTCGATCGTCGCGGATCAAGCCGCGACCGTTGTGCTCTCGCTGCAAAAGACGCTCAAAACGATCGCCCGCACGACTTCGCGTTCGGCGCAATCCCTGGTGCGCTCGGGCGTCACGAGCGACGTCTACTCCATAAACTCCGCCGGCCAGAAGGTGGCTTCGACGTTGAACGGCTCGGGATCGCTGACGCAAGCCTACGGCGCGATCGCAAGCGCTCCGGGGGTGAACATTCCGTCGAACCAGCAGGGCTGGTACCAAAGCGTCTACATTCGCGGCGGCGACATCGATCAGGTCGCGTACGAGTTCGACGGCTTGCCGACGACGCGCCAGTCCGACCTCGCGACGATAGCGACGCTAACCTCGCTTGGCAATCAAGAAGTGCAGGTCTACACCGGCGGCACGCCGGCGACTTCGAACTCCTCAGGCCTTGCAGGCTACATCAATCAGGTCATCAAGACCGGAACGTTTCCCGGCTACGCTGCCGCCGATCTAGGAATCGGCGGTCCGGCCTTCTACCATCAAGCGACGGTCGAGTTTGGCGGAGCGACTCCCGACCGGCTCTTCTCTTACTACGTTGGACTATCGGGGACCAATCAATCGTATCGGTTTGGAGACCAGTTCGGCGGCGTCAGCGACCCGCTCTACTTCTATCCGCTGAGCGTTCCCACGAATAACAACGTCTACAACATTCTCGACGGGTCGGGCGGCAAGGCGCCCAACTATGGGTTTATTCGCTCGCCGGGTTACGCGTACGCGCAAGGCGTCGAATTTCGACCGCGAGAACGTGATCAATCTGCACATCGGCGTTCCGCACCGCGACTCTCCGCTGCGCGACGACGTTCAACTGCTCTTCGTGACGGGTGGAATCGCCGATCAGTTTATCAGTTCCGCGAACGACGTCTGGTACACGCCGCAAGTCGGAAGACAAACCGGCATCGGTTTTCCGATGCCCTACCTCGACTCACTCTATTACGGCGGTCCGCTGATGCAGTCTCCGCATCAGAAGGACGTCGTCATCGGATTCTTCCCGAGCAGCCCTATCGGTCGCGAGCCGGGTTCGCCGGTCGATCCGAGCGACCGCGACGGAAATTGGAACGGGTACACGATCACAAAGCTGCAATATCAAAAGAACCTCGACCCGCATTCATACCTGCGCGGGTTGATCTACGGTGAGTATTCGAACTGGTTCATCAACGGCCCGCAAAGCGCTCAGCTGGTCTTCGGCTCGGATCCGGCCGACTACGAAGTCTTGGAGCATGGCTACGGCGCCAGCCTCATCTATGCCAATCAGCTCGCACCCGAGAATCTCATCACCGCCGAAGCCTCCTACATGACGCAGAGGCTGCAAACCTACAATGTCGGGTTCAGCTCGACGGATCCGTTCACGACGAGCCGCGCGCCGACCGGGTTGGGCACCATCCTTTCGAACTACGGCACGCCAAACGGCAAGTGTTACAATTACATCACCGGCCAGCCGTGGAGCTGCTTCGATACGGGCAGCCAGGGCGGTTGCCTTACGCCGAGCGGATGTTATCCCGGCGAAGGTTCGTTCCGCTTCAACCTCGCGCCGGGTACGGCCCCGGCCGGTTCTCCGGCCGCAAAGGCCGGCGCGCGCTGGATGATGACCGAGAACGGTCAGAGCGCGCAGGTAGATAACGTGATGCCGCATTTTTCATCGTACGCGCTGACCGATCTCTGGGAGCCGAACGATCGGCTCGTCGTCAACGTCGGCGCGCGTCTCGACCATTTCGAATACTCGACGAATAACCTGATAGACGGTTATCCAGCTCGTCAGTTCTGGTTCGATGCGTACAACAACGAGTTCTGCGGCGCCTCCGGGAAAGCGACGCAGTGGTCGTGGGACTCGGCAACCGAGTCGTTCGCGGCCTGCCCGCCCGGTTTCGCGCGGATGACGCAGCCGGGTGTCGGACTCTATAACGTCGGCGCCGGCAGCAACGTCTCGAACGTTTTCCAGCCGCGCTTTTCGTTTACGTACACGATCAACCCCGATACGGTAATCCGAGGCTCGGCCGGCAAATACGCGCGGGCCGAAGGCTCATCGTACTACCAGTACAACACCTTCCAGCAGAACCTCGCGTCTTTCATCGCGCAGTTCTATCCGAACGGTTACCGCTCGCCCGATCACGCGATCGAGCCCGACACCGCGAATAACTTCGACCTATCGCTGGAGAAGCACGTCAAGGGAACGCTGCTCTCTTATAAGCTGACTCCCTTCTACCGCAACACCAGCAACCAGCTGCAGTTTCAGGCAATCAACCCGGTGCAGGGAACTCTGGCTGGCCTCAACGTCGGCACGCAGGAATCGTACGGCGTCGAGGTCTCGCTGCAATACGGCGATTTCAGCCGGGACGGCATCTCCGGCCTGTTTACCTACACGCACACTCAGAATCGTATTCGCTTCAGTCCGATCAACGGCATAAGCGTGATCGACTCTCTCAACAACCAGATCGAGCTCTACAATTCGTATACGTCGGCTTGCGCCAACGTGACGAGGCACTCGCCCAACTGGCAGGCCTGCGGCAGCGGAGCCTTTCCCAGCAATGCCGCGCCGGTGCTGCCCAACTCGCAATCGGGTACGGGCGATCAAGGCAAGCTGAACATACCGAATCCGTACTACAAGGGGACCCTACAGCCGCTCTTCGATACCGGTGCCTGGTACGCGCCCTACGACGTGATCCCGACTCCCTTCAATGCTGCCAACGGCTACTCCGTGCCGGACGTCGCGTCGCTAATTCTGAACTACCGGCATCAAAAGCTCGCGGTGACGCCGTCGTTGCATTACGTTAACGGGTCGAACTACGGTTCGCCGTTGGTCTGGCCGGGCTACGTGCCGCAATCGTGCTCCTCTCAGCCGGCGAAGACGCCGCTGACGCCCGGCGTCAGCTGCCCGGGCGGATCGGCCGGCGCGGTCTTCCTGCCCGATCCGTATTCGGGCCGCTTCGACAATCTAGGCGCGTTCATGCAGCCGTCCGAGCTCTCTGCAAATTTGCAGGCGAGTTACGATGTCTCACCGCGGATGACGCTTACCGTTCAAGCCGTCAATCTCTACAACCAGTGCTTCCAGCGTGGTTTCGCGTGGGACAACTCGGTCACGTGCGTCTACTCGACTCTGCCGTCGAACATTCTCGCACCCGCCGGAAACTTCGTGAAGAATCCGCCGGTGCAACTTCGCTATCCGTACGGAACCTTCTTTAACGTTACCGAGGTCGGAATCTCGTCGGTACGCCAACCTTTTGGATTCTTCGCCGACCTCAGCATCAAACTTTAACACGGTGACCCTTCGACTCCGCTCAGGTGACAAATTGACGTCTCGTAGCGAGTTTATTAGGCGCGCAGGGGCTGCGGCGTTCGGGGCGGCGGTGCTTCCGGAGGTCGTCGCCTGCGGCGGCTCGCAGGCGCCCGAGCACGAGCGGATCGCGATCGTTGGAGCCGGCATCGCCGGCTTGGTAACCGCGATGCATCTACGTGACGCCGGCATCGGATCCACCGTTTACGAGTCGTCCTCTCGTGTCGGTGGACGCATGCATTCCGAACGAAGCTACTGGGACGACGGGCAGCATACGGAGTGGTGCGGTGCGATGGTCGACTCTACGCACCTCAACATTCACCAACTCGCGCGGCGGTTCAAGCTCGCGCTGCTCGATACGCACGCGGCCTGGCCGCCGCGCGCGCGCGACACCTGCTATCTGGACGGGCGCTACTACTCGATGGCCGATGCGGATCGAGACTTTGCGAAGATTTATCCGATTCTGGTGGGCCAGCTGAGCAGAGTCGACGCGACGACGACCTACGCGACTGCGACGCCGACGGCGCGACGACTCGACGCGCTGAGCATGCGCGACTGGATCGCACGATACGTGCCCGGCGGACTCGGTTCGCAGCTCGGGCGGCTCATCAAAGAGTCGTACCGTAACGAGTACGGACGAGAGATCGAGGAGCTCAGCGCACTCAACCTGGTGATGCAGCTCGGGCAGCAGCGCTCTTACGCGCAGAACCGCGAGATGAACGTGCTCGGCTACTCGGACCAGCGCTATATTCTGGCCGATGGGAGCCAGGCGCTGCCCGAGGCGATCGCGGCTTCGCTTACGTCTGGAAGCGTGCTCTTTAACCGGCGACTGCTCGCAATTCGGCGCACCGCCGGCGGCGGGTACGAACTGCGATTCGACCGCCAAGGGTCGATCGAAAACGTCTACGCGCAGCGCGTCGTGCTCGCCATTCCCTTCATCATTTTGCGCGGGCTCGACTATTCGGCTGCGGGCTTCGATTTGGCGAAGGTCAACGCGATCGAGAATCTCGGCTACGGCTTTCACACCAAGCTCCACCTTCAGTTCGATCAGCGAGCCTGGATGCGCGCGACCCATCCCTGGCCGCAGCCGACGACCGGACAGATTTGGACGACGCTGCCCTCGCAGAGTGCGCTCGACTACTCGCTCGGCCAGCGCGGCCGAGACGGCCTCATCGAAGTCTTCACCGCCGCCAGTCCGGCGATGCTCGACACGCCCCAGATGCCGTACGCGCAGATCGGCGATTCCGACGCCGTGGCGCGGCAAACGCGACGCTACTTCGAACAGCTCGACCGGATCTGGCCCGGCGTCTCGGCCACGTGGAACGGCAAGGCGACCTTCGGCAACGCGCAGGCCGATCCCAATATTCGCGCGAGCTACTCGTGCTGGCTCGTCGGGCAGTGTACGACGATCGCAGGGCACGAGGCGCGAGCTCAAGGCGGCGTGCACTTCGCCGGCGAGCACACGTCGGTCGCGTACCAGGGCTTCATGGAAGGCGGTGCCGAGTCGGGCTTTCGTGCCGCCGGAGAGATCCTCGCGCAGTATCGGATCGACTTGCGATCTAAGGCCGGGTAGTTACTAGCCGCTCGTGCATATCGTCGGCACCGCCGGGCACGTCGACCACGGAAAAACCGCCCTGATCGAGGCGCTCACGGGCACCAATCCCGATCGCCTGATCGAAGAACGGATCCGCGGAATGACGCTCGATCTTGGCTTTGCGCACCTGCGCTTCGACGATGGCATCGAAGGCGGCATCGTCGACGTCCCCGGGCACGAACGTTTTCTGCATAACATGCTCGCCGGCGCCGGCGGAATGGAACTCTTGCTGCTCGTCGTGGATGCGAACGAAGGCGTCATGCCGCAGACGATCGAGCATCTCGAGATCCTACGCTTTCTTAACCTGCGCCGGGTGCTCGTGATCGCGAGCAAGATCGACCTCGTCGCTGCGGAGCGCAGGGACGAAGCGATACGCAGGATTCGCGAACGACTGCACGCGACGATCGCGGATGGCGCACCTGTATTCGCGGTCTCCGCAACGACCGGCGAAAATCTCGACGAACTCAAAACTAGGCTGCACGACGAGCTCGCGGCGATGCCGCCGCGCAATCCCAGCGCGCCGGTCTATCTCCCGATCGACCGCAGCTTCGCGCTGCCGGGACTCGGCACGGTCGTTACCGGGACGCTGATGCAGGGCAGCATTACCGCCGGCGAAACGCTGGTGCTCGAACCGGGCGGCATTCCGGCGCACGTGCGCAGTATCGGCGTTTTTGGGTCGACGCGTAAACGCGTCGAAGCGGGTTCGCGCGTCGCGTTGAATTTGCCCGGCGTCGATCGGCGCGAGATCGCGCGCGGTCACGCAATCGTGGGTCGCGAGCTTTCGGCTCGAAAAGACTTTCGGGTACGTTTCCTGCCGTTGCCGGGGAGTCCGGCTCTCACGCGCCGGCGAGTGCCGGTGCGGGCGTACGTCGGATCCGCGGAAATCTTGGGAACTCTTGTGGCGCAACGCGACGGCTCAGGCGAAGAGGGCGTGCCGGCGCAGCTTCATCTGCGCGAGGCTGCCGTTGCTTTTCCGGGTCTTCGATTCGTCCTGCGCCGCCCGTCGCCGATGACGCTGATCGGCGGCGGATACGTTGAAGGCATTGATCTCGCGCCTCCAAGCGACGGACGAGACGCCGATCGGGAAGCCGTGCTCGCGGTGCTGCACGAGAAGAACCTCGACACGGTCGAGCTGGGTGCGATCGCCTTTACCGCAAACTTGCGCGAGGACGCCGTGCGCGACGCGCTCGATCAGCTCGTGCAGGACGGAGAAGTGATTCGGGTGACGCGACCGCCGGCCTACGTTGAAGCCGCCGCGGCTAAGACGCTGCTAGCGAAAATGCTCGTAGCGCTCGCCGATGCGCATGGCAAGGAGCCATGGGCGATGGGAATGACCTCGATTGCGTTAGCCCGCGCTTTCGGCCTGCCCGAATCAACGCTCGTGCGTATCGCCGAGCATTTTGTGAACGACCGGCGGTTGATCAATCGCGGAGGCTACTTTGCAACGGTCGACCATCGGCCGGCGCTCAGCCCCCAGCAACGAGCTTTCTTCGATGAGCTCGTTGCGGTGGATGAAAAGCAGCCGTTACTCCCGATCCCGTATGCCGGCGCCGCCGGCGCGACGCGCAGATCGCAGGTCACCGGTCTCTCGAGGGCGTTCGATACGATGCTCGCGCAAGGCGTCTTCGTTAAGGTCGGAGACGATCTCTACCGAGGTTTGCAGATAGCGAAGATTCGGGAGCTAGTCGAAGCGCACTTTCGCGCTCACGAGCGGATGACCGCGGCCGAGTTTCGTGACATGCTCGGAACGTCGCGAAAATATGCGGTGCCAATGCTCGAGTGGCTGGACGCGCATGGCGTGACGATCCGCAACGGCGATCTCCGAACGCTCCGAAAACATGAGTAACGGCTGCCTTCGGGGCCGCCTCTGCGTGCTTCGCCGCTATCGATCCGGAGACGCCGCAGCGATCTGCGCTGTTGCCGACGACTTCATGGTTGCGCGCTGGATGACGCGCGCATTCCCACATCCTTACACGCGTCGCGACGCCGAGCGTTGGATCGCGATTGCAACCGGCGATTCGCGCGAAAGCTACTACGCAATCGAAGTCGACGGCACGTTGGCCGGAGGCATCGGCTTCGAACCTTATAGCGACGAGCGCGGCGGCGCGGCCGCCTTCGGTTACTGGTTGGGACGCGCGTATTGGGGGCGCGGCATCGCCACCGAGGCCGCGCGAATGCTCGCCGACTACGCTCTTGAGCGCGGTCGGCTACGGCGGCTCGAAGCCTCTGTCTTCGCCGAGAACCTCGCGTCGGCCCGAGTCTTGGAAAAGTGTGGCTTCACGCACGAGGGGAGACTGCACGGATTCTACTTGGACCGAGACGGGAAGGTCTGCGATGCCCTGCTCTTTGCTCGATTGTCTTCCCATAGGCGCCATAGCAAGCAGTCTCAAGGAAAACTCGAGCTTGTCGAATGAATGTTGCGAACATGTCTGCTACTCTCATCGGCCGGCTCACTCTTTGCGCAATTTTTGCGCTCGGTTTGCTTAGCGGTTGTACCGCGAGTTCGCCCCAGATGCCCGCCACGTCGGCGCTCGCGCTTTCGAAGACCCTGGCGGCGCAGCCGCCTCAAGCGTTCGAGCCGGATCTGGCGCCGGGCGGAATGATGTTCACCGCGCAGCTCTACGGTAACGACGTTGGCGTCTACCAGCGCATGCGTCTCGACCTCAAGTATTACGAGACGATCAGCAAAGGCGTCTCGGGGCCGCAGGGTATGGTCGCGACGGAGAACGGCTGGCTATACGTTGCCAACGGCGGGCATTCGAACGTACTGATTTATCGAACGACGAGTCACGGGCCTAAAGGGCCCTTTGGGTCGCTGGACGACTACGGTCAGCTGCCCGTGAACGTCGACGTCCGTCCCAATCGGCGCCTCGTCGCGGTGTCGAACGGCAGCACGATCTACAAAGGTGCCGGAAGCGTCAGCGTCTACTTGGATCGCCGGGCAGAGCCGGCGCGCATCCTAACCTTCGGGAGCGATCCGCTTGAAGGCATGGGCATTGCGATCGATCATCGGGGCAACTGTTATTGGAGTTTCAACGATCCGGCGAGCGGCGGCGGATCCATCGTTAAGTTCGCGCATTGCGCCGGCAGTGCTTCGATCGTCGTATCGTCGATTGCCAAGGCGGGAGGAATCGCCTTCGATAAGCGCGGCAACTTGTACTACGTCGACCAAACGAACGGCATTTATCGCTGCGTACGGACATCGCGGTGCGCGCTCTTTGCAACCGGATTCGGCGATCCGACCAACATCAACTTCGACCATAAGTCCAAGAACCTATGGGTTGCCGATGCAACCGGTTACATTGATGCCGTAAACGCGAAGACCGGAGCGATCGAGTACACGGTTAAAGCGGTCGGCGGTGCGACCGACCCGCCGTTTGGTATCGCACCCGAACCAGGCAGCTAAAATCTGCAGCGTCGTCGCATGGACCAACCTGCGACGGCACGAACGCCGCGGCCGTGAGACCTTTTCGAGTCGCTCCTGAGGAGCGCGCGAAAGAGCTCGATTTAGCTACCCTGCTCAAATCTTTTCGAGTGCGGGCCGGCCTTTCGCAGCAAATGCTCGCAGACCGCGCACTGATTAGCGTCCAAGCAATCAGCGCTTTAGAACGCGGCTACCGCAAACTGCCGTATCGCAAGACGCTCGAGCGCATCGCCGATGCGCTTTCGCTTCCGGAGGACGCCCGCGTCGCTCTCGAACGCTCGGCGCGACGGGCGCGTGAAGAGAGGCTCGTCGAGCAAGAGACGCTCCCGGCTAACAATCTGCCGCGGCGGCTCACCTCGTTCTTCGGACGCGAAGAGGTCATCGAAGAGATCGGAGAGCTCGTCGAAACCGCGCCGCTCGTCAGCCTGGTCGGAACCGGCGGAGCGGGAAAGACGAGGACCGCCGTCGAGGTCGGTGCGACGCTTTTGAATCGATTCCCGGATGGCATCTGGTTCGTGGAGCTCGCGCCGCTTAGCGATCCCGCACTTGTCGCGCACTCTCTGGCAGCAACGCTTCGGGTACCGGAATCGCCGAACCGTCCGCTGCTTGAAACGCTCGTCACGTATCTCGCGCAGAAACACGCGCTGCTCATTTTCGACAACTGCGAGCACGTCATCTCGCAGGCCCGCGCGGTAGCCGGCACCCTGCTAGCCGAGTGCCCGACCGTCGCTCTGCTGGTGACCAGCCGGGAGCCGCTGGCCGTGACCGGCGAACGCGCTTACCGCATCCCACCGCTCCCCGTTCCGGGACAGGGAACGATTCTTCCCAACGAGGCCCTGGCCTACGGGGCCGTCGCGCTCTTCGTCGATCGCGTGCGCGCCGTTGACGCTCGCTTCACGGTAACTCGTGAGAACGTTGAAGCGATCGTCGAGATATGCCGCCGTCTGGACGGCCTTCCACTCGCACTCGAGCTCGCGGCGGCGCGTGCCGCGGTCCTATCGCCAAGTCAAATCTGCAAGCGACTCGATGACGTCTTCGACCTGTTGACGTCGCGTGGCCAGACGACGCTCGCGCGCCATCAAACGATGCGCGCGGTCATCGACTGGAGTTACGCGCTTCTCTCCGCGCAGGCGCAGCTACTCTTCGATCGTCTCGCGATCTTCGCGGGCGGATTCACGCTGGAGGCGGCGAGCGAGGTTTGCGCGGACGAAAGCCTCCCGTCCGGGGACGTGCTGGAGTTGCTATCTTCGCTGGTGGCTCAGTCGCTGGTCACGGTCGACTTCGCTCGCGGCGACGCGCGTTATCATCTACTCGAAGCGACGCGGCAATACGGCTTAGAGAAACTCGGCAAGCGCGGCGAGCGGCAGGCGCTCGGGCATCGGCACGCGCTCGAGTTTCTTCGAGTCGCGCAAAAGCTCGACCGGAATTGGTACGATTCTCCCGAGCGGTCGTGGTTCAAAGAAGCAGAAGCGGAGCTCGACAACGGCCGTCTCGCACTCAGTTGGTCGCTGGCGGAGCGACGCGACTTACGCTCGGGGCGGCTTCTCGCCGGTGCGCTCGCTCGCGTCTGGTACTCGTTATCGCCGGTGGAGGGGCGGCGGTGGGTGCGCCTCGCGAAGGAATCGATCGACGAAGAAACCCCGCTCGCAGTTGTCGCGCAGCTTTTTATTGCCGAAGCCGAGCTCTGTGGTGCGCTCGGCGAGTACAAAGCATCGCTCGCCTCGGCCGAAAGTGCGTTGGCGCTCTGCGAAGCGCTCGACGAGCTCAACGCTGCGCGCGCGACGCAAGCCGCGGGGAGCGCGTTGGCCGCGCTCGAACGCGGCGCCGAGGGAGAAGCGCTCCTCCAAGAATCACTCGCTGCCGCCAAGAGCCTCGACAATCGCCGGCTGCAGGCGCTCGTCTTGGGCGACCTCGGAACGGCGCGTTCCCGATGTGGCGACGTCGCGGGCGCGCGCGGCTTTTACGCCGAGGCGCTCGCCTTTTACGTTGCGTTAGGGCTCGAGCGTCCAGCGGCCTCAATCGCCGGCAATCTCGCCGAGGTGGAGTTCGCCGGGGGCGACCCGGCCGCGGCGCTGCAACGTGCCGAAGAAGCGCGCGCCGGGCACGAGGCGACGCAGAATCGGCGTTCGGTCGCAAACGACTTGAGCAACATGGCGGCCTATCTCATCGATCTCGATTGCTTTGACGACGCACGCGTGCACGCGACCGATGGTCTGCGGGCCGCGCGTGCGGTGAACGCGACGGTCTTAACGGCCTACGTGCTGCAGCACATCGCCGCGATCGGTGCCCTGCAGCCGCATTCGAGCGAGCGTCACGCAATCGAAGCCCGGGAGCGCGCGGCGATGCTGCTCGGCTTCGTCAACGCTCGTCTTTCCTCGCTCGAAGCACGGCGCGAGCACACCGAACAGCAGGAGTACGAACGCATCGTCAGGGCACTGAGCGATGCGTTTGGCGAGCGGCTCGACAAGCTCGCGGAGCTGGGTGGCGATTGGACCGAGGACGGCGCCGTCGCGATCGCGCTCGAGGTGTAACCTCAGCGCGCCGGAACGATCACCGGCTCGCCCGGCTTAGAGACTTGAAATATCACGAAACTCAGCGGCGTCGCGGCGCGATTGACAACTCGCGTCGTGACGTTCGCAGGTTCCATGATCGCCTCGCCGATGCTGCGCGCCTCCGCGCTGCGGCCATCTCTATACTCCCACGTCCCCGTTCCGCTTACGACGTAGACGAACGGCGGTGAGGGATGCGTGTGCCAAGCCGTGGACGAGCCGGGTGCCAGCGTGCCAGACCGAATTTGCACTTGACTGGTAGATGTTGTGGGCAGCGCGTTCGTCGTCACCGTCAAGACCGCTCGGGCCGGCCCCGAAAGCACCTTGGGGGGTCCGTCACCGTCCGCTCGAATCGCCAGGAGAACCGGAATGCTCGCGCATGCCCATGCGAGCGCTTTTTGCCGCTGTATCATGAGCAAGTAACGCGGCGTCCGCGAGCGCAGTGACCGCAAGCCGAGTCGCGAATGTGCTCGATCATGTACGTACCGCGGCATTTCGAGGTGACCGACCGGGCGTGGATACTGGAGCTTATCGAACGGCATCCGTTCGGGATGCTGATTACCGGTGACGGCGAGTATCCGCGCGTCTCGCAAATTCCGATGGTTGCGCAGGCGCGTGACGGCGCAATCTGGGCCATCGGGCACGTTGCCAAGCCGAATCCGCACGCGGCGCTAATCGCAGCGGAGGCACCGGCGACGCTCGTCTTTTGTGGTCCGCACGCGTACGTATCGGCCTCGTGGTATGAAGAGCCCTATGAAACGGTGCCGACGTGGAACTACACCGCCGCGCATCTTTGCGGGCGTTTACGGCCATACGATTCTTGGCGCGCCGTCAAATTGTTGAGCGCGAAGATGGAGGGGGCGCGAGGTTGGAATCCCGAGCTCCTGGATCCGAACTATCGAGTGGGGCAGCTCGCGGGCATCGTCGCCTTCGAGCTGCGCGCCGACGCGATCTATGCAAAGGCAAAGCTCAGCCAAAACCGCACGGATGCCGACCGGGAGCGCGTCATTGACAGACTTCTAGGCTCGGTGAAAGAGGGCGACCGAGAATGCGGCGATGCGATGCTAGCGCAGCTGGAAATGGAGCAGCGTTAGGATGCCGATGATCACCTCGAACGCCACCAGCACTACGATGATCACCTCCAAGAACTCGTCGCGCCGGCTGCGAGCCTCGTCGCTAAAGAAGCGATACATCTCGCCGACGCTTGCGAGCTTCGTATCGATCTGATGCTGCCAGTCGGCTAAGCCCAGGCGCGTCGCGGCGGCACGGTAAATGCGCGCGTAATAGGCGTCGCCAACGATCTTTAGCGCGTTGGTCGAGCGGTCGGTCAACTCGAGCACGTCAACGATGAGATAGCGCAGCGTCGCCGCCTGCTCGGCTTCGCGCCGGCCACGCAGCGATCGCGGGGACACCCCAGGCTGCATTTTATAGATCGAGTCGAGCTCGCCGTCGAGCAACGCATCGTAGGTCCGAAGCTCGAGCAGCTGCGAGTTCGCGAACTCCAGGATCTCCTCGATCGCGCGCGCGCTCTCACCGCGATCGTAGACGATCGCAGTGTCCCACTGCACGATCGTCAAATCGTCCTCGTGGTAAGAGAACCGCACCCTGAGCGCTTCCTCGGTCTCGGTGGCGGAGAGCGGGCGGCGCTCTCCGAGCAGGAGGCTCGCTAGATCCGACGAGTGCTCGTTCAAGAGGCGCTGCGCATCGATCGCCGGCGCAAACTGCTCGATCTCGAGGATGAGATAATCCTCGACGAGCGGGGGATGCCGTTCGTCCAGTGCGTACGAGTACTCGTCGCAAATGCGCGAGATGGTCGATTCGGCGAAACGCATGATGCGCTCGCCGGCGCGTGCCCGTTCTGTCAGCGAACTCAAGTCGTTCCAAGAGCGGTCCATTGAGAGGGTCAATCGCAGCGATATCACGCCGTAATCGTAGAACTTCAAGCGGACCGGGCCGCGGAAGCCCTCGAGCTTGGCCTCCGGCAGGTTCGCTACCAGCGGTGGAACCGGAAACTGAAGATACGGCGATGCCTGCCGCCGCAACGGAAGCTCGGCGGGGGCACGGTTGTCCCCGCCGAGCGCGCCCATTTTCACCAAGTCGATGGTGTCGGCGACGTCGAACAGGTAGTAGGCCCGGACGGCGCCCTTCGCGATTTCGAGCATTGCGTCGGCCTTACGGGTCGGCCGAACGCGCTCCTTGGCGGAAGGCTGCTCCTGCAACCGAATGATCGGACTCGCTGTATGGTGTTGGGGAAATGAACGTAGAGAAGATGACTGAGCGCGTCGGCGACGCGCTTAACGCAGCCTATTCGCGCGCTTTGCACGAGCGCAATACGCAAACGGCGCCCGAGCATATGCTCGCGGCGCTACTCGACCAAGAGCGCGGCATCGCGCCCGACATTCTCGCAAAAGCCGGCGCCGATCCAAAAACCATCCAACGACAGGCCGACGAAGCCATCGGCCGTCTTCCGCGGTTGAGCGGCAGCAGCGCCGACAGCGCGCAAGTGACGCTCTCGCCCGAGCTCGCGCGCATTATGAGCGTTGCCGAGAACGAGGCCAAAGCGCTGCAAGACGACTACACCTCGGTCGAGCACGTGCTGCTCGCAATGGCGCAGTCGTCAGGCGCAGTCGGGCGACTCTTCCGCGACGCCGGTTTGACGAAGGACAAGCTGCTCCAGGCCCTGCGCGAAGTCCGCGGCAACCAGCGCGTCACGACCAAAGACCCCGAAGGCACCTACAAGTCGCTCGAACGATACGGTCGCGACCTCACGCTCGAAGCGGAGCGCGGGAAGCTCGATCCCGTGATCGGGCGCGACGAAGAGATCCGCCGCATCATTCAAGTGCTCTCGCGCCGCACCAAGAACAATCCGGTGCTGATCGGCGACCCGGGCGTCGGGAAAACCGCGATCGTCGAGGGCTTAGCGCAGCGGATCGTTCGCGGCGACGTTCCCGAAGGCCTCAAAAACAAGCGGATCGTCTCGCTCGATATGGGCGCGCTGATCGCGGGCGCGAAGTACCGCGGCGAGTTTGAAGAGCGTTTGAAAGCCGTGCTCAAAGACGTAGCCGCGTCGGAAGGACAGATAATCCTTTTCGTCGACGAGCTGCACACCGTCGTTGGTGCTGGGAAGGCCGAAGGCGCGATGGACGCCGGCAATCTTCTCAAGCCGATGCTCGCGCGCGGCGAGCTGCACATGATTGGGGCGACGACCCTCGACGAGTATCGCAGATACATCGAGAAGGATGCGGCACTCGAACGCCGCTTCGCGCCGGTAATGATCGATCAGCCGAGCGTCGAGGACACGATCTCGATTCTGCGCGGGCTCAAGGAGAAGTACGAGGCGCATCACGGCGTGCGAATAAAGGACGGCGCGCTGGTTGCCGCGGCGACGATGAGCGACCGCTATCTCACCGATCGCTTCTTGCCCGACAAGGCGATCGACTTAGTCGACGAATCGGCCGCGAAGCTGCGCACCGAGATCGATTCGATGCCCCAAGAGCTCGACGAAGTCTCGCGTCGCGTCCTTCAGCTCGAGATCGAGCGCGAAGCACTGCGCAAGGAGAACGACAGTGCCAGCCGTCGCCGGCTCGACCAGCTCGAGAAAGAGCTGGCTGAGCTGCGCGAAGATCAAGCTCGGCTCCGAGTACGCTGGGATGCGGAGAAGAGTACGGCCGTGAAGCTGCGCTCGATTCGGGATCAAATCGAACAAGCAAAAGTCCAGATCGAACAGGCCGAGCGTCAGTACGATCTCAACCGCGTCGCGGAGCTGCGATACGGCACACTCCCCAAGCTGCAAAAGGAACTCAGCGACGAGGAGGAGCGTCTGGCTCACAAAGACGGCGTGCGGCTTTCCAAAGAGGAGGTCGACGAAGACGACATCGCCGGCGTGATCTCGCGCTGGACCGGCATTCCGGTGACCAAACTCTTAGAGGGCGAGAAACAGAAGTTGCTTCACCTCGAGGACGAGCTTCATCGCCGCGTTATCGGTCAGGACGAAGCCGTCGACGCCGTCGCCGAAGCAGTTCTGCGATCTCGATCCGGACTCGCCGATCCAAACCGGCCGATCGGATCGTTCATCTTCCTCGGACCGACCGGCGTCGGCAAGACCGAGCTGGCGCGAGCCTTGGCCGAATATCTCTTCGACGACGAACGCGCGCTGATTCGCATCGACATGTCCGAATATCAAGAGCGCCACACGGTTGCGCGTCTGCTCGGCGCGCCTCCCGGATACGTCGGGTTCGAAGAGGGCGGCCAACTCACCGAGGCGGTTCGCCGGCGCCCGTACTCGGTAATTCTCTTCGACGAAATCGAAAAGGCACACCCCGACGTCTTCAACGTCTTTCTGCAGATTCTCGATGACGGACGCCTTACCGACGGTCAGGGGCATACCGTCGACTTCAAGAACACGATCGTCATCATGACGTCGAACATCGGCAGCCATCGCATTCTCGACTACAAGGGTTCGTTCGACGGCGCGGATTACGCCGTCATGCGTGCGACCGTGCTCGACGAACTGCGCCAGCATTTTCGTCCCGAGTTCCTCAACCGGGTCGATGAGATCATCGTCTTCCACGCGCTCGACGAGGATGAGTTGCTCAAAATCGTTGACCTTCAGCTGCACCGGCTGCGCCAACGGCTCGCCGAGCGACGCATCACGCTGGTGCTCGACGACGCCGCAAAACGTCACATCGTCAAGGTGGGCTACGATCCGCACTACGGCGCACGCCCGCTCAAGCGCACGATTCAAAAGGAACTCGAGACGCCGCTGGGTCGCAAGATTCTCGCCGGCAAAATCAACGACGGCGACACGGTCACCGTCGGCTTCGACGAGAATCGCGGCGAGCTCACGTTCTCGATCGGGGATAAAGTACCGGCACCGGCGTAAGGGAGCGGCATGTTAATCGCCGCTTTCACCCTCGCGCAGATTTTGAGTTACCCTTTCCCCGCTGCGCTCGTTCGCGACGCGCGGGGCAGCGCAATCGCGTATGCGATCGATCGCCAAGGCGTGCGTTCGCTCTGGTTCGCCCGCGCGCCCGATTTCGTGCCCAAAGAGCTCTACTCGTCAGGCGGTGACGACGGCCAAGAGCTCAGCAACCTCGTCATTTCAAACGACGGCGCGCATGTCGCCTACGTGCGCGGCGGCGATCACGACGCGAACTGGCCGGTGCCGCTCCAGCCCGCTCCGGCCTCGATGCCGCAGCAGCCCGATATGCAGGTCTGGTCGGTGGCGACGAGCGGCGGTACACCGAAGCTGCTCGGCAACGGCGACGCGCCCGCGGTTACACCGGATGGGGCGCGCGTCGCCTACACCAGCGACGGCGCCGTCATGATCGCGCCGATTGACGGCAGTGCCGCGGCGAAACGCTTGTTCTTCGATAGGGGCCAAGACTCGGATCTGCGCTGGTCGCCGGACGGATCGGGGTTGGCGTTCGTCTCTACGCGCACGGACCACAGCTTCATTGGTATCTATCGCAACGACTCGACGCCGCTTGCGTTTCTCGCGCCGACGACGTCACAGGATTTCTCTGCGCGCTGGTCGCCGGACGGCCGTAGCGTCGCATTCTTACGGTTGCGCGGCGACGGCGGCCCGCCGAAGGATCCCTTAAATTGGAATCCTGTACCATGGGAGATTTGGGTTGCGGCCGGCGACGGCAGCAACGCGCACCTTGCGTGGGCAAGCCCGGATACAGCGCGCGGGTCGCTGCCGCAGAGCGGCGGCGGACCGGTGCTCGAATGGGTTTCGCAAAGCCGGCTGGTCTTCAAGAGCGAGCAGGAGAACTGGCCGCATCTCTACGTCGTTTCCGCCGATGGCGGCGCCGCGCGGCTCCTGACGCCGGGTACATTCATGGTCGAAGACGTCGACGTCGCGCCCGACCTGCAGTCGGTCGTATATTCCGCGAATGCGGGCTCCACGCCAGGCGACGACGACCGCCGACACGTCTTCCGCGCAGACGTAAGTAGCGGAACCATCACGCAGCTCGTAAGCGGCGCGAGCAGTCAGATGAGCCCGGTCGCGCTGGCCGGAGGAGCCGTCGCCTTCGATGCGGGGACGGCACAGCAGCCGTTGCTCGTCACGCTGCTGGAAGGCGGAACCCAACGCGCGCTCGACGCGAGCCTGCTGCCCAGCGACTTTCCTTCGTCGCAACTCGTAACGCCGCAAGAGGTCAGCTTCACCGCCGCCGATGGACGGCGGATCTACGGCCAGCTCTTTCTTCCCCGATCGGGCGGAAGACACCCCGGCATCATCTTCGTGCACGGTGGACCGCCGCGTCAGATGCTGTTGTCGTGGCACTACATGGATTACTACTCGAACGCGTACGCCGTGAACCAGTACTTGGCGAGCTTAGGATTCGTCGTGCTCGCCGTCAACTACCGGCTCGGCATCGGCTACGGTCACGACTTCAACTATCCGGCACGCTGGGGGCCGACGGGGGCGTCTGAGTATCAGGACGTCGTAGCTGGTGCGAAGTTTCTCCAGCGACACCCCAACGTCGATCCGCGGCGCATCGGCATCTGGGGTGGTTCGTACGGCGGATACCTAACGGCGCTCGCGCTTGCGCGCAACTCGGACATCTTCAAGGCGGGCGTCGACTTCCACGGCGTGCACGACTGGTCGCTCGACATCGATAACCCGGTTTGGGGGTTCACGCAGCTCAAGCGCTTCCAGCAATACGATGAGAAGGCGCTGATGAAGCTGGCGTGGGAATCGTCACCCGATTCCGCGATCTCGACGTGGAAATCGCCGGTGCTTTTGATCCAAGGCGACGACGATCGCAATGTCGAGTTTCACCAGATGGTCGATCTGGTCGAGCGTTTGCGCATCGCACACGTTCCCTACGAGCAGATCGTGCTGCCCAACGAGATTCACGGCTTCCTTCGCTACGCATCGTGGCTTGAGGCCGACACCGCGACCGCCGGCTATCTAAGCCGGAAGCTTTCCGTTACTCGCTAACGACACCGAGCCCGCGCCTCTAGGTAGCAGCGAGAGAGGCGCGGGTAGGGTGCTGTGCGGAGCTCAACTAAAGAGCATGCGCGCGTCCCCGTGGTTTGACGCGCTCGAAAATCATACCACTAAAACCCGCTGTCAAAGCATGCGTCTGCGAGTGTGTCAGCGAGTGTAAGAGCAAGTGTAGGAGAGTTGACGGACTCGACGCCTCGGAGGGGACGTGCGGCTGCCTGAAGGTCTAGCTCGGCGCCTTGGCAGCTTCGCGCTTGCGGAGGCGCAGGCGGTCGCCTTCACCGAGGATCCGCTTGCGCAGGCGGATCGATTCGGGGGTTACTTCGACGAGCTCGTCATCTTCGATGAACTCGATCGCACGCTCGAGGGAGAGCTCCTCGGGCGGCGGCAGCTTGACGTTCTCGTCGGAACCGGCAGCGCGCATGTTCGTTAGCTTCTTTTCGCGCGCAACGTTGATCGCGACGTCGTAGTTGTCGTTGGCACGGCCGACGATCATGCCTTCATAAACGTCAACGCCGGGTCCGACGAAGAAGCGGCCCCGCTGCTCGAGACCCATCAGCGCATAGCCGGTCGTTCTTCCCGTGTCGCTTGCAACCAAGGCGCCGACGTTTCGACCGGGGAGCTCGCCCTGCCACGGCTGGTGATCGTAGTAGGTATGCGAGAGAACCGCGGTTCCGCGGGTCAGCGTGAGCAGCTCGCCGCGCAAGCCGAAAATGGCGCGCGTCGGCATCGTGTACTCCAGGCGATGCGTATCACCGGCGGAGAGCATGTTCGACATCATCGCTTTGCGCTTGCCGAGCGCTTCGATCGCGGCGCCCGCGTACGATTCGGGAACGTCAACGACGACGTACTCGACCGGTTCCCAACGCTCGCCGTCACGCTCCGTTACGATGACCTGCGGCTTGGAGACGGCCAGCTCGTAGCCTTCCCGCCGCATCGTTTCGATCAAGATCGCGAGATGGAGCTCGCCGCGGCCCCGCACTTCGAAGGTGTCGGGAGATCCGGTCTCGGCAACTCGCAGTGCGACATTGGACTCCAACTCGCGCATCAGCCGTTCGCGGATCTGGCGCGAGGTGAGAAACTTGCCATCCCGGCCCGCAAACGGCGAGTTATTGACGCTGAAGAACATCGAGACGGTCGGTTCGTCAACCGCTACGGCGTGAATAGCTTCGGGCACGCTCGCGTCGGCGATCGTATCTCCGATATTGAGGTCCTCGATTCCAGAAATGCAGACGATATCGCCGGCGGACGCCTCCTCGACGTCGATCCGTTCCAAGCCCGCGAAAGTCAGGAGACTTGTGAGCCGCAGTCCCGGCGTCACCGCGCCGTCGCGCGCGATTTTGACGATCGGATCGTTGCGCCGCGAGCCGCCGCGAAAGATGCGTCCGATCCCGACGCGGCCCACGTAGCGGTTGTGGTCGATTGCAGAAATCAGCAGCTGGAACGGACCCTCTTCCGACGGCGCCTCCGGAACGCGCGCGACGATGGTTTCGAAGAGTGGCTCGAGCGAGTCGCTCTCCTCTTCGAGCGATCGTTTTGCGATGCCGGCCTTTGCGTTGGTGAAAAGGACCGGGAAATCGGCTTGTTCGTCGTTCGCGCCGAGTTCGACGAAGAGATCGAACGTTTGGTTGACGACTTCTTGCGCTCGCGCGTCTTTGCGATCGATCTTATTCACAACCACGATCGCGCGCAGGTCGAGCTCGAGCGCCTTGCGCAGAACGAAGCGAGTCTGCGGCATCACGCCCTCGGCGGCGTCGACCAACAACAGAACGCCCTGCACCATCTGCAGCACACGTTCGACCTCGCCGCCGAAGTCGGAGTGGCCGGGCGTGTCGACGATGTTGAATTTGAGGTCCCCGTGGCGGACGGCGGTATTCTTTGCCAGGATCGTGATCCCGCGCTCGCGCTCGAGGGGATTTGAATCGAGCACGCGCGTGGCGACCTGCTGGCCTTCCCTGAAGACGCCGCTCTGCTTGAGCATCGCGTCGACGAGAGTCGTCTTGCCGTGGTCGACATGCGCGATGATGGCAACGTTACGGATATCGGAGCGAGTCTTCACCTACCTGGTTGGTTTGCGCACGAACCGGCCGGGGCCCTCGTCGGCCAGGGGGTTCCCGCGCCCGTCGCCAATGCTCGCGGCTCAACACCCAACGCTTGAGAGAAGGCAAACCGATGCAACTCGAACCGTACCTGCTCTTTGACGGTAGATGTGAAGAAGCTTTAAACTTTTATAAAGCCGCGTTCGGCGGTGAAATCGAAGGGCTCTCGCGATGGAGCGAAATGCCAAAAGACGCGGGTGGTCCGCCGGTCACGCCGGAGACCGCCAACCGAGTCATGCACGCGAGCTTTAAGTCGGCCGGGGTCTCGTTCATGGCTTCCGACGCCACTCCGGGCAAGACCTACGGCGAGGGGCCGATCTCCCTGAGCGTCTCGACGACGGACGATCGCCGAAGCGGAGCGCGTTTTTAACTATCTTGCCGCCGGCGGAAACGTCGAGATGCCGATGGCCGATATGTTTTGGGGTGCGAAGTTCGGAATGCTCACCGACAAGTTTGGAATCGACTGGATGGTTAGTTGCCGGACTGGGCAGTAAGAGCTTCGGCGAGCTCGAGTCTCCGGGGCTTTTGGTGAGCTTTAGTAGAACGTTCTCCGCACAATCGTCTTTATTGGAGGTTCACGTCATGCTAAACGTCTCACGCACATTGATGCTTCTCAGCCTCGCAACATTGATAACCACCGGTACCGTCGTCGCGCAGGCGCCTGCGATGCCGATGGCGTCGGGGGCCCCGCACGGCACCACCGCCCACAAGTGTAGTCAAACGCCCAAGGGCTGCCACAAGAACCAGCCTACGCAAAGCGGTAAGACCGCCCACAAGTGCTCGCAAACGCCGAAAGGCTGCCACAAGAATCAGTCCAAGCCGCCGAGCGGCGGCGCCCCGCCTCAGTTCTAAAGCGGCGCGGCAGGCCAGCCGCAGCTAAAAGAGCCCTGAACGGTCCGGATCGCCCGGAACCGGTTGGGGGCTCTTCTGCTTCATCCGTACAAGACAAATCGTAGCGAAACGTGACATTCTGGATATAGCTGTGGCGGCATTTGCATTGGAGCCAGGTCAGTACTACGGAACGACGGAGACGCGCGAGTGTGCGGGCGCTATTCTCTCCGTCGTTCGCCACGCCGTTGAGCAGACGCTGCCCGCCCACACGCACGAACTGCCCTTTTCATGCTTGCTCTTGGAGGGCGAGTACGCCGAACGAGCCGCCGGCGAGACGGTTACCTACGAGCCGTTGACACTCGTCTATCATCCGGCAGGTTTGGCTCACAGCGATCGCGTTTTCGCCGACAGCCGCATGTTTGCGGTTGAGCTGCGCGATCGTTGGCACGATACGCTGGCACAGTGCGGCGCGCCCGACCGTTCGCTGCACACACTCTCCGGCGGCGAACCACTTTGGCTTATGTTGCGTCTCTACGAGCTCTTCACCGGAAACGTGCTCAGCGAGATAACCGTCGAATCGCTGGTTTTTGATTTGATCGGTTCGTTTCAGAGTCTGGAAACCGCGGACGCCGATCGCAGCCAAGGTTGGCTTAACGAACTGCGATCGTATCTCGACGGAAGTTTTACCGAGCCGCTGCAGATTTCCGACCTTGCGCGGCGATTTGCCGTTCATCCGGTTCATCTCAGCCGATCCTTTCGTCAACGATTCAAAAGCAACGTCGGCGACTACGTTCACCGCCGCCGAATTCAGCGGGCCTGCCGTCTATTGAGTTCCTCTCGCGCACCGCTATCGTCGATCGCCTCAGAGTTAGGCTATTGGGACCAGAGCCATTTCAACCGAACCTTTTATGCTTTTACGGGTACCACGCCGGGCCGCTTCCGCGCCCTATCAGGATCCGCCGACTTGCAAGGGTAGTTCCAAGCGTTGGCCGTCGAAATGTATGACGAGCACCCACGGGCCGCCCATCGTAAACGGCACGGAGGCTTTCAGCACTTTGGGGTCGGCAGACCGCATCAACGGTATTTCGCCGCTTCCGTGCGTAGAACTACCCATATGCATCAGTACCTGTACCGTAGCAGCGGACGGCAGACCGCGGAGAAACGCAACGGATATAACGGCGTGGTCGCTCGGGAGCGCGGGTTCCCACGAAACGACCGGAGCGGTTCCGCCCAAGCCGCCGTCGAGGTTCGACAGGTAGCCGGTAAGGTCGGCGAGTTGTTGTTGCGAGAGCGTGAAGGCCGGCATCGGCGCCGGAGGCCGGCTAAACGCTGACTCGATCTGCGCTTGCGAGCGTCTTCGTTCGATGCCATAGAGCGATCCCGCGACGGAGCCGCCCCGCAAGCCGGCGCCATGACATCCCGCGCAGTTGAGCGAGCCGGCAAGCGCGGCGCCCCGATTAAGCGTTTCGATGAGTTGAGGCGAAGTCGACGCTTGCTGGCCGAGTGCCGCACACGAAAGCGCGGCGATTAGCGCCGCAAAGAGCGCCGTGACAAGATTATTCTTCATAAACGACCTCCGTCATCATGCCGTCCATCATGTGAATCAGATTGTGGCAGTGCATCAACCATCGGCCGGGGGGCGAATCCGCGACGAAGAAGAGATCGAGCGTGCCGCCGTTGGCGCGAATCAGGGCCGTGTCCTTGGCGAGCGGATTGCGCAACTGCTTTCCGTCAACCGACTCGACGAAAAACGTGTGGCCGTGAAGATGCAACGGATGATCCATGTCGGTCGTATTACGAAACTTGAGAAGGACGCGATCGTTTCGACGAACGCGGACCTTCCCCGTATTCGGCCAAACCGCACCGTTGAGGGTCCATCGAGACGATCCGTATTGGCCTCCGCCGATTGTAAACCGGAAGACCCGCTCTTGCGGACGTGCAGTGGGTGCGGAGCGTACGCCCGAGGCGAGACGCTCGTATGAGAGCACGTTGAGCCCTGCAAGGCTTTGCGTGGACGATTCCGGGGTTTGGCCGTCGTCGGTTCTCACGATTAGGGCCTGCTCGAATGAGAGGGGATCGGCGATGATGCTTTGCAGCATCCACGCTCCCGGTCTGGCGGGCACAAACCAGGCGTCGTACCGTTCGCCGACGCCGATTCTCAAAACGTCCACGTCAACCGGCACCGCGAGCGCGTTCCCGTCGGCGTGGGTCACTCGAAGCGTACTGCCCGTTAGCCGGACGTAACGGGTTTGCGTCGGGTTTGCGTTGAGAATGCGAAGGCGGACGCGCGCTCCCACGTGCACCACAAAAGTCGGCGTTTCCGGATAGCTCTTGCCGTTGATGCAACGCCGCTGATACGCTACTTCGTCGCCCATCTTGTCGTCTTCAGCCATACCGGCAAGCTCTTGCGAGCCTGCGGGATCGGTCATCGGCGCGTTGCTGCGCCCCCGCATCGCCGGCGCGATCGTCGATTCGACGGGCACGTCGTGAAAGACGAGCGGAACGTCGAGATCGGCCGGCTCCTCACTAGGATCGTCGATGACGAACATGCCGAACAGGCCATTGATCTGCCCGTCGCTGACGTGATCGTGGTACCATCGCGTGCCCGCATTAGCTGCGGTGAACTCATAGACGAAGCTCCCACCGTCGGGAACGAGCGGCTGCGTGATTCCCTCGACGCCGTCCATAGCGTTGGGCAAAATCAATCCATGCCAGTGAATCGTACCGGCCGCACCAGAGTCGTTGCGATAGAGAATCCGTACGCGCGAGCCCGCTCGAACGCGAATGACCGGTCCGGGCAACGAGCCGTTAAACGCCTTCATGGGATAGGCGGCGCCTTGTGACGGCTCGAACTGAATGGGAGCCGATCGCAACGTGATGGCAAGCGCGTCGTCGGACGCTCGTGCGGGTCGAAGTGACTTAGGGCCCGCCCACAGCGCCGCGCCGACAACGCCGGCCGTTCGTCCGATGAACGCCCGGCGCGTGCTCGAAGGGGCAGCTCGGTGGCTCGAATCCACGACGCGCATGCCGTACTATAGTAGCGAGTGTCCGCGCCTCAGTATTGTACGCGATTAGCATCTGCCTGGCGCGAAAGCCGAATGCTTTCCGTAAGCAGCCGCGGGTCGGCCGCGTCGGGTCTGCCGAAATCTGCACCTTCCAAACTCGCGGTGACCTGACGCGCCCTGCCCGATAGGGCCGTTACCTTGGGATTGATGACGTCGAGCGCTACTTGGTTTGCGACCGCATCATATGGTTGCGGATCGACGTCGAGACCGAAGGGTTTGACGATGATTGGTGCCAGGGCGTCGAACTGCGTAAGCGGTCGCAGGTCAAAAATCTGTTCGATGGTTCGCAGGATGCTCGTCTGATTGTAGAAGTGCGAATCCACAACCCGGCGACGATTGTACGCGCTAACCACGAGTGCCATCGTGCGGTGACCATCAACGTGGTCGACGCCGTTTTGCGCATCGTCTTCCACGACGAAGATAACGGTGCTCTTCCAAAATGACGAGCGTGAGATACCTTGCACGATACGCCCCAGCGCCAGATCGTTATCGGCGACCGCTGAAGCGGGCGCGGGGTAGCCGGGATCCGTTCCCGCGGTGTGATCGTTGCCCAGCTGCAACAGGATCAGAGACGGCATCGCCAGGGTTCGATCGAACCGCGCGAGATCGCGCAAGAACTCGTCGGCACGAGCTTGATCGCTGATTCGGAGGCTAAAGCCGGCGTACGCAGGGTCGACGTAAGGGGCAAGCGAGCGCACTTGGACCTCGTTCTTGAAAGTAACGAAGTGCGTTCCATGGCGTCGATCGTTGAAGAACTGCGACCATGTCGCGTTGGCGGGGATAATTTGCGGTTCGGATGTCGTGAACTCTCCATAGTCCCGAAAGGTGAGGCCGGCATCGAGAACGTGTTGCCATATGAACCCGCTCGATACGTAGGCCAGCGGGTCGGTTCCGTCGCTTGGGTACGTCTTCGCCCACGAGGCGGTATTGCGCTCGACGTAGTCGGTGGTGCCGCCTTCGTCGGTCCATTGATGACCGTCGCCGCTCATCGTTCCGTTGACGTAGAAGTTGTCGAAGAGCCCGAAGCGACGCGCTAAGGCGTGATGATTCGGCGAAATTTTTTCGGGAAACGCGCAGAGCCGAGCGTCACCGTTACCTTGGCGCAGGTCGCCGAAGTAGTCGTCATACGTGTGATTTTCCTTGATGATATAGACGACGTGCTTGAAGAGCGAATGCTGGCCTGCTCGAATGGGAATCGGCACGTTCGTTGCGGCGAGATAGCGGTTGTCGATGCCTTCGCTTGCTGGGCTAGCGAGAAATGTATCGTCCGATGACGTTGCCGCCAAGATGGCGCGCGGCGCGACGGATTGAACCAGGCCGGCGTTGTCGTAGACGTTGTAGCCGTTCTGCGTCAGCGGAACGTCGAGTCGAAATCCCAGGTCGGTGCGGTTGAAGCCGAAATCTGTGCCGCGGCTTCCCCATCCCTTCAAGCTGATGACGTAGGCGTTGCCCGTCGAGTCGATGGTGACGCCGTCAGGATACCATCCGGTCGCGATTTGGCCGGCCGGAGCGTACGAGTCGCCGTCGAGCACGAGAAGGCGATTGTCGCCTCCCTCGGCGACGAACAGCCGGCCGTCGCGAGGCGAAACGGCGACGGCGCTGGGCGATGCGCCGAGGTTTCGCTGGAGCGGAAGCGTCAGCGTCCGAACGACCGTTTTGGCCGCGGTATCGACTATCGAAATCGTGTCGTCGTTGGCATTCATCACGAAGAGGCGCCGGCCGTCGCGCGAAAGCGCCATCGCTTCGGGCTGCCGGCCGACCGGGATCGTGCCGACGACGGTGCGCGTCGGGATGTCGAGCACGCTGATGCTTCCCGCTCGGGCGATGCCGCGCGCGTCGACGCGCACGCGGCTGCCGCCGGAATCGGCGCTCGGTTCGCCCGATGCCGGCTCTGCCCCACCAAGATTCGCGACGTAGAGGGTTTGGCCTCGCCGGAGAAGAGCGAGCGGCGCGACGCCGACGCGAACGCTGCCGACGATCTTTCGCTGGTGGGCGTCGACGAATAGAACCTCGCCGTTTCGGCTCAGCGCGACGAAGACGAACCTGCCGTCGTCGCTCATTGCCAGTCCGGCGGGAACCGATACATCCAATGCCTTCGATCTGGCGTTGCGAAAGTCGCCGGACGGTCCCGGCAGTTCGATGTCGGGATCCCATGAAAAACGCCCGGAGCTCGAACGCGTTGCCGAGCGCAACAGCCCAAAGCCGTCGGTCGACCAGACTTGCGCTCCAGCCGAGTTCCAAACGATTCCGAGCATTCCGTTTCCGCCTAGGTTACGGGGATAATCGACGAGCTCGTGCGTGAGCATCAGCGTCTGGTCGATGCGCCAGCGTGCGACATCGACGAATAAGATCCCATGCGAGGTCTTGATCGCCGCCACTCCACCGCTCGAAATCGCGATATCGAGAGGTCGCGCGGGAAAGGTGATGCTTTCGCCGGCGGGCTCCAGCCGTTGGAACGATGGAACGAGGTCTTTCCCTACGACCGGTCCCGTCGCCGAGTTCAGCGTGGCGGCGGTAGCGAGCCAGGTTGCGGCCGCGAAGGCCGAACGGCGGAGCGTTTCCTCGAACGCCGCCGGCACTTACGCCGAGGCTTGCGTGGGGGGAGTGCTCGAGCGGCGATATTCCATGTAATACGCGGTCTGCGCCGGAGTCTTTTGCCCGAAATAGCGCTCGACGACCCGAAATGCCAACTCCATGCCCGATGTTATTCCACCCGCGCTGCAAAATTTACCGCCCGGATTCTCTACGTACCGAACGTCGCGCACCAGCGTGATCGAGGGAAATTTCTTGCTGAAGTTATCATAGAAATCGTGGTGCGTGGTTGCCGAGAGACCGTCGATAAGCCCGGTCTGCGCGAGCAAGAAGGCACCGGTGCATACGGACATCACGACGTCGGCGTGCGTGCTAGCCTCCCGAATCCAGGCAATTTTTTCCTTCGTATGCTGACCTTGGGCTCCCATCACGATCACGTTCGGTTGCGGGACGTTCGTGTCGTTGAAAGCGTACGTCGGAACCAGCGTCAGGCCGCCGGTCGCCTTCAACGGAGCGCGGCCGTCGGCGATCGTGTAGAGCGTAAACGAGCCGGTACTCCATCCGTCGGCCATGCTGTCCTGAAAGACTTCCCACGAACCCGACATATCCATGACGTTGGCCATGTCGCCGATTACGAATGCGACGACGATAGGGGAGTCTCGCCGTGCGGTGAGACGTGGAACCGCTTGGATGGATTGCGATGGCTCCGAAGCGAGGGCTGGGACGGCCACTGCGCCCAACGACGCGGCGGCGACTCCAATTGCCTGGCGACGATTCATAAGACGGACCTCATTTGCAGATGGCAGGTCTTATGAGCGTGCCATAGCAGCGCCGGCGCGTATTGTATCAGTTCAACATCGGCGCCGCTACCGATCGGGGGGCCATGTCTCCGGCGAGGGCTTTTCGCGCAGTATTGCGGTGGCATGCAGAGCGCCGCTAGCATCGTACGTCCCCGTTGCATTATACGGCTTGCCGATAACTAAGACCGCACTTCGCTCGTGGCGGACTGCGTCAGAGTCATTGACGCGAACCATAATCCCGGTGCGCGTGCGCAAGGCGAGTACGGAGCCGTTGATGCTAACGAGCGTCCCACTGACTTGGTGCGGAGCGCTGATGTTTGCACGAGAGGCTCTTAGCGGTGGCGTCAGCGGCGTTGCGGCCTTCACGTTAGCACCGAGTAGCCCGAAGACGTCTAGCTGCCCGTAGCTCGCGACGTACACTTTGCCGTTTGCTACGACCGGAACGAGATTTGCGTTGCCACCTGATGACTCCCAAGTGCCCGCCGCCGCTTGAAAGAGAGTTTGGAGCGTTGAACCGCCGCTGGGAGGCTCGGCTTTAAAGGCGAAAAGTGTGACGCTTCCCGGCACCGTCTGGGGCCGCGCCAGCGCCCAGATGATTGCACCGGCACTGGTTCCCGCCGATGAGACCGTCGTGAAGAAACCGGGATCTTGACCGCCCGGTAAGCCCTGCGAGCTTCCCGCCGTCGCCAGTTTCGTCGGAGGCGAGGTTGGAACTTTCCAAACGGTCACGTTGTTGCCGCCGCTGGCAACGATGCGCGGTAGGGAGTCGCTAGCGGCGTCGAAGTACGACTGACCGCACCAGCATCCGCCGACCGCCTCCTCGTCGAGGTCGTTGTTCGGACCACTCGGAGTGTATCCGCCCAAGTTTCTCCGATTGAGCAGGAACAGCGTCCCCTCTTTACCGGCTGCGGCGGCGAGCGGCGGTTGCGACCCCACTTTCGGTAACAGCATCACGCCGCCCGATCCGAAGTCCGCATCGCCCTGGTCGAGCCCGTTGACGTCTGAAGGCGTAAAGAAGCTAAGAACCTGCGTTAGGTCCGAACTGACCTTGACGACGCTCTCCGAAATATTCGTGACGCTGTTATACGTCGTCCCGGACGGATCCGAATTGCCGGTGACGAAGTATACGTTTCCTTGATGATCGCCGGCGACGCCGTACCCCGACATCCAGACTGACGACAAGAAGAAGCTGTCGGGCGAGGTCGCGAGCGTATCGTTCAGCCGGTTCGCCGCGAGCGGCGTAAGCGATCCCGTCTGCCAGCCGAGCAGCCAGCCGCGTGACATTGACGCGCTAAAATCGCAAAAGCTGCCGAACCCGGCATAGATATTCCCGTTCGCTTCGAGAAGGCCCGGTCGTTGGCGCTGGTACGTTGCGTTGAACGTGAAGGTGCTGCCATTCGTCAAAGTGTGTGAGGCCGAGACTACAACCGGCGTTACGATGTCCGTCAGATTGGCCAGATTGAGTTCGTGGACGGTGTAGGTCGGGACGCTGCCCTGCAACGTGTAGGCAATGACGTACATCACGTTGGCACGTCTGTCGATGACCGGCGTTCCGTCGATTCCGACGTTTGGCCCATTGTTGTTGCAACCCAAAGGCGTAGGTACGGGGTTACCCAAGCTCTGTTGAAACAACACCGTCCCGTTTGAAGCGTCGATCGCATAGATCGTATCGTTCTCGGTTGCGACATACACCACGTCGTGCTTACCCGGGCCTACGCCGCGCGTCGTCGTTTCATTCGGAACGATGAGAGGTTGGGTATCCACCTGATCGTCAAGCGTTATCGCATGCAGCAGGCCGAACGATCCGCTGTTAACGTTTGCATACGTCAACGACGACTCTTTATCGTTCCAGCCCGTTCGCAGGTTATCGTAGTGGTAGGTTAAAACGGCGACTTTATGCTGCAAAGCTAAACTGACCGTCGCGGCCTGTGGTTCGAGAGCATCTTTAATGGTCTTCGCCGGGCTGCCGCCGGCCGGGTAGTCGTAGAGCATAACGCCGGCCGATCCGCTCTGACTGGGGACGACAATTTCTCCACGGTGAATCCAGAACTGGAGCGGGCTGCCTGCGCCCTTGAGCGCCGTTTTGCCGACCAATGTGGCTTGCGCTGCGCTCACGCGATACCGAAAGAGCGTCGCCTGTCCAGAAGCCCGTTCCTGACTCTCTGCTGCGAGGTATTCGCCGTCCCATTGAATCGCGCCGAGCTGCGGGGGGCGTATCCCATTCCACGTGATGCTTCTGAAACGCCTACCGCCCTTGAGAAGCTCGAGCAGCTTGATGCCACCTAAGTTGCCGGCAGAACTCTCAACGAAGAGATTGCCGTCGTTGTCGTACGTCGCAGACCAATAGCCACCCTCGAGGTCCTGCGCCCCGTACATCTTGGGGCTGCCCTTTGCATTAGCGTAGATGGCGACGCTGGATTCGCGGTTGGCGCCTCCAGAGACGGCCAGGTCTCCGGTCGCGGGGTCTACCGCGCAGAATTGCGACTCAGCTCCGAACGAATCATGCAGCACCGCGATCGGTCGCGTACCGCCGTGGGCGTATTCGAGTATCTCATTGCGTTCCGGGATAAAAACGTCACCGTTCTTGTCCGAGCACAGAGCGCCCGCGTGCACGTCGAGAAGCCGGCCTTGGAGCTTACCTCCAGGGTAGGAGTAAATGTAGACGCTGCCGTCCTTACGATGCGACACGTAGAGGAGATCCTGCGTTTGAGCATCGGAGGCCATCGATGACGCTTGGCCGGCGGGTCTGCTCGGTGCGGTAGCCGCCGTGCTCGATTGATTCGGGATCAGCGAATTTGTCTGCGCATGGGATCCCCCGCAGCCCGCAACCATAACGAGACTTGCGCAAACGCTTAACGCGCAACGCATAGATGCGTGAGCCTTCATAGCAACGCTCCTCCTTGCTCTCTAGGGATAATAGTAGCATTGACGCCTACGGGTCGAAGGTCTCAGCCAAGCGGATTCGGTTGGACCAGATTACGTAGTACTAACGGCCTACGACAACGAAAGCTCCGCAGACCGATGCCTCCTCAGCGACCGGGATTGACGAGCCTTGGACTGCAAACAAGAGCAACGAGCGAAAGCGCGAAGCGTCAGGTTGGCCCAGATCTAGCTTATTGGTAGACGCCGGCGAGGGGCGACGTCATTCATCCGCGTAGTTCGGAGAAAGACGCGAAGCGACGCTTCTATAGAGGTGTCGCGTAGCGTCGTTGAGCAGCGCGGAGATTCGGAAGAGCCCGTCGCCAGAGATGCGCAGCGCCATCCACGGAGTCCCTTGATGCCGTTGCACCAAAAGATATGTTTGGCTACCGACGGCGTAGATTGCAAAAAGATCGGACTCGGCAATCAGTTCCAGACTCTTGACGGCTGACTCATCGACACGCTCGTTAAAATACATGCTATCGCTCCGTTTCTGCTCCTAGCGCTATCCACCCGATTTAATCGTGGCGTAGACCGTCGCGAAGGTCCTTCAACGATTCTACAATAGAGAGCGCGCGGTGCCGGCCGGAAAGGCGCCACACTCAAGACTCAGACGGACGTTCTCTTCTGCCATTACCCGAGCGGTGGAAAGCCGTTCAGGCGATCCCTCACGGCACTTTCGATGGGGCCCTGACAGGCTGTCCTCAGCCTCGCCCGCGCTAGCCTGCACCGTGCCGGTCGCAGGTGCGTCAGGAGGCCCTGATATATATGGATTCGCGCCGCTACGGGAGCGTACGGGTCTGGTGGCTCGCACGGTCTTCAAAATCGCTGAGGCCGTCGTAAGGCGGCTGGTAGGTTCGATTCCTACACGCTGCCGCCAAAGCGTTTGGTCCGCAAGCGGAGCTAAGTCGACCAGCCATACGCCGTCAGGACTACTGTCGAGTAGTTCGCTGCCGAGCTGAACAGCAATGCGCGTCTTGCCGACGCCGCCGGCTCCGACAACCGTGACGAGGCGGTGCTGGCGCAGGAGCGCCGTCATCTCGTCAACCTCATTTTGCCGTCCAACAAACGAAGTAACCAGATGCGGAAGGTTATGTCTGGGGGTCGTTTGCGTGTCGGGACGCACGATCCTCAATAGCGATGGTTTCAGTGCGTCGACGGGTTCCCGCCGACGCGGCGAATGAGCGACGCCAATGGAACTTTCCAGGAGCGCCTCACGCTCGGGGGACAACTCGAGGGCGCGCGCAAGCAAGACGACCGTTTCTCGATAGGGTCGCGTTCGGGCTCCGCGCTCGAGCGCGCCAATCGCCTCCACGCTCAGCTTCGCCCGCTCGGCGAGTTGCTGTTGCGTCAGACCCGCGTCGAGGCGAAACTGCCTAAGCAGCGTCCCGAAGTGGAGTCGACTGGCCGCTTCCATCCCGCCTCCAGCTGTCATTCGAACTGTACAGATAAGCTGTACGGGTGTGCCTGGACCTATTCCCTCCGCGGGAGCAGGATGAATCAAGAATCGACATCCTTGCTCGACTTCCAGAGGAGAACTCCGACCATGCGTATCTCTAAACTTCCAACCACCGCACTTGCCGCATCGATCGCGCTTACTGCGCTGGCCGGTTGCGGCACACTCCCAAATGACACCAACGTCGCTTGCGCAGTCAGGCGTCGGAAGCTCGTCCTTCCAAGGGGTCGCCTTTCAGAACGGCCGGCTCAACGGTTTTCTGGCGCCGCACGGCGGCATCGTTCCCGCTCATGGCCTCGCAAGGCCGAGCTTCATGGATCCAAGCGCCGTCGGGAAGCCCCTCGTCTTCCTCGGACACAGCGGGTATCCGCACGGAACCATCGACATTTATCTGCAAGGCGGCAAAAACAAGATGGTCGGCCAAATCACGGGTCCTGCCGGTGCCGGGTCTTCACTCGCAACCGATAACGCTGGCAATCTCTATTCCGCAAATACTAGTACATCTAGTAGTGTTACGATCTATGCGCCTCCATATACGAATGGGCCAAAGTTGACGATCACGGGCAGCAACTTGTCCAATCCCATTGCCGTTTCCCGGCAAGGTACCGTAGCAGTACTCTGCTGCACGGTTCCGTCCGTTCTGTTCTACGCTGCGGGGTCGACCACGCCGTGCGCCACCGTTGTTCTCGATGTCGGCTTTCCAAACGGGCGCCGGTGCTGCGTTCGACCGCAAGGGAAATCTCTACGTCAACAACGGGGGATCAGCTACTGATGCACCACTGACCGTCGGCAAAATCCGTGGCGGCTGCAAGGCGAAGAAAACTGAGACATTCACTACCGCTAATGCGATCGCTTATGCAGGAGATCTTAAAGTTGATAAGGCGGGTCGGATTGCCATTTTCGTGGCCCTTGGAACCTACCCATATACGATAGCTATCGACACGTACGATCCACCGAAAAACGGCACCCTCGGCAATCCCGTTTCGACGACTTCGCTACCAGTGACGCTCAACACGACGTCTGGCACGTTCGCCTTACAGGCTTCGGGTCGTGGCCTTTGGACCGGCTACTACGGCGCACCCTCGTACGTTGGGGGAGCGTACAAGGTTGCCTACCCCGCGGGCGGCACACCGCAAAAAACTATACTCGGCCCCTCTGACGCAGCTACAGACGGCGTGGCCGTTACCCCAGCGCTCACTCCATAGACTGCGTCAGCGCCGGGCACCCGAACTTCTACAGGAGAACTCACGTGCGAATTTCTAATCTGGTGAGTTGCACCCTCAGCACGTCTTTAGCGCTTATGGCACTGGCCGGTTGCGGCGGCTCCCCAATGCCCCCGCCCTCGAGTGCATCGACTAACGAGCGACGTCGAACTCTAGAGAGAGGGAGTTTATGCTGCTGACCGTGCTAGCTCGAGGGTCCTACGCCGAAACTCCGGCGGATGTGGGGCGTCGTGCCATGATGGGCTCCTTCGCTGTAAGAACGAAAGGGTCCACTGAACTGGGTCAACTCCAGAGCATTGCTGCGTCAACTAGGTTGAATTGAAAGACACTCTCGGAGGGTTCAGCAGACACGCATTTCGTAATCGACCACCTTGCGGAGCCTGCGGGCAACGTAATGGCTCCGTCGCGCTAGTTGCTGATCCGCTGCACCTGTCCCCCCGAAGTGTACAGATAAACTGTACAAGTGTGCCTGGACGTATTCTCGCTTGCAAGCGCAATATATGCAAGAGGAATAAACTGCGGACTCGATCTGATCAATCTAGATACTTTAGAGGAGAATCAATCATGCGTATTTCCGAGGTGGGACGTCCTGCAATCATAGGATGCAGTGCGATTGCGATGCTCGCGGGCTGCTCCGGCCGCGGTTCACAAATGTCACTAATGCCCCTCGCGCAACCGCCAAACGCGACGGCTTCGCAAACCGTTCGCCCGCTAACTGGCCCCTTCGGCCTCCTGGCTGACCGACGTATAACTTCGGGTCGACCGATCGGGCGCAGCTCCATGGATCCCGCCTCCGTCGGAAGGCCGCTCCTTTTCGTTTCCGATTATAGCAGTGGTGCCGTTGACATTTACCGGCAAACAGGAAAGAACAAAATGGTCGGACAGATTACGGGTCTCTTAGCGGGAGGTCTCGCGACCGACCGTGCCGCGAATCTTTACGTTCTAAACTTCATAAACTTCCCAAGCTCGGACGTAACCAATTTGCTCGTTTACGCTCCGCCTTACACTGGGCCGCCCAAGTCGACTATCGACGACGGCAACAACAGCGGCGAGGAGGTAGCGGTCGATTCGTCGGGAGTCGTCGCGGTGGCAAACCTTTGTACTAACAGTTGCGCCTCTGGCGGAGGTAGTGTGACCCTTTACTCCCCCAATTCTACGACGCCATGCGTGAAAGTCACCGATCCGAGCTTCGTCCTCGTCGAGTCCGCCGCATTCGACCGCAAAGGAGATCTCTTTATAGATGGCTCGGGCCCTAAGGGCGCTGTGGTCGGCAGAATCAAGGGCCGTTGCCATGCCAAGACCGTCGATGTGCTTTCGACTGGTAATGTGATTGTGGGGCCGGCTGCCATTCGCATCGACAAGGCCGACCGGATCGCGATCGCGGACTGCTGCCCGGAAAGCTTTGCACCACCGATTATTTACGCCTACGGTCACCCAAAGATGCGGTCCCTCGGCGATCCCGTTTCTACGACGGTCCTGAGCGGTAGCGCTTGGGGTGGGGCTCCGGATGCCTTCGCGTTCGTCGCTTCGGGTACGCACGCTTACGTCGCCGATACGTCCGACACATTCGTGTCCAAGTATGCCTTTCCAGCGGGCGGTTCCGCTACGAAGACAATCCCGTTCAATGGCGGGCCGTTTGGGATCGCCGTCACACCGGCTTTAGTTCCATAAGGCTGGGCGCGAAGCGCAGGACCAGCGGCATTTCACACGAGGAGGTCGTGCGGGACGCATGGCCTCCTGGTAGTTCTCCGAAAAGCGAAGTGGAAGTCGCGCCGTCAGGGCCTCCGCGTAAGCCAAAACTACTACTCAGCGGTGGAACGAGGTCGCAAACCCGCTGATGTCCCCGCCGCAATGAAAACGGTAAACGTAATGCGCCGTCGGATGGATAGGACGGCTGGCGGAATCAAGAAGGCTGGTCGTGAGAAGTGAAATGAGTTGGCGTTTGCGCAAAAAACGGAATAAGGGCCAAGCCAAGCTGCCGAAACTTCCGAAGCTGCCCAAGCTGCCTAAGGTCAAGCCGCTGCGGCGATCAAGCCAATAGCGCCGGCCGGATACGAATATTACTGGCGAGATTAAGACTCTGCACCGGGTCGCCGTCATAACCGGTAGCGGCGGCGGCGATGGAATTTCCGTCACGCGATGGATGAGTATCGTGTTCAATACGGACGCCGATGCCTGCAATGCGAGCGACGCGTGGTCGCCCTTAACAAGCGGCTTAATCGAACCGCCACGAGAGTTCACTACACCGTTCGCTACACAGAATCGGTCAAAAGCGGGCCGCATTTCTATGGGATCTTCGCGCCCTACGAGCAAAATGGCCAGTACTATCAAGGACATTTTTGCCTCATAGGGTATGGCGGGGATATCTCAACGGTTCACGCTGGCTGCGATACGTTGGCCGCGAAGCCACGGGTTGCTACGTCTCCGGTAAAAAAGACATTATACGGATGATGCGATCGTAATGCATGCCCAGGCGGTTCGCAAGCGCGAGAAGACAGCAAGTTAGGGAACACTTGTCGCTCATGGAAGGCGCGTAAATGCTGGGCTTCACGACGCGCGACATTCAGAACTTTCTTTCTTCACAATAGATGGAAAGGACCTCGATTCACTGATCCATTTTGGAAGCGCACATTCGTCAGCGCGTCCGGTCTATGACGCTCCGCGCCCGCAATCCTGTCGTCATGCCGTCAAAGGCGCCCGGACAGTTCCTATGTCGCAAGTGCCGACGAACCAGCCCGCCACTCTCGGCGGGCTTTTTCATTTGCGGCGAGCGCCGATGAATGCGTGGGCACCGCAAACAAGCAGCTGGAGCCTCGGCCGTGCCGTCGTGCCACATCTGGGGAGGCCGAGAGCCTGGAACACTCTGGCTTGGCATGAGTAGTAGGCTGGGATGAGAATTCTACGTTTGCTCTTCGCTGCGAAGACGGCGATTTTTCGAACCGTGCCCCTGCTACGCGACGCACGCGTTCCGTTGTCCCTCAAGCTGGTCGCGGCGGCGATGGGGCTGCTGGTGATCTCTCCGCTCGATCTCTTCGGCGACGTTCCGGTGCTGGGGGCGCTCGACGATGCCGCACTGCTGGCGTTGCTCTGCATGTGGTTTGTCAGCCAGGCAGCAAGGCACGTCGAGCCCGTTCCGGTGCGCCGTCGTTCGGGCAGCCTGCTTGCCATTCGGCGAGCATGAAGCTTACCTTTTACTACGACGTCTGTTCGCAGTGGTCGTATTTCGGCGATCTGACGTTGGATAGGCTGAGCGAGAAACACGGCGCCGACCTCGACGTCGAATGGCGGATCGCCATGGTGAAGGACGGCGAAGCGATCGGATATACGCCGGAGGCGCTTGGATGGATGTACCGGCGATCTGAGTCGATTACCGGTATCGTCGTTACGTCGCGCTGGATTCGAGGCAACGATCGCACGCTCTATGCGAACCTCGCGGTAGCTGCCGCCCAGCATCTGGGTCACGACGTGCGCCGTCGGGTCGCCGAAGGGATACTGCTGCGAGGCGAACCTATGGGGTCGCAAACCGGCGCGGTTGGTGCGGTCTCGGGGCTAATCGGCGTTCCGCCCGTTCAATTGGAGGCGGCAATGCGCTTCGTCGAGCCGGATGTCCGCAAGAGTACGCAAGAGTTTCGTACACTGCCGGTCACCGTTGTTCCGGCGTTTCTCATTCGCAATGAGATCGGCGATACGGCTCTGCTCTCGGGCCTGTGCGAGTTCGAAACGCTCGACCAGGTGGTCGCAGAAATGCTTCGCGCGGAGCGCGGATACGCAGCATTCGGCGCGGCCAACGCGCCGGTTCCGACCTAGGCCGTGGTCGCTCGGCCGTGTATCTTAATGGCGGGCCCGGCTCGGATGCGTTCCTCAAAAGCCGGCGTTATTTTGACCCGGCGATCCACAAGGGATCGCGTTACTTGGCGAACGGATAGGTCGCGACGCCGAAAGGACTCGATAGGCCGTTGCTGGAGTTCAGTTGCTTGACGAGCGTTCCCGAGGGATAGTTCACTACGTCTACCACTGCCGCATTCGGGTCGGCGATGAAGAGCAGTTTGTTGTCGCCGGTCAGCGCATCGTGGAGGTAGTCCGAGCCGCCGGAGACCGTGATCTTCTTGCGGATTGAGGTATACGGTGGGGGGATGATATCCACGGTAAGCTGGTCACACACGACGAGATCATCTTTCATGTCCACTTGGATGCCTCCCGGGCTACTGAGCGTCGGCGCCAGGGTGGTGGCAGAGCACTGACTCGTCAGACCGCCCTTGTACTCGATGATCTGACCTGAGCCGCTAAAGTAGCCAGTCACGAAGAGGTCGCCTTTGCTGTCCACCGCGACCCCTTCATTTGCTAGGCCGGTATTACAGGTCACCGAGGCGGTGTTCTTGCCCTGCGGATAAACGACGACGGTTCCGACGCGCTCGTGGTACCCGTTCAAGTTGGCGACGATGACGTTTCCCGTGGTGTCGGTCGTGACGTCGACCGGCTCGGTGAGGCCATTGCTATAGGTGAAGATCAGTGCATCGGCCTTATTGTACTCGTTGACCGTGACGTTCCCTCTCGAGAAATTGCTAACGTAGAGGTTGTCCTTCGCGTCGATCCAGTCGGCGTCTGGGCCGCTGTCGCGGATCGTGCCCGTCGATTTGTACGTGTTGTTGAACTCTAAAACTTCGTTCAATCCGCGGTCAGCAACGTTAAGTTCGGCGGGGACGCCCGTTGTTGCCTGTTTGGCCGGAATAGCGACATGAAGGCCCGACAGGAACGGAGGTGCGATGCCCGGCCGAGCCAAGTCGCTCAGACCTGACTGAGTTTGGACTTGGGTGGTGCTGGACAGCGCCGACGGAGAGCCCGATAGGCCGTTGCTCGAGCACGCGGCGAGCAGCGCTACGCCGGAAACGAGAGCGACGGTCAAGAGTGACGACTTGGTCAAGAGAATTCTCCTTTTGAAAAGTGAGGCGCGGCTGGTACGCTCGGATCGTTCCGCATCCGCGAGCTCCTGTGTACGATGGCGCGAATTCTAGGACCGCATTGGCAAGGAGAAAAAGTCACGTCGCGCTCTAGCACGAGGCTAGTGCGCTGATTGACGAACCCAATTTCGGTGCTCGGTACCTGTAAGGGGGCATAACGAATACCACTGAGCGATTATTACCCGCGACGAAGAGGTTACGCATGGCCCGCGCGGAGCACGAACATTTCGTCACTCGTGGATGCTTGGAAGACTGGGTTGCCCCGACAAGATATTGAGACATGGCGTGTCCTTCCGAAAGGCCTGAAGGCGGCTTGGCTACGCCGACTAGCCAAGAACATCACACACCGAAGACATGAAGAAAACGTGAACGCCGCGCAGCGCGAGCGAACTTCGGAAGGTGACGAGCCGCTAGCGCGCTCCTCCCTAGTGGGCGTTTAACCTAGCGTTGGTTTTGAGAAAATTTGAAACTTTGCGGCTGCGCTTCTTCGGAGGTTCGTGATGAGCAAGTACTTGGTTGCGGCCTGGCCTTCGCCATCCTTATGCTGCGCGACTAGGGGGCGCCCCCGACTCGTACGATGTTCTTCCACGGTTTACCCGGGAACACGCGCGCGTACTTAGTGCGCTCCGTCTTTCGCTTTTGAGTTTCACGCAAATCGAACAACGGCGCGTTTCCCGTCCCTGTCGAATCCATCGAACGGGTGACCGCGTTTACAGGTGATCTTGCGCGCATTGCGATGCGGCTTGCGTTCAACGGCTTGCGCGATGTTCTCTTTTTGCGTTCCGAGCGCTAGGTGCTCGACATTGACGCAGCGAGGCGTATCGCAACGATGGAGCACGTAGAGCCTACGCGGAACTGGTCCGTGGACGAGTTCGTAGGCGATGCGGTGCGAGCCATCACGGCGGCAAAGCGCGGCGAAGCGAGCTCTTTGTCGTGCATTGAGTAGGGGCATGGTCCTCCTTTCCGATTCGCCTACAGTAACGAGGGGCTCGCTGGAATTGCCGCCGTCATCGTCTCGTCGCCGGCAAAGGTGGTATCCTAATGCGCGACTCTTTTTAGGAGCGCTTTCGTAGATTCGTCCGATTTTGGTTTAACGAACGTATTAGGGTGGATCAGAATGCCCGCGAGGTCCACGCTAGGGAAACGATTTTTCCCTAAAGCGCACTACACCGATTACCACACCGAATCGGCCAAGAGCGGGTTCGGCGTTTATTGGCGGGCGAAGGGTCTATGCGCAACCGGCCACTATTATCAGGGATTTTCGAGACTCAGCGGGTAGTGGCGGGGACGTTAGGAGAGCCTCCTACACGCTCCCGCCAGATTTGTACACGCTTCGACTGTCGAAACGAGCTTACTTGTCACGAACTGGTCACGGAGGTTCCGGACACGGTCAACCTAAAGCGGCTACCTCGCAGAACGACGCGATAACGCAATACGAGCTTCCCGTCGTCATTGGCGTTCTAAGCGGGACGGCGATTTTCATCAGAATGCCATCTCCCAAATCGCAGCACTACAGTCACGATCGACGCGCTGGCCGCGATGCCGCAAACCTCCGCGATCGTAACGGACGCCGAGCGTGGCAGGTCGTGGATGCTGCCGATGGAAGACACCGACTCCATGACGCCTACGGCTACACCATAGCGTGTTCGGAAGGCGCGAACGAAACGAGCCGCTAGGGACGCTGCGCGACGCCGTCGAGGTCGTCGCAATCGTGGCCGCGGGACTCTGGGCGCTGTACGTTTTCGCCTACGAGCAGCGATTCAAACCCGCAAGCGAGCCGCCGTCGCTACGGTTGACCGGGTCGTTGTATAAACTCGGTACCCACAACGGGCTGGTTCAGCTCGCCATCAAGGCGACTATCTACAACAATGGCAGCACCAACGCCACGCTGATTGCGTCGGGATTTACCGCCGACGGCCTCCGATACGCGCCCAACAGGGCGCCCACCGTGGATCGCTCCATCGAGGGGCTGACGGTGTATCAGCGGGACGCTCACGTGGCATCGCGGACGCTGATTTACCGAACCGTCGAGATGACGCGTCTTGCCTCGCCGAAGTACTCGAGCAGCTTTACGCTACAACCCGGCCAAGCACTTCCGTACTCCGCGATCTTCGCGATCAAAGCGGGAGAGTTCGACGCAGTCGCGTTCTACGGCAGCATCGCCTACTCGAAGCGCGACGTCGTTGGCGCCTTTCCGATGAAGGCCAAGCTTACGCCGACGAACGTGGTCTACTTCACTGCTACCAACGCAAACTCCGACTATACCGCCGCCGAGGTCACGCTCGACCAAATCTCGCTCTGGTAAGTCGCTTCGAGTGGCGTGTGGCCTGTTGCGGAGACATTTGACACATGCGCTTGACCGGAAATCGCGGCCGCGAGGCGCTAGTGCTGTATCTTCGCGATTACGTAAGCCTTGATCGCGGGTAATTGGGCTTCGAGAATGTCTCCGGGGCAAGAGGTCGCATAATCAGCCGTATTGTTCGGGTAAAACAACTTCGCAACGTCGCGATGACCGAATGTGCGCGCGATGCTCGGGTAGCGTTGGTGCAGATAGACAGCAAGATCCTTAACCGCCTGAAGCTGCGCTGCCGGCACCGCATTTACGAACCCGGGAGTATTCGGCTGAAAGTCCCCCAGCAGGCAAACGTCAACGCTCTGCGAGTTGCGTCCGTAGGCCGCCGACGGTACAACGTCGTCGGGACGTCCCTTGTAGATCGTTCCGTTTCCAGCAATGATATAGTCGTAGCCGATCATCGCCCAGCCTTCGTTGCGATGCTCTTGGTCGATGGCGAGTGGATTCTGATCGGACGGCCCGTCAGAGTGATGGATAATGAGGTCGGTGATGTCGGCGAGCGAACGGCTCGTCATTGCGAAAGCCGGCGCTGGGTAAGCGGGCTGCTGAATGTCCAAAGTCTTCTCCTCGTAGTAAGTCGGAGGCGATACCATGGGGTGATTCATTCTCGCCGCCCGCTTGCCCTAGTGGCAAAGCGGCCTTGCCGGGGAAGCCGGCCTCCGCACGGAAGGTATCGGCAGAAAATGGAGCTCAGAGTCGCCCTGACGAGCTAACGTTGTGGCTTTCACCACCGAGCTAAAGGTTCCACCGGATCTCGCGTTTGCGTCGGTCGTCGAGGCTTTTGTCAGCGACGCGGCCGGACGGAGCGAGCTTGACGCCGAGCGGGAGCGTGGCATTGTCGGCGCCGCGCGTTGCGGCTTCGTGGCGATCGTCGGAAAGGCGATGGCTGAAGCGCGCACACCGGTACACGTCGTCGCGACCTGCACGTCGCTTCATCTCACGCTCTCAATTATCGAGCGCGGCCTTCCGATGGACGATGCGCTGGCGCGACGCGATCCTGGGTGGAACGAACTCAGGACGAACGTCGACGCGGCGCACTGGCGCGGTCATGGAACCGCCGGCAGCGAGCTGCGGTTGGTCGTCAATCGTACTCACGGCGTCCCGCGGGCGGGCGTGCGGCCGATTCAGCCGGAAGAAGACGTGCCGGCCGCGCCCGAGCAAGAGTATACGATTCGCCGATTCACGCCGGCTGACGCACCCGCCGTCGCACGCGCCTTTTATCTTACTTATGGCTACGCGTACGACTTGCCGGCCGTCTACGTACCGGCGCGTCTAATCGAACTCAACGAGAGCGAACGATACGTTTCGATCGTTGCGGTCACGCTCGCCGGTGACATCGTCGGCCATTACGCGCTGGCGCGCGACGGCGATGCGCCGATTGCCGATGCCTGCGGAGCGATCGTATTGCCCGCGCACCGCGGCCGCGATCTGCTCAATCGGCTGCGCGCTCGGGCGGAGCGCGAAGCGATAGCGCTCGGTCTCGCCGCTTACTTTTCGGAGCCGGTCACCGATCATCCACGGACGCAACTCGCGAGCGAGACCTTCGGCGCCAAGGCCTGCGGAATCACGCTAGGCGAAGCTCCGCGCAGTTTCGTCGCGCGGCATTTAGAGCTTTCTACTACCACGCAGCGTCAGAGCTGCATGCTTTACATAAAGCCGCTCATGCCGCGCGAACCGCGAACGATCCATGCGCCGCCGCATCATCGTGCGATCGTTTCGCGCGTCTACGAGCAGTTAGGCCTGCCGCTAACGATGAGCGATGGATCGGCGGCGAGCGGCCGCGGTGTCTTTCACTCCAGTATCACACGCGCTGACGGCACTGCCAGCATCGAGATCGAGGCGATCGGCTCTGAAACGGCCGAGCTCGTACGCCAAGCGGTTGCAGACCTGCGCACGATCCATCACCTCGGCGCGATTTACGCGTCCCTTCCTCTCCAGGATCCCGGCACGCCGGCGCTCTGCGAAGCGATGGAGTCGTATGGATTCTTCTTTTCCGGTGTCGGTCCGTGGATGAGCGACGGCAAAGACACGTTGCGTCTGCAAATGCCGCTGACGCCGATCGATCTCTCGGCGCTCGTCGTCGTCGGGGAGTTTGGAAGAGCGCTTCTCGAGTACGTTGGCTCCGAGCGCAAACGGTGCGCACCATTTTTAGCACCAAGCATCGCTCCACGCAGTCTGTAGCCGGAGCCGGTTCCACAGTAAGGCAGCGATCGCGGGCGTAGCAAGTAGGTACGCGTAGTTCGCTAGCGATACGCCCATGCCGAACGGGAACCAGATCGTCGGCACGCCCAAAGCGGACAGTTCTCCCGCGAATTGCCCGATCGAGATCAAGACGATTGCCGGTAGTGCGAACCACGCTTCATTGCCGCGTTCGCGGACTCCGCGATAGACGATATAGATCAGCAACACGAGGAAAGCGTATCGGTCCCACTTCGAGACAACGGCGGCGGCGGGGGCGAGAGCCGCTAAGAAACCGCCGTCGAATAGCGGCCGTTTCAACAGCTCCGCTAGGATATAGATGATCGTTAATGACGACGTCACCACGGTGATCCGAGGCGACTCGTTTAGGCGGAAGAGATAGCACCACGTTAGGGTCCAGGCCCCGAGCGTTATCGGCACGAGTAAGAGGACGTGCGCGTGGACGAAGAACTCCACGCTTTCGACGCCCGAGAGCCAGAAGAATGCCAAATTCGCGCGCCATAGTGCCGTGAGTACCAATGCGATCGCCAGCATGATCGGGCCGCGCTTCGCTCGATCGAACGGTAGTAGGCTCAGCGCGACGACCGCGAGTGCAATGAAGAGACACGCTTGCACGATCTCGAGCGCAAATGCGCGTGTTTTCTCGAACCACTGCACTTTGTATGCGGCTTCAACGCCGCCCGCGTTGCCGAATACCGGCGCGACGTGCATTCCGCCGGATCGAGGGCCAGCCGCCCACGGGCCCATCCATACGCGCACCGCAATCAGCATCGGTTGGCTACTGGAAGGAAAGCTGAATCTCATCGGGTGGATCCCGTATGCAACCGGAGGCGGGTGTGTAAAATCTCCGATACCGCCGAGCAGCTGGCCGTTGACGTAAATCTGATAGGCACTGTCGACCATCGCCGGCCCCAGCAACGCAAGATCGCGGTCGCCGAACTCCGCGTTGGACACCCGTGCGCGGTACCACGCGAAACCGGTATATCCGGCGTATCCGTTTGCTTCCCAACCAGCGGCGTAGTGGCCGATGCCCTGATCCCCGTCATTCGCATCGGCCGGGGCTGCGAGGCTGAGCGTACCCCAGGCGCGGTCGTCGAAGCGCGGATCCGCCCAACGCAGGTCGTCCCCGGTTTTGAATTTCCATGAATCTTCAAGCCGAACCGACCAGTTAACGGCCGCAGCCAGCACCAGCGCGACATACATCTGTCGGCTATCCTATGGTGCTCGTTCCTCGGGGACCATCAAAAGCACGTCAAAACGAGTTCCATCCAGCGGATCGCACTGAACACCGCCACTGCCGAAGTCAAGTCACGTGCAGCGGTACGGCAGCGCGCGCTTCTACCAGGCGTTCACTGCGAAGATTGCATCGCTTGCAACTGGACTTGGAGTGGTTTGAGATCGATGGTAACGAAGCCCCGCTGCGGGCGGTCGTAGTCGACCATCATCGTAACGACGATCACGCTGGCAACGACGTAGATTGCACTTAGTGCGGCCGGGCGAACTCCGTCCGCCGCGAAGCGCAGGCCAAGCGATAGGGCCCCCAGGGTTATCAGCGCCAGCGTCAGTACGACAACCGCAATTGGAACGTGAGTTGTGAGGGCTTGCAGCTGCTCCCCCGAGATGTCGATCGTTTCGTTGAGAGACTGCATCAATAGCGAGAGCCCTAGATTACTGGGATGCGTTATTAGCGCCGGTGAGACGATGGCCCACATCTCGTCTTGATCTCGATTGCTTCGGCGCAGTTGTGCCTGGTAGGAGGGCTCGTGCCCAAGTTCCGCCCCATGGAATTGATAGGCGTCCAGCCGGGTCGCCGTGTAGTCTATCAACAACTCGCGGAACCGCTGCTCCTGCGGCGCTGCCAGCTGATCGGCGCGAAGCCACGTCGTGCCGATCGCGTTTGCCTCTTTGACGACCAGGTCCCGCCGTACGTCGAAACGCCCTTGTGCTTGCGAGAAGGACAGCCCCAAAACGAACGATGCAAGGGTTAGAAGACCGGCTTGCACGACGCTGAAGGCGTCGATCTTCTTCCCCACTATTGCCGAAGTGACCGACCGGCACCGGAAGGGTATCTCGATCGCAAGGCTCAGCACGATCGTCAAAACGATGACGAGCCACCACGGATTCGCTACAAAAATTAAGTAGCTCAAACTTTGCTACTCGTTATCGGGCGGGCGTAAGTCTTCCGGTTGATGCAAGAAATAGCTGCGATGCAACGAGCTCACGATCGGCACGAACGCACGCGGCCCCCCCGAAAAGTCGAAGCAATCGCCCTCGGGCGAGTTCGCGCGCGTGTCGCTGGCGGCGAGCCTGCCGAGGTTGAACTGGTCTTCGATGAACTTCAGGATGCTGCCGTGCTCGTAGTTGACGTGCGAGACGTAGCCTTGTTTCGCGTACGGCGAGATGATCAGCAGCGGCAGGCGGAATCCGAGCCCGTCGTTATCGACGTAAGCAGGAGCAACGGGATCGTACCAACCGCCGGAATCATCCCAGAAGATAAAGATCGCGGTGGAATCCCAGAACTGCGATTCGCCGATCGCGTTGACGACCGAGGCCACCCATGATGGTCCCGTCTTCGACCCCGAGCCGCCGTGATCCGAGTTTGCGTACGTCGGTGTGATCCAAGTTACGTTTCGTAGACTGCCCTTTGCTACGTCGGTGAGAAACTGCGATGGCGGTGAGATCATGTCGGCCTGCCAATCCGGACCGTAGCAAATGTGCTTGATCGCCTGATACGCGCTCCAGATGCCGGTGCGACCTTTGGAATGGTCGCTCTCCATGCCGCTGGCGCCGCAGCCGAAGCTGCCGGCGCCCCTAATCTTTGACGCGTAAAACGCCCACGTCAGGCCCGCTGAATCGAGCTCGTCGCCGACCGTCGTTGGATCCCAGCACGGGACTTCCTCGCCGGCCGGCACCTGGCGATTAGGACCCAGGATCGAGATCTGATCGGGCGGCCCGCCGGTGCAGCCCCATAAGCCGAACGGATAGTTGAGTGACGCATTGGGGTTGACGGCCGCAATGATGTACTGATGCGAGACGAAGCTGCTGATGTCGAAGTCGGAAGAGAACATCTCGTCGGCTAAAACGTATTGGTTCGCCATGTCCCAGTACGGCTGGACCTCTTGCTGCGGGACGTAGCTGTAGGGAGGATTTGCATTCGGACAGGCCGGTTCGGAACCCACGCCGCAGTTCCACCTCTCTCTGTTAAAGCCGTTCATCCGGCAGTTCGTGCCCTTAATGCTTCCGGTGCCGCGGCACGACTTAAAGAACCCACTAGCGTCGTGCTCGAGATCCCACGTCGTGGCGAGCGTAACCGGCTGAAGAGTAATCTGCTGCTTCTTCGAATTGTAACCGTAGCTCTGCGTCGTCGCTCCCGGATAGCCCATGAAGAGATTGTTGAACGAGCGATTCTCTTGAATGATGATCACGACGTGTTGGATCAAGCCGCTCGACTGGTGCCGGGCACCGGGTATTTCGGTTTGAGAGCCCAGGCCGCCGTTGCCCTGACAACCTGTCAGTAACGCCGCCGCAGTCGCTAACGCAAGCGCGCTCTTTACGGAAGAAATACGACCCATGATCCCTCCTGCTTAACGGAAGCTCGGCGGCGACCAAGAAAGTCCTCGCTGTCGAAGAGTTCCTTCCGCGAGGTTGCGTCGCTAACCTACTCGGCCAACGGCTTCCCTCTTTGGCGGTAAGCTTCCGGCGCCGCGAACGCGGCTAACTTCCTAAGTAGGAAGACGGGCGAGGTCGACCTTCTCGCCGCCGATCATCACGAGCGCCGGTCGAGCCTCGATCAATGCGATGTTGCGGCTAGGATCGCCATTGAAGACCACGACGTCGGCGAGCTTGCCGGGCGCCAAGACGCCGCGATCGCTCGTGCCGATCAACTCGGCCGCGTTCGCCGTCGCAGAACGCAAAACGTCGGTGGGCCGCATGCCGAGGCCGACCAAGAGCGCAAAGTCTTTGTTGTTCTCCGCGTGCGGAAAGACGCCGGCATCGGTGCCGTAGGCGATAAGCACGCTCGACGCGATCGCGCGGTGCATGCCGGCGTTGCGGAGCTGTGCGGCGTACTCGGCCTTCTGCACGGAGGTCGGCGGAATGTGGTTTGGATTACCCGGCTGCAAGATCGAGTCGAGCGCCCAAATCGTGGGCACGAGATTCGTCCCGCGCTGTTGCATGTTCTTCAGCGTCTTTTCGCTCACGCCCGTGCCGTGCTCGACCGAGTGCACGCCGCCCTCGACCGCTATCGCGATGCCGGGGTCGCCGTGGGCGTGCGCCGCGACCTTCCGCCGAAACTTCGTTGACTCTTCGACGACCGCTTGCACTTCGTCGAGGTTGAACTGCGGAATATCCCAGACGTCGCCATATGACAGCACGCCGCCTGTGGCCAGAATCTTGATCACGTCGACGTGCAGCTTCACGTTTTGCCGAACGAGCTCGCGAAAACCGTACGGTCCGTACGAAACCGCACCCATCTTAACGCTCGGATCTTCCTCGACCCAGCCCGGCACGTCGTTGGAGTCGCCGTGGCCGCCGGTAATCGAAAGCGCCTGTCCCGCCGCCAAGACGCGCGGACCGACGATCGCGCCGTCGTTGATCGCGTTGCGGACTGCGAGGTCGATGCCGGCACCGCCACCGACATCTCGGACCGTCGTGAAGCCGTTACGCAGCATTACCTGCGCGTTGCGAAGGCTGTAGATGGTCGCTTCGGGCACGTTGTCGGCGGCGCGGTACTTTGGGAACATGAGCGTGAGATAGTGCGAGGGCAGAACGAAGTCCGCGATGTGCGTGTGGCAATCGATGAGTCCAGGCATGATGGTCGCGTCGCCGAACTCGACGACCGCCGCCGCGCTGCCGGCATCACCCTCGTGCATCGAAACGATACGGTCGGCGCTGACGACGAGCACGCCGGGCGAATGCATCGATCGGCCGTCGAAGAGCCGGGCCGCCTTTAGGACCGTCGCGCCGCTCGCCGCGCGGGCGCGCCACGGAAGAAGCGCCGCCGCTCCCGCCGCAGCGGCACCAATCAGAAACGAGCGTCGTCCGAGCGTCCGTTGCGCTTCGCTAAAAACTGCGGGTATGAACGGAGCGTGCGGGCAGCGGCAGCCGAAGTTCATAAGAAAGCCTTCACCTTGGGAACCGCCGCTCCTGGGGAAGAAAAGGTCACAGCGTATGGCGAGTAAGCCGCGCGAGCCGGCCTCTACGGCTCAACCCAGCGGTACGGTTACGTTTCTCTTCACCGACGTTGAAGGAAGCACGCAGCGGTGGGAGCGCGCTAAGGACGCGATGCGCGCTGCGTTAGCGGTCCACGACGAGCTGATGCGCACCACCGTTGCGGCAAACGGCGGCTCGGTGTTCAAGACGGTCGGTGACGAGTTTTGTGCGGTCTTTGCAACCGCGCCCGACGCTATCGCTGCGGCCCTCGATGCGCAGCGGGCGTTGCGAACGGGAGACTTCTCGGCGGTCGGCGGCCTCTCGGTGAGGATGGCGCTGCATACCGGAGCGGCCGACGAGCGAGACTCCGATTACTTCGGCCCTGCGGTCAATCGCGTCGCGAGGCTCCTTGCGATCGGGCACGGCGGACAGGTGCTGGTGTCGCGTACGACGGCCGACTTGGTAGTCGGCGAGATGCCCGAGTCGAGCACTTTACGCGATTTGGGAGTTCATCAACTGCGGGATCTCGCGCACCCCGAGAACGTCTATCAACTCGTCGCACCTGATTTGCCGCAGAGCTTCCCGGCGCTACGATCGCTCGGGCAACAGCCGAACAACCTGCCGCCACAGCTCACCTCGTTCGTCGGCCGCGCGGAAGAAGTCGCGGCGATCTCTACGCTTCTCAAAGAGCATCGCCTCGTGACGCTGGTCGGAGCGGGAGGTGCGGGTAAGACGCGTTGCGCCGTGCAGGTGGGCGACGACCTACTCGAGCGTTTCAACGACGGCGTCTGGCTGATCGAACTCGCTTCGATCCCGGACGGCTCGCTCGTGACCGCGTCGGTCGCCCGGACCCTCGGTCATCGTGAGTCGCCGAACGACCCGCTTCTAAATACGCTCTTGGAGTATCTCAAGCGCAGCCAGTTGCTGCTCGTCCTCGACAATTGCGAGCACGTGATCGACGCGGTGCGCACCGTTGCGGCATCGATCTTGCGCGGCTGCCCCGGCGTGCGCATTCTCGCGACCAGCCGCGAGAGCTTGAACATCGCAGGCGAGCAAATCTTTCCGCTGCCCTCACTAGCGTTGCCGGCGTCCGTCGCGCTCTTCGACGACCGTGCGCGGGCCGCCGATCCACGATTCACGATCACCGATGGGAACGCGCCATTCGTCGCGGAGATTGCGGCGCGTCTGGACGGAATTCCGTTGGCAATCGAGCTTGCCGCTGCGAGAGTGAAGGTACTTTCGCCGCAGCAACTCGCGCGTCGACTCGATGAACGTCTCCGTCTGCTAACCGGAGGCGACCGCAGCGCGTTGCCGCGCCACCAAACGATGCGGGCCTTGATCGATTGGAGCTTTGACTTGCTTTCAGACGACGAACGCGCGCTGTTCCGCAAGCTCTCCATCTTCGCCGGCGGCTTTACCCTCGAGAGCGCGACCGCGGTCTGCAGCGATGGATCGAACGACGAACTCGCGGTGCTCGAGCTTGTCTCATCGCTCGTCGACAAGTCGCTTGTCCAAACGAATCAACGTGGCAATCCACGCTATCGGCTCCTCGAGTCGACGCGGGAGTACGCGCGCGAGAAACTGGTGGAATGCGACGAAGAGGCGGAAGTCGCGCGGGCGCATGCGGTCGCCTTTTTGCGGCTCGCCGAGCAGCTCGAACGCGACTGGGAGGCAACACCCGAGATCGAGTGGGTTGCACGAGCGGAAGTCGAGATGGAGAACCTGCGAACAGCGCTGGAATGGGCGCTGGCAAGGCGTGAAGACGTGCCGCTTGGAATGCGTCTTGCCGGCGCGGTGACTCGCGTGTGGGCATTTTCCGCGACCGTGGAGGCTCGGCGTTGGATCGCCGTCGCGTTAAACAATCTCGATCAAGGAACGCCGGCCGTCGTCGCGGCGCGGCTCGATTTGGCAGCTGCTCAGCTCGACGGCGTCCTCGGCCTGCCGCAAGACAGCTACCTGGCAGCCGAACGCGCGCTAGAACGCTACCGAGCGCTCGGCGAGGAGGCGGCAGTCGCGGCGGCGCAGCGAAACATGGGCGTTGCGCTCGTGATACTGGGACGTATCGAAGACGGCGAAGCGCTTCTAAAGAAGGCGCTCGCGACCTTTCGGGGGTTGGGAATCCAGAAGATGACGGGAGCGGTCTTGGATAGCTTGGCACTTGCACGCAAGACCGTCGGTGATCTTGACGGGGCTCGCACCCACTACGCGGAGGCGCGCGCGATTTTCGAGGCGACCGGTGCGCAATCGCTCGCGGGTGCGCTTAGCCTCAATCTCGCGGAAGCGGAGTTTGTAGGTGGTGATGCGGCGGCGGCGCTACGCCTAGCCGCGGAGGCGCTTGCCTCCGATCGAGCTGCGAACTTCACCCGAGTCCCGTTGCTCCAGGCAAACATGGCCGCATACTTGATTGCTATGGAACGTTACGACGAAGCGCGCTCGCATGCGCGCGAAGCGCTGTCGGGCGCGCGCAGTACGCGTCATGACGTTCCGGCTCTCTGGGCATTGCAGCATCTCGCAGCGGTCGCGGCCCTGCAACCGGGAGCAGATCGAACGCGGGCGGCGCGCCTTCTCGGATACGTCGACGAACGCTTAGCCGCGCGCGACATCCGGCGCCAATACACCGAAGAACGCGAGCACGATGCGGTACTCTCGGCGCTGCGCCGCGCGATGAGCCAAGACGAGATAAACCGTTTAATGGCCGAGGGCAGCACCTGGCGCGAGGAGCACGCCTTGGAAGAAGCATTGCTCGCATAGCGGCTAGACGATATCGTCGGGCGTTCCGCCGTGCTCGTCTTCTTGATCCTCGCGGTTTGGGTTGATGCTGTCTTCGCCGTACTTATCGCGTTCGAGACGAACGGCCTCGGCCGGATCGAGCGGCCGATCTTTACGCGGCGCGACGTCCGGCGAGATCGTCTCTTCGTCGGTGGGCAACGGTCGATCGTTTTCCATTTTCGTACCTCGCTAGTTCGCAAGTGGCGCAATACGACCGATGGTTCGTCCTTGCAGGGATGAGACCCGGTCAGAAGGAAAGCCGCCTCCTGCTTACTTTGTGCTCCTTAAGGAGAAAGAACGGGATGAAATTTTTCGGTCGCCTGATCGTTGCGACGCTCGTCGGAGTCGCCGCTATAACGGCGTCGATCGGGCCGGCGCAAGCCGCCGCGCCGATCCTCATCAAGTCCTGCACCGTTGCAAAGCCGAAGCCCCTGAGTCACATGGCGGGCGGCACGGATATTGAATACGTGAACCTCGGTAAGCACACCGCTGCCAGCATCACGTTCCTCGTCGGGTACCGTAATGCGTCCCAGCACTATCTGCGTCGCGTGAGCGACGTCGGGTCGTTTGCACCGGGTGCCACGATCACCCACCGGCTCAGCCTGTATAACGACGTGACCTACGCCGGCGCGCAGACTACCCAGTGCGTGCCGATCGAAGTCAAGTGGGCAGGTGGCACGGTCTGGATAGCGCCATCGTCGCACTAGTCCAGGGCTAGGAAGGAACGCAGGGCCGATCAAGCGATCGGCCCTTTCTTCATCGGTAGGACGTGCCTGCGGCGCGTCGAAGCGCCCAGCGTGCGCGTCGGGTTTCGGACGATCGTTTCACTCGCAATTTGCGCGGCGGCTGCAGCTGCGGCGCTCGCGCATTTCGCGATCGACGTGATCGGCGACTACGCACTCACGCGAGATAGCTACGACCACCTCCGTCATGGCTCGCGCGAGATGCTCGCGGGCGTGGCATTTATGCTTGCCGCAGTTCTCGCCGCGCGCGGCTTACGCGCTTGTTGCGAGGTCGCGGCGGCCAACCGGACGCGGCTGCTGCAGCCAGGCCTGCGCATCAGGGAGATCCTCGGCATGCTCGCGGGTGCGGTCGCCTCTAGCACGCTGATCGTGCCGGCGATGGAATGCCTCGACGGCCGTCTCGCCGGGATGCCTGTACGCGCGCTCGGCGATGCGTTCGGCGGATCGATTCCGTTGGGAGTCGGCACGACGCTGGTCTGCGCTACTGCGGTGGCGTTGCTCGTCTGTACGCTCGCGCACTTCTTAATCTCGCACCGCGACTCGATCGTAACGATCATCGAGACGCTGTTTGGCCGGCTCTCCGCCGCCGTTCGTCCGAACGGCTACGACCGCGTCGGCCTGCAACTTACTCCCCGGCGCCGCCGCGCCCCAACCGCGCTGCGGCTCGCCAAACGCGGACCTCCTGCCGCCAGCTTCGCTTAACTCAACCTAAACAGAAGCACCCCTTTCGACTCCGCTCAGGAGTACAGGAGCACCCCATGGGAAGTCCTATGGCATGCGTGCGCGCATCCGTGTCTTTCGCGCTCGCCGCCGTAATTTGCTTGGCCTCGTTTGGCATCGCGCGCGCGCAACCAGTTTTCGACGTCACTGGCAGCGTGACGGCGAGCGACGGAACGCCGATCGGCGGCGCATCGGTCGTCCTCTCCGCGCAAGGCGTTTCACACGGAGCACGCAGTGACGCGCGGGGCAACTTTACCGTTGGATCGGTATCGGGCGGGACGTACGCAGTTCACGCATCCGCTCCCGGCTACGAGACCATTTCGCAGCGCACGGTAACGATTGACGCCGCGAACTCCACACTGACGATCGCGCTTTCGCGTGCGACGACCAACTCGCTGACGGTCATCGGCACGGTGCAAGCCTCGGCGGGAGAGACGGTCTCGACTGCCTCGGCGCCCAGCGTCACGCTCAACGCACAGGATGCCGCCGCTGCTGGCGCGCCGTCGGTGGCCTCGATGGTCTGGCCGCAGCTTTCCGTTACTCCCGTGATCCCATTGGGAGGTGGAAGCAACGCGACCCAGGTTTTTGCGGTACGTGGACCCGACCCGACCGAGACGCTGGTTGACCTCGACGGTCATCAGATGAACAATGGCAACACCGGCGACTTCGACCTGTCGCTGCTCGATCCGGCGGCGCTGCAAGAGGTGCAGGTGCTTTACGGCATCGCTCCGTCCTCGCTCATCGGCCCGAACACGATCGGCGGCGGAGTCAATATCTTGACGCTCAGCCCGACGATTGCGCCGCATTCGCTGATGCGCGCCTTTGGCGGTTCCTTTGGAACGTATGGCGCGACGATACAAACGACCGGAACCGACGACCGCTTCGGTTACGCTTTCTCGCTGCACGGAACGTCCTCGTCAGGATCGGTAAACCAGACGATCCTTGCACCGCCGCCCGGCAGTCCGTCCGCCGGCGGAGGCAACGCGCGCGCGCTGGCCGCCAACAACGACCAGACTGCGCAGAGCGTCGGCAGCAGTTCCTACGGCGAGTCGATTTTAACGAAGCTCCGTTACCAGCTGGGAGGACCGAATGGGTACGGCTACCTCCAGTTCGACTTTCGCAATCAGACGCTGAGCAGAGACGAGTCGGCATTGTTGACCAACTTTACTCCCGCCGGTTTCACCGGCGGTGGCGGCGACGATGCCGTGCACGCCGGGAGTACGATTGCGCCGTTCGATAACACCGCTGCAGGCGGTTATCAGAGCTTTGCCGGAACGTCGGCCGGCGAGCATCAGGCTAACTACGGACTCGACGCGCAACTGCCGCTCGGCAACGATCTGATCGACGGCGCGCCCGCAACGCTGCTCCAGTTTAGTCACCTAACCTCGCTATGGTCGCAATCCGTCTCCGGCCCAGGTGCGCAGACGCAGCAGTACCTCTTCAATCAGCGCGACCTGCTCGGCGACGACTGGCTCGAGATCGATCATCACTTCAATAGCGGCATGCTCTCATTCAAATACGATCTGCAGACCGAGAGCTTGACGACAAACTACGTTCAAGGTGAAGTCGTAGCGGAGGCGCAGCCGATCGGCGGTTCCTTTGGCCCGAATGGAACGCCGCTTCCCGCAAACCAAGTCTCGACGGCCTCTTTATTCCCGGCCGATAAGACACCGCCGATTCAGACGTTCCCTCTTGCGCAGACGCAACGTTCGGCGGTGCTGCGCTACAACGGCGACCCCACCAGCCACATTCATTACTCGGTCGCCGCCTATCAAAGCGACTTCAGCAGCTTCGGCTCCAGCTTCGATCCGCGTGCCGGGTTCGTATGGACGCCGACCGGCAACACTGCGGTGCGCGCGTCGGTGGGAACGACGTTCCAGACTCCGCAGCTCTCGGAGATGGTGGTTCCTCCGCCGTCGGAACGCGTGCCGATCGGGGGCGTAATCTTCATCGGCAATCCAAATCTTCGGCCGGATCACGCGACCGATTTCGATCTCGGTATGGAACAGATCTTCGGCAAGTCGAGCCGGCCGCTTCACCTGTCGATGGATCTCTACCAAACGAACCTGCGCGCGCCGTCGGCCGAGACGAACCCGGTGCCGATTCCGCACTGCCAAACGCCTCGTAATCCGGTGGCTTGCCCGATTGCGATGCCGGTGAACGCCGGCAACGGCGTTTACCGCGGCATCGACATTCATGCCGATCAGCAACTCACGCGAGATCTTCACCTACGCGCCGGCTGGGACGTGGACAGCTCGTTCCTCACCGTCATACCGGTCGAGATTCAAGACGGAACGTTGGCTGCGGGACAACAATCGCTTGGCCAGCCGCTCCACAAAGCCTATCTCGCCATCGAGCAAGTAGCCCCGCTTGGATTGCGCTACGGCGCCGACCTCGACTACGAGGGCGCGTATAACGAGCTCAACCGCTCGCCGTACGCAACGCTCAACGCGCACGTCGCCTATCGCCGCGGCGGCTACGAGTACGGGCTCTACGGCACGAATCTGACGAACGTCTACGCCGACCCGTTCACGGTCGTGGGAGGCGGCCTAGTCTACGGCGGAGCGCCGGGTGCTCCGGTAATCCCAACTTCTGCGTTCGTGCTGCAAGGCGCTCAAGTCATCTTTGTCGTGACGAGGATAATCTAATGCCTGACCAGACCATCCATCGGAGATCTCTAGGACGCTAGAAGAGAAGAGTTTGGAAGTCGCCGACGTGCTCGAATCCGACGCGGCGGTAGAGCCCGACCGCGGCCTCGTTGAAGTCGTTGACGTAGAGCGAGAGGGTTGGCGAAACTTCCAGCAGGCGGTCGCAAATCTCGGCGAGCGCGGACGTCGCAAGGCCCTGCCCGCGCAGCTCCGGCGGCGTCCAAATTCCTTGGAGTTGAATCGTCCGTTCGCACCACGGACCGACGTGACAGAAGAAGCAGATGCTCCCGTTCGATTTTCCAATCCACCAGAGCCTGCGTTCGATCATCTGCCGAATCCCCTCGCCGAACTCCGGCGAGCCGCGCTGCGGGTCGTAGCCAAGTTCCTGCCGGACCATTTGCGCCGAGCTATCGGCGACCGCTCTCCATTCCGCGGCTCGGGCTTGGCGAACGGTCGTGCGTCGCTCGTAAGGACGAAGACGCGAGCGGTCTAGCATCATGACGAACTGACGGTCGCGCACCAGGCGCGGCGCGGCATGCCAACCGCGCACGGATTCCCAAAACGCGCGAATCGTGTTGCGCGAGCCGACGATCATGCGTTCGTTGCGATGGCGCTTCGCGTGCTCGGCAAACGCTTCGATCGCCGGCGGCTCGGCAGCGATCACGATCTGACGTCCGAAGTAACCCACACCGAGGACCCGGTCGCGATCGAGCACGACGGCAACATTTTTGCGCGCGGGCGGCGCCGAATCGTGCGCGAGAACGTGGGTGAGAAAGACGTTGAGAATGGGCGCGCGCGAAAGATATCGCAGCGCCGGCCCCTCGGTCGAACGCGAGATCGACTGGATCATTGACCGCTGAAGGCAACGTCCATGAGCGGTTTGCTCGTCGGTTCTTTGCTGCCGCCCTCAGGTTCGATCGTGACCGAGGCTTCAACGGTGGAACGAGCGTCGGCCGATAGGACGACGAGCGCGACGCCTCGAGAGTCGGGCAAAAAGGTCGGCGAGGCTTGCACCTTCGTGGCACCCTTGGCGAGCGTCCACGCCTGATAGACCTTCCCGCGCGGCGGCTCCGGAAGGGCGCGCAAGACCAAATAGATGCGGCTCCCACGCGTAATGACCTCGCCGTCATGGATCTGATAATGCTGTGCGCGAGTGTCGAACATATCAAAGAGCGCCATTCGGTCGTCGGCGAGAGTCTGCGCGAGTGCGTTGGACCGCTCGGAGAGGCTCGCAAGCTCGCGCTGCTCTTGCTTGAGGTGCCCGAGCAGCGAGATGTTCGCGATCGACGAGATCAACGCGATCGCGAAGCAGGCCGCCGCCACCAGATATGCGGGCCACGCCGTTGCGTGCTTCACTGTAACTATCTTCCCAGGGAAGCTTCGAGGCCCTTCGCCGGGACGCGTCGTACCACTGACGTTATGGAGCTGTTGGAGCAACTGCGCGCGAAAATTTCAGGCTTTCCCGGTTACGACGGCGAGCTCGAGCGACGGCTTTCCGACGAATACGTGCGTTCGTATCTCGGCGAAGCACTAGCCGACCTTACCGCGCGCGACGTGCTCCCGCCCGAGCTGCGCGAGCGCGTCGACGAGGTAATATTGCGCGTTGGTTTCGCCGATCAGCACGCTTTCGCCGCGCATGCGCGCGGCAAAACGCCCGATGCGGGCGACGAAAGTGCCGTGGCCGAAGCCGATGCGGCGACCGTTGCGTTGGCCGATCGCGCCGCGTCGCTCGACGCCGCTTCCGCACCAAGCTATCTCGATCAGGTCACGGCCACGCTCGACAAGCGCGACGCGGCGATTCGCGCCGCAGCACCAACGATGCCGTAGTCGCTGTTGGCGCTGCTCGTGGCAATTGCAGCGGCGTCGCTGCATCTCGTGCCCAGACCGGCCAGCATTGAATCGCTGACATGCGCCGCGCGCGGCTCGGCCGTGCCAAGAAGCGCCCCGCCCGGCTTCGATCCGGCCGCGAAAACCGAGCTCGACGAGCGCTGGCGCGCGCTAGGAATAGGTTTCTTGCGCACGTCGGCTCGCGATGCGGCGATCTCGGTGCGGCGCGACGCGTCGCTGGGCCCACAAGCTTATCGTCTGATCGTCGATTCGGGGCGCGCTTCGATCGAGAGCGCCGACGCCGCCGGCGCTTTTTACGCCGCGATGACGCTCGCACAGCTTCCGGTTCGCGCCAGCGGCGTCTGGACGATGCCGTGCGTGCGCATCGAAGATCGACCGGCACTGCCGTGGCGGATCCTCTCCGACGACGTCTCGCGCGGCCCGTTGCCGACGATGGGCTATTTCGAGGAGCGGATTCGCACGATCGCCGCGTTCAAGATGAACGGCTACTCGCCGTACATGGAGCACGTTTTCGTCAGCCCGACCGATCCGCTGCCGGCTCCGCTCGATGGAATAACGCCGGCGCAGCTTCGCGAGCTCGCATCCTACGCGGCGCGCTTTCACGTCGCGCTGATTCCCGAGCAGCAGAGCTTCGCGCATATGCACAATACGCTGCGTCTCGAGCGTTATGCCGGCGCGGCCGAACTGCCGCACGGATTCTTAATGGCGCCGAACGTCCCGCTCTCAACGGAATACCTCGAGCGCGTGATAACGCAGGAGCTGGCCGCCGTCGGCCGCCCGCCCTTCTTCCATATCGGCTCGGACGAGACGGCGACCCTCGGGCTAGGGCAGACGCAAGCGTACGTCGCGCAGCGCGGACGATCGCAAGTCTACGCCGACCACATCGCCGCGATGAACCGGCTGATCGCGCCCTCGGGCGCGCGGATCATGCTCTGGGACGACGGAATCGAGAGCGATCCCGGCATCATGAAGCTCATCCCTCGCACGGCCGTCGTCGTCAACTGGCACTACGACGACCGACCCTCGTACGAGCCTTTCATTCAAACGATTGCGGGTGGAGGCTTCGAGCAAATGATCGCCCCCGGCGCCAGCAACTGGAACGAGATCTTTCCTTCCATTCATACGGCGCTCGCCAACGAGCGGGTCTTCATCCAAGAAGGGAAAGCGGCGCGCGCTCTCGGCCTCTTTCAGACAGTCTGGCACGACGACGGCGAGACGCTGTACGAGGCGACCTGGTATCCGGTGATCTACGCCGCGGCTGCGGCGTGGCAAACCGGCGACCTCACGCAGGAAGAGTTCGCGAACGATTTTCCCAGCGCGTTCTTCGGTGCGGACGACGCGACCTACGGCACCGACGTCGGCGACCTGGCGGCGGCGCTGACACGGCTCGAACCGCCGCATTACTCGTACGGGCAGACCGACGCGCTCTTCTGGGCCGATCCTTTCAACGCTGCGGCAGCGAAGCAGATTTCGCCGGAAGTCCTGCGCGCGGTGCGGCTCGCCGCGGAATCGGTCGAGCAGAATCTCTACTATAAACGGCCTCCGCTGCACGCCAACGCCGCATTCGTGATGTTCCTTGCGGCGCGACGATACGACGCGCTCGCGCGAAAGTTCCAAATCGCCTCGGAAGTGCGCGCGATGTATGCCGACGCGCTCGCGCACGCGGCGTCGGACCCCGAGCAAACCGAGCGGGACCTTTTGTGGAGCCGCTACTGGATGTGGGAACTGCGCGACGCTTATGAAGATATCGCACCACTGTACGCGCGCGCCTGGCGTTACGAGAGCCGGGAGGGGCACCTCGCGAGCAACCTCGAGCGCTATCACCTGGCTGCGCAGAAGGCAATCGAGCGCGCCGACGATTTCTCTCGCGCGACGCAAACGTATCTGCAAACGAAGACGCTTCCGCCGTTCGACACGATAGTCTCACCGTGAACGGAGTCGAAGGGTGAACGCCGTCTTCGTCCTTGCGGTCTTCGTGTTCTTTGCGGTGCTGATGTATCTCCGCTGGGTGCCGGCACTCGTCGCGGTTCCGGCAATGGCGGTTTTGATGGCACTTGTCGCGGGAGTGCCGGTTTCGAAACTCGGCGAGATCGTCAGCAGCGGCGCCGTGCAGCTCTCGCCGTTTTACGTCGCCGTCATCTTCGGCGCGCTGCTAGGACGCGTCACGATCGAAACCGGCATCGCGCGCTCGATCGTCGACTTCGCGGCCGAGTACGGTGGGGAACGACCGCTCGTGCTCGCGCTCGGCTTCGCCGCAATCGTGGCGGTGCTCTTTACGTCGCTCTCCGGGCTCGGCGGCATCATCATGGTCGGCTCGATCGTTTTGCCGATCATGATGACGGCCGGCGTGCCGCGGACGATCGCAGCGACGATCTTTCTGATGGCGTTCGCGCTGGGCTTCATCTTCAACATCGCGAACTGGACGTTCTATACCACGTATTTCGGGGTTTCGCGCGAGCAGCTCGTACACTATGCGGTCGTGCTGGCGGTTATTGATGCGATCGCATTGCTGCTCTACGCCGTCATATCGTTGCGGCGCGAGCGCTCCTACGCGACCTGGGCGGTTCGCGCCGAGGTGGAAGAGCGCGCGCGCGTGCCGGCCGTCGCGCTGCTCACGCCGCTATTGCCGCTGCTGCTCTACTACCTGCTGAAGGTTGAAGCCGCGCCCGCATTCCTCGTGGCGGCGCTCTACGGTGTCCTCACCACGCGTCCGAGCCAAGCCGTGCAACGTCTGGTCGCGGCCGCGATCCGCGGCGTTGAAGACGTGGCTCCGGCAATCGTGCTCTTCATGGGCATCGGCATGCTGTTAGCCGCGACCCGCGAGCCGCAGTTCGCGGCCGCGCTGCAGCCGCTGGTCGCAGGAGGGTGGGTGCGCAATCCGCTCGCGTACGTGCTGCTCTTCGGGGTCGCGAGCCCGCTCGCGCTCTACCGCGGACCGCTCAATCCTTTTGGAGTCGGGATCGCCATCTTTACCGCAATGCTGGCCGCGCACGTCTTGCCGCCGGTGGTACTCGTCGCCGCGATCATGGCCGTCGTTCAAGTCCAAAACGTCTGCGATCCGACGAACACCGCAAACGTGTGGATCGCCAACTTCACCGGCGTGCCCATTGACGCGATAACGAAGCGCACGCTACCCTACCAGACCGGCGTCGCAATCGCCGCGACGTTTGCGGTCGCGATTGCGGCACCGGCGCTCTTTGGGCTCGAGCCCTTCGGCGCGTTCTTCCAGGCCGCACGCGCCGATGAAGAGCTGCCGGGGTTCTATGCGCCGGCATCCTCACGCGATCGCATCGCGGTCGACGATGACGGGACGCCGCTTGGCAGAGCGGCAGCCGACGCCGTCGCCGCGGCGCTGGCGAGCGGCACTTGGCAAGCGACTCGGTTCCACGATAATCCCAACGCAGCCGATTGCGCGCGAAAGTCGTACGCCGCATACGTAAGCGTCACGACTTCGAGCTTCTCGTTGAGCGACGGCGACGATCTCGACGTGGGCCTGCGCCTGCAAGATTGCGGCGGCTGGATCGTCGACGAGTGGCACGACCATCAAGTCGTTCCGCCTCCGCCGACGGCGAGCGCGGCGCGAGCTCTCGCCCTGGAGGGTGTGGAGCGGCTGCGAGCCTGGGCGACGGCCGATCCGGTTCGCAGCGCGAACCTCTTCGCCACCGGTGTCGCCGCGCGGCTCGGAGACAAACCAACGTATTTTTACGCGTTCTTCCGCAGCGCCGACGGCAATCTGCGAGCCTACGTTCGTGCCGGCGGCCCGGCGTACGTTGCCGGAATGCGGTCGGGCGACGTTATCGAAACGATCGACGGTAAAGCCTGGTGGCTTTACGGCACGTATCAATCCGAGCGGCGCGCCTACGACGGCAAACCGCATGCCTTCGAAGTTCAGCGCGGCGGCCGAGCCGTCGACATCCGGCTCGGCACGTCGTTCGTCCCAGCGGCCGCGGCGCGACCGGCCACTTATCTCAAGCGATACTCCGGTGCTATGGAATCATTGGGGCCGCGCTTACGTTTCTAGGACGGTGCGGTGAGCTTTCCTCACGCTCCGCCCATACTAAAATTCGGAAGGAGTCTTTTTTGACAGCACGTTATTCGCGAGTGCTCGCCATTGCCAGCGCCGCGCTGATCGCCGCATGTTCGGGCGGCCCGATCAATCAAACCGTTCCTCCAGTCGGGCTCTCCAGCGGCGGGGCGCCCGCGCAAAACTCGCAAGGGGTGCATTCGCAGTCCCGACCGATGTTCACCGTTCTCCCTTACCGGGGGCTGGCGCCGGACTTGTCTAAGCCCGGTAGTTTGCCGTCCTGGAGCGGTTCGTTCTCGTACAACAGTCACACGTACAATTATACGATGGTTGGTGCCGATCCGGCCACGAGCAACACGACCACGACGCTCAAGGTCCGCGTGATCCCATTGAAGGTTGTTATCGGCACGCATCGGTTTTCTACGTCGAAAAAAGTTTCGAACGGTCAAACGGTCCTGCAGAACACGTTGAATTCCCCGCTCTTCCAAAGCAACGTGGACTTCGTGCAGGGCGGGACGGACCTCGGTAAGACCCAGTACGAAGATGCCTTTCAGCGGGGCAACTTCTGGTCGCTAGTCCAGACGAATAGCAACTATCACGTCGTGCTCAAACCAAGCGTTGCAAAGCAGCAAGCGCTGCGCCCGGATTCCTCTCAAGGGAAAATTGGCAGCGAGTTCGGCGCGACCGTCGGCCTGGTTGACATCAACTATGTCGACGCCCAGCTTCAGAGCATTATCAAGACACTAGCTATTCCCCCGGATACGCTGCCGCTCTTCATCACTCGGGACGTCTACGAGACTCAGTCCGGGCGCTGCTGCGTCGGCGGATACCACAGCTATAATGGTACGAACACCTACGCAATCGCGACGTACGTCGATAAACCAGGGGCGTTCTCGCAAGACGTATCGGCATTCTCGCACGAGCTCGGCGAGTGGTACGACGACCCCTTCACCAACAACCGCGTCGCGTGCGGCATTCTGGAGGTCGGCGATCCGCTAGAAGGCAACGCCAACTATGGCGCGTACCAATATAACGCCAATGGATTCACCTACAACCTGCAGGATCTGGTCTTCCTTCCGTACTTTGGCGCACCCCCGAGCACGTCGGTGAACGACTGGTCTACGTTCCAGGGTGAAACGTTAAGCGTCTGCCAGAACGGCGGCTGACGCTCTTAGTAACGTGTGCCGGCGCCGTGCGTTGAATCCAACGACCCGCTTCGGCTCGCGTGCCCGCGAGTATGCCGCGTTTCGCCCAGCCTATCCTCCAGGGGCGATCGACGCGGCGCTCGCGGGCTTGGGTGATCCGCATACGTTGACGATTGCCGACGTCGGCGCGGGGACCGGAATCTCCGCGCGTCTCTTCGCCGAGCGCGGCGCCGCCGTGATCGCGATCGAGCCGAACGCCCAGATGCGCGCCTCAGCCGAGCCGCACGCACGAGTCCGCTGGCGCGACGGGATGGCCGAGATGACCGGTCTCGACGACGCCAGCGTTGACGCCGTCGTCGCGTGTCAGGCGTTTCACTGGTTCGCGACGATGGATGCGATGCTCGAGTTCCGGCGGATCGCACGATGCCGCGCGGTCCTTTTGCAGTACGAGCGCGACGAACGCGATCCGTTCACCAAAGCGTATGGCGACGTCGTGCGCGCGTATGCGACCGACGACACCGAGACGCTGCGCGCGCAAGCGCTGAGCACATTCGCCGATTTTCCGAATGCCCGCATCGCGCGCAGCGGGCATTTCTCGAAACAGCGGCTCGACCGCGATGCGCTCGTCGGGCGCGCGGCTTCGTCGTCGTATCTGCCGCAGTCCGGACCGGATGCGCAACGCCTTCGGCGCGATCTGCATGCGCTCTTCGACCGTTTCCAACGGCGCGGCGCGGTCGAGCTAATGACCGTCACGCACGCGCTCGCTGCCGGCTGGTAGCATGGAGCGAGCTCGAACGCGCAACGTTCGGGTCGGCATCGACGTCGGCGGCACCTTTACCGACGTCGTCGCGATCGACGCGACAACGCGCGAACTGATCGCGCGCATCAAGGTGCCGACCACGCACGATGCTCGAGAGGGCGTTGCCGCGGGGATCGTCGCCGGAATCGACCGGCTTCTCCAAGATCCCGCAATCGACGCCGGTGCCATCGCGTTCATCGCGCATTCGACGACTCAGGCGACGAACGCGTTGCTCGAGGGCGATCTCGCGAAGGTCGGTGTCGTCGGTCTACTCGACGGTTTGGCGTGGTTGTCGAAACGGCAGATGCGGTTCGGGGAGGTTGTGGTCGCCGGCGGATCGACCTTTGCGCCCGCTTTTACTTTCACTTCCGCTCGCGACGAATCGTCCGTGCGCGCGAGCGTCGATCGCTTGATCGCAGCCGGTGCCGAGGCGATTGCAGCGAGCGAAAGCTTCGGCGTCGACCGGCCGGCGAACGAGATGCATGCGGTTGCGTACGCGCGATCGCGCGGCATCGACGCAACGAGCGGTCACGACGTGAGCGCGGCGTACGGCCTGCGTGCCCGCACCCGCACCGCGGCGCTCAACGCAGCGATTCTGCCGAAGATGGTCCGCACCGCGCGAATGACGGCCGCGGCCGTCGAACGCGCAGCGATTCCCGCGCCGCTGATGGTGATGCGCAGCGACGGCGGCGTGATGGGCGTGGGCGAGGTCGAGCGGCGCCCGATCTTAACGCTGCTCTCCGGGCCCGCCGCCGGCGTTGCGGGCGCGCTCTTCCACGAGCGTCTGAGCGAGGGAATTTTCGTCGAGGTCGGCGGCACGAGCTCGGATTGTTCTGCGATTCGCAACGGCCGGCCGCAGATGCAGGCGGCGCGAATCGGCGGCCATCGCACCATGCTGCGCACGCTCGACGTACGCACGCTGGGCATCGGCGGCGGAAGCTTGCTGCGGATCGGGGCCAACGAGCTTCTCGACGTCGGGCCGCGCAGCGCCCACATCGCCGGCTGCGCGTATGCTTCGTTCGTTCCGGCCGAAGCGCTCGACGGCGCGCGGCTCGAGCGCATCGCGCCGGCGCCGCACGACCCGGCACAGTACGCGGCCCTGATCGCGCCCGACGGACGGCGCATCGCGCCAACGGCGACTTGCGCCGCCAATCTGCTTGGAGTGATTCCCGAGGGCGCGTTTGCGCGGGGGAGCGCGCAGGCCGCGCAACGCGCCTTCGAGTTGGTCGCGCAAGCTTTGGGGGCGGAACCCCTTGCGTTAGCGCGCGCCGTGCTCGCCGCTGCGGCCGCGAAGCTGCGCGTCGCGATCGAACGATTGATCGCCGATTACTCGCTCGATCGCGAAAGCGTGGCAATCGTGGGCGGCGGCGGGGGTGCCGGTGCGCTAATACCGGCGCTTGCCGAGCTCGCGCATCTGCCCTATCGCATCGCGCGCGATGCGGAAGTCATCGCGCCGATCGGCGTCGCGCTTGCGCTGGTTCGCGATTCCGTCGAGCGTACGATCGTCGCCCCATCACCGCAAGAGATCGCGCGCATCCGGCGCGAGGCCGCCGACCGAGTCGTCGCGGCGGGCGCCGCGCCGGATCGCGTCGAGGTCGAAATCGAGATCGACACCCAGCGAAATCGAGTGCGGGCGACTGCGTCGGGCGCGACCGCGCTGGTGGATTCGGCGGCTCTTCCGGCATGCAGCGAGGATGAACGGCGAGCTGCGGCGGCAGAGTCGATGCGCGGCGAACCGAGCGAACTTGCCGCCTCTGAGCTGACGCGCTCGTTGACCGCGTACGAGCGGCGCCGGTCGGTCGTGAGCGCATTGCGCCGCGCGCGCGAGATTCGCGACGTTCGAGTCGTCGACGAGCGCGGTGTCGTGCGGCTCGCGTTGCAAGATCCGGCGGTGACGCTCGCGACGGCCGGCGAGATCGCGACACGCGTGCGCGAGGCAATCGAAAACGCGACCAACTTCGGCGACGTTGGACGCGCGCTGCCGGCGCTTTACTTGCTGCGCGGCGGGCGAATCGCCGCATTCGAAGGATTATCGAGCGCCGAGCAAGGCGCGGCGCTCGCGGCCGAAGAGACCGACGGTTGCGCACCCGACGAGCGCGTCGCGCTGCTCGTCGTCAAACGTGAGGCCTAGCCTCTTGTCACCCTGAGCGGAGTCGAAGGGCTAGTTCACGGGCGGCTGCACTATGGCCAGACGTTCGGTCTCCTCGAGGGCGACGGTGCTCTTGGAACGTCCGTACGAGAAATAGAAGATCAATCCGACCGCGAACCAGATCAAGAACCCCAACCACACGAGCGGGAAGAAGCCCCAAACCAGGGGATTGCCGACTCTCAAGAAGTAGATCAGGAAAAGCGCGGTAACCGCGGACAGCGTGGGAATGACGTAGGGACCGAACGGGATCGTGAACTTCCCTTGCATTTCGGGATGGCGCTTTCGCAAGATCGGCACGGCGACTGAAACGAGCACGAATGCTGCCAGCGTCCCCATATTGGTCAGCGATCCCAAGATGCTGATCGGAAAGAACGCGCCGGCCGCGGCAATGAGGATCCCGAAGAGAATCTGAGATATCCAGGGAGTTCGCCACACCGGATGCAGGGCAACGAACACCGGCGGAATCAGCCCGTCGCGTGACATCGCATAAAATACCCGCGTTTGTCCGTACATCATTACGAGCAGTACGGTCGTAAGACCGGCAATCGCGCCGAACGAAATGACGACTCCCGCCCAGGCGAGGCCGACGCTGTCGACGGCGTATGCGACCGGGAAGTTGACGTTGAGCGTATAGAACGGCACCATGCCGTTCAGAATAGCGACCACGACGATATAGAGAACCGTGCAGATTAGAAGGCTGGCAATAATGCCGAACGGCAAATCGCGCGACGGATTCTTGGCCTCTTCCGCGGTCGTCGAAACGGCATCGAAGCCGATGTACGCAAAGAAAATGAAGGCCGCGCCCCCGAACATCCCGGCCAACCCGAATGGGAAGTAGCCTCCCGCGCCTGCTTGAGGACCCGGCGGGAGGTGATAGTTTGCTGAATTGATGTGACCCAAGCCAACCGCGATGAAGAAGAGAACCACCGCCAACTTAATTGTGACGATCACGGCGTTGACCGTGCCGGACTCTTTTGTGCCTCGCACGAGTAGGGCGGTTATCAGGAAGATGATCGCGGCCGCGGGCAGATTAGCGATCCCCGGAGTCGCGTCCCAATGGCTGTGCTGCCAGGCCTGCGGAATATTCCAGTTAAAAAGCGTATGCAAGATAAACGTGAAGTAGCCGGACCAGCCGACGCTTACGGTCGACGCGCCGAGCGCGTATTCGAGCACGAGCCCCCAGCCCACGATCCATGCCAAGAACTCTCCCATCGTCGCGTACGTGTACGTGTACGCGCTGCCGGAGATGGGAATCTTACTCGATACTTCAGCATAGCAAAGCGCCGCGAGCGTGCTGACGATTCCAGCGACGACGAATGAGAGGGTCAACGACGGTCCGGCGCGGGTAGCCGAGGCGACGCCGGTCAGCACGAAGATGCCGGTGCCGATGATTGCGCCGATTCCCATCGCAGTGAGCGCCCACGGCCCCAGCGAACGCTTGAGACCGTGCGTACTGTCGCGGCCTTCGGCGAGAATGCGCGCGAGCGGTTTTACTCGTTGCATTAACATATGGTGACCCTCTAGCGCAGGAACCGGATTGCGAGCGGATACGTGTACGGGCGGCCTTCGCTTGCGGCAACGGTTCCCATAACGATGAAGATCAGCGAGGCCAGCAGTACCAGCAGGACGCCGAGTCCGAAGGAAAGCCAGAACACGACGAGACTAATCCCCGCGGTGGTCGAGGCTGAGTCGGTCGGCAAAGCGCTCATCGGAATGAGGATTCCGAACATAATGCCGAGCGCAACGATGACGGCCACGATGAAGAAGATCGAGACCGTGATCTGATAGTTGAGCGACGCTCGCGCGTGCTCGCCGACGAACTCCGACTCGTGACCTTTAATGAGGTAGACGACGAGCGGTCCTAGAACGTGACCGAACGGCATCCCTGCTATTGCGACGAGCGCGCTCAGATGCGAAGCTATCGCCCAATTCCGTTCCTCGGCGGGGATTTGAACCTGCATGGCGGTTTATTTTGGAAGACGCGGAAATGGCCTGCATGGCAGACGTGCTGGTTGTCGGCGGCGGCAACGCAGGTTGTGCCGCGGCGATCGCTGCCGCGCGTCACGGCGCGCGCACGTTCCTGGTCGAACGGTACGGCTTTCTCGGCGGAACTGCGACCGCTGCGATGGTCGGCCCGTGGATGACCTTCCATTCCGGCGAGGAGCGCATCGTCGGTGGCATTGCCGAGGAGATTGTCGAGCGCTTGATGCGCAAAGGAGCGTCACCCGGTCACCTTTCCGATTCGTCGGATTACGTTGCGACGATCACCCCGTTCGATCCCGAAGTTCTCAAGGCGCTGCTCTTCGAGATGATGCGCGAGGCCGGCGTTAAGCTGCTGCTTCACGCGTATTTTCTCGCCGCCGAGCTCGACGGCGTCACCGTTACCGGTGCGACGTTCGCGACAATCGGTGGAGCCCGTACTTGCCGCGGAACGGTGGTGATTGACGCAACCGCCGACGCATTGGTTGCAGCGTCGGCCGGAGTGCCGACGCAAAAGGGCGACGATCGCGGTCGCGTCCAGCCGGCGACCTTGATCTTCCGATTAAGTCACGTCGATCTCGTGGAAACGGCGCGGTACGTGCGCGAGCATCCCGAGGAGATGCGCAGCTCGCTGCCGGCGCACGCCCGCACTCCGGAATCGCTCACCGCGGTTGCCGGACTCTACTCGCTTTGGCAGCGCGCGCGCGACGAAGGGTTCGTCGACGTACCGCGGGAGCTCGTCTCGTTTTTCATCTCGCCGTATCCCGACGAGGTTACCGTCAACATGACGCGCGTCGTCGACATCGATCCGCTCGACCCCGAAGATCTCACCCGCGCCGAAGTCGAATCGCGCCTGCAGGCCATGCAGCTCGTCGAGTTCTTCCGAAAGTTCGTTCCAGGCTTCGAAAACGCGCGCATCGCGGGAACCGGCACGCAGGTCGGCATCCGCGAGTCGCGCCGAATCGTCGGACGATATACGCTCACGCGCCAGGACGTTTTGGAAGCGCGCAAGTTCGACGACGCGGTTGCGCGCAGCGCCTATCCGATCGATCTGCACAATCCCGCCGGTAGCGGAACGACGACGCAGCGGCTCGCGCCGGGAGAGAGCTACGAGATACCCTATCGCACGCTCGTGCCGGTCAATCGCGAGCAGCTGCTCGTTGCCGGGCGTTGCATCTCGACGACACACGAGGCGCTCGCATCCACGCGCCTGACGCCGACCGTGATGACGCTCGGTCAAGCCGCCGGCACGGCGGCGGCGCTCGCGTGCGCGCGCGGCGTGCGGGTGGGAGATATCGACGTGCGCACCCTGCGCAAGCAGCTGCGTGCCGATGGTGCCTTATTGTGACTAGCGCCCTCGAACGGGCGCGCGCTTACGGCGTGGCGATACGTTTTTCCGAGCTCGGCGATTGGGGTCGCGACGAGCTACGCTCGGAGTACGATCCTGCGGTTCCGGAGATTCGTCTCAACGTTTCAGTCGCGGCCGCGCTTTCGATTGGAGAGCTCGGCGAGTTCGTCGCGCTTGCCGTCGGGCACGAGCTCTATCACCACCGGGAGCGTATCGGTGAAGTTCCCATCCTGAGCGATCGGCGCGCGCGTGAATCGGCGGCCGAGGATTTCGCCCGCGGCCTGCTGGCAAAGAGGCCGTGAGACTCTTTGCCGGCATCGACGGCGGGCAGAGTTCGACGGTAGCGGTCGTTGCCGACGACGCCGGGCGGATTCTGGGTCGCGGCGCGGCCGGGCCGGCCGACGAGATCGGCGCGAACAAAGATTCGACGCGCTTGCGCGACGCGCTACATGGTGCGCTCGTGCAGGCCTGTCGCGGCGCGCGGCTTCCTGTCGAGACAAAGTTTGACGCAATTGTCGCCGGAGTTAGCGGGTACAACGGCCGCGTCTACGGTCGGTCGCCGGAGCTGCCGTCGGCACGCGCGGTGCTGATGCACGACACGCCGATCGCGCACGCCGGCGCGCTGGGAGGCCGAAGCGGCGTCGTCGTGATCGCGGGAACGGGTTCCGTCGTCTACGGCCGTAACGACGAGGGGTGGTCGTGCACGATCGGCGGCTGGGGATTCCTGTTTGGCGATGAGGGAAGTGCGTTTGCGATCGTACGCGACGCGCTCGCAACCTTGATGCGCGCGCAGGACGAGGGCGATTCGTCGTTCGTTGCACAGACGCGCGCTGCGTGCGAGTTCTTCGCGGTGCCGTCGCTGCGCGCGCTCGTTCACGAATTCTATAAGGGAGAGCTGACGCGCGACCGGCTCGCGTCGTTCGCCTCGACGGCGATGCAGCTCGATTTGCTGCGGCCCATCGCGCAGCGCGGCGCCGACCGGCTGGCGGAGTTGGTACGCGCCGCAGTTGCAGCCGGCGCGCCGGCGCGCGTCGCGTTCGTCGGGGGCGTCTTCGCCGACGCCGGCTTTCGCGAGCGCGTTCGCGACGGGATTCTGGCAGCGCTCCCGCTTGCCGAGATCGTCACTGCACGTTACGAACCGGCCTATGGAGCGCTGCTGTTAGCATATCGCGAGCAGGCCCTGAATGTAACCGAGCTGCGCGAATGATGCTGCTCGACTCTATCCGCGGCGGCTTGATCGTTTCCGTCCAAGCTTGGCGAGGCTCGGCATTGGACGATCCCGGCGTCATTGCGGCGATGGCCAAGGCGGCGCAGGAGAGCGGCGCCGTCGCCGTTCGCATTGCCGGCAGCGAGCACTTGCGCGCGGTGCGCGCGCGCGTCGCGCTTCCCATCATCGGATTGATCAAGCGCGAGTATCCGGGCTTCGAGCCGTATATTACGCCGACGCTCGAGGAAGTTGGCGCAGTCGTCGCCGGCGGAGCGGAGATCGTGGCGTTCGACGCGACACCGCGCCGCCGCCCCGGCAACGCCGCGCTCGGCGAGTTGATTGCGGCGATTCACGCCGCCGGCCGTCTGGCGCTCGCCGATTGCGCTACCGCGCCCGACGGGATCGCCGCCGCCGAACTGGGTGCCGATCTGCTCGCGACTACGCTCTGCGGCTACACGCTCGAAACAGCCGGGCAACGGCTTCCGGCGCTAGAGCTCGTTGCGGAGTTCGCAGCGACTGGGAGCTTTAGCGTTTGCGAGGGGGGCATCCGTTCGCCGGGCGACGTGCGCGCCGCACTCGACGCCGGGGCCGATGCGGTCTGCGTCGGAAGCGCGATCACCAACGTCGACTGGCTCGTGCGCGAGTTTGCAGGGGCTACGGATAAAGGCTCTTAACAGCCCGTTTAGTCGGTGCGCGCCGCGTGCGCGGCCTCTAGAATGAGCTTGGGGAGAGAGCTTTCTTTTGGTAGAGAACAGGGCGGAGTCAGTCGGCCTGCCGCGCGGCTTCTGGAGCGTCACCGCGCTCCTTGCGGTGCTGTCGGTCGCGGCGATGGTGTTCTGGGCGACTTTTCCGCTCGAGACCTATTTGCCGGCTGCAATCGTCACGGCCCGGCAGGTCGATCACCTCTTTCGCTTCATGGCCGCGGCGGGAAGCGCGCTCTGGATTTTCATTGCAGGATATCTGATCTATTTCTCGATCGCCTTCCGCGCTAAGCCGACCGACCCTCCGGACGCGATCGGGGTGCAGATCCACGACAATCGCAAGCTGGAGTTCTGGTGGACGATCATACCGGCGATATTCGTTATCGTTCTCTCGATCGTGAGCGTGCGGATTTGGTACGAGATCTTGCTCGAACCCGAGAACGGGATCGTCGTCGAAGCGATCGGCCATCAGTTCTATTTCTCATTCCGGTACCCGCAGATCAACGGCGAGGTGCCCAACGAGATGCACCTTCCGCTCGGCGTGCCCGTGACGCTGAACTTGACCTCAGCGGACGTGATCCACGGATTTTGGGTACCGGCGATGCGGCTAAAGAACGATACGGTACCGGGACTCCTGACGACGATCAAGTTCACCCCGCGCTTGCCCGGCCGCTATCCGATCATCTGCACCCAGTTCTGCGGCGTCCTCCACAGCGAAATGGACAAGCAGGTGCTCGTGATCGAGCCTAAGCCGGCATTCGACAAGTGGTATAAATACTGGCAGCAGAAGAACGCGCACGTGAGCAACGCCCTGCCCGCGACCGGCGGTCAAGCGGTTTCGCTTCAAGGGGGCAACGCGGCTGCCGGCAAGCAGCTTTTCAGTCAGAAGTGCACGGCCTGCCACAAGCTCGCGCCGTTCAGCCAAACGCTGGTCGGGCCTGGGCTCCAGGGCGTGCTGCACGACCCGTCGCATCCCAACTTAGTGAACGCTCAACCTGCGACGCCGCAGAACGTAGCGGCGATCCTGCAGAACGGCTACACCGGCAGCATGGGCGCGATGCCCAATGCAAGCGCGAATGGGCTGACGACGCAAGATATCGCAAATCTCGTGACATTTCTGGATACGCTAAAGTGAGAGACTCGAAGTAACCATGGCAGTAGCAACGGTACACGCAGGCGGAATCGCCGACCACATCCACCCCGAACCACAGGGTTTCGTCCGGCGATACGTCTTTTCGCTCGATCACAAGATCATCGGCATCCAGTACATTATCACCGCCTTCGTGTTCTTCGTGCTCTCCGGCTTGCTCGCGGAAGCGATTCGCACCCAGCTTCTCAATCCCAATGGCGGCTTCGTCGCCGCGGACACCTACAACGAGATCTACAGCATCCACGGCAGCGCGATGGTATGGCTGGTTATCATCCCGATGCTGACCGGCGGGTTCGGCAATCTCGTCTTCCCCCTTCAGATCGGGGCGCGCGACGTCGCCTTCCCGTGGCTGAACATGATCAGCTTCTGGATCTTCCCGGTCTCCGGGTTGATGCTCTTTTCGTCGTTTCTGATGGGCGCGCCGACGGCCGGCTGGATGGAGTATCCGCCGGTCTCTCTCCAGGGTGCCGCCGGAACGTCGATGTGGTGCGCAGCGATCTTTCTGGTCGGCGTCAGCTCGACCATGACCGGAATAAACTTCGTGGTAACGATCTTGAAGATGCGCGCGCCCGGCATGACCTTTACCCGCATGCCGCTCTTCGTATGGGGTCAGTTCGCAACCGCGCCGCTGCTGATGATCGCGACGACGGCGCTCGCGGCGGCGCTTGCCGCGCTCTTCATCGAGCGTGAGTTCGGCGTGCCCTTCTTCGACCCGACCAAAGGCGGCAGCCCGGTCATGTGGCAGCACATGTTCTGGTTCTACTCGCACCCCGCCGTATACATCATGGTGCTTCCGGCGTTCGGGATCATCTCTGAGGTACTGCCGACGTTCGCCCGCAAGCCGATCTTCGGCTACAAGCTGATCGCGTTCTCCTCGATGGCGATCGCGCTGTTGGGCTTTATGGTTTGGGCGCATCATATGTTTACCTCGGGGCTGGCGCCGTTCTTGCAGCTGCCCTTCATGATCCTTACCTACATAATCGGCGTGCCGACCGGAATCAAGATCTTCTCGTGGACCGCGACGCTCTTTGGCGGGAAGATCCATTACACGACCGCGATGCTCTTTGCGATCGGTTTCATCGGGCTCTTCACGATCGGCGGGATCACCGGCATCTTCCTCGCCGCGATTCCCTACGATCTACACGTTCACGGAACGTACTTTATCGTCGCGCATCTCCATTACGTGCTCATCGGCGGAAGCTTGATGGGAATCTTTGCCGGTATGTACTACTGGTTCCCGAAGATGTCGGGCCGGCTGTTGAACGAGACGCTCGGGCACTGGCACTTCTGGCTCTTCTTTATCGGCTTCAACTGCACGTTTCTTCCGATGCACTGGCTGGGCGTTCTCGGCATGCCGCGCGAGGTAGCGACGTACGATCCGCAGTTCACGTTCTGGAACCGCTTTGAGTCCGTCGGTTCGTATCTGATGACGTTCTCGATCCTGCTCTTCTTCGTGAACGTCCTCTGGAGCATTCGCAACGGGAAGCGCTCCGGTCCGAATCCTTGGGGAGCGCGCACCCTCGAATGGCAGATTCCGTCGCCGCCCAACTACTACAACTTCAAGCACGTTCCGACGGTCTACGGATTGCCCTACGACTTCTCGCAACCGCTTCCGTATAAGGGGCTCGAGGAGGAGCTCACCGATTCGCCGCCGTCCGTTCCGGCCGGAGCCCACTGATGTCGGTTGCATCGCTGACTCACGACGCGCACGGGGAGGCCGACCAGCTCTACATCGAGACCCGCGAGCTGCGTCTTCAGGGCTTCCTGCTGTTCCTGGTCAGCGACTGCGTGCTCTTCGCGTCGTTCATCTTTGCCTACCTCTACATGCGCAACAGCGGGCAGGGATGGCCCCCGCCGGGAATTCAGCATCTCGATGTCGGGTTCGCCGCCTGGAACTCGGTCGTGCTCTTCGGATCCGGAGCGACGATGCACTACGCGCTCGAGAACTTCAAGCACGGGCACTGGATGCGCTACATGTGGTTCTTGCTCGGGACGATCGTGCTCGGCGCCGGCTTTCTCGGCGGTCAAGCCTACGAGTACACGCACCTCATCTATGGCGAGCACGTGACGTGGTCTGGCAGCGGCATCTTCGGCGCTTCGTTCTTCACGCTGACCGGAATGCACGGTTTGCACGTTTTTCTCGGCGTCTGCTACCTGACGACGCTGGTCCTGCAGTCGGCGGCGGGCGTGTACACGCGCGGAAAATTCTTCGGGATCACGGCCGGTACGCTCTACTGGCACTTCGTCGACGTGATCTGGGTTGTCTTGTTCTCAATCTTCTACTTAATATAAGGAGCCTGCGCTCGTGAATCCGGCGATTGTGGAGCGGTTGGGGGCAGTGATTGGCGGCATCGTCGTGGCGGTGGTCGCCTTTTACGCGCTCTATGTCGATTGGAAAAGCACGGGCGTCGAGAATAACGTCTTCAAGCTGATGCTCTTCCTACTTGGGGTCGGGGCGATTTTGGCGATCCTGGCCGGGCTCAACGTGATCGGCTTCGCGCCAAAGGGAGCATAACGCGATGATCATTCGCGACGACGAGTATCAAGATTTTAGTAGAGTTCCGGAGAGCCGGGGGATTCCCACCGCGCTCTATCGCTTAGGGGCCGTTGGGCTGCTGATCATCTTCGCGATCGGCGGATTCGTGATTCTCCAATCCGGCTACGGCCGCCACTGGCCGTCGGTCACGACCATGCGCGTTCCACTGAAGAATACCGCGCCTTAGAGGTCGGCGCGGCGGCCGTGGCGCGTCGCGATGCCGATCGCGAGCAGCGGCAGCTCTTCGTCGGGAAGCAGACCGGTCGATTTTCCGTCAATTTTGTGGATGCCGGCATAGAGCGAGAACTCGACGAGTGCCGGAAGCGTGACGTTCGGTAGCGGCTTCTTGCCGAGCCACTCCCATTCGTATGCTGGCGTGCGGTCCGCGAAGAGCGCAGCCGCGTAGCCGCAGCCGTCAATGCGCGAGCCTTCGTCCGGCGCACGGTAACGGACGTATCCGTCGAGGATGTAGATCGGGCGAAACGTTTGGAGATACGCCGCAAACGGGGCGACGAGCACTGCCACGAAGTATCCGCCGAAGGCGATCGCGCCGAGCCCGAAGATCCACGCGATCTTGATTAGGGTCGCGTCCGAGGCGACGTGGTGGGCGCGGTACACGATACCCCACGTGAGCAGGCTCATGAAGATCGCGCCGATCAGCGGCTCGATCGCAAGCGCGAAGCGACCGGTAAGGCCGCGCCAGACGATCGTACGCTCGCGTGCGGTCCAGCGCCGCCGTGCGAGCGTCTGCCAGCGTAGGTCAGACGTGTCGAGCTTCATGCGGTCACCGCTTGCGGCAGTGGCGCCGCTCGCTCGACGATTGCGCGTAAGCCGGTGTCGCGCGGGAGCGTTCCGAGCGTGCGCCCCCAAGTGCCCTCGATGCGGCTTGCAACGAACGCGTCGGCGACGTTCGCCGGCGCGTGCTGCACGAGCAATGCGGCCTGCCAGAGCAATGCCATGCGTTCGCTCACCTCGCGCCCTGCGGCTTCGCCGAGATCGGGGTCGCGAAGATCGCGCTCGATACGCTGCGCCTCGCGCTTAATGCGCGGTTCAACCTGCGCAAGTACGATCTCATCGCGCCACGCGCTGAACGAGGCGGGTTGCTTTCGCAGAATTCGAAGAACGTCCAACGCATTGATGTTACCCGATCCTTCCCAGATCGAGTTCAAGGGCGCCTCTCGATAGAGCCGCGGCATGATCGACTCTTCGACGTAACCATTTCCGCCCAGGCATTCCAGCGCCTCGCCGGCCGCCACGGGGGCTCGCTTGCAGACGTAGTATTTGGCCAACGCCGTCCCGATGCGCTTGAGCGCTGCCGCTTGCGGATCGTGGGGCGATTCGTCGATTGCGCGCGCGACCCGCATGCAGAGTATGGTCGCGGCCTCCGATTCGAGCGCGAGGTCCGCGAGAACGTTCTGCATCAGCGGATGCTCGATCAAAAGCGCGTCGAAGGTTCGTCGGTAGGCGGCATGATGGATCGCCTGTACCAGCGCAGCCCGCATCAACGCGGCGGAGCCGACGGCGCAGTCCATCCGCGTGTAGTTGACCATCTCGACGATTCGCGCGATGCCCTCGCCTTCATCGCCAATCAGCCAGCCGTGGGTTGCGTCGAATTCGACCTCGGCGGAAGCGTTGCTTCGGTTCCCGAGCTTATTCTTGAGGCGCGCGATGGCGAAAAGGTTTCGCGTGCCATCGGCGAGGACGCGCGGCACCAAGAAGCAGGAAAGACCACGCGCGGCTTGCGCGAGCACTAAGAATCCGTCGCTCATCGGCGCGCTGCAGAACCATTTATGCCCCGTTAGTAGATATTCGCGACCGGCTCCCGGCAAGGCGACGGGTATGGCGCGCGTTTGATTGGCGCGCACATCGGATCCGCCTTGTTTTTCGGTCATACCCATTCCGCAGAGTGCCGAGGACTTCTGAGCGATCGGAATCAGACGCGGATCGTACTGGCTTGCCGTAAGCGGTGCAAGCCATACGGCCGCGAGCTCGGGCTGTGTCCGCACGACGGGAACGCAAGCATACGTCATCGAGAGCGGACAGCCATGGCCCGATTCGACTTGCCCCCAAACGTAGAACTTTGCCGCGCGAAGGACGTGCGGGTGCGGCGCGTGGTCTTCCCAAGGGGCGCCGGCGAGTCCGGCGTGCGTTGCGTGGGTCATCAGGCGATGCCAGGATGGATGGAAGCGGACTTCGTCGATGCGATTACCGAAGCGGTCGTGCGTGCGCAGCTCGGGTGGATGCTCGTTAGCGTCGAATCCCAGCGCAATCGTTTCGGCGCTGCCGGCAAGCTCGCCGAGCGACGCAAGCTCTGCGAGCGAGCCAAACTCCTGCGTCGGCGCAGCCGGTGCTTCGCGCGCTACCGCCTCGACGAGCGCTCGGTCGGAGGAGAAGACGTTGTAATTCTCGAGTACCGGCGGCTGATTCTCCACCGCATGCGTGGGCATGCGAACGTCTTCGCCCTAACCGGCTCCCGCTGCTGCCTCTTGGATCTGTTGCCGTCTTTCGCTGCGCTGCGACTTCAGCGTCGCGGCGAGCAGCAGCGCGACGAACGCAACCGCGCAAAACGCGAGATACGCATGGCGATAGCCCGCAATTTCGCTTGGCGCCAGGCTAAAGAGACCGCCGGCAAGCGAGCTTCCGATGATTTGTCCGACGATCAGCGCTTGGCTCAAGAGCCCGACCGCCGTTGCGCGCGCGCGTGCCGGCGTCTCGTTGGTGACGATATAACGCGTCGGCGCGCCGAGCAACGCTCCGAATCCCGCGCCGGCTACGATCATCGCGAGCAATGCCAGCGCGAGCGATTCGAATCCGAGCGCAAAGATCGCGAGCCCGATCTCGGTGAGGATCGTCCCAACCAGCAAGACGTCGCGGCTGCCAACCCTGTCGAGCGCGCGTCCAGAAAATGGAATTACGGCGACGAACGTAAAGGCGCCGAGCGCTGCCACAAAGCCCGCGGCGACGTACGAAAGACCTTGCGCGCCGACCAGCACGGTCGGAATGAAAAAGAGCGAGCCTTCCAAAACGCCGATGAGAATCTCGAGCGCGTACGTCTTGACGAGCTGACGTGTTTTAAACAACTCGAGCGGCACGATCGGAGCGCTCGCCGCACTCTCCCAGACCGCAAAACACCCAAGGATGATCGCGCCCACGATGCCGATGATCGGCCGCATCGCGATCAGCCCGTCGGTAACGGCGAGCAGCCCGATGCAAAGCAACGCGAGCCCTCCAACGTCGAGCCCTTCGCGCCGGCGCGGCGCGTCGGCCGGTACGTCCTTGAGGGCAAGCGCGAAGACGACCGCGGCAAGCGGCAGATTTGCTGCGAAAATCCATCGCCAGGAGATGAAGTGTGTGATGAGTCCGCCGATGCTCGGGCCGATCACCGCCGCGACGCCCCAGGTTGCCGCCACGATCCCAAGTGCCGCGCCGCGCCGCTGCGCGGGAACGACGTCCCCGATCGTTGCGGTCGCAACGGGGAAGATCCCGCCTGCGCCGAGCGCTTGAATCGCGCGTGCCACGAGGAAGATCGGATAGCTCGGCGCGGCGATCGCGACGACGCTGCCGGCCGCGAAGAGCGCGATGCAGGCAAGATAGACCGGCCGGCGTCCGTAGCGGTCGGCGAGCGTGCTCGAGAGCGCGATCGAGAGCACGGTAACGAGCAGGTAAATCGTGAAGACCCACGCGAGGTCGCCGATCTGCACGTTGAAGTCGCGACCCAGCGCGGGCAATGCGGGCGAAAGCACGCTCAGATCGAGCGCTCCGGCGAAGACGCCCAGCGAGAGCGTCCATAGCAGACGGTTCACGAGACGATGCGGTCGATCACCATCACGGCGCACATGAGCGCGAGATAGACCAACGAGTAGCGAAAGAGCCGGCGCGCCTGCAGCGTCGTCGACCGCTCGCGCCACGTGCGCAATGAGTCGAGCACGAAGATCCCGCCGAGAACCGCCGCGGCGGCGAAATAGAACGCGCCCATAACGTGCAGCGGATAGAGCAGCAGCGACGCCGCTACGAGCAGCAGAGTATAGTAGACGATCTCGCGTTTGGTGCGCTCTTCTCCATAAACGTTGGGGAACATCGGAATCTTCGCTTTGCCGTAGTCGGTCTCGGTCGTGAGCGCGAGCGACCAAAAGTGGGGGGGCGTCCATAAGAAGATCAGCGCGAAGAGCCCAAGCGCCGGCGCGCCGACGGTGTGCGTCACGGCAGCCCATCCAACCAGCGGGGGCACCGAGCCCGCAGCGCCGCCGACCACGATGTTGAGCGGCGTGATGCGCTTGAGCCACATCGTGTAGATTCCGACGTAGTACAGGTTACCGGCCAACGAGAGCCAGGCCGCCAGCGGATTGACCAGCACGTAGAAGAGACCGAACGACAGCGCACCCGCGATCGCGGCATAGATCGCAGCGTGGCGCCGGGAAATGCGGCCTTGCGGAATCGGCCTTGACTGCGTGCGTTTCATGACGCGATCGATGTCGGCGTCCCATACGCAGTTGAACGCGCCGGCCGAGGCCGCGGCCAACGCGCCCGCCAGCAGCGTCCAGAAGAGCAGCCGCACGGGCGGCATGCCGCGTGCGGCCATCACCATCGAGGCAGCCGTCGTGATCAACAATAGAACGATAATTCGCGGCTTCGAGAGCTCGTAATAATCGCGTAGCCGCGCGAGCAGCGTCATTGACGGGCGCTGTTTTCGGCGAGCGGATGGACGCGGCCGCGCGGCGCCGCATCGAGCGTTGCGAAGGCCGTCGCTACGAAGAAGGCCAGGAAGAGAAGGGCTGCATTGACGGCGTGCGCTTCGCGAAGATCGGTGGGAAGCCTCAGCGCGACGTTGAGCAGGCCGAGCAACACTTGAACCGTGACCAGCGCTATGCCGATAGCGACCGCCGCTCGAACGCGGTTCGAAGCGCCGTACGCCCATGCAAGCGCGAGCGTTGCCGCAGCGAAGATGAGCGTCACTCCGGCAGCAATGCGATGCAGCATCTGCACGTACTGACCCGGCGTGTAGACCACCACGTTGCCGGCGCATTGCGGTATTGACAGGCAGGCAAGTCCTGCACCGCTCGAGCTGACGTATGCGCCGACGCACATCGTGGCGAAAGCTGCGACGGCCGTCAATCCCGCTGCAATCGGCAGCGCAAACGATCCCGACGATGCCTGCGACGGTTCCACCCGATCGAAAGCCATCGCAAAGACCGCCATCGCCGAGAGTGCGGCGATTAACGCCATTGCGGTCGCCCAGTGCGCAACGACCGAGATCGGCGTGTTGGCGAGGCGCACGGTCTCTGCCCCGAGGAAAACTTGCACGAGGAAGAGCAGGGCGATTGCCGCCATCGTCGGGGTGACGAACGGCGAGCTTCGGCGCTGCCGCCACGCGACGACGATCAGCGCGATCACGATCGGCGCCACTGCGAACGCGAGCAAGCGGTGCAACCATTCCCAAATCGTGCCGTCGGCAAGCGACGGAAGCAGGTGACCGCGGCAGAGCGGCCAGTCGGGACAGGTCAGCCCGGCTCCGTTGATCCGCGTCCAGCTTCCGAGCATCAGCGTCATGAGGGCGACCGCGTCGGCAGCGAGCGCCAAGCGCCGAAGATGCTTCATGCTCTCACTAGCGTAACGTCAAGGACCGCGACCGGCAACGACATTTGGGAGGTAAAATTTTGCTTTAGCGGGGAGGCCGTCGGTGGGTGCGGGCGAAGCGGTGGGCCGTGAAGCGCTGGTTGGCCCTGGCGGGTCTAGCCCTGGGGCTCCTCTTGCTGGGCGGATGTCGCGAAATACGCGTGAAGACGCTCGCAGCAGGCACAACCACCGTCCTCGGAGGGAATCAAATCCTTATAGTACGCGATGCGGTCGCCTTGGGCAAGTTGGGGATTCACGCGCCATTGCATTATAAGAGCGAGTTCGGCGCCGTCTTGTTGATGGGGCCGCACGACCGCACGGGCTACAAGCAGATCGTCGAATCGATCGGCGCCAACCTGGAGCGCGTCCGCGTGGTAGCATTCGAACAGGACCCGGCCGACGGCGGCGAGCCTTCACCTCAGTACCGCACCTACACGCTTTGGATCGTTCCGAACTCAGTCTATCGGCGAGGCGTCCGCGTCGAAGTCGTGACGCCGAGCAACGAACCGATCGCGTCGACGTATCTGCCGTAAACCGATCCGTGATATCTCCGCGCAAACGACCGTCCACGCTCGAAGGAATCGAACGGCTCGACGTGAGCGTCGAGCGTTTGGGCGAGGTTCTCGCACCCAACGGCGATCCGACCGAAGAGGGCGGCGTCTTGAACCCGGGTGCGGCGCGCACGCCCGAGGGCGAACTGTTGCTCTATCCGCGCTGCGTCGCTGCCGGTAACATCTCACGAGTGGGGATGGTTCGATCGCGCCAGGCCGGCGCCGGCTTCGATGTAGAGCGCATCGGCTTCGCGCTGCAACCGGGGGCTCCATACGAGCTTCGTCCGCAGCCGGGATATGGTTGTGAGGATCCGCGCGTGACGTACGTGCCGGTGCTGAAATCCTACGTGATGACTTACACCGCTTTCGGTCCTGACGGACCGCGCATCGCGCTGGCCATCTCGGAAGACGCCTACCAATGGGAACGATTGGGATTAGCGCGTTTTGCCGGCAGCGCAAATGTCGTCGGCGACGATAAGGATGCGGCCTTCTTCCCGGAGCCGGTTCTTTCGCCGAAAGGCCGGCGTAGCTTGGCGTTCTATCATCGCCCGATGTTGCACCTTTCGAGCCTGGACGGGCGGGCCGCCATTCCGATGATTGCGCGTATGCCGTTCGAGGACCGCGAATCGATTCGCATAGCCTACGTTCCGCTCAATCCCGCGTTGAAGGATCGCAGCAATCTCTGTAACGTTGCCGAGAGCGTGCAGGTGCTCTCACCCATCGCGCAATGGGGTTCGATCAAGATCGGTGCCGGAACGCCGCCGGTGCGGTTCGCGTTAAACGGCATCGAAGGATGGCTCTCGATCTTCCACGGCGTCGATGCGGTTGGCCGCAAGCCGTCGTTGCGCTATAGCGCCGGCATCGTCATCCACGATCTCGAGCGACCGGATTGCATTCTCTATCGATCGCCCAAGCCGATCATGACGCCCGAGTCGCGACGTGAGCGGCGCGGCGTCGTCGACAACGTCGTCTTTCCGACCGGACTCGATCCGCGACCGGATCTCGGCGAGCGAACCTACGACGTCTACTACGGAATGGGCGACTACTCCGTCGGCGCAGCGCGGATGCGGATCACTTGAACTTGTCTTGAGGTATCTGCTGCTGTCGACGGCGATCGTGGTCGGCGCGGCAATGGGCGTTGCGGCGTGGGTGAATCGCGACCTGATCCGGATCAAGATCGCATCGGTCTACGCGCGCGTGCCGCCGAAGGCGGGCGCTGCCGCTGCGCGTCGGAAAACGGCGATCTCTGCGCTGAGCGGCGACGCGCCGTGGGCGCTTTCGGCGCTGCCCGAGTGCCTGATACAGATGTCGGAATCGCATGGCTCGCTTGCGTACGTGCGGGCGCATCTGCCGCCGGGCGCCCTCGCGATTGTGCCTCCGGCGACGTTAGTGTATGGTGATTGCAGCATTAGGATCGACGGAAGCGAAGCCTTCGTCCGGCGGGGAGCCGACCGCCTCCGAATCCCGCCCCGCGTGAAGTTTTATCGCGCGGAAGGCCTCCTCGCTTTAATCCGCGAGACAGCGCAGAGCGCCGAACTGCGCGTCTACCAACCGGCACACTAAAAAGATGGAAGACGAAAAGATTCAAACGGAAGTACGAAAACGGAGAACGTTTGCGATTATCTCGCATCCGGACGCCGGCAAAACGACGCTGACCGAAAAGCTTCTGCTTTACGGCGGCGCCATCCACGTCGCCGGCCAAGTCTCCGCGCGCAAACGACAGCGCCAAGCGACGAGTGACTGGATGGCACTCGAGCGCGAGCGCGGCATCTCGATCACCTCGACGGTGCTCCAGTTCCCGTACGCCGGTCATACGCTCAACCTGCTCGACACGCCGGGGCACCAAGACTTCGGCGAGGATACGTATCGCACGCTGCTCGCCGCCGATAGCGCGGTCATGCTGATCGACGCGGCCAAAGGCGTCGAGCCGCAAACGAAAAAGCTCTTCGCCATCTGTCGCGAGCGTGGCATTCCCCTCTTCACCTTCATGAACAAGCTCGATCGTCCGAGCCGCGATCCGCTCGAGCTCCTCGACGAGCTCGAGAGCGTGCTGGGCATCGGGGCCTTTCCGATGAACTGGCCGCTCGGCAGCGGAGACGACTTCAAAGGAGTGTACGACCGCCAAACGCACACGGTGCACTGCTTCGAACGCGCGGCGCACGGAGCGACGCGTGCCGCCGTAACCGTCACCGACGTACACGACGAACGGCTGGTGAGAATGGTGAGCGAGCCGGTCTACGCGCAGTTTCGCGAGGGTATCGAGCTGCTCGACGGCGCAGGCGAACGCTTCGATCGCGCGGCATTGATGGCGGGGGTGACGACGCCGGTTTTTTTCGGAAGCGCGGTAACGAACTTCGGCGTGCAGCTTTTCCTCGACGAGTTCATCGAGATGGCGCCCTCGCCATCGTGCCGTTCGGGCGTGGATCCAAACGGCGAAGCGTTCACCGGCTTCGTCTTCAAGATTCAAGCCAACATGGATCCACGGCACCGCGATCGCGTCGCGTTCGTGCGGGTATGCTCGGGTGAGTTCGCCCGCGACATGACCGTACGCAACGCTCGAACCGGCGCCGAGCTTCGCCTCTCGCGGGCAATGCGGCTCTTCGCCGACGATCGCGAATCGCTGGAGACCGCCTATGCCGGTGACGTCGTCGGACTTACCAATCCGGGAGCGTTCGCGATCGGCGACACGCTTTACGAAAGAGCCCCCGTACGCTTCCCGCCGATCCCGGCGTTTGCCCCGGAACATTTTGCGTCGGTTCGCAGTATTGACGTTTCGGGTTACAAGTCGTTTGGAAAAGGCATATCGCAGCTGCGTGAGGAGGGGGCCGTGCAAGTCTTCTATCCCTGGGGCACGCCTCGAACCGAGCCGATTCTCGGCGCGGTCGGCGAGCTTCAGTTCGAGGTCGCGAAGTACCGGCTGGAATCGGAGTATAAGGTCGAAAGCCGGTTCACGCAGCTGCCGTACGCGCTCGCGCTGCGCGTACAAGGTGACCGCGATCAGATCGCGAGCGCGCATCTTCCCTCCAACGCCAAGCTCGTTGAGGATTGGGAGGGCCGGCCGGTCGTTCTCTTCGAAAGCGAATGGAGCGTGCGGCTAGCGCAGGAGTGGAACGTGGCACTGCGGTTGGTCCCGTTTTCGGCACAACCCGGCGAGGAGGCCGTCGCATGACAAACGCGAGACGAGTCTTGGCGGCGTTAACGGCTGTTGTCTTGGCAAGCTGTTCCTTCCAGAATCGTAACGAACGCGAAGCCGACCACATTACGCGAGCGGTGATCGCCAACGATTTTAGACCGATAGAAGGCGACATCGCTAAGGGAGTTTCGATCACGCGAGTACAGATCGCGCAGTGGTCGGACGAGCTGAACGCGCAGGGCAAACTCATCTCGATCAAAGAGACGCCGGCGAACTGCGATCCGGGCTGGCACTGCTTCGATGTAAAGTTCCAAAAGCACGACTACCTCGAGCGAATGCGATTCGACGAGAACGGAAAGGTCGTCAACTGGGACTTTCACATGGCGCCCAAATAGTCACGATCGCCGACATCCGCACGGCGGCCGCACGCCTGGCGGGCGTTGCAAACCGCACGCCCGTCATTACGTCCCGGACGTTGAACGAGCGCACCGGCGCGCAGCTCTTCGTGAAGTGCGAAAACTATCAGCGCATGGGTGCGTTCAAATTTCGCGGCGCTTACAATTTCTTGTCTTCGCTCTCGCCCGACGAGCGCCCGCGAGGAGTCGTCGCCTTCTCGAGCGGTAATCACGCGCAAGGCGTTGCGCTGGCCGCGCAGCTGCTCGGCATTCCTGCGACGATCGTCATGCCGCTCGACGCACCGGCGGTAAAACTGGCCGCGACCCGCGAGTACGGCGCGGAGGTCGTCCACTACGAGCGCGAGCGCGCCAACCGCGAGGAGATCGCGCGAAGCATCGCGGCGGAACGACGCGCGACGATCGTGCCTCCGTTCGATGACGCGCGCATCATCGCCGGCGCCGGAACGGCGGCCGTCGAACTTTTGGAGGACGCAGGCCCGCTCGAGGCGATCGTGGTTCCGTTGGGCGGCGGCGGAATGATGGCCGGTACGGCGATCGCCGCACACGCCTTCGATCGCTCGATCGAGATCTACGGAGTAGAGCCGGAGGCCGGCGACGATTTCGCGCAATCGCTGCGGCGCGGGGAGCGAGTGACGATTCCGCTTCCGAAAACCATCGCCGACGGCTTGCAGACGACCGCGCCGGGCGAGCTGACCTTTGCGATCGCTCGCGAGCACGCATGCGCGGTCGTGACGGTGACCGACGATGAGCTACGCGATGCGATGCGCTTTGCTTTCGAGCGGATGAAGCTCGTCGTAGAGCCGAGCGGAGCCGCCGCACTCGCCGCACTCTTACACCGGCGCATTCCAGGCCTTTCGGGCAAGCGCGCCGGCGTCGTCGTCAGCGGCGGAAACATCGACCCCGCTCGTTACGCGTCGCTAATTTCAGAGTTAACCCGAACGCTACATCCCGTGCCTTGCTACTCGATGTTTCCGCACGCGACGTATTTGTCTAGGGCCGCCGCGCTCTCGTGCACGTTGATTGCATGGGTTGCGGTGAGTAGCTTATCGATGGTTACGCCCTTGACGGTCGAGGTCGAGGCGCCGTCGACGACGTTGGACAGGGGATAGGCGACTCCGCCAAGTTTCGCGCAAGTTCCGGTGTGAATGTGGACCGGCTGCGGCGTGGTGGCCGGGCCGCCTTTGAGTGCGATGACGACCTGGACGTCATCGCCGACCTGCGTCAACGTTGCGGTTCCGCTTTCGCCCGAGCCGTTCTGTTCGTTCAGCGTGATGGTGTGCGTCGAGGTCGTGGCCGCGCCCGCGGATATCTGCGTGAAAGTTATCATTGCAAGAAATGCGATCCACAAGCTAAGTCTCTTCATCTGTGTTCCTTTCATCCGGAGAAGCTTCTAGGGGATTGTTTCCTTCGAGCCCTCGAGCGCTTGGACCGCTTCGACCGCCTGGGTCGTGGGCGGCGCGTCTGCCCCGTCAACCGTGTCGAGCAAGGATGCGGCCCGGTCGTTGGTTTGAGTCAATGCCGCGGCGGCTTTAGCGTTCCCGGCCGCCTTGGCGGCCTGCGCCTGGGCGTACGTGCGGTCCATCAGCGTCACGAGCCGCTCTGAAAGCGAATACTGCTGCGCGAGCGCACTCTGTGAAATCGTCACGCGCGGATCCATCGCGATCTCGAGCGGCCGTTCCACCGTCGTGCCGTCGACCGTGAGGCGCACGGTGTAACGGCCGGGAACGACGAGCGCGCCCTGCGGCACGCGAGGCGTATCGTGCGGGACCGCCGATATCGGAAGATCCTCTGAAACCGAGTGAGGAGCCGGCCCTCGCAGGTCCCAGGCGAAGCGATGCATCCCCTGGGCGGTTGACGGCCTCGCAAACGGCCGTTCCCAATACGTTGGCTTGTCGAGGTGCGCGATCGCCGGAGCGGCGTCGTCGCTTGAATAGCTGCGCACGAGACGGCCGGCGCTATCGTACATCGAGATCACGACGCGGCGCGCCGGCGAGGCGAGCGCGTAGTCGATAATGGCGCCGTCGGGCGGATTCTCGCCGGTCGGCTCTTCAGGCGGCAACGGCGTGTCGGTGCTCGTGGCGCGCCGCACGCGATAGGCGAGCACCGGCGAAAAGAGATGCACGCCGTGGACCGTCGAGCGCGCCAGCTCGCGCAACGGTTCGAGATCGTCGAGAATCCAAAAGCCGCGTCCGTGCGTTGCGACGATCGCGTCGTTTTGATGCACGATCAGATCGCGAACGGAGGTATGCGGAAGATCGAGCTGGAGCGATTGCCAGTTCGCGCCCGAATCGAACGAGACGTAGACGCCGTTCTCGGTGGCCGCGTAGAGCAGTCGCGGTTCGACCGGATCTTGGCGCACCGCGTTCACCGGGTAGTTGGGCAGGCCGTTGACGGCGAGCCGCCACGTCTGGCCGCCGTCGTGCGTGACGTAGACGTACGGGTGCAGATCGTCCAGCCGGAAGCGGTTAACCGCGACGAAAGCGGTCGCGTCGTCGAAGCGCGATGCGTCGATTTGTGCGACCTTGCTCCACGGCGTCAGTTCGGGCGGCGTAATATTCTTCCAATGCGCCTGTCCTGAGCTTGTCGAAGGACTGTCACGGGTGATCCAGATCAACCCGTCGTCGGTTCCCGCCCAGATCGTTCCCTTGCGCACGTGCGACGGCGCGATCGCGTAGACGACGCCGCGATGATTACCCTGCTGCGGATCGTCGCCTTCAAATGCGCCGAGGACCGGCGGCACTCCGGGATGCGCGCGCGTTAGGTCGGGGCTTATCGCATGCCAGCTCTGCCCGCCGTTATCGGTCGCGAAAACCACGTTCGATCCGAAATAGAGACGCCGCCCGTCGAGCGGGTCGAACGCCAGCGGCTCGGTACGGACGGTGCGAAACTGCTTCGAGGGTAACGCGATCGGCGAGACCTCTTGCGTCTGTCCCGTGCGCTCGTCGAACTTCTCGACCTTTCCTCCAAAGAAGACGCCGTGGTGAAGCGGGTCGGGGACGACGTACCCATACTCCTGCGCGCCGACCGGATGCCAATCGCGTTCGGTCGTCTCGCCCCAATCGCCGCGACTGAGCACGCAGGCCGATCCGCTCTCCTGCTGGCCGCCGCAAATCCAATACGGAAACCGATTGTCGGCGTTGACGTGATACATTTGCGCGGTCGGCTGGTTATACCACGAACTCCAGGTCGTGCCGCCGTCGACCGAGATCGTCGCGCCTTGATCGCTCGCCAGCGCGATGATCCGTGGATCGCGCGGATTGATCCAGACCGTGTGATAGTCGTCGCCGCCGGGAGCGCCTTTGATCGCTACCAACGTTCGGCCGCCATCGGTCGAGCGATACGTCGACGTGTTCGTTAGGTAGACGGTCTGCGGATCGCGTGGATCGACTGCAAGGGAAACCAGGTCGTCCCCGCGCTGCGCGATCTCGGCGGCATCGTTGACGCGCGTGAAGTGCGCGCCCGCATCGTTGCTGCGATAGAGGGCCCCTGCATCGTCACCTTTGGCTTCGACGTCTACATACGCGTAGACGACCTGCGAGTTACTCGGCGCGACCGCGACTTCGGCGCGCCCGATGTGCGCCGGCAGTCCATTGCTCGACTGGCTCCAGGTCGTGCCGCCGTCGCCCGACTTAAAAATTCCGCTGCCCGGCATCTCGAACGAAGACCCGATCTCCCATGGTGCCTGGCGCGCTGCCCAGAGCGTCGCGTAGAGAACCTTTGGATCGTTGGGGTCGAGCACGACGTCGAAGCCGCCGGCGTTCTCGTTTACGTATAGGACGCGCTGGAACGTGGCGCCACCGTCGAGCGAACGGTAGATTCCGCGCTCGGAGTTCGGACCGTACGGATGGCCAAGGACGGCGACGAAGAGCCGGTTCGCATCGGTCGGATCGACTGCCATCGAGGCAATCTGTCGTCCGTCGCGCAGACCGAGGTGCGTCCAGGTTGCGCCCCCGTCGGTCGATTTGTAGATGCCGTCGCCGACGGCGAGATCGGGTCGTTGTAAACCCTCGCCGCTGCCCGCATAGACGATTTGCGGATTGCTCGGTGCGACCGCGAGAGCGCCGATCGAACCGGTCGGCTCGCGGTCGAAGATGGGCGTCCAAGTGCGGCCCGCATCTTGCGTCTTCCAAATTCCGCCGTTGACGGCGCCGATGTAGAAAAGGTTGGGTTGATTTGCGACGCCGTCGATCGCGACCGTCCGTCCGCCGCGCATCGGTCCGACGAACCGCCAGCGCATCGCCGAATAGAGCGATGGTGAAACGCTTTGCGCGCGGGCATTAATCGGCGCGATCGCAAGCGCGAGCGTGACGCAGCCGAGCGTAAGCGTAGTTGAATAGCGCATGACCGGCTGCTTACGACGTGATTTTTCGGACCTCCGCTTGCGGGGCTGCCAGTCGGGTGCTATAATTTTTGGTGGACATAAATTATGGCCAGAAAAAAACAAGCAACTGTCCAGGCACCGGGCATTTCTTTTTTGATGGCTCAACCGCGAGAAGTCGGCGCGGCTGAGTTCAAAGCACGGTGTCTCGAGTTAATAAGTGAGGTGGAGCGTTCAGGAGCGGAAATTGTCATCACAAAGCATCGCAGAGCGGTCGCGCGTCTCGTTCCGGCGCGGGCAAGCGCTGCACGCGTTTGCGGCGCACTAAAGGGCATGGTCATCTGGGAAGGCGATATTGTGAGCCCGATAGACGTTGAGTGGGAGGCGGATGAATCCAATCTTACTTGACACGCATGCGGCAATCTGGACCGTCAATGGAAAGCTCAAACCGGAGACGGCCCGGTTGGTAGAGGGCGCGGCTTCCCGCGGTGAGCTAATGGTCTCGCCGATCAGCGCTTGGGAGATCGGCACGCTGGTTCGAAAGCGGCGTTTGTCGCTCGCTTTGACGGTTGAGGATTTCGTCCGCGCGCTATTCGCGCTTCCCGGTGTTATCTTGGCCGCGCTGACTCCCACGATCGCGGTGGCCGCAGCTGCGCTTCCAGACAAAATCACGGCCGATCCGGCCGATCGCATCCTCATCGCAACTGCGGCAGCCTACGGCGCACGCTTCGTCACGCGCGACCGAGAGATTCACAAATACGCGAGGTCGACCGGCTACCTTCGCTGCATCGCCTGCTGAGCGCCCTTAACGCCGTTTGCCGTTTCGTTTCGCGCTGCGCCGCTTTGGTTGGAAGGGCGCGCCGATCTTCCACGCCGTCTTGCGCGGCAGTGAGGTGTCGACATCCTCACAGCCGATCGGCGTAAAGTCGCGGCAGTCGTTCGGGCGCGCGGGGTAGATGCCGCAATAGTAGCGTCCGCTGCGCGGACCCATTAAAAAGACGCACTGATCGGCAATGTCGTCACCAACCTTGCGCAACCAACCGACGTGGTAGCCGTCGGCAGAGGGGCGTTCAACGACGTACCGCCGTACCGTTTCGTCGTAGGTCATCCCGAGATGATCGGCGATGCGTTGAACGTCAGCTTTGCTGACGAAGGGCTCGTACCCGCTACAACATTCTGCGCAGCCCGGCGGACAGGCGACGTTATCGGGCATCTCTTTGAGGTGATCGCGCGCGAGCTCGATAACGCGTCCGATCGCGCGCACGAACGCCGGATCGTCGTTGTACTTGTAGACCCACTCCCGGCGCGTGATTTCGTTCACGTTGTAATAACGAGTAGTCTTCTCATCGAACTCGATCGTGATGTGCTCTTCGTCGATCTCGACTCGGTTGACGTGTTCGAGCGGGCGGGCGTCGAGTAGCTCCGGATGCGTCGGCTGGCCGGTCCGGCGCGTGTAGTTTCGCAAATTGATGAGGTCGATTGTCTCCATAACCAAGCTTCGATTCCCGCGGCTTGCGGGTACCGCCTCTGCGGAGAGCAAAAGATAGCGGCGATGCAAAGGGCCATCGGCGTTGATCTTGGCGGCTCGCATGTAACTGCGGCCGTCGTTACGGAAGACGGGACAATCGAACGACAGCACGAGGAGGATCTAGCGGACCTCCGCTTCGAGGCGGTCATCGCCGCGCTCGATGCGACGATCGGAATGGCCGTTAAAGACGCCGAGAACGTCGTCGGAATCGGGATCGGCTCGCCGGGGAACATCGATCCGACCTCCGGCGCGGTCCTTTACAGCCCAAACTTCGGTTGGGAAAACGTGCCGCTGGGCGAAACGCTGCGTAAAAAGTTCGGGATTCCGGTGCTCGTCGGCAACGACGCTCGCTGTGCTACGCTGGGCGAGTACACGTTCGGAACGGGGAGGGATACGAAAGACTTCGTGCTGCTGACGCTTGGAACGGGGATCGGCGGCGGCATCGTGGCGCGCGGCGAGTTGGTGCTCGGCAACAAGTGGGGAGCCGGCGAAATCGGACACCACCAAATTCGGCCGCGCGACGGGTTCATTTGCACCTGTGGAAAGACCGGCTGCTTCGAGGCGCAGGCGTCCGGCACCGGGCTCATTCGCCACGCGTTTGCGGTTGCGCCCTCGTTCCCACGCAGCGGCCTGCTCGACGTTCCGCGTGACAAGCTCAGTTCGAAGAAGATTCGCAAAGCCGCGCAGACCGGCGACCTTCACGCACTAGGCGCTTGGAAGAACTTCATCGGCGACCTCGCGATCGGCTTGGCGAACGTCATCGCGTTCGTCAATCCGGAAACGATCGCGCTCGGCGGCGGCGTTTCGACCGCAGGCGACTTTATGCTGGGCGCGCTTAGGCCGCAAGTCGACGACCTTACCACGATGGTGCCGAAAGGAACGACGAAAATCGTGGTCGCTTCGCTCGGGAACGACGCCGGCCAAGTCGGGGCTGCGACGATGGCGCTGCGCGGTGGTTTGACGACGGAGGTCCGTGTTGCGGTATAGAGTCCTCTTCTTCGCGATCCTGCTCGCGCTGACTGCGCCGCCGGTTCGGTCACAAAGCGGCGATCCGATTCACCGGATCCGCCACGTAATCATCATCATGCAAGAGAACCGCTCGTTCGACTCCTACTTCGGAACCTTCCCCGGAGCGGACGGCATTCCGATGCGCGACGGCCAGCCCACGGTCTGCGCGCCGAATCCTCAACAAGGCAACTGCGTCGCGCCGTTCCACGATTCAGCCGATCTCAACGGCGGAGGGCCGCATAACGCCAATTCGGCCGTCTCCGACATCAACGGCGGAAAAATGGACGGCTTCATCGCTACCGCGCAGCGCCGGCCTCGCCGGCGCTGCGGCAGTCAAAACCCCAACTGCGGCGGAGGCCCCAACGTCATGGGCTATCATGACGGGCGCGAGCTTGGGAACTATTGGAAGTACGCACGCGACTTCGTCCTCCAAGATCACCTCTTCGAACCGAACGCATCGTGGAGTCTGCCTCAACATCTCTTCATGGTCTCGGAATGGTCGGCATATTGTAAGCACATCGGCGATCCGATGAGCTGCGTCAACGAGCTGGAAGCGCCCGATTTTCCGCCGGACTTCCGCTCGCGGAATATCAACTTTCATCCGCCGGCTCCGGGCCGGCCCGATTATGCCTGGACGGACCTGACCTATCTCCTGCACGCCCATCACGTCAGCTGGGCCTACTACGTGATGACCGGCAGCGAGCCGGATTGCGCGAACGGCTTGGACGATTGCAGTCCGGAACCGCAACGAGCCAAGACGCCGGGGATATGGAACCCGTTGCCCTATTTCGATACGGTGAAGCAAGACGGCGAGCTCGGCAACATCCGCGACCTCCGCGATTTTTACGCCGCAGCGCACGACGGCACGTTACCGGCGGTCGTATGGATCACGCCCGCGGCCGCCTATAGCGAGCATCCGCCCGCGCTCGTGAGCCGGGGACAGGCGTACGTCACCGGCTTGATCAACACGATCATGCGCAGCCCCGATTGGAACAGCACCGCAATCTTCTTGAGCTGGGACGATTGGGGCGGATTCTACGATCACGTTCCACCGCCGCATGTCGATGAGAACGGTTATGGACTACGCGTGCCGGCGATGGTCATCAGCGCGTATGCGCGGCGTGGCTTCATCGATCATCAGACGCTCAGCCACGACGCATACGTCAAATTCATCGAAGACGATTTTCTCGACGGGCGACGCATCGATCCGAAGAACGACGGCCGGGCCGATCAGCGCCCGACCGTCCGCGAAGACGTCTCGATCCTTGGCGACCTGCGTAAAGATTTCGATTTCAATCAAGCGCCGCGTTCTCCCGAGATACTCCCGGGCGGCATGATCTGGAACGGTGGCGCACCCGCGCGACGGTAGTTCGCTGAATCTTTTGGGCTGCGGCCGCTACACCGCTGCTGCTGCTTGCAGCGTGAGGCCGACAAAGTCGTCCGATGCCGGAATCGTCCCCGTCTCGGTGATCGACTTGATGAGCGCGGCAATGCGGCGCGAGCTGCGGCGGGGCGCGACGATCTCTTGATTGTGGCGGATCGCCGCCAAACGATCGGGGTTCGATATCAAGCCGCGGACTGCGGCGACTACTTTTGTTGCGCCTTGCAACGCGATTACGCCCAGGCCGTTGTGACGGACGAAATCTACGTTGCCGCGCTCTTGGCCGGGGACGAAATCGTAGACGACGACCGGAAGCTGCGCGGCATTCGCCTCGGCCAGCGTTCCGGGACCGGCTTTGGTGACGAGCAGATCGACGGCGCGAAAATACCCGGGGATCTTATCGGTGAAGCCGAGGACGTGCATCGGCGTCGGCAGCGCCGCCGAGAGCTCGCCAAGCTTCTGCTCGAGCGGTTCGTTGCGTCCGCAGACGACGACCAGCTCGATCGGAAGACGCGCTCGTCCCAGCGCCAGCGCCGTCGAGAGCAGCTTGCCGCCGCCCTCGCCGCCGGCCATCAGCATGACCACGGGAGTGTCGCTTGGCGGAAGGCCGAGTTGAGCGCGCAGGTCCGCCTTGCTCCCGGTGACGTCGTCGAACTTCGGATCAATCGGATGGCCCAGCATCCGCAGGCGTGTTGGTGAAACGCCGCGGGAGAGCGCGCGCTGGTAGACCTCGCGGGCGGGAACGACGACCGCGTCGGCTTCGGGAACGAGCCACGACTCGTGAACCTTTCCCAAGTCGGTGATCACCGTGACGACGGGAACGTGCTGCATGCGGGCGTCGTCGCGCGCCCGAAGCGCGGCGTGATTGAGTAGCGGATGGACCGAGACGATCACGTCGGGCTGATAGTCGATGAAGAGATCCCGCAGGCGCTCCCGGTAGAGCGGTTCGCAGAAACGCACCAGCGCGCGATAACGGCGCCGCCCGTTGGTGGCGTGGTAGAGGGCGCCGTAGATCGGCGGGGCATACCGCAACGCCATGCTGTAGCCCAGGCCAAGCTGGGTCAGCGGGAAGGCGCAGTGCGCCGCGACGTCTTCGATCCGAGGTTCGTAGGCGTTAGGCGACTTCGACTCTTGCAGGGCGGCGGCAATCGCGTTTGCGGCGCTCCGATGCCCGCCGCCGGTATCCGAGATCAGCAGGAGCGCCCGTTTGGTCATACGCCTCCCGATTAGGCTCTGGCGGGCACCCTCCTCGTAGCGCGCCTGCCGGTATTGCGCGCTCGGCGGCTCGTCTGAGCAAGCGTCGCCATAAGCGCCCGAGCCGGCGCGTCGTAGAAGCGGAAGATATCGCCGAACTCGATATCGGGGTTTCGGTGATGGCCGTCGTGGTCCTCGGGAAGCACCACGGCGAGCGGACGGAGGAGGTTACCCAGCCAAATCGGCGTTCGCCATCCGAGCTCGCTGGTGTGGCGCCACCACACGTGAAGCTGACCTACCGCGAGACCGGCCAGAGCGCCCGGCCACGAAAGGTGCCAGACGCATGCGGCAACGGCGAGGTACGGGACGGCTCCGAGAAAACCGTCGAGCAGCACCGCGGGGTTGGTCGAGAGTACTGCGTGATCGAAGTACGAACGCTTGCGGTCGTGATGGGTGCGCAGATGTAATGTGAACCAGAGATGCTGCGGCACGTGATAGAAGAACGTCGAGGCGAAGTCTCCCGCGACGAGCGTGATGATGAGAGCGGTAATAAAGAGCATACTTGCGGCGATCTCGTTGTGTAGCTGCACTCTCCATACCATATACCACACGAAGGCGCCGATTGTCGCACCAGTGCACCTTGGCCGGGCTCTTAACATCGTGTTAAGTTGGCCGTCACCTTCCGACGTTGACGCGGTCAAAGGAGCGGTTCTCGTTCGCGACGGACCTGCCGTCGCAGCACCCGTGCTGGCGATTGCCCGGGCGATCCTTCGTACGAATCCGCGCATCGTCGCGGCCGACGCACTGCTCTTTGCCGGCGCAACCGCGGACGCTGCGCGCGCGCATGAGCTTCCGCCCGAGTTTCTGGGCGCCGCGCTCTTGCAAGAATCGGCCTACGATCCGCGAGCGCTGTCATCGGCGGGCGCGATCGGCATCGCGCAGTTCATGCCGGAGACCGCGGCCGGCGTCGGTCTCGATCCGCGAGATCCGTTCGCATCGATCGAGGCCGCGGCCGCGCTGCTGGGCGGCTACGCCATCGCGTATCGCGATCGCTACGCCGACGCGTACGCGGCGTCGCTCGCCGCGTACAACGCCGGTCCGCTCGCGGTGGCGCAGTACCGCGGCGTGCCGCCGTACCCGGAAACCCGCGAATACATCGCGCTGATCTTCGACCGGTGGGCCCGCATCGTTTCGTATGAGGGTCCAGGTGACACGGAGTAGTCAGGATGACAAAATGAGCGAGCAAAAGAACAGGCTAAGATGAAGTTTGTCAGAGGCCGCGTCATCGCGTTGGCCGCACTGAGCCTGGCCGGCTGCGCATTCAATTCAAGTCCGGCCGACGGACTGCAGTTTAAGGCGCCACCGGATTGGCGGCCTTCGCCCGGGATCATGGGCTTCATGCAGTTCTGGCGGCCACCCGCCGACGATCGCCAGGTGCTGTTGCTCGTCAAATCGCCGAAGACGCTCCAGCCCAGCGACGTCTTTTCGGACGCGCGGCTGAACGATACGCTCAAAAATGCGACCGTCGAGCAGCGCCAAACGATCCACATATGCGGCAACCAGCCCGCGACGTACGTTGCGGCGCGGGGTACCTCGTCGCGGGGCGGCGACGACCGCGTCGATCTGGTGATGACGAACATTTCCGGGACGACGTACTTCGCGATGTACGTCAGACCGCTCGAAGCTGCGGCAAACCCGATGGCCGAGGCGGCGATAAAAGAGCTTTGCACGAAACCGTGACCGCTTGGCGCGACAGAGTCCCCTAAAGCAGCTCTTCGCTTGTCAGCCACTCGGGTGGACGACGCCCGAGAGCTCGGAACCGAAGCTACGCCGGGTTTTGGGCTGGCCGTCGCTGACTGCAATTGGCTTGGGCACGATGCTCGGCGGCATCTTTCCGACGCTGGGGGCAGGGGCTCACGCGGCAGGCCCGGGCGTCATCCTTGCATACATGCTCTCCGGCCTCGTCAGCTTGTGCGTCGCATTGTGCTATGCCGAGTTTGCCGCGATGGTGCCGGTGGCCGGGAGCGCCTATACCTACGCGTACGCGACGCTCGGTGAGTTAGTCGCCTGGGTCATCGGCTGGGATCTCATTCTCGAGTACGGTCTTTCGCTCGCCCCGACCGCATCGTCGCTCTCCGACTATTTCCAGCACATGCTCGCCAACATCGGGATCACGTTCCCAAACTGGGCACAGACCGCGAACCTTCACGGTCCTCATCTGCAAGTCGACCTTTTTGCTTGCATCGCGACGTTCGCGATAACGATCTTGGTCGCGATCGGCATTCGCGAATCTGCGGGCGTCAACGGCGCGCTCGTCGTGCTGCAGATCGTCTCGATGCTGGTCTTCGTCGCCGCTGTCGCGCACGCGATCCATCCGGCGAACTTGCGGCCCTTTACGCCGTTCGGCTATCACGGCGTCGTGGCGAGCACGGCGCTCGTTTTCTTCGCGTATATCGGTTTTGACACGGTTACCGTCGCGTCGGAAGAAGCAAAACGTCCCGCCCGCGACGTGCCGATCGGGATCATCCTAGCGTTGGCGCTGGGTGGAATACTCTACGTGGCGCTGACGCTCTGCACCGTCGGCGTTTTGCGCTTCGATCGGCTCTCTGAGGGGGCGGCGATTCTCGACGCGCTTGGCTCGGTTAGCAAGAATCACGCGCTCTATTGGATCGTCGCCTTCGGCGGTCTCGCCGGGAATGCGACCGTGATGCTGACCTCGTTGCTCGGACAAGTCCGAATCTTCTACGTCATGGCGCGTGATAGAATGCTGCCGCCAGGCGTCGCGCGCATCCATCAGGTCTTTCGCACGCCGGCGCGGATGACGATGGTTACCGGAGCAATCGTGGCGGTCTTCGCAGCGGTGCTGCCGCTGACCGCATTGCTGCAGTTGGTGAACATCGGTACGCTCGTCGCCTTTGCGATCGTTTGTGCGGGAGTGCTCGTGCTTCGCGTCGCCAATCCGAGTGCGCCGCGGCCGTTCCGGGCGCCGTTGCTGCCCCTCTTTGCGATTGCCGGCACCCTCTCGTGCGCCTATCTGATCACTGGCCTGCAAGGGGCCACGTGGACCCGCTACGTGGTCTGGTTCTTCGTGGGGATCCTCTTCTACGCGATCTATGGGTTTCGCAACTCGCGGCTGCGGGCCGGGGCGGCCCCGCCGTAAGAAGGAGGTTTGCTCCTCCCCCTGACGGGAAGTCGGCGGACCTTGGCTAATCGTGGCGCGGTTTCCGGTCGATTCGAGCTCATAACGGTGCCGCGGTCCCGCGGCGTGCCCTCCTTCGCGCAGGACGTTGCCGGCGGGCTCGGCTCGGCAGGCAAGCATCTATCGTCGAAATACTTCTACGACGAGATCGGCTCGGCGCTCTTCGACGCAATCACGCGATTGCCCGAATATTACCTCACGGCGGCGGAACGGGAGATTCTTTCGGACTGGGGATGGCAGATCGTCAGGCTGCTCGATGCTCCCGTCGATTTTCTCGAGCTCGGCAGCGGGAGCGCGATCAAAACAAGACTCTTGATCGGCGAAGCCCTGCGCGTGCAGAAAGAGCTCTGCTATAGTCCAATTGATATCTCGACCGAGGCGCTGCGCTCGTCCTCGCTCGCGCTCGTCGAGGCCTACCCCACGCTGCGCGTGCGCGCGTACGCCGGCGATTATTTCGACGTACTCGAATCGCGCGCCATTCGTTTAGAGCGCAAGACGCTCGCGATGCTGATGGGATCGAACATCGGCAACTATCAGCCCGAGGAAGCGGCAACACTGCTGAGCTTACTAGGTTCGGTGCTGCGCCCCGGCGACGGGCTGCTGCTCGGCGCCGATCTCAAGAAGGATCGCGCGACCCTCGAACTCGCCTACGACGATCCGACGGGCGTTACCGCCGCGTTCGATCGCAACGTGCTCGCGCGCGTCAATCGCGAGCTCGACGCCGACTTCGACCTTCGCAACTTTGCGCACGTCGCGCGCTACGACGAGGCGCGCGGGGCGGTCGATTCGTTTCTGCAAGCGCGCGAAGCGGCGGTCGTTACGGTGCGTGCTTTAAATCTCCGAGTCGACATCGCTGCCGGTGAATGGATTCATACCGAATCATCGTATAAGTTCACCGACGACGAGATCGTGCGAATCGGCCAAGCCGCCGGTTTTCGGGCCGGATCGGCTTGGCATGACCGCGGCGATCGTTTCAGCGTGCATTTGTTGATCAAAGAGTAGGTTCTGTGACCCGGCGGCTGTTTGCTTTGTTCGTTGCATACGCTTGGCTTGCCGGTTGCGGCGGCCGCGCCAGCGGGCCGGCAAATCCGATTCCGCAGCTTCCGGCGGCCGCCCAGCCGCCTTCACGGGATGGGAACGTCAACGAGCTTCCGGAGCCTCCCGTCGTTCACGCCGTCAACGGCGTTGCCAAGTTCTCGCTTATCGCCAACGTCGATCCGGCGACGGGCTTGCCCTCGTTTCAGTACAACTATCAGCACGGAGTCGCTCCAACGATCGACATCAATCCGGGCGAGTCGTTCGAAATCGAGCTCACCGATGATCTGCCGGCGAGCACCGGAATGGCCTCATATGCGAATCTGCACTTTCACGGTTTGACGGTTTCGCCGGCGGGCCATAGCGACAACGTGCTTGGGCTGCTCGCAAAACCCGGTCAGAAACTCCATTACGTCGTGCACGTTCCGAAGAATCAAGGGCCGGGACTCTACTGGTATCACATGCACGTCCACGGCGAGACGAGCTATCAAGTCGGCGAGGGCGGAATGTCCGGCGCGATCGTCATCGAGGGCCTGACCCGCCACCTTCCCGAGCTCGCGAAAATGAAACAGCGCCTCATCATCGTGCGAGCGACCGGGATCGGTCAGAACCTTCCGGTGCAGGACGACGACATGGCCGGCATGTCCGGCATTTCCGGCACGCCGGACGCGCCCGTGCGTCCGCAGTTCAGCAACACGCAGCCGTGCACGTTCAAAGACGGTCTGACGGTGACGCTCAACGGCGCCTACCGGCCCGTTATCACGATCGCACCGGGGGAGAAGCAGTTCTTCCGCGTCGTCAATGCAACCGGTCACAAGACGTTGCGCCTCAAGGTTGATGGAGAAAAGGTCGAACTCGTCGCGATTGACGGCTTTGCGCTGGACTCATATCCCGGCACGCCGCCGACGCGCACGCAATCGGACGTGATCGTACCTCCGGCCGGACGCGCAGAGTTCGTCGTCACGGGGCCGGCGAGCGGACGAGCCAGGTTCCACACGCTCTGCTACAATACCGGACCGAACGGCGACGGCGATCCGCACATCTGGCTCGCCGAACTCGTCGCCCCGAAAAAGCGTGACGACGGGGGAGATTTCTCGTCGCGTCCGCTGAGCGTCGGCGAACCGCTTCCCGCGAACGTCTACACGACCGCGCTTCCTGCGCCGGCCGCCAAGCGTTTGGTCGTCCTGAGCGAAGATGCCAAGCCGAAATTTTTCATCAACGGAAAGTCGTTCAACATTCATGCGCCGCCGATGTTCGTCGTTCACACCGGAACCGTCGAGGAGTGGCGCGTCGTAAACGTTTCGTATGAAATTCACGACTTTCACATCCATCAGATTCACTTCTTGGTGGAGAGCATCAATGGGGTGAAGCAACAGCACCCGCACTGGGCCGACAGCGTCATCGTGCCGCATCGCTCGGTCGGTAAGAAGACCGTACCGGGCTCGGTCGTGCTTTTGATGGACTTCCGCGACCCGATCATCCGCGGCGAGTTTCTCTTCCACTGCCACATTCTCGATCATGAAGATCAAGGAATGATGGCGAAGATCGAAGCAATCTAGGGAGATTTCCTAACCGCAAAAAGGGATAATTCCGATGCGTAAGTTTTCATACGTTGCGTTCGTGCTTGGTCCGCTCGTCGCACTCTTCGTAGCCGGCTGCGCCGGTGCCGGGGTTTCGCCGCTTGGTCCTTCAACGACGCAAGCGGATGCTTCGAACTTCGTGCCGGCCGGTCCGGACTGGATCTATGCTGATGGTGCGCTCTTTCATCGACCGCATTACGCCGCCACCCGCTCGATCGCGCTGTCACCGGCGTCGCGGATATCGCCGCTGCTGCCTTACGTTCCCTACTTGGGTGGCCCGGTGATCGTCGCGCCCAAATTCTACTTTACGTTTTGGGACTTTAATAAGAAGAGCGATCCCGACAAAATCGAGCCGCTGGTGCTGGAGTATGCGAAAGTCATGGGCGGCAGCGACCACAACAACATCGAAGTCCAATATTATCAAGGCACAAAGAAGAAGAAGACCTACATTACGAACCCGAGCAACCAGTTTGGCGGGAGTTGGAACGACAACTCGGCCGTTCCGAAGAAGCCCAGCGACGCGCAGATCGCTGCCGAGTCACTCAAAGCCGTCGGCCATTTCGGCTACGATCCCAACGGCGTCTACATGGTAGTCACGCCACACAAGCATAGCGAGGTTGACTTCGGTTCGAAATGGTGCGCGTATCATAGCTCTGCGTATTACCAGAAGAATCCCATTGCGTACTCTTATCTGCCCTACATCCCCGATGCAGGCTCGAACTGCGGCTCAGACATCATCACGCCGCCCGCGGACGAGAGCGGAACGAACGAAGGCGTGACCATAATGGCGGGCCACGAGTTCGGCGAGGCAATCACCGACCCGCTGCCGTTCACGGCGTGGACGGGACCCGCCGGTGAGATCGCCGATGCCTGCGCATTTCAACATATCGCAAACGACCCGTTCGGCAAGAAGTCGTACACGATGCAGCCGATGGTCAGCGATGCGACGCGGACTTGCGTCCAATCGTACTCCCCGTCGCGATGAAGCATTTGCGGCGTCTCTTGGCGCTGTCGATCGCGTGCGCTTGGATTGCCGGATGCGGCGGCCGCGCTAGCGGTCCGGTAACTCCGGTTGCGCCGCCGCTAGGGCTGGAGCGCGCTTCGCAAACGGGCGCAGCCGCCGAGTTGCCGGAGCCGCCGGTCGTCAAAGCGGTCAACGGCGTCGCGAACGTTTCGCTGGTCGTCAACGAAAACAAGGCGACTGGTCAGCCCGAGTTCGAGTACGACCACATGGCGAACGTCGCCCCGACGATCGACATCAAACCCGGCGAGACGTTCGTCGTGGACGTAAAGAATAAGCTGCCCAGAGAGCCGCCGCCCGACAAGGCGCCGATGCAGCAGGACATGAATCTGCACTTCCACGGCCTGGGCGTATCGCCAGTGCGGCCCGGTGACGACGTGCTCTCTGTGCTGGCTATGCCCGGCCAGCATCTGCACTACGTCGTTCACGTGCCGAAGAATCAAGAGCCGGGTCTCTATTGGTATCATCCGCACGTGCACGGTGTGACCAGCTTTCAAGTCGGCGCGAGCGGAATGTCCGGTGCGCTCGTCGTCGAAGGGCTGACGCGCCATCTGCCTGGTCTTGCGAAGATGCGGCAGCGGATAATCGTCGTGCGGGCGACCGGCAACGACGGCGAAGACACGGACGAGGTCGGAATGGACGACGGGATGTCCGATTCGCCCAACGCCTCCGATCTGGGGACCATGCGTCCGCAGAACTCCAATACGGCGCCGTGTTCGACCAGAGACGGCCTGAAGACGACGCTCAACGGCGTTCGCCACCCGGTCATTACGATTGCGCCCGGCGAGAAACAGTTCTTCCGCGTGGTCAATGCGACCGGTCACAAGACGCTGAGGCTCAACATCCAGGGGGAGAAGCTTGAAGTCGTCGCGATCGACGGCTTCGCACTCGACTCTTACCCGGGCACGCCGCCGACGCTCACAGAGAAAGATGTCATTATGCCGCCGGCCGGTCGCGCCGAGTTCGTGGTTACGGGGCCGGCGAGCGGCCGTGCCAAGTTCCGCTCGCTCTGCTACGATACGGGGCCGAACGGCGATCCGGATCCGAATATCTGGCTCGGCGACCTCGTCGCGCCGCGCAAGCCCCAAGGCGGCGACTTCTCAACGCGTCCGTTAACCGTCGGGGAGCCGTTGCCGTCCAACGTTTATACGACGGCGCTTCCGCCGCCCGCGGCCAAACGTTTGGTGATCTTCAGCGAAGATGCGAAGCCGCGATTCTTCATCAACGGCAAGTCCTTCCATATTAAGTCGCCGCCGATGTTCGTCGTGCACGTCGGAACGGTCGAGGAGTGGCACGTGCTCAACGTCACCCAAGAAATTCACGACTTTCACATCCATCAGCTCCACTTCTTGGTTGAAAGCATCAACGGCGAAAAGGTCAAGCATCCGTACTGGTCTGACACGATCGTCATACCGCACCGTTCGGGAAAGAATGGGCCACCCGGCTCGCTCGTACTGTTGATGGATTTCCGCGATCCGGTCATTCGCGGCGAGTTCGTCTTTCATTGCCACATCCTCGATCACGAGGATCAGGGGATGATGGCAAAAATCGAAGCTATCTAAGTTTATCGAGCGAACGCCCGTCTTTCGGCAACGCGCAGGAGCGCGTCGATTCCGATTGCCAGCAACGAGGCGGCGATGCTCCCGGCCACGATCATCTGTGGTTGATGCAGCGTCAAGCCGTTGAAGATCAAGACCCCGAGACCAACGCCGCCCACGTAACCGCCGAGCGTCGCTATCGCGATCATCGCAATCGCCGCAATCCGCACCCCGCCGATCAAGACTGGAAGCGCCTGCGGAAGCTCGACGCGCACCAGCACTTGGCTTGCCGACATACCAAGACCGCGGGCCGCGTCGACTTGCGCGGGATCGACGCCGGTTATCCCCGCGGCGACGTTGCGCGCCAGCATGAACTGCGCGTAGACGACGAGCGCGACGAAGATCGGCGTGAATCCTAGGCCGAAGATCTGCACGAAGACCGCAAGCAGCGCCAGGCTGGGAATCGTGTAGATTGCTCCCAGCGCCCCGAGCAGCCAGGGCGCCACACGTGCGTTGCGCGCCGCGAAAATGCCGAGCGGAAGGGCGAACGCGAAAGCAACCACGAGCGCCGCAGCGACCAGCTCGATGTGACCGGCAGCAAGCACGGCGACGCGCCACGGATGGCCGGCGAGATAGCTCATTGGGTGCGCAGCAGCTCGCGGCCGCGCATGAAGTAGCGGCCGTAGACCTCGTCACCGGCATGGACCAGCTCGCGAACGTAAGGTGTGGCCGGGCGTTCGAAGAGCTCGAAAGGAAGGCCGATTTGTTCGATGCGGCCGCCGTGCATGACGACGATTCGGTCTGCCAAGCGGAAGGCTTCGTCCACGTCGTGCGTCACGAAGATCGTCGTCGTCTTCAACTCGGCCACGATCCGAACGAGCTCGCGTTGCAGGGCGGTGCGCACCACGACGTCGACGGCACCGAACGGTTCGTCCATGAGCAGCGCCCGCGGCCGCGCTGCGATCGCGCGCGCGACGCCGATTCGCTGCGCTTCGCCTCCCGAGAGCGCGCTCGGCCGGCGCGTGCGATAGGTCGCCGGATCGAGGCCGACGAGCTGCAGTAACTCGTCGACGCGCTGCGCAATTTCAGGCCGATTCCAGCCGAGCAACGACGGCACGACGGCGACGTTCTGAGCGACGGTCATGTTCGCAAAAAGACCGATGGCTTGAATCACGTAGCCGATCCCGCGACGCAATTCGACCGGATCGAGATCGGCGACGTCGTTCCCGTCGACGAAGACGTGCCCCGCGTCGAGCGGAACGAGACGGTTGACGGTGCGTAAGAGCGTCGATTTGCCGCAGCCCGACGGCCCGAGCAGCACGACCAGCTCGCCGCCGGTCACATCGAAGGAGACGCTCTCGACGGCGTTGCGCTCCGAGCCCGGGTAGCGCACCGTAACGTTCTGGAACCGAATAGACCCTGGATTCATCGCATCATCTGGCCTTGCCCTGAGCGTGTCGAAGGGATAGAAACTTGGCGGCGACGTCGGCCGGATCGGCTTGATCGTTCTCGATCGCGGCGTTCATCGCCCCAATGGCGCCGTTGGTGATCCTCGGCGAAACGGCATCGAGCACGCGGCCGATCTCGGGGCGCGCGGCTAGCGTCGCTGCCCGAACCACCGGCGCGACGTTGTACGCCGACCAGAAATGGCGATCGTCGCGCAGGATCAGCAACGCATCGGTCGCGACCTCACCGTCGGTTGTAAAGGCGCTCGCCACGTCGGCCCTGCCTTCGAGCAACGCGCGGTACTTGAGCGCGATGTCGTACGTACGCACCTCGCGAAAGTGGAATCCGCCGTAGAATCGTTGCAAGCCTGGCAGCCCATCGGGACGCGCCAGGAACTCCTGGATCGTCGCCAAGCGCAGGGTCGAAGCCGCACGCGAAACCTCGGAGAGCGTCGAGAGCCGATACCGCGCGGCGATCTCGCGCGTCGTCGCCAGCGCCTGGGAGTCGTTCATCGGCGACGGCGTCAGCCAAACGATTCCATAGTGTTGCCGAAAGAGTTTCGAAACGACCGCGTATGCGGCGCTCGGCTTGGCGATCGGCGCGAGGTGAAGCACGTCAATCAGGGCGGTGCCGGTATACTCGGGGTAGAGATCGATGTTCCCACGCTGCATCGCAGCGATCGCAATCTGCGTCGAGCCGAGGTTGAAAATCCGCTCGACGCGCAGCCCGGCTGCCTCCAGAGCTTGCGCGTAGATCTCCGCTATCACGAAGGATTCGGTGAAGTTCTTAGAACCGACGCGGATCGCGGCGGGATCGAAGGCGCACCGTACCAAGAGCGGCGTTGCTGCGAGCAGCGCGACCGCGCGGCGGCGCGAGAGAGACGCGCTCACGCGCGCGCCGCCGCGAGCCGTCCCGCCAGACCGAGAAGCAAATCCGCGCCCAGAGCCAGCACGGCGACGGCGGCAGCACCTGCGAAGAGCAGTGCCGGATCGTCGGTCTGAAGACCGCGCACGATCTCGTCACCGAGTCCGCCGGCGCCGATGAAGGTTGCAAGCGTCGCGCTCGCAATCGTCTCGGTCGTGGCCGTGCGCAAGCCGGCGAAGGATAACGGCAGCGCGAACGGCACGACGATCCGGGCGAAGCGTTGCAACCGCGTCATGCCCATGCCCGCAGCGGCGTCGAGCGTGGCGAACGGAACGCTGCGAATGCCGACGTCGACGCTGATGACGATCGGTGGAATCGCGAGCAGCGCGAGGGCAACGATCGCCGGCGCTGCGCCGACGCCGAGCCACGGCAGTAACAGCATCAAGACCGCAAGGCTTGGGAGCGTTCGACCAATCCCGGCTGTCGCGAGCACGATCCCACGAAACGCCGTGGATTCGGCGGCAAGGACGCCGAGCGGAAGACCGGCCGACAACGCCAGCACGAGGGCCGAGAGCGAGAGAACGAGATGCTCGGCGACGTGTGCGGTGAAGTCGGGCATGCGATAGCCTTTTTTGCCGCTCGGGAGGCGAAACCCGGCCCGAACCGCTAAGCACAGCAATTCGATGATTACCCAGCCGCAGCCGGCGCGCTCCGCCGCACCCGTTGCAACTCTCGACGACCCCTCGCTCTATATTAGCCGCGAGTTGTCGTGGCTCGAGTTTAACGATCGCGTGCTCGAGGAAGGACTCGACGCCCGCAATCCGCTGCTCGAACGGCTGAAGTTCGTCGCAATCTACGGGACGAATCTCGACGAGTTCTTCATGATACGCGTGGCCGCGATCAAGCAGCAGATCGAGGCGCAGGTCGTGCGCCGTTCGGAGGACGGCCGAACGCCGACCGAGCATCTCGCGGCGATCTCGGGACGGCTGCGCGCCTCGCTGCCGCAGCAGATGCGGCTGCTCAACGAAGACGTCCTCCCCGCGCTCGACCGCGAAGGGATCCGGCTCGTGCGCGTTGCCGAGCTCGACGAGGAGACCCAGAGCTCGCTAGAGCGCACCTTCGACGATAGCGTCTTTCCCGTCCTGACGCCGCTGGCGGTCGACAGCGGCCATCCATTCCCGTACATTTCGAATCTTTCGTTATCGCTTGCGGTCGAGCTCGAGGAAGCGACGCGCGACGGGATCGAGCTTCACTTCGCGCGTGTCAAGATTCCGCCGACGCTTCCGCGTTTCGTTCCGGTCGAGGGCGGCGCTCCGGTCGAGCGGCGTTTCGTTCTGCTCGAGGACCTGATCGCGCATCACCTCGACGGTCTTTTCCCCGGCATGCACGTGCGCGAGTCATATCTCTTCCGCGTAACGCGTGACGCCGATCTCGATCTGCAGGAAGACGAGGCCGACGATCTTTTGCGGGCGATCGAATCGGAGCTACGGCGCCGTCGATTCGGCGAACCGGTACGACTCGAGCTCGAGCGCGGAATGCCCGAGTACATGCGCGATTTTCTCTGCAATTCGCTCGAGCTGGACTCCGTCGATTGCTACGAGATCGACGGCCTGATGGCGCTTAGCGACTTATGGCAAATCGCCAACCTCCCAGGGTACGAACAGTTGCGCGACAAGCCGTTCATGCCGGCGATACCAAAGCGATTGATCGGCGTCACCGACATCTTCGCGCAGATCCGCGAAGGCGACGTCATGCTGCACCACCCGTACGAGTCGTTCGATCCGGTCGTTCAGTTCTTGTGGCAAGCCGCCGAAGACCCGAAGGTCCTGGCGATCAAAGCGACGCTCTATCGAACCTCGGGCAAGAACTCGCCGATCGTCCGCGCATTGCTCACGGCCGCCGAGAACGAGAAGCAAGTCGCGGTGGTAATCGAGCTCAAAGCGCGTTTCGACGAAGAGAACAACATCGAATGGGCCAAACGGCTGGAGCGCGCCGGCGCGCACGTCGTCTATGGGTTCGCGAATCAGAAGGTTCACGCCAAGACGCTTTTGGTGGTGCGCGAGGACGAGGACGGCTTGCGGCGTTACATGCACTTCGGCACGGGCAACTACAACGAGAAGACGGCCCTGCTCTATACCGATCTGAGCCTATTCACGTGCCGTCCCGAACTCGGCACCGATGATACGCAGCTCTTCAACGCGCTGACGGGCTTTTCGAAAGTGACCGATTACGAGGATCTCTGGGTGGCGCCGGTGACGCTGCACCGCGAGCTGATCGCGCGCATCGACCGTGAAACGGAGCACGCTCGTGCGGGTCGCCCGGCGGGCATCCGTGCCAAGATCAACGCACTGACCGAAACGGAGGTCGTGCGAGCCCTCTATCGCGCCTCGCAAGCGGGGGTGCCGATCGAGCTGCTCGTGCGCGGCATGTGCGTGCTGCGCCCCGGCGTCCCAGGCGCGAGCGAGAATATCCGCGTACGCAGCATCGTCGGGCGCTTTCTCGAGCACTCGCGTATATACGTCTTCGAGAATGGCGGCGAGCGCGAGAGCTTCCTCGCGAGCGCCGATTGGATGGGGCGCAATCTCGACCGTCGCGTCGAGCTCGCGGTTCCCGTTCTCGACCCCGTTATCGAAGAGACGCTCGCCTCACAGTGGCTTAACGTGCTGCTCGCCGACAACGTCAAGAGCCGCGAGCTGCAAGAAGACGGCAGCTACCGCCGCCTCTCGCCCGGGCCGGGCGAGATGCCGGTCGACGCGCAGCGCGTCTTCCTCACCCAGGCGCAAGGTCACGGGTAGGCGACGCCGGAGTCGTTCCGGCCTAGCTTAGATCAAGCTCGATGATGAGCCCCGAATGGTCGGAGAGACGATCGAGCCGCAAGACGTGATCGTATTCCGCCGCTCTGAGCTTTGGCAAGAGCTCCGGCGATAGAAAGGCCTTATCGATGCGCCAGCCGGCCCTGCTCCGATAATCGGGGTCGCGACGAAACGGATACCAGCTAAATTCGTACTCATCGGGATGCGTGTAGGCCCATGCCTCGGTCCAATACATTTCAAGCTCGTGATAAAGGTCGGCGGTGCTGAACGCGTCCAGTATTTTTCCGGACCGAACATTGATCTCGATGTCGGTCTCATTTCGACCCGAGTTCATATCGCCGATGCAGATCGCGCTGTCGCCGGCTTCATTGTGGTATTTAGCGGCGGCGATCAAGCATCGCAGATGCGGTCTTTTTCGATCCTGCCCTGGAAGATAGACGCCATAAAGGTGCAGCCGGCCGAAGCGCGCTTTGAGAACGGCGTTGGGATACTCATCGTCCCCAAGACCGAACGGATTCGCGAAGGCCGCAAATGGTTCTCCGGCGACTACCAGCACCCCGTTGCCGCGCTTCGCCGGCGTAGACGCCTGATAGCCTAGCCCTACGCGTTCCGTTTCGGTGCGCAAGAGTGCCCCCGCATCGTTATCGCGGTATTCCGAGAAGACGATCGCGTCGACTTCGCGGCGCGACGCTCGGCCAACGATCTGCGGGATCGTTACGCTATTTCCGCCCGCTCTTAGATTGACCGTCAGAATCCGCACCGGTTCAAAACGCTAACGTTCCCCGTTCTCGCGCGGCCAAAACCATCGCCGCCGGCGACGGCAATGCTAGTCGGCGGGTTGCGGATGCAGCGCGAGATCGAGCACGATCTTCCACTCGTGCGGCATGACCGGTTGCACCGAGAGACGCTGTCCGCGCCGCAGTAAGGCCATCCCGACCAGTCGCGGCTCGGCACGCATTCGCGCCAGCGTGACCGGATGCGCGAGCTCTTCGACGTAGCTAACGTCGACCATGAACCAGATTGGCTTGGTCTGCTTAGCTCGGCCGTCGAAATATTCGCTCTTTCTATCGAACTGCGTGAAGTCCGAATAGGCGGTCTTGACGACCTTGCAGATGCCGACCGCGGCGGGTTGCGCGACGCTCGAGTGGTAGAAGAGCGCGAGGTCGTCGAGCTTCATCTCCATCATGTTGTTGCGCGCCTGGAAGTTGCGCACGCCGGTCCACGGCGTGGTGCCGTCGGCGCGGAGCTGTTCGAATGAGTACGCGCTCGGCTCGGTCTTGAGCAGCCAATACCGAGGCATTACTAGCCGTTGCTGATGGTTATCGCTTTGACGCGGTGGGAGGAGCGAATCGCCTTGAGGGGCTTACCGCCGGCGGGATAGGCCCAGAAGTAAATCGAGCTGAAGGGCGTTGCGACCATCGTCGTTCCCGCTATCCACGACTGTCCGGGATCTCTCGCCAGCCAAGGCTCGAATCTCGTCCGGCCGACGACCTGTCCGTTCGATCCGGCGATCTGCACGCGGTAGATTCGCTCGATGACCTTCTCGCGGTTGTGCTTGAGCGCGTTGAACGATTGCAGCGCCCAGTGCGCCCCGTCCCATTGAAGGTGCCTGACGCCGCCCAGAGTCTGCGCGAGAGTGATCGTTTGGAGTTTGCCTTTGCCTTTGAGAAGCTCGGCCGCGACGTTGCCGCCGCTGGTCGCAAGAAGGTCGCCGCTCTCGTCGTACGCGACCTGCGGATAGGCACCGATCGCGCCGCTTTTATAGATCTTCGGCGTGCCTGCGGCTTTCGCATAAATCGCAACGCTCGGCGCGTAGTCGCGGCTATCTTGAAGCGTGACGGCAAGGTTCCCGCTCTTTCGATCGCTCGAGCAGGCGATCGGGGTGCCGTGACCGGGGACGTCGAGCGTGGCGATCGGCGTCTTCCCCGCGTGCGCGTATTCATAGACGAAGCCGCTCTTGCTCTTCGACGTTTTTGAGGGCGCGGCTGCGATGAAAACGTTGCCGTCCGAGTCCGAACACATGCCGTTGACGTTACCCTTGATCGTGAACGTTTGCTCGAGCGCTCCCGCGGGGTACGTATACACCTCAACGTAATGCGCGACGCCCGTATACATGAGATCGTCGCTCCCGCCGTCAGATTTTGCCAAACCGCGCTGTTGGGGAAACAGCCCCGGAGCGCTCCCCGCCGGCGATGCGCACGCCGCAAGCAAGCTCGCGGCCGTGATAAAGAAAAACGCGCGCTGCGCTGCAAGTAACGTCTTCATCGCGTCGCCTCTTTCTAAGAAGGGCGTAGCCTGCCCTGGCCCGATGCGGCGCGATGTGCTATCGTGATGCCGCATGAATCGACGGGTCATTCGCGCAACCGGCGACGGCTGGGAGGGGATCGAGGCCACCGGCTATGCGCCCGAGGCGCCGGGCACGGGTGTTGCTCGTCGCACGCTAGTCGGCGAAAGGAAGAGCAATCCGAGCGAGCCCGGGCCCCGAATGGAGCTGCGCTACTTTGAAGTCCAGCCCGGCGCGGCGTCGCGGCTCGAAAAGCACGAGCACGAACACTACGTCATCGTGCGCCGCGGCCTCGGGTACGCGGTGATCGGCGATACCGCGACCGAGATCGGCGCCGACGACGTCGTCTACGTGGGACCGTTGGAACTGCATCAATTCGTCAACCGCGGTGACGAGCCGTTCGGCTTTTATTGTTTCGTGGATACCTGCCGCGATTACTCGCAAGCGCCGACCGCGCACGAGCTTGCGCGGCTAGAAGCCTCGCCGGCGGGCGCAGTCGCTAAGCCTTTCGCCGTCCCTCCGCCCGCGAAGCGCTAAGCGCTACGATCCCGTCGCGATGGGACGCGAGGGATCGGCTACCCATTCGCTCCAGGATCCATTGTAAATGCGTGAGCCCTCGAGCCCCGCGTGCACCATTGCAAAGTGTCCAACGGCCGCCGAAACGCCGGATCCGCATTGGTGGACCGTCAGCTTCGAATCGAGGCCGGCCCGCTCGAACTCGGCGCGCAGCTCTTCGCGCGATTTGAGCCGGCCATCCGGCAAGAAGTTTTCCTTGAACCAGCGATTGCGGGCACCGGGAATGTGGCCGGCGACCGGATCGATCGGCTCCGTTTCGCCGGTATAGCGCTCTTTTGCGCGCGCGTCGAGAAGCTGCATCTCCGGCGCGTTGAGGTGCTCGCCGACATAGCGCGCGTCGACCAGATACTCGGGACGGAGCCGAACCGTCAGCGTCCCTTCTTTCGGCAACGGCGTTGGAGCGGCCGTCACCGGGTAGCCGCGTAAATTCCACTGCGTGAATCCGCCGTCGAGCACGGCGACCGCGTCGTGACCGATCCATCGCGAGAGAAACCAGAAGCGCGGAGCAAACATGTCGGCGCCGGCATCGTACGCGACGATCTGCGTTGAGTCGCCGACGCCGCAGGCGCGCAAGAAGCGCGCGAAGTCTTGCGGATCCGGCAGCGGATGGCGTCCGTTCTTGCCGGTCTTCGCTCCCGCCAAGTCATCCTCGATGCTCGCGAAGAACGCGCCCGGCAGATGCGACTCGTCATAGAGCTGCCGGCCGAGCGCAAAGTCTGCCAGCGAGTGACGGCAATCGACGATGACGAGTTGAGGATCGCGCAGCCGCGCGTGGAGCTCCTCAGGCAAGACGATCGTCGTGAACTTCACTAGCGGACTCCCTACCTAACGAAGTTCGATCGTTTGCTTGGGCGCCGCGGTGCCACCGAAGGCTTTCTGCAAGGTCGTTTGCAGTTCGCCGCTCTCGGCCATCGGCCCGAGAATGTCCGTGTCTCCGTAGAACTTGCCGTTGATGAAGACTTTTGGCAACGTCGGCCAGTCGGTCATCTGTGCGAGCGCTTCGCGCTTAGGCATATTCTCCAAGACGTCGATCACTTCGAACGGGTAGCCGAAGCGGTTGAAGAACTCGATGGTTTCGAGCGTGAAGCCGCAGCGCGGCGCCGCCTTCGTCCCTTTGCCGTAAACGAGAATCGTATTTTCCGTAATCTCGCGCGCAATTTCTTCTTTGTAATCCATTGCTTTCTTATCCCTCCGAAACGATCGTCTTGAGTTCGACGGCGTGGACGCGTCCATCGTTGAACGCGCCTTTGAGCGCGGCATAGACGAGCTGATGTTGCTGGATGAGCGTCTTTCCCGCAAACGCCTTCGAACGCACGGTGACGTTGAAGTGGTCCATCGTTCCGGTGCGATCCACGATGCCGACCTCGGCGTCGGGCAGCTGCGCTCGAATGAGTTTCGTCAACGCGTCGTTGCCGATCATGATTTCAGTCGCGGTTGGCGCGCATTGAGCGCTTCGGCCAAGCCGCGCGCTTCACCGAGCGTTTCGGGCAGACGCATCGCTCCCTTTGCGAGCGCCGTCGTTATTCCGCTCGCCAGCACGATGCCGGTCACGCCGATCAGAATCGCCGGCATGCCGCTGGCACGCAGCGGTCCGACCTCCAACGTGAAAGTGCGCTGCACTCGCGCGAGACCACGAAAGAACGCGCGTAAACTCCTCGCTCGCTTATTCTCCATCGCGTCCATAGCTACGTCGCATCGCGTTGGAAGGCCTGGGCGCGACGAATAAGCGAGGCCTAGGCCGGCCGAGGCGGAGGGGGCAAAGGGCCCGAATACACGCACCGATGTCCGTCGTTTCTCGCTCGCTGGTCGCACTGGTGATCGCCGCCGCCGCGGCTGCTGCCGTGGTGGCGCACGGTACGATTGACATTATTGCCGACTATCTGGTCGCGCACGCCAGCTACGACGACGTTTCCAGTCACGGCTCGCGCGGGCTGGTCGCCGCGCTCGCCGCCATGGTCGCCGGTGTGGTCGCGCTGCGCGCCCTACGGCTCTGCTTTGACGTGGCGGCCCACAGAACGCTTGCGTCGTCACCGGCACCGAGCTGGCGGAGCGCGCCGCTCTTCGCCGGCGCAACGATGCTGCTCGCGTCGATAGCCGTTCCCGCGATGGAACTGTTCGACTCACGACTGGCCGGCACGACGCTCGCGGGTTTCGACGACGCGTTTGGCGGCTCGGTGCTGCTCGGGTTGGGCACGACGCTTGCGTGCGCCGCCGCCATCGCGATCGCGGTGTTCGCTTTGGCGCGCTGGATTCTTTCGCATCGCGATCGTATCATCGCTGCAATCGTCGGGATTGTCCGTTCCCGCTCGCAAGCGTGCGCGGGCGTGCGCCGTTCGCGCAGCTTCGCCGACGCTCCGATCTGCCTGCGCAGGCTCTCTGCGCTGCGGAGCGGCAAGCGCGCCCCTCCCCGTAATGCCCTTCGCCATCTCAAACCGTCACACTCACGTAGCGAGGGCATCTGTGCTTCCTATACTCATCGCGGCGTGCTGCCTCGTCGGCGGCAACGTCCATACCCCGGCCGGCGCTCCTATCGCGCAGGCGCAACTGACCTTTCGCGGTCCGAAATCGACAACGGTGTCGACCGATGCGAAAGGTACTTTCTCGGTCGTCGTTCCGGCCGGCAGATACGATCTCACAGTCGTTGCTAAAGGCTATGCCGGCGTCACCGTCAATACGGGCGAACTGAACGACGGGGCCCGTATTTCCGTGATCCTGGAACCGAGCGACACGCCCAAGCTTCGCACGATCGGCGAAGTGACCGTCAACGGTGGTTTGACCCTCGATCGCAGCGTCATTCCTGAAGTGACCGTCTCGCGCGCGCAGATGGACGCGCTCGGATACTCGCAGGCGCTCCAGGCACTCCAGGAAGTACCGTCGGTGGTTATCCAGCATCCCGACTCGGGTGCGCTGGCTGCGCCGGCGGTCGTTTCGCTGCGCGGACCCGATCCCTCCGAAGCGATGGTCACGCTCGACGGTCAACTGCTCAACGACGGAAACACCGGCGACGTCGATCTCTCGCAGTTCGCGGTGCCGGCTTTCAACAGCGTCAACGTCACCGAAGGCCTCGGACCGACCGATCTGGAGGGCAGCAACACCTTTGGCGGCGCAGTGAACTTCGTCTCACTCCGTCCGACCCTGGAAAGTCATTTCAGTTTCTCCGGTTCGGCCGGTTCGTACGGCACCACTCAGAGCTGGCTCAATGCGACCGGAAGTATCGGGAAGCTCGGCTATGCGCTGGCGGGCGACACTTTTGCGCAGATCGGTCAAGTGAACCAATACGCCTGGATCGTTCCATCGAACAATTTGCCCGTCTATTGCGGGCCGGCGACCAAGACGAAGACGCCTAACTGCCCGTTCCAAGCTCATCTCGGTTCCTCGATCGCGGCCAGCCTCGGGCTGGTCAACCTCGATTACAATTTCTCGCAGCACGCCGACGTTGGTTTGCGCCTCTTTACGCTCGGCAATAACCGCGACGAATCGGCCGCGCTTAACGGAATTGCCGGCAACCCGACATGCGTTTTTAGCGGGCCTGGTCCGGGCTGCGCATTTTCGCCGCCGAGTAGCTCCTCCCCGAACGAGGTAGAGAATCCGGTCTATGGCGATCACATCGGTCAGGGAAGCGCGAATTTCGCGCAAAGCATCCGCGCCTACGATGCTTATTCGCGGACGCCGCTTGGGGCAGGAACGTTGACGGCAGATTTTTATGCCAGCGACGACAACGTCGATTTCCAAGGCGGTGTAGTCTCGCCCTACGACGTATCGCATCTCGACAGGCGATACAACCAAGGTCTCTCGTGGGGGCGCACGTTCGATGAAAGCGAGTTCGCGTTCGGCGGCTACTTACGCCAGGAGGGGCTTACGGGAGCCGGTATCAATGGAACGGCCGCGCAGAGCATCAACTCATACTACTTCCGCGGCGCCCAACAGCTCGGAGCCAACGTGCGGCTTTCGGGTGGAATCTACGATGCGAATTACACGACCTTTGGCAATACACTGAATTGGCGGCTCGGCATCAGCGACGATCTCGGAACCTCGAGCGTCGTACGCTTTTCGGTCGGCACCGGATTTCGTCCGCCGCTGCTCTTGGAGCAGTACTTTTTTCCGCCGATCGTCGTGAACGGCAAGCTTCAACCCAACCCTGCCCTCGGGCCGTTGGATCCTAACTGCGTCGTTCCCAACGGAAACCCCCTCGAACATCCGGAGCATGCGACCGAATACGAGCTTGGATTCTCACATCTCTTTTCGAGCACGTCGAACCTCGACGTTTCGATCTATCGCTCGAATCTGCGCGACACGATCGAAAACTACTACCCCGGCGGCGGCGCACAGAGCTTCTGCAACAGCGCGCAGGGCTTTGCTTATGAGATTCCGATCAACATCGGCAATGCGGTCTACGAGGGCGCCGAAGCTCGTTACAAGCGAGTCTTTCCGCGTCTGAACCTGACTGCCACACTTTCCTACGGTCTCAACGTGGCCTATCCGTACGCGCTGGGTCCATTCGTCTCGAATCCGACGTCGGGCGGCACGCTGGTGGATTACCAGCAGTTCTTGGGCGTGCCGCAGCAGCAGGGTTCGGCCGTCTTTACATGGGCGCACGATGGCTGGCATGCATCCACGGCGCTCACCTTCGCCGGTAATAACAACACGTACAATCAGCCGGCATACATGCTGGTCGACGGCGCGATCGGAAAGAACTTCGGACACGTTGACTTTACGATCGCAGCGACGAACATCTTTAACGCGGTTTCCGGGCCGTTTACGATGTATGATGCCGGCGTTCCGTACCGCGGTCTGTTCCCGGGCCCGGGAAACACGTCGTTTCTTGCCAACACTCCGACCGACGCGCTCTTCGTTCAGCCGGGCGCCGTCAGGTTCGTCGTAACCGTGCACGAGTAGACGACGATGCTGGCTATTCGGTTGCATGAGATCGGCGGGCCGGAGAGCCTGCGCGTCGACGAGATTCCCGTCCCCGAAATTCGTGACGGCGAAGCCTTGATTCGCATTGCGGCCGCGGCGCTCAACCGTCGCGACCTGTTCATCACGCAAGGTCTCTATCCGAACATTCGTCCTCCCGTCACTCTGGGTTCCGACGGGGCCGGCACGATCGCTTCGCTCGGAGCGGTTGTCTCGGATTTACGTGTAGGCGACGACGTGGTGATCGATCCGATGCTGGGATGGGGCGACGATCCCCGCGTCTGGGATGCCGGCCGCTCGACGATCCTTGGCATGCCGCTCGATGGAACGTTCGCACAGTACGTTGCCGTTCCGATCGAAAGCGTCTATCGCAAGCCGGCGCAGCTTTCGATGGAAGAAACCGCCGCGATTCCGCTCGCCGGGCTGACCGCCTATCGCGCGCTTTTTACGCGCGGTGCGCTGCAGCGAGGTGAGACGGTCCTGATTACCGGCATCGGCGGTGGCGTGCAGAGCTTCGTCCTGCTCTTTGCCAAACAGGCCGGCGCACGCGCGATCGTTACCTCGAGCAGCGACGAGAAGCTCGAACGCGCCCGCGCGCTCGGCGCCGATCTCGCCATCAACTACGTAACGGAGCCAAACTGGGCGAAGCTGCTTCGCTCGACGGCGCCGATCGATCTCGTCGTCGATTCGTCAGGCGGCGAGACTCTGCGCAAGGCGCTCGACGTCGTGCGCCCCGGCGGGCGAATAGCGATCTACGGCGGTACTAACCCGGAGGCGGCGATCAAGCTCTTTCCGCTCTTCTGGAAACACGTCACGATCTTGGGAACGTCGATGGGAAGCCCGCAAGACTTCGCTGCGATGCTCAAGCTCTTCGACGGGGGATTGCAGCCGGTTGTCAATCGCGTCTTTGCGTTGAGCGAGGCGAAAGAGGCCTTCGCCCGCCTATCGGCGGCGGATCAGTTTGGGAAAATCGTGCTGCGCGCCGGCTAAACGGTTTTTTCTGGTTTGCCGTAACAGCCGCCGTCTGGCGGCGGTGCGTTGCGATAGATTGGACCCGGATGCGCAACCGGCATTCCATCGCGCGGCCACAAGATAACCGGCACCTCTCCGTTGCGCGTCAGCTTCAGCTCGCAGGCGATCACCGGGATGGGGGGCGCGTTTAAAGATTGCATGCAGGAGGCAAGTGCAAGGACGTTTACGAGAATCGGCAGCCGGTGCACGAGGCCCAACATTGCACGAAGCTAACGCACGAGCGCATATTCTTGCAGCGATTCGAGGCGCAGTTCGGTACCGAGCTCGGCGACGATGACGGCCGCGTCCTCGCGGCCGACGAGCTCTTCGATTCGGGGATTTAGCATGGCGCTCTCTTCGGCCGTCATCGCGCGGTCGAGCCGCCGCGAGACGACTCGCCCCTCGTCCTCAAGCGCAATGAGATGCGCGAGAATCTGGCGTGCCATCGCGGGCCAAAGCACTTGCCGTTCCGGCGAATAGATACGCCGGACGAGATCCGGAATCGTCATCGCTCGCTCGCCAAGCGCTGCCAGAATCTGCTCCTCGCGCATCCGCCGGTGCGCGATGTACTCGGCTATTTTCGCGCGCGGGTCGGTAACGACGGGTCCGTGCCCGCCGTAGATGACCGCAGCGCCGTCGAACTCGTCGGCGAGTCGCTGCAGCGTGCGCTGATACGGGCGCATTGCACCGCCGGGCGGTGCAACGACCGTCGTTCCTTCCCCAAGGATCGTGTCGCCGGTGAAGAGCGCACCCTCTTGCGCCAGGTGGAAGATCGCATGGTCGAAGGTGTGTCCGGGCGCGTCGATGGTGCGCAGGGCGATCGCTCCGGCGCTTAGCTCGCCTTCGAGCCGCAGATCGGCATCGCGTGCAATCTTGCTCTTCGGATGCGCGTGGATGGAGGCGCCCGTCACCGCGCCGAGTCGCGCGGCGCCCGAAGCGTGATCGGGATGGCCGTGCGTCAGCAGAATGGTGCCGATCTTCAAGCCGCGCTTCGCGGCCGCGTCGACCAGCGCAGCGGCGTGAGTCTCGATCGCGGGTCCAGGATCGATGACGAGCGCTTCGCCGTTCCCGCAATCGAGCAGGTACGAGTTGGTACCTTGCAGCGTCATCGCCGATGCGTTCGGAGCGCGTACGATCGTTACCATGCGTTCTCCAGTGCCGGCGGTATCTCGAAGTCATGCTCGCTATCTCGCGGCACGATCGTAAGAACCGGTTTCTCTCTCGCGAACTCGAGCGCCGTTTCGACCGAATCGAACGACGTCAACCTAGCGAGATGTTTGATGGTCGGATAGACTAAATGCATCGAGCCGGCCCGGTGGCGCTCGAGGGCATGCGCAGGCGAGATCCAGAGACCGTCGTGAGTTTCGAAAGCATCGGCAAGCGCCGATTGGCCGGGTGGCGCGAGCGCGAAGAAGAAATGCGTGTTGTAGCGGCGCGGTTCGCTCTGCGGCGTGATCCAATGCGAGAAGAGCGTTAACGCGCGCGCATCGGCGTACCAGTCGTGAGCCTGCAGAAAATCGGGAAACGTTAGCCGGCCGTTTCGCACTTCGATTCTCTCCGTTGCGACGCGATGCCAATCGGCGGACGCACCGTCCACCGCGCCTCCTGCGGCAGTCCGAGCGAGCACCACGCCGGCCTCTTCGAAGAGCTCGCGTAACGCGGCTATCGAGAGCGTGGCTGCCGCGGCGCCGTCGATTGCCGGTTCGTCGCATGCCAAATCGGCCGGAATCGCAGCTCGAAACTCCTTCTCGAGACGGTTGCGCTCGAGACCGATGGTGCGGGCGCGCGCCGCTTGGGAGGCGTCTTGTGCCTCGAGCGTTCCTCCGGGAAAGACGAACGCGTCCGGAGCGAAGGCGCTCGTCGGGCTGCGCCGCGCCAAATAGACTTCGAACGGCGGCCGCGCGAGAATCACTGTTGCCGCCAAACGCACGCTGCTCACGGGAGGCTAGTCTCTAGCCGCCGGGCAGCGAAATCCTCTCCATGCGAGTAGCGCTTGGCAGCGATATGGCCGGTGAGCTTCCGGAAGCGATTGACCGATGGTTGCGCGCGCACAATCATGAAGTCGCGCGCTTCGGTGCGCTCGCCCCTGGCGAGAACGACGCGTGGCCCTCGGTCGGGCGCGAGGTAGCAGGATGCGTGGCGCGCGGCGGTGCGCACTACGGAGTGCTCTGCTGCTGGACCGGCACCGGCGTCAGCATTGCCGCCAACAAGGTTGCCGGGGCGCGAGCCGCGCTCTGCGGCGACGCCGTAACGGCGGCCGGCGCGCGCGAGTGGAACGACGCAAACGTACTCTGCCTCAGCCTGCGCGCGACGACGGTTGCGCTGGCGGAGGAGATGCTCGAGGCCTGGTTCGCCGGCACGCCCACCCGTGACCCAACCTATCACGCCATGATCGACGAGATACGCCGATCCTAAACGCGCATTAACGCACATTTTCGTGTCAGGGCGGTCGTGCGCTAGGAGCGAAGGCCCGAAGTGAACCAATCCCGTTCACGAGGGCCTTCGCGACACCGCGAACGGCCGCTCTGGCGCGAAAATGAAAAAGCAGAGGGGTAACGCACTCGCGTTACCCCCTATCAATCTGCCGTTCACCGGAGCGTAGAACTAACGCTACGATTCCGGCCCTCTCTCACGGTGGTTCGGCATTGCTGCCGTCCTGAACCCGAGAGGCCGATTCTAACAAAATCAAGTGCCTAGATTCAATATCCCCGGCAGAAATAACCAGCCGCAGAGCAAAAAGAGGGACCAATTGACTACGTGGGAGGTCCAACAGTACGGGCATTCCCGGCGAGTTATGAAGAGCAGCGAGTAGGCCAGATACGCCGACGCTGCTGCGGCGGCGAGCGCCGCCACGATTAGGGCGATCTGCTCGATCGGACGCTGGGCGAACCAAACGGCGACTGCGAGCGCTATGTAATAAAGCGCGCCGAGAAGCGAGTTAGGAACGCCCAAGAGGTGTGCCCTCGGCGTTTTGACGACGCTGGGACCGGTCAGCTCGCCGCGCGCCGCGCGCCGGGTCTTGTCAAGCATGAAAAGCGAGGCGTAGAGACCAACACCGCAAAGCAACGTAATGACCGCCCTGATTTCCATCGCTTGAAGCATCTTCTTCGCAAGGGCGCTGCCCTGGCGCTGCTGATCGGCTCGTTCCTGCTCGCCTATCTCGTAATCCGGCATCAACCGCGGGTAGCCCACGAAATTCGAACGATTGGTCCGCTCGCCTATCCGCTCGCCGTCGCGGTCTTCGTCGTCGTCGCATCGGCGCCGTTTTCTGTGACCGACGCGCTTGCGATCATGAATGGCGCAATCTTCGGCCCCGTCAGGGGAACCCTGGTAGACGTCTTCGGATTGATCGGCGCTGCGTTGCTCGGCTACTGGATCAACCGGCACGCCACCCGGGTCTGGCGCCTCGAAGAGTATTTGCATCGCCTCCCGGCGTGGGTAAAGCGGTTTCCGGTGGGCTCTCCGGCCTTTCTGTTGTCGGTTCGGATCATTCCAGGCTTCGGTGGAACGGTCGCGACCGCAAGCGCCGCAGCCTTCCGCGTGCCGGTTTGGGTTCACGTCTGGACGATGTGCGCCATCGCCATTCCAATCTGCGCCGTTCTGACGATCTTCGGGGACCGCGTCACGGTTGCGTTGCACGGCTACGAAGCGCGAGCGCGCCACTACGCTCGCCATTACTGCGAAACGCACCATTGTTTGCACTTTCGCCTTCACCGCGTCGAAGTGGCGTCGCCGCCGCCGTGACGTCTCCTGCGATCGTTGCCGATTCCGCGGCATTCGACCGGCTCTGCGTTCGCGTCGCCGACGCCGACCGGATCGGCCTCGATACCGAGTTTCACGCGGAGCGCACCTACTCACCGCGGCTGATGGTCGTGCAACTCGCTTTCGATGACGGCGCTGCGATCGTCGACGCCTTAGCGCTCCCTGATTTACGGCCGCTCGCACTCGCGTTCACGCGCACGACGATCGTCGGCCACGCGCTCTCGGCAGATTTGAAGATCTTTGCCGATCGCTACCAGCTCGTGCCGCCGCGCGTTTTCGATACGCAGATTGCGGCGGCGTTTCTCGGCTACGGTATGCAGGTCTCGCTCGCCGACTTGGTTCGCGGCGTGCGTGGAGTGCGGCTTGCCAAATCGCAGACCGTGAGCGACTGGTCCGCGCGTCCGTTCTCCGACCGCCAGATCGAGTACCTCGTCGGCGACGTCGCGCACTTGCTGCCGCTCTACGACGAGCTCCGCCCGCGTTTGGAGGAGCGCGGCCGGTACGAATGGGTCTATGAGGAATGCGCCGAGCTGGGCGATATCGAGCGTTACCGCATGGACGAGCGGCGCGCCTATCTGCGCATCCCTGGTGCGATGCGGATGAGCCGGCGCGAGCTCGGCGTTCTCAACGAGGTCGTGAAGCTGCGCGACCGCGTAGCGCGTGAACGCGATCTTCCGGTGCGTTACGTACTGCCCGAAGACGTCGTCGCCGGGTTGGCGACGCTGCGACCCGCGCATCTCGAAGACCTAGCTCAGTTGCGCCGGCTCGACGGCGGCATGAAACGTCAGCTCGGTCCGGCAATACTTCAAGCCGTTGCGCGCGGAGAAGCGCTCGACGAAGCCGATCTTCCGCAACGCCCAAGCCGGCCTGCGGCTCCGGCGCGCGACGCGCTGGTTTCTTTCCTCGGCGCCGCAATCGCCGAAATAGCCCGCGACGCCTCGCTTCCCCCAAGTTTGCTCGTCCCACGTACCGCGCTCGAACGTCTAGCACGCGAAATCCCGCGGGATCGAGCGAGCTTCGAGCACGCGCTCGCGTTGCAGCCGTGGCGACTCGGATTGGTCGCGGAGCCGCTCTGGCGCCTGCTCTCCGGCGAGGCGGCGCTCAAGATCGAAGGCTACGCACAGGGCGATCCCAAAGTACGCCTGTCCGATGAAGCGACATCCGAATAGCTTCGAAGCGCTCGATACGCTGCGCGCCGGTTCTCGTGACTACCAATATTTCCGGCTAGACGCGCTCGAACGATCCGGACTTGCGAAGCTGACGCGGATGCCGTTCTCGCTCAAGATTCTGCTCGAGAACCTGCTGCGCTTCGAAGATGGCCGGGTCGTGAAGCGCGACGATATCGAGGCGCTCGCAAACTGGAGCCGCCACGCAAAGGGCGGCCGCGAAATCGCGTTTACGCCGGCGCGCGTGCTGCTCCAAGATTTCACCGGCGTTCCCTGCATCGTCGATTTGGCGGCGATGCGCGACGCGATGGCCGCTATGGGCGGCGATCCAAGGGCGATTAATCCGCTGCAGCCGGTCGAACTCGTGATCGATCATTCGGTGCAGGCCGACTACTTTGGTTCCAGCGACGCGTTGGCCCGCAATACCGATCTCGAGTTCGAGCGCAACCGGGAACGTTACGCGTTTCTCAAATGGGGGCAAGAAGTGCTCTCCGGCCTGCGAGTCGTTCCTCCGGGAACGGGAATCGTTCATCAAGTCAACATCGAGTATCTCGCACGCGTCATTTTCGGTGCAGGAGATGTAGGCGCGGAGCCGGCCCTTGCCTATCCCGATACGGCGGTTGGAACGGATTCGCACACGACGATGGTCAACGGACTCGGCGTGCTGGCATGGGGTGTCGGCGGTATCGAGGCGGAGGCCGCGATGCTTGGCCAGCCCGTGACCATGCTCATCCCCGAAGTGATTGGTTTTCGACTGGACGGCAGCTTAGGCGAAGGCGTGACGGCGACCGATCTCGTGCTGACCGTTGCCGAGATGCTGCGCCGCAAAGGCGTCGTCGGAAAGTTTGTCGAGTTCTACGGCAAGGGTCTATCGGCGCTGCCGGTGGTCGATCGCACGACGATCAGCAACATGTCGCCCGAGTTCGGCTCGACGGTCGCGATATTTCCGATCGACGATCGCACGCTCGAGTATCTCAGGCTGACCGGGCGTTCCGCAGATCGGATCGCGCTGGTCGAAGCTTATGCCAAAGCGCAGGGGCTCTTTCGCAGCGACGCGTCGCCGGAACCGGAGTTTGCCGATACGCTGGCGCTCGATCTCTCCACCGTCGAACCGTGCCTTGCCGGGCCGCGCCGGCCGCAGGACCGCGTGCCGCTGGCGGAGGTCAAGCGTTCCTTCGAAGGCGCGCTGGTCGAGTGGGTTGCCGCGCGCGATCGAGCCAACGGCGCGGTCTCGCGCTTCGAGAACGAGGGCGGCGGCGGAACGGCGACGATTGCCCCGCCCGCCACGACCACGCGCTCAATCGAGGATCTCGACGACGGCTCGGTTGTGATCGCCGCAATTACGAGTTGTACCAACACCTCGAATCCATCGGTGCTGGTCGGCGCGGGCCTGCTCGCGCGCAACGCGCTGAAACGCGGTCTTCGAACCAAACCCTGGGTGAAGACGTCGCTTGCGCCCGGCTCGAAAGTCGTTACCGATTACTTGGCAAAGGCGGGGCTGCAAGATTATCTCGACCGGCTCGGTTTCAATCTCGTCGGATACGGCTGTACGACGTGCATCGGCAACTCAGGTCCGCTGCCAAGCGACGTCGCAGAAGCGGTAGCCGACTCCGATTTGGCCGTAGCCGCGGTACTCTCGGGCAACCGAAACTTCGAAGGGCGCATCCATCCACAGGTTCGCGCGAACTATCTCGCCTCGCCGCCGCTCGTCGTAGCGTACGCGCTGGCCGGACGCATTGACGTGGACTTAACGAGCGAGCCGCTTGGCATCGGCAGCGACGGGAAGGACGTCTTCCTTCGAGAGATCTGGCCGAGCGACGACGAGATCGCCGCGACGATCGCCGCCTGCATCAGCGACGAGATGTTCGAACGGGAATACGCCGAGGTCTTCAAAGGCGACGCGAACTGGAGCGGGTTGAACGTCGCTGCAAGCGATCTCTACGCCTGGGATCAGAAATCCGAGTACGTCAAGAAGCCGCCGTACTTCGACGGAATGCCCGCGCAACCGATCCCGCTGCAGGACGTGCGCGGTGCACGCGCGATTGCGGTGTTGGGCGATTCGGTTACCACCGACCACATCTCTCCTGCGGGGAGCATCGCGAGGAACGGCCCGGCCGGCAAATACTTGATGGAGCACGGAATCGAGCCGCGCGACTTTAACTCCTACGGCGCGCGGCGAGGTAACCACGAAGTAATGGTGCGTGGGACTTTCGCAAACGTTCGACTGCGAAACGCCCTCGTACCCGGCGTCGAAGGCGGCATTACGCGCTACCTGCCGAGCAACGAGCAGCTTTCGATCTACGATGCGTCGCGAAAGTACGCCGCCGACGGGACGCCGCTGATCGTGCTGGCCGGCAAAGAGTACGGTTCGGGCTCCTCGCGTGACTGGGCCGCTAAAGGCCCCTATCTGCTCGGCGTCAGGGCGGTGATCGCCGATTCGTTCGAGAGAATTCACCGCAGCAACCTGATCGGCATGGGCGTGCTGCCCCTGGAATATCTCGAGGGCGCCGACCGCTCGACCTACGGTTTGGAAGGCGAAGAGATCTTCGACATCACGGGTTTAGCGCAGGGCCTCAAACATCGCATGCGTCTGAGCGTAAAAGCCACCGATCCACGCAGCGCAAGGTCGATCGAGTTCGACGTTCGCCTGCGGATCGACACACCTAATGAAGCCGAATACTATCGCCACGGCGGCATTCTGCAGTTCGTCTTGCGCCAACTCATCTCAGCATCGCGTAACTAGCAGTGCAGCACACCAGCATTGCGGGCATCGCAGTGTGGTCGCGCTGGCAAGCCGACCGCGGCGTTTATTTTAACTCGTACTTCGTGCAAGGTGATGGCGAGAATCTGCTGGTCGATCCGCTTGCGCTCGAGGAACGCGACGCACAGGAGATTCTCTCGCGTGGCGGCGTGCAGTGGATCGTCGTCACGAATCGCGATCACGAGCGAGCCGCCGCGGCGGCGGCCGAACGCTTTGATGCCCGCGTCGCCGCGAGCGAGCCCGACGCGCGAGAAATGTCGGTTCGAGCGGACCGAGTTCTTTGCGACGCCGATACGGTCGGCGACGCAACGGTCATCGCGCTCGACGGGCTCAAAACCGCCGGCGAGTTCGCCCTGCACCTTCCGTGGAAGCAAACGGTGATCGTCGGCGACGCGCTCTGGGGCGATCCTGCCGGTTCCCTGCGATTGATGCCCGACGAGAAGCTGATCGATCCCGTTCGTGCGGCACGTTCGCTCTGCAAGCTGCGAGCCGTGCACCCGCGCCACATTCTCCTCGGCGATGGCGCGCCGATCTTCGAGCGCGCCTACGAAGCGATCAACGACTGCTTGGAAAAGCGTGCGGAGGCTCGAGTCAACGTCGTCAACCTCGACGAGCTGCCGTTTAGCTTTTCGAGCGGCCCCGCGAACTACAACGCCGACTTAGCAGAGATCGGCTTTCGGCTCGGTGCGGAGAAGCTAGGCTATCGGGCAACGCGGCTCGAGCCGGGTGGGGAGTTCTGCCCCACCCATTGGCATACCGCCGAGGAAGAGCTCTTCATCGTATGGGATGGTTCACCCGCGATCGAAAGCCCGTGCGGCTCGACGCCGTTGCGCCGCGGTGACCTTGTCGCATTCCCGACCCGCGAGACCGGCGCGCACAAGCTCGTCAATCACGGCGACACGCCGGCGACGATAATTCTTATCGCGAATACAAATCCGTACGACGTGTGCTTCTATCCCGACTCGAAAAAACTGCTCGTCGAAGCCACCGACACGCTCGTGCGCTCGGAACCGATACTCGATTATTACGACGGAGAAGCGTAGCTAGAGCGTAACGCGCCCCATTTTGGCGGGGTTCGTTTCGACGAACCACATCTTTCCATCCGGGCCGGCGGCGATGCCGCTCGGACTAGCTTGGGGATCGAGGTTTTTCGAGTACTGCGCGAGCTTGCCATCCATCGAGATGCGCCCAATTCCCGCACCGCCACACCGCCGCACCGCGACGTTCGGCGGGACGTTACCCCCGTTCGCGCAGGCCGAGACTAGCAGAGTGAGGATGCCGGGAACCAAAGCTACGCGAAGTCGTGCAGTCATGCGTACCTCCCGAATGCAGCCTGGGAGCGAGCACTATTTTCGATGACCCTGGTTCCTTTTACCTTTTTATCGGTGCGTACTTGACATCATCTGTCATATTTTGCAGAGTTTGATCGAGTCGTGAAAGCCGATCGCCTAATTTCGCTTCTTCTATTGCTGCAATCGCGCCGTCAATGCTCGGCGCGCGTGCTCGCCGAGCGTCTCGAGGTTTCGGAGCGGACGATCTATCGCGACGTCGACGCGCTCGGCGCCGCGGGCGTTCCCGTCTATGCGGAGCGCGGCGCGAACGGCGGCATCGTGCTCGCGGACGGATACCGCCGCGCCCTGACCAACTTTAGCGAAGACGAGATTCGTGCGCTCTTCGTCTCCGGAGCCAGCCCGCTCGCCGACCTTGGGCTCGAGAGCGGCTTCAATCGCGCGCTTGAGAAACTGCACGGCGGTCTGGCCAGCGTGCAGCAGCGTGCGGCGGAGAAATCCCGCTCGCGCGTCCACCTCGATACGCGCCGATGGAACCAGCCCGAGCCGCCGCGAGCCTTATTGACGGCTCTGCGGCGCGCCGTTTGGGACGACCGCCGCCTTCGGATTCGCTATGAAGATCGTAATAAGGCGGCTTCCACCCGCGTCGTCGATCCGCTCGGCTTAGTCGCAAAGGCTGGCGTCTGGTACCTTGTCGCGCGCGACGGCGAGGAGCTTCGGAGTTTTCGCGTCGAGCGCATTGCCGGCGCCGACGAGTTGGCCGAGCACTTCGAGCGACCGGAGGAATTCGATCTCGAGCGCTATTGGAGCGAGTCGTCGGCGCGCTTCGCGCAAGCCTCGCGCAGTGGGGACTGCGTCGTCACGCTTCGTGCGCGCCACGAAGCGCTCGATCGCATCACTGCTTACTGGCCTGCCGAGATTCTGTCGCGCCGCAAGCGCGATGCGATCGTGCGGGTGACCTTTCCGGGGCCGGAGATCGCGGTGTTCCACTTGCTCGCGTGGTGCGACGCCGCAGCGCTGCTGGAGCCCGCCGAGCTGCGTGGCGCGGTGATCGCCGCAGCTCAGCGCGCTCTGAAGCGCTACGCGACGCGTTAGTTGCGATCTTTGCGCTGGTGGATGATGATCGCGTTGCCTTCCGGATCCGCGGCGAAGGCCATGTAGCATACCGGTGATTCGGTGACGTCGCTCACGGTCAGGCCGCGACCTCGGAGCTCCCCGACCGCGCCCTTCGCGTCGTCCACCGCAAACATGACCGCACCGCCGGTCTCGCCATCTTCGGGCTTCCACACGCCGAACGTGGAGCCGTCTGAAAGCGTGAACTCGGCGCCGCGACCTTGATCGTCGATCTCGGTCGGCTTCATGCCCAGGACGTCGCGATAGAAGGCGATTTGGGCTTTCGGATCCTTAACCAAGTACGCGGCGATATCGATTCCTTTGATCATCCTTTGTTCTCCTCAAGCTCAACTTTAGTGACGTGCGCAAGAGCGTACCAGGCCATATATGACACTTTCTGTCATGAATTGGGAGCGTGCCTCAATCTAAAGCATGACGCGGCGGAAGTCGGCCAAGAGCTCCGCGATGTAGACGAGAAAACGGGCGGCGCCGGCGCCATCGATCACGCGATGGTCATAGCTGACGCTGATCGGAAGGATCAGGCGCGGAACGAACTTCTTGCCGTCCCATACGGGCTTGGTCGCCGTGCGGGTGGCGCCGAGGATTGCGACCTCCGGCGCGTTCACGATTTGCGTGAAGGCCGTGCCGCCGATTCCTCCGATCGACGAGATCGTGAAGCTGCCGCCCTGCATCTGCGCTAGCGTCAGTTTTCCCTCGCGCGCCTTGCCGGCAAGCTCCTGTGCCTCGCGGGCGATTTCGATCAGACCTTTCGCCTCGGCGTTCCTTATCACCGGAACGACCAGTCCTCCGGGCGTATCGGCAGCAAAACCTATGTTGTAATAGCGCTTGACGATGAGCTCCTCGCCGTCGAGCGACGCGTTGAACTCCGGAAAGCGCTGCAACGCCGCAACCGAGGCTCGAATCAAGAACGCGAGCATCGTGAGCTTGGGGCCGCCCGACTTTACCTGTTCGGCGTTCACTTCATTGCGCAGCGTTTCGATCGAAGTGACGTCCGCCTCGTCGTAGTTGGTGATGTGCGGAACTTGCACCCAATTGCGATGGAGGTTCGGCCCGGAGAGTTTTTTGATGCGCGAAAGGGGGCGTCGCTCGAGCGCTCCGTACCGTTCGAAATCGAGTTTCGGCCAAGCCGGCAAACCGGGAAACGCGGCGCCGCCACCCGCGCTCTGCAGGGCGCTCTTCACAAAGCCCTGCACGTCTTCACGCGTAATGCGTCCGTGCGGACCCGTGCCCCGCAGTTGCTGCAGATCCACGCCGAGCTCGCGAGCAAATCGCCGGATCGACGGCCCGGCGTGCACGATTCCACCGCGCGGCGGCGCGGAGGCATTTTCAGGCTGCGGCTCGCGCATGGGCGGCGCCGCAGCTTCTTTCGTGCTCTCGCCGGCGGGGGAAGGCTCGGCGGCGCGCGGAGCCTGCGTGCCGGATGCGGCGATGACGAGTATCGGCGAACCCTGCGAGACTCTATCGCCGACCTTGACCTTGACGTCTTGCACGACGCCGTCGGTCTCGGCAGGCACTTCCATCGACGCCTTTTCGCTCTCGAGCGTGATCAGCGAGTCGTTCTTCTTGACGCGGTCGCCCGGCTTGACCAAGACTTCGACCACGGGTACGTCTTTGAAATCGCCGATGTCCGGAACGCGAACCTCGACCGTCGCAGCAGCGCTTGGGGCATCGGGCGGCTTTGACGAGTCGGAGCCCAGCACCAAAATCGGCGAGCCTTGCGAGACTCTATCGCCGACCTTCACCTTAACGTCTTGCACGACGCCCTCGGCTTCGGCCGGCACTTCCATCGACGCCTTTTCGCTTTCCAGCGTAACTAGCGAATCGTTTTTCTTCACGCGATCGCCGGGTTTCACCAAAACTTCGATCACCGGCACGTCCTTGAAATCGCCGATATCGGGAACGCGTACCTCGACCGTCTCGCTCATGTGTTTCCTTAGACCGTGATGGGATTTGGTTTGTCGGGATCAATCTGATATTTTTTGATCGCTTTTCCGACGGTCGCGGCCGGGATCGTTCCTTCGTCGGCGAGCGCCTTTAGCGCTGCGATCGTAACGAAGTGCCGATCTACTTCGAAGAACGCGCGCAGCTTTCGCCTGAAGTCGCTTCGTCCGTAGCCGTCGGTTCCCAAGGCAACGTACTGGCGAGCTTGTGCCGGGGTTGTCGAGGCGATGAAGGGACGAATCTGTTCGGCAAACGTACGGATGTAGTCGGTCGCGGCGACGCCGGGTCCGCGTTTTCCCTGCAAACATTGCTCGACGTACGAAAGGCGGGGCGGTTCCGCGGGATGCAGCATGTTCCAGCGGCGTGCCGCGACGCCGTCGCGCTGCAGCTCGTTGAAGCTCGTAACGCTCCAGACGTCGGAATCGACCTTCCATTCGTTTGCGAGCAGATCGGCGGCAGCCTCGACTTCGCGCAGAATTGCGCCCGATCCGAAGAGCTGCACGCATGGCTCTTTTCGCTGTCCTGAGCCTGTCGAAGGACGCAGGAGATACATTCCGCGCAGGATGCCGTCGCGCACATCCGGCGGCATCGCCGGATGCTGATAGTTTTCGTTCAGCAGCGTGATGTAGTAGTAGACGTCTTCCTGCTCGGCGAGCATCCGCCGCACGCCGTCTTGAATGATGACCGCTAGTTCGTAGCCGTAGGTTGGGTCGAAGCTCACGCAGTTGGGGACGAACGAAGCTGCGACCTGACTGCTGCCGTCCTCGTGCTGCAGCCCTTCGCCGTTGAGCGTTGTGCGCCCAGACGTCGCGCCGAGCAAAAAGCCGCGCGTGCGGCTGTCGCCGGCCGCCCACGTGAGATCGCCGACGCGCTGAAAGCCGAACATCGAGTAAAAGATGTAGAACGGAATCATCGGCAGGTTGTGATTCGAATAGGACGTGCCGGCCGCGATCCACGACGATAGCGCGCCGGCTTCGTTAATGCCTTCCTGTAGGATCTGGCCGAGCTTGTCCTCGCGATACCACATGAGTTGTTCGGCATCTTGCGGATGGTACAGCTGGCCGACCGACGAGTAGATGCCGAGCTGGCGGAACATCCCTTCCATGCCGAACGTGCGCGACTCGTCCGCAACGATCGGAACGACTCGCGGTCCGATCACCCCATCGCGCGCGATCGTGTTGAGGATTCGAACGAATGCCATCGTGGTCGAGATGTGGCGATCGCCGGTACCTTGCAGCTGCGGCTCGAACGCGGAGAGCTGGGGAACAGTTAACGACGCCGATCGTTTGCGCCGTTGCGGAACGCTTCCAAGTGCCGCGAGGCGCTCCCGCAGATAGCGCATCTCCGGCGCGTCGTCGGACGGCTTAAGGAAGGGGACCTTTTCGCCGGCGAGCTCGGCGTCGGAGATCGGCAGCGCAAAGCGATCGCGAAAGACTCGCATCGCCTCGATTTCCATTTTCTTGGCCTGATGCGCGATGTTCTGCGCTTCGCCCGCTTCGCCCATGCCGTAACCTTTGATCGTCTTGGCAAGGACGACCGTTGGCTGGCCGCGGTGCTCGACGGCCGCTTTATAGGCGGCGTAAACTTTGATCGAGTCGTGACCGCCTCGCTGCAAGTTCCAGACTTCGTCGTCGGTCCAACCCTCGACGAGCGACTTCGTTTCCGGATACCGGCCGAAGAACTCGTCGCGCACGTATCGGCCGTTGCGCGACTTGAACGTTTGATAGTCGCCGTCCACGCATTCGTTCATGAGCTGCACGAGCCGGCCGCTCTTGTCGGCGGCGAGCAGTGGGTCCCAACGGCTTCCCCAGATGACCTTGATGACGTTCCAGCCCGCCCCTTTGAAGACGCCCTCGAGCTCTTGAATGATCTTGCCGTTGCCGCGTACGGGGCCATCGAGGCGCTGCAGGTTCGCATTGACGACCCAGATCAAGTCGTCGAGCTTCTCACGTCCGGCCAGCGAAATAGCGCCCTGCGACTCGGGCTCGTCCATCTCGCCGTCGCCGACGAACGCCCAGACTTTTCGTCCGGTCGTGTCGAGCAGATTGCGATCGTGAAGGTAGCGCATGAAGCGCGCCTGATAGATCGACATGATCGGCCCAAGCCCCATCGAGACGGTCGGAAACTGCCAAAAGCCCGGCATCAGCCATGGATGCGGGTACGACGAGAGGCCCTTACCGCCGACTTCCTGACGAAAGTTCTCGAGCTGCTCCTCGGTGATGCGCCCTTCGAGAAAGGCGCGCGCGTAGACGCCGGGTGAGGAGTGACCTTGGAAGAAGACGAGGTCGCCGCCGAACGTCTCGCTCGGGGCGCGGAAGAAGTGATTGAAGCCGACGTCGTAGAGCGTCGCCGCAGAAGCGAAGCTTGCCACGTGCCCACCCAGCTCGGAGCTGACCTTGTTGGCGCGGACGACCATCGCAAGCGCGTTCCAGCGAACGTAGTGGCGCAGGCGTGCCTCGAGCTCGCGATCTCCGGGCATTGGCGGCTGCCGGTCGACCGGGATCGTGTTGACGTACGGCGTCGTGAAGCCAAGCGAAACGTGGGCGCCGGCCGCCTGCGCCTCGTCGACCAGACGCTCGATGAGCTGCCGGGCGCGCTCGTGGCCCTCGACGGCGAGCACGCCGCGCATGGCGTCGAGCCATTCGCGCGTCTCTTGCGGATCGGGATCTCGCGCCAAATCGCGCATTGAATTGATCATAGAGTTGCGCATCATTCCGCCACGGCAACCCAATCTCTTACGGCCGGACCGATCCAACACGACGGCTGGTTGCCTCCAATGTCACAATCTTGCCGCGCGGAGCGATGACAGCGTAGACCCAATTGAGGCAGTAACTTGGGGAGGTCAGCCGTGGGAGTAAATAGGCTTGCGCCGTGGATCGCCGCCGGCGTCGCGGCAACGGTCATTACGGCGTGCTCGCCATCAGGCGCCCAACGATCCATTCCAGCGGCCGGTACGTCGATCGTTTCATCGGCCGCAAAAGGCGCCGCCAAACATCTTTACGTCATCGTCACCACCAAGCGAAAGTTCATCGCTGAGTATCCGATAGAGAACGGAATTCCGCAGGCCAAACCCGACCGAATGGTTCTCGGCCTGGTCGCCCCCAACGCAATCGCCGTCGATAGCGCCGGCAACCTCTACGTGCTGGACCTCAAGACGATCAAGGAGTTTGCGCCCGGCGCATCCGGACTCGCCAAACCGATCCGCGAAATCGAGCTGAAGAGCTTCCTAAACATCAATACGCTCGCGGTCGACGCACACGGTTACCTGTACGTCGGTCAGAAGAGCCGCGTCTACGTCTACGACCCCGCGGCACACGGCCACGCAACGCCGATTGCGAAATTCAAGCCGGCCGGATATCCGGCCGGGTTCACCTTCGATGCCGACGATAACTTCTACGTGCAAGGGAATACCCAAACGTACGATCCGTATCTCGCGTTTCAGACGCACGTTACGGTCTATTCCGCGGCGCCGAAGCTGCAACGCCTTCGCGCGTTCTGCACGCCCGTCTTCACCGACTCCGGAATATCCTACGGCGTCGCGCTCGACGGCCACGGCGGCCTGTTCACAACCTACACCTATTTCATCAGCAGCTATCCGTACGGTGAGATCCATGTCTATCCCCAAAACGCGAAGGCCTGCCCGAGGGATCCGAGCACGATCATTACGACGACGAACCCAAGTCTGCACGAACCCGTCTATCTGGCCATCGACGGCCCGTATCTCTATGTAGGCGACGTCTTTTACGGCGACGGTGGCGTCGTCTTCACGCTGCAGACGACCGGAAAGCAGCAAACGCCGCTCGGGACCTTGAACGTGGCCGGCAATCGGCCCCACAACATCTTCGGCATCGCGGTTGGGCCGTAATCGGCCGCCCTGGGAGCATAAGCCGCGGCGTTTGGCGTATAGTACTCTTCGCGGGAGCTCGCGAGCAGGCGGGCTGAGAGGGCGAGCGTTGATTCGCCGACCGCAATTGACCTGATCCGGGTAATGCCGGCGTAGGGAGGCTTGAAATGAAGGTTTACATCGGGGGATCCGATCCCTCGGTACGCGTACCGCGGCGCGCGATCGCGCTGACCGATGGTACGATTCATACGGTTTACGACACCAGCGGACCGCACGGCGATCGCGAATGCGTGGTCGACATTCGCCAAGGACTCTTGCCGCTGCGCGCGCCGTGGATCGCCGCGCGAGCCGACACCATCGAGCTCGAGCAACCGTCGTCAATTTACCGGCGCGGGCGCGACGTCATGAGCGAGCTCGAAAGCGTGCGCTTTCCGGGGCCGCGAAGACCGCGCCGAGCCAAGCCGGGAGCGAACGTAACGCAGATGCACTACGCGCGTCGCGGCGAGGTCACGCGCGAGATGGAGTTCGTGGCTCTGCGCGAAGGAGTCGAGCCCGAGTTCGTCCGCAGCGAAATCGCGCGCGGTCGCGCGATCCTGCCCTCGAACGTCAACCACCCCGAGAGCGAGCCGATGATCATCGGCCGGAACTTCCTCGTCAAGATCAACGCCAACATCGGAAACTCGGCCGTCAGCTCGTCGATCGACGAGGAGGTCGAGAAGATGACCTGGGCGACGCGTTGGGGGGCCGACACCGTAATGGATCTCTCGACCGGCAAGAACATCCACGAAACGCGCGAGTGGATTCTGCGCAACTCGCCGGTGCCGATCGGTACCGTTCCGATCTATCAGGCGCTCGAGAAGGTCGATGGTAAGGCAGAGGAGTTGACGTGGGAGCTCTTTGCCGACACGTTGATCGAACAGGCGGAACAAGGCGTCGATTACTTCACGATCCATGCCGGCGTGCTGCTGCGCTACGTCCCGCTCACCGCCGACCGCATCACCGGCATCGTCTCGCGCGGAGGCTCGATTTTGGCGAAGTGGTGCCTGGCGCACCACCGCGAGAACTTCCTTTACGAACACTTCGAAGAGATCTGCGAGATCATGAAAGCGTACGACGTGGCATTCTCACTCGGCGACGGCTTGCGCCCCGGCTGCACCGCCGACGCGAACGACGCCGCGCAGTTCGCCGAGCTCGAGACGCTCGGCGAGCTGACCGAGATCGCGTGGAAGCACGACGTGCAAGTGATGATCGAGGGCCCAGGACACGTGCCGATGCACATGATCGAAGTGAACGTGCGCAAGCAACTCGAGATCTGCAAGGAGGCGCCCTTCTATACGCTCGGTCCGCTCGTGACCGACATCGCACCCGGCTACGATCACATCACTAGCGCCATCGGCGCGGCGATGATCGGCTGGTTCGGAACCGCGATGCTCTGCTACGTAACGCCCAAAGAGCATCTCGGACTTCCGAACAAAAAGGACGTGAAGGACGGTGTCATCGCGTACAAGATCGCGGCGCATGCGGCGGATCTCGCGAAGGGGCATCGCGGCGCCGCGCACTGGGACGACGTGCTGTCGAAGGCGCGTTTCGAGTTTCGCTGGGAGGACCAGTTCAATCTCTCGCTCGACCCGGAGACGGCACGCGAGTTTCACGACGAGACGCTTCCGGCGCCGGGAGCGAAGGTCGCCCACTTCTGCTCGATGTGCGGTCCACACTTCTGCTCGATGAAGATCACGCAGGAAGTTCGCGAGTACGCGGAGCGCGGCATGGCGCAGAAATCGAGCGAGTTCCGCGAACAAGGCGCCGAGGTTTACGTCCCCGTTTCGTGATTTGTGCGGTGCTCTTCGACCGCGACGAAACGATCGTGGTTGACGTGCCCTTCAACGGCGATCCGGCACGCGTTGAGCCGGCGCCGAACGCGCGAGTGCTGCTCGACCGCCTGCGCGCGGCTGGGCTGCCGCTCGCGGTCGTAAGCAATCAGAGCGGAATCGGGCGCGGGCTTATCACGGCTGACCAAGTCGAGGCGGTCAATCGGCGCATCGACGAGCAGCTCGGTCCTTTTGCCGGGTTCTTCGTCTGTCCGCACAAGGTCGAGGATGGATGTGATTGCCGCAAGCCCAAGCCAAAGCTAATTCTCGACGCGGCCCGGACGCTTGGCGTCGATCCGGCTTGCTGCGTGGTCGTCGGTGACCGCGAAAGCGACGTCGAAGCTGCGCGCAACGCCGGCGCGATCCCGCTGCGGATTGCCGGACCGCGCGATCTAGAGCGCGCCGTCGACCTCATCCTTCGTCAACTTCAAGTTCCTTAGCGTCAAGCGCCGAAGGCGCGCAGTCCTGAGCGAGGCGCGTCGCGCCGAGTCGAAGGATTATTGCGGGGAGGTTGCGTCGAGCCAGTAGTCGATGTCCGCGCCGTGCGCGGGAAGCTCGACGGCGAAGGCGCTCTCTGGCAGGTGAACGCTCTTGGTGAGCGCTTCCCACGTGTCGAGCACCCGCACGACGTAGGCTTGCGTCTCGTCGTAGGGCGGGATACCGCCGTATTCGCTGACGGCCCTCGGCCCGGCATTGTACGCGGCGAAGATCAGGCTGTAGCGTCTTGTGCCGAATCGCTGAATGAGTCCGCGGAGGTAGCGGGCCGCCCCAGAGAGATTCTGCTTGGGATCGTGCGGATTCACGCCCAGCCCCGCAGCGGTTCCGGGCATCAACTGCCCGAGCCCAATCGCGCCCGCGGATGAAAGCGCGTGGGTCTGCCAGCCCGACTCGACCGTTACGATCGCGACGAGCATATTTGCATCAATGCGCCAGCGCTCGGCGTTGACGAGCACGCGCCGCGCAAGATCGCGACTCTGCCACCCCGGCATCTTCGGATTGATGTGGCGCAGCACGGTTGCATAGACGGAGATGGCAACCGCACTGGCGGGTACGACACGGTGAGCTGCTGACGCGGGGGCGACGGTCCCGAGCAACGATCCACATAGCAAGACGGCTGTCGCCAGGAGCCTGGCGAGGGTCCTCCGCATATGGGACGAGTGGGTTCGCGCCTCACTTCGGAGCCGCCTTCCGGGGGAGGGCCGCCCCGGCAAGGTAAGTATCGCGGCCGAGCGCTCGCGATCGTCTTCATCCTCTTAGTCGCGCTCTGCGGCATGATTGCCTGGGCGCAGTGGTATGCGATTCACGTAAACGTTCCGATGTACCGAGCGCAAAACGCGAACTCCGCACCGCATTAGTGCAACGTCTTTGATACTTCTTTGAAGTAACCACTCGCAGGAGTTGCGCCACTCGCGTCGCTTAGAGCTTAAGCCAGGAGGGCTTTTCGTTGGAGTTGTTTGCGCATGCGCTGCTGATGGCGGTGTTGGTATCGGTCGACCCCGCGGCTTCACCGCTTCCGCCGTCGCCGGCGCTGGCAAAGCCGGTGACGACGCCCTCGCCGTCGCCGACCCCCAGCCCCGGGCCGCCCTTCGGCAACATGAGCTGGCGCGAGATCGGGCCGGCCGGTTCGGGCGGCCGCGTCGCCGCCGTGGCGGGCTCTGCTACGAATACCAAGCTCTATTACGTCGGCGCCGCCGGCGGCGGCGTCTGGAAATCTGCAAACTCCGGCCAAACGTGGGACGCGGTCTTTGAAAAGGAAGGCACGGCTGCGATCGGCGCCGTTACCATCGACCCGACCGACGACAAGACCGTCTGGGTTGGCACCGGCGAAGCGAATCCGCGCAACGACGTCAGTTATGGCGACGGCGTCTATAAGACCACCGACGGCGGCGATACCTGGACGAACGTCGGTCTGAAAGCGTCAAAATATATCTCCCGTATCCTCGTCGACCCGCGCAATCACAACCACGTTATCGTAGGCGCGCTCGGTGACGCTTTTGCCGACAGCTCCGACCGCGGCGTCTACGTCACCGACGACGGCGGCAAAACGTGGAAGCAGACGCTCTATGCCGGGCCCGAAAGCGGCGCGTCGGATCTTGCGATGAGCGCGCAGAACCCCAGCGTCGTCTACGCAGGCATCTGGAAGTTTCAGCGCCGGCCCTGGACCTTTCTCAGTGGCGGCGCCGAGGACGGCCTTTACAAGTCGACCGACGGCGGTGAAACTTGGACGAAGCTCGAGGGGCACGGGCTTCCCGCCCCACCGATGGGACGCATCGGTCTTGCCGTCGCGCCCAGCGACGGCAATCGCGTTTACGCGCTCATCGAGTCGAAAGAGGGCATCCTTTGGCGGTCTGACGACGCCGGCGCTAATTGGAAGATGGTCAGTAATGATTCGCTGATCGACGCACGTCCGTTTTACTTCTCGCACATTGCCGTCGATCCCAAAAATCCCAATCGGGTCTTCGCTATTTCATTTCAAGTCATGCTGAGCACCAACGCCGGTGAGACGTTCAAGTCGACCGCCGACCAAGTGCACTCCGACTTCCACTCCATTTGGATCGCGCCGAACGACCCCTCACGCATCATTTTGGGCGAGGACGGGGGCTACGTGCTCACGCTCGACGGTGGCGAGAATTGGTTCTTCTCGGCCAACCTCCCAATCGGTCAAGCCTATCGCGTAGGGCTCGGGACGGACAATCCGTACACGGTCTGCACGGGTTTGCAAGACAACAACGGTTGGTGCGGCCCCTCAAACTCACTCGACCCATCGGGCATCCAGAACAAGCACTGGATCGCTTCGGTCGGCGGCGACGGCACCTGGGGAATCCCGGAGCCCGACGATCCGAACTGGATTTGGTCCGACGCGCAAGACGGCGCGCTGTCGATTTACAACCGAGTCACCCAAGACAACTGGTCGGGACAGCCTTACTTGACGTCAGGTAGTGAAACGTGGACGGTCGGCAAGAGCAAGTATCGTTTCAATTGGGAGTCGCCGATTGCGTTTGCGCCATGGCGCCCCGCGGGCGGAGGCGTGATCGGATGGTATGGCGGCAACGTCGTCTTCCAGACGACCAATCGAGGAAAGTCTTGGACGACGATCAGCCCCGATCTAACGCGCAACATCAAATCGCATCAGAATCCGGCCGGCGGCCCGATTACCAACGACGTTTCGGGTGCCGAGTATACCGACACGATTCTCGACATTGAAGGCTCGCAGCTCAAACGCGGAGAGATCTGGGTCGGTACGGACGACGGCCTAGTGCAACTGACTCGCGATGGAGGAAAGCACTGGACGAACGTAACGCCTACAGGCGCGCCGGAGTTCGGCCGGTTCGCGACCGTCGCTCCGTCGACGCTGGTCGCCGGCACCGCATACGCGATCAACGACGCGCACGAGATGGGCGACAGTGCCCCTTACGTCTACGTCACCCACGACTACGGCGCGCACTGGACGAAGATCGTCAACGGGTTACCTCTCAATGAATGGGCGCGCTCGGTGCGTCCCGACATTCGCGACCGCAATCTCATCTATCTTGGGACCGAAGAGGGCATCTGGATCTCGTTCGACGGTGGCGCGAACTGGCAATCGTTCAAAAACGATCTGCCGACCGTCTCCGTTCATGACATTCGGCTGCAGCCGCAATACGACGATCTGGTGATCGCGACGCACGGCCGTTCGGTCTACATCATGGACGACGTCCGTCCGGTGCAGGGGCTACAACAAGCGACCTCGACCGGAACGTGGCTCTTTACGCCGCGCGACGGCTACGAGTGGACGCTTCACGAAAACGATGAAGGGACATACACGAACTACGCGGCCGATAATCCTCCATACGGCGTAATGCTCACGTTCTATCAGAAAGAGCCGCAGAAGGGCGCTCCCGCGCTCGACATTCTCGACTCGCACGGGCGTGTGATTCGCCGCGTCTCGGGAACCCACAAAGTAGGCGGTAAGGACGAACCCTACATCGCAAACAAGGCCGGTCTCAACCGCTATACGTGGGACTTCACCGTCAACGGTCCGGTAAAATGGAAAGGCGGCGCCCTTCCCTTTTTGGATGGGCCGAATAACGGACCCGGCGTCGTTCCAGGCAGTTACGCCGCGCGAATGGCGCTCTCGGGGCACACCTACGTCGTACGCTTCAGAGTCGAGCCCGACCCGCGTTCGCAGTTCACGCAGGCCGACTATGAGCGGAGCTTCAACGAGGCGATGCGCCAGATGGCGCACCTTTCTCAGCTCAACTCGATTCTCAATAATCTCGATGACGTCAAGAAATCGCTCGACACTGCGCTTGCCGCTTCAAAAAAGGCGAACAACGCCGCGCTTACCGCCAAACTCCAAGATGCTTTGACCGCCAGGCAGACACTCTTCGATTCGCTTGCGACCAACATTCGCGGCGAGGGCACCGAGGACGAGACGAGACTGCATGAAGATGTCCTTGGTGCATTTTTTGCGGCGCAGGGTCTGATCACGCCGATGGTCGAGAACTTCTTAGGGCGCGTCGATGCCGATTACCGCGGCGGAATTGAACGCTACAACACCTTCGTAACGGGTGTTGTGCCGGGCGTCAACACGGCGTTGCAGCAAGCTGGAATGAAGACGCTGCCCGCCGTCAAAACAGTCAGCCCGTAATGCTGCTTGCTCCGGTGGTAGTGCTCGCGGCTTCGGCGTTCGCGAACTTGACGTGGCGCTCGATCGGGCCGACGATCGCGGGCGGCCGCGTCGCAGCGGTGGCGGGGACGCCGCAGGACGACCAACTCTACTATCTGGGCACCGCCGGCGGCGGTGTCTGGAAGTCGAGCAACGGCGGCGCAACGTGGCAGCCGGTCTTCGAAAAGGAGCCGGTGGCCGCGGTCGGCGCCGTCGCGATCGATCCGACCAACGAAAACGTTGTCTGGGCGGGAACCGGTGAAGCAAATCCGCGCAACGACGTCAGCTACGGAAACGGCCTCTATAAATCGACCGACGGCGGTAAAAACTGGACCAGAGTCGGTCTCGCCGGCGTTTGGAGCATCTCGCGAATCGCAATCGATCCGCGCAACCCGCGCCACGTCGTCGTCGGCGCCTTCGGCGATCCGTTCAAGGACTCGACCGCGCGCGGCGTCTACGTCACCTTTGACGGCGGACAGACTTGGAACAAATCGCTCTATCTCACGCCCTCGAGCGGCGCCAGTGACATTGCGATGAATCCGCAAGATCCCAACGTCGTCTATGCCGGCATGTGGCACTTTCGACGCTTACCGTGGACCTTCACGAGCGGCGGTCCGGACGACGGCCTCTACAAATCGACCGACGGCGGTAAAACCTGGAAGAAGCTCTCCGGCAATGGGTTGCCCGGCGGCTATACGGGGCGCATTGGTTTGGCAATCGCGCCGAGCCATCCGAATCGCGTCTTCGCGCTGATCGAAGCCAAGGGTGGAATTCTCTGGCGCTCTGACGATGCCGGCGCGCGCTGGACGATGGTAAGCGACGACACGCTCGTGGACCAACGCCCCTTTTACTTCACGCACATAGCGGTCGACCCCAAGAATCCCAATCACGTCTACGCCGTCTCGGAGATGCTCGCCGAAAGCAAAGACGGCGGACGTAAGTTCGCCGAGATCGCAAAGGGCGTTCACGTTGACTATCACGCAATTTGGATCGACCCGACGAACTCCAAGCGCATCATCGTCGGTGAAGACGGCGGGTACGCACTCACGGCCGATCTCGAGCATTGGTCCTTTTCGCGTAACCTTACGATCGGACAGATCTACCACGTCGGACTCTCGGATGAGAACCCTTATCGCGTCTGCGTCGCCTTCCAGGACAACGGCGGCTTTTGCGGTCCGGAGAACTCGCTCGACGCCGAGGGGATTCTCGATCGTCACTGGATCGACGTCGTCGGCGGCGACGGAGTGTGGACCGTTCCCGACCCGTCAGACCCGCGCTATGTCTGGGCGGATCTCGAGGACGGCGCGGTCACGATCTTCGACCGTACGACCGAAGTAAGTCGCTTCATCCGCCCCTACGATGCCTTTCCCGGAAGCTTTCTCGGGCCGTTCGATCTCAGCACGGTGCCGTACCGCTTCAATTGGGATTCGCCCGTTGCATTCGCGCCCTGGGACGGACGCGTCGGCTGGTTCGGCGGTAACGTCGTCTTTCAATCGACCGATCGCGGCGAAACGTGGAACGTCATCAGTCCCGATCTCACGCGCAACATCAAGGCGCATCAGGTCCCTTCGGGCGGCCCGCTCGCGAAGGACGTCTCCGGCGCGGAGTACTCGGATACGCTTCTCTATATCGAGGGCTCGGCGATCGACCGCGGCGAGATCTGGGCTGGAACGGACGACGGTTACGCCCAGATGACGCGCGATGCCGGCACCCATTGGCACAACGTCACGCCGCCCGGAACTCCGGAATACGCGCGAATCGAAACGACGGCACCATCGCCGCTCGTATCCGGTACCGCGTATGTCGTCGCCGATAATCATCGCATGGGCGACTACGCTCCGTACGTCTTCGTCACGCACGATTACGGTGCGAGCTGGACGAAGATCGTGCAGGGCTTGCCGTCCGATCAGTACGTGCGCACGATACGTCCGGATACCCACAACTCAAATCTGCTCTACGCGGGCACCGAAGCGGGGATGTGGGTCTCGTTCGATGGCGGAGCGCACTGGCAGGATTTCAAACTCAACCTTCCCGCGGTATCGGTGCGCGACATTCGAATTCAGCCGCAGTTCGACGATCTCGTGGTGGCGACGCATGGCCGGGACGCCTGGATCATGGATGACGTCGGATCGGTTCAGCAGCTCGGCAACGCGCAGCGTGCGGGCACGATGCTCTTCGCGCCACGCGCCACATACGAATATCACTATCACTCGAACGACCTAGGCATCTACACTCGCTTCGCCGGCGAGAACCCGCCAAAAGGCGCTATCGTCGACTTCTATCAAAGCGCACCGAAGAAGAGCCCGCCGCAGTTACAGGTCCTCGATGCCAACGCACGCGTCATCCGGACCGTTACCGGCACGCATAAGGTAGGGGGCAAAGAGGAGCCGTACGTGCCGAACAAAGCCGGCATCAATCGGTACGTGTGGGACTTCACCGAGGATGCGCCGGCGAAGTGGTACGGTGCGGCGAAGGAAGATTATCAAGGACCGAAAACGGGGCCGATCGTCGCGCCGGGAACCTACACGGTTCGCCTGACGCTCGGTACCGCGACGCTCCAGCAGAGCGTCGCGATCAAGCCGGATCCGCGCGACTCGTGGACGGCAGCTCAGTATCAGGCCGGATACGAGTACGCGCGCAAATACTCGACGATCTACGGCAAGATCGACGTAGCGCTCAACAACCTCGATGCGATCCGAAAATCTTTGACGAGCGCGAGCGCGGGAGCCAAGAGCAATCCCTCGCTCCAGCAAGAAATCGCCGGCGCGCAGCAGCGATGGCAGCCGGTTTTCTCAGCATTTACTGCCGACTATCACAACGACGAAGATTCGATTCAGCGTTCGGGCTCGCTGCGCGAATCTATTCCTCGGACCGGCTTCCAAGGTCCCCAGCTGCCGCCAACGGCGGCGCAGCTCGACTACGCAAAGCGCTTCGATGCGGCTTACGCGTCGGCGATGGCCGGCTACAACGAATACGTAACGACGCTGGGCCCGCTGCAATCGTCACTGAAGAGCGCCGGCATCAAGCCGTTGGAAGGGGCGACGGCGCTTACGCCTTAGCGGCGATCACTCGTAGTCGGGCGCGAAGTAGTCGTCGCCGCGATTGTGCATGAAAAACTTCGGCCCCAGCGGTGCCTTGATCGGCACGAAGGCGCGCGCCTTCTGCGAGAAGTCGAAACAATCTTTGGCCGGCGAGGCAGCGCGGCGATCGGCGTCGGCGAGCTGACCGAGGCCGAAGAGGTTTTCGGCGAAGCGCAGCACGCTCGCCGTTTCGTATTGCACGTGCGAGACGTAGCCGTGCTTCGCGTACGGCGAGATCACCAGCAATGGCACGCGGAAGCCTAAGCTGTCACGGTTTATGTACGGCGGCGGAACGTGATCGTAGAGGCCGCCCCAATCATCCCACTGCACGAAGATTGCGGTCGAGTCCCAGAACTTGCTCTTGCCGACCGTATTGACGAGCACTGAAACCCAGGACGGTCCGTAACTGCCCACGCAGTTGACGTGATCGGAATCGTCGCAGACCGGCGTGATCCACGTAAAACTTGCGAGCTTACCGGCCCGCACGTCGGTGATAAACTTCCAGTTTGGCGAGATGACGTCTTTGCTCCAGTCGGGTCCGAAGCGGATGTGCCTGATCGCCTCGTAAGCCGACCACTCAGCTCCCGCGCCGCTCGAAACGCTTCCGTACGTCGCGGCGTAGAAGCGCCACGGGAGCTTGGCTTTGTCGAGCTCGTCGCCGAGCGTCTCGTAGTCGTAGCACGCGGCGATCCGGGGACCGTAGGGGTTGCGCTCCTGCGTGATCGTCGTGACCAAATCGTCCTTTCCGCCGGTGCATCCCCATAGGCCCTCCGGCAAATCATCGCTCCATGCGGCTTGGGCGGCGATGACGTACTGGTGCGCGACGAAGCTCTCGTCGAGTTGCGATTGGAACATCCGATCGGCCAGCACCCACTCGTGGGCCATGTCGAAGTACGGCTTTGACTCGTCGTGCGGCACGTAGACGTACTGCGGGTTGGACGGACCGCGGGAGGACTCTTCATTGTTGAATCCGTTCATCCGGCAATCGGTCCCCGGGAGCTTTCCGGTTCCGTTGCACGCGGCGAACATGGCCTTTACCGAGTGATCGATGTCGTAGGCTCTCCCGAGCGCGTACGGCACCAACTTTATCGTCTGCCCCTTCGAGTTCTTACCGCTCGAAACCGTATCGGCGCCGGGATAGCCTTGGAAGAGATTATCGAAGCTGCGATTCTCTTGAATGATGTAGACGACGTGCTTGATCTTGCCGGCGCCGGTACCGTCGAGCGCGCGCAGCGCCGCACCGCTGCGCATATACGGCAAAACCGCGTCACCCCGGGCCGGCCTGCCCCCAGGTGAGTCGAAGGGAAGGGTTGTCGAGCAACCCGCAAGCGCGATCGCGAGGATCGGCAAAGCTGCGACATAGCGTGCGGCCGCGCGTCTCATCGAGCCGCAACTATGCCGGTCACGGATGGGCTTCCTCCCAAGTTTGCTTGCTCGAAGACCCGTTTGAGGAAGGCCTCGTGGCGATACGACGAGCTCTTGCCGAAATGCACGATCGTCACGTCGAGCGACGGCACGAGATAGAGCGCTTGTCCCGCCGATCCGCTCGCATAGACTAAGTCGCTCGGCGCTCCGGGCGCACCGAGCCACCATCCAAGTCCGTACCGCGCGTTCGCGGCGGAGCCTTCGAAGCACGGCGCCAGCGCGTTGCGCTGCGCGGTAACGAAGCGTCCGTACGCCAGCCAATCGGGAGCGCAGAGAAATGCACCGGTCGGCAACGGATTCGTGCCGTCCGCCAGCTTGCGCCAGCTCGCGACGCGCACCTGCGCGCGATCGAGAAGGCGCTCGCGCAGGTACTCGTGCGGCGTGAGCTTTCGCGAGGCCAGTTTGCGCGCGAGTACCGCGCCAAAGACCTGCAGCGGAATTCCTCCGTAGGTAAAGCGCGTGCCGGGCTCGTCGCGAAGCGCCATCGCCAGCGCCCGATCGTAGGTCAGAACGCTTGCGCCGAGGCCGCCGAAGCCGAAGCCCGCGGTGAGCGAGAGCAGCATTCGCAGCGTGACGCGCCGCTTCCACGGATCGTCGCGCCAAGCGGCGACGGTCTCGCCGACCGGCTCGTCGAGCGCGATCAATCCGTCGGCGCACGCGTAGAGCGCAGCGACACCCCAAAAACTCTTGGTTCCACTGTAGAGCGGGTGCGGACTCGCGCCTTCGAAGCCGTCGCCGTACTCCTGGGCCACCACGTCGTCGCCGCGCGCGATGACCAGCGCGTGCAATCCGTGTTTGCGCGTGTACGCAAGCGCCGGCGAGAGATCGCGCGCGAGATGCAGTACGCTGTGCATTAGAGGAGCGTTCGGCCAGAGCTTGCAAATGCGCCTGCATGCGAGCCCTTCGACTCCGCTCAGGACAGGCTTTCGTACTTTTGGTTGCGTCGGTCGCCGCGTTGGGCGGCTTGCTCTTCGGATACGACACCGGCGTGATCTCGGGAGCGATCCTTTTCATCACAAAAGACTTCGGGCTGGATACGCGCCTGCAAGCCTTCACGATCAGCGTCGTCTTAATCGGCTGCATGGGCGGCTCGATCGTCGCCGGCAGCGTTGCCGATCGCATCGGCCGGCGCACTACGCTGCTGGTCGCCGGGGTGATCTTCTTTTTCGGAGCGATCCTCTCGGCGCTTGCCGCCAACGAAGCCGCCTTGCTCGCCGGGCGCTTCGTCGTCGGCATCGGGATCGGGTTCAGCTCCGTCGTCGCGCCGCTCTACATCTCTGAAGTCGCGCCGGCGCCGACGCGCGGAGCGCTCGTCTCGCTCTATCAATTCGCGATCACGATCGGCATCTTGGCGGCCTACCTCATCGATTATGCTCTCGCCGGCGGGGAGCAGTGGCGCTGGATGCTGGGGTTGGCCGTCGTCCCGTCGCTGGTGCTGATCGGCGGAATGCTCGTCATGCCCGAGAGTCCGCGCTATCTCTTCAAAATCGGAGTATCGGGCCGCGCGCGCAGCGAGCTTTCGCGGATCTACGACGACCCCGCTGCGAGCCAACTCGAGGAAGAGTCGATTCTCGAAAGCCTGCGCGTTAAAAGCGCCGGTTTCGAAGCCTTCGCGCAGCCGGCCATCCGGCGGGCGCTCTTTATCGGCGTCTCGCTAGCCGTGTTGCAGCAGATCACGGGAATCAATACCGTGATCTATTACGGCCCGCAAATATTCCAGATGGCCGGCATCGCGTCGGCCTCGGCGTCGATCTTGGCCCAAACGCTGGTCGGTACCGTCAACTGCCTCATGACGCTCGTTGCGATCTTCTTTGTCGACCGTATCGGTCGCAAGCCGCTGCTCTACGCCGGTCTCGCCGGCATGTTCGCGGCGCTCGCCGCACTGGCGTTCGCTTTCGCGCATCCGTCTCTCTCGGGATCGTTAGGCTCGATCGCGCTGGGGAGCATGATGGTCTACGTCGGCTGCTTCGCCTTCAGCCTCGGGCCGATCGTGTGGATTTTGATTTCGGAGATATTCCCGCTGCAGGTTCGCGGCCTCGGCATGTCGATCTCGACGCTCGCCAACTGGGTTGGAAACTTCCTCGTCTCGCAGTTCTTTCTCACGATGGTCGCTCGGCTGGGGCGCCCGGCGACGTTTGGGACCTACGCGCTGCTTTGTATCGTAACGATACTCTTCGTGCGGTCGATGGTCCCCGAAACCAAGCGCGAGCTGCTGGAACGAATTCGCGTTGCCCGAGCTTAGCGTTGTCATCCCCGTCTACAACAACTGGTGGCTGACGGCGCGCTGCCTGCGCGAGCTCGATCGGCTGCGCGGCGCCTCGCCATCATTTGAGACGATCGTCGTGGATAACGCTTCGAGCGACGAAACGCCGGAGGCAATCGCCGCCTTTCCCTGGGTGCGTTACCTTCGTCACGACTCGAACCGTAATTTTGCGGGCGCCTGCAATGCGGGCGCGCGTTTGGCGGAAGCGCCGCTCACGTTTTTTCTCAACAACGACGCTTATCCACTCGGCGACGCCCTCACGCCGCTGGCGCGCGTCTTCGAGCGCTCCGAGGTCGCGATCGCGGGGGGTGCCCTCTTCTTTGAAGACGGCGTTACGCAGGCGGCGGGGCTGGTGATGCTGCGCAACGCGCATTGGCACTACTTTTTCCGTAACTTGCCGGCGACGCTCGTTGCGGTCGATCGCTCGCGCGACGCGCTCGGCGTTTCGGGTGCGGCAATGGCGGTGCGTACCGGCTGGTTCGTCGAGAACGGCGGCTTCGACGAATCGTTCGTCAACGGATTCGAAGACGTCGACCTCTGCATGCGGGCGCGCGAGCAAGAGCGCGCGATCGCGTACGTTGCGCAAGCGCGCTTCGCCCACTACGAAGCCGCGTCCACCGGTCGCTTCGATCGCGAAGCCCAGAACGAACGGCTTTTCTATCAACGTTGGTCGGCGAGCTTGGCTCCGCTGCCGCGCACGTTTCGCGGCGAGGTCGGCGCGATTGCGCTGCGCAGCTCGTGCGAGGGCGACTCGCTGCTCGCGGCGGCGCGTGACGATCTTGAGGAGGCGCTGCGCGCATTCGGGCATCCGGTGGTGCGCGGCGAGATCGTCGCCTGGCAACTCCTCGACCGCCGTTTTCGGCGCGCCGCAAGCCTCGGATGGTTCTCGGATGAGATCTCGTCACCCGGCATTGCCATCCTTCGCCAAGAAAGTGCGACGACGATTCGGACGCGCGGAGCGGTCGCGCTCGAAGTGCCGTGGCTGCCCTGCGCGTCGGAGCGACGCACCGCGGGCCTAGGGCTGCGATGCTCGCTCGACCCGTCATGCACAGCGGTCGGAGTTGCCGGAGCCGACGATCCGTGCGTTGCGCAGCTCGCCGCTGCGGGCTATCAACCGCTTCGCGTCAGCCAAGAAATGCTGCTCGGCCAAGAACGTCGCGAGCTCGCGTGCGTCGTCCACTGCGGGCTCACCGACGCGAGCGCTTTCGGCAACGTCCTGCTTGCATTAGCCGGCATTCCGGCGGTCGTTCCGGCGAAAACCGAGCTGCACGCGCTCTTCGCCGACGACGTCGCGCTGCATTGCGAGCGCGACACGATCGCCGATGCGGTAGCGCGGCTCGTCGCCGGCCCAAATCTACGCGCGCGTTACGGAAAGCTTATTGCGGCCGACGCGCGGCGACGTTTCTCACCGCGCCGAAGCGCGATTCGGATCGTCGACCTGCTATGCGCGTCGCGCTTCGGGTTAGAGCTTCAGTCCGCCTTGCCGTAACCTCCGCCGCCCGGCGTTTGAATCGTCAACACATCGCCGGGTTCGAGCGTCAGGCTCTCTTTCGCGCGTAGCGTGGCCGCAATACCACGACGCGTCAACGTGTGGCGGCCACACTTACCGGGTTCGCCGCCCTGCGCACCGGGCGGCTCAAGCGTTTGGCGGTCGGCAAGCAGCGTCGCTTGTGCGGAGCCTTCGGTAAGTTCGATCGCGCGAACCAAACCGCTGCCGCCGCGGTAACGTCCGCCGCCGCCGGTGCGCGGCGCGATCTCGTATTGCACGACGCGCAGTGGATACTCGCGTTCGATCGCTTCGATCGGCGTGTTGAGCGTGTTGGTCATGTGGCAGTGAATCGCGTCGATGCCGTCGGCGTTCGGACGCGCACCCATCCCGCAGCCGTTCGTTTCGTAAAAGGCCCAGGTCCGGCCATCGGGCCGGATGCCGCCGAGAATCACGTTGCTCATCGTGCCGCCGCTGCAAGCCGGGATGCGCTCCGGCGCCGCGCGCGCCAGTGCCTGCAGCACGACGTCGGCGTTGCGCATGCTGGTTTCGACGTTTCCGCCGGAGACGGGAGCCGGCCGGCGCGGATTGAGCAGCGAACCTTCGGGCACGCGAACCTCAACGGGACGAAAGCAGCCCTCATTCATCGGAATCGTCGGGTCGGTGGCTGCGCGCAGCGCGTAGTGAACGCCGGAGAGCGTTACGCCCAACACTGCGTTGAGCGGAAAGGCGAGTTGCTCGGAGGTCCCGGTGTAGTCGAATCGAGCCTCGCCGTCGCGCAGTTCCAGGCGCAGCGCGATGCCGATTCGCGGGGTACCGTCACGATCTTCGAGGTAGTCGCGCGCTTCGAAGACTCCCTCGCCGAGCGATCGAATCGCCGCGCGCATGCGACGCTCGCTGTCGTCGAGTGCTCGGTCGATCGCCGCTTCCAGCGTTTCGAAGCCGTAGCGATCGTAGAGTTCGCGCAACCGGCGTTCGCCGGTGTAGTTGCCGGCGACTTGCGCGCGCAGGTCGCCGCTGCGAGCCTCGGGAGTTCGAGAGTTGGCACGAAAGAGAGCGACGACCTCATCGAGCACGCGATCGTCGCGCGCGATCCGCAGCGGCGGAACGATCAGGCCCTCCGAGTAGAGGTCGGCAGCGTCGGCCGGCATCGAACCCGGCGCGGAGCCTCCGACGTCGGCGTGATGTGCCTTGTTCGCCGCGTATCCGACGAGCCGATCGTTCACGAAGACCGGCCGCACGAGCGTGACGTCGTTGAGATGCGTTCCGGTGAGGTAGGGATCGTTCGCAACCCACATCTCGCCTTCGCGGACGCCGCCATACTCGCGCTCGACGACTGCGAGCATGCGCTGTAGTCCCCACGGCAGCGAGCCGAGGTGAACCGGTATGTGCTCGGCTTGCGCGATCAACCGCCCGAAGCGATCGAAGAGCGCGCAGGAGTGGTCGAGCCGCTCTTTGATGTTCGGCGAGTAAGCGGCGTTGCGCACCGCCAGCCCCATCTCTTCGGAGGCATAAACCAGCGCGTTTTTGATGACTTCGATCGTGATCGCGTCGGTCACGGCGCCGGCTTTCCACGTTGCAGCACGAGCATATCGTCGTCAACGGCGAGCGACCACGCGGGCGCGACGTATGCCGTGCTGTCGTACTCTTCGACGATCGCCGGCCCCTCGAGGCGAGCGCCGCGCTCTAATGCTTCGCGCTCGAAGACCGGCGTATCAACGAACGCATCTTCAATCCACACGCGCCGGCGCTCGGGTTGCGCCTTCGCTGCCGGACCCCTGTCACCCTGAGCTTGTCGAAGGGCCTGCGCCTGTCTAGGAGAGACGCGCAACACGCTGCCCGTTGCCGTAATGCGTGCGTTGACCACCTCGACGGCTTCGGCCGGCACGTCGTAGCCGTAACGCGCGCGATGCGCGTGATGAAAACGGCGTGCGATCTCATCGGGCGCGCGATCGTACGGCGTGCGCAGCTCGAAGCTTTGGCCGCGGTAGCGCGCATCGTACTCTCGCCGAAACGAGAGCGTCGCCGGTTCTGCGCCTTGCTCGACGAGGGCTGCACGCGCGCGCGTTTCGCTCGCTGCGAACGCCATCTCTTCGATCGCGGGCTCGAGCTCCTCGATGCGTCGCAGCAGCGACCGGATCTCGTTGAAATGAAGCTCCGCTTCCAGCAGGCCCATAGCCGAGAAGAGTCCGGGATGCGCGGGGACGACGACGCGCGCGATATCGAGCTCCTCGGCCAGCGCGCAGGCGTGCAGCGGTCCTCCTCCACCGAACGCAACCAGCGTAAAATCGCGCGGATCGAGACCGCGTTCGATCGTTACGATTCGCAAAACCTTCGCCATCGCATCGTCGACGAGCCGTACGATTCCGCGCGCCGTCGCTTCCACGCCCATGCCTAACGCTCGCGCGAGCGGCTCGATCGACGCGCGAGCGAGCGACGAATCGATCGGAAACGTTCCGCCCAGCAAGTACCGAGGATTCAAGCGTCCGAGCACGACCTGCGCGTCGGTGACCGTTGCGCGATCCGACTTTCCGTAACAGGCAGGGCCGGGATCTGCGCCTGCGGAGATCGGGCCTACGCGCAACGACCCAGCCTCGTCAAGCCACGCGATCGTGCCGCCGCCCGCGCTGACCTCCGCCAAGTCGACGAATGGGAACCGCACCGGATACCCGCTGCCTTTGACCGCGCGGCCGCTGTGGGTTCTGCCGGCCGCTTCGAACTCACCACCGAGCTGCGCGTTGCCATCGAGGATCGTGCCGGCCTTCGCCGTCGTCCCTCCCATATCGAACGAAAGCAGGCGATGCGCGGCGATTCGTCGTCCGAGCGCTGCCGTTGCGATCGCTCCGCCGGCCGGGCCGCTCTCGATGATCGCAGCGGGTCGCGAGAGCACGTGCTTGGCGGCAGCCATGCCGCCGTCGCTTCGCATCACGTAGAGCGGCGCTTCGATTTTCTTGCCGAGGAGTTCGTCGACGAGCCGTTCCAGATAGCGCTCGACAATCGGGGTCAGCACAGCATTGACGACCGTGGTCGAACAGCGCTCGTACTCGCGGTACTGTGGATCGATTTCGGACGAGCGCGTCACGCGTACGCCCGGCATTGCGGCTTCGATCGCGCTCGCGAGCCGCCGCTCGTGCGCGTCGTTGACGTACGAATGCAGCAAGCAAATCGCGACGGCCGCGACGTCGCGCCCCTGCAGCTCGCGACAGACCAGCTCGACCGATTCGTCCTCGAGCGCGACCAAGACGTTGCCGAGGTAGTCGATCCGCTCGCGCACCGCCAGGCGGTCCCGGCGCGCGACCAGCGGCCGCGGCCGCTCGACGAAGAGATTGTAGACTTCGCTGCGGTTTTGGCGGCCGATCTCGATGACGTCGCAAAAACCGTGGGTGGTGACGAGCGCAACCCGCGGCAGTTCGAGGCCGAGTTGGCCGAGCAAGGCGTTGGTGGCGATCGTCGTGGAGTGTCCGAGGAACTCGAGGGTGGGAGCCGATTCGTAACGCGCGCAGAGTGCCGCGAGCGCGTCGATCACGGCACGGTGCGGCTCCTGCGGAGTGCTCGGCAGTTTGTGCTTGACGATCTCTCCGCTGTGCCGATCGACCGCTACCAGATCGGTGAACGTGCCGCCGACATCGATGCCCACGCGTAACGCGCGCCGCTGCGCCATGAGCGCCGCTTTCGACGCCGGCAGCGCAGCGCGCTTGCGGCAGCGAAAAGTCGTCCGATGAAAAGCATTCGGTCGATGGTCGTCACGCTGGCCGTGTTGTGGTCGCTGCCGCCCTGCGCCGGCGCTTCGGTGGCGGTACGCCGCGTTGCGCCGGTCGCTGCCTTCGACAGCGGAATCTTGCGGGTCGAACGTTTCGGTCGGCGCGGCGCCCGCGCGATCGTCTTCGTTCCGGCCCTGTTCTGCGGTTCGTGGCAATGGAACGCCCAAATAAATGCGCTCTCGAAGGATTACGACGTTCTCGTCGTCACGCTGCCCGGCTTCGACGGTCGCCCGATGGTGGCTGGAGACGACCTAGTGAAGCGCGCGGCGCAGAGTCTGCACGGACTGCTAGCGACGCGCGATCTGAATCGACCGATCTTAGTGGGCCACAGCCTGGGCGGGACCCTCGCCGTTTTCTTTGCCGAGCATTACCCAGCCGACATAACGAACCTCGTCACCGTCGAAGGCGGCTACCCGATCGCACCGACTCAGGCACGGCGCGATGCAAGCGTGGCAAAAAGCGTCGCGCCGTATGAAGATATAACGCAGCACCAGGTCGGGAACGTCATCCGCGAAAGGACGCTGCAATACACGATCACCAGCACAACCGACGTAAACACGGTCGAGCCGCTGGCGGCGCGGAGCGACCGGTCGGCGATCGTCTCCTGGATGCGCGCCGCGCTCTCGCTCGACCTGACCCCGGGTCTATCCCACGTTACCGTGCCGTTCACGGTCATCATCCCGTTCGATCCGGCGATCGATCCCTACCAAGGCTTCGCGTCGGAACAAAGTAAACGAGCGGCCTACGTGCGTTGGGCCGCTCATTCGCCCAGCGCGAAGGTCATCGTCATCGATCCCTCGCGCCATTTCGTGATGTTCGATCAACCCGAAAGGTTCGCGAGCGCGCTTGGCGCCGCGATCTCTCGCTAGAACGTCAGGTGGTACGTACCGCCGTTGGTCGGTTCGCAGTTCGTGCCGTGAACCATCCGCATTTTAAAAGTGAACGTCGTCGATCCGGCCGCCGCTTCGTGCGCCCGAGACCAGTTGTACGTGAAGTGGAAGGTTCCCGAGTTTGAGAGCGGCGGGACGCTGCGAGAATCAAGCTTCTGCGAGCCGTCGTAAATATCGACGAACTGCAGAGTGTTCGCCGGCTGAGCGGCCGTCCCCATATTCTGTACGGTTCCGACGAGACGATACTGAGTCATCGAACCCGTGTTGTGGGTGGTCTGCACCGCGACGTGGGTGATGGCGGGGTTGCCTCCGACGCACCTCTGGGCGGATGCTCCTACCGGGACGAGCGCGAGGACGAAAATGCCGAGGATGAGGGTACGGATCACTTCAAGCTCCTTCCTATTTACGCTTTAGATCGCGATGCTAGCGCTGCCTTGCTAAACTCCTATACCGTATAAGCCGAACGCCGAAACATTCCTTGTTTGACCCGCGTAGAGCGGCCATGAAGGAACGCACGCTTGCGGCTCTGGCGGCTGCACTCGTCATCATTATGCCGGTTGGCGCGCCGGCCCAAAGCTCGCCGGGCGAGCAGATCGCCACCTTGCAAACCCAAGCCATGGCCGAGTTCTTAGCGGCGTCGCCCGAGACGGCGACCTTTCTGGGCGACTATAGCCACGACTCGGAGTGGAGCGACCCGACTCCGGCCGGGATCGCGGCCTTCAAGGCGATGCTGACGAAATACGAGCAGAGCCTCAATGCGATCGACATGACCGGGGCAACGCTGCAGGATCGCGACGACTCCACCCTGATGCGCGCGTTCGTCACCGGGCAGCGTCGGCAGATACGCGAGCAAGAGGCCGGCAAGGATCCTTCCGCGCCGCCCCTCGCGGTGCTCGGCGTGACGTTTACCATGATCCTGCACAAGGACGAGCAAGATCCTTCGGTTTGGTGGAACAACATGATCTCGCGGCTCGAGAAAGCGCCGGCGTGGATGGCCGCGCAACGGCCGCAGATCACCAACCCCGGCCGGTTGCAGGCGGAAGTCGCCGTCAAGCAGCTGGCGATGGCGCCGGCGCTCTTCAACTACATTCTGACACCGATGGCGGCGCAGCTCCCGACCGATCAACACGCGCGTTTTATAAAGGCGCGTGACGCCACGGTTGCGGCAATCGGCGAGTGGACGAAGTGGATGAGCGATAACGCCGCCGGCTGGCCGATCAACTATGCGATGGGCGTCGATGCCTATAACGCGATGCTGCGTGACGAGTTGCTGCTCCCTTACGATGCCGGCCAGATCGCTGCAATCGGTCAGAAGACCCTCGATGCGGCGATGGCGCAGGAACGCGAAATCCAAGCCGAGGCAAAAGCCAAAGGCGTCAATCTCTCCAATCCCGCTCAGGCGGCCGCAAACGGCGGCGGCATGACGCCGGCGACCACCGCCGCGCAGTTCGCCTTCTTCCAAGCGCAGCTCGACACGCTGCGAGCCTTCATTGCCCGCAAGCGCATCGTCACGATTCCCTCTTACGTCGGAACGATGAAGATCGTCGCGACGCCGTCCTTTCTCTTACCGGTTCTGCCGGGCGCCTCGATGAATCCGCCGCCGCTGCTCTCTAAACAGGTCGACGGCATCTATTTCATACCGCCGCCAAACCCGCAGATGGCGCAGGCCGCAGCGACCGGCGCGATTTTCGAGGACTTCGACCGGGACCGCGTTTTGATGACGTCCGGTCACGAAGGCTTTCCAGGGCACTTCCTCCAGTTCTCAATCGCCAAACACAACGCCGATCCGGTGCGGCGCCTATCGTTCGACGGCGTCTTCTCCGAAGGCTGGGCGTTCTACGAGGAATCGCTGCTGGAGCGCGATGGTCTCTACGGCAACGATCTCGACGGCCGGTATGCGGTCGCGCAGTTCGAGCGGCTGCGGGGCGCGCGAGCGATCGTGGACACGAAGCTCGCGACCGGAGCGTGGGGTTACGAAGAGGCCGTAAAGTGGTTTATTGCCAATGCCGGCGTCGACCGGGATACCGCGGTCGGCGAAGTTAGCCGCTTTGCCCTGGGGCCGGGTCAGGCATTCGACTATGCCGTCGGTAAGGTGCAGATCGAAGACTTGCTCGCAAAGTACAAGGCGAAGAAGGGTGCCGCGTTCGACTTGGAGGCCTTTCACAACGACCTGCTCTCACACGGTACCGTCCCCGTCGCGATCATCGCCGGCGAGATGCTCGCCCAGTAGCGAGACTCGCTCGCGCAGCGATGCAAGCTCGCGAGCTTGACGATCGGCGAGCTTGCGCCAGCGCGCGATGTCGCGTTCGACACGCGCGGTCTCGAGATGCTCGTAGGCGATGCCGGCCGCTACGCCCATTTTCTCCAGCGAGGCGACCTCATCCGGATCGATGTCTTCGCCGTTGACGTGAGCGCCGTACACGGCGACGGCGTCGAGACGCGAGCGTACAAAGACCGGTACGGCTAGGACGGCCTCGCCGTCATGCAGGCGTAGCGACCGGCGACGGCCCTGCAGCTGTAGCGGAATGCTGCGGTCGAGCGGCCGGCCGTCGCGCACGTACTCGCCGGAGTCGCGCCGGAAGAAAAGATGGGCGGAACTCAGCGCATAGGCATGCACCGGTTCATTGACGAGCGACTCCTCGACCGCGACGGCGTTTTCGGCGGAGGGAAGGCCGGCGGCAACGTCGGCCAGATGCTGCTCGGCTTGACGGCGCCGGCGAAAGAGCGTCCCTTCGACGAACTCCTCGACTCGGCCGTAGACCGCATCCATCGAGAACGAGACACCGATTGCGGCGAGCGCTACCAGAGCGATCGCGACGCCGCTGCGCTCGATCAGCCGCCCGGTGAGCCATTCGATCAATGCGAAGAGCCCGAAGAGCGTCGCGCTGACGATGGTGTAGACGAGCGTTCGGCTGACCACAAAAGAGATTTCGAAGACGCGCTGGCGCACGACCGCATAGGCAATCGCAAAGGGTGCGCACGCGTAGAGAATCGTCGCGGTCCAAACCAGCGCGTCGGAGCTGGCGAGTGAATACGTCGACGCCCAATAGCGCGCCCAAGACGAGGCGTAGCTGAGAACCGTAAATAAGACCCCGGCGATCACCCACTGGAAACGCTGGCGCTGCCGCGGCTCTGCGGCGAAGTAGGTGACGCACAGGATCGTAACGGCCGCAACAATCAGGGCCAGAGCGCCGAGGATCGAGCCGTACGTCATCCACGCGCTCGGGCTCTGGCCGGCGAAGAGCGAGACGCCATCCCAGGCAAGATTCGGAATCGCAAAAACCACACCGATCGGAATCGCCAGCCGGTCAAGCGCAGCGCGCCAACCCGTTGGCCGATCGTCGGGGAATCGCGCCGCAAAGACCACGAGACCGACTGGTCCGGCGATGTCGAGCAGGTCGGAGCCAAACTGCGCAAACGGAAAGATCGCGTCCGGAAAATGGTAGAGCGTGACGTCCGTGGCCGAGATGAGGTAGAGGAAGAGCCCGTACGTCATCCGGCTGGGACGTCGCAACAGAATGATCGTGGCGATCGCGATATACGCCAGGCCGGCAAGCCGTATGAAGGGTGTTAGCGGCGAAGAGAGCGCGTGGCTCGATTCGGACGGCGTCAGCCGGCCCGCGCGTAGGACGACGGCACGCGTGCCGTTCCTGCCGGTCACGACGAAGCGAACGGACTCCCCGGGTAGCGCGGGCTGATAGGAGAGCCCCACGATCCGGTCGTGCAGGCTCGAACGCGTGAAGTCGAGATAGTCGCCGACAGCGATGCCGGCGCGAGCCGCCGGCGTATCGGGATCGACCGCGATCACTTCGAATCCCCTGGTGTAGACGAGCTGATACCCGAAGGTCGTTTGCGGAACGAAAAGTTGAATCGTCGCCGCGATGTTGAGCGTAAGGGCGATCGCCGCCGCAAGCACTGCCGCGAAGCGTGCCACAGAAGGGGCGATTCTTCGATACCTTCGATAGGCTCCTGTTGCGGTGCAACCGCAATGACTCGCAGGCGGCTCTAGCCGTTACGCGTAACGCAAAGGAGCTAAACAAATGAAGATCGGCATTATCGGCGCGGGGAGCATCGGTGGAACCCTGACGCGCCGCTTCCGAGCACTCGGCCACGAGGTCTTCGTGGCGAACTCGCGCGGCCCCAAAACGCTCGACGATTTGGCGGCTGAGACCGGCGCAACGCCGGTGACGGTCGAAGAGGCGGCGCGCAGCGGCGACGTGGTCGTGGTCACGATCCCCGAGCGAAATATACCGGCCCTGCCTGGCAACCTCTTCGCCAACGTGCCGGCGAGGGTCGTCGTCATCGATACCGGCAACTACTATCCGAGGCAGCGCGACGGACGAATCGAAGCGATCGAGGCGGGGATGCTCGAGAGCCGCTGGGTCGAAACCCAGCTCCATCGCCCGGTCATCAAGGCTTTCAACACCATGTACGCGTCGCATTTAATGGATCTCGGAAAGCCGAAAGGAAGCCCCGGCCGCATCGCGCTGCCGGTAGCGGGTGACGATGCAGCCGCAAAAGCAATCGTGATGCAGCTCGTGGACGAACTAGGATTCGACCCTGTCGATACCGGCGGACTCGACGAATCGTGGCGGCAGCAGCCTGGAACGCCGCTCTACACGAAAGACGTCGACGCGAACGGCGTACGCGCCGCGCTCGCGCAAGCCCGCAAAGACCGCGCGCCGTATTGGAGCGGCACGGCGAAGAGCCCCGGCACGTTCGAGAATCCCGCGTGATGGCGACGCCATACGAACGGTTCGTGGAGCTGCACCGGCGTTCGCAAGCCTTCGTGATGCCCAATGCGTGGGACGGCGCCTCAGTGGCGCTGCTAAAACGAGCCGGTTTCGAAGCATTGGGAAGCACGTCGCTCGGATTAGCGTTTTCGCTTGGGCGGCAGGACGGCCGTCATGCCGTCTCGCGAGAGGAAGCGATCGCGCACGCGGCGCTCTTGGCGCGTGTGAGCGCGCTGCCCGTCAACGGCGACCTTGAAGACGGCTTCGGGGCGCAGCCGGAGGAATGCGCGGCGACGGTCCGCGCCGCGATCGAGGCGGGGCTTGCGGGTCTGGGGATCGAGGATACGACCGCCGATTCCGCTCGCCCGATCCACGATTTCGACACCGCCGTGGCGCGCGTGCGCGCAGCCGCGCAAGCCGCTCGCGGACGCATCGTGCTTACCGGCCGCACCGACAACTTCCTCAACGGAAGACCGGATCTCGACGACACGATACGCCGTCTCACCGCATTTGCCGAAGCGGGTGCCGACGTACTCTACGCGCCGGGCCTGCCCGACATGGAGGCGATTAGTGCAGTCGTTCGCGCCGTCGCGCCCAAGCCGGTCAACGTGCTGATCGGTCCAGATGACGGCGCGGTGCCGCTCGCGCAGCTCTCGGCCGCCGGCGTGCGGCGGGTAAGCGTCGGCGGTGCGCTCTATCGGGTCGCGATGAGTGCGCTCGTCAACGTGGCAAACGCGTTATACGACGGCGACTTGGCAGCGGTTGACGATGCGATCCCCGGCAGCGAGATCGCGGCGCTGCTGCCGCAGTGACGCGACACTAGATGCGAATACGCGAGTTCTTAGCTAACCTCGGCCCGGGCCTCATCTCCGGCGCGGCCGATGACGATCCGTCAGGCATCTCCACCTACTCCGTCGCCGGCGCTTCGACGGGGTACTCGATGCTTTGGCTCACCCTGGTCTCCACGCCGATGATGGCTGTGATCCAGGGGATGTGCGCGCGCATCGCGATGGTGAACGGCGAAGGGCTAGCTGCGATCATGCGAAAGCGGCTGCCGCTCTGGCTTGCCTATGCCCTAGCTGGACTCGTGATCGTGGCCAACACCTTTAATCTCGGAGCCGACATCGGCGGCATGGCCGCCGCCACGCAGCTAGTCGTGCCGGTTCCGATCGACGCGCTCGTCTTTTTCTTTGGCATCGGCTTGATCGCGGCGCAAATTTGGCTGCCCTTTCCGACGATCGCCCGCATTTTCAAGTGGCTGACGCTGGCGCTATTTGCCTACATCGTCACCGCTTTCGTCGTGCGGCCTCCGTGGGGTCAGGTGCTCCTCCAGTTCGCGGTCCCACATCTTCGCTTCGACTCCACCTGGCTCGCGACGATGGTCGGCGTGCTCGGTACGACGATCACGCCGTACCTGTTTTACTGGCAATCCACGCTTATGGTGGAAGAAGATAAGGAGCACGGTAAAAAAACCCTGGCTGCACGTCGTGGAACCGATGCGACGTCCATTTGCAACATGCATGCCGACGTCAATACCGGGATGATCTATTCGAATCTGGTCGCGTTCTTCATCATCGTTACGACCGCGGCGACGTTGGGCGCGCATGGCTTGCGGAATATTGCCACCGCGCAGCAGGCCGCGCTCGCTTTGAAGCCCCTGGCCGGTCAGTTTGCCGAGCTGCTCTTCGCTCTTGGGATGGTCGGCACGGGAATTCTCGCCGTGCCGGTGCTGGCGACCTCGTCGGCCTACGTTGCCGCCGAAACGTTCCGATTTCGCGAAGGCCTCAACGAGCCGCTTGGCCGCGCCACGCGCTTCTACGGGATCATCACGGTCGGGATCCTGATCGGGATTTCGATGAACCTGCTTCACGTGGATGCGATCAAAGCACTCTTCTGGTCGGCGGTGCTCAACGGGGTGGCCGCCGTGCCGCTGATCGGCGTCATCGTTTGGCTGGCTTCGAGCCGGCACATCATGGGCAAGTGGATAAGCTCGCCGCTCGCGCGCGCCTGGGGATGGGGCACCTTCGCGCTGATGGGCGGCGCGACGGCTGGATTGTTCTACTTTATGGCGCGTCCTTCGTGAACGGCGGGTCGCTCGAGAACGTCTGAAGGAACGGCGGGCTGAACCGTCAGAGTGGTCTTGCGTGCATTGGCTCTTCGACGGACCGAATTCGCTTCGAGAACCATCGGAACGGCCGGCCTTCTGGCTGACGGCACTCTTCGCGCTCCCGGCGGCGCTCGCGATCGGTTACGTACTTCATGAGTCGATCGGCGCCTCGCAGGTGGCGCTCTTCATCGTCATTGCGATGGTCTACGTCACGCTCGCGCGCGGCCGCCTGCTGGGCTCGAGCGTCCGCGTTCACCAACGCCAGTATCCACGCGTGTTCAACATCGTGCGCAGTACCTGCGCGGCGCTGCAGATTCCAATGCCGCTGGTCTTCGTGCGTGAAGACAACTACGTGCCGGTCGTCGCGCTCGGATTCGGAGAGCCTTACGCGCTCGTGGTCTCGAGCCACTGGATCGAGCTTTTCGCCGACGACGAGCTGGCCTTCATGGTCGGACGCGAGCTCGGACACATCGCGGCCGGGCATACGCGCTTCCACTCGTTGCTAAGCGTCAACGGCAACGAGAACCCGATCATCTCGATGATCTTCGGCGCCTGGCTGCGCCGCTGCGCGCTCACGTGCGACAAGGTCGGTCTGCTCTGCTGCGGCTCGATGGACGCAGCGATTCGCGGGATGGGCATCGCGGCATTTCACGAGTTCGGCCGCAAAGTGGATTACGAAGCCTTTGCAGAGCAGCACGCCGAGGTGCAAGCGGACACGGTGCTGCGCTGGGGCGAATCGCTGAGCAGCGAGCCCTATGCGACGCATCGGATCGCGTCGTTGCGCACCTTCATGTCGTCCCACGCTTATGCGAAAGCGGAGGAGTGGTTTCTGCGCGAGCGCGACGAGGAGCCGCCGGCGCTCGCCGCGCCCGGAGAGATTCACGTCGCGCCGCGGGATTGCGCCGGCTGGTGGCGTCGCTTCGCGGCCTGGGCGATCGACGCCGTCGTCGTCACGGCGATCATCACCTCGTTTGGTGGAAGCGTCGTCGGCTCCCGCAGCCAACACCGCGACGCCTCCGTCTCAGTCTCGCCGGGCAACGTTACCGTGGGACCAGTTTCGATTCACGGGAAAAAGCACACGACGACGGCACCCTCACCGACGCCGCAAGACGAAGCGACCATCGGACCTCTGACGCTCGGCAATAAGGAAGCATCGCTGAACATCGACAACACCAAGATCCCACTCGAGCCGGATGCGATTGTGTCGATGGTCGGCGGCTTCATCGCTCGGCTTGGCTTCTTTTTCTGGTTCCCGGTCTATCTCGCGTTGCTCGTCGTCGTCGCGGGCCAGACCTTCGGGATGATGATTGCGGGCCTGCGCGTGGTTACCACCGACTTCGGCAAGCCGACCATCGCTCGCACGATCGCTCGCTATCTGATCGTCATGTTGCTATGGTGGCTGATCGTGCCGCTGAGCTTCGTTTGGCGCCGGATTCTACTCCACGACCGCTGGACCCGGACTCGGGTAGTGAAGGTCGAGCGCGTCGTCGCCCGCATCACGGGGGCAGCATAGTTCGAGTCACCCCGAGCCTTCGGCCTCGCCGGAGAGAGGCTTCGTCGAAGGGCGACGCGGGTAAGGTCGTAAGATGAGATTAGGTATCGCTGTTTTGCTGCTTGTAACGTTAGGCGTCGCGCCGGCCTCGGCCGGCGATCCGCTTAGCTCGCTGCGCTTTTTGGTCGGCACGTGGAACTGCACCTATCAGATGGGCAGAGCGAGCGTCTCGTACCACGCGACCTATGCTTACGATATGAAAGACAACTGGATGAGCGAACGCGACGTATTGAAAGGCGGGGGCGCCGATCAGGGGATGCTTACCTATGACCCCAAGCGCGGCTGGACTGCCGTCGTGATCGAGCCGGAACGCACGACCACGATCTTCCACGCGACCGGCAAGAACGCAGGTCACATCGTCTATCACAGCGTCTATCCCAACGCCAGCATGACCGAAGTCTTCGATCGCGTCTCGTCAACGCGCTACACGCTGCACTTCACTCAGAAGGCGAACGGCAAGACGGTGACCTCGGTGGACACGTGCGTTAAGACGTAAGCTGCTCGTCCTGCCGTAATGTGTGGTCGATTCACGCTGACCAAGCCGGGTGCTCTTGCAATCGCCTTTCCGCGCTTTCGCTTCCCCGAGTTCAGCGAAACGCGGTTACCGCGCTATAATATCGCGCCGGCGCAAAGCGTGCTCGGCGTTCGGAACGACGGGCGTGACGTCGTCGAGGAGCTCCTATGGGGAATCCGCGGCCGCATCAATATTCGCGCCGAGTCGGTTCTCGCGCGCCGGGGACCGATCCGGCGCCGGTGCATCGAGTTTGCCGACGGTTTCTACGAATGGAAAAACCGCCGTCCATTCTACTACACGTTAAAATCCGGCGAGTTGTTTGCGTTGGCCGGTCTTTGGGAAGCGCTCGACGGAACCGTTGCGTGCGACGTCGCCACCTGCGAGCCCAACGCGTTGGTCGCGCGCATTCACGATCGTATGCCGGTGATCCTGACCGCTGCCGGCGTCGATCTTTGGCTCGCTCCGGAGCCGTTGCCGCCCCAAGCCGCGGCTTCGGTCTTGCGCCCGCTCGATGCGGCGTTGATGCAGGTGCGCGAGGTTTCGCCGCGCGTCAACAACGCAAACTACGATGCGGCCGACGTGTTCGAAGCGGCGCCGCCGCGTCTTCCGGGGGTCGAGTAAGCCATCCCCGTCGAAACGGCGCTGCAAGGAGGGCTTTGCCATGCCGAAGTTTTTGGTTAATGCGACCTATACCGCCGAAGGTGCAAAGGGTGTAATTAAGGACGGAGGATCCGCCCGCCGCGAGGCGGTCGAAAAACTCCTTGCCACGGTCGGCGGAAAGCTGGATGCGTTCTACTTTGCGTTTGGCGACGATGACGCGATTCTAATCGTCGATCTTCCCGATAACGAGGCGGCCCTGGCGGTCGGGATGGCGGTCGGCGCGTCGGGGGCCGTGCGAAGCCGGACGACGGTTTTGATCCCGATCGAGGAGGTCGACCGAGCGGCCAAGCGCCAGATTGCGTTCCGGCCGCCCGGCACTTAACGAAAGGAATACGGCCGAGGTGCCGCGGCGCTCGACTCAGTTTCCCCCAGACACTGCCACCTCGCCACGCACGGCATCTCGAACCGCTCTTCGATGCTATCGGCAGCGTATGAAAAAAGTCTAAAGAGCTGGCTCTACCCGCGGGCGGTTGGTTGCAGTAAGTTAAGGCGTTCCGCAGAAGCTTAAGAGTCCCAAGGAACGACCTTCTCGGCTTGGGGCAAGGGGAGTCCTCATGAGAGTTTCGCAATCCGGCTTCGGCGCAGCAACATTCACTGCGGCGGCAGCCCTTACGGCGTGCCTTTTCGCTACGGCCGCGGCCCGTGCGGAGGGGACGTTGACGATTCAGCAGTCCAACGGGACAACGAACGTTTATAACAACGTCGCGATCAAGGTCCTTCACAGCGCCCTGTATCTTACGTCGGAGGATGGGAAAGGCACGCTTGTGATCAATCGCGCGGCGTGCGCGTACCAGGGCAAGATCATGGTCTGCTTGCCGACGAGCGCCGCGCTCGTTCAGTCGGGCAAGACCAGTGCTCTTGATTTTCAGAAGGGAACCGTCTACCTAAATTCGACCGACGATGCGCAACAGTTGAGCGCCTCGACGACAAAAGTCGCGCCGCACAGCATCGTGCTCTCGTTTACGACTGACCGGGGTACCTACGTCAGCCTAATCGGCCAGATCGACAAGGTGGTGAAATAAATGAAGTATCTTTGTGTGATAATGGCCGTCATTTTCGCGCTTTCGCCGGCGATGGCGTCGGCTGGTAGAGGTGGGGGCGGCGGCGGCCGCGGCGGAGGCGGAGGCGCCGCGCGCGGCGGAGGCGGCGGCGGCCGCGGCGGCGGAGGCGGTGCGCGCCCGTCAGGCGGCGGCTCCCGCGGAGGCGGCGGCGCGTCACGGTCGTCTGGCGGCTTCAACATGGGTGCCGACACGCGTCCGGCAGGCGGTAACCGCAGCAGCGGCAACCGCGGGAGCGCCGGCAACGGCAACCGCGGGAGCGCCGGCAACGGCAACCGCGGGAGCGCCGGCAACGGCAACCGCGGGAGCGCCGGCAACGGCAACCGCGGCAATGGAAACGCTGGCAATGGCAACCGCAACAATGGCAACCGTGGCAATGGAAATGTCGGCAACGGCAACCGTGGGAATGGTAACGCCGGGAACGGCAACCGCAATAACGGCAACCGTGGCAATGGAAACGCCGGCAACGGCAACCGCAACAACGGCAACAACAAAAACGGCAACAACAACGGCAATCGCAGCAACAACAACGTCACCGTCAACAACAACCGGACGGCCATCAGTAATCCGGTTTATGGTGGCGGCGGAGCCTGGGGCTGGAATGGTGGCTCGGCCTGGGCTCCGGCGAGCGGGTACTGGGGCGGTGGATTCTGGGGTGCGATGGCGGTCGGCGTTACCTCTGCGGCGGTCTATGGCTCGATAGTCGGGGCCAACAACCAGACGTACAACTCATACCACGTTGAGGCGAATAGTCCGGGGTCCACGTTCCTCAGTAACTATGGCCTCGTGCAGGTAGAGTGCGGTGGGTCTGGACAAGTCATCGTTTACGGTCCGCAGAATAGCGTGATCTGCGCCAACCCGAACGACACCGTTGGAGCCGGCAACTATAATTTGAACACGGAGACCCTTTCGCTTACGCCGCAGTAACGGCACAACGAGCGGCTGGCGCCGCGCTTAGCCGCGGCGCGGCCGCTCGCACGCCCGAAGAAGGCGTCGGCCGGTGGCGTGGAACTCAAATGACCGAGCAGTTATAGCTATGGTCATGCGAGCAAGCGATCCCGACCCAACGCACAGCGGCATCGAGCATGAGCGCGCTTTACGTATTCTCGCTGACACGATTCCGCAGATCGTTTGCACGGCTGCGCCCGACGGGCGAATCGACTACTTTAACCGGCGCTGGTTTGAGTTCACTGGGCTGAGCGCCGCGCAAACGTTTGCGCACGGCGGCTGGCGTCAGGCCATTCACCCAGAAGATCGGCCTGCGTGCGAAGCCCGCATACGCGAGGCCTTGGCGACGGGCAGCGACTTCTCCGTTGAAGCGCGGGTTCGCTCGGCAGCCGGCGAGTACCGCTGGTTTCTCGCGCGCGCAGTTGCGCTTCGGCGCGATGACGGTTCCGTAATTCGCTTCTTCTCAACGGCGACCGACATTGACGAGCAGAAGCAGCACGAAGAACGAGAGGTCTTCCTCTCGCACGCGAGCGAAGTCCTCGGCTCATCGCTCGACGTTCGAACGATCCTTCAGCGCATCACCGAGCTTTGCGTCCCGGCCTTTGCAGACTGGTGTCAAGTCCAATCGCTTTCACCCGACGACGAGCTCGTGGTCGAAGCCGTGCGTCACTGCGATCCCGAACGTAACGATCTTCTAGAAGAACTGGTCGGGCAATGCGTGGTCGACATTCACGATGCCTCATCGGGGTCGCCGGAGGTAGTGCGGCTCTCCGAAAGCCTCGTCCTCGATCATGAAGAGACTGTGCGCGCGGTTCGCGCGAACGTACCGGACTCGGAGCACCGCGCGATCTATGAGGCGGCCGGGCTCGGTACCGCCTTAATCGTTCCGCTCATCGCGCGCGGACGAACCCGCGGAACGCTGCACTTGATGGACATCGATCCTAACTCCAGCCGCCCCAAATGGGCGCGCGAGATTGCTGAAGAGCTAGCGCATCGCGCTGCCGTCGCAATCGACAACTCGCGGCTCTACGAGCGCGAGCATCGCGTTGCCTCAGCGCTGCAGCGCGCGATGCTGCCTGCGTATCTGCCGTCTACGGATCGCGTCGAGCTCAGCTATGCTTATCGGCCGGCCGAGCGAGAGTCGCGCGTAGGCGGCGATTGGTACGATGCCTTCCTTATTTCCGAAGACCGGGTGGCGCTCTCGATCGGCGACGTCGGCGGCCATGGTCTCGAAGCGGCGATCGCGATGAATGAGGCGCGGCACGCGCTTCGGCTGAGCGCGGTCGAAGGCCTTACGCCGGCGCAAACGCTTGCGCGCACCAACGCCGCGCTGATGCTCGACGAGGAGCATCCCATCATCACGGCGATCTTCGGAGTAATCGATGTGGCGCGTTCGACGTTTGAGTACTCGTGCGCCGGACATCCTCCGCCGGCAATCGCCCCGCTCTCCGGGAAGGCACGTTACATTGTCGGTGGCGGCATTCCGCTGGGCGTCGAAGCCGGCGCGACCTTCCCCGCGCTCGAGGTTAAAGTCGAACCCTATGCAACGCTGTTACTCTACACCGATGGGTTGATCGAGTACGATCGCAACATCGAGCGCGAAAGTACGCGGCTGCTCGACGCACTAACCGCGCGCGTTCAAGATTCCAGCGCCGACGGCGCGGGAAGCCTCGTTCACCAGGTGCTCAACAATCGTCAAATCGACGACATCGCCGTGCTGGCTGCGACGATTCTGCCGCCGACCGCGGAGCCGGTCGAGCTGCGCTTGCCGGCCGCCCCGTCCTCGGCCGGTGTCGCGCGGCGTCTGGCTCTGCGCTACGCCCGCGTCGCAAAGCTCACACCCGATCGCACCTTCGATCTCATGATCGCGGTCGGCGAGGCCGTCGCAAATGCAGTCGAGCACGCCTATCGCGGCACGACGGGAGATTTCGTGCTTCGTTTGGCAACGCGCGACGACACGATCGTCGGCGAAGTTCAAGACCTCGGAACGTGGCGCGACGGGGAGCCGGCCGCCGAGCGGGGTCGCGGTCTATCGATCCTGCGCGCGGCGACGTCACGATTGGAGCTCAACCGCTCGCCTCACGGCACGACTGTGGTCTTTGCCCTCTAGAGCGCGAGTGCCAACTCCGGCTTAGCGCGCTCGGCGAAGGCGCAGAGCAGATTTGCCAGCGCCATCTGCTCGGGGGTCCGGCAGCGGATGTCGAGTAGACGCGGGCTGCATACGAGCACGCAGGCAGCTCGCGCGCGTGAGATTGCGACGTTGAAGCGGTTGCGATCGAAGAGGAACTCCACGTTGCGCGGTACGTCCTCGCCGCTCGACGTTGCCATCGAGTAGAAAACGACTGCGGCCTCTTGGCCCTGGAACTTGTCGACGGTGCCGACGCCAACGCCGGTATGCGGATCGACGTCAATGCCTGCGTCGCGTAGCCTGTCGAGGATCAGCCGGCGCTGCGCGTTGTACGGCGTAACGACGATGATCTCGCGCGCGGTCACCGCACGCGGAACGCCGGCTCGCTCGGCCGGCTGCGAATCGACGATCGTTCCGTCCGCGAGAAGGGCCAGAATCCGCGCGACGATCGCGTTCGCCTCTTCGAGCGAACTGGAGCTATTGCCGGCATGCTCGATGCCGGTGAAGTAGAGTCCCGCGTACTCCTGCGATCCGGTCGAAACGCGGTGCGCGCGCGTCTGCTCCGCGGCATGCAGACGGTTCTCGTACATCGCGTCGGAGATGAACTCGCAGATCTCGGGCTGCATGCGGTAGGAAACGTCGAGAAAGATGCCGCGATGCGGCTTTACGGTCTGATCGTCGCCGAGCAGATGCTTCAGGATGGAATCGCCGGCGGGGAGCGGATGTGTCCCCTGGCTGACTTGAGCGAGCTGCGACGGATCGCCGAGCAGCACGACGTTGCGCGCGCAGAGCGACTTCGCGAGCGCGTCGGCGAGCGAGACTTGGCCCGCTTCATCGATGAAGACGTAATCGAACTTGCCCGTGAGTTCTTCACGCGCGAATAGCCAGCCCGTACCGCCGGCGAGTTGGTAGCCGTCGGAATCAAAGGCCTCGTTCGAAGCTACCGATTCGATGCACGGCGCGGCAAGATGCGAACGATATTCGGACCCATTTCCGGTATGCTTGTAGAGGCCGCGGAAGTTCGTTGCGCGCTCGGTCATGCAGCCCTCGACCTTGTGCAGCAGATTGTGGATGGCCTTGTGGCTCGTACTCGTAACCGCGACGCGCTTTCCGGCTGCAAGCAAGTCGCAGATGACGTGCGAACCGATCGTGCTTTTTCCGCTGCCGGGCGGACCTTGTACGAAGAGATAGCTGTTATCTAACGACGAAACGGCAGCCGAGACGGACGCCGCGCTGACGCGATCCGGCTGCAGCGCGCGCGTATCCTTCGATGAGCTCGGGATGAAAGGGTTGCGGACGATGCGAGGATCGCTATTGGCGAGCAGATCGTAGGTTGCGGGGAACTCTTTGTCGAGCCTGCCCTCGAGAAACGACGCGCCGATGCGGGCCAGCGCTTTGCGCTGCACGAGCGTCGGTGGAGGCTTTCCTGGAATCAGTTCGGAAATTGCGCGTGCCTTATCGAGCGAAGCGGTCTTGAGTTCCAAGAGATTACGATTCTCGTCGATTAAGAGAATCGTTCCGGCGCGCGCTTGCGTGCGCGGATTGTCGGCGTCGTCGCCGGCTCCCAGCTTGTAGAGTTGATCCGGGAATTCGAACGTGTAGATGAAGCTGCGCTTCTCCTGGCGCGCCGGAATATCGTCGCGCAATCGGAGGCCGCCGATGCTCTCCTTGTCGAACTCGACGAGCCCATCCACGTTCTCGCAACGATCGAAGTATGTCCACCAGGCCGGCTTCTCTTCGCGGCGATGGTACGCCATGAGATGGCCGAGCAGCCGGCTCTGCGGCCGAGTGTCGCCGAGCAGCTTGCGCTCGACGTCGCTGCGCCGCGCTTCCTCTCGCTCGTTCTCGCGGCGCTTCGCGCAGGTCGTGCATCCCTGCCTGAATTCGGCGTGACAGGGTTCTTCGGGAGATTTGACCGCACGCAGCGGCAGATCCGTGCCGAACAGTTCGATCGCTTCGGCGCGCCGCTCGAGCAGCCATTCGCGAAGTAAATACGTCGAGCGGCAGTCGTCGCGATTGTACCGCTCGATGTCGTCGAGAATCCGCCGATCGCCTTCGAGGAGCCAACGCTCGAACATCACGACCGATTCGGCGCCTTTCTTAACCTCGGTCTCGCGGGTCAGATCGTAGAACCGCTCGATGTTCTTGAGACCGTAGCGCTCCTCCGAAATCGCGACCGCCTGGCGCACGACCGCGAAGAGATCGACGAGCACCTCGCCGCGCAGCAGGTCGTCAACCTCGTCTTCGCGAGTGGCGTGTTGCGCGGCGAGCCGCCGCAACGCATCCTTTTCGTAACTCGCATAGTGGTAGACGTGCAGCCCCGGAGAATGGCGCCGGCGCTGCGTCACAAAGTCGACGAAGGCTTCGAAAGCGGCCTTCTCTTCTGCACGGTTTAGCCCCCAAAAGGCTCGAAAGTTCGGCGCGTCGTCGGGTAGCCAGCAGCCGAAGAGATACTCGAGGCTGCGGGCCGGCTCGTAGAGCGGGTCGCCTTCCATGTCGAAGAAGACGTCGCCCTTTGCCGGCTGCGGAAGCAGCGCGAATCCGAGCGGAGGGGCGTGCCGGAGCAGTTCGTAAACCGGCTTGCCGAGCCGTTGCGCGCGGACTTGCAGTGACGCTTGACGGCGCAGCTTGACGAACGTTTCGACGTTCATGCCCGCCGGGCGCTCGTCGTCGGCGGCATCGGCAAGCTGTGCGACGCGCGTAACCCCGCCCGCGTTGAGCTTGGCGATCTGATCGCGGCGCATCCCGGCGACGATGCTCAGGTGATCGTCCTCGCGCCGTTGTCGCTCGCAGGCTCCATCCCACGGACAGATAGCGCAATGTTTGACCTGCCATGGGTACTCTCGCGGCCGATCGATCTGGTCCGCCTCGAAACCGGCGAACTCCAAGAACGCGCGCTTGAGATGGCGGTAATAGGCCATGTAATCGTGGAGCCGGAACGGCTGCTCTTCACCGTTGCCAAAGACGACGTGACCGAGCTTCGGCAGCCTGCCTTGTAAGCGCTCGAGGTGCTCGCTGTAGTTGCAGAGCTGTACCAAGTAGTACGGCCTTGGACTCAGACCAAGCTTCGTATCGAGAACTTCGTAGCCGTATGCGCCGAGATCCGACGGCTCTTCGACGCGGCGCAGGAAATCGGCGTGACCGATGAACTCGCCGTCAAAAAAGGTCGCTTGATAAATGATCGAAGCGCCGGAACGCATCGCTTCGAGCGTCCGCTGCTCGGCCTGCCGGTAGGCTTCGATGCCGCTCTTCGATCGATCAAACTCGACGACCCGGCCGGGATGAAGCGCGTTCATGCGATCGAGATAGCGGCGCTCGTGCTCGTCGCCTTTGCGCCTGAGCAGCTGCGCTTGGGGGTCCTCGTATTGCGGCCGCTCGAGCCGGCCGCGCGCAACGAGCGCCTCGAGATCGGTCAGCCGCTTGCATTCGAGGTAATCGTTGAGGTCGCTCGCGGAATAGACGAGCCGGCCTTCAAGAGACTGCATCGGTGCTCACCATTGGTAGATCTTGGCAGTCAGCAGTGCCATATGCCTGGCAGAGTGCGTCGGGAAGCGCCGAGGCGCCTTGCGCCGGCTCAAGCTTTGTGATACAAAGTTTATAGCTTTGCTTTACAAAGTTAGGGAAGGCGGCTTCATGGAGCTAGAACGAGCGCTCTCGGATCTGGCCGAAGTTCGGGACCGGCTCGTCAGGGTCCAGCGATTCGAAGGCTATTCCGCGGCCGCGGCGATGGCGAGCGGAGTCGGGGCGCTGCTGGCGGGCTACGTTCAATGGCAGACGGCTGCATTGCCGCAACTTCCGCAAGCGTTCCATCGCTACGTGCTCATCTGGATGACTTGCCTGGCGGTCGCGTTGCTGTTGAATTATGGCGCGGTCGCAATCTGGGTCTGGCGGCATCGTGGGCCGGCTGCGACCAGCGGCTTTCGCACGGCGGCCCGCTCGATCGCACCGAGTGTTGTGTTGGGCGGCCTGTTGACGCTGGCGCTGATCGACCGCTCGGCCTACGGTCTCTTACCGGGCACCTGGTTTGCGCTCTACTCACTTGGGCTCTTCGCCTCGCGCGACGTCCTGCCGCGCTCGACTTTTACGGTCACGCTCGGCTTCGGAGCCCTTGCGGCACTCTTCCTCGTATCGCCGTTGCAAGCAGTCGCGCTCGCGTGGTGGGTTATGCCGCTGGGCTTTGGGATCGGTCAGATCGCCGTCGGCGCGCTGATTTGGAAGCAACGATCGCCGTGAGCGAGGGACGCGAAGCTCCGTTTTCATATCCGGGATTGGAACGAATCTTCCACGAACGCGGCCGGCTCGCGATCTGTACGTGCCTGATCGCGCATCCGGACGGCCTCAGCTTCACCGAGCTTGCTGCTTCATGCGACCTTTCGGACGGCAATCTTAACAGGCACGTCCATGCGCTCGCTGAGCTCGGAATCGTGACGACGGAAAAGCTGCGCGTTTCAGGAAGGCAGCAGACGGTCTACCGAATCACCAAACGCGGGCGGCAGCGTTTTCTCGCCTACGTCGACGAGCTCGAAGCGGTCGTGCGTGACGTGCACCGCCGCTCGCGAAGCACCGTCGCGCGGCCAAAACTGGCGACGACGTGACGCCGCAGCACGTCGCAATCATCATGGACGGCAACCGGCGCTGGGCCGCTCGGCACGGATTGCCAATTGCATGCGGTTACCAGCGCGGCATCGAGAGCCTGCGCCGGACGCTGCGCGCCGCCCGTGCAGCCCGAGTGCGCATCGTGACCGCGTTCGCCTTTTCGGAGGAGAACTGGGAGCGGCCGGCCGGCGAGGTCGGTCTGCTCATGAAGATCTGCGCGCGCGCCGCGCGCGGTGAACTGCGGCGGCTGGGAAGAGAAGATGTGCGGATATGTCTCTGCGGGCGGACCGAAAGGCTGCCGGAGAAGACGCGCGGCGCCCTCGAGCGGCTCGTCGCGGAGACCGCGCAGAATCGCGGCATTGTGTTGAATCTTGCGATCGACTACGGTGGGCGTCGCGAACTCGGCGACGCGGTGCGCGCGTTGGCCGAAGAAGTACGAACGGGCGCGCGCGACGCCTCGTCAATCGACGAGCACGCGCTCGCGAGTCACCTCTACACCGCCGGACTTCCCGATCCCGATCTGATCATCAGAACCGGCGGCGAGCTGCGGCTTTCGAACTTCCTCTTATTCCAGTCGGCGTATGCGGAGTTTTGGGCGACGCCTACCTACTGGCCCGATTTCGACGAGCGGCACTTCAAAGCGGCGCTCGACGACTTCGAGCTGCGACAACGCCGCTACGGAACGTAGGCTAACGAGTCTCTTAGAGGCCGATCTGACCCAAGCCCGCGATAAAGCGCTGCGTCTTCGGATCGTCCCACCAGTTCGCCACGATCGCCTCGAGCTCGGGAAACGCGCGCAGGGCGCCGACGTGGTGTTCGATCGCTCGAGCGTCGGGTGCATTTGCTTTGATTTCGGAGTGAAGCTTCTCGATTGCCGGGTGCGCGGCATGCCCTTCGGGCAGCGCCGCATGAAGCTGCTCGCGTAAGAGTGCGCCGGTGATAAGCTGCTCGCCCGAGACCATTCCGGTGTCGTCGGCGCTCTCGACTTCTTTGCGAAGGTCGTCTTGCTGATCCATGCCGGATTCGTACCAGGAGCCTCTGCGGCGACCCTCTCGCTGCCGTAAGGGTAATTTGAACTCGAGTTGATTGGCACGAGCCGTCGTGCCGCCGTATGCTCGGTTCATGCTCGCCGCGGCGTCGCTCGCCCTGCACACGTGGTCTTGCACGGCCGGCAAGGCAAGACTCCCAGCGACCTGCGGGACGTACGCTGTGTACGAGAACCGCGCCGCCGCTTCGGGGCGCAAGATTGCGCTCAAGTTCATCGTCATAAAAGCCGCGCACGATTCGAAGCGCGCGATCGCGTGGAATCCGGGAGGACCGGGAGCGTCGTCAACCGCCTTCGCCGGCCCGATCGCCGACGGCGGAGTTTCCGGGGAACTGCGGACGCTGCGAGACCGGTACGATATCCTGCTCGTCGACAACCGAGGAACCGGAGGTTCCGCGCCGCAGCAGTGTGACCTATCCCCCGCCGATCGGCCGGCGCTCTACTTTCGGCAAATCTTTCCGGACGAGCTCGTTAAGAGCTGTCGCGCGCGTCTTGCGCGCGGAGCGGACTTGAGCCTCTATACGACGTCGATCGCTGCCGACGACTTAAACGATCTTCGCCGCGCGCTTGGATATCGCAAGTTGGTACTCGACGGAAGCTCGTACGGAACGCGTCTCTACCTAGTCTACGCGCGCCGCCATCCCGAAAGCGTGGAGAGCATCGTGCTCGATGGCGTCGCGCCGCCGCACTTTCTGATCATTCCGCTTGAAGATTCAAAAGGCGCTGCGGACGCGATGTCGCGCTTGATCGCCGAATGCAAAGCGGATGCCAAATGCAACGCGAGTTTCCCGTCGTTCGGCCCTCACTTCAATGCGCTGGTCCAGCGCTTCGATCGGGCAACCGTAGTGGTACCGTTTGAAAATGCGAAGAGCAAGCGCGTCGCGATGGTGCCGCTCTCGAAGGAGGTCTTCGCCGACCGGCTGCGCCAGCTTCTTTATTATCCAACCGGTGCCGCGTACACCCCGTTCATCATCGAGCGCGCGTATCGGGGCGACTATGGACCGCTCGCGACGATGATCGACGTCGTGACCAAAGGTTTCGCTGGATTGCTCGCCGAGGGGCTCAATCTGTCCGTCACTTGTGCTGAGGACATTCCCTTCATCACGACGAGCGACGTCGTTCGGACCAGCGCCAACTCGTTCGAAGGCGACGTCCGAGTGCGTGCGCAGCAGCGAGCCTGCAGCATTTGGAGCGTGAGACCGGTAGCCGCTGGTTTCATGGATCCCGTGCGCAGCGACGCGCCGATTCTCATGATCTCCGGCAGCGACGACCCCACCAGTCCACCCTCCTTCGCCGAGCAAGCCTTGCCATATCTGCCCAACGCGCGGATCCTCTTGATCAAAAATGCCGGTCATGCGACCGAGACGCCGTGCAGTGACGCTCTCATCGTCGCGTTCGTCCGGGCCGCAACGGCGAAGGGGCTCGATCTCACCCGCTGCGGCGAAGGCTATCACCGGCCCGCTTTCGCGACTTCGATGTCCGCCTTCGGCAACTAGGTTCGAACTCAACGACGGCACGCACGTCAAGTCGATCGCGTCTGGAGGGGCGCCCCTGCGGCGCGCCGCAGAGTCTTCAACGATGCGCCAAACCCTCTCGCGAGGACTCCTGATAATCGTAACGCTCTTCGTTGTGGCGATCTACTACTTGCCGATCGGCCACGTCGATTTCGCGGAAAATTGGGGTGAAGGCACGTTTGGAGTGACGCTTCCTCCACGAGAACCGATCGTCGTTGCCGTTGACGCGGGTTCGCCGGCTGCTCGCGCCGGCGTCCGCGTCGGCGATCGTCTCCTCGATCGTGGGAACTTCGAAATCGCGCCTCGGGTACGCGCGCCCTATCCGGGCGAACGAGAGACGCTGACGTTCCAGCGCGGTCACGTTGCAAGCACCATAGTCTTGACGGCCGTTCCCAATCCGAACTTTCATCTGTGGCAACGCATCGGCGGCGTGCTCTCGTATCTTCCGCAGACGATTTTCTTGATCGTCGCCTTCCTGCTCGTCTTCTTGCGGCCGTCGGTGATGTCGTGGTCGTTCTATCTCTTCGCGGTGGGTTATTTCGGTACGGGGCCGGTCTTCATGTATTGGTCGCACCTGCTTTCTGCGCCCGCGTACGTCGCGCTCGTCTTCGTGCTGAGCACCGTCTTCGGTCCCTGGAGCGTCCTGCCGTTGCTGCCGTTTCTCTTGCGGTTCCCCAACGGTGACGTTAAAGGATGGCGACGCCGGGTCGACCCCTTCGTTTGGATCTTTCTCGCGTTATCGTATTTGATGTACGTCGTCGAGTGGCGGGCCTACTCGACCTCGGAATCGCTTCCCTCGTGGGACGTCATTCCCGGCGCGGTGATTCCGCTCGTCGCCTTCCTGTTTGGCGGATTGATCCTTGCAAAAAACGTCGCGACGGCGACGCCGAGCGACCGCCAACGCTGGGGATTTCTGGCAATTGGGGTGTTCGCGTCGTTCGTCGCGTACGCGATTTACTACGTTCCAGGCGTGCCGTTCGCGCTCGGGCAAGTCGTCGGCTTCGGCGTCGTGCTGATGCCGATCTGCATCGCCTATGCGGTCTTTCGGCTGCGCGTGCTCGACGTCAATTTCGTGCTGAACCGCGCGCTCGTCTACGGCGTCTTGTCGCTCGGAGTCATCGCGTTCATTTCGATTTTGGATTGGTTCTTCTCACGCGTCGTCGCGCTCGGGCGCCTTGCCGTCGGGTTCGAGCTGCTCGCAACGATCGCGATCGGCTTTCTGCTCGATCGCATCAATCGGACCGTCGAAGGGTTCGTCGAAGCCACCTTCTTTCGGAGACGCCGAACCGCCGAGCGGATGTTACGTCGTGCCGCTTCGGCGCTTCCCTACGCGACCGACGAAACCGCGATAATCGACGGTCTGGTGCAGGTTCCGGTCGACGCTCTCGATCTCGCGGCGGCGGCTCTCTACCGGCGGTCGAGTGGGGGCGCGCGTTTCGAAGGCGTTGCGACCGCGACGCAGACGACGATTGCCCCGCCCGGTTTCAGCGCAAACGATCTGCTGGTGCGCATGCTGCTTGCCGACGAAAGGATCGTTTGGCTCGACGAGCTGCGTTCCCACCTCGACCCGCAAAACGCGGGGATCTATACGTTGGCGGTTCCGGTGACCGTGCGCCACGAGCTCGTTTCGTTTACGCTCTACGGTGCACACGCCAATGGCGCGCAACTCGATCCCGATGAGGTCGAGCTACTCAAGGAGCTCGCCCGCGAGGCCTCGCGGGCCTACGATCACGTTGAGGCCGAGCGTGCGCGCGAGCGGTATACGCAGCTCGTCGCCAAAGAAGCTGCGCATACCGCCTGAGCCGCTTACCTCGTTAGCACCTGCGCGTGCTGCCGGTGAGGATATAGTTGAGCGAGGTGATGACCTTGTCGTAGCACCCGCCTGGCAGGCCGCGTGTCGCGTACTGCTGGCGGCTCTTGCCGTTCGACGGAAAGAACCCCGATGGAGTGAAGGTGAGCGTGTCGGACGAGTGGACGGCATTGAGCAGCGACCACGGGAAGAAGCCGTGCTGGCTGCGGTCGATGCCGTTTTCGTCCTTGATCTGATGGATGTCGGCAGTCTGCGTCGCGCCGCTGCCGCTGACGACGTAGTTGTAGGCGACCTTAAGCGGCCACGTCCGCTGCTCTTTCGACTTAACGGTGTGTCCCGCGGTGGTCGTCGTGGTCGTGGATGCGACCGTCGTCAGTTGCGTGATGTTCTGCATGAACTGAGTATCCGTGTCGACGATCTTCTGAACGTTCGAGAAACGCACCGTCTGGTGAACGTGCGTGTCAATGCGTCCTTGCGACGTTTTCACGTAGCCGTCGAGGCTCACCGGATGCGTGGCGGTGACGTTGATCGTTCCTCTAGCGCCGCCAGACGGCGTGGACTTCACGTTCTCGACGACGTTCTCTTCGGGCGCGCTCCCGGTTCCATCGCTGATGAGCCCTCCGGTGACTTGCGACGAACCGTGATCTTCATAAACGAGCAGTGCCGCGTTGGTAGCGAAATAATTGTCATCGTTGTAGACCGAAACGGCGATCGTGTGCTGATTTCCGTCGTCGAGCTGCGCCGCAAATGGGGTGAGATCGATGCGATAAGGGGTGAAGTTGAGCGTTTCGACGCCGGGCGTCGGAACCCACAGGTACGGATCGATGCCGCCGGTGTAAATCCACGGATAGACGGGAACGACGCCGGCCGGCTGGCCGTCGAGCGTTACTTCACCTTCGCGGAAGGCGGTGTTGCCACAGTTGTTCAGCTTTTGCGCGAGGTCGTTGGGGAAGCACGTGTACCAGAACTCGTCGTTCGACTGCGATTCGAGGAAGACGTCGAGGTAGGCCGCATCGACGTTTTTCGGAAACGAGAACGTGCCGCTCATTTGGGCGCTTGCACTGTCGAGGAAGACGTAGCCGCCGTCCGGACCGCCCGAAAGCGGGTAGACCGCGTCGGCGACGGTTGCGGCCGGATATTGCGAACTTGCCGGGTAGAAGTCGAGCTCGGCGGTACCGTGGATGATTCCCGTGTACTGTGAGTTCACGATGTTATAGACGGAAGCCTGACCGGTCGACGGCTGCGCGAAGATCGGAGCGTACTCGGTGACGTCGCGCTCGATCTGCCATTGCGGGCTGGCGTTAGATCCGGGCTCGGAGGTCGTTCCGAAGAAGATGTTGGTAGCGCCGACCCAAATCGCGCCGGTGCGGTCGAATTGAACGCCGGCCGTTACGTTGAAGTGAACCTTGAGAACGACCTTGGCATAAGGGCCGGGACAGTTCGCGGGCGGCGTATAGTTAAACGGATGGTCGCTGTAATCGGCAAAATCGCCGACGGGCAAAGCTCCGTACTGGAGCGGCGGCGTATGCGGCGTGAAGAGCACGTCAACGCACGGTGCTTCGTTCGGTACTTTGAGCCGGGGCGTCGCGGTCACCGGATAGCCGGCTCCACCGTGCGCCGGTACGGCTCCTGGGCCGCGACCCTCCCGCACGAGCTCGCCAATGCGCTGTGAGGCGCGTTCGATCGAGAGTGGCCGGTTTAGCCGATGGCTCTGTGCGGACGAACCGCCCGGAACTCCGGGGCCGATTCCGCTTTGGCCGCCGCACGCACTTAGAACGGCGAGGGATAATCCCGCAGCGGCCACTGGAAAAAGACGAGTGACGAGAGGCATATGCGCGAACCTCCATAGCAGCAGTGTGGTCGGGGGAGTTTCAGTAGCGGGCTTGCGATTTCCCCGGCATAATGTGGTGAGCACTCGCGAGCTCGGAGAGTGGGAATGAGCGGCAGAGAGACCCATCTCATCATCGGTGGAGGCATGGCCGGAGGCCGTGCCGCGGAAACGTTGCGAACCGCCGGCTTCGATGGAAGAATCCGTCTGATCTGCGCCGAGTCCGAGCCTCCGTACCAGCGCCCTCCGCTCTCCAAGGAGTACCTGCGAGGTGAACGAGACGCTCGCAGCCTCTTTCTGCGCCCCTTGGACTTTTACGAGCTTCATCAGATCGAGCTGCTTACAAATCGCCGCGTGACGCGCATCGACGTTCTCGCTAAGCGCGCTTACCTTGAAAACGGGGAGGCAATCGCTTACGATAAAGCGCTCGTCGCAACGGGTGCAACGCCCCGCCGCCTCACCGTGCCCGGCTCGGATCTGCCAGGCGTCGTGACGTTGCGGACGATCGAAGAGGGCACTTCGCTCAAAGCTCGATTCGAACAACGCCCGCGCGTGCTGGTGGTTGGGGCCGGTTTCATCGGATGCGAAGTGGCGGCGTCGGCGCGCGCGCTCGGTTGCGACGTGACGATGGTGAGCCGTAGCCTACCGCTCTCGCGTGCGCTTGGCGACCGGTTTGGCGAGATTTACGCAAGCGTGCACCGCGAACGAGGTGTTGACCTCCGTCTGGGGGTCGACATCGTGCGCTTCGACGGCAGCGGTCGCCTCGAGGCTGCAGTTACTACTGCCGGAGAAACCGTGGCGTGCGACGTGGCGGTGACCGGCGTTGGGGTTCTGCCGGATACGACGTTGCTGGCGGGCGAACCAGTGAAACTCGAGAACGGCATAGTCACGGATGAATTTTGCCGCGCGGGCGTCGATGGGTTATTTGCGGCCGGCGACGTCGCCAACTGGTGGCATCCGAAATTGCAGCGCCGCATCCGGATCGAACACTTCGATAACGCTAAGAATCAAGGTGTCGCTGCAGCGAAGAGCATGCTGGGTGAGACCGATCCCTACGCGCCGATTCCATACTTTTGGTCGGACCAGTACGATCTGAACCTGCAATACGTGGGCTATTCGAGTGCGGACGATCGCCTCGTCCTGCGCGGCGACCCCGAAAGCCGATCGTTCAGCGGTTTTTTTCTGGCCGGCGACGGACGGCTCACCGCCTGCGCCGCAGTGAACCGGGCTCGGGACCTTGCCGCGGCGCGCGAGCTGCTTGCGAGCGGACGGCTCGTCAGCCCCGAGCAGCTTGCCGACGATTCCATCGATCTTAAGCAGCTGGCTGCCACCGAATAAGCGACCCTCCTACTGGCGCAAGGCGGGCGTCGCGGCGATCACGCGTTTTCCAATGATGCTTCCGGTGTTGTTATTCTTCGACGTCCAGGTGCCGTGAAAGCTCATACCGTCCGATGCAAACGAGATTGAGAAAACGCCGCTTCCGTGTGCGTCCCGCCAAGTACCGCTGAGGTAACGCGAACCGCGCGAAATCGTTCCCTCCAGGTGGCCGCCCTTGTAGGAACCAGTGACCGCATGACCTTCCTGTTCGAGTTGGAGAACGTCGGACGAAAAGGCCGCGCCGCTCGATGCGATGTGCCAAATCCCTTTGACGCCAAGCTGACCGCCGGTGTGCTGTACGATGCTCGTACTGCTGCCTGCGAATTGCCCGGAGGCCTCGCTGCCCGGTGCGTTACCCCAGCTACCCTGGAAGCTCTTGCTATCGTTGGCGAAGTCCAGTTTAACCCAGCCGTTGCCGCTGGCTCCCTTCCAGGTGCCGGTAAGGGTGTTCGCGTCGGTTGCCATCGTCCCGTTGAGCTGAGTTCCCGGGCCATAGTTGCCGACGACGTCCAGGCCTAACTGATTCAAGCTGATCTGGCGCGACGTGAAATCGGTACCGCCGGTTGTGTGTATGTTGTACACGCCGGTGACCCGCGGATAGGCGGAGCGCACTGCGACGAAACTGCCGCTGGGTTTGCTGCCGGGACGCCCCCAGTCGCCGGAGAATTTGCTTCCGTCAGCGGAAAAAATGATCGTCATCCAACCGGTGCCGCGTGAGTCAGTCCAATTGGCATTGATCTGATGCGTGCCGGGCTGGACCTTGCCGTCGATTCGACCGCTCTGGCCGAAGCTGCCGACAATCGTCTCGCCGTCCTGCTCCAGTCTGACCGTACCGGTTGCCAATGGCTCACCGGTGGGAGTAACGCTCCAGTTGCCGGTCGCGTTGACGTCGCTCTGCGCCATAGCTCCGGCACCGGCGAACAGCACGATCGTCGCGACGCCGAGTGAAACCGCGAAACTTTTAATCATCGATGCTCCTTCGATAGCGCAGCCGCCCCCAGACACGCTCTTAGGGCTAGAACAGGAGCTGCGCTGTAAGATGGTTCCCCAATTAGGGCGCAGGAAAACGGGTGGTTGATTGACCGCAGGCAGGGGCTTGCCAAGCGGGCGGCAACGGAGCGTGACATGCTGATTCAAGCCGTCCGTTTCACCTTCGCTCCGGAAGACGGCGACAAAGCCGAAGCGATCTTCCGAGAGTTGCGCGATGCCTCGCGAGCGGAGGCGGGCGTCGTCGCTTTCGACGTCGCCCGAAGCGCAGAGAAGCCCGAGATTTTTGCACTGTGGGAGGTCTATCGCGATCGCGCGGCGCTCGATTTCCATACCGCGACCGATCACTACCGGCGGCTCGTTATCAACGGCGTGCGGCAACTGGCGAGAGAACGCGCGGGCGACATCCTCGTACCGATTTAGCGTCTCAAAGTCGCCGCCGCAACCTCGGGACTTTTATGGCACCTTGGTACTCGTAGCCGGCAAGACAGTCGTGAGGCCGCTCGCGAACCCTGTTGCTACGCGCGATGCCGTCGCCGGCATTAGCGCGGTACGGCTACGAGGATTGTGCGTGATGAGTATAGTGAGAGCGGCCGTCGTTACGGCCGGCGCGATGGCGGCCACGGCGTTCTTGCCGGGGTGCGACGGCCAAGCGCGATTCGCTCCGGCAAACATCGCCGGTACGGCCGAGCGTTCCAGCCGGCAGGCATCGTGGACTGACCCCGCTGCGAAGAGCGGCGGCTTGATCTACGTTTCTAACTTCGACGAGCCGGGTGTTCTCGTCTACCGGTATCCCAAAGGGACGCTTGCAGGAGAGCTCTTCGGGCGCGGGGCGGTCTACGGCTTGTGCGTTGACATTGCCGGTGACGTTTTTATGCCAAGCGATGGATTGGCTGAGATTTTTGAGTACGCGCACGGCGGCGCGCACCCGATCGCGACGCTGAAAGATCGGGGGCAAGCTCCGTTCGGATGCGCGGTTGACCCCGCCAGCGGCGATCTCGCGGTTTCAAATTTCGAATCCGACAGCGGCGGACCCGGCAGCATCAGCATTTTTAAAAATGCAAAGGGAAAACCGACGACCTATCCGGATCCCGGCGAGTTTCTTTACATCTATTACATCGCATACGGTGGCGATGGAACGCTCTACCTCGACGGTACCACCAACAGTGGCAACGTTGGCTTCGCGACCTTCAAGGACGGGAAGTTCACAACCGTGACGCTGAATCAATCCTTCCAATATCCCAGCGCCATTGGCGTCGCCGGCTCCGACGTTGACGTCGTCGACAACAGTACGCCGGGCGCTCAAGCGATCGACCGATTCACGATCAGCGGTTCGACGGGTACCAAAGTCGGTTCGACGCAGCTCGGCGGGGCGTACGTGGTTGCTGGTTTCGACGTCGTTAAGAAGACCGTGGTGGTGGCCAACGATGCATCGGGTTCTCAGAACGGCGACGTCGAGTACTTCAAATACCCCGCCGGAGGCTCTGCGACCAAAAGCTTCACGTTCTCCCCATATTTTTATCCGCAGGCAGTGACCGTCAGCGAGGTGACCAAATGACCGCACTCCAGTTTCGAGGCATTGCCGGGACCGCGTTGAGCGCATCGCTTTTGCTTGGAGGCTGTTCTGGGAGCGCAGCGCCGCAAGCGCAGCTGCTGCAGGTCACGCAATCGCGCGTCGCAAGCGCAGTCTCAAAGCTTGGAATCTGCGAAAGCCAATCGCCGGCGCAGGCGAAACAGCCGCAGCTCGCGCGATCGCCGCTCGACCGCGCCCCCGCTACGCGGCGGCCAGCAAAAGGTAAGCAAGAAATTCTCTACGTGCTCGTGGAGAGCAATGGATCGCCGCAGACCGGCTCCGTCGTACTCTACGACGCATACGCAAAGAAGCCGAAGGTGATCCGGACCGTGAGCGACGTCGGCATAGAAGCCAGCTCGATCTGGACCGACGACCGCGGCGACGTCTACGTCGGAGTCAGCGGAAAGAGCTCGCAGGACAGCCTGGTGAACGTCTACGCAGCGGGAATGAAGGGCAAACCGATTCGCACGTATCGGAAGGGAATCGGTCTACCTTTCGGCGGCACGGTCGATTCGGCGGGCACGATGTACGTGTCGGACGGCGGGCTAACGGGCCAGACCCAGGGCGACGTCGCCGTCTTTCCGCCCGGCAAGTCAAAACCGTCGCAAATCAAGTATTATAATGTCTACACCCCGCACGGCATCGCTAGCGATGCCAAAGGTAACGTATTCGTCGCTCAGATCTACGGCAGCAAGTTGACATTCGTGGTCGAGTTCCCGCACGACGCGTATGAAGGCAAGATACTTCCGCTCAACGACTTGAGCGGCGGCTTTCTTCAAGGACTCGTGCTCGACGACAAAAACGATATCGTGGTTGCCGACGAGTGCAATCAGGTCGTGCGTTTCTACCCGCCGCCCTATAAAGACGAAAGCGTGACGCTTTCCTCCGGGCTCGTCACGCCGACCGGTTTAGCGTACGCGCCCGACGGATCGCTCTTCGTCGGCAATCAATTCCTCGTTAGCTCCAATAACGGCGACGTCGTCGTCTTCCCGTCCGGCGCGTCGACGCCGGACCGTACGATAACGACCGGAATCAACGGGCAGGTATTTGACGTCGCGGTAGGGGCCGCGCCTCGCTAATGCGAAACGCGCTGCGCACCGACAAAGGAGTGACCCGAGATGAAAGCAACTTGGGAGCCGCACGAAAAGCATGGTGATCTGACCGAGCGAAGCGACCTTCCCGATAGCGTATTCGCCTTTCCGGCGCAGCACTACGGCGTCAACATGTCGGAGACGGACTGGCGGCAGTTGAGCAGTCGCCCCCGCGCGCGTTGGGAGTGAACGTGAACCGCCGGCGCTAGGTCAGCCGTGACCGCGCTCATCGTCGTATTCGTCGCGATCATCATTCTCGTCACGATCGCGAACCGAATCAACGTGTCGTACCCGATCGTGCTCGTGCTCGGCGGCATGGCGATCGGCTATCTCCCGGGTGTACCGACCTTTCCGCTGCCTCCCGATTTGGTGCTGGTCGTCTTCTTGCCACCCTTGCTCTACTGGGAGAGCCTGACCGCGCCGACGAGCGAGTTCCGCGCCGGTGCGTTCTGGATCTTCCAACTGGCCTTCGGCCTCGTCATCCTGACGACGATCGTGGTCGCCGCGATTGCGCACGCGATCATCCCTGGTATGAGCTGGGCCGTCGCGTTCGTACTCGGTGCGATCGTGTCGTCAACCGATGAGGTCGCATTCGCCTCGATCGCGGATCAGCTCAACGTACCGCGGCACATCATCGGCACGATCGAAGGCGAGAGTCTCGTCAACGACGCTACGTCCCTGATTCTGTATGGAATCGGCATCGCCGCCATCGTCGGCGCATCTTTTTCGTTGCTCCACGCGGCCGGCGAATTGGTTCTTACAATCTTTGAATCGGTGCTGATCGGATTGGGCGTCGCGGGCATCGCCGTACTCGCATGGCGTGCGCTCAAAGAGGAGACGTTGCAAGCCACGGTTTCGGTCGTCGTGCCGTTTCTTTCGTACTTGCCGGCGTACTATCTTGGCGCGTCAGGCGTGCTGGCTACCGTGACGACGGGAATCGTGCTGAGTCGCTATACGCCGGTCGTACTGCAGCCGCGCGCGCGAGAGATGCTCACCGGATTTTGGGTTACGGTTGTCTTTTTGCTCAACGCATTCATTTTTACGGAAGTTGGCATTAGGTTTCATTCGATCGTTGCGGGCTTGCGGCACTATACCATTGGCCAGCTGATCTGGTGGGGCGGCGCGGTGGCACTCGCCTGCGTGGTCGTTCGGCTGATCTGGACGTTTGCGCAAGGTTTGCTGCCGACCACCAACGAGCCCGAGCACGCCGAGGGCAAAGCCGACTGGTCGCACGTCGCGCTGCTCGCCTGGACGGGAATGCGGGGCGGCGTTTCGCTTGCGGCCGCGCTCGCGATTCCGTTCGAGACGGCAGCCGGTCCGTTTCCTTTTCGCGACCTGCTCATATTTCTGACCTTCGTCGTGCTGCTCGTAACGTTGGTTGGCCAAGGCGGTACGCTTCCGTGGCTGATTCGATGGCTTCAAATTACTGACGACGGTGCGGCGGCTCGAGAGGAGCGGCTCGCCTTAATGGTGACAGCCAAGGCCGGACTCGAGCGACTCGACGAGTTGCAACGAGAAGGGAAGATTCCCGCAGACGTCTTGGAACTACACCGCCGCCGGCTCCAGGGAAGGTTGACGGAGTTCACGGCTGAGGGTCGCTCCACGAAAGAAGGGTTCAAGGCGGCGCTCTTTCGCCAAGTGCAATGCGAGGTGATCGACGCCGAACGCGCCAAACTCATCGACCTTCGTGCGCGGGGGAAGATCGATAACACCGTCTTGCGACGATTGCAGCGCGTCTTCGATCTTGGAGAGGTTGAAATCCAAGTCTTAGATTCGACCGGCCAGATCGACCTCGAAGAGTAGCGCGAAGTGTTTTCTGCGGCGAGATGTAACTAGCCGACGATGACTAGGTTTTTGACCGAAACGGGCCGCCTCGAGGCATTTAGCGACGGTGTTATTGCCGTGATTATCACGATTATGGTCCTGGAGCTGCGGCCACCCGAGGGAACCGGTCTCGGGTCGCTGTTGCCGGTGGTACCGACGCTCGCTACGTATGCGTTGAGTTTCGTTTTCATCGGCATCTATTGGAACAATCATCATCACATGCTGCGCGCGAGCCGGGGCGTGGACGGGCGCGCCATGTGGGCGAACCTGCATCTTTTATTCTGGCTTTCGCTCGTACCATTTTCTACGGCGTGGCTTGGGCGGAATCCAAGCGCGGTGGGACCAACGGTTCTCTATGCGATCGTACTTTTTCTTAATGCCGTCGCCTACGTGCTCCTACAGCGAGCGCTCCTGGAGGTCAACGGTCGCGACGCGCCCTTTGCAAAGGCCGTAGCAATCGACAGAAAAGGGAGGCTTTCGATCGTCCTATACACGTTCGCGATCGGCGCGGCTCTCTTCTCTCCATTACTGGCCGACATCATCTTCATAGCCGTCGCTATAATGTGGATCGTTCCGGATCGCCGCTTCGAGCCGCTAATCAACCTGAAGTAGTGTCGAGCACCCTGCTAAGCAAGGTTAGAACCGGCTTCGAGCGCCCGTTTTGGGTCGCAAACATTAGTGAGATCTTCGAGCGGCTCTCGTACTACGCCGTATTCTCGACACTGGCGCTCTACCTGCACGAAACGCTGGCCTTCCCGAGCTCTGAGGCGGCCAGCCTAAGCGGCATTTTTGGCGGGGCCGTCTGGGTGATGGCGATCTTCGGCGGCGCGCTAGCCGACCGCATCGGATTCCGCCGCAGCCTCTCCGCCGCCTATTTCATTTTGACTCTCGCGTACTTTCTCGTCGGCTCCATCGGTGCGCCCTGGCTCGCACCCGTTCGTCAAGTAATTCCGCTCGGTCTTCTTGCGGGCATCATACTGTTTCTGCCGGCGCTGGGAGTGGCGTTGGTGAAGCCCTCGGTCGTCGGCACGACTGCACGAGCGTCGAAAGAAAACGTTCGGTCTATCGGCTACGCCATCTATTACACCATGGTCAACATCGGGAGCACCGCCGGGCCGTTTCTCGCCGGCTGGATGCACTCGCGACTCCCGCCTGAGTCCGTCTTTATGCTTGCCGCGCTGAGCGTCTTTCTGATGTTCCTCACGGTGCTGGTGTTCTTCAAGGAGCCGCGCGCGGGCGCACCCGAGCCCGGCTCGTTGGCCCAGACCGCTGCCGACCTATTGACGGTTCTCCGAAACGGCCGCTTCATGCTCTTACTGCTTATTTACTCTGGATTTTGGATCGTCTTTTGGCAGCAATTTCTCATTTTGCCGATCTACATTCACAACTACGTCGACCCCAATGCGAACACGGCGATGATTCTCATCACGGGTCCGCTTATCGTCATCTCCTTGACGGTAGCGGTGAACGCGCTCACACGAAGGATGCCTTCGTTCCAAGCGCTCGTTATCGGTACTTTGATCTCGTCGCTCGGTTGGCTTTTGATCGCCTCAAAGCCGACCGTGACGATGGCAGTCTTCAGTCTCGTAGTCGTCGCCCTTGGCGAGGTCACGCAATCGCCGCGATATTACGAATACGTCTCCCGTTTGGCGCCTCCCGGGCGGCAGGGAACGTACATGGGTTTTTCCTTCTTACCTATTGGTATCGGGTCGCTCGCCGGCGGATGGTTTGGCGGTCTGCTGCTCCATCATTTTGGTGAGGTAAGGCAACAACCGGCTCTCATCTGGGTGACCATAACCTGCGTCGGGCTGCTCACGGCGTTCGGGCTCTGGATCTACGACAGGGTCGTTCGACCTTCCGTCTCCGCTGCTGCCTAAGCCACGGCGTCCGCGAGCGGATGCGCGCACCCGTCGGTCAAAGATTCCGATCTTGTCACAACTCTCGGTTGTAATCGTCGGTCGCCGCGCCATCGTCTTTGCGGCGGCTTTGGCTTGCGCGCTCGCCGGCAGTTTCCGGGCGTGCCCTGCTCAGGTGCCATTCCCCATCCCCGTCGCGTCGGAATCGACGTCCCCATACGGCGTCCCGATCAAGCGGGTGCGCGAATTCGACACCGCACCGATTTCGTACGCCGGCAAGAGGCTCTTCGACCTGGCAGCTTTGCCGGCGACCGCCAACGACGCCATTCCGCCGATCGTCCTACGCGTCGAGACCGTGGAGGAAAACCTGCGTCTCATTCTGCCGCCGCCGGAGAGCATCTTTGTGGTTCCCCCTTCGCGATTCGACGCGGCGACGTTCAGTGTCGAAATCGGAAAGCAGAACGGCTACCCGATACTCTACGCGACTGACGCAAAGGGTACTGAAGTTGCGCCGATCGTAACCGTTACGGAGGCCGACGCATCGGCACACGGTGTCTCGGCAGATCAGCTCGCTGAGGTCTGGCGTAACATCCTGCAACAAACGTTGGCACCGGCGGTTCAGGCGGCAGCGCCCGAGCACGTCGCCGGCGAGTTGCGCAAAGCTCCGTACGTAGCGCTCGTTGCGGTCGCGCTCACGGGCCTGATGCTTTGGGTGCGCAGCCGGCTGCGCCGCCGCTCCGGCAAGCTTAAGGCACAAGAAGCCGAGATCGGCGCCCGCGACGAGGGCGATGCAGCGCGCTCGCAACTCCGCAGACGGCGACAGATCGTCGAGGGTGCATCTTGGCTGCTCACTTGGGGAACTGTCCTGCTCTGGCTGTTGGTCGCGCTTTGGATCCTTACGGTCGTCCCCGCGACCCGGGGGCCCGCGACGACGTTCTCGCGTCGGATCGCCCTGACGGCCGGGCTGTGGTTCGTGATCGTTGTCGTCAACTATTTGTCGCGTCTTGCGCTAGTCGAGCTCGGCGATGCGTGGGGGTTTAATCCGTTTCTGAGCCCCGAGGATGCTGCGCGCAAGGCACTGCGGCGGCCGATGATCATCGTTGCAATCGACGATCTGAAGGGCGTCGTGCTGTATCTCATCGGGGTCATCGCGACGTTGTCGATCTTCGAAATTTCGCCGACGTCGGTGCTGACCATCGGCGCCATCATCGCGCTGGTAATTGGTTTTGCTGCCCAGAGCGTTGTTAGGGACTACGTCGGCGGATTTCTCGTCCTCGTCGAAGACCAGTACGCCGTGGGCGATCAAGTCACCATCAACGGTATCAACGGTGTCACCGGCGCGGTCGAGTCGCTGACGCTGCGAATAACGCAAGTCAGAACCGACACCGGGGCGCTGGTGACGATCCCGAACGGCACGATCACGATCGTCGAAAATTCGACGCGTAGCTGGTCGCGCATCGATTTTCGGATTGCGATAGCTTTGGATTCAGACGTTGAGAAGGCGCTCGCACTGCTCAAAGCGGTCGTCGACGGTTTTGCCGGCGAGGACCGCTGGCGCCCAACGGTTCTCGAGCCGCCGCAAGTGCTTGGCGTCGAGTCGATGACCGGGGATGGCATCGTGCTCCGCGCGTGGGTCAAGGTCCGGCCGACCGAGCGTAGGGGCGCTCTCTTGGAGCTAAACCGCCGCGTGGTCGAGGCGTTCCGGAGCGCCGGTGTCGCAATAGCGGTTCCAATGACGAGGTTGATGGCGCCTAACAAGTAATCCACGTGCTGCACCGGCGCGTTCAATTGTATATGGACGTTCTAGATCGCCACCAAGGGTCGCCGAAGCGCGGCTTTGATTTTACGCCGGTGATGTTTGCAATGTTGGCGCTATTCATCGCCGTAGGAACGTTCCAGTTCTTGCACGCCTTGCCCGGAGCAGAACGCGGTTTGTTCTTATTCGAAAAGGCTTGCCCGATTTACCAGCAATCTAGAGCCGGCTAAAGCAAGGCCAGACTCCGGGTCAACGAATCGCAATCCTCTAGACGGGGCAACGCGGGCGACCCCTGGAAGTCTCTTCGCCGAGGAGGGACTTAAAAGTGACCCAGACTCAACCTACTCCAAAGGCTTCTACAAAAGCCTACACGTTGCAAGGTACGCTGCTCGAGGCGTGTTCGTGCCGGACCCTCTGCCGTTGCTGGATCGGTGAGGATCCCGATGGCGGCGCCTGCGACTCGTTTCTTGCGTACCACATCGATAATGGCGAGATCAACGGAGTCGACGTAACCGGACTGAACTACGTGCAAGTCGTCAAGATTCCGGGAAACGTTCTGACGCCGCAGAGCTGGAAGCGCGTTAGCTACGTGGATGCGCGAGCAACTGACGAGCAGAGGGCGGCGATACTCGACGCCTGGCACGGACGTTTAGGCGGGCCGCTTGCGGACATTCACAACTTGATCGGTGAGGACGTGGCGATTGAGACGGCGCAGATCGAGCACAACCTCAAGGACGGTGAAGGCACGCTCGTCGTGGGCGACAAGCTTCGCGCGACCATGGCGCCCTATCGCAGCCCGTACGGAGCGGTCACGACATTGCGCGACAGCCTCTTTAGCACCATCCCCGGCGCACCTGCATACGTTGCGAAGGCCTCCGAGCATGTCGTCAACATTCCCGAACACGGGATGGTTTGGACGTTTAAGGATCGCAACGCGATCCAGGGCGACTTTCTGCTCGAGGGATGACGTAATGGCGGCCAACGCCGCGCACCGTATCATTCGCTTCAATACGATCGGTATTCTCGGCTGCGCGATCGCAGCCGCGTGGGCGGTTTGCATATGGGCAGAGCTAAACGGTAACGCCGCACAACTTCACCATCACGCGCTCTATGCAAGCGGACGGCCGTATTGGCTCGCCGCACTCGTCGTGCTAGCCGCATGGCAGTTCATGACCGCTGCAATGATGCTGCCCTCGTCGCTAGGGCTCATCCGCATCTACGCGGCGACCGCGGGGCGCGCGCCGGATTTCCCGCTCGCGCTGGCCCTGTTCTTGGGCGGCTACTTCGCAGTTTGGACGGCGTTTGCGCTGGCTGCGTTCACCGGCGACATGCAGCTGCATCGAATGGTCGACGCGTGGCCCTGGCTTGCGGCGCACGCCGCGCTGATACCGGCCGGCACCCTTGGTCTTGCCGCAGTCTATCAGTTTACGCCGCTCAAGGATGCCTGCCTGAAGGCGTGCCGGCATCCAGGCATCTATCTCATGCGCCACTATCGGCGCGGCGCACTTAACGGATTGCGCCTGGGCTTGCGTCACGCGCTCTATTGCCTCGGCTGCTGCTGGGCGCTGATGCTGGTAATGTTTGCCGCGGGAATCGCGCATTTGGCTTGGATGGGCGTGCTCGCGACGATAATGTTCGTCGAGAAAGTGACGCCGGCGGGCAGCCGATTCGTCGCGCCGGTCGGCGCCGCACTGGGCGCACTGGCCCTCATCGCGCTCTTCGCTCCCGGCACGATCCCAGGTATGTGAGGAAGGAGAGCGTCGTGACGATGCACGTTGGAATTGCAGGCACGGGAAAAATGGGAAGCGCGATGGCGCGCAATCTGCTCGATCGCGGCTATCGAATCTCTGTTTGGAACGTAGATAGCGATATGACGGCTCCGTTGGTCGCGGCGGGCGCGACGGCGTTCGAGAGCCTCGAATCGCTGGTCGAGGTCGTGGATGCGACGATCGCGATGCTGTGGGACGATGAGGTCGCGCGCGAAATCTCGCTTGGCCGGATCATCCCGGCCGCGCGTGAAGGTCAGCTCGTTATCGAGTCTTCCACGCTTTCACCGCAGATGTATGAGACGCTCGCCGAAGCGGCGATGCAGCGAGGGGTGAACTTTCTCGCGTGTCCGATCATCGGCAGCGTCGACGGCGCGCGCACCGGCACGCTAACGCTCTATCCGGGAGGCAGCGATCGGGCCTTCGATCGCGCCCGCGAACTCTTGAGCGCGATGGGCTCTACCATTAAGTTCACCGGTTCGCCGGGGGCGAGCGGTCATCTCAAACTCGCAAGTAACTGCGTGCTCGGCGTGCTCGCCGATTCGATTGGCGAACTGCTCGGCATCCTGGGAAAGGCCGGCGTCGATCGGACCCTCGCCATAGATACGCTCGTATACATGCTCGAGCGCGTCGGTACCAAGCGTCAACAGCTCCTCGAGCGCGATACGCAACCGCGTTTTTCGGCGGGCGCGCTCCTCAAAGATCTTCGTCTGGCCCACCGAGCCAGGGAACGTCTGCAAGTGAATGCGCCGCTGATGGACCGCGCACTCGCAGAGTTCGAAGATGCGGTCGAGACGGGCTTGGCTAACGAAGACTACATCGCCGTAGGCCTGGCTCTGGAGCGCTCAGAGGATCGACCACCTTGCGGAGCCTCCTACCGCTAACATAAACGCTGCCGCCGACGCAGTGAACACCGATGCGGCGAGCGGCGCCCCAATGCCGTTTGCAACGGCCATCGTTAGCGCAAAGCTCAACAACAGCAGCGCACTCACGAAGGCGACTGGGCGAAGCAGCATCCCCAATACCAGCGCAATGCCCAGCAGCGTTTCCAAGACGGTCTCAACCCACGCTAGCGCTGGAACGAAAAGATGGGGTACGTACCAGTTGAGAGTTCCTACATATGCAGTAAATCGCGAAAAGTCTCCCCACGACACGTTGGGAGTACCTGGGGGGCCGAGCGCGCCGAAGCGGTCGGCAATCGCGTAGAGGAACGTCAACCCGAGCGCCAGCCGCAGAGCGATGGAAGCGTAATCACGCATCAGCGCGTAAGGCCCCGCTGAGAAGATGGATAACGTGAGCTTTGCGTTGCGCCGGCGGAATCTCACCTAAGCCTACGATGCGAGCGCCGACCATTGCCGGCAAGAAACACAATGCGACGACGCTTCCTAGCATCGCGCGCGCGATCTCGACGCCGTAGCCTTCCTTTGCAAAGATGCTTTCGAGAAGCGCGAACACTTCAGCGAAGAGGGCGGACGACGGCGCAAAAGGGCGCCGCTCTGCCGGATCGCTGAGCATCTCCCATTGCAGAAGCCGTACGATACGCGGATTCGCCTCGAGGTAGTCGATGTAGGTGTCGACCATGACGGCCACTGCCCGCTCTGCGCTGGCCGAAGGAACGCATTTTCGTAACGGCTCGATCATCTCGATGCGCAAACGCTCTGCGGCGCGACCGACCACCTCACGATAGAGAGCTTCTTTGCTGCCGAAGAGGTACGAGGGTAGGCCCCGCGAGACGCCGGCCTCGCGACAGATGTCCGAAAACGTCGCTCCGTCATACCCTTTCGCAGCGAAAGCCGCTTCCGCAGCGTCCAGGATAACGCGTTCCGACGGCGTGGGCTCCGCTCTACTGGACTGCACCGTTCAAGCCTAGCATACTGAATGAACGTTCAGCAAGAGAACGAACTTCGAACACGCATAAACTAAAGCTTTAGTTGTTGAGGTCGCACTGGGGCCTTTTCTCCCGCGCCGGACGCCGTTTTGGTTGGACCCGTGTCCGGCCTCACCGACGGTCTGCCGCGCCATGAAAGGTCGATCGCCAACGGCCTGAAACGCCGAGCGCTGCCCGCGTCGACACCCAAGGCTCGTTGTACGTCGCCAATCAGAATGCTCACCCGTTTTCGGAGAATCCGTCGATTAACGACAACTTTACGCACTACGACTCCAGCATGGAGCCGCGCCGTTCGCCTTGTCAGTGGCAGCAGTCGAAGGCGTACGAAAGGGATGCAGTCTTAGATCGCAAGGAACGAGCGCACCGCTGGTGCGGCCGTTGGGTCGCTTGCATCGGCGGCGGACCGTTCGGAGCATTCCGAGGATGAAGAATCCCTCCGCGCCGAATATCGCGCGACTGACGAGTTTGAAGCCGGCAATGCATCTTCGTTCCCCCGAGATTGACGCAATTCCACAAATCGCTTGGATCGCGGCAAGCGATGGTCGAATCGAGCGGTTCAATCAAACGTGGTATGAGTACGTCGGCCTGCCGCCATCCGTGAAGGCGGGCCCAGCTCACCTCGAACGGCAGTGGACCGCGGCGATTCACCGCGACGATCGTCGCATGAGTCGTCAGGCGCTGCTCGACGGAATCGCCGGCGGCAGGGCCTTTACCCTCGAGTTGCGGTTGCGCCGCGCCGACGGGGTTGCTCGATGGTTTCGCGTTACAGTATCGCCGCTAGACCCGGCGCAGCAACGCGCGACTGGTTGGGTCGCGATCGGCACCGACGTCGACGACTATAAGCGGCAGGGTCAACAGTTTGCGTTTATTGCGAAGGCCGGCGAAGTGCTCGCTGAGTCGCTTGACTTGGATGCGACGTTGGAGCGACTTCTAGCGATCATCGTTCCGGAGTTCGGAGACTGGGCAGCGATCGATCTGTTCGACGAGTTTGAACGGCTGAAAACCGTCGCCGCCATCCATGCCGACCCGCGTAAAATGCCGCTCGTAAAAAGACTGCTGGGCCGCTACAATCACGATCCCAAAGTGGAACCGAACATCGCTGCGATCCTTCGAAAAAATCGGCCGGTCATTTTACGCGAGGTCAGCAACGAGCTGATCGAAAAAGCCGCAGCTCCCGACCTGCTCCAGGTAATTCGAGCCCTTTCGCCGCGATCGGCGGTGACGGTTCCCTTGCGTACGCGCGGCCGAACGATTGGATCGCTCGTCGCATACTGGGCCGAGACCCCTCGCCGATACACCGACGAGGATCTACCCCTTTTCGAGGAGCTTACGAAGCGGGCTGCCGTAGCGATCGAGAATGCGCGCCTCTACGAAAGAGAGCGCGAAATTGCGGCGGAGTTTCAGCGTGCGGCGCTCCCGATCTCGCTTCCTCAGGTGCCCGGGATCCGCTTCAGCGGCATCTACGTCCCGGCTAACGATCGCGAGCTGATCGGCGGGGATTGGTACGATGCGCTGCGCCTCAGCGACGGGCGGATCGTGGTTTCGATTGGAGACGTCGCGGGGACCGGTCTTGCCGCCGCCGTGATCATGTCCTCGATGCGCCAGGTGATTCGCGGCGTAGCGCAAGTTTACGCCGATCCGGTTGCGATGCTCGACGCCGCCGATCGCACGTTAAAGGCCGAGCACCCGGAAACGTTCGTTACGGCTTTTGTCGGCGTATTCGATCCGGTGGCACGGACGCTTTCTTACGCCTCGGCTGGACATCCGGCGCCGTTGGTTCGAGATCACGGCGGCGTGGTTACCACGCTCGACACGAGCGGACTGCCGCTCGGCCTACGAGTCCGCGGCGAGACGGCGGCCAGTACGGTACTGCCTGAATCTAGCCTAGTCGTTTTCTATACGGACGGTTTGGTCGAGGCCGAGCATGACATTATCGGCGGCCTCCGCCGGCTCGCTCGGGCAACTGCACGCCCCGAAATCGCCGACAGCTCGAATCCTGCCGATGCTCTCTACCGCGCGGTCCTACAGAATGGGAACGCGGACGACGTCGTCGTACTCACGCTGCAGCTCGAGAGCACTGCCGAACGAAGCAGTTACGCGATGGCGCGGCCGCCCTCGCGCCGGTGGACGTTTGACACAAATGACGCCAGCGCCGCGCACGGCGCTCGTCACTCGTTCGTCGCCGCCTTACGCGACGGAGGATTGCGCGCGGACCAACTGGACACAGCCGAGCTCGTATTCGGCGAGCTGCTCGGTAACGTCGTGCGCTACGCCCCGGGACCAATTGAAATCATGTTCGACTGGAGCGAGCCCACTCCGGTTCTGCACGTACTCGACCGCGGGCCCGGCTTCACGCTCGCTCCCAAGCTGCCGTCGGACCTCCTCAGCGAGCGCGGACGTGGCCTCTACATCGTATGGTCGCTGACTGACGATTTCAATGTCACCGAGCGCCACGACGGCGGGTCGCACGCGCGCGCGGTCCTCAATACAAACTGATACCGGTACCGGCGCTTGACTGATTCGCGCCGTTGTCTTGACATGTGACCGTTTAGTCACCTATAATTGCGACACGTGGACGAGGTGTTCAGAGCGTTGGCCGACCCAAGCCGGCGCCATCTCCTCGACGTACTTTACAAACGCGACGGACGAACGTTGACCGAACTTAGTGCTCAGCTCGATATGACGCGATTCGGCACAATGAAGCATCTACGCGTGTTGGAAGACGCCGGGCTGATCACGACGCGCCGCGAAGGTCGCGAGAAGTTGCACTTTCTCAATCCAATCCCATTGCAGATGATCTACGATCGCTGGGTCAGCAAGTACTCGGCACGCATCGCGCGCGGACTTACGACCCTGAAGCGCACCCTTGAGAGGAAATGAGATGACTGATTCGAGTCTTTTGATGCCCGGTACCGATGACGCATATCGCCGGTCGCGCGAACACCTCCGCGAGGCGGAGATCGATTTGCGCGACCGCGTCGAGGCCGTAGCTGCGATGCGGCGCAGCCTGCCGCCCGGCCCGGTCGTCCCCGACTATACGTTCGTCGAGAACGGCGATCGTGTCCGCCTCTCGGAGCTCTTCACCGACGACAAGCCGTACTTAATTCTCTACCATCTAATGTACTGGGCCAAAGACGACCAATTCTGTCCGATGTGCTCGCTATGGATCGACGGGTTCAACGGAATCGTACCGCACGTAACGGAGCGGGCGAACTTCGTAATCGCTTCCCGAGCGCCGTTCGATACGCTCAAAGCCTGGGGCGACCGCCGCCAATGGAATCGACTGAGGCTCCTCTCGGACGATGGTTCGTCGTTCGCGCGCGACATCGACGCCGAAGACGCCGAAGGTGACCCGGACTCAACGATCGTCGTCTTCGCGAAAGACGGCGACCGGCTGCGCCACGCTTATACCGCGCACCCATTGCTGGAGGACCGCGAGCGTGGCATCGATTTGCTCTGTCCGGTTTGGCATCTCTTCGATCTCATGCCGTCAGGACGCGCAGACTGGTACCCGTCGAACGACGCCTTCGACGCCTCGCTGCGGGCACTCGCGGGGAGCGCGTAAAGGCGATGCCGCCGCCGCTGCGTCACGTTTATCAGCTCTACATTCGCACCACGCCCGAGAAGTTGTGGCAAGCGATTACTGACCCCGCGACGACCAAGCTGTATTTCTACGAAAGCACGGTCGAGTCGACGTGGAGACCGGGCGAACCACTCAATCGCCGTCGCGCCGACGGATCGTTTATGCTAGAAGGCGAGGTGGTCGAAATCGATCCACCACGCCGGCTCGTGCACACGTTTATCGCCTCGCACCGTAAGCCGGAAGATCGCGACCCTCCGTCACGCGTAACGTGGGAGATCGAGCCGATGGGTGAGACTTGCCGGCTCACGCTCACGCACGAGCACTATGCCGGCGATACCAAGACGTATAGAGGAGCTCTGACCGGTTGGAACCCGGTACTATCCGGCTTGAAGACGCTGCTCGAGACGGGACGCCCGCTGGAGATCGATTTCCCGGAAGACGACGACGCGTAAAAACGTTCTGATTAAGCTCGGTCGTCCAAAGCCCAGGCGTTATCTTCAAGGCCGGAAAACGATAACATGGGTTGAAAATTTTGGGTATCTCGGGAACATCGGGTAAGATCCAGCCATGAGCGGCATTGCATGGCGCCGCGTGCTCCTAGCGATTTGCGCTCTTGCGGCGCTCGCCCAGGTAGCGGATCGTGCTTGACGCGACCGGAATGGGCGGCGCTCCACCGTGGCAGGGCTGGTGGGGAGCCAATACCGGCGCTTCTTCGAAACCATTTAATCTCGTGGTTACATCTGTCGACCGCGGCGGGCCATTTGCGCGCGCCGGTCTTCGTCGAGGCGATCTCATTGACATCCGTCCGAACACCGTTATCGAGCGTTACTTCCTTCTCGACGTGCCGCTCAATGGACGAGCTCTCAGTCTTTCAGTGCGCAGCGGTTCGCTGCGAAAGCTTACGGTCATTCCGCACGCGCCGATACTTACGTGGAACTTCTGGCTCTCCACATTCGCGGCTCTCTGGCTTCTGCTGTTTGCAACTCTGATCGCGTGGCGGGGTGCCGATCTACCCCAGATGCGACTGCTATCGCTGTGGATCGCGACCTTTGTTTTTACAGGCGCCTGGACCGGTTTCGCGACGCCCTGGGCTTGGCTATACGTCCTCCAAAACATCTCCACGATCGTAGTTGGAGCGTCGTCGGTGGCGTTGTTGGCGGCGTTTGCAAGCGGCTTCGCCAAGCCGCTCTCGCGACCTCGTCGTATCACACAGTGGCTGTGCTACGCGTTCCTCGCGATCTTCACCGCGATCTCTTTAGTTGGGACAACCGGAGTTATCACGCTGCGGTTCGACCCGCTTCCTTTCGTTGAGGGGAACGCAGGTTTAGTTTCCGTTGCGGCCGCCGTCTTCATGGCAGCGCTCTGCGGCCTTCTAGCAGTCGCCGCATCCCGCGGCGTCGAGCGTCAGCGAGCGGTATGGACGCTCGTACCTCTTGCAGCCTTTTTTTGCTTCTTCATCTTAGGTTTGATCGCAACTTCGTCGTCATCGTACACCGCCACCATTGTCATCGGCCTTGTTAGCACTCTGGTGTTGCTCACCGCACCGGTTGCGCTGACGTATGCGGCACTAAGCCGTCGGCTGATCGACGTCGGCTTCTTCTTGAACCGCGCCGCCGTCTTCACGATAGTCACGGCTATTGTGATCGGCGCATTCGTTTTAGCCGAATGGGCTGCGAATGCGTGGCTGACCAGTGTAACCCACACCACCAGCGCCTTCGTCGGCATGGTAGTGGCGCTCGCTCTTGGGATCTCGCTGCAATACATCCATAAGTACGTCGAGCGATTTGTCGATCGCGTCTTTTTCCGCAAGCGTCACGAAGATGAGTTGGCGTTACGCCGCTTCGCGCATGAGGCGTCCTACATCTCCGACCGATCAACGCTGCTGGATCGGGCCGTGCAGATGGTCAAGGAGCACACAAGCGCGGGCGAAGCGGCAATTCTGGTTCGCGACGGCACCGCCACTTACGATTTCGCCACTGACGGCGGGCGAGCGGAAGTTAGCGAAAACGATCCGGGCATTATCGCGCTTCGCGCGTGGAACAAGCCAATCGATCTTCACCTGTTCCCGCGTTCGCAGTTAAGCGGTGAGCTTGCGTTCCCTATGATCTCACGCGGCGACCTCGTCGGCGCGCTGGTCTGTGGGCCCAAGCGCGACGGCGAGGCATATGCGCCCGACGAATCGGAGGCGTTGCAGGCTCTCGCGCATGGGGTGGGGACGGCGCTAGACACCCTATCGAGCCAAGCCGATCGCGTCTTGGAGTCGATACGAGAGACGCAAACGCTGATGCTGCAAGAGCTTCAGAAGCTCCCGCTTGCGATCGTGACCGCGTTGCGCGAGAAGGACGAAAAGGGTAGCTAACTCGTCAGCTCGCCACGGCTGCGAACTGCTCGGCGTGATCCGAACGCAGGTTCCGCGCCACCTTGCGGGCCTTCCGCCATGTGAAGTCGTAACGCTTAAACGAACCAGTTCGTCAAGAGGGCAACGATGTCAAAAACCATCATAATTGTTGGGTTCGGACCCGGCAACTCGACCGCCGTGGCCGAGAAATTCGGCGCGGAGGGCTTTTCCGTCGCACTCGTCGGGCGGAGTGAAGACCGCCTCGCCGCGGGAGTTTCGGCCTTGAAAGCCAGAGGGATCACCGCCGCCGCATTCCCGGCTGACGCCACCGACCCGGCAGCCATCGCCGCGGCAATTCGCAGGGCGCGTGCCGAACTCGGCCCCATCACCGCAATCCACTGGAACGCGTTCGGAGGCGCTGAAGCCGGAGATCTTCTCACCGCCGATCCGGCGGCGCTGCGCGGGATTTTCGATGTCGCCGTCTTTGGGCTTCTCGCCGCCGCCCGCGAAGCGCTTCCCGATCTCAAGAGCGCCGGCGACGGCGCCATTCTGATAACAAACGGCGGGTTCGGCGAGCTCTCGCCCGAGATAGACGCGTACGCAACTTCTACCAACGCAATGGGAATCGCGCTTGGGAATGCTGCAAAAAATAAGCTGGCCGGCCTGCTTGCGGCGCGGCTAAAAGACGACGGCATCTATGTCGGCGAGGTCATGGTCCGCGGCACAATCAAGGGCACGCCGACGGATAGTGGCAATTCAGTCGACCCATCGAGGATCGCAGACAAGTTTTGGGAGCTCTACAAGTCTCGCCGCGAGATGCTTGCCGGCGTCAGTTAGCTGATCTCGTCAACCCGGTCTGGGTAAAAAGCTAGGTAGTCTTCGATCTGCGCCACCGCCTTATATGGTGCCTCATAAGTCCAGACCGCGTTGACGGAGCGATCCCCACCCGCCGGAATGCTGTAGTATGAGGCGTTCCCCTTATAGGGACAATACGACGTGTGCTCGCTGCGCGTGAGTTCGGCCATAGCGACATCGCGAGTGGGGATATACTGAACGGGCGGATAGGAGGCCTCGCGAAGCGTCAACGCATCACGCGTGTCGGCGATGACTTTTCCGCCGACTTTGACCAGAACGCGTGACGGATTCGCTTCGATCGAAATCGGGTGGTTAGGTCCAGGAATCTTCATCGGCTTGTCAGCCACGATCTGTACCTTTCCGATCAGAACAATTGACCCTGCGGCTCGAACGTGCGGCGGCTCTCCACTTCATTCCGCTAACCGTTTCTGGACGATCTTCGCGCTCGCACCCTGGCTCGAATCCTGAGCGGTTCTTCCGCCAGCGATGCCACAATCAACGCGAAGACCAGAACGAACGGGATCATCGAGAGCGCAAACGTGAGGGTATCAAAAGCGTAGCTGATTCGATGGGGGAAAAACATTTTCTAACAACACTCCACACCCGTACGGACCCGCTCGCGGCGCCTTCGGTTTTAGCGACCTCTAGGTAACCGGACGCGTTTAACTCATGTGTCCCATCTGGGCTCCAGATGAAGCGCTTCGCGCTCGTATGTGGTTACGCGATGCCGTCCCGTTAGATGCGACTACAAAAGATGGCGCGCTCTGCCACGCAATGGAGTTCCTCGAAGGTAGGCTCGGGGAGATCGTGCTCGGGGTCGATCAGGATCGACTTCAATCTCACCGCCAACATTGACCCGAGGATGGCGCGCGACATTCCACACACGTCGGCGATCGCTGCAATCCCGGCCTCGTCGAGCGCTCGCAAAAACGCTTCCAGCTGCGCAAACGGGTCGTGTCGCATCAGCGATTTCGCGCGTCGTACGGCCAGTTTGCCGCGCTCCCCGGCCAGCAGCGCGCGGCGAATTGCACGTTGCTGTGCGACCGAACGATAGTGCGCTTCATACCAGCGGCGAAAGGCCGCGCGTGCCTCTTCAAGCGTGCGCGCCGCTGCGTCGAGCGGGGGTAACGACCCCATCGCTTCGTCGGCGATGTGCGCGAGCGCAGCGCTAAAAAACTCTCGCTCGTCCGGGAAATGGCGATAAAAAGTGCTCCGCGAGACGCCGGCCTCTCTGGCGACGACTGAGACGGTGACGTGCTCCGGATCGCGAAATTCGAGCAGCTTTGCGGCCGCCGTAACGATCTCGTCCTTTGTGACGTGCTTGCGGCCCGCCCGGGCCGGCGCGCGCACCGCCCCGTCCTGAACTGCACCCACGTAGGTCCACTTGGCCCGTCGGCGCTGGCTCTCCGGATCGCGATACGCCTCGACCGCGTAGCGGTAGTCGTGTCCTTTTATCCGCTTGGTCACCTCGTATGCCATCGTGCGCCTCCAACGCCTATCTCTGCACGTACTGCTCCACGATACGACCCAATAATTTCGGCGCGGTTTTCAGCGCAGGCCTCAATTAAAGGTCCTTCCCGCCGAGGGACCGAACTGCAACCGCTCTGATGAATTTGGCGTTAATAGTAGTTCATGCCCAGCGTTAGTTCGCCCATCGCCAGCTTAGCGATAAAAATTACAGGGAAAGGGCCGACCTCTCCAGCGCTTTCGGAGCCCGTGTATGGGGGCTATACCAACAGCCGCGGTGACACCGTGTTATTCGCGAAAGATCAAGCCTATCGCGTCGACTTCAAAAAGCAGACCCTGCAGCTGCGGCCTCAGTTGAATTTCGGCGCGCAGGCGCGCTACGACGAGGCTCAAGCCGGCGAGTCGTTCGAGTATGCGAACAAGACGTTTCAACGCCTGAGCGAGCAGGAGATCACGGAGATCTGCGAGTCGGGCGATTTTAAGGTTTCGCCCAGACAGCTTCCTTTTTAGCGCGATTCCCTAACGGTACGATTGTTGCGTCGAGAAGCAGTCGCGGCAATAAACCGGTCTGCCGGTCCGCGGCTCAAACGGAACTTCCGCGACGCCGCCGCACTGACTGCACGTTACTTTGAATAGCTCTCGGGTGCCGCGGGCAGACGAGCCACGTTGGCCTCCGTTGGCCTTGCGGGCCGCTCGGCAGTCGGTGCATCGACCGGGTTTGTTCGTGAAGCCTTTAGTGGCAAAAAACTCTTGCTCGCTTGCGGTAAATGTGAACGAGCGCCCACAGTCGAGGCAGCTCAGCGTTTCGTCGGTGTACATTATGGGTCTCCTAATAAACTTCTAGGGTGATTGCTCGGATCGCGGCGACGTCCGCCGCGCTTCTCCGGCGCGATAGCGATAAACGATGCGGCCCTTCGTCAAGTCGTAGGGCGAGAGTTCCAAGTCTACGCGATCGCCGGGAAGAATTCGGATACGATGTCGACGCAAGCGTCCGGCAATGTGCCCCAGGACGACGTGACCGTTATCGAGCTCGACTGAGAACGTAGCGCTCGGAAAAACTTGCTTGATGCTGCCGATTACCTCAAGCGGGGCTTCCTTAACATTTTGCTGCGCAGCCGGTTTGGGCACGCGCACTCGGTTTCTGCTTTTTCTATTGCGAACAGCGATGGTTAGATCTCCCTGTGTGTCATGGTGTGATGGGTCTGCCCGCAGTTTCCGGCGATGACGAGGGCAGTCGGCCGACCGAGCGCATCCTAAAGAGGGGTTCGGTCGAGGATTGCCGCGGCGCGGATGGGCGAAGAGGCTTAAAAATCGTACCGATCTTTCAGTGGCGCAATTTTATCGACCGCTCGAAAGATCGCGCTTTTTGAGGTGGCTCACCAAGGATTCTCTCATAGATCCCCCCTGTCCGCAAGCCATGTCGCTCGGCCGGGCGGCTCGAGCCTCGCCTGCCTAAGGCAGCTGCTCGATCTTCGAGATGGCTTTCCTAGAAACGTCGTATCGGAGCCCCCGAACGAGGATCCGGCCCTGGTCATCGCTCCGCTTGAGCACACCCTCCCGAACCCGTCCGCTCTCCAGCGTGACCTTTACACGCTGGCCGATAAAGTCGTCGATCTCTTCGTCTTTCACGCGAATACCTACCTCCGATCAACTCGGTTCGCTGCCGGGATGATGATAGGCTCTTTTGGCTTAAGGCTCGAATAAGACTAAAGCGCTTCCAATCGTAGAACGCGCGGCGCTTCCGCCTCGGGAGCAAGGATAGTTACACATCATTAGCCCAATAACCACGGCCAAGACGCGCGCAAAACGCCAAGAAAAGGTGTTTCCACCGCACGAGCATTTTGGAAATCCCCTCAACGTTTGTCGCATATGCGGGCAGAAGTATACCTACGTTCAGAAGCCGTTCGGTCTAAGCCCTGCGATCAAGAATTGAGGAAGCCTATGCCTCGTAACGATCAAAATTTCTACATCGAGCGCCGCCCCGCGGGAGATTACGCCGCCAGACGAGGAGGCTCGCAGCGCGCGAGCTTCGTCGGAAAGACGCAGGGCGAGGCAGCTCGACGGGCGCACGCGTCCGACCATGCGGCGGCCGTATACGGCGAACGAATCCGCCAGCGCGGCGAAACGCCTAGATGGCGTCGTCTATTTTAGATCTGCGACCTTAGACGGGTGCGATAGTTGCGCGATTGCGCCTCTCGAAACTATTGCAGATCTTTCAGGGTATCAACACTCGATCATGACTACAGCAAAAGCGTCCCGCTTGCCTCAACCGCCAAGCGCAACCCACGATGAGTTGGGCGGCGGCGTTGAGGACAGCGTCTGCGACTACGGCCTTTACGGCACCTCGCGGCGCAGAGACTTTATCTTCAGCGTACGGTAGGCGGCGCTCGCCGAGCGTAGCTTCGCCAGCTGCTGCATCGATTTGCTGGGGACCTTGATTCGATCGGCAAGTCGCAGAAACGCCAGGATTCTCACGTGCCACCACGTCATATCGATCTCAAACCAGCGCAAGCCGTGGCGCGCCGAAAACGGAAACGCGTGGTGATTGTTATGCCAGCCTTCTCCCCACGAGATGAGCGCTACCCACCAGCAGTTCGTTGATTGGTCGGCAGTGCGGTAGGTGCGATAGCCCAGCATATGGGACGCGCTGTTGACCAGCCAGGTCGAATGATAACTGATCACCAGCCGGACGAAAACTCCCCAAATCAGCCACGACCATCCGCCGAGCAAAAACAGTCCCAGCCCTAGCGCGATCTGAAGCGGAATGTTTAGGTACTGGAGCGCGCGATAGAATGGCTCGGCATAGAGGTCGGGCGCAAAATGATGCATTTCCTCATCCGACGGCAGCGCGATGTTGTGCCGGTAGACCCAGTCCATATGCGCCCACCTGAACCCGCCCTGGATGCTGTGGGGGTCACCCTCTTGATCGGCATGCGCGTGATGCTTGCGGTGCACCGCAACCCATCGGATCGGATCGGCTTGCAACGCGAGCGTTCCGAAAATCGCCAGCAGGTATTCGAACGGCTTGAAGAGGCGCAGGCTGCGATGGGTTAGCACCCGGTGAAAGCACAGCGAAATGCCTAACCCGATCGTGGCATACCATACGACGGCTGCCGCGGCCAGGGCCGACCACTGAAAGAAGCCGGGCCATAAGGCCGCGAGCGCGCCGACGTGGATCGCCGCGATCCCCAACCCTTTAATATAGGCATAGAACCGATTCATAGGCGTCCCCTTCAAACTCGAGCGTGCATTTCGTGCGACAGCAACCAGGGAAGCACCCCTATTCGGCATCGTTTACTCATGCTGGACCTCTTAGTGTACCGCGAAGAAGAAGGACGGCGCTATCGTTAAAAGCGCCCGGTGCTCGCCGCGCTCTCCCAGCCTAGCACGCGAGCGATCAACTCGGTGCGATTCCGGCTTTCCGTCTTGTCGACCATGCTCCTAACGTGATGCTGAACGGTAGAGGTGGCGATGTGCAGCTTTTGGCCGATGTCCTCGAGCCGCTCCCCATCGAGCAGCATCGCCAGCACCTGCAACTCGCGCGGCGAGATATGGAAGCGTGCGGCCGGGCCTCTCAGCGACTTCGGCGGCTTAAAGCGGTCGATACGTACCCCGATGAAGAGCCCGGCCGGGCCCGTCATGGGCTGCGTTCGGACGACTAAGAACGGGACCGGATGCGCTATCCCCGCCTTTTGCGTGCCGGAGTCAGCCTCCCAGTCGGCTATCAGCCCCCGGACGGCTTCTTCGAGCACGCCGGGCAGGCGGTTGGCTATCGTGGTCCGCAGCCCCGTAAGTGCGACGCGGCGTTGCTGTTCACCGTTCCACGCCAGCACGATCTGAAGGTCGCCGTCCAGCACGTAAAATGATTCGCTCGAACCCTCCGGCGCTTCGGTAGGCCGCCCTGCATCGCCGGGCCGATCGCCGGCGTCCGGGCGAGCCTGTCGTCCGGGTTCGGCAACGTCCAGACGCAGCGCGGAGAGGCGCTCCGAAGTGCCGTCGAGGGAGAGCGTCAGCATGCTGATTTCGCTCGAGGTGAACGGTCCGAGCTCGCTCGTACGCAGGAGCGTCAGGATCCCGAAGCTGGCGTTGGCGTCGGCGAATAACAGCGTAATTCCGCTTTCGAAATCGCCGAGCGGACCGAGCGTCGCAGCGATGCGAGGGCCCTTCTTGGCTTTTTCGCGTTGGCGCGCGAACTCGTCCTTGAGCCGCAATAGCTCGCCGTCGACGCCCCGGGAGTCGAGCAAGAGGCCGGCTAGTTCTCCGTCGGGCATCAGACGCGCAAACGACCACTGTGAGGCAGGCACAACGCGAAGGATCGCGTTGATGATGGGATATGCCGGATCCGATTCCGGCACGAATTCGGCCAGGAACAATTTAGGCCGATCCGACGGTATCGGACTTTTTCACGATGGTCGGTTCCTTTTCCCGATGGTATGCTTAAGGACGCTTCTTCGTCTATGCGGCGACGCACTGCCTCGTCCGCCTGAAAGCGTTGTAACTATGGCCCGCGTATGCTGTTTGGCCGCAATCGACCCCGGAAATATCCAGTTGCTGGGTGCCGCGCTCAGAGGTGCCGGCGAGCCGAGTCTTGCGATTGTCGCCGATCTCGATGTCGCCGCGTTAGGGAAACTTGCGCCGGACGTTCTCATTGCCGACATCGACCGGCTAGATGTGGACCCATTCGAAGTGTTACGCCAGCTGCGGTTTGTCTTGCCGCAATGCGTCATTGTCATCTATAGCGGCGCCGTAAAGCGTTATTGGAGCCGCGCGTGTCATTTAGCGGGCGCCAGCTGCGTGCTCTCCAAAGAGTCGGGTGAGCCACAACTGATATCCGGCCTGCGGCATGCAATACGGACCGGCTGCTTTACGGATCCGCGCTTTGCTGCATAGCTTAGATCGTCCGTTGGCGGTTGCCACTCTCTTTATTAAAGGGGCCGTCAAAGGGTTGAACTTTTTGGAGCGCTCCGAACCGGTCTATGGGGGGTATGCGAACGGACGCGGTGAGATCGTGCTGTTTGGAAAAGATCTCGCCTATAGCGTTAATCTCAAGAACCAGATCTTGAAGCAGCGGCCGCCGCTAAATCTTGGTGCGCAGGCGCGCTACGATGCGGCTGAACCCGGCGAGGACTTTGCTTATTGTAACAAGATCTTCCGCCGGCTGAGCTTTGCGCAGATCGTCGAGATTTGCACGGGCGGCCATTTTAGGCTCGGCTCAAGATTCTAAGGAAGCGCGTTCGGAGCGGTAGGTGATTGTGGCAAAACGTCCAACAACACGTACCTCACCATAATACGCTTTGACCGCGAGCTTATCGGCCCGGCCAAGTTGCATCTTTGCGAGAGAAGGACCGGCCATGAACTCGATGGAGCGCGTCTGGGTGCGCATGAAGGTACGCGCAAACAAATTTGCTGACAAAAAGACCTTAATCAGCATGCGAGAATCGCAAGATACGGTGCTGAAGTTCTGCCGCCAAGAAAAGGCGAACGCCCCGCCACGAGATGCGCTGCAGTTCCTAGCCAAAGAGTTGGTGCGCCTCACAGTGGAAGCACAGTATCCGAGGTAGGACAGTGGTCAAGACAAGATAGTCCGTATGCGATTTCGCGCATAGGTCAGGGAGAAGCGGAGGGTGGCGCAGAAGTTCTCCTTGCTCGACCGCATTTCGTGACGCTTTTGCGCTGGTTGGCCCGTCTCTCATAGACCTCAGGCTGACCCTCATCGAGAACATCTCTCAGTCGCCGGTATTCTATGCGCCGGTTAAGGCGAGTAACTCGATGCCGGAGGCAGTTCTATCACGCCATTCTACGGGCAACTTGTTTTTAGACCATCTTTCCGAGCGTGCGATCAAAGCGCTGAAGCCGCCGTTCGCGAGCGTGTCGCTCAAGCGTAACGAGCTGATCAACGACGATCAGACGGTTCCCGACCGCGTGCTGTTTCCGGTCAGCAGCGTCATCTCAGTCGTCGTGGACATGTCGAACGGTGACACGGCAGAAATCGGAATCATCGGGCGCGAGGGCATGACCGGATTAGCCATCGCTCTGGGACAAGCCAGCGTAAACCAGCGAAGCATCGTTCAAATACCGGATAGCGCGCTCTGTATTCCAATCGAGGATTTTCGAGCGGCCGTCGAAAGAGAACCCGAACTCAAGTCGTTTGCGTTACGGTATGCGCAGGCCGTGCTAATCTCTTCGGGCCGGCTCATTGCTTGCAACGCTTTGCACCCTACCAACGAGCGCTGCGCGCGATGGCTCCTAATGGCGCAGGATCGCGTGGGCGGCAACCTGCTACTGTTAACCCAAGAGTTCCTCGGGCAAATGCTCGGAGTACGACGTGCCAGCGTCGCTTTGGCTGCCGCGGAATTGCAGGCGGCTGGATTTATTTCTTATTCGCGCGGGCACATCAAAATCCACAACCGTGCCGGCCTCGAGTCGGCTTCCTGCGAATGTTACGAAGCGATGGACGCTGAATGGAAAGCAACGATGGGCTATAGCATTCGCGCTCGCCCGTCCGCGACACGCTCGTCAGCAACGATCGGAGTCGTGCACTTAGATGGGCTTGCGGCTTATCCCGAAGAGGTTTGACGTCGCACACCTTGCTTCTGTCGCCTAGCTCATCGGTATTATCGCTGGATTGCAGCGTCGTTACTCGTCGGCCCAGTCGATGAAGGCTTCCGGTGGTAAGCGATCCACGGCAGCGTTGATAGCGGCGAGAACGTTGGATGGGGTGCGCCTCTGATCGAGTAGCCAGCGTACCGCCGCATTGTCCGCATCACACGCCTCTGCGCGCTCCATAAAACATTCGTCGGTGACCTCCGGTTCACACGCCAACGCCTCTCGCAGATCGGCCAGCGCAGCAGCGTTGTAGGCTAGGTGCGAAGTATATGCTTGTCGCAGCACTTCGAGGAATTCATCTCGGGAAACGTCGACTGCCTCGAAAAATACTCGATCCAACGGACAGTCAAAAAAGTGGTATGGACCGAGCGTTCCGCAGATAGCAGCGCGACCCTTATCAACGATGCGCGCCAATGTTTTTACGCCGCCGAGTTCCTCCTGAGGGCTGCGAGGTTCGTTAGTCCGCAAGTCGATCGTACGAAGCATGGCGCGCACCTTTCGGGTGGATGCAGTATTAGGCTCTTACGAGCGAGCGCCGCAGCCACTCGTCGAATCCGATGCGGCCGAGGCGCGCTTCGCCCAACGGCACGAGCGAGAACTCCTCGACCCGGCCGCCGAAGTAGCGGGCCTCAGGGTCGCTGGCGACCTCACGCGGGTCGCCGATCGCCTTCAGATAGCGGGCGACAAATTTGTTGAACGGCGCTCGTTCCGGGCCCGCGATCTCGACGATGCCGCTTCGCGGCGCTGCGAGCGCAACATCGGCAACGATGGCAGCAACATCGTCCGCCGCGATCGGCTGGAACAGACCGCACGAAATCCTGACTACGTTTCCGTCCGAATTTGAATCGGCGACGCCGCGGAGAAATTCCATGAACTGGGTCGAGCGAATGATGGTGTAAGGAATGCCGGAGGTCTCGATCAGTTTCTCTTGCGCGACCTTGGCGCGAAAATAACCGATCTCGGGATTGCGGTCGATGCCGACGATCGAGAGCGCGACATGGTGCCGCACGCCGGCTGCAGCCTCCGCCGCGAGAAGATTGTGGCCGGAGGTCTGGAAGAATTCTAGCGCCGCCTTGTCTTGAAATGAGGGTGAATTGGCGAGGTCGATCACCACCTGTGCGCCGGCAACAGCTTCCTTAAGCCCTTCGCCGGTGATGGTGTTGACGCCGGTATTGGGCGCGGCAGCGACGACCTCGTGGCCGCCACGGCGCAGAATAGCGACGGCCTTCGAGCCGATCAGGCCGGTGCCGCCGATGACGACGATCTTCACCATTGTTCCTCCTGTTCGCAACCATCACAAAACATTAAGGGAACTTATGGTTCCCTGCCATCTCACGTCGCAACTTTAAGTGCCGGACGCTCGTGGATTAGTCGTCGATATACCAGCTCAACAACACCGGTCTTGTATGCGACCACGTTCTTTAGCTGCCATCTTACTTCGGTATCGGAGTTGTCAAACAGGCGTAACCCGTCACCTAGTAGGACTGGGACAATCGACAATCTGATTTCGTCCACCAAGCCGAGCTTGAGAAAACTCTGGCACAGCATCGCTCCTCCCACAAGCCAAATGTTTTCATATCGCGGCGCGAGAACCTCATTAACCAATCCCGCAAGATCACCCGAATAAAACTCAACGCTTTTCCTCGTGGACGGCAGCTCTCTGTTTGTGAGCACGACGGTTGGAGTATCGCCATATGGCCAACCGAGCTCAAGCGCGTGCTCGTACGTGCGAGAACCGAGCACAAAGCAGTCGATAGCCTCGACGCCCTCGTCCTCATTGTCGTCAGAAACCCCTTTTTCGTAGATATCTCCAGAACTGTCCAGCCACGAAACGTTGTTGTCCTTCTTGGCGATGATGCCATCAAGGCTTGAAACCATGTGAAGAGTTACCGCCAATTTTCTTACGTTCACCTCGGCGCGTGACATGCTCGTAGCTTTGTGCCGAAGCGACGCCCGCATCCTTTAACCCCGGCACCGGATTTCGACATCGCGACCTATGATGCTGAGTCGGGCGGCTCGGGTGCCGTGAGGCCGGTCATGCGGGGATCGCGCAGCATCTGCCCGTAGAAGCGGTCGACTATCCCGCCGGCGAGATACGCTTTCGCACGCATCGCGAGATGTTCGTACGTTGAAGCGAAATGCGGCACGCCGTGGCGACGAAGATAGACGGCTTCGGCAAGGGAATCCCACAGCCGGACGATTTCGTCCGCGTACTTCGTTAGAATCAGGCGCTCCGTAACGCTTCCCGTGAAAATGAGCATCGTCAAGTTGTCGAGGAAGCGGAGTAGCGTTTCGATTTCCTGGAATTCCGGCACGAAATGCGGTTGCGCCAGCCGGTAGCGCAGCGATCGATCGGTCTGGAGTTTTCGAGCAAAGTCTTCGAACGAACGGAAGGCTTCAGTGGCGTTTGCAGATTCGAGTCGATCGACGAGGTGAAGGTAGATCGTAATCTCGTTGGCATTTCGAATGTGCCGGATCTGAAGCAGGGCGGCAATGGCGGCAACGCCCACGATAAATGCCGACGCGACAGAGGCAATTGCGGCCACCCAACTCGGATCCATAAAATGTTAACCGCTCCTTCTAGTTGTCCTCGTCCTTGAACCCGATCCACCAGTGGGTGCCGTCGCAGAACGGTTTGTTCTTCGAGTGCCCGCAGCGGCAAAGTGCGTAGTGCTCGCGCGACGCACCCTTGTTCAGCGGCTCGCCTTCGAGCTCGATGCCGCCGCGAACGTAGTAGCTGGCGTTCTCCGCGACATAAATCTCGGGCTCGCGCGGTTCACCTTCGTAAGCCACACCGTCTTTCACGTAGCCGAGCGCGCCCGAGGGGCACGCGGCAACGATGTCAACGATCGCTTCGGGCGACGCGCCCTCGGGCGTCACAAAGGGTTCGCCTTTGTTATGAAAGACGCTGGGTAAACGATCGGTGCAGTTGCCGAAATGACAGCACGTGCCGCGATTATCGAGGACGACGATCGCTGCGGCCTCATAGCGGTCGAGACGGTCGGGCGTCCGGTCCGGCGACTTCGCACTCGTAAAGCCGATGCGCGCATGCGTCCCGTCGCAGTATGGCTTGATGTTTGATCCGCCACACCGGCAGAGTGCGACGATCGGGCGCACGTTGAGCGTTTCGCCTTTGGAGTTGGTAAGCTTGCGCAGGTTGCGAACGATATACGGACCATCGGTTTCGGGCCGCATAGTCGTGCGCGCATTTCGCTCGTCGGCCTCGAAGCGGGTCACTTGCGCGAACTGCTTGGGGATAAACGGCGTAATATGCTCGGCAACGGACTCGAGCGCCGCGGCGGCTTCCTGGACTTCCTGCGGCAGCGCCGTTTCGTCACTGAGCCGAGTAAGTCGAAGGGCCAGATCGTAGAGCCGTTCGAGGAAGAAGATCCAGGCGGCATCTTTATGGGTCAGCGTGTGAATGTGACTGGTGAACCCAAAACTCGGCCCGGCGGTCTTGCCAGGATACTCCGGGCCGGCGGGCTGTTTTGCGAGCGCTTCGCCCAGCGGGCGTAAGCCGGAAGCCATGATTCGCAACGTGCCGCGCGCCAGAAGCCGAAACTCTTCCTCGGTCTCGCCGCCGTGTGCAAAGAAACGCGCGAGCATCATCAACATGAGGCCGTAGGCGCTGTTAAAAAGCGCGGCCAACTCCTGCGCGACGGCATCGGTGATGCGATTGGTCCCAGTGACGACGCCAATTCCGCGCGTGCTCGGATTGCTCAGCATTGGTCGGAACGGTTCGAAGTGCCGGCCTTCTTTGTGTGCGCGATCGACAAGCGTTTCGTACTCTCGCCGAATCCCATCGAAGACCGAGAAGTGCGCATCGGGATGTTCGGACGTCGGCGATTCGCCCTGCTCGACGATCATTTCGATGGCTTGGCGCGCCGACGCCGCATCCACGACCCGGACGAGCTCCTTGGGGAGATCGAGGTACGCGGGATTGGCTTGCATGGCGGGGTTGCCGATAAAAAGTCGTTTCTCGGGGATGCGCGCGAACGCGGATTCGATCTTGTGATAAAACTCCCCGACCGTGCGAAAGTCGATATCCCACGGCTCGATCGCGTTTTGCAGGCGTGCAAGCTCTGCGCCGTCGATGCTGCCGCCTGTTCGCTTGCGGATCTCGTCGTACTCGGCCATGCGCTCGCGGGGCAGCACGCCTTCCTCCGGCATCTCGTAACAGAGAAAACGCTCGATGAGCGCGCGCGAGAGAGGCTCGAGCGTGATCTCAATGCCAAATGGAAAGGTCGAGGCGGGAAGCGGAAAGTTCGAGCGGATAAAGTGCGGCGCACCGCCCACTGCAGTGAGGATGTTCGAAACTTGGCCGAGATGGAGCATCTCCTCGACGGCAACGGTCGCGATTTTGCGCTTCCAGAGGCCGATCGTCGCGAGTTCCTCGGGCGTGAGGCCGCCTTCGTCAACGCTCGTCTTGATCGAATAGCCGGCGTAGAGATACGAGCAGGCTAAGTCGTGCTCGAGCTCCGAGGCTCGCGTGAGCAGATAGAGCAGCTCCTCGCGGGTTTCGACCGGCGACACCGGCGCGTTCTGCTCGACCGGCGACACCGGCGCGTTCTGCTCGACCGGCGACACCGGCGCGTTCTGCTCGACCTTTATCATCCTTTAAACCTCATTCCAGCGGGCCCGATAGTACCCTAACCAGATTTCGGTATGCTCTGTTGCAGACCAGAGTTCGAACTACTTGGCGGCGATTCGCGAGGTTTTGGATCGCATCAACGCGCACAGCTGGCGCAGAGTCCGTACAGCGTCACGGCGTGGTCGCTGACTCGAAACTTCGGCGGAGCGAGCTTGCGCAAGTTCTCCAGGCAGCCCGCGACGTCAAAGACTCGATCGCATCGTTGGCATTGGAAATGGTGGTGGTGCCCCTTATCGGCGCGCTCGTACCGCGTCGGCTCACCCGGGATGTCGACCGCCTCGATCCAGCCGGAATCTAAGAGCGTGCCTACCGCCCGATAGACCGTCGCGACCCCTAGCCCGTCGACCCGCTTTGAGGCAGCGTCGAGAAGTTCGCCGACGCTCAGCGGCCGTTCGGCGCGTTCCAGGACGTCTTGCAGCGCCTCGCGTTGTTTGGTTTTCCGGCTATGCTCTCTCACCATTACCCTCGGGGATGCAAAGTTTTGTCTTAGCTCGGTCCGGCGCCTCCCCGGGCCTTGACTATTTGATAATGATAAGCTATTTTCAATAAGCGCGATAGCTAGAGGCCGGCACACGGCGAAGCGACTCGACCTTTCCGCTGAGACACTAGGAGGCAAATGAAGCGACCGATGCGGCGCGCGCTGAGCGCTGCCTTGACCGCGGTGATGCTGGCGTGGACCGTCGCTGCGCCGTGCTTGGCAACGAGCGCGAGCGCTTTCCTTACGGGGACGGTTATCAGCAAGGGCATCCCGGCTACGCGCGTTCAAGTGACCGCGGCGGGAAATAACGCGACGGTCAAGACCACGAGCGATGCGAAAGGGCGCTTTTCGTTTCCTCCGCTCGCTTTTGGAACGTACGACGTGGAGGCAAGAGACGGCGATCTTCGCGCGTCGTTACGCGTCGATCTGGGCAGTGACGGCGCGGTCGTGACGCTTTCTCTGCAGCCGCTCAAACAGATTGGCCTGGTCGTCGTTTCACGCTCGCTGCCGATCCGCGGGAGCGGCACCGACGTTACGCTCAACAGCACCGATCTGACGCGTCTGCCCTACGATAACAGCTTCCCGGAGATGCTCATTCAGCTCCCTGGAGCCGTTCGGGGCGCCAACGGCGTGGTCCACATCAATGGCGATCACGGCGTCATCAACTATCAGATCAACGGCGTCGCGCTCCCGCAGGGTCTCAACCGCGATATCGGGAGTGAGATCGACCTCAACGATCTCGCGTACGTCGACGTCATCGAAGGCGCGTACGCCGCCCAATACGGTCTTAAATTTGGCTCGGTCCTCAATCTGACGACGAAAAGCGGCGTCGGGCCGGCCGGCTTTGACAACAACTCGTACGTCGGGTCCTACACCGAGCTGAACTCGACCTTCGACTATCACGCACCGATTACCGGAGGCGGCGGCTACACGGTTTCGCTCGGTGGCTGGCAAACGACGCGCGGCTTGGATCCGCCGGACTTCAGCTCCCCGCACAACAACGCGAGCAACTTCAACCAATATGCCGACGTCGCCATTCCGGCCGGCAGGAACAACTTCACGAACGTCACCTTCGTCCACAGCTACGGAACCTTCCAAATACCGAACGACGTCGCCAATGGCGAGCCGGCGACGACCGACGACAGCGAGACGCAAGAAGATACCTTCTTGAGCCTGCAGTTTCGCCACGCGCTTGGCGAAAATGGTGGAATTACGTTTGGTCCGGCTTTGAAAGTGTCGCGGATCGCGGATTTCGGCGACCCGGCCGACGACTGGATTTACGGCCAGGTCCTTAACGTCGAGGCGCCGCCGTTCGGAAACGGCGGAACGCCGGCCGATTGCGCCGACGCGGTAAAGACCGGAGTCTTTTCGCCAACCACGTGTGCCTATTCGCTTGCCGATAACCGCACCGCCACCGACTACATCCTGCAGAGCGACTATTCCCAACGGCTCGGGCGACACGAGATTCGCGCGGGCGTCTCCTACGATCTCGCGCGGGTTGACAAGGACTATGACATTACGCTCCAGCCGAACAATTTTCTCGCGCCGATCGTGACGCCGAGCACGCCGAACGCGCCGGCGACGGTCGTTGACGATGCGCCCAACGTCGGCAATACGTATACGTCGTACCTCCAAGACAGCTGGCGTCTGAGCGACCTTTGGGAGGCAGACTACGGGCTGCGCTACGACTTCTTTACCATCCGCTCGACCGAGTTTGCGCAAGGCTTCGGCGCCTTTAGCCCTCGCCTGAAGCTGACCCGCTACCTCGGCAAGCGCGCCAATGTTTACGCCTACATCGGGCGCTTTTTCGAGCCGTTCTCATTCGAGAATGTCTCGCCGACGGCTGCAGCGCTATTGAATCTCCCGTTGCAGCCGGTGCCCGCGCAGTTCGATCTAAAACCGGAGCGCGATACCCAGCTCGAACTGGGCGGGCACGTTCCGCTTGGACCAGGCGAACTCGGTTTTCGCGTCTGGCAAAAGAACGCCAACGACCTCATCGACGACACGCAGGTCGGCGTCACGCTCTTGCATCAAGACATTAACTACGTCCTCGGCCGGCTCTCGCAGGAGGCGCTCAACTACGTGCAGCCTCTTGCACGCAACGGAAGGGCGTACTTGTCGGTCGCGCACACGGTGTCGCTCAACAAGGGCTGCGAAACGCAGCTCCTTGCGCCCTGCTTCGGTTCGCCGACCGATTTTACGCCCGCCGATCACAATCAGGCTTACAGCGTCGCCGGCGGAGTTCTGATAAATAATTCGCGCGGCGGCTGGTTCTCCGCCGACGGCGAGTACGGCAGCGGACTATCCTCTGCGATCTGCCCGCCCGTCACGGGCTACTGTGAGGTTACGCCGCATACGATCTTCAATCTCGGCGAGGGGATCGCGATTGCGCCGCATACCGCCTTGACTTTGGGAATTCAAAACCTACTCAACGATCGCTACTACGTGACGCTGCTCAACGCGCAAGGGAACCACTTTGCGCCTCCGCGCACATTTACTATGGGCGTACAAGTCCATTAGTCGATTTCCAAGCGTGTAATCTTCTCGCCCGTCAGCGCGAACGCGTGGTCGAGCAAGACTGGGGAACCTGGAAAGTTGCCTGAGACGAGCGCGGAGACGATAATTTCACCGTGGGCTTCCTTCGCATCTTTTGGTTCGATCGTTGCGCGGTATTTTCGCGTCGTCTCTTCGATCCAGGCTCGAATCGCAGCTCGTCCGCGGTGCTCGGAGTCCTCGTCTTTAACGACGGCGTCATCGTCGAATGAATCGAGAATGGCGTCGGAATCAAACGCGTTACGAGCGGTGAAGTATGCGGAGATGGGAACCGGCAGGTCGATTGTCATATCCTGGCTCCAGTTCATGTTCCCGCGGTCACTGCCTTCAGCTCGATGGGACAGCCTCGACCTTGCCTGGAGCAGCGCCTCGCCGGACGCTAAGAACCGCGCGAGCGTTCGTGGCAGCGGGGAACTATAACGTCGATTCGAAGACCCACTGACGAGGTACCCATGATCCTGTTGACCGATGTATCCCGCCTCCCGACGAGCTTCCGAATCGTGACGCTTACCGTCATCATCATGAACGCGATCGTTTTTCTATGCGAGACGATTAACCCGGTGATTGCTAAAGCCTCAGACGTCGCGGTTACTGCTCAAATCGAAGCGGCGATGACGCCTGCTCCCACGCCAGACCAAACGCCAAAAGAACAGCAGGACCCATCGTCAGCCGCCGCGCCGGACATACCGATCAGTCATCGCGATAGGGTTTATGCGGCGGAGCAGTTTTCAAACACCGTTTCCGTTATCGACCCTGCTAGCAACAAGCTTTTGGGCGTCATTCGGCTAGGCAATGCGATCCCGGCCAATTTGAGCCCCCTGTATACCGGGCAGTTGCTCGTGCACGGGATGGGCTTCTCACCCGATCATCGTACGCTCGTGGTGGTTGCGATTGGTTCGAATGCGATCAACCTAATCGATACCGCAACGAATACCGTCAAGCACGTCACTTATGTCGGCCGTTCACCGCACGAAGCCTTCTTCACCCAAGACGGCTCAGAGGTGTGGGTTACGGTTCGCGGCGAGAATTACGTGTCGGTCCTCGACGGCACGACGTATGCGGAGAAGACTCGCATCATCGTTCCGAACGGTCCCGGCATGACGATCTTCTCGCCGGACGGAAAGTACGGATATGTGTGCTCCTCGTTCACACCGGAAACGGTGGTGATCGCCGTTGCCACGCATATGATCGTCGGCCGAGTTCCTCAAGCAAGCCCTTTTTGCCCAAATATCGCCGCGACGCCGGACGGGACGCAAGTGTGGTTCACGTTAAAGGACACGGGCAAGGTCCAGGTGTTTGACGCTCGCCCGCCGTTCACGACACTAAAGACGCTCGATACCGGACCGATCACAAATCATGTCAACTTCGCCCACAATGCCAACGGGACGTTCGCGTACGTAACGATCGGCGGGCTCAACGAGGTCAAGGTGTTCCGCACGAGCGACTTCGCACGGGTCGCCACGGTTAAGGTAGGCGATTTGCCGCACGGCGTTTGGCCGTCTGGCGACGGAACGCGGGTGTATGTCGGCCTCGAGAACGCCGATCGAATGGACGCGATTGATACGTTGACGAACACCGTTATCGCATCGGTTCCTATCGGTCAAGGTGCGCAGGCCGTTGTCTATGTACCGGACGCGGTTCCCAATGGTGACGGGACGCAAGGGCTGCAGCCCCTGGGTCTCGCAGGCGAAACCGCGAATCTAGCGCTCGTGTCGGCGTCGAGAGGCGTCGCCGGCGCGGGAAAGCCGCCGACAAGCGTGTCGCTGTTCGATCAGGGACTCGTGCAAGTTTTAGAGGCCGCTGTGACGGGACTCGAGCCGGGCAGACCGTACGTCCTCGCGCTTTCGAAACGGGCGGACGGCGGTGGGGTCTTGGAACCTCTGTCCGCATTCATGACAAATCCAGCGGGAGCGGCAATCGTGAATGCGGTCGGGCCGATCCGACAAGTGGTGCGTGCCGAAGACCGCCTGCAACGTCGCTATTTAGTCATCGTTTCCGGAACGGCTGCCCAGCTCGGTCCTCTCGTGCAGATCCAGGCGCCATAAGGGCTGAAGTGTCAGTCTTCGAGCAACTCATGGCGGCAGCGGCAATCGGACAGATCGTTGTCATTGCTCTGGGCGCGCTCTTTGCATACGAGCAGATAAGACGTTTGCGTCGACAGCAAGAAGCCGAACTGATTCAGCGAATCTTTGCGACTCTCAACGAGCCTCAGTTCGCAAAGGCTCTCGATTTTGTCTATCACAGTCTAGCAATTCGCCAGACGGAAACGGCTTACGTTCTCGAAATAGCGGAAGGCAAAGCAACTGCAGCGTCTCATCCCGAGTTCATCGTGCTGCACTTTTTTAATGGCCTCGGGCTGTTATTACACACGAGGATGGTCGGCGAGTACCCGATCGTTCAGATCGTCGCTTCGCCATGCGTACGCGCCTGGGAGCGCCTCGCCCCAGTCGTTGAGTTACTACGCCGGCGTTTTCCGCACGCCTATACCCCTTTTGAGTCGCTAGTCGTGCGCTCGCGGGCAATCGATCTGGCAGCGATAAACGCGCGCTTTCGCGCTGAAACTCCGCAACTGCGCAAGCAATGGGAAGCGACGGCCCGCGAACTGGCTGAGAAGCGCATTGCGCTGCTCGACGACCACGACCCCGGCTAGCGCAAGTGTTTGCTCGCCTGTTCGCCACCATTTCGAGAAAGGCTTCTCGCTATGTCCGATGATATTGCAAGTTCAAAGGCATCTCCGCATTTGGTGACGCCGCAGGACGACATTTCTTCGCTGCTTGCATCGGTCGAAGCGCTGCGCCTTTCGGTTACAGCTAACGGTGTCTTACTGCCGCCAGAGGACTCCGCCAAGATCGTCGCCCGCCTGGACAATTCAGTTATCCGGCCGCTAAGAGGGCTCATCGAACGCCTTCAGTTCGGAAGCACGACAGAAGACGCGCACGCAGCACCTCAACTAAACGGCATCGTCGGGGACGACCTTTGGGCCATCGCGCAGCGTGCCGCTGCCCTGTACAGCGATGCCGCACCCGTTGAGTTGATCGAAGCAGTAGCGGCGCTTTCGGACCTCGCATGCACTTTCGCAGGTTCGGATGCGGCGGCGCAGCAACGACGGGACCAGTTAAAAGAGCAATTTCAGGGTGCTTGGCGCGGCATACGGTTGTCACCCAACGGACCGCTCCTCGCGATCAACGTCGGTAGCCTCACCAACTGGCTTGGGGAAACCCAACCGACGCTTCCCTTCATGGCGTTTTGCCGGTGCGGCGCGTCTTCGATGAAGCCATACTGCGATGGAAGTCACGCTAGCAGCGGCTTCACCGATGAAAAGGACCCTGAACGCGTGCCCGACCGGCGCGATGTGTACGCCGGCGAGCAGGTAACGATCGTCGACAACCGCGGCGTTTGCCAGCACTCGGGCTATTGTACCGATCGTCTTCCAACGGTGTTTCGCGTCAAGCAGGAGCCATTTGTGGCGCCGAGCGGCGGGCGAATGGATGAGATCATCCGCGCGGTACGCGACTGTCCGTCGGGCGCTCTGGGTTACGCCCTCGACGGCGTGGAGCAGCGAGACTCGGCAGATTGGCACGACAGTCGAGAGCCGAGCGTCGAGGTGAGCAAGGACGGCCCCTATCGCATCGTCGGCTCCGTACCGCTCGTCGAAGCCGATGGATCGGCGGTCGCACGCAATCAGGGCGCATCGCTCGAGCACTACGCCCTGTGCCGTTGCGGGCATTCGCAAAATAAGCCCTTCTGCTCGGGGATGCACTGGTATATTGACTTCAAGGACCCCGTCAGAAGTGTAGACGAGACGCCGACGGTTTTCGAGTGGGCCGGCGGCCTGCCCGCGCTCACGCGCATGACCCGAATCTTTTACGAAAAATATGTCCCGAGCGACGATCTGCTCGCTCCGCTTTTTGCAAACATGTCCCCCGATCACCCCGAGCGCGTCGCAAAATGGCTCGCCGAAGTGTTTTGCGGACCGACAAACTACAGCAGAGAGTACGGCGGCTACGGGCGCATGATTTCGCAGCACTTGGGAAAATGTTTGACCGAGGAGATGCGCCAGCGCTGGGTTTCGCTGTTACTGCAATCGGCTCAAGATGCGCGGCTACCGAACGACGCGGAGTTCGCGTCGGTCTTCCAAGCCTACATTCAGTGGGGTTCGCGCCTTGCGGTTGAAAATTCCCAGGCGCAGGCACATCCACCCGAACACATGCCGATGCCCCATTGGGGATGGGAGACCAGCGCGGGACCACCGGGTTCAAGGGTCTCGGCACTTCCGCCTCAGGACGAAGCGGAACCCGAAGTTCCTTTGCCGCCACCAAACCAACCGCTGCACTTCGAAACGCACATCAAGCCGCTCTTCCGCAAGCGCGATCGCGACTCGATGCAATTCAAGTTCGACCTGTGGAAGTACGCAGATGTCAGCGCGTACGCGCAGGCAATCCTCAAATACGTCGGCAACGGGAGCATGCCTTGCGACAAGGCTTGGCCGAAGGAACGAGTTGACGTATTCGCGCGATGGGTGGAAGCCGGCGCGCCGGAATAGGCCTCAACTCGTCTGGGCGGTCCGATCGCTGCCCGTTTGTTGCGCAACTTCGGTCACGGCTCGAGACCTTTCTGGAAAAGCGAGAAGACCTAGCGGGCTCATTTTCACGCGGATGATCGACGTACTGGGGCAGGCTCAACCTTGGTTGGAGCACCGCCTCGCCGGACGTTAAGAACCGCGCGAGCGTGCGATCCGCCGTCGAAGCGCTTGGTGACGTTCAAGTCTTCGCTCAGCGACCAGACGACGAACAGACCGCGTCCTCGTTCGCTCAGCAGATCCGTCGGGAGGCGAGGAGCGAAAGTGAACCCTGGGCCTCGATCGAGCACGTGGACGACGGGGGACCCCACGCTCCAATCGAGCACGACCTCGATCGCCCCGGATGCGTAACGAACCACGTTACCGATCAGCTCGCCGAAGACCAATTCGGCAGCATAGAGATCGCTGCTGCATACGCCGGCTTCTTCGAGGGCATGCACGAACTCGTGGCGAGACGTGCTTGCAGTTTCGGCGTCCGCAGAGTCAAACGTCCAACGACGCACCTGGTCGCTCAGACCCGTTGCGTCGCTCCCGTTCGTCGGCGTTTCAAGTCGCATCGTCAAAATCACGACGTCGTCGTTGACGCCGTCTGTGATCATGGCATCGTACAGCGCCTTCGCGGGGTTCGCGCTCGAAGCAACTCTCGGACGTCGAACCGCGGCCGCCAGACGCCGTTCGCCCAGAACGAGGTCGCGTTGCGATTCGGTGAGCCCGTCGGTATAAAAGACAAGGAGGGAGTTCGGCTCGATTTCGACGACGTGCTCGGTGGCTTCGCCGCGAGCGCGCAGCCCGAGCGGCAAATCGGATCCTTCGAGCGCCTTTACCTCGCCGCTCGCGTTTCGCACCAACGGCAGCGGATGTCCGGCGACCGCGTAGGTGAGGGTTTCGGCTACTTTATCGAAGACACCGACGAAAGCGGTGACGAACGTATCGGGGTACTCGGCCTTAAGTGTCCGGTCCGCTGCGTCAAGCATCACGAGCGGCCCGGCGTACCCTTGCGCTACGCCGCGAATCACTTGCCGCATCGACGACATAATCACCGCAGCGGCGAGCCCGGTTCCGGCGACGTCTCCGATCGAGATTACGATGCGACCGTCGGAGAGTTGCAGTGCATCGTACCAATCCCCGCCGACTTGCGCGCGCGCGCTGCCGGGAACGTAGATTCCGTGGAAACGGATTCCGGGCGCTTCCGGCAGCGAGTTCGGCAACGCCGCGCGCTGGAATTCCGTTGCGACCTCGCGTTCGCGTTCGTACAAGCGCGCGTTTTCGATCGCGGTTGCAGCTCGCTTTGCCAGCTCTTCGAAGAGCGGGATATCGGACTCTTCGTATCGTCGGGGCGTTTCAGCCCAGTAGGCGACGAGGGAGCCGAGAGTATGGTTTCGCGTGCGAAGCGGAACCGTCACGGTCGAACGAGGATTCAAGGCGCGAATCACGCGCGAGATGCCGGGAGCCGCGGCCTGTTCGAGCAACTCGGGAGCGATTTGGGCCATCCTCCAAGGCCGGCGCGTGCGTAGAGCATCGATAACGTGCCGCTCGAACTCCGGCTTGTGATTGTAACGATTGCATAGCTGCCTCACGATCGAGGCTTTACCGGGATCCGCATGAATTGCGGCAACGGTCTTGATCCGGTTCCGGTCATCCAGCAGATCGATCGCAGCCCAGTCACCGAACTCTGGGACGATAATTTCCAGCAGGCGACGGAGCGTCGTCTGCATATCGAGCGATTCTGCGAGCACTTCGCCGGCCTTAGCCAAGAAGGCGAGGCGTCGTCTGTTGCGATAGTCTTCGTCGATGTTCGTGCGTCTCTCTGCGACGAAGAGTAACAAAACGCTCGTCCGACCGGAACCGTACAGCACGCGGTTTTGCCACTAGTTACTGCTACAGTTGCTCGCATAGTGTTGTGAACCACGGCGTTCGGCCGTCGATCGGGGGGCCTGGGTGCGATGCAGCCGGTTGCTAGGGTCACAAAGTTAGGGGCCGCAAAGGCGGACACTCACACCAGGTAGCGGCCGGACGCTCTTGAAGAAGCCTTCGTTGTGCTGTGCTTTAGTCAGACCCGGTCTTCGATTGCTATCCTGGCGGCGGTTGCCTTCCTGGCCGGCTGCTCGGCCGGCTCTACCGCGGCCCCGCAACTCCCGATGGATTCGTCGACCGTTCTCGGGGCATTCCAGCCCGACGCCAATTTTTACGGCAATGACATCTACTCGGCGCAGCCCTTTGGCAACGATCTGTCGGTATACAGGCGAAACGGCCTTTCGCTCAAGCTGCTTAAGACGTTAACCAATGGGTTATCAGCACCGCAAGGAATGGTTACGACGCCGTCGGGCTGGTTGTACGTTGCAAACGCCGGCGATGCGAACGTCCTGATCTATCGATCCACGCGAAAGGGTCCCAAGGGCCCGGTTGCGACCCTCGACGACAGCCGCGAGGTACCCATTGACGTCAGCGTTATCCCCAATCGGAAGCTAGTTGCGGTTTCAAACGCTGCGAGCGCGGGCAGCGGCACCGGGAGCGTGAGCGTTTACGTAAACGGCGCGTCGCAGCCGTCCCGCGTTCTTACCTACGGTAGCGATCGGCTTGCAGGCCAGGGCGTTGCGATCGATCCGCAAGGCAACTGCTACTGGAGTTTCAACGACGTCAGCAATCCCCTCGCGCTCGGCTCGATCGTGGAGTTCGATCGGTGCAGCGGGAGCGGGATGCTCGTGAGATCGGGGATTACGCTCGCCGGCGGGATGGTCTTCGACCGGAGCGGCAACCTCTATTACGTCGATGAAGCCCTCGGCATCTACAAGTGTCGGGAAACTTCGCATTGCAAGCTCTTTTCCATCGGCTTCGGCTTGCCGACCAGGCTCAACTTCGATGCTGAGCAGAAACATCTATGGGTCGCCGACGCGTTAGGTTTCATCGATGCCGTGAACCCGCACACCGGTTTCATCGAACTTCAGACGATCTCGATTGACGGCGACCCGTACGGAATAGCGCCCTCGCCCGGGGACTAGTGGGCGCGGCAACCGGCGCGAACCTTTCCAGCCTGGTCAGACGCTTTCGCACGGAGGCCGGCCTTTCGCAACAAATGCTCGCAGACCGTGCGCTCGTCAGCGTTCAAGCGGTTTCGGCCTTGGAGCGTGGCAGCCGCAAAGTTCCGTATCGGTACACCCTTGAACGGATCGCCGATGCGCTTGCGCTGACCGAAGAAGCTCGCACCGAGCTCGAGCTATCGGCGAGACGCGCGCGCGGATTGCGGCTCGAGGAATCGGTCAAAACGCCGCCTCACAACCTGCCGCTCCAGCTCACCTCTTTCTTCGGCCGCGCAGAGGTCGTCAAAGAGATCGTCGATCTCGTCGAGCATACCGCGCTCGTCAGCATCGTCGGAACGGGCGGGGCCGGCAAAACGCGCGTAGCCGTCGCTGTCGGAACCACACTGCTCAACAGCTTCGCCGAGGGAGTTTGGTTCGTCGACCTCTCACCCATTAACGATCCGGCATTGGTGCCGCAGGCGCTAGCGGCTGCACTTCGCGTGCAAGAATCGCCGAACCGTCCGCTCTTGGAAACGCTCATCGCGCACCTCGGGCGAAAACGAGCCTTGATCGTCTTCGACAACTGCGAACACGTTATGTCGGGCGCGCGGATGGTCGTTGACTCGCTCCTGCGCGAGTGTCCCAACGTCGCACTGCTCGCGACCAGCCGTGAGGCACTGAGCGTAACGGGCGAACGTGCATACCGCATCCCGCCGCTCGCCGTTCCGCCTCGCGGAATACCGACGCCCGAAGAAGCGCTTCGTTACGGGGCTATCGAGCTGTTCGTCGATCGTATGCGCGCGGTCGACTCGCAAGTCGCGGTAACGCGCGAGAACGTCGAGCCGATCGTGGAAATCTGCCGGCGCCTGAACGGTTTGCCGCTCGCGCTGGAGCTCGCAGCGGTCCGCACGGCAGTGCTTTCTCCCAGCCAGATTTGCGAGCGTCTCGACAGGGTCTTCGATATTCTCGCCGGCAACGTCACCAGCGTCATTCCGCGACATCAGACGATGCGCGCCATTATCGACTGGAGCTACGGACTGCTCTCCTCGCAGGCGCGCCTACTCTTCACTCGCCTCGCGATTTTTGCCGGAGGCTTCTCGCTAGAATCTGCGAGCGCCGTTTGCTGTGACGAACGGCTTCCGGCCGGCGATCTCTTGGAGTTGCTTTCGTCGCTTGTCGCGCAATCGCTGATCGCGGTCGATTTCGAGCGCGAAAATTCGCGCTATCATCTGCTCGAGGCGACCCGGCAATACGCGTTGGAAAAGCTGGAGCAAAACGGCGAGCGAGCGGCCCTGTCTCAGCGGCACTTGGTCGCATTTCTGCAAATGGCCGAGCGGCTCGACCGTGATTGGTATGACACCCCGGAACGGACGTGGTTCCGAGATGCGGAAGCGGAAGTCGATAACTTTCGCATTGCCCTCGCCTGGTCGCTCGCCGAGCGTCGGGATTTACGCTCGGGTCGCGTGCTTGCCGCGGCTCTGGCCCGCGTCTGGTACTCGATCGCTCCGGTAGAGGGGCGGCGATGGGTTCGCCTCGCGATCGATTGCGGCGACGACGAAACGCCGCCCGAGGTGCTGGCGCGTCTCTACGTCGCGGACGCGGAGTTATGCGGTTCGCTCGGCGAGTATAAAGCTTCCCTTTCGGCGGCGCAGCAAGCCCTGCAGCTCGACGACGGACTCGACGAATTGCAGCTAGCTCGCGCACAGCAAGCCGCAGGAAGCGCGCTCAGCGGAGTTGGACGCGTCGGCGAGGGCCAGAGCCTTCTCGAGGTGGCGCTCGCCGTTTCGCGACTGCTCGATAACCGCCGGATGCAGGCGCTCGTGCTGGGCGACCTCGGAACCGCGCGTTCGCGATCTGGGGACGTCGAGGGTGCGAGACGATTTTACGCCGATGCACTGGCCTATTACGAGGCGCTCAATCTCGAACGGCCTGCCGCCTCGATCGCGGGGAAACTTGCCGAGGTCGAGTTTGCGGCCGGCGATGCGGCTACGGCTCTACACCTCGCCGAGGAGGCTCGCGCGGCGCACGAAGCCATGCAGAACCGTCGCGCCGTCGCAAACGACCTTTGCAATATGGCGGCCTATTTCATCGCTCTTAACTGTTTCGACGACGCTCGTGCCTGTGCAACGCAAGCGCTCCTCGCCGTCCGCGACGTCAAGCAGACGGTGCTAACGGCCTTCATGCTTCAGCATCTGGCAGCGGTAGCGGTATTGCAAGCGCAGTCCGAGCAACGCAGCGCGGATGCCGCTCCCAAGCGCGCGATGTTGCTCGGTTTCGTGGACGCTTGGCTTACGAAGCTGGAAGCGCGGCGCGAGTATACCGAGCGCCAGGAGTACGAGCGGGTCATCACCGCGCTGCGCGCGGCGATGGGCGATCACCTGGAAAGTACCATGGCGCACGGCGCCGAATGGACCGAGGCCGTCGCCGTCGCCGTCGCGCTCGAAATGTAACCGTCCGGTCCGCGCTAAGGTCCGCGCGGGTCATTTCCCCGCGCTTACTGCCTTCAGCTCGTTCAACGACTCTCTGACGATCTGCGACGGATCGCGTCCGTTGGTCTCGTCGAGCCAGCGTTCAAACGCGATCCGAAAGACGGCAATGCCCATCTCCGCGGCGAGCGTCGCCGTTGGATCGCTCACGCCGCGCCGGCGCAATCCGTCGGCGAGCGCCGACGCAAGTGACGCGAGTTTGATGTGTTCTCGCTCTTGAAGCTCTGCGTTTGCAGCAATGATGGCTTGGCGTTGCCGCGAGAAAGGCCGGCGCTCCCGAAAGAGCGCGACCGCCGCCTCCACGGCTTTGCCGACCGCATCAATCGCTGATAAGGAATGCGGCGCGTCGTCGAGTGCCCGTACGAGATGCTCCTGCAGCGCGCCGGCGCCCGAGAAGAGCACCTCACGCTTGTCGGCAAAGTGGCGGAAAAACGTTCGCTCGGTAAGCCCCGCCCGCTGGGCGATCTCCTCGACCGTGACTTGCTGGAATCCGCGCTCGCTGTATAGCTCGAGTGCCGCCTGCTCGAGGCGGCTGCGGGCATCCGGCTTCCATCGACCCATAAGCCGATTATACACGGTGATGACAGTGGTTGACATGGGTGTTATACTAGCTGATGTCAGCAACTGTCATCGCGGCGCCGGCTCGACGCCGAGGCTCACCCAGAATGGAGGTTTCTCTCATGCGTGTTTTCGTCACCGGCGCAACCGGCTTCGTCGGCTCCGCCGTCGTCCAAGAACTCATTGCCGCGGGACATCAGGTGCTCGGCCTCGCGCGCTCGGATGCCGCGGCGGCGTCCGTCACCGCCGCCGGCGCCGAGGTGCATCGCGGTTCGCTCGTCGATCTCGACAGTTTGCGCAGTGGAGCGTCTGTATCGGACGGTGTCATCCACACCGCCTTCATCCACGATTTTGCAAACTTTCCGGCTGCCGCCCAGACCGATCGGCTCGCAATCGATGCGCTCGGCGAATCGCTCGCCGGATCCGAGCGGCTCTTGCTCGTGACGTCGGGAACGGCACTTGTCTCACCAGGGCGCATCGCGACCGAAGAGACCACACCCGATCCGGCATTAACTGCGGCGTGGCCGCGCAGATCCGAAGAGACTGCGCTCGAGCTGGCCTCGCGCGGCGTTCGCGCCTCGGTGGTGCGGCTTCCGCCCTCGGTGCATGGCAAGGGCGATCATGGATTCGTTCCCCATCTCATCGGTAGGGCGCGTGAAAAGGGCGTTTCTGCGTACGTCGGCGACGGCCTCAACCTTTGGGCAGCGGTGCACCGGCTTGACGCCGCACATCTCTTCAGACTCGCGATTGAAAAAGGTACGCCGGGAGCGATATATCACGGGATCGGCGACGAGGGCGTTGCGTTTCGAGGGATTGCCGGCGTGATAGGGCGGCACTTGAACGTACCGGTCGTTTCGACAATGCCCGAAAAAGCCGCCGATCATTTTGGCTTTTTGGCGCGCTTCGCTTCGTTAGACGTCCCGGCCTCGAGCGCACGAACGCAGCAACTGCTGGGATGGCGCCCGACTCAGCCCGGACTTATCGAGGATCTCGATCGGGGGCATTACTTCGAAACCGCAGCCGTCGTGTAGACGGCCCATGCCCGGCGGAACGCTTCGCGCGGCGGGGAAGACATCACGCACCTTAGATGAAAAAAGCGCTTCTGCCAGTCGCAGCGCTGGCGACCGTTCTCGCGATTATTGCGACTCCAATGGCGCGCCCGATGCCGGCATCAGCCGAGGACAAACAGATGGTGAACGCGACCTTACCCTCGTTTAACGGCGCCGTCGAGTGGCTCAACTCAAAGCCGCTGACCGGCGCCGAGTTGCGCGGAAAAGTTGTGCTCGTGGAATTTTGGACGTACACGTGCGTCAATTGGCTGCGAACCCTCCCGTACGTCCGCGCGTGGGCTGCGAAGTATCACGACAAAGGCTTAGTCGTGATCGGGGTGCACACGCCCGAGTTCGGATTTGAGAAGAACCTCAATAACATTAGGCGAGCGATGAAGGAGATGCAGATCGAGTATCCGGTTGCGATCGACAGCAACTACGCGATTTGGAATGCCTTTGGGAACGAATATTGGCCTGCGATGTATTTCATCGACGCGCAGGGCCGTATTCGCCATCATCACTTCGGCGAGGGCGATTACGAACAATCGGAACGGATCATTCAGCAACTGCTGGTTGAAGCCGGGAACCACGCGGTCGGGAACGGGCTGGTTTCGGTGGATCCAAGAGGTCTGGAAGCTGCGGCCGATTGGAGCGACCTGAAGTCCGAAGAAAACTTTCTCGGTTTCGAGCGCACCGAGAATTTTGCTTCGCCCGGCGGCGTCGTAGCCAACCAACGTCACGTCTACGAAGTCCCCGCCAAGCTTGGGCTCAACGACTGGGCGCTCTCCGGTGAGTGGACAATGGAGAACGAGGGCGTTGTTTTGAACGAGGCCGGCGGGAGGATTGCATACCGCTTTCACGCTCGCGACGTCAATCTCATCATGGGAGCGAGAAGTCGCGGGGCTTCCGTACGATTCCGCGTGCTCGTTGATGGGCAGCCGCCCGGCACGGCCCACGGAAGTGATGTTGACCAAAATGGCTACAGCTCGGTCTCCGAGCAGCGGACGTATCAGCTGATCCGGCAACCCAAGCCGATTGTCGATCGTCAGTTCGAGATTCAGTTTCTTGGCCCGGGCGTCGAGGCTTTTGACTTCACCTTCGGCTGATCTAGCCCAGGGTGCCTTATGAGTGCAGGCGTGGGTTGAGGCTACGCCGCTTGTGCGGCGCAGCCTCGTGTTGCTTACCCATCTGCGAGCTCGTTTGAGAACTACACGTGTACCGCACCCTTGATCAGTGTGAACGACTCGTTAGGACCGATCGCTTTGGCGTTGCTGTGGAAGGGCACGCTGCCGGGGCCGCCGCAGCCGCCGCCGTTTACTGCGGTGACAAAGTGCTTTCCGTCCGGAGTTTGGATTGCGACCTCGCCGCGGTCCGCGGTGTCGACGGGAACGATTCTAAACTCCTCTTGGGCACCGATGCTCGTTGAGTTGGTGATCAGCTGAGAGCTCGGATTCGTACCGTTTTGATCGCCAATGCCGCCACCGTTGACTGCGGTGAGATAGTCACCGTCATTGGTCTGAAATGCGTACTGGCGCGGGCCCGCGATCGCAATCGGAACGCGCACCAACTTGAACGTTTCCCACGGGCCGATACGCGTCGCGTTCTCGTGAAGCGCGACCCAGCCTGGGTTACAGTTCGGCTCGGCGGGGCCGCCGCCGCCGCCGATCGCGGTCACGAAGAACCCGCCGCTCGTGCGAATGGCGACCCGGCCTAGTACGCCGACCGCCTGCGGGGATAGATCGCTAGTATGGCTCTGCGTGACATCGCTGGGCAGGGCAGCACCGGGTGTCGCCATATTGCCGGAGCAGGCGGCGAGAGCCGCGAGTGCGACCGTGGTCCAGAGGATTGAGGTGAACGAACGCATTTTAGGTTCCTTTCGTAGCTAAGAGGGTCCCGACGTATCGCCCGGCCCAAAAAGGGTCGCAGCGGGCCACCGGGCCGACCGTCTACGCGTCGCTCCAGTCTCTATGGGGCGCAAGCCATCCGGTCACGCCAATCATGCCGCTCTGAGGCAGGCGCTCACAGGCACATCAGCACAACTGACTTGCACAGTTGGCAGCGCGGCGGGCTCGACATCAGAACCGGGGCGGAGCCGGAAAGCCCGGTTGCGATTGAGGGTCGGCGCCCGGCTATCCCGGAGTACGATTCGACCCTGAGCGCGCATCACGCCGAGGGGAAACCTCAGTCTAGCGGTCCGGATCGCCTTAATTGCGACGTGCGAGGTTGGCATACGCGGCCGCACAGGTGAAGCGACCGGAAAGGAGCAGAATCACACAGCCGCTGTGGTACGCCTCGCGTTTTCTAGCGCTTCGTTACTGTAATGCGCCGCCAACGATTTCTTATCGCGCGCTCGTTGGGGTGGGGAAGAAAGAACACGATGCGAGGTTTCCCTCCTAGATTCATTCCTTGCGCTGCCTCGGGAAGCTGGGCGTGCGAACCAAGAGCGCGTCCTTGGCGACATTGCCCAACACGACGAGAACCTTCGCGGGCGATGCGGCGAAGACGCTTTCCATGTGAAGGTCGTAGCAGGTCTTCGCTGCGGCGCGTACGCCTTTCTCGCGCTCCGATTAGCAATGCGCGACCTCGGTGATGGCGTAGTCCTCTCCGGCGATGGCGTCCAGCAGCAGCTCGCGCGCTCGAGCGCGGACCGACGACCAAGTATGGTACCGCCGCGTCAGGTGAGCCGTCCGCCTTCGTCTTCTGAATGGCATCGAGTATGTACGGCCGGGTGCCACCGCCAAATGCGAGGTGCCGAGACTCCCAGATTTCGCCGTCGGCAGAAGAGCCACGCGCATAGCGGTCGTCGCCGATTGATGGGTTTGACGATAAAAAGAATTCGTGCGTTATCGATTTGCCGCGCCACGGTTCGGGCAGTTGAAAATCCGCCTTTCCGGCGTGCTGAGACAGGACGATCGTGCTGCAAGGGTGGTCCGAATCGCCGTCGAGGCAACGGTCCACCTTCAGACAACGCGCTATCGAATTGAAGGCCTAACGAACTGAAATCATACGTCCTCCTCAGACGGGCGATTCTTACTCTGCCGGTTTCGACGGGCCCAGCGACGACGCTCTTGCGTGTCTCTGGGCTTACTTTGAGCGCCATTTCTTACGAACGTCCACTCTGTCGAGGCCGGCAGGAGCAACGATCCGGACCGGTTCGAGGCCATCGATAACGATGTTGCATCCCTGCCAGCCCGCACGACGTGCTGTTGAGGAAAGTGGCCTTCGAGGTTCTACACGGTCCTCGGTTAACAAACGACCTGGAAGCGCATCAACAAACACGACGGTTGCGAAGCGAGTGTCGAACTCAACGAGCACATACTCCGGCATCGCTCCGGCGCGAATGGCGTCGATCGTTGGTCGGTACGCTGCGCCGGGAATCTTCTTGCCGATACGTCCGTTCTTGCCTTTTAATTGGTAGCGGCTCTTGCATCGATCGCATGCGAAGTCCGCTACCGGCGTGTTATCCGGTAGCTGGTCTAGTTCATCGCGCTCACAGTTCAAGCAGTAGAGGTTGAAAGACGCCCATGTCTCCAGAGCGACCCGCGTGGCCTGCGCCGCGCTGACGAATCGGCTGGTCAAAGACATATCGATCAACGGGCTGAAGGTTGGCGGCACGTCGAGTCGTTGGTAGTGCCCGGGAGTCATGAATTTCAGCATCCCCTGATCTCGCAGGACTTGCAGGCTCTGCCGTATCTTTGCGTCGATGAAGCGGTTATTTGGAAACCATTGCTCAAAAAGTTCTCGCCGCTTCAGGACGTCGGCGAGGGTGAACTCTCGCGGAAAGCCCGATACAACTTCGTGCATCAGCTCTTTCCACGTTACCGTTTTCGGCATCCGCTGTCTCCCTGTAGCGCGTGTTGAGCGCGTTAATCTTGCTGCGCGAGTATTGAAAGGGCTGCGGCGCGGTCGTTAAGCGGTACGAGCCTCTCGCGATCCTCGGCGATGAACGCGAGCCGTTTTCCTGGAGTATCGTGGTAATCCAGCCCGTGGCTCGATCGGGAGGCGCTCCGAACGCCAAGACCGGTTGAGCACCAGCGACCTCAGCCTTGTAGCGCACGCGATAATCGAAGAGCTGTCCCATCCCGTAGCGCATCCTGTCGACTGACTGGCGCGCGTCGTTTAGGCTCTTCGCTTCTACCAACAGAGCCTGATCACCGCAACGGACGAAGAGATCGATATTATTATTGTACCAGCAACGGCCGCCTAGGCGTTCGGCAAGTCGGCGAACCAGCTCCAGCGTGGCGTTGTGATCCTTGCGTGCCCGCTCTTGCATCGCCGCCGACTCGTAGACGCTCGGCAGCGCTTTGCCGGGGGGGACGTACCCAGTGCCTTCCGGGATGGTTAGCGCCTCGCGCAATGCGTCTCGTGGTGCCTCGATGACGAGCGGAGAGTACTCGACCGCTAATACTGTTTGCGTCGTAACGGGCGGTGCGAATTCACGTCCGGCAGAAACGCCGCCTAGCATCAAGATTCGAGAATAAGCCGTTTCACGGATCGGCCGCGCCGCACTCTGGAATTGCGGCGTCGTCGCGCTCTCCGTTTCGACGAACATGCTGCCCTGCCGCAGCGGAACGGGGCGATCAAAGGGCTCATACCAACCAATATCCACGAAGTAGTGCCCGGCTTTTGCCCAATCCTCGATCGATACGCCCAGAACGCCGTGTCCGATGTAGGTGGACCGTTCCTGCTCTGAGGCGCCGGTTGCGGGGCGATAGTAAATGAAGCGATCAAAATCGTTGATGCGGCCGCGATACTGACGAGGGTAGTGATAGATCACTCCCTCTCTATCGAGGTACTTCGGATCGTCGTGCCAGGTGCGCTGGCTGAGGACGACAGACACCCCAACCGGATTGGCTTTCGACCTCGCGAGTCTTTTTCCGGGCGCTGATCCGAAGCGGATCTAATGACAATCGCGCAGTGGCACGATCGAGTTGAGACCGCCCCACGGAAATCGTGCAGTTCCGCCGCTGCGCGGTTACCGGCGAGCACGCCGCTCCGGTTCTTCAGACTAGTCAGATCAGACCGTTTGTAGAAGTAGAGCAGCACGAAATAGCAAAACGGGCTGGCGCTCCGCTCGGACATTGACATCTTATTCAATCAGGGCTACGTAACCGTGACACCCGATTACCAGTTCGTGGTGAGCCCGCGTCTGCGCGAGGATTTTGACAATGGTCAAGTCTACTATGAATACGCCGAACAGCGACAGAAGATACTTCTGCCGGGCAAACCGGTTCTGCGCCCCAACCGCGAGCATCTGGAGTGGCACTTAAGCGAAGCGTTCAAACGCTAACGCTACGCCCTTAGGTAAGACCTCAACTGAGAACATCTGAGCAGCGTAGGATGAACCGCATACTCCAAGCCATCACTCGACATTCCGCGAGCAACGCTTTTCGAAAGTCTTCGCCGGGGTTCGAACCCTATCGTCGTAGAATTCTTGGTAAGTGCGGCGATCGCTTAGCAGTGCCGCGAACAAGAACGCCCGAATTCCTTACAGAATCAGGCGTTTACGTTGGTGGAGATGCGGGGACTCGAACCCCGGACCCCTTACATGCGAAATGATTCCCCATCAGATCAGCAACCCGTGAAAACGCGGCGAAAACGGCGAAAAGCATCGTAGCCCCGAGACTTTCCGATCGACTAGGCTTTCCAAAGGTTTCCGTGGCTTTCCAGGCTTTTCCGCAAGAATGGTCGTCAAATGGTCGTCAGCCGGGCTCGCCAGCCCTATCTTAGCGGGAGGTCGCAGATAAGCCGGTCGCGGCGGCCTCGCCGTCGTCAAGAACGCCGAACTCCGCAGTTCGGAAATCAACTGCGGCTGTCTGGACGGCGGCATTTCGCGCCTGGTCTACGGGAGCGTCGTGCGGGAAGCGACCAGTCAGAAGCGTCGGCACGTTGATCGTAACGAGTTCGCCGGCTTCGCGAGGTAAGCGGGAAGAGATGCAGAAGATGCTATAAGCTTTAGCCCTAACTTCGACTGTACTTTGGCATTGGAGCCCTAGAATAATGTCGAACTTCCTTTCGCTCAAGCCTTGTCGCCGGAACGTGACATTGATAAACGTGGAAACATATCCATGGAGACGCTGAAAGGACTAATAGCTGATTTCAGCTATGCGATGGTCGCCCACAAGGACACCAGCTACTTCAGCACCGTCCGCAGCGAGATTATTGAGCTAACGGTCGAGCACTCCGAACTTGCTCATCTGGAGGTCTTGTTCGGTGGATACGACGACGATACGCGGTCGGTCTACGAGGTCCCCGAAGTAAATCGGTGGATCAATCTAGTGTGCAAACGCTGGCCCGATGCCATGTTCTGGCTGACACCAACGAGCCTATGGGTTTTTTCGCTTAGCCTTAATCCCGACATGCATTCCCGCTTGCCCGACGGCCGTATTCAAATCGCAATAGATGTCGAAACGTTACTGCCGCAGATCGCCGACAGTCACGCTGCGGGCGTGGAGGCTTTGGTCGAGGCGGGGATGGCGCAAGACGCCGCGGATCGTGTCGAGGAACACGCCACAGAGAACATTAAGCAAATGCTAGAACGAAAGAAATTTGGCGAAGACTATGCTGTTGTCCATCCAAAGGATGGGACCGTCTTTATCTACCGCAAGGAATGATCGGCGTAACCGAAAGGAGCCGCAAGACATGGCGAGAGTCCGCGTGTTCGGCCTAAGCCGCTTAGACAGTCTTGATTTGAAAAGGCAGTATCCCGATGCCGAAATAACATTTGACGCGGCAACACCACAGGAAGCAGAGCACGGAGAGCTCGCGACCGCTGCGCTGATTGTCCTAAGTCTTGCAGGCATAAAGGCCCTTGCAGCGTGGCTTCTCAAGAATTCTATGCGCGGAAAGATCAAGCGCACCATTGACGTGATCGAAGCGGACGGGAGCCGCCGTACCGAGGTGTTCGAGATGCAATTGTCAGAAAGCACGAGCCAGGGCGACGTGGTGAAGGCGCTGGCAGAAGTTATGAAGATCGACCCAAACTTGCCTGGCGTGTGATTACGTAATGTCGGGAGCCGACCAGCAGATCAGCGCCGAGGGTGATCCGTTCGCCCATATCGATCTTGTGTCGAACCACTCGGTATTCAAGGAACGCAGTTATTACTGGGCGCTGCTCAAAGGGGAAGAACTTCCGGTACACACGTTCTCGAGCTTCATTCATGAGGCAACCCACCATTGGTGTTTTCTCTCACCCGTTGGTGTAGCGTTGATGTTGCTCTACCTGTCAGCAGCCAGGAGAGCGCTCCGGTCTTTTTATACTGGTGATGAGTCCGAGCGAACTACCGCGATGAATGACCTTTTTACCTACGAACTTGTTGTGAGTTGGTTGCGCCCTTTAACGGAGGGGCTGGCCCAGTTTGCGGAATACGACGTGCTCATTCCGGAATCGAAGACGTCGTTGATCTCCCCGCCTCTGCGATCCGCTCTAATTCACCTGTTCGAGGCGCCAAAACGGATCGCGGCCGCTCCCGAAGGCGATCCGCGTGACGCTTACTACGACATTGATGATGCGATCACTAGATGGCGCCTTTCACGACAAACAATCGAGCGCAAATCCGAGCTTCTGCTCCAGCCTGTAGCCATCGAAGAGAGCAACTACCTTTTGGGTTACCTAACGGTGAAGCAGCTTTGGAAAAGCGCGTCGCGGTTCTACGAACAGCTCGAAGATGCGGACGTGTTCATGATGTTCCTCCGTAAGTTTGTCTTTGGCGACCACGCGCTCGCGGCAAAAATTCTGAACAGAAAAAAAGACCCACCGCGCCGAGTCTTGGAGTTTGGAAAGCAGCTCTATGACCGTTTGTATTTTGCTCGAATGCTTTTTTTCGATGAAGAAATTCCGTGGAGCGACTGGGAAAAGCTTCTTGCGCCACCCAGGGACGAAGCGCGCAATCTCATGAACATAGCTGACGCGCACTCACTAGCGTGGGCAGACACCGCCAAACTCGTTAAGAAAGGCCAAAAGCTTCGTAGTCAATATATTAAGGAAGTGTTGAACCCGACGAACATTGGTGATTTCCCAGCGACCTACTTCTGGGACTTAACGCGCGAGCGGCACCTGATGTGGCTCGGGGACGTTGATGCACGATGGGTTTCAACTGGCCCTCGAGAGGGGCGGGTCGTGCGCGACGGTGAGGTGATCTTTGATAACTACCACCTCACTGAGATGTCGGATAAGGGGCTCGACGAACTGACGCTGGATATCTACATCGACCTTTACGAGGACTACCAGCTAACCACGCTTCGCAATGAAGCGCTCGTCTTTGGTTTTAGAATCCATGGCAATATTAGCGAGCGAAGCCGCATCGCTTTGCTCAAGGAAACACGCATGGACCGCAAGGCCCTCGTGGGTCTCACGAACCTGCTTCACACCGTTACGCGACATTTTGTGGGGGAGACAAATTACCGCGAAAGGGTCGATAGTTTTTGGAATGACGGCGCCCGCGAGCTGTTGAACAAAACCTATCGGAATTTTGGCTTTGATTCTAACGACGCAGTCGCGTCGTTGGTCGCGAAAAAGGGGCTTGCCGCAATTTTGGAAGACGATCCAGATTTAGTCAGAAACGTGGCCGCCATAAGCCTGGGGGCGAGTTCCGGGTTGAGCGCCGAACGGCTCATTTCTATGTGCCCCGAAATTCCACTGAAACCCTTGGAAACGATTCAGAGAGTGAGCCAACTGTGGAAGTTCAAGGAGCTACCTCTTGCCGAAATCGGCGCCGACGGCTTTCTCAGCAGCGCATTCTGACGTCGCGAAAGTCTACTCTGCAATCGCGACGGCGTCGCGGTGGTAGCGTGTTTCCATGCCTCGTGCCAATTCTCCCAACAACGCTTGCGCCGTCGCTTTGGCAATACGCTGCCCGGCGACATGATCGAATGCCGTACCCAGCGGACCGCCGGGAGGGCGATACGTACCGCGCAGTTCCAGAATGGCAGAGGAGTACGTTTCGTCGGCGCGCACTGTTAGCTCACCGTCGAAATCCGGATACGGTCCCCACCTTTCGGCGTCCAATGGATCCTCCAAGGCTGATCGAAATGCATAGGATCGACGCCCGCACCAACGGTTACGATCACGTCTTTCGCGAAATCCATGCTTCCGATTGGGGCGCGCAGCGTGATATGGTCGTCAAAAAAACCGTGTCGCTTCCAGACGCACAGACGCCGCTTCCAAAAAAGCTAATGAAAGCAGCGCGTTTCGTTGGTGGAGATGGGGGGACTCGAACCCCCGACCCCTTACATGCGAAGCAAGTGCTCTACCAGCTGAGCTACATCCCCACGGGGCCGCGTTGGCGACCTGGAGGATTGTACGTGGCGCGCTGGGCACCTGTCAAAGCAGATGAGCAAGCTCTTGCAAACAGCGTTGATGGTGGCATCGCTGATTCTCGCCCTCGGCGCTGAGGCGCCGGCAAAGGCGATGGTCGAAGTCGCGATCGACCGCTGCAACGGCCAGACGATCGACGACGCCTCGGCGCGCATCCGCGATTACGACCGGCACCCGCCGGGAGGTGGCTCGGGGCAGCTGATCGCGAGGTTCGGCGCGATCGCGGACATTATGCAGGTTATCAATGAGGAGCGCCAAGTTCTAGAAAGCGTTTGCTCGAGCGAAACGCAGCGTGCGGCGTTCACCGAGCAGATCGCCGCGACCGCAGCGTGGGCGCTTGCGCTTGAGGCCGATGTGGCTGCGCGCCTGAATGCTTCGTGTCCAGCGGCCGCTCAGGCACTGCCGACGATGATGCTTGCCGACGCTTGGCTTTCGCTTGCCGACGTCGTCAACGGGGACGGAGGGACGGTACCGAAGCGGTTCGGCGACGTGATCCCAAAAGTGCAAACTCGCGCTCAAGCGCTCGCTCTCGTTCTGCCGGCCTGGTCGGAGACCTCGGCGTACTGGCGCGATCAGGTGCACGCCAAGGCGAAGGCGGCGGTCGCCACCTGCCCCTCGCCGAGTCCGAGTCCGAGCCCGAGTTCGTCACCCCTTCGACTCCCCTCAGGGTGACAAAGGGTGAGCTCAGGGTGACACAGAGAGAAGCCGCCCTTCGACGGAGCCTGTCCCGAGCGTAGTCGAGGGCTCAGGGTGACAAAGGGAAGGATTTTGCGAATAGTTCGCAAATAAGTCGCCGCGTGGCAACTCGGGCGGAATACGCTACGCGACCGCGGGAGCTGATCGCTTCCACCTTGCAGCGTGAGCCGCGCTTTCTTTCGGCCGCCGAAATCTATAAGCGGCTCAAGCGCGGCGGGGCGCGGGTTTCGCTATCAACGGTCTATCGCACGCTCGACCGTCTGCGGGCGAAAGGCGATGTAACCGAGCGAACCGACGCTGAGGGTGAGGCGACGTTCATGCTTTGCGAGCCGGCACATCACCATCACCACGCGATCTGCGCCGAGTGCGGTCGCGTCGAAGACGTTGATTGCACCGCGATGGAGCAGTTCACCGAATCGCTGCGCGCGCTCCACGGATTTGAGCTTGATGGTCACGCGATGGAGTTCTTCGGGCGATGCCGCGCTTGCAACTGAAACGCCTTCTTGGGGTCGCTCTTCTCGCGGTGGTCTTGCCGGCCTGTGCGCATCGCGCATCCTTCGACTCCGCTCAGGATGACACGATGCGGAAAGTCCGCGTGGCGACGACTATTTCTACGCTCAACTCGTTCGTGCAGGGTGTCGGCGGCGAGTACGTCAGCGTCAAGAACATCGTGCCGGTCGGCGCGTCGCCCGAGACGTTTCAACCTGCGCCGCAGGATGTCGCGACTGTCGCCGACGCCAACTTGCTCGTAGAGAACGGCGCTGGTCTGGAGACGTGGCTCGACCGGCTCTTGCGTGATGCCGGGACACGTAATCTGCACGTCGTCGTCGCCGCCGATGGGCTCCCGGTGAAGAATATGAACCCGCATTTCTGGATGGATCCGGTTCTCGCGAAAGAATACGTTCGCAAGATCCGAGACGCGTTGATCGAGGTCGATCCCACGCATGCCGCGGAGTACCGGCGCAACGCCGCGAGCTACGACGCGAGGCTCGACGAGCTCATCGCGCAGATTCGACGGCAGATCGCTACGATTCCACCCTCGCACCGCTACATGATCGTCTTTCACAACGCCTGGCAATATTACAACGATCGTTTCGGCATCAGGACGCTCGGTTTCGTCGAGCGCAATCCCGGGCAGGAGCCGAATCCGCAGCAGATCGCGCAGCTCATCGATCTCGCCAAGCAGCATCACGTGCACGGCGTCTTCAGCGAGCCGGAGTACAGCTCGAAGTTGCTCTACTCGATCGCGCAGGGCGCCGGAATCAAGGTCGTCGAGGACCTCTACGACGATTCCGTCGGAACCGATCCGCGGGTCGCAAATTACATCGCGATGCTCGACTACGACACCGGCGTGATCGTGAAGACACTGAAGTGATGTCGTCCTTCGACTCCGCTCAGGATGACACGGACACGGGACGGGATGCGGTTGTGCTGCGCGATCTGGTCGTGCGCTATGACGATTTTACCGCGCTCGAGCGCGCGTCGCTGACAGCGCGTTTCGGCGAAGCGCTCGGCATCGTTGGGCCAAACGGCTCCGGAAAGTCCACGCTGCTCAAGACCATCGCGGGACTCTTGCTGCCGACCAGCGGCGAACTGCGGGTGTTGGGTTCGGAGCCACGCAAAGTGCCGCCGGGAGAGATTGCGTACGTTCCGCAGGTCGAGGCCGTCGATTGGACCTTTCCCGCGACGGTTCGGGACGTCGTCTCGATGGGGCGATTCGCGCACCTGCGCTTTTGGCAGCGCTTTGGGCCGCGCGATCGCGCGGTCGTTCGTTATGCGCTCGAGGCCGTCAATATGAGCGCGCTCGCCGACCGGCACATCGCAAAACTTTCGGGTGGGCAGCAGCAGCGCGCGTTTGTTGCGCGGGCAATCGCGCAGGAGCCCAAGCTCTTGCTGCTCGACGAACCGACGACCGGCGTGGATGCGGCGACCGAAGAGGCGCTGCGCCGAATCGTTCGCAAACTCGTTGCCGAGGGGTTACCCGTGCTGATGGCGACGCACGACCTCGACCGCGTCGATGAATGGTTCGACCGTCTGCTCGTGCTCGACCGGCGCGTGCTCGCGCTCGGCACGCCGCGCGAAGTCGTCGCGTCGGGTGCGTACAGCGCGATTCGAGAACACACCCATACGCACGGCCACCTGCGTCACGATCACGAGCCCCACAAGGAGCACGCCGCTCACCCGGAAATACGTAAGTGACGCCCTTCGACTCCGCTCAGGGTGACACTGACTCCGCTCAGGATGACACATGTGAGGGGTCATCCTTCGACAGGCTCAGGATGACAGTGACGGTTCACCTGACTCCGCTCACGATGACACGGGTGATCGAACTTTTGACGCAGCCGTTTCATTATGCGTTTATGCAGCGTGCGTTTGTGGCGGCGCTGGCCGTTGGGTTGCTCTGCTCGACGATGGGTACGTACGTGATCCTGCGCAAGCTTGCGTTCATCGGGGACGGAATTGCACACGCGTCGTTCGCCGGCATCGTGATCGCGTATCTGCGCGGGGCGAACTTCTACATCGGCGCCGGAATCGTCGCGGTGGTAACGGCGGTGGGAATCGGGTTCGTTCATCGCCGCGGCCGGATTTCGCTCGACACGACGATCGGCGTGCTCTTCACCGGCATGTTCGCGCTCGGCGTTTTCCTGATGAGCCAGCAGCGCAGCTACGCCGTCGATCTGCAGAGTTTTCTCTTCGGTGACATCCTTGCGGTGCAGCCGCAGGATCTTTGGCTGATTCTGGTTTTGAGCATCGTCGTCGCGGTCGCGGTGATCGTGCTCTTCCGCGGTTTGCTCTATACGACGTTCGACCCGGTTGTGGCTCAGGCTAGCGGGATCGCCTCACCGCTCTACGAGTACGCACTGCTCGTGATGCTGGCGCTCACAATCGTCGTCTCGCTGCAAGCAGTTGGGATCGTCTTAGTGGCCGCGTCTGCTGGTCACTCCGGCGGCAGCGGCCTATCAGCTCACGTCACGCTTCGCGCCGATGATGGCGATGGCCGCGCTCTTCGGTGCGGCCAGCACCGTCGGCGGTCTCTACCTCTCGTATTACGTGCGTGCGTCGAGCGGTGCGACGATCGTTCTGCTAGCGACGCTGCTCTTCTTCGCGGCGATCGCCGCAAGCCGTCTGCGTCGAGCTAGCGCACGAGCAGCGTAAACGGCGCGGTAAAGACCTTGCCGCCGGCGCCGCGGAACTCGATCCAGAGACGTATAAGAGCCGGCCGGAAGCGACGGCAGGTTCATCTGCATCAACGGGCCGGCCGAACCGCTCATGTCGATGTCCGTGCCTGGGCTCATCGTCATGTTCGTGCTTCCGGCGCGCGCCACGCACCGACGGGTGGACGTGCACGTACGCAAGCGTCGATGCACGTCGATCAACACGGCATGGGCCGCGGCGCCTAGATAGGGTGCGAGGTCGTCGGCCGGCCGTCCACCTTCCAGGACCGTGACATCCACGCTTTGCGGCCGGCCGGCTGCGAGCGTCGTCGTGCCCAGCGTCACCGTGTAAGGTCCGATCGATGCGTTGCGCGCCAGTACGTTGTGCGAAGGCTGGTGAGTCTCTCGACCGGCCCGTCGCTTTCAATCGTAAAGCGAAAGACTTGCTGACCGATTCCGCGCGGCGTCGTATCCGCGTAGACGTAATAGCGATGGTTCGGCCCCTTCGTGAACGGCAGCGAGAACGTTCCGGTCGCCGAGTCGAAGCTTGGGTGCAAGTGCGCGAAGGTCGCAAAATCGTCGCGCACGATGATGATGTGCGCCAGCTTCTGCATGTCAATGTCGTACGCGAGGATCGGAGTCTTGCCGTCGAGCGCGAACTGCTGGATCTTTAGCGTTGCCGCCAATGCCTCTGCGTGTTCGGCCCAGAACTTCGAGACGATCTTCGGCGCGCCGCCGAGCAGCGCAAAGACGCCGGTCTGCTCGGGCGGTCCGGCCGACGCGCGCGCAAGACCCACGCCGCAGACGGCGGCCAATGCGCAGCCGGCGAGTACGCTCCTCAGTCGGCGGCGCGTACGACTCTCCACGTTTCCTCCTCCATTTGTTCCAAGTATCCACCGGCAGCGAGCGCATCGAGTGCCTCGCGCAACGCGGCGCGTTCGTTCTTATTCGGCATTCCCGCCCAGCGCATCGCGAGCGCGTTGAGCTTGAGCGTCGTTCCCGGCACGAGCGCCTGCCGTAAAAAGTCCGCCGTCAGCTTGACGCGTTCCATGCGACGGGCGACCGGCTCGAGCGCTTTCTCAAAGGAACTCATTGCGGCCTTTGCGCCGGCTGCGCGCTGAAGTATTTGATGACGACCGGATCGGCAAGCGTACCGGATGCTTCGGCGAGCGTCGTGAACGCGGTCTGCCATGGCACGCCGTTGACGACGGCAGCGCGCCGCGCGATGCCGCGCAGAATCGCTCGCGCGACCTGCTCGGGCGACGCAACCAGTTGCAGGGTGCGCTTGATCCCTACCGTCGAGTGAAACTCTGAGGCCACGACGCCGGGGTCGACGTACGTCACCGCGATTCTTCGCGCGCGAAGTTCCCTCCGCAGCTGAATCGCCGCGGCCCGGATCGCGGCTTTTGCGAGCGAATATGCGCCCCACGAGGGCAGCGGCACGCGGGCAACGCCCGAGCCGACGAAAACGAGCTGACCGTGGGTGGCTTCGAGTTGCGCGAGCGCGGCTCGCGCCAGACGCAACGGCGCTGCAACGTGGAGCTGCCACTGCGCCTCGATCGCCGCGTCGCCAACTTCAAGGAGCGGACCGATGGCGCCGGTTCCGGCGTTGTTGACGACCACGTCAATGCGATCGAACGTTTGCAGCGCGGTCTCCACGATGCGAGCGGCCATCTCCGGCGCCGTCACGTCGCCTTCAATTACGGCGCAGGCGCCACCCGCGTCGCGAATCGCTCGAGCAACCTCTTTAAGGCGTGCAGCTCGCCGAGCCACCATCAACACGCTGAAACCCTCGCGCGCAGACGCGAGCGCGAGCGCGCGGCCGATGCCCGAGCTTGCGCCGGTTACGATCAGCGTGCGCGGGGCATCAGGCATAGGTGTCGCAATAGGCGCGATATTCGCGTTCGATGCTGTGCGGGAGCCCGGCGTAATGTTCCGTCTCATCGGCAATCGGGGCGGGCAGCGGCTCAACAACGCTTCGCGCCTCGCGGGCGAACTGCGCGAGCGTTTGCGCGATCGGCTTGAAGCTGCCGTCGCTTCTGATGACGCCGAAGCGCAGCTCGTGTGGTGCGTGGTCGAACGGTGGAAGGTCTGCGAGCGACGGATCGTAATCGGCCCAGCACCACCAAAATGCACCAAGCGCGCCGCGCGCGTGAAGGCGGTCGATCGCGCCGCGCGCGTAGGCGGCCATTTCGTCTTCTTGCAGGCAGGCGATGCCATCCACCTTATTCTGCCCGGGCGGACACGCGGGGTTTCCGAGCTCCGAGAAGAGCACGGCTTTGCGGCTAAACGACTGCTGAAGCTGGCAAAGGAACGGAACGCAGTTAGTGTCGAGCCGGTCGCGCGCGAACGCGCTGTAGACCGAGTAGCCGTGCATGGTTGCAAATGCCCACGGCAGGGCGATGCTCGAAGGGCGCAGCTTGCGATCTTGACCGAGATCTTCACCGTGCATGCCGGCCGTGACCGGAGCACCCGAGGCTTCGACCAGCGCGTCGGTCAACCGCGCGCTCCACTGCGCGGCGTCGTTCGGCGTGGCGGGCAGGCGCAGGTTCGAAAACTCGTTGCCCAGATCCCAAGCGAGGACCGCCGGATTGTCTCGCACTCGCTCGCCGACGCGCTGCGCAAAGAAGACTTGCGCGCGCAAGAGGTCCGGATCAGCATAGAAGTCTCCGATCGAGCGGTCGACGACGTTGCCTCCGGCGATCGTGCGAAACCGGCCTTGCGTCGGCTCGCGCTCGAGCGTCCAGGACGGCAGCCAGTTTACGCCGCTCATGTGCCCGCAAAAGAGCGTCGGCATCGCGCGCAAGCCTGCCGCGCCGATCTTCTCGATGATTGCGTCGAATCGGCGCAACGCTTGCGCATCCATTGCGTTGTGCTCAGGCTGGAAGGCGTCCCACATAAGGAAGAAGCGGACGACGTCGAGCCCGAGTTCTTTGATGCGAGCGATGTCGTCGCCGATCTCCTGGATATCGAAGCGTTGCCACATGTACATGGCGCTGCTACGTGGCCAATAGTTAATGCCGAGCAGAAAGCGGGACATTTGCGGGGGGTTGTTCGAGGGAATCCACGAAGCGCCTCGCGATGGCGCAAGCGGGCAAAGCACCGATCGTCGGTATCATCATGGGCAGCCGTTCGGATTGGGAGACGATGTCGCCGGCGCGCGATACGCTCGGCGAACTCGGTATCCCTTGTGAGGTGCGCGTCGTTTCGGCGCATCGGATGCCCGACGAGATGTTTGAATACGCGGCGTCGGCCGCGCGTCGCGGCTTCGCCGCGATCATTGCGGGGGCCGGCGGCGCGGCGCATCTGCCCGGAATGACGGCCTCAAAGACGATGATACCGGTGATCGGGGTTCCAGTACAATCGCGGGCCGGCGGCCTCGACTCGCTGCTTTCGATCGTCCAAATGCCGCCCGGCGTCCCGGTCGCGGCCATGGCGATCGGCGGAGCGGTGAATGCCGCGCTCTTCGCCGCGCGCATCATCGCGCTCCACGATGCAGGCGTCGCTGAGCGCCTCGCAGCATACGTCGCGCGCATGCACGACGCGGCGGCTTCCAGCACGCTCGATTGAAGTCCATCGAAACCATCGGGGTGATCGGCGGCGGCCAGCTCGGCCGCATGTTTGCGCTCGACGCCAAGCGCATGGGCTACTCGGTCGTAACGCTCGATCCGCAAGAGCACTCGCCCTGCGGCCAAATCGCCGACGAGCAGATCGTCGCCGCGTACGACGATCGTGCCGCGATCGAAGAGCTTGGGCGGCGCAGCGACGTGATCACCTACGAGTTCGAAAACATCGACATCGGCTCGGTGCTGCTGCTCGAGTCGCTCTCGCATCGCGTCACTCCCGCGAGCAGCGTGCTGCGCGTAACGCAAGACCGGCTGCTGGAAAAGCAGTTTGCCCGAGAGGCCGGGCTCGCGACCACCGAATTCGCACCCGTGAGCGACGCCGAGGATTTGACGCGCGCCGCGCATCGGATTGGTTTTCCGGCGATTCTAAAAACGGTTCGCGGAGGATACGACGGCAAGGGTCAATGGCGAGCCGATTCGCTCGAGCAAGCGCAAGCCGCACTTGCGTCGGCGGCCGGCGCGGAGTTGATCTTCGAACGGCTGGTTCCGCTCGCGTGCGAGCTGAGCGTCATTGCAACCCGTAACGCCCCCGGCGACATCGTCGCCTATCCGGTCGCCGAGAACACGCACGATCGAGGAATCCTGACGATGACGGTAGCGCCGGCACGCGTCGAACCCGCGATCGCGCAAGAGGCGCGGCGGATGGCCGAAGTCGTCGGTCGCGGCCTGGGCATCGTCGGCACGTACTGTGTCGAGTTCTTTCTCTCGACCAGCGGAGCGCTGCTGGTCAACGAGATCGCTCCGCGTCCGCATAACAGCGGTCACTACACGATCGACGTCACGCCCTGCTCGCAGTACGAGCAGCACGTTCGCGCCATCTGCGATCTACCGCTCTCGCCGCCGCGGCTGCTCGCCAACGCGATCATGATCAACGTGCTCGGCGACGGACGCGGCAACCATCTCTCGGGCGTGGCCGAGCTCTTGAGCGATCCTTCGATCGTGCTGCACGTATACGGCAAGCGTCATGCGGTCGCGCGCCGGAAGATGGGGCACTTTACGATGCTGGTTGACGGGCCGGTCGACGACGCAGCGATCGCGCGCGCGAAAGCGGCGCACGCGAAGCTGCATTGGACGCCGGCCTGATGCAGTACCTCAACGAGGCGTTCTATGTCTTCGTAACCTTGATCGCGCTGATCAATCCAATCTCCGCCGCAGCCGTCTTCGCCGCGTTGACCGAAGGCCGCTCCGACAAAGAGCAAGCCGAAATCGCGAGGCGCGCCACGATCGTCGCCGGAGTCACGCTGATCGTCTTTGCATTCACCGGTGTGGCGCTGCTCAACGTCCTCGGCGTGAAGATCGGTGCGTTTAAAATTGCCGGTGGACTGCTGCTGCTCAAGGTCGGCTTCAATATGGTCTTCGCGCCCGCCGCGCACCGCGAGATGGCCAACTCAACGCGTCAGAATGAAAGCCCCCAAAGCGATCCGTCGGTCTTTCCGCTGGCCATACCGATCATCACCGGTCCCGGCGCGCTTACGGCGAGCGTAGCCCTGGTGAATCCGACCGATGCCCACAACTACAGCAACGGTGTAATTTTCGTCATCGTCGCGCTGCTCGTCATCGGCATCAACTATCTCTTTATGCTCGGGGCGGAGAAGGTCACGGCTCGAATCGGGCAGACTGGGATCGACGCCGTGAGCCGCATAATCGGCATTATCATTGCGGCGATTGCAGTGGAACTCGTCGTCGACGGAATCAGCAGTCTCACGCATTTCGTCATGAGCTAAGAGGCGGCCTCAGGCCGGCTTCGAATAGACGCACGATGATCGTCCGAGCCGGAGTTTTTTATGACGGCACGCTCGAGCCGCCGAAACGCAATGTCGATATCGTGCTCGACAAGGGCAAGGTCGCGGAGATCCGCGCCGCGACCGGCGCGTGCGATCTCGAAGCGGCCTGCGTAACGCCGGGTCTGGTTAACGCGCACGCCCATCTCGAAGGGAGCGGCGAGCCGGACATGATGGGCATGATCCAAACGACGACGCCGAATCAGCGGCTGTTGCGCGCCGTCGAAAACGCGCGCAAATCGGTGAAGGCAGGCATCACGACGATTCGCGATGTCGGCAGCTCGAACAGGATCGCACCCGACGTGCGCGACGCGATTGAAGAAGGGCGCGTTCCCGGCCCTCGAATGCGCGCCTCCGGCGCGGTGCTCTGCATGACGGGCGGTCACGGTTGGCCGATCGGTCGTGCCGTCGATTCGCCGTGGGACGCGCGCAAGGCGGTGCGCGAGCAGATGTGGATCGGTGCCGATTGCATCAAAATGATCGCTACCGGCGGCGTGCTGACCAAGGGCGCGGTGCCGGGCAACGCGCAGCTGACACCCGACGAGCTCGCCGCCGCTATTGATGAAGCCCATCGGCACGGATTGCGCGTTGCGGCGCACGCGATCGGAACGCAAGGTATCAAGAATGCGCTGCGCGCCGGTATTGATTCGATCGAGCACGGCACGATGCTCGACGACGAAGCAATTGGTCTCTTCAAGGAGCGCGGCGTTTATCTGGTGCCGACGCTCAGCGCACCTACCTGCATTCTGGCCCACCTCGAAGACGGCCATCAACCACGCTACATCGTCGAGAAAGCTCGCGGCCTGAACGAGGCGATGCTCTCGAACATTCGCCACGCCTACGAGAGCGGCGTGCGCATCGCGGGTGGTTCTGACGCCGGCACGCCGTATAACTACCACGAAGACTACGCACAGGAAGTCGAACTGATGTGGTCGCTGCTCGGAATGACGCCGCAGCAGGCGCTGCACGCCGCGACCAACGTTGCGGCCGACCTCGTGGGGCTGCACCGCGGCACGCTTGCAGCCGGCGAACCCGCCGATCTGCTGCTTCTTCAACGCGACGCGGGCGAAGACGTGCGGGCGCTGCGCGAGCCGCAGCTCGTTTTGAAGAACGGCCTGATTCAGTAGCATAGATCGATATCAACGCATGCGCAGGGCCGTTCTCTTAAGCGTCTTGATACTGGTCGCCGTGCCGGCGCCGGTTCAAAGCGGCGTCGGGTCCGGGCCGGGCGCGAATGCAACGCTGCTCGGTCAACCGGTTATCGGTAGTCCAATTCGCCACGTCATCGTGGTCGTGCAGGAAAACCGTTCCTTTGACAATCTCTTCGCATCGTCGGTTCTCGCGAACGGCGGCCCGTACCCCGGCGCGAACACGTCGCAGTCAACGACGGTAGACGGCAAGGCCGTTAAGCTCAAGGAGGTTTCGCTCGAGTATCCGGCCGATCCGAGCCACTCCCATCTCGCGCTGCTCGGCGAATGGAACCGCGGCCGAATGGACGGGTTCATCAACGACCGGGTGCGAACCACTTTCGGTTTTCCACAGCCTCCGCCGGGCTATCCGTATGCGTACGTGCCCGCTTCGGAGACCGCGATTTACCACCTGCTCGCCGCGCGTTACGCGCTTGCGGACGAAAACTTTGCGCCCCGTTTGGTGCCGACGTTTGCGAGCCATTACACTCTCGTTACGGCGCAGAGCCGCGTCGCCGGAAATCCGAACGACCGGATCTGGGGTTGCGACGCCAAGCTCGGGACGACGGTCCCGATCTTCGGCAAAGGCGAGACGATGATCGCGCCTGGAGTCTTTCCCTGCTTCGATCAGCCGACAATTGCCGACTTGCTCGAAGCCGCGCACGTGACTTGGAAGTACTACACCGGTCGCTCCGACGATCGCTTCAACCCGGCGGTCAACATTTACGACGCGTTTAGGAAGATTCGCTTCGGCCCCGCGTGGAATCGCAACGTCGTCACGCCGTCGGGAACGATTCTCGACGACATCGCGAACTGCCGGCTGCCGCAGGTCGCCTTCGCGATGCCCGGCGCGATCGATTCCGATCACGCCGGCACGCTGAGTGCGGCGGGACCCGGCTGGGTCGGCTCGATCTATTTGGCGCTGGCTGCGAATACGCATGCCGTTGCTCGCTGCAACTATTACAAAGACACCGCGATGATCGTAACCTGGGACGACTCCGGCGGCTGGTACGATCACGTCGCGCCGCCGTCCGGTCCGGGCGGAACGACCTGGGGCCTGCGCATCCCGATCCTCGTGTTCTCGGCCTGGGCGCGCTCGAACTATAATCCCGCCCATCCTAACGCGACGCCGTTTGTCTCGCACGCGCGGCGCGAATCAACGTCGATCACGAAGTTCATCGAGAAGAACTGGAATCTCGGTAACATGGGGCAACGCGACGTCAACGACGACGATCTAAGCGACATGTTCGACTACACGCGGGCCTCGCTGGTCCCGCCGGTTTCGGAAACCGTCCTGCGCCCCCTCATCCGTAGAACGCACTTCAACGTCACGGTTGCGGATCGCGACGACCGCGTCGTGGATGACGATCGCTAGCAGTGGAACTGAGAGGAGTGCGGCTGGCAGTGCTTGCCGCGATTTCATGGCCGGCGCCGCCGCCTGGCTACGGCCCCTGGGAACAGATCGCTTTCAACATTGCCGACGGGATGCGCCGGCGCGGACTCGACGTCACGCTCTTCGCAGCCGGCGATTCGCATTTCGATGGGAAGCTAGTCTCGGTTACCCCGGTTGGCCTGAATGAAGATCCGGCGCTCAACGGCGACGTCTTTAGCGCGTTGCACATCGCCGCGCTCTTTCGCCGCGCTCATGAGTTCGATCTGATCCACAATAATTTCGACTGGAAGCCGCTGACCTACGCTCTCGGTTCGGAGCGGCCGCCGATGCACACGACGATTCACGGCTTCTCCTCGCCGCAAATTCTCGCGGCGTACTACGCGGGTGCGCAGCGCAGCTTCTACTCTTCGATCTCGAATGCTGATCGCGATCCCGGGCTTGACTATCTCGCGACGACCTACAACGGCATCGATCCGGCGCAGTTTACCTTCAGCGACCGGCCGGGTGACTATCTCTGTTCGTTGGGGCGGTTTCATCCCGAGAAGGGCGTGCATCTCGCCATCGAGATCGCCAAGCGCGCTGGCGTGCGGATAAAGATTGCCGCGATTCCTCAGGACGAAACGTACTTTCGCGAGTTGATCGCGCCGCAGATCGACGGCGACCGCGTTCAGTTTCTCGGCGCCGTGGAGCGAGATGCGCGTAACGAGCTGCTTTCTAACGCGCTAGCATTGGTTCACATGACGACGCGCCCGGAGCGATTCGGGCTCACGCTGGTCGAAGCGATGGCTTGCGGCACGCCGGTGCTCGGCGCGCGGATGGGCTCGATCCCCGAAATCGTCGTTGACGGGGTGACCGGGTTTCTCTGCGACGACGTGGATGAAGCGGTTGCCAAGGTACCGCTTCTTGCGGCGCTCGACCGCAACACGTGCCGCGCGCGCGTCGAGCGCGAGTTCAGCATCGAGCGGATGATCGATCGCTATCTTGAGGTCTACGCCCGGGCGCTGGAACTGCGGATTCCGCCACCCCCTAGCGAGGAGAAGCTTCGCGTCCGACGCCACGACTGGTGGGATCGGCCGATGGGCTACACGGAGATTCCGCCCAAACCAAAGAACCTCGGCTTCTCATGACCGATCGCACCGAGCGCGATTATTCCGGCCGCACGCTCTTCGAAAAGCTGGGCGTACCATCGGAGGCCCACGTCGCGCTCGTCGGACGGCACGACGAAGAGTTTGCCACCGCTCTCAACGAGCGGCTGGCCAAGGGCGCGTCACTCTACTTGCGCACGCAGTACGATATCATTTTCGTGCGGATCGATGCGCCGCGCGATCTACCTCGGCTCGCGCGTGCGGCCGCTCATCTCAAACCAGACGGCGCACTCTGGATCTTCCATCCCAAGGGCCGCGGCGCGTCGCCAACCGACGGCGAGGTTCGAACTTCGGGCATCGCTGCCGGCCTCGTTGACAACAAGATCAGCGCCTACAGCGATTCGCACACCGCAACCCGCTTCGTCATCCCGCTCGCCCTGCGTTAAGTTACATCCAGGCGATCGAGGCGGCCGAGGCGGCTTCCATCGCTTGATAGGCTTTGCTCGTCAACGCATGGTCGACGACACCGGCGACGAAGCGCGAAGCCGCGCGGACCTTTGTGAGATCGACGCCGGTTTCGATACCCATCTGGTGGAGAAGATAGAGCACGTCTTCGGTGCCGACGTTGCCGGTTGCGCCCGGGGCGTACGGGCAGCCGCCCAACCCTCCCGACGATGCGTCGAATTTCGCGATGCCGAGTTGCAGCGCGGCGTAGACGTTGGCGAGCGCGGTGCCGCGAGTGTCGTGAAAGTGCATCGCAATCAATTCGAGCGGAATCTTCGACGCCAGCAGTGGAACCAGGGCACTGACTTGACTCGGCACGCCGATGCCGATCGTGTCGCCGATCGAGAGCTCGTCGCAACCTATCTCCATCAGCTTGAGACTGACGTCGAGAACCATTTCGGGCGTAACGTCGTCCCCGAAGGGCGATCCGAATGCGGTCGAGACGTAGCCACGTACCCAGCATCCGTCGCGCTTGCCGGCGCGCACGACCTCTCGAAAGGTCGCCAGCGATTCGTCGATCGTCATGTTGATGTTGCGCTTGGTGAAACGCTCGGAGGCTGCGGTAAAGACCGCGATCGCGTCGGCTCCCGCGGCGCGCGCGCGCTCGTAACCTTTCAGATTTGGAACGAGCACCGGATAGCGAACGCCCAGCGCCTTACGAATGCGCGTGAAGACTTCGGCAGCGTCGGCGAGCTGCGGAATCGCCTTAGGACTGACGAACGAAGTAGCCTCGATCCACTTCAGTCCTGTTTCGGAGAGCAGATTGATGTAGCGAACCTTGTCATCGGTCGAGACCAGCGCGCTTTCGTTCTGCAGTCCGTCGCGTGCGCCCATCTCGAAGAGCGTGACGCGTTTTGGCATGCTCACCCTTCGTCCTTCGACTTCGCCGCTTCGCGGCTTCGCTCAGGATGACAAGATTTCTGGAGCGCTTCGCCCGGGGTGACGCTTCCGGTCAGGGTGACACTTTCGCTCGCCCCTTCGACTCCGCTCAGGGTGACACGTTGGGCCAGCCGCGATGGTGATCGACGGCGCGCACGGGGGTCGGTGACACTTTGGCTCACCCTTCGACGGAGCCTGTCCCGAGCGTAGTCGAGGGGCTCAGGGTGACACTTTGGCTCACCCTTCGACTTCGCTCATGGTGACATTGCCGCTCGGGGTGGCGCTGGGTTGCGACAGGGCGCGCATGCTACTTAAGACCCGAGTTCCACCAGCGGGGTGCCGGCGGCGACGATTTGACCCTCTTTAACGTGCACGGCTTTGACGGTTGCTTCGGCCGGCGCTTCGATCCGATGCTCCATCTTCATCGCTTCGAGCACGATCAAAAGCGCGTGCTCCCCGACGCGCTCTCCGTCGCGAATCGCGATCTTGACGATTTTCCCCGGCATCGGTGCGGTGACGTGCGCGCCTTCCAGAGCACCATGGCCACCCGCAACCGCGTCGGCCGAGGGTGGCGCTGCAAACTCGAACGACCAGCTGCGTCCGTCGAGGTGCACGTTGAAACGGCCGCCGTCGTACGTAACTGCGCCCGAAGCGGCGGTGTCGCCGAACTCAGCAGTGACGACGTCACCGCGGCGCCGCGCGTGCAGCTCTCCGCTGCGTTCGCCCGAGATGCGCCAGCGATTTGAGTCGCCGGTAGAGTCCGCGAGCACTTCCACAATGCTCTCGCCGTGTTGCAGGCGAAGCGGCACGCCGACGTCGCCGAGCCGCCACGGCGCGCGGCCGTCGACGAGCAACGCCGCCGAGCAGAGCAGAACCGCTTCGGCGGGCGGCGGAGTGGGTTTGAAGATCGACTCGTCGAGCCGCTGGACGAGAAAACTCGTCGTCGTCTCGCCGCGCGCAAACGCTTCGTCGCGTGCGATCCACAGCAGCAGCGGCAAGTTCGTTCGCACGCCGTCGATCGTGAAGGCTTCGAGCGATTGCGCGAGGCGCGCGATCGCCGCCGTCCGATTGCTCCCGCTGACGATGAGTTTCGCAAGCATCGGATCGTAGTAATGACTCACCACGCTGCCGGTCGTGACGCCGGCGTCAAGACGCACGCCGGGGCCTTCCGGCGGCGACCAATGCGCGATCGTTCCGGTCGACGGCAGCATGTCGTTCGCCGGATCCTCGGCATAGATACGCGCTTCGATCGCCCAGCCGCGCGGCTGCAGCTCGGTTTGCGAGAGCGTCAGCGGCTCGCCGGCGGCGATGCGAAGCTGCCATTGCACGAGATCGATGCCGTAGACGAGCTCGGTGACCGGATGCTCGACCTGCAAGCGCGCGTTCGTCTCGAGAAAATAGTAAGCTCCGCCGGGCTCGAGCATGAACTCGCAGGTTCCGGCATTGGTGTACCCGACCGATTCGGCGGCGCGCACGGCTGCCGCACCCATCTCGGCGCGCAGCTTCGGAGTCAACGCGACCGACGGCGCCTCCTCGACGATCTTTTGATGGCGCCGCTGAATCGAGCATTCGCGCTCGCCGAGATGAATCGTCGTGCCGTGCGCGTCGGCGAGAATTTGGAACTCGATGTGGCGAGGGTCGCGAAGATAGCGCTCCAGCAGAACGCTATCCTCGCCGAAGGCCGCGAGCGCTTCGCGTTTTGCGCTTTCGAGCGCTTCGTTAAAGCTCGCGAGCGACTCGACGACGCGCATGCCGCGGCCGCCGCCGCCCGCGCTCGCCTTGATCAACAGCGGAAAACCAATCTCGTGCGCCTGCGCGTGCAGCGTCGCTTGCGATTGATCGTCGCCGTCGTAGCCGGGAACCGTCGGCACGTCGAACCGGCGCACGCGCCGCTTCGCCTCGATCTTGCTGCCCATCGCCGCCATCGCTTCCGGCCTCGGGCCGACGAAGATGACGCCCGCGTCGGCAACGGCGCGCGCGAACGGCGCACGCTCGGAGAGAAATCCGTATCCAGGGTGTAATGCATCGGCATTCATCGCGCGCGCCGCCGCAAGGATGGCGTCCGCATTGAGATAAGAATCGGCGGCCGCCGCCGGGCCGACACATCGCGAGTCGGCCATGAATTCGAGATGGTACGCATTCGCGTCGGCTTCGGAGTAGATGCCGAGCGGAACGATGCCCATCTCGCGGGCCGCGCGCGCAACGCGTACCGCGATCTCGCCGCGATTGGCGACGAGCAGCCGCCTAATCACTAAATTTCGCGGGACGACGTTCCAAGAAAGCGCGCAGTCCCTCTTGCCCTTCGGGGCTGACGCGCTGACGCGCGATCGCTTCGGTCGTAATCAAACGCGACTCGTCGTACGAGCAGTCGAGAACTCGGCGAACCAGCAGCTTGGCCGCGGCGATGGCGCTCGGGCCTGCCGAGCGAAGCTCGGCGAGATGGACGTCGACGGCGTCGTCGAGCTCGTCGGCCCGCACCACCTCGTGCACCAGACCGATCGTCTCCGCCCGCGCGGCGTCGAAGCGCTCGCCCGTCAGAAAGAGCGCGCGAGCCTGCGACGGGCCGATCTTGGCGAGTACGAAAGGTGAAATAACCGCCGGAATGATACCGAGCTTCACCTCGGTGAAACCGAAGATTGCATCGTCGGTCGCGAGTGCGATGTCGCAGACCGCCGCGAGGCCGGCGCCCCCGCCGAGCGCAGCTCCGTGGATCTTCCCGATCACCGGTTTGGGTGAGTTGTCGATCGCGCGAAACATGTCGCTCATGCGTTCGGCATCGGCGACGTTTGCCTCGAACGTCAGATCGAGCGACGCGCGCATCCAGTTGATATCGGCGCCGCCGCAGAAGACCTTGCCTTCGCCGGCCAAAACCACGGCGCGTACGTCGTCGGCCGCAGCGATGCGCGTGAAGACGTCGTGGAGCTGCTCGATTACCTCGGCGTTAAGGGCGTTGCGCACCTCCGGACGCGCAAGCGTGACGCGGGCGACGCCGTCGCTAACGGTGAGATGAACGCTCTCGGCCATGCCGCCGGGTTCGCGCCCTCATCCGGGCGGGCCTCGCAAGCGTTATACTCGAGGAAATGAAAGCCGCACATCCGGCCATCTATCGCTACGCCTGGCTGACGCGCGCCAGCCACTGGGTCTGGGTTGTCGCCTTCTTCGTCCTCGTCGGCAGCGGGCTGCAAATCTTCAACGCGTCGCCGAATCTCGACGCCTCCGACAAGAGCGATCCGGCGCGGCGCGTCCTTGCAATCGGCTCGCCCGCCGACGGCGTCGGAACGACGACGATTTTCGGACATACGTTCGTCACTACCGGGTGGCTCGGCTGGACCGGCAACGGGATGGGCTCGCGCGGCGCGCATGCCTTCGGCGCCTCGATCACGATTCCGGGCTTCCAAGACCTCGCCGACGGACGCCGCTGGCATTTATTCTTTGCTTGGATCGCCACGATCTGCTGGCTGGCATGGCTGGTTTCGAGCGCGATCAAAGGCAACTTGAGCGAAATGGTTCTGCGCGGAAGCGACCTCCCGAAACTCTGGCCGATGCAGGCGTACTACCTCAAGCTGCGCAAGACGCCGCCGCCGCACGGAATCTACAATCCGCTACAAAAGGCATCGTACACGGCGGTGCTCTTCGTTATCACGCCGCTCGTCGTACTCACCGGTCTGGCGCTCTCGCCGGGCATCGATGCAATCGCCAATCCGCTGACCGCACTCTTCGGCGGCCGGCAGTTCGCGCGCTTGTGGCACTTCGCCGGCATGTTGCTGCTCTTAGGGTTCTTTGCGATTCACACGTTCCAGGTGCTGACGCAGGGCGTACTCAATCAGATGCGCTCGATGATTACCGGTTGGTATCAGCCGGAATGAAACGGCGGCTGTTCATCGCGTCGGCCACCTCCGCACTGGCGGGATGCGGCCCGATCAGCGCGGCGCTAAATGGGAACGACGGGGTTCGCCGGGTGCTCGCATCGGTCGAAGGTCTGAACCATGCGCTGATCGGGACGCGCGGGATGGCGCGGGAGTATCGCGATCGTGACGTCGATCGCGAGTTTCGCGTCAATGGATTTGCGACGCCCTCGGACACGCGCTACGCGGATCTCGCGACGGGAGGGTTTGCGGCGTATCATCTCATTGTGGATGGCGCGGTCGAGCGGCCGCGCGCCTTTAACCTCGCGCAACTCTACGCGATGCCGCAGCGAACGCAGATCACGCGCCACGATTGCGTCGAAGGGTGGAGCGCAATCGGTAAGTGGAGCGGCGTGCCGCTGGGGGCCGTGATCGATGCGGTCCGGCCACGCGCCGATGCGCGTTACGTCATCTTTCGCTGCATGGATAACGACGGCGCCGGAAATCTTTACTACGAAAGCCTCGATCTCCATCAAGCCCGGCATCCGCAGACGCTGCTCGCGACGCGGCTAAACGACGCGCCGCTCGACCCGGCTCACGGCGCTCCGCTGCGGCTGCGCATTCCGACGCAGCTCGGATACAAGAGCGCGAAGTGGATCGCCCGCATCGAGCTGGTCGGGACGTTTGCGAACGTCTACGGGGGTCGCGGCGGGTATTGGGAGGATGAAGGCTACGAATGGTACGCCGGCATCTAGCGAAGCGCCGAGCTGTCACGGGGCGCCGGGTCTGCGCGTTGAACCCCTTGTCATGACCAGGGGCGCGCTGGTCTGCACCGCTGCTCTGACTCTCCTATTAGGGAGTTCCGCGGGCGACCAGCGCGTTTCGCTGCGTTCCACTGCCGCGACCTATTTGGCGACGATCGCAACGATCGCGCCCGTTGCCGGGCGCGAGACGGCGTACGATTACTACGAGCGGCTGCGTGAGGACGCCGATGCGCTCGACGACCCTGCAGTTCCGGAGGGTTACACCGCCCAAGAGTGGTCGCAGACGCTGCAACGAACGGCAAACCTCGATTTGAGCCTAGCAACGCAACTGATCGATCGTTCCTATGCTGCGATGGCGTCGGTTCGCGGGCTCGGCGAAGTTTGCGTGCGCTCGTCGCAAGACGCAACGATGCAGCCGGTTGCCGTTTACGTTCCGAGCGGCTACGCTCCAGGCACGCCAACGCCGTTGATCGTTCTGCTCCACGGGCATCCGCAATCCGAGACACAGCTGCTTGCGCCGCCGTTTATCGCACAGCTCGCCGAAGTCAACAAGAGTATCGTCGTCGCTCCATGGGGTCGCGGATACTACGATTTTCGCAAATCGGCATCGGACGTTTACGACGCGCTGGACGCGGCAACGCACGCCTTTACCATCGATCCGCGCAAGCGTTTCTTGGCCGGCTACTCGATGGGTGGCTTCTCGGTCTTCGAGGTTGCGCCGCATCATCCCGACGACTGGTCGGCGGTCATGTCGATCGCCGGAGCGCTGTTGGGCTCGGATTCGGCGCGCATCCTCGCGCTTATGCCGCGTACGCCCTTCTACGTGCTGACCGGTAGCGCCGACGATAGCATTCCGACGCAATATCCGACCGCGACGGCGGTCTTTCTCCACAACCAGGGATTCGACGTGTCGTTCTATTCGCAACAAGGCGGAAAGCACCGGCTCGTGACGTTGCTGCCGATTCTCACGCAGGCCTGGAACGATATGCTCCACGAAATCGTCCGAGCGCCACCGGCCGGGGTGGGAAGGATCTCACTCCCGTCGGCAATTCCGATGAGCATGATGAAGCCTTAGCGTTAATGAGAAGAGCTGCAACTACTGCGGCGGCCGCCGTGCTGATCTGCGTCGCGGCGGCAAGCGCGCAAACCCCGCCGGCTGGCGGTTTCGTGCCGCCGCCTCCGGGAAGCGTCGTGCAGAATCAAGCCGTCGCTCTCAACGGCGAGAGCGCCAAGAATCGATGGCACGCGGTCGCCAGCAAGAGGCTGGTGGGTTCCGGCAACGGAACCAACTTTTACCAGTGGTATCTGTCGATCTACGGGCTGCAGCGTGGCGCGTACCGGCTGCGTTACCAATCACCCCGTAACGGCGGGCCGCTCTCGTTAGTCGAACACGCAAACGGCGCAAAGATGTGGTTTCCGGTCGCGCAGCTGCGGATCGTCGGAGCGGCGAGCCTGATGCATTCCGGCGTGCAGCAACTGGTGGTGCAATCGCACGAGATGGCCGCCGATTGTGGCTCCGCCGCGGTGACGATCTTCGCGACCAAGCCGGGCGGCGGCATCGGCGCCGTCGCCACGATCAAGAACCCATGCGATTTGAACGCAAGGATCGGCGCCGGCGGCACGTCGGTTGAACTGACCGGGCCGTACTACAAATCCGACGCGCCGATGTGCTGCCCGACTAAGACTAACGCAACCGCAGAGTTGCGATATCGCGACGGCAAATGGACCGTGTCGGAGAGCTACTTCAAGATCGAGTAGATCGGGACTACATCCGAAAGACGCCAAACTGCGTGCGCGCCTGAGGCGCGTGCGCGGCCGCGTCGAGGCCGATCGCGATGACGCGTCGCGTGTCGAGCGGGTCGATGATTCCGTCGTCCCATAGCCGCGCCGTCGAATAGAACGGATTGCCTTCGCGCTCGTATTTTTCGAGGATCGGCGCTTCGAATGCGGCCTTTTCATCGGGCGTCATATTGCCCTTGACGGTTGAGAGCACGCTCGCGGCTTGAGGTCCACCCATCACGCTGATGCGCGCGTTCGGCCACATCCAGAGCTGCCGCGGCGCATAAGCGCGTCCGCACATCCCATAGTTGCCGGCTCCGAAGCTGCCGCCGATCACGACGGTGAACTTGGGGACTTCGGCGCAAGCGACGGCCATCACGAGCTTCGCGCCGTCTTTGGCGATGCCGCGGTTCTCGTACTCCTTACCGACCATGAAGCCGGTGATGTTCTGCAGGAAGAGCAGCGGCGTGCCGCGCTGCGTGCAGAGTTCGATGAAGTGCGTGCCCTTAAGCGCGCTCTCGCTGAAGAGAATGCCGTTGTTGGCGAGGATGCCGATCGGGTGCCCCTCGATGTGCGCGAATCCGCAGACGAGCGTCGTGCCGTAGCGCGACTTGAACTCGTGGAACTCGGATGCGTCGACGAGCCGCGCGACGATCTCGCGGACGTCGTAGCCGATTCGGCTGTCGGCCGGAATGATGCCGTAGATGTCGCGCGGTTCGTATTTGGGCGGCTGCGGCTCGATGCGGTCCCACTGGCGCGGCAGCTCGATATGAAGGTTCGCAACGATCTCGCGGACGATCGCTATCGCGTGCACGTCGTCGTTGGCGAAGTGGTCGGCAACGCCCGAGACACGCGTGTGGACGTCGGCGCCGCCGAGCTCTTCGGCCGTCACTTCCTCGCCGGTCGCGGCTTTTACCAGCGGCGGTCCTCCCAGGAAGATCGTGCCCTCGTTTTTGACGATTACGGTCTCGTCGCTCATCGCCGGAACGTACGCGCCGCCGGCCGTGCACGAGCCCATCACGGCGGCGATCTGCGCGATCCGCTTACTCGACATCCGCGCCTGATTGTAAAAAATGCGCCCAAAGTGATCGCGATCCGGGAAGACTTCGTCCTGCAGCGGCAAGAACGCGCCGCCCGAGTCGACCAAGTAAATGCACGGAAGATGATTCTGCTCGGCGATCTCCTGCGCGCGCAGATGCTTCTTGACCGTCATCGGGTAGTACGTGCCGCCCTTGACGGTCGCATCGTTGGCGACGATCACGCAGTGCTGGTCCTCGACGATGCCGATCCCGGTGACGATGCCGGCCGCCGGTGAAGCGTTCTTATACATGTCGAGCGCCGCCAGCGCCGAGAGCTCGAGGAAAGCCGAACCGGGGTCGATCAACCGCTCGACTCGCTCGCGAGCGGGGAGTTTCTTGCGCCGCCGATGCTTTTCGACGGCCTCGGCGCCCCCGCCGGCGCGTACCGCGACGAGCCGCTCGCGCAGCTCCGCAACTAACCGCTCCATTCGTGCCGCGTTTTCGGCGAAGCTCGTCGAACGGCGATCGAGCCGCGATTCCAAGAGCGCCATCGCCGCCGCATTCGGCGCCTCGCGCTTAGAGCCCGGTTAGACGTCGCAATTCAGCGAGGGGCATGCCGTGGCGGACGCGTAGCTACTCGCAATGGCCGCGCAGGCACAGCTAGACGTCGGCGGTATCCTGCGTCCGCAGGGAAACCCCGACCTCTCCATCGCGTTAGAACCCTACTCACAAACGCTCGGCGAGCGTGGAGCGGCGCATTTGCTGCGGCGCGCGGGCTTCGGCGGGACGCCCGACGAGGTGCGAAGGTATTCCGCGATGCGCGCCGGCGCCGCGGCCGCCACACTGCTCGCGCTTCCGTCTCCACACTCAGTCGCTCCGCCGCCCGAAGCGCTCGCCCACGGGCCGCTTGCAAGACACCAGGTGCGCGAGTCCCTCTCGGCCATGCAGCTGTGGTGGCTAAACCGGATGCTCGCGACGCCGGCTCCTTTGCAAGAGAAGATGACCCTCTACTTTCACGGTCACTTCACCTCGCGTGCAACGGGACGCTTTCCGCGCATCACGTACAACCAGAACGCACTCTTCCGGAACTACGCAACCGGAAATCTTCGCGAGCTGGCGCGCGCGGTTTCCAAAGATCCGGCGATGCTCGTCTATCTCGACGGAGCGAACAACGTTGCCGAGCATCCGAACGAGAACTACGCTCGCGAGCTGATGGAGCTCTTTACGCTGGGCGTCGACAACTATACCGAAGAGGACGTTCGTGAGTCGGCGCGCGCGTGGACCGGATGGCGCGTCGATCGGCGCAGCGATCGCGTCTTCTTCAATCCACGGCTGCACGACGACGGGCGTAAGATCTTTCTCGGACGGACCGGCAACTTTACCGGCGACGACATTGTGGACATCATCTTCGATCACTCGCAGTGCTCGCGATTTTTTGCGACGAGCCTGCTCAACTTTTTCGTCTACAACGATCCTGAGCCCGAGCTAATAGATCGCGTCTCCGAGCTGTTGCGCCGGCATCGCTACGAGCTCACGCCGGTCCTGCGCACCCTGTTTGCAAGCAACGTCTTTTACAGCCGGCGCGCCTATCGCGCTTTGGTCAAGAGCCCGGTCGAGTTCGTCGTCGGCACCTATAAGACGCTGGGTCTGGTCGCCATAAACGAGAGCGCGTTGCCGGCATTGCAGCAGATGGGCCAGCAGCTCTTCTTTCCTCCAAGCGTCGCGGGCTGGCCGGGTGGCCAAAACTGGCTGACGAGCAGCACCATGATCGCGCGGCAGAACTTTCTGACTCGCCTGCTGGGTTCGCAGACGCTGGCCGCCTCTGCGTGGTTGCGCGGATTGCCGTTGGCTGCGGCCAATGCCGCTGCGATGCTCGGCGACAGGCTTTTGCAGGGCGACGTCGCGCCGGCGTCGCTCTTTGAGCTCGAAGGCTATCTTAGCGGAACGGGAAGCGAAGCGCTCGCGTCGCTCTCGGTGGAGAACTACGATCAACGCGTAAGCGGCGCGGTCTATCTCACAATGGCGACGCCCGCGTACCAACTAAATTGATGAAAAGACAGAACTTCTTACTTGCGACAGTCTCGGGGCTCGCGGTAATCGCGAATCCCGAGCACGTTTTCGCCCGGGCGCTCGCGCAGACGCCGCTGCCCGGTTTGCCGGGAAGCGAAAACCGCTGCCTGGTCTTGATCAACCTCTACGGCGGCAACGATGGATTGAACTGCGTCGTACCGCACGGTAACGATCGCTACTATCAAATGCGCTCGGGCCTGGCGATCGATCGAAACGCGGTGCTGGCAATCGACGCGCAGACCGGGCTCAATCCGGGGATGCGCTCCTTCAAAGCGCTTTACGATAAGGGAATGGTTGCGATCGTTCAGGGTGTTGGTTATCCGAATCCCGATCATTCGCATTTTCGCTCGACGGAGATTTGGCAGACCGCCGCACCCGATCGCTACGAGCATACCGGCTGGCTGGGCCGTTACTTCGACCAAGCGGGTCTCGCGCCCGCGAACCTCTTCAAAGGCGTTGCCGTTTCGAAGGTGCTGCCCGAAGCGCTCGTCTCCGAGAGCACCGATATTCCAGCGATTCCCGGACTCGGCGAATACGCGATGATCGCCGATCGAAATGCGGCCGCGAGCAGAGCCTTCGCCCGTCAGGCCAACGACCGAACGTTGCCGTTCGAATCGCCGTATTTAGCCCACGTCATGGAGATCGAAGGCGACGCGCAACGCAGCTCGCAGGAGCTGCCCAAGCTCGTAGCCGGGTATAAGCCCATGGCTGCGTATCCCGCCACGGTTCTCGGGCGCAGCCTCGCCTTAGCCGCGCAGATCGTCGGCAGCAACTTGGGCACCAAGGCGATTTACGTCGAGCACGGCTCGTTCGACACGCACGTGAATCAAAAGGCGACGCAAGACCGGCTCTTGACGCAGCTTTCGGATGCGGTCGGCGCGTTCTACCTGGATCTCGCCGCGCACGGCAACGACCGTCGCGTCCTGACCTTGACGTTCAGCGAGTTCGGACGGCGGATCGATGAGAACGGCAGCCGCGGCACCGATCACGGCGAAGCGTCGCCGCTCTTTCTGATCGGCGGCGGCGTCAAGGGCGGTCTTTACGGAACGGCTCCCAATCTCGCCGTCACCAACATGGGCAACGTTCGCTTTACGGTTGATTTTCGCAGCGTCTACGCGACGGTGCTCGAGCGCTGGCTCGGACGCCCGGCCGCGACGGTGCTCAACGGCCAGTTCCAGCAGCTTCCCGTTCTCGGTTAGCTTCAGCTAGCGTGAGCTCGTCGATTCTTTTTCTAGGAAGCGGCGGCGCGCGCTTCGTCGTCGCGCGCCAGCTGCGAGCGTCGGGCGGGATGTGGATGCGATTTGGAGAGACGCAGATTCACGTCGACCCGGGCCCCGGTGCGCTCGTTCGCGCGCTCACGCACGTGCCGCCCTGCAATCCGCGCGAGCTCGAGGCGATCGTCCTCTCGCACAAACACCTCGACCATTCCGGCGACGTTAACGTGATGATCGAGGCGATGACGTCGGGCGGATTTCGGCGGCGCGGCGCGATTCTGGCGCCTGCCGACGCATTCGACGACGAGCCGGTCGTGCTGCCGTACGCGCGCCGCTTCGTCGAGCGCGTCGAACGTCTCGAGCCGAGCAGCGGTCCGTATCGCATCGGCGACGTCGAGCTTTTCACCTCGATGCTTCACGTGCACGCGGTGCAGACGCATGGGCTTCACTTCGTTCATGCCGGGATGCGGGTTGCGTACGTGCCCTGCGGCCGCTACTTCGAAGGCCTCGCCGCCGATTACGCCCGGCATCGTCCGGACGTGCTGATCGTCAACGTGCTTCGCTACCGCGACGAGATGAACGTCGATCACCTGACCTGGTTCGACGCTCGGCGCGTGATTGACGACGTGCGTCCAAGAGTCGCCGTCTTTCAACACTTCGGAACCCGGATGCTCGAAGCCGATCCTCGGCGGCTCGCCGCGCGGCTCGAGGACGAGCTCGGCCTGCGTGCGATTGCCGCTTACGACGGTCTTACGTTGGATCTGGAAACGGAGATCGCGGCGGCCAGTTAGGGTGGTGGCCGGACGGGGCGAGGAGGCGCCGGCTGCGGCGCGAGACGCATCGGAAGTTGAGTGCTGCCGCTGAGCTCTTGGCGCACGTGCGGATGATCGCTCATCGAGCCGCTGTAGAGATAGACCGAGCCGTTCTTCGAGGTTGCCGTGACGACCGGTCCGCCATCGCCGACTGTTGCTTGTTTGGTCGTCGGATCGCCGCGTACTTGAACGTCGTCCTCGAAGCTCGATTCTACATGTCCCGCCCCGCTGTGCGCACCGATCTGTGCGTTTCCGCGAACGCCGAGCGCGACGTTTCCGTGCTCCGACTCGAAGCGCGCAAGACCGGGTTGGAAGTCGCCGTTATCGTAGACGATCGATCCATAGGCGCTCGTCGCTTGAATTTGGTGCGACGTGCAGGCCTGAAAGAGCATATCGCCGGTAGCGGTACGCACGCGCAGCCGATCGAAGGTCGAGTTGGTCGCAACGATGCGTCCGCGCAACGATTCGACGAATCCGGTGCCGCTGACGCCGTTGAGCGTGATTCCGGCTCCGCGCGCGTGCGCGACGAAGACGCCATGGTAATTGTTGATGGTCAAGTGTCCGGCGCGCTGCTGCGCCATCACCATCGCGGTGCCGCGCGGAATCATGATCGTCATCCTTCCCATGCCGCGCGCGACGACTGCGTCGTGGTCGCCTCCCGGCAGCTCGGGAATCACAAAGGACTCGGCCGGCAGGCTCACCGGACCGTTGTCGGTGTTGATCTGGTCGGACGCGATTTGGACCTGTTTGGGGATCCCGGGGTCGACCTTCGACGGGTCGAGATGGTAGGCGTCAATGGGATCGTTCGAGGTGATCAGGACCTGCGGGCGATCCCACGTCTGAATCGTTACTTGCCCGCGGCTGACGTGGAGATTGAGCACGGGCGAGGGGCCGACGTCGAACTGCTCGTCGGCGCGCACCGGCGCCGCGAAACCAACCCAGCAGAGCGAAGCGACGAGCGTTACGATCGCTCCCCGCCCCCATCCTATGCGCACCACCTGATTGTATGGGAGGCGCCGCGACCCATCATGAGAGATCGGTGAACGGAAGCTTCATTCGCGGTAAGACAACGCTCAGAAGCGCGCCACCGCTCGGCGCTCTGGCGGCCGTCGCCTCGCCGCCGTGGACTCGAGCAATCGAGCGGACAATAGCTAAGCCGAGGCCGGTTCCAGGAACGATCCGGGAGCGTGCCTTGTCGGCGCGATAGAAGCGCTCGAAGATTTGTGCGAGCTCGTCCTGCGCGATCCCCGGGCCGCTATCGGCGACCTCGATCCAGGCGCTCTCGTGATTCTGCCCGACGCTGACGTCGACGCTTCCTTGCTCCGTGAACTTGATGGCGTTGTCGACGAGGTTGCCCACCAGCTGGCGGAGCAGGTGCGCGTCGGCATAGACGATCGGCGTGTCGCGATGTTCGAAATTCAATGCGATCTGCTTCTCGGCGGCACGCGGAGCGGCGTTCTGGACGACTTCGCTGGCGATCTGCGCTAGCGAGACCGGTTCCTTGGGAATCTCGTCGCCGCGATCGGCCTTCGCGAGCGTCAGCATGCCGTTGACCATGCCGGCAAGGTCGGCGCTCTCGCGAGCGATCGTCTCTAAGCTCTCGCGCCGAATCGTTTGATCTTGGTCGCCCCAGCGCAGCAACAGCTGCGCGTTTGCGTTTATTGACGTCAGCGGCGTCTTGAGCTCGTGCGAGGCGTCGGAGATAAACTGCCGTTCGCGCGCGAAGGCCTCCGCCAGTCGTGCAAGCAAGTCGCTGAAGCTCTTTGCGAGGCGGCCGATCTCGTCGTGCCGGCGGCGCAGCGCGAGACCGCGCGGCCGATCGTCGAACGTGCCGGACGCCAGCGCAAGACGGTCCGAGCTGATCTCGCGCATCTCGCGAGAGAGCTCGTTGATCGGGGTTGTGGCTTGCGAGGCGAAGACGATTGAAAGGATGATGACCGCGGCCGCCGTCGCCCCGAGCACGATGAAGATCGCTTCGTTCGCGCGCGCAAACGTGCGCTTTAACGTGTCGAGCGGTTCGGCGACGTGGATGATCGCGGAGCTGACGCCCTCTTTTAAGAAACGGTCCTCGACGAGAAACGAGCGCCCGCCGATCTGGGCATGACGAAAAATCACGTCGTGTGAGGCGGAGAGCTTGGGATTCGGCGGAATCGTCAGCGCGCCGAGATTCGCCGTCTTGGCCAGCGGATAACCCTCGCCGGTATCGACTTGCACGTAGCTGTTCGCGGAGTTCCACGTTGCCAGATTACTGCTATTGAAGAGAAACTGCAGCGTTCCCAGCGGCGAGTCTTCGAGCGAGAACGGAGTCGCGGACTCCTGAGCAAACTGCACGATCGCGCGCATCGTGGCGTTGACGCTGGCTTCGGCCTGGTCGTAGAGGATCTGCTGAAAGCGCCAAACGATGATTCCGCTCATCGCCGAGATCGCTACGATCAGCAGCACCGAGTACCCGACCGCGATCCGCCACTTCAGCGACATAGGCGATTGCTCGAGCCGACCTAGTCTTTGATCGTGTAACCGACGCCTCGTACGGTTGTGATGAGCTTGTCGTCGAAGCCGTCGTCTATTTTGCCGCGCAGATAGCGGATGTAGACGTCGATGAGGTTGGAATCGCCGAGAAAATCGCTCCCCCAAACACCGTTGAAGAGCTCGTCGCGGGTGTGGACTTTATTGCGATGCAAGAGCAGATATTCGAGCAGCGCGTACTCCTTGGCCGTGAGCGCGATCGACTTTCCTGCGCGGTAAACTTCGTGACGGTCGCGATCCATCACGACGTCGCGGTACTCGATCACGTTGCCCTGGGGGGTACGCTCGCGAAGGCGTGCCCGCACGCGAGCGAGCAGCTCTTCGGTCGAGAAAGGCTTGGTAACGTAATCGTCGGCGCCGACGTCGAGCCCGGCGACGCGATCGGGCACGCGATCCCGCGCGGTGAGCATGATGATCGGGACGCGGCTCTTGGAGCGAATGCGCTTGCAGACCTCGATGCCGTCCATGCGCGGAAGCATGAGATCCAGGATGACTAGGTCGGGCTCTTTGAGGGCCTTTTCGAGACCCGAGAGGCCGTCACGCGCGACGTCGACCTCGTAGCGTTCGTGTTCCAGTTCGAGCTGCAGAACGCGGCTGATCGCCGCATCGTCCTCGATGACGAGGACCCTATACGGCCGCCGCTCCGGCGGGGCGTGCTTTTCCATGCCGATACTTTATCGGCTGGTGCTCCCTTCGGACCTGTGAATCGCCACTGCGACAGGTTGGGATCCGGTGAAAAGCGTTAGCCAGAGCGCGGTCGCGCCGCCGGCCGCGAGCCACGCAAGAACGCCCGCATTCGAGAAGGCGCGGGAGAGTCCCGAACCGATGGTCGCAAGCGTTTGGACGAAGAGCGAGCCGCCGCCGAGCACCAGAAGTACGATCATCCAGAGGGCGACCGCTCCGACCGCGCCCAGCGCGGCGAGATCGGCGAACGAAAAGGCCGGGGCCGGACGGTAGGCCGTCGCCAGCAGAATCGACGCCCGGAGGCCCTGCGGGGGCTCCTCGAGCGGCAAATCGAGAATCAGCTGTTCGAGCCGTTCGTCGGCACCAGGCCATCCGTGTCCGTCGTCCATCTTCATGATTCGGTTACCTCCGCTTCACCTAGAAGCCTGCGCAGTTGCTCCTTCGCGCGAAATAGATGTGTCTTGACCGTACCCATCGGCAAGCCCAGCACGCTCGCGATCTCCTCATACTGTCTGCCCTGCAGGTGGAAGAGGGTAACGACCGTCCGGTACTTTTCCGGGAGGGCGTCGATCGCGGCACGCAGCCGAGAGGCTTCGTCCAGCGCAATCACTTGATGCTCCGGACTCGGCGAGGGGTCGGCACGGTCGGGCAGCTCGTCGCCGGTGAAGTGCCGGCGCCGGTTGAGCCGGTCGCAACACGCGTGATAGGCGATTGCAAAGATCCACGTCGAGAACTTGGCGCCCGGCTTAAAGGTGCGTAGGCTCCGAAAAGCCTTGAAAAATGCCTCTTGCGTTGCGTCGCGAGCCTCCTCTACGTCGTGCAGGGTTCGGTAGGCGAGGTGGTAGACGGCGCGGTCGTACCGCTCGACGAGCGTTGCGAATGCCCCCGAGTCTCCCCGAAGGGTCATCGCTACCAGGTCGCCGTCCGCAGGCTCCGTTTTCACCCGGTCCCGCGGGGCCTCCGCCAAGAGTGCCGGCACGCCCGTCCTACGCGCGAGGCGTCCCCATTGTTTCGCCCCTTCCTACATTTCGGTGCGCGAAACAACGGGGTCGGCGGTCCGTACCTAGGGCAGGAACTTTCACGGAGGCAGAACCCACAAATGACCACCTTAACGAACAAAACCCTTCCCGGAAACCCCGGCTCGGACCGGTCGCTTCCGACCGTACGTAGCGACGAGCGGAACTCCGCGCAATCGCTGCGGCCTACCTTTGAAGGCTGGGGGCCGCGGCTGTAAATGTCGCGCGCATCAGTCGTCGCGATGCTCATCGCCGCCGAAATCTTAGTCGTCGGAATGGCGGTCACTGCAGTCAGCCGTGGCCGCGCAAGCTTCATAAGCGGCATGCACCACGTGGATTTTAGCGCGGCGGCTATCGCTCCGATCGCGGCCGGCGCGGCGCCGCACATCGTCGTCGACGATGTCGATTCGCGCGTCGGCGTGATGCCTTCGAGCGACGATCAAGTGCACGTGCGCGATCTCACGCAGATTCGTGGCGCCGTCTTCTCGAGCACGAAATATCCGCAGCTCAAGGTGAGCCGCACGTTCGACGGAGTTCGTATCGAGCGCCCGCACGTCGGTAACCTCTCGATCGATATCTTCGGCTTCAGCACGCAAAAGATCCAGGTCGAAGTTCCGGCCGGCTCGCGCGTCGAGATTGCTCGATGCGCCGGGGCCGACGTCGACGGCATCGCAGGCGGGGTCAACGTTCATTCGCTCGACGGGCACGTGACGCTGACCGACCTGCAAGGTTCCGTCGACGCGGAGAGTGACGACGGATATCTCAAGGCGACCAACGTGCGCGGCGACCGTCTCGCGATGGAGTCGAGGGACGGGCACCTTACGCTCGACCAGATCGCCGTAGCCTCGTTGACCGGCACGACGCGGGACGGCCGCATCGAAGCCGACGGCTTAAACATTACCGGCGACGGGACGCTGCAGACCGACGACGGATCGGTTCGGGCGCGGTTTACACCTGACGCAAATCTAACCATTAACGCCTCGACCCGCGACGGAAAGATCTCGGTCGACGGAGATTCAGTCGATCGCGGCGATTCCGGCCAGCGAACGATCCGCCTTGGCGCCGGCGCCGGCAACATGAAACTGGCGAGCGGCGACGGATCGATACACATCTTTACAAACGGAGTTATCCAACAGTGACGGACTATAGCGACCTCATCCCAATGGTAGCGATCATCTTCATCTTCGGTGCGCCGATCGCCGCATTCATCGTCTCGCGCGTGCTCGCGCATCAGGAGCGCATGGAGATGCTGCGCCGCGGCATCGTGCCGCCGCCGAATCCACGCGAGATGCGCCGCGCCATGAAGTACGGATGGACTCCGAACGCGCCGCAAGCGGGCGCCCCGAATCAGTACGGCTACTATCCCGCGCACGATATCCACGCCCAACAGCAGTTGCGCAAAGGGATGCAGCTGGCTTTCATCGGGTTGGCGCTGCTGATCGGGCTTGGATTCATCGGCTACCACGGCGACGGGATGTTCTTCCCAGGTCCCTGGCTGCTCGGCGGTCTGATCCCGCTCTTTGTGGGGATCGCGCAAATCATTGGGGCGGTGCTCAGCGGTGCGAGCTTCGGACCGCCCCGCGAGCGCGTTGGCCCGGCGCCCGGCCCCGGAACTACCTCAAGCCCTGGGAGTGAGGCCGGCAGTGGCGCCACCCCGCCCACCTACGGCGGCTGGCGGCCTGGATCGATTCCTGAGATTGAAAAGCCGGCTTCGCCGCCCGACTACCGATCCTGAGCTCAAACGGTTGCTCGAAAAGCAATGCCGCCGGTCGGTTGACCGGCGGCATTGTTCATCGAATAAAGACGATACTACTTGCAGGAAACCAAGGCCATGGCCCAGCCAGCAGCCGTGCGTGTCCTGACCAGATATCCGTCCGCAGTCCGATCGTAAACCTGATAGCCCGCTCTGAGTGCGTCGGCTAGCGATTTGAAGACGATAAGACCTGCCATCTGCGGAGCCTCCTTTCCCTCTTTACTTACGCTCCCTATACATTATAACGGCTGCAGTAGCAAGGCCGTGAACCCGTTTTCGGAGATTTTCCTAAGAATTTGTTGAAAATGGCGAGAGAAATGGCGATGCTCGACCCAAATGCCGGCGTACACGGGACCACGGTTATCGAACGGCGGGAACTCGCGACGGGCGTTCTCTTGTTGTCGCTTGACGCGCCGAAGCTCGCGAATGCAACGCGTCCCGGCCAATACGTTATGGCGATTCCGCCGACGGGAGATGCGGCGGCAACCGCGCTCGCCGTCTACGAAGCAGAAGGCAAGCGCGCGAGCCTTCTCTTCTTTATAAGTGGCAAGCGCACGCGCGAGCTTGCGGAGTTGCGATGCGACGATCGGCTCGACGTCGTCGGACCGCTCGGCAACGGTTTCGATTGTTCTGGCGGCGCGCGCGACGTTGCGATCGTCGCGGGCGGCGTCGGAATCGCATCGGTGTTTCTCTGCGCGCAAACCCTGCTGCGCGCCGGAGCGCAGGTGCGTCTCTTTTATGGGGCGCGAACCGCGGAGCTGCTCGTCGAGTCGCAGCGCTTTGCCGATGCGGGATGCGAGCTGATCGTGACGACCGACGACGGCACTCGCGGCCAGCCGGGATTCGTTACCGACGCGCTGGCGCGCGCGCGCAAGCCTGACGTGATCTACGCATGCGGTCCTTCGCCGATGTTGCGCGGCGTCGCACGCGTCGCCGCGCAGTTCGGCGTGCGCGCGCAGCTCGCGCTCGAAGAAACGTTTGGATGCGGAATCGGCGGTTGCTGGGGATGCGTCGTTCCACTCGCCCGCAGCAGCGCACAGGCGCCGAGCTTTCCCCCGCCACAGGCCGGCGGCAGCGACGTGGTTTACGCTCGCATCTGTCGAGAAGGCCCAGTCTTTTGGGCGGACGAGCTGCGATGGTAAGCGTACGCCCGAGTCTCGCGACAAAGCTGGGAAAGCTCGAGCTCGCCTATCCGACGCTCATGGGCAGCGGCTGTTACGGCACGGGGGAAGAGTTTGCGCCGTTTGCGGATCTGGCAAAGATCGGCGCGATCGTGCTGAAAAGCCTCACGCGCCTGCCGCGTCTGGGGAATCCAACGCCTCGCATCGTTCACACGCCATCGGGGATGCTCAACGCGATCGGCTTGCAGAATCCCGGCATCGATTGGTTTCTCGAGCGCGAGCTTCACAAATATGCCGATCGCCCGTGCGCGCTCGTCGGCAGCGTCGCCGGATTCGCGGTGGACGACTACGCCTACGTTTGCGAGCGCTTAGCAGCGCGAGACGAAATCGCTGCGGTCGAGCTCAACGTCTCCTGCCCAAACGTGGCGAGCGAAGGCGAGACGTTCGGCTGCGACCCCGGACTCACCGGCGCCGTCGTGCGGGCCGCCCGTTCGACGACCGATAAGACGCTGATCGTTAAGCTCTCGCCGAACGTTACCGATATCTGCAGCGTCGCGCGGGAGGCGGAGCTCGCTGGTGCCGACGCCTTGGCCGTGATCAACACGCTTCGCGGGATGGCGGTGGACGTCGAGAGCTGGCGCCCTCGTCTCGGCAACGTGAGCGGCGGTCTCTCCGGGCCGGCGATCCGTCCGGTCGCGGTGCTCGCGGTCTATGAGGTCGCGCAGGCGGTGAAGATTCCGATCGTCGGTCAGGGCGGCATCGAGACGCTCACCGACGCGCTCGAGTTCTTTTTGGCGGGGGCGACCGCGGTCTCGATCGGAACGGCGAACTTTACGGATCCGCGCGTACCCGAGCGCATCGTGTCCGAGCTGGAGGGCTATCTCGTGCGGCATGGCCTGTTGGGCGTCGACGCGCTGGTGGGAAAGGCGAACGTCGGGTTTACGACACCGCATCAATACGAAGGAGACGAAGGTTGAGAGACTCGAGATGCCACAACTCATAGTAGCCCTCGACGTGCCAAGCGCCCAGCGCGCGGAGGAGCTCGTGGATTGCCTTTACGAGCTCGACGTGATCGTCAAGATTGGTTTGGAAGCGCTCTGCGGATATCCCCAGCGGATTCTCTCGTACTGCGAAGCGCGCGACGTCCGCATGTTCGTGGATGCGAAGCTGCACGATATCCCGCGAACGGTCGGTGCGGCGATGGCGCAGCTCGTGCGTCCGAACGTGCACCTCGTCAACGTGCACGCCATCGGCGGTCTCGAAATGATGCGCGTTGCCGTCGAGGCTGCGAACGAACGCGCGGTCGAGCTGGGCATCGAGCCTCCCCGCGTGCTTGCCGTGACGCTGTTGACGAGCATCGCACCCGAAGACCTCAACGAGCTGGGGTTCCAAGGCGGCCCGGGCGAGAACGCGATTCGTCTCGCCGCGCTGGCGCGCGATGCGGGCTGCGCCGGCGTCGTCTGCAGCGCGCACGAAGTTCGCGACCTCAAGCGCTTCTTCGGCGACGATTTTCTTACGTTGACGCCGGGCATTCGTCCGGCCGGCAGCGCGCATGCCGACCAGAAGCGCGTGACGACCCCGGCGGAGGCGGTTGCGGCCGGCGCCGATTACCTCGTGGTGGGACGCCCGATCGTCGAAGCCGACGACCCGGTTGCGGCTACCAAGGCGATTCTCGAGGAGATGTCGGTCCGCGCATGAGCGTTAGCGGACTCGACCTGCGAAACGCTCTCACGCAGCGCGGCGCGCTGCTCGAGGGACACTTTCGCTTGAGCTCGGGGCGTCACAGCGATCGGTTCGTGCAGAAGTTCCGGATTCTCGAGGATCCCGAGCTGCTCGAATCGGTGGCCCGCGCGATCGCCGATCGATTCCGCTCGCTCGGGCCGACGGTCGTCGTCGGTTCCGCCGTCGGCGGCATCCTGCTTGCATACGAAGTCGCGCGTCAGCTCGGTACGAAATCGATCTTCGTGGAGAAGGAGAACGGCCTCCCCACATTGCGGCGCGGCTTCACGCTCTCACCGCAAGATCGAGCGCTGCTCGTCGAAGACGTTCTGACAACCGGGCTTTCGATGCGCGAAACGATCGGCGTCGTTCGCGATGCGGGCGCGCAGATTGTCGGTCTCGGCGTTATCATTGCCAGGGGCGATGTCACCCTTCGACAGGCTCAGGGTGACACGAACGCAGCAAAAATACCGACCTACGTTCTGCTCGATCTGCCGCTGCGCTCGTACGACGAGTCGGAGTGCCCGCAATGCGGCTTGGGCGAGCCGATCTCCGATCCGGGCTCACGCCGTTCGTGACGATCGAGGTCCGGCGCGCCGAACGACGCGGCGCGCGAGCGGCCGCCGATCGAGCTTTCGTAAAAGATCTTGGGCGGCGCTGCGTGATGTCGAGCGTCGCTTCGTTGCGTCCCGCCCCGAGCGCGAACGCGCGTGAAGCCTTCGACCGTCTCTGCGAGGTTGTTGAGAGTCAATCGCACGTGACGCTTATCGCGTCGCGCAACGGCGGGCCGGTCGGATTCCTGCTCTTGCTCGACAACCTCCCCGACGAGGTGACGCTGCTCCCGCAAGCCTTCGTGGCGTATATGGCGGTCGAGCCGAGCGCCCGAAAGGCCGGGGTCGGCACGGCGCTGCTCGCGGCCGCCGAAGATGAGGCAAGACGGCGAGGTCTACCGTATATGGCCCTGATGGTCACCGACGAAAACGCTCCGGCTCTGGGGCTCTACGAACGCAGCGGCTATCGCGCGGAACGGAGGCTCTTATGCAAACCGCTTTAGGCGCAGATGCATGGCGTCGCGTCGGCTGGATCGTCGGCGCAATACTGCTCCTGATCCTCGCCCTTTGGATCGCCAGCCGTATCCCCAAGACGATCGCGATCTTCGTGATCGCCGCCTTCATCGCGTTCGGCGTGCAGCCGATCTCTCGCCGTTTGGAACGGTATATGCCAAAGCCCCTCGCAATCTCGCTCGTCTTCCTCGCGCTCTCCATCGTCGTCGCGCTCTTCTTCGTGATCGTCGTACCGCTGACGATCAATCAAACACAGCTCCTGGCGGCGAATATTCCGACCTACGCGACGCTGACGCAGAACTGGTTGCAAGCGGTCGAGAACTCGCTCGAACAGCACTTTCCGACGCTGCATATCCCGACCACGGGGTTCAACATCGGCAAGATCACCGGCGCGCAGCTCTCGACCTGGGTCAGCGTAGGGGTCGCCTCGTTCGGAGCGATCGCCGTCAATACCGCGACCGGTTTCTTCATCGCCTTCTCGGCGATCATTCTCTCGTTCTTCTTCCTGCTCAACGACGCGCAGATCGCCGAGGGCTTCGCCTCGATGTTTCCGCCGAGCCGGCGCGCAACCGCGCGCAACCTGAGCGCCGAGGTGACCGAGCTCTTCGGGAATTACATTTCGGGGCAGGTGCTCGTCTGCGCGATCACCGGAACTGTGATCGCGATCGCTTCGGCGATCATCGGCTTCAAGTTATCGCTGATCGTCGGCATCATCTCCGGCGTCGCCTACGCGATCCCGATCGTCGGCATGCTGATCGCGCAGATCATCGCGATCCCGATGTCCGCACCGCAGGGCCTCTGGATGGTCATCTGGGTGCAGGTCATCATCTTCGGCATGGCGCGCATCAGCGACAACGTGCTCGTTCCCAAGATCATGGGCAAGTCGGTCGGCGTTTCGCCGATCGGCTCGATGTTCGCGGTCTTCGCCGGCGGCGAGCTCTTCGGCGTTCCCGGCTTGATCCTAGGCATTCCGGTCGCGGCGCTGATCAAGATCCTGTGGCGCTATTTCATGGCGCCATGGATCGCCGCGCGGCAAGCGAAGAGCTAGCGATGCGACATTGCGCGCTCGTTTTTCTCGTTGCCCTTGCCGTAGCCGCCTGTTCCTCCGGCGGCGGCGGCGGTACGTCATCGCTGCCGATTCTGCCGCCTCCGACGCAAGGGCCGCCGCAGACCGGTCCGGAGGGAAAATATCTCAAGCACGTCATCGTCATCGTCCAGGAGAATCGCACGTTCAACGACATCTTTGCTGGTTTCAAAGGTGCCGATACGACGATGTACGGCTATACGCACACCGGCTCCAAGGTACGCTTGCGGCCGATCACCTTCAAAGGATCGGACATCTTGCACAACTGGGGCAATGCGATGGCCGATTGGAACGGGGGCCGGATGAACGGGTTCGACAAAAGCCTCTACACCAATGGAAAACCGGCCGGGACCTACACGTACGCGTACCTCGCGCATTCGCAGGTCGCACCGTATTGGACGATGGCTCGCGAGTACGCGCTTGCCGATCGGATGTTCCCGACGATGTTCGGACCGACGTTCACCGCCCACATCGACTTGATCGCAAGCACCACCAACCTTACCGATAGCGCGGCCGAGGTAGACGGTCCGACGGGCCAACCCTGGGGCTGCGACGCTCCAAAAGGCACGACAACGTATCTCCTCAACCCGCAGCGCCTCGAGACCGGCGGCGGACCCTTTCCGTGCTTCACGCAATACGACACGATGGCCGATACGCTCGATGCCGCACGGGTGAGTTGGAAGTACTACGCTCCTAGGGTCAAATACGCCGGAGGGGCGCTCTGGTCGCCGTTTGCGGCGATGCGGAAAGTCCGCTACGGACCCGATTGGAAACGGAACATCATCTCACCGCAGACGACCGTGCTCAAGGACGCAGCAGACGGAAAGCTCGCGCAAGTATCTTGGGTGATACCGGATGCGGCCGATTCCGATCACGCCGGCTCGCAAAGCGATAAGGGGCCTTCGTGGGTCGCGGGCGTCGTCAATGCGATCGGCAAGAGCCAGAATTGGAAGGACACGGCCATCGTCGTGCTTTGGGATGACTGGGGCGGATGGTACGACGGCGTTGCGCCGCCGCAACTCGATTTCGTCGGACTAGGCATCCGCGTGCCGTGCATCATCATCTCGCCGTACGCAAGAGCCGGCTACGTTTCGCACACGCAATACGAGTTCGGCAGCGTTCTTAAGTTTATCGAAGAGACGTTTGGTCTGCCGTCGCTGGGGCCGGCCTCGCGTGGATACACCGACACGCGCGCCCACAGCCTGGCGGACAGCTTCGACTTCAAGCAGAAACCGCGGGCGTTCCAACCGATCCCTGCGCCCTATCCTCCCGCGTACTTTCTTTCGCAGCCGCCCTCCGGTCAACCGCCTGACGAGTAGCGGTCGCCGCTAGCGTACGCCGTTGGGAGCCCTACAGGCTCCTAGGCGCGACGACGACCGCGATGCCGTCGTCGTAGCGCGTGAGGCCGCACGCGCGGGCTGCGCGCAGGCGCGCTAGATTGAACGCAGCGGTGCGGCCGTTCTCGGCGATTGCCACGAGCAGCACGTCCTGCGCGCTTGCGCGCGTGCACGAACTCGCGTCGGGAATTTCGACGGTCCGCGTCTGCGGCGAGAGCACGTTGACGGTTCCCAGCGCCAACCCTACTGCGCCGATCGCGGTTGGGCGGCTTCGTTCGATCCAGGAGTAGAACGCGGTCGTGCGTCCGTTTACGCGCAGCGCGTCGGCGTAGAAGTCGACCGGATGACTTCCCGCGAGATAATCGGCCGCGGTCGCGATTGCAATCAATGCGAGGGCGATCGGCCAACCTCGCCGCAGCGCGCGAGCCCAGGCGACCGCTCCGATTCCGGCCAGTGCGACGACGGGTGCGACGCGCGTCGGAGCGTCGTTCCAGAAGATCGCTAGCACGTACCCAACACCAAAGAGCGTCGACGCGGCCAGCAGCGCGGCGCCGGTCACCGCGTAGCGTCGCGCGAGCGCCGTGAGAATCACCGCTCCGGCTGCCACGGCCGGCGCGGCGAACCGTAGCGACGCACCGGTTGCGAGTTGGGCGACCGAGCTCGCATATCCAAAGGGCAGCAAAAAGAAGAGCAGCGCGGCCGCGCAGGCCGCCCAGCCCAGCCGGCGCTCGCGCCCGCTGAGAACGGGTCCGGCGAGTGCCGCGAGCAGCGCCACCGACGCAAACGGCGATGCGGAGAGGGTGACGCGTGCAAGGATTGCGAGCGCCGCCCATCCGTGCGCGAGAATCGTCGATCCCAAAAGACTGCCGTACTCCGTGCTCGCGGGCGCCACGATCGTGTCTCTCCATAAAATTGCGTCGTGCACGAGCCAGAGCGCGAGGGCCGCCAGCGTCGTCACCCAGAGTCCACGCTTTGCTTTGGTCGCAGTCAATGCAATTACGGCGAACAGCCAGCCCTGCGGTTTGATCAGCGCGGTGACGGCAAGCGCGCGCGCTGCCGTCGCGCTTTGCGACGTCAGCAGCGCCCACAAGCTCTCGAGCCAGAAGGCAGCGAGCCAAACGTCGTTCTGCAGCGTTCCGGCCTGAATCGCGAGCGGGAAGGCGGTTACGGTCGCGGCCGCGAGCAGATCGGCGAACAGCGCGGGCGCCGCAAATGCGTTACGCGCCCACGCGGCGATTCGAAAGCCGAGCAATGCGAGCGCGACAAAACCGCACCATGGCAGTGCAAATGGGCCGCTCGTCACATAGAGGCCGGCCGCGAAAAGCTCGGATGCGGGCGGGTACCACCAGTAGCGCGTCGCGGTCGTCCAGATCGAGTGCGCTTGTACCCACGATGCGGCGTTGGGGAGATGGTATGAGAGTGAATCGCCTTCGAGCAGCGGACGCATGAGCTGCGGCCACGCGACGGCCAGCAGAGCGCCGATCAGCAGATACGGTATCGGCGCACCGGCGCTCGGCACCCTCGCGGGCCTGGCAATCCCGCGAGCGTAAGCGATGGCGATGCAGATCGCCAGCACGCACCAGCACGCGACTGCATAGAGCGCGTGCACGATGCCGAGCGCAAACGGAATCGAGATGCCGAGGATCAGCGCGTCGCGTAGCCGGTCGGGAAAGTCATAGCGCGCGCTCGTACGCAGCGCGGGCGCCGCTGCAAAGAGGCCGAGCAGCCAGAGCGCTGCCGGTAACCCAGGCATTCGGGAGCGCTACATCGAGTCCGGCGCGGCGACGCCGACGAGCGCCAGCGTGCGTGCCAGCACGCTCTTTGCCGCCAAGCAGAGCGCCAGTCGCGCGAGCCTAGTCTCGCGTTCATCCGTTAGGATCTTGCACTCGGTATAGAATTGATGAAAGTCGCCGGCGACGTCGCGCGCGTAACGCGCCAAGCGGTGCGGCGCGAGATGTTCGACGACGCCCGCGACGGTGCCCGGAAACTCGCTCAGGCGTCGCGCCAGCGCCAGCTCTGCGTCGTGAACGAGCGGTGCGAGCGAGGCCGAGCGCGCGTCCGCGACGTCCTCGGCGAGGGCGCGCCGCAGCACCGAAGCGATCCGGGCGTGACCGTATTGCACGTAGTAGATCGGATTCTCGTTGTTTTTTTCGACCGCGAGTCTCAAATCGAAGGAAAACGGAGATTCGATCGCAGGCATGGTGAAGAAAAAGCGCGCCGCATCGACACCGACTTCGTCGAGGATCTCGTCGAGCGGAACGATCTCACCGGCGCGCTTGCTCATGCCGACTTGCTCGCCCGCGCGCATCAGGGTGACTTGCTGGGCGATCGTAACCTCGAGCCTGCCGGGATAACCGAGCGCAGCCGAGATTCCCTTGAGGCGCTCGATGTAACCGTGATGATCGGGGCCCAAAATGTCGACCACGCGATCGTTGCTCTTGAGTTTCTGATAGTGATAGGCGACGTCCATGCAGAAATAAGTGGGGCGCCCATCGCTGCGCAGGAGCACCCGATCCTTGTCGTCGCCGAATTCGGTTGCGCGAAAGAAGAGCGCACCGTCGCGTTCGTACGTGAGCTCGAGCTCGCGCAGACGCTCGACCCCTTCACGCACCTTGCCGCTCTCGTGGAGCTCTCGTTCGCTCTGCCATCGATCGTACTCGACGCCGAAGCGTCGCGCGGTCTGCTGCTGCTCTGCGACCAACTCGTTACGACCGGCGGTCGAAAAATAAGCCAGCCATTGCGGTTCGGGCGCCGCGATCCAGCGGTCGCCGTCGCGGTCGGCGATGCGCCGCGCGATGGGTCTGAGATATTCGCCGGGATATCCGTCCTCGGGGAAGGGATATTCGGGAGTGAAGAGCTCGCGATAACGTGCGTAGATCGAACGCCCGAGCGCATCGAGCTGCCCACCCGCATCGTTGATGATCCATTCCACGAAAACGTCGTAGCCGCAAAACCGCATCGCATTAGCCAGCGTCGCCCCGACCGACATCGAACGCCCTTGCACGACGACGAGCGGCCCGGTTGGATTCGCGCTGCCGAACTCGAGCGATATGCGTTGACCGTTGCGTGGAGCTTCGCCGAAGCGATCGCCTTCGCGCAGAATCCTGGCGACTGCGGCCTGCCAGACCGATGGCGCGAGCCGCACGTTGATAAAGCCTGCAACGGCATCGATTCGGCTAAAGAAGTGCTCGAGCTCGGGCGCGTTCGTAACGAGTTCGGCAACCAGATCGTCAGCGATTGCTTGCGGCGAGCGGCGCGCGCTCTTCGCGAGCGAAAAGGCGAGATTCGTCGCAAAATCGCCGAACTCGGGCCGGCGCGGTGCCTCGAACGCGACGGCTGGTTCGGGGACCGAATATTTCGTAGCGGCCGTCTTCGATGCGGCGTCGGCAAAGGCGCGCAGCGCATCGTCGAGCGACGACGTTCCGGTCATTCGGATCATGCGCCGCCATCTTCGCCGCTCGACACCGGCGCGACCCGCGCATACGACGATGCGCCGCGCGATTCGATCGTGCCGTCGAGTTCGAGCACGGTCAGCGCCGAGAGCGCCGAAGATGGCGAGATGCCGCTGCTCGCCACGATCTCTTCGAGTTTGCAAACACCGCCGTCGAGTGCCGCGAGCAGCGCGACGGCGACCGGATCGCGTGGTGCCGGCGGCGCGCAGCGCGCAGACGGCGACAGGGCTAGGCGTCCGAGGGCCTCGAGGACATCCTGCGGGGAGCGCGCCAGCGTCGCTCCGTCGCGGATCAGGGTGAGACATCCGGCCACGTGCTTGCGATCGACGTCGCCCGGTACTGCCAGTACCGGGATGCGGCCGGCGGCCCAGCCGGCCGTATTGAGGGCTCCGCTGCGCGCCGGCGCTTCGACGACGAGCACCGCGTCCGAAAGCGCGGCGACGATGCCGTTGCGCGCCAGGAACTGGCCCGGGTAGGCCTGCTGGTCGGGCGGATAGGGTGAGAGCACGGCCCCGCCGTCAGCCAGCATGCGTTCTGCAAGCGCGCGATTTTTGCGTGGGAAGAAGTGCCGATGGCCGCCGCCCAGGATGCCGATCGTCGGGGCGCCGGCGCTGAGGGCGCCCTCGTGCGCCGCTCCGTCTATCCCGAGGGCCAGTCCGGAGACGATACAGCAGCCAGCCCGGCCGAGCTCGGCAGCGAAACGATGGGCGAGGCGCCTGCCGTACGGCGTGGCGGCTCGGGTGCCGACGATCGCGATGCAAGGCAGGGCAAGCCCGCTTAGATCGCCGCAGCACCAGAGGCCCGCGGCGGCCGCTTCGAAGCCGCGCCCGGCGCGGGCGGCATCGACCCGATCGCGGGTTTCGTAGGCCGGCTCCCACATCGCAAAGTCCATCACGCCCACGAAGGCGAGCGCAAGCGGGGGGATTCAGGAGCGCCCAAAGGAATAGCCTGGCCGCAGCGGAGGTACCAGAGTTGGCAGCAGAAGCGTATTGCGTCAAGTGCAAGGCCAAGCGCGAGATCAAAGACGCGGTCCAAATCACGATGAAGAACGGCCGGCCCGCAGTGGAGGGCAAGTGCCCGGTCTGCGGGACCAAGATGTTCAAAATCGGCAGCGCCTAAGCGCGCGAGCCGGTCTCATCGGCGCGGTCCCAACGTGTACGACACGTTGGGACTTTTTGCGTTAACTACCCGTAGTGACGTATAATACGTGCACCCACAACATATGCCGTGGGGGAGAAACCTACCGCTGACTTGCCCGACCTGTCGCAAGAGTGAGACGCGCGTCGTCGACTCACGCGACGACGAGAACGTCGTGCGTCGCAGGCGCGAGTGTTTGGATCCGCGCTGCAAGCATCGTTTTACAACCTACGAGCGAATGGAAGTGCCGCGTCTCTTCGTAGTAAAGAAGGACGGGCGGCGCGAGCAATACAGTCGCGAGAAAATCCTAGCCGGCTTGCGCAAAGCGTGCGAAAAACGCCCGATCTCCGAATCGCGAATGGAAGCGGTCGCTGCCGACCTGGAGCGCGAGCTTTTTGCGCGCGGCGAAAGCGAAGTCGCATCGGCGCTGGTGGGCGAGAAACTCATGGAGGCGCTGCGGACGCTCGATCCGGTCGCGTACATCCGTTTTGCGAGCGTCTATCGCTCGTTCCACGACGTCGAGAGCTTCCGCGAAGAACTGGCCCAGCTCTAAGTGGTCCGCATTCTGCTTCAGCGTCTCCCGCAGGGCGAGGGGTTGCCGATTCCGGGCTATATGAGCGAGCATGCGGCGGGGGCGGATCTTTGTGCGGCCGTTCGCGAGCAGCTCACGCTCTTACCGGGTGCGCGCGCGCTGGTTCCGACGGGCTTCTCGATCGCGTTGCCGCCCGGATACGAAGCTCAAGTTCGTTCGCGTAGCGGGCTTGCGATACGCGCGGGCGTGACGTGTCTCAATGCGCCCGGCACGATCGATGCCGACTATCGCGGCGAGGTGCGCGTCGTGCTCGCCAACTTCGGCAACGAGCCATTCGTCATTCGACGCGGGGATCGCATCGCTCAGATCGTCGTCGCTCCGGTCGCGCGCGCCTCGTTCGATCTGGTCGACGACCTTCCGCCGACGGAGCGTGGCGGGGGCGGTTTTGGTTCGACGGGCGTCTCGGCGTGAAGGTTTACATCGTCGGCAAGGGCGCGGTCGGAACCTACTTGGGCGACCTTTTACGCGGCGTCGGCGTCGACGTAGCATACGCGCCGCGCAACTTGGCAGAGGTCGTTCCGTACGATGCCGACGTGGCAATCGTCGCGACGAAGTCCTACGACACCGAGAGCGCGATCGAAACGTTGCGCAAAGCGATCGCCTATCCCGAGAAGTGCGTCTTCGTTTCACCGCAGAACGGGGTCGGGAACGAGGAGCGAATCGCGGCGGCCTTCGGCGCGGATAACGTGGTCGCGGCGGCGCTGACGACGCCGGTCGATCGCGACCGCGACGGGAATGCCCGCCCCGCCAAGGAGGGCGGCTTGGCGTTAGCGCCGACCGGCGCAAATGCCTACAACTGGCTCTCGGCGACCTTTGCGGGAACGGGACTCGCGGTGAAAGTCGTCGAGGATTGGCGCGCGCTGAAATGGAGCAAGCTTGCGCTCAACGCGGTCGCAAACGCCAGCTGCGCGATCCTCAACGTCCTGCCGAACCGGTTCGTGCATTTCGACAAAATCTTCACGCTCGAGATTCGCATGATCCGCGAGGTCCGCGCGGTGATGCGAACGATGCGCATCGAGCCGATCGATCTGCCGCGCTATCCGGTGCGGGCACTCTTCGCAGTCGCCGCGCTTCCTAGTCCGGTCTCGCGGACGCTTCTCGCGCAGAGCATCGCCGGTGCGCGAGGCACCAAGCCTCCCTCGCTCCTGCTCGATCTGCGCCACGCCAGAGCGCAGACCGAGGTTGACGTTCTCAACGGCGCGGTCGCCGCCGCGGGGCTCGAGCATCGCGTGCCGGCGCCGGTCAACGCCGTCTACACGCGCGTGCTCAACGACATCGCGCACACGCCGCCGCTCTGGGCGAAGTATCGCGAGCATCCCGACCGTCTAGAGGCCGAAGTGGAAGCCGAGGTGAAACGCGCAAAAGTGTTGGCGCGCTAGCGCCGTAGGCCGCCGGAATTAGCGGAGGATATGCGCGACCCGAACGTTCCCGAATCGCTCGAAGGGTGGTGGATTCTCCACCGCATCTTTGCGTTTAACCGCCGTAGCTGGGACGCGCTGCCGGAGAAGCGGCGCGATAAGTACGCGGGACACGCGGCCGATCTCGTCGACCATCTGAAAGGCAACGATGACGGTGACGTCGGTCTCACGCAGATCGTCGGTCACAAGGGCGATCTGATGTTGACGCATTACGCCCGCAGCTTCGACGGGCTTGCGTACGCACAGACGCTCGTCGACAAGCTCGAGCTGCGAGAGTTTCTCGAGCCGGCCGGATCGTACGTCTCAGTCTTGGAGCTCGGTCTCTACGATGCGACCGCAAAGATCCATGCCGAGTTGAATCAACGCGGCCTGGCACCCCAGTCACCCGAATGGATTGCGGGCTTTGACGAACTGATACGCAAGCAGGCCGAGAGCCCATATATCGGTCCGCGCTTATGGGCGAAGATCCCGCAGCGGCGTTACCAATGCTTCTATCCGATGAGCAAACGACGCGGCGAGGTGCAGAACTGGTATATTCTCGGCTTCGAGGCACGCGCCAAGATGATGAGCGAGCACGGCGTCGTCGGCCGTTCGTATCACAAGAGCGTAACGCAGGTGATCTCGGGATCGATCGGCTTCGACGACTTCGAGTGGGGCGTCGACCTCTACGCCGACGATCCGCTCGTCTTCAAGAAACTGATCTATGAGATGCGCTTCGACGAGGTGAGCGCGCGCTACGGAGAGTTCGGTCCGTTTTGGGCCGGCCTGCAGTTTTCTCCCGGCGAGCTACGCGCATTTCTCGACGGCGACGCCATCCCGCAGCTCGACGCCCCGCACTAGGCGGCGGCAACTACGGAGCGGTGACGGTGTACGGCCCGCTTCCTAACGGAATCGGGCCGCTTACTCGACCAGTGGCGACGTCAACGAGCGCTGCAGCGTTGTCGCGATGCGAGACGACGATTGCAGTGCGACCGTCGGAGGTGATTGCGATCCCGTATGGAGCGCCGCCGACCTCGATCGGTGCCCCCGGCGCGTCGTTGCGCAGATCGATCGGCGTGATCGTCGAGTTCGCGTAGTTGGTCACGTACGCGGCGGCGCCGTCGCGCGAGATCGCGATCTCCATCGGGTAGACGCCAACCCGAATCGGCGGCAGCGGGTGGTTGCCGTCCGCAGAGATCGACGGGCGTAACGTCGTTCGACGCGCTGTTGACGACGTACAGTCGCTTGCCGTCCGGCGCGAGCGCCAATCCCGCGGGACGTTCGCCGACCGGAATCGTCGCTGCGACGTTGCCGGAGTGAAGATCGACGACGGCGACGTCGTTCGCTCCGTTCTCGCTTACGTAGAGCGTAGAGCCGTCGGGCGCAAGCGCAATCGCCCGCGGCCGCGAGCCGACGCGAATCGGGACGCTCGCCTTGAGCGAGGCGGTGTCGATCGATTCGATGGTGTCATCGTCGGAGTTTGCGACCCAGAGCCGTTTGCCGTCGGGCGCGATGGCAATTCCATTGGGTGAGGAACCGACTCTTACCGTGGCGATCGCGCGTCGTTCGACGGTATCGACGACGCTGATCGTGGCGCCGCCGAGATTTGCAACGTAGAGGCGCGTGCCGTCGGAACTCAGCACCGCGTCGCGCGGCTCTTCACCCACTTTAATCTCCGGACCGGTCGCGCGCGTCGCAAGATCGATCGGCGTGATCGTATTTCCAAAACGGTTCTCTGCGTAGGCGAGCGCGGGTCGCTGCGCGCCGCCGGTGACCCGCACGCTGACGGTAAGATGTTCCAAAATGGCGCCGTTCTCGGCGCTGCCGTCGAGGCGCGCCGCGTAATATCCGGCGCGTTGCTCGCCGGCCGCCGAAATGCGCGTCGAGAGCGTCTCCTTGGTGCCGTCGCTCACCACGGTGCGGCCACGATCCGGATCGGCATGCAGCCCCGGCGGAAGAACCGCGCGCCATGCTATCGTAACCGGGCGCGGGCCGCCGTTCGCGAGCGTAAACGCGAACGTTTTTGCGCCGCCGGCTGCAACCGAAACGGCGTCGTAGGTGGGTTGGAAGACCGTCGTCGTAGCGGCCGGCAGTGCCAGCGGTATGGTTGCGAACGACGGCGGCGCCGCGCCGGCACCGCTCGCCCATTGCGTATTGGGACGCGCGCCGACCGCGACGTCGAGTCTCACTCTGCCATGCAGCGGAAGCCCGATCCATGCTTGGTCGTGCGTACGTCCGTTCAGGCGCAGCTGCTCGACATACGCATTTGTGGGCGAGCTCTGCGGAGCGGCGATCTCAATGCCCGGTCCGTTCGGCGTGCGCACGGTAACCGACGAGAAGAGCGGCGCTCCGATGTCGAGGTACCCAACGGCGGGGTTCTGCGGATAGAGACCGATCGCGCACCAGACGTACCACGCGCTCATCGTGCCGAGATCGTCGTTGCCGGGAAGTCCGTCCGGCGTATCGTCGTACAGAGTCGTGAGAGCTTGCCGCACGATCGCTTGCGCGCGCCACGGTTCACCGGTTGAAAGATAGACCCAAGGCGTTCCGAGGCTCGGCTCGTTGCCGAGCCACGCGTACGGCTTATCCTGTCCGGCGTCCAGCCGCAAGAAGAATTCGTCGAGCTTGGCGGTCGCTGCCGGCGCGCCGCCCAAGGCCGCGATCAGATCGCGTAGATCCTGCGGAACCATCCACGAATACTGCGCCGCATTTCCTTCTTGAAAACCACTCTGGCCGTTCTCGGTGATCGCGCGCCTCCATGAATGCGCCATCGGAATCGCGCGGTGCGATCCGGTGCGCGGCGCTGTCGAAGAGCGTCATCCAATTCGCGGAGCGTCGCATGAATGCGGCGTACGCCGGCCCGTCGCGCAGTGCGTAAGCCAGACGCGCAATCGCGAAGTCGTCGAGCGCGTATTCGAGCGTTTCCGAGGCGCCGTTGGGTCCGGGAGAGACCGACGTCGTGTGCGTGTTGACGACGTACCCATGCTGCAAGTAGGCGTCGTCGAGCTCCCAACGCGGAACGTACCATCCTTGTGCGGGGGGCGGCGCCGTCGTCGAGGCGCCCTTGATCATCGCGGCCAACGCCGCGCGCGCATCGAAATCCCGCGCGCCGAAGGCATAGGCGCCCGCGATCACGGGATCGACGGAGTCACCGCCCATCACGCTCGTCGGACCGTTCACGAGCGCCCAGCGCGGAAGCCAGCCGTTCTCTTGCCGCGCCGCGTCGACCAGCGACTGCATCATGTCGCTCGTCTCGCGTGGCGCGAGCAACGCGAGCAGCGGCACTTCGGTGCGATAGATGTCCCAGTCGGAGTAGTTCGCGTACTCGGCGTGGCCGGATTTGGCGTGATGGATCTTGCCGTCAAACCCGGTATATCGACCGTCCACGTCGCTGATGAGATTGGGATGGAGCAGCACGTGGTAGAGGGCCGTGTAAAACGTTCGCTGCTGCCGCGACGTTCCGCCCGAGATCGCGATCCGGCGGAGCATCGCGTTCCACAGCTCGGTCGCGCGGTCGCGCACGGCGATAACGTCCCAGCCTTTGGCCTCGGCATCGAGATTCGCGCGCGCGCCGGACACGTCGACAAACGAGAGGCCGATTTTGACCACGATCCGGGGAGCGCGTGTCGCATCGAAGGTCAGCCAGAGGCCGCGTCCACGGTTCCACGTTCCCGATTGGCGAAACGCGCGGTCGAAGCGCGCGACGAAATAGACCGTGTAACGATCCGGCATGCCGCAGAAGAAGCCGCTCGAGGCCGAGCCCGAGATCTCCGTCGGTGAGTCGATGTGAATCGTTGCGCCGGTTACGCCGGCTTGATTCGATGCGGCATTGAAGAGAAGATTCGCCTGAGCCGCCGGCGGAAACGTGAACCGGCCGATGCCGGCGCGTGCCGTGACGCTCAGTTCGGTTCGAATCGCGGGCGTGCCCAGCGAGACCGCGTACCACCCGGGCGCGCTCTCTTCGTTTGAGTGCGAAAACGGCTGTCGCGCCGCTGCGGGATCGTTTGGAATTGCGCCGACGGTCGGCAGTATCGCAAAGTCTCCGAAGACGCTGCATCCGGGACCGCTCAAATGCGTTAAGCTAAATCCGGTGATGTCGCGGTCGGTATACTCGTATCCGCCGCCGGCGTTTTGCGACGGCGTGTCGGGACTCCACTGAACCATTCCGAACGGCAGGTCGGCGCCGGGAAAGGTGTCGATCGGACCGCCGGCCGGCGTTCCCGACGTTCCGACGAACGTGTCGACGAGCGTCGTCGGCGCGCTGCTCGCAAGCGCCGGCGCTGCTGCGCCGGTACCGAACGCGATGCAGCCGGCGAGGATCAAAAGCGCGGAACGCACGCGGCTCTCTTACGTTACGCCGCCGCGCCCAGCCTCTCCAAGCTGCGGTACTGGATCGCTTCGGCCACGTGCTCGGCCTGGATATCTTCGATGCCGCCGAGATCCGCAATCGTGCGAGCGACGCGCGCAATCCGGTCGAGAGCGCGCGCGGAGAACTGTCGCTTGGCGCTCGCGTGCGCGAGCAATCGCATTGCGGGTTCGTCGAGCGCGCAGTAGCGGCGCATCGCGTTTCCGGGAATCTCGGCGTTGGACGCAAACGTCGTGCCGGAAAAGCGGGCCCGCTGCCGCTCGCGAGCCGCGACGACGCGATCGCGAATCTGCGCGGATCGCTCGGCACCATCGTAACGGACCATCTCGTCAAACGGTACTCGCGCGATCTCGATTTGGAGATCGATTCGGTCGAGCAACGGTCCGGAGAGTTTGCCGACGTACTTTGCGACCATCGCCTCGTCGCACCGGCACTCGGCGCTTCGAACTCCGCGGTAGCCGCAGGGACATGGATTCATCGATGCGACGAGTTGAAAGCGCGCGGGATACGTAAAAGTCCCGGCAGCGCGCGCGATCGTCACGGTTCCCTCTTCGAGCGGCTGTCGCATCACTTCGATCGAGCTGCGCGTGAACTCCGGCAACTCGTCGAGAAAGAGAACGCCATGATGCGCGAGCGATATCTCTCCCGGTTTGACGAGCGCGCCGCCGCCGACCAGGGCGACCTGGCTGATGGTGTGATGGGGAAAGCGAAAGGGCCGCGCCCGCACGATTCCAGCGCGGCTCACGAGCAATCCGGCAACACTGTAAATCTTCGTGACTTCGAGCGCTTCGTGAAGCGACATCGCCGGAAGAATCGAGGGCAGGCGTCGGGCGAGCATCGTCTTTCCGCAACCGGGCGGTCCAACCAGCAGAAGATTGTGGCCGCCCGCGGCCGCGATCTCGAGCGCGCGCTTTGCGGCAAGCTGACCGCGTACGTCGGCCAAATCCCCGTGCACGAGCTCGTCGGCGAGGTCGAACACGGGCGCAGCGGTACGGCGTCGCCACTTCGCGCCCTGCCCGCCGAGTACGGCAACCGCCGACCGCAGCGAATCGACCGCGTAGAGCTCGACATCGGCGACGAGCGCCGCTTCGTCGGCGTTCTGCGCGGGAACGATCAGCTTCGTAAAGCCGGCATTGCGCGCGCCGAGCACCATCGGCAGTATTCCGCTGACGGGCTGAAGTTTGCCGTCCAGCGCAAGCTCGCCGAGCACGATGAACTCGTTCAATGCCGCGCGATCTATTTGCTCGTCGATGCCCATCAGCGCGAGCGCGATCGCAAGATCGAAGGCTGGTCCCGCCTTACGAACGTCTGCGGGCGAGAGGTTTACCAAAAGGCGTCCCGCCGGATAGCTGAACCCCGAGTTGAAGATCGCTGCCCGTACGCGCTCGCGGGCTTCGCCCAACGCTCGGTCGGGAAGGCCGATGATCGCGAAGACCGGCGAGCCTGCGGCGCTGTCGGCTTCGACGCGCACGACGTAACCCTCGATGCCGAGCATCGCGGCCGAAAAGGCAAGGGAGAGCATCTGCGCTCCTCTGCGCGCAGCAGGGAAGATGACTAGAGCCCGTCAGGCTCCTAAGGAGTAGGCGCCATCGCGTGCGCCAAGGAATGACGCCTCTGATGCTCCCTGAGTGGTTGAGCGCGATCGCCGAAAGCGGAACGCTCGTCGTCATATTGGCTAGCGTCCTCGCGGCACTGATTCAGCTCCGCCACATTCGTGCGGGCAATCAGTTGCAGGCGCTCCTCTCGCTCGAGCACGACTTTCGCGCGCCGGAACTGCAATCGGCCCTTACGTACATTCAAAAACAGCTCCCGGAACGACTCGAAGATCCCGTTTACCGGCGCGAACTCGAGACGATCGGATTCGTCGATCCGGCCGCCCATCCCGAGATGATCGCGTGCAACTGGCTCAACGAGATGGGGACGCTCGTAAAGCACGGCTTGGTCTCCGAGGCGACATTCATGGATCTCTTCGCGCGGTTGATCGTTCATTGTTGGAGACAAGTTGCGCCGGCAGTCGCGATAATGCGCCGCAAGCGCGGCGAGGCGCAATACCACGATTTCGAGTACCTGGCGATGCGCGCGGCGGATTGGCTGAAGCGAAATCCCGCGGGCATGTTTCCGCGGCGGTTTTCCCGCATACCGTTACCCGACCCATGGCACGAGGTGGACAGTCAAGAGCCCGGTGAGGGCTAGGGTGGTGCTCGCTCTGCCGACCGGCGCGACTTCAACGAGGGCGGTTCTCCACAGATTGCACAAGATAATGTCACAGGCTGTGGACAGCGTCCAAACAGGCCCGGCTCTTTGGGGCGCCCAAACCCAGCCGGCTATGGCAATCTGCCGGAGGTGAACGATTTGAATAGAGAGCTCGCTCGCACTGCTTCGCTGCTGCTCGTAGTTGGTTTACTTGCCGCATGCTCGCATGGAACGTCGCAATCGACCTCCTCTCCCTCATCGAGCGCGCAAACGGCGGCACGCAAGACGATCGGCGTATCGATTCAAAACCGCGAGGCGCAGTTCTACCAAGACATGGAATCGGGCATGCGCAACGAGGCGGCGAAATACGGCTACGCGCTGATCGTCGTGGATGCCAGCCGTGACAACGCCAAACAGCAGAGCCAGGTCGAAGACTTCATTTCGAAGCGCGCCGACGCCATCGTTCTCACACCCTACGATTCGCAAGCGATCGGCAGTGCGATCCAAGAGGCGAACTCCGCCAACATCCCGGTTTTTACCGCCGACATCGCAAGCACCAGCCGCATAGGTCACGTCGTCACCCACGTCGCCAGCGATAACGTGCAGGGCGGCTTCCAAGCTGGAAAGTTAATTTGTCAGGCCGTCGGTAAGAGCGGCAGCATCGCGATCGTGGACGAACCGGAAGTCACCAGCGTGCAGGACCGCGTTAAGGGGTTCAAAGAGGCACTCGCGCAGCTCTGTCCGGGTGTGACGATCGTTGCCGACGTCGACTCGGGCGGAACACGCGACAAAGCGAGCAGCGATACCGGCGACATTCTGCAAGCTCACCGGGATCTGCGGGGCATTTTCGGAATCAACGACGATTCGGCGCTCGGCGCGATGACAGCCGTTAAGGCGGCCGGTCTGAACGGAAAAGTCGCGATCGTCGGATACGACGCGACTCCGGAAGCGCGCGCCGCAATTGCTAAGGGCGATATGTACGGCGATGCGATTCAATACCCCGACAAGATCGGAGCGACTACGATCGACGTCATTCACGACTACTTCAGCGGTACGACCCCGCCGCCGTTGGTGAAGATCGCGGTCGGCGCGTTCACCCGCGGCAACGCTCAAGCCTCACAATAAATTCGTGACCGCCCTGCTCGAGATGCGCGGCATCGGGAAACGCTTTCCCGGCGTGCACGCGCTCGCCGACGTTTCGCTGACGCTGCGCGCCGGTGAAGTCGTCGTCCTGGTCGGCGAGAACGGCGCCGGAAAATCGACTTTGATGAAGATTCTCGCCGGCGCTCTGCAAGCGGATGAGGGCGAGATCTTCATCGACGGCTCGCGAGTACGGATCGATACGCCGCAAGAGGCGCAACGTCTGGGCATCGGCATGATCTATCAAGAGTTCACGCTCGTGCCGCAGTTGACCGTGCCCGAGAATATCAGCCTTGGCGCCGAGGCGACGCGCGCCGGGCTGATCGACGTTGCGGCGGTCGATCGGCGCGCGCGAACCGTCTTGAACGAGCTGGGTCTCGAGTTGCCGTTCGATGTTCCGGTTTCGCGCCTATCGGTCGCTCAACAGCAGATCGTCGAAATTGCGAAGGCGCTGGCGAAGGCGGCGCGGATCATCGTGATGGACGAACCCTCGGCGGCGCTATCGGATCGCGAGATCGAGCGTCTCTTTGCGATCGTTCGACGCCTTCGAGAGAGCGGCGCCGGCGTCATATACATCTCCCATCGAATGGAGGAGCTTTCACGCATCGCGGATCGCGTGACCGTGATGCGCGACGGTAAAGTCGTCGAAACGCGCGAGGCGCGCGACTTTCCCGCCGACGAGATCGTCCAAGCGATGGTCGGAAGACGGCTCGCCGCGCACTTTCCGGAGTTGCCGATCGTGCCTTCGGACGCGCCGGTACGCCTCGAAGTTCGCGGTTTGCAGCGCGACGGCGTCGTCAACGACGTAAGCTTCTCGGTACGCGCAGGTGAGATCGTCGGACTCGCGGGTTTGGTCGGCGCGGGCAGGACCGAGATCCTGCGCGCGATCGCAGGCGCGGACTTGCCGGATCGCGGCGAGATTTGGATCGGCGGACGCTCCCTGCACACCGGCCGCATCGGAGTGGCGATTTCTGGAGGAATCGCATTCATCACCGAGGACCGCAAAGCCCAGGGCTTGGTCCTCGGGATGACCGTTCGCGAAAACGTCACGCTCGCGCATCTCGCCGAGTTCGTCGATCGCGACTTTCTGGTCGATCTGAGTCGCGAGCGAGCCGCAACGACGCGTATGATCGGCGAGCTGCAAATCAGAACGCCGGGAACCGAACAGCTCGTGCGCAATCTCTCCGGGGGCACGCAGCAGAAAGTCGTGCTGGCAAAATGGCTGCTCGGAGACGCGCGCGTCTTACTCTTCGACGAGCCGACGCGCGGCATCGACGTCGGCGCCAAGGCGGAGATCTACAAGCTGATGGTCGAGTTGGCCGTCCGCGGTGCGGCGATCGTGATGGTTTCGAGCGACCTTCCCGAGGTGTTGGGCATGACACACCGGATTTTGGTCGTGCGCGACGGGCGGATTGCCGCCGAGTTCTCGCGGGCGGAGGCAACGCCGGACAGAGTCATCGCGGTCGCAACCGGCGCGGCCGCATGACGCAACGCGAGCGACTCGACTACTGGCTGCGTATCGGCGGCGCGGCTGCGTTCGTCATCGTGCTCGTCGTGGTCGTCGACGTGGCATCACGCGGTTCGTTTTTAGAGCCGAGCAACATCGTCCGCGTTTTGCGGCAGATCACTTACAACTGCATTCTCGGCGTCGGTCAGACGTTCGTCATCATTACCGCCGGTATCGATCTCTCGGTTGGATCGCTCGTGGCGCTGACCGGAGTCGTTGCCGCGCTCTTTGCTAACTCCTTTCACCTGACCGGCTTTCCGCTGATCGCCGCGACGCTGATCGTCGCGGTCGCGGTCGGATGCGCCGCCGGCTGGGTCAATGCGCTGCCGGTCGTGAAGCTCAACCTGCCGCCGTTCATCACGACCCTCGCGATGCTTGAAATGGCCGTCGGCGCGGCCTTCATCCTTTCGCACGGCCGCCCCGTCGCGCTGCAGAGCGCCGACTTTCAAAACACCGGGATTGGCTCGTTCCTCGGCGCCGTCACAAACGCGCTGCACCTGCCGGGCATTCCCGTGCCGGTGATCTGGATGGTCGCCGTCATCGTCGCCGCCTCGGTGCTCTTGAATCGCACTCGTTTCGGCCGATACGTCTTCGCGATTGGCGGAAACGAAGAGGCGGCACGTCTCGCCGGCATCAATGTCGCGCGCGTCAAGACGGCCGTCTACATGATCAGCGGCGCCTGCGCGGCAATCGTCGGTTTCCTCTACATGGCGCTCTTCTCATCGGGCTCGCCGCAAACGGGAACCGGTGACGAGCTGCTCGAGTCGATCGCTGCGGTCGTCGTCGGCGGAACGAGCTTGGCTGGCGGGCGCGGCAGCATAATCGGCACCTTCTTCGGCGCGCTCTTGATCGGCGTGCTCTACAACGCGATGAACCTGCTCAACGTCGATTCGTACCTGCAGAAGGTGCTGCTCGGCGCGGTAATCCTGCTCGCCGTCGTCCTCGACGAATTGCGGAAGCGCTACCTATCGCGCTAGCGTCGCAGTCTCAGCGCCGGCCGTCAACGTCGCGGTGCTACATGCCGTCTCGGGGTCGCCCGTCGCCCGCGTCCTGCGGGCTCCTGCTCATCCGCGCTAGCGCGACCCGCTGAGGACAATTATCACATCCTGTGAATGGCGCTCGCGTCGGAAACCCCTCGCCGGCACGTCGCGCCGCTCCTTCGATGCGGCGCGATAATTAGAACGGGAAGTCTGCTTGGGTTAGCCCCACGTTGGTTTTGAGATCGGTGACATTCTCGTCGAGGACGATTTGCGAACCGTCGTACATGATTTGACGGACGGGCCAGTGCGTCGCTTTAGAGAGATAGAGGATTTGCTCCGAAATGCCGTTGTTGGAGGCCGGATCGGTCACTTTGAGATCGAGGCGATCGGTATCGACGCCGTTGACCTTTCCGCCGCTGGCTTGCGTCAGCTTTCCGGGGATGGTCGCGTAGTCGTCGACGATGCGCTGGAGCAGTCCCTCGGGGATCGTGACGCCTCGCAGCGAGACGGCGCGCGGGTCGTGCAGGTCCACTTTCAGGTGAAAGCCCGAGAGTATCCCGCCTTGATGGCCGCTGACCTGATCGCCGCCGTTCCAGACGCCGCCCGATCCTTTTCCGTCGCCGTCGAGGATCAGCGTCTTCACGAAGTGCGGCTTCATGAACTCGTACTGATAGACGCGGTCTTGCGTTTGGGTGCCCTTCGACTCGTGCACGTGCAGGTCGGCCGTGTAATCGTTGATGCCGGCGAATGTTTGATCGAACGCGGCGATCGCGGAGGCCGAGTTCGCGGCGCGAAGCCCGCTGCAAGGCGCGAGCGCGAGCGTCACGCTCGCGGCAAACGCGCTGCAGAGTGAGAAAGAACGACTAAAGTTCACGGAATTCTCCTCGAGGTCAAACCGGCTGCGAGCTGGATTGCACGCTTTCGTCGATCAAAAGCGTACCGTGTTTCCCTTCGACGCCGATGAGCACATCGCATTTTGCGTCGGCCGCGATGTCCTCGATCGTGCGGCCGAGCGGCGCGCCGCTGTACTTCCCTTCGCGGAACGAACCCAAAATGATCATGTTTGCCTTTTCGCGCTTCGCGACGTCGAGGACCGCCTGTTTGGTCGAGCGCGCCTTGATCGTTTCGGTTCGGATGGTGACGTTATGCGCGTTCGCAATCGCCTCGGCGGCGCCGAGCGCGTCGAGCGCCGCTCGCTCCTCGAGCGCCATCTCCGCGTCTGGCGGCAGCGTATAGGGCACTTCGATAACGTAGAGTGCGAGCAGTTCCGAGCGCTCGCCGCGCGCCAGCTTCACCGCCAGCGCCATCATGTGCGCCGAGTCGATATCCGGAGAGAAGGCAACCATGACGCTTCCGACCAGGCGCTCGAGGTCGCTCTCCGCGCGCTCGGCGATGCGCTGGACGTATGAAGTCGGCGGGTGAAGCATCCACCAGAGCGTCGCCCCAACCGTAGCCGCGATGAGGAGCGCGATGAGCGCGCCCGCCACGGTTACGTGAACTTCACTCGATAGCGAGATCACATCATTCTCCGAACGCGTGCGATGAGCAACATGCGATGAACGCCTAGCGCGATCATCGCGCTCCCGAGCACGATGCCGGGGAGGATGGTGAGGCCGGCGCTCGCCGATGCGAGCATCCGTGCGAGGATGACCGCCCCGCAGGCGATCATCGCGATTGCCAGTACGCCGCGCGCCAGCAGCACGGCTACGTCGTTAGCCCCGCTCGCCGCGCGTCGCTCGCCTTGACGTTGGCGATATATTCATCCATTAATTCCAACTCTCCCGACCGGCGAAGGATATCGACTTGTGAGGTGCGCCAGTCACGCGGCTGCGAGCGGAAGAGCGGCAGCCGGCGATAGTGCCGATAGACTAGATAGAGGATAAAGCCGAAGAGCAGCCAGCTCGGTCCGAAGATGCGCCCCAGCGCATGCGTAAACAGCGTGAATATGAGGATCGAGAAGATCCCGATGAAACCGATAACGGCGATGACGGGAAAGTCAACGCGTTCCCCGCGGAATTGCATCGGAATGTTCAACGGGATCTTGAACTTGCGCGGACTTAGCGGATCTGTGAGTCGCAGCCCGATCAAGCCGAGGAAGACGAACGAATAGCTGGTCGCTGCGCCGAAGGCGTAGAGATCGGCGAGGAACTCGAGTCCGTTCTCACCGTGGAAGAAGCGCGCGTAAAGCGAGGCGACCGATGGAAAGAGGCCGGGTGCGGCAGCGAAGATTAGCTCGATGACGGCGATGCTCGAGAAGAAGACGATTGAAATTGCGGGCGTACGGAACTTCGCGTGCACGCGCTGAAAGAGCGAGGGGAGTAAGTTGGTGGTGCTCATTGCGTACGCGATGCGCGAGCTTCCGAAGACGCCCGAGTTCGAAGAGATCAAGAGCAGCACTGCGCCGAGCACCGGAACGTAGAGGGCAGCGACGGCGCCCCAGAACGGCACTTGCGCCGCCAGCAGCGCCACGGCCTTCCCTTGATTATCGGCGTTGTGTGGAAAGATCTGCCAGAACTGCAGCGAATGGCCGTTTGCGTCGAGGATCGGATGCCACGGGTGCAACCCGAGCGCGAGGTTTGAGTACGCCAGCGCGAAGATCAGAATCGTCAAGATCAACGAGACGGAGGTGCGCGGGATAATCGATGCGGGGCGCTGGGTCTCCTGCGCCGCTTGCGATATCGATTCGAGGCCGACGAACGATACGATTGCCAGCGACGTGCCGAGCATCAGCTGGTAAGGTGAGGGCCAGCTGAACTGCATCGTGTGAATCAGCAGCTGCGGTCGAAACGCGAAGAGGAATCCAAAGCAGAGAATGCAGGTTTCGCTGATCACGTCGAGCGCCGAGACGACCCCGTTAAACGCAGTGCTCTCGCGAACGCCGATCACGTTGAGCAGACACAGCCCCACGACCAGCCCGAGCACGACGACAAAATGCAGCCACGGGTTGACGGAGTTGACAAGCGCCGGAATAAGCTGACTCGTATAGTCGACCGAGCTCCACGCAAAAAGCGTGATGTCTATCGTAAAGTCGAGCAGCACGGCCCATCCGGCGAGAAAGCCGAAGATATCGCCCAGTCCGCGCATCACGAAGTATTGGCCGCCGCCTGCAACCGGATATGTAGCGGCCAGCTCCGTGTAAGCGAGCCCGATGCAGACGTAGACGATGCCCGCAAAGAGAAACGCGACGTTCGAAGCGCCGGCAGCCCAGGCCAGGACGAGACCGAGGCCCACGAAGATGTCCGCGCCGACGTCGGAATAGCCCCACGAAAAGGAGCCCCACGGCGTGACGCTGCGGCGCAGTTCCGGTTCCCGAGTCCTTGCGTTACGAGCCACTAGTTACCGGCCACTAGAAAGCGTTTCGGTGCAGGCTCAGTTTAGGACCCTCGAGCGTCACGACGTCGAATCGGATTTTGGCCGACGGTGCGACGATCTGCGCGTAATCCGCGGCGATACGCCGAAGCGTCGCGCGCTTACGAGCGTCGACGGCGCGCAGCGCGGAACCGAATGTCGTCGAATCACGCCGCTTCACTTCGACGATGACGAGGGTCGGCCCGTCAAGGCAAACGGCGTCGATCTCGCCGCCGGGAACGCGCACGTTGCGAGCCAGTACGCAATAGCCGCTCGCCTCGAGAAAACTGGTCGCGCGATCCTCGGCGAGCCGGCCCTTCGCGCTGTTACTCCGCAACGGCTTCGAACGCTTCCAACGTATCCAGGCCGAGCGCGAGCTGTGCGTCGCGAACGCGCGCCCAATTCGCGCGATGATGGATGCTCGGTCCGTAGGTGCGCAACGCCTCCAAGTGATGTGGAGTCGAATACCCTTTATGCAGCGCGAAGCCGTAGCGTGAATCCTCTTTATCGAGCTCGATCATCAGCGCGTCGCGGTGGACCTTTGCCACGATCGATGCGGCGGCGACCAGCGCGCAGCGCGCGTCGCCGCGAATCAGCGGCTCCTGCGGACCTTCGAAGGATCGAATTCGAACTGCATCGGTGATGAGGTACTCCGGTGCGGCAGCTAACGCGGCGATGGCGCGCTCCATCGCCAGGATGCTCGCCCAATAGATGTTGAGGCGATCGATCTCCGCTACGCAGGCGCTGCCGATCGCCCAACAGGTCGCGCGCACTTTGACGATCTCGGCAATCGCAACGCGCGTCTCGGCGCGAACTTGCTTCGAGTCGTTTAAGCCCTTGATCAAGAGCGGATCGGTTGAGACGACGCAGGCGGCGACAACCGGACCGGCGAGCGGTCCGCGGCCTACCTCGTCAATCCCACCGACCAGTGAGAATCCGCGCTCTCGGGCGGCGTTTTCGAAGCGATGCAAACGGTGCAGCCGACGCCGCTCGCGTTCGTAAGACGTCTTGGCCTTACGCTGCTTCGTTGTCATCGGGAGCCTCCAATGAGATTCGGCCGAAAGCGCCGTCGTTGAACGCGCTGACGTACGAGTTGGCTGCGGTGTGGTAGTCGATCTCGCCTCGACGTTGCACGAAGCCGCGATGCGCCGCGTAGGTCGCGAGATCCGGCACCTGCGAGCCGCGGTCGCGCGCTACTAACCAGCTATGGAAGGCGGCCACGACTTCTTGCGGATCGTAATGGTCGTACGGTACGGCGCCGCAGATCGCGAGCTTCCACTGCGCGGCGGCACTCGAGATCTTCGGTTGCAGGATGCCGGGCGTATCCATCAGCTCGACGTTCGGAGCGAGGCGGAACCACTGCGCGTGCCGCGTAACTCCCGCGCGGCTTTCGGTTTTCGCGGCCGCCCGTCGAAGCAAGGCGTTGACGATCGAGGATTTGCCCGAGTTGGGAATGCCGACGATCATCGCGCGCGAGATGCCTCTTTTCGGGTGAACCGTCGAACGCTCGATCGCAGCCGCGACACGCGCGACGCTGCGCGCCGCTCGCCCGTCGACCGCAACCGCGCTAGCGCCGCGCTTCGCAAGGTCGTCCAGCCAACGTTTCGTCGTTGTGGGATCGGCCAAATCCTGGCGGGTGAGCGCGACGACGCGCCGGCGGCTGCCGGCAAGCTCGTCGAGAAGCGGGTTGCGTCCGCTGAGGGCGACGCGCGCGTCGATCACCTCGACGACGACGTCGATCGCCTGCAAGTATTCGCGAATGCGGCGTACCGCCTTCGCCATGTGCCCGGGGTACCATGAAACCTGCCGCTCCAACCTAGCTATTTCCCAGAACGAGCGTGGCCGAGGTCATAATGCCCCCAGCATCCGTGGAGGCCAGACCCCGGCGATTGCGCGCCCGATTAGCAGACCGTCGCTCACCGGTCCGAAGGAACGCGAGTCCTCGCTCTCGGCGCGGTTGTCTCCGAGCACGTAGACCGACGCCGGCGGCACCGCGATCTCACCAAACGTTCGGCCGTCGGCGTGGCGTACGTACGGTTCGTCGAGCTCCGCGCCGTTGAGGTAGACTCTTCCGCGCTCGATCCGGATTCGGTCACCCGGAAGGCCGATCACGCGCTTGATGAAGATCGCGCGCGCGTCACCTTCGTGACGAAACGCGACGATTTCACCGCGCCGCGGCGAACCGATTCTATAAGCGAAGGTATTGATCATGACGTACTCGCCGGAGCGTATGTGCGGCTCCATCGAGAGACCCGTGACCTGCGGGAGCCGGACGAAGAACGCCGCGATCAGTGCCGCGAGCACCGCGAGCTGCAGGGCAAGGTTCGCAACCGGTCGCCATCGGACGAAGCGGACCACGCCGCAGGCTTTCGCTTAAGCCGCTAAAGAATCTTGGCTTGTGAGGGAGGCCAAAAGATGAGAAACGCACGGCCGGTGAAGCCCCCGGCGGCGCCGGCACGCTGTCCGCTTGCGAAACGGCCGGCGTCCTGCGCGAAGCCCCAAATGTGCGAGTCCTCGGAGTTGTTCCGATTATCGCCGAGCATGATGTAGCAGTGTGGCGGAATGCGATTCGCTGCGGTCCAGCTTGACGCCGGCGGAACGTTTGCTTGGCTCGGATCGAGGCGCTGCCAACCATCGCCCTCGCTCACGTAGATGCCGTACTTTCGAATCTCAAGGCTGTACGAAGGACGCTCGGCGACGTACGGTTCGACCAGCGGCCGCCCGTTGACGTAGACGGTTCCGCCGGCGACGCGTAGCGAGTCGCCGGGGCGGCCGATCACGCGCTTGATGAAGTCGTCGGGCGTCGGCACTGGCGGCGGAAAGACGACGATGTCCCCTTGATTGGGCCGGCGAAAGCGGTACTCGAACTTGTCGACGAGCAAGACGTCGTGGATTTGGAGCGTCGGCAGCATCGAGCCCGAGGGAATGTAGTAGGTGCGGGCCACGAACGTGATCAGCACCCACGCGGCGATGCCCGCGATGATGAAAGGATCCAGAAACTCGCGGGCGATTGCGGTGCTGCGTCCCGACGATCCGGCGACGACCGGCCGAAGCGAGAGAACTGCGCGCGCGACCCCGATCACGGCCACGATCGTAAGGAGCTGGTAGGGCGTCATTTACTTCTCCAAAACGTGCAGCCGGTTCAACGGCAACAGTATCATAAAGGCCCGCCCGATAAAGGCGCTCGCGCGAACGAAGCCCCAGACGTGCGAGTCGTCCGAATAGTTGCGATTGTCGCCGAGCACGAAGTAGAAGCCGTTCGGTATCCGGTTGGGAGCCTGCCAGAGCGCGCGCGGCGGGACGTCGGCCGCATGCAGGTCCAGCGGTCTGCCGTTGACGTAGATCCCGTACTGCCGTATCGCCAGATCGTACGAGGGCGGCTGATTTTCATACGGCTCGTGCAGCGCCGCGCCGTTTCTGTAGACGGTTCCGTTCGAGATTGCGATTGAATCCCCGGGCATGCCGATCACCCGCTTGACGTAGTCGTTTCCGCCTGCGGCAACCGGCGGCCTGAAAACCGCAACGTCTCCCGCACCGGGCCGATGCAGCCGATACGCGATTTCGTCGACCAGAAGGACGTCGCGAACCTGCAGCGTCGGAACCATAGACACCGAGGGAATATAGAAAGTTCGGATCACGAACGTGATCAAGAAGAGCGCGGCGAGCGCTGCAACGATCAGTCCGTCGAGACAACTTCGCGCAAGCGTAAACTGCCGGTGCTCGAAACGCCCAGCCGAGAGCGTGAGTCGCGCGATCCCCAAAACGCAGATGAGCCCTACGAGCTGCAGCGGTGTCAGAGCGGCGCGTCAGGTCCCCTTGACCTTCTTTTCCTTGATGCGAGCGGCTTTGCCGACCTTCTCGCTCAAATAGTAGAGGCGGCTGCGCGAGACGACACCGCGCTTGCCGACTTCGATCCGCTCGACGCGCGGGCTCTGCAAGAGAAAGGTCTTCTCGACGCCGACGCCGTGGGCTATCCGCCGGACCGTGATGGACTCACCAGTGCCGCCGCCCTTGCGCACGATAACGACGCCTTCGAACATCTGGGTGCGCTCCTTGCCGCCCTCGAGCACTTTGGAGTAGACCTTGACGGTATCCCCGGCTCGGAATTGCGGGATGCCGTCCTTGAGCTGTTCGCGATTGAGGACATCGATAACGTTCATAGCAGTGTCATCCTGGTCGAAGGCTGAGCTTGTCGAAGAGCGCAGCGCAAGGAATAGCCGGGCGCGGAGCCCGGCAAAACCATCGTATCCTATCACGGGCCTTCCGGGCCCTGCAAGGCGGCATCGTCCAGCAGGTCCCGCCGGCGCGCGATGGTGCGCTCTCGAGACTGCTCGCGCCGCCACGACGCGATCTTGGCATGATCGCCGGAGAGCAGGACCGGCGGAACGTCGACCCCGCGAAAGGTCGCAGGGCGCGTAAAGCTGGGGTAGTCGAGCATTCCTTCGCTGAAGGACTCGCTCTCAAGCGACTCGGCTCGTAAGGCGCCCGCCAGCAAACGGATGGTCGCGTCCATGAAGGCAAGCGCCGGAATCTCGCCTCCGGTCAGCACAAAATCGCCGACCGACCATTCCTCAATCGGGTAGAGACGGGCCAGCCGGTCGTCGATTCCCTCGTAATGACCGCAGACGATCACCAAGCGATCGAGCTCCGACCAGCCGCGCGCGTCGCGCGCCGTGAAGAGCTTGCCGCTCGGGCTCGGGACGACGATTGCCCGGCGCTCGCCGGCCGGCGCTTCCTTTGCGATCCGGTCGAGAACCCGAGCGATCGGTTCGATCCGCAACACCATGCCCGGGCCGCCGCCATACGGCGCGTCGTCGGCGCGTTCGCCCTCGGCGAGCTCGTCAAGCAGGTGATGGTAACGCACCTCCGCGATGCCGGCCTCGACCGCCCGTCCGACGATCGAGAGGCCGACGAAAGGCGCGAAGATCTCGGGAAAGAGCGTAACGAGGTCGATCGTGAACATGGACCGAGCGTGTTTCGGGACGAAGAACGATTTGCTTGCGCGCTGCAGGCTCTGAACCGCGGCGACTTTCCGAGCGCCGACGCCGAGCTTTCCGCGCTGCTGGCGCGCGAACGGCTAAACGGCAAAGAACGAGCCTTTCTGCTCAACAAGCGCGGCGTCGCGCGCGTTGGCCTGCAGGCGAAAGAGCTAGCGCGCGCCGATTTTACCGCTGCCTTGGAAGCATCTCCCGGCCACGCCCCGGCATTGACGAATCTGGGCAACATGCTGCTCGAAGAGGGCCAGATCGACGCGGCGATCGCCAGCTACGAACGCGCGATCGCGGGCGATCGCGCGTACGCTAACGCCTACCTTAACTTGGGCGTTGCGTTTAAGCGCGCCGGACGCCTCGCTGAGGCGGTGCGGGCGCTACGCGACGCGCTCCGTCTCGAACAGCGGGCTATCGCGGCGAATTCTTGGCGGCGGGCTCGACGCCGGTGATTTCCTCGAGATATTCGAAGAGTTGCGGCAGAGTGATCTTTTCGAGCGCCGTCCGCTCGTGGATCGTGCCGTCCTCTTCACCCTCGTCGCGGATGTAACAGCGCGTCTCGACGCCCTCGCCATGGCCGCTCATGAACGAGACGGCGAAGCCACGCCCAGGCATTTCGTCGTAGATTCGCATCGTCTGCGGGTTGAGAATCTCGATCGAATGCGATTGGCTGTTTGCGTCGAAGAAAAGGATCTTGAGATGCTCAAAGTTTGTGACTTCGATGAGGCCCACCACGAAAACGTTCTTCGTGGAAAAGAACTCGTGACCGCGTTTGCTGCGGCTCGAGACTTCGTAGAAGACGCGGTGCGCAACGAACCGGTTGAGGATCTTCCGCAAGGTCGCCAGCGAGGCGAGGGTCTCGGTGCGGTTGCCGCGTGTATAAATGATCTTCACGGGCGGGTCCTGATGCTTGCACGGCTGCGCAGGTAAGCCCTTTAGGGCCTAACCATGTTCTCCGTCCCGGACGTCCTGGTCGTTTCGATCCTTGCGCTCTTGCTTTTCGGGCCGGATCGGCTGCCGAAAGTGATGCGACAGGCTGGGCGGTTCATACGCGAAATTCAGAATACCTCGCACGCCTTCGTCGCTGAGATGGAACGCGCCGCAGATGCCAACGACCCGCCGTCGCGTTGGGACCCGGAGCCCGCGCTCCCTTCGGAGACCGAAAAACCTGCGCCTTAGGAGCCTGAATGGCTCCTAGATGTTGAAGTTCTGGCGCAGTTCGGTGATTCGCTGCGCGATCATCGAGCGAACCTGCCCGTTTAGGCGCTGCTTTTGCTCTTCGGGCAGGCGCCGATAGACCATGTAGCCGGCGGCCGAGAGCAATCCACCCAGGACGCCCACCAGGAGAATCTTGCCGGCATCGCCCGCGTCATCGTCGTTCGGACCCCTCTCACCGAAGGCACCTTGATAACCGTTCCCGGCGTTCGGCGTACTCGACCACGGCGGCTCGGGAGGGCTCGTGCGAAAGCTATCAGACATCGTAAAATCTCCTTCGACCTATCGTTACCCGGTCCACGCCGCAGCTTCCCGCGCTTCCACGGTCTCCTTGGTCAAAGCAACGTGCTTCGGAAACCGCCGCGCGATCTGCTCGACGGCGAGTTCGGCGGTTGCTAGGATCGCTCGGACGCTTTCGAGGTCGCGTTGATCCTCGCGCAAGCGTAGCTCCAGTTCGCCGGGTTCTTGGCGCGCTGTGACGTCCGCGCGTGCATGCTCGCGCAAGCCTAAGTGCGCTGCCTGCAGAATTGCCGAAACCGCAGCACAGACGATGTCCTTGCCGTGGTCGGCAAAATCAGCGTGGCCGCGAGCCCGCAGACCGCAGAGGCGATCTCGTTCGTCGCGGTAGAAGGTCAACTCGAGCATCCGGATAGGCTCTGCCTTACGGCAGCGTGATCTTGGTGATCTTGACTTCGGCGTATGGCTGGCGGTGACCGTTGAGCTTGCGAACGCGCTTTTTCGGTTTATAGCGGAAGACCAAGATTTTCTTGTCTTTGGCCTGCCGCACGACCGTTCCCGAGACGCTGGCGCCATCAAGCGTCGGTGTACCGACGTTGACCGCCTCGCCGCTTGCTGCCATGACTACCCGATCGAAGGTCACGTCGGAACCGACTTCGCTCGCGACCAGATCGCAGCGGATGACATCTCCCTCGGCAACCTTGTACTGCTTGCCGCCGGATTCAATGATCGCGTACATAACCTTGGTACGATACCAGGGAGCCGGGTCAGCGTCAAACGCGCGTTCGCGCGCGCGAGTTGTCGCCTCTGCTTGACAGAACGGCCGATCCATAGTATTACAGAGTAGTCTATGAAACAGATTATTCTGAAGAATCAAAATGACTGTGACCTCAGCCGAGGCGTCTGCACGGGCCGGCTCCTGATGGTCTGGGGCGTTTACGGTTGGGCGGTCGCCGTTTTCTGGCGGGCCGCGGGAAGCAACCCGTGGGCGCAGGCCTCGGTATGGGCGCTAGCGCTCTTGGCGGCGCTTGCTCTCTTAATCCCAATGTTGGAGGTTTGAGCGTGGAACGCATCGGTGCTTCGGAAGCGCGCGACCACATGGAGATGGTCGAACGCATTCTCGCGGAGTCGCAACAGCGGCTTTGCTCGGGTGGCGAGTATTTCGTAGTCTGGGGGATCATCGGCGCGTTCATAACCGTGATTTTTCAGTTCGTCGATAAGCAGCTGGTGGGGACGGCCGCGCTGTGGTCGATTCCGGTCGTCATCGTCGCCGGTACGATCTTCTCGATTCTGCGCTCGCGGCAGACGCGACCGGTTCTCCAGCGCAGCTCGATCGTGCAGCGCGAGTTCTTCAACGTGCTCTGGCTCACGCTCGGCTTGGCGTTCGTCGTCGACGTTGCCGTCTTTCGAATCTTTACCGGCATCGCCGGCGCCGCGATTTGGAGCGTGGCCCAGGCGATCGTGTTGTTTTACATCGGCATGCACGGAAACCGTCGCGCGCAAATCGCGGGGATCCTCGTCGTCGTTTCGCTTATTGCCGCCAACTTCTCCCCACCGGAGGTCGCGGGGTACGTTCTTGCCGCCGGGATGCTTGCCGGGTATACGGGATTCGGCATCAGCGAGCTGTTCGCACGCGAGTAGAAAGCGAAACGCATGGACGAGCTGCTGCTCTCCAAGGTCCGCCTCGGCGTCGTTGCCGAGCTGCTCAACTTCGATTGGGTCGCATTCTCGGAGCTGGCGCGCGCGCTCGACGTTAGCAACGGCAATCTCGGCGCGCACATGAGCAAGCTCGTCGACGCCGGTTACGTGGACGAGGAGAAGAGCTTCGTCAATCGGCGCCCACTGACGCGATATCGGTTGACGAAACGCGGACGTGAGGCCTTCGCCGAGCACGTCTCCCAGCTGCAGTCGCTTTTGGAAGCGGCCAGGTAGCCGGCGCCGCTTTCCGGGTATACTCGTAGTGAGTTTCTACGCTACGAGTTGGAGGCATTCTATGCAACGATACGTTCGAATCGCCGGCTCGTTTCTCGCCGGCGCCACCCTCATCTGTTCAGCTGCCTGTTCTAATCGAACCGGCACTGGGGGAAGTCCGCTGCCCGGCGTCGATCAGGCGGCCTCGCGGGTTGCCCCCATGGCGAAATCCACGCCGCCGGTGACCGCGCCCGTAACGATTCCCTACCACTACACAAACAACTGGATAACGAAGACTTGGGCGGGACCAGGCTCAAAGCCGGTATCGAGCCCCGGCAACGACGACGGTGCCATTCTGGTTAAATTCGCGATCAACCCCAAGACCGGCATCTACGACGTGCTCGAGAAAATCAAATCGAAGACCGGGTACGTCGAGGATCTGGACTCCGCCATCGGATTTCTTCGGCACCAAGGTGGGATCGCACAGATCATTCTGTCCGACGACTACACGTTCGTCGAAGGCCCATTTAGCGAAACGGGCATGGACACTTATCCGAACGGTGAGAATTCATTCGACTTTCCGCTGACGACCGGACGGCGCTGGAGTGCCGCCGCCGCGCACACCTCCTCGCTGAACGAATCCCAGAGCGGGAAGGGTTCCTTCGACGAAAACGTTGCCACTAGCGAAGCGGCCGACGGTACCTATCGAGGCCAAACGTCGTTTTCGAGTTTGGGCCATAAGAAAATCGAAGACAACTATGCGTCCACGACCGATGTGGACATCGACCGCGCATCGGTATATACGCTCTCCGAGCGCGCGGCAGGATACCATAAACTCACGCAGGTTTTCGAGTTGCCGCAGGCCGGACACATTGACGTTCGTTCCGAGGGGCGTGAGCCGCTGCCGGTCAAGCCGGGAACAGTGAAGGTGCCAGACTGGTATCCCGCGAGCGGCTCCCTGCCGAGCGCGCTCTATGCCGATGACTTCAACGTCGTAGGTCCGGCGACGATGCCGGGTTCATGCCGTACTCGACGGGGTCAATCCTCGACCGAAGTCGTCGAAAGGTTTGCGAACCTCGATCCCGTGCAGGGCTTCTATAACACGTACGTGACGGAGTATTACCTCGCAAGCCTCGGTCAGGGTCAGTACTGGTTCGCGTGCATCGTCGAGAATTATCGCAACGAAACGTACGCGAACGCTTGGGCGATGAGCGCAGGGAGCTGGGGAGGTCTGAGCTCCCGGCAAGTTGGGACGGAGATCCTAATCGCGACGAAACTGCGTTATCAGTCCGGCGAGATGTCACCGGCGATCGCCGCGCTGCCCGCCTTGACCTTCCCGTCGCTCGCCTTCCGCGCGCGAACCGGTCCGTAAATGGTCTAGGAGTTCCCTAACGTAGCGGCGAGCTCGTGCGCGGCGCGCAATCCTTCTTCGAAAGCGCGCACCGCGTTGAGCTCGCCGGCCTCCTTCGCGCCGCCGACGACGCGAAATGGGACGCCCAGGTCGCGAATCGGTTCGAGCAGCACGTCGTTGCGTTCTTGACCGGCTGCGATGACGACGGTATCGGCTTGGATCGTGCGCTGCGCTCCATCGGCCGCTTTTATGCGGATGCCGCCGGGAACGATTGCGTCGTAGCTAACGTTTGCCAACGTTTCGACTCCGGCAGCGCGCAAGGCTCGCAGCACGGCCCAACGAGTCGTCTTGCCGATCCCTTCGCCGATCGTCGCGCCGCGTCGCATCAGCGCAACCTCTTTTCGCCCAACGACGAGCAGCGCGCCGTCGGGCGGCGCGGCCAAGCCCTGCTCGTAAAGAAAACGGGTGCTCTCGTCGACGGTCGTCTCGCCGAAACTTAGGTAATGCGCGACGTCGACGCCGATTCCGCCGGCTCCTACGATCGCAACGCGATCGCCGACCGCGCGGCCGCGCAGCAACACGTCTGAATACGACAATACGTGAGGAAGGTCGCTGCCGGCAAGCCTGGTCTCGCGCGGAAGGACTCCGGTCGCGAGCACGATCGCGTCGAAGCCGCGCAGCAGTCGCGCATCGTCGAGACGGCAGTTCAATCGCACCGCCACTTTCAGGCGCGCCAGCTCGTTGGTGAAATAGCGTATCGTTTCGCCGAAGTCGCGCTTGCCTGGAATTCGCCGCGCCATTCGAAACTGGCCGCCCAACTCTTCCTGCGCCTCAAAGAGCTCGACGCTATGCCCGAGCGCCGCCAAGGCTCGAGCGCTCTCCATTCCGGCCGGTCCGGCGCCGACCACTGCGAAGCGCCGCGGCTTGCGCGGCGCGCCGTTTTCTGGAAACTCGCGTTCGCGGCCCGCGCGAGGATTGACCATGCACGAAACGGGTGCGTCGTGCAAGGACCGGTCGATGCAGGCCTGATTGCAAGCAATGCACGTGTTCACCAGATCCGCTTGTGCGTGCAGCGCCTTTACGACGATCTGCGAGTCGGCGAGAAACGGACGAGCCATCGAGACGAAATCGACGCTGCCGGCTGTCAGAACGTCTTGCGCGGCGGCGAGCGTGTTGATCCGGTTGCTCGCGATCACGGGTAGCGTTCCGACCGCGACCTTAACGGCCGCCGCATACGGCACCCAGATTCCATTGGGAACCAGATGCTGCACGGTCGGAATCGACGATTCATGCCAGCCGATTCCGACGTTGAGCGCGTCGACGCCGTCGGCGGCAAGCGCTCGCGCGAAGGCGAGCGTCTCGGGCGCAGTCGTCGAGTTCGCCATCAAGTCGGCGCCAGAAATGCGAAAGATCACCGGAAAATCCGAGTCGGCGCTCGCGCGAATCGCTCGCAATATCTCGCGCGCAAAGCGCATGCGCCGCTCGAGGTCGCCGCCCCACGCATCCTCGCGCCGATTCGTGACCGGCGAGAGAAACTGATTGATGAGATAGCCCTCGGATGCCATCACCTCGATCGCGTCGTAGCCAAGCTCGCGCGCTCGCGCTGCGCCGCGAGCGAAGTCGCCGATCGTCGTCAGAATCTCCGCTTCCTGCAGCGAACGCGGCGGGTCGGGTGAGAAGCGTGACGCTATCGCCGACGGCGCGACCGGCTGCAATCCGAACGACGACTGGTAGGCGTAGCGTCCGGCATGAAAGAGCTGCAGCGCGATCCGGCCGCCGGCAGCATGCACCGCTGCCGCGGCTTGGCGAAGCGGCGGCGCGCCGGCGGGTTCGTTGACGAAGCTGTAGTTGCGACCGCCGGCACCTTCTCGGTTAACGCAGGAACCGCCGGTCACGATCAAGCCGGCGCCACCGCGCGCGCGTTCGGCGTAAAACGCGGCCAGCGCGTCGCCGTCGGCCTCGATGCCCAAATGCATCGAGCCCATGACGATGCGATTGGGAAGGCGCAGGCCGCCGATCCAGCCGGCCGCGAGCACGCGTTCGAACATTGGTTTCCTACGGCAGCGAAAGCGGCGGCGACGTGTCGGAGTAGAAAGGCGGCGCGATCACGCTTAGGCCGCCGTCGACGGCGATCGTTTGGCCGGTGATGTACTCCGATTCGGGCGCCAGCAGAAACGCAATCGTATCTGCGACCTCCTGCGCGGTTCCCATCCGTCCCTTCGGAATCTTGGGAAGCACCGATTCCATCGGCGCCATACCGGCAACCCTTTCGTAGAAATAGGCACACGATTCGGTGTCGATCAGGCCCCCGTTGACGGCGTTGACGTTGACGCCCAGCGGCGCGAACTCGACCGCCATGTAGCGCACCCAGGCCTCGATCGCCGCCTTGTTCGATCCAAGATTAGCGTACGTCGGATAAGCGCGGACGCTTCCGTAGCTGGAGAGCACCGCAATGCGGCCGCCCTCTTTCATGAGCTTAACGGCGCGCTGCGCGCCGAGGACGAAGGCCCGAACGTTAAGATTGAAGGACCGGTCGAGATTGTGCGCTTTGAGATCGGCGATCTTCTTGAAGGCACTGGCCGCGGCATTCGAAACGAAGTGGTCGAGACGCCCGAACTCGGTTGCGACTCGGTCGAAGAGAGCGTCGATCTCGTCGACGCTCTCCATATCGGCTTGCACGGCGATCGCACGCGTACCGAGCGCCTCGATCTCGCGTACCGTCGCGGCCGCGAGGTCGGCGTTGCGAACGTAGTTCACGACGATATCCGCGCCCTCGCGGGCGAGCGTCAACGCCAGCGCCCGGCCGATCCCGCGCGAGCTTCCGGTGATGAGCGAGACTCTCTTCTCAAAACGCCGGGTCATTCGGCTGCGGTTCCGTCAAGCAGCTCGCGCGCGATGACGGCCTTTTGAATCTCATTGGTTCCTTCTTCGAAGCGTTGCGCGCGTGCGTCGCGGTAGACACGCTCGATCGCGTTTGGTTGCCAAAAACCGATCCCGCCATGTATCTGCAGCGCTTTATCGGTCACGCGGGTGAGCATCTCGACGGCCTGCAGCTTTGACATCGAGGAGAGCGCCGGCGCGTTGGAGCCGCCGGCCTCCCAGGAGCGGGCCGCGTACAGCGCGAGTTGACGCGCCGCTTCGATCTCGGTTGCATTCTCGGCGATCATGAAGCGAATCGCCTGACGCTGCTCGAGCCGCTTTCCAAAAGTTTCGCGTTTGCGGGCATACTCGATTGCGAGCTCGTGCGCCCGGCGCGCCAATCCGACGCAGCTCATTGCGACGGAGATGCGGCTTGGCGTGAGAAAGCCGCCGAGCGCGATCTCCAAGCCCTTGCCTTCGTCGCCGAGGCGGTTTTCCACCGGAACCGGCGTTCGATCGAAACTCAAACGTGCGTGGTCGGTTCCGCGCACGCCCATCGACTCGTCCATCTCGACGACGGTCGCGCCCGGCGAGTGACGGTCAACGAGCAACGCGATCGTCCCAGCTGCGCCGCGCGTTCCCGCGAGTCGGGCGAAGAGCAGCCAGTAGTCGCAGGTCGTTCCGAACGTGATGAGATGCTTCTCGCCGCTCAAGTAATAGGTGTCGCCCTCGCGCACGACGCTCGAGCGGAGGTCTGCGCCGGTGCCCGCGGTCGGCTCGGTGAGCGTGAACGCAACTTTGAGCTCGCCGCGGATCGATGGGATCACGAAACGGCGGCGCTGCTCGTCGTCCGCGAACTGGTCCATCGCGCGCCACGTACCGTTGACGACGTGAACGATCATGCGAATTGAAGCATGCGACATCGAGAAGAGCTCGATCAACTCGAGATAACGCGTGAACGGAACCCCGGCTCCACCGTATTCGGCAGGCGCGGCGAGCGAGAGATAGCCGCGCGCTCGCAGTTCCTCCCAAAGTTCGTCCGGAACGCGCCGCTCACGTTCGATGCGGCGTGCCCAGGCCTCTGCCGGTCCGGCAACGTAGGCCGCGATATCGGACTTGCGCGCCGCGAACGACGCCTCGTCAAATCGCGCCGCGCGGTCAAGCTGTTTCACGAAATCGTCGCTTTGATCGGCTCGTGCGGACGCAGCTCGCGCGCTCGCTCGCGCAACACGTACTTCTGCACCTTTCCCGACGGCGTGCGCGGAAGCTCGTCGACGATCTCCAAACGCTCGGGCCAATAATGCTTGGCGACTTGACAGGCGTCGAGATAATGCTGCATTCGTTCGAAGTCGAGCCGCGCTTTCTCGCGCAGCACCACGAAGGCGCAGGCCCGCTCGCCCAGACGCGGATCGGGCATCGCGACGATCGCGACGTCAGCGACCGCGGGATGGTCGCTCAGCAGTTGTTCCACCTCGGCGACGGGGACTTTCTCGCCGCCGCGATTGATGACATCGCGCACCCGGCCGGTGATGCGAATGTATCCCGACTCGTCCATAACGCCGAGATCGCCGGTACGGAACCAACCGTCGGCGGTAAACGCGGCGGCCGTCCATTCGGGATGATCGGCATATCCCTCAAACATCGTCGGCGATTTGACCTCGAAGTGCCCTTCCTCACCGTTGGGGAGCACGCGTCCCTGCGAGTCGGTGATTCGCAGATGAATTCCGCGCAGCGCGCGGCCATCCGTTCCCCAAATCTTGGCAGCCTCGTCGTGCGGAGCGGAGAGCGAACCGAGGCACGATTCGGTCGTCCCCCACGCCCCGCATACCGCCGTGCCGAGTATTCGCGTCGCGCGCTCGGCCAAACCGCGCGGTACCGCGGCTCCGGTCGCGACGAATATTCGCAGCGCTGCCGGTGGACGCGCGCCTTCTTCGACGGCTGTGACGAGATCGGCCAAAAAGGGTGTCGCGGCCTGCACGAACGTTCCATCCCAGTCGTTGAGCGCACGCAGCGCGCGCGACGCGTTCCAAACCGGCTGAACGATCTGTGGAACGCCCATTACGATCGCAAGCCACATTCCGTACAGAAAGCCGGTTTGATGGGCGAGCGGCGACGGAACGAATACCCGGTCCTCGGCGCCCAAGCCTAAATGCTCGACCTCCATCGCCGCGGCGCGCATCAGGACGTCGTTGCGGTGGAGCACGCCCTTCGGCTCGCCCGAAGTTCCGGACGTAAAGAGCAGCTGCACGATCGCCGTAGCGTCGCTGCGCCGCGAATCGAGCGCTGCCGAGTCGACCTCGATCGCGTCCAGCGACTCTTGAAAGCGCAGCCACTGGACCGAGTTCTCGTTGTCGGGCGCCGGCAGCGGGTGCACTTTGCGGCCGTGCGCCGAGACGATCACGTGTTCGAGCCGCAGCGGCAGATCGCGGCCGAAGATTGACGCTTCTCGCAGCAGCGAGAGAATTTCACCCGCGTGATGGCGGCCGCGCGCTTCGTCGGGCACGAAGAGGACGCGCGCCCCGGAGCGACGCAGGCAGAACGCCACCTCGCGCTCGCGGAAGATCGGCATCAGCGGGCAGCAGATCGCGCCGACGCGCAGCGTCGCGAGCGAAACGATGACGAACTCGAGGCAGTTGGGAAGCTGATACGCCACGCTCTCGCCGCGGCGGACGCCGAGCGCAAGAAGAAGGGTCGCGGTGCGCTCGACGCGGTCGAGCAACTCTTGCCACGTCAGCGTGGCGTCGCTCCCGTCACGCGTCTCGACGACGGCGAGCTCGCGCGGCATCTCGTCTGCGTGTTTTCTCAAAAGCTCGTCGAGCCGCAGGCGCGCGGCTCGATCCGGCTTGAGCATTTGCCGGTCGGGCTTGGCGCTTGGGCGCCGCCCGTTTGACGGCCCGTCGGAGATCGACATCGGAACGCCGATGCTGCGCATCCCCTCGAGAAAGCGGGGGTAGGAGATCCGATAGGCGTGCGGATAGGTCAGCGTGCTCTGCCCTTCGGCACGCGAGGCCGCGACCGCAAGCGACATCAAGATGCGGTGATCGTTGAACGACGACAGATGCGCGCCGCGCAGCTGCGAGACGCCGTGTGCGACGAGGCGATCGTCGTGCAGTTCGAGGTGTCCGCCCATGCGGTTGAGCTGCAGCATCGCGGCGACGCGATCCGACTCCTTGAGACGCACGTGTCTGATATTTTCCAGCACGGTCTCGCCTTTCGCGAAGGTTCCGAGCGTCGAAAGAATCGGCAGCATATCGGGGATGTCGCGACAGTCAACCCGCACGCCGCGCAGCTCGACTCCTTCGTGCTTCACGCGCAGGGCTCGCTCGCGCTCGTCGTAGGTCATCGGCACGCCCATCTCGCGCGCGATCTCCATGAAGGCGCCTTCGGGATGGTCGGGAAGCTCGCCGGGCATCTTCTGCAAGCCGCGAAAGAGCACGTCCGAAGGATGGATCGCGGTGACGGCGATGCCGAAGGCGGCCGATCCGATGTCGGGCGGCAGCTCGACGGTCGCGGGGCGGGCTTGCTGCCCCGGTTCGATTTCGAAATGGCGCCAGTCCGGCGAGATGCGGACGTGAAGATCGAAGGCGCGCATCATTTCGGCAGTCAGCGCGATGTACGGACGCTCGTTGAGTTCGCCTTCGACTTCGATAACGGTGCGCTCGCTCGCGAATGGAGCGAGGAGCAGAAGGCCCGAGATCCACTGCGAAAGCGTACCGGGTATAACGATCCTCCCGCCGCGCGGACGGCACGGCGCGATCGCGATCGGCGGGCACCCATTCGCCGATTCGAAGCGCACGCCCATCTGCGCGAGCGCGTCGAGCAACGGTCCGACCGGCCTGCGGCGGAAATACTTTTGCGCGCTAAGCGTGATCGGCGCGTCGGCCAGCGACGCCAAGCCGATCATGAAGTAGAGCGTCGATCCCGAGCTGCCGACCGAGACGACCTTGCGCCGCACGTGGTATGGGCCGCCCGTGACGAGCAGCGTTTGATCGTCGACTTCGATCTTCGTCCCAAGCGCGCGCAGGACGTCCATCGTATACTCCACGTGACGCGCGTCGGAGAGACCGAGAATCTGGCTCGTACCCGGCGCGAGCGACGCCAGAATCAACGCGCGGTGCGCGTGGTACTTAGAGTTTGGGACCTGTACCTGACCGGTCAGCGGCCCGCTCGTTCCTTTGACGAGAAGATTCATCGGCGTCGCTTGAACCTTCCTAACAACCTAGTACCCGCCCTGCCGCGATCACAGTGAGAGAATCAGCGATGCGTTTTGTCCGCCGAACCCGAACGCGTTGACCTGAAAGACCGAGTATGAGTACGCGCGCGGTCGCTCGGTCACGAGGTCGAAGCGCGTCCGCGGATCGACGCTTCGGGTTCCCATCGTGGCTGGAATCCGGCCGTCGTGCATGCCGACGATTCCCGCGATCGCAGACATCGCTCCGGCGCTCGCCATGCTATGTCCGACGTGACCTTTGATCGACGTGACGATCGCTTGGCCGTCCGTATAGACGTCGTCGAGGGCCCGCGATTCCGCCGCGTCGCCGACGATCGTGCCCGTGGCGTGCGCGTAGACGACGTGGCAGCGTTCGCCGTCCTTGCCGCAGGACTCGATCGCGTCGCGCATCGCGCACACTTCGTATCGTGCGGAGGGATCGGGCGAGGTGATGTGATAGGCGTCGGCGATCGACCCATATCCCCGGATGCGCGCTAGGATTTCGGCGCCACGCGCTTGCGCCCGTTCGGCGCGTTCGAGAACGAGGATACCTGCGCCGTCGCCCATCACGAACCCGTCGCGATCGACGTCGAACGGACGCGACGCCTGAGAAATGTCGTGGTTTCGCGAGAGCGCGCCGGCGCGGACGAGACTCTCGTAAACGAGCGGACTGAGAAGCGTCTCGCTGCCGCCCGCGATCGCCGCCTCCACTTCGCCGCGTTCGATCATACCCGCCGCGAGTCCAATCGCATCTAGCGACGAAGCGCACGCGGTGCTGATTGCAAGCTGCGGACCATGCAACTTCCAGTGCATCGCAATGAACGCACTCGCCATGTTCGGAATGACGAGTGCCATCAGTTTTGGCGTGACGCTACGCGCACCGTCGAGAAAGCGCGTCTGCGACTCGGCGACCAGCGGAAACCCGCCCATCGTGTTGCCGAGGATGACGGCGGTTTTCGGCGGCGGATCGAGCGCGGCGCGCGCGAGCGCCTCTTGAGCCGCTACCATCGCGTACTGGGTGAAGCGATCCGTGTTCCGGAACGCGCTCTGCGGCAGCGGGGTTTGCTGCAGGAAGTCGTCAGCGACCGCGGCCCAAAGTGCGTTCCCGGAGACGCGAGAGCCGTCGGGCATCGGTGCGATCGCGCGCTTTCCTTCGAGCAGATGCTGCCAGAACGACTCCGCGGTGCTGCCGATGGGTGAAACGACTCCCACTCCCGTAACGGCAACGTGCTCCATTATGGGCTGATTCATACAATGCCACGCCTGCGGCCTGCTGCTGGTTCTCAAGCGGAACAGAATGAGGCATTCTACGCGCGTCGAAGGCGCCTGGGGTGGAGCGAGGCGTCAATGTACCGCAATCGTACCGCCTGGTCCGCCGCGATGCGCGGGCCGAGCGGACCGTCGTACGGCTGCGCGGCGGTGCGACGTTTGGCGGCGACGAGGTCGCAATCTGTGCGGGTCCATGCGGCGTCGAGTCGAGCGAACAGATAGAAGAAGCGGCTCGCGCGGTCGCAGCCGCGGGCGCCAACGTATTGCGCGGCGGCGCCTACAAGCCGCGCACCTCGCCCTATTCTTTCCAAGGACTGGGTGAAAAGGCGCTCCAGATGCTTCGCGCCGCGGGCGATCGGTACGGTCTGGCGGTCGTCACCGAAGTGATGGATCCGCGCGACGTGGAGAAGGTCTCGCGATACGCAGATATGCTGCAAATCGGTGCGCGTAACATGCAGAACTTTGCGCTGCTCCGCGAAGTCGGCGCGACGCGAATGCCGGTGCTCCTCAAGCGAGGCCTCTCAGCTACGGTGCAAGAGTGGCTGCTCGCGGCCGAGTACGTTCTGCTCGGCGGCAACGAAAGCGTCGTCCTCTGCGAGCGCGGCGTTCGATCCTTCGACGTCGCCACGCGTAACTTGCTCGATATATCGGTTGTCCCGCTGCTCGAAGAGATGACGCATCTGCCGGTGATCGTCGATCCTTCGCACGCGATGGGCATTGCGCGCCTCGTTCCGCCGATCGCAATGGCAAGCCTAGCGGCAGGCGCGCACGGGCTTCTGATCGAGGTACATCCGGATCCGGCAAACGCGCTCTCCGATGGTGCGCAATCGCTCGATTGCGCTCAGTTCGCGGAACTCATGCGTCGCCTCGCACCGGTTGCGGAGATCGCCGGACGAACGCTGCCGCGCCGTTATCGAGTGGTGAGCACCGAGAGCGCCTCCAAACCCGATTCGGCGGTGCGATCGAGCAATAGCGGCGTCAAGCTGGCGTAACCCGCGTGCACGGCGCCGATGTCGGTGCCCAGCGTCTCACGGTCGGTCGCGAACGGCGATTCCCAGGCGCGGTAGTATCGTGTCGCACCGTCGTGTTCTTGGCCGACCATGCGGCCACAGATTCGCTTGCGTCCCAGCCGCGTCACGGCAATGCCGGCGATGCGCTCCAACGGAATGTTCGGAACGTTCAAGTTCCAGTAGCAGCCGGCGTCACGCAAGTTCTCGTAGGCCGCAGCGATGCAGCGCCGGACGATCTCGGCCGCGCTCTCCCAGTAGCGACGGCCGAGCGGATCCTCGTGATCCAATGCCAGCGAGACCGCCAGCGCCGGAATCCCAAGAAGCGAAGCTTCTACCGCTCCCGCAACGGTTCCCGAGTAGTTGACGTCGTCTGCCAGATTCGGTCCGTGATTGATGCCGCTGATCAGTAGCTGCGGACGCGGCGAGATCTCGGTCGCACCGAGAAAGACGCAATCGGCCGGCGTGCCGGAACAGGCATAGGAAAGTACGGCGTTGTCGTGGCGCCGCTCCAGCGTGATCGCCTCGTCCGCGGTGATCGCGTGCGAAACTCCGCTGCGATTTCCCGACGGAGCCACGACGACCAGGCTGTGCTCGTCGCGCAGCGAGTCGACGAGCGCGAGAATTCCCGGCGAGTCGATTCCGTCGTCGTTGGTGATGAGAACTCGCAACTACGTCCTAGGCCGCACCAGGCACGAAGCGCAGCGCTAGGCCGTCGATGCAGTAGCGCAAGTGCGTCGGCGGGGGACCGTCGTCAAAGATGTGGCCGAGGTGGCCGCCGCAGTTGCGGCAGTGCACTTCGGTTCGCTCCTCGACGAGCGCGTAATCGGAATGCGTTCGCGTTGCATTCGGCAGCACGTCCCAGAAGGACGGCCAGCCGTCGCCGCTATCGTATTTGGTCTTCGAGGAGAAGAGCGCTATCTCGCAGCCGGCGCAGCGATACGTGCCACGCTCCGTCTGCTTGATGAGCGGGCTCGAGAAGGCCGGTTCGGTCCCGCCCTCTCGCAGGATCTCGTAACGATCGGGCCCCAGCAGCGCGCGCCACTGCGCGTCGGTATGCGTTACTTGGTATTGCTCTCCTGCGGCCGCGCGTTTGCTCGCGAGCCCCAAAGCCGCTAGCGCGGCGGCGGCCGTCACGAACTCGGAGCGCTTCATCGTGCCGCTCCCGGGATGACGTGACACGCCGCTCCGCCATTTTTTTCGAAGTAGCGCTGATGGTACTCTTCAGCCGGCCAAAAACGGGGTGCGGGGAGAATCTGCGTTACGATCGGTCGCGCGTAGTTGCGCTGCTCGCGCTCTCGCGACGCAATCGCTTCGCGTTCTTCCTCCTCGCCGTGCGTGAAGATTGCGGATCGATATTGATCGCCGACGTCGGGGCCTTGACGATTGAGCTGCGTCGGATCGTGAATCTGCCAAAAGACGCTCAAGAGCTTCTCGTAGTCGACTCGCTGCGGATCGAACGTAACCTCAACGGCCTCGGCATGACCGGTAGCGTGGCCGCAGACCTGACGGTAGGTGGGGTTCTCCACACGACCACCGGTATAACCGGAAATGACGTCAGTGACGCCGGGTACTTGCCGAAAAGCCGCTTCGACTCCCCAGAAGCAGCCGGCTGCGAAGGTTGCAGTTTGCGTTGCCATACGTCTTTAGAACGCCGCGCCGGCCTCGCCGGATGCATTCCCCACCGCGTCCCGGCGCAGGACGTCCTCGAGGCTCTCGCGCCGAGCCAGCAGCCGGTGCGTACCCTGCGCGATGCCGACCACCGCGGGCCTGGGAAAGCGGTTGTAGTTGCCGGCCATGCTGTACGTGTACGCGCCGGTCGCGCACATCGCGAGCAGATCTCCGCGACATACGCTGCGCGGCAGCCGGACGATTGCGAGCTCGTCGTTCTCGCACGAGCGCCCGCAAAGCGTCATCTCCTCCTCACCGTCGCGCCCGGGTGCCGCCGGAATCACGTGATGACGAGCGCCGTAGAGCGCCGGACGTGGATTCTCGGCGATGCCTCCGTCGACGACCACGAAGGTTCGCCGCGATTGACGCTTGACCGCAAGGACGCGATAGAGTGTGGTTCCGGCGAGCGCAACGATCGCGCGCCCCGGTTCGACCGCCAGCCGCGTCACGGAGAGATTGCGCTCGCGTACGCGTTCGAAAACGTACGTCGCGACGTCGCCAATCGTCGCGACGACGTCGAGCGAGTCGTCTTCCTGCGGTCGCGTCTTTACCCTGAATCCCCCACCGATCACGATCCGTTCGACGCGAAATCCCGCGCGCTCGAACCGTTCGGCCGAGTCGAGCAGCGTCGCCGCGTTTTCCACATACGCCGGCGGCTGGCGAATCTGCGATCCGAGGTGCGCGTGCAGACCCGCAAAACGCAGCTGTGGGTTGTCGCGCAAGATCGCGATTGCGACTGCTTCCTCGCGCGCGGGGATGCCGAACTTCGTGTCGTTTCCCCCGGTGCGCACGAAGGCGTGCGTCTGCGTCTCGATACCGACGTTCAAGCGCAAGATGACCTGCGCGCAGCTCCCGCCGCGCGAGAGTCTCGCGAGCGCTTCGAGCTCTTCGATGCCGTCGACGACGATGTAACCGGCGCGACCGCCGCACGCGGCTCGAAGCTCTTGCTCGCTCTTACCGGCGCCGTGGAGCGTCAGCCGTTGCGCCGGAAACCCGGCCCGCTCGGCAGTGACGAGCTCGCCGAGCGAACACACGTCGAGACCGATCGAGCGCCCCGCCAAGTGGCGCACGAACTCAACGGTCGCGAAGGCTTTGGCGGCGTATGAAATCTCGAGCGTCGGGTTAGTCGCACAGCGGAGAAGCTCGTCGATCGCAGCGTCGACTACGGCGAGGTCGATCGCGAGCAGCGGCGTTCCATGGATTTGGGCGAGCCGATCGGCTGGGATACCACCCAGCAACAGATTCCCGTTTCCATCGCGCGTCTGGCCCTCCGCAAGGCCGCTATGCCAACGCGGAAAAGGCGTCAGAACTGCCCCATGAAGGCGTCGACTTGGCTCTGGCCGATGCCGGCCGCGAGGAGTCGCGCCGGAAGAAGCTTGGCGTTCTCCGGCGGCGTAACGAACATAAACGGCGCGTGGTTGTCGTCAGCCGCCCGCACGGTGCACCACCGTAACGCCGCGGGAATTAGCGCCGTTTGGTAGCGTGGGAGCGTTAGGGTTTGGTCGCCTGCTCCTACCTCGAGCGATTCCCCGAGCGACATCACGATGAGCGGACGTCCTTGTGTTTCGATCGAGGCGGGTTCGCCGCACGCGACGATCCGCTCGACGACAAAGTGGTCGTCGGCGATCAGTGCGGTCCGTTCGATTCCTTCGAAGTCATATGTAATTTGCGAAAGCACGCCTGTTGTGGTGGCGCGATAGTCGAGGACGTCGGCAGCCTTGCGCACGTGCAGCTCGCGAGGCTTGCCGTCGAGGCCAACGCGATTGTAGTCGAACATCCGGTACGTGAGATCCGAAGCTTGCTGCGTTTCGAAGACCGTGACGCCTGGTCCGATCGCGTGTACCAATCCGTGCGGTATATAGACGCTGTCGCCCGTTTTCACTTCGACGTGGCGTAGCAGCTCGCCGAGGCTGCCGTCGGCGACGCGCCGTTCGTATTCGGCGCGCGAAGTGTCGCGAGTCCAACCATAAACGATCTCTGCGTTGCGTTGCGCGTCGAGCACGTACCAGCACTCCGTCTTACCGAACGGCTGATGTTCGACCCGCTGCGCGTACGCGTCGTCGGGGTGTACCTGCACCGAGAGCCAATCGTGCGCGGTGATGATCTTCGTTAGCACCGGAAAGATGCGCTTCGGATCGATATCGCCCAGAAGCTGCGGACCGAGCCGGCCGCGCAGATCGGCGACGGTAGCGCCGGCGAGCTCGCCGTTGGTGACGCGATCGGTGTCCCAGCACTCCCACGACTCGCCGAGCCGAGCGTTGGGATCGCCGTGTTTGCCATAGACGCGCACCAGCTCGTCACCCCCCCATACCTGCGTCGTGAGCTTCGGATCGAGGACGTAGGGATAGATCGCCTCGGCTTGCATCGCTCGGCTTGGATACGAGGCGGTGGTGCGGAATTCCGGCCCGCCTGCTCGAAGGGTTAGTGGCCTGTAACGCCAGGATGCGTACCGCCGCTGGCCGTTTGCAGGATGAGATGCGAGGAGCGATGAGCGACAAAAGCAGCGCTTTGCGAGCGAAGAGCGACAAAGTAGATCGCCTGCAAGCGGCCAGCCATTCGGGTTGCGGGCAGCACGGGCGCGCCGGCTGCGTTGCTCGTCGGTCACAGAGGGACGGCTATGCTCCCTCCGCGCTCCTTGCCAATCGCACCCGTGGTGCCCGCAACGGCGGCACGCATCCTGGCGTTACAGGCCACTAGTGCACGAGCTCTATATCGGAATCGGCTCGAACCTCGGAGATCGGCAAAGCAACATCCTTGCCGCGCTGCAACGCTTGCGCACGCGCGCAAAGATTACCGCGGTTTCGGCGTTCTACGAGTCCGAAGCGGCCCACGGCGCCGAGGGGCCGGCCTATCTCAATATTGCGGCGGCGCTGCGCACCGAGCTGGACGCCGAGGCTTTCAAGCGCTTTGCCGCCGACGTCGAGCGGGCCGTCGGGCGAGCCCGAGGAACGCGTTGGCTTGCGCCGAGGCCGATCGACGTAGACCTCCTGATTTACGACGCAACCGTCGTGCAGCCGCATCTCGACGCGCGGCCCTACAACCTCGTGCCGCTCGCGGAGATCGCGCCGCACCTCGTTACCGCGCCGATCGAATCGAGCGTGCGCCGGCGCGAGCGAGGTTTGCGCTTCGATACCGATCGTCAATCCGAAGCTCCGGAGATTCGGCTCGCGTTAAACCGGGCCGGCGTCTCCCGCGTGCGCCGCGTCGTCCATTTGGAAGTCGACGGTCGCGCGCGTGTCTACAACGGAGAGTTCACGATGGTCGCCGACTTGGCGGCCGACAAATCCGGCGTGCACATGTCGCGCTTTACGGAGATCCTCGAAGAGGCGACGCTCGACGTGCTGGCACGCGATACGCGTCCCGCGAGAGTCGAACGCCTTGCCGAAGCGATCGCTCGCGAGATCGTCACGACCCAGCGCGCGGTCCGGGCCGACGTGCGTTTGCGCGCAGAGTTCGGATTAGAGCGCTGGACTCCGGTGAGCGGCAAACGCGGCGAAGAGACGTACACGCTGGTCGGCATCGCGCACGCCGACGAGGATGGTACGCGACGCGTCATCGGCGTCGAAGCGGAAGGAATGACCGCCTGCCCCTGTGCTCAGGCGATGGTGCGCGAGCACGCACTGCTGGAACTGCAGGACGTAGGCTTTAGCGCAGAGGAAGCGACGCGGGCGCTCGACGCGCTGCCGGTTGCAACCCACAACCAGCGCGGGCGCGGCGCGATTCTGCTCGGCGTCGACGACGCGCACGCGGAGGCAATTCGTGCCGAAGATCTCGTCGAAATCGTCGAAAATTCGATGTCGAGCGAGACCTACGATCTGCTGAAGCGGCCCGACGAATTCTTCGTCGTCAACAAAGCTCACCACAATCCGCGGTTCGTCGAGGACGTGGTGCGGGGAATCCTGGCGCGCGCGCTCGACGTGTACGCGGACCTCGACGACGAAACGTTCGTCTTCGCGAGCCAAGTCAACGAGGAGTCGATCCACAAGCACGACGCCTTCGCCGAAGGCTTCGGGCTCTTTGGCGAGCTGCGCGAGGAACTGCGCGGCGCTTACGTTACGACTAGGACCGATCTTGCCGGCTGGCTGCGCACGCGTCCTTCACCCGTGCTGGCCTAAGGTAACTCCTTCGAGTGCTTCGATCCGCGCGCGCAGCGACGGGTGCGAGGAGAAGAAGAGTTCGTACCAGGCCGGCGGGTCCTCGTCGGCGAGATTTTGATCGCGCAGGCGTCGAAAAGCCGCGGCTCCGCCCAGCGGGTCGTTGGTTGCCGCGAGGGCAAAACGGTCCGCGGCCCATTCTCGCGAACGCGAGAACGCGAAGAGAAGTGGGCGCAGCGCCTGAGTCGCGAGCAGCATAATCGCGTAGATCCGCGCGACCAGCAAGGGTCTATCGCGGTAATCCTCGCGCTCGCGCTCCGAAGCTGCGGCGTTTGCTATTAGAAAGAGCGAGATCGCGAGCACCTCACCGAGCGCGATCGTTCGCCACGTGTCCTTGTTGACGTAGTGGCCGAGCTCGTGCGCGACCACAAACTCCGTTTCGTTCTCGGGAAAGGCTTCGATGAGCGTATCACCCAGAACGATTCTATGCGTTCGTCCGATGCCCGTGACGAAAGCATTTGCCTTGCGAGTTTGACGGCTCATATCCATTCGAAGAATCGCGGCGTCGCCGACCCCGAAGCGGGCCGCGAGCTGGCGCAGACGCTCTTCGAGCGATCCCTGGATCGGCTCGAACGCGTTGAAGAGCGGCAGAACGTAGAGTGGCACGATGACGTTGGCGGCGACGAAGAGCGGAAGCGTGCCGAGGCTTGCGAGCCACGGCCACCGCCGTGGCGCCCGCCGCACTGCCGTCCCGAGCAGCGTGGCGAGAAATGCCGTCACGCCCGACGCGATCAGGGCGCTCTTCGCATACTCTTCCAACCAGGCGCGCCGGCTCTGATCGCTCAGACCGAAGCGCCGCTCGAGGGTGTATTCCCCAACGAACGATGACGGAAGGTCCGCGACCGCCGCGATCAGCGAAAGCGGCGCGAAAAAGAGCGCGGGGCGAAGCCAAGGCGGCGCGAATCGCGTCGCGCGATCGAGGGCTCGCGCCTGCGGCCCGTACGCGAACGCGAGAAAACCGATCGTCGCGCGCGCACTGTCGGCTACCTCGAGGGCTCGGCGGACGCTCCCGTATGCCCGCGCATCCTTAGCGCGCGGCGGCGAGGGTTCGCGCCACTCGCGCAGCGCTTCGAACGCGCGCACAAGCGCGTAGCCGGCCCCGAAACCAGTTCCCATACCGGCGAGCAGCCTTCCCACTTTCATTCGGCGCTCTTTCGTCTAAACGATCGAGATCGTCTCTTTCGCCTTCGGCCGACTCTCGATCGCGGCGAGCAAACGATCGGCCAGGGTATCGCAAATTGGATCGTCCAGCTCTTCGATTCGGCCCTCATCGGCAAGCCGCGCTTTGGCCGGATCGATCGGGATGCGGGCGAGCACCGGCGCGTGCGCGAGTTCTGCCACGCTATCGGCGTACGATGGGCCGAAGATGTCGTAGCGCGCGCCGGTATCGGGAGCGACGAAGTAAGACATATTCTCGACCACGCCAAGAATCGGCTTCTTAAGCTGGTGAACGAGGTTGGCTGCTTTACGCACGATCATCGTCGCGAGCGCCTGCGGCATCGTAACGAGAACGACGCCGTCGATCGAAAGCGACTGCACGACGGTCAACGGGGCATCCGACGTGCCGGGCGGCAGGTCGACGAGCAGAACGTCGAGATCGCTCCACAGAACCTGTTCGTAAAACTGGCGAATGACGCCGGCGACGATCGGTCCGCGCCAAATCATCGCGGTATCTTCGCGATCGGTCAGAAGGTTTGCGCTCACGATTTCGATCGCACTTCGCGAGACTGCGGGCGTAATCAGCGGTAGAGGCTGCCCCTGCGGCGTCTTCTTCAGCGGGTCGGCAGCAATCGCAAGCGGCTCGTGCAGACCGAAAAGCTTGGGAATCGACGGGCCGGTGATGTCGGCATCGAGAATTCCCACGCGGCAATGCTTGCGGCGCAGACCGATCGCGAGCAGAGCGGTGACGAGCGACTTTCCGACGCCGCCTTTGCCCGACATGACCGGAATGGTGTGAGCGATCGTCGCGCGTCCGTGAAATGCGCCAGGCGCCCGGCGCTGCGGCTGCCGGTCCGCTTCGGCGATTGGCGGAACGACGCCCGACCCCCGAGCCCGCTCCAAGGCGTCGAGCACCGGCTCGAGCCGAATCCCATGCGCGCGCGCGCCCTCCTCAATCGTCTCGTATTTGCTCACGCCGCATCCGCTGCACCCGAGCCCAAACGCGCGCATGACTTCCGCGGCGATCGGAAGCTCCGCTACCAGTTGGGCGATCTTCGTCTGCGGATTGATATTTGCGAGGGTCATGGCTTTTCGTTCAACCTGCAAACCACGCCGGGGTATGCGCCGGGCGCCAAGTTTGAATCGCGAGGGCCGCCGGACGGCGGGTCGCGAACGGCACCGGCAATGCTATCGCTCGAACGCGCAGAGGACGTGCTCGCCGGCGGCTGCGATTCGCCGGTGCGTTCGGCGTGGAGCGTCGGCGGTCCGATGTTCGTTCAAACAGCGGCCCGCGGCGCCTATGCCTACGATGAAGCCGGACGCCGCTGCATCGACTACATCATGGCGTACGGCCCGTTGCTCTTCGGTCATACTCATCCCGCGCTCGTGACCGGGTTAGACCGGCTCGCGTCTCACGGTTTCGTCTGGGGCTCAACGCACGCGCAAGAGGTGCGCCTCGCGCTGCGAATTCGCGCGCACCTGCCGTCGATGGAGCGCATGCGCTTCGTCACGAGCGGAACCGAAGCGATGATGAGCGCGATTCGCGTCGCTCGCGCTTTTACAAAGCGCACGCACGTGCTCACGTTTGCCGGCAACTATCACGGACACTTCGATCTCGCGTTGGTCGAGGCGGGCGCCTCAGCCGGCGCTGCAGGCGGCGGAATTCCCGACGCGGTCCGGCACGAAAACGTCGTCGCGCGTTACAACGACCTTGCCAACGTCGACGAGCGATCGCGTGGAGTCGAGCGCGATTTGGCCGCGATTGTCGTCGAGCCGATCGCCGGGAACATGGGTCTAGTGCCGCCCGATCCGGGTTTTCTCGAAGGCTTGCGAGATCGCGCGCGGACGCTGGGGCGCGCTGCTGATCTTCGATGAGGTCATCACCTGGCCGCGTTTCGGCCTGGGCGGCGCGCAAGGACGCATCGGCATAGTGCCGGATCTGACGGCGCTCGGCAAAATCATGGGCGGCGGCGTGCCGATCGCTGCGTTCGGCGGGCGTACGGACGTCATGGCGGTGCTCGCGCCGGCCGGCGAGACGTTTACCGGCGGTACGCACGCGGGCAATCCGTTCTGTGTGGCAATGGCGCACCGTGTCCTCGATCTGCTCGAAACGCATCCCGAATACTACGCGGCGATGAATTCGCTTGCGGCGCATCTCGCCGACGGGATACGCGCGATCTTCGCGCGCCGCGGCTTGCCGTATGCGGTCGTGCAGCAAGAATCCGTGGTCGACTTTAAGTTTCGCCGTGGGCCGCCGAGCCGCAATTACGACGACGCGCGACGAGCGGACCGGGGCGCGTATGGCATCTATTACGGAGCGATGCTCGCGCGCGGCATCCTGCTAGCGCCTTCGCAAAACGAAGTGATGTTCGTTTCGACGGCCCACACGCGCGAAGACATTGATGAGACGATCGCAGCGATCGACGAATCTCTCGCTCAATGATGCTTCTGTCGTCCGGTTACGTGGAGTCTCCTCTTCATCACCGCGTGCTTCCAGGCACCTCGCACGATTCAAAGGCGAAGTCGTAGACGCCCAAGCCGTCACTCTTGGGAAAGATTTGCAGCGTGTGCGCTCCAAAGCCCGCGTTAACAATCAGATCGTAGGATCGCGGTGCGTCGACTTCAAGGTACGAGTTGCCGTGAGCGTCATATCGCAGATCGCGACCGGCGTCGCTTTTTGCGACGGGCCGGCCGTCCTGCGTCACCTCGGCACGTATCGAACCGCCGTCTTCCGGCTTGAGCACGGCGGCCAACTGTATCGCGTGATAACGAAGTACGAGGTAGCCGTTATTCTCACCCGAGACGGCGGCCTCTGACGTCATGCGCCAGTATCCCTGCAAGTACACCGTACCATCCTTGGGATTCGAACCGTCGTAGACGTAGTTGGTATCCGCACCGGGATTGCCTGAATTCGGTGCGTTTGCAATCGGAATTCGCCCAACGACAAGCTCGGGAGTTTTTGGGTAGCAGACCGCGCCGGGCTTGTTGTAGCTGTCTTGGGGCAGCAGCGCCATGACCGGCGGCAGCGCGAGCTGCGGCTGCGCGCTCTTGAGAAGCGCTTGAATTCGGGCCTCGGTTTGGGGATAGCCGCCCTCGCCGGCAAAACTTTCGACGAGCCGGCCCTCTTGATCGTAAAGATATTCGTGGGGCCAGATGTAATTGCCGTAGCGTTTCCAGATCGTGGCGTGGTCGTCGAGCACGATCGGCCACGCCACGCCGAGCCGATTCGCTGCTGCCGTAACGTTCGCTCGTTTGGCCGAAAAGTCGAACTCCGGCGTGTGCACTCCGATGATGACGAAGCCGTGGTCGCGATAGCGACGATACCATTCGCGTAGATACGGCAGCGTGCGAAGGCAATTGATGCAGGTGTACTCCCAAAAGTCGACCAGCACGACCTTTCCTCGCAACTGCTGCGGCGTCAGCGGAGTACTGTTGAGCCAGCTTTCGCCGCCGTCGAAGCTTTGAATTTGAGTTGGTTGCGCTGCGCTCGATTGGGCGCCCCAAAGACCTTGCAGGATGAATGCGAGGATCGCGGTCGATTGTAGCAGACGCGAAGCTAAAGAGGGTCGAGGGCGGCCCCCTGTTTGGGAGGCCGCCCTCGAGGCACCGTTCACGAGTGTTCCTCTAGATTTTGACCTGCGCGTTGAAGAAGACGTTGATCGGTGGAGCTCCGCCGCCGATCGCGCCGTTGTTCAGGCTGCTTGGCAAGTAGCTCTGTTGGAATGGCGTGCGGGCACCATTGGCTTTGAAGTCGTTGATGCTCGTGCCGTTGTAGAAGTTGCTCGGATAGAGCGTGTTGTTGAGCAGACCGCCGGAGGGAAGGTAGCCGCAGACTGCGGCGCCGGGTGGATTGGCCGCCGTCCAGGCCGCCGCCGTTCCGCCGAAGCAGGTGTGGAAGAGGCTCGTTCCCAGCACCGTCAGCCGAATCCGCGGACTCACGTCGTAGGAGAGCTGGAGGTTTGCAACGATCGAGCTGGGCTGCTGAAAGTTGTCGAAGAGGAACGAACCGGTCTGTGGATTGGGCACGTAGAGGAACCCGAACGCGCCCAGACCTCCACTTGTCGTCGTGAGGTAGTTGCATTGCAACGGATTGGTCTTGGGCGAGAGCTTGGTGATCCCTGTGGCTGCCGAGTTTTGCAGGCAGCTGCGCGGATCCAAGCCCATCGTATCCAACGGGCTGCCGTAATAGCCGCCGGTCTGGAAGTTGAAGCTCGGCGTGATCGCCAGTTTGTCGTGGCGCCAGTTGAGAATCAACGACGAGGTCCACGGCGAGATGTAGCTGTTGACGGCTCCGTTGAGGTTGGGTGCGATCGCCGTCGTGTACGGATTGTACCAGGCGCCCGGTGAGAGCTGACCCTGCGGTGCCAGGTTGTAGTACGGGTTGAGAATCGTGTCTTGGCCCTTGGCGTTCGGCGTGTTGCACGGAACCCCGTTAATACCCTGATAGCATGGTGAGCCGCCGCCGGCCTTAGTTAAGCCGTTGTACGCCTGGATCGCTTGATTGAGCACGGTGGTCGCGTTGGGAATCGTACCGCCCGTCTGGAGCGGCACGTTCTGGAACTGGACCTTCGAGCTGGTGTAGGTCAACGCGACGATCCCCGAGAGACCGTTGCGAGTGAAGTCACCCTTGTTGAACTGGAACTCGAAACCTTCGTTGCGATTGACGCCGACCGGCACTTGCGTGACGAAGTTCGAGCCGATGAAGGTCTGCTGTTGCCAGTTGTTCACCCACGTGTAGAACGGCGTGAGCTTGAAGCTCATGTCGGTCCCACGGAAGTGCTGCTCGTAGGAGAGGTCGTACTGCCCCGACGAGATGCCCGGAATCGGGTGGAACGGCGAGTAGAACCCGAGGTTCATCGTGTTGTTCCAGACCGAGCGGTCGTCGCCGGCCAGTGCCAGATACTGGACCGAGGACGAGAGCGGCGGCTGCGTGTAGCGGCCCGCCGACAAGCGCCAGACCACGTCGGGCGATTGCGTGTAGGTCGCGGAGAAACGCGGCTGCCAGTAGTTGAGCACGTACGAGCTTGGCGAGCTGGCGGTGAAGTTGGGCGCTTGCACGCCGTCCTGCACCGTGCCGTTGGGATGGACCCAACCTTTAGCAGTCGTTTTCGTCAGTGCCGAGACGCCTTGGTTGCAGTCACCCACGATATACTGCGCCGGTGCCGGCGGAACTCCACCGGGCCCCAGCGGCGTCGTGAAGACCAGGTTGGTCGCCGCGTTGACGCAGGTGTAGTTGGCCGTCATGTTGGCGTAGAACTGCGTCGCGTTGGTCGCCGACTGCGGCAGGTCGTAGGTGAAGTTGTCGTATCGAATCGATGCGTTGATCAGGAACTTGTCGCTGGGACGGAACTGGTCTTGCAGCGCCGCGTTGGTAAAGCGCGGACGCACCGCGTTGTACGAACCGTTGGCGTTGCCACTCCAGAGGCTAGCCCAGGTTGCGCCGGCGCGGGACGCCGGTGAGTTTACTGCACCGCCGAAACCAGTCGGACCGGCAACGGCGTTGCTCACCCAGGTCGGGCTCACCGTACCGCCGCTGCTGCCTGACCCGCCGCACAATGAGATGGGTTGACACCAGTAGCTGCCGGCGCTGAGGCAGACTTGCTTGGCGCCGGTGGACGGATCGTAGCAGGTGAAGCCGGCCTTGCCGGTTTTGGACATGAACCCAATCGGCGAGGTGCCGCCGTTGGCGGTCGAGTTGTTGAACCGGATCACTCCGGCGGTCGTGTAGTTGCCGTCGAGGCTGATCAAGTTCTGGTCGTTGATCTGATCTTGGAAGTCCAGCGCACCACCCGAGGTGTGCGTGATCAACTGATACTCAGCCGAGTTCGGGAAGACCGGCAGGTTCTGACCACCGGCACCCCAGCTCGGCGACGTGAGAAGCCAGTTGGAGTAGAAGGTGTAACCGTAGGCGCGCAGATAGGCCGATTGGCTCAGCGCGTAGGTGTACTGGAGCTTGGTGATGCCGGCATTGTTCTGGTTGACGTCGATCGAGTTGTCGTTGTTCGGCACCTGCCCTTGGAAGGAGTGCGGTGGCGCTCCAGGTGCGAAGTAGATCCCCGGCCGGATGAACTGCGAGAAGCTATGCGCGACCGTCGTGCCAAACGGCACGTTGTAGGTGATCGCGTCGGAATACGCCAGATAGGTCGGCGCGCAGCCTAAAGCCGTGCTGCTGGGCGGTGAAACGCCGCACGTGATCCCCTCGCCTTTGAGCGGGATGATCTGGCCGACGCCCGAGCAGCCGTGAGCCCCCAGCACGTTGACCGGAGCCGATGGCGGACCCCAGACCACCACGTTCTCCTGACCGCAGGTCGGCGGCCGGTAGTTGGTGCCGTACATCGAGTAAATCGCCTGGTTGACACCCGGACCGATGTCGCTCAGCGAGCTGTACCCGTAGTTGTTGAGCGCCGAACCGCTCCACATCAGCTGCACGTCGTCGCGCAACCCGTTCTGCTTGGGAATGCCCATGTGCAGGTTGATCACGCTTTCGCGATCGCTGATCATGAACGGGTTGGCCGAAGTGTTGCTGTAGTATTGCCAGCAGCCCTGCTTGCCGATCACCGCAACCGGCTGATTCGACCAGGGCGCGCCGACTAACGGACACATCGGCTTGACGCCTTGACAGGTGCCGATGATACACGTGTAACCGGTTGCGAGAATCTGGTCGCTGGCAAAGCCGTAGCCGATGCCGAATCCATCGGTATTACCCGATAAGATCCCGCCCGGCGTAGCGTACCCGGCGCCGTTTGAGTTATCGGTGATCCGGTAGGTTTGGTTGTAGCCGAGCAGGCCGACATAGTAGCTGAAGGTCCGATCGGGCGTTGAACCGCCGGCCTCGACCTGCGCCTGATGGTAAAACGTCGGCGTCCCGATCCCAAGGTTTGCCGTAGCAAAACCCGGGAAGGTGCCCGTCTTGATGACCTGGTTGATGAAACCGGCCGTACCGGCCGAGGCGACCGACGACGGACCGCCGCCGGTGTAGACCTGCAGCTCCTGCAAGCCCAGCGACGACTCGGTCGAGGAGTTGTAGTTGTCGAAAGAACGGTTGACCGGAATGCCGTCGTACTCGTACCCGGTGTAGTACGAGTTCTGGCCGCGAACGTAGGCAGCGTTGAAATCCCAGCCCATGCCGCCCTGCGACGTCTGCACGCCCGGAACCGATGCCATCGCCGAGTAGGTGTTGTTGAGGTTACCGCCGCCGCCCAATGCAGCAGCCGCCGAGGCCTGCGACGCGTTAACGCTATACAGGTCGCTGCCGACGCCCGATTTTACGAGCGATGTGCCGGCACTCGACGTAACGTGCGCGATCGTGCGCAGCGCCCGCTGCAATGTGTAGGCCACGTTTTGCGTCTGGTCCGCGAAGACCACGACGCCTGGGAAGGAGATCCCCTGATACCCTTCCTTGTTTAAATTGATCGTATAAGTATCCGGGTTGAGCGAGAGGAACACGAAGTGACCTCCCGCATCCGTCGTCGCGGTCCGATTCGCCGAGGCAGAGACTGCCTGCACTTGAACGCCGGCAACCGGCGCCCCGCTCGAATCTTTGATGATCCCTGTGATGTTGCCGGTGACTCCGGCCAGTGCCCACGTTCCCTGGCCGAGAAATGCCATCAGCAGCAATGCAGCGATGACCGCGCGACGGAGGGTTCGTTGCTGTTTCATGGTTGCTAATCCCTCATGTCGCTTTTAGTTTTTGGGTTAAGCGTCATCCAAGACGCTTGTACCACCTTAAAAAATGCTGCGGACTCGACCTTTTGAAAAATATTGAAAAAGCGTCGCGTTAGGGACCTTTCACATCAACGACTTTCAGTGCTTTAAGAAACATCAAATCAAAGGGCTCTCAAATCTAGTCTTCGTTTGTGATTTCGTGAAGACTCGGATTTGCTTTGCGTCTATCCTTATGGTCATGGCGCTCAGGCTTGCGTCTCCATTTTCAGTTAGCGAGGATGCCGCGCAACGCGCGATGGAGCGCCAGATCTTGACGCTCTTGCATCGGGCTACGAAACCCGAAACGCTCGCGACCATGCCGCTCATGCGAGCGATTTGCCGCGCTACTGCGACCCCCAACGCGCTCGACGCCCTGGAACGCGTCGTTCGAGATGCGCTCGACGGTCGAGACCCAAGCGCCGTCATGCGAAGAGAGATAATCTTCGCGATCGACTTCAATAGGCTCGTAACCAACGCTCAGCTGGCTGCGCGCAACGGCATCTCGCGCCGCCATTTTCAACGCCGCCGAGCTCAGGCGATCACCGCCATCGCGCGGTTCGCCCGCAATCTCGTGGCCGGCAAATTTGAGCCGGCCGAGGTAAGCGACAGACCGGTCGCCGAGCGCCGCGATTCTCGCGAGCGGCGTGACGACGCCGCCTGGCGATTCAAATGTGAGATGGCGGCATACGTGCGTGCTCGAGATCGGGGTCGGGCACCGGAGATGCGTTGCATCGCAAATAGTCTCGTGCGGCTCGCGACCGCCGGTCCGGCGCGCGCTTTAGCGCAAAAGTATCTGGCCGACGCAAACGCACGCCTCGGCCGAGTGGATGAGGCGATGGCGCAACTGCACGCCCTGCCGCCAAGCGCGAGAGCGTTGATAAGTGCGGAGCTGGCGTTGCTCGAGCGGGACGCGCAGACTGCCGAAGATTGCGCGCGATCGGCCTTGGCGGAGAGCGACGGGGCTGACCGTTACCGTTGCTTCGCGCTGATATCGCAAGCTCGCCTGATGCGCGCGGCGCCATGGCGTCCGCCACCCGAAGCGCTAGATCCTTCGGTTCATTCGTGGGAGCGGGCCGCGGTCGACGTCGAGAACGCTCGTCATCTCGTCCTGGAAGGGCAATGGAGCGATGCCGAACGGCATTCGCGATGCGCGTGGAACCGGGCGGAAGAGCTGGGTTCCTACGAGCTGGCAGCCCGTTGCGCTGCGGTTCTCGCTGCCACGACCGAGGTTCGCGGATCGAAGCTGGAAGCGTCATGGTGGCGTGCCCGCGCCATCGAGCGTCTCTTACCGACGCAAGACCGGCTTCTCGCGACGGGTCTCTTCCCACGCAATGCGTGCTCGCCGGCAGGCCATGAAGATCGACTGTTGAGCGGCGTACTCTACGAGCGTTTGTGCTTGATCGTGCCACAAATGTTCGGAGAGAGCCAAGAAAAGCGCGTGGCCATCGTCGAACTGCTGGCGACGATTCTCGATCGCTGTCCAGCGTCGGCAAGCAGCTCGCCGGCGCTCGAACGAGCGATTGCGTCGGTCGCTCGCAGTGAGTCCGCGTTCGCGGATTACGCGCAAACCTGCTTGCGGCCGATCAGCGAGATGCTCGCGCTGGCGCAGACGGCGCTGACGGGAGCCGGCTGGGCCGGGGTCTTCGATAGCTTGGTTGACGTCTTTTCGACGACGGCGCGCGAGCTGCGTCCGGCGTCGCCCCGCGCGGTGCCGGTCACGGTTCCGCAGCCGGCTAAGTCACAACAGTCCTGCATCGATCATTTGAAAATGGATGAGACATGCGCCGGGGACGGAATTCCAATCGAAGCTCTCGCCGATCTACGCGTTCGGTTCCTTTCATTTCGATCCCGTACGCGGGCTCCTCTCGCACGGTACCGCCGTAGTTCCTTTGCCCGAACGTCTCACGCAGCTGTTGATCCTGTTGATTCACGCTAACGGAAACGTCATCGATAAGGAAACGATTGCCTCGCGCGTTTGGCCCGACACGGTCGTCAGCGACGGCAACCTGTCGCAGCATATGTACATGTTGCGCCAGCTGCTCGACGAACACGCGAGGGACCGTTCCTACGTCGTAACCGTGCGCGGAAAAGGTTACCGTTTCGTCGCGCCCGTCAGCGTCGTCGCGCCCGGGACCGCAGATGCCCCCGGTATCTCGACCGAAGACTCCGGCGATCGTCTTTTGAGCGGCGCGCCTGAAGCTCTCAATCATTATTGCCGTGGCGCCTACCTCTTGGAGAAGCGCACCGCCGGCTCGTTGTCCGCAGCTGCCGAGCAGTTCGAGGCCGCGCTGCGGATAGATAGCGAGCACGTCCCGGCTCTGATCGGGCTCGCGCGCTCGCACGCGCTCATGGCCGAGTATTGGTACGCGCCGGGTTCCTACACGTTTCCCCAGGCCAAAGCCGCGATCGTTCGAGCGCTGGAGATCGATTCGTCTTCGGCCGAAGCCCGCGCGACGCTCGGAAACATTTTGCTCTTCTGCGATTGGAACTGGACAGAGGCGGAACGCGAGATACAGACTGCCATACGCCTGAGCCCCCGGTCGACGTCCGTGCACATCCAAGCCGCTTGGTTTTATATGTGCAAGGGTTCCGGCGATATGCCGTTGCGACAGATGCAGCGCGCGTTGCTCGTCGAACCCTCTTCCCCGGTGTTGCAGCTCTGTCTCGCGAGGACGTTTCTGCACACCGGCGAGTATCGCCGCGCAATCGACTCGTTCTCGAATCTGATCGAGAATGGGCCCGATTTCTCAGTTGCGCGGCGGTATCGCGCGCAAGCCTACATTCTCAACCGGCAGCCGGCTGAAGCGTTGGCCGACCTGCTCCTCCTCCCGCAGGATCGTGCCGAGGATCTCGCGCTTCGTCTGCCGTTGTTGGGCCGAGCCTACGCGGATTGCGGCGACGTCGACCGGGCCGAGGGCATCTACCGGAACTTAGTAGAGATAGCCCGCACCGAGTACGTCGTCGGCTTCAACCTTGCGACCGTGGCGGTCGGCCTCGGCAAGCTCGAGGAGGCGCTGGAACATTTGGAAGGCGCGTTAAGCAAACGCGAACCCGCGCTCCTAATGCTGCGTAGCCTCCCCTGGTTCGGCCCGATCGCGCAGCGCTCGCGATTCAAAGCGCTGCTGCGCGCGATCTGGCCGGATTATTCTCTTAGCGCGACGGGATAGACCACGGGGCTTCGCAAACCGTTGGCGTCGACGCTGCGCACTCCCAAAATGTAATCGTCCTTCGAGACCCCAACCGTTGCTTCGGTAACGTTGCCGACGTCGGTCGCATGCTCCCACTGCGGCGCATCGGTGGGACGCCAAAGAATTTCGTAAGAGACCGCATCCGCGGCGCGCTTCCAGCGCAGCGTCGAGTCGTAACCGAGGTGGTGTAGAATCATCTGGGTGCCGGTCGGCGGCGCGGGACCCAGCGCGAGCGTTGCCAGCGACGCGACGTTGGCTTGTGTCGCTCGCCGCAAGTACTGTGCGTCGATATATTGCGGAAGGTCGCCGTACTGGACGCCGTCCTGCACGCGCACGTCTTGATGCTGGTGCGTGAAGTTCTCGTGCGGCTCGACGAACCGAATCGCCGCCGAGTAACCTACGTCTTGGAACGATTCTTGATCGCCGCCGCGCATGAAGCGGTCCGATCGATAGATCTGGCGCACGTGCAAATCGGTAACGTAGACCGGGACGATCTCAGCGATGAACCGAGAGAGCTCGCGCGAAGACGAATCGTTCTCCGAGCCGACCAGGTTAACGCGCCCGACGTCGACGCCCGCCGGCAGCGCTTCGCTGAAGACGCGGATGACGTTCGGTTCGGTCGCTTCGTCGCCGCCGACCGAGTTGCCGACGATGTCGTCGTTCAAGACGGCCAAAATCGGAACGCGCTGCGCAGCCTCTTCATGCGCGAAGTGATTCGAACCCCAGAGTCCGAGCTCTTCGCCGTCGAAACAGGCAAAGATAATCGTCCCGCGAAAGCGCGTGCCACCCATTACTCGCGCTGCTTCCAGGACCGCGGCCACACTCGAAGCGTTGTCGTCCGCCCCCGGTGCGGTTCCTACGCCATCCGTGCACCGGCCATCGCAATCGTCGAAGTGGCTCGACATGACGTAGACGCGCCCCGGCGCGGTGCCGCGCAGCGTCGCGATGACGCTCGATTCTTGCACCGCTCGCGGCGTCCTTGGCGTCTTGGGCTGCAGATACGTATCGAGCGCGACGCTCATGCGTCCGTTCGAGCTTTCCGCGATGGCTCGAAACTCGCGCGCGATCCAATCGCGAGCGCCGAAGACTCCGCGATCGGCGGTCGAGGTACGCTCCGAGAAATCGTTGCGCGTCCCAAACGCGACGAGCCTCTCGACGCTGCCCTTTAGGCGATCCGCTTGGACGGCGCCGACCATCGCGGCGATCGGCGGATACGGCGTTAGGGACGGGAGCGGTGCGTCCGACGCCGCGGCCGCCAGGAGCAGCGCGCAACCGAGTGTGAGCAGCTTCATCCGGCAACCTTTTACGAGAACGTTCTAACCTCCTGACGTAGAAAGCTCATTTCGTGAAAGCCACGGTCTACGTGCTCGTCTGCCGCGACGGTTCGCTCTACACGGGCGCGACCGGCGACCTCGTGCGCCGCCTGGCCACTCATCGCCGACGCAAGGGAGCGAAATATACTCGCGGACGTCTGCCGGTCACGCTGGTCGCATGGTGGCATCCGGCAACGTTCGCGGCGGCGATGTCGCACGAGGCGCGTTTCAAGCGTCTGCGCCGCTCGGCCAAGCTCGCGGCGCTGCGCGCGGGCGTGGTCTACGGCTGTACGGTCTATTCGAACGATCCGCTCGTCGCGGCGTAAGTCGCGCGCGTCACCGAGTGGATCGCGGCGTACGCGGCCCCAAAATCGGATGCGTCTGCGGTCATGATCGCAAGGATGAAAGGGGAGTCTCCGTATGGCGCCACGATTGCGATGTCATTGAGCGTTCCCACGATAGCGCCGGTCTTATTGGCGACCGGCGTTCCCCTCGGCAGGGCCGCCGGGATTCCGTCGCGATCGGTCTGACCGAGCATGATGGCGACCATTCTCGCGCAATGCTCCGGCGAAACGATCGTTCTGACTCCTTCACGTGCGCCGCGTTCGATGAGGTAGAGAAGACGACCCATGTCCGTTGGGGTCGAGACGTTGTCGTTACGGTGCACCGTCGCCGAGTAGTCGAGGAACCGGCGGGCGAGGCGAGTGCGAACCATGCCCGCGCTCTTGCCGACGCCGTTGATCGTTAGCACTCCGAAGTGGGCAATGAGCAGGTTCGCGGCGGTGTTGTCGCTGACCTGAATCATCGGAACGATCAGTTCCCGCACCGTAAAGCGTTGGCCGTTGTCAGCCTGGTCCATGAAATCCGAGCCGCCGATCAGGTCGCTGTCGTGAAACGTGATCTTCGCCGAAAGCGTTCCAGGCTTGATCTCTTCCATCGCATAGGCAGTTACCATGATCAACACTTTGATGACCGAGGCAGTCGGGAAACGGTGCGAGGAATTGTACGCGATCAACTCACGACCGGGGCCGAGCGTACGCGCGTAGATGCCGATCTTCCCGGGCATGTCGCGCGCGATCGCTCGAACCTTCGCGTTCAGCGACGTCGTGCCGAGCGCGCGCGGCGCGACCAGCACCGCGCCTGCCGAACTCAAGAAGGCGATGCGCTTCAGGAGCCGGTCCCCTGATAGTGACGAAGGCCGAGCAGCCAAAACGCGTACGCGCCCGTAACCCAGACCAAGCCGATTACCGGAGTAAGCAGACCAATTGCCGGATTGAAATGCAGCCCGGTATCGGCCTTCTGCAAGAAATATGTCGCGGGAAAGTAATTCATGAAGGCAAACGGTAGCAGGAAGGTCAGGACGAATCGCACTCCGCGGGTGTAAATGCTGATCGGGTAACGCGTGAAGTCTTGCTCGAGCGACATCACGACCCATCGCAGCGTATCGACGCGAATGAACCAAAACGAGCAGGTCGCCACGGCGAGCGAGATCCCAAGATCGATGAGCGCGCCGCCGGCGACGACGAGCGGGACGAAGGTCACGAAGATCCAGTCGACCCGAACGCCCGCGGCGGCCGTCGCAACGGCCAGCGTCGCGATTGCAAGTATCAAGGCATCGGGAACGATTTGCTGCGGAACCGTCAGCACCTGAAAGAGTGCGTCGAGCGGACGAACCAAGAAGCGGTCGAAGCGCCCTTCGCGAACGTACTCCGGAACGCTATTCACCGTGAAGAAGAGGGTATTGTGCAGCTCGTGACCGGTCATCCAGAGCGCGTACAGAAAGAACATTTCGCGAAAGTTCCATCCGTTCATCGAGGGGAACTGTCGCATCGTCACGTAGAGCGCGCCCAACGCGATGCCGTGATAGACGATCGTAAAGACGAACCACATCACGAAGTTCGCGCGGTACTCGAGCAGCGTCAGGAGATTGATCCGCCAGTACTCCGCGTATGCCCGTAGCATCGCGCAAGCGCTTCGGCGCCACGCATCGGCTCCCCGTTCGGAGACCCTTTCGCCTCGACCTGACGGTCGATGCGCTACGCCGTTTAGCCGCCAATGTCGTCGACGTCGTGGGACCCGACGGAACGTATTATCGCGCGCTCCAGGATTCCGGCGGTACCGAGGTCGTGGCGATTGCCAGCCGCGGCGCCGGCGCGATCGATTTACAGGCGACCGGCCGCCGCGGCGACCGCTGGCTGCCGGTCGCGGCCCGCATGCTCGGCACGCAGATCGATCTCGCGCAGTGGTACGTCCGGAGCGCGCAGATCGCGTGGCTGGCGCCGCTTGCCGACGAGCTCGCGGGACTGAAGCCGCCGCGATATCCGACCCTCTGGGAGGCCTGCGCGCACGCCATTCTCTTTCAGCAGATATCGATTCACGCGGCCGCGGCGATCATGCGCCGCGCCGTCGAGATGCTGGGCGACGTGGTGACCGCCGGCAGCGTCGCCTGCATCCCCTTCCCGCCGCCGCAACGTTGGCTTGAGGCCGGCGAGACGCGGCTGCGCGCGGCGGGCCTCTCGCGCAACAAGATCGCCCACGTGCGCTCCGTCGCGGAGGGCTTTATGACGGGTGAAATTGACGAAGGCGCGCTGGAGAGGCTCTCCACGCCGGCAGCGGCGGAGCGGCTTTGCGCGATCCGGGGCATCGGCGCCTGGAGCGCGGCGGTCATCCTGCTGCGAGGACTGGGACGCCTCGACGTATTCCCGATGCGCGATTCGGGCGTCGCGCGCTCTTTATCGCTGCTTGCAGGCGGCGCGCACGTCGACCAAACCGAGCTTCTGGAACGGCTCGGACCGGTGCGAGGAATGCTGTACTACCACCTCTTGCTCGGACGCACGCGCAACCTGGTACGCCGTTGAGCAGTCGTAGAGGACGTGCCCGACACATCCGTACATTCACCTACGTTTGAAGTCGTCCGGTCCGGTGATCGCGCTCACGCCGTCCTCGACTGGCTCGACACCTACTATTCGTTCAGCTTCGCCGATTACCACGATCCGAAGAACTTGAATTGGGGCGCTTTGCGCGTCTTCAACGACGACCGGATCGCGCCCGGCGCGGGTTTTCCGCCACATCCTCATCGCGACATGGAGATCGTCACGTACGTCCTTTCGGGCGAGCTCGCCCATCGCGACAGCATGGGCAACGAGGGCGTGGTCGGCCCGGGCGGCGTTCAGTTCATGAGCGCAGGTACCGGCGTGCGCCACAGCGAGTACAACAACAGCCGGCGCGACCCGCTGCATCTGGTTCAGATGTGGGTCCTTCCGGGCCAGGTCGGTACCGCGCCGTCGTACGGTCAGATGTCCTTCGATGAGAACGAGCGCCGTAATCGCTGGCTAACGGTCGTCAGCGGCGAGCCGACCACGCCGGCGCCGATTCGCATAACGCAGGCCGCAACGCTGCGCGTTGCGCGCCCAGAAGGCATGACGATTTCGGTCGACTTCGCTCCGAAACGCTACGGCTATCTTTTTGTCGCGCAGGGAAATACGCAGGCAAATGGGGAGCACCTGGAGACCGGCGATTCGGTTCGGCTTTACGACGTCGCCCGGCTCGACGTCGGCGGCAACGCCGAGCTCGTACTTTGGGATCTGCCCGGCGGCTCCTAGCCGCCCTGGATAACGACGCGGTTTGAGGCCGCGCGCCAGACGACCGACGACAACGCCGCGAAAAGCGCCAACCACGCGAGTTGAGCCGCGATGCTCGCCGCCCACTGCGAAGGCGGGATGATCCCGATGTAGATCAGCAGCGGCGTGGAGTAGATCGACGCAAAGGGGAGCGCGAAAACGATTCGCCCCAGAACGCCCGGGAAGAGCGTCAGCGGAATGATCTGTCCCGAGAGCAGATCCGATACCCATCGAACGATCAACTGGATCGCAAACGTCTCGAGCGTCCAAAACGCGACGCAGTTCATCAAAAAGTTCAGGAAGAAGTTCACGCCGTAGCCGATTGCAAAGGCCAACAGAAAGGCGCCGAAGGTCGCCGGTGACGGCACGTCGATGTGCACCAGCAGTAAGGCGAAGAGCAGGGAAGGCACCACGAGCAGCGCGTGGAGCAGCGTCTGCCCTAAGCCGTCGCTGAAGAAGTAGAGCGGAACGCTGATCGGCTTCATCAAGTCGGTGGCAATCGTCCCTTCGCGAATTCTTTCGCGAATGAGCCGCGTCCCATCGACCTCCAAGATCAACGACATCAGCATTGCGACGGTCGCGTAGGTGATCATGCTGTGGAGCGGAAGATTGATCGGGGCGACGTTTTGAGCGTAGAGCGCCGTCCAGAGCGCGCGCAGAATGTAGACGCGCAGTACCAGCGATCCGATTTCGGTGAAGACTTCCATGCGATAGGTGGCTTCGCGCGAGAACGCTTTCTTCGCGAACTCGACGTACGGCGCAGTGTTCAGAATCGTTAGCCGCCTCGTTGCCGCTTGATGGCCTGTTGGCGTCGCTGCTCCATCTCTTCCAGCTCGAGCATCATGACGTCAACGACTTTGTCGACTTGCGTCGCTTGCGTCGGCGGAGGCTCCTCCCCGGCGCGCCGGCGGGGCGCCGGCTTGATGTTGCGGTGTTCTTCGAGGGCGGAGTCCGCAGCGTGGGCTTTTCGCAGAAACTTCGCGTACGTTTCGGCGGCGCGCGCGCGAACGTCCTGACCCGGCTCGAGGTTGAAGACGTCGGCGAAGAATTCGATCTTCGCGTGAATTTCCGCGGCTTGATCGGGGCCGGCGATAGTCGCCGGATTACCATATGCGATGTGCAGCATCGGCACGCTCGTTCCGGCGGCCACGCGTGCTCCTACGTGCACGATCGCCCCGAGCGCGACGCCGCTGCCGTCGCCGATCGTCGCGCCGTTGAAGATCTTGGCGCCGGCCGCCACGAAGCAGCCGTTGCCGATCGTTGCCCCGACTAAGTAAGCTCCGGGGCCGACGATGCACTGCTCGCCGATCGAGAGCGGATGGCGCAGATTGCGCCCGCCGCTGGCTTTGAGGACGGCGTTCTCCATGACGACGCTCCGGGAGCCCAGGGTCACCGGCGCGCCCTCGGCGGTAATGACCGCGCCGTGCAGGATCGCGCAATCCGCGCCGATCGTTACGTCGCCGCTGATCGTCGCGCTCGACGCAACGTACGTGCTGGAGTGGATCTTCGGTTTCTTCGTTCCGCTGGAAAGAATCACGATGCGTCCTCCTGCGACCGGCCGTATCCCTCGACGTAAATTCGGCGGATAATCGACTCGAGATCCGGCTCCTCTAAACTAACGTCTTCGACGCGATAGCGTTCACTCGCTTGCCGAACGAGCAGATCGGCGCGTTGGAGGTTGCGGTCGAAGCGGAAACGCGCGCTCGAATTCTCGACGCCGGCCAGCTGCGCCCCCTCGAGCTGCGGTTTCTCAACGGGTTCGCTAAAACGTACGATCAACGTGCGAAACTTTCCGTATTCGCTTTTGATGCGATCGATGTCACCATCGTAGATCAGCGTGCCGTGATCGATCAGCACGATCCGCCGGCAGAGCCGCTCGACGTCGGCGAGATCGTGCGTTGTGAGAATGATCGTAGCGCCGCGTTCGGCGTTGATGCGCGCGATGAATCTCCGTATGGCTTCCTTCGCGACGACGTCGAGCCCGATCGTCGGCTCGTCGAGATAGATGATTCGCGGACTGTGGAGGAGCGCCGCTGCGAAGTCGCCCCGCATTCGCTGTCCGAGCGAGAGCTGGCGCACGGGAGTGCGCAGGAAATCGCCCATCTCGAGGATTTCCACGAATTCATTGAGGTTGCGCCGGTATTCGTCGGGCGGAACGCCGTAGATGGCGCGCAATAGCTCGAAGGATTCGGCGAGCGGAAGGTCCCAATAGAGCTGGCTTCTCTGGCCGAAGATCACGCCGATATTGCGCGCATTTTCTTTGCGCTGCTTCCAGGGCACCAGGCCGGCTACGCGGACGTCGCCCGAAGTCGGAACCAGGATCCCGGTCAGCATCTTGATGGTCGTCGATTTCCCGGCGCCGTTCGGTCCGATGTATCCGACCAGCTCCCCCGGTTCGATCCCAAAGGTTACGTCGTCGACCGCCAGCCGGTCTTCGTATTCGCGCGAGAAGAAGGAACGCAACGCGCCGAGGGTTCCCGGCGTGCGCTTGCGGGTGCGAAAGACTTTGCGCAAGTCGCGTGTCTCTACGATCGGCAGGACACCAGCGTTCGGCATTGCGTACTCCTTATCCGGTGATTGTGACGATTTCAAACGAGTATGGAGCCGGCGCTCTCGAGGTCGCAACGGGGGTTGCCGACGCGCTCGGCTACGAGTACGTCGACCACCAGCTTCCCGTCGTCGTCGCCAAGCGATTGCGCGTGACGCCGGCGTCCGTCGAAGCAAACGAGGACGCGGTACCGTCCCTCGGAGAGCGCTTCCTCACCGGACTCGAGCGCGCGACGCCGGAGCTGGCCGAGGCGTCGGCCGCCGAACCCTTCGACGAAGAGTTGCTCGCGGCCGTGCAGGACGCGGTGCGCGAGTACGCCTCGCACGGAAACGTCGTCATCGTCGGCCGCGGGGCTTCCGCCATCCTGGGGCCTCGTCCCGGCGTGCTGCGCGTCTTCGTTCGCGCGCCGCGCGAGTGGCGGATCGCACGAGTCGCGGAGACGATGGCAGTTACGCGCGAGACGGCCGAATCGGAGGTCGATCGCATCGACCGCGCGCGCACCGCCTACATTCGCGACTGGTACGGACTGACGTTCGGCGATTCTCAAAACTACGATCTCTGCCTCGACGTCTCGCGATTGGGCACGGCGCAGAGCGCTGCGCTCGTTATCGCCGCTGTACGTGCGCAAGAACGGCTGTAATCCGAGCCGGCCCCGGGAGGGGCCGAGTCGAAGGGGCGCGCGTCGCTGGGGGCGGCGCTTCGCTATCGGGACTTCCGGCTGTTGTGGCTCGGACTGCTGATTTCGAATCTCGGCACCTGGATGCAGTTCACCGCAATGGGGTTTTTCGTGGCCCGGGTAGCCGGTTCGCCGCATCGAGCCGCGCTCGATCTCGGAATCTTGGGGGCCGCTCGCGCGATCCCGGTTCTCGCCCTCTCGCCGCTCGCGGGGGTCGTCGCCGATCAGTTCCCGCGGCGCCGAGTTCTTTTCGTGACGAACACTACGATGGCGTTCGCGGCCCTGCTGCTCGCGATTCTCGCAGCGTCCCACCGGCTCGAGCTGGCTGGGCTCGTGCTGATCTCGGCACTAAACTCGGGGGCCAACGCATTCGACTCTCCAACGCGGCAGAGCTGGCTGCCGCTGCTCGTCGATCGCGAGTTCGTCGGCAACGCAGTCGGCTTGAATTCGATAGCGTTCAACGCTCCCGCAGTCATCGGGCCGGCGATAGCGGGGGTGCTCATCGTTTGGATCGGCGTTGCCGGAGCCTTTTACTTCAATGCGGCTGCGACGCTTGCCGTCGTTGCCGCCGTCATGATGATGCGACCGTCGCCACCTTCGGCGGCGCGTCGCGAACCGACGCTGCACGCGATGCGCCAGGGCATTACGTTCATTGTGCGCCACCCGGCGTTGCGCTGGATCGTACTCGCACAATTCGTAACCGCGCTGTTCGCGCGACCTTACGGCCAGCTCACGCCGGCGCTGGCGGTAAACGTCTTACACGCTGGTGCGCGAGGTCTCGGCTGGGCCGTCTCGGCAATCGGAGTCGGCGGATTCGGCGGAGCGCTCGTGACTGCATATTTTGCGCAGCGCGAGCGGCGCTCGAAGCTCTGGCTGCAATCTGGACTGCTGATGTCGCTTGGAGTTTTCGTGCTCGCTTTCGTGCCGGCGCTTGGGTTGGCGCTGCCGGTCTTATTCGCCATCGGCGTCGGCACGCTCGCATCGCTTGGCATGACGAATACGCTGATCCAAATGCTATCTCCCGAGGAGGTGCGCGGCCGCGCTCTTTCGATCTATACGATGATTGCGATCGGCGTGGTTCCGTTGGGCGCGCTCGTCGACGGCGCGATCGCTGCCGCCATCGGATTGCGCGCGACGTTCGCGCTCGCAGGCGCGCTCTGCACCGTGCTTTTTATCGCGATTTGGATTCTACGCCCGGTAGTTAGAACCGTATGATAAAGACAGCGAGCCGCTGTTATGCGGCTCGCTTTATTCGTAAATAACTCCGCTCGTTTCATCGAGCGGAGTCCTCGGTGTACCGGTTTATGCGGCTTTCTTGCGTCGCACCTTTCGGCGGACTGCCTTACGAACCGCCTTCTTGCGAACCGCCTTACGCGCCACCTTTCGGCGAACCACCTTGCGGGCCACCTTCCGGCGAACCACCTTGCGGGCCACCTTCCGGCGAACCGCCTTACGGGCGATCTTCCGGCGGACCTTCCTACGAACTACCTTGCGAACTACGGCGCGGCGGACGATCTTGCGAGCGACTTTTCGTCGGACTCGCCTGCGAATCGCTCTACCGACTAACGCAACGACGACCGCTTTTTTTATGGCCGCTTTTTTGCGGGCGCTCTTTCGAACTGCCATCGTTTGTATGAGTCATCCTTTCTCTGGTCGGCAACCGACCAGGGGTGCTGCCTACCTTATACAGTATTACGAGCTTCAATGCAAGTTTTCGCCGATGACGGCGCGCGCATCGATGCATCCGCAGACGGGTGCGAACGCGATTCCGCAGTCGTGTTGATCCACGGATTTCCTTTCACGCGCGCGGTGTGGGACGCACAAGTCGATACGCTCGCGCGTACGTCGTACGTGCTCCGTCCCGACCTACGCGGCGCCGGAAAATCGAGCGCGCCGCAAGGCCCGTATCTGATGGAGCTGCTCGCGGCGGACATCGCGACACTGCTCGATGCGCGTGGAATTGCGCGCGCCGCATTGATCGGACATTCGATGGGCGGCTACGTCGCGCTCGCGTTCACGCGCATGTTTACCGAACGCGTCGAGCGCCTTGCCTTGGTTGCGAGCCGGTTGCGAGCGGATACTCCGGCAGAAGCGACCGCGCGACGTGAACTTGCGGATCGTGTCGAACGCGAATGCAGCATCGAACCAGTTATCGCGGCATATCTGCCACGTTTATTGGCACCGCGAACCCTTGACGAGCATCCCGACGTCGTCGAACGCGCTCGCGCAATCGCGGAGCAGAACGCCCCGGTCGGTGCGGCCGCGTCGCTGCGCGGGATGGCGTTGCGCGCCTCATCCGAGGATATCGCCGAAGAGCTCGACGTTCCGATGCTGATGGTCGGTGGCGCGTGCGATCGCGTCGTCGGACCCGACGAGGCGCGCTCGATCGCCGCGCGATTTCCGCGCGGCAGGCTCGTGCTCTGCGAGCAGAGCGGGCACGTTCCAATGCTGGAAGAGCCTGGGTGCCTTGCCGGAGCGCTCGAAAGCTGGCTGGCGGCAGAGTCTAGCGGATGATTGGGAAGTTCGAGCGCCGGCGGATCGCGTTATAGAGGAAGAAGCCGCCGAGCCCAAGCGCGGCGATGACCGCCGCGATGAGGACGATAGGAACGAGGAAGCCCACGACTTTGATCAGGATGTCGATCAGGACGATCAGCAAAGCGACCCCCACGGTCACCTTGAGAAAGAGCGCGAGAATCTGGTTGAGCTGGGGCTTCGTCACGTTTTTCATCTGCTTCTCCAGCTACCGCGCCTGGGGTTCTTAGGTTTCAAAGGAGCTTCAGCCGGTCGAGCGCGAGGTAACCGGCCGCGATCGAGCCGGCGGCGTCGAGGCTGCCGTCGGCAAGCATGGCGCGGAAGGTTGGAAGCGGCGCGAGCTCGACCTCGAGATGTTCGGTAGGGTCGAGCTGCGGGGCGCGCACCTTACGCGCACCGCCGCCTATATAGACGTAGGCGCGGGCCGTCGATCGCACCGGTTCGGCGAAAAATTCCGTCACGAGCTCGCACCGTTCGACTTCGAAGCCGGTCTCCTCGGCCAGCTCGCGCAGCGCGCAAGCGCGCGGATCCTCATCGTCCTGCAGCATTCCGGCAGGAAGCTCGAGATGAATCGAGTCTGAGCCGTAGCGATACTGACGCACTAGCACGACGTAGTCGTCGGCGGTAAGCGCCAAGATTACGACGTACCCTCGCGCCTCGCGGACGTAATAATCGGAGACGATCGTTCCGTTGGGAAGCTCGAGTTCGTCGGCACGCAGCCGCATGTACGGGGAATCGACGACGTAGCGCGATGCGCGCAGGCGCCAAGCCGGTTTCTGCATCCCACCATCTATGGCGAAGCCTTTGCAGCTCCTCTCGCGAAGAACGAGTGCCTATGGCCGAACGCTTATTGATCGTCGGGGGCGGAACGATGGGCTCGGGCATTGGCCTGGTCGGCGCGCGAGCCGGTTACGATGTCGAGATTGTCGAGCCGGACGCGGCCGCTCGCGAACGCGCCTTCGCGTTGCTGGAGCGCGAGGCGCAGCGGCTAGGCGATGCGTCGCTGGTCGAACGCATTGGTTGGAGCGATGCCGTCACTCCGTGCGATGCATCGATCGCGATCGAGGCCGTTCCCGAGCGATTCGACCTGAAACGCGAGGTGTTCGTCGCGCTCGCAAAAGCGCTCTCCCCCGAAGCGGTGATCGCAACGAACACGTCGTCACTCGCGGTCGGCGATCTCGCCGACGTCGTGCCGAATCCGCAACGCGTGGTCGGTCTGCACTTCTTCAATCCACCGACTCGCATGGAGCTGCTCGAGATCGTCGGCGCACCGGAGACGAGCGAAGTCGTGCTCGATCGCGCGTACGAGTTTGCCGCCCGGATCGGCAAGACGCCGGTGCTTGCGTCGGATACGCCGGGATTCATCGTCAATCGCATCGCCCGGCCGTACTATCTCCAAGCGCTGCGAGCGCTCGACTCTGCCGTAGCGTCGGTCGAGGAGCTGGACGCGCTCGCGCGAGCGGCCGGTTTTCGCATGGGACCGTTTGAGCTCATGGACCTAATCGGTCTCGACGTCAACCTGGCGACGAGCGAGTCGATCTACGAGCGCACCGGTGCGAAACGTTTTGAGCCCGTTGCGATTCAACGCGCGATGGTCGCGCAAGGTTTGCTCGGCCGCAAGAGCGGCGCAGGCTTCTACGTTTACCGCGACGGCAAGACGGAACGCTTAGAAATTCCCGCGACGGCGCCGCCCGATGCGCTCGATGCCGACGAAATAGTGGCAATCGTAGGCTTCGGTCCGCGCGCCGAAGCGCTGGCGGAGCTCGCCGAGCAGTGCTACGTCCACGTCGAACGGGTCGAAAACGACGAGTTTCTCGAGAAGCTTGCACCCGAAGCGACGATCGTAATAGATGCCGGAGACGGCGTGACCGATCGCGGCGAGGTCGTTGCCCAGCTCGATTCACTGCTCGGGGCGGAGAGCGTCTTTCTCATCGATGCCTATGCGACCGATCTGAGCGCCTGCGCCCGGCGCCTGAGACACCCGCAGCGGTTGGTCGGATACGGTCTCCTCGGTTCGCTCGACGCGCAACAAGCCGTCGAGGTCGTCGATTCGGAAGCCGCCTCTGACGACGCGCTGGAGCTCGCGCAAGAGTTTTTCGCCGCGATCGGCAAGGGCGCCGTATTGGTCGAAGATTCACCAGGCCTCTTCCTCGGCCGCACGGTCGGCTCGATCGTTAACGAGGCGATGATCGCGGTCGCTGAGAACGTCGCTTCGCCCGACGACGTCGACACGGCAATGCGGCTAGGAGCGAACTACCCGATCGGTCCCGTTGCATGGGGGCGCGAGATCGGAGGAGCGCGATTGAGCCGCATCTTAAGGCGCCTCGCCGATGCGGAGGGCGAAGCGTTCGCACCGCATCGCTCGCTCTGGATGCTCGATCTGGCGGAGGAGCCTTCCCCGGAGGAGGTTGCCGAATGAGTCGCGAGGTTTGGGTGATCGACGCAGTGCGTACTCCGATAGGTCGCTATGGCGGGGCACTCGCCGGCGTCAGGCCCGACGATCTCGCCGCGATCGCCGTGCGCGCCGTCATCGAACGCACCGGAATCGAACGTTCCGCGATCGACGACGTGTACTTAGGAGCGGCGAATCAGAGCGGTGAGGACAATCGCAACGTCGCGCGTATGGCCGCGCTGCTTGCGGGCTTGCCGGTCGAGGTTCCGGGCGTCACCGTCAATCGGCTATGCGGCTCCAGCCTTCAGGCGATCAACTCGGCGGCGCAGGCGATAGCGTCGGGCGAGGGCGACGTGATGGTTGCCGGCGGGGTGGAGTCGATGACGCGCGCGCCCTACGTTCTGCCGAAGAGCGAAGCGGCGTTCGGGCGCCGTCAACACCTTTTCGATACCGTGCTCGGCTGGCGAATGGTCAATCCGAAGATGCCCGAGGACTGGACCATTTCGTTGGGTGAGACGGCCGAGCGAGTTGCGGAGCGCTGTCGCGTCACGCGCGAAGATCAAGACCGCTTTGCTTTCGAGTCGCAAATGAAATGTAAAGCTGCAATCGAACGCGGCGCGTTCGAAGGAGAGATCGTCGCTGTTACCGTTCCCGTGGCGCGCGGCGCCGACACGAACGTTTCCCACGACGAGCATCCTCGGCTCGAAACGACGCTCGAGGCACTCGCGAAGCTCGAGCCTGCGTTCAAAGCGGGCGGAACGGTAACCGCCGGAAACTCATCGGGCATCAACGATGGTGCCGCCGCGTTGCTGCTCTGCGAAGCCGAGATCGCGAAACGACTCGGCCTTGCGCCGATGGCGCGCTACGCCGGCAGTGCGTCGGCCGGCGTCGCGCCCGACGTGATGGGTCTCGGACCGATCCCCGCAACGCGCAAAGTGCTGGCACGGCTCAACATCTCGGTCTCTCAGCTCGATCTGATCGAGATAAATGAAGCCTTCGCCGCGCAGGCGATCGCATGTATGCGCGAGCTCACGCTCGATCCGCGAATCACCAATCCTAACGGCGGAGCGATCGCGCTCGGTCATCCGCTCGGTGCAAGCGGCGCGCGCATTGCTACCACGCTCCTGCACGAGCTTCGCCGTCGCGGCGCGCGCTACGGCCTTGCGACGATGTGCATCGGCGTCGGCCAGGGAATCGCAACGGTATTCGAGCGCGTTGAGTTGAAGGCAGCGAGATGAGCACGACGGCGACCCTAACCAAGACGCAGCTCCTAATCGGCGGAGAGTGGCGCGACGCGTCCGACGGCGGCGTTTACGAAGACTCCAACCCCGCGACCGGTGCGAAGATCGCCGACGTTGCGGATGCGACGCGCGAGGACGTCGACTCGGCAGTTGCAGCCGCACGCCGAGCCTTCGACGCCGGCCGCTGGCCGACGATGGCGGCATCGAGGCGCGCTAAGATCATTTCCAAGATCGCGCAGCTCATCGGTGAGCGAGCCGGAGAAATAGCGCTTCGCGAGGTTCGCGATAATGGCAAGACGATTGCTACCGCCAAGGGTGAGCTCGGAGCGATCGTCGACACGTTCGAGTTCTACGCCGGCGCGGCAACGAAGAACTATGGCGAGACGCTTCCACCGCCGATCCCGACCTATCTCGCGAATACCGTCCGCGAGCCGGTCGGCGTCGTGGGCGCAATCGTGCCCTGGAACTTTCCGCTCCTTCTCGCCTCCTGGAAAGTTGCGCCCGCACTTGCGGCCGGCTGCACCATCGTGCTCAAACCTTCGTCGGTTACGCCGCTCACTGCGATAGAGCTCGGTCAAATCGCGCTGGAAGCCGGCGTGCCCGAAGGCGTGCTGAATGTAGTGACCGGCTCGACGCGACCGGTCGGTGCGTGGATGGTCGAACATCCCGGAATCGACAAGATCGCGTTTACGGGCTCGACGGCGACAGGGAAGAGCGTTGCGGCCACGGCGGCGCAAACGCTCAAGCGCGTCACGCTCGAACTCGGCGGCAAGTCGCCGTCGGTCGTGTTCGACGATGCCGACATCGATGCGGCAGTCGCGGGTGCGCTCTACGGCGTGTACTATAATGCCGGTCAGTGCTGCGAAGCGCGCTCGCGGATTCTGTTGCAATCGAGAATTTACGATCGCTTTATAAGCGCATTTATCGAGAAGGCGAAGCGGCTTCGCGTCGGCGATCCCGAGGACCCGCGGACGCAAATCGGCGCGATCACTGTCGACGAGCAGTACGAAAAGATTCGAAGTTACTGCGAGATCGGAGTGGCCGAGGGTGCGAAAGCAATTTTGGGTGGAACGCCGGCCGAGCTCGACGAGAGCTTCGCGAGCGGAATGTTTTGGGTTCCCACCGCGTTCGAGGCGCAGAACTCGCACCGCATTGCGCGCGAAGAGATCTTCGGTCCGGTTGCAACGTTCGTCCGCTTCGAGGACGAAGCCGAAGCGATCGCGCTTGCGAACGCAAGCGAATACGGCCTGGCTGCCAGCGTCTGGTCGGCGGGGCTGGGACGCGCGAATCGCGTAGCGCGAGCGATTCGCAGCGGTTCGGTAGCAATCAATACGCCCTACGCCGTTTTTCCAGGCGTGCCGTTTGGCGGCTACAAGCAGTCGGGATACGGCCGAGAGCTGGGGATGGAAACGATGCGCCTCTACACGGAAACCAAGAGCGTGCTTACCTACATCGGCGAGAAGCCGATGGATCCGTTCGGGGTAAACTCATAGCGTGGACGAACCGCTAAAAATCGGCGGCCGGTACAGCACCACTTACGGCACGCTTTGGAAAGACGGAACCTACTTTCCGCGCGGCACCGAGGTAAGCGTCGTTGGGCTGCACCTGGAGCAAGGCTTTTGCGTTCGGTTTCCGGCCTCGCGCGACGGCGAGCCGCTTGAAACGTGGGAAGATTGGAGCGAGGTGGAGTTTCTCGCCGAGCACGGAACTATCGAGCCGCCGAGCCAGCCGCTTTCAACCGCAGTTCTCGCCGAAGCGCGCGACGTGCTCTCGGAGGCCGAAGACGGCTGCCACCTGCATCTACAGGACGACGAAACGCCGTGACGTTTACGTACCCAGGGTAATGATGCTCGTTTGCCAGAAAGCCGGACTCGCACACTGCGATGATCTAAAGCTCGGAGAAAAAACCGCAACCCAGCAGTAAGTCGCGTTCGGTTTGAGACCCGTGAATTTCACGGTACCTTTCTTGTCGGTATTCTTGGTTTCGAAGGGCCTACCGGGCCGAGGGCTCGTCGGGTTCCTTGGCGTGGATTGTTCGACCGGAACTTTTGCCGCCGGGGTTCCGGCGATCGTCACCATGATGGTGGCTTTTTTGATCGATGGATTCGGCGACGGCGAAAGCGGCGTGAACGAGGCGTTTGGCGTCGTCGAGCTGCTATGACAGGCCGCGATAGCAAACGCGGCAATGCCTAGAGCTAGGAGCAGGCGTTTGGGCATGGGCGGCTCGCTTCGACGCTTCGCCCCGAGCACCCGTTCAAACGCTTGCGCAAAGATGAAAGTAACGTTGTGATTTCGCGTCGATCGCTGCGTAGTATTCACGAAAGAGCGATGCGGCGGCGGTGCCCGGCCAGTGAGCCGGCAACAGCTCGCTGGGCAAGCCGGGGTCGACGTAGGCGAACTTCCGGTAGTCGTGCACGAGCCAGAGACGCTCGATCAACGCGGCCTCGTCGCTCAGCGCGCCACCCTCGCGTTCGCGTCGCAGCCGTGGCTCGTAGCGCGCGATGAAGGCTCGGTACTCCGATGCGATCTCGGTGACGTTCCAGCAGCGTTCGAGCAAGGCTCGATCACTTAACGGTCCGCGGTACTCGCTCGTGAAGAGATTGACCGCATCGAGAGTGCGCGTCGCTTCGGCCGCCTCGCGCGCCGCGGCCAAGGTATCGGAGGGCGAGATCCAGGTCGTCGGCGAGAGCTGCGCCCAGCCCAGCGCACTCAACTCCTTGCGCAGGCGCTCGCGGCGCTTTCGGTGCGCCTCTCCGATGGCATAACTGAGCAGGCGCCATCTCCCGTCCCACTCGATGACTGGTCCATAGATCCGCGGGCTCAGCTCTTCGATCCGCCGCCGGCCGCGCTCGGTGACGGTGTAAAAAGCGCGGTTGCCCTCTCGCCGGACGAACAGCCATCCCTGACGCGTCATCCGGGAGACGGCTTGCCTAACCGCGGGAGCGGAAACGCCGAACGACGACATCAAGCGGATCAGGGCGCCGATCCAGAGGGAGCCGTCGCCGGACAAGCGGTGGACCATGTCTCCGTAGAGCGTAAAGATAAAGGAAATCGGCCGCGCAACTTGGCGCCCACCAGAGGAATTTGGGGTTGACTTTGAGCCCCCTGTCATTTAGTATGACGGTATTCCCGACGTTCGCTAAAAATCCGTTATACTAAGAGGCAGGCCCGTGAATCGCATTTCGACCTTTGACGACTGGATCACGATGCTGGATGAGTGGCGACACGATATCGGGCTCGACCGCGAACTCGTCGACCGCTTTATGCCGGGCTACCGCTTCGAGGCGAAGTACGGCGAGCTTCCGACCTCCGAGATCTACTTCGGTGACTTCAAAGGCGATCGGCGCTGGGAGAAGGTTCGCGAGATTCCGGACCAGCGGATGCGCGATGCGGTGCTCAACATGGTCGTTTATCAGGGTGACACCGAGTTTGCCTCCAACGAGCAGCAGCGATTCCTGGTGAACAACGCACCGAGCGAGTACGACTTAGCCTCGCTCGTTCGCATTATGGTCGAAGAGACGCGACACGGATATCAGATGTGTCACCTAATGGTCAACAACTTCGGCAGCGAAGGAAAGATCGAGGCGCAGAAGATGCTCGAACGCCGCGCTTTCGGAAAGAAGAACCGTCTGCTCAACGCTTTTAACGACGACGTCACGCATTGGCTCGATTTCTTCGCGTACACAAACTTCATGGATCGGGATGGGAAGTTCCAGCTCACGATGCTCTCGCACTCGAGCTTCACGCCGCTCGCCGCATCGATGGGCCCGATGCTGCGTGAGGAGTCGTTTCACATGGGGACCGGCATCACCGGATTGCGCCGGATCGCCAAGGCCGGCGTCATCCCGGTCGAAATCCAACAAAAATACTACAACAAATGGTTCTCCGGCTCGCTCGATCTTTTTGGCACGGACCACTCCGGCTCGGCGCAGTGGGCCTACGCGTGGGGCATCAAGGGGCGCGTCGACGAGGATCGAGCAGGTGACGGGGTCGATAAGGAGCACCTCAACGAGCGCGCCCGCTTGCAGTTCTACGACGAAGCGTCGGCGACGGTTGCGCGGGTGAACGAAGTAAACCCGAGCGAGACGAAGCTTTATATTCCCGACATGAAGTTCAACCGAAAGATCGGCGATTACGCCGGCCAACGGTACGCCGTCGACGGCCGAAAGCTGACCGAAGCGGAATGGGAGCTGTACGCCCCGACGGTTCTTCCAAGCGAAGCGGATGAAACAAGACTAAAAGACTATTTTAAAGATCCCAACTGGATCGCTCTAAAGGGAAACCTTGCATGAAAAACACGCATTCGCGATCCATTTGGGAACCCTCGGCTTTTAAAGGCGCTCCGTCCTACGGACTACGCGCCCCCCGCGCGCGAAGCGCGCGGGGACCACTCTGGATCGCTCTAAAAGGAAACCTTGCATGAGTACCACTGTCAACGGCGCAACCCAACAGACGCCCTTCGGACGCGAGGCGCGTCAGCACGACGGCAAGCGAGTCATCAACTATTGGAAAGACGGACACGTGGGCTTCGTCGAGATGGACGATCCGCCGGCCAACACCTATACGCACGAGATGATGCGCCAGCTGGACGAGGCGATCCTCGACGCGCGCTTCGATACCGACGTCGAAGTCATCGTGCTGACCGGCAAGGGTGAGAAGTTTTTCTCCGCGGGTGCGAACATCGGCATGCTCAACCAGGTCACGCCTGAGTTCAAGTACATGTTCTGCCTGCACTCAAACGAAACGCTCCAACGCCTCGAGCAGACGCCCAAGCTCGTGATCGCGGCGCTCAACGGCCACTGCGTCGGCGGCGGTTTAGAGATTGCGATGGCCGCCGATTTACGCATCGCGCGCAAGGATGCAGGCAAGATCGGCCTTCCCGAAGTCGCGCTCGGGGTTCTCCCGGGGACCGGCGGGACGCAGCGGCTCGCGCGGCTCGTCGGCAAGTCGCGCGCGATCGAGATGATGACGACCGGCAAGACGGTCAGCTACGAACAGGCTCTCGATTGGGGCATGATCAACGATCTTTATGAAGGGAGCGCCGGCGAGTTTCGCGAGCAGATCGTCGATTACGCCAAGCAGTTCTGCTCGCCGAACAAGGCACCGATGGCCGTCGGCCATATCAAGCGGGCCGTACAGACAGGCGCCGAGCTTCCGCTCCAGGATGGCCTCGCGTTAGAGCGCGAGCTGCAGTCGCTGCTCTTCAAGAGTGAGGATGCAAAAGAAGGGCTCGCCGCCTACAACGAAAAGCGCGTCGCAAAATTCAAAAATAAGTAATCGGGTCTCGCGACCAACCCGGTGGAGACGCAGCGATTGACGAGCTTGCCGGAGATGGCGCCGCGCTTGCTCTCCTCGAGGGCGACTGCGGCGGGCTGAGGCACCCTGCCAGGGGTCGTTGCGATTGGGAGCATATACAGGATTCGAAATGAAAAGCTCCTGCGAGCGCTGCAAGCAGCCGATTCGCGGCGATGCCGACGCCCGCGTCTGCTCGTATGACTGCACCTTCTGTTCGGCTTGCGCCGAAGCGATGAATGGGCGCTGCCCCAACTGCGGTGGTGCGCTCCTTGCCCGCCCCGGCGCCGCGTAGCGTGGTCACAGCGTTCGTCCTCATGAACGTCGAGCGAGCGCGCCTTCGCACGATCGCCGACGATCTGCTCGCAATCGATGGGATCGCCGAAGTTTATTCGGTGGCCGGCCCGTTCGATCTGATCGCGGTGGCGCGGGTTCGGCAGCACGAGGAGCTCAACGATCTCGTTACCGAGCGCATCGCCGCGCTCGAAGGCATCTTGAGCACTGAAACGCTCATCGCGTTCCGCGCCTTCGCGAAAAAAGATCTCGGCCTGCTCTGGGATATAGGCTCTTAGCCTAAGGAAGTTCCACGCGATAGAATGGCGTGGCATCGATCCATACTTGCTGCGGCCGGGCTCCGGCGTATGCGTCGAAACGCACGATCGAGTCGCCTAACGCGAACATGCCATTCGGAAGCGGCTTCAGCGCATCGGTTCCGTCGAACGTAAGGCGGTTCTTGACGATGACGACTCGCGCGACCGCCGGTTGACCAAAAAACGTATTCTCGTAACGCCCAGCCAGTGCGTTCCACGCCGGCGGATGCGAAAATGTGTGCGGTCCCGCGTACCGCTCGTTAGGATACCACTGCGAGCCGTAGGTCATCTCGACGACTCGTCCGCTATCGTCGCGACCGAATGCCAGCAAAAACCGCGCGTACTTTGGATCGTCGGCCCAGAAGAGCCCCGAGCCGCGCGGATAGAGCGCGATGTTCTTACCGTTGTCGATCAGCTGGAGGTGATCCCCGGCAGCGACGACTTTGAGCGTCGAGCCGCTCGCGCCGGAATAGGTGCCCAGGTAGTCGGCGGCGCGCGCGACGCGAGCCGGGTCGGGCGCGGGCGGCGGCGCAGGAAGCGGCTCGCCGAGGCTCTGTGCCCGCAGGACGCGCATTGCGTAGAGCACGATCGCGCACGGGTGCAGGGGCGCCTCGACCAGGTTCGCAAATGCGATCGCGCCGAAACCGCGCGTCAGATTCATCTGCATGCAAGCCGTGTAGCCGGAGATGCCGCCGGTATGGCCGACGAGACGATCTCCGCCTTCGTCGAAAATCGATAAGCCGTAACCGTACTCTCTGTAGAAGGCCGGTGCTTCGCGCAGCTCGACGCCGGACGCGCCGGCCGGTTTCCCGTTATTCAAGGCGTCCGGTTGCGTCATCGCTGCGAACGACGCGGGCGTGACGAGCTGCTGTCCGCTCTCCGTTCTTCCTCCGTTGAGATAGAAGCGCATGTAGCGCGCCATATCCTCGGGCGTCGAGAGCACCGAGCCGGCCGGATCGACGAAATCCATCGCCGGCGAGCCGACGAGTTCCGGCTGCAGCGGCGGCGGCCGATCGTTCTCGAGGAATTGATAGCCGACGGCGGCTCGCGTCATCGCCTCCGGCGTAAAGACGGCGCTGCTGTTCGTCATTCCGATCGGATCGAGAACGCGCGCTTGCAGTGCTTCGGGCCACGAGCGTTCGTCGACGCGCGCCACGATCGCACCCAGAGTTGCATAGCCGTCGTTCGAGTACGACCAGCTCGTGCCCGGCGCGAAGAGCGCCTTAGAGTTCCGCAGCGCGACGACGTCGTAACCGTAGCCGCTTTCGGCGGCGTAATCGTCGGGAATTCCCGCCGTGTGCGAGAGAAGCTGATGGATCAAAATCGGCTTGCCTCCGCTCTCGATCGAGAACCACGGAAGGTAGCGCTGTACCGGTGCATTCAGATCGACTCGTCCCGCATCGTGAAGCGCAAGTATGGCAAGCGCAGTCATCGACTTGGTGATCGAGCCGATCGCAAAGCGCGTCTCTGCGGTTACGGGCATTTGGATATCTCGGTTTGCGTACCCCAGGGTGATGATGCGCAGCGTGTGCGTGCGGTCGGTGACCGCGACCGAGAGCCCGGGTGTGCCCTGCTCGCGCATCGCCTGCGGCGCGTAGGCTGCGATCGCAGCGAGGGCCGCGTCGACGGTCGGGGCGTTTGCGGCGCTGGCCGGGCCGGCCGGAACGCTCGAGATGAGAACGAGTGGAGCGAACGCCGCGCGGACGGCGAAGGAAGCAAGCCGCATGGGCGCTGATACTCAAGTGCAACGGCCGATTCCTAGCGGGGGTTAAGCACGGTACCATGGCACGAATCTACGAAAACTTGGCCGATACGTTCGGCAACACGCCGCTGGTGAAGCTGCCACGGATGGCAGGCGATCTCGCGGCGACGCTTCTTGTGAAGATGGAGTCGTTCAATCCCGCCGGATCGGTGAAGGATCGCATCGGCGTGTCGATGATCGAGGCGGGCGAGCGCGACGGCCGGCTCTTGCCCGGAATGACGATTCTCGAGCCGACCAGCGGGAACACCGGCATCGCGCTTGCGTTCGTTGCGGCCGCCAAGGGGTATCCAATCATTCTCGTGATGCCCGATACCATGACGGTCGAGCGGCGCAACCTGCTCAAAGCGTACGGCGCGCAAGTGGTGCTGACGCCGGGTGCCGAAGGGATGCCGGGTGCCGTTCGCCGAGCGAACGAAATACAGGCCGGCGTTTCCGGTAAGTATTTCATGCCGCAGCAGTTCGAAAACCCCGCCAATCCGGAGATTCACCGGCGCACGACGGCCGAAGAGATCTGGCGCGATACCGACGGCGCCGTAGACGTTGTCATTTCTGCGATCGGGACGGGCGGAACGATCACCGGCGTCGGCGAGGTGCTCAAAGCGCGAAAGCCAGGCGTGAAGATGATTGCGGTAGAGCCCGACGGATCGCCGGTCTTATCGGGAGGCAAGCCTGGCCCGCATAAGATTCAGGGCACCGGCGCCGGATTCGTACCGCGAGTGCTCAACACAAAAATCTACGATGAGGTGATGCGAGTGACCGATGCCGACGCCATCGCGACGGCGCGCCGGCTCGCGCGTGAGGAAGGGATGCTTGTCGGAATCTCGAGTGGTGCCAACGTGTGGGCCGCGCTCCAAGTTGCGGCGCGCCCCGAGGCAAGAGGAAAAACGATCGTCACGATCGCTTGCGACACCGGCGAGCGATACTTAAGCAACCCGGTCTTCGCCGAGCAGGAGGCGACGATCGTCGAACCCGCGCTGGTTTGACCGCCGCGCCGCCACTGCTCGTCGAAGTTACTCGCGGCGAGCTCGTCGAGTCGGTTCATCGCGTCGCCGTTTGTGTGGTCGACGCCAAAGGCAATTTGCTCTACAGTGCGGGTGAGATCGACGTTCCCGTCTATCTGCGATCGGCCGCGAAGCCGTTCATTGCCGCCGCCGCAATCAAAGCCGGGGTGCTGGAGGCATTTGGCTTGGACGCTCCGGAGATTGCGGTCATGGCCGCGTCGCATTCCGGCGAGCCGATCCACGTGCGGGCCGTACTCTCCCTCTTGCGAAAGATCGGCATGGACGCCGGCGCGCTGCAGTGCGGCGTGCACGTGCCCTACGACGAAACGTCGGCAAACGAGTTGCTCCGCGCGGGTGCGCAAGCGTCTGCGCTGCACAATAACTGCTCAGGGAAGCATGCCGGAATTCTCGCGCTCTGCAAAGTAATCGGAGCCGATCCCGCGAGCTACCTGAGCGAACGCAATCCTGCGCAACGCAGCATCCTGGAGTTTTGCGCGCGGATCTCCGACGACGATCCCGAAACCTGGCCGATCGCGATCGACGGTTGCGGCATTCCCATTTATGCAACCAGCTTGCGCAACGCCGCTCGTTCGTTCGCGCGTCTCGCGTCCCTGACGGAGATGGATCCGTCCGACGCCCAGGCCCTGCGCGTCGTCCGCGACGCGATGATTGCCTATCCCCAGTACGTGGCGGGCAGCGGGCAGCTCGATACCGAGTTGATGATTGCCGGCAACGGGACGATCGCTTCGAAGGCGGGAGCCGAGGGCGTACACGGCGTCGCCGCGATCGCGCGAGGCTACGGGTACGCTTCCAAAGTCCTCGATGGAGGCTCGCGGGCGCGGGGCCCTTCGACGATTGGCGTTTTGGGCCGGTTGGGAGTGCTCGACGAGAGCCAAACGGCTAAACTTGCTCGATTTGCGCGTCCGGGAGTGTATAATCGGGCCGGACATGCGGTCGGCGAGATTCGCCTATCGCGCGTGACGCCGTGAAGGAAAGTCGACAGATTGTCTGAGTATTTGCGCCTGCTCGGGGAGCGGGTTTTGATCTTTGACGGTGCTATGGGTACGCAGCTCATGGCGCTCGAGCTCTCCGCCGAGGATTTCGGCGGCGCGCACGGATGCAACGAAGCGTTGGTGCTCACGCGTCCCGAGCTGGTGCGCGCGATCCACGAGTCGTACCTCGAAGCGGGCGCCGACGTCGTCGAGACCGATACCTTTACGGCATCGCGACTTAAGCTTGACGAGTACGCTCTCGGCGATCGAACGCGCGAGATCAACCTGCGCGCGGCAGTAATAGCGCGCGAGGCCTGCGATGCGTTTTCGACGCGCGAGCGTCCCCGTTTCGTTGCCGGATCGATGGGACCGACGGGAATGCTCGTCTCTTCGTCCGACCCGGCGCTCTCGAACATAACCTACGAACGATTGCGCGATATTTACGCCGAACAGGCCCGCGCGCTCGTCGAAGGCGGCGTCGACTTGCTGCTGCTCGAGACGATGCAGGATCTCCTGGAACTCAAGGCGGCGATCGCGGGAATCAGGCGAGAGTTCGCGCGCGGAATGCGTCAGGTTCCGATTCAGGCACAACCGACGCTCATAACCGAAGGGCGGATGCTGCTCGGAACCGATATCCGCGCGATCTGCGCCGTTCTCGGTGCACTCGACGTCGAGGTCATCGGTCTGAACTGTTCGACGGGTCCGGCGCAAATGCGCGACTCTATTCGCTACCTCTGCGAGAGCGCGCGCGCATTCGTCAGCGTGATTCCGAATGCCGGTCTTCCAATCATGGGACCCGCCGGCGAAACGATCTATCTCGAAGGACCGCAGGAGCTCGCGCTCGAGCTCGCCGCCTTCGTGCGGGATTTCGGCGTCAACGTCGTCGGCGGTTGCTGCGGAACGACGCCGGCCCACATCAATGCGCTGCGCGATGCCGTCGACTCAGTCGGTCGAAAACCCCGCAGCTCGCCGCCGAGCGGAGAAGAAGCCGCCTCGGCGATCACCGCCGTGGCGCTCGAGCAGCAGCCTCGTCCGTTGATCGTCGGCGAGCGCATAAATTCGCAGGGCTCGCGAAAGATTAAACGGCTGCTCTTAGGGGATCGATACGACGACATCGTGCTGGTCGCCCGCGAACAGGTGGAAGGCGGCGCGCACCTCTTAGACGTCTGCTGCGCCCTTACAGAACGGCCCGACGAAGACGAGCAGATGCGTCAGCTCGCGCGTCGGCTCGCGCAAGCGATCGAAGCACCGCTCGTAATCGATTCGACCGAACCGCGAGTCCTCGAAATCGCCCTGCAAAACTACCCCGGTCGCGCGATCCTCAACTCGGTGCACCTAGAATCCGGACGTGCGAAGATCGACGCCGTATTGCCGTTTGCGCGCGAACACGGCGCTGCGATCGTGGCGCTGACCATCGACGAGACGGGGATGGCGAAAACGGCGGCTCGCAAAGTAGAGGTTGCCCGACGGATTTACGAGATCGTGGTCGGCGAGTACGGTCTTCCGCCCGGCGCCCTCATCTTCGACGCATTGACCTTCACGCTGGCAACCGGCGAGGCCGAGTTTGCCGGTTCGGCGATCGAGACGATCGAGGGCATTGCGGCCATCAAGCGGGAGTGGCCGGCGGTATTGACGTCGCTGGGCGTTTCCAACGTCTCCTTCGGCCTCAAGCCCGCGGCTCGCGCCGCGCTCAACTCGGTCTTCTTGCATCATTGCGTTGAAGCGGGACTCGATTGCGCGCTCGTTCACGCCAAAGAGATCGTTCCCTATTTCGAGGTCGACGCGCCGGTTCGCGAAATGTGCGACGATCTCGTTTTCAATCGGCGACCCGATGCGCTCACTCGTTTGATCGAACATTTTGAAGCCGCGTCGCCGTTGGACTCGGCTGAGGATAACGCGGTCTCGGCTGCCGATGCAGCAGCCGCTCCGATTGAGGAACGCATCCATCAAGCGATCTTGCTGCGACGCAAGGACGGAATCGAAGCGAAGATTGACGAGGCACTTGCGCGTTACGCGCCAGTCGAGGTACTCAACGAGATCCTGCTGCCGGCGATGAAGGACGTGGGCGATCGCTTCGGACGTGGCGAGCTCATCCTGCCGTTCGTCTTGCAGTGCGCCGAGGTGATGAAGAAGGCCGTCGCGCATCTCGAGCAGTTCCTCGAGCGCCGCAGCGGCTCGACAAAGGGGACGGTCGTCCTCGCAACCGTCTTCGGGGACGTGCACGACATCGGCAAGAATCTGGTTCACACGATCCTTGCGAATAACGGTTACACCGTGCACGACCTCGGCAAGCAGGTCCCGGTTAACACGATTTTGGAGAAGGCGGTTGAAGTCGGTGCCGATGCCATCGGCCTCTCCGCATTGCTTGTGTCGACGAGCAAACAGATGCCGATCTGCGTCGAGGAACAGGACGCTCGCGGTCTGCAGTATCCGGTCATCGTCGGCGGCGCAGCGATCAATCGCGACTTCAGCCGGCGGATCGCGTTGCTCGACGACGGCAGCCGCTTCTTCGAACCAGGTCTCTTCTACGCGCGGGACGCCTTTGAAGGGCTCGATGTGATGGACGCGCTCACCAGCGATCCGCAGCGGCGGCGCGACTTGCTCGAGCGCACGAAGCGCGAGGCGTTGGAACAGCGCGAGCAGCGCCGCAGCGCACCCGCCCGTCCAGCGTCGGGCGCGAACTCGGCAGTGAAAGGCGAGCACGCCGACGTACCGGAACCGCCGTTCTGGGGGGCGCGCTCGCTCGACGGCGTCGATTTGCCTGAACTCTGGGAGTGCTTCGATCTGCGGAGTCTCTATCGGCTCTCCTGGGGCGGTGCAAACTCGAAGGGCAGCACCTTCGAGCGACTCGTCGCCGAAGAGTTCGAGCCGCGGCTGCAGCGCTATCAAACGGAGGCGATGCGAGGAGACCTCTTAGAGCCGCGCGTGGTTTATGGGTACTTTCCTGCGGCCGGATCGGGCAACGACGTCATTCTTTACGATCCCGGCGACCGGCGGCGCGAGATCGCGCGCATGAGCTTTCCGCGCCAAGCCGGCGGCGAGCATTTGAGTCTCGCCGATTACTTGCGCGAACCGCGGGAGAATGCTGCGAGCGACGTTGTGGCGCTGCAGATCGTGACCATCGGTAGTCATGCGAGCAAACGTACCGAAGAGCTCCAAGCCTCCGGCGATTACAGCGAGTCGTATTTTCTGCACGGTTTTTCGGTTCAGGCAGCGGAGGCGCTAGCCGAGCAAACGCATCGCCGCATTCGCCGCGAGCTCGGTTTAGAGGTCGGGCGCGGAAAACGCTATTCGTGGGGCTACGGTGCGTGTCCCGACCTCGAACAGCATGCGATCGTCTTTGAGTTGCTCGATGCGACCGCGAAGATCGGCGTCACGCTGACCCAGGCCTACCAAATCGTTCCGGAGCAGTCGACCGCGGCGATCGTTATGCACCATCCGCGCGCCGCGTACTTCAACGCGGCAGCAGTGCGAGAGCTCGCCGCCTCCTAGGGAACCCCTGCCTTCGTGCAGACGGGAGCTCGCATGGGTCGCTTCGCGGTTGCTTCGGAGTTGTACGGCCATGGGCCGGCGATCGACGGAGATCGGCTCGTAGCAGGCCACGGCGCGTTGTGGGCGTACGCTCTGCAACGATGACCGTCCATACCATTCTCTTCATCGGTCTGCTGCTCGTGGGCCTGATGCTGATCGTTGCGCTAGTCCGGGCCCTGCCGCGCCATCGCCCGGTCATGCCCGAACCGCTCGCCGCAGCGATCGCGATTGCGATCGGATTCGTTACGAATTTTTTCGATACGCTCGGAATCGGATCGTTCGCAACGACGACGTCGCTCTTCAAGTTTCTGCGCTTCGTACCGGACGAGCGCATACCGGGAACGCTCAACGTGGGACACGCGCTTCCAACGGTCGTCGAAGCCGCGATCTTCATCGGCATCGTCGCGGTCGAACCTCGCACCCTGATATTGTTGATCCTGGCGGCCGTGATCGGCGCTTGGCTGGGAGCGGGTCTCGTGGCGCGCCTTCCACGGCGTTACGTTCAAATCGGAATGGGGACCGCGCTCTTGGCTGCCGCCGCGCTCTTCATCATGAGCAATCTGAAAGGAAGCCAATTCGGCCTCAGTGGTACGGCTCTCGGTCTGGAAGGAACGCGCCTCGCAATTGGAGTGGCCGTCAGCTTCTGTTTGGGCGCATTAATGACGATCGGCATCGGTCTGTACGCGCCATGCATGATAATGGTGAGTATGCTTGGGATGAATCCGATTGCCGCGTTCCCGATCATGATGGCATCCTGTGCATTCCTCATGCCGGTCGCCAGTCTCCGTTTCATCCGTTACGATGCGTTCTCGATGCGCGCTGCGCTCGGCCTGACGCTGGGCGGAATCCCCGGCGTTCTCATTGCCGCCTACATCGTCAAGTCGCTGCCGCTCGTCGCAGTGCGATGGCTTGTGGTCGTCGTCGTTATCTACGCCGCAGTCGTCATGCTTCGCTCGGCAGCGCAGCGCACCACGTTGTCGAAACCGGACGTTTCCCCGTACGCCCCCGCGTAAACGCGACGCGGCTTAAACCGTAACTTCGATGCGGTTGTAGACGAAGCGCCCGCCGACCATCGTTGCCATTACCTGGTATTCGCCGTCCCAGAAGGAGAGATCGGCTCGTGCCCCGCGCGCGATCCGGCCCATCTCGCTCTCGTGCCGGATGAGCCGCGCCGGCGCGTAGGTTGCCGCGACGATCGCCTGAGCGAAGGGAATCTGGGCGTACGACATGTAGTTGCGCAACGCCTCATCGATGCGAAGCGCGCTGCCGGCGATCGTTCCGTCGGCCGCGCGCATGACCCCGCCCTCGATGTGATAACCCGGATCTGCCGCGGGCATGTTGTCCGTCACCAAAACGACGCGGTCGCCGAGAGTCCGATGCAAGATGTCGATCATGACGGGCGAGACGTGAAAGCCGTCACAGATCACTTGAACGAGCGTCCGGCGATCTTGAATGAAGGCGGCTAAGATCGAAGGATCGCGATGGTCGAGCGGCGGCATTCCATTGAAGGCGTGCGTCAGCGAGCGAAAGCCGAGCCCGATGGCGAGCATCCCTTCCCTGTAGCGAGCCCCGGTATGACCGGCCGAGCACACGACGCTATTCTCCAGGAAGACTCGCAGCGCGTCGCTCGCGCCTTCGATCTCGGGCGCCATCGTCACCAAAAGGCAGCCGCCTTTGCAGGCATCGACCATCTCCTGCGCACGACTCTTCGCGGCGGGAAGCAGCCACTCGTGGCGATGGATTCGCCGAAACTTCGAATTCAAGAACGGCCCCTCAAAGTGGATGCCGAGGCAGCGCGCGCCGACCGGCGCGTCTTCTTCGAGCTGATTGGCCGCTTCGACGATCTCCGACGCTGCGTGAAGCATCGATTCCCAGGGCGCGGTCATGACGCTGGCAACGAAGCCCGTCGCACCGTGAGATGCGTACGTCGCGCCGGTGACGCCGACTGCATTGCCTTGGTCGCGGTTGAAGAGATACTCGCCGGCACCGTTGGTATGAACGTCGATCAACCCGGGCGCGATGGTGCTGCCCGACGGCAACTGATGATCCGACGGCCCGTCGGGCGCGAGCACGCCGGCAATCCGGCCGCTCTCCAGGGCTAACCGGCCGAACGTCGACGTTCCGTCGCCCACCGCTATGAAGGCCGGCCCCAGCACCAATCGTTCCACGTTTAAATCGTCAACTCCGTATTAGCTCTAGAGTTTCGTCTCGGTGTTCGGCCATGAGCGCAATAGTGTCCCCTTCGACGTTAAGCCTTAGCAGCGGCTCGGTGTTCGACGAACGTACGTTCATCCACCAGTCCGGATAGCTGATCGTTATACCGTCGAGATAATCGATTTGCGCGTCGGCATAATGCCGCTCGATCTCCCGCAGTTTCGACGGGATATCGGTCACGCGAAGGTTGATCTCACCCGAGCGGAACCGCGTATCGATCGGCGCGATTATCTCGCTGACCGGTTTATTCGCCTCGCTGAAGAGCTCGAGGCAGGCAAGCAGCGCGATCATACCCGAATCGGCATACCAGTTGTCGCGAAAGTAGAAATGCCCGCTGTGCTCGCCTCCGAAAACGATATCTTGCTCGCGCATCTCGGCTTTGATGATCGAGTGGCCGACCCTCGATCGAATCGGTACCCCGCCGGCCTTCAATATAAGCTCTGGAACGCTACGACTGCAGATTAGATTGTAGAGAATCTTCGCGCCGGGGTCCCGCTTGAGCGTGTTCAGCGCAACGAGTGCGGTTACCGTGCTGCCGTCGATCAACCCGGCCTTTTCGTCGACGATGAACATGCGATCTGCATCGCCGTCGAAAGCGACGCCCAAGTCGCACCGGTGCTTTCGAACCTCGGCCTGCAAGTCGATCATATTCTCGGGTTCGATCGGGCTGGCCGGATGATTTGGAAAGCGGCCGTCGAGCTCGAAGTAGAGCGGAATCACTTCGCACGCCAGGCTCTTAAAGACATGTGGAATCGTCTCGCCGGCCATTCCGTTGCCGGCGTCTACCGCGATCCGCAAGGGTTTGATCTTCGATCGGTCTACGAACGAGAGGCAGTGTCGTGCGAAATCGTCGAGGACGTCGCGATGAGTGAGCCTACCCGGCGTCGAGCTCTTGGGAGGCAGCTCTCCGGAGAGCAGCCGATCGCGTATCGTCGACAAACCCGTATCTAGCGAGATCGCTTGGGCTTGCGAACGGGTGAACTTCATGCCGTTATACGCCGCGGGGTTATGCGAAGCGGTAATCATGACGCCCCCGTCAAGCGCGAGCTTCCCGACCGCGAAATAGAGTGCGTCGGTCGAAACCATTCCGATGTCGACGACGTCGGCGCCGGCTTCGGATGCGCCCCGGGCGAACGCGTCGCGAAGACTCTCTCCGGAAGGCCGCATGTCGCGAGCGACGACGACGCTGTTGCGGGCGATTCCTCCACCCCGCTCGAGGTCGAGCAGCGGTACGAAGCAGCGCCCGATTGCGTAGGCGATGTCGTCGTTCAGTTCGGACGGATAAACTCCGCGGACGTCGTAGGACTTGAATATCGTGGGATCGACTAGACCCTGCACAGCCTGCGCTTCTTCGACCGTGCCTCTGTGACGCCTTTGTGAAGAACGTACCGTTCGCGAACGTAACCGGGACGCTCTTATTAACGGCGTTCCTGGTAGCGACGCTCGCTTTTGCCGTGCAGGGGTCGTTCGAAACCCGCGCTCAAATTGCCAGCACGTTTGAGCGCCAAGCGCAGATCCAGCAAGCGCAGATCGAGCTCGAGGAACTCCTGCGCCTGCAGATCGACGAAGAGAATTCACTGCGCGGCTACTCTTTGACCCGCGATCCCTTTTACGTCGCGCAGTACCGGCAAGCCGCTGCCGGGTACGATGCCAAGGAAAGCCTGATTCGGCAGATCCTGCACGAGCAGCACCTCTACGGACCGGGCATCCTCCTCGGGGCGTACGGACAACTACAATCGCGGTGGCGCGCGGAGGTCGCGGGCCCGTTGCTGCGTCACCCGGGGCAGCGGCTCGTCGAGCTCGATAAACGCAACAAACTCTATTCAGATTACGAAACGCGCACCGTGGCGGCGATTCGCAGTGCGTTGGCCGGCATCGGAACGGGTCTCACGACCAGCACGCAAGTGCAACTCGACCGGTCCTCATACGTGCGCGCCTTCTGGGTGCTGGCCTTCGGATTGCTCGCAATTCTCTTCAACACGTACCGGTCGCGGCTCAATCGCGAGCTCGAACACGAGCGGATGGTCATCGACGTGTTGCAGCGCGCATTTCGCAGTGAATCGATTCCGCTGCCGAACTGCGAGGTGGGCAGTGCCTATCTTTCGGCGACGAGTCACGCCGCGGTCGGCGGAGACGTCTTCGACGTCTATCGCCTTTCCGCCGCGCGCGCTCTTGTCTTGATCGCCGACATCAGCGGGAAGGGCGTCGATGCGGCGGTGCTCACGGCGTTCATCAAATTCATGATCCGGGCAATCGCGCTGCGGCAGAGCGAGCCCGCAGCAATTCTATCGGAGTTCAACGTCGCCTTCTCTAAAGCGGTCGGCAATCCGTACCTCTTCGTCTCGATGTTCGTGGGCGTCCTCGATACGACGACGTTCCGGCTAGAGTACGGCAGCGCGGGACACGATTGCGCCTTTCTCCGTCGCGACGGCCGCGTAGAACAGTTGGCGGTAACCGGACCGGTACTCGGCGTAATGGACGAGCCGTTCTACTCTAAGACGCTCGAGCTCGATCCGCAAGACACGATCGTCCTTTCGACCGATGGTTTGACCGAAGTTCGAAACCGCGCGGGTGAGCAGCTCCTCGCCGCCGGCGCGATGGAGCTGATCGAGCGATCCGGGCCGCACGCGCAGCAGCTTGCAGACAAGCTTGTTGCAGAGGTTCGCGCGCGCGGAGGAAGCCGATTGCGCGACGATCTTGCGATTCTCGCGATTCGTATGCTGGATTCGGAGCCGGCGCGTGGATAGAATCGCGCTGACGCTCTTACTCGTTTGGCTAGCGGCGGTCGCGCCCGCGCTGGCCGATTGCAAGGTGCATCGCGGCGACCACGTCGTGCTCTACAGCACGACAGACGACCCGTCCGTCCTGATTTGGGACTCGCGCGCTCGCCTGCGCGAGTATCACGCGGCCTCCTTCGACGTGGCACAGGCGATGCTGCCGCACGCGGTACTGGTTTCGCCCGGAACGCACGCGACGGTCATCTCGTGCGTTCCCGTCTACGTCGAATCGCCGATCTTTGAAAAGCCCGACGATGCGGTCGGCGTCTTGATCTCGACCGGACCGCAGCGCGGCCGCACGCTCTGGGTCCTTGGCTCGGACGTGCGCGCGCTACCGAACGCTAACCGGTAGGTTCTGGTTCTCGCGCGAAGACGCGCAGGCGCCCGCCAGGCAATCTAACGCGCTCCATGGCGATTCCGTAGACGGTTTCGAGCAGCGTGTTGCTCAGCAGCGCGTCGGGCTCGTCAACCGCGAGCAGAGTGCCGTCGCCCAGGAGTGCGATGCGATCGGCGTATGCTGCGGCGTCGTTGAGGTCGTGCAGCGCGCAGACGACGGTCTTCCCCGTCCGCGCAAGACCTCGCAGCAGATCGAGGATCTCGTGCGCAACGCGAATATCGAGATGGCTAGTCGGTTCGTCGAGGAGCAGGATCGGCGTCTGTTGGGCGAGGCCGAGGGCGATCCAAACGCGTTGGCGTTCGCCCGCGCTAAGCGTCGAAAAGAGTCGGGACGCGAAGCGCTCCATTCGCACGGCACGTAGCGCCTGCGCGACCGCCGTCGTATCGGCGCCGCGCGTTTGCCATTGCCACCAGCGATGGTGGGGAAACCGGCCGATCGAGACGACGTCGGCGACGCAGAGTGCATCGAGAAAAATCTCGTCACCCGTGACAAAGCCGATGCGGCGAGCCCGCTCGAGCGGCTCGAGACGCGCCGCCGGCGCCCCGTCCAGAAGAATCGTCCCGGCTTCCAGTGAGTGCAAGCCCGCAATCGCGCGCAGCAGCGTCGTCTTGCCGATTCCGTTGGGGCCGAGCAGCGCGACGAACTCGCCCGTTCCGATACGCGCGGTTATCCGGCTCAGTAGCGGCCGGCCGCCGACGTGAAGCGCGACGTCGCAGAGTTCGATCATCGGCCCAGGCTTCGGCTCGCCCCGATCGGACGGAGGTAGAGATAGAGAAAGGCCGGTACGCCGACGAACGCGAGCAGCACGCCGATCGGCAGTTCGGCGGGTGCGACGACGCGCCGGCAGATGGCGTCGGCGATCATGCAGAGCGCGGCTCCGATCGCGGCACAGGCCGGCAAGAGCGCGCGCGCGTCCGATCCGACGATGCGTCGCGCTAAGTGCGGTACGATGAGTCCGACGAAACCGACGAGCCCGGCGAGCACGACGCTGCTTGCGGCCAGTAGCGAAGAGGCGGCGAGGATGATCCACTGTGCGCGATCGACGTCGACGCCGACGGCGCGCGCGCGCATGTCGCCGATCCGCAACGCGTTCAGCGGCGAATACGAAACGACGGCAAGCAGTACGCCGAATCCAACGTACGGTGCGACGACCGCCAGATCGTGCCAGCCGCGTCCGGCCATCGAACCGGCGAGCCAGGCGAGGATCGTGCTCGCATAATCGCTCGACTGCGCGCGCACCACGGCGAGCGTAACGATCGCGGCAAAGAAGGTTGATAGTGAAACGCCGGCGAGTATCAGGCGATTCGCGTCGATTCCGCTTCCACGGCGTGCCAGCGCGGCGACGAGCAGCGCCGCGCCAAGACCGGCAACGAAGCCGATGGCGGGCGTTGCACCGGCAGCCGCGCCGGCGAGCACGGCGATCGCAATGGCCGCCGCGGCCGCCGCGCTGACGCCGGTGAGATACGGATCGGCCAGCGGGTTGCGCAGCATTCCCTGCAGCAGCGCGCCACATAGCGCCAGCGACGCGCCGACCGTGGCCGCGATGCAGACGCGAGGCAGCCGGAGCTGCCAGACGATCGTATTGAGAACGCTCGATTGATGCGGATGCACGAGCTGATCCGCGATCTGCGCAGCCGAGATCGGTGTCCCACCGACCAATAAACTCGCTGCCCCGGCGGCCGGCACGATCAGCACGAGCGCGGCCGCTCGCAGCGCGTTCAACGGCTGCGCAGCTCGACGGTAAAAGAGCGCCCCGGCATCGGAAACCCGGCATAGAGCGCGTAGCGATCGTCGCCGAGATTATAAGCACGTAACGTGAGAAGCAGCCGCGGCGTCAAGCGATACCCGAGATCCGCATCCACCTGCGTGAACGTCGCAGGTTGATAGACGGCGTACGCCGGCGACAGGAACGGATCGGCGCCCTCCTGCGGTCCTTGCGTCCGCGCGACGATCCGAAACTCGTCGAACCGGCTGCTCGGCGCAGCGATGTAGCGCAGGCCGAGGCTTACTGCAAAGACCGGTCCACGCCCCGGCAAGCGGCTATCGGTGTCGAGGTCTTGTGCGCGGTAGAGGTTCGTGACGTCGAGCGTGGCGGCGTATCCTCGAACCGAGGGCGTTGCAACGGCTAGCGACAAACCGGCGATCGACGCGTGGCCGACGTTCTCCGGAATGTAAAGCGGAGGAGGAGAGACGATCAAGTTCGACCCGCTGGTCGTAAACCAGCCGAAGGAAAGGCCCCCCAGAGTGCCGGTGCGACGAACGTCGCGTCGGCGACGCGCGTTCGCTCCGGAGCAAGATTCGGATTCGAAAACCCGGGATAGTAAAGCTCCTCGGCGTTCGGCGCGCGAAAAGCGGTTGCAGCGTTGACTTTGAATTGCAGCCAGCGCGAGAGCGGGAGAATCCCCCCGAGCGACGGCGAATACGCACCGCCCACTCCGCCGTCCCGCTCCGCGCGTAGGCCGGCGTATAACTGCCCACCGTTCTCTGCGAACCACTGCGACTGCACGTACGCCGCCGTTTGGGCGTAGGCGTCGAAGATCGGCGCATTGTCGGCGGCCAGCGGGGAGCCGCCGCCGGTACCTTGGTCGATGCGCGCAACGCCGCGCATCAGGTCGAGGCCGTAAACGAGCCGTTCGCGCTGCGTGCCGACGACGTTGCGCAGGCTCGCCATCCAATGCTGATCGTAGAGCGCCTGTGCGTACGGCGGATTCGTGGTCATCGGGGGAGACGGCGTGGGAAAGCTCGAGTTGGGACAGTTCGAATCGACGGGCGTGTTGCACGTGTAGGAGAGGTCCTGCGACGAATCGCCGAGCTCGAGCGACGTCGCAGATTGCGGCCCGTTATGCTCGACGCTCAACCTGACGTTGCGGTTGACGTTGCCTTGTTCGCTCGTTGGTGAAAAGAATCCCAACTCGCCGGGCACGCCGTTGAGCGCGTCGACGAGGTTCGCAGCAAAACTGACGTCGACCGCACCGACGGGGTGTGAATATCGTGCCGTCACTCCCGTCAGCCCCGCTTGCGCGTTCTGGCGGTTCGGCGCGTTCTCGACCGAGTAGTCGTTGGTCGCATAGGTCCGCTGAAACGAGACATACGGCGTTTGAAAGATGTAGCTCTGTTCGTCAAACGATCCCGTCGAGATCGTTGCCGTGCTTCGTTCCGGTTGCAACGACGTGATGATGTTGATCACACCGCCGATCGATCCGGAACCGTAGAGCGTCGAGCCGCCTCCTTCGACGACTTCGATGCGGTCGATGCCGCTGACGGGAAACTGCTCGAGGTTGACGTCGTCGATCTGGCCGCCCGCCATCGGCAGGCCGTCGACAAGCACCAAAATTTGCTGGGACGAGCTGCCGCGTATGCCGACCGCGGCCGCAGCTCCGAAAGCGCCGTAGCGAACAACGTCGACTCCGGGGACGTCTACGAGGGCGTCGGCGACGGTGCGATCGCCGTCACGGGCAATTTGAGCAGCCGTTACGACGTACGTCGTGCGAGCGGTTCGCGCGGCCGACTCTCGGCCGCGGTCGCTAGTGACGACGTGGGCGATCTCCGGTACTGCCGTTGGTGATGCTGAGGGTGAAGGAGAAGCCGCGACTATCGCGGCGACGAGTGTTGCAAGCATCGCAATCCCTTCCTTTGCGCGAGGCGGATTATGCAAGAGCGCTTGAAACGGTATCCTGACTCGCGGATCGTCACCGGTGCCCGTGCCTTCCCATCCATCTAGGACAGTGACGTCGGGCGGCTCCCCGCATACAGTGGCGCGACCGTGCCGGCTTCACACCGGCTTCCCGCGCAAGCGTACGAGCGGCATTGCCCAAAGGTCGTCGCCTTCCTTCCTTCGTAGTCGCAGAGGATGCCTCGGAACTGCGTGCTCGCCTTCGCATGGTGCGCCGCCATACTAAGTGCGTGTGGCGCGAACGCGACCACCGCCAAGGGTAAATCGGCGAGCCTCGCTAGCGGCCGAAGAATCGTAACCTTGGTGCCGTCGTTCGCCGACGACGTATACGCGATCGGCGCCGGCGGCGCAGCTCGTCGGCGTTTCGGCCTTCACCGATCGGCCGCAAGCCAAGCAGTTGCCGCGCGTCGCCGATTCGAGCAGCGTTGATGCCGAAGCTATTCTAACGTTGCGTCCGGCCGTCGTCATCGGCATTCCCGCGCAAGCGCGGTTGACGGAGCCGTTGCGTCGCGCGCACGTCCGCGTCGTGCTGCTTTCCGACGACGCGTACGATCGCATATTCGAGAACCTTCGAGTCATCGGCGCGCTGACGGGCCACGAGCTGGAAGCTCGCGCCACGATCGCGCGGCTCCGGCGCGAGACCTCCACGCTGCAGGCGCGCACGAAAGGGTACGTCCGCCGGCCGAGCGTTTTCGTCGTGCTCGGCAGCGGCCCGATCTGGACGGCGGGCGCGAGCTCGTATATCACCACGCTCATCGCGCTCGCGGGCGGCACCAACGCCGCGAGCGATCTGCACGCCGCCTACGGCCAATACAGCGCCGAAGCGCTCCTCCGCCATCAACCCGACGTGCTCGTCGCCGATGCGGCGACGAACCTCGATGGCGTGCTCGACCGCGAACCGTGGCGCAGCCTGCGCGCGGTGCGGCTGCGCCACGTCTACTCGGTCGACCCCGATCTCCTCGAACGTCCCGGTCCCTCCTACAACGAAGGTCTGCGCTGGCTCGTGGACCGATTGACGCCACTCGCAGTCGCGACACCGTGAACGAAGGCGCCCTCGTCGTCGCCGTCGATACGCGCGCATCGCGCGGCTCCATCGAGCCGGAGCTCGCCGAGTTCGAAGCGCTCGCCGAAGCCGCCGGCGCAAAAGTGCTCGACCGTCTCGTGCAGCGTCGCGATGCGGTCGATCCAGCAACACTGGTGGGAAGCGGCAAGGCGCACGAGATCGCCGACCGCGCAGCCGAACTTCATGCCGGTCTGCTCTTGGTGCTCAACGATTTGCGCCCCCGTCAGCGTAAGAATCTCGAGCGGATCGTGCCGTTGCCGATCGTCGACCGAACGATGCTGATTCTCGACGTCTTCGCGCGACAGGCGCGCAGCCGAGAAGGGAAGCTTCAAGTCGAGCTCGCGCAGTTGCGATACCGTCAGTCCAATCTGATCGGAGTCGGGACCGATCTTTCACGACTCGGCGGCGGCATCGGCACGCGCGGCCCGGGCGAAACCAAACTCGAGGTCGATCGGCGTCGTATCGGAGAGCGCATCGCGGTCTTGAACCGGCAACTCGCCGACGTCCGGCGGCAGCGGGCGGTGCGCCGGTCCTCGACGAGTCGCGAGCCGCTCGTTGCGCTCGTAGGTTACACCAATGCCGGCAAGTCCTCGCTGCTCAACGCATTGGCTCGCAGCAACGCCTACGTCGCGAATCGTCCATTCGCCACGCTCGATCCGATGATACGGCGAGCGTACCTCAAAGCAAATACGTACGTTCGCCTGGCGGATACCGTTGGATTCATAACCGACCTCCCAAAAGATCTTATCAACGCGTTCCGCGCGACGTTGGAGGAGCTGCAAGAGGCCGATCTCTTCGTACACGTCGTGGATGCGAGCAATCCGCAATGGCCGCGCCAGCGCGACGCGGTGGATGCCATCCTACACGAACTCGACCTCGACCGCACCCCGCGGCTGCTGGTCTTCAACAAGTGCGATCTGGTGCCGGAGGCAGCCAACGAAGGCAGCGCACTCTGCGTGAGCGCCAAGACCGGAGCAGGCCTGGATGCGCTGCGAAAGTCGTTAATCGATTGCCTGTCATGACTGCGCGAATCGCAACGTGGATTGTGCTCTTCGCCCTGATGTGGGCGGCCGGATGCGGCCGCAACGCAGACGACGCCCTCGTTGCCTCGGTGCAACGGCTGCGTCCGGCGGTCGTTCTCTTATCCATGCGCGTGCCGCCGGAGAACAAGAAGGATCGTTACGACGATGCCTACGCGACCGGCTTCGTCGTCGCTTCCGGCAACTGGGGCAGCGACGTACTCACGGTGCAGCACGCAATCGACGGCGCCTGGAACATTCACGTGACCGTCGCTAACCGATGGAAGGCGCCCGCGCGAATCGTTGCGTCAAACGAAGATCTCGATCTCGCGCTCCTTCGCACGCCGCGCCGAGGGTTACCGGTCGTTGCGCTGGGTACCTCATCGCAACTGCAAAACGACGTAGGCCGGGAGGTCGGTTTGCTCGGCTATCCGGTTCCCGACGATTTCGACGACGAAGGTCTCGGCTTAGCCACGTCGCTAGACACCGGACGGCTCTCGTCGATACGAAAGGACGCTCTCGAAGTGACGCTCTCGATCGTTCCGGGCGAGAGCGGCGCACCGGTTTTCTTGGCAAGTACCGGCGAAGTGGTAGGAGTTGCGGAGTCGCGTTTCGACGAGGAACGCAGCATCGGGTTTGCGCTGCCGATCGACGACGTCAGGAAGTTTCTTCACCGCTCGGATGCTGCTCGTGGATTTTGAGCTCACCGCGTGTCGTCACCGTGATGAGCGAGCGGTCACCGACCCACTGTAGGGGCGGACTCTGAAAGAACGCGGCCAGTACGTTGAGCCGGCCGGCGTAACCCGAACGCAGACCCGAGAATCGGCTCCAAGCCTCGTCGCGGTCGCGTAACGAATATCCGGCCGCAGCAAGACGGTCGCAGGCGCGATCGAACTCAGAGCGTTCGACGCCGACCGTACCTTCCGGACTTCCCACGCGAAAATAATGCGCTAGGTCGCGCGTCGCGTGGCGGCCTACGCTGTAAAATATGCGCGCTTGGCCATCGGGCATGCCGTCAATCGTCGTCATCGCGAGCGTCGCCGCATCGAGCAGCGTGCCCAGCGTTCCGATCCATGACTGGTCGTCGTGACTGGAGCGAAAAAACGCGAGCATCGGGTAGGCGAGGTGGCTCTCCATCACGCCGGCTGCCCACTGTTGGGCATCGCGCATCAAGGCCGGGAGGTCGTCGTGCGTTTTCGAATAGCCGGCGATTGCGAGCAAGTTGACGCCGCTCGGCGGGCTGCCGGCACGTGCGGCGACGGTGACGACGAAAGTCTCGCGCCGTTGGAAAGATCCGAAAATCGCGAAGAGAAAGGCCGTCAAGATCGAGAGGTACGACAGGCCGGCAAGCGCGGCGAACACCGACATGAACCGTGGAAGCGGGGAGCGAGCGACGATGTCGCCGTACCCGATCGTCAGCAACGAGGATCCGGCAAAGTAGAGCATCGATCCGAACGATGCGTGATTGGGCGCTATGCCGCCGCGCATCCCCCAAAGAACCGAACCGAAGCCTAAAATTAGTAACGCCGCCCATAAACCGATCATCGACACGAGCGTAAATGGAGCGTACACGGCCAAGAAATCTTCGCGCTGGCCGGTGTCGACGCCGTAGAGCCGCCACGCGAGCTTCGGCCAGACGTGCCACATGGCGCGCCAGACGTAAAAACTGATACGGTAGTTCCGTCCCGTGGCGCGCGGCATCACCACGACCTGGAAAACATCGCTGAGCGTCAACGCGATGACCGCAACCCCGAACGCGATGCTGAGGATGTCTGCAAACATGGGTCGCGGTGAAGCTTCTCCGCAGCGGGGCGGTAAGCCGCCTTGAGGCGAATGCAGCCCGCATGTCGGTGGTCTTCGTCACCGGACCGGTCCGCTCGGGAAAAAGCGCGTTCGGGGTTCGGCTGGCCCGCGAAAGCGGACGCCCCGTAACCTATGTCGCGACCGCAGCCGGGGCTCCCGAAGACGTCGAATGGCGTGCACGTCTCACGCGCCACGTCCGGGAGCGGCCCGCCTCGTGGCGAACCGTCGAGACCGCCGCGCTGACGCTCGAGGCGCAACTGGCGCTCTTTCATGAAGCAGATCCCGGCTCGTGTCTGCTGGTCGACGCGCTTGGAACGTGGCTCGCCGCACGCATTGCCCCTCGCATCGATCTACTGGAAATCGATTACACCGTGTTGGAGTCGCAACTCGACGAAGAGGCGGGAGCGTTCGTTGATGCGATGCTGGCGTCGCCGGCCTACGTCGTTGCGGTAAGCGAGCAGATCGGTTGGGACGTCGTACCGGTTGCGGCGTCGGCCCGGCTCTTTCGCGATGCGATGGGCCGCATGGCGCAGCGCCTCGCCAAACGCGCCGATCGAGTTTATCTCGTTATCGCGGGCTATGCAGTGGACTTGCGCGAGGCCGGCGTGACGATCGGCGACGCCGGCGAAACTGATGACTGAAGCACTGGTTCTACTCACGTTTCTCGCCGCGGTCGTCGCGCTCAGCATCGCTGCGAAGCGTTGGCGGATTCCATATCCCATTGCCTTCGTCATTGGAGGCATCGCGCTTGCGTTTACGCGTCATCTGCCGCGGCCTCACCCCGATCCTGAGCTGATCATGCTTATCGTCGTCCCGCCGCTGCTCTACGGCGCCGCTTGGTCAACGGACTGGTTCCAGTTCCGGCGCGCCGCGCTGCCGATAACGCTTCACGCGGTTGGGCTGGTAATCGTCACGATGGCCGCAGTCGCGGTGGTCGTTCACTTCACCGTTCCCGCCTTCACCTGGCCGCTGGCATTCACGCTCGGCGCGATCGTCTCGCCGCCGGACGCCGTGGCGTCGGAGGCGATCTTCGAGCGATTGGCTATTCCGCGGCGCGTCGCGGCGATCGTCAGCGGCGAGTGTTTGATGAACGATGCGACGGCGCTCGTGCTCTATCGCTTCGCGCTCGCGGCAGCGATCTTAGGGACCTTTTCGCTCGCACATGCGAGCCTCGAATTCGTTGTGGTCGCCGCCGGCGGGATACTCGTCGGCGTTGCGATCGCGTTCTTGCTGGAAGGAGTCTTGCGTTACATCGCGCGGCGCGGCTTTGCCGACGCGCTAATCGCGAGCGTCGTCTTCTTGCTTGCGCCGTTCGCGGCATATCTTCCGGCTGAAGCGCTTCACGTTTCCGGCGTCCTGGCCGCGGTATCGGCTGGGATCCTACTCGGCCGGCGTTCGGAGAGTTTTATCGATTCCGAAACGCGCGTGCTTGCCGCGTCGGTGTGGCGTCTGCTGATCTTCGTGCTCAACGGTTTTGCGTTCTTGCTGATCGGCCTCGAGCTGCCTTTCATTCTCGAAGTGCTCGAACCGCACGTGCGCGACTACGCCTTCGCCGGTTTGCTCTTGAGCGCGACGGTGATCGTCGTGCGGATCGCGTGGATATTCCCCACGAGTTATCTTCAGTGGATGCTTATCCCGGCGATCCGCAAGCGCGATCCGAAGCCGGCCTGGCCGCGAGTGGCCGTGCTTTCGTGGGCGGGAATGCGCGGCATCGTATCGCTCGCGATCGCGCTGGCGTTACCGTACACGCTCGGCGGCGAGCCCTTCCCGCAGCGTAGCGTGATGATATTCTTCACATTTTGCGTGATCTTTGTAACGTTGGTGGTCCAAGGCTTAACGCTGGGGCCGCTGATCGAGCGGCTCGGTGTGACCGAGACGAGCCGAAGCCAAAAGCGCGAGACCAGCGTACGGATTCGCGCGCTAGAAGCCGGTATCGCGCGCCTGAGCGATGAGGCGTCACGCCGCAGATCGCCGCTCGACCGCGAGATTGCAAGCCGGATTCTCGAAGAGTACCGGCGCCGCGTCGATGTACTGCGCGGCAAGGCCGAGATGGACGAAACCGACCAAGCCAGCGAGAGCCACATCGACCGATCGTTACAGAAGGAAGCCTTGGCCGCCGAACGGCAAGCGATCGCGGAGCTCCGCCACGCCGGCAATATTCCCGAAGAAATCTATCGCTCGATTGAATACGATCTCGATCTCGAGGCGCTGCGTCTGAGCTAAGTGACGGCCGGTATCCCTTAGGTGGGGCTTGGCGCTGGGGAAGCGCTCGGCGCCGTGGTGGCCGCGGCGGGACTCGTGCTGGAACCCGGCTCGGCGGTCGCCGCAACGGGTGACACGCGAGGAGCCGGGGTCGGCGGAGGCGCGAGCGTCGGCTGTCCGGCCGGGAACGTCAGCGGCACGAGCCTCACGTAGCCGACCGAAACCGTTCCATCTTTGGGAATCGTAGTGTCGGCCGTTGTGGTCGAGTAACCGGGGGCGCGCGCGGTGACGGTTTGATCTCCCGCGACCGTCCGCAACGTGAAGGCTCCGTTGACGTCTGCGCGCGTGGTGTAGAGCGAGCCGACCGAGAGCAGCGCGTTCGGAATCGGCCGGTTGGTCATTGCGTCGAGAACCCGGCCGGTAACGCGTCCAAAATCCTGGACGCCTACGACATTTGGCGGCGGCGAACACGAGTCACCGAGCGCAAAGAGCAGGAGCATTCCCAAAAGCGCGTACCGCATTCTTGAGATGTACGGCATGGCGCCGCGAGTCTCCCGGTCCAACAGTCTTGCGGCGGCCCGCCAATAAACGCCAAGGACAGGTATGGCGGCCCGCTTGTGAAAACTTTCACAAGCAAATGAATCCATACGGTCCGGTCGCAATCTACCTTTGCGTCGCAGTCGCAGCCGCGCTGCTTTTTACCATTTTGCCGGGTCTATTGGGACGGGGCAAGCCGAATCGGCATAAGCGCGAAGCCTACGAGTGCGGCGTCGAGCCGACCTCAGCGGTGGCTGGGCGCTTCCCGGTGCGGTTTTACCTAATCGCGATGCTCTTTGTTGTCTTCGATGTAGAGGTGGCGTCATTCTATCCGTGGGCCGTCCAAATGCACGCGTTGCGGGTCTTCGGATTGCTCGAAATGTCAATCTTTATCGTCGTGCTCGCCATCGGCTACGCCTACGTCTGGAAGAAGGGTGGATTCGTATGGCGTTAGGATTCGCATGTTCAAGTGCCATGAACGAGCGGTTCGCTTACCCAATCTCACGGGTCTTTTTGTCCGACTCTTCGTCGCTCTTCGGTCACAACGCTATGGCGTTGCTCCCTCATCGCTCCTCGATTCGACCAAAAATCCCTCGTGATCTTGTGCAAGGAACCACGCGTCCATGTCACTAGGCCCCGGTCAGTTCATGCTCGCGCGGCTCGACGATGTGGCGCGCTGGGCGCAAAGCTCGTCGGTCTGGCCGCTCACGATGGGTTTAGCCTGTTGCGCGATCGAGATGATGAGCGTCACGTCACCCGAATACGACATCGCGCGACTCGGTTCGGAGGTCTTCCGCAGTTCGCCGCGCCAAGCGGACTTGATGATCGTCTCGGGCCGGGTCGCTCAGAAGATGGGTCCCGTCGTCAAGCGCCTGTACGATCAAATGGCCGACCCGAAGTGGGTGATCTCGATGGGCGCGTGTGCGAGCTCGGGCGGCATCTTCGATAACTATGCGATTATCCAAGGCGTCGACACGATCATTCCGGTCGACGTGTACGTTCCAGGCTGTCCACCGACGCCGGACGGTCTGCTCTATGCAGTCAATCTCATTCAGCAGCAGATCCGCGAAGGCGGCCGGGGCGGCCTCTTGGCGCGAGCGTAATCGCCTGTAAATACTAGCTTCTAAAATTTCGAGAGTGCACTCTGCCTAGCACGCAAACTCCGCCGATCGCCGGCGCGGCGATCGACCCGACGAGCCTGCGTCCGCCGATCGACGATGCCGCGATCGAGCGGGTCGCGCCGTCGCAGCTTCGCGCGCGCCTCGAAGCCCTCAAAGCCGAGGGGTACGCGATGCTGCTCGACCTCGGCGCGGTAGATTATCTTGCGCGCACGCCGCGGTTCGACGTCGTTTACCACCTGCTGGCGCTTCCGTCGAAGCGCGCGACCGTGGCGCAAGTAGGAACTCCGGCGCGGCTGCGCGTCCTTTGCGGTGCCGACGATGGCGAACGCTTACCCTCGGTGATGGATCTCTGGAAATCCGCCGACTGGGCGGAGCGCGAGGTCTACGATCTCTTCGGAATCGTCTTCGAAGGCCGCCCGGATCTTCGGCGAATTCAGATGCCGCACGACTGGGAAGGTCACCCGTTACGCAAAGACTATCCGATGCGCGGCCCCGCGCGCGAGCGCGCGCCGCGCCCAAGCTTCGCGAACAAGAGTAACGTCGTAGCCGGCACGCCGCCATCGGGACGAACGCTGGAGGCGCTGCAAGAAGAAGTGAAACGAGCTCGCGAGTCGTGACGAGTTCAGCGATGCCGCTCTCTGCCGACGTCGTCAGCCGCAGCGGCAATACCATGGTCCTCTCGATGGGTCCGCAGCATCCGTCGACCCACGGCGTCTTGCAGATCGTTCTGGAGATCGATGGCGAAAGCGTCGTCACGGCCGAGCCGGAAATCGGATACCTCCACACCGGCATCGAGAAGACGGCTGAGGGGCTCTTCTGGACGCAAGCGCAGACCGTCATCGAGCGCATGGATTACCTCGCGCCCTCCTCGAACGCACTCTGCTATGCGCTCGGCGTCGAGAAGCTTCTCGGCATCACCGATCGGATTCCGCCGCGCGCACAGGTCATTCGCGTGCTCTCAATGGAGCTCACGCGGATCGCATCGCATTGCGTCTGGCTCGGAACGCACGGCATTGACCTGGGCGCGATCTCGGTTTTCTTCTACTGCTTCGATCTGCGCGAGAACATCCTCGATATGCAAGAGGCTGCGGGCGGCGCGCGCATGCACCCTAACTACCTGCGCGTCGGCGGTCTCAACGGCGATCTGCCGAGCGGTTTTCTCGCCAGACTCGACGCGCTGATCGAAAAGTTCCCCCGACGCCTGCGGGAGTTGCGGGGACTTCTGCAAGCCAACCCAATCTTTCAGGATCGCACGATCGACGTCGGGTTCCTTTCGCCGGAAAACGCGGTCGCGTGGGGGGTCACGGGGCCGAGCCTGCGCGGAAGCGGAATCGGCTACGACGTTCGCAAGGCCTTCCCGTATAGCGGCTACGAGACGTACGATTTCGACGTGCCGACTCGCGAGGAGGGCGACGCCTACGCGCGGTTCTTAGTGCGCCTCGATGAGATGGAGCAATCCATGCGAATCATCGAACAAGCGCGCCGGCGGCTCGATACGCCGGGACCCGTCATGATCGACGATCCAAAGGTCGCGCTCCCGCCGAAAGAGACGATCGCGCTCTCGATGGAAGCGTTGATCCACCACTTCAAACTCATCAGCGAGGGGTTTCGCGTGCCGCCCGGCGACGTCTATCAGTCGATCGAATCTCCGCGCGGCGAGCTCGGCTACTACATCGTCAGCAACGGCGAGAACCGGCCCTATCGCATCCGCACGCGTCCTCCGAGCATGTACAACTTGCAGGTGCTCAAAGGCATCGCCACCGGAAACCTGATCGCGGATCTCGTTGTAATGATCGGTTCCTTGGATCCGGTCTTTGGGGAAGTCGACCGATGACTTTCTCTCGCTCGGTTTTGCGACATGGTGGCTCCGGGACGCTCGCTTTTTCGGGTCCTGCGAAAAAGCTGCTCGCCTCGTCGTCGCTCTCGCCATCCTGGCGGAGCCTGTCCCGAGCGGAGTCGAGGGGCTCCTACCTTCACACGCCCGTCACCAGCACGTCGCCAACCCTCGCCGCCGCGTCATCGATCGAGTGGGGTTGTAGTGGAAAATTCTAGCAGGCGACGAGCGCCCTTCGACTCCGCTCAGGATGGCACAAAGCGTCACGTCGAGCGTCGAAACCGGGAAGCAATACCTATGACGGAGCGAGAGAAGAATTTTCCGGCGTTGCGCGAGCGGCTCAAGCCCGAGTGCGATGAGATTGTTGCAATGTATGAGGAGAAGCGGTCGGCGCTGTTGCCGATCATGCATCTTTTTCAGCAGCACGAGGGGTTCGTGAGCCCGCAGGCGATGTACGCTGCCGCGGAGATGCTCGAGATAACCCCGGCCGAGGTCGAAGGAACGGTCTCGTTCTATACGCTGCTCTACCGGCGTCCGGTCGGAAAGTATATGCTCCAGGTCTGCCGCGGACTGGCCTGCACGATCAACGGTGCCGAGGACATTATGGCGTACTTTCGCGAGAAGCTCGGAATCGGTCACTTGCAAACGACGCAGGATGGCCTCTTCTCGTACGAAGAGGTCGAGTGTCTGGCGGCGTGTGACCGCGCGACCTGCATGGAAGTGAATCTGGAGTTCGTCTACGATCTCACCCCGCAGAAGATCGATGAGATGCTCGAGACGATGCGCGCTGGAACGTCTGCGGTCGCGCCGATGGCGCAGACCGAACGTCCGGCCGCGACGTGGGCGATTTCGCAAGACGCGCAGATCGGCACCGGCAAGAAGTCGCGCGGCGCTACGGGCGTGCCGGAGCCGAACAACGCGGGCGGGGTCGGTGACCGCAGCGGCATTATCATGCTCGACAACATCATCAACCGCAACGTCAACCGCTTTACTGGTACGACGGAGCGAGCGGTCGTCGATTCGCGAGCTGTGGTTGAGGTCGTCGATGAGGAGAGTCCCGGTGCCGGTCACTAAGGTTTTGACCGCCGGAATCGGCGAGGTCGATCTGTGCAATATCGACGTGTACCGTCAGCGCGGCGGCTACAAGCAGTGGGAGCGAACCGTGCGCGAACTGCAGCCGGTCGACGTGTTGAATCTGGCCGAAAAATCCGGACTACGCGGGCGCGGCGGCGCCGGTTTTCCGACCGGCCGGAAGTGGTCGTTTTTGCCGACCGATAAGCGCCCGCGCTATCTCGTCTGCAACTGCGACGAAGCCGAACCGGGCACTTTCAAAGATCGCATGCTGCTCGAAACGGTTCCGCATCTGGTTTTAGAAGGAATGCTGGTCGGAGCCTACGCCATCGCCTCGCACCATGCGTTCATTTACATTCGCGGCGAGTTCAAGCGAGGTTACGAAATCTTCTGCAAGGCATTGAAGGAGGCGCAGCAGGCAGGATACGTCGGAAAAGATATCTTCGGGAGCGGCTACGATCTCGAAGTGACGGTGCACCGCGGCGCGGGTGCTTACATTTGCGGCGAGGAGACCGCCATGCTCAACTCGCTCGAAGGCAAGCGCGGCGAGCCGCGTCTGAAGCCGCCTTTTCCAGCGGTCGAAGGTCTTTATCGCAAGCCGACCATCGTCAACAACGTCGAGACTCTCGCCTATCTCGTTCCGATCATGGAGCGGGGCGCGGAATGGTTCGCTGCGGTCGGGACCGAGCGCAGCAAAGGCTATAAGATCGTCTCTGTCTGCGGTCACGTGCGCGATCCCGGCAACTACGAGTTTGCGCTGGGGACGACGGTGCGCGAGATCATCGAGTTGGCGGGCGGCCTGCGCCCGGGACGAAAGCTCATGGCGGTGCAGCCGGGAGGTGGTTCGTCGGCCTGCATTTTCGAAGAACAACTCGACTGGCCGTACGATTACGAAAGCATGGCGAAGGCAGGTTCGATGCTCGGCTCGGGTGCATTCGTGGTCTTCGACGATACGACCGATTTCGTCAATGCCGCCTACAATCTCGTGCGCTTCTTCGCTCACGAGTCGTGCGGTCAGTGCACGCCGTGCCGCGAGGCGGGAAGCTGGATGGAGCGCGTGCTCGAGCGGCTCGTCCATCGTCGCGGAATCGCCGGCGACGATGAGATGCTTCTTCGCGTTTCCAGCGCAATAACGGGCTTGAATCTTTGCCCGCTCGGTGATTCTATCGAGCCGTTCCTCAAATCGGTTATGCAGCGTTTTCCCGAGCAGTTCAAAGCACGCATCGCTGCGGTGGGGGCTTTGGCATGAGCGCTCCGTTACTTTCCCACGGCACGCAGATGGTCAATCTCACCATCGATGGGGTTCCCGTCACGGTGGCGAAGGGGACGCTGCTCGTCGAAGCCGCCAAAACGATCCAGCAGCAAATCCCGATTTACTGCTATCACACGAAGTTGGGACCGGCGGGGCTCTGCCGCATCTGCGTCGTCGAGATCGAAGGTACGCCGAAGCTGCAAATCGCCTGCAACACTGCTGCGGCGGAAGGCATGGCCGTCAGAACGCAAGGCGAGAAGGTCGACGCTGCTCGCGCGATGGTACTCGAGCTCTTTCTCGTAAACCATCCGCTGGATTGTCCGATTTGCGATAAGGGCGGCGAGTGCGACCTTCAGGATTACGCGATGGCCTACGCACGCGGCACTTCGGACGTCGCCGATCCGAAGCTCTCCAAGCCAAAGGCCGTCGACTTGGGTCCGACGATCGTACTCGACGAGGAGCGTTGCATCGTATGCCAGCGCTGCGTTCGCTTCGACGACATCATTGCCGACGAACGGCAGCTGGTCGTCAAGGACCGTGGCGCGCGCGACATCATCGCAACGGCTACCGGTCTGCCGTATCGTCATAACTTTACGGGAAACGTGACGGAGCTCTGTCCCGTCGGTGCGCTTACCTCGAAAACGTACCGTTTTAAATCGCGTCCGTGGGACTTGAATCGGACGAAGACGACGTGCACGCAGTGCGCGGTGGGTTGCCAGCAGTTCGCCGACGTTCGCTACGGAAAGCTCTTGCGCACCATGCTGGTCGAAGACGATCCGATCTCGGACGGTTGGCTCTGTGACCGCGGCCGCTACAACGTCGGATTCTACGAGGCGCCCGACCGGCTGACGCAGCCGCTCTACCGCAAGGATGGGAACTTCGTGCAGATCGGCTGGGACGACGCCTTCATCCTATGGGCGAAGGCGATCCGCGAAGCGATCGCGACGAGCGGCGCCGGCAGCGTCGGAGCCATTGGCGGCGGCAGGCTGACGAACGAAGAGGCCTTCGCGTTACAGTACGTCTTCCGGTCGCTCGGCGTTTCGAATCTCGATTGGCGAGCGAGCCGGCAACGTCAAGCCACTCCGGGACGCAGCGGCGCACCGCTCGATCGCATCGATCGCGCCAACGCGATCGTTATCGTTGGTCAGCCTCTCGACGAGCGAGCGCCGGTGCTGTGGCTGCGCGTCCGTAGGGCAGCCTTGCTCGGCGCGAAGATCGTGCGCGCGAAGAGCGCCGCGCAAGCGCTCAGCGCCGTCGGCGACGTATCCTCCGTTGCGCTGATTTGGGATGGGATCGATCTGGCGGAAGCACGCAGCTACGCCGAAGCGTTCGGCGGTGCTGCCGAGCTGACGACCTATATCGCCAGCGAGCAGGCAAACGCGCGCGGCGCCGAAGCGATGGGCATGCTGCCGTTTAGCGGACCCGGTTTCGTTGTTTCGGAACAGGGTCTCGATGGCCGCGCGATGCTCGATGCGGCGCGCGCGGGCAACGTTGCGGTGCTCTCGATTTTCGGCCTCAACCCCGCTCGCAACGCCCGCGACCCTGCTGCCGCGGTTCAAGCGCTGGAAAAAGTTTCATTTCTTGCCGTGAGCGAGCTCTTCATGACCGAGACGGCGAAGCGCGCGACGCTCGTTCTGCCTGCAAAAGGAGCCTTTGAAAAAAACGGCACGACGCTCAACGTAGGCGGCGATCTGCTGCCCGTCAACGCCTCGTTGGCGGCCCCCGAACCGGTGCGATCGGACTTCGAGATGCTGCTGGGACTGGCCGACGAGCTCGGAGTATCGCTGCCTTCTTCAGAAGAGCTACACGGCGTCGTGGTTGCGCTCGCAGCAAAGGACTCGCCCGATGTTGCGTTCGGCGATCGACGGTTTGCCTCGTCGACCGACTCGGCGACGGATGCGCTCCGAAATGACGCCGCGCCGTCGATTCTTTCCGGCGGAGGTACGTGGCAGCACGACCCGTGGCTTGGCGGAATGAGGGCGTAACCGATGCCCTGGCTCATCGTCCTCGTCAAATCGGCGATTCTGCTCTTCGTCGTCGTCACGTCATTTGCGTATGCGATGCTGGCCGAGCGAAAGATCCTGGGTTGGATGCAGCTGCGCCCTGGGCCGAATCGGGTCGGCCCGTGGGGCTTGATGCAGCCGGCAGCCGACGCGGCGAAGCTGATACTCAAGGAAGATCTCGCGCCCGAGACCGCCGATCCGCTGCTCTACAAGCTTGCGCCGTTCATTTCTTTGCTAACTGCTTTTGCGGTCTACGCGGTCATCCCGTTCGGCGCGTCCCGCTCCGGTACTACGTGGGTGATCGGCAACGTGAATGCGGGCATCCTCTTCGTGCTTGCGATCACTTCGCTCGGCGTCTATGGAATCTGTTTGGGCGGCTGGGCCTCGGGATCGAAGTATCCGCTGCTGGGAAGCGTTCGTTCGACCGCGCAGATGATCAGCTACGAGCTGGCGATGTCGCTCTCGCTCATCGGCGTGCTGCTGCTCGCGGGCACGACCTCGCTCGACGGAATCGTGAACGCGCAGGCGCGCTGGTGGTTCTTCATCCCGCAACTGGTGGGGTGCGTCATCTACGTTATTACCGCGGTTGCCGAAACGAACCGGGTGCCGTTTGACCTGGTCGAAGCGGAAACGGAGCTGGTTGGCGGTTTCCATACCGAATATTCGGGCTTGCGCTTCGGCCTGTTTTTCATCGCCGAGTACGTCAACATGCTCACCGTCTCGTGCATCGCCACGCTGCTCTTCTTCGGCGGCTGGAACGCGCCGTTCGGCCTCACGGCGATCCCCGGCATCGCCTGGTTCGTCATAAAGGTCGCGTGTTTCATGTTCTTTTACATGTGGTTGCGCGCGACGCTTCCCCGGCTGCGCTACGACCGGTTGATGGCCTTCGGCTGGAAGGTACTGCTGCCGGTGGCAACGCTGAACCTCGTGGTGACCGCAATCTTTGTGGCCTATAGGGGGTGAGCGACCCAATGAAAACGCGCAAGCGCCTCTTTAATATCGGAGCGATCCTGCGGGGATTGTCGATTACCTTCGGGTTCATGTTCCGCCGGCGCCCGACCATCCAGTATCCTTCGATCAAAAAACAGCACGCACCGCGCTTTCACGGACTTCACGAGCTGCGCCGTTACGCCGACGGCAAGGAGCGCTGCATCGGCTGCGAGCTCTGTTCGAGCGTTTGTCCCGCTAACGCGATTACCGTTATCGGCGCCGAAAACTCACCGGACGACCGGCACTCGCCGGGCGAGCGCTTCGCGGCGATTTATGAGATCGACGAGCTTCGCTGCATCTTTTGTGGGATGTGCGAGGAAGCGTGTCCGACCGACGCGATCGTGTTGACGCCGCGTTTCGAAATGTCCGACTATCGCCGGGGTTCGTTCATCTACGACAAGGATCGGCTGATCGTACCGCTGTCGGCCGGCGTCGGAACGCCGCCCGACGATCGGCCCGGCGGAATTCCCGGCGACCTCGGCCGCGTTGCGGAGATCAAGTCGACGACCGACGTTGAGCGCGGTTACCCTGCTACCTGGAGAGGCGAGATTCTGCTGAAGCAGCGCAAGGGCCTGACCCTGCTCGAGCCCTTCGACTCCGCTCGGGATGACAATTCAGGATGATTGTATTCTGGATTTTGGCGATCGTCGTCGTCGCGAGCGCAGTTTGGACGATTTCGGCGAGTAAGCCGGTCTATAGCGTCGTCGCGCTGCTGCTCAACTTCGCGGCCCTCGCGGTGCTCTACGTTACGCTCTCGGCCGAGTTTCTGGCAGTCATTCAAATCATCGTCTACTCAGGCGCGATCTTGATACTCTTCGTCTTCGTGATCGCGCTGCTTAGCAGCGGCGTGGCGCCGTTTGCCTTCGGGCCGAACCGCCTGCCGAGGATTTGGCTGCCCGGCGGTATCGTCGTATTGACGGCGCTCGGTTTTCTCGTCTACGCGGTCTCAAAGGCCGCAACGTTCCCGCCGCGGCCCACCGGTCCGGCTGGGTCCGCCAACGTCTTCGGGAGCGTCGCCGACTTCGGGAAGGCGCTTTTCACCGTGCACCTTTTACCCTTTGAAGTCACGGCGCTGATTCTCATGGTTGCGGTTATCGGGGTGATCACGCTGGGCGGCGAACAAATGCGCGAAGCTCCGCCGCGCCACGAGGCGTCGGTAGAGCGCGCGATGCGCGAAGCGATTCTGCGGGAGGGTGAGGGATGATGGCCGTTCCGATCGGCCACTACGTCGCGCTTGCCGCGGTGATCTTCTTTATCGGCGTCGCCGGCGTCGTCGTGCGCCGCAATCCGCTCGTGATGCTGATGAGCATCGAGCTGATGTTCAACGCGGCCAATCTTCTCTTCATTGCCTTCGCCCGTGTCTGGTTGCAGAATGCCGGCCACATCTTCGCCTTTCTCGTCATCACCGTTGCCGCCGCCGAGGCTGCAATCGGGCTGGCGATTATCGTAACGACCTTCCGCCCGGAGCGCTACGTTGACGTCGACGAAGTGAGGGCGTTGCATGGGTGAGTGGGCCGAATCGTATTCCATCGCTCGGACGCTCGTCGCTGCGCATCCATGCTTCGCTCCTGCTCGTGCGCTTTTTCGGGAGAACGAAGTTTTGAAGCAGCCATCCGTGGCTGGCCCGAAAAAGTCGCACGCCTCGCTCACGGAATACGATTCGGCCCACTCACCCATGCTGGATAGAGTGAGATGATGCATCATGCGCTGGGGGTGGGTGGGTCGTATCCGCTGCTGGTGACGCTTTGGCTGTTGCCGTTGGCGGGCGCGATCGTTTGTTGGGCCTTCGGTCCGCAGCTCAAAGCGCTCGCCGGCTGGCTGGTGTCCGGGCTCGTCGCGGCTTCATTCATATTGGCGGCGCTATCGTGGGGGGCTGCGACGCAAAGCGCGGCAGGAGCAGTCGGCGCGAATCAGGCGCTCTTCTCGTGGATGCCGGGACTCGACTTCGGACTGCTGCTCGATCCGCTCTCGCTCTTGTGGACGTTCGTTATTACCGGCGTCGGCTTCTTGATCGTCTTTTACTCGATCGGCTACATGGAAGGCGATCGCGCCTTTGCGCGATTCTTCGCGTACATGAGCTTCTTCGTCTTCGCGATGCTCACGCTCGTGCTCTCCGACAACTTCGTGGGGCTGCTGGTAGGTTGGGGGCTGGTCGGAGTTGCGTCGTACTTTCTGATCGGGTTCTGGTTCGAGCGCCCGTCGGCCGTGGCGGCCGCCCGCAAAGCCTTCGTCATCAACGTGGTCGGCGACGTCGGCATGATGTTCGCGATCTTCATCATCTTCGCACACGTCCATTCGATCGGCTTCGGCGACACGTTCGCTGCGGCGGCCACGTTTGGACCGGCGGTGCTTTTTTCGATCTGCATAGCGCTCTTCATCGGCGCGGCGGCCAAGTCGGCGCAAGTTCCGCTCCATACCTGGTTACCCGACGCGATGGAGGGTCCGACGCCCGTCTCCGCGTTGATTCACGCCGCCACGATGGTGACGGCGGGCGTTTATCTCGTCGCGCGCTGCGCTCCACTCTGGGATCACAGTGCGTCGGCACGGCTCTTGGTCGGCACGATCGGCGGACTCACGGCGCTCACCGGCGCGGTGCTCGGCACGGCGCAGTGGGACATCAAACGCATCCTCGCTTATTCGACGATGTCGCAGATCGGCTACATGATCATGGCCGTTGGCGTCGGCGCGTACGAAGGTGGCGTCGCGCTCTTCTTTACTCACGCCTTTTTCAAGGCGCAGCTCTTTCTCGGTGCGGGTCTCGTGATTCACGCACTCGGTAACGAGCAAGACGTGCGCCGGATGGGGGGCCTCTGGAAGAGGATGCCGTTTGCGTTCTGGGTGATGCTCACCGCAGTGCTCTCGATCACCGGAGTTCCCGGGTTCAGTGGGTTCTTTTCGAAGGACGAAGTCATCTATGGCGACCTGCAGTACGGCCATCCGTGGCTCTTTGCGGTTAGTGCGCTAACGGCCGGAATCACGGCCTACTATATGTTCCGGCTGCTCTTCATCGCGTTCCTCGGCGAGTATCGCGGCGACGTAGAACACGCGCACGCATCGGGTTGGACGATGAACGTTCCGGTCGCGATCCTGGTCGCTCCCAGCGTTGCGATTGGTGCGGCACTCATGATCGGCGGCGAGAGCTCGCCCTGGGGGCAGTTCTTTGCGTCGCTCTTCAGCCCACAGAAGGCGCCGGTTCCGGGCGCGGTGACGCCGCCGGTTTCCGAGGGCATTACCTCGGCGATCATTTTGATTTTCGTGGCACTCGGCTTCGCAGTTGCGTGGATGCGATACGCCACGGCAAACGCGCGACGCGACGCAACCGAGCGTCTGCGGGTCGAGAGCGAACGCATGCCGGCGGTGCTGACCAACCTCTTCTACGTCGACTCGGCAATCAATCTCATCTTCGTGCGGCCGGCTCAGTTGCTCGGCGTGGTCTTCAGCCGGATTATCGATCCGCACGTGATCGACGGCGCGGTTCGCGACGTCGCCTTCTGGGCAAGCTGGCTCGGTACGCTGGTCCGGTCGTTCCAAACGGGTCTCGTCCGCGCGTACGCGTTGCTTCTCGTCGTCGGCGCCGCGTTCTTCATCGCATACTACGCGGTCGCAGGGACAGCGCACCCATGACGCTGGTTCCGGTCTCGTTTCTCCTGCCGATCGTTGCTGGTGCGCTGCTCTTCGCGCTTCCTCGAAGTCCTTCGACTTCGCTGAGGACAAGTTCCGACATGCTCTCGCGAACGATCGGCACGCTCGTGGCGGTCGCAACCTTCGCAATCCTTCTGACGATGCGCGAGGCGGAGTGGAGCGTTCGTTGGCTCTCCCGCCCGTTTACGGCCGCCTTTCACTTTGGAGCTACGCCGGTCTCGTTCTGGATTGCGCTCCTGCTGACGATTTGTACCGCTTGCGCGATTGCGACGACCCGAGTTCCCCGCGCCCGCGATTTCGTCGCGTTGATGTTGATGCTCGAAGGGACCATGCTAGGGCTCTTCCTGGCGCGCGACCTGCTCGTCTTTGCGCTCTTCTGGGACCTAATGCTGCTGCCGGTCTTCTTCGGACTGATCGGCTGGGGCGAACATCCGGCCACCGCGTGGCGCTACTTCATCTATAACTTTGCGGGCGGTCTGACGCTCTTGCTGGCGACCGCCGCGTTCGGCGTTATTTACGGCTCGACCGACGTCATCGGCCGAAGCGGAGCCCACCTCGTCGGCGCGTGGGCGCCTTGGATTTACGCGGGATTTGCTTTTGCGTTCTTGGTGAAGACGCCGGTTTGGCCCCTCCACACCTGGATGCCGCCGACCTATAGCGGATTGCCGCCCCCGATGGTCGCGATCGTCTCGGCAGTGCAATCGAAGGCCGGACTCTACGGGTTTCTCGCGATCGCCCTCGCGCTCGTTCCAGATTACGTGCACGAGTACGCGGGTCCGTTGATGGTCCTCGGCGCGATCTCGCTGATCTACGGCGCTGTGATCGCGCTCGTGCAGAACGACGCAAAACGTCTCGTCGCGTATTCATCGCTCTCGCATTTGGGTCTCATCGTTATCGCGATCGCCTCGCAGAACCGAATCGCGCTCGCGGGCGCGCTGGTTTATATCGTGGCGCATGGGCTCTTCTCGGCAGCGCTGTTCATGCTGCTTGGGTACATCGAAGAGCGCGAGGAGACGCGGTCGCTGCTCCGGCTCGGCGGTTTGGGGTGGAAGAATCCGCGCCTCGCCGGTGCGCTCTGCATCGCCGCACTCGCCGCGCTGGGATTACCGGGTTTGGCAGGGTTCGTCGGCGAGCTGATCATTTTGATCGGCGTTTATCAAGCCGGATACGTTTGGCCCGTCGTAGTCGCGCTCGTCGCCATCGTGATCGCCGCCGCGTACATGATTCGCCTCTACCAGGACGCGATGAACGGGCCTGAGGTAGAAGACCTGCCGGTGCGAGCCGATCTCACGTGGCTCGAAGGCCTGGCCGTCGCCCCGCTGCTCGCCGCGCTCGTCCTCGTTGGCGTCTATCCGGCGCCGTTGCTGCACCTATGAAGCCGCCGTTCACGCACGCCGACTGGTCGGCAGTCGTTCCGGTCAGCATCGTCGCGATCGCGGCGCTCGCCGTGCTGATCGCGGATTTGTTCTCGGGCAAACGCGATACCGATCGGCGCTATCTTTCGATCGGCATCGCGTTGCTGGGAACGATTATCGCCGGGGATTTTGCTGCACGTCAGTACGCCCATCATCACGACGCCTTTTTCGGCGGTTTTATCGTCGGCGGTTTCGCAACCGTTTTCCAAGAGATCATTTTGATGGCGGCGGCCGGGTCGATCATACTCTACGGCGCGATCGGCCCGCCCCAACGCATCGCTGGGATGACCGCGATTATGTTGTGGAGCGCTTGCGGCGCGATGTTGATGGCCGGCGCTGCGAACCTGATGATGATCTTTCTCGGCCTCGAGCTGCTTTCGCTGGGGCTCTATGCGCTGTGCGGCGCGGTCGATCGTAAAACCGCGCGCGAATCGGCTCTCAAATATCTCATTTTGAGCTCGACCGCGGCGGGGTTTTTGATCTTTGGATCCGCCTTGCTCTTTGGCGCAACCGGCAGCGTGAGACTTGCCGACTTGGTCAACCCGGCGCTAGCGTCGAACCCGCTCTTTTGGGTCGGCGCCGGCATGTTCCTCATCGGGTTGGTCTTCAAGCTCAGTCTGGTGCCGTTTCACACCTGGACGCCTGACGTCTTCCAGGGCGCTCCACTGCCGGTGACTGCGTTCATGAGCGTTGCGACCAAGGCCGGTGCGCTGGCGGTCTTCGCTCGTTTCATCTACGCGGCGCTTCCGTCGGGTACGTCGGAGCGGCTCTTACTTCCCATTTGGATCGTAGCCGGGATTTCAATGATAGCCGGCAACGTCGGGATGCTCGCGCAGCAAGACCTCAAACGACTGTTGGGCTATTCGGGCGTCGCGCAGGTGGGATACATTCTCGTCGCTCTCGCGGGTCTCACGCCGATCGGCTTGCGCTACGCGCTCTACTATCTTACCGCGTACGCGTTCATGAACTTGGGAGCTTTTGCGGTAGCCGCCGCGATCTCAGGCGATGGCGAGGAAGGAGCCGACCTTGCATCTTATCGCGGCTTGGGCCGCCGCCGGCCTTGGCTCGCCGCTACCATGACCGTCTTCCTGCTCGCGTTGGCTGGAATGCCACCCACCGCCGGTTTTCTCGGTAAGATTCTCATTCTCTCGAGCAGCATTGCGAGCGGCTACCTCTGGCTGGCGGTCCTCTTGATCGTCGGAACCGCGATCTCACTCTATGCCTATGCGAAGGTCGTCTGGGTAATGTACGCGCGGGAGGAAGGCGAACACCATGACCTTAAGCCGTTCGTTCCGCTTGCGTGGGCGAGCGCAGCAATCTGTGCCGTCGCGGTGGTCGCAATGGCGTTCTATCCGCTGACACCGAGCAACGTTCTACCGCTGGTGCGTTAACCGGCTAGAAGTGCGGCGATGCCGGGTTAAACCACGCGGTGCTACAAGGAGGCTGGGTCTAGCGGCCAAAGCCGCCTCCCGCCTCTTCGGCTGGGGGTCGTCACGGCACCCTTGGAAGATGCGCTATAGTGTTGGTGAGGTACCTGACCATGTCCCGACGCCTCCTCCTCGCGCTCGCCATGCCGGTCCTGGCCGCCGCCGCGGCGGTGGGCCTTATGGGCCCGGCACTGGCTCAAAGCTCGAATGTCATACTTACTCCCGAGGCTCACCAGCTCGCGGACCAACAGGTCGCGATTAACTATGCGCGCGAGCTGATTGCCGCCGGCCAGATGGACCAAGCGGTCAAGCAGCTTGCAGCTTTCGTCGCAACGCATCCCGACGGCACCGAAGCCGCACGGTTTCTCGGGGATCTATACTACCGTCAAGGGCGTTTCGACCGTGCGGAGGCCGTCTATAAACAGTTGCTCGCCCGCGATCCGCACGATAAGCAGACGCATAACCGGCTTGGAGTCGTCTACGCGACCGAGAATCAGGTCGACGCAGCGATCGTCGAGTTCCAGAGTGCGTTGCCCGGAACCGATTCGATCCGCGACCTCGTTCTGCTGCATTTGCGCAAGGGAGACCTCCCACAATATCAAGCTCAGATGGTACGGGTTGCAAACGATAACCCAAACGACTCCAGCGATCAAGAAGAGCTCGGCGAGATTTTCGAAACGGTCCACCGGCCAAACGACGCGATACTCTATTTTAAACGCGCTCTGGATAGCGACTCGCACTCGATAGCGGCGCTCAACGGTCTGGGCATGTCGTACTTGGATCTGCACCAATCGGCCGCAGCCTCGCAGTACCTGACCGATTGCCTCAACGTCGATCCGGTAAACTATGCCTGCCTCGACAATCTCGGCGTCGCGAAGATTCAGGCCGGACTCGCCGACCAGGCGATGGCGACGTTCAAGAAAGCGCACCGCCTCGAACCCGAGCGGCCCGAGGCGCTCGTTAACTTCGGCTACCTCGCCGATCTCGGCGGCGATTGGAAACGCGCCGTCGCCTACTACGTGCAGGCGATCGCGGTCAATCCCTACGTGCCCGAGTCTTACGTCAACTTAGGGATCGATTACGAACATAACTCCCTCTACCCACTCGCGCAGTCCGCGCTGCTCAAGGGCGTCGCGGCCGTTCCCTACGATGGTCGCGTCAGGTATCTCCTCGCGCGAGCCTACGCCGCGGAAGGAAAGAAGGCGCTCGCGCTGGCCGAGCTCAAGGCTGCGCAAGCTTCGCTAGATCCCGACGTGGCGCAGATAGCGAAGGAAGAGACGGCGCGACTGATGCAACAGCCGCTATCGGCTCCGCAGTAAAGTACGTTTACTCTCTAGCGACACAATCGATTTCGACGCGCGCGCCGCGCGGCAACGCCACCACGGCGACGGTCGAGCGCGCCGGTTTGCTCGCGTCGAAGTACTTCTCGTAGACGGCGTTGACGGCTGGAAAGTCGTTCATGTCGACGAGGAAGACCGTCGTCTTCACGACGTCCTCAAAATGGTATCCGGCCGCGCAGAGAATGGCACCGAGGTTCTGCATGACCCGCTCGGTCTGCACTCCCGCATCACCGGCAACGATCTCGCCGGTCTCGGGATCGAGCGGGATTTGCCCGCTGCAATACAGCTCGCCTCCCGATTGAATCGCTTGACTGTATGGGCCGATTGGTTGCGGCGCGTGGCGCGTCGCGACATGCTCGCGTTTCATCGTCCTACTGGCTCCTTCGACGGCGACATCGTACCTTTGAAAGCCGGCTCCGGTTCGACGATCCCGAAGTTCGCTTTATAGAGCGCTTCGACGCGGGCGAGCTCGTCGGTGGTTAGCGGCGGTGCATCGGGAGCCGCTGCGAATTCCGCGAGTTGCTCGGCATCGTAAATGTTGGGAAGGACCGTCGTGGCGCGCGGCTCGGCGAGCAGCCACGCGATCGCGGCCTGGCCGAGCGTGCGATCCGGCCGCTCGAGAAAGCGGAGCTGCGCAACCTTTTCGACTCCGTTGACGAGCCACTCGCGCGGGCGATGGCGGCGGTGGTCGTTTGGCGGAAAGGTCGTCTGCGCGGTGTAGTGCCCCTCGAGCAGCCCGCTCGAGTGCGGGACGCGGATCATGTAGCCCGTAATCGCTGCGCAATCGTACGCCGCGCGAATCTGCTCGTTCCCCGGATACTGCTCGAGCATGTTCCAAATGATCTGCAGGCTCGGGACGTTTCGCCTGCACACCGCCTGGATACCCTCGTAGAGCCATCCGATGGCGGGACCCAGCGCCACGCCGTAGGTGCGAATCTTGCCTTCACGTTTGAAGGCTTCGAGCAGCTCCCAGAGTGCGTCGTCGTCGATTTGCGCCATACGCGCGTTGTGCATCTGATAAATGTCGACATAATCGGTTTGTAACCGCCGCAGCGATGCCTCGAGCGCCGCGCGCACGAAGGCCGGCGAAAAATCCTGCGGCAGCTCGGATTGGCCTCTGCGCTGTTGCGCGTCGTTCGAGAAGTCGTAGCCGAACTTGGTGGCGTAAACCACCCGTTCGCGGCGACCGGCGAACGCCTTGGCGAGCTGTTCTTCGCTGCGTCCGTTGCCGTAGGTGTCGGCGGCGTCGTAGAGCGTGATGCCGAGATCGTAGGCGGCGTGCAGCATTGCGACCGCCTCGGCGTCGCTCTTTTCGCCCCACCAACCGGTTGAGGTCGTCCAGAGGCCGAAGCCGACTTCGCTTACGGTTACGTTGCCGCCGGGGTACGTGCGAAACTTCATACGCGGGCCTTCTCCATCGACTCCGCTAAGACTCCTGGCCATGGGGACGACGGAACGGTCGAGCACGCTGCGCGACGACCTGAAGCGAGTCGGCGCGTGGATCGCGCGGTATCTCGAGCAACCGCAAGCCTATCGCGTCATGCCCGACGTTCGCCCCGGCGACGTCGTCGCCGCCTTGCCGGAGCACGCACCCGAAGCCGGCGAGCCGTTCGAAGACATTCTCGCCGATTTCGAGCGCATCATCGTGCCCGCAACGACGCATTGGAACCATCCGCGCTTCTTCGCATATTTTGCGACGAGCTCGGCGCCCGCGGCAATCGCCGCGGAGGCTCTGGCCGCAACGCTCGACGTCAAGGCGATGCTCTGGCGCACGTCGCCGGCCGCGACCGAGCTCGAAGAAGTGACGATGCGCTGGCTGCGAGAGTTGCTCGGCCTGCCGCGCCAATGGACCGGCGTCATCTACGACACGGCGTCGATTGCCGGCTTCACGGCTCTCGCCGCCGCTCGCGAGTCGCTCGGGCTGCGCGTCCGCGAGGAAGGCATGAGCGGCCGTTCGCTGCCGGCGCTTCGAATCTACGTTACGGAAGAGACGCACTCGCACGTCGAGAAGGCGGCGATCGCGTTAGGAGTCGGACAGCGCAACGTCGTGCGGGTTCCTTGCGACGGTGCCTTTCGCATGCGTGCCGGCGCGCTGCGCGAGTGTATCGAAGCCGATCGTAAGGCCGGAATGCAACCGCTCGCGATCGTCGCGACGGTCGGCACGACTTCGACGACCTCGGTGGATCCGGTTCGCGAGATTGCCGCGGTGGCGCGAGAGCACGGAATCTGGCTGCACGTCGATGCCGCGTACGCGGGAGTCGCCGCGATCGTACCAGAGTTTCGCGGCTTGCTCGACGGCGTCGAGCTGGCCGATTCGCTCGTCGTCAATCCGCACAAGTGGATGTTCGTCCCGATGGACCTGTCGGTGCTTTTCCTCAAGGACGAATCGGTCGTTCGCCGTGCCTTCAGCTTAGTGCCCGAGTATCTCTCGACTCCCGAGGCCAATGCCGTAAACTATATGGACTACGGGCTGCAGCTAGGCAGGCGCTTCCGCGCGCTCAAGCTCTGGTTCGTGCTGCGCCATCTCGGTGCCGAGGGGATCCGCGCGAAGCTGCGCGGGCATATCGCGTTGGCGCAAGAGTTTGCAGCTTGGGTTCGAGCGCAGGCGAATTGGGAGGTGCTCGCGCCGCATCCACTCTCGGTCGTCTGTTTCCGCTACGCTCCGTCCGGCCTCGACGAAGCCGCGCTCGAATCGCTCAACGCATCCATCATGCATGCCGTCAATGCGAGCGGCGAAGTCTTTATCTCGCACACTAAGATTGACGGCCGGTACGCGATCCGGCTCGCGATCGGAAACTTACGCACGCAGCGCGCTGACGTCGAGCACGCCTGGGCGATCCTCAGGCGCGAGGCCGATGGCTGCGCGCCGTCTTGATTTAACGCGAAGCGAGAGGCACCGGGCATTGTATTGTATTGCAATGATGCCGGGACCTGACTGCTGGAGAAAATACGCGAACGTCCCCAATAGGTCTCGCCGACGCATGCCTCGTACGCATTACCGAGCTTCTCGCCGATCCGATTCTCTTAACGACCGATGGCGATTTTCGTCTCTACCGGCGTCACGGACGCCAGGTCGTCCCCTGCCTTCTCCCGAGCAGCTAGTACAAGCGTAAATACTGATCGCGTTCCCACGGGTGCACGGCGCGGCGGTAGCGTTCGTACTCTTCGAGCTTGGCATCGCGAAACGCGTGGTAGAGGTGATCGCCGAGGGCGACGCGGACGACCGCGTCGTCGTCGAGTTCCGCGATCGCTTGGCGCAGCGATTTCGGCAGCGTGCGGATCCCGCGCTCGCGCAGTTCCCTCTCGGTTAAGTCATACGTCGATCCGACGAGCGCCGGCCCGGGCAGCCTGGAATGCACGACGCCGTCGGCCGCCGCGCCGATCAGCACGGCGAGGGCGAGATACGGATTGCAGGCCGGATCGGGACTGCGCATCTCAATCCGCGCCGGCGTGTGGCCCGGTGGTACGCGAACGAGCGCGTTCGCGCTGCGTTCCGACCAGACGGCGTAGATCGGCGCGTCCCAGGCCGCGACCAAACGCTTGTACGAATTGACCGTCGGATTGCAGATCGCCGTCGTTGCGGGCGCGTGTGCGAGCAGGCCGCCGACGACGTAGAGTCGCGTCTCCTCGTCGCTCGATTCGGCCAAACGGAAGTCCGCGTGCAGACCGCTGCCGGCGAATTCCGCGAGCGGCTTGGGCATGAAGGTTGCCTCGAGGTCGAAATCTGCGGCGACGTGCTTGGCGATCGTGCGCAGCGTCAAGACGTGATCGGCGGCGGCGAGCGGATCGTCGTGCGCGACGTCGATCTCGTGTTGTCCCGCGCCGTGCTCGTGATGCGCCGAAGAGATCGGAACGCCCATCGCGCGCAACGCCGCAACCATTGCGTTACGCGCCTCTTCGCCGCGGTCGTTGGCCGAGAAATCAAAGTACGAGCCGACGTCCGAGGTCACGGTCGAGGCGACGGCGCCGCTCCTTCGCTCGAATAAGTAGAACTCGACTTCGAAGGCGACGCGTTGGCCGTTGAGCGCCGGCGCGCTTTCGATCGCGCGCCGCAGCGTGGTGCGCGGGCAGCCCTCGAACGGCGAGCCGTCGGGCATCGCGATGTCGCAAATCAGCCGCGCCTCACAAGCCTCCCCCGCTGTCCGCCACGGATAGACGGCGAACGTCGACGGGTCAGGTTTAAGCAGCATGTCGAGCTCTTCGCCGCGGACGAAGCCGTCGATCGAGCCCCCGTCGAAGCTAACGCGTCCCTCGAGGGCAGTCTCGAGCTCGTCGACCGGAATCGAGACGTTCTTGCCGACACCAAAGATGTCGGCGAAGACCAAACGCACGAAGCGAACGTTGCGCTCTCGCGCGAGGCGCACGACCTCGCGCTTTGCAGAAGGCCGGCGCCACTCAGATCGAGTCGTGGAGTTCATCAATTGCAACCGCCAGACGGAGGGTGAGCTGATCGTGCGGAGAGTCGAGCGCACGTCCCGAGATTTCGCCGATCTGGCGAAGGCGATAGAAGACGGTATGGCGGTGAACGTTCAGCTCGGCCGCCGCCGTTTTGACGTTTTGACCCGTCTTGAAGTAGAGTTTGAGCGTTTTTTCGAGCTCGGTTTGATGTTGTTCGTCGTAACTGCGAAGCGGCGCGAGCGCCTCCGCCGCGAACGTACGCAGCCGCTCGACGTCCGCTCCTTCGTAGAGCACGCGGTACGCGCCAAGATCGTCGTAAGCGGTGACGCGGCCGCTTCCATAGATTCGCCGTCCGATCGCGAGCGCCGCCTGCGCGGCGCGCACGCTTACGTCAATGCAAAACGGCGTTTCTAGAGTTCCGACGCCGCCGGAGATCCGAAGCGCAGGTTTGCGCCGCGCGGCGCTCTTTGGAAGCAGACTCGCTGCGGTCTTTGCGTTGCTCGCGTCGACCGGGCGAGGCGTCGGAACGAAGATCGCTAGCGCGCCGCCGTGCCGGAGCAGCCCGAGACCGCCATCGGCCGATCGAAAGGCCGCCGTTGCGAGCTCGCGCACTTCCGTAAGATCGCCCGCACCGCGCTCCTCGTCGCCGCTCTCGGCTTCGAGAACGACCGCGAGATAGTGCGGTGCGAGCACGATGCCGCGCGCGGCCGCTTCTTCACGGGCCTGCGCGGCGTCGTGAAAGGTTCGCGCCAGCAGGGCTTCCCAGATGCCACCCTCTCTCTCGCGCGATACCGAACCGTTGCGCGCCAGCTCGATGCCGATCGCTGCGGCGGTCAGCCGTAAGAGCAAATCCGCGTCCGGCGCGGCATCGTCGTTGAAGAGCGAGAGCCAGCCGGCGCTGCGATTACCGGCGGCAACGCGCCGCGCGCGCCCGGGCGCGCCCGACTCGACGACGCCGCGCGCGCTGGCCGGAATGATGCCCGATCCTGCCGACGCGAGATGGCGCCATTGCGGGTCTTCGAGCAAGACGCAGCCGCCGGCGGTTTGAGCCAAATGCGCGGCGAGCGCTTTGGGACCGCCTCCCGATGCGGCGATGCGGGCCAGCGATTCGGTGAAAACGACGATCTCTTCCGGCGTCACGTCACCGCGTGGGAGCGATGGCGCCGGCGCACTCGCGGCAGCTTCTTGGCAATCTCGTCGGGCATAATCGCATCGATCGCGTCGTCGACGGTGACGATGCCCAACATCTTGCCGGCGTCGTCGACGACCGGCACGGCGAGCAGATCGTATTTTGCAATCGTGGACGCGACGTCGACCGCCGGTTCGTTCGGCGCAACCGTCACCAAATCGGCCTCCATGATGCGGTCGATAAAGGCGGTCGGCAGTGCGAGCAGCAGCGCTCGCAATGAGAGCGCACCGAGCAGCCGATCCTCTTTGTCGAGGACGTAGAGGTAATAAATGAACTCCGATGCCGGTGCGATCTCGCGAATCTTGCGAATCGTGGCCTCGGTGGTCCGATGCGGATAGATCCATACGTAATCGGTCGTCATCATGCCGCCGGCCGTATCCTCCGGGTACTTAACGAGCTCGCGAAGCTCGCCGGCGGTATACGCGTTCATCTCGGCGAGGAGCTCCGACTGCTGCTCCTCCGGAAGCTCGGCGAGCAGATCGGCCGCGTCGTCGGAATCCATCTCTTCGATGATGTCGGCGGCGCGCTCGGTGCCGATATCTTCGATCAGGCTCTTGCGCGTTTCGGCGTCGAGATGTTCGAATGCATCGGCGGCCGTTTCGTCGTCGAGCTGGCCGACGACGGCGAGCGCTTCGCGCGACGAGAGATCGCCGATGATTTCGGCAAGCTCCGAGGGGTGCAGCCGCGCGAGCCGATTCTCTTTTACCGAGAGGCGCACTTGCGACGGATTGACGTCGCGAATCGGTGCGACCGAATCCCAGGCGATCATCGAGCGCGGCACGTTGCCGATTCGCGTAAGCCAGCGTTTGCCGAACGAGCGCAGACCGAGCCGCCGAAGAAGACCGGCGAATCCCACGTCGGCGGCGACGACGCGCAAGCGGCCGCCGGTGTTGGCGACCTCGATGTCGTTGATTCGAACGACCTTGCGGCCGTCGACGTCGACGATCTGTTTATCGAGAAGATCGGCGACCAAAAGAAGTTTCTGTTGCTCCGGCGGCGCTTCTTGGGTCGGCGCGACCGTCAACGCGACGCTGCCGTTGCGATCCACATCCGCGACGCTCTCAATCGGCGCGAATCGAAGCCCTTGCGACGTCTTGACGACGAACCCGTCAATCTGCGGGAAGACTTCATCGGGCTTGCCGACGACGAAGTCGGTAACCTTTCCGATCGGCCGATCGTCGATCGTCGCTTGACGCCCGACCAGCTCCGAGATGAATCCCTCGGTAAACGCCATGGCCGGTAGTGTTCGTTATGCCGCGAGAGGAGCCCGCCGCATCCACGAGCCGTCGCGCAGCTTCCATTGCGTGACCAACGCGCGGACGGTCCAGGCGACGATCCAGCCGAGTGCGACGCTGTAGAGGCCAAGATGGAAGCGCTCGATGCCGATCCATGCGAGCGGAATGACCAGCGCGCCGCAGAGCAGGCCGACGGCCATCGAGAATCGGGTGTCGCCCGACGCGCGGATCGGAGCGATGGAGATCATCGCCCAGCCCTTGAGCGGCAGCGTTACCATGTGCAACGCCAGCGGCAATGCCGCAATCGTCGCGATCGTCGCGTCGAGCGTGAAGACGTAGGCCAGCGGCCATGCAAAGAGTGCAACGACTGCTCCGGTGATCGTCGTGACGACGAGCGAGACGCGCAGCGCGCGTTCGAAAAACCAGCGCGCGCCGGCCGGATCGCGCGCGCCGAGCCGCTGGCCGATGACGACCTGCGCCGCGCTCTGTAACGGGCTCGGCACGACGAAGGTCAGATCCGAGACGACGTTAAGCGCGCGAAACGCCGCAACCGCGATCGCTCCCAGCGGAGCGAGCATTGCGACGATAAGGATATCGGGAACGGTGACGCCGAGCAGGAATATTGCTTCGGGGAAACCGATCTGCGCGCAGCGCCGCGCGAGCGGCCACGAGAGATCCTTTTCGGCAAAGACCCGATACTCCCGGCGGCGCGTTACGTAATAAATTGCGATGCACGCCGCGATCGTTTCGGAGAGCAACGAGGAGACGCCCGCGCCGACAATTCCGAACGGATGGTGCGTCCACCATCCCAGTCCCAGCATCAATAGCAGCGGGATATGAATGAGGTTGACGACCACGAGGACGAGGATTCCGAGCCGCTGGTTTCCCGCGGCGCCTAAGCCCACGATCAAGGTTCCCGAGATGACGATCGGAAGAATCGACGCGCAGCGCAGTACGAGATAGATCGCGCTTGCGTGTGCGCTCGGCAACGCGCCGACGAGCGCGTGGATCGCCGGCGCCGAAGCGAAAAGACTCGTTGCAAATGCCGCGACTCCGATCAGCAGCGGCACGGCCACGCCGGCGCGAACGGTGCGCGCGAAGCCGTTGATGTCGCCGGTGCCGATGCTCTGCGCCGCAACGATCGAGGTGCCGCTCATAAAACCGGACGCCGAGAAGACGATCGCGATGAAGATCGTGTTCGCGGCAGTTGCGCCTGCCAGTGCGACCGCGCCCAAGCTGCCGATCGCGATCGTGTCGGCGGTTCCGAGAAGCTGATCTCCGAGGATCTGGATGGCGACCGGAATCGAAAGGCGCCGGAATGCGGCGCCTATTTTCGTGTGGTCGACGATCATTGAAGCCGCGCCCACGTTACCGCACCCTGTCTAGCACCCGAAAGAACTCGTCGATCTCGGCGTCGGCCGTGTAGAAGTGCGGTCCAACTCGGATGCCGCAGCCGGGACGATAATCAACGAAGACTCTTTGCTCGATTAAGCGGCGACAGGCGTTCTCCGAGCCGTCGAAGTCGATACCGATCCAACCGGTTCTGCGTTCCGGCTCCAGCGGCGAGTTGACGCGCAGCCCTCGCTCCAGTGCCATGGCGGCGATCTTCTCGGTGAGCTGCACGTTGCGTTGACGAATGCGCGCGACGCCGATCGACGCAACGATCTGGTGCCCGGGCTGCGCGACCACGTAGCCCGGAATCGTCGGCGTGCCGTGGCCGAACCGGTACATTGACGGCGCGTGCACGATCGGTGCTTGCTCGAACGCGAACGGGCGCGCGTGCGCCATCCAACCCGTGACTGCCGGGCGAAACCGTTCGAGCAGCGAGGGCTTGAGGTAGATCCAGCCGCAGCCGGCCGCGCCGCAGAGCCATTTGTGCGACCCTCCGGTCACCAGATCGAGATCCCAGGCCGTGACGTCGTAGGGGTAGACGCCCGTGGTTTGATAGGCGTCAACGCAGAGGAGCGCGCCGACGCGGCGGCAGTGCTCTTGAATGGTTCGCACGTCGGCGAGCGCACCGGAGACGTAATACGCGTGGGAGAGCACGGCGAGCGCGGTTCTCTCGGTGATCGTTTCGATAATGCGTTCGGTCGGAATCGAGCGCCCATCGTCGGAGGCGACGATCCGGACGGCAGCTCCGTAACGCTCCCACTCGCGCCAAACGTAGGTGAGCGACGGAAACTGCAGCGCCTCGTAAACGATCTCGTTGCGCTCGTTGCGAAAATCAATACAGGTCGCGATCCCGGCTTGAAGCACCGAGACGTTGGGGCCTAGGAAGCAGCTCCCCGCAGGCGCACCGATGATCGCGCCGATGCCGTCCGCGATCTCGGCGATGCGCGGCAACCAGCGCTCCCACGCCTCCGGACCCTCGGCGGCCCACTCTTCCCAATAGCTTTCGAGCATTCGCCGCGCGCGCAGCGGTGCCGCGCCCATCGAATGGCTGACGAGATACGTCGAGCTCGCAAGGATCGGGAACTGCTGGCGCCACTGTGAGAACTCTCGCGATGCGAGCGCAAGGGTTTGGCTCATGCGTACGTCCCTTCGCCCAGGTAGGTACGGACTTCCCAGAGCTCCGGAAAGAAGCGATATCCCAGCGTGCCTTCGAGATAACGCGCGCCGGCGGAACCGCCCGTGCCTTGCTTTTGACCGATCATTCGCTCGACCATGCGCACGTGGCGGCCGCGCCACAGAAGAAAGCGCTCGTCGAACTCGATGAGATCCTCGAGCAAGAGGTAGAGGTCGTAATACTGCGCTTCGTTCGAGTAAATTCGCCGGTAACTCTCGATTAGATCGGCGCTCGAGTCGACTTCGAACCCTCGGCGGTGGAGCAGCCCCTTGGCGCGATCGTAGAGCGACGGTTCGTTCAAGCGCATCTCGAGACGGGTGCGCGCGGCCTCGTCGGTCTCGATCAACTTCAAGAGCTCGGTGCGCCGCACGCCGCAGGCGAACTCCAGTTCGCGAAACTGTATCGATTGAAAGCCGCTCGCCGGGTTGAGGTTGTCGCGGAACTGGTTGAACTCTTGGGGCGTCATCGTTTCGAGGATGTCAACCTGCTGTTCGAGCAGCCGCTGAATCGTATGGATACGGCGAAAATGCTTCGCTACGCGGAGCAGATCGTCGCGGTCGAGCGCGCGCATCGTCCCATCCACCTCGTGCAAAAGCTGCTTGAACCATAGCTCGTAGACCTGGTGGATGATGATGAAGAGCATCTCATCGTGGTGGCGAGGGCGAGAGAGCGGCTGCTGTAAGGCGAGTAGCTCGTCGATTTTCAGGTAGGAGCCATACGAGAGGGGCACTCGCCACGCTTACGGGGGGTCGTGGGGTTCTCCTCGAATGCGCTGCCCGTGACGCGTTCATACCTAGCGGCGCTCGCGGCCGTGGTGCTGGCGGCCTGTTCGAGCGCGAACCACGGCTCGGCGAGCGGCGGCTCGTCCGCGGCCACCACCAATCCGATTGCCTTCCCGCTCTTCGACGGGGCCGAGGTCCTGTCGACCCGCGGGTGGCGCACGACGATCTCAAAACGGCCGGGACTCGCCGACAGCGCGGTCCTCTCGCAAGGGGCGGGAACCTACGACGGTCACGACGTCGTCGCCGGGACGCAGGCGATGATGCCCGCGCTGGAATCGTGGCTCGGAAGCCTGAGCGCGAATCCACCGGCCGGCTATCGGATCGCCGTCACCGGAAACAGCGTCGACGCAGTGCGCACCCATACGCGCTTGCTCGGCGTGGATTTCGTCGCGTTCGAGGGCACCGATCCGGGCAAACGTGAAGGCGTGGTCGTGATGGTCGTCGATCCACAGACACTCGACGAAAAAGCCGGCCCGATGCTCGGCCTGATCGGAAGATTCAAAAACGTTCCGAGCATGCTGCGCGATCCCATCGACGTGCAAGCGAAGAAGCAGACCGGCTTTTCGATCACCGAGGCGACGAATCCGGATACGCCGATTGGAGCGGCTGTCGCGGCGCTTGACAAGTTGCGCGACTTTGGCGGGCGCGGTATCGTGCTGATCGACGCCGTTAAACAATAGACGCGACTCTCTCGCTGGCGCCGGCAAATCACGTCGTCGAGGATATCGTCGCTTACCAAGCTCGCTTCTTGGCGGCGTAGCCGGGGGCACCCCGCTCGAATGCCGCAAGACGAAAACGCATCGATGCCGGTCCTGCGCCTTTGATGCGGCCGTCGGCTCCGATCACTCGATGCGCGGGAACGAAGAGATCGAAGGGCGCGGCGGCCATCGCAGCGGCAACGCCGCGATGCGCCAGCGGTCGTCCAATCGCGCGCGCGACGTCAGCGTACGAAACGAACTCTCCGAACGCAAGCGACGCAACTGCGCGCCATGCGTCAATTTGTAAGGGCGTTCCCTGTAGGGCCAGCGGCAGATCGAAACGGCCTAAGCGGCGACTGAAGTAGGCTCGCACCTGCATTTTCGCCTCGGCGAGCAGCGCGTCGCTCGGTTTGCCTTCACTCGCTCGCTTCGGCGCAACGAAATCGCTCGCCAGGATCACCTCGCCGTTGCCTACGATCAACAAATCGCGACGCAAGGGCGTCGGAATCCGCAGACGGATGGGGGCTCCAGGGGCATCCATTGAGAAGTCTTCCCCGTTACCTGGTAACGGCGGGGGGCGCCGCCTCGTTAACGGTTGGGAGGTCATTGTGAACCGCAGAATACTTCAAGCTCTACCAATATTAGCCGTCGTCGCGCTCGCCGCATGCTCGGGTGGCGCGATGAACCGATCGCTGGTCCCGCCGAATGCGGCCGTTACGCAGGACGCAGATTTGCCGCCCGACGCGCTCGCCGGACCCGCGAGCGGCGACGTGCCGTTCCTCACGGCGGATCCCGTAAGGCAGCTTTGTCCGCCATCCGGTACACCAGACCTAATGCGGTGCTTTGCGTCGGTGCGAACTGACGTGATTCCAACGCAAACGGCACAAAATCAAGTCGAATCCGACGTGCAAAGCGAGGCGGAGACCTGCCCGTTCAGCGGGGGCGAGGGATACTGTCCAATCGATCTGCAGCAGGCGTATAAGCTTCCCTCGTTGACGCGGGGCAAGGGAAAGACCGTCGCGATCGTCGATGCGTTCGGATATCATCACGCTGTCGCGGATCTTGCGATGTTCCGCAGGACGATGGGGTTAAAGGCCTGCGGGACGGCAAACAAATGTTTACGCATCGTCAATCAGGAAGGCCACTCGTCGCCGCTGCCTGCGGAGCCGCCGCCGAGCAACGACTGGCGGGGCGAACAATCGCTGGATCTGGACATGGTTTCGGGAATCTGTCCGAACTGCAAGATCATTCTCGTTCAGACCAACGATAATCACACGAGCAATCTCTATGCCGGCGTTGCTGAGGCAGGCCGGCTCGGAGTGAAATACATTGCTAACTCATGGGGCGGCGGTCCGGAAGGATCGAATAACAAGATCTTCCACCAGCCGGGCGTCGTCATCACGGCAGCGGCCGGCGACAACGGCGGCGGCGGCCGCTACGGCGGCGGACCGATCCAACCATGCACCTTTACGTACGTCGTCTGCATCGGCGGAACGCGGCTCCTGCGCGCGCAAAACCCGCGCGGCTGGACCGAAAGCGTCTGGAACGACCTCAACTTCGACAAGTGCGGCGGTCCGTGCGGAGCAACCGGGAGCGGCTGCAGTACGACCATCGCGAAACCGCCCTGGCAGACCGATACGGGTTGCAAGAAGCGGTCGGCGTCCGACACATCGGCTAGCGCTTCGCTGCGCTCGCCGGTGATCGTTTACAACTCCGAAATCGGCTGCACTCCGCCGGGTTGCTTCTGGGCCTTCGGCGGAACGAGTGAGTCCACGCAGATCATCGCGGCGGTTTACGCGCTGGCCGAAAACGCCGCGAACCAGATGGGGCCCTCGTACTTCTGGAAGCACCATAAGGATAACGTCAACGACGTCACGCACGGAAACAACATCGACCCGCGCATCGGCAGCACGTGTGCGTCGTTTGTCAAGTACATCTGCACCGCCCACCTCGGATTCGACGGTCCGACCGGTTGGGGCACCCCGAAAGGACTCGGCGCATTCTAAGAATCCTCGCGCTGATCGCGATCGTTGCTTTAGCGGGCTGCGTGGGCGGCTCGCTAGCGCAGACGCCGTTACCGGTCGATCAGTCGCAAAGCACGTCTCAAACGCCGGCGACGCGGGAATCGCCGCAAGACCGGGCTAGCGACGATTCGCCCGACTCGTCCGACGATGCGGCTCCGGTTTCAGAGAGCGCGTCACCGAGCGCCGCACCAACGCGCTCGGCGGCGGTGCGATCGTCGGGCGTTCGATTCGCGTGCCGGCAGCCGGCATCCGCCGGCCGCCGAGCCTGCGATGCGATCGTCCAAGCCGGCGGCGACGCCGCACGCGTTGCGCAAAGCGGTGGCTGCAACCGCACCGCACCCTATTGCGCGTCGGATCTGCAAGCCGCCTACGGCCTGACACAAGCGGCAAGAAACGGTGGAAGAGGCGCGATCGTCGGTATCGTCGAGGCGTACGGATATCCCAACGCAGCCGCCGATCTCGCCGTCTATCGCAAGAGCATGGGGCTTACGAACTGCGCGACTTCTAGCGGATGCCTAAGAATCGCCAATAAAAACGGGCATGCGAGCCCATTACCGAAGCCCGACGCCGATTCGAACGATAACTGGCGCGCGCAGCAGGCGCTCGATCTCGACATGACGTCGGCGATCTGCCCAAACTGCAAGATCGTGCTCGTCCAGGCGAACAGCAACAAGAATGCCGATCTCGCGACGGCCGTCGATGCCGCCGTTGCAATGGGCGCCGTCGCGGTCGTCAATTCCTACAGCGGCAAGGAAGAGAACTCGCGAGAAACTGCATACGACCACGCGGGACGCGCGATAACGGCGAGCGCCGGCTACGGCGCCGGCGCAAAAGCGCCGTGCAGCTTTGCCGGTGTGGTTTGCGTCGGCGGAACGACGCTCGTTGCCGGGTCCTCGGCGCGCGGCTGGACCGAACGTGGATGGAATGGGGCCGGCGGCTGTAGCGCTTACGTCGCTCGACCGTCGTGGCAACACGTAAAAGAGTGCAAATCGCGAGCCGTCGTCGATGTCTCGGCGATTGCCGATCCGGCGACCGGCGTCGCGGTCTACGAATCGGCAAGCGGAGGATGGCAGCAGATGGGCGGTACCGGCGTCGGCGCCGCAATCGTCGCTGCGCTGTTTGCCTTAGGACCCAGCGAGGCGCGAACCAATGCACCACAATGGATATGGCGCCATGCCGGAAGCGCCGCGTATCATCGGGTGGGAACTTCGAAGGCGCCCTACGACACGACAACCGGCTGGGGTACGCCCAATGGAGTAGGAGGCTTTTGAGATGTTCGTTCGAGCAACTCTCTTCGCCGTGCTGGCGATTCTGGGGCTAATGGCCGCCACGCCTTCCGACACCGCGGTCATCGTGAACTCGGGTTCGACTAACTCGTACGGCTACACGATTCACGTCGCGTCGGACGGCAAAGCATCGTTTACGCTGCAGAAGCGCGGCGAAAGCGCCGCCACGACGCCGAAGCCGTTCACCGTTCCCACGGCGACGGCGGCTCGTTTCTTCTCAGATCTGGCCGCCGCGCGCAAGGGCAACGCCGCCAGCGCTCCTTGCATGAAGAGTGCGTCGTTCGGTACGTCAATGCACGTCACGTGGCAAGGCTGGACCTCGCCCGACTTGAGCTGCCCGCCCAACGACGGCTTAGGCGAGGCACTCGTGCGCGACATCACGGCTATCCGTCAGGCGGCGGGTATCCCGGAGATGCCGCTCCATCCCGCAACGGGACCCTAATACAACTTACTCGGGTTACATTCGAATCCTAGAGTCTGTCCTAGTACATCAGTTTTCTGATCAGGTACGTCATCTCGAGGGCACTTGTGAAGGCGCGCTCGCGCAGGTTTGCGCCGGCGCCGTGCCCGCCTTCGGTGACCTCATAAAAGAGATAGGGATCGTGTAGCGCCTGGAGCTTCGCCGCGAATTTGCGCGCGTGCTGCGGACCGACGCGATCGTCCTTGGTGGTCGTCCAAATCAATGGCTCGGGGTACGCGACACCGGCCTTCAAGTTGTTGTACGGCGAGATCGAGGCAAGAAAGGCGCGCTGCTGCGGATTGGAAACGCTGCCGTACTCGCCGGTCCAGGACTCGCCGGCGGCAATTTGCTCGAAGCGGAGCATGTCGAGCAGCGGAACTTGAATGTCTACGGCGTGCCAGAGCTCCGGATGTTGCGTGAACTCCACGCCCATCAGGAGCCCGCCGTTGGAGCCGCCCTGAATGCCCAGCCGTCGCGGATTCGTGACCTTGGTCGCGATTAGCTCCTGCGCGACGGCTGCAAAATCGTCGTAAATGCGCTGGCGGTCTGTCGTAAGGCCGGCGTCGTGCCAGGCCGGTCCGAACTCCCCGCCGCCGCGAATATTTGCGAGCACGTAGACGCCGCCGCGCTCGAGCCAAAGCTTGCCGAGAATCCCGCTATAGTTCGGCGTTTCGGAAACGTCGAAACCACCGTACGCGTAAAGCAACGTCGGATTGTTTCCGTCGAGCTTCATGTTCTTTGGGTGCACGATGAAGTACGGTATCTGCGTTCCGTCCTTCGAGGTGGCTTCGCGCTGTTCGACGACGTCGTTCGACGCGTCGAACCGAGGCGGCGAGACCTTCACGATGCTCGCTGCGGCGGTCGCCGCATCGACGTGCCAAAGCGTCGGCGGCACGAGAAAGCTCGTGGTGGTCAGATAGGCGCTCTGGCCGTGACGATCGGCGTCGTTGACGACGATCGACGAATCGTCGGGCAGATCGAGCCGCTCTTTCGTCCAGCCCTGTTTCGCGTCCGGCGTATAAACCCAAGCGCGGGCGCGGACGTTTTCGTAAGTCGTAAGCAGCAGCCGCGAACTCGTTTGCGCGACGTCGTCGAGCGTTTCGCGGGGGCCGGGTGCGTAGACGAGAGACGGCTTCAAATGTTGCGGGTCCGCGGTTGCCGCGGCAAGATCGACCTCGACGAGCGAGCCTTGCGCAAAGGCGGTACCGTTCGCGTTCCACTCCTTCTGAAGCGTGACGAGCAGTTGCCCGGCAACGAGCCCGGACGGCTGCGCCTTAAGCGGAAGGGCCAGCCGTCGCGGACCGCTCGCTGTGACCAGGTAATACTCCGCTTCGAAGGTCGTCAGCGGCCGCGCGATCAGCGTCGCGCTATTACCGGCACCGTCGTGTAGCACCAACGGCGTTACACCGTAGCCGCCGTCGGACGTGTTTCCGCGGAAAACCTCGACCGCGCTCGAGAGCGGCCGGCCGCGTTCGAGGCGCTTTACGACGAAAGGATATCCCGACGTCGTTAGTTCTCCCGGCGACCATTCGCGGGAGACGAGCAGCGAATCGGGGTTCTCCCAGGCGGTTCGTTGTTTGGCCCGTGGCAGCGTGAACCCGTTGCGAACGAATTGCTTTGCGGAGAGATCGTACTCGCGGGCGGTCATCGCGTCTTCACCGCCGTCGGACAGGTAGACGATGCAGCGATTCTCTTGCGGCCACGCGCAATCGGCACCCTTCCACACCCAGTTGGCGTTCTCGGCTTTCGCGACCGCGTCGAGGTCGAGCACGGTCGACCATTGCGGCGATGCACCTGCGAAATCGGTGGCCGTCGTACGCCGCCAAATACCGCGAACGTGCTCGTCGTCTTGCCAAAAGTTGTAGATCGACCCAGCGATGAACTCAGGCGTTGGAATCCGGTCTTTCGCCTCCGCAATTTTGAGCGCGTCCGCGTAGAGACCGGCAAAGTTGGGATCGTTTTTGAGTACGGCGAGCGTCTTCGCGTTCTCCCCCTTTACCCAAGCCATCGCTTGCGTGCCGTGCACGTCTTCAAGCCACAGGTATGGATCGCTGGCCGGAGCGACACCAAGAAGCGCGGAAAAAAGGAGAGCCGCTATCGTTCGAGTCATGTCGGGGGGGAGCTTCGCTGTTGTCTAGCGCATCCTCCGCTTAGGGAGGTTGCCGTGGTTCCAATGCTTCTAAATCGGGTCGGCACGGTTGCACTTGGTTTTTCGCTTGCCATGGGCTTGACAGGCCGGCCCGCCCAGGCGGCGCTCGAAGTCGTGGTCGGCGCCCGCAACGTCGTCCAGAATGAGCCAGTGAGCAGTTGCGACAGCAAGGCCAGTCGCGCGCTGATTTCCGTGCTCGGGAGATCCGCCGAAATCGGAGATACGCATGAATGGGAGGGGACGGGAGCGGTCGACACGGCCGGCAACTCATTTGCTGCGGCGGCCGTACACTGTTATCCGCTCGACGGCACGGGCTACGTCGTAACGTTTACGTGCGCGGCCCAAACGCCGGCGGCGCCGGAGGCTGCCAGCGTGATCTGCGGGCAGCTCGCGGATCATTTCGGAGGCCAGCCTTGAGCGGGCGCGCACGACGCGCAGCGATCGTTAGCGGCGCGCTGTTCTCCGCACTTATCTGGTGTACTTCCCAAGCACCCGCGGCGGTTGATTTTTCGGTCGGAATCCGGCACGTGAGCGACACCGGCTCGCTCGCCGACTGTAGTGCGAAAGCGAAAGGAGCACTCGACGCGTTTCTCCAGGATACGACCGAGTCGAGTCCCGGCAGCGGCGATTGGATCGCTCATTCGGCAAACGGCATGGCGGGAACGCCGACGGCATCTGCGGTAAGAAGACGACGCATCCCTGAGCCGACTATCGCTGACGGTGTACGCGCACGTCAGCCCGGTGACCAGCGGGACGCGGCCGGGCTGTTCGCTTCGCTGGTCAAGGAGGCAAGGCGCAATGATCAGGCCGGAAACACCAAGAGCGGCGTCACGGGCCATTCCTGGCCGGTCGTGTGCCGCTCTCACCTGCGCAGATGTTGTGTCCGAGGTCTGAGTCGTCGCTTGCGTACATGCCAGCGTTGACTGGTGAGCTGATGCTGGTTTGGCTGCGGTGAGAGGGTGCGGATTACCGCGGCCGATCGGATTAGATGCCGAGTTGGGCCGCTCGCCGGGTGAGTTCAAGCTTGGAGTTCACGTCGAGTTTCGTGTAAGCGTTGCGCAAGTGCGTTTCGACGGTGCGTTCGCTGAGAAACAGATGCCGGGCGATGTCCGGCGTTGACTGGCCAGCGACGGCGAGCCGGACAATCTCGTGCTCGCGGCGGCTGAGCGCATGCACCCCGAGTGAAGAATTGGCGTGGCGGGGGCGGCGGAGCGTGCCGCGAACGGCGGCCTGCACTTGATCGAGCACGGCGTCGGCGTCTTCGACCCACGGACGGTGATCGGCACCAGGCAACTCGACCAGCTTCGCGCCGGCAATGTGGTCCGCGAGATAACGGCCGTTGCCGACGTCAACCCAGCGGTCATCAACGCGGTGCAGCACCAGTGTCGGGGAATGGATGCCGGGCAGCAGGCTCCGGACATCGATCTGCGCGTTCATCAGCATCAGGTCGCGGGCCATGCCGGGGCTGGCTCCGACGCGTAGGTAGCGTGCCCACCAGCGCTGGGTATCCGGATCGAGGGGCAGGTCCGGGTTGACAATGTCCCACCATGCCCCGCTAGCCCATGCCTCATCGAAGCGCTTGAGGAACTGGGCGACAGTCTGATGCGACACTCCCCACGGGTAGTCGGCGGTCGCGACCTTGCGCGGATAGGACCCGTAGAGAATCAGCGACTCGACCCGCTGAGGGTGCTGTGCGGCGAACGCTATGCTCAGCGCTCCACCCTCAGACACCCCGAGCAGGTGCGCCCGCTGGGCGCCAGCCGCGTCCATTACCGCCCGGATGTCATCGACTCTTTCGACCAGGGTGGGTGGGCGTTTCATCGGATCCGAGAGCCCGGTGCCGCGTTTATCGAACAAGATCAGCCGGCTGAACGATGCCAGCCGGTGCAGGAACCTGGCCAGATACGGCCAGTCCCAGGCCGCCTCGACATGCGATACAAATCCCGGTACCAGCACCAGATCCGGCGGCCCCGAACCAAGAACCTGGTGGGCAATATGCACCTGCTCACTGCGTGCGTACCTCGTGGCCGGACCCACCTCAACAGGCTAACAGCGTAAAGCCACCTGACGGCGGCCGCGGGCTCCCGATCGGAGCCGCGGCCGCCCATCTCCTGGCAGCCCGCTCAACCGACCGCGACGCCGGATGCAGCCCCGGCCTCAGCCCCGGTGCCAGCGGCGAGGGCCTGCACGTCCTGGGTGCTCAGCGCGTTCCCGCCGATCGCCCAATCCCCGCTGTGCACCTCTTCCAGCACGCACCAGGTCACCCCGCGCATGTTCTCGCCCTCGATCGACACCATCGCGTCTGTGAGTTTCTGCACGATTTCCCGGCGCTGTGAGCTAGAGAAAACGCCCTCAATCACCTTGACGTTGATAAGCGGCATCCCGCACGCCCCTTCCGTATTGTTCCTGCATTGCGCCGGCCCGCGCCTGCTCTCGTCAGCCGGCTTGTTCACGTTCACGGTAGGAGCACCCCCGGGCCACTACATCCGTACCAGTACGGATTCCAGCAAGTTGAGCACCCGGGTCATGCTGAGTGAAGCACCTGTGTGGACAATTGACGCCGGTTCCATAGCCTGAGTTAGTTCGGTGTCCGCCGATCTAGTTGATAAACATCTGCGACGACATCGGCACCGAGCTGACCCGCCGCGGCCTGCTGCAGGCCTGGGACGCGGTGCCCTTCCTCTGCAACCGTCCTCTGGAAACGGGCTGAGGATCGGTCACAGCCTGGTCTCAGGGGGTGAGTGACGGGGAGGCGAGGAGTGTCCAGGATCGGCGCGTCTAAATGTGAGTACAAGGCGCGGCTCAGCATGCAGCCCGGCTTGATGGAGGCGGTGCTTCCATCACGCCGCCACCCGATCTTCGCCCATGCACCCGTGTCCCTGTCAGGGTGACAGCGAAACCGCCGCACGGTGCTTCTCAAGCATGAGCGGGCCAGGGCCTAGTGTTCTGGGTCGATGCCGTGCCAGGCCGGGACCTTGACGGTGCGGTGCCCGGCGGTGCCACCCAGAATGACCTTGCGCACCGAGACGTCGTTGCGGGTGGTGGTTTCGTGCAGGACCCGCAGCGGGTTGGCGGTCACCTCGATGTAGTAGGTGCCGTTGGGCACGTGCGTGATGTCGAAGGACTGCCCGGCGACCTGGTAGTAGGTGTCGCCCCAGCCGACCGGCATCTCTTCTGCCACCCACAGCGACGTCGGTGAGCCACACAGGCCCGCCGGGCCGGCCGTGGATGGCTGCCACACGGCGCGGCGCAGCAGCAGGTCGATCTCGTCCGAGGGCAAGATGCAGAATCCAGCCTTGTGGCTGGTCACCGCCACCGATTTGGTGGAGTTGAGCAGGGTGTACCGGGCGAACTGCTCGAAGTGCCAGTGGTTGTGGCCCTTCTGGCTGTCGAAGCCCATGGTCCCGGCTCTGACCCGGCCGACGAGGTGCTTTCCCTGCCAGAAGTACTGGTACGCCTTCATGATCGGCGAGCCGTGCGAGCGGAACCCTTCGACGTCGAGCGGGCCGTTGCCGCCGACCCATACCGTGGCGCCGAACGTGAGGTAGTCGGTCTTGGTCTTGGCCGCGTGGCTGGTCGCGATGCGCCAGGCCGGCAGCGCCACCATGTCCGGCAGCGCTGACTCGGGTGGCTTCGCAACGGTCCGGGCATCCGCCTCAGCCGGTGGTGGCCCCGCGGCGTGATGCACATGCGCCGCGGCCGGTGCGCAGCACCCAGGGACCGGGCAGCACTTCGGGCCCTTGACGACCTTGACCGTCACGGTCGCGGTGGCGTCGCGGGCGGAGATGCCGAACATCCGCCGGTACACCGGGCGGATCGCGGCGGTCACGTGGTAGGTGCCCAGCGCGAGCTTGACCTGATGCCCGAGGAGGTTGGACCCGGCCGGGTCGGTCGCCCAGCCGGTCTGCACCCCCCACACCATTCCCTTCATGAACGGGTTGGTGTCGCACTGCGGTGGGTACGGCGTCGTGGCCTGCCCGCTGGGGCTTACCCGCTCGGGGTCGTAGGTGTCTGGGCAGAACGGGATCGTCTGGAAAGCGGCGATCTTTCCGGCCGAGTTCCGCGCGGTCAGCGTCAGGAAGCGACGCAGCCCGCCGTTCCACTGCACCATGCTGGCAGGCAGTGGGCGCCGCGCGGTTCCGCCACCCGGCTTATGAATGATCTGGGTGATCGTGAAGGAGCGAGCATAGGACACCCGCCGCACGTCGAACTGCAACGGCGACTTCAGCACCTCGACCCAGATGCCGGGGTCCAGGTACACCTGGCCGCCGAAGCTGTCGAGCGTGATGCTGTGCTGCGCGGCTGCCAGCTTCAGCACCGGCCCGGCCACCTGGCCGGCGGCGGTCGCCGGTGAGCCGGGCACGGCGACCATGGCCACCGCCAGGCCCGCCCCGGCCAGCGCCGCAGCCGGCCGGTTCCATCGAGATTGCCGCATGAGTCCTCCACCTGCTGGACGCCGCCGTCCAAGCGGCGGCGCTCGAAGAATGCTGGGCCCCGCCCCGGCGGGCGCCGGGGCCGGGCATCGCTGTCACGCCTGTCACGCCCCCTGCTTGCCAGCGATCACTGGTTGCCAGCAATCACTGGTTGCCAGGCAAGCCCCACCACCGGTGGAAGCCGGGCGGGATGGTGATCGTGGCCTTGGCGACGTTGGCGCGGGTGGGCTTCAGCCACCGCACGTCAGTGACAGAGGACGAGGTGTAGCTGGCCATCGGGCCGCCGAACATGCGGCTCGAGCCGGACATCCGCACCGGCAGATAGGTCGTGGGATCGACGTAAAGGGTCCAGTAGCTTCGCTCCCACTTCTCGTGGATGACCTTGGCGTATCCCGGTGACAGCTTGACGGTGACCGGCTTCCCGGAGATCTTCGTGGTTTCCACGCCGTTGATCAGGACGTGCCCGGTCACGCGGGCGGCGCCGCAGGCGAGCGTCGCGTGGATGAAAGCCGACCAGTGCGCCGTGGCCACCCCTGGGCCGCCCATCTCCAACGCGGCCTCCGGCGAGCAGGCGCTGGGCGGCGGCGTCCACACGCGCGAGAGGCTGTATCGGCGGTTGAAGTAGGTGACGTAGACGCCGGTGAGCTTGCCGTGCACGAACGTGGTTCCGTCGGCGAGGAACCTCTCGGGCCCGCCCCGGTGGGTGCATTCCCCCGACGGCAGTGAGTGGCCGCACTCTTTCCCCGTGAACTCCACAAACCGGCTTCGCTTGCCATACGCCCAGGTCACACTCAGCTGGCCCATGCTGTTCGACGTCCCGCGGAAGACCATCCGGGTGCTGGCGAGCGCGGTCTCGACCCGCTTGACCACGTACGCGGTGGTCTGCGCCCCGGGCGTGCCACCGGACGCCACCGGCGGCGCCTGGCTGGAACCTGGCTGGCCAGCCGTGGCCAGCAGCACCGCAACGGCCGCGACGGCGCTGACGGCTGCCCCGCCGGTCAGCACCTGCCGCCGCTGGCGGGCACGGGCCCGGGCCACGACCGCTGCCACCGGGCGCTCCATCCGTACCTGGCCCAGGGTCTCGCGTGCCTGGGTCAGCGATGCCCGCGCGGTGGCGAGCACTTCCTCATCGTTCATGACCGATCCTCCCTGTGCCTGCGACGCCTGATTCACCGGGTGATGGGAGCCGGTTCCGGGGAGGCACGGCCGTTGACGACGGCGATATCGCCGCGCAGCGTGGCGATCGCGCGGTGCAGGTGGGCGCCGACGGTGCCGGGCGAGATGCCGAGCATCTGCGCGGTGGTCTCCGTGTCCAGATCGAGCAGCAGCCGCAGCGCGATCACCTGGCGCTGCCGGACGGGGAGCCGCCGCAGCGCGGCCACGACCGCGGTGTCCAGCGCGGAACTGGGATCGGCGGGCACCGGGAGATCGTGCCCCTCCAGGGGCATCTCCCTGCGGCGCCGCCGCCACCACGACACGTGGGCGTTAAGCGCGGTCCTGACCACCCACGCGCGAGGCGCCGGGTGACGGCGAACCGTGCGCCACGCCGTCCACGCCCGGGCGAAGGCCTCCGCCACCAGGTCTTCGGCTAGTGCCTGGTCACCGACGGCGACCAGGACGATCCTTAAACAGTCGTCCCGCGTGCTCTCGTAGAACTCGGTGAAGTCGACCTGTTTACGTTCCACACCCATGTACGCACCGGCGTCCCGATTCCTTTACACCGCCGAGGCCTATGCAGAGGTCCTGGTCAATTCAGAGTAAGTCAGTTCCGCGGCTCGCACCCCTGAGCAGCGCCGCGACGCTGCTACGAGGCCTGGGGCAGTCAGCAGCCCGCGACCCGTTCGGCCGGACAGCCCTGAAACGCGCCGATGCCGATCCTGACCTGCTGCATGGAGTCGCGCTCGCGGACCACCACGGCGTGTTCGTTGAGCGAGTCAAACTGAGTCTCCGGAACACCGGCGCGGTTCAGATCGCCGACCCAGTGGGTGCGTTCTCCGACATCTTGACCGTGCTGCGCAACGCCAGCGAAGCGGACAAGGCCGAGGTCTACGGCAGGCTGGGCCTGCGGCTGGTCTACCAGCCCGAACACGGAACAGTCCGCGCAGAAGCGTGGCTTAGCACGTGACGGGCACGGCCCGGGCTCCTGACTGCATCGCCTGATCGTCAGATCCGTAACTTTGGGCACGCCGTCCGGCGCTGTTCACTCCGCTGCCAGGCCTGGCGCCAGGCCCGCCCGGGGGGCCAGGATGAAGATGCAGATGTTGGGGGTGCAGCTGCAGAGGGGGATTGCGATGGAAGGGGAGTACCTTCTCGACAGCGCTGCCGCGCCGACGGGCCAGCGGTTCTCTGGCCTGGAGGTGAACTTCGACGGTGCCGCGTTCCGTTATCTGGCCGCCACTGGGATCGGCACGGGCTGGTCGTGCTGGGAGATCGGCACCGGAGGCGACGGATGAGTCAATCTGGGGGACCTCATCCCGGGCATGCAGCGCAGGCAGAGGCCCTAGCCGCGCTGCAGCAGATGACCAATGGCTACTGGGCCACCCAGATCATCTACGTTGCGGCCAGGCTCGGAATCGCCGACCTGCTGGACGACAGGCCGCGGGCAATCGGCATGCTGGCGAAGTCCACCGGGACACACGAACCGTCGTTGCACCGCCTGATGCGAGCGCTGACCGGCCTGGGTGTGTTCAAGCAGGCGGAGAATGGCGAGTACCAGAACACCGCGCTCGGGTCCTGCCTGGTGACCGGGAGCCCCGGGGCGCTCAGAGCGAGAGCGATCCTGAGCGGCGAGGAATGGTATCAGGGCTGGGGCCGACTGCTGGAGACTGTCCAGACCGGCCAGACTGCCTTCAATCGCGTCTTCGGCCAGCCATTTTTTGAGTACCTCACCGCGAACGCCGAGGCGGCGGCGGTATTCAATGAGGCGATGGCGAGCACAACGGAGGCTGCGGCCAGGGCAGTCAGTGCCTCATATGATTTCTCGTGGGCGAATGTCCTCGTCGACGTGGGCGGTGGCACGGGCGCGTTCCTGGGCACGATCCTGGAAGCCAACCCGCAGGCGCGTGGGATCCTTTTCGATCGGCAAGACGTTGCCGCCGCGGCCGGGGCCCTGCTGGCGGGCAGTGGGGTAGCGGATCGGTTCGAGGTAGAAGCAGGGAACTTCTTCGAGGCGGTGCCGTCCGGCGGAGACGTCTACATCTTGTCGTGGGTCATCCACGACTGGGATGACGAGCGCAGCATCACCATTTTGAAGAACTGCCGCAGGGCGGTCGCGCGCGACGGCCGGGTACTCGTGATCGAGTTGGTAATCCCGCCCGGCAGCGAAGCATCGCTCAGCAAGCTCTACGACATCCATATGCTCGTGCTGACCGGGGGCCGTGAACGCCGGGAAGATGAGTACCGAGAGCTGCTTGCGGCTGCTGACCTCAGACTCACGAGGGTTATCCCGACTGGCGTCGCACGGAGCATTATCGAGGCAGTCCCCATGTAGGCCAGGTCGCCGTGAGTCATCGGCTAGACCACCACGCGTCCCCCGTTCAGGTGCTCTTGCCTGAGTGTTTGCCTGGTGGAGCTAAGGGGACTCGAACCCCTGACCCCCTGCTTGCAAACTGAGCACGCAGGCATGCGAACGTGGTGCATATGATTGTTTCTGCAGCTCAGAGGCAGTGACGCTGGTGCGATCACAGCGTCCGGCCGTGTCCGTGGTCCGAGCCGCCTGGTACGTACATAGATGCCATCACCGGTGAACTGGTGCTGGGAGGCGCGGTGGATGGGCGGGAAAACCGCTGGATCAGGTGGACGACGACCGGGTACGTGACGCTGCTCGCGCTGATCGCCGTGACAGGCTCCTAGCTGCACATGCACTTTCTGGTCGAGTTGCACGGCCAGCCGGGGCGGGTGATCGTGTGCGTACCAACACATCCAATAATCATCGGGCCGGGTCCCCTCGAACCGGGCGATCATCGCGGCAGAGGCAGTGGACCGCCCCAATGGACGTTCTCATATTCAGGCGCCAGCGCGGCACAGGGATCACCACCAAGGCTCCTGACCAGGTACTGGCCGGGCGCAAACCAGGCCACTAGCGACCTCTGCTGCAGGCGGCAATCTTCCTGTACAGATGCCGTATACGCTGTCAGTATCAGGCTGTGGGGCACCTTGCTCCGTAGGGCATGAACGCGATGAACGCTCCAGCTCCGGCTAGCGAGCCTATGGCGCCCGGCCGCTTGACCGACGGAGAGCCGTCGCCTGCCGTGGCGCTGCTGCCCCGCCCGTTCGGCCTGCCGCGTGCCCTCGACATCGAGATACCGCGACTGCGGCTCGTTCGGCTGCTCGAGGGCCGCTGGGACCGGCCCGTGACGTTGCTCGTTGCGGGGCCGGGCTTCGGCAAGACAACCGTTCTGGCTCAGACAGTACGGGCTCACCAGGCCGCGCCCCGCGGGATTGACGTGTGGCTGAGCTGTGAGGCGACATACGAAGACCCGTTCTGCTTTGCCACGGCGCTTCTCGACGCCATGTCCGTCGGCCGGCGTGCTCGCGGGCCTGGCCGCCGAACTGCTTGGGGGCCGCGGGAAGTCATCGACGCGCTGATCCGGTGGGCGCCACTGGATGTGTGCCTGCTGCTTGACGACGTGCACGAGATCCCGCCGGGCTCGCCGGGAGCGGCGTTCCTCCGCGAGGTCGCGAGAACGCTGCCGGCGACGGCCCACCTCGTGCTGTCCGGGCGCGAGGCACCTGACGTTCCCCTCGCGCGGCGTGAGGCCACCGGCGAGGTGATCAGGATCACCGACGAGGACCTCGCCTTCACCGATGTCGAGGTGCGGGCGCTGGCCCGCCGGCTCGGACGGGATGAGCGGATCGCGGAACCGCTTCATGGCTGGCCCGCCATGGTCCGGCTGTCCCTCGCGGCCGGGGCCGCCGCACCGTGGCAGTATGCCCGCGAGGAAGTGCTCTGCCGGGTAAGCGACCCGCAGCGTCTGGAACTGGCCGCGCTAGCCGCGCTCGGCACTGGTACCGCCCGCGAGGTCGCCGAGGTCACAGGCGGTCCTGTCACCCTTGATGACCTCGCTCGGCAGGTCCCTCTGGTCGGGGTGCTCGACGACGGCCGGTATCGCGCTCATGACCTGTGGGCTGATGCACTGCCGCGAATCATGACGGTCCAGGACGAGCAATTCCTGCTGGAACGCGCCGTCGCGGTCCTTGCTGGGCGCGGCGACCTGGCCCGCGCAGGCCGGCTGGCCTGCCAGGCGCGGGACTGGCGGCTGCTCGGCGATCTTGCCGTCGATCTCGTCCACACGACGCTGTCAGCGCTGCCGCGGGCCATCGCGGAGAGCTGGCTCGGCGCGATCCCGCCATCCGTCGCCGACAACCCGGAGTTCGTGCTGCTGCGGGCCGCGGTTCTGCACGCTGGCGACTTCAAGGATCCGCGCATCGACCCGCTGCTCGACCGGGCCTGGCACGGGATGCTCGACCGTGATGGCCACCGTGGCGCCGCGGCCGTGCTGGGACAGGCAATGATCACGGCGCACTCCCGTGCCGACCTTGCCCGGCTGGCCGTGGTCGCCGAATGGGGAGACCGGCTCGACGGCCCCGTTTCTCCCGTTGTGACGCTGCTACGCCGCAACGTCGCCGCGATGCGCGCCGAGGTCGCCGGCGACCCGGAGGCCGCGCTCGCCGAGTTCGCCAAGGCGCCGGTACACGAGGTTCCCAGGGCCCTCGCGCTGTCCGTATGGAGATTTCATTTCCACTGCCTGAACATGTGCGGACGGGGCCGGGAGGCGGCGGAACTGGCCGACCGGACGCTGGCCGAAGCCGGAGACGAGCTTGTCCGGCTCTCCGGTGCCATGGCGCGCTGGTTCGACGGTGACCCGTCCGACCTGAAACGGCTGCGTCGCCAGGGACTCGGGGCGGTCCTGGCCCACGCCTCGGCCGGCTCCGGGGCCGGTGCGCAGGCCCGGGGCCGACCGCCAGGGGCGGTAACGGACCCGACGACGGCGCGGGATGGGTTCGTGGCGACGGCGCTGGCGGCCGTGATGGCGGCCTCGTGCGGAGAAGAAGCCGCGTTTCCGTCACTTCCCTGCGGGGACCCTGCTGACTACGACAACTCCCGCGACGCCGTCCTGGCTTGCGCCGCCCAGGCGGCGGTTGCGGTAATGCGCGGCGTGGAGCCGGCGGCACAGCAGGCCTACGCATGCCACGTGGCCAGGTGGTCCGTCCAGGACCGGTTTGCCGAACGTCACCTGCGCCGGTTTCTGGCCCTCGGTTACGTCTTGAACGACCGGCTGCGCGGGCACTGGGATGGCGTTGCCCTTGGTCCCTCGCACCTCGCGGCCCGGGCGACCGCACGCGCCCTGGTTCAGGCGCGGGCAGGCGACCTGACCGCTGCCGCGGAACTGCCCCCGGCGTACGCCCTGTGCTTCCTGCCGCTGCCATGGTCGGTCGAACTGGCCGCTCGTCTCATGGCGGCGGGTCACCCGCACGGGCACGAGCTCGGCCGCTGGCTAACCGACACGCTCGGGCCGACGGTCCACCGGCAGCTGCGCGAGACGGCACGGTCGGCCTCCAGTCTCCCTGCGGCGGGAGCGGCGCAGCTCCTCGCGGCACTGCCCGCGCCTCCCACGCACCGGACCCAGATCGCTGTCATCGGGCCGATGCGGCTGACGCGCGACGGTGTGCCGGTCGACGCGCCGGAGCTCCGGCGGGTCCGCGTGCGACAACTGCTCAGCGCACTAGCCGTGCGCCCCGTCCTGACCCGCGATCAGGTGATGGAGCTGCTCTGGCCGGGACTGGACCCGGCCAAGGCAGGCCGGAACATGCGGGTGACGCTGACCTACCTTCGCCGACTGCTCGAACCCGATCGATCCGGCGGTGACGCTAGCTACCACCTGCGCACCGACGGTGACACGATCCGGCTCCTGGAGTCCGAGTTTCTCTCCGTGGATCTGTGGACCTTTGACGTCCTTGACAAGCGGGCCGTCCAGGCGCGGGCCGACGGTGACATCGACCGCACGGCCGCCCTGCTCTCCGACGCGGTCACGCTGTGGCGCGGCGATCCGCTGCAGGACCTGCATCACGTGTGCAGCCCGGACCTCGCGGTTGGAATCGACCACGTCCGCATCCGCCATGTCAGCCACCTGCTGGCGCTCAGCGAGCTGCGCCTGGTCGCCGACGACGCGGCAGCGTCCTTCGCGCTGGCCGACCGCGCGCTGTCGCTGGAACCGTTCGACGCCCGTGGCCACCGCGTCGCCCTCGCCGCTGCCCTCAGGGGCCGCCGCCCAGCCCAGATCGCAGCGGCGCACCAGCGGGTTGGCTCGGCGCTAAGGCAGCTCGGCGTCCCGCCAGACCCGCCGACGGCCATCCTCCTCCGGCAGGCGGCACGCTGGGCCAATGCCGGGCCAGCCATCGACCACACGGGGGAATACACCATGAGTGAGAAAACAACGTAATTCCGGTCGTGGCTGCCATCCCCACCACAGTTCGTGAATGTGATCGTCATCCCCTTGGTAGATCACGTGTCATCGCCCAGGCGACGCCCGGGCGATCATGTACGAAAGGGTCGTGTCCGAGGGGGGACTTGAACCGTTCGCCTATCTCCTTCAGTCACCCAATGACGCCTGGCTGGACGTGCGAGGTTCGGCGTGAGGACGACAGAAACACCCTCTCCAGGGCCGCCGACGGGGGCTTATTCTGCTGCGGGACTGCCCCAGGGCTCCGGCAAAAGTCGTTTAGCAGTTCATGATCGTCTGTAGGGGGCAGGCTGGCCGGCGGGCATGGCATCGCAGGGCGGTAGCGATGCTGGTGGCGAGCCGCAGGACCGTGATGGCGAGGATGCGTAACGCTGCCAAGACGCGGGGCCGCTGGCGGTGCGGACTTGGGACTGGCCCTCGTCGAAGTCCATGTCGCGGACCCACGCCACGCCTGGACGATCCGGTTCACATGATCGGGCGTTACCTTGATAGCCCGCTGGGCAGGATGCGTTCTGCAAAGATTCCTGCTGGAGGGGTGTTGAGTATGCGGGCGGTCCGGCTATACCCGCCTGGCGGGATCGAGGGGCTCCGGCTGGACGAGGTCGCACCGCCCCAGCCCCGTCCCGGACAGGTACTGGTGCGGGTCCACGCTGCGGCGATCACCCGTGCCGAGCTGGAGTGGCCAGCTGACCGGCTACCGGCCATCCCCTCCTATGAGCTGTCGGGCGTCGTCGTCGAGGACAGCGACGGGTTCTCGGCCGGTGAGGATGTGTTCGCGCTCACGCCGTTCGACCGCGACGGGGTAGCAGCCGACTATGCGCTCGTGCCGGTGGAGGTGCTCGCGCCCAAGCCGGGTTCGCTGAGCCACATCCAGGCGGCGGCGTTGCCCATGCCCGGTCTCAGCGCCTGGCAGGCGCTGATTGTCCATGGCCGGCTGCAGGCTGGTGACCGCGTCGGCGTCACGGGGGCGCACGGTGGTGTCGGGCATGTGGCCGTGCAGCTTGCCCGCAGCCGGGGTGCGGCGCTGGTGGAGGAGGGAGAGCCGTGCGACCTGCTGTTCGACACCGTGGGAGGCCAGGCACTGGCGCGCTCCGCCGGGCAGGCAGGCCGGATCGTGACGATCGCCGCCGAGGCACCTGGCGCCCGCTACTTCGTCGTCGAGCCCAACCATGAACAGCTGCTCGAGCTGGCCCGGCTCGCCGGCACCGGCGACCTGCGGCCCGAGATCGATTCGGTGTTCCCGCTGGCCCAGGCCCAGGCGGCATTCATGCGCAGCGCAGCCCGGGGCAAACATGGCAAGGTCGTCCTTGGTGTCATCGAGTAGCCAGGGCGGCGGGGGCGACCTCGGACGGCTTGCGGCCTGACCCGATCAGGACCGGGGCCAGGAACGCGCCGCCGCCGATCCCGTAGATCCCGCCCACGCATCCCACGACGGCGGCCAGTGCCATCAGCGCCGCGGCCGGGATTGCCGGGCCGGGCGGCCGGGATCGTCCTGGCGGGCGGGCCTGGTCAGGGTCAGCCAGATACCCAGCGGCAGCGGGACGGCGGCGACCACCAGGTCGAACACGCGCGGACCCGGCAGCAGCCCGGCGCGAATGACCGATCCGGCGATAACGCCGGGCACGGTCCTGGCGATGAGCACCAGGACCAGGCGGCCACCGGCCTGGCCCTGCCGCCAGCACCGGTACACCGCGCCGGGTGTCGAGACGACGCTGTACAGCAGGCTGGCCGGGGTGACCGACGGGCCCGGCGTGCCCAGCACGCCCAGCGAGGGCGTCCGGCCGCCCGGGCGAGCCGACGTGAGCCTTGAGCGCATGAGCCTGAGCGAGGCGCCCTGTCACCGCAAAGCCTCCGGTTCGGTGTGGTCGCGTGCGCGGAGCTGGTGCACGAGCGGTCGGAGAATGGTGTGGTGGTCAGCGGCTGGCGGCGGGCAGTGTTCCGGCTTGGGGCGGCGGCCGGCGTCGCCGGGCCGGCCGCATTCACTGGCGCGTGGATCGCCAGTTCGCTGCGGCAGACCCGGCAAGGACCCGGCGGGCTTCAGCTCAGCGGCCTGGCGGCGCCGGACGCGCGGGACCCCGCGATCATGCTCGCCGGTTTCCTGGTGGCGGGCGGGTGCACGGTCGCATTCGGCGCGGCGCTGCGCCGGGCGCTCGGCGGGACCGCCACTGGCGGCGCGGGGCCGGGCCCTGCCCTTATCGGGGGCGCCGGGCTGCTGACGGTCGCGGCGGGCCTGCTGCGCCGCGACCACCTGCTGCTGGACGCGCCCGGTGCGCCGGGCGCGTCGTGGCACAGCCACGCGCACGACGCGATCAGCGGCCTGCTCTACGCCAGCCTGGTCGCCGCGCAGCTGGCGCTGGCCGGGCGGTTCGGCCGCGACCCCGCCTGGCGGCACTGGCGCCCGCCGCTGCTGGCCAGCGCCGCCGCGACCGGCGTCCTCCTCATCGCGTACGCCACGGACGTGACCGGACCGGAGGCCGCCATCTTGCAGCGCGCCGCGGTCACCCTGCCGCAAGCCGCCGTCGCCGCCATCGCGGCCCGGCTCCTGTGGCGCGGGCCGGGCCAAGCGGGCAGCGACGGCTAGCGGATAGGCATGCCCTGACGGCGCCAAGGCAGGGACGAGGGCTGTGCCGGTCAGCGGCAACCCCATGGCAAAGCGCTGACCTGCGGGTTTACGTGGAGCTGAGGGGATTTGAACCCCTGACCCCCTCGATGCGAACTGAGCATTCAGGTCGCGAAATGTGGTGCGTATGGACGTTCTCGCAGCTCAGAGGCAGTGAGACTGGTGCGATCACAGCGTCTGACCGCGTCTGTCAGTGCCTCGCCGCTCCCATCCTGCTCCCAGCCGGGTAAGGATAGGTGGGATCCAGCTGGAGCGCCCGGCTGGGCAAACGAGTTGGGCTCGCACGGTCTGGTCTGCCGGGTACGAGCCGACCTCACGGCGGCCCTGGCCGGGGGCCGGGGCGGTGAAGTCACTGCCGATCAGGTCCGGCACCACGACGGGCTCCTAGCCCGGCACCGTGGTGCGCTTCCAGGCACGGGGCTGGCAGGCCCGCAGGCCCAGCTCCCGCGTCAGGCCCGCGACCAAGCCCACGCCGCACGGGTGCCGATCTTCGGTTGAGCCGACGGAGATGCCGCCCGTGACCCGGTAACCGCCATCGCTGATCAGCCACGCTCCCGGTTCGGTACGTCTGGCCGTGTCACGGCCGCGTGTTCGACAAGGTGAGCTGCGTATTTGCGTGTTCATCTGGTGGCACGACGGGCTGTGCCGTGCGATGGTTGGTTGCAGACTGAGGGGTGGGGGTGATGCTGGTGGTGGCGCGCTAATGGCAGTCACCGCCCTTGACCCGGTGGCGCTGCAGAATCCAGCTGTGCGATCCCCGGGCTCTGGTGTGCTCAGACGAGCACTGCCATGGACAGCAGAACGCTCCCACTTAGGACCAAGGCTTCTACTGGCCACCCTTCGCTTCTCAGCCTGCTCGTTCATGTGATGGTCCGCCGAACCTTTGACTGGACATGAGTAATTTTCCCGTAAACGATCAGTTCGTCCTCCTCAACGACCAGCCGGTTAACGAACCGGATGGCGAGGACGTATTGGGCGTCGCTGGCGAGGTAGCGGGCCTTGTAAACCTGATCATGGGATCTCGTTATTCGGCGCCCTTTACGGTAGGGATCGACGCGGACTGGGGAATGGGCAAAAGCTCCCTCATGCTTCAGCTTCGGACTGCACTCGACGCCCGCCGGTCGGACGGGGTTGTCACAAGATGGTTCAACGCATGGACAGCACAGAAAGGCGATGCGCTTGCCTGGCCTGATCAAGTCCGCGCTCATGGAGGTCGATGAAAACTCGCTCAGGCGTCTGCTGCGTCGGGTTGCTCGGAATCGCGGTATTCTGACCGCGCTTCGCGTGATGTTTATCGTTACAGCTAGCTTCCTGCATTTGGGCCGTGTTGTTGATCAGCTCTGGGATTACATGTCTGTGGACGCCCGCAGCAGAACCGAAATTCTCGGGAATTTGGAGGAAATATTCGGCAATTGGGCCGCTCAAACGAAGCGGACACCGCACGGCCGCTTGTTGGTGGTTTTTGTTGACGATCTTGACCGCTGCTCCCATGAGACTATCGTCGGAGTATGCGAGGCGATGAGGCTGTACTGGCGGTTCCGGGCGTCGTTTTCGTCATCGGCTGCGATCAGGAGGTGCTAACCCGGGCCGCGCAGCGTTCAGGGATGGACTCACAGGCAGCCGCCAGCCTCGGCTTTCTGGAGAAGATTATCCAGATCACCTATCACAAACCGGCGCCAGATGAGAAGCAGATAAGTAGCCTGGTTGAGTACTACACCAGTTGTCGCGAGCAGGTGATTTGTTCAGCGAGCAAGCCCGGCAGATCGTAATGCAAGGAACTGGGCGCAATCCGCGGCGAGTGAAGCGACTGTTGAACAGCATCATCCTTCAGTACCGCCTCGACTCCGAATGGGAAGGCCTTGGGCCTGAAAACCTCACCACGGTTAGCTTGCTCGCGCACTTCCACCCAAAGTTCTACCGTGAGCTGACTCGGCCAAATAGTACAGACCTGGTTCATCGGTTCTTGAAATATAAGGAATTGCTCGACCGTCTCCAGCGCGGCGATCCGCTAGATAATCTAGACCGCCAGTTCTTCAAGGATAACGCTGCCCCGGAACCCAGCACAGACGGGCGAGATTATCGTGATGCCTTTGCCGTTCTGGATTTGAGATTTCCCGCTTTTGCGGAGCTTGCCGAGCAGGAGGAGTTTGTGCGACTCCTGTCGGA